>CAVZOQ010000001.1:0-131243 GCA_963777015.1 uncultured Actinomycetes bacterium
AACTCTGAGAGCAGGTTCTCCTTCTGTTTCGTTCCGAGTCCCCTCATCCGGCGTGACTCCGAGATGTCGAGCCGCTCCATCAGCTTTCGGGCCCGCACGCGTCCCACGCCGGGGAGCGATTCGAGAACGTTCGACACCTTCATCTTGCCCACGATCTCGTCATCCGTTCGTTCGATGAGCTCCCTTAGAGTCGTGCGGCCGCTCTTCAACTGTTCCTTGAGCTCGGCCCTCTTGCGTCGTGCGACCCCCGCCTTCTGGAGAGCCTCTCTTCGTTGCTCTTCAGTGAGGGGTGGGGGTAACGGCATAACGAGCGACCTCCTTGGAAACACGAACGACGGTAGTTAACGGATGCTTACGGGCGCGTATCCGCGAAACGAAACGGCGCGCGGGTTGCACCGGAGTATAGGCAGCCCACCCCCCCGCCGCAACGAAGCCCGTCCTCTTTCACCTGCTAGGGGGCCTTTTTTCCCGATGCGGGTGACCGACCGCTCAACCGTGAAGGCGGCGAGAGCCGGGATCCGTCAGAGGATCGCCCGCCTTGCACAGCGGACATGCCTTCTCGGCCCACGAGCTGGCTTCGAGTTTGAGCAACGCTTTCAATGGGGGCCGCGGGTCGATCCGTCCGGAGGAGCGGTCGATCAGCGCCCCGATACCGATCGGGTTGGCTCCCGTCCGCCGGACGAGCTCGACCACCTCGCCGCGGACGCACCCGTCGTGATCACGTCCTCCACCACCAGGACCCGTTCGCGTGGCTCGAGTTCGAAGCCACGCCGGAATGTCATCGCGCCTTCGACGCGCTCCGCGAAGACGACCCGCACGTCGGCGGCAAGTGCGGTGGCGAAACCCAGCACGACGGCTCCGAACGCGGGACTCGCCACCGCGTCGAACTCCCCCTCGAAGAGCTCGGCGATCGAGGCCCCGAACCGCTGGGTGAGCCGGGGGTGCTCGAAGACGCGAAACTTCTGCACGAACGTGTCCGAGTGGAGACCGGACGACAGACGGAAGTGGCCTCTCTGCACCGCCGCCCTCCGCTCCAGGACCTCGACGATCTCGTTCGGGTTCATGAGATCCCGGCCAGCAACGCGCCCGCCGTGGCGCCCGGGTCGGCCGCCTGGGTTATCGGGCGGCCCACCACGATCATGTCGGCGCCCGCTTGGAGCGCCGCCCGGGGTGAGGACGTTCGCCGCTGGTCGTCGGCCACCCCGCCCGATGGGCGAACGCCGGGAACCACCACCAGGGGACCGCCGTCATCCGAGGCCCCGAACTTCCGCCGGATCGCCTCGACCTCGAGAGGCGAGCACACGACCCCGTCGGCGCCGGCTCTCAGCGCCAGCCCGGCCAATCTCAGGACCTGTTTCTCGGCCGGATCGTTCACCCCCAGGTCCGCCAGCGCCGCCTCGTCGATGCTCGTCAACACGGTGACGGCCAGGACCGCGACTCGCCCGCGGGCCCCTTCGACCGCGGCCGACACCATCTGCTCTCCCCCCGAGGCGTGCACGGTCGTGTACGTCGAGCCGAGCCGTGCGGCCGCGTCGACCGCACCGTGCACCTGGGCCGGGATGTCGTGGAACTTCAGGTCGAGGAACACGGGTCGACTCTCGACGAGCCGGCGAACCAAGCCGTCGCCTCCCGTGGCGAAGGTCGTAAGGCCTACCTTGAACGCCCCAACGTGTGGCTCGGTGGCCCGAGCGAGTCGAAGGGCCTCATCTGGATCCTGGGTATCCAGGGCCACGCACAGAGGGTTGACTATCGCCTATCCCTCCAGCTTCACGGCGCCCACCAGGTCGGTCACCGTGGCGACGCCGTGGCGGGAAAGGTAATCGGAGATGCCGGCGATCGTTTCCTCGGCGGCGCGAGGCGATACGAAGTTCGCCGTCCCGACGGCGACCGCCGATGCGCCGGCCAGGATGAGCTCCAATGCGTCCTCCCCCGAAGCAACCCCCCCTTGGCCGATGATCGGGACGTGGGGCCAGGCGCGGTGAACCTCATGGATGGCGCGGACCGCCACCGGCCTGATGGACGGTCCGGATAACCCACCCACCGTGCCCGCGAGTTTGGGCCGTCTGCTCTCGATGTCTATGGCCATGCCGAAGACGGTGTTGATCAACGAGAGCCCGTCGGCCCCCGCTTCGAGGGCGGCTTCGGCGATGTCGGTGATCGAGGTGACGTTCGGTGACAGTTTGGGGAACACCGGCATCTTCTTCAGGGCCCCCTTCACCCCTTCCACCACAGCCGCCGTGGATCCCGCCGAGTGCGAGAACATGTTGTTCCGGTCCTCGAGGTTGGGGCAGGAGATGTTTATCTCGACCGCGGCGATCCCTCTCCCACCCGTCCTGAGCTTGTCCGCCACCTTCACGAATTCCTCGACGGTGTTTCCCGCGATCGATGCGATAACGGTCGCGTTCTGCTTCTTCAACCAGGGAAGATCCTCTTTGATGAAGTGATCGACGCCCTTGTTCTGGATCCCGATCGCGTTCAACATCCCCGAGGGGGTCTCGCACATCCGAGGCGTCGGCTTGCCCTTCCATGGCGTGAGGGTCATCGATTTCACGATGACCCCGCCGAGCGTGGTCAGGTCGATGAAGCGGCTCCCTTCGCGCCCCGATCCAAAGGTCCCCGACGCGACGAGCACCGGATTGGCAAGCTCCAGGGTTCCCAGCTTCGTCGCCAGATTCTCGGACACGTCAGTTCCCCGGCGGGGCGAGTTCGCTCGGTTGCTCTTCGAGTGGCCCGTGGCGAGAGGGCACGCCCCCCGGCGAGAGCTCCTGCTGGTCCGAGGCGAGAGCTCCCATGTTCCCGTCCCAGATGACGTCCCCGCCGTTGAAGACCGGCCCTTCGGTGCACGAGCGCGCGTACAGGATCTCGTCTTTCGCCTCTTTGTCCTTGCGGGCGGCACGATCCTTGAGAGGCATGACGCACGTCATACACACGCCGTAGCCGCACGCCATCAACTCCTCGACGGCCACCTGCACGGGGAGTTCGTGCGCCGCGGCCGCTCCCGAGACCGCCGCCAACATGGGATGAGGTCCGCACGAATAGATGATCTCGGCCTGACATCGCTCGATCGTCTCCTCGAGCACGTCGGTGACCCGCCCTCGATCGCCCATGCTGCCGTCCTCCGTCGTGATGCGATAGATGGAGGCCAACCTCCTCACCTCGATCGGATTCAGCAGGAAGCGCATCGATCGCGCCCCCAGGATCACGTCGACGCGGTGGCCCTCGTTTCGAAGCTCGTCGGCCAGGAAGAAGAGGGGTGCGGCCCCGATCCCTCCGCCCACCAACAAGCAGTGTGCCCGTCGCCTCGGAAGGGAGAAGCCACGCCCGAGGGGTCCCATAAGGTCAACGATCGAATGGCCGCGCAGCGTCGACAGGTAATCGGTGCCGGGGCCGCGGATGTCGAAGACGATCTCGATCGTGGACGCCCAGCCCCCACGTTTGTGCACCCGGTAGACCGAGAACGGCCGCCGCAGGATGTGAGAGCGATCGGTTCCGCAGCGGATGTTCACGAACTGGCCGGGGCGAACCTTCCCGCCGATGTCGGGCGCCACGATGGTGAGGGAGTGGTAGTGCTCTCCGTATTTCTTGTGCGAGAGAACCTCGCCTCGCGCGATGTGCATCAATCGATCTTCGCAGGTATGACCCGAGCCCGAGCCGTCGCTTCGAGGAAGCTCTGAAGGGAGCGCACCCCCACAGCCTCGCCGATGAGCGCCTCGATCGCCTGAACGGCCGCGGCCATGCCGGCCATCGTGGTGCACGAGGGCACCCCCGCCGAGACGGCCGCGGTCCGGATGAAGTAGCCGTCCGTGCGAGCTCCCCGCCCGAACGGGGTGTTGAAGACGATCTCGATCTCCCCGTCCGAGATCCGTTCGGCCACGTTCGCGCCCTCTTCGGCGTTGCCGTCGCCCGACACCTTCCCGACGATCGTTACGTCCACGCCCGCGCGTTTCAGTACCTGAGCCGTCCCCCGCGTAGCCAGAAGTTGGAAACCCAGATCCGCGAGGCGTTTCGCGGGGAAGATCACGGAGCGCTTGTCGGGATTGGACACCGAGATGAACACCGACCCCTTGGTGGGAAGCCGGATCCCCGCGGCGATCTCGGCCTTCGCGTACGCCAGCCCGAAGTTGGAGTCGATCCCCATGACCTCACCCGTCGAGCGCATCTCCGGTCCGAGAACCGTGTCGACCCCCGGGAAACGTTCGAACGGCAGCACGGCCTCCTTGACGGCGACGTGCTCGAGCCCGTCGTGTCCCACGTCTCGGTCGGGCACCAGCCCTTCCTCTCGAAGCTCGGCGAGTGACGCTCCGGCCATCACCCGAGCGGCTATCTTCGCCAGCGGCACCCCCGTCGCCTTGGAGACGAACGGCACCGTACTCGACGCGCGCGGATTGGCTTCGAGAACGAAGACCTCATCCCCGCGAACCGCGAACTGGATGTTGATGAGACCTCGCACGCCCAGTCCTTCGGCGAGCGCACGGGTGTAGCTGATGATCCTTTGGATCTGGTCCTCGCCGAGCGTGAACGGCGGGAGCGCGCAAGCCGAGTCCCCCGAATGGATCCCCGCCTCCTGTATGTGCTCCAGGACGCCCCCGGTGTACATATCGCGCCCGTCGAAGACCGCATCGCAATCAACCTCGATGGCGCCTTCGAGGAATCTATCGATCAGCACCGGATGGGCGGGCGAGACGCTCGCAGCCGTGCGCATGTATCGCTCGAGGGACGACTCCTCGTACACGATCTCCATCGCGCGACCACCCAGGACGTAGCTCGGCCGCACCAGGACCGGGTACCCGATCGAGTTCGCGATCGCCGCCGCTTCGGCGAGGGAGCGTGCCATCCCGTTCGGAGGATGCGGAAGGGAGAGATCCGCTAGCAATGCGCCGAACCGCTCGCGGTCTTCGGCCCGGTCGATCGCCTCCGGCGATGTCCCCATGATCGGGACGCCCGCCTCCTCCAGGGCACGTGCGAGCTTCAGTGGGGTCTGGCCCCCCAGTTGCACCAACACGCCCTCGGGACGTTCGACCTCCACCACGTTCAGGACGTCCTCGAGGGTCAGCGGCTCGAAGTAGAGGCGGTCCGAGGTGTCGTAGTCGGTCGACACGGTTTCGGGGTTGCAATTGACCATGATGGTCTCGAACCCCGCCTCGCTCAGCGCGAACGCAGCATGGACGCAGCAGTAGTCGAACTCGATGCCCTGACCGATCCGGTTGGGCCCGGAACCCAGGATCATGACCTTGCGCCGGTCGCTCGGCGTGACCTCATCCTCTTCTTCGTAGGTCGAGTAGTGGTACGGGGTCGCAGCCTCGAACTCGGCCGCGCAGGTGTCGACCGTCTTGTATGTGGGGGCCACACCCAACTCCAAGCGCCTGGCTCTGACCGTCCACTCGTCGCTGTCCAACAGCTCCGCCAGCTGGCGATCCGAGAATCCCAGGCGTTTCGAGGAGCGCAGATCCGCTTCGGTGGCGGCGGCCAGCGATCCCAACGACTCCAGGTGTCTTCGTTCGCGAGCGACGCGGGCCAACTGCAGGACGAACCATCCGTCGATCGTCGAACGTCGAGCCACCTCGGCCGGATCCACCCCGGAATAGAGCGCTCGTTCCATGAAGTGCAGGCGATCCTCGATCGGGGACGACATGCGGTCGAGCAACTCGTCATCCGGGAGATCGAAACGCGGCCCCCCCACCCCATCGAGGCCCAGCTCGAGGGAACGGAACCCCTTCTGGAGCGCCTCGACGAACGTGCGCCCGATGGCCATCACCTCGCCGACGGATCTCATCTTCGTGCCCAGGATGGGGTCGGCCCCGGGGAACTTCTCGAAGGCCCACCGAGGGATCTTCACCACCACGTAGTCGATCGCAGGTTCGAACGAAGCCGGCGTCTTCTTGGTGATGTCGTTCGTGATCTCGTCCAGTGTGTAGCCGACCGCCAGCTTGGCCGCGATCTTCGCGATGGGGAAGCCGGTCGCCTTCGAAGCCAGCGCCGAGGAGCGCGACACGCGCGGGTTCATCTCGATCACCACACGGCGCCCGGACTCGGGATGAACGGCGAACTGAACGTTCGAGCCCCCGGTCTCGACGCCGATGGCGCGCATGACCTTCGCTCCGTCATCACGCATGCCCTGATACTCGACGTCGGTCAAGGTCATCGCGGGCGCGACGGTGATCGAGTCCCCCGTGTGAACCCCCATCGGGTCGATGTTCTCGATGGAACAGACCACGACGACGTTGTCGTTTCGATCCCGCATCAGCTCGAGCTCGAATTCCTTCCAGCCCGCGATCGATTCCTCCACCAGGACCTCGCCGATGGGCGAGAGCCTGAGGCCCTCCGCGACCACCGGCTCGAGCTCGGCCGGGGAACCAACCACCCCGGACCCCCCACCTCCGAGGACGTAGGACGGGCGAATCACGACCGGGAACCCGAGCTCGGTGGCCACCTGGATCGCTTCCTCGACCGAATAGGCAAAAGCGGAGCGGGGAAGATCCAGCCCCGCCTCCGTCATGACGTCTTTGAAGACGCGCCGGTCCTCGGCCCGTCTGATCGTCTCAGGATCCGCGCCGATGAGCTCCACCCCGAAGCTCTCGAAGATGCCGGCCGCGGCGAGGTCCATCGCTACGTTCAGGCCCGTTTGACCACCCAGTGTGGGGAGGCAGGCATCTGGTCGCTCCCGCTCGATGACCTTGGCGACGTATTCGGGGGTGATGGGCTCGACGTAGGTCGCGTCGGCGAACTCCGGATCCGTCATGATCGTCGCAGGATTCGAATTGGCGAGTACAACCTCGTATCCCTCGGCCCGAAGGATCTTGCAAGCCTGCACGCCCGAGTAATCGAACTCGCACGCTTGACCGATCACGATCGGTCCGGATCCGATCACGAGGATCTTCTTGATGTCGTCGCGTGCGGGCACTAGCCGCTCCCCTCGGAACGCTCTTCGTAGGAAACGATCGACTTCGGCTCGTCGTACGTAACGATCTCGATGCGGTTCCCTGCCGGATCACGCGTGTAGCACCTGCGCCGGCCCGGGATCACCGACGCTTGCTCGATGTGACTTCCGGCGGCGCGTAGTCGTTCCACAACTCCCGTAAAGTCATCGACGATCACGGCGAAGTGCGACGAGCGAGGAGGATTGTGTGGATCCACCGTGACGTGGACTTCCTGGGCTCCGACGCGGAACCATCCCCCGCCCGCCCGTGTGCCGTCCGGTTTCTCCATCGGATCCAGCTCCAGACAACGGGCGTACCAGTCGAGTACCTCAGCTTGAAGCTCCTCGGGAGCCGTGATCGCTACGTGGTCGAGACCGGCGATGCCCGAACTCATTACCGGCGTGGAGCTCCTTTGTCCTCGGCTCTACGGCGCTCGCGCGCTCTCTTCTTGCGCTGGCGATCCTTCTTCCAGCGGGTCCTCCGTCTATCGCCTCGCCCCATGGTTCCTCCTTATCCGGCTGTCTGAGCCTGGGCCACTACGTCATCGGTCTGCACGTCTCGCGACTCGAACCGAGCGATGAGACGCCGGAACTCGTCGAACAGATAGCGCGAGTCGTGAGGGCCCGGTCCCGCCTCCGGGTGGTACTGAACGCTGAAAGCGAAACCGGGGACCTCGAGACCCTCGACGGTCCCGTCGTTAAGGTTCACATGGGTCAACCGGGCCCGCGTACCCGCCAGAGACGCCGGGTCTACCGCGAAGCCGTGGTTCTGGCACGTGATCTCCACACGATCGTGCGCCAGGCGCTTGACGGGATGGTTCCCGCCCCGGTGGCCGAAGGGAAGCTTGAAGGTTCGGGCGCCCATCGCGAGAGCCAGTATCTGGTGGCCCAGGCAGATGCCGAAGACCGGCACGCGGCCGACGAGAGCCGAAACCGTCTCGATCGCGTAGTCGACCGGCTCCGGGTCCCCCGGCCCATTCGACAGGAAGACGCCCTCGTAACCGCCCCCGAGGATGGCCCCCGATGGCGTCGACGCCGGCAGCACCGTGACGTCGAATCCCGCAGAGACGAGGAGGTCCAGGATGTTTCGTTTGATCCCGAAATCCAAAGCCGCTATGGGGATCCGGCCGGAGGTCGGGGGCTCGAGAAGGGACCGCGTCGCCGGCGCCTGCTCGGCCCCCGCGGCGTAACCGGTGTTCGCCCGCATCCCGAGCTCGGAAACTCCCCATCCGTACGGTCGCTCCGTCGTCACCTCCGCAACGAGATCCCTTCCCTCGTACCGAGGTGAGGAGCGGGCCACCTCGGTCAACTCCGATGGATCGACCGTGTCGCAGGAGAGAGCGGCCCGCATGGCCCCGCGGCTCCGGATGTGGCGGGCGAGCCTCCGGGTGTCCACCCCGCCGATGCCGGGGACACCGTGGGCGATGAGGAAATCTCCAAGAGAACGCTCGGACCGCCACGATGATGGCTCTTCCACGAAGTCGCGCACGACGAACCCGCCCGCCCATGGGCGACGCGACTGGTCATCGTGCGCATTCGTCCCGGTGTTACCGATCTGGGTTGCGGTCATCGTGACGATCTGTCCGTGGTACGAGGGGTCGGTCAGGATCTCCTGATAGCCGGTCATGGATGTGTTGAAGCAGAGCTCACCCGTGATCGTGCCGGATGCGCCGAATGCGGTACCTCGGAAGATCGTGCCGTCCTCGAGCGCCAGGAGGGCTTCTTTCACACGAGCTCCTTCTCGTGGACGATGCCATCCCGGACCGTGGCTCGGCCCCCGAAGAACGTGTGCAGCACGCGGCCCTTCAGCACGCGGCCCCCGAAGGGGGTGTTCTTACAGAGAGAGCGAAGCCGGGCGGGGACCACCGTCCATTCCGAGTTCGGGTCGAAGACCACCACATGGGCGGGCCGGCTCGGTGCGAGCGGTCCACCCTGGTTCAATCCCAGTAGGCGGGCCGGCTCCACCGAGAGCAATTCGATCGCCCGCGCGAGTGAGAGATGACCGGGCGCGACCAACTCGGTCAGCGTGAGCGCGAGCGAGGTCTCCAGACCGACCATCCCGGGGGCGCGTACTCGAACTCCACATCCTTTTCCTCTAGGGCGTGTGGAGCGTGGTCGGTCGCGATCGCATCGATCGTGCCGTCGGCCAACCCCTGGATGATCGCAGCCCTGTCTTCCTCGGTTCGCAGCGGTGGGTTGACCTTGGCGTTGGGGTCATAGCTCTCGAGCTCGGCATCGGTCAGCGAGAAGTGATGTGGAGTTGCTTCGGCCGTGACACGGGCACCGTCGGCCTTGGCCGTGCGGACGAGCTCGACCGTCCCCGCCGTCGAGATGTGAAGCAGGTGCAGACGGCAGCCGGTCAATCGCGCCAGAGCGATGTCACGTGCGGCCATCAGCTCCTCCGCTTCGGCTGGGATGCCGCGCAGCCCGAGTGCCATCGAACGGTCCCCTTCGTGCATCGAGCCCCCCGGCGGCGAGTGCCTCGTCCTCGCAGTGCTCCGCGTAGATCGCGTCGAAGGTCACGAGGTACTCCATCACGCGTCGAGCGAACAAGGAATCCTGCACGCCATGACCGTCGTCGGTGAACAGGCGAACTCCGGCGACGGAGCTCGCCATCTCGCCGATGTCGGCCATCTTCTCGCCCGTCTGACCCTTCGACAGAGCTCCGGCGGCCACGACCTCGACCAGGCCGGCCTCGCGCCCGAGAGCCCAGACTTTCTCGACGATCGACGCCGAGTCCGCCACGGGGTCGGTGTTGGGCATCGTGCAGATCGCGGTGTAGCCGCCGGCCGCCGCGGCAGGCAGAAGCGGACGCGATGGTTTCCTCGTCCTCGCGACCCGGTTCGCGGACGTGCGTATGTAGATCGACCAGTCCCGGGGCGACGATCGCCCCAGACACGTCGATCACCTCGGCTCCCTTCGCCGTCTAGGGCCGACCCGACCGCGCCGATCATCCCGTCGCTCGATCAGGACGTCGGCGACCTCGTCGCGTCCCGGCCGCAGGGTCGATCAGACGTCCGCCCTTGAGCAGGAAGTCGCTCATCCGACCACCTCCCCTTCTTCGGGGACCGCCGAGCATGAGGTAGAGAAGGCTCATGCGGACCGCCAGCCCGTTCGCCACCTGGTCGAGGATGATCGACCGCGGCAATTCCGATAACGTCTGCCGCGATCTCGACCCCTCGGTTCATCGGGCCGGGATGCATGATCAGGGCGTCGGGCTTCATCTGCGCGACGCGCTTCGGAGTCGAGTCCCCACAAGGCCGTGCGTACTCGCGCATGCTCGGGAAGAGCTGCTCGCGACTGACGCTCCTTCTGCACCCTCAGCAGGTAGCAGACATCGATATCGCCGAGCACCTCGTCGAGGTCGTAGGAGACGCTCACGCTCCCCACGCTCGCCGCTTGTGGCGGGATCAAGGTCGGGGGTCCGACCAGGGTTACATCGGCGCCCATCGTCACGAGGCCCTTCACGTTGCGACCGGGCGACGCGCGAAGTGGATCACATCGCCGACGATCGCGACCTTGAGCCCCTCGAGATCCTTGAAGCGTTCGCGCATCGAGTAAGAGGTCGAGCAACGCCTGCGTCGGGTGCTCGTGCCGTCCGTCCCCGGCGTTCAGCACGCTCGCCTTGACCCACGCGAGAGCTGATGCGGCGCGCCGGACGAGCCGTGGCGCACGATGATCGCGTCGACGCCCATCGCCTCGAGCGTCCAAGCGGTGTCCTTGAAGGATCTCGCCCTTGGCGACCGAGGACTTCGAGTCGGCCGAGAAGTTGATGACGTCGGCGCGAGAGACGCTTCGCGGCGAGCTCGAAGGAGATCCGCGTCCGGGTCGAGGCCTCGTAGAAGAGGTTGCAAACGGTTCGCCCACGCAGCGTCGGAAGCTTCTTGATCGGTCGGTCGGTCACGCTGGCGCAGTGACTCGGCCGTATCGAGGATCGTGCGTGATGTCGTCGGCTGACAGCTGATCCATCGACAGCAGATGCTTGATCATGACGTGTACTCCCCTATCAAGCACGGCGTCTTCGCCGTCGATCTCTTGAACGTGGACCTTGCACGATCTCGTCGGCGGCCGTCGGGAGGTTCTTCCCGACGTGGTCGGCGCGGATCGGAAGCTCACGATGCCCCCGATCGACGAGCACGGCCAGCCGGATGGCCCGCGGCCGGCCGAGGTCGAGGATCGGCGTCGAAGGCCGCCCTGATCGTGCGGCCGGTGTAGAGGACGTCGTCGACGAGCACGACGATCCGGCCGTCGATGTCGCCCGGCACGGTCGTCGCCTCGAGGCTCCGGGGGCGCCTGAGGGCGACGTCATCCCGGTACAGCGTCACGTCGAGGGCCCCGAAGCGGAACGTCCACGCCCTCGAATTCGGCGATCGCACCGGCGATCCGGTCGGCGAGAGGTGCCCCCCGGGTCCGGATGCCGACGATCACAAGGTCGTCGGTCCCCTTGTTGCGCTCGACGATCTCGTGCGAGATGCGGATCAGGGCCCGCCGGACGTCGTCCGGCTCCATGACCCGGGCCTTCACCTGCGAACTCCCTCGTCGTGGCGGAGCGGGCTCGCCCCGTCCCAGACAAAAAAACGCCTCCCAGCAGGCGAGGAAGCGTGCGACGTACAGGTATGACAGTCGTCCGCCCCTTTCCGGCCTCACAGGGCCGAGTTAAAGGTCATTTCGAAGCACTCATACCGAGCCGCCGCCGGCTCCTTCAACTGGTCCGCTAGACCTCCGCATTCTTGGCCTCGGGCTCTAGGTGCCTTAGTTCGGCGATCCTTGCCCAGGAGGCCATTCACGAAGCGGCCGGAGTCGTCGGTGGAGAAGGGCTTGGCCAGCTCGACGGCCTCGTTGATCGCAACGGCACCGGGATGTCATCGCGCCACAGCAGTTCGAAGAGGGCCATCCTCAGAAGCGTCCGGTCGATCGACCGGCATCCGCTCGATCGCCCACCGGTCGGCGTACGCGAGCGATCGAGCTCGTCGATGTCGGCCTGGTGAGCCTGGACGCCCTCGACGAGCTCCCGCGCGTAGCCGAGACGTCCGCGGCGGAAGCCTTCTCGGCCAGGATGCTCCTCCTCGGACGGTCCTCGCCGGGACCACCCAGCCATCGGCCTCGTGTGCGGCGAAGGCGTTCGAGAGGGAGCGAGTCCCTGATCTCGGCTTCGTAAAGAACGTCGAGCGCGAGCCTTCGCGCTGCCCTTCGTCGTTCTTCACGAGGAGGCGCCGAGGTGGCGCCTCACGCTCTCGACATGTATTCGCCAGTACCGCGTATCGACCTTGATCTCTCGCCCGTCTCGAGGAACAGGGGCACCTGCACCACCGCCCCGGTCTCGAGCGTCGCCGGCTTTGAGCGCCCCCGAGACCCGGTCTCCCTTGATCCCGGGCTCGGTATCGGTGATCTCCAGCTCGCATCGTGACCGGCAACTCGGCGCCGACGGGCGTGCCGTCGTACACCGGCACAATGCACACCGTCCCATCCTTGAGGAACTTCACGCGAGTCGCCCAGGAGTCCCTCGGGAACGTGCGACTGCTCGTAGCTCTCGTTATCCATGAACACGAGCCCGGCATCGTCCTCGTAGAGGTACTGCATCTCGCGTTTGTCGAGGACGGCGAGATTGACCTTCTCGTCGGCGCGGAAGGTTCGATCGACGACCGCTCCGGTCTTGACGTTCTTCAGCTTCGTCTTCACGAACGCCTGGCCCTTCCCGGGCTTCACGTGCTGGTAGTAGGTGATGGTGAAGAGCGTTGCCGTCGATATCGAGCGTCTGGCCGGGCCGCATGTCGTTCGTGGAGATCATCCCGTCCCTTTCCAAGTTGCAGTTACAGCTCGATGAGCTCCTTCTTGGGGGCGCCCGTCAAAGCCTCGGCGCCCGAGCTCCGTGACGAGGACGCAGTCCTCGATCCGGACCCCCCCGGAACCGATGACGTAGATGCCGGGCTCAACGGTGCACGATGTCTCCCGCCATGAACGTGTCCTCTGAAGCCCAGTGGAGCCGCGGCGACTCATGCACGTCGAGGCCCAGACCGTGCCCCAAGCCATGGGCGAAGTCTTCAGCGTGGCCCGCTGCTTCGACGATCGTCCGCGCCGCCGCATCCACGTCGCACCGTCCGCGCGCCCGGGGCGACTGCCTCAAACCCCGCGAGCTGAGCCGACAAGACCGACGTCGTACATCTCTTTCTGTTCGGGGGATGCGGTTCCCAAGCACGACCGTTCGCGTCAGATCCGAGCAATAGCCTTCGACCCGGCAGCCGAAGTCCAGGAGGACGAGGTCCCCCTTCTCGAGCGGCCTGTCTGAGGGCGAGTGGTGGATGTGGGCGCTGAGGGGCCCCGACCCAACGATCGGGGTGAACGAGACTTCATCGGCGCCGTCTCGTCGCATCTTCACCTCGAGATCGAGCGCCACCTCTCGTTCCGTAGCTCCGGCGACCAGCCGATCCAGCACCCAGTCGAAGGCGTCGTCCGTTGTGGCCACGGCGCGACGCATCAGCTGGATCTCGTCATCATCCTTGGTCCTGCGCAGCGCCTCGACCACGCCCGTCGTTTCGACCAGCTCGAATCCTTCGAGTTTGGCCGCGAAGCGACCGCGCTCCGCGACGGTCACCGTCGAAGCCTCGATACCCACTCGCCTGGCGCCCTCTGCGGCCAGACGATCCTTCAACGGCACCAGCGCAGAATCCGCGTAGACCACCACCTCGGCGGCTCGTACCGTCTCCTGTGCCCGAGCGCGGTAGCGCCCGTCGGTGAGGAACCAAGAGCTCTTCGGGGTGATGACTACCTGACCGTTGCTGCCGCTGAAGCCCGTCAGATATCTCACGTTGTCGAGATCGACGATGAAGAGAGCCTCCACGTCGTGCTCGGTCAGCGACTCCTGCAGCTTGTTCACCCGTCCTTCGTGGTTCACGACTCCTCACCCACCTCCGCTAGAGCGTGTAACGCGGCCACGTACGATCGGGGGCCGAACCCGGCGACGATCCCGCGCGCGGCTTCGGCCGTAACCGACGTCCGACGCCATTCTTCGCGGGCATGGATGTTCGAAAGGTGTACTTCGACCACAGGGTAGGGAACCGCGCGGAACGCATCGGCTATCGCACGGCTCGTGTGCGAATAAGCGGCCGGGTTCACGATGGCACCGTCCACCCGGTCGATGCCCGAGTGGAGGAGCTCGATGATCTCGCCTTCCCTGGCGGTCTGGTGTATCTCGAGCTCCATACCGAGGCGCGTGGCCTCCTCACTCAGAGCTCGGTCCACTTCCGCCAAGGTTGCCGGCCCATAGACGGCCAGCTCGCGGGACCCGAGCAGGTTCAGGTTGGGACCGTGGATCACCAGCAGGTTCATGCTTCGGTAGCCATCCTCTCGATCGCAGCGGTGAGCACCGCTCGCGGCACCCGAACTCCCGCCTCGGGTCGCCCTATCCCCGACAGCAGCACGAAACGAACCCCCGCGCGGTATTTCTTATCGTGACTCCACGCCTCCTCCAGGGCATCCAGGTCGAGGCGCGCCGCGGTCGGAAGACCGGCGGAGCTGAGGGCTCTCTCGTGTGCTTCGACCTCGGTTCGATCGAGGCGACCCAACTCCTCGGCCGTATAGGCGGCCGCCATCATACCGAGAGCAACCGCCTCGCCATGGCGCAGAGTGCCGTACCCCATCGCATGCTCGATCGCGTGAGCGAACGTGTGTCCGTAGTTGAGCCAGGCTCGCTGGCCCATCTCTTTCTCATCGCGCCCGACGATCCCGGCTTTGATCGCGATCGAACGGGTGACGAGAGCCCGGAGCTCGCCGTCGTCGTCCCGAAGGTGTTGCGATCCCGAACCCACCAGATCGAGGAGGGAGGGGTCGGCGATCAATCCGTACTTCACGACCTCCGCCAGCCCGCTGACGAATTCATCTTCCGGCAGAGACCTCAGCACCTCGACGTCGCAGACGACCCCGATCGGTTGATGGAAGGTCCCAACGAGGTTCTTGCCGCGGCTGAGATTCACAGCCGTCTTGCCGCCGACAGCTGCGTCCACCTGCGCGAGGAGGCTGGTCGGGACATGGATCACGGGCATCCCGCGGTTGAAGGTCGAGGCCACGAACCCGACCACGTCCGTGGCCGCTCCCCCGCCCACCGCTACCAGGACATCGTGGCGATGAACGCCGGCATCGACCAGGCGCTCGAACAGCGCCTCCGCACCGTGAAGTGTCTTCGCCTGCTCTCCATCATCGAGCTCTACGAGATGGGTTCCGAGCCCGATCCTTTGGAATGTGTCCGCCACTTTCCCCGCGACCGGGCCAAGGGTCGGCTGGTGCATAACCACCACGGTCTCCGCGTCTGGGGGTGCCGGACAGAGCTCGGCGACTCGAGTTGCGATGCCGTATCCGACGAACACCTCATATTGGGGGTCGGTCCGGACCGGCACGCGTTCGAAGTCTTCGGGAGCGCGCTCGGCGGAACCGATGGCCGTCACGACCTCGCCGGCGATGTCCACCGGTCGCCGCCCATCGGTGACAACTCTCAGGTCTGCGATCCTCTCGTAGATGCCACGCCGCTCGTCGAAGAGGGCCTTTGGGTCGTGCGACGACAGCATCGGTCGCTCCACTCCTTCGCTACGAGCCCTACGCAGCGCCTCCCCGAACGAAACCTCGAGGAGCACCACGGTGGCCCATTCGAGCGCGCTGCACGTAACGGGATCGTTGACCGCGCCGCCCCCCAGCGCGACAACGGCCTCCGGCCCGCTCAGGGCTTCAGCGGCTATGCGCGACTCGATGGGCCGGAACCCCCGCTGGCCCTCCAGCGCGAAGAGATCGGCGATCCCCATTCCCTGCTCCGCCTCGATCAGCGCGTCGGTGTCGACGAACGGAAGCCCCAGGGCGTCGGCGACCAGGCGACCGATCGTCGTCTTGCCGGCCCCCATGAAGCCGACTAGAACGATCATCCGTTCGCTCCGCCCGCGCCCCTTCGCCCGATCCTCTCGGTAAAACGCTCCCAGGACGACCGTAGATCCGCGACGGTGTCTCCCCCGAACGTGTCCAGGACCACATCGGCCAGGACCAATGCCACGACCGCCTCGCACACAACCGCAGCGGCCGGCACCGCGCAGACATCGGTGCGTTCCTGGAAGGCTTCCGAGGGTTCCCCGGTCGCGAGGTCGACGGTCCTCAACCGTCTCTTAAGCGTCGACAGGGGTTTCATCGCGGCTCGGACCCTCAGGGACCCTCCGATGGACATCCCCCCTTCGGTCCCTCCCGCGCGGAGCGTCGCCCTGCCGAGATCGGGCTCGATCTCGTCGTGTGCCATCGACCCACGCCGCGCGGCGGACGAGAACCCGTCGCCCAGCTCGACCCCCTTGATCGCGGGCACGGCCATCAATGCCCCGGCGAGCAACCCGTCCAGCTTCCGATCCCAGTGCACGTGCGATCCGAGGCCGGGGGGCAGGCCGAACGCGACCACCTCGACGATCCCTCCTAGGGAGTCTCCCTCTGCCGCCGCGGCGTCGATCTCGGACACCATCGCCTGAGTGGTCTCCGGGTCGAAACAACGGACCGGGGACGCGTCTATCGCATCCGCATCGTCGGGCGAGGGATCGGTCGCCTCGTCCTGCACGGCGACCGAGCCGATCCGAACGACGTGGGAGATAACCGCGATCCCGAGGCCCTGCAGCAAGGTCTTCGCCAGCGTCGCGATCGCGACCCTCGCTGCGGTTTCACGGGCGCTGGCGCGTTCCAGGACATTGCGCGCGTCCTCGAAGTCGTACTTGAGCATGCCCGGCAGATCGGCATGGCCGGGCCGCGGCCGCGTGAGGGGGCGACCGCCGGCCTCGCCCTCGATGGGCATGACGTGGGCCCACTTGGCCCACTCGCTGTTTCGGATTGCCAGAGCGACGGGGCTGCCCAGGGTCACACCCGCACGGACGCCGGACAGGATCTCGAGCTCGTCGCGCTCGATCTTCATCCGTGGCCCACGCCCGTATCCGTGACGTCGACGGGCGAGCTCGTCTCCGATCGCCTCGGCCGAGACGTGCAGGCCGGCCGGGAGACCCTCGAGGATCGCGACGAGCGCGGGCCCATGCGATTCGCCCGCCGTTAGGTATCGGAGCCGTCCCATCCGCCTAGTCTCGCATCGAGAGCGGCGGGAGGCGGTTACTTAAGGATCTGTTCGCCCTCACAGATGGTGAACTGATCGTCCCCGAACAACATCGTGACGCAGCCGCCCTGCACCGACACCAGCTCGAAGTTGTCGGCGAAGCGCTCGCCCTCCGTCACCGTATGAACCGCGTCGTCGACGTTCACATCGGCGAGATTCCGGTCCCCATCGGCGTAGGCATCCAGGAGCTTCACGGAGTGACCTCCCACGTGACCGTCGCCCGCCGTTCGATCCAGGCCCGCGCGTTCCTTGGCTCCAGAACCCGATGAGCCGCTCGTCCCTCCGTTGGCCACCATAACCAGCGGCTCGAAGGGGTCTTTCGGTGCGAAAACTTCGAAAGTCTCGATGGGGCCGTTCTCGGTGGGCGCGGCCAATTCTCCTGAAGTCCCTGCCCCGGATCCGCCCTCGATACCGGCGCGGCTCGTGGCGAGTGGTGCCCCGGAGTCAGCCCCCGGCAGCACGAGGAACCACACGGCGGCGAGCAAGGCCAGAACCCCCATCCCTACGAGCGCGGTGCGCGCTCGGGAGGGGGTCCGGCGTGTTCGTGCCGCCACTCGTGAAGCTCCCACGTAGCGGACCTTTACGGCGTCGCCGGTGCGGGTGAAGCCGCGGGCGTCGTCGGGGTGGTCGTCGTCTCAGTTGTCGTGGTGGCCGCCGCTGCGCCTCCAGGGGGGAGCTCGAAGAAGACACGCGCCGTGGTCTCCAGGGTCAGCTCGCCCTCAGGGGCGTTCTCATCTTCATTGACGATCACCGTCATGCTGTCGAAGCGGGCGGCTCGATCAAGCGCATAAACACGTCGCACGAAGTCCTGGATCGCGAAGTAGGTTCCACTGGCTCCGATCGCCGCGCGCACCTCGGCGAGAGAGGCTCCCTCGGGGGGCTGCTTGGGAACCTCGGGTGTGATCTTCACGAACCTGACCCCGGCCTGTGACGCAGCCTGCTGGACCTGGAAGATGAAGTTGGGTACGTCGTTCCGCTCAGGAACGAACTCCCGCATCTCGGCCAACTTGGCCTCGAGCTGAGGAGCGTTCTTCTGGAGCTGCTCCAACCGGGCGAGCCGGCTTTCGAGCTCCTGCGTACGGTTCCCCTCTTCGGTCACCTGCTGGCGCACCTTGCCGAGCTCGGCCTGGCGGCCCTTGATAAACATGAAGAAAAATACTGCGCACACCGCAAGCACACCCACGATGACGAGTACGAGTCTCGTTCTGGCGCTCATCGCTCGCCTCCCTGGAATCTTTCGCTGGCCACACGCTCGTTGAACTCGATCGTGTTGGTAAACCCGATGACCATTTGCTCCTCGACTTCTTCCTCGGTCGCATCCTCGAGCCATGTCGCTTCGAAGTCCTTGACCTTGCCGAGGCCGATCAGCCACTTGGCGACCCCCGGCATGGTCAGTGACCTGCCGGAGAACGACACTCTGCCGAACGGAACCTCTTGATTGATCAGGACCGGGGCGGTTTCCGTCCCGACCTGGGCAGCACCTTCCGTCATGCCGGCCGAGCCCCTGAACTCCACGAGCCAAACCTCACCGGGAACGACCATCGCCAGCTCCGTCATGACCGCGGGCCAGTCGACATCCCCAGCCATCACTGTTTCGAGGGCGACCTGCTTGTCCTTCACTTCTTGCTCGAGCTGAGCGAAACGCTCGAGCTCGGCGATCTGACTTTCCAGGCGGGAATTCTGAGTCTGCACTTCGGCGAGGGTGTCTTGCTCGCCGCTGATCTGCATCCCGAGGTAGAACCAGAAGGCGACCAGCGCCAGGAAGATAAGGACTCCGGCTACCAGCACGGACCCAAAGGTGCGACGCTGGCGCTGGCGCTCGACATACGTCTGCGGCAGCAGCTCGATTCGACGCATCATTTGGCGGACGCTCCTATTGCAAGGCCGACCGCTGCGGCAGCGACCGGCTCAACCTGTACGGCCTGCTCTTGTGTCAGGCCGGACCTAGCAATATTCATGTCGGCTAGTGAGGAGCCTCGCTGAACTTGCAATCCAGAAACAGTTTCGAGTTGTTCGGCGAGGCCGGGAGTAAGAGATCCTCCGCCCGTCACGATGATCGAGGTGATCGCCTCGCTATCGTCCTGGGAGAGGTAGTAGTCGATCGAACCTCTGACTTCCTCGACCAGGGCAGTGACTCGCTCACGCAGAACTCCGAGCGCCTCGGGCGAACCGACACCGCGGCCTAGATCGAACTTGACGGCCTCGGCTTCCTCGAACGAAAGATCGAGCTCTTTTGCGAGTGCACCCGTTGCGTCATCGCCGCCGACGAGAAGGATCCGCACGAAGCGGGGCTCGCCGTTGTGATGGACAACGATGTTCGTGACGCCCGCTCCCACGTCGACCACTGCCTCAGCGCCGCCTACGCCCATCTCACCGCGGGCGGAGGAGCTGACGGCACGGGCGACCGCGAAGGGCGTTAGGTCAACACCCACGGGACTTAGGCCAGCTGAAGTGGCTACGCCCACGAAGCTCTCGACCATGTCTCGAGCGGCGGCGACGAGAAGGATGCGCATCATGTGCTCACCGTTCTCGGTCATGAAGTCTTCGATGATCTGAAAGTCCAACTCCGCGTCGTCGGCGGACATGGGGATGTGGTCGGCTACCTGGAAACGAAGGGAGTTGCGAAACTCCTTCTCCTCCAAGAACGGCAGATCGACTTGGCGGACGACAACGCGTTGATTCGCAACGCCGATGACCGCTCGCTTCGACTTCAGCTTGGCTCGCTTCCACAACTCCGAGATGGCATCGGAGACCGCGGCGGCATCACGGATCTCGCCGTCGGCTACGGCTCCAGGGGGCAGAGGAACCTGTCCAAAGGAGGCGAGGGTGCGTCCGGAGCGTCCGCTCCCAACCTGTGCGGCACGTACCGCGCTGGTTCCGATGTCGAGACCGATGACCGGAGAGGAGCCGAACGACATCATTGAGCGCCCTCTACCAGAACGGCCCGATCGGACAGGTACTTCTCCACGTCGCGACGCCGGATGCGATAGTTCTTGCCCACGCGGATTGCCGCCATCTGGCCGGACTTGATCAGCCGGTAGACGGTCATGTTCGACACCCGCATTACCTGAGCTACCTCGCCCACCGTCAGCAGAGAGTCCTCGAACTGCGGTCCCGCCATCGGGTCCACCTTTCACACGCGCTCCCGAGTCCTGCCGGGAGAACAGTTTTTGCCGGATTTCGAAGGGATTTTCATTCAACATCGTCAACCCTTATGGTCAAGAGCGGTCTTCGACCACTCGAACGGACAGCTTTAGAGTTACGGCAATGCCTTGTACAAAAACAACTCTTACGAACTGTTTCGACACGCTGGGGGTCGTCCTTGATTGATGAGTGGTCTCCTTTTGTCGAGTGGCGGAGGGTCTCCAGCGGTCGACCCCACACCAAGAGGGGTGGGGTCGACCGCTCGAGCTCTATTCGATCTAGCGGTCGACCTCACTCCAAGCGGTCGGTGTGACATCGAGGAACGGGCCCGGCATGTTGTCGAGCCAGCACTGATTGAGACTGAAGGTCCCGCCACCGTTCATCGCCACGCTCTTGGCGATGATGGTGCCGATGAAGTCGAAGCTTCCCTGGGAGTCGATGTTGCCTTCGGGAAGGAGCAGGACCCCGTTGATCACGGAGTTCGATTCCATCCGCCATGAGCCGTTCCTGACGATCAACACGCCCGACTCGGTCCCACAGGGCCCGAGGTTCGCGCCCCACTTGACTTCGTTCGTGGTCATCGCCCCGCTGGGGTCCTGGAACTCGACGTAGAAGACGAAGCTCTTCCCGAGCCCCGTTAGGTGCCCGTCACCGATATTGAAGTTTGCGTTGACCGACAGGGCGACTCCCTGCTTCGTACAGGTCTTCGATCCGGTCGTCGGCACGTAGCAATAGATCCCGGTCGTTTTTGCGGCGTCCTTCAACGTCATGTAGTCCTGATCCGATAGGGCCGGCCTGGGCGCAACCCGATCGAAGTCCGCTCGGGTGAACTTCGACGTAGGAGGCGGTGCGCTGCTCTGACCCGCGCAAGGCGTCGTCGTGCTGATCGTCCCACCGGCACCGCTCTGGTCCCATTGCGACTGGCCCATGCGTGGCGCCGAGGCATCATTCGCCATACAGTTCAGCGGGAAACCCGATCCGCTGTGTTCCTGGGACGAGCTGTTCTTCTTCGGATAGATCGCGCCCAGACGTATGGGCTGCTGCCGGCAGCGTTCGTGGTGGTGCTCAGGCTCGGCCAGAAGTCACTCAGCTTGTAATAGGGATCGCTCCCTACGAATGCGAGCTTGCCTCGACCGACGATGTCGCCGTCCGAGATCACGCTCACCGTCTGGATGTTGGGAGTGCCGTTCAGCTCGAAACTCTGACCGTAGACGCCGATCGGAAGCCCCAATGCGGAGACCTTGATGACCTGACGCACGACTCGCTTGGCCTGTGGCTGCCGGCCGGTCGACTCGACGACGAAGTACTGGGCCGCGTCATGACGCGGCGAAGGTATCGACGCAGGACAGGCGGCCGCCGCAGGGGCGAACCGGTTGACTCCCACTGCGGTCGGGTTGAACCTCAATATCTTGGCGTCGTAGCGACCTCCGATGTCGCCGATCTCTCCGGCGCGTTCCACCATCGTGTATCCGGCGCAGCCGGAACCCTTGAAGTCCGCCCAGGTCATATCTCCCCGACGGATCATCGTGATGATGCGATCGACGCCGGCCTCCGCATAGGCGAGGGCTGAGGACGCCTTGCGGTCGTCCGTGCTCGGCGCGTAGATCCTGGATCGCGACGAAGCTTGCGGTCGTGGCGGCGACGGTCAGCACGGCACCAACCAGCAGCACCGTGACCATCGCCACGCCCTTTTCGTTGTCCCTTATGCGTCGAAACATCACTGCCTCACCTTCGGTTCCTGAGTTGTGCGCCCCCATAGAAGCGCTCTGAATGACCGTCGAGAACGACTCTGAAGTTGAAGAGCACGTCGCTGACGAACGACAGTTCCGGATAATCGAGTGTGTCGTTGTTATTGCCCACGCCGGTGACCCCGTGGATGGGAGCGTCATCCAGCTCCGCCGCGGTCGTCACTCCGTCGGCGTCCCAGTCGTAGGTGAGGAAGTTGCTCGCGTAACTGAACATGTCTTCGCCCGCTACCTCGCGGGCGCCGTTCACCAACAGCTCCCCGTTCAGCGTGATCTGATCGTCCGCGCTCTACGTACGCGTAAGTCAGGACCTCTATGTCACCTGCCGAGTTGGGATTGTTGTATGTACCGCTCGAATCGAAATCGATCTTGACCGTGTAACCATTGGCGTCCGCATCTTCGATCAACGTCGCTTCGCGCGTATCCCTGATCATCCGGTTCAAACCGAGTCTTGCTTCCTGCGTGACTCGAGCGACCGAGCGAGCCGTATCCGATCCGCGGGTTCCCGAGAAGGCAGCCTGCATGAACACCGTCGTGAGCAACGACAGGATGAACAACGTGATCAGCATCTCGATCAGGGTGAAGCCCGATTCGTTCGACCTGGGCATCGTCATCGTCGGTCCACCGCCGCACAGTTGAGGCTGCCGAGTGACAGTTGGAGTGAAGAGGTTGCTTTCGGCACTATCGGTCGGGGCCGTATCGATGCGCAGCGCGCCCCCGATGTCGGCCGAGGCCGTCTTGCCGTTCGCGACGTCCTTCTGGAAGCCGGTGGTGGTGACGTTGTAGAGGCTCGACCAGCCGTTGAGGTAGCCGCTCTTGCCGCTCGTCGTGTCCTCGAAGAGGTAGATGTCCTGCGCGGCGGTCGCACCGTCGTAAACGAGGGGGTTGGTCTTACCCGCTCCGACCCCATAGGTGCGCGAGAACATCGGTCGTGTTACCCGAGAGGTTCAGGGTCGTATACCCGGCCCCCGTGAAGTTCCCGTTATTGGTGGGATCGCTCCAGAACTTCAGCGTGGCCGTCCACGTGGGGCTGGCGACGGTCGTTGCACCGACCGCGGTCGCCTTGCAATCCACCGTCGCGGTGAAGTTCGAGATCTGGATGACAGAGCCTGGAGTGGTGGGGATGAATGTGGTCGGCAAGAGTTGAGTCTCGTTGATCGACACGGTCGCATTCGTCGCCACACCCCGGCCGGTGGTGCCCAGCCCCAGCGTCTCTGCGAACGTAGATCCTGTGGCGCCGGTTTCGGTTCCGAGGGGTCTGGGTCTCACGGACAAGACGTGTTTCAGCGGATTCAGATGCTTCGCCACGTGATCCGCTTGAGTGTTGACCCACAGATCCTCCTGACCGAGCACCGAACCGAAGGAGAATCCGCCGTGTGCCTCGGGAAGCTCGTTGGCAACCGTGACTTCGAGTCCAGGCGTCGGACCCGCGGCCGTCGTGCCGCCCAGGCCGGCGACCAGAGGATTCCCGCTCAGATCGCTGTTCACAACTGTTCCGGAGCCGGCCGTGGAGGAACTTGGGGTCTGGTTCGGTGGGGCGTCGTAAGCGACGTCCACACCCGTGTACTCATCCATCAGGGTGGCGCTCGTGTTCCCCGATTCCGTCTCGGTCAGCGTCAGCGATCCGCCGGTCACGATCTGGGTGGCGGTTGAAGCCGCTCTCGATTGGATGTTGGACTCCGAGAGACCCAGCTTCGCGATCAATTCCGCGTCCGACGAGCCCGCCGCGTAGGTCGTCAGGGCCTGGAGCCCGTAACTGATCTTCGCACTGCCCTGTAGGCGCACCTCACCGAACTTGCGGTCGCTGAGAAGACTCGTCATGAGATAGCTGCGAGCCTTTCCTCCCGCCTTGCCACGTGGTCGTTACCTTCATCAGCACCAAGGTCGCCGCTGGGAGATCCAGGTTTCCGGCCGCGTCCCACGAGTAGCCGGCGGCGGGCGCGACGGGTGTATAGCTCACGGTGTTCGTGCCGGCATCAACAGGCTTTACGAACTGGCTGACATAGGTGACCGTGTATCCGGCCGGAAGGTCCTGAGGGCACCCAGGAACCGTTGAGCCCGAGATGACATCTCGTAGTGAACGTGTAGCTTGGGGTCCCGGTATATGTCTGGTTGGCGTTCAGAGTGGTGATACCTGGGAAGTACATGTCCAGTAGGTCGACGCGCTTGTTCTGCGCGGCATAAGAGATGTAGTAGGGCAGGTCTCGAGCGTGCTCCATGGCCTTCAACCCTGCGTTCTTGGCCACCGTTCCGGTGCGCGCCAGAGAGGCGGCCTTCATGGAAGTCGCCAGTAGGGGCACGATGCCGAGCGTGATCAATCGAGAAGACGAGTAGAGCGGCGAGAACCTCGATAAGTGTGAAGCCGTGCTCGGTGCGTTTACGGACTCTGATCATTCTTGTTCCACCACTCTTCCAGTAAGCGCGGCGACCTCGATCGTCCTCTCGCCGGTGACGCCAGACCGTGCCAACGTCACCTCGCCGCCGGTCGAATTGCCACGGGCGTAGAAGAAGACGGTCTTGGCGGCGCTCGCGTTTGATACGCCGGCGCCCGAGAGCTCGGTCTTGCATGCAGAGGTCAGGGTCGTGGTGTCCGTGAACGCTGCGTTGACTATCCGAACGTCGGTAGGCAGGGTCTTGGGGGCGCTGCCCAAGGCGCAGCGATCCGCCGCGTTAACGATCGTGGGATCGTAGGTGAGGGTGCCCCATTCGTCGGAGTTCGCCTGGCCCGGAAGGAACCACGCCCCATAGACGACGGGGTGGCTCACCGAGTCCGCCTGACTCTGAAGCTGTCGAAGCTGCGCGGTTACCTGCTGACTTGCGCTCGCGACGCTTCGGACGAACCAATAGTGGCGCATCGCGGCCGCGCCGAGAGTCATCATGATGAGCGCCACCACCATCACGACCAGAAGCTCGATCAAGTGTGAATCCGTCTTCCTTTTTCATGTCCCTCGATTGGGTGAGATGAAGCCGGTCCGTACTCAGTGGTAATCGGCGGAACAGCCGACGGACTTGACCCCCTGTGAGAAAGGGAAGGAGAGGTTTCCTGCCACAACGCGAAAGGGCGGGAGCCGAAGCTCCCGCCCGATCGGTGAAACGAGAAGCGATTGCCTAGCAGGCAGCCTGGATAGGCTCGCCCACGTTGCTGTCGTAGCTCCAGACTTCTGTTGCAGGAAGGCGGTCGTGCGTTGCCTCCAAGCAGAAGCTGGTGGCGCCCAGCGTGGTGTTGGTGAGGTCGAGGTTCACGTCCGCATTGGACTTGAAGCCCTCGGTGTCGAGGTCCGCACGGAGGTTGGTGTAGCCACCGTTGTGCGAGGTACCCCACGACTCTTCAGCGGTCGCCGCGTTCTTCAGCGCAGACTGCATCTGAGCTCTCCAACCCTTCTCCCTCTGACGGAGGAAGACCGGGATCGCGATCGCTGCAAGGATCGCGATGATGATGATTACGACTAGGAGCTCGATAAGGGTGAAACCACCCTCACGACTCTCCCTCATTGCGTGGAACCGCTGGAACATTCCAGCACCTCCCTTTCTCTGGTCCCCGCAAGCCGGCCCCAGGGACGTTGCCTAGTAACCATGACGAGCCGTTTGCGCTTACGTCGCCTGCGAGTGGCGGTCCGTCAGGACCGTCCCTGTGCAGGTAACCCGGCTGACCCCGCAGGGTCCCGTGGCTTTGCGTCCCCGACTTTCGACGGGTTTGCCTTTTGCTGCGCCAGAACATCCGGCTTGCTCTTCAGTTATCGGCACTGGGCGAAATGGCTTTAGCCCTTGAGATAACTGTCGCTTTCGACAGATTCGCCTTCCGCCTAAGGGACGTCACGCCTCACCCGACGATGCGCGACTTGACGCGAGACGGGCGCCCCACGTGGGGCGCCCGTTCACTGGCATGCGTGGTTCGGCTACTTGATCAGGTCGAAGATCTTGAACATCGGCATGTAGAGGGCGATAACCATCGCTCCGACGATGCCACCCAGGACCGCGATCATCAGCGGCTCGATCAGCGAGGTCAACGACTCGGTCGTCGACTCCACTTCCTGGTCGTAGAAGTCAGAGATCTTGTCCAGCATCTCGTCGAGAGCTCCGGTGTCCTCGCCAACGTGGATCATCTGAACCACCATCGGCGGGAAGACTCCGTGCTTCTCCAGCGGGCTGGCCATCGACTCACCCTTCCGCACGCTGTCGCGTACGTCCGTCGCGGAGCGAAGGAGCACCTCGTTGCCCGTGGTGTCCCCCACGATCTCGAGGGCCTGCAGCACCGGCACGCCCGCCCTCAGCAACAGGGCCAGGGTACGGGTGAAGCGGGACAAGGCGATCTTCTGGAACAGGTCGCCGAAGATCGGGATCTTGAGCTTGAGCTTGTCGAACCGTCAGGCGATAGTCGGGGCTGCTCTTCTTGAGGCGTTTGTGGGCGATGGCCCCGGCGATCGCGAGGAAGATGAAGAGCGGGATGAGGAACTTTGCGCTTCTCGCGACATGGTCATGAGGATCTGCGTCGGGAGGGGAAGTGTCCCGCCCAGCCCGTCGAACATCCCGGCGAACGTCGGGACGATGAAGACGCAGCATGACGACTATCAAAGCGCCGGCGATCCCGGCGACGGCGATCGGGTACGTCATCGCAGACTTGACCTTCTGGCGCAGCTTGTAATCGGCCTCGAGTCCGTCCGCCACCTTGTTCAGGACGATGTCGAGCTGCCCACCGGTCTCTCCGGCCTTCACCATCGAGATGTACAGCTTGCTGAAGACCTTCGGGTGCTTCGACATCGATGCAGAAAGGCTCGAACCCTTCTCCACGTCGTCGCGAAGACCGGTGATGGCCTCTGCGAGCTTGGGATTCTCCGTCTGCTCGGCGAGGATGTTCAGCGTCCTCATGCAGCGAGAGACCGCTGTTGATCATCGTGGCGAACTGGCGCGAGAAGATGGCCAGGTCCTTCAGCTTCACCCTCTTCGGAAGGATGTTGAGCTCCATCTTCATGGAGACCTTGGCGTCTTTGGTTATCTGGATCGGCACCATCCCCTGGCCTCTCAGCCGGGTCGCCACCGCTCCTTCACCGTCAGCCTCCATCTTGCCTTCGAGGATGCGGCCCTCCTTGGTCCGTACGCGATATGCGAACGAGTCGGCCATCTCTAACCCTTCCCTACTAGACGGTTGTACTCCTCAGGGTGGTGCGAACGCTCGAGACCCATCTCGTACGTGACCGTGCCCTTCTTGACGAGCTCGGCGAGATGCTGGTCCATGACCTGCATGCCGAACTTGGCGCCGGCCTGCATCGACGTGTAGATCTGATGCGTCTTCCCTTCACGGATGAGGTTGCGGATGGCGGGTGTCGCCACCATGACCTCGGCCGCAACGGCGCGACTCTTGCCATCGCTCGTCGGCAATAGCTGCTGGGAAACCACCCCGGCGATCGTGCCCGAGATCTGAACGCGGATCTGCTGCTGCTGGTGGGGCGGGAACACATCGATCATTCGGTCGATCGACTGCGGCGCGTCCTGGGTGTGCAGTGTGCCGAACACGAGGTGGCCGGTTTCGGCCGCGGTTAGCGCGGTGGAGATCGTCTCGAGGTCACGCATCTCGCCGACGAGGATCACGTCGGGGTCCTGACGCAGGACGCGCTTCGAGAGCTTCGCCGAACCCGTAGGTGTCGGTTCCCACCTCACGCTGGTTCACGACCGCTTTCTTGTGCCTGTGGAGGAACTCGATCGGATCCTCGACCGTCATGATGTGCTCGGCCCGCTCGGAGTTGATCATGTCGACCAAGGCGGCGAGCGTCGTCGACTTACCCGAGCCGGTGATGCCCGTGACGAGAACCAGCCCACGGCGTAGGTTGGCGAACTCCTTGACGGTGTCCGGAAGACCGAGGTCTTCGACGGTCTTGATCTCGTAAGGGATGAGGCGCATGACGCTTGCGAGCGAATCGCGCTGCTGGAAGACGTTCACCCGGAAACGGGCCTTGCCGGGAAGGGCGTAGGAGACGTCGAGCTCGAGATTCTCCTCGAAATTCTCCCGTTGTTTCTGCGTCAGCATCGAATAGATGATCTCCTGGAGATCCTTCGGCAGGAGCTTCCGGTAGCCCTTAAGCGCTGCCAGCTCTCCGTTCACCCGGATCGTCGGCGGAAGCCCGGCGGTCAAGTGAAGGTCAGAGCCCTTGCCCTCGAGGACCGCGATCGAGGAACTCGGCCAGGTTCGGCTCTTTGAGCTCCTCCTCGGCGACCTCCGCGGGGGCGGTCGGGGCGGCGGCCTCGACCATCGGCAGATCCTCGGCACCGAAGGAATCGATCTCCGAGGGGGCGGACGCACCGTCGTGATTGCCGTTCGTGGGCACCACCGCGGCCGCCTCGGGAGCCACGTGCAGGGACTCCAGCAAGGGGGACGTGGATCCGTTTGAGGCGCCGTAGACCTTGTCCAGGGCGGCCAGAAGGTCTGGTCTATGTGCGACCGCGGCCAGGACGGGCATGCCGACGCCCTTCGAGATCTCTTCCACGCCAAGGTGGTTGCGGGGGTCGGCCATGGCGATGACGAGATTGCCCTCCTCGACACCAAGAGGTAGGGCCTGCTGTCTGCGGGCGACTTCCTCGGGCACGAGGGCCACGGCTTCCTCCGAGGGCTCCAGCACGTCGAGATCGGCGAACGGCATGCCGATCTGCACCGCGCGAGCCTTGAGGAGGTCTTTCTCGCCGAGAACCTTGCTCTCCAGGAGCACTTTCCAGGCGGATCGACCCGAACGAGCTTCTTCTTCATTGGCCGCGTTCAATTGCTCGGGGGTCACAAGACCCTGCTCGAGCAGAACGGCGCCAAGTTCCTTCTGTGTCTGTGTCATCTCATCTCCCTGTCACTCCGCACATTGGTTATCGGCCGTAGCGCCGGTGGGTTGAGCCTTTTGAGGGGATCGCGGTATGGAGCACCTCTAAACCACGACACGCAGCACTTCCTCGATCGAGGTGTGGCCCTGCTTCACTTTCTCCATCCCGTCATCGCGCAGGGAGATCATTCCCTGGGCTATCGCGACGCGTTTGATCTCCTCCGAGGAGGCGTGGTCCACGACCAGCTTCTCGATCTGTTCCGTGACCACCATGACTTCGTGGAGCGCCAGGCGGCTCTTGTAGCCCGTGTTGGAGCAGGCGGTGCACCCGACGGCCCGGTGGAGCTTCGGAAGCTCTGCGCCGTCTTCGAATGCGAACCCCGCAGCCAAGAGCTCCTCTTGCGTCGGCACGTAGGGCTCCTTGCACTTGCCGCAGAGTTTCCGAGCCAGCCGCTGTGCGAGAACGCAGTCCAGGGCGGAGGCCACCAGGTAGGGCTCGATGCCCATCTCGACCAAACGTGTAAGGGCCGACGGAGCGTCGTTCGTATGTAGCGTCGAGAGCACGAGGTGACCGGTGAGCGCAGCTTCCGTCGCGATCTGTGCCGTCTCCCTGTCGCGGATCTCCCCGATAAGGACGATGTCGGGGTCCGCTCGCAGGATCGACCGGAGCGCAGATGCGAAGGTGAGACCGGCTTTGACGTTCGTCTGCACCTGGTTGATCCCAGGGAGCCGGTACTCGACGGGGTCCTCCACCGTGATGCAGTTGACCTCCGTGCGATTCAGGATGTTCATCGTTGCATAGAGGGTCGTGGACTTGCCCGACCCCGTCGGCCCGGTGACGAGGATCTCGCCGTAGGGCTTCTTGAAGGACTTTTGGAAGCGCGTGAAGTTCTGGGGCTGGAAACCGAGGTCCTGCAGCTCCAAGAGAACGCTCGACTTGTCGAGGATCCTCATCACGATCTTCTCGCCATAGACCGTGGGCAGGGTGGCCACCCGGATATCTATCTGCTTCCCCTGGACGACCACGCCCATGCGACCATCCTGTGGGATCCGACGCTCTGCGATGTTGATATCCGCCATGATCTTCAGCCTGCTGGTGATCCCCGCTTGCAGAGCCTTCGGTGGGTTCATGATCTCGTGGAGGACCCCGTCGATCCGGAACCTGACGAGAAGTGTCTTCTCCCCCGGTTCGATGTGGATGTCGGACGCCCGGTCGTTGACAGCCTGCGTCACGAGGAGGTTCACCAGCTTGATGATGGGAGCGTCATCCGCCCCCGCACTGGCCAGCTGAGCCTCGAGGCTCGCGTTCTCGGCCTCGTGCTCGTCCACCGCCTCCTCGACGAGTGACTCGGCCGCGCGATCCAGGCGATAGAGGCGATTGATCGCGTTCTGCACATCGGACTTGGTAGCGACGACCTGCTTGATGTCGCGCTTCGTGAGAGCCCGGATGTCGTCGACCGCCACCACGTTGGCCGGCTCGGACATGGCGAGGACGAGGACGGGACCATCGAAGGACACCGGTATGCAGCTGTGCTTCCGAGCCACGGCTTCGGGGATGAGTGCGACCGCGCTTTGATCGATGTGCTCTTCGCTGAGGTCGACGAACTCGAGATTGAGGAGCTCTGCGAACACAGAAACGAGACCGGCCTCCGATACGAATCCGAGGTCCACCAATATGCGACCGAGCGGCAGGCCCCGCTGCCCGGCTTGGTGGTGTGCCTCATCGAGCTGCTCAGCCGTTACCAGGGCGCGCGCGAGCAGTAGCTCGTCGAGTTGCCCGGCGGGCCGGGCGTCTGATACCACGCTCATCCATTCCCCTTGCGATAGGGCCGCGTTAGACCATCGGGCGCGAGCGCGTTGACCTTTCGGGACGCGCTGGTGACCCTCTTATCGATTTATCGGCCCTGCGCAGCCCGACTAAAGGACCGAGGGCGACGAGTCCGTCACGCCTAGCGGGGCGGCAGGATGTTGCTCGCGAGGTATGACACGAGGGAGCTCTCGACCCCGGAATCGGTCCGTAGAGGGACCTCGGATCCATCGTGGAAGATGAGCCGCACCGACTCCCTTCGTGGCCTGGGTCGGCGCTCCGGGATGAGATTGCCCGCGAGGTACGCGATCTGTCGTTTCAGGTCGGGATGAGCAGGAAGGGCTACCACCGAGCCGTCCTCGAGGAACAGTTGGACCATCTCGCCCACCAACGGCTCCGGATCGGCTCGTCCAGCCGGAACGGGGCCCGGAGGTGGCGGCGGAGGTGGAGGTGGAGGTGGCGGCGAGGGTGGGGGCGGTGGAGCCGCGAGACGAGCGGCGCGGTCCGGCGCTACCGGAGACCGGGGGGTCATTCCGAAGAGACGCTGAAAGAACCGTCGCAGCACGACGCTAGGCGCTTTCCTCGACGTTCTCCCGCTCGGCTCCGCCTTCGGCGAGCTCCAGCCGCTGCATGACTCCCAGGAGTATCTCCAGAACGAGAGCCTTGACGTCCTCCCGTTTCCTGGGGTCGCACGGGATCACGCCCACGTACTCGGGTGTCTCGAGGACCTCTCGCACCTTTGCCAGAACCACGTCCTGCTCCTCGTCAACTTCATCGATGTGAGACACGCCGATGACGTAGGGAACGTCCGCGTACTCGCGGAAGGTATCAAGGATGTGCGACGCCTCCTCGATAGAGCGCTCGTCCCCGGCATGCACCAGGAGGATGAAGCCGAGCATCCCTTCAGAAAGGATCTCCCACATCACTTCGAAGCGACGCTGTCCCGGAGTGCCGAAGATGAAGAGCGTGAGATCCTCGGCGAACGTGATCCTCCCGAAATCCATCGCGACTGTCGTTCGAGCCTTCACGGATTTCGTCTCATCGGTGATGTCGCGCTCTGTTCCGACGATCGCAACCTCACTGATCGTCTTGATCAACGTCGTCTTCCCGGCCGAGAAGGGACCGGTCACAACAACCTTCAAAGGTCGCGCGACCACTCCATTCGTGGACCGCTTTTTCCGGACTATCTGTCCCCGTGAACTCATGATGTTCTCCGCCTCCGGGGCGGGCTAAAGACCCTTGACCCCGTCGATGAGCCTCGAGATCAGTCCCCGGTTGACCTGGTCATCGTCCTCGACCCGCTTGCGCTGATCTCCGTCCACTGTCTCGGGTGGTGCATCCGGCTCTGCCGGTCGCGACGAGCTGCTCGTTGCACGCGGCCGAGGCTTCTGCTCTTCCTCTCCACCGAAGAGGCCCGCGAGTTCCCTCACGACTGCGGCGCGATCTACTCGCGGCGCGTCGACCGGAGGTTCCGGTGTGTTTTCCATCGGAGGAAGAGGCGCGTCCGGCGCATCGCCCTCAGCCCGATCGGGGCTCTCCTCATCGGCCGGTACCTCTCCCAACAGATCGTTCAGGATCGAATCCGCGGGAATCGGTGGCTCGTGCGTTTCCATCTCACCGGGAGCGGGTTCATCGAACGAGTTGGCGGGTATCGACGGCTCGGACGAGTCCGAAGCAGCATGGTCGACAAGCGAGTCCTGAGCGATGGCCGGCTCCACGAACCAGGAATCCGGAACCGTCTCTGACGAGGAGTCACCGTCTGAGTCGTCCGACCCTTGCACCAGCTCCGACGGGTCCAGCTCGCCGGATGCCTGATGGACCAGCTCGTCGTCCGAGCCCTGCACCAGCTCCGAAGGGTCCAGCTGGCCGGATGATTGGTGCACCAGCTCGTCGGCCGGGTCCTGGGCGGCATCGCCGAAAGCCTCTGCAACCGCCTGAGCTTCGGCATCGAAAACCGAATCATCGAAGGCGGTCTCTTCCTCGATCCCCTGCTCGGCGATCAGGTCGGCGCCGGGAGATCCGGTCGCGACCTCCGCCGGTGCCGGCTCGTCAACATCGGGATCCTCGTCGAGACCCGCATCGGCTTGCTGGGGCTCGGTGAAGTCACCGGCCGAGGCGAACTCGGGATCGTTCTCATCCGTTCGCCCCTCGGCTTGCGGATCCGCTGCTTCTTCTTCAGTGTCGGCTGGGGCCGGCTCTTCTGCCGCTTCCGTGGTCGGCTCTTCTACCGCTTCCGTGGTCGGCTCTTCCACCGCTTCCGTGGTCGGCTCTTCCACCGCTTCCGTGGTCGGCTCTTCCGCCGCTTCGGTGGCGGGTGCCTCGGCTCCCTCTTCCCCACCGGCCATGTCGACCTCTATCAGGCCCGCAGAGACGAGGCCGTAGAGGGTTCGCATCGCATCGAACTCGTCGAGCCCCACCAGGTCTCCTATCTCGGTGACCGTGCGGGTGCCGTCTACCAGGACCAGGATGCGCCATTCCTCGGGGGTGATGTTGATCTCTACCGCGCCCTCGGGCGGCTTGTCCGCCATTCTCAAGACGGTCCTGCCAGAGGGGATCTTGCGTGTGATGACTTCGAGCTCGTCGAGGCGCCTCGATGCCTCCATGATCAGGTTCTCAACGCTGACCATGATTCCGACCTCGGGATCGACGGCGGCGTTGGGCTCCCACGAGAACTCACCCAGGTCCCAACGCAGAAGGTCGAACACGGCGTCCTCGATCTGGGCGCGCAATGCGGTCTCCAGCTGCTCGCCATCCACAACTCCGGTTCGCATGAGTATCTCGCCGACGCGTTCCCCGCTTTCGGCGTTCGCATCGAGTGCCTTGTTTAGCTGGCTCTCGGTGATCACACCCGCGCGAAGGAGCTTCTGGCCCAAGGGGATCTTCGTCAGGCTCGACTCCGCGTAATAGACCTCGCCTTCGCGAAAGAACACGCTGCCGTGACCCGCGCGACGCTCCACATCGAGACGCCCAGTCTTCTTGGCGAACGACATCAACCGGAACATGTCCGGCAAGGTGAAGTCGTCCAGAGTTCCCTTAAGCATTACCCGCTCCCTTGAGTTGCTCTACCGGTGGATTACTGCCAGGTCGAGACTGGTTCGGCCTCGGGCGCTGCCGGCGGCGGACCCCACGTAGTGGAGGGCGCCGGAGGCGTCGGCTCGGTGCTTGCGACGATGTCGGCGGAGGATTTCTCAACGATGTCTTCCTGCACGGGACCGGGCTCGGACGAAGGCGTCGAGTCCATGTGCCTCTCGATCTGAGCAGCGATCTTGCGCATCTCGTAGAGGGTGAGGCCTACCTTGGCCTCGCCTGATGTCACGGCGACGAGGACGGCGGATTCTCCCGCCGACATCAGCACCACGTGACCGTGCTCACCTTCGACGAACACCTGTGCAAGGCTGCCTTTGCCAAGCCCGCTTGCTGCGCGCTCGCCCAGGGTCAGGAGAGCAGCGCTCATCGCGGCCAGCCTGTCTTCCTCCACGTACGGGGGGAGGGCTGAAGCGATGGGAAGACCGTCTGCGCTGACTACGGCAGCGGCCTCTACGTCGGGGGAGACGTCTAGAAACTCGTCCAAAGAAGCGGCGAGCAGATCGGCCTTATTCATTCGAAAACTCCTCCTCTAGTGGCGTGCAAGGTCGCATTTCACACCTGATGCTCTTTCGGCATGCCACGTGGCCGAGTTAAGCCACTTGTCCGAATAGATGTTCTCGGGGGGTCAGCGCCCTTCGGGCGGGGGGGCGAGCTGCCGCACGGCCGCCGCCGACATGGCTTCGAGAGGAGGATCCTGCCCCGTCCAGATGCGAAAAGAGGCCGCAGCCTGGTGAATGAGCATGCCCAGGCCCCCCCACGTCCGAGCCCCCCCGGCGTGAGCCCGCTCGAGGAACGGAGTCACGTGCGGGTGGTAGACGAGGTCGACGGCGCAGTGGCTCTCACGCCAGCCTGCTCTCTCCAACGGTTGCTCGCCGCGCATGCCGAGAGGAGTGGCATTGATCACTATGTCGGCCTCTTCGACCGCGTTCTCCGCCCCATTCCACTCGATGACTTCGAGGGTTGCGCTCGTGGCCAGGGGGGCCAGTGCTTCCCCGCGCTCCATCTTGCGAACCACAACCGTCAAGCGCGCCGCCCCTAGATCGTCGAGGGCTCTAACCACCGCCCGCGCCGCACCACCCGCGCCGAGGATCACGGCGCTGCGCCCCGCCATGTCGAGGCCGGCATCATCCGTCAAGAAGTCGCGGAACCCATCGATGTCGGTGTTGTGGCCGATCAGTGCGTCGCCCACCAGCTGGATCGTGTTGACGGCCCCGACCGAGGCGGCGTCACCGGATACCTCGTCGAGCAGACCGATAACCGCTTCCTTATGAGGCATGGTCACGTTCGCTCCGGTACATCGAAGCGCGCGCAAGCCCCCCACGGCCGCCGACAGATCCTCAGGGGGAACGGGGAAACCCAGGTAGATCCAATCGAGGCCGATGCGTCTGAACGCAGCGTTGTGGATGGAGGGGGAAAGCGTGTGCTCTAGAGGCCAGCCGAGGATCCCTGTGAAATGGGCGTGGCCCCTTAACACTCGAGTTCCTGGTAGGCCGCCTTGTTCTGCAGGAACTCGTCGTAGCTCTCGCTGAACGCGTGATGCCCCTCGCAATCGGCAAGGACGTAGTACAGCCAGGGTCCATCAGTCGGTTGCACCGCGGCCTCGAGGGACGCGAGCCCGGGGGCCCCGATGGGGGTGGGTGGCAACCCTGTAACCAGTCGGGTGTTGTAAGGAGAATCGATCGCGAGATCGGATTCCGTGAGGGTCTCCTTGTGCTCCCCGATCGCGTACAGGACGGTCGCATCGATGCCGAGCATCATCCCCTCATTCAGCCGGTTGTAGATGACCCGCGCGATCTTGGGTCGTTCCTCGTCAAGCGCCGCCTCGCTCTCGATCATCGAAGCCACGATCAGGGCTTCGTAAGGGGACACGCCCGTGCGCTTGGCTCGGCCGAAACCCACCTCCGCGGTTTGTTTCTCCATCTCGTCGACGAGACGTTGGACGACGGACTCCGCCGTGTCCGTCTCCACGATCTGATACGTCGAGGGGAACAACAGCCCCTCCAGCGTGTCGATGTCGTCCGGCTGATACTTCGAGCGAATCTCACCCGAGGTGGCCGCTTCGACGAAGTCTTTGGCCTTGATGTGCGTCTTCTCCTCGAGAGCGGCCGCGAAGTCGACTATCCACGAGCCCTCCGGGAACGTGATCGTCACGAACTCGATCTCGGGCCCCTTCTCCAGCTCGGTCAACGCATCCCCCGGCGTCAGTCCCGTCGAGAGGGTGTACTCACCCGCCTGGATCTGAACGTCCCCACCATCCATGAACATCGACAGCCGGAATCCGAAGGCGGACGGGATCACGCCCTCCTTCTCGAGGAGCTCGCCGATGCTCGAGGCGTTTGCGCCCTCCGGCACCACGACCTGCACCGGCTTGCCCGGGTCGCTGGACCCCACCAGCCCGATGGACTTCAGGTACAGGTAGGCGGGAACGACCAGTGCGAGCGCGACCAACACCAGGATCCCCAGCGCGGTGATGACGCGGCCCCTTCTGGTCAACTTCATCCGGGCCCCGCCGTCGAATCCAGATAGTCCTGTAGCAACACCTGGGCGGCCACCGCATCGCTCAGCCCCTTCAGCTTCCGTCCTTTCACTCCTCCAGCGCGCAACGCGCGCTCGGCTACCACGCTCGTGAGGCGTTCGTCGTACGCGATCACATCGACGCTAAGCGAACGTCGAAGTCGATCCATGAACTCACGTTGCTCGGAGGCCGCGGCTCCTTCGGTTCCGGAAAGTCCCACGGGGAGTCCGACCACCACGGCTCGGGCGCCGAGCTCCTTCACGAGGTCCGCGATGCGATCCACGGGATCGATAGCCGTCGTGTCGATGACCTCGACCGGGCGCGCGAAGCGAGTTTCATCGTCCGCGGCCGCGACTCCCACGCGCCGGCGTCCCGGATCGATACCTAGGATCATCCCCCCAGTGCCTCGCGGGCCGCGTTCCGCACGGCCTCGATGGCATCCTCTAGCTTGTCGTGGGCCGGTCCTCCAGAGATCGCGAGCTCGGGTTTCCCGCCCCCGCCGCCGCCCAGGAGCGTCGCCCCGGGAGCCAGCAAATCCCTTGCCGAGATCCCCTTCTCGACCAGATCCTTCGTAACGGCGCCAACCAGGTTTGCCCGTCCCTCCCCGGCGGCGCCGAGGATCACGACGCCGGAACCCAATCTCCCCTTGACCTTCTGGGCGAGCGAACGAAGGGCGTCGACCCCCCCTTCCCGGGTGGCAACAACCAACTTGGCCCCGCTCAACTCGGCCGCAGCCTGGACGAGATCCGCTGCATCGCTCTCCTCGGACCGGCGCTCGATGGCCGCCAGCCGGCGCTCCAATTCCTTGTGTGTCGCGGTCAGGCGTTCCACGCGTTCCGCCACGTCCTCGGGCGCCGTTTTGAGCGCGTCTGCCGGCGCGCTCAAGCACCGCCACCCGGCGCGCCAGGTATTCGACGCCTTCCTTGCCAACCAACATCTCGATGCGGCGCAGGTTCGCCCCCACGGACCCTTCGCCCGTGATGACCGAGACCCCAATCTGGCTGGTGTGGGCGACATGGGTGCCACCGCACAACTCCTTCGAGTACTCCCCCACCTCTACGACGCGGACGAAGTCTCCATACTTCTCCCCGAAGATTGCCATGGCGCCGATCGACCGAGCGAAATCGAAACTCGTCTCGTACGCCCGAACCGCGTCGTCCAGGAACGCTCGCTCGAGCACCTCCGCCCCGATGTCCTGCACCTGCGCATCACCCAGCGCGTCGTAATGATTGAAGTCGAACCTCAGGCGACCAGGCTCAACGAGGGAACCCGCTTGGCGCGCGTGATCTCCGAGTCGGTCGCGCAGGACCCAATGGAGGATGTGCGTCGCCGTGTGGGCCCGCTCGCTCCCGCTCCGGGCGACGGGATCGACCGCGACCTGGACCTCGTCGCCGACCGCGAGCTCGCCCTCGTCGACCACGACTCGATGACCCGTGAGCCCTGCCACGAGCGGATAGGTGTCCACGACCGTCGCCGCGCCCCCCGATGAACGGATGACCCCGCGATCCCCGACCTGACCTCCCCCCTGCGGGTAGAAGACGGTCCGGTCCAACACCAGTTCGACCTCGTCCCCGGCCGAGGCGGCCGGCTGTGAGGACGCTCCCGAGACGATGCCGATCAACTCCGCGGTCGTGAACAAGTGCTCGTAGCCGAGAAATTCAGTGGGGCCGCGCTCTTCTGCCAGCGGCTCGAGCGTCTCGCCCCCGCGCTCGTCGCCGCCACCGCCACGTGCCGCACGCGCCCGTTGCCGCTGCTCCGTCATCAGCTTCTCGAACGACGCCGCATCCACCTCGAGCCCAGCTTCCTGGGCCAGTTCGTTCGTGATGTCGATCGGAAAACCCCACGTGTCGTGCAGGCGAAACGCGACGTCGCCGGACAGGGTTGAGGAACCCGCGGAGCGAGCGCTACGGATCTCGTTCTCGAGCATCGTCGTGCCCTGTTTGAGTGTCGCGTCGAAACGTTCCTCCTCGCGTGCGGCGACGTCGACGATGAAGTCACGCCGTTCCGCCAGCTCCGGATAGGCATCGCCCATCAAGCGGATCGTCGCGTCCACGAGGTGCGGCAGCACCGGCTCGACTCGTCCCATCAGCCGAGCGTTCCTTACGGCCCGGCGCATGATGCGCCGGAGAACGTAGCCGCCCTCCTCGTTCGATGGCAGGACCCCGTCGCCGATCAGGAAGGTGAGCGCGCGGCCGTGATCGGCGAGCACACGAAGTGGCATGTCCGTGCGCGTGTCTTCGCCATAACTCTTGCGCGTCAACTCTCCCGCTGTACGCAGCAACCCACCCATCGTGTCCGTATCGAAGATGGAGTCGGCGTCCTGCAGGACAATGGCGAGACGCTCGAGGCCCGCGCCCGTGTCGATGTTCTTCGTGGGGAGCTCGCCGACCGGATCCAGTGCGTCGTTGCAATCGTTCTGCATGAACACGAGGTTCCAGATCTCGACGTACCGTTCCGCGTTGCCCTGTGGACCGACGTCGGAGGCCGGGCCGAAACGATCGCCTCGGTCCGCGTAGATCTCCGAGCACGGACCGCAGGGCCCCGCCACCCCCATGTGCCAGTAGTTCTCTTCGCGCCCCCACGGGAGCACGCGATCCGGGGCGACCTTGACGTCGTCACGCCAGATGTCCGCCGCCTCGTCATCGGTCTCGTACACCGTCACCCACAACAACTCGGGATCGATACCGAAGCCCTCGGTGACCAGCTCCCAGGCCCAGGGGCACGCCTTCTCCTTGAAGTAGTCCCCGAAGCTGAAGTTCCCGAGCATCTCGAAAAAAGTGAGGTGCCTGGTGGTCTTTCCCACCTCGTCGATATCCGTGGTACGGAAACACTTCTGGATGCTCATCGCGCGGTCGTACGGGGCCGTCTGCTCGCCGAGGAAATAGGGTTTGAACTGGTTCATCCCGGCGTTCGTGAGCAGCAGGGACGGATCGTTGGGCACCAGCGACGATGATGGGACGCGGGTGTGATCGCGCTCGGCAAAGAACGCGAAGAAGCGGTCTCGGATAGTACTGGAATCCATGGCCGCTTAGGGTACTGCCCGCACTACTGGCGGGGATCTACCGAATCGGCCCTAGCGTCGCCCCTGCTGGATTCGAGTTTCTGATTGACCTTGTCCAGCAACGTACCCGTCACCGCTCTCGGAGCCCATCGCTCACGCTTCTGGCGCATCCAGCGATCCGCCTGAAGGGCACCGGCAGCTCCCACCGCAACCCAGAAAACCGACTTGACCATGACCGAACTCTACCGTGCCGCTCCGCCGCGTTCAGCCTCGCCTCTGCCCTTGTCTTTCTGCCCCCGAAGCTCCCCGGCGAGCTCGGCTTCTCGCCCGGCGATCGGACGGAAGTAGGTGCGACCGCGCATCTCCTCGGGCAGATAGTCCTGCGACACCCATCCCCCATGGGCGTGGGGATATTCGTAACCCTTGCCCGCCCCGGTCGCCTTCGATGCCCGGCCGTGTGAGTCGCGGAGGTGGTCGGGAACCGGGAGGGGTCCGCTCGAACGAATGTCCTCGTCGGCGCTCCACACTGCGACCGCCGATGCGTTCGATTTCGGAGCCAGCGCCAGGTAGATGACAGCCTGAGACAGGTTGAGCTTCGCCTCCGGCAAACCGACGAACTCGAGCGCGTGGTGGGCCGCGACGGCCACCTGCAGAGCGGTTGGATCCGCGTTCCCGACGTCCTCACTCGCGAAGATGACCATCCGGCGCGCGACGAAGCGAGGATCCTCGCCCGCGTCGAGCATGCGCGCCATCCAGTACACGGCTGCATCCGGATCCGATCCCCTCATCGACTTGATGAAGGCCGAGATCACGTCGTAGTGCCAGTCTCCGCCCTTGTCGTACGGAAGCGCCCGGCGCTGCAAGGCTTCCTCGGCCACTTGCAGCGTCACGACCCCGTCGGTGGCTGTGGCCATCACGGCCGCCGCCTCGAGTGCGTTCAGCGCGGCGCGTGCATCCCCTCCGCTTCCACGGGCGATGTGCTCGAGCGCATCCTCATCGACTTTCAGATCGAGCTTCGCGAGACCTCGTTCGGCGTCGGTGAGGGCGCGACGTTCGATCGCCAGCAGGTCGTCCTCAGATAACGCCTCCAGCCGGAACAGAAGACTCCGCGACATCAATGGCGAGTTGACCTCGAACGACGGGTTCTCGGTGGTCGCCCCGACGAGCACGATCCAGCCGTTCTCGACCGCAGGGAGCAACGCGTCCTGCTGTGCCTTGTTGAAACGGTGGATCTCGTCGAGGAACAGCAGGGTCTTCGCGCCTTGCTGGCCCAAGCGCTCCTTCGCCTTCTCGATCACCTTCCTTACGTCGGCCACTCCGGACGTCACGGCCGACATCGATTCGAAATGTGCATTGACCGCGCTGGCGATGACGTTCGCCAGCGTTGTCTTCCCGGCCCCCGCGGGACCCCACAGGATGATCGAGGAGACGTCGCCCGCGCGGATCAGGGTACGAAGCGCCCGTCCCGGCGCGAGAAGGTGCTGCTGGCCGGCGACCTCGTCCAGCGAGGTGGGGCGCATCCGGGCGGCCAGCGGCGCGTACTCGGTGAATCGATCCTCGAGGGACGCGTTGAAGAGGTCCACCTCCCCATGCTCCCACGGGGAGGGTCCCCTCGGGCTAGTCCCCGCCGGACCCGTCGTCGGGAGGCGGGGCCGTGGAGCTCAGGTACACGGCCTCAAGCTGCTCGGGCGCCACGGGGGCGGGCGCATCCGTGAGGGGGTCGTACGCGGTCTGGGTTTTTGGATATGCGATGACCTCTCGGATGTTGCTCTCACCGGCCGCGAGCGCCACCACCCGGTCGATCCCGGGAGCGATCCCTCCGTGGGGCGGGGCACCGAAACGGAAGGCGCGCAACAAGAAGGAGAACTTCTCGCTCCGCTTCCTCGGGGGTGATCCCCAATGCTCCGAACATCTTCTGTTGCGTGGCGCGATCGTGGATCCTGATGCTCCCGCTGGCCAGCTCCCATCCGTTGAGAGTGATGTCGTACGCCTTCGAGATCACCTTCCCGGGATCGTCGTCGAGATACTTCATCGTCTCTTCGACCACCCCCGTGAACGGATGGTGGATGAAGTCCCATCGGCCGGCATCTTCGTTCCACTCGAACCACGGGAAATCCGTGATCCACACGAAGCGCCACGCCTCGGGCGTGGTCGGGTCCAGCTCTGGGATCAGTCCGAAACGTTCCGCGAGGTGGTTCCTGAGCCCCCCGAGCACCTTGTGGACCAGATCGATCCGCGGATCGGCGACGATCAGCAGGAGGTCTCCTTCGGAGGCCCCCGAAGCCGAGCGCAATCCCGCGCGTTCCTCATCGGCAGAAGAACTTGTCGAGTGGGGATCGCAGACCCTCGGCACCGACCCCCACCCACACGAGGCCCCCTGCTCCCAGCCCCTTAGCCGCCTCCACCAGAGCATCGAGTTCCTTCCGACCAAGGTCTCCCTTGCCCTCGAGGCACAGACCCTTGACCGCGCCTCCCGCGTCGAGTGTCGAGCGGAACACCTTTACTTCGGTGGAGGCGAAGACGCTCGACAGGTCGAACAGCTCGAGACCGAAGCGTACGTCCGGCTTATCACTGCCGAACCGATCGAGAGCTTCGCCGTAGGCCAAACGCGTGAAGTCGGGAAGCTCGACATCGAGGACCTCGGCCCACACGTTCTTGAACATGCGCTCCGTGACGTCGAGCACATCCTCGACATCAACGAACGACATCTCCAGATCGAGCTGCGTGAACTCAGGCTGGCGGTCGGCCCTTTGGTCTTCATCTCGGAAGCAGCGAACGATCTGGTAGTAGCGATCGAGCCCCGCAACCATGAAGAGCTGCTTGAAGAGCTGGGGCGACTGCGGTAGCGCGTAGAAGGAACCCGGGTGAACGCGCGAGGGAACCAGGTAGTCGCGCGCTCCTTCCGGAGTCGAACGAGTCAGCATCGGCGTCTCTATCTCGACGAATCCCTGCGCGTCGAAGAATCGACGGATCGAGGAGATGATCCGGTGCCGGAGCTTGAGGTTCCGCTGCATCCGCTCGCGCCGCAGATCCAGGAACCGGAACTTCATCCGGAGCATCTCGTCAACATCGTGCTGCTGATCGATCTGGAACGGCGGCGTCTCTGAACGGGAGAAGACCTCGATCGAAGTGGCCGCGACCTCGATGTCGCCGGTTGCGAGCTTCGGGTTGAGCGTGCCCTCTTTGCGTGCGCGAACCTCGCCCGAGACTCGGATGCAGAACTCGCTGCGAAGCTCCTGCGCAGCATCGTGCGCTTCGTCAGACGTGTCCGGGTTGAACACGATCTGCACGAGACCCGAGGTGTCACGCAGATCGATGAACGTCACGCCGCCGTGGTCGCGTCGGGTGTTGACCCACCCGCACAACGACACCTCGGTTCCTGCGTCCGACGCGCGCAGATCGCCACAGCGATGAGACCGCATCATGTCCGGACGCTCTCGATGACCTCGTCGAACGGAACCCTTGTCTGGTCGCCCGATGTCATGTCCCGGATCGTCGCCTCCCCCGCCGCGAGCTCTTCTTCGCCCACGATCACGGCGAACCGGGCCCCCGACCGATCCGCTCCCTTCATCTGACCCTTCATCCCCCTGCCACCGAGGTCCATCTCCGCACCGACCCCGGCGGAACGGAGGTCGGTCACGATGCCGAACGCAGCGCGCGCCGCCTCCTCGCCGAGAGCGACCACGTATACCCGGACGGGTCCGCGCGAGGGCTCGGCTTCGGCTTGCGCCAGCACTATCCGATCGAGCCCCAGAGCGAAGCCGATCCCCGGTAGAGGAGGACCTCCCAGGGACTCCGAGAGACCGTCGTAGCGCCCGCCACCACCGACTGCGTTCTGGGACCCTAGTCCGCCCGCGACGAACTCGAAGGCCGTTCGCGTGTAGTAATCGAGTCCCCTGACGAGGGTCGGATCGACCTCGAAGGGCACCCCTACGTCACTCAGCAGTTCGCGCACCGATCCGAAGTGCTTCCGGCACGGGTCGCATAGGTGATCGGTGATCACCGGGGCGGACTTCATCGCCTCGATCGTCGCCGGCTCCTTGGAGTCGAACGTCCGCAGCGGGTTGGTGCTGACCCGAGGGCGGTCCTCCTTGGCTAGAGCATCGACGTTCTGCTCCAACCACGTCCGCAGGGTGTCGAGATACCCCAGCCGGCACGATCCGTCGAGGTGGCCGATCGAGTTGAGTAAGAGGCGAGGCTCGACGCCCTCGTTCTGAAGGAAGCGCCAGCCGACCTCGACGACCTCGGCGTCGACCAGCGGGCTGTCGGAGCCGATCGCCTCTATCCCCAACTGGAAGAACTGGCGGTAGCGGCCCTTCTGTGGACGCTCCTGCCGGAACATCGCGCTCGGCGTAGGCCAGCTTCACCGGCAGCGCTCCGCGGTCCAGGCCGTGTTCGAGCACCGCACGCACCACCGGCGCCGTTCCTTCCGGGCGCAGCGTGAGCGACCGGTCGCCGAGGTCCTTGAAGGTGTACATCTGCTTCCCGACTACCTCACTGGCCTCGCCGACCCCGCGTAGGAAAACCTCGGTGTGCTCGAAGGCCGGTGTTTCCACGGGCGCGTAGCCCGCCAGCGCGAAGGAATCCATCGCCCGGCGGGTGACCTCCTGCCACCTCCACGACTCAGGCGGGAGCAGATCGTTCGTCCCCTTGGGCGCGCTGAAAGATCTGTCATCGTCGGCCATCGGCTCATCCTAAGGGGCGGTTTATGGGCCTCCACAGCAATCCCGCTCCGCTCGATCGACGAGGAAGTGGCTCCCCGCTCATGTGGTTGGATAGCGACGAAGGGAGAGTCGACCTGGAGGTGCCATGCCGCAAGCACGCACGGAGGAGCCGGCCAAGCTCGAGGAGCTGACCAGGCGGATCCGGCGAGACATCGTCATCGCCACAACCGCAGCCGCCTCGGGACACCCATCCAGCTCGCTCTCCATGGTCGAGCTGTGCACGGTCTTGTTCTTCGGCGGCGTGCTGCGGTACGACCCGTCCGATCCCCATGATCCCGATCGGGATCGCTTCATCCTGTCGAAGGGTCACGCCGCGCCCGGCCTCTATTCGGTGCTAGCCGAGGCCGGCTACTTCCCGACGGAGGACCTCCAGACGCTGCGCAAGATCGGCTCCCCGCTCGAGGGCCACCCGAACATGAATCGCCTTCCCGGGGTCGAGGCTTCCACCGGCTCGCTTGGTCAAGGCCTCTCCATCGGGGTCGGCCACGCACTGGCTGCGAGGCTCGACAACAGGGACGCCCGCGTTTACGTCATCGTCGGAGATGGCGAGAGCGAGGAGGGACAACTGTGGGAGGCCGTGATGTACGCGGGCAACCACGGGCTGGACAACCTCACCTGCATCGTCGATCACAACGGCTTCCAGCAAACCGGCGCGGTTGCGGATATCCAGCCACTCGACCCGTTGACCAAGAAGTACGAAGCGTTCGGTTGGGCCGCCCGCGAGATCGACGGCCACTCACTCGGCGAGGTCTCCGGCGCGTTCGACTGGGCTCGTGGAGTCAAGGGGAAACCGCAGGCGATCATCGCCCGGACCGTGAAGGGCAAGGGCGTTTCGCTGCTGGAGGCCGACCCGGGCAGCTGGCACGGCAAGCCGATACCCCCCGACGAAGAAGCCAAGGCCCTCGAGGAGATCGGAGCCGTGTCATGACCTTCGGGATATCTCGAGTTGACCTCGAGGTTGGCGACTCCACCCGGTCCGCCTTCGGTGAGGCGCTGGCCGAAGCCGGCGCGGACGAACGCGTTGTCGTCGTCGATGGGGACGTGAACAACTCGACCTACACGAACAAGTTCAAGGCCAAGTATCCGGATCGTTTCTTCAATGCGGGGATAGCCGAGTCGAACCTCATCGGGATCGCCGCCGGGCTGGCGGCCAGCGGGAAGATCCCGGTCGTATCGTCGTTCTCGACGTTCCTGCTGTCGAACGCCTTCGACCAGATCCGGATGAGCGTCGCGTTCCCCTATCAGAACGTGAAACTCGTCGGAACCCATGCCGGCATCTCGATCGGGGAAGACGGACCGTCGCAGATGGCGATCGAGGACGTCGCTCAGGCCTGCGCGTTCCCGGGGATGACCGTGATCGTTCCCGCCGACGCGCCCAGCGCCCGCGCGGCGACCCAGGCGATGATCGAACGAGAGGGTCCAACCTTCCTTCGGTGCGGGCGACCTAACGTACCGGTCGTCTACCCGAACGGTCCCGAAATGCACGTGGGACGCGCGAACACCGTCCGAGAAGGCGACGACATCACTCTTGTAGCGAACGGGATCATGGTGGCGATGGCGCTGGATGCCGCGCAGGCGCTCGCGGACGACGGCATCGAGGCACGGGTGCTCGACTTCCACACCGTGAAGCCCATCGACAGCGAGACCCTCGAGCAAGCCGCCGTCGAGACCAAGGGGATCGTCGTCGCGGAGGAGCACATGGCGTACGGCGGCCTCGGCGCGACCGTCGCCATGGCGCTGGCGGAACGGCATCCCACGAAGATGGCGTTCGTCAACGTCGGCGACACCTACGCGACCTCCGGCAAGCCGGACGAGCTGCTCGCCCAGTACGGCCTCACACCCGACGCGATCCTCGACGCCGCACGCCGAACCCTGAAAGGCTGACTCGGCTTAGAAGCTCTTTTCGGAATCGAGGAGGATCGTTACAGGGCCCTCGTTGGTCAGCTCTACGCTCATCGTGGCCCCGAAGCGTCCGGTTGAGGCCGTGATCCCGAGTGCGGAGAAAGCCGCCTTCACCGTCTCGTAAACGGCTTCCGCTTCAGGTCCCTGGGCCGCGCGGATGAAGGACGGTCGTCTGCCCTTGCGGGCGTCGCCGTAGAGGGTGAACTGCGAGACGAGGAGCGCCGCCCCGCCGACATCGAGGAGTGAGAGATTCATCTTTCCCTCGGCGTCGTTGAAGATCCGCAGGTTCCCGACCTTCTCGGCCAGCCACTTCGCTTCTGGATCGGCGTCCTCCGGCGCGATGCCCAGCAACACCACAACGCCCTTGCCGATCTCCCCCACGGTGTCTTCGTCGACATGCACCCGCGCGGACGAGACGCGCTGTACGACCGCCCTCACTTCACGAGTGGCAGTACGTTGCGGAGTATCGCCCCGGCGAGGGGGGCCGCCACCTGGCCGCCGACGCCGCCCAGCTCGGACACCACCGCTACCGCCACCTTGGGAGCGGACGCCGGCGCGAACGCCGTGAACCACGCGTGATTCTTTATCTTCCCGTCGATGCTGACCTCTGCCGTCCCGGTCTTGCCTGCGACCGGCACTCCGGCGCTTTGGGCCGCTACCCCGGTACCGCCCTGGACAACGCCCTGCATCAGCACGTTCATCGTCCGTGCGGTCTTGCGTGACACGGCGCGTTCACCGTGCTTGGCGTCGAGGAAGGTCGCGCGGGGCTCCATCCTCTTACCGTTGTTCGCGATCGTCGCGGACACGGTTGCCATCTCCATCGGTGTCGCGAGAACCTGTGCCTGCCCTATCGATCCCCACATGAGATCGCTGAGATCCTCCGGGGGAGGGAACGACGAGGCATTTGCATCCAAGGCCATCTTCGGATCGCCGTTGAATCCGAATGCACGCGCGTAGCGCGTCATCTTCCGGCCCCCGAGATCCTCGGCGATCTGCGCGAAGGCGGTGTTGACGCTGAATTTCACGGCCGACGAGAACGGGATGCTGCCGTAGACGCCCGACTCGAAGTTGCGGACCCCTTGGTAATCGGCCGGACCCGTGACCGTGGTGTTGGGGGTGACCGTCCCCGTGTCGAGGGCGGCCGAAGCCGTCACCACCTTCATAGCCGAGCCCGGCGGATAGAGGCCAGCCAGGGCGCGATTGAAGGGCTCCACTCCAGCGACGCCTACGTAGCCGTTGGGGTCGAACGGCGAGGACGACACGACCGCCAGCAGGTCGCCCGACTGGGGATCCATCACCACCGCTCCCCCGGTGGTGGACCCATAGGCGGCTTCCGCCGCCTGTTGCACCCTGATGTCGAGCGTCGCCCTGACCGGCTTCCCCGGCTTGCCTCGTCTGGTGCCGAGGGTGTCCAACGCCTTTCCCTTGCGGTCGACGGCCTGCAGCTTCGTGCTGGGGGTCCCCGCCAGGCGCTCCTGGTACGCGAGCTCCAGCCCCGAGGCCCCCACCAGGTCCCCCTCCTGAAACTCGCCCTCGCTGGCGATCGCATCCTGCTTGCCGACCGGCCCGAGGTGTCCAACGATGATCCCCGCTGAGGCACCGAACGGATACGAGCGGTTCGCACCCGTGCCCTTCGCGAGCTTCCGCCCCTTGCGATCCAAGATCGGGCCGCGCTCCCGCCAGCGCGTCTTGACGGCGAACCCGACCGCACCCTCGACGCCGGGCCACAGGAGTTCCTTGCTCCACAGGACGCCCCACCGATCGGACTCGGCGTCGTATGACATCTCGAACTCGCCCCTCGAGCACTGCGGGGTCCTTGAGCGCCTCGGATTCGTAGGAGACCGCGTACGGAACCGAGGCCTCGAGACCCTGCTCCTCGAGTTCCTCCTCTGAGTCAACCTCTGTTTGGTCAACCTCTCCGTCCTCCTCGACGCCCATGGACTGGACCACTCCGTGCACCACCGCTTGGAGCACGCGGTCGAGTCGCCGCTCCGACCATTCGGCCGCCGCATCCTCGTGGAACAGGTCCACCATTGCGGAGGCATCGCCTTGGTCCCAGGCGGCGATGAAATCCTCGGCCGGGCCCTCGGCTTCCGGAGGAGAGAAGTCGGCTTCCTGGGTGCATGCCCCAAGCGCCGCCACCACCAGTAAGACGCAGATCTGGACGGGATAGCTCAGGGATGAGGATCGGATGCTTGTCACCGCGGACGTTTACCCGCGCGCCGCAGATGGAACCACGCGTGACGCGTCGAACACGGAGTCGACACGCCTCACGCTCTGGATAACGTGCTGAAGGTGGCTGGGATCCGCTAGCTCGAAGGTGAAGGTAAGGGTGGCGATCCCATCGCGACCAGTCGCGCGTGGTGGACGAGATGATGTGGATGCCCTGGTCCGAGATCGCCGACGTCACGTCGCGCAGTAGCTTGGTGCGGTCGAGGGCCTCGATCTGGATGGCTGCCGTGAAGGTGCTCTGTTGCCGGTTGTCCCACCACACCTCGGTCATCCGCCCTTCGCTCGCGACCTGAAGCGCTCGGGCGTTGGGACAGTCGTTCCGGTGCACGGAAACGCCACGACCCCGGGTGAGGAATCCAACGATCGGATCGCCCGGCATAGGGGTGCAGCACTGCGCCAGCCTCACGAGGAGATCGTCGTGCCCTTCCACGATGACTCCTTTGCCCCGGGGTTTGAGCGACCGCCGGCGCCTCGGTTCCTCGGGGATGACTTCCTCGTCGGGCTCGGGTTCGAACAGCCTCAAGACTCTGGTGGTCACCGACTGGGTGGACAGACGACCTTCGCCGATCGCTACGTGCATCGAATCCAGGTCCGTGTACTTCAGCTCGTCGGAGATCTGCCGGAGGATGTCGCCCTTCGAGATCTTGTCCACCGGGAGTCCCTGCTTGCGCATGCTCTGCTGGAGGGTGTCCCGGCCCTGAGCCAGCGCATCCTCACGTCGCTCGCGCGCGAACCACTGACGGATCTTGTTGCGCGCCCGGGGAGTCTTGGCGATGTGGAGCCAGTCGCGGGATGGTCCGCTGGATCCCTTGGAGGTGATGACCTCGACGGTGTCTCCGGATGCGAGCTCGTGGTTCAGCGACACCAGCCGGCCGTTCACGCGCGAACCCACCGTCCTGTGCCCCACCTCCGTGTGGATCGAGTAGGCGAAGTCGATGGGGGTCGCGCCGCGTGGCAACGCAACCACGTCACCCTTAGGCGTGAAGATGAAGACCTCATCCGAATAGAGGTCGATCTTCAGAGACTCGATGAATTCCTTCGGATCGGCGGACTCGCGTTGCCAGTCCATCACGCGCTGCAGCCAGGCGATCTCCTCTTCGGGAACTTTCCCGCGGGCCTGTTCCTTGTAGAGCCAGTGCGCGGCGATCCCGAACTCGGCCGCTTTGTGCATCTTCTCGGTGCGGATCTGTATCTCCATGGGTCGCCCGGCATTACCGATGACCGTCGTGTGGAGGGACTGGTACATGTTGAACTTGGGCATCGCGATGTAGTCCTTGAAGCGACCCGGCACCGGTCGATACAGCGTGTGGATCGCTCCGAGCGCGGCGTAGCAGTCCCGAACCGTGTCGACCACCACGCGGATGCCCACCAGATCGAAGATCTCATCGAACTGCTTCCCCCGGAGAACGATCTTCTCGTAGATCGAATACAGGTGCTTCGGCCGGCCGGATACCTCTACCTTGATCTTCACCTCGCCAAGCTTCTTCTGGATGTCGTCGCACACCTCATCGAGGACCCGCTCGCGCTCCGGCTGACGCTGTGACACCAGAGCCTCGATCTCTTCGAAGCGTTTCGGATGGAGGGTCGCGAACCCGAGGTCCTCGAGCTCCCACTTCGTGGCGTACATGCCGAGGCGGTGGGCTAGCGGCGCGTAGATCTCGAGGGTCTCGCGCGCGATGAGTACGCGTTTCTCGGGTTTAAGGGGGGCGAGCGTCCTCATGTTGTGGAGGCGATCGGCGATCTTGATCAACAGAACGCGCACGTCCTTGGCCGTGGCCACGATCATCTTCCTGAGGTTCTCGGCCCGGCTTTGTTCCGCGGAGCGGAACTTGATCCTCTCGAGCTTCGTCACCCCATCGATCAATTGAGCGACGTCGTAACCCATCTCGGCCTCGACATCGACGAGGGACAACGTCGTGTCCTCGACTGCGTCATGCAGGAGCGCGGCTGAGATCGTGGTTTCGTCGAGTCCGAAGTGAGCCAGGATCATCGCCACGCTCACGGGGTGGGTGATGAACGGATCCCCGGATTTGCGCGTCTGGCCCGCGTGAGCCCGCTCAGCCAGGAAATAGGCGCGCTCGATCGCCTTCGTATCGGCTTTGGGCCGCTTCGCCCGGACCTCCTTGATGAGTCCATCCAGAGCGGGGTCGCTCGTCTGACGTTGGGACCGGACCTTCTTCAGGACCGCCTTCATCCCGCGGGCGCCATCCGGTGGCCGCACCGGTGCGGGGAGGTCGGTAACCGCCTCAGGATCAAGCGGGGGCGTCGCGGGTGCCGGCCCGGTCGGGTTCGCGGGCTCGGCGACTCGGTCTGGGTCCGGCATTTGGGCCATAACTCATCTTACGAGCATGCGATGCCCAAGCCCGACCTTCGGGTCAGATATCTCTTTCGGAGAGGCGTACGAAGACGACCCTCTCGTCGTGCCCAACGATCCCTCTGACCTCCCACCCGGCCGTGAGCCACGCCCGGCTGTGCATCTTCCGAGGGTCGTTACGCCACCACGAAGGGAAACGGGCGGTATCGGGGAGAGTCTCTCCGAGGATGTCTTCGAGCTCCGGAAAGGTCATCGTGACGAGCTCGATCTCCGGCGGCTGCTTCGCCAGATAGGCGGCCAGCCGGATGTACTTCAGAGAACGACGCTCCTGCAAATTCCCCCCCGAGGTCATGGTCGAAGCCTATGGAGGGCGGGAGGCGGGCGGAAGGGGGTTGGGGAGATTGGACCGACGGTGCCCCATCCCGGTACTCGGGGATCGCGGCTAGTAGGTGATGAGGCTGTAAAAGTCGTATCCGGACAATTTGCTGCGGCCCCCAAGGAACGAGAGCTCCATGATCGTCGCCAGCCCGGCCACCTTCCCTCCGCAGACCTCCGTCAACTGCGCGGTTGCGCGAGCGGTTCCGCCGGTTGCGAGAACGTCGTCGACGATGAGGATCCGCTCTCCCGGTTCGATCGCATCCTTGTGCAACTCGAGGTGATCGAAGCCGTACTCGAGCTCGTACGACTGCGACTCGACGTGCCAGGGCAATTTCCCCTTCTTCCGCACCGGGATGAGACCCGCCGTGAACCTGTAGGCGAGGGGGGCGGCGACCATGAACCCGCGCGCTTCGATCCCGAGCACCTTGTCGATCTCGTCGCGATCGAAATGGTGCGCGATGGCGTCGATCGTGTACGTGAAGGCTTTCTTATCGGCGAGGAGTGGCGTGATGTCTTTGAACGTCACACCCTCTTTGGGGAAATCGGGGATGTCGCGGATGAACTCCTTGAGCCACTCGTGGTCGCGCTCTGGCTGCAACTCGGCTCCCCCTAGCGTTTCTTCCGCCGCTTCGATTTCTTGGTACCGACCCTGGCCCGCGCCGGCGGCCGTGATGACGTGGTCGTGCCCGACGCTACTCCACTTGTGGCCGCCGGAGCCGGTTCGGACTCTACGGACGCCGCGCCCGCCCCCGCCAGAGCCGGAGCCGGCGTCTGCCGCTTCGCCTCTCGCAGAACCTTCTCGCGCACGTTCCGATAGCGAGGCTCGCGCTCCTTGAGAACCGTCAAAACGGGGGTGGCGACGAACACCGACGAATAAGTTCCGGAGAGGATGCCGACAAGAAGTGCCAGCGACAGGTCCTTGAGCGTCGACGCCCCGAGTAGCCCCGTTCCCACGACGAGGAGGGCGCCCACCGGCAGCAAGGTCGCCAGGGAGGTGTTGAGCGACCGCATGAACACCTCGTTCATCGCGAGGTTGGCAGCGGCCTCGTAGGTCATCTTGCCGGTGGTCGCGTACAACGTGGTGTCTTCCTCGACCTTGTCGAACACCACGATCGTGTCGTAGAGCGAGTAACCCAGGATCGTAAGGAGGGCGATCACGGTCGATGGGGTTACCTCGAACCCCACGAGCGCGTAAACCCCCGCGGTTACCACAAGGTCGTGGATCAGGGCCGCCATCGCGCCTAGGGCCATCTTCCATTCGAAGCGCCACGAGATGAAGATCGTGACCACGACGACGAAGATGATCAGTGCGCGAACGGCGGACCGGGTGATCTCGCCTCCCCACTTGCTTCCGATCCTCTGGCTCCCGATGTCGCTGATCGGAGCCCCCACGGTCTCCGACACGATGTCCACGGCTTGCTCCTGCGACTCGGGGTCTGCGATCTCCTTGCTCTGCACGGTGAGGCCGCGGCCCTCATCGCTGGTGAAGACCTGGATCTGGGCGTCGTCCGCGCCCTCCCCCTCGAGCGCGGATCGCACCTCGGTCACGACGTCGCTGTTGGATGCATCGCCCAGGGGTCCGTCCTCGGGAACGGGGGCCTGGATCTGGATGCCTCCCTCGAACTCGATCCCAAACGTCAACCCCTGGAAGGCGATGATCGCGATGCAGGCCAGCAGTACCACCGACGAGATCAGGAACCAGACCTTCCGCTTCCCGATGAAGTCGATCTTGGTTTCGCCACGGTAGATACGGTGCAAGGCCCCATGGCGTTCGCGTGTGTTGGGAGGCACGGCGTCCGGACGGTCGCTCATGCGGTTCCCTCGACGCCCAGCGCATCACGCATCCCGATGAATCTTCCGGACGTGAAGAACTTGGTGCGCGCCAGGAGATGGACGGCGGACCGCGTGTAGAAGTACGCGACCAAAACATCGATCAAGGTCGCCAGCCCGAGCGTCAGCGCGAACCCTCGAACCGGCCCAACGGCAAGGAAGAACAGAATCACCGCGGCCGAACCGGTCACGAAGTCGGCCACCAGGATCGTCCGGAACGCCCGCGACATGCCGCGCTCCACCGCCGCACGCATCGTTTTTCCGGATCGGATCTCGTCCTTCAGGCGTTCGAACGAGACGATGTAGGAGTCGGCGGTCACGCCGAGCGACACGATCAATCCCGCCACCCCGGCCAGGCTCAGGGACAGACCGGCTCCCCTGGACAGAACCGTTACGAGCGAGAAGAGAGCGGCGGCGAAGATGAGCAGGCCGCCCCACACGACGAGGCCCAGCGCCCTGTAATACAGAAGCATGTAGATCATCACGAGAGCCAGCCCGATCGCGCCGGCTTTCAATCCGGCGGCCAAGGAATCGCTCCCGAGCGTCGGGGAGATCTTGCGGACCTCGGATTGGACGAAGGTGATCGGAAGGGAACCGGTCCGAAGGACGAGAGCCAGGTCCTTGGCCTCCTGTTCGTTTCCGCCGACGGTGATCTGCGTCTCGCCGCCCGCGATGCCCGTCCCACAGACGACGCCGGGGTCCATGCCCGGGGCTGACTGCACGACGCCATCGAGGACGATCGCGACCCGGCTCTTGATCTGTTCTCCCTCGTCGCGGAGACAGGCCAGCTCGTCGGTGAACGCCTCCCACTTGGCCGAGCCCTCTTCATTCATCTCGAGGGTCACCGGCCAGCCCCCGCTGCCCTGACTGTCGAGGACGGCGCTCGCCTGACTGACGACGTCTCCGGTCAGCTCGGCGGGCTTGAGGCGATACAGCGCGCCCTGGTCCGTGTCTTGGCCCGACGGGTAGACGACCTCTTGGTCATTGACTTGCGTTCCGGTCTCCTCGGTGACTTCGGGGGTCTTCTTCTCGGGAGCGTTGGCGGGGATGATCTCTTCTACCTGGCGAAAGGTGAGCTGGGCGGTGGTTCCGATCACCTCGAGAGCGCGGCGCTCGTTCTCGACTCCCGGCAACTGGATCAAGATGTTGTCTTCCCCACCGACGCTTACCTCGGATTCCGCAACTCCGAGCGAGTCGATCCTCGGCGGATGATGTCGGCCGTCTTCTGCAGCACGTCCTCGGTCACCTCGCCCTCTGCGGTGAGGATGACGCTGGTGCCGCCCTCGAGATCCAGGCCGAGTGCAGGCGCCCATCCGGCGATGAGTATCGCCGCTACGGAACCGAAAGCGATGAGCAGGGTCGCCAGGAGATAGAGGCCATATGGCTTACGACGCATTCATGTCCCTTACCTATAGAAGCTGAGAACCGTTGATGACGATCTTGAAGCGGCAGTCAAGGTACTCCGCCGCACGCCTGCACATGACCATGCGGGAGAGGAAGATCTCGAAATAGTCCATCACGTCCGCGACCTCGGTCTCGATCTTCAGCTCGAGCGTCAGCGTCCGGGCCTCGGCGTCAACCCGGAAGAACGAGCGCTCCACCGCGTGGTTAACACGATCGTGGATATCGAACAGCGCTGGATCCTTTATCCGGACCCTGCTCCTGTGCACATCGGACTTGTCGGCGACGATAAGAGCCGCGCCGACCGGGTTCACCGGATGACCGAACTCCTCTTCGTGGTTGCCGATCGCGGCCATGACGACGCCGATCTCCGTGTAGGTCATCCCGAGATCCTTGAGGATGTCGTAGGTGATCGTCGCCCCGGTCTGCGAATGCATCGAGCGCGAGACGAAGTTCCCCATGTCGTGGAGGTAGCCGGCGATCGCGCCGAGCTCCTTCATCCGGTCCTCATAGCCCAGCCGGTTGAGAACGTTGAAGGCTATGTGCGACACGAGTCCCGCGTGGCGGAAACCGTGTTCGGTGTAGCCGATCTCGCCGAGGTACCTATCCGCCAGCCCGATGAAGGTCTGCACTCCCTCGTGGTTCTGAACCGTCTCGATCGTGACTTCCGAGCCGGGGCCAAGCGTCTCGGGGGCCGGCTCGATCGGTTTGACCTCGGTGGAGGCGCGCAGCAGCTCCTGTACCTCTTCGGAGCCAGCGGCGTCCGCCGGCACGTTCATCCCCTCATCAACTCCTTGCGACGGCCTCGCATCCGGTCACGCCCGGTCGTCCGCAGGCGGCTCTTCCGGTTCCTCGACCTCGTCGATATCTTCGGTGACCTGCCGGGCGACGGCGGTCTTCACGATCCGGATGACCGTGCCGCTGGCGATCTCGAGCTCGATATCCTCGTCGTGGATGTTCTTGATGGTCCCGAACATCCCTCCGATCGTGACGATCTCGTCCCCCAGGCCGAGGCTCTCGATCAGGGTGCGGTGCTGGTCGACCCGCCGCTTCTGAGGGCGGATCAACATGAAATAGAAGATCCCGACCAGCAGGACCAGGAAGATAAGACTCGAGGCTCCACCTTGCACGATGCGTCACGTCCTTTATCGACTTGAGCGTTTACGCGAATCAGAGCCGCTCGATGCGGCTCCCTTGGCCAATCTTACCGCCGCACGGCTCTATCGGTTCGAGCGGCCCCGGCCGGCTCCTTGGTTAGGAGCCGCCGAATAGATCGGGGTGCCCTCGCTCGGGCAGGGGGACGCCGAGGTGGGTGTAGGCGGCCTCGGTGGCAACCCGGCCTCGTGGGGTGCGTCTGATCAACCCGATCTGCATCAAGAACGGCTCGTAGACGTCCTCGATCGTGTCGGGCTCCTCGCCCACCGAGACCGCGAGGGTCGATAGGCCCACAGGGCCTCCACCGAACTTCCTGACGATCGTATCGAGCACCGCCACGTCGACCTTGTCGAGGCCCTTATCGTCCACCCGGAAGACCTTCAATGCCCTGCGTGCGATGTCCTCGTCCACCGTGCCGGATGCCCGCACTTGGGCGTAATCACGCACGCGCCGGAGCAGACGGTTGGCGATCCGCGGGGTGCCCCGCGAACGGCGGGCGATCTCTCGCCCTCCTTCCGCATCGAGGGTCACCCCCAGGATCGAAGCCGACCGCTCGATGATGACTTCGAGGTCGGCCGCGGGATAGAGGTCCAGTCGTTCGACCAGCTCGAAGCGGCTGCGAAGGGGTCCGGTGATGAGGCCCGCCCGCGTCGTGGCTCCGACCAGGGTGAACCGAGGGAGGTCGAGCCGTACCGTCTGTGCGCTCGGGCCCTTCCCGATCACCAGGTCCAGCTCGAAGTCCTCCATCGCGGGGTAGAGGACCTCTTCGACCGTGCGGGGGAGCCGATGGATCTCATCGATGAAGAGGACATCGCCGTCTTCGAGATTCGTCAGGATCGCCGCCAGGTCCCCGGCGCGCTCGAGAGCGGGACCCGAGGTCTGACGGATCTGAGCTTCCATGTCGCGCGCCACCACGTGCGCCAGCGTCGTCTTTCCGAGGCCGGGGGGGCCGGACAGCAACAGGTGCCCGACGGGTTCGTCACGGCCGCGGGCCGCTTCGAGAACGATCCCCAGATGCTCCTTGAGCTCTGGCTGTCCGACGAACTCCTCGAGCGTTCGGGGACGAAGCGTGGTCTCGGCCTCGCGATCGGTGGGGCCGACGGCGACGGCCAGGATCTCGTCGTTCATGCCAGCACCCTCAGCGCGGACTTGACTACCTCTTGCACGCCGTCATCGGGGCCGGGGTCCACCTCGCCGAGTGCCGCGCGCACCTCCCCGGGCGAGTAGCCCAGGTTCTCGAGTGCAGACCGGGCCTGAGCGAGGGAGTCGGGACGAGCTCCCACGACCTCGAGGTCGGGAAGCGCGAGCTTCTCTTTCAGATCCAGGACGATCCGCTGTGCCGTCTTCTTCCCGATACCCGGAACCGATGCGAGACCCGCCACGTCATCCGTGACCAGAGCCCTCCGAAGCTCGTCGGGAGCGAACGCCGAGCACACCTGGAGCGCGACCTTGGGCCCGACCCCGGAGACGGACAGGAGCGCTTCGAAGGTTTTTCTCTCGCTCTCGCTGCCGAAGCCGAACAGCGTCAGTGCGTCCTCGCGAACGTGCAGGTGCGTCCACAAGCGCGCGGTCCCTCCATCCGGGGGCAGAGCGGCAAGCGTGGTGGTGGGACAACTCAACCTGTAACCCACGCCATGAACGTCGACGAAACATCCGTCCGGGGTTCGACCCGCGACTTCACCACGCAGGAAGCCGATCATCGGAGGGCCCTCTGAACGGCGCGCGATAGACCCGCCCGGTTGATGTGGCAGATCGCGAGCGCGCAGGCGTCGGCCGCATCGGGCGAGGGCGGGGGGGCATCCAGTCCCAGCAGGACCGCGATCATGGCCTGCACCTGATGCTTGCTGGCGCTGCCGACCCCGACAACCGATTGCTTGACCTCTGACGGCGTGTACGTCGTCACCGACAGCCCGGCTTCGGCCGCCGCCAGCAACGCGATACCGGACGCCTGGCCGACCGCCATCGCGGTCCTGACATTGTTGTTGAAGAAGAGTCGCTCGACTGCAACGACATCCGGACGGTGCCTGACGATGAGCTCCGCCAGGGCCGCCCGAAGCGTCGCCAGGCGCGTCTCCTGCGGGGTCCCGGCGGGGGTCCGGATCACGCCGAGCTCCACCGGGGCGATCTTGCCGTCGATGCGCTCGACCACGCCGAACCCGGTGGTGGCCACGCCCGGATCGATCCCCAACACCCGCATGCCGCCCCTTCCAATAGCGAACGCTTGTTCGCCAGACTAGAGGAAGTTAGAGACAAAGCCCCGTCTTTCCCAGCCCATCAACCCCGAGGGGGGGTCTGGGGGGAGTAGGCCGTCTCGACGGCGTTCGTCCGTGCAGGCCCGCCAATCCCGAGGGGGGTCTGGGGGGAGTAGGTCGCCTGGGCGACCGATCCCCCCAGCGGGTTGCCGCAGGCCGGCACGGCAGTGCCGGCCGGTAAGCAAGGCTCGCCGTCGGCGAGCCGCCGCGAGCGGGCATAAGAACAGGGGGACCGGCTAAGAGGCGACTTGCTCCAAGACCTCGTCGGAGATGTCGAAGTTGGCGTACACATCCTGGACGTCGTCGAGCTCCTCGAGCGTGTCCACGAGCCGCAGGACCTTCTTGGCGTCGGATTCGTCGAGCGCGATCGTCGTCTTGGGGACCTGTGTCAGCTCGCTCGATTCGATCGCCATGCCCGCGGTCTCGAGCGCGTCCCTCACCGGCTTGAGCGCATCCGGGGGCGTTATGACCTCGATCGACTCCTCGGACGAGCGCACGTCCTCGGCTCCCGCGTCCGCCGCGACCATGAAGACCTCGTCCTCGCCGGCTGAAGAAGTCGGAACGATCACGATGCCCTTCGGCTCGAACATCCACGACACCGCCCCCGGCTCCGACAGCTTTCCGCCGAATCCATTGAAGGCGCTGCGCACGTCTTGTGCGGCGCGGTTGCGGTTGCTCGTGAGGCAATGAACGAGGATCGCGACGCCCCCCGGTCCGTAACCTTCGTACGACGTCTCCTCGTAGGTCTCGCCCTCGAGCTCCCCGGTGCCGCGCTTGATAGCCCGCTCGATATTGTTGTTGGGTACCGAGCTCTCCTTAGCCTTCTGGACCGCCGTCGCGAGGTTTGGGTTCGAATCGACGCTTCCGCCGCCCTCGCGCGCGGCAACTTCCACGAAGCGCAGGAGCTTGCCCCACATCTTCGATCGCTGCGCGTCGGCGGCGCCCTTCTTGCGCTTGATGGTCGACCATTTCGAGTGACCGGACATCTACGCTCCCGCCAGATCGACGAACATCCGGTGGATCCGGGGATCACCGGTCATCTCGGGGTGAAAGCTCGACGCCATCAAGCGGCCCTGGCGAACGAGCACGGGTTGTTCATCGCGGGAGGCGAGCACCTCGACCCCGTCGCCGACGCGCTCGACGGCGGGGGCCCGGATGAACACCGCTCGGAACGGGTCGTCGAGACCGGTGACCGAGAGGTCCGCCTCGAAGGAATCGACCTGCCGCCCGTAGGCATTCCGTCTAACGGTGAGGTCCATCACTCCGAGTCCGGTGAGGAGCGTCCTCGCGACCGGCGATGTCGGACGCCATCAGGATCATGCCGGCGCACGTCCCATACAGCGGCATCCCGCCTCGCACGCGCTCCTCGAGGGGCCGAAGCAGATCGAAGCGATCGAGGAGCTTCCCGATCGTCGTGGACTCCCCTCCCGGGAGGATCAGCGCATCGACCGCCGCCAGTTCGTCGGAGCGTTTGACGATCGTCCCGGTTGCTCCTGCGAAGTCCAGAACACTCAGGTGTTCGCGCACGTCGCCCTGGAGACCGAGAACGCCGACCTTCATCGCACTACTACCAACCTCTGCTTGCCAGGCGCTCGGATGGAGGGATGTCGTTGACATTCAGACCCACCATCGCCTCACCGAGCGAGCGCGAGACCTTGGCGATGATGTCGGGCTCGTTGAAATACGTGGTGGCCTCGACGATCGCCTTCGCGCGCACCTCTGGATCGCCGGACTTGAAGATGCCCGAACCCACGAACACGCCATCGGCGCCAAGGTGCATCATCATCGCCGCGTCGGCCGGCGTCGCGATGCCACCAGCGGTGAACAACACGACGGGCAACTTCCCCGTCTCGGCGATCTCGCGAACGATCTCGTAGGGCGCGCGCAGATCCTTCGCCGCGGTCATCAGCTCTTCGGGACCGAGCGTGGTCAGGCGCTTCATCTCGGACGTGATCGAGCGCATGTGTCGAGTCGCTTCGACGACGTTCCCGGTTCCGGCCTCACCCTTCGAGCGGATCATGGCCGCCCCTTCCCCGATCCTTCTCAACGCCTCACCGAGGTTCGTGGCTCCACACACGAACGGCACCGTGTAGTCCCACTTGTTCACGTGGTTGCTCTCGTCTGCGGGGGTCAGGACCTCGGACTCATCGATGTAATCGACGCCGAGAGACTGCAGCACCTGAGCCTCGACGAAGTGGCCGATCCGACACTTGGCCATGACCGGGATGGAGACTGTGTCCATGATCTCGCTGATCTTGTCGGGGTCGGCCATGCGCACCACGCCGCCCTCGGCCCGGATATCGGCGGGGACCCGCTCGAGCGCCATGACCGCGACCGCGCCCGAATCCTCCGCGATCTTCGCCTGAGCGGCCGTCGTGACGTCCATGATCACGCCGCCCTTCAACATCTCTGCGAGTCCGCGCTTGACCCGGAGGCCCCCGGTGTCCTTCGAAGTGTCGACCATGTCTTCCCTCTCTCGCAGCAGCGGGGATCCCGTAAAGTGAAATAGGCCCCTGACCTGGGCTTTTTGGTCTCCTCATCGTATCAGGCGGCCTTCGTCGACGAGCGCGCCGGGGACTAGCGGACGGTGATGGATCCCTTGATCGCGCCCTTCTTCGAGGGTACGAGCTCTATCCAGATCGGTCCCGTCGCGAAGGTCATCTCGTCGCCTCCCGCCAGGGTGAAGTGCGGCGTCGATTCCTTGCCTTTCATGGCCCACTTGCCCGTGAACACCTTGCCGCCGCGGAACAACAGAGCCTTGCCCTTGCCCTCGAGCGAGATATCGGGTGAGGGGTTGCCTGCGACGTCCGTGATGTGCGGATCGGGACTCACTTTCACCTGTTGCACGACGAGATTCGGCACCGCGATCTGCTTGCCGGACGTGACCATGAAGGGTGCTCCGGCCTCGAACCGTCGCCATGCTCCCTTCATCCAGCGGTACTCGATCGTGTTCGCCGAACCGAAGGTGACAGAGACGCTCCGCGCTTTCTTTCCTTCGCCGCCCGGGGGACCGAACTCGAAGACCTCTTGCGGTCCCTCCAACTTCTGCGGCGCGCGCGAGCGGACCTTCTCTGTGTCCGCGAACAGCGTGTGGACGTCGAGCGACCCTGGGGGATCACGGAAGAACGCCGTTCCGCCATTCTGCTCGTCGAGTGCCACGAGCTTGTTCTTCTTCAGTTCCCGAACCACGATGGCGTTCGCGCCCGAGTACCCGAGCACGCGGGTGAACGGCAGCGCGAGCTTCGGGTCGTCGAATCGAGCGCTCCGAACGGGGCCGACCTTCGAGCTCTCGCCGCAGTGGAAGATAGCCATGAAGCGAGTGATGCCGCCCTCCACGAGCTCCTCGTATACGAGGTCGGCCTTCTCGAGTCCGCTCTGGGGCCGCGCCTCCGGGGAGTTCTCGACCTTGATCGCGACGGCCGGCCGGCTGCCCCGGATGCCGTTCGGGATCTCTTCTCCAGTGAGAGGGCAGGCGACCGGTTCCGCGGGCTCGGGGGAGGACGACTCCTCCGGCGCCGGCGCAGCCTCTGGGTCGTCATTGTCCGAGCAGGCGGCCAGCCCCAGTGCCAGCACGACGAAGCCCGCCACGAGGATCCTCGGAGCTCTACTCATAAGAGAACGAACCTTTTACCTCGCCCTTCTGGCTCGGAACCAGATGGATCCAGGTGGAACCGGGCGTCAAGCGCATCGAGTCGCCGGACTTCGTCTCGAAGCTCACGGGGCCCTCGAGATCCTCGCGGCTCCACGTCCCGACCACGGCTTTGCCATCCCGGAAGAGCACCGCTCGTCCCGAGCCCGTTTCGTCGGCGATCTCGAGCGAGGGGTTGCCGGCGACGTCAATGATCGTGTCGGAGAGATTGACCTCGTGCTCCTCGATCAACACGTTGTCGACCGCGATCTGTTCGCCGGCCTCGTCGACGAAGGGCTCGCCGGCCTGGCTGCGGAGGTACGCGCCGCCCTGGAACTCGTAGGTGATCGAGGTCGCCGCGCTGAAGTCGATCTGCACGGTGGTGGCTTTCTTGGTCTTCCCCTCGAGGTCCCCGAACTCGAACCCGTCCCCCGAGGGGGGTTCGTCGAACTCCTTCAGACCGACCTTGCGCGTCCCGGCGGTGTTCGCGTAGAGCGTGTGCTCGAGCGAGATTCCAGGCCGGTCGATGCGGCGCATGGCGCTCTCTGCGCTGTCTTCGTCCACCACCACGATGTCGTTCCGGCCGAGGGCCTGCATCACGGGCTCGTTCGCTCCGGAGAAGGCAAGGATCTTCGTGGTGGGGATCATGATGGCGGGGTCCACCGCCCTAGCGCTTCGCACGGGCCCGGCCTTCGCCGCGTCGGTGCAGTGGTAGATCGCCATGAAGCGAGTCACCCCGCCTTCCACGGCCTCCTCGTAGACGACGTCGGCTTTCTCGAGCCCGGAGAGCGGGTACGCGATCGACGCGTTCTCGATCTTCACCGCGACCGCAGGCCGGTCCAGGATGCCCTCGTCCTTCGGCTCCTCGCCGGTCAAGGGACAGGTCTTGGGTTTCACGAATTGGTTGATCCCCGGAACGTCCTCGGCGCCCCCTCCCATCACCAGGAACACCACCACCGCGAGGACGATGATGCCCCCTCCGATGCCCAGGATCGCCTTAGTTCGGTTCGACACTGCTTGGTGCCTCCTCATCCATCATTTTCGTCATCCGTTTTCGACTCCGGAAACGCGTCGCGGTTGCACCAGTCGGAGTCCTTCTGGGGCGTTCCCCGCGTGGCCGCGGCCGAGGTCGATCCCCAACGGCAGGGCCCGCGCGGGGCGCGAAAAAGCGCCCTCCGGCGCTGCGCCACGTTAACACGGTGGCATCCCGACCCCGCGGAAATGAGGCCCGGGTGGGGCCGCCGCCATCACTCGGGACCGTTATCTTAAGAACGTCTTAAAGGTCTTCCAGAGCCCTTATCCGCTCCTCCGGCGTTGCGACCGCGTCGCCGCTCCCGACGAACCAGAACGCCGACCACCGTCCACCGGCGGGCACGGCCTTCCCGATAGCGGCGGCCAGCGCAGGCGGATAGCGAGTGACCGCGCACGTTCGCAGATCGTCGCTTAGCGTTGGATTGCGCGCACCGGCCAGCGGTCCGACGGCGCTTCGCAACCCACGGGCCCGCACGGCCGCGGGGTCCGTGCGGAGGAGGGTATGGGCGACGACGGCCTCGAGCTCCGTGCGCGTCAGTGACTCGAGGAAGCTCGTGGAGATGACGATCACCGGGCCTCCCACGTAAGAGGCGAGAGCGTTCGGCGCGCCATCCTCTATCAATCGGATGGAGGGCTCCGGCATGTGCAGGTCCCCCGCCAAACCCACCGCGACGTTGGCGAGACGAGGGTGCTCCCCTTCCGCCAGCGGGCGGGCGGCGGCCCGGCTCAACACCAAGCGAGGCTGGACCCACAACCAACCGAGCGCGGCGAGGACGCAAAGCACCGCGACGGTCGCTCCCGCCAAGGCTCCCCCGAGAGCCGCCACGGCGCCACCGAGCAGCGCCGAGACGATGACGATCGCGATGGCGGGTAGCAGCCACCGTGACGGAGGGGACCCAGAGGCGTCTGCACCCCAGTCCGGGAGGGCCGCAGGAGCCTTCGCGCTTTCGGTCGGTTGCTGAGCCATCGGGCCAGGCTACCGCCGGGCCAGCGCGCTCTCGTAGATACCCTCGACGCCCTCGGCGAGACGCGTCCAGTCGAAGCGGTCCGCCACCTCACGGCCGCGCGCGGCCATACCTTGCACCATGTCCGGTTGGGTCAAGGTTCTCCTCAACGCACGTGCCAGGGCAGCCGGCTCATCCGGAGGAACCAGCAAGGCTGCATCGCCGGCGACGGAGCGGAACGCAGGGAGGTCCGAGCACACCACCGGAGCGCCGGCCGCCATCGCCTCTGCCAAGACGATCCCGAATGACTCGCCGCCGAGACCGGGGGCGCAGTAAACGTCGGCAGCTCGGAACGCACGCGGCAGGTTCTCCTCCGACAGCCGGCCCACGAACGTCGCGTCTATCCCGAGACGCCGCGCGAAGGATCTCGACCACCTCTCCTCGGGTCCCCCACCGGCCACAACCAATCGAACGTCGAGGTCGCGCAAGAACGTCATCGCCTCGATCAGCACGTCGAGCCCCTTCCGTTTCTCGAGGCGACCGAGGAACAAGACCTTCTTCTTCGGACCGAGATCCATCGGGTCCGCGGTCGCAAAGCGTTGTACCTCGACCCCATTAGGTGTGAGCTCGTACTCGCCCGGGAAGTACCGCGAGACCAAACCTCGCGCCGCGTCGGAGACTGCGGTTCGCACGGTGAGGCGAGATGCGGCTCGGGCGAGGACGGGACGGGATGCCCTATAGCCGAAACTGCTCTCCGCGGCGGCGTGAAAGGTGCCCACCGTCGGAGCGTCGGCGTTCCACAGAGCCAGCAAAGACAAACTTGGGATGAGCGGTTCGTGGACATGGACCACGTCTGGTTGCAACGCCTCGAGCGCTCGCCGAATGCCGGCGGCCGCCAGTGGACCGAAGGCCAATGGGGCCATCGAGCCGTTCGCCGGAACCGAAAGAGCGCGCCCCACGAAAGTGACCCCGTCGGGGGTCTCTCCATCCCATCCCGAGGACTGAGGCGCGAGGACCCCGACGGTGTGCCCGCGCGCTTTGAGCTCATGGGCTAACGCACGCACGTGACTTTGCACGCCGCCGAAGCGGTCCCAGGCGTAGGGACACACGATCGCGATGTTCATAGGTCCTTGCGGTCCCCGGACCAGAAGGGCTGGAAAACGTGCCACTCGGCCGGATGTTCCGCGACCGCCGCCTCGAGGTGGTCGGCTACCTTCTGAGTCATCTCGGTCAGCGCGGCCCGCCCGGCACCATCGGGTAACTCGATGGGATCACTGATATCCGCCTGCCACCCCCACCTGCCCCCCGACAGGCGGACGCTGTAAATGCCGGCAAACAGAAGCGGGACCCCTGTGCGGATGGCGATCGACGCCGGCCCCGCGGGCATCGTTGCTTCCTGCCCGAAGAACTTCACCTTGGGCCCGGTTCCTTTCAGGTCTCTATCTCCGAGGATGGCAACGACCCTTCCGTCCTCGACGGCTTCGATCAGTTTCGCCGAAACTCCACGCTCCGCCGCGTGGATCGTGATGCCGAGCTTCGCGCGATGCTGAACGAAGAAATCGAAGAGTCGACGCGGCTTCAGGACCTCCGCGACGGTCACCACGGATCGCCCCGAGGCCCCCGCCCACGCGCCGGCCGCGTCCCAATTCCCTAGATGACTCACAACGACGATCGCGCCCTTTCCCCGCGCTCTGACCTCGTCGATCACGTGAGCTCGAGGAACGACGAAGCGCTCCAGGAAGAATTCCTTGCCCTCGCGGACGTACCTGAAGGTTTCGAGCCAGTAGCGCGCGTAAGACTTGTGCGCCTCGACAACCAGGGACGCAACGCGTTCGGAGTCCCGATCTTCGCCTGTGATTCGCGACAGGTTGCGGGCCACGATGTCTTTCTTTTTCGATATCCGCGCGACGATGCCCCCAACCGCGTGGACCAGGGCGTAGGCGAATCGTTCGGGCAACGCGAGAGCAAGGCGTGAGGCGGCTACGTACCCGTAGTAAACGAGTTGGATGAGCCGCCCTTCGCCTGGGGGCCGGCGGTTAGGGGACACTCTTGATCTGGCCGCGGACATGAAAGATCCGCTGGAAGACGGTGATGACCGACAACAGGGCCAGGACGGCCAACACCGTTGGCAGCATGAACGTGAATACGAGGCCCACGATCATGAGGATCAGGCGCTCGGCCCTCTCGGCTATCCCGACGTTGCATTCGAACCCGAGGCCCTCCGCGCGCGCCTTCACGTAGGACACCAGGAACGAGGCGACCAGAGCGACGAGCGCCAGCGCCGCGACCCACGCTTGGTCGGCCTGTTCGGCCCCCGGGGACACCCCGTAGAGCCAGGCCACGGGGATGAAGAAGAGCGCATCGGACAAGCGGTCCGTCGTCGAATCGAGAAGAGCTCCGAAAGGACTCGAGGTGCCCCGGGCTTTGGCCACGGCACCGTCCAGGGTGTCCCCCAGAGCCGACACGATGGCGACCAGACCGGCGGCCAGAAGACGCCCCTCGATGATGAGATAAGCGACCCCGGCCTGGACCACGACGTTGAGCAAGGTGATGGCGTTGGCCGACAGGCCCAGGGACCCGAGCCTCGACCCCACAGGCCGCATCATGTGATCCCACCCTCGGCGGATCCTCGCGTTCAGCACCGGCGCATCCTAAGTCGGGGTCCCGCGTCGGGGCCTCCCAGACTACGATGGCTCCCTCTCGAAGACGGAAATGGGGAGGTCGAGTGAAGAGTTACCTGACGGAGAACATCCGAAACGTCGTGCTCGTCGGTCATGGGGGCTCCGGGAAGACCTCGTTGGCCGAGGCCCTCCTGCACCGAGCCGGCGCGACGACCCGGATGGGCAAGACCACCGATGGGAACACGGTCACCGACTTCGACGAGGAGGAGATCCGGCGCGGGATCTCGGTTTCCACGGCCCTCGCTCCGATCGAGTGGCAGGGACACAAGATCAACATCCTCGACACTCCAGGCTACGCCGATTTCGTCGGCGAGATGCGAGCCGCGATGCGCGTGGCGGATCTAGCCATCTTCGTAGTGTCGGGGGTTGAGGGCATAGAGGTCCAGACCCAGGTCGCGTGGAACTACGCCAATGAGCTCGGGCTGCCTCGGCTCATCTTCGTCAACAAGTTGGACCGCGAGAACTCATCGTTCCGCAACACGCTCGAGCAACTCATCGATGCCTTCGGGAAATCGATCGCGCCCATCGCGCTCCCCCTCGGTCGCGAACACGACTTCAAGGGCCTCATCTCGGTCATCGACGCTGCTGCGTTCGCGTACGACGAGAACGGCAATCCCTCCGAGGAGGCGGTGCCGGACGATCGCCAGCCGCGGCTGGAAGAGGTCCGCACCAACCTTCTCGATTCCGTCGCCGAGAGCGACGACGACCTTTTGGAGCGCTACCTCGACGGTTCTGAGCCCACTCGTGACGAGATCATCAAGGCACTGCACGAGGGTATCGATGACGCCAACATGTTCCCGGTACTCGTCGGCTCCGCGACCAAGCTTATCGGCGTCGACCGGCTCGCCGACGTGATCGTCAACGCAGGGCCCTCACCCCTCGAGAGGCCCCCGATCGAGAGCGAGACCGGAGACTCACGCGATCCCAAGCCCGACTCGCCGATGTCGGCCCTCGTGTTCAAAACGATGACCGACCCCTACGTCGGGCGGGTCAGCTTCTTCAGGGTCTACTCCGGAACGGTTCGTGGCGATGTCGCCCTGCACAACTCGACGAAGAACACCGACGAGCGTGTAGGACACGTCTTCACCATGCGGGGGAAGAACCAAGAACAACTTTCCGAGGCTGTGGCCGGCGACATCGGGGCCGTCGCGAAGCTCACTCACACCACGACGGGCGACACCCTGTCGGACAAAGCCTCCCCGATCGTGATCCCCGGCATCGAACCGCCCGAACCACTTCTGCCCAAGGCCATCGCGCCCAAGACGAAGGGCGACGAAGACAAGCTCATGATCGGCCTCCACAAGCTGATCGAAGAGGATCCGTCGCTGCGGCTCGAGCGAAGCGACGAGACCCATCAGACGATCCTCTGGGGCATGGGCGACGCTCATCTCGACGTCATCCTCCATCGCCTCAGCAACAAGTACTCGGTCGAGGTCGAACAGATCCCCTTCAAGGTTCCCTATCGCACGACGCTCCGCTCCAAAGCCGAAGCCCTCGGCCGCCACGTCAAGCAGTCGGGGGGCCACGGTCAGTACGGCATCGCAAGCATCCGCGCCGAGCCCCTACCAGCCGGAGAAGGCATCGTCTTCGACGACAAGATCTTCGGCGGCTCCATCCCTAACCAATGGATCCCCTCGGTGGAGAAGGGCGTCCGTGCCGCGATGGCCGAGGGCCTAGGCACCGGCTTCCCGATGATCGACGTCCGGGTCGAGCTCTACGACGGCAAGTACCACAGCGTCGATTCATCGGACTTCGCGTTCCAGATGGCCGGCTCGCTGGCGATCCGCGACGCCGCCGAGAAGGGCGGCGTGAGCGTGCTGGAGCCGGTGTGGTCCCTCGATGTGATGGTCCCGGAGAACTTCACCGGCGACATCATGGGCGACCTACAGAAGCGGCGCGGGATCCCAGAGGGCATCGACACCGTTGGAGCGGGACGCCAGATCGTCCACGCCAAGGTCCCCTTCGCCGAGATCACCCACTACGCGACCGACCTTCGCTCGATGACCGGGGGCCAAGGCACCTTCTCGTGGCAATTCAGCCACTACCAGGAGGTCCCCCACGACCTCGCGCAAAAGATCCTCGACCGAGCCAAAGAAGCAAAAGCTCACACCTGACCACCCAGGCCAGACTCGAGGGGGTCTGGGGGGAATAGGTCGCCTAGGCGACCGATCCCCCCAGCGGGTTGCGGGCATCAAACAAGGGGCGCAGTTTCGCGTCGGTGTCGGCGATCATCTCGGGGAGAACCTTCGTGTCGCCGACCACGGGCATGAAGTTGGTGTCGCCGCCCCAGCGCGGCACCACGTGGACGTGCAGGTGTCCGGGGATGCCTGCGCCCGCTACCTGGCCGAGGTTCATGCCGATATTGAAACCGTGCGCGCCCATGGCCGCGCGGATGATCTCCGTAGAGCGGGTCGTCAGCTCCATCAGCTCCGCGCGCTCGTCTGGCTCGAGCTCGTGCAACTCACCCACGTGGCGCAGCGGGGCAACCATCAAGTGGCCCGTGTTGTACGGGTAGGCGTTCAGGATCACGAACGCCGTAATGCCGCGATGCAGGATGTGGGATGCCTCGTCGTCACTCTCGTCGAGGTGAGCGCAGAAGACACAGCCCTCGCCACCATCGGAGTCCGTCACGTACTCATTCCTCCACGGTGACCACAGCCGCTCCACTAGATGGAGAGCTCGACCCTGCGCTCTGCGATCTCGCTCGAGATCCTTTCGACGAAGTCATCCACCGGAACTCCGGGCGTCTCTTCTCCCGTCCTCCGCCGAACCGAAACGGAGCCGGACTCGATCTCCCGGTCGCCGACGACCAGCATGTAGGGAACCTTGAGGAGCTGCCGACGCCTGATGCGAGCCCCCATCGTGTCGTCGGAATCATCGACCTCGACCCTCACTCCCCGGGCCCGCAGCCGAGATGCGACGTCGTGCGCGTACTCGGTATGACGGTCAGCGATCGGGATCACGGCGGCCTGCAGCGGGGCCAGCCACGTCGGGAAGGCGCCGGCGAAGTGCTCGACCAAGACCCCAACCCACCGCTCGACCGATCCGAAGAGCGCACGGTGCACCATCACGGGACGTTGCCGGTTCCCGTGCTCGTCTACGAACTCGATCCCGAACCTGTCCGGCGTTTGGAAGTCGACCTGGATCGTGGAGAGTTGCCAGTAGCGGCCGATCGCGTCGCGGGCATCGACGTCGATCTTCGGCCCATAGAAGGTCCCGTCCCCCGCATCCACCTCGAACTCGATCCCGGACCGGCGGAGCGCCTCCGGTATGGCCTTCTCGGCTTCCTCCCACTGTTCATCGGTGCCGACGGACTTGTCCGGCCGAGTCGAGAAACGGACCCGGTCGGGGTTGAGCCCGAAGAAGGAATAGAGGTCTCGAAGGAAGTCGATCACGCCGACCAGCTCGTCGATGACCTGATCGGGACGGCAGAAGATGTGTGAATCGTCCTGCGTCAATCCGCGCGCCCGCAGCAGACCGTGCAACGTCCCGGAGCGCTCGTGTCGGTAGACCGTGCCAAGCTCCGACAAGCGGACCGGCAACTCCTTGTAGGAGCGAGTCTTCGAACGAAAGATCAGCGTATGGAAGGGGCAGTTCATCGGTTTGGCGTAGTACTGGCCCTCATCGGCATCCATCGCGGGGAACATGTTCTCCCGATAGAAGCCGAGATGACCGCTGGTCTCCCACAGATTGCTCTTACCGATGTGTGGCGTGTACACCGGCTGGTATCCCCGCTCGAGGTGCATCTGGCGGGAGAGATCTTCGAGGGACTTGCGGACCAGTGCTCCGTTCGGGTGCCATAACGCTAGTCCCGAGCCCACCTCCTCCGGCCACGAGTACAACTCGAGCTCGCGACCGAGTTTCCGGTGATCCCTGCGTTCCGCTTCTTCGACCCGGTCCAGGTAGGCCTTCAGAGCATCTTTCGACTCCCAAGTCGTCCCGTAGATGCGTTGCAACATCTGACGGTTCTCGTCACCACGCCAGTACGCGCCCGCCGAGCGGAGGAGCTTCACGGCCTTGATCCGCCCGGTCCCCGGAACGTGAGGTCCCCGGCACAGATCGATGAAAGCAACCTCTCCACTTTCGGGGTCGACGTTCCTGTACACGGAGATGACCTGTCCGTTCGCCGCGCCTTCCTGGGTGGGATCGCCCGCATCGACCCCTTCGATGATCTCGATCTTGTAGGGCTGGTCCGCGAACAGCTCTAGTGCGCGGTCGCGATCGATCTCTTCCCGCTCGAAGCGCTGGTTGGCTTTGATGATCGAGCGCATCTCGTCCTCGATACGTTCGAGATCGTCGGGAGTGAACGGATGCTCGACCTCGAAGTCGTAATAGAAACCGTTCTCGATCGGGGGGCCGATCGAATACCTCGCCCCCGGGTAGAGCCGCAGGACCGCCTGCGCCAGGACGTGCGCCGACGAATGCCGGGCCACCTCGCGGCCGAGCTCATCGGTCTGGGTGACCACGGCGACCTCGGCCCCCTTCGGCGGGACGAATGCGAGATCGCGCTGGTGCCCATCCACCACCTGGGCAAGCGGTGCTTGCGCCCCGGCCTGTTTCGCCAGAGCGAAGCCGTCACGGGAACCATCGGCAACGATCGTCGCGTTCATCGCTCGATGCTAAACGGCCCGACACCGCCCGGCATCTGCGTCTACCGCCATCCCCACCATCCCCACCGGGGCGGCGACGGTCTCAACGGGTCTTCGTGCACCGAGCTTCGGTTTCCGAGCGCCAGAACCCAAAGTCAGCAATCAGGCGAAGAGGGCTCGCTCGGCAGTCAGGCGGCGTTCTCCATGTCGCTCGTGTAGGAGCCGGAGCGCGCCGCGCTGTTCAGCTTCGCTCGGTGATAAAGAGCCTTCTGGGCTGCCTCGACGTTCGAACTCTCGCCCTTCCACGCGTCAAGCGCCGGCGCCTGTAAGGCGCGCCCGTAAGAGAAACTGAGCTCCCAAGGGTGCGGTCCCATCTTGTTCATCTCGTTCAGGTGTGCGGTCGACTGCTCGTCCGACTGTCCACCCGAGAGGAACACCACGCCGGGGATCTCGTCGGGCACGGTCGCTTTGAGCACCTCGACGGTTCGACGGGCAACCTCCTCGACCCCTGCTCGCTCCGACGCGTCGACGCCAGACAGCACCATGTTCGTCTTGAGTAGCGTCCCTGTGAGATCAACGGATGCGCGACGCAGCTCGGCAAACAAGGCTTCAAGCATCCCAGCGGTGACGTCATAGCAGCGATCGATCGAATGGGAGCCGTCCATCAGGACCTCGGGCTCGACGATCGGGACGAACCCCCCTTCTTGCGACAGCGCCGCGAAGCGGCCCAGTGCGTCGGCATTCGCCTTGATGCAGTAGGCGGAGGGGATGTTGTCGCCGATCGTGATCACCGCTCGCCACTTCGTGAATCGGTTCCCCTTCTCGTAGTACTCCTTGAGTCGCTCCCGGAGTCCATCGAGCCCTTCCGTCACTTTCTCGCCCGGATGAAGGGCCAGGTCCTTGGCCCCCGCATCGACCTTGATGCCCGGCACGATCCCCTTCGACTCCAGCAGTTGCGGGAAAAGCGATCCGTCCGCCGTGCTCTGATGCACCGTCTCGTCGAACAAGATGACGCCAGAGATGAACTCCTCGACGCCTTCCGTCGTGAACAGCATGTCTCGGTAGGCGCGCCGGTTCTCTTCGTTGGTTTCGATGTTGATTCCCTTGAATCGCTTCTCGATCGTAGGGAAGCTCTCGTCGGCGGCGAGGATGCCCTTACCCTCGGCGACGAGCGATGCGGCGATCGACTGGAGATCTTGCGCTGGCATGGTCCTCCTCCTTGACTGCGAAGGCTCTCTCGCAACCCCGTCTTCGCAGCCTACGATTGAAGCGTGACTGTTGATCTCGTCAAACAATATCTGAGGGGTCAGAACCTGGAACAGGTGGGCCGGGTTGATGAAGCCGTCGAGCTGTACGAGTCGGCGGTTGCGGGCGCCTTCGACGCCACCGGCCCCTACGACCGGCTGATCTCGATCTATGGAGACCGAGCCCAGCATGCCGACGTCATCCGCGTAGCCGAGTCGGCGCTGGCCAACGTGAAGACCTACGAGGACAAGCGGGGGTGGTACGAGCGGACGCGCCACGAGGCGCAGCGGGCGTCGGAAAGAACGCCCAAGCCGAGGGCGCGCTCGAGCGAGTGACTCCCCTCGAGATCCGCCTTCTTGAGGAACTTCGGTCGGGCCCGCCCATCACGTTCGCCGCCTTCATGGACCTCGCTCTCTACGACCCTGAGAACGGGTACTACGCGTCGGGAGCTCGGCGGACCGGCTGGGAGGGCGATTTCGTGACATCGCCGGAGATCGATCCCGCGTTCGGCTTCCTGTGGACGAGAGCCTTCGAACGGACCTGGGAGTCGACTGGCCGGCCGGATCCCTTCCACATAATCGAGGTCGGCGCAGGAGAGGGAGGCTTCGCGGAGGCGGTCCTGGGATCGGTGAGTGACCGCTTCGCCTCGTCCCTCCGGTACGTGATCGTCGAACGGGTTCCCACCGTGGCCGAGCGTCAGAGAGTAAGACTGGGCACGACGAGGGTCTCGTGGGTGTCTGCGCTCGATGACGTGGGGGCCGTCGCCGCCGGCTGCGTCGTCGCTAACGAGGTCCTCGACAACTTGCCCGTGCACCTCGTTGAGCGTCGTGACGGAGCGTTGGTCGAGCTGTACGTCGGCGTCGCGGGCCGGCGGTTGCAGCTCGAACCGGGCGAGATCTCGGAACCGGCGATCGAGCGGTTCGTCGACGGCTATGGCCTGGCGGTCAATGACGGTGCGCGCGCGGAGGTCGGCCTTGCGGCCCTGAGCTTCACGTCGGCGCTGGTGGACTCGCTGGCGCGCGGGGCGATATTCCTCATCGACTACGGGGCAACGAGTGCCGAGCTGGGTCTTCGGCAGGGCGGGACGCTTGTGACTTACGGGGCGGGGGCCGGCGAAGATGTGCTCGAGGCACCCGGAGCGCGCGACATCACCGCCCACGTGAACTGGAGCGCGATCACCGACGCCTGCGCCTCTCGGGGAGCTGACGTGACGTCCCTCCTCCCCCAAAGGGATGCTCTGCGTGCGCTGGGTATCGATGCCCTTCAGGCCACTCTTCGTCGGGAACACGACACCGCGGTGGCCTCCGGTCGCGGCGCCGACGCGGTGAGGTCACTGTCGCGCAGGCATGCCCTGGGCGTCCTCACGGACCCGAACGGTCTGGGAGGGCTACAGGTCCTGGTTGCTTCGAAGGACCTCGACCCTCCCCTCACGCTGACACCGAACGCGTGATGGGATGACTGTTAAAGAGACAGGCTGAATTGGTGCGCTCAGATGCGCCTGGAAAGACGGTCCCTTATCCGGTTCTCCCACTCCAGGGCGACGTCCTCCGGCGTCACCTGCCGGCGACCCTGACAGTGCCCGAGCTCGTGTCCGAGGATCGAGGCCCAGAAGACCCTCTCGGAGGGAGGTTCGAACCCCAGGCGGCCCTCGGCGTAGTAGGTCCGTTGGTTCGCGAGATCGCGCTCGAGAGCCGCTGGCCACATCCGGATGTAGCAGTACCAGCCCGCCCCTGTGGGATCCACGTGAACCGCAAGGCCCGCGTCGGCGAGGTGGCCGTCTTCGGGAACCCCACCCTCCTCCCCCGTCCTGGTCTCGATCCGGAGGATGAACAAGCGGTCGGTCAGGCGGTGCCACATAGAGATCATCTTCAGATCGCGAACCGCGCGAGTGACCCGTTTTCGGGCGGCGCCCTTCGCATCCACATAGACGCGCAGCGAAGGCGGCCAGGTGGGTGGGCGCGCGGCCGGCCCCTCGCTCGTCTCGGAGGGGATCGGTGTCGGGGAAGCCCTTCCGGCGGCCGAATCAGGTGGCGTATCGCACGCTCCGAGGGACAGGATCGTGGTGAGCACGACGATGGCACGTCCCACCTCAGTAGCCCGCATCGGCATCGACCACGCCTTTCAATTCCCGGCCCGACGCGAATCGGGCGACGTTGTCTTGCACCATTTCGGCAAGCGAGCGAAGACCCATGGCCCACGTGTTGGCTACATGAGGGGTGACGATGACGTTGTCCAGCGCCCACAGGGGGTGGCCTACCGGCAATGGTTCGGGATCGGTGACATCGAGCGCGGCCCCCCCGATCCGCCTCTCTTCCAGTGCAGACACGAGCGCCTCCGTGATCACCAGGCCGCCGCGAGCGACATTGATGAGCCACGCATCGGATCGCATGCGCCGCAACATCAGGTCGTCGAAGAGCCCGCTTGTCTCGGCCGTCAGGGGAGCAGCGAGAACCACGAAGTCCGCATCCGGCAACAGGCTCGATAGTTCGATTATCGGCGCCGTCCGGTCGGCGTTGAGCAACGGTTTCCCGGAACGATTGACCCCGATGACGCGGGCCTGAAGAGGGGCGAGCATGTCGGCGAGGGCGCTCCCGATGCCTCCGGTCCCCACGATGAGGACGGTTGCGTCGGCGAGCCTCCGTTCGGGCGCCGATAGACCCTCGTCGTGCCACCGGGTCGCGCGCACGTGCCGGTTGAGCCCCCGCGCTGCCGCCAGGATCAAGGTCAGGGCATGCTCGGCGGTCGCGGGCCCGTAAACGCCCTTAGCGCAGGTCCACGTCCGCTCCTTGTCGACGACGCCGGCCGCGAAGAATTCCTCGATACCGGCGAAGGGTAGCTGGACCCACCGGGCGGGTGAACGGGCGAGCACATCCCTGAGGCCCTCGGGCGAGCGGGGGTCGATCCATACGATGGCGTCCGCCTCGTGGAGCGCAACGACCCTGCCTCCTCCTCGTCGGATCGACTCTCCGATGCCCTCGTCGTCCACCGGGGCGATGGCGATCCCCGGCGAGGCTGGGGTCACAGGAGCGGCTCGTGGGCCTCGTGCGTTCGTTCGCACCCACAGCTCGGGCACACGACCTCATCCCCTCGATGGATAGTGAAGGTGTCGCCGCATCCGTCGCAGCGCACCGCTATCAATTCGCCCGAAGTGTCATCGTCGCTCACTCTCGAAGGCTACCGGCTCGCCGCGTAAAGGAGCGGACGCGAAAGAGGGGCGGCGCACCGCCCCTCTTAGTTCGTTACGGCTTGTTCGGTCTTAGCCCTCCTGGGAGATGAGCTCCACCAGTTGACCGGTGCTGTCGTCGTCCCCAGCGCGAGCGATGTCCGCTTGGCTGACCACGCCGATCAGCTTGTGACCGTCGATCACCGGTAGCCTGCGGACCTGATGGCTGGCCATCGTCTGCAGAGCTTCCTGGATTGAGTCGTCTGCGCCGATCGTGACCGGCTTGCCCTGGGCGAGCTCGCCTGCGGTCGTCGATGACGGATCCCGGCCCTCAGCGAGGACCTTCACGACGATGTCGCGGTCGGTAAGCATCCCCTTCAGCCGATCGTCCTCGCCACAGATCGGCATCGAGCCGATGTTGAGCTTCGAGAGTTTCTTAGAAGCGTCGATGATGCTGTCTTTCTCGCCGACGCACTCAGGCGAGCCGGTCATGATGTCACGAGCTGTCTTGGGCATTTCTACCTACCCCTCTTTAGGTTCGGACTGACTGTCCTTTGTTTTACCCGTCGCGACTCCGCCCAAAACGGACGAAGACCATCAGCCCTCCGAGCTCGTGCTGGCTGCGGTCGGCTCGAACACCAATCGATCGTCACGGACATCTACCCGGACGGAGTCCCTCGGGGCGAATGTTCCATCGAGGAGCTTCAACGCGAGCTCGTTTTCGATCTCGCGTTGGATCAGGCGCTTCAATGGCCGGGCTCCGTACGCGGCGTCGTAGCCCTTGTCCGCTAGATATCCTGCAGCCTCATCCGTGACCTCGAGGTCGATGTTGCGTTGTGCGAGCCTCTCGCGCACAGTCTCGAGCTGCACCTCGACTATCCGCGCGAGGTCCCCACGACTCAGCCGGTGGAACACGATGATCTCATCAACGCGATTGAGGAACTCCGGCTTGAAGTGATCCCTGACCGTCGCCATGACCTTCTCCTCCATCGAGGCTTCCGTCTCGTTCGGAGACAGGATCCATTGCGACCCGAGGTTGGAAGTCATGATCACGACAGTGTTCTTGAAGTCGACCGTCCGGCCGTGTCCGTCCGTGAGGCGTCCGTCGTCGAGCATCTGCAGCAGCACGTTGAAGACGTCGGGATGGGCTTTCTCGATCTCGTCGAGTAGGAGCACCGAGTACGGTCGCCTCCGCACCGCCTCCGTCAATTGCCCGCCCTCATCGAAACCGACGTAGCCCGGCGGCGCTCCGACGAGGCGGCTCACCGTGTGCTTCTCCATGTACTCGCTCATGTCCAGGCGGATCATGGCGCGCTCGTCGTCGAACATGAACTCCGCGAGAGCTCGCGCGAGCTCGGTTTTGCCGACTCCGGTGGGGCCGAGGAAGATGAACGAGCCGATCGGACGGTTCGGATCGGCTAGACCCGAACGAGCGCGACGGATCGCGTTCGACACGGCTCCCACGGCTTCGTCCTGTCCGATCACTCTTTGGTGGAGACCCACTTCCATGTGAACGAGCTTCTCGATCTCACCTTCCATGAGCTTCGAGACCGGGATCCCGGTCCAGCGGGACACCACCTCGGCGACATCTTCCTCGTCCACTTCCTCTTTGAGGAACTTGCGGTCCTTCTGAAGGGCGCCGAGCGCTTCGTTCGACCCTTCGAGCTCTTTGTCGAGGCTCACGAGGCGCCCGTAGCGAAGCTCGGCGGCACGCGACAGATCACCGTCGCGCTCCGCTCGTTCGGCCTCGCCTTTGACCCGCTCGATCTCGGCTTTGAGCGAACGGATCCGATCGATCGCTTCTTTCTCCTGAGCCCAGTGAGCCTTCATGCCATCCATCTCTTCGTGAAGGCCGGCAAGCTCTTCCTCGATACGCTCGAGCCGGTTTTTTGAAGCCTCGTCGGTTTCCTTGGACAGAGCCGCTTTCTCGATCTCGAGTTGCTTCGCGCGACGATCCAGTACGTCGATCTCGGTGGGCATCGAGTCGATCTCGATACGGAGCCCGGACGCGGCCTCGTCCATCAGGTCGATCGCCTTGTCCGGCAAGAAGCGGCCGGTCACGTAACGGTGGGACAAGAGCGCCGCGGCAACCAGCGCCGCGTCCTGTATACGGACACCGTGGTGCACCTCGTAGCGTTCCTTCAAACCGCGCAGGATCGCGATCGTGTCGGCCACGGAGGGTTCCCCCACGACGACCGGCTGGAAGCGCCGTTCGAGCGCGGGATCCTTCTCGACATGCTTGCGATACTCGTCGAGGGTGGTCGCCCCGATCATGCGCAACTCGCCCCGGGCGAGCATGGGTTTAATCATGTTGCCCGCGTCAACGGCACCTTCTGCGGCGCCCGCCCCCACGACCGTGTGAAGCTCGTCGACGAAGGTGATGATCTCGCCTTCGGAATCGGCGATCTCTTTCAATACGGCCTTGAGACGCTCCTCGAACTCACCCCTGTACTTCGCGCCGGCGACCATCCCGCCGATGTCAAGCGAGATCAGGCGCTTGCTCTTGAGAGATTCTGGGACGTCCCCAGCAACGATGCGATTCGCCAGGCCCTCGACGATGGCGGTCTTGCCGACCCCCGGTTCGCCGATCAGCACGGGGTTGTTCTTGGTACGACGAGAGAGCACCTGGATCGTTCGGCGGATCTCTTCGTCCCGACCGATGACCGGATCGAGCCTTCCGCGGTGCGCGGCCTCGGTCAGGTCCCGCCCGTACCGCTCCAGCGCCTGGTATTTCTCCTCAGGCGTCTGATCGGTGACGCGCTGGGAGCCTCGGATCTCTTGTAAAGCCTCCAGAACCTTTGCTCGGTCGAGCCCCTCCGAGGTGAGGACCTCGGCGACGTCATCCCGCTGCTCCAGGAGGGCCAGGAGCAGATGCTCCGTCGATACGTAGGCGTCCCCCAGGATCTCGGCCTCTTTGAACGCATGGTCCAGAGTGGAGCGCATGCCCTGAGAAAGATAGAGATCGATCTTCCCGTAGACCTTCGGTCTCCCGTCCAGCAGTCCGTCGAGACGAACTCTCAGGGCGCGCGGAGTGATCCCCAGCTTGCCCAGCAGCGGGTAGACGACCCCGTCGGTCTCGCCGAGTAGGGCTGCCAGGAGGTGAGGGGTGTCGACCTGCTGGTGGTTGAGCTCCCCCGCGAGACGCTGGGCCGACGACAGCGCCTCCTGGGACTTGACGGTGAGTTTGTTCGGATCCATCTGTTCTCCTACAGGCTATATATGGGCGTAGCATAAGACTTGAGTGCTATAGCATCAACGTTGCTCGAGCCCCCTCCATTCCCTAGAAGCGGCATAATCCCGGCATCGGAAAGGAGCTTCTCTGAGGGTGGATCTGAACTATCCGCTGACCAGGTATCTGTACCGCCCGGTCTCGAGGTCTATCGCGACGCGCCTGGCCCGGACCCGGGCCACCCCCCTCCAACTGACGCTCGTGGGGGCTGTTTTGGTCTTCGGCGGCGCGGCGGCATGGGCCCTCGACGCCTATCTCCTCGGGGTGGGCCTGGTCCTCGTGGGCCAGATCATCGACTGCGTGGACGGGGACCTAGCGCGGATCAGCGGCAGCACCAGCGCCGCGGGGGCCTTCATCGACAGCGTCCTCGACCGCTGGACGGATGCCGCGCTCATCATCGGGCTGGGGTGGTCCCGCCTCGACGAGGCGGAGCTCGCTATGGCCTGCGCCTTGGCCGGGTCGCTCGTCACGAGCTACGTGCGCGCCCGAGCCCAGTCACTCGGGGTCGACTGCCCCCAGGGGATCGGCACCCGGGACACTCGCCTCCTGGTTCTGATGATCGCGGCGATCGTCGCCCGCCCGGTGGAGGGTCTTTGGGTCGTGGCCGCGATGGGTCTGATCACCGCACTGCATCGCACGCTGTGGGCGATGCGAGCCATGAGGGCTCGAACCTACTGAGGCCTGATCTTGACCGGGGGCCGCGCGTCCCTCGGTAGCTCCAAGGTCTCGGAGCCGCCCCCCTCACCACCCTCGGCATCGGATGAACCGGAGTCCCCGAAGTACGAATCGAGGTCCTTGCGGTCCAGAGACTCCTTGTCGAGGAGTATCCGGGCGAGGTTATCGATGTCGTCGCGATGTTCGCCCACGACCGCGCGGGCCTTTTCCTGGGCATCGAGAAGGATCGACTTCACTTCGCGGTCGATCGCGACCTCGGTCTCGGACGAGACATCGTCCCCTCGACGGAAGGCCGGGGACAGATAGCGCGAGCCGCGCTCCGCAATGTTGATAGGACCCACGACTTCAGACATCCCGAACTCCATGACCATGCGGCGAGCGATCTCGGTTGCCTTCATCAGGTCGTCCTGAGCCCCCGTGGTCGCGAAGCCGAACACGATCTCCTCGGCCGCTCGGCCGCCGAGCAGGACGGCGATCCGATCGCGTAGTTCGGGCTCGGACATCAGGTAACGCTCTTCGTCCGGGAGTTGTTGTGTGTACCCGAGCGCGCCGATCCCGCGCGGGATGATCGAAACGCGATGCACAGGGTCGGAGTGCTCGACGAACCGCGCCACGAGCGCATGACCGAGCTCGTGATAGGCGACCAGCCTGCGCTCGTCGTCGGAAAGGACCTGCGACCGTCGCTCGAGGCCGGCGATAACCCGGTCGATCGCCTCTTCGAGGTCGTGCATCTCAACCTTGTTGCGGCCGCCTCGCGCGGCCAGGAGGGCCCCCTCGTTGATGACGTTCGCGAGCTGAGCCCCCGAGAAGCCGGGCGTGCGGCGCGCCAGGACCTTGAGGTCTGCATTGACCCCGAGCTTCACGTCGCGGGCGTGGATCCGGAGTATCTCCTCGCGCCCGCGGATGTCCGGAAGGTTCACCTGGATCTGCCGGTCGAACCGTCCCGGCCGCAACAGCGCCTGGTCCAGCACCTCCGGACGGTTCGATGCGGCGATGATGATCACCCCGCTGTTGGGCTCGAACCCGTCCATCTCCGTGAGCAGCTGTTGCAGGGTCTGCTCCTGTTCCTGGTGGGATCCCATCTGCGGGCCCGCGGCGCCCGGCGCGCGCTTGACCGATCGAGTCGATCTCATCGATGAACACGATCGCCGGAGCGCGCTGGCGCGCCTGTTGGAACAGGTCCCGCACCCGAGCGGCCCCCAGCCCGACGAACAACTCGATGAACTCAGAAGCGGAGATGTAGAAGAACGGAACCTCGGCTTCGCCGGCGATGGCTCGAGCGAGCAACGTCTTGCCCGTTCCCGGCGGGCCCACCAGCAACACGCCCTTCGGGATCCGAGCCCCGATGCGCGCGAACTTCTCGGGCCGTTTGAGGTACTCCACCAACTCTTGGAGCTCGGTCTCCACCTCATCCACGCCCGCCACGTCCGAGAACGTCGTCTTCATGTCCGTGCGGTCGTAGAGCTTGGCCTTGTTCTTTCCCAGCGACAGCGGTCCCCCGCTACCTCCAAGCTGCTGCCTCATCCGGCGGATGAAGAAGAAGTAGAAGAGCCCGGCGATTATCAGGAACGGCAGGATCGAGATGAGGAACTGAGTCCAGAAGCTCGGCTGCTGCCCCGTGAAGGCGACATCTTGCCTCTGCAACCGGTTCACGAGCTGGGTGGTCTCGAACGCCGGCGGGATGGTCGTGGAGAAGTTCCGCTCGTTATCACCGTCCGCGTACGTACCGGAGATCGAAGTCGTGCCGATGTCGACCTCCGTCAACTCCTCGTCCTCGACGAGAGTGAGGAAGCGAGAGAAACGGATGTCCTCGATCGTCGGCCCGAACCTGGTCTGGAAGACCAAGATCAAGGCGAGCGCGCCCACCACCCAGGCGATGGTGATCCACCGCTGTCGGCCGGCGAACGGCGAGGGGGGAACAGGCTGCTTGGGGGGCGCCTTCCCGGGCGCCCCTTTCTTCGCGTCCCTCGGCTGATCGCTCATCGGTGACTCTCTCTCATATCTTCTTCTCGCCGGTCCCGAGCCGGCCTCAGCGTACCCGCCGCCCATGCCTATCGGCGCGAGAATCGCCGCCATGACCGCTACCCAGCCCTACGCCGGGATCGTTCTCCTCGTAGGAGGCGACCTGAACGCCCAGGCGCGCGTCGGGGACGCCGCCCACCGGGCCGGAGGCACATTGCAGCGCGTCTCGACCGAGGATCTGGCCGCGGAGATCGCATCGAAAACCCCCTCCATGGTCGTGATCGATCTCGATGAGGTCGGAGCGGAGGCCCTCGCCGCGACCCCGCAGGACTCGAGCTCTGAAAGTCCGATGGTCGTCGCCTACTTCTCACACGTCGATGCCGCCCTGGGAGAGAGCGCCCGGGAGGCCGGGGTCGAAGCGTTGCCGCGGGGACGGTTTTGGCGGGAGTTGCCCTCACTGGTCGAGAGCGCCTTCGCTCGGGGCCGGGGCTAACCCGCCCTATTCCGTCCCCGTCATCGAGACATCAGAAGCGACGACCTCCGTACGATCCCCACACCTTCCATCCGTCGTCGCGCTTGACGAGGTAGTAGGCGGCGAGCCCCGCGGTTGCCGTACGAGTAGCGTCGTGCATGACGACTTTCCACGAGCGCTGCGCCACGACCGTGCCGCATCCCATCTGGGCGCGCCCGTCGCCGCGCGCCGGAGCACTGAAGGTGATCTCGATCCCCCTCGCCAGGAGGGTATGGCCCCAGTTGTCGGGGTCGAGCGTCGTGGCTGAATGATCCACCAGCGCCGCGAGGACGTCATCCCTATCTCTAACGAGGGCGATGTTGAATCGGAGTGCTACATCGGCGGCATCCGCGGCCGCGGTCTCATCGAAGCGAAGGACCCCGTTCACGTCGGGGCACCATTGGAAGGTCGAACGCCTCGTGACATTCAACGCACGATCTGGCGTGGTCAGATCCACCGCCGCCCTCCTCGCCGCGAGTGTTCGCTCCTCCAGATCTCCGCCCGCCACAGCCGAGCTCAGCTCCACCGCAGCCACCGATCCCATTCCAAGCAGCGCGATGAACAGAGCGGCGGTCACTCCCCGCTGCCAACCGGTCCATCGGGAAGCTGGGTCCGGCGCTTCCGATCGATTCTGCGATCGCGCGAGCATCTCCCGGAGACCATCCATGTGGGCGAGATCCGCGTATCCCATGCGACGGGACGCGTCCCGGGCCGCCCCTCGGATGGCGCCCTCCGAGCGGTCTAGTGCCACGGCCGCTTGGCTCACACTGCGCTCCTCGACCACCAACAGGGTGAGGACGGCCCGGCGCATCGATGGAAGACCGAACCAGATCCGTGATGGCTCGTCGCGGGGCGGAAGCCTCAACCTCTCATCCGAGCGCCGGCGGAGGATGCGTTGGAGTCTTTCGCGTCGTGCGAGGGCGAGGGCGGCGCGGCCCCTGAGCCGCAGTTCGAACGCTTGTCCGTCCCGCACATCGCGCCAGGTAACGAGCGATCGCAGCACGACCCGCTGCGCGATCTTCCGGGCCAGCAGCTGATCTCCACACAGGTGATAGACGAACGCCGTCAGCGACGGAACCCTGTGGTCGTACGCCGCAGCCCAGTTCATTCCAGGTCGCTTCACCCTCCTAGCTTGACAGGGCGCTGGGCGGATAGCCACGGACGTCCCCCCGTGCGTATCCTTGCGGCGTGGGCGTTGAACAGAGGGCAGCTGTTCTGCGGAGCACGGGCCTGTTCGGGGGACTGGACGACGAGCCCCTGCGCGCTATCGCAGAGCCCAGTCGCGCTCGGTCCTATAAGAAGGGTGAGATCGTCTTCCACCAGGGAGACCTCGGCGAAGCGCTGTTCGTTGTATCCGAGGGCCTCATCAAGGTGTTCGTTACTTCCGAAGACGGGGATGAGGTCGTCCTCGCTACGCTCCGCCCGGGTGACACGTTCGGAGAACTCGCATTGATCGACGGTGGTCCACGATCGGCTTCGGCGTCGGTGATCGAGGAGGCGAGCCTCGTCCTCTTGACTAGGCCCGCGTTCTTCGCCGCTCTGGAGCACCACCCCCAGATCCGGGAGGCCCTGTTCAGGTCATTGGGACGATTGCTGCGCCGCGTCCTCGTTTACGCTTCCGACCTTGTCTTCCTCGATCTATCGGGCCGCGTGGCCAAGCTCTTATTGGGGCTTTCAGACGAGCGAGGAGAGATGCACCACGAGGGAGTGCTCCTCGATCTACACATGAGCCAGAGTGACCTCGCGGCGATGTGCGGGGGGTCGAGACCCACCGTTAACCAGATACTCCGTTCCTTCGAGGAGCGGGGCTACGTTTCGGTCAAGGGCAAGAAGATACTGATAAGGGAGCCGGAGGCCCTCCGCCGCCGCGCTGGTATCTGAGCCGTTCAGTCGAGCCCGATAGATGGGTCACTGTGTACCGGCCGGCCGTCGACGAGCGTTAGCACCACCTTCGACTCCCCGAGGGGCCCGGCATCCGGCTCGAACGGGTCGCTATCGAGCACGACGATGTCGGCGAGCTTGCCCACCTCGAGCGACCCGGTGTGTTGCTCCAATCGGTTGACGTAGGCCGCGCCCATCGTGAAGGCCTCTAGGGCGGCGGGCAGATCCATCCTCTCCTCTGGGAGGAGAGGACCGGCGCCTCGGTCGGCGGGGTCCACACGAGTGATCGCGACCTCCATCTCGAGAAGCGGATCCGGCGAGCTCACCGGCCAGTCGCTGCCGAACGCGATAGTGGCGCCCGCGCGTCTCAGGCTCCCGAACGGATACTGGTTGCGAGCGCGTTCGGGGGCCAAGAAGGGGATCGTCAGATTCACCATTTGAGGTTCGAGCGATGCCCACAGCGGTTGAGCGTTTGCGACTACCCCGAGCTTGCGGAACCGGGGCACGTCATCCGGGTCGACGACCTGGATATGGGCGATGTGATGTCGAGCGTCACGACGACCGTTCTGGGTCTGAGCGGCCTCGAACGCATCGAGTGACTCGCGCACCGCTCGGTCCCCGATCGCATGGATGTGCACCTGAAAGCCAGCGGCATCCAGAGCCGACACATACCGATTCAATAGTTCCGGTTCGACCATGCTGATGCCGGAATTGGACGTCTCACTGCCCGACCCGTCCAGATAGGGGCCGAGCATGGCGGCAGTGAAGTTCTCAACGACGCCATCCTGGAAGATCTTCACCGTGTTCGCCTGAACCCGGTCGAGATCCCCTCGACGTCGAAACTCCAGCAACTCGTCTATCTGTGACTCGTCGCGCTCTCTATCCCACAGCAACGAAAGGACGACGCGCGCGGAGAGCTCTCCCCGTTCCGCCAGTGCCATGTAGGCGTCGAACTCACCTTCCACGATCCACGCGTCCTGCCAGGCGCTTATCCCCAGACCATGAAGCTTCCGTTGCGCCAGGTGCAAACCCTCGAGGCGGTCCTCAATCGTCGTCTCCGGAACAAGCGCCGCCACGGCGTCCATCGCGTGCTCGTGCAGGGTCCCCTGTGGCTCTCCGCGCTCGTCCCGCTCGATCCGGCCACCATCGGGCTCCGGGGTCGAAGCGTCGATCCCGGCCAACTCGAGAGCGCGGGAGTTGACCCACGCGCCGTGGCCGTCGGCGTTGATGAGGAACACGGGGCGCTCCGGGACGATCGCGTCCAACAAGGATCTGTCGGGCGTGCCACCCGGGAAATCATCCATGGACCAACCGCCCCCCTCGATCCATTCGACGTCGGGGTGTTCCTCCGAATAGCGCTGGATGATCTCGAGGTAAGCATCGCGGCCAGTGGCATCGTGTAGTTCACATCGGAGCTGTGCCAGCCCACCGTGCAAGGGGTGGGCATGTGCGTCCTGGAAGGCCGGCAGCACGAGCCCAGCGCCCAGTTCGACCACCTTCGTGTGGGAGCCGATCCACTCCTTCATAGTCGCGGTCTCTCCGACCGCCACTATGCGGTCGCCGGTGATCGCAACGAAGTCCGCCCATCGCTGGGCCGGATTCATCGTGAAGGCGGGGGCAGAAGTCAGGATCGTGTCTGCAGGGCCGGGTGTTTCTCTCGACATCCGTTCCAACCTCCGAGCTAGGTCCGCGGTGGCGAGACCCTATCGCTTCGGATACCGCCCAAACCGGGGAGTCAGTCGGTGGCGTCGAGGGCCAGGTACACCGCGCTGGCTCCAACGGCCGTGTACACGAGGCGAGACAGCTTGGATCGGCGGCCGAACAGCGCCGCAACGAGATCGAACCCGAACAGCCCCACCAGCCCCCAGTTGAGTGCGCCGACGGTGACGAGAGAGGCCGCTGCTACGTCCAGCGAGGAGGTTGGTTCCACCACTTTCTTCTTGCGTCCTAACATCTCTGACTCCTGTTCTAAGAGAGGATATCGAAGGACCTATACCCGGATGCAGGCGGACTAACGGACCAGAAGCATCCAGGCGGAGGTCGCCTCGATGCTAGGTTTGGTTGGTCGATCCGCACGACGAGAGCAGGTACCGATGGGAACCAAAACCAGGGCACCTTTGGACTCCACCAGCCTGGCGCGGGTTCTGGCCCCCTTCGGCCGGTCCACGACCTTGCCCGGCGAGGCCTACACGTCTCCGGATGTCTTCGAATGGGAACGCGAGAACTTCTTCGACGCCGGTTGGGTCTGCGTTGGCCGCATGGATGACCTCCCCTCTCCAGGGGACAGGCGAGCGCTCTCGGTGGGAACGGAGGGCATCATCCTGAGTCGCGACGGGACCGGCGCGCTCCACGCCTTCTACAACGTCTGCAGGCACCGGGGGCACCAACTGATGGAACCCGGAACGGAGGCGAGCTCGAAGGTCATCAAGTGTCCGTATCACGCATGGGTTTACGGGTCCGACGGTTCCGTTAGAGGTGCCCCACGCTTCGGAGACGTGCCCGGGTTCGACAAGACGAACTATCCGTTGATCGAGGCCAGGTTGAGCGAGTGGCATGGCTGGCTCTTCGTGAACGCCTCGGGTGACGCCAAGGACCTATCCGAGTACATCGGTAACCTCGAAGAGTTCGTGGTGGATTACGAACCCGAGCGGCTCGTCCGAGGAGCCCGCCACGAATACGTCCTCGATGCGAACTGGAAGATCGTCCACGAGAACTATCACGAGTGCTATCACTGCCCGAGCATCCACCCGGAGCTGTGCTCGGTCTCACCTCCCGACAGCGGCGAGAACGCGACACCGACGGGCACCTGGGTCGGCGGCAGCATGGACCTCATGGATCACGCCGCCACGATGTCATTAACAGGCGAAAGCTATGGCGAGATGCTGCGCGGCCTCGACGAGAGGCAACGCCGGCAGGTCTTCTACTACGACCTGTTTCCCAATCTCCTCATCAGCCTGCACCCGGACTACGTGCTCACGCACAGGATCGAACCTCTGTCCAACGGCCGTTCCTACATCGAATGCCAGTGGCTGTTCGCGCCCGAGTCCCTCGAGCGACCGAACTTCGACCCGTCGTACGCGTCCGACTTCTGGGACATCACGAACCTTCAGGACTGGAGGGCATGCGAGTCGGTCTACAAAGGAGTCTCTTCGCGGGGTTTCCGGCAGGGCCCCCTCTCGGTCGCAGAGGACGCGGTCTATCAGTTCATGACGATGGTGGCTCGAGGCTACTCAGGCGAGGACCCCCGTCCCTCGAAGCGGTCCCGGCAAGCCGCCGCCGGCATCGACGGCGGTTAGCGGCCCCCGGAACCAAGAGACATCCGTTAGTTGTGAATGCGGAAGGGCGCGTGCCGGAACACGCGCCCTTCCTTTTAAGGCTTCAGTCACTGTCTGTCCGTCTGCAACTACCTACTGGTCGTCGACCGCTCCGCCGAGTCGATCCTGATCGGCTCCGTCGAGGGCGATGCCTGAGAACCGACCTCGCTCCCTTGTGGTGCCGTGCTGCGGGCGGATGAGCCATCCGTCGCGCTGGACATCTGGTCCTTCCGCTCTTGAGCTCGCTCTTGGATGCGCTCCTTAGAACCGGATGCTTCGTCCCTGATCGAGCTGGACTCACGCTCGGCGCGGGTAGCGGCCCGCTCCCAGTAGCGCTTCATAGTCTGGATACCGCCACCACCGATCGCAACGACGGCGGACCCGACGATGATCGCCAGTAGGGCATAGAACGTGCCGTTCACGATGTCCTCAGCGATCTCGAGCTGGTTCAGTGCAGCGAAAGCGGTGATGACGAGGATCGCAACGCTGGCAGCGATCGCAAGAGTCCGCCCGTAGCTGAGGCCACCGATGGACGCCTCGACGATCTCTTTCACCGCAGCAGCGATGGCGGAGCCGACGACCACGATGACGATCGCAGCGAAGACCTTCGGCAGGTACGCGATCGCGCCCTGGATCAGGTCGCTGATCGGGTTATCTCCGAATAGGCCGAACGCGAGTTGAAGCACGAAAAGCATCAGCACGTAGAAGAGGATCTTTCCCAGCAAGGATGAGGCATCGAACCGGGACTGCGACAGCGCCTTGCCTACGCCGCCGCGTTCGACCATGCGGTCGAAGCCGACGCGTTCAAGAACTCCATCGAGGACCTTGGAGATCGCTTTCGCGATGAAATATCCGATGAGCAAGACGAGCAAGAAACCTATGAACTTCGGGATGAACACGGCCACCGAAGCCCAGGCATCTCCCAGACCGTTTTTGAAGTCTTCCATGATGCAACAACCCCCTATTGGTGAGTACCGAAACTGGCTCACCTCGGTTACCCGCGACTCTGGGCGGGGTAACTCTGGAATCTATGCAAAACGTCAAAACCGTCATCGACCTCGTCGACCCACCCTCGTATGAGGATCTGACCGCGTCCGAGGTGAGCGCGATGCTCGGGATCCCCATCCCGACGATGCGCGCCTGGGAGCGGCGATATGGGTGGCCATCTCCTCGACGGACGGGTGGCGGTCATCGGCGGTACTCGGGTTTGGAGGTCTCCCAGCTGCGCGCGCTGCGGGACGAGATCGCCACCGGAAGGCCACCTCCCGCAGCCGTCGAGCTCCTTCGCCAGATCGAAGGTCGCCGAGAGGAACGGTTCGTCACTCCTCTGCTCGATGCTTCCGCCGACCACGACCCGGCGGGGATCCACTCGGTCCTCCTCGAGCTCGACCGGGAGATGGACTACGAGCGGGCGGTCCAGTCCGTGATCATCCCCGCGCTTCGCGGGATCGGCGACCGCTGGCAGACCGGGACGTGTGATGTGGCGGGCGAGCACCTGCTAACCGCCGCAGCACGCTGCTGGATCTCGAGAGGTGTCCACGGCCCCCCGGGATCACGCGGGAGGGTATTTCTTTCCACCGCCCCGAACGAGCATCACACGGTGGCTCTCGAAGCCTTTGCCGCCCTCCTGGCCAGGAGAGGATGGGATTGTGTTCTTCCGACTCCTTGGGGGCGGGACGAGCATCTTCTCGAAGCCGCAAAGATGTGCGCCCCAGACCTGGCGGTGATCGTGGCTCACAGGAATACGAGCCGCGCGCGGGCCGTGCAGGCGCTCCGCGGTGTGAAAGCTCTTGGCATCGATCACATCTATTACGCAGGGAACGGCTTCGCCTCCAGTCGAGCTCGTCGGAGTGTCCCGGGACGCCTACTGCCTCCCGACCTCTTGGCCGCCTGCGAGTTGATCGAGCGTGACGTCAGAACCGGAGGCGCGCAACAGCTGCCGCCGCTGCTGTAGATTGCGCGCCCTGTCCCGACATGAAAGGCAAGATGCAGCCTCCCCGCGTTCTGGCGCTAGTGATGGCAGGAGGAGCAGGGAGTCGACTCGACGTCCTCACCGAACGTCGAGCCAAACCGGCCATGCCTTATGGAGGCATGTACCGGCTGATCGACTTCCCTTTGAGTAACTGCATGCACAGCGGCATCGAAGACGTTTGGGTCATCCAGCAATACCAACCACACGGACTCAACGACTACGTCTCGAATGGTCGACCCTGGGATCTAGATCGCACCTACGGTGGGTTGCGCATCCTCCACCCGCACCTCGGCGACGAAGAAGGCGGGTTCCATCAAGGGAACGCAGACGCAATCTGGCGCAATGCACGATTGATACGCGAATACGACCCGGACGTCCTGCTGGTCTTGAGCTCCGATCACGTCTACAAACTGGACTACCGCGACGTGGTCGCACACCACCTGGATGGCGGTAGGAACGTAACGCTCGTAGTCACCGAGGTTCGCGACGACGACCCCTCGCGGTTCGGCGTGGTCGTAGTTGGTAAGGACGGGAGCGTCTCCGAATACGACTACAAGCCAGATGACCCAAAGACCACGACCGTGGCGACGGAGGTATTTGCGTTCGACCCCACCGCGTTGCTGGATCGACTGGAGCACCTGGCAGATTCTCCCGACGACGATGATGAGGGTTCGAGCCTCGAGGATCTCGGTGACGACGTCCTGCCATGGATGGTGGAGCAGAAAAACGCAACCGCGTTCCGCCTGCCCGGCTACTGGCGAGACCTCGGAACCATCGAGGCTTACTGGGGGGCGCACATGGACCTGCTCAACGAGCCTCCAGATATCGACCTGGGAGGAACGGACTGGCCGGTGAGAACGGTGGCGACACAGCGTCCCCCCGCCCGCGTCCATTCGTCGGCGGCAATCGAGGATGCTTTGCTGTCCCCCGGTTGCTCAGTACATGGCCGGGCGACGCGCTCCGTTCTTGCGCCGGGAGTCGTTGTCGAGGAGGACGCGGTCGTCAGCGACTCCGTGCTACTTCAGGATTGCGTGGTGAAGGCCGGGGCGACCGTGGAACGCTCGATCGTCGACGGGAACGTTCGCGTGGGTCGCGACGCACGGGTCGGGTCGGCCACGGCCGGCGAGACCGAGGATGGCTTGGTCGTCATCGGTATGGGAGCGAAGATCGAGAATGGCTCAACGGTGGAACCCGGCAGCCACATCGACCCGGCCTGAGCCCGGTCAGTCCCCCAGCGACTCGTTTGCGGCTTCGAGCTCCTCCACGGGATCCGGGCCCGGATGCGGCGCAGGTGAACCCGATTCGATGCCCCGAAGAGACATAGCGCACGCGATGCCGGCCACCGCGCCGGCTGCGGCGGCAACCTGGACCAGTTGCTCTCCCGGCGTCGCGTCCCCCACCGCGTAGACGCCCTCGACCGAGGTTCGTCCATGGTCGTCGACCACGATGTAGCCGTCATCATCGATGTCGCATCCCAACTCCCGCGCCAGAGCAACACGGGGACGATGTGCGATGGAGAAGAAAGCCATCGTCCCGGGGATGATCCTTCCGGACTCCAACCGTGCAGCTTTCATGGCGTCGCCTTCACGTTGTAGCTCGACGACCCGTTCCTCCACGATCTCGATGTTGTTCCGGTCGAGGGCAACCCTGCACGCCTCATCGCCCTCGAAGGTCTCCCCGTTGGTCACCAGCGTCACGCGGCCCCCCCACTCCAATAGATCGATCGCGTAACCTGCGGTGTGTTCGCCCCATCCGATGGCGATGACTTCCCGGTCACGCGCCTCGAAGCCGTCGCAACAGGAGCAGTGGAACACCGCCCGGCCGTACAGAGCATCGAACCCGCGGATTTCCGGATGCACGTCAACCACGCCGGTGGCCAACACGACCCTATGAGCGAGGACATGCCTATCGCCGATCGCGACATCGAAGTCGCTTCCCGCCGCAGCGAGCCCCGCTACTTCACCTCGTTCGAGCCTTACCGCGCTCGTACGCGGTTGCGTCCCGCCGAGCCAACTCCAGGAATTCTTCAGGGGTGACACCGTCACGGGTCAGGTATCCATGTGACGTGGTCGCGGGGGCGTTCCGTTGTTCGCCCGCGTCCACGACGAGGGTCGAGCGCCGGTAGCGACCCAACCACATCGCGGCCGACAAGCCTCCCACCCCGCCACCCACGACCACTACGTCCTCGATGGCCGAGGAATGCCTGTCAATCATGGACGACATTGTGTCCCAAATTGTGTGTTCTTATCGCTTGTGTTGCTGGATACGACGCTTTCCGTGAGGTTCAATCCATACTGCCGATCGACTGACGTGAAACCGGGGGAGGGTGGTCGATGGCGATGACCGGCACCATCACGGTCCTGTTCACCGACCTTGTCGGGTCCACGGAGCTTCTGTCGGACCTGGGTGATGACGACGCGGATCGACTCAGGCGCATCTATTTCAAGATCCTGAGGGACACGGTCACTAATCACTCGGGCCGTGAGGTCAAGAACCTCGGCGACGGCATCATGGCCGTCTTCTCGAGTGCGATCGACGCCCTCAGGTGCGCCACCGATATCCAGCGTCAAGTTCACGCGCACAACGAGGACAAAGGTGCGTCGCTTCGGGTGCGGATCGGCCTCGAGGTCGGAGAGCCCATCGCCGAGGAAGAGGACTACTTCGGCACGCCGGTCGTGATCGCCAAGAGGCTGTGCGACAGCGCCCAGGGCGGACAGATCGTCGTCTCCGAGCTGGTCACCAGGCTGATCGGAAGCCGCGGCCGCTTCGACTTCAAAGACATCGGTCTGCTCTCCCTGAGAGGGATCGAGGAAGCCGTTCCCGCGCGCGAGCTCGTGTGGGAGCAGCCGTCCGACGCTCCGGTCATCCGGCCCCCCACCCGACCGGGTTCTTCAGCTCGACGGGGCTCCCCGGTGGGGGAAGAAGATGGGCGCAACGGTCGAGGGACGGCGCCGCCCGCGCATTGCTCTGCGGATCGCCGCGGGGGCCACCGCACTGGCAATCGCCGGGCTCGTCGTGTTCGCGCTCTCCAGATCGCAAGGCGATGCCACCGAGCCGCCCAGTGAGTCGCCCTCCGCAACGGTTGCGGGGGCGGGTGGATCGGCCGCAGCCCTCGACAGCCTTGACTGGCAACGCCAGCCGGACGTGACCGACGCCTTGGGCGGTCCCCACGATCAGGCGATCAACCGCATCGAGGTCACGGATGACCAGCTCGTGGCGGTCGGGTACACCCAGACCGATGATGGAGACCTGGACGGCGCGGTGTGGCAATCGGAGGACGGGAGTACCTGGGTACGAGCGTCCTCGTCCACGGAGAGCCCCTTCGGCGGTCCCGGAGATCAAGAGATATCCGGAGTTCGCTCGCGAGGGGGAGAACGACTGATCGCTGTGGGGAAAGACGGGCAGGGATCGGGATTCTCCGAGGATTACGCGGCCGCCGTATGGGTCTCGGACGGGAACGACTGGCGCCGGATCTCCCACAACGAGCACGTCTTCGATGGCCCCGGCAATCAGTTCATGAACCGGGTGGTCCCGATCGGCAGCGACGGCTGGGTCGCGATCGGGGCGACGGAAGACACCGTGACGGGCAGCGGGACCGACGGCGCCCTATGGGCCTCGCGCACCGGGACGAGCGGATGGGTGCTACGGCAAGACATCCAAGCTCTAGCGGGACCGGAGACTCAAGACATCCGGACGGTAGCCCGGAATGGGGACATGCTCATCGCGGGCGGGACAGATGCTGCGGGGGGAGATCACGACGCCGCCCTGTGGAGGTCGTCGGAGGGCATCACGTGGGACCCAATCGAAGCGGGAGAGAACGTCTTGGGGGGGCAAGGTGAGCAGTGGGTGGTCACTGTAGAGCCCCATGAAGATGGGTTCGTGGCGGTGGGCTACGACAAGCAAGATGGCGATGAGAACGCAGCCGTGTGGCTCTCCCCCGATGGGGAAAGTTGGCGCCGCGTCCCCTCTAGAGACGACCTGAGCGGTCACGGCGACCAGATGATGTTGGGCGTGACGTCGACGCCGATCGGTCTCGTGGCCGTCGGGCGAGTCAAGCACACGGATGGAGAGATAGATGGGGCCGTTTGGACGTCGACGAACGGCGACCGGTGGAACCTACAGACCAGCAGGGAATACGCCTCGCCCGGAGACGAGCAGCAGATCAAGTGGGTCGTCGCTAGGGACCGGTTCCTCGTCGCGGGGGGATGGGTCGAACAACCTGACGGGGACCTGGATGCCGCGGTCTGGCGTGCGCGGCTGCCGCGCACGGAGCCTGCCGACTAGACCGGCTTCAGCTCCGCGAAGACGAGCAGTCTCTGGGCGGCGGAGAATCTCGGATGGCATGTGGTGAACATCATCTCTGCCTTCTTGCCCATCTTCACGACCGAACCGGAATCCGCGGCATCGATGATCTTGTGACGCGTCACGCGATACACGAAGCGTCCCCAATCCGTCCGGACGATGACGGCATCCCCGCGCTCGAGCATGTCCATGTCCCAGAAAGGCGCACCGTAGGTGGTGCGATGCCCGGAGACGATCACTCGTCCTTTCTCACCGGGGAGAACCTCTTCGTGTTTGGAGCAGAGGGGAAGCTCGAATCCGTTCCTGCATGCGGGGTAGTGGCCGGGGCCGTTGACGAGATCCTCGGGTCGAACCCCTTCGACCACGGCGGTATCCAGCCCGATCTTCGGGATGCGGAGGTGAAACACGGGGGCGCCCGGTGAAGGCGTGAAGTTTTCGGGGGGGCCGGCTCGCTTTGGGGTGTGGGACTCACTAACGAGGGTCGCCACCGGGCGCTCCACGGTCCGTTCCGACGGCCGCGGCTTGGAGGAAGGGTCGGGGTCAGGGGTAAGGAGGAACCAGCCCAGTACCCCAGTGCCGAGCAGGAGGGCGGCTGTGAGAAGAGCGATTGCCGGTCGGAAAGTGGAAGACTTCATGGAGCCATCATGCCCCCACCTGGAGCGGTGTATGCCGCGGGAGGGTTAGCTGATCGATGTGCGCTGGGAGATACGGCGAAGGCCCACGACTTGAACGGAGTTCTTCCGCCCCAGCGAGAGCTTTCGGTCCAGGCTGGAGATGAAGGACATCGTTGCGTCTGCGAAGAAGCCTCGTTTGATCTGGTGTGACCCATCGGGCCTCGCGATGCCTTCCTCTTCCCATCGGATCATGTGGGTGCCCCCGTCTTTGCGTGTGGATAGTCGTGGATAGTCCTTGGGGGTACGGTCGGCCGTTCCAGCCCCGTTCGTTATCCCCCAAGCGGGTAGAGCAGCCCAGCCAAAGGGGTGGGTCCGGGTTCAGCAGCCCGAGCCGCGCATCACGACGATGGATGTATCCGCGGCAGCCCATCCGCAGTCCGTCAGCCCATCGGGCCACGTGATCCTTATCGAAGCAGAGGTCGCGGGGCCTATACCGAGCACCTGGTGTCCGATCTCGGATTGAGCGCGCACCGTCAGGCCGTCGTTGAGCTCACGCCTGTAGGTCCCCTGCGCCGTATCCACCCGTATCCGGGCGCCGTAGCCGAGCGGGTTCCAGTCGTCGCCCCGGATGTCGACCGCGACCCAGTTCCCGCCCACCGAGTGGTTCTCGAAGAGCTTCCAACGTCCCTTTATCTGCTCGCTGTCCATATCCAGATTCGCGCCGTTCGTGACGAAGGCGTCCAGTCTTCCATCGCGGTTGTGATCGGCAATCGCTACGGATTCCCCGTCACCTATGGTCGGCCCGGCGAGCGTGTCGTTCTCGACGACGCTGTAAGTTGCGCCCTGATTCAGCACGAGCTTGTCCGGTCGGTTGACCCCGCCCGCTCGACCTTGAACCACGAAGACGTCCAGATCGCCGTCGTTCTCGACGTCCAGCCAGGCGCTCGACCGACCTTGCGCCATAGGGAACGTGGCCGCGGGCGTGAATTGGCCCCGGACGTTCCTCATGATCATCAACTTGTCGTGGGTTACGAGACTCAAGTCGGACCAACCGTCGCCGTTCACGTCACCCCAAGAGGCTGAGGTCCAGGGTTTCCCTGTGACGCCAGGCAGATTCACCCGCGTGAACCGGCCGTCGTCGTTCCGGTATGCAACGGTCGGGCCCGGCCATAGCTGGGTGACGATGAGGTCGGGGTCGCGGTCTCTGTCCCAATCGCTCCAGGTGGATGCGAGCCCATTCATCTCGTCACTGAGTCCGACATCCACCCGAGTGAAGTCTCCTCGGTCGTTGCGGAACATCACATTCGGGACGCCCTCGCGCAACTTGCTGACTACGAAGATGTCTAGGTCCCCATCGCCGTCGTAGTCGATCCAATTGTTCTGACGGCTACGCCCCAAACCATCGCGCGTCCCGTACGCCTTGCTTACGTTGCGGAAACGACCATCCGTCTGGAGCCACAACTGGTTTGGCCCCCAGCCAACGCCCTTGCCCGCCCCGGACCCGCAATACAGGTCCAGGCCCTCGAGTCCGTCGGCCTCACCCCACGCGCACGTGTGTCGATCAAAGGTCTTCTTCGTCGGTTCCGGAAACTTCTGATGCTGAAGTCGATAGCCAGAATCCACGTTGCGGTAGACGCGGATCTCTTTCCAGTGGCGGTTAGCGAGTAGATCGGGGTCTCCGTCCGAGTCGTGATCGACCCATGAGGCACCCCACGTCAGAGTCTCGTCGTAAGCCACGTTCTGGGAGAGGGTCACGTCGCGGAACTCCGGCGCCACCACCTGGACCCCGCCGGACGCGTCGGGGCTGCTCGTTCCGATGAGTGACAGGAACAGCACCCCCGCGAGAAGGGCTACATGGGAGACCTTTCGGACGAGTGCGATCATCCCGACATCCTGTCGGAAGTGCGAGACCGAGAGGAAGGGCCATCCAGGGCGAGAAAAGCTGCTCGACAAGGGGGTCTCCGCTTCGATAGGGCGCTCGCCGGCCGTCGGCTCGGTCCGCTTCGATCATGTGGTCGACTGGGTCTCGTCTGGGGTGCTGTGAGGTGCCTTCTTTGGTATCGGCCGGTCCCCGTCGGAGATTGAAACGCGCGTTCCGGCTCATTCACCCCAAATTGCCAGGAAGGGGCGGATGGAAGGGTTCGCGGGCTGACAATCGGGCTGTTAGCTCGCGAACATAGGAGCCTGCTCCCCCGAGTGGACAAAGGGTGTTCGGTAGTGTCCCGGATGTGCTGGCTCCTAACCAGGAGTCTCGAGGCCGAGCTGGCGATGCGTGACGCTCATGCAGCGGCCCCTCACCACAGTCAGTCCGGCGTTGGCGGCGAGGCGCGCACCTTGATCGCTATCGGTACCAGGTTGGAACCACAGGACGGGAGTTCCGATGGCGATCGCTTCTCGTGCGACCTGTTCCGCTTCTTCGGGGGGGCGGAAGACCTCGACGACGTCGACCTCGACCTCGATCTCGCCGAGGGAACGGAACGCGCGCTCTCCGAGGATCTCTCCACCCTTGGGGTTCACCGGGACGATGGTGAAACCCTGGGACTGCAGATATTTCGGTATCCGGTGCCCCTCCTTATTGTGGTTGTTGGACGCGCCCATGACCGCGATGACCTTGGTCTGGGCGTATAGCTCGCGCAGACGAGCCTCGCCGAGTTCGTCGGTTACGGAAGACATCACATCACCAGAGCTTTGGGTGGGTCGAGCATCGTAAGCACCTCTCGATCGATGCCCCACTGGCTCACGTCCGACCTCGTTTCACCGTCGAAGACCATCTCGACGAGGGACTTGCCGAAGACGGAGGCGAACTTGAACCCGTGCGCAGCGCCCAGGCCGAGCGCCGCGCGCTCGTGGCCCGGGACCTTGTCCAGCACGAACTCCCTGTCGGGGGTCATCGTGTAGAGGCACGTCTTCTGCTTCAAGTACGGGCCGAACCCTCCCGGCAGGTGCGAACGCATGAAGTCATCCAGCAAAACCGAGTAATCGCCTCTCGGCTCGAATGAACGCGAGTCGCCACTGACCTCCGGTCCGCCCACATCCCGCCCGATCTTCGCTCCGGCCTCGCCGAACGCAGGAAACCCGTAGAACGATGGCTCCCCCATCCAGATCCAGATGGGAAACCGCTCCGGAGCGAACGCGTCCAGGTCTCTGGAGTCGTAGTACGTGACCTGTTCCTGCGTCACGATGAGGTTGATCGGCCGCCACAGCTGGCCGAGCAACTCGTTCGTCCAAGCGTCCGCTGCGAGGATCAATCGTTCCGCTCGATACACGGCTTCTCCGGTAGTCAACTCGTAGAGTCCCCCATTCCGGGTCACTCGCTCCACGCGAGCGTTCGGGATCAGGGTTGCCCCCAAAGAGGTTGCCAGCCTTCGATGCGTCGCGTTCGCACGGACCGCCGCGACGATGCCGGCGTCTCCCTGGTACATCGTCCTGACGTCATCCGACAGCCGCCACTGGGGCCACCGGCTCATGACTTCGGCCGGCTCGAGCCACTCGTAGGGAATCTCGCAGCTGTCGAGCGCGTTGCGATAGTCGTCGATCCAATCGTGCGCGTTCTCCGGATAGAGATCGAGGCCGCCCGTCCTGTGCACGAGCTGCTCCCCCGCTTCCCGTTCGAGCTCCGCCCAGACGGCATAAGAGTCGCGCGCGAACCTCACGTACTCGGGGCGGTGATAGCTCAACCGGATGATGCGGGAGTGATCCTGAGACGCGCCTCGCTCGTGACCGAACTCGAACCGCTCGAGGCCGAGGACGCCCGCGCCCGCCCTCTTGGCGGCCCAGTACGCGGCTCCCGAACCGATCCCGCCGAGGCCGACAACCGCGACCTCGAACTCGGTCCGCTCCCTTATCTCACACCTCGGTCTCGGTGTGCGAGTGGTACTCGTAGGCGCTCATCGCTTCAGCAGTTCCACTCTTCCATTCGCGCTCTTCGGCATCGACCTTCCCCAGCACCTTGGCCATCGCGCGCACGTGCGCGTGCACCGACCCACAACACGATCCGATGTAGTCGATCCCGGCCTCAGCCGCATCCCTCGCAAAGTTGGCCATCTCCTGACGCGACAGCTGGAGGGGGTCCAACTCGTACGGGAAGGTCGAAGGGGCGGTGAAGTCCGGAAACTCCGGAGTGGTCCGGTAGGCAACCGGCTGGGCAGCCACGTACCCATCGACCGCTTCTCTCATCTCGATCGCGATCGGAAGCTGCTGCTCGGGCCCGTTCAGGCAGTTCACTCCGACGATGTCCGCTCCGGCGTCGCGCAGCTTCCGGGCGCACTCCGCGGGCGAATCACCTTCATACGACTGCGGCTGTAGCTGCTCGAAGCTCATCGTCACCATCACGGGCAGGCCGGTTGGTTTGGCGCGCTCGACGAACAGGAGAGCCTCGCCCAGGTAACTGAAGGTCTCGCCGATCCAGAAGTCCGGGGGCCCCGCATCGAGCTGTTGCTCCAACTGCCGGTCGAATAACGCTCTGACGTGATCGGGACTCGAGGGGTCCTCGGGTAAATAGGCCCAGGTGAGTGAGAGGTTCCCCGCCACGAGCGCGCCGCCCGCCTGCGCGCATTCCCGGGCGATCCGCACTGCGTCCCGATTGATGTCGTCGACCTTACCGGCCATGCCCACGGTCGCGAGTTTGTCGTCGCTCGCGTAGAAGGTCATCGTCTGCAGCACCTCGGCGCCGGCACGCAGGAACTCACCATGCAGCTGCGCGAGAGCGTCCGGGCGCTCGATCACGACCTCGGGCGTGAACGGACCGGCCTGAACGTAGCCACGCTTCTCGAGCTCGAGCAGGTATCCCCCGTCTCCCAGGACGGGCCCCGTCGCGAGACGCTCCAGGATCCCTGTGGTCATCACACCTCCGATCGAGCCGCCGTGCGGGAGTCTAGCAACCGGTCGTGGGGGATCCCTTTTGGCCCACCGGGATCGGGTACCACCCACGACCGGTCGCGGTTCTACCCTGGCGGCATGCTTCGATGTCTTCTCGCCTCCCTGATCGTGGTGGTTCTCGGAGCCTGCAACGACCAGGGATCCGAAGCGCGTCGGCAGCCTTCCCCCGCTCCCAGCCTCTCTGAGGAGACCTTCGTGAACGGCGGGGCCTGTTCGCCCGTTTCCGGGTCCGGTCTTCCCTCCGGCGCCGGCTGTCTCACGACCGTGAGTGAAGGGGACGCGACTCTCTCCGTTTACGCATTGCTGAACGAGGACGCCAAGCCTCGCTCGTGGCGGATCCGTCTGTCCTCGGGGGAGCAGGAGATCGACCAGTCCCTGCGGGCCGGCAACGAGTTCAGCTACCCGCGCGCAGTGGGAGCTTCGGACGTCGATGGCGACGGACGGAAGGAGTGGTGGGTGAAGGTCTTGGATCTCGCGGGGCACGGTGCCCCGTGGGCGCGCCTCAACCTCTTCTTCACCGGCGACGATGCGCTGATCCCGTTGAGCTCCGGCGACGAACCGTTCCCAATCAATTACGGCGGCATCTCCCGTTTCGGCGAGGGGGCCAGCTGTCGCGATGGCCGACTCGTGCTCCTTCGAGCCGAGGCGCAGAATCCGCGCAACACACGATGGACGGTGTCGGAGAGGTCCTTCGAGCTCGACGGAACCTCCGCGACCCTCGTCGGGCGCAGCGAAGCATCGCTATCGATCCAGGGTTACAACGATCCCGATCTGAACCCCTACTACCGCGTCGACTGCAACGGCTTCACGTACCCGCCCTGACTTCCTTGACTCATTGGCCCAGGGAGTTGAGGAACCCTGCTAACTCCTGTTGTGTTGGCATCCCCGCTCGCGCCCCCGGAGTCTGCGTGGACAGTGCCGCGCACGCCGACGCCAGCTCGACCGCCGCGTCCAGATCCTTTCCAGATGCCAGTCCCCAAGCGAGCGCCCCGGAGAAAGCGTCGCCCGCCCCGGTGGTGTCCACGGGTTGAGCCGGGAAAGCATCCTGGTGATGCGGCGGGCGATCCGCCCGTAACAGGTCGGCTCCCTTCGCGCCTCTGGTCACGACCACGGCCTCCGCTCCACCTTCGAGAAGATCCTCCGCCGACTTTCGCCCGAGACCGGACACCTCATGCTCGTTGGGGGTCACCACGCTGCAGAGTCTCAGGAGCTCGTCCGAGAGTGGTCGGGCCGGAGCCGGGTTCAGAACGAACGGCCACCCCCGCTCGCGTGCCCGGGTGGCAGCTTCAAGCACCGCCTCCTCCGGGACCTCGAGCACCGCGCAGACCACCGCGTCCGACACATCGATGCCTTCGAAAGTCTGGCGCACCATGCCCTCGGACAACTCCTCGTTCGCGCCGCCCGCGACCGCGATCAGGTTCTCGCCTCCGGCATCCACCAGGATCTGAGCCACGCCTGTGGGGTCGCGCCCCGAACGGACGTGGGTCAAGTCGACGCTCTCGGACGCCAATTCTTTGCGGGCGGCCCCACCGAGGTCGTCGCGGCCGACGACTCCGACCATGAAAGTCCGCGCGCCGAGTCGCGAGGCTGCGACCGCCTGGTTGCCGCCCTTGCCTCCATGGACGCGGCTGAACCGGCCCCCGATGACCGTTTCGCCCGGACCCGGCAGACGCTCCACGTAGGTGACGAGATCGACGTTGATCGACCCGACCACGATGACAGCGGCCACGAGTTAGCCGGGCGTCGAAGAGCTCGGCGGCATGCAGCGAAGGATATCGGCGTCTCCATCCAGCAGGACGGAGCCCGCCCCATATGGAACGAGGACGGCATCGCCTTGGGAGGCATCGAGTTTCCATCCGTCTCCACTGAGCGACGCACTTCCGACGACGACCAACAGAACCGAGAAGCAGGGCTCGATACGCGTCGACCGGGGACGGATGCGTTCGGCGCGGAAGAAAGCGTCCGCATCTGGCGGGAACAGCCGGACGACGCCGGATCCATCATCATCGACTCGGCCCACCGCGGACCATGCGAGGGTTTCATCGGTCCATGGAGAAAGATCCAGGGCCCGCAACGCGGTATCGAACCCCAGTCCGAGGTGAGCCGCGTCGGGGTTTTCCGCAGCGAATCGCTCCCACTCCATCAGGATCGAGAAGTCGGTTGGCTGCTGAAGCTCGGCGACCAGGATCCCATCCCCGATCGCGTGCGGTGTGCCGGCGGGGACGTAAAGCGTGTCCCCCGCCGAGACCTCCAGCGTATGCAGTGAGGAGAGCATCGCGTCCGCATCTTGGCGCGCAACCCAGTCGGCAACCGTGTCGATGTCGACCTCCTCCTTGAATCCCACCTGCACCGCAGCGTGCTCCGAGGCCTCCAGGATGATCCACGCCTCGGTCTTGCCGAAGACGGAACCGAGATGGGCGCGCGCGAAATCATCGTCTGGGTGGAGGTGCACGGGCAGTCGCTCCCCGGCGTCCAGAAGCTTGATCAGGACCGCCACGTCCGCCCCGAATCGGGCCACGTGCTCCTCGCCGAGAAAGCCGTGGGGATCGGCGGCGACCGCATCCCGCAGGAGGCTTCCGTCGGGGAGAGTCGAGAGCCCAACACCGGATTCCCCGAAGGGCGACACCATCGAAGCGATCCACTCCTCGGGCGCGTACCGGATCCGTACTACCCGACGAGCGGAGGGCGGCGATGCGCTCCCCGCCCCGGTAGAAACGGTGGAGCTGATTGGCCGGGAGGAGGACCGGCTCCATCGGGCTCACTCCCCGACAACCTTGCTCGCCGACAGCTCTCTAGTCATGTTCGTGAGCTTAGTCGCCGCTTCCGGGGCCCCCGCTTGGTTTCGCCATGGGTGCCTCAGCGGGGCTCCCCCCAAACCCGAGTTGTTAACGCGCGAACGCCCCGGAAGCTAATCCGGGGCGTCCCGCAACGCTAAGATGCTACGGAAGCAGTAACGAACTCCCGTAGATGTTCTGGTCGAGGCCTCCTTGATTCCCGCAGTTGTCCCCGGTGTAGGGCGCATCCCTTCGGGCCAGCGGTCCATCCGACACATCGCCAGGAGCCGGCGGCCCTAGGTCGATCCGGCACTGAGCGACATCGAACCCATCGACGAAACCATCCTCCGCTTCGGTTTCACGGGGATCCACACCCGCGACGACGTCTCGATTGTCTGTCCAGCTCATGTAGGCGAGCAGCGGGCTTGCTGGGTTCGTAGGGTCGGTGTTGGCGAGTGATATCCAGTTGTAGTCCCCATGGAACGGGATGTCACGACTGCTGAACATCTCGTACTGGGATTGGTGCGCTTGGCTTGACACCTTCGTCGTTGCCGACCAGGTCGTGCCATTGGTCGAGTGTGCGAAGAAGGAATTCACCACGTTCCGGCCCGACGACACCGCCCGACCTTGACCGTCGTACACGTTGCCGATCGGTCGCTGCACCGAGTATGCGGGGTCCACGCGGCTGTCCTGCCATACGGCTCCCACCTCACCTCGGAAAGCATCGATGTCAGGGAAGAACTGATGTCCAGCAGGGGCCGGCCCCACTGCGGTCGGCTGAGACCAACTTTGTCCATTGTTCAGCGAACGGACGACGTATACCAAGGACTGGCCAACCAAACCCGGACCCGCAGATCGGTAGCTTGTCTGGCTGGGTTGGGTGCTGCCGGGCCTGATCTCGTTATAGATGAGATAGACGCCAGGAAGTTCGCCGCTTTGATCGGCGGTGGCACGAGGCTCGAGCGGCACGCGGTGGAAAACGAAGTCAGACGGGCAATGAAGCGGCCCATCGCCACAGTCTCGGGCACCACTGTCTGCCGGGAAGTACTCGGTGATGTTGCGGATGACGGCCGCGTTGCTGAAGCTCACACCTCCGTTGGTCGAACGGGCGAAGCCCAGGCCGCTCCGCGGGTTGCTTGCATCCGAGAACGTGCGGAAGGTCACATATACATCTCCGTCCACTTCGACGGCGATGTCACACCCTTGCACCGACCCCATGCCAGGTGTAGTCAGCTTCTTGGGGGCCGAGAAAGTTCTGCCCGTGTCGGTTGAGCGCGAGAAGTAGATGCTGTTCTGGCCGAGTCCTGTGAAGCGCGACCAGCAGACGTAGACGTTCCCATCGTGTGAACCGCCGGTGCGGTCGACCTCGAGCATCGGCTTGTCCTGGAAAACTCCCTGGAAGTTCCGCGACGGGGTGCCTCGCCCAACGATGCGGGTGCGGAGGTAATCGACCGGGTATCCATTCGGCTGATCCTGCGCTCCGTAGCTGGCAACGTAAACGTCGCCGTTGATCGGCCCCACTCGGTTGAAAGCGATGCCGCCGACGTAGAGGCGGCCGTCGCTATCGAAAGCAGCTATCGGGTCGCCGGCGTCGGTGTGGTTACCGAACAAGGGAGAGCTCATACCTTCGGCAGATGTGTCCTGTGGGTAGCCCGGCACCATGGAGTCGATCCAGGTTTCACCAGAGTCGCGGGAGAAGGCGAAGCCCTGCCAACCCGCGCCGAGGTCGCTGAGGCAATAATCGTTCCACCCAGCGACGACTGTGTCAGGGTCGGTGGGATCGATGATGCTGAACGGTTCGTTCCCCTGCCTGCGGCTCCCACCGTCGTTGGAGTCGGCATCACCGTCATCGGGATTGTCGTCGGGAGCCGGGCTGGTCGCCGTGTTGTTGCAGTGCTGGATGCCCTGGTCGGTGCCTCCGTCATGCCTGACATAGTGCTGCCCCGACACCCTGTCATCAGACCCGTCTATACCGCCAACGGCCGACTGCCCGACGGCGGGCGCCGCCAAAGCGAAACCCACGATCACCGCGATGAATACGACAACTATCCTGCGCATTTCGATCCCTCCCCCAAAGGAAACGTGTGTGCCCCGTTCCCGTTTCTTGCGAGCTGGCCTAATCAGACCTCCCAACCAAGCGGGCGAACTGCCGGATGGGCGTCCATCACTTTAGCAATCGCCGGAAATTGGGGCGAGTCCGACCTCGAAGACAAATCGTTGTTGGCAGTACCTTCCAAGTCAACCCAAGGCAGAGCCTGGGAGCCCCGGACCAAGCTGCTTCCGTATCCGGCTTGGAGCCCGCCGGAATCCCAGTGACACTTAGTGATAGAGCGAGAGCAGCGATAGAGGATGGCAAGTCAAGAAGAGGCCGGGGTGCGATGCCTATGACACCCGCGCCCTACCGATGAGTTTCGGGAGGTACCTGGGTCTTATCTCTTAAGCCCGCCACCAAGGGCGGAGCATGGAGCGCGACCGGGATGGTCGCGCACTCGTACATGGAGGTGTCCGGATGTTCAAGAATGCGGAGGCGTTCAGCGGCTTCTCGACGAACGACATCGAGCGAGCCAAGGAGTTCTATGGATCGACCCTCGGCCTCGAGGTGTCGGAGATGAACGGGTTGTTGGGGATAAAGCTCGGGGGCGGCGCCACGGTCATGGCGTACCCCAAGGAGAACCACGAGCCGGCGACGTTCACGATCCTGAACTTCAATGTCGACGACATCGACAAGGCGGTCGACGAGCTCTCCGCTCGAGGAGTCAGGTTCGAGAGATACGAGGGCTTCGATCAGGACGATAAGGGGATCGCCCGCGGTGAGGGCCCGAGCATCGCCTGGTTCAAGGACCCGGCCGGGAACATCCTCTCTGTCCTGAGCGCGTAGGGTCCCCGCATTGCGCTGCAACAGACCAAAGGACTTCAACTAGTCTCAACGCGATGATTACCTGGGGAGAGTTCGCGCGTGTCGAGCCGGAGTTGGCGGCCTTCGGAGCCAGCCTCTTGGGATCGCCCCCTGCCTACCTTGCGACCGTGCGGAAGAGCGGAGCGCCGCGTGTCCACCCGGTCACGCCGATAATTGCGGCCGGTGGATTGTTCGTGTTCATGGAGCCCACATCACCGAAGGGACGAGACCTACGGGAGCGCGGCTGGTTCGCACTCCACAACGGGGTCCCCGACACAGAGGGCTCTGGAGGAGAGTTCTTCGTCAGCGGCAAGGGCCGAGCTCGAGGGCGATGCCGGGGTGCGGGCGACGGTTTCGCGGGACGCCAGCTATGACCCGGCCGAGCGCTACATCCTTTTCGAGCTGAAGGCCACCGAGGCGCGCTGCAACGGCTACGGGGATGTAACCCTCCCCGCGCGCAGACGGTGGTCGAGCGCTACCTAGTCTCCGTAGGCGGCCCTGACGTTCACCCATTCCACCGACCTGGAATATCCGTCCTGCCGCGGAAACACCGCTCGCAGGACCCAGCGTCGATGAGGGAAGCCGGTGAAGCCGTTGATGTCGAAATGCTCACGCCAGCGGTTGTCTCGCGTTATCCGATCGAAGGATCGCGTCCCATCGAGCGAGATGAAGACCTTTCGACTTCCTTGCGGGTCCTGTTCCCCAAACTGATGCCAATTATGAGTGCCGGCCCTCTTGTAGGAGAACCAGACCTTCTGTCCTCGTTGCGAGGGTCGCGTCTTTCCGGTGAAGAAGTAACCGCCCGAGAACGTCTCGACATGACATGGCTCGTTCCCACACACGTGCCCGGTCGTCGTCGTATCGATCCCAGCCGATGCCGGCGCGGCGAATACAACCAAAGAGATCGCAGAGACGATCGAAGTGCGTACACATCGTTTCATCAGAAGTTCCCCCTAACCAGAACAACCACGATGCCTCGATTTAGTCGTCTGATATTGACGCGCTCTTGTAAGCCCGTGGCAAGGACTCTCGAGCCTTCCCCGATCTTGTTCCTGTTGCAGGCAAGGCAAGGCAAGCTGCCCGGCACGATTGAGCAGGAAACCTCCGGCCCCCCAGCCTTGAGGTTAGGCGGAGTCGATCACCGGATCTGTCGTCGGTTGCCGTGAGCCTCCGCTTGGCTCAACGGTGACCGCGGCGGCATCGAACCCATCGGGGGAACGCGGAGTGCGCAGGACGGCTACACCATCCGAGACGTCGAACACTCCGGCGCTCACCATGGTTCCATCCTTCAGGAACCACAACTGGTAGGTACGGTCGTCCGGAAGATCGTCCAGCCCGGTGGCGACGAAAACGGCTCCATCCTGGCCGGGGACGACCTTGGCCTCCACGCCGGCCTCTCCTCGCATCTCCATCCCCTCAGAGCCCTCGAGCAATGCGGTGGCGATCCTCTGGTTCGCCTCTGCGTCCCCTCGAGCGTCGAGGGCGATCGCCCCAAGGACGACCGCCAGAACCGCCAGGCCCGCGGCCAAGAAAGCCAGCAACGGCCTCCTGCTTCTGACGGCTGGGCTGGGCGTGGCCGCTTCGGCTCGTTCCTCGGCGACGCGGTCCAGGACCTTTTGGGTGAAACCGGCGGGCGGGTCGACCGGTTGCACGCTTAGAGCGAGCGATTCGGCCGTCTTCGACAGCTCATCGACTTCCGCCCTGCATTCGTCGCAGGACGTGAGGTGGGCGCGCATCACCTGGATCTCATCGGACGGAAGGGCTCCGAGGACGTAAGGAGCGATATTGGACTTCAAGTCCTCGTGGGTTCGGTCCTTCACCTCGTCTCCCTGTTCCGCTCTAGATACCGTTTCAGGTTCGCGAGGCCATCCCTCAACCTCGTCTTCGCCGTCCCCTCGGGGATCCCCAGTTCTTCAGCGACTTCCCGATAGGTTCGGCCGCCGAAATAGGCCAGGACGAGCGCCTCCTTCTGGACGCTGGACAGATGGGCGAGAGCGGTTGTCATCTCGTCCCTCCTCGCTATTGATTCGTCGTGCGCGGGACTCTCGGATTGGCTTCCAGCCTCATGTATCAGCGCATCTTTCGCCCGACTCAGCCTCTGCTCTTTCCTCACCAGGTCTACAGCCTTGTTGTGGGCAACGCCGAGGACGAACCCTCGGAGGGTCCCCCTGGAGGAGTCGAAGGCTCCAGGCCGCCTCCAAACGGCCATGAATGTGTCCTGCGCGACCTCGTCCGCGAGCGCTGAATCGCCCAGGATGCGCCGTGCCATCCCGTAGACGGCGGCGCCGTGGGTCTCGATCACGTCCTGCAGTGCTCGCTCGTCGCGAGCCAACAACCGCTCGACGAGATCGTCGTCCGAATCGTCCCTCACGGCCGAGATGCTAGCGCCGCCTGGGTCCGTGGGATGCAAAGAGAGAGCACCCGGGGGATGGGTGCTCTCTCTGCGCTGCATGCGGGATTCCCTTTCGTGACTACTTCGAGAACTCCTCGGGACTCTGTCTGACGATCGCGCCCGACAAGGCGGTCGCGGTTCCCGGCATGTGCCCGTTGGCGGCCTCATACAGGAGGTCGAATGCCCCTGCGTCGCCCGCCACGACTGCGTCGATGGCTGCGATCAGGCTCTTTACATGCATCTGGAGTGCAGCCTCGGTGTCGGCCGATTTCAGCTCGCCACCGGTCGCCTTCTCGATGAAGGCGCCGAAGTCCTTCCGGTAACGGTCGAGCTCCATCTGAGCCTTCCGCTGCACCTTCTCGTCGCCGGTCGCGGCGCCGGTCGTGTACTCCACGAACATCCCGATGTGCGCTCGCCACAGTTTGAGGAATTGCTTCCCGGCCTCCTCGCCGTACACGGAAGCGACGGCCTTGGAGAGGTCCACCGAGTTCGTGTCGAGCGTTCCCGCAGCTGCTTTGAACTGAGCTGAGTCCAAACCATGCAGTACGCCCTGCTCCACTGCGATCCCGGCGAGGAACACGTGGCCATCCAGGAGATCGGTGAGTCCTTGCTGTAGCTGCGACGCAGGATCGTCCACCGCACCATCGAACTCGTCTGGCATCTGAGCAACGATCGCTCCTGCAAGAGCACTCGCCGTCATCGGCATGTGCTCGTGCGCGGCGGCGTACAGCTTGTCGAAGACGCCGGCATCGCCGGCGATCACCGCGTCGACCGCAGCGACGAGACTGCTGACGTGCATCTGAAGGGCGGCTTCAGTGTCCGCGGACTTGAGCTCTCCGCCAGTTGCTTCCTCGATGAACGCTCCGAAGTCCTTGCGATACCGATCGAGCTCCTCGACGGCCTTCTCCTGCATGGCCGTGTCGTCCGTGATCCCGCCGACGGTGTAGTCGACGAACATCCCGATGTGGGCTCGCCACAGCTTCAGGAACTGGTTCTCGGCCTCGTCGCCATAGACCGAGCCGATTGCTGCTGCAAGATCCTTCGAGTTGGAATCCAACGCACCAGCGGCTGCTTTGAACTGAGGGGACGTCGAGCTCTTTGTCAGGACGGCCTGCTCGACCGCGATCCCCGCAAGGAAGACGTGACTGTCCAGGAGACTCGTCAGGTCTCGCGTAAGAGTCGCTGCGCCCGTCTCGACGCTGGGCTCCATCGCAGAGTCCCCGGAGGAAGTCATCCCTTCGGACGCCTCGTCGCCTTGGGCGGGCTCCAGCGCGTCGCCGGAGTCCGACTGGCCACATGCTGCACCGAACAGAGCGAGCGCAAGCGCCGCTCCCACCATTCGCATAGATATCTTTCTTGATCGCATGGATCTCCTCACTTTTCCTGTTGTCTTGCGTTGAGTGGTGGCTGCCAACCTGATACGTATTCGCAGCGGAAGCGCGATACGGATGGCGCGAACCGTGGTTATTTCGGGCTAGTTACGCGGACCTCGCCTTGCATGCCCGAATGGACCTCGCAGAAGTAGGGATAGGTGCCTGGTTCATCGATAGTGGTTTCGAACGTGGACCCCGCGCCATCGAGATCGGCGTCGAAGGCGCCGTCGGGACGACTCGGTTTCCCCTCGGACACTCCGGGGATCCCCTGCTTCTGCGGGAGGCCGGAAGTGACCGAGTGAAGAACATCGTCTTCGTTCGTCCAGATGATGCGTTCACCGGCCTGCGCCTCTATGACCTTTGGACCGAAAGCGATCCCTTTGACGGTGACCGCGGCCGTTCCGGAAGGGCTCTTGTCCTGAGCCTGCGGGCTTGTTCCCCCACTGGGGACGGCGCAGGCCGCGAAGAGCAAGGCGACTATCGGGATCGAAAGTTTATTGAACACATAGTTGATTCGTCCGAAAGCCACAGATGTATGGGTTGGATCGTGCCGTTTGGTATCTACAGAGGCGACGCACGAAACACGCGTGTCCTATAGGGCATGTCGAAGGTTGGCCGATCTACGAGCGCCGGATGTTCCGAACACAACCTGCGCACCCTGGCCGCCAACTCCTCTTTCTCTGGATCGGGAAGGATCGCGACGTAGCTCCTCGAGCGCACCAACCCCACGAGGCCCTCTACATCTATCCGCTGGTCATGCCGGAAAACCTCGTGTTCGACCGATCCGAAGAGTCCTCCTTCGCTGAGCCGTGAGCTGATCTCCCTTTCGAACTCGTCCTGGCCCCCGATTGTGGCCAACATCGCGTCTTCACTCCCGATGATCGATGAGAGTTGCCGTACCCATTCGACGGCCTCGTCGCGGAAATTCCACACCAAGACCACCCGCCCGTCCCGACGAACCACGCGACGCATCTCTGGAACCGCTTCTCCGGCGTCGAACCAGTGGAAAGCCTGTGCGGCAGTGACCACCTCAGCGCACTCCGATCTCAAGGGGATCGCCTCCGCCGTGGCGGCGACCGCCGGCAAGCCCTTGGATCTCATTCCTTGAAGCATGCTTAGCGAGGGATCCAAACCCACAACCCGATGGCCCAGGTGGGCAAGCTGAGACGTGAGTTTGCCCGGTCCGCACCCAAGATCGACCACGGTCCTCGGCTCGGTCCCAAGGGCCCAGTGGATCGCCTCTATCGGATATCCAGGACGCGTTCGCTCGTAGTCGGGCGTGACGGATAAGAAGGAGTCTCTGCGAGCAGCTAGGAAGTCGGGGTCCACTAGGCCGAAAGTACCGCCCCCGCCAGTCAGGGAGTGACGGTACGGGCATGGCCTGAAACTCAGTCCCTAGTTGCCACGAGTAGGAGCGCCTAGACTCCTGAGCGTTGGCTTTTGGACATCTAAATCCGAACCGCTGGCTGCACATTCCTCTTGGGAGGCTTGAATGAGCGAACTCGATGACTTCCTTTCCGAGACCCTGCCGCGACTTCTGCACGCCGAAGAAGCGATCCACAATGGCGACCCCGAACCGCGTATGGAGATGTGGTCCCGGAATGACCCCGTGAGTCTCCTCGGCGCGGCCGGGATGGTCGAGAGCGGTTGGGATGACCTCTCCAAGACCTTCCGGTGGCTCGCCTCCGTGTTCTCGAACTGCACCGAGTATCGCTTCGACCTGATCGCAGCCGGAGCGAGCGGGGACCTCGCGTACACGGTGGGCTACGAACACTCCTCGGCCTCGCGGAATGGTGGCCCAGTCACCCCAAACACCTTACGCGTCACGCACGTTTTCCGCAGAGAGGACGGCGAGTGGAAGATCGTCCACCGTCATGGTGACGGACTCTCCGTCGATCCCGCCGGCCCTAAGCTTTAACCGATCGCTGATCTACCTCCTCCCCTACCGTCCCCGAGCGGCATAGTCGACCGATGACAATCGAGATCCGACCCCCGGTCGCGGAAGGGCACAAGCGGTTCTTCGAGACCATTTCGGATTGCTTCGGAGAGTCTTCGACGGAGGACCGTGCACAGAAGCTGGCGAAGATCCTCCCCCTCGAGCGCACCCTCGCGGCATTCGACGGCGGCGAGATGGTCGGCGTCACAGGCGCGTTCGAGTTCGACGTCACCGTGCCGGGCGGACAACTCCCCGCCGCCGGCGTGACGATGACCGGCGTCCTTCCCACGCATCGACGTAGGGGAATCCTCCGATCGATGATGCAGCAACAGCTGCGGGACGTACGCGACTGGGGCGAGCCCGTTGCGATCCTGTGGGCATCCGAAGGAAGCATCTACGGCCGCTACGGATACGGCTTGGCGGTGCCGGAGATAACCATCGAGCTCGAACGGGATCGGGCAGCCTTCAAGACATCCCTCGCGCCCCGAGGCCGTACGCGTCTCTTGCCGCGACAGGACGCGGCGAGCATCATGGCCGAGGTGTACGACCGCGCGCGGCAACGTCCCAGGGATGATCACGCGCACCGCCGACTGGTGGGAGTCCAACACGTTCCCGGACCACGACGAGAAGAAGGACCCGCCGGCGCTCTACGTCGTTCTGGAGCTCGAGGATCGCGCGGAGGCATACGCGGCTTACAAGGTGCACTCCGAATGGAACCTGGACGGGTTCAGTGAGGGCTGGCTCGAGGTGATCGAGGAGGTCGCGACCACGCCCGAAGCATCCGCGCAGGTGTGGCGGTTCCTGCTCGGGATCGATCTCATCAAAACGATCAAGGCCTACCTCCCACTCGACCACCCACTCAAGCACCTGGTCGCCGAATCGCGTCGCCTTCGCATGGGTGTCAAGGACGCCGTGTGGTTGCGCGTCGTTGACCTCGAGGCGACGCTCGAGGGCCGGACCTACGCCGAGGCCGACTCCCTCGTTCTGGAATTGGAAGACGACCTATGTCCGTGGAACAGCGGCCGCTGGAGACTCGACACCGGCGGCGACTCCCCAACCGTCGAGCGTTCGGAGGAGGCGGCCGACCTCAGGATGGCGCCGGCCGAGCTCGGCGCGGTCTACCTCGGGGCGAACACGTTCGGGGAACTGAAACGCGCGGGACTGGTCGAGGAGCTGAAGCCGGACGGAGCCTGGCGGGCCGACGGGATGTTCCGCACCGAGCGGATGCCCTGGTGCCCCGAGGGCTTCTAGTTAGACGATGCGCAGCGCCGGTTTTCTCAGGCGCGCACAGCGCGGCATGCCGTCGTCGTCGGTGAGGTCGACCTCGACGACAACCTCGCCAGCAGGGCCTAGCCGAGCTCTTCCATCTCGAAGACCCGCCGGATCTCTATCTCCCCTTCGGCCTCGGGCTCACCGCCGGCCTCGAACGGGAGCCGCTTGGCCCATTCGATGGCCTCGTCCATCGACTTCACCTGCAGGATCCAGTAGCCGGCGACGATCCCCTTGGCCTCACCAAAGGGGCCCTCGGTCACCGTGCGCTCGCCCGCGAAGAACTTGACCCGCACGCCCTCGGCACTCCAATGCAACGCGGCGAGATCTACAAGCACTCCGGCACTCGACAACTCCTCGTTGTACTTGCCCATCGCGGCCATAAGGTCCTCGCTCGGCAAGTGGCCGGGCTCTCGGTCTCCCTTGATCATCATCATGACCCGCATCGAACGTGCCTCCTTCCCGGTTCAGTGCAGTAACCGGAGAACGAGGAGGGCGTCTCGCCAAAATGGGACGCCCTCCCCGGCCCGGTATACGACGACGAAGCCGCCGCCGTGGATGCTCAGGCTTTGGCCATACTTGGTTTTGCCGACTCATCCCGGAGATCCACCGTCCTCGTGATCGGGCTCGGCAAGAATCCTTTCCATGCCGCGTAGATGCCCAGCGATGCTTCCCAAACGATCTCCGGCAACGCCATGAGGGCGGCGGGCCCAGACCCGTTCTCGTAGACCCCGAACAGGATGAGCCCGAACGAGAGGATCAACATCGGTCCGCCGATCAGCCCAAACATAGCCATGCGGCGAGGTACAAGACCCGAGCGATACATCAGGTAGCCCAAGATCAACCCGTTCCCGAAACCGACAACGAGGCCGGGACCGAACAGGAAGGCCCAGTCGTAGATGGATACGAGAATCCCGCCCTGAGCGGTGAGGGAGGCGGCCTCGGCTCCGGAGGCTCCGGCCAGAGCGTCATTCACGCTCACGACCGAGATGATGCTCAGCAGGCCGACCAAGATGAAGGCGGACTCCATGATGCGCGCGGCGACGTACCCGAGCGCGAGGCGCTCGCTCAGCCGGCGGACGATCGGGTAGAGCACGACCGCGGTTGCGATGTTCATGATGATGAGGCCGAACTCGAGAATCGCACCGATGTAGAGGCTCGTCTCGGAGACTTCGCCGGGGATGAAACGCATGTCGTTCCAGCTGGCCCCGAGGCCATTCACGAAAAGCAGTCGCGCCGGGATCGACGTGATGAAGGTGGCTATAAAAAGCCAGCCGAAGAGCCTTGCAGCTTTTTGAGTGTCCAACAGATTTTCCTTTCGGTCGTTCCGATAGGGCTCAGCGTGCGCGGAATGGAGCCTTCGAGGAGGTTTCAGGTTGGAGTCATCCGCATCCCTCCCCCGTCGGCGCGTTGTCAGTTGCGGCGGGGAGTGCCTCTTCCGTCACTCGCCTCTCCTCGTAGAGTCGGCCATGCGTACACCGTACGCAGTACTGTGTTAACCTATGCGTACGATGTACGCCCGTCAAGGGCGATCGCCTACGCAAACCAGGAAATCAAGCTCCAGGCCCGCGAGGGTGAGGTTGGTTGGGTGAGAAGCGAAGTCCAGACTCCCGAAAACGAGCCGCTCAGCCGTGAGCGCATCGCGCTCGTCGCGGTCGCTCTTGCCGACGCGGATGGGATCGAGGGCCTCAGCATGCGCAAGCTCGCGTCTGAACTAGGCACGGCGCCGATGTCCCTCTATAGGCACCTCGCGAACAAGGAGATGCTTCTCGACGCGATGGTCGACATCGTGTTTGGAGAGATGTATCCCCCTGCCATCGGGACGGACTGGAAGGACGAACTGCGCAAACGCGGCGTCTCCGCGCGAGAAGCCCTTCGTCACCACCCTTGGGCGAACGGCCTCATGGAGACTCGCATCCATCCCGGCGCCGCGAGCGCCGAGCATCACAACGCAACGATGGGGTGTTTGAGGGAAGCCGGATTCCCATTCAGGGAGGCAGTGCACGCGTACAACTTGCTCGACAGCTACACCTACGGGTTCGCACTGCAGGAGAAGACCCTGCCGTTTGAAACGCCGGATGAGTCCGCCGAGATGGCTGCGACCACCGTGGGCGAGAGGGCCACGGAGTTTCCCTACCTGGCAGAGGTTGTTACTGAGTTCGCAACCTCAGGTGGGTACGACTACACCCAAGAGTTCGAGTTCGGTCTCGATTTCATCCTCGATGGGCTCGAACGACTCAGAACAATGATTCAGCGCGACAACCATGCGTCACATGGAGGACCTGAGGATCCTTAGTCAGGGAAGAGTTCGATTGTGCCACGTCCCACCGGGGCCAGTCCAACTGAAGCCCTCGCCCCATACGGCCTGGGTCTGTCCCGCAGAATCTATCGCTACCTCCCCATAATCTCCGTAGGGTTCGAGGAATCCCTTCGGGGATTTGTAGGCAGCCCCTGAGACCGCATCGGAGATTCGCACTCCCCCGCTCCAGGTGACTCCGCCATCGCGTGACCTTCGGTACCAGACGTTCCACGCATCGTCGTGTTGCTCGCGATCGTCCATGTACCACATACGAACGTCAGACCCTCCCCGACCGACCGCCGCCGGAAACGCAGCATTCGCATCCTTGGGTGAGAGTGCCGTACGGGCCGTCCACGAACGTCCGCCGTTGGATGATCGCCGTGCATACATCCGCTGGGGACCCCGTGGAGTAGAAGCTCCGTTGTAGAAGATGACAAGGTTCCCACCGGCGGACCCCGCTAATGCTGCCTGAGGTCCATAGAAGTCTGGTTCGCAGCCCCCCGTCAGACAGGGGGGTTGTTCCGCAACGGTATCGACGACGCGCTGGTGCCAGGTCGCACCTTTATCCATCGAATAGATCGAGACCGCCTTGACCGGGCCAGTGGCGGATTGTTCATAGCTGGTCTCGGCGAACGTCACCGTGCCGTCCGAAGCAACAAAGCCTCCACCTGCGAAGTAGTAGCGGTCGTCGTCGTTAGTCCTCACCGGCTTGGCCCAGCTGTTCCCGAAGTCGTGCGACTGGGCGATGTAGCTGTCACTCTTGTTGAAGGCGATGTAGACGTCTTTCCCAGACTTACTGGTGGCTAATATCGGCTTATCCGTCCATGCGACCTGTCCATAGACCGGTACTTCCTCGCTCCATGTCCTTCCGTGATCCTTCGACTTCGCGAAGTAGACGTTGAAGTCATTCATCCACGCGGCGTAGACGACGCCTTGAGCCGTTACCTCTATCTCTGGGTCGAACTGGCCCTTGAAACGGCGGCAGACGCACAGGAATCTGCCATCGGTCCACGTTCGCCCGTTGTCTCGTGAGATCTCGAGGATGATGTTCGGGGAGGGGCAGTTGTTCTTGCACGCCTTCGGCCCCCCATAGCGCGTGGTGAGGATATACACGTACGGACCGCTGGGATCCGTTGCTATGGCCGGCTCCCAATCATCTGTCCGGGGATTGAACAGCGACTCTCCCTGCCAGCCTGGTGCAGCGTTGGTGCGGATCGGCCCCGTCTGGCCGAGGATGCCCTTGGCGGCCGCTTCCTCGGCCGCCTCGACTCGCTCGAGGGTCGCTTCCTCGTGCTCTTCGATCTCCTCCTCAAGACCCTTTGCGCGTCCTGTTTCTTCGCCCAACTCAGACTCTGTGGTTACCTTCTCGCTTTGATCTTGGTTGACGAGTAACACAACGAGAAAGACAACCAACGCCGCTACTGCCAGACCCACCAGCGCCCTCTTTGCCATTACTCCCCCTCTACCTACGGCGATCCATGTGGCATGTTCATCTCATTGGCTCACCCTCGTGCGCCGAGGCTCGCGAGTCAATTCGTGGTCAATCCCTCGTCGCCCGTGCGGCAGCTCCCGCCACCAGGCGGCGCCCAAACTTGACGTCCTGCCCCCACCTCCAAGATTCTTTCGGGGCGATGCGGCCGTTAGGGGATGCCCGAACGTCATACGGCTAAAGGATCGGCAAGGAGCCCGCGTGCCCGCACCCCCGGATCTGGTGGCGTTCTGTAGGAGTGAGCATCCTCGCCTCGTGGGAGTCCTGGGTCTCTATTGCGGCGATCGAGCTGTGGCCGAGGAGCTGGCTCAAGAGACTCTGACGAGGGTCTGCAGGGACTGGAGAAGGGTCCGGGAGAAGGATAATCCGACTGCATGGGTCAGCCGAGTGGCCATCAATCTAGCGAACTCATACTTTCGCCGGAAGCTCGCCGAACGCCGAGCCCGCGCTCGTCTCGAGTCGCTGAGGGACTCGAGCTCCGACCAGGATCTCTCCGAGAGCGTGTCCCTTCGTGAAGCGATAGCGAAGCTTTCTCGACGGCAGCGGACGGTTCTGATCCTGCACTACTACCTCGACTTGCCCTTCTCCGACGTCGCGGACCACATGGACATCCCCTTATCCACCGCGAAGTCACTGGCCGTTCGCGCCGTGGAACGCCTGCGATCTGACTCCGGTCTGTCCCATCTTAGGGAGGCTCCTGATGGTCGATAAGTTTCGAGCGCACGTACAAGCCGCTGCACCGCGGCCTTCCGCACAACCGGACGTGGAAGCGATGTGGGAACGCGCAAGGCGGCAGAGACTCACAAGACGAGTAGTCGCAGCAACGCTCTTGGTGATCCTGACCGGGGCCATATGGACGATGGCTCAGGGCGACTACCTCAGCCGCCTGCTGGAGATCGATCGAGGCGGTCCTGCGAGTGAAGGCGACACGCAACCGACCGAGTTGAGCGGCACACTCTATCTTGAGAATCTCTGTGGAAACATCGGCGAGTGCAGCCTCACGGTGATCGATCTTGACGCCGGCACGTCTAGCCACTTTCCACTTCCGGAGCTCGCCCTTGGGGATTCTCAGTTCCGCATAGTTCGCACCGGCACGAAACTCGTGTTCCGTGGAGGCACAAGTCAGAGCACGGGTTCGGACACCGCGGCCTTCGCGCTGGATCTCAGTCTCGAGGAGCCGCCGGAAAACATCGGGGAGTCCTGGTATCTGGTGCCATCTGCGACCGACGGTCGCGTGTGGCTTGCGATCTTGGACCCTGAGAGCCCGGGCACCGTTCGAGCTCTAAAAGCCGTCAAGGAAGTGACCACTGAGGGGGAAGTCACCGTTGCTGAAACACCTCTACCGGTCGGGCGCTGGTCGTCCCTGGTCGGAGCGCTGGATGGGGCGTTGGTGTTTCAGGGCAAGGATGGGCTTGAGATCTGGGACCCTTTCGAGCGAAAGGTGCTCATGCGCCTTCCCGGCCCGTTCCCGGCCGCCACCCACGACAGGCACATCGCCTGGTGTGAAGAGGGGTGCAAGAAGCTCAAAATCACGGACGCCATGACAGGAGAGAGTTCGGAGGTTTCGCCGGGAGAAGGATTCTCCTTCGTGGAAACCTATAACGGCGCCTTCTCTCCGGACGGATCGTTCCTGGCGGTTCCCGCGGTCAACGATGCAACCGGGGAAACCCAGCTCGCGTTGATCGAGGTCGGGCAAGGAACGGCCAGCGTGATCGAAGGATCGAGACTCGATGAAGCGTACGGATCCATCGCCTGGTCCTCATCGGGGGATTGGATCTTCTTCAATGCAGGAGATGCCAAGGTAATGGTCTACGAGCCCGGCTCGGATGAGGCCCGATTCGTCCCGGTCGAGATCGAAGCGCCATTCTTCGGGCTGACGACCGACTGAGCAGGCACGCACAACCATTGAGCGGCCGGCTTGGCCGAATCGAGTCATTTGATATCGGTGTTCCCCGCCACAACTCAACAGGACCTTCCTTTGTGCCGAAGGTGCTTTATGGCAAGAAAAGCATTGGGGGCCATTAGTTCAGCTCGTTCGCAAGTTGATGGGGCTCCTCGCGCACCTCGCACATGGCTAGACCGTTGGCTCGAAACCTGCGGTGATCTGGCGCGCCTGAGCGAATCGCACCCCATGCTCGACGCAGTCATCGACGAAATCGACGGGCGAATGGTCTCGATCGACGGTCAGTGGCTCGCCGATTTCGCCTCGTGCAACTACCTCGGATTCGACCTCGATGCGGAGATCATCGCCTCCATACCCGAGAAGATCGATCAATGGGGCACGCATCCGAGCTGGTCCCGCCTCTTAGGGAGCCCCGTCCTCTACGAAGAGATCGAAGATCGGTTGACGAACCTGCTGGGGTGCGAGGACACATTGGTGCTTCCGACGATCACGCACATCCACATGTCGGTGATCTCGTTGCTCGCGGGCTCGGGAACCATCTTTCTCGACGGTCGGGCCCACAAGACCGTCTATGACGGAGCCCAGTTCGCTCGACACCACGGAGCCAGCATCAAACGGTTCCGCCACGACGACCCCCAGAACCTCGAGGAACTCCTTCGCGCCGACAAGGGCAGTCCTCGGCTCATCCTTATGGATGGGGTTAACTCAATGACCGGCAACGCACCCGATATCCCTAAATTCGCTCGCCTGGCGCGCGAATACGACGCGCTACTTTATATCGACGACGCCCACGGCTTCGGCGTCATCGGCGAGCGTAGCGACGACGAATCATCCCCGTACGGCATGCGCGGCAATTCGATCGTCAAGTACTGCGGCGAAGATTACGACAACGTCATCCTCGTGGGTGGTTTCTCAAAATCGTACTCGTCGCTGCTGGCGTTTATCGCCTGCCCAACCCGGCTCAAGAGCATGATGAAGGTGGCGGCACCACCGTATCTGTACTCGGGCCCGTCTCCCATAGCTTCACTTGCAACCGTGCTGGCTGGCTTCGATGTCAACGACCGACGCGGTGACGCCATCCGCGCCGACCTCCACCGGAAGACGGGCCGGGTACTCGAGGCGCTGCGTGCACTCGAGATCTCGACGCCCAACAAATCTGGACTTCCGATCATCGAGATCCCCCTTGCGGACCACAAGGACATCGACGAGGTCGGTCGATTCTTGTTCGACCGGGGCATCTACACGACGATCGCCGCCTATCCCCTTGTCCCCAAGGCGGAGGTTGGTTTCCGCATTCAGGTGACGGCGGCGAACGATGACGAGCAGATCACCAGGCTGATCACGGTCCTGACCGATCTCTCGACCAAGTTCCGCCTCCAGACCGCGTCCACCATGGCCCGCTGGTGGGAGGGCTCAGAGCTCGCGAAGACGGTCAGCAAATGAAGAGCTATATCTCTCGCAACGCGTCGTGGCTGTACCTGGGACTTGGACTACTGGCACTTGGCGCCTACTACGCCGTCCCTGCCGTAAGCGGGAACGGTGTGCTGTTCAATCTCATCGGACTATCGTCATCGATCGCGATCATCGTCGGGGTCCGCAAGAACAAGCCGTCGAGCAAATTGCCGTGGATGCTGTTCGCCCTGGGGCAGCTCTTCTTTGTTACCGGTGATGCCTTCTACTACGGCTACAACGCCTTGTTCGGGGCGGACGTGCCATTTCCATCGCTTGGTGACATCTTCTACCTTTCGGTCTACCCGTCATTGATAGCGGGACTCCTGATCATCATCAGGCGACGAAGTCCGCAGGGGAACCGCGCTAGTCTCGTCGACGCGCTCATCCTCACCATCGGCCTTGCGGTTGTCGCCTGGACGTTCTTGATGGCGCCTTATGCTCACGACGCGTCCCTGACTCTCCTCGAGAAGATCGTCTCCATCGCTTATCCGTTGATGGACGTGTTACTGCTCGCGGTAGCCATTCGCCTGGCCGTCGACGGGGGGCTGAGACGCCCTGCGCTACGCATGCTGGTCTTGAGCGTCGTGGCGCTCCTCGCGACGGACGCGATTCTCGGGCTATTGACGCTGCAGGGTGGTTACAACGAGGGCGGCTTCCTAGACGCAGGCTGGGCCGCCTATTACCTGCTCTGGGGAGCGGCCGCGCTGCACAGCTCCATGCGCGAGCTCGACACCCCGATGCCGGAGCAGGGCTCCAAACTTTCTTGGGGCCGTCTCGGTCTACTTACCGCCGCGTCGCTGATGGCCTCGGCTGTGCGGATCGTCCAGATGGTGCGCCGTGATCAGATCGACGAACCGGTGCTGATCGGCGCCTCGGTTGCCTTGTTTTCTCTTGTGATCCTTCGAATGTCGGGTCTCCTGAAAGGCAGCGAACGCGCCGCCGCTCGGGAGCGGTCCATGCGAGAGGCGACCCGCGATCTTGTTAGCGCGAGCCGGCGAGACGAGGTCGTTGAGGCAACCATTGATTCTCTCCACTCGTTGGTAGCCGAGGCGGAGGTACGGGTTGCGGTCCTCATCGACAACGGAGAGCTTCAAGCCCGAGCTCGTCTCGGTGCCGAGGTCCAGAACTGGCCCCTTCACGCATCCGAACTCACTTTCCTCGATGCCGACGCCCTGAGATCCAAGGGTCTACTCGAGGTAGATCTCAAAGAGGTCAATCTTCGCGTTGCGCTGCGGCTCGACCCCGAACGGAAGCTCCTCATCTTTCCTCTGTTCGTGCGTCGGCAGCTTCGAGGCCTCGTGTTCGTTGCGTCCGCCGAGCGCATCCCTCCGGAGATGCAGTGGGCGCTCCAGACCCTGACCGTGCAGGCGGCTCTGGCCCTCGAGAGCGCGATTCTGTCCGAGGAGATGCACCAGCGCGAGAGCGAGAGGCGTTTCGGCTCATTGGTGCAACACTCGAGCGACCTCATCGTCGTCATCGACCCCGACACGACCGTGAAGTACGTCAGTCCTTCGGTGCAGCGCATCCTCGGTTACGAGGTCGAAGAGATGGCAGGGGCACACTTCGTCGAGTACATCCATCAACACGATGTCGACTTGGCACTCAGCGCGATCATCGAGCGCCCGGAGCTCGTGCAGCCGACGTCCGAGGCCATCGAATGTCGCATTCGGCACGCCAACGGCACATGGCTCAACTTCGAGATCCTGCTCACGAACCTTATGAACGTAGAGAACGTGAGCGGCATCGTTCTTAACGCGCGCGATGTGTCAGAGCGTAAGGCGTTCGAGTCACAACTGCGGCATCAAGCATTCCATGACCCCGTCACTCTTCTCGCAAACCGGGCACTCTTCACCGACCGTGTGGAGCACGCCCTTGCTCGTATGACGCGGGACGCAGGCGGGATCGCGGTGCTGTTCATCGACCTCGATGAATTCAAGGTCATCAACGACAGTCTCGGTCATGCGGCCGGCGATGGGGTCTTGCGCGATGTGGGTGCCCGACTGCTGCAATGCGTGCGAACGATGGACACCGTTGCTCGCTTCGGGGGCGACGAGTTCGCGATATTGCTGGAAGACACCGATCAGGACCGGGAGCTGGCAGAGATCGCCGACCGGATCTTTGCATCATTTCAGGACGCGATCGATGTGGACGACAAAGAGGTTTTCATCGGTGCCAGCATGGGCATCGCCGTCGTCGATGGCGAGGATGCGATGACCTCAGCGGCAGACGAACTGCTACGCAACGCGGACGTTGCGATGTACATGGCGAAGCGGGAAGGCAAAGGTCGTTATTGCCTGTTCCAGCCCGAGATGCACGCCAACGTGGTCAAACGCCTCGAGCTCAAGGGAGCCCTACAACGGGCGATCGAGCGGAACGAATTCGAGCTCTACTACCAACCGATCATGACCCTGAACCCCAGAAGGGTCGCCGGATTCGAGGCATTGGTGCGCTGGCACCACCCCGAACGGGGCATGATCCTTCCCGGGGACTTCATCCCCGTCGCAGAGGAAACGGGGCTCATCGGACGCCTCGGGGAATGGGTGCTTGGCGAAGCCTGCCGCCATGCCTGCTTCCTCCAGGGCCTGTTCCCCTCGCAGCCGCCCCTCACCATGAGCGTGAATCTTTCCGTAAAGCAACTTCAAAACCCAATGCTGGTGGAGGACGTGGCAAAGGTTCTCGAAGAGTCCGGGCTCGAGCCGGCCTGTTTGACACTTGAGATAACCGAGAGCGTGCTGGTGACTGACACCGACGCCACCATCGTGAAGCTGCACGCCCTTAAGGAGTTAGGCATCAAGCTGGCCGTCGACGATTTCGGCACCGGCTATTCCTCGCTCAGCTATCTCAACCGATTCCCGGTCGACGCGCTGAAGATCGATCGTTCGTTCGTGGACGGAATAGAGGACGATGTCGAGAGCTCCGCGCTCGCGGCCGCGATCATCAAGATCGGCGAGACCCTGAACCTTCATACGATCGCCGAAGGCATCGAGACGGAGGGCCAGCTTTCCCGCCTACAGGATCTCGGGTGCAGGCTAGGACAGGGGTACAACTTCGCTCGACCTATGGACCTCGACAAGGCGGTGGAGTACCTGTCGCCGCTGTTCGCAGCTTCTGACGTGACGGCGGAATAAGCATGCATAGCTCCTACGAAGGCCTCGATCGACCTGGAGGCTTCAGCCGCACGGGACTCCTGGCACCGCTCAAGGACCGCAACTTCAGGCTTCTGTGGACCGGGATGACTGTGTCGCTCTTCGGCGACGGAATCTCACTCGTGGCGCTTGCCTGGGCGTCGTACGAGATCACCGATTCGCCTATCGGGTTGTCGATGGTCATGCTCGCTATGACAATTCCTCACGTCGCGCTGTTGCTGTTCGGTGGGGTTGCGAGCGACCGGCTGCAGAGGCGAAATGTGATGCTGGCGGCAGATCTCGTGCGAGGCGTCGTGGTCGCTGCGATCGGTTTCATGGCCCTCGCAAACGCATTGAGTATCCCGCGGCTCGCTGCTCTGGCAGCTATATACGGCGCCGGTTCCGCGTTCTTTGGCCCTTCATTCGACGCCATAGTGCCCGACATCGTTCCCAAGAAACACTTAGCGCAGGCGAACTCACTCGACCAACTCGTGAAACCACTCGCCCTGCGCCTGGCCGGACCAGCGGCCGCGGGCGGACTGATCGCGCTCGGCGGCACGGGGACGGCGTTCCTCGTGGACGCTGCGACGTTCGGCGTCTCGGCGATCGCTCTGATTTTTCTGAGGACACCAAAAAAGCAAGCGAGCGAAAGGTCCCCAGTTCTTACCGACATTAAAGAAGGCTTTTCATACGTGCGTAAGCATGTGTGGCTATGGGGTACTTTCGGAGCCGCGACCATCGCGTATCTGCTGTTCATGGGACCGGTCGAAGTCCTGCTTCCTCATATCGTCAAGGTCGAGCTGGGAGGTTCGGCCGGCGCGCTTGGACTCATCTTCGCGTTCGGTGGTCTCGGATCGGTGGTCGCGGCAGTGTGGGTGGGGCGTCATGGCCTCCCGAAACGGATCGTTACCCTCATCTACACATGCTGGACGCTCTCGACCCTTGCGATCGCTGGTTACGGGCTCGGGACGTCCATGTGGCAACTCATCATCCCAAGCATTGTGTTCAACTTGCTCGAGTCGGTTGGAACCATCGGGTGGATGACGCTCAAGCAGCGCCACGTCCCCCCCGAGCTCCTGGGAAGAGTCTCTAGCCTCGACTGGTTGATCTCGATCGGCCTTGTCCCATTGTCTTTCGCGCTCACCGGGCCCGCTGCGGCGATTTTCGGCGAACGAACAACGCTCGTTGGAGCAGGCGTCCTCGGTGCGCTCGCGACCATGGCGGCCTATTTCTTGCCCGGGATGCGCGCTCCGGAACAGATCCCCCGTCGGCCCAGTCACGTTCCCGATGCCGAGCCCGTCATGCCCTAAATGGCACGAACGTCAGGGGCCGAGACACCTTGATGAGTGGGAGCCCTGAAATCAACCTGGTGACCCGCAGCCTGATCGCGGTTCCTACGAACTGATTGTGGACATCCAACAATCACTGGGACGACATGATGATGTCGGCATCGGGTGTTTTAGCCCAGCACCATCCCTTCCGCGGAGCTCGACGGCTTGGGATCTGGTAAGCGCATCATGCGGAACGAGTTGAACAACCCGACGAGCGCAGCAAATATCGGGATGAGCAGTGCCACCTGAAGAGCTAGGGGTCTTGCCTCGGTATTGATGCGGATTATCTCATCCTGGATTTCCTCAGGTTGACCCGCGAGCAACTCCTCGAGCCGTGTGTTGCTCATCACTTCCGCATCCTCCTCCAATGCATCCGCGACACGCTGCTGCTGAGATGGGGTGAGCACGGTGCTGTGTTCGGCCTTGTTGGTGAAGGTGAAGGAGAGCGTCGCCAGCATAATGGCGCCGGCGAACGCCAACCCGAACGACAGCCCGAACGATCCCGCCGCCGAGTTGACGCCCGCGGCCTCGCTCGCCAGCTCTTCCGAGGTCGGGGATAGCGTGTAGTTGTTGAGTTGCGACACCAACAAACCCAGCCCCGATCCCGCGATCAAGAGGGGGACCAAGAGGAACCAGCCCGACTCGGCCCGGGGCAGGATCGGGAGCAGGATCAGCATCCCTATGAGATAGAAGGCGAAGCCCAACCTGATGATGCTGCTCGGACGCCGCCCAGCCGCCTTCTTCCCCGCGATGAGCGCAACTCCGAACATGCTGAGCGAGAGCGGAGCGAGGGACAGACCGGCTTCCATCGCGTCGTATTCGAGCACCATCTGCAGGAATATGGGGAGCGCGATCATCGAGCCGCCCAGGGCGATCTGCTGGAGCATCTGTTGGGAAATCCCGAGCCTGAAGATCTTCGAACCGAACAGATCTGGGTCTAAGAGCGCCGGCTTCGCTTGACGCTTGCGGCGAGCCAGCCAGTAGCCGAATGTTGCAAGTGCGGTCGCACCGATCGCCAGGATCGCGGCAACAGATTCGCCGCCCTCCTGCCACACGAGGATGCCCAGCACGATCCCCCCCATTCCCAGGACGGAGAGGGTCGCGCCCACCACATCGGTTGCACGCGGTCCGGTGTACGGCACGTCGCGGACGAGTCCTAAGCCGGACAACACGATGCCGATCACCACCACTTCGAGCAGAAACGCAACGCGCCATGAAAGATAGGTGGTGATGAAACCTCCCAGAAGAGGTCCGACTGCAGCTGCGATCGCGGCCGCAGCCCCGACCATGGCGTAGACCCTCGCTCTTGACGCGCCCTCGAAGTTGCCATGGATGAGTGACTGCATCGCGGGCAGCAGGAGCGACGCGCCCAGTCCACCAAGGATCGCCCAGAAGACGATGATCGCGGTGAGGCTTTGGGAGAGAGCCATGGCCGCGGCGCCAACTGCGTAGCCGAGCAGACCTAGCACGTACGCCCGTTTGCGCCCAAAGAGATCGCCGATCTTGCTGCCGATCAGGATGAACGCCGCAGATACGAGCGCTTCGAGCGCGATCGCCGACTGCACGCCGCTGACCGTGGTGTCGAGATCCCGGACCACAGAGGAGATCGAAACGTTCATCAGAGATGTATCGACGACGAGCACGAACATGGCCATCGCCAAGAGCACGGCGAGACGGTTGTTTATCGTTGTCTCTCCAGAAGCCATCGGTGACCACTTCCCCAGTCACGGTAGAACCCATCACTCGGGCATCAAGGAATAGCACCATACCTCTCAGCTCCTTCGCAGACGAAGAGCCGGCACACGACATCCCGTACACCACAGGTTTGAGCGTCAGTAGAAAGACGATGGCGGAGAACCATGAGGCTGAGGTCAACACTACGTCCCGAGACCTTCGATCAATCAATGCCATTGCTACCCCTCCGGGAAGGGCATACTCTCGACTAAGAGACTGGGCGAAGGGATTGAGTGGGATGCAATTTTGAGACTCAGAGGAGTTCTTGTTGTGGTCGGAATCACTGCATCGATGTTACTTCCGGCGCTTCCCGCCCAGGCTTTCACCAGAACACACACAATAAAAGCCTGTAATGAAACGAGGGTCGAACCACGGAGGTTCACCGTTGCGCAGAGATGTTGGGCGGACTCAGGGATCTATGCACGGAAGAGCACCTGGCGCTATTGGGACCGCAAGATGCTCGGGGATCGTTGGGCAAGGGCCAACACCAAGATATTCCGCAACGACTGCACCCCTAGCTGCGCCGGCGGGGATTTTCATCACCGGCGAGCACACGTGTGGCTAACCGGACGAGGATGGTGCAAGAGCGTCGATCGGTTTGTCTACAAAGTGCAACACATAAAGTATGTGGGTCCCGATAAGGGCGCTGGTCCCGATATCCACTGGCCTCATGGATGGCATGTCTTGGGGTGTCCTTAAAATCTCGGGGGCGGCACCCCCCCCCATCCGAACAACCTCAGCAAGATTGATAGAGAATCGCCGCATCCTTACCCGTTGGTCCCTTACCAACCCCAGGCGTCGAAAGGCGCCAACGAATTGAGCGAGCGATCCTACGTCGCTGGATCGATCATCGCCCTATGCGTGCGGCAACCTCAGAGGCTTCGTTGAGGAGGTCGTGGACGATCGATCGGGCCGGCTTCAATGTCGTTACCAAGCCCACGCCCTGGCCCGCGTACATAGCGAGCGCCTCCATCTGCCCCTCGAGGTTAGGTACCGGTAGGACGTCGGCATACCTGAGCACTTCCCCGTCCGGGCTTCGAGCAACCACGTCCCCCTCGCCGGGTCGGTTGGGGGCTTTGGGTCGCCCAGCTCGATCCCACTCCGCGATCGTGCTGTTCCGCAGAGCTCGGTGGGGAGCGTCCGGCCAACCGATGTCAAACACCGTTGCATAGACAGTGTCCGTTTCACGGGCGCTTGCTACCCTCGCTCGATACTCGTCGTGGACGAACGCCTCTTCCGCCAGGAGGAAGCGCGTCCCGATCCACACGCCCGACGCACCTAACGCGAGAGCCGCTACAATTCCGCGGCCATCGGCGATTCCCCCCGCCGCGACCACTGGCACCGGGGCAACCGCGTCAACGACCCGCGGAACGAGCGCCATTGTGGCGACTCCGCCCCACACGTGTCCGCCTGCTTCCCATCCTTGAGCCACGATGACCTCAACGCCTGCTTCCACCGCCGCCAGTGCTTCCTCTGCGGAAGCCACCGTGTGGATGTGGGTGGCGCTACTCGAAGCGATCACACCTACATACGGTGATGGATCACCCCAGAACGTCGAGACGACAGGAACCCCTTCCAGGAGGCATTGCTCGATTCGCTCCCCCTGCGGCCAAGCGAGGGCGAGGTTGACACCGAACGGTCTGCTCGTCAGAGCGCGCACCGCCTGAACTCGTTGCCTCACCCGGTCTGCAGGAGTCCAGGAGAGGGCGATCGTGCCCAATCCACCGGCGTTCGAGACCTCGGCTACGAGCTCCGGAGTAGTGGCACTTCCGATGGGGGCCTGGATGATCGGCGCTTCTATTCCTAGGGTCTCGCACAGTCTCGTCTTGACGGTTTCTCCCTTCTTCGACACCCCGGGGATGAAGAGATGGCTCGTCCATCGTAGGGACTCTCTGCCACCTAGAAATCTCTGAAATCCCGTCGCGTTCTCTTTTTGCGGCCTGGGCCCCTGACTCGGGACAGCGGAAGGGTCTAGTGGACGACTCGGTGCGACTCGTACCAGGTTTCGCCAACCGGCTCTCCCTGCATGTTCCAGCTCCAGGAAACCGTAGGCGTTATGCGCAGGAAATGGCCAGGCCCGACCATCCCTGCCCGTTCGATCGGCCCATCGGCTCGCCCGTATACACGGATGCCCCGTGCGATGAACGGGTTGAACGAGACCATGTCATCGACAACGAATGCCACTTCGGGGTTCCCAGCTAGGACGTTGCGGAACTTCCGAGTCTCAAGAACCGATGCTCCCGATCCTCCAACCCAGAAATACGTGCCATCGAATTCCAGCGCGACCGGGACCACGTCGGGCTGACCCTCGGGCGAACAGCGTCGCTAATCGTGCCAGTGCTTGAGACTGGAGGTAGGCAACCTCCTCTGGGATGAAAGCCATCGCGATCCCTTCTCTTAAGGAGATGCCGAACCCTCGTTACTACTTAACGCTTCGCGCTGGTTTTCAACTTCTCGCGGCCTCGCCGCGGAACGACGTGCCTACTCAATAACCTCGGTGATCCCGCCGGCACCCAAGCGGCCGTGATAGTCGATTCGAGGATGCGGCAATTGACCCCCGTCTCTCACTCGCAGTTACGAACGTCATCGGCCGGGTCAGTTAGACAGGTATCCACCCCCGGTCCGGCGTCCCCTTGCTCGTAGTCGGGCTCGTCGGATGCGTCCCGTGTGTAGATGTAGTCGTCCCCGTCATTCCCAAACACGAATGTTCCCCCCGAGACATACAGCTCATCTGGGCCAGGCCCCCCGGCGACGTCCTCACCGCCGTTCCAGTCGATGTAGTCGATGCCGGCGCCTCCTGAAATGAAACCGTACAAGCCCGGTACCACGTGCCCCCCGAATCCAGTTATTCGGTCGTTTCCATTGCCACCAAAGAGCCACACCTCATCCCAATACTCCGATTCCTCGTCGAAGTCTTCGTCGAATCCTCGCAGTATGTCGTTGAAGTTGGTTCCGTGGATGGTGGCGACATTCGTGAACGTATCGTTCCCTAATGGTCCTGATGCCGTTCCTGCTTGCAGGTCCACAATGATGGGGCCGTTTGAATTCGTGTAATCAATCGCCGGAGACTCGTACCAATGGTCGGTTGTTCCACCTTCAAGGTGGTCATCGCCCCGACCACCAACCATACACGATCCACCTATCACCCGATCGGTACCGGGTCCACCAGAAAGCCGGTTGGAGCCCCCCTGGCCAACTACGCGATCGTTCCCGGGCCCACCGCCCAAATCATCTTTGTCCGGCCCACCGAATATCTGATCCGCTCCGGGTCCACCCCCAGCCCCATCTAATCCCGCTCCGGCACAGACGACATCGTTTCCCCCCGCTGCTCTGATCTGGTCAGGCCCTCCGAGAGCGACGATCACGTCTCTGCCAGCAGTGCCCTCCATAAAGTCCTCGCCGTCCGTACCAACCATGGTTGCAGGGAATCCACTGCAGGAGTAGGTGGCAGCCTGAGAAGGGGCTGAGATGAAAAGCATCGAAATCAATCCCGATATCCAACCTAATCGTTTCAGTGCTCGCATCGCGCCGCCTCCCTGCGTGCACTAAATCCCCAAATAGTGCCCTCGAAAGAGCTGCGCACATCTCACGGAGAACACAATAACTCGACCTACATAACCCGTCTCAGGAGTCTTTGATAAGGACCAAAGCGACTGCTCCGAGTGGGCGGTACTGGGATCGAACCAGTGACCTCTTCGGCGTGAACGAATCTCGGCGTCCTCCAGCCCCCCGACTATAAATGCGTATTCGTAGGTAGACCCTAGTGCAGAGGTCCCATAAGTACACCGAAGGTCACCGAAGAGCAGCTCGGGGTGCTGACTGCATACTGACCGCAAAAGAGGACCCGATGCCTCGTACCAACTCGTGTTTCCCAGAATCAAGAGTCGGTTCCCGCGGCGACTCAGCTGAACAACGGTCTGGTACTTGACCGGAGAAGCAGAGTGGTCGTCAAGGTACTGGCCTTTGATTTACAGAGCGGCAACGGGCCCAAGTTCCAATCTCATGTGCCGGCCAACGCGACGCAAAAGCCGACGACGGTCGCTGCTCCCGCCCATTCCTCCCCCCGCTCGTACACGAACGGCATCAACGAATTCGTCAGCATGGCCAGCAGACCACCTGCGGCGACCGCCGCAGCCCGATCGCCATAGGCGTCCGGCAGCGCGACGGTCAACAGGTAACCCAATCCAGCCGCGAGCCCGCAGCCGAGCACGACGAACAGCCAGAGTTTCCCTAGTCGCTTCCACCCCCAGCCGCTTTCGGCCAGGTCCGCGGACGGCGCGATCGCCTGTGGGATGTTGGAAACGAACACCGCGGCCAGGAAGCTTGGGCTGATGCTCACGCCGATGCCGATCTGGATCCCGAAGATCAACGATTCCGGGACGCCGTCGACGACGGAGCCGACGACGATTCCCATCGCGCCGCCCGCGCCGGAGCTCCCGAACTTCATTTCGACGTAGCGGTCGCCGAGCATGAAGATGGCCACGCCGATCAGCATCCACAGCGTCGTCTGCCATTCGTTGATATCCGCCTGCGACTCGGGCACGAGGTCGAAGGCGATCGCCGAGATCATCGCTCCGGCGCCGAAGCCTGCCATGATGCCAACGAGCTTGGTTGGAACCTTGACCCAGCACACGAGCAGCCCGGCCAAGAGCAGAGAAGACTGAGCCAGTGTCCCAAGCCCAAGCGCCTCGAGGAATTCCACTACTTGTACCCATCGCAGTCCTGGCCCGGTTTGGTGTTCGGATGCTGCTTAGACATAGTCGGGCTCCTAGCTCGTCCGCCCATTCTGGGTAGGTCGTTACGCTCGATTGCCACCATCCGATCGATGCATGACGCCGTCATCATCCTCCTGAGGTGAAAATCGCGTACCAGAGGCCCGCGTTGGCGACGAAAGAGACTGTCCAGGAAATCGACGCCCGGGAAATTCAAAAGGCGAACATCACCCCGACTGGATGATGACGGGCTCCCCCTTCTATCGGAATCATTGGTAGTGAAGTCCGCCTGACTCAGGAGTGGCACTCGGAGGGAGCGATCATCATGCCCGAAAGCTTCAACGGAAAAGTAGACGTCGACATCCGAGATTCGGTCGAGGATTGGACCCCTTACCTACAGCCGCGTGCGCCTGAGGGTGCCCCCAATGTTCTGATGATCGTCTGGGACGATGTTGGCTACGGGGCCTTGGACGTCTTCGGGGGGCCTATCGAGACCCCTACGATGGCACGGATCGCCGATAGGGGCCTCCGCTACTCGAACTTCCACACGACGGCGCTCTGCTCCCCCACCCGCTCGAGTCTTCTTACCGGCCGCAATGCAACGAGCAACAACATGGCGTGCATCACGGAGGGGGCAGCAGGGTTCCCCGGCTTTTCCGCCCGCATCCCGTTCGAGAACGGCACCATCGCAGAAGTGCTTAACGAGCGTGGTTGGAACACCTACGGCATCGGCAAATGGCACCTCACCCCGGGAGACGAAGTCGATCTATCCTCGTGGAAGGGTCGATGGCCAACGGGCCGCGGCTTCGAACGCTTCTACGGGTTCCTCGGCGGGGAGACGAACCAGTGGTATCCCGACCTCGTCTACGACAATCACACCATCGAACAGCCCGCTCAACCGGAGGACGGCTATCACCTGTCGAAGGATCTTGCTGACAAAGCGATCGAGTTCGTCCGGGACTCCAAGGCGGTTGCCCCCAAGAAGCCGTGGTTCATGTATCTCTGCCCCGGAGCGGGTCATGCTCCCCACCACGTTTCCAAGGAATGGGCCGATAAGTACAAAGGCCGCTTCGACCAGGGCTACGAAGCGATCCGAAGCGAGACGTTGTCGCGCCAGAAAGAACTGGGGTTATTCGACAACGACGTCGAACTCTCTCCGATAAACCCCCACGGCGAGCCCGACGGGATCACGGGGCCGGACGGCCAACCGTGGCCTGGAGTCGACTTCGTCCGGCCGTGGGATTCCCTGGACGATGACGAGAAACGCCTCTTCGTTCGCATGGCGGAGGTGTATGCGGGTTTCATTTCCTACACCGATGAGCAGATCGGACGCTTCATCGACTACCTCGAAGAGTCCGAGCAAATGGAAAACACGATCGTCGTTGTGGTATCGGATAACGGCGCGAGCGGTGAAGGTGGTCCGAACGGATCCTTCAACGAGAACAAGTTCTTTAACGGCGTGCCCGATTCGATCGAGTCGAATCTCGACCACATCGATGAACTCGGGGGCCCGAAGTCCTACAACCATTACCCAACCGGGTGGGCGTGGGCGTTCGACACGCCGTTCCCCTACTGGAAGCGATACGCCGGCTACGAAGGAGGCATCGCGGACCCGTTCCTCATCTCCTGGCCCAAGGGAATCACTCCCACAGCAGAGGTGCGGCACCAGTACGTGCACGCTGTCGACATCGTCCCGACCATCTACGACCTGCTAGAGATCAAACCCCCAGACGTGATGAAGGGATACACGCAGAGCCCGATCGAGGGACAGAGCTTCATGGCATCGCTGACGGACACCGCCGCGCCGGAGCGTGAGTCGCAGTTCTACTCGATGCTCGGGATGCGAGCGATCTATAGCGATGGATGGCTCGCAAATACCCTTCACCCGCCGCTCTCGGGTTGGAGCGACTTCGATAAGGACCGATGGGAGCTGTACAACCTCAGGACGGATCGGACCCAGATGCACGATGTTGCGGACGAGAACCCAGAGTTGCTCGAGAGAATGAAGGGTCTCTGGTTCTACAACGCCGGCGTCTATAAGGGCCTACCGTTGGACGACCGCTCTGCCCTCGAGATCATGAGCTCGCCGAGACCCCAGCCGAGTGAGCCGCGGGATCGTTACATCTACTACCCCCACAGCGCGGAGATCCCCGAATCAGTCGCGGTCAACATCAAGAGACGCTCCTACACGATCGCCGTGGGGGTCGAGATCGAGGCTGGGGCCGAAGGCGTTCTGTTCGCCCATGGCGGAGTCGGCGGCGGGCACGCCTTGTACGTCCAGGATGGAAGGCTCCACTACGTCTACAACTGGTTGGGAGATCTGCATCAGAAGGTCAGCACCGGGGTCTTGGACGCAGGCAATCACGTATTGACGGCCGAGTTCGAGAAGACCGGGGACGATCCGGACACGAAGAGCGCAGTTGGGACCCTCACCCTCTTTGTAGACACCAAGGAAGCCGGTAGCTCGAAGATCATGACGCAACCCGGAACGTTCTCCCTGTGCGGGGACGGCCTCTGTATCGGGCGAGACAGTGGATCGCCGGTCTCGACCGATTACGTGTCGCCGTTCCCATTCACCGGGGGAACAATCGAGCGAGCTGTGATCGACGTGAGCGGAGATCACT
>CAVZOQ010000002.1:0-822998 GCA_963777015.1 uncultured Actinomycetes bacterium
CACGGCGCCCAGCGGACGGTGTGGTTCGGTCCCAGGAACCCTGTGACTCGGCCGGGCTCGACGCCGAAAGTGACGTCGTCGACCGCCGCCTGCCCGGAGAAGATCTTCGTGAGTCCTTCGACTTTGATGCTCATCTCCATCTCCTGTTCGTTGCGTCGCTTCTCATCCATAACGCTAGAGATGCGGCCCCTAGGAGTCGTCGGCCTGGGGACGACACTTGCCCGTCGCCCGCGAGGCGCACCTGGACCACCGCCTACATCCGGAGATGTACGCACGACTGCTCCCCGGGGCCGATGACTGGACAAAGGCGCGGAAGTACCGTTGAGTCGATGGACACTCCCCCTCTCGGCCTCGAGAAGAAGAGCCTCGTTTTGGACATCACGCTCGCCCTCGCGATGACCGCGGTCTCGGCGGGGATCCTCGTCTCGTTGGTGCAGGATGACGTTTGGAACCTGGGGGCCGGCGGCGTTCTCGTCTTGGCGCACAGCCTCTGCCTCGTGTCGCGACGGAAGTGGCCAGAGGCGGTGCTCGCCGTGCAGGCGGTGACGGGGCTGTTCGTCGTCCTACTGGGTCTCCCGCCGGTGGCCCTCGGGATCGCGATCCTCGTCGGCCTCTACACGGTGGCCGCCTACCGCCCTGTGAACGTCTCCTTGCCCGCGCTGGTCGTCGTGGAGTTCGTGGCGGTGACGACCCAATGGATCGCCCAGGACCAGCCCAATCTATCCACGATGATCGGCAACACCATCGTCCTTGGCGCCGCCTGGTACCTCGGATACTCGATGTACACACGCCGTGCGTATGCGGAGCGACTCGAGCGCCGCAACGCGGAACTAGAGCGTGCCCACGACGAGCTCGAGAGGAGCATCGTCACCCAGGAGCGACTCCGCATAGCGCGCGAGCTACACGACGTGATCGGCCACAGCATGAGCAGCATCGCCGTTCAGTCGAGCGTCGGAGCGCACGTGATCGATGAGGACCCGGAGGCGGGCAAGCTGGCGCTCCAAACGATCGAGTCGACCAGCAAGTCAGCCCTGTCCGAGATCCGGCGCGTTCTGGGTGTCCTGCGCGACAACGGGAGCGAGGCGACCCTCGACCCGGCCCCCACCGCGGGGGACCTCGAGCAGCTCGGCGCACGACATCTCCACCAACGGACCCGAGATCGATCTGCAGGTCGCCGGTGACATCTCGGATCTTCCGGCGGGGATGGGGACCACGATCTACAGGATCGTTCAGGAGGCACTCACCAACGTCGTGAAGCACGCCGGCGCATCCCCGCGTTCGCGTCGTCCTCACCAGGACGCAAGCCGCGGTAAACATCGAGATCGTCGACGACGGCTCCGGCTCCTCGCGCCGAACGGATGGGGGGCACGGACTTGTGGGCATGCGCGAGCGCGTCGAGCTGTTCGCGGGCGAGTTCCAAGCCAGCCCGCTCCCGGACGGCGGCTTCCGCGTCGGCGCTTTGCTCCCCCTGGATAACCCGGCATGATCCGCGTCGCGCTCGGTTGACGACCAGGAGCTGGTGCGAGCGGGTTTCCGAACCCTTATCGAGTCCGCCGCCGGCCTCGAGGTAGTGGGGGAGGCCTCCGATGGGGAGGAGGCGGTGCGGCTGGTGCGCGATCAACGACCGGACGTCGTCCTGATGGACGTCCGGATGCCGCGCGTCGACGGCATCGAGGCGACGAAGCGTATCCACGACCTCCCCGAAGCGGAGAAGGTCCGAGTGCTTGTCCTCACGACGTTCGACCTCGACGAGTACGTGCACACGGCCCTCCGTGCCGGCGCGAGCGGGTTCCTCCTAAAAGGACGCATCTCCGGCGGAGCTCTTGAACGCGATCAAGGTGATCCACGAGGGGGATGCGCTGCTGGCTCCGTCCATAACCAGGCGACTCATCGAGGACTTCGCCCAGCACGGCGCCCGGAGAAGACCCCTGCGAGCGTCCTCCGGGCGCTCACTGAACGGGAGCTCGAGGTCCTGACGCTCGTCGCTCGAGGGCTATCGAACGCCGAAATCGCGGAGGAACTCGTCGTCAGTCCGGCAACGGCCAAGACGCACGTCAGTCGGATCCTCACGAAGCTGGCGGCCCGGGACCGTGCTCAGCTCGTCGTGGTCGCCTACGAGACCGGGTTGGTCAGCCCGGGAGACTAGGGGAGGAAGAACCGGGGGAACTGGATAGTCAGTCCGATTCCACCCAATCGGCGGCTCATGATGAGTCCGTGGCCCTTGACTCGGACGGATCGAATCCAAGCTCTTCAAGGAGGTCGGCAAGGCTCTGGCTTTCACGAGAGCGGGGCAGGGGGTGGGGCGCTGATTCTCAATTTGACGGATCCACTGGGTCTTGAATCATTCCGCGGAGGCGCGCGACAATGTGGTGGAGTTTCCAACTAGACGAGGAACGAATGCTCCGATGATTCGCAGATCGATCGTCGCCGCAGTGTTGGCGGGCGTCGTCGTCGTCGCTTTCGCTGCGCCCGCCTGGGCACCCCGAACCTGGTTCTTGCCATCGATCCAGGGTGTGGCCTGTACGACTCACGATAGTCAAACGGGCTCCTTTTCCGGCGAGATAACCGTGACCCGGTTCGCCAAGGGGGAAGCCGGACTGGAGGCTCTCGCCCAACTGGACGGGGTCTGCGTTATGACGTCCGGGGCGGAGCTAGAGATCGATTCTGACCTCCTTCAGATTCCGCTTTCAGTCGTCGCCACCAGTTGCGAGCGCCTCGAATTGCTGTTGGGTCCCACCGTGGTCGAGTCCGAGAGCGGGCTCGTCTCGATAGATCAGTTTAAGGTCGTGATCGACAACCCCGAGGGGTCCAAGAGTCTGGCCAAGGCCTTGTGCCTGACCTCCCGTTTGGTGCGGCTGAGAGCCGACTTACAAGCACAGGTGGTTGCCCTCAATCAGGTGCTGGCCGCTTCCTAGGCTTTCCAAGGCGGGAGGGCGGTATCGCGGTATCAATGCGTCCTAGGGAGGCAATCATTCACGGCAGAACCGGGCGTCTGTGCAACGCTGCTCTGAAGAGCCGCAAGGCTACAGAACGGCCGCTCTTTCTCCAATCGTGCTGCTCGCTGCACAAGTTCTTTGGGGATGCTCCCCAACGTTGAGGCTTCTTACGCCGCCCCGTCGTTCCCGGCGATGGTCGGTCCTTGACAGCAGAGGCGAAAACCATGGCGGGAGGCAAGAGCATGGCGAGCATGATCACGTGTAGGTAGCCGACGTTGCCGAAGAACACATTGGCCGTGAAGACAAGAACTCCAGTCGTGGCGATTCCGATGACAAATCGGCGGTCACGATCTTTAGGCCACGCGGGACCGGGACGGGTCGAGCGCCACTCTCGCACCGCAAGGAGGAGGGTCGCAAGACCACTCGCGAGGCGGGCGGTGGTTGCCGTGTCGTTCACCAGAGCAAAGATGGCGACGACGCCGAACCCTAGGAAGGTCAAATGCAGCCCCCAGATGACGATGTGCGATATACGCCACCTTGCGACCGCTGAGCTTCTCTGGTGATCGGGGGTGAGCGCAGCGATCAGACCGGCGAACCCGGCCATGGAGACGCCCAAACCACCCATCGCCATGAAGAAGAACTCGCCAGGCATCCCACTCATCGTAATGTGAAGGTCTTCTTCCCCCGAGTTTGGGGGTAATCGTGGCCGCTGCGGAGATGGTTCTCTTCGCTGCAAACCTGCCTGGTCGGATCGAGACTAAAGGCGGATGGGCCCCGGTAAGGGGGCGTGGCTTCCTGCGCCTGGAGCCACGCATTGTTACCCTAGGCTGCGGCTGCACGCCCCTGCCTTCTTGAGTCCCTCCCTCTCTCGCTCGTTTGTCCCCACCCAGAAACTCCTCGCGCACTGGATGAGGATGGAGAAGTCACAAGCGGTACTGTGGGAGCCAACGAAGATGGAGCGTTGGGGGCAAGCGGTCGAAGACTCAATGAGCGAGTGCTCAAGGAAATCCCTGCGTCGGCTAGGCATGCACCGCATGGCTGGCCTTGACTTGAGTTTGTCGCGCTGCCGTGTAAAGCTGAAGTAACGGCGAGAGACTAGCGACTTTTTAAAAAGTCCGCCGAGAGACTCAGCGACTTTCTAAAAAGTCATCCTTCTCCGTCAGATAGGAATATCGAAAAAAGTTTTGAAATCAATGATGTAAGAGTGGGCAGCACCCGGCCTACCTAATGACGGATCAATCGCATTAGGAGGTTTGGAATGACGGAATCAGATAGTGAAGATCTGACGCCACGACAGCTGTCTGTGCTCGAATTGCTTCTCAGTGGGAAGGGCGTCAAGGAGACCGCCGATATCCTCCATCTGCACCGGTCGACGGTGAGCTACTACCTGAACAAAGATCCTGTCTTCAAGGCTAGGTACAACTCGGAGATCAAGGACGCGCAGGAACGTATCAAGGCAGGGACCAGGTCGCTGCTCGACGAGGCCCTCAACGCAGCCCGCGAGTTCGTCGATCGACGCGACCCTCGCATGGTGGAGAGAATCATAGGGCTGCTTCCGAAACCGTTGATCCTTTCGGCGATGACAGAAAACGAACCGACGCATCCGAATGACGCCCTGATGGATATGTGGGAGTCGAGGGATATGCGAATGAGGCGTGAGTCTGGGGTGGACCCGAGAGAACTCGATCAGATGAAATTCGACGCGCGGGAGCACGAAGGATTAGCAACCCCCCGGACAGAACGTCTAGCCGTACTGGATGAGGCCTTCGACCAAATTGGTTACGGGTTCCCATTCCAAGAGGTCGACGGCTCTCCGGAGCAGCAGGTCGCAAAAGTGACAAACCTAGTCATCTCTTCCTTCCACGTCGCCCTCAAAGCTTACGCAGCTGCGCACGTGGCAGAGGTACTTCCATCCGACATCGTGGAACGTAGGCGCCAAATGTTTCTCGAGCATTTCAATCAAACCTATGGACTGCCTGTTGTAGAGGAGGACGATCCCATCAACCTGGAGCAGTTGCGCGAACACGTATTGCTGCTGGGTCCAATCGTCCATAACTTCGGAGCTGTCGTCCAGGATTCTCAGCGGATAGGTAGAGTCACCGGCGCAGAAAAGGCCGTCGCCGATCGGGCTCGATTCGAAGCAACGCTGGAGCGGTTCACAAGATCGGAAGAGCGAAGCGCCCCTCTCCTGAAAGAGGTACTGGAACAATTAGCGTTGGTGTTGGCGGGTGCGATTCTGATGGAGCGATCACGCCCCCCTGCGCCCCCAAAGCTGAGGGAGGTTGTAGCAGATGCCGACCTTCCTGAATGGCTGGTTCCATCAGGGAAATCTGAGAAATGAGGCGGTTCGACAACAAGGCAAGCGGGTGGGTGCAATCGCGGTGAAAGCTAACCTTCGCTAAGCGCGCAACGAACGATGGTGGTGCGATCCGCGAGCTATCAGAAGGCGGTGAGGAGGCGGAAGGAGCGATTGCTGATTGTCGATGCGCGTGATGGGTCGCGTAGCTTGCGAGCACGTCGGAATTCGTCGGTTCGCGTCGCAATTGGCTCCTCGGACCGGGGGTAGCTGTCAGCTTGTCTTAGTCCCCGAGTGAAGTGCCTGTAAGACCTGGAATCGGATTACAAGTCAGATGCTTTCCGAGCTGGGATGCACAGCTGGCCGTCGCATTGGCATTGACAGGTTGGACCGCCTCGCTGATGGGTAACTTGATCCTTCATAGTCACCCCTCTTCCAGAACCGCTGTTCTTCGTACCGACCTCGGAGGATCCAGCATGAAGGGAGCTACATGAATTTTCCGGCGCTTAGACGGTTAGGGCAAAAGGCCCTGGTTTCTGGCCAGGCGGCATACAGGTGGGTCGAAACTCATACAGACGAAGTTCAGCGTTTCGCTGACAAATCCATCGAGCGATCAAGAGGCAAGAACTACGAAAACGTCGTGGTCCCGGTGGCGCAAACAGCGAGGAAGGTGGCCGAATGGATCGACAAGAATGGCGGCCCATCTGGATCCGGCAACATAAAGAAGAAGTAGCGCCTGCCCATCGGACTGGCAGGCCGATTCTTGGACCGCCTGGAATTACGATCCACCTTGCCCTAGCGGAACGACCTCAGGGATCGGAACCGAGCACCATCAGGGATCTCGTCACGGAACCCTGAATACTGGATCTACGTAGAAATGCGCATGGCCCAGCATTTGGGAATCACTCAAAATGGCTCAAACGGACAGTTGGGGTGTTTCCAGAACGACGAGAGCTACGCCCGTGCAGGACGAATATCGGCGGTCGGGCTTACTCGCGGGGCTAGGGGGGACGAGGAATGCGCAAGCGAAGCAAGGCAGCCGTGGCCAGGGCTGGGACTGTCAAGGAAAGTGCGATAGGCGGGAACTTCGGGTTCCTGCCGAGGCGCCGGTCTCACCGAGCAGCCCGACTCGGGATGGTGCTGGTGATGTTCGGGGCACTCATGGTGCTGAATGCCGATGCCGCGCTCGCCACAGGAAGCAACACCCGGGTGAGCGTCTCCAACGAGGAAGCCCAAGCGGGCGGCGACTCTCGCCGCCCGTCGATCAGCGACGACGGGCAGCTCGTCGTGTTCGAGTCGGATGCGTCCAACTTGGTGGCCGGGGACACCAACAACGCGACCGACGTGTTCTTGCGCGACCGGCAGTCGGGGACGACTACCCGGATGAGCCTGACCGAGGAGGGCACGCAGACGGGTAACTCAGGCACCCCCGCGGGTGTGGAGCCTGCGATCAGCGGCGATGGTGAATACGTTGCCTTCGTGTCTGGTATGGCGCTCGTGTCCCAGGACACCACAGAGTCCTACGACGTCTACGTCGTCGAAGTCGACACCGGCGACATTTCTCTCGCCACGGTCTCGAGCGACGAAACCATCGGGACCCAGGGATCACCCCACGACCCGACGCTGAGCGACGACGGAAGCAAGGTGGCTTACACGAGCTACTCATCGGACCTGGTACCAGGGGACACGAACAACACATGGGACATATTCGTGCGGGACCTGGACGCCGGAACCACCGTGAGGGCAAGTGTGGCCGGCGATGGATCCCAGGCCTCTTGCTCCTGCCCCGGCGACGGGGGATCGATGAATCCGTGGATCAGCGGTTCCGGCCAGCACGTCGCCTTTCAGTCAGGCGCTGACAACCTCGTGCCTGGAGACGCGAATGCCAAGGAGGACATCTTCGTCCGAAACCTGACGGCGGGAACGACCGTGCTGGCGAGCCGCACCTACCAGGGCTCGGTGGCGAACGATCACAGCCATGACGCAGCGCTCAGCGACGACGGCAACGTCGTGGTGTTTACGTCGGCCGCCACCAATGTCGCCCTCACCGGAGGAAACGATCCTGAGGGAAGCGGAGAGAGAGACATTTTCCTGCGGGATATCTCGGCGGCCTCGACCGTTCAGGTGAACGACGGCGTGTACTGGGGGTACCAAGGCGTGCCTACCGACGATGGCAGCGCCGTCGTGTACGACTCCGGTACCGACGGGAACACGATCTTCCGCTTCGATCGTGGTTCAGGCGAATCGATGAAACTGACGCACGCTCTGGACGGCGGCCCAACCGACGGGCCGAGCAACTACCCATCGATCAGCTCCAACGGTCGCTTCGTCGCCTACCAGTCGGCCGCCACTAACCTGATCGCAAGTGACACGAATGGAAAATCCGATGTCTTCGTGCACGACTACGGCTTCTTGTTGTCGATCACCCGCAGTGGCACGGGTGCGGGGAAGGTCACCTCTGACATCTCGGGCCTCGACTGTGGGGCCGACGACAGCTCCGTCGGAAAAGACTGCACAGAGAACTATGCCGGCGGAACGGCTGTCACCTTGACAGCCGCGCCCGACGCAGACTCGGTCTTCGACGGGTGGAGCGGCGCTTGCTCGGGTTCCACGGAGACGTGCGTGGTCACGATGGATCAGGCGCGGTCGGTGACCGCGACGTTCCACGGAACCACCGTCCTGAGCGTCGGCCACACAGGCGGCGAGCACGTCACGATGACGAGTTCCCCGGGGGCATCGATTGCGGTACGGATTGCTCGGGCGACTACGACTCAGGAACTCTCGTGACCCTCAGTCTGGACATCGACTACGAGGGGACCGTCATGATCGATTGGTATGGGCCATGCATCGATGGCGGTTACGGCGATACCTGCGTCGTGGAGATGGACCGCAGCCAATCCGTGATGGCTGATTTCACCCTCATGGCTTACCCCTCATATGAGGTGAGCGCGTCGAAGACTGGGACCGGGACGGGCATGGTGACCAGCGCTCCGGCCGGCATCGATTGCGGGTCGACCTGCACGGACTACTTCGATACCGGCTCCTCGGTGGTGCTTCCGCGACACCAGATCCGGGCTCCATCTTCATGGGATGGTCGGGAGCGTGCACGAATGTCTCCGGAACCTGCACCGTGGAGGCGTCGCCGAACCAGAACCGGAATGCAACTGCCATATTCGATCTCGACCCAGGGGCATCGGCAACAACCTGCTCGAGGTCGGGGACGACTCTGAACGTAACAACCGGGATTGGGGGCAGCGCCTCGATCAAGCGATCGCTCTCGAACATCAGCGTCAGCGGAACGAGCCTGAGCCCCAACACGTGCGGGGGTGCGACGGTCAACAACGTGAACCTCGTCTCGGTCACTGGGGCCTCGGGGAACGAGTCGCTGACGCTCGATCTGAGCGGAGGACAGTTCGGTCCTGGAGCAACCGGCGAAGGAACCGGGACCTCTGAGATCGAGTTCGACGTCGATCTCGGCTCGGGTGACGACTCGCTCTCTGTGATCGGGGCGGGGGCGGCGGACAAGCTGACGATCGGTAGCGCAGGCTTCAAGCTGAACACAGACGGCGACAGCGATGTAACGCTCGATGGAGCCGAGGACTTTACCTTCAGCGGTGGGGCGGGGGCGGACGTATTGACGGCGGCCGGCGGCGCGGGCGTAGGGTCGCCGCTGGCGACAGCCGTGACCTTCTCCGGAGGAACGGGCAACGACAAGCTCACAGGTGGTAATGGAGCCGACGTACTCAATGGCGGTGACAACAACGACACCGTCAAGGGAGGGGCTGGCGGCGACACCATGGACGGGGGTCTGGGATTGGACACCCTGCTCTATTCGGGATCGCCCGCTGGGCTGACCGTGAATCTTGGCAATGCATCGACGAGCCCGCAGACGGCGAGTGGGGGTCATGGGACAGGTGATGTGTTGGCAGCGTTCGAGCATGTCACCGGCTCAACCTTTGCCGACAACCTCACCGGCAGCAGTGTCGTGAATGTCCTGAAGGGGACTGGCGGCAATGACACGCTTTCGGGCGCTGCCGGCAACGACAACCTAGTCGGAGCGGCGGGGGTCGACAGGTTCGATGGCGGAGCGGGCACCGACAACTGTGATCGGGCCGCCGGAGAGACAGCAGTCAGCTGCGAAACCTAGATCGGCGACTGCCCAATCCGAAGGCTCAGTAAGTGACTTTCCGCAACCTAGAAGCATGAGTGTCATCGAGCCCTCATTGGGTTCTGGTTGCGGGACGGCGTCAGATCGTAAAGATGTCGGCTGAGTGCTACGGATCTCGAGGTCGAATCAAGGCGAGTCGCCGACCTGCCCCGCAGGCGCTACTAACGGCCCTCATAGAGAGTCCGGCGCTACATCCCCTCTACCTTCGTTCTCCGTGGCAAGGCCGAGAGTTGCTGGTTAGGTCGCGGCCCCTGCGGTCTCGTTTCGGCCAGTACCAGAATCTGTAGTCGTTGAGCTTGCGGTTCTCGATGCGGATGTCGAGGTGGTTGTGGACGAGGTTCGAGTAGCACTCGATGCCGTGGATCTGGCTCCCGCGGCCAGAGTCCGTTCCCGGCGCCCCCGCATGTGGGCGATCTTGATGTCGGCGGCGGTGCCGTAGAGGTGCTGTGACAGGCTCCCTCCCCCGATGCACCGGTTGTACGCAACGCTCCGGAACCCCGACTCGACCGTCACCGGGCGCCCGTTGCCCTTCGCTCTGATCGCCTCCAAACGCCACATCAAACGTTTGACGTTGCGCCTGACTACTCGGCGGCCGACCCGGCCCCCGCGGAACGTCCCGGCGAAACGGTTCGCCTTCCGAGAACAGCTCGGGTTGCGATGCTGCTGGAACTCGCCGAAGTTGAAGTGCGCCGTCGATCCGTTCCGATCCTGCAGACGGTTCAGCCGGCCGAAGGTCTGGGGGCCGGCGACGCCGTCCACCGCCAGGTTGTAATGGCGCTGGAAGGCTTTGACCGCCCGGACGGTGCGACGGCCGAAGGCCCGGTTGACCTTGAGCCTCTTGCGAGCGGCCTCCGGGAACCAGCCCACGACCCTGATCTCCAGGGCTTTGACCGCCTTCCCGCGATCCCCGCGCGAGAGCACGCGCTTGAACTTGTAGGCGCCGGCCTGCTCCGGCACCAGGGTCACCGCCAAACAGGCCACGACGAATACCGACCAGGCATAGCCGCCGTAGAGAGAACCGCGCATCGTCGTCCGCTTTTGACTTCAGTCCCAATAGCCCCACTGGACGACAATATTAATCATCGCCCAAGATCAGGCAAGAGCCCCAGGTACTGGGGGGACGCTTGGCTCTAGAGAGCCGGCCCCGAGCTAGGCGCGCGGAGCTGCGACCTCACCCAGACCGACCCACGGGTTGATCCGCTGTTCCTTCCGCGCACCCGTTGCGGCACCCTCCGATTCGCAGCCGAGCGTGAACTCACCGAAGCACGTGTCGAAGCCGAGCGAGCCGTCTAGGCGGTCGTTGCCGTCTCCGCCATCGAGCAGATCGTCGCCGGCTCCTCCCGTTATCGAGTCGCGCCCCGACAGGCCAAACAAGTCGTTGTTCCGGTCATCGCCGACCAACAGATCCCCCAACGAGGAGCCCCATAGGTTCTCGATCCCTGCGAGTCCGTCGGCCCCCGGCCCCGGCTGACCGAGCCGGTCCTCACCACGTGCGAGCCCGGTCTCGAGGTTCGCGACCACGGGACCGAGCGTGAAGAGGTAGATGGCAGTGTCCTCGCCTCCGGCACCCTCGATCGTGTCGTCACCCGGCCCCCCGACGAATGCGTTATCTCCGTCATCCCCGATCAGCGTGTCGGCGCAGTCGGATCCGAACGCTCCCTCGACACCTTCGACCGTGTCGTCCCCTTCTCCCGTCGTGGTTCCGGCCTCTAGATCTACGGTCACGAAACAGCCACCGCCGAAGCTGATGAAGTCGAAGCCTTCGCCGCCCTGGACATCGTCCTCGCCGGCCCCGGGTAACAAGAAGTCCGAATCGCTCTCGAGCGTGCCGGACCCCATGCCCAGCAGCGTGTCGTCGCCCGCACCGCCGGTGAGCCCGTTGCCGATGTCGGTTCCCACGAGCAAGTCATCGAAGTTCGAGCCGACGACTCCTTCGATACTCGTCAGATCGTCGGCCCCGTCGCCGATCGCGGTGCCCACCCCGAGATCGACCTCGACTCCCTGCTTCGAATCGAAATACAGGGCGCGGTCGAGTCCTGAACCACCATCCAGGATGTCGTCGCCCGGTCCCCCCATGAGGTCGTCGAGGAAGGGCGCGGGACTCGGACCTGCACGGAGGACGTCATCGCCGGTCCCTCCGGTCATAAAGTCGGCGCCGCCGTTTCCGTGAAGGGAGTCATGTCCGGCGCCTCCCTTGAGAGCCTCGTCGCCGCCTCCGCCCAGTAGCCGGTCGTTCCCTTTGCCGCCGGTCACGAAGTCGAACCCGTCGCCCGCGCAGACGAGGTCATCGCCACCGAGGCCCTCGATCAAGTCGTCGCCGCCGCGCGCCGCGATCACGTCAGCACCCCTGGTCCCCGTCAGGTTGTCGGCGCCATTGGTCCCTACGATCGTGGCGCGCCGGGAGTCACATCGCCGTTCGGCAGCCCGAGCGGGCCATCCGGACAACGGAACGGCGAGAATCATCGCCGTCGAGGCTGCGATCAGTGTGAGATGTGAGGACATCATCTATCTCCCTTGGGGACTCGGCGTCGGCCATTCATTCTTCGCGCAGCGACGCACATCGGGCGAGTACGTAGAACGCTTGATTTCGCAGAAATGCGAGGAGCATCGTCCAAACCGTTTGTTTCGCTCGGATTGGTTCCGTAGCAACATCGGGACCTCAAATGGAACTTGGAGGGCTAGAGAGGGAGTCTTGTTGGGACTTTTACCGACGGCGCAATTGGCTTTCGCGGTCTCTGCCTCTCGATCGGGTCTGATTCCACACAGACGTAACCCGCCGCTGAAGGACCACGCAGCCCAATATGGTCCAAACGGACTATTGGTCTCCTACTTCATATACGAAAGGGTTCTCCTAGCAATCCACACATTTCCAGGAGGTAACGCGTGAACCGTTTCGTGGTCGGTTTCAGCTCGGTCCCATGTGAAGGCGAGAATGGGATCGAGGTTGCGAGGCGTGCGATCTAAACGATTCGGGTCACTGAGGTTCATCTCGATCCTTGCGTGCCTTCTCCTTTGTGGTGCACTGTTCCCGTCCGTTGCTGCAGGCCGCTGGCCCGTGGTCGTCGGCTGGGTCTATGGCGACCGCCCGCTATGGTCACACTGCCACTAAGCTTGACAACGGCAAGGTCCTGGTCGCGGGCGGGTACCTGACGGCAACCGGCACCCATCGCTAGCGCCGAGCTCTACGACCCGGTAACAAACACGTGGTCGGCGGCAGGGTACCATGGCGACCGCCCGGTACGATCACACCGCCACCAAACTCGACAACGGCAAGGTCCTGGTCGCGGGGGGCCTGGACCAATGCCCCGGACGGTACTTCGCCAGTGCCGAGCTCTACGACCCGACTGACCAACACGTGGTCGGCTGTCGGATCGCATGGCGACCGCCCGTTATCACCACACCGCCACCAAACTCGACAACGGGAAGGTACTCGTCGCGGGCGGCCGCAATGGTGTTAGCGGCGCCCAATCAAGCGCCGAGCTCTATGACCCGGTGACCAATACATGGTCCGGTGGCCGGCGTCTATGACGACAGTCCGCTATCCAGCACTCCGCCACAAAGCTCGATGACGGCAGGGTCATGGTCGCGGGGGGCTTTGGACCTGGCCTCCCTCGCGAGCGCCGAAATCTACGACCCTGTGACCAACACATGGTCGGCGGCAGGATCCATGGCGACCGCTCGTTATGACCACACCGCCACCAAACTCGACAACGGCAAGGTCTTGGTCGTGGCGGGTCTCGGCGGGTTTGATGGCGCTACCATCCTCGCGAGCGCCGAAATCTTACGATCCTGCGACCGACACGTGGTCGGCTGCCGGATCCATGGCGACCGCTCGCTTTACCCACACCGCCACCAAACTCGACAACGGGAAGGTCCTCGTGGCGGGGGGCCAGGGCACCTCGAGCCATCTCGCGAGCGCCGAGCTCTTCGACCCGGTGACCAACACATGGTCGGCAGCCGGAGTCTATGGCGACCGCCCGACTCGATCACACCGCCACTGCGCTGACAGCGGCAAGGTCCTCGTTGCCGGGGGACAAGGGGCGAGCCCGTCGCGAGCGCCGAACTCTACGACCCGGCCGCCAACGATGCTGACGACGGACGGCGTCGGCCGACGCGACCGACAACTGTCCCGACGTCGCCAACCCGGGCCAAGCGGACGCGGACTCGGACGGCACCGGGGATGCCTGTGACTCCGACCGCGACGGCGACGGGGTCGCCAACGCGACCGACAACTGTCCCGACGTCGCCAACCCGGGCCAAGCAGACGCCGGACTCGGACGGCACTCGGGGATGCCTGTGACTCCGACCGCGACGGCGACGGGGTCGCCAACGCGACCGACAACTGTCCCGACGTCGCCAACCCCGGCCAGGAGGACCTGGACTCGGACGGCACTCGGGGATGCCTGTGACGCGGACCGCGACGGCGACGGGGTCGCCAACGCGACCGACAACTGTCCCGACGTCGCCAACCCGGGTCAGGCAGATGCCGACAACGATGGGCTCGGTGACGCCTGCGACTCGGATAGCGGCTCCGAGTGCTCCACGTCTGGCACGACCCTGACCGTCGACATCTCCTCTGGCGAGACGGTGACGATCAAACGATCGGCAGGGAACTTCGATGTCTCTGGACGGGGCCTCGTGGACACCACCTGCGGCGGCGCTACCGTCAACAACATCGACTGCGGTGACCGTCACCGGCACCGATGGGTCGGAGACATTGATCCTCGATCTTTCCGGTGGGGCGTTCGGCCCGGGGGCGACCGCCGAGTCAACCGGGCTCTCGGAGATCGAGTTCGACGTCGACCTGGGTGATGGCACAGACGAGCTCTCGATCCTCGGGTCCTCGGGGGTGGACAAGATCACCTTTGGCTCCACCGCCGTGAAGCTGAATGGAGACGCCGATCAAGACATGAGCCGTTCGTCCATCGAGATCCTCGGCGCCAACGGCAACGTGGGCGCTGACGTGCTCTCGGGTGCGGGCGGCGGCACCACCGGCACGGCCCTTCAGACCACTGTGAGCCTCAACGGTGGCTTCGGCAACGACAGGCTCACCGGCGGGGCCGCGAACGACATCCTCACGGGCTCGGACGGCAACGACACGTTGAAAGGGGCGGCAGGGGCCGATGCCCTCGATGGCGGAGCGCGACTCGACACCGTCCTCTACTCGGGCTCGCCTCAAGGCGTCACGGTCAACCTCGGCGGCTTGTCGATCTCGCCTCAATCAGGGTCGGGCGGTCATGCCTCAGGCGACACGCTCAGCGGCTTCGAGCGCGCAACCGGTTCTTCGTTCGCCGATGTCCTCCAAGGGTCGAGCGTGGTCAACATCCTCAAAGGCACTGCAGGGAACGACAGCCTCTCGGGGTACGCGGCGAACGACAACCTCGTGGGGGGTGCCGGCACCGACAGCTTCGACGGTGGAGCGGGGACCGACAACTGCGACCGGGTTGGCGGCGAGTCCGCGGTGAGCTGCTAGAGGTAGGCACGCCTACCTTCAGCCAAGACTCCAGCATCGCCGGGCGAGATCAGTTCGCCAACACACGGTCGGAACTAGATCGTGTTTGGACCTTAGACGACTAGCCCGTTCGGGCTATTCCTCGGCCGCTTGTCCCTTTGTACGGTCGTTCATGAAGGGTGTTCGGAGGCTTTCTAAGGGGGTTTCTCGTGCTAAAGAAACTGGGGCGTCACCTCGCCCAGCAGTACATCGGATGCATAGCGCTCGTGTTCGCGCTTAGCGGCACGGCCTATGCCGCTGCGACGATCGGAAGCGCGGACGTCATTGATAACTCTCTGAAAAGCGTCGATATCAAGAATGACGGTGCACAAGACGGCGGCCTTCGGAGCGAAGACATCGCAGGTGATGCTCTGGTCGCCGCTGACCTCGCCTCGAACTCTGTGGGGGCAGCCGAATTGAACCCCTCGGCATTCGCGATCGGCGACATCGCCTCAACCGCAAGCGGGTTCGGGATCCCTGGAGACGCCATACAGAGTTCCGAGGTCTCGGATGACACGTTGACCGGGGCGGATGTTGCCGAATCGACTCTGACTCAGCTGGACGGGCACGATTCGTACGATGCAACGTGCGATCCCGGCAGCCTGACGGACGTCGTCTGCGATGAGCTGAGCTTCACACTAGGACGGGCGATGTCGGTCAGCGCTACCTGGGCCTATGGTTTTGGCACGGATGGAGGTGAGCCGCCGATCGGCCAGTGCCACACAACGCTCGATGGCAACTTCAAGTCGGGGGGCCTCTTCCTTCAGTCTGAGGACGATTCGGACCACAACATCGGTGGAAAACCTGTGGTCGATGTGATGAGTCTTACCGCCGGCACGCACACGATCGGCTTCACCTGCCGTGAAGAAGCTCCAAGCTCCAGCGACATTGTCATACGCGACCTTCATATGGCGGTTATCGAACTAGCGTTCGATTAGAGGTCACACAGTCTCGATCTGTGAGAGGAACCTCGATAGTGGTTCCAGCGTCCATCGGTGAGGGTCCGACGGTCGGGCAAGCGAACTTCGGTTCCCAGAGGGCCCCGGGCCATCTACCGACGATCGGCCGCCCGGATCTCCGTCAGGTCTACCTCTCGCATCCCGAAGCGCCTTCGTCCCCCCTGTCGGGGTTCCTGCATAGGTCGCGGCCACGGCCCCCCTTGTTCTCGTTGGCGCCCCCGCCTCCGTCCAGCTCATCGTCACCAGGCCCCCCCTGCAGCAGGTCGGATCCACCTCGACCCGAGAGGAAGTCCGTTCCTCCCGATCCGTTCAGGAGGTTGCTGCGCCAGTTACCGGTAAGCGTGTCGGCAAACCGCGGTGCCCTCGACATTCTCGATCTGACGCAGCGAGTCGGCACCATCCCCCCGTGCTGTCCCAGAGGAAAGATCTGCGACTACGCCTTGACCGCCCGTGAAGAGGACATGGTCGACGCCAGGCCCCCCGACCAACGCGTCGCTTCCGGGACCCCCATCGAGGTCGTCGCCGTCCCTCCCGCCCCTGACCTCGTCGGCGCCCTTCTCGCCGAGGAGCCGATCGGCCCCGCCCTGACCGTTGATGAGATCGTGCCCTCTATCGCCTTCGATGAGATCCTCACCGCCACCGGAGCAGATGACGTCGTCACCCCCGAGACCGTGGATCGTGTCTTGCCCTCCTAAGCCGACGATCACGTCGCTGGCGTTCGTTCCCTCGATGATGTCGTCGCCGACACTGCCGACGAGCGTGGGTTGACGACCGAGACAGTTCGGAGGCGTCGCCTGGTTGGTCCAGAGCTGCACCGGCCCCGCCCTGCGTTTGTCACCGTTGCTTACGATGAAATCCGCAGATCCGTCCCGGTTGTAATCGACGGCCGCGACGTCATCACCGGACCCGTCGACGGTCCCCAGGTTGCGAGCTTCGAAAAGACGATCGGAGGTCTGAATGACGAGGAAGTCCGGATCGTCCCGAGGATCCTTTCCCTTTTTGGCGACCACGAAGATGTCGCTAAGCCCGTCGCGGTTGAAGTCCCCGGTGGCGAGGCTCTCGCCTTCGGAGAGCGCCAGTGAATACGATGTCTCCGTCCAGGCGTCGAGGTTGTCGGTCCTCGTCGAGATCCAGAACATGTCATCGGTGAGCCGCACCAGTTCGTAGACGCCGTCCCGGTCGAGGTCGACGATCGTTGCATCACGGATCGCTCCTTGAGCGGCGCCGGATGACGAGCTGACGTTCGAGAATGTGGCGACCGGAGAATTGTTTCGATAGAGCTTGAGAGATGTCTCGCCGCAGACCAATAGATCCTCGTCGCCATCATCGTCGTAATCCACCGCCTGAGCGCACGCGTTGGCATCCTTGCGCGATCCATCCAGGACGTTCAGCCCGAACTCCGGAGCGTTCCTGAAGGCGTACCCCTCATCCGGTCCCCGGTTCAGCCGGAGCTCGTTGGGCCATTCGTCCCCGGGGTAATAGGAGGGGCTTTCTGGATCCTGTGCCACGCTCGGGCCGTAGTAGCGAGCGAAGTAGAGGTCCTGATTGCCGTCATCGTTGGCATCGATGAAGGTGACGTAGCGGTAACGCCCGTGCGTTCTCGCTGTGATTCCAAGCGCGCCGGCCACGTTGGTGAAGGTCCCGCCCGGATTTTGTCGCCACAGTTCATTCTTCGAGAACTGGCCGAATCCGATCGCGCACGCCATATCCATGAGGTCATCGTTGTTGTAATCGCCCCAGGCGCACCCGTGCTTATCCGTCTTGCCGAACATCGCCGTCCCGCCATCCACGTAGGTCCCGCCCAGCACGTTGCGGTACAGGGTGGAGGTCGGGAGGTTTGTGAGCCCCCGCTGCGGGTCGTGTCGCACGAGAAAGAAATCATCCAAGAAGAAGCCCGACCAGTCGTCGTTGTAGTCGACGGGATTGACTGAGAAGGTGCGCGTGATCTCATGCACCCCTGCGTCCTTGGCAACATCGACAGGCTCGATAGTCGGTTGCGCACCCGCGCGGCCGGTCCACCCAACGGACAAGACGATGCAAGCGGTGACGAGGAGCCGGGTCGGGTGCCTCACCTTTCTTCTCGATCCATGACTTCCCCCCGGGTTCAAACCGCGCACTTTGGCTCCGAGCGTTCTCGCGAAACACTTCTCGGGGGGTCCCAGCGAACGCGGCGGGGCAGTCGGGCCCGCTCGACGCCTTCGTCCCCTTCAAGCGTAGGGATGGGCCTAGTTCCGTGCGAGGGGGTTGCAGACTTTTTTTTCCTGTTCTCGGAACTTTCTTCCGTGCGGTGGCCCCAGGTCCGGGGCCCGAGTCCGAAGCCAGACCTCTGGCTCGCATTAACGTGCTTCCGGAGTGGTTTCTGAACGACGAACCTGTCCCCTGAATCTCAGCTTGCTCTGGGTTAATTCAGCTTGCCCTGGTTTTCGAAGGGGTCCCTCGGGTCGGTTCGGGTTTACGTCGGATTCTGTCGGTTAAGCCCGAGGAAAGTGAGCCCGAGGAACCTCTGTACTAGGGTTTAGCCGCTAATGGACGACCCCAGCAAGCGCTCTCTCGGTCAGCTCCTTAAAGCCACGAACTCCGCCGCCGCAGACAAGCTTCCCTCGGCGATCCAAGAAGGGTTGGCCAGCGCAGGGGTGCGCAACGTCGTCCTTTATCTGAGCGATTACGACGGAACCGTTTTACGTCCGCTCCCAGTGTCGGCAGACGCCCAGAAGGAGTCCCCTCCCCAAGACGTCCACAGCACCTCCGCAACCCGATCCTGGCGAGAACAGCGTCTTGTGGAAGGGGGGCCGGGGGGCCGGTGCCTGTGGGTGCCGGTGTCGGAGCGCGCCGATCCGATCGGAGTTCTCGAGCTCGAGTTCGAAGACATTGGCGATGAGAGTCGACGTCTGGCGGTGGATGCAGGGGCGATGGTTGGCTACCTCCTCGTCACTGCTCGTAGGTACACCGACGTGTATGAATTGATGCGCCGTCGTCGGTCGATGAACCTGGCGGCTGAGATGCACTGGGACATCCTTCCCGCCACCTCTTACATCGGCCCCGCGGTCGAGATCAGCGGCGCCCTCGAACCCGCGTACGAGATCGGGGGCGACGCCTTTGACTACTCCGTCAATGGTCGGATGCTGGACTTCACTATCCTCGACGCCATGGGCCACGGCTTGGAGGCCGCCCTTCTTAGCGCCCAGGCCATCGGCGCCTACCGTTACGCGCGAAGGCGGCGCGAGCCCCTCGCAGACACGGTCCTGACTCTCGAACGCGTGCTACTCCGTCAGTTCGGCGGAAGCAAGTTCGTCACCGGTTTGGTGGGTCGCCTCGACCTAGTCACCGGACTTTTCACATGGATCGCCGCCGGGCACGTCGCGCCCCTTCTTGTGCGCAACGGCAGGGTGCGCGAACTCGCGGAGGCGCCGCTTGCGTGTCCTATGGGAATCGATGTGATCGATGACGTCCGAGAAGCTGACATACAGCTCGAGAGAGGGGATCGCGTTCTCCTCTATTCGGACGGAGTGATCGAGGCCCGCGCACCTAACGGGGAGTATCTAGAGCTCGACACCTTGATAGACCTGATCGAAGGGTGGGATCACGGCGCAGGGATCAGCCAGCTTGTCCACGGATTGATCCAAGAAGTAATTGAGCACTCGGCAGGTCCATTGCGGGACGATGCGACCCTGTTTGGACTCGAGTACTCGGGGCTCGATCCATCGATCGCCTGACAAGCGAACGGCAGAGCGCATAAACCTAGCGGAGCGAGCAAATAGACCTCGGCAACCGGCATAAACCCCTCGCCAATGTCTTCCTTCGCGCTTAGCCTTGAGCCGTTGCAAATGGGTCAAGATGGACGTTTGTTGGGGGGGCGAGGGGGTACTTCGAAGTGATGTTTGGAGTCATTCAAGACGACATCGGTGGCAGCTCGGTCAGCTCGGGAAGATCAAGACCCAGGAGCATTTCCTACCTCCTTCTGGTCTGCATTCTGTTGGCTGGCGTCCAGGTTCTGGCGGCGCCCCCCGCCCATGGCGTAGAGAGTTCGGTCCTGCTTGCCGGACCGGGCGGGCAATTTCAGCCGGCAGTCGCAGGGACCAGGATGGCCTGGGAGGAAAACACTCGCGCTCGGCCGAACCGGTTCAAGGTGTACTCCGGCACCGAAAACTCCAAGACCAGGGTCAACCGCAAGGGGACCAACGCCGCCAACGGAGGGATCGACGGCTCACGCCTCGTTTATCAGGAGTGGAAGCGATCAAGATCAGATCTTTGGTTCTTCAATATCAAGACGCACCGTCGGAGCTCCCCGCCAAAGGGCGTGAACACCGACTCATGGGAGTACTGGCCTTCGGAATCCGGCGATTGGCTCTTATTCGGGCGGCGGAACCGAGCCGACATTCGTCGCATCATTCTGTTCAACCTCGCCACGAAGAAAAGCCGCGTCCTCGATGAGGTGAGTTCCGAGGGTTCCCATGTCGCTCCTGGACAGGTCAACGGGGACTACGCGGCCTGGTACCGCTGCACGGCGGCGGACAAGTGCGATGTCTTCCGCTACCGCATCTCGACACAGACGAAAATGCGGATACCCGATGCCGGCATGTACCAGCGTGCCCCTTCGGTATCCGAGGACGGCACCGTCTACTTCACCCGCGCAGCCGGAAAGGCGTGCGAGGTCGCGGTGCGACTGATGCGCTTCCGAGAAGGACGGGTGGATCCCGTGGTCGATGTCCCGTTCGGTCAACACATCGGGGACTCTTATGTGGATTCGGGCAGATTTGGCAACGAAGTCTTCTTCGATCGATTCAAGTGCGGTTCAAGTACGGCATCCGACCTCCATAGCGTGGATGATCGTCACTTCCCACTCACCGTTGCGATCGATGAGACAGGGAGCGGGAAGGTAACCAGCGATCCAGGTGGTATCAACTGCGAGTCGACTTGCGAAGAGGACTTCGCCGTCGGAAAGCAGGTTGCGCTAACCGCGACTCCCGAACCAGGCTTTGAATTCGCGGGATGGTCGGGCGCGGGTTGCGGAGATGCAGGGATCACCTGCAACGTGACCATGGACGGGCCGGTATCGCTGACGGCTTCGTTCAAACCCAGCCGGTTCACGCTGTCCGTAAGCAACAATGGTGGCGGGAAGGTTACGAGCGATCCAGACGGTATCGACTGCGAGCCAACCTGCGAACATGATTACCCTTCCGGATCCGAGGTTGCACTCACCGCGACCCCTCAGCCGGGCTACGAATTCGTCGGATGGTCGGGCGCGGGTTGCGGAGATGCAGGAACAACATGCTCGGTAACTCTCGACGAATCGAAGTCGGTGACCGCTACCTTCAAGCCCAAAATGTTCACACTGACGGTGATCAATGAAGGGGGAGGAATCGTCACATCGTCGGATCCGGGCATCCAATGCGGCGACCTCTGCGCGGCCGAATACGAGCCGGGTACCCTCGTGACGCTAGAAGCGAACCACGAGCATGGTTTCCGGTTCGTTGGATGGGAGGGGGATTGCTCGGGCAAGGACCCCTGCGACCTCGTGATGGATCAGGATCGTGTCGTCACGGCTGATTTCGAACGTAAAACCAACCTGTCCCTGCTGTCTCGTGTTTCCGGGGGCCACTGATGTTTCACGACCGTGTGGCTGTGGCCGGAATCGCCGTCGGACTCATGGCGGGATGGGCGGTTGCAGCGGTTGGCAGCCCATCAACTAGCCCTCCTCCCGGCGAGGTTCGCCATCTCGAAAACGATGTCACGGATGAAATCGCAAGTTCTCCAGCGAGGGATGGTGACGTCCTCTGGCGCGCCAAAGTGCGGAGCCGCGAGATGGTGCTCAGCACGGGTGCAGAAAGGGATCGGGGGAAACGCCAAAACAAGAAGAAGAATGAAGAAAAGCGCGCCGTGGCTCCAAAGTTGGCATCCGGTGGCGATAGCGGAGAGTCCGGCCCCGTGGTGGCGGAGTCCACCGTCGACAGCGACGCTCCGGTCGAGACAGTCGGATCGAACACATTGAGCGGTTCCACGGGCGGCACCGGAGGCTCAACCGGCGGCACCGGAGGCTCAACCGGCGGCACCGGAGGCTCAACCGGCGGCACCGGAGGCTCAACCGGCGGCACCGGAGGCTCAACCGGCGGCACCGGAGGGACCGGCGATGGGTCTGACGGAGACGGCGGAGGAGGGGACACCGGTGGAACGGATGATGATGGCTCGGGCGGGACCGTAGGCGGCGGTGGGGGCGGCGGCTAGCGAGCTCGATGCCTGATCTACGGTGGCGTAACGATCCTCTTTGCAGAGAATGTGTCTGGTCACGGAAGCGACATCAACGTCTGTCTGCTGTTGATTCAGGCTGACGGTGGGGCGCGCTTCGTGCCGCCGGAGTGTAGGTCGTCGTTGTCGAGATCGGTGTGACTGTGGACCTTTGAGTCGCAGCGACATCGGTTGCATGCCCACCGAAGAGGTTCGGGGAATCGGATGAGGAGTCCGATGCCTGGAACGACCTGGAACCAAATTTGCGCGGCGCACGACGCGTTTCCGTGGTCACGGTCACTCCCTCCCGTTGACAGTCGCACGTGACCAAAGTGCAACAGGACTGACTTTTCCGACTGTTAGTTAGCTAACTGCTCATCGCAGTCAGTTGCAGTCCGCTGAGTAATCGAATCTCGGCACTGAGGCTAAGGAGGGAGCCATGGAATCTCTAGTCGATCGCAGGAGTTTCTTCCGTAAGGCGGGAGTGCTCGCCGGGGGGATCGCAATCGCAGGCCCCCTTCAGGCCTTTGCGGCAAGGGCAGCGCTTGGCGAGCCGGTTGTCACGGACGGCTACGGGGACCTCGTGGACAAGGGTGACCTCTACCTGCCCCCAAAGTTCAAGTATCGGATCATCTCCCGGCAGGGGGATCTGATGAGCGACGGAAATCCAACACCCAGCAGGTTCGACGGGATGGCCGCGCTTCCGGGGCCGAACGACTCAACCATTCTCATGCGCAATCACGAGAACAAACGACGCTTCAACCGCACGGGAATCGTGGCGCCGGCGAATGAGATCGACGTCGTTGTGCCCCCGGCCTTGCGTTACGACCCCAATCCAATGTGGAACGGAGGTGTCGTAAAGCTCGTCGTCGATGACCGGGCGGTAGTCGATAGCCGCGCCCTGCTCGGCGGAACCACGCACAATTGCGCGGGGGGAACCACGCCGTGGGGCTCTTACGTTACTTGCGAGGAGCTTTTCCAGCCTCCTCCACTCGCCCCGGGAGCCACCACGCTTCCACACGGTTACGTCTTCGAAACGGATGCGTTCGCGACGGGTCCGGTGGCGGCGGTAGCGATCACTTCGGCCGGCCGCTTCGACCACGAAGCCGTTGCATGGCTCGACGGAGTCCTCTACGAGACCGAGGACAAGCCCAACGCGTGCTTCTATCGCTATCTTCCGGACTCGACTCCGACTGCAGCAGGTGACCTGGCAACAGCGAACTCAGGCACGCTCCAGGCCCTGAAGGTGTCCGGGCTCCCGAAGCTCGATACGAGAACGGCGACCGGGTGGCCCGGCGGTGTAGGTGCCGCTCATCCGATCGAGTGGGTGACCGTCCCTGACCCCAACACGCCATCGGACGACGAGCCTTCGGGTGTCAGGTTCCAAGGTCAGGCATTGGACGCCGCGATCTTCGCCAGGACCGAGGGATGCTGGGCCGGCGATGGCAAGATCCTCTTCGATTGCACGACGGGAGGAGGTTCTTCCGTAAATCCCCCGAACGGCAATGGCCAGGTATTTGCTCTGGACCCCGTTGCGAACACTCTGACATTGGTGCTGCAGTCGGAGGGCCCGGATCAGTTGGCGAAACCCGACAACATGATCTTGGCATCTACGGGGGACCTGTTTCTTTGTGAGGACAACCCCAACAATCCTCCAGCTAACCGGATCCGAGGGATGACGCCGGAGGGGGAGATATTCAAATTCGCAGAAGCGAAAACGAACCCGACCGAGTTTTGCGGGGCTTGCTTCGATCGCAATGGGTCCACGATGTACGTGAATCAGCAAGGCAGCCAGACGGATCCGGGCGTGACCTACGCGATCTGGGGACCCTGGAAGCGGAGGGGGGAAGTGTCCTAATACTGCAGTCGAAGAGTCGTCGGAGATGCCCGGTAGGAGTGAAGTACGGACGTCGGACGGCTGAATGTTTCGAGCGAGAACCTTGGAGCTAGCCCGGAGCCCATGGGGGTGGCGGACATGGGCGAAGGGCTATTCCATCGGCAAAAGGGCACAAGAGAAGCCATCGGAAGTGACTCCGATGAACAGGAACTGAGTCCAGAACCGCCGCCTCGTGGGGTCGTGGGCGTCCTGCCCGGGCCGGGTCCCAAGACGACCCCTTCGAGGGATTGAAAGATAGCTATATCTATTTGCTCTCCAAAGGTACAAGATGGGCACGTAGGTGAGAAGAGCCTGGCGAATCAATTCGCCATCCTTGCTTTCAGTAGTTACAACGCTCGTCATCGTTACTTCCGGTTTCTCTCCGACTTGCAGGGGACGCGGTCAGAGTTTCCGAGAACACTTCTTTCGATGGGGAGCCACAAGCGCTTGCGCTGACCATAGGCGAGCCGCTTGAACGCTGAACCCGATGCACTGATGCGCAAGGGGCTAGACAAGGTGGCTCATGAGTAAGGGGAACTGGGGGTCGCTACATGAAGAACAAGGGATCGTCACAGGGACCGGGGACCACCATGACCACGATCGTGGCGATGACAAGAGGTCGTCAACTGCGTCGTCGTATCGCCGTAGTAGGCGCGCTTGTACTGGTCGCGTCCTCGCTGTCGACGGGAATAGCAAACGCCGTGCCGACCTGCTTCGGAAGCCCCGCCACCATCGTTGGCACGCCCGGTGACGACACCCTCATCGGAACGGCCGGCCCCGATGTGATCAACGGGCTCCGAGGCCCCGATGAGATCCGTGGCGGTGCCGGAAACGATCTCATCTGTGGTGGCGATCAACGCGACACGGTCTACGGCGATGAGGGTGACGACAGGGTCACAGGAGCCGCCGACAACGACTTCGTTTCCGGAGGTGATGGTGACGATCGGGTTTTCGGCGGGGGTTCGAGGGACTTCTTCACAGACACCCTGGTGGGAGGAGCCGGCAATGACCTCTTGAGCGGGAATGACGCCGATGGTGGCGTAGCTTCCTATATCGATTCCCCAGGACCCATCAGCGCTGACTTGTCTACCGGGATAGCCACCGGAGAAGGAACGGACACCCTGGTCAACGTCAACACGATAGATGGATCCGAATTCGACGACACCCTAACCAACGGTGCACTCGACAGCGGACGATTCAGCTCGTTAAACGGCAACGGAGGAGCCGACTCGCTGTATTCCGGAACCGTCGTGACGGGCGGACTGTTCGGCGGCGGGGGGAACGATCTGCTGGTCGGGAATGAGTTCGACGATTCCCTCCATGGAGGCGACGGCGCGGATGTCATCCGAGGTAATGAGGGAGACGACTCGATCTTGGGTGATGAGGGAACGATTTTTAACCCAAACGCCGGTAACGACGTGATGTTCGGTGGAAGCGGCGACGACAGGTTCGACATGGTTGGACCTGGGGATGCCGGCAATGACGAGTACCACGGAGGCGAGGGCGTCGATTCCATCCGAGCCTTCGACGGATCTACATCCAACGACCTCGCCGATGGGGGAGAGGGCGCCGCGGACATCTGTGGAGCGGATGCCGGAGATGCGGTCGTCAATTGCGAGGTCGTGCTCACCGAGTAACTTCGCTCGAACCCGAGATGCGCTGCCTTGACCGTGTGCTCTCCAACGGGGCCAATTAGCGGATACCCAGTTTCGGTCGCGGTCAGAGTTAATGCGAACTCACTCGCGCGATTTCCAGAGATTGGTCGACCGGAGATAGGCCCACCACTCTAGCGCGGTAGACAACACGTTCCCCATTGACCGTCGTTTTGGCGAGGCGTAGCGTCGATGTTGCGCGTCGTGGTGGGCTTGCGGCATCACTCGCAGGGAGGTCGACCGATGGCGATCACTGGATCAATTCCCGGTACCGGGTTCCCTGGTTCGGCCACCCTTCGGGGGACGACGCTCGAGATGCGCCTTCCGGCACAACGTCCCCGAGGAGGCGATACATGAGACTCGACGAGTTCGAGCGAAAAGCAGTTGGCGATCTCCTTCGATTGACCGCGCCGCTCACCGACGAGAACGGCGAGCAGGCCTATCAATTGCTGGTTCAGGGGCCGGAGGAGCAGGTCATGGAGGCGTTCCGGGAAAGCGACTTCAAGGCCACCATCCGGCCCGGGGGCACTGAGGAGGAATGGCAGAAAGAGACCCGGCGGGTGTTGCCGCTGGGCGACGAGGTGGTCGCTCCCGAGGCATTCGACGACGTGCACTCGTTGTTCAAGCGCACCGCGCCGAGTCCGTCCGCGGAGGACTCCTTGCTGGTTGCTCTTCGTAGAGAAAAGCCGGGCGGGACGGCGTTCATTCTCTCCCTCCCGCTGTTCGTGCCCTTCCGCTTCAACGTCTTTTTCTTCTTTCCATTGGCCTTTACATGCAGCGCGTTTGTCTCCCCATTCAGCGGAGATCCGGACCTGTTCCTTTCACTGAACAGTCCGGGCGCCCCGGCCGTGGCAGCGAGCGCTAGAGCCGGCCTTTCGTGGGACAGCGTCGGCTTCTCCCGCCCCCCGTGGTTCCCCTTCTTCCCGTTCTTCCGCGTCTTCGGATTCGCTCCGAGCTTCACCCAGTTCACCGGCACCAGCTTCGGAATCCCCTAGACCGAAGGAGGTCGTGCGAGTGCCTACTCCAACGGAACGAAGGGCTTACGAGCATTGGAAACAGCTGTCGGGACTCGTCCACCGCACCCGGGTCATGGGAGAAGCAACCGCGTCAAACCCAGCGCTCCAGCAGGCCGTGGACTCAGATCCCGATGGCATCTTCTCGCCCGCGTTTCTGTTGTGGACGGGCGATAACTTCCTCCAAGAAGCCAGGTTCGCGGAGGCCCTCGACGCCTATCGTCGCGTGGCGGACCGATACCGCGACCGCACCTTCGGCGACCGAAGCTGGGCCGGTATCGCCCTCGAGCAGCAAGCGATCTGTCACGAAGCTTTGGAGGAAACGGACGAGGCCATAGGAGCACTGCAGCGAGCATCGCGGGCTCACGGTGACGATCGCTCGGATGCTTGGTTCCGATACGAGATCGGGCGCGTTGCCGAAGCGGCGGGTCGAGATGACGAAGCCGTCCGATCCTTCCGGCAGGCCGCCGAGTCCAGCGATGAGACACGCCGTGGGGAAGTTTCGATACCTGATGTCGCAAGGCGCGCGGCGGATCGGCTCGAGTCCGATCGCGCCTGGGTTAGGCCGAACGTGAACGAGCTGGCCAGCGAGATGACCGGCGCCCTGAGAGCCGGCGACGGTGACCGGCTCCGGCGCCTGGCATCACCGACTCACTTCTCGGTGGGCCTCCTTGGCTCCGAGCGCCAGTACGTCGAGATGGAGCCGACGCTGGATCTCTTCCTCGAGGACCTCGCGAGCTCGAAGGTGTCGGCCAACCCCGCCGCCCTCCATGGATCCGGAGGGAAGCTGTACCTCGAGACTCGTGGATGGAACGGCCGGCTGTTCAATGACTCGGTGACCCTCCTGTTGTCGCGCACGCGCGACGGCTTCGAGTGGAGCGGTGCCGCGCTTCGGATGCTCCCGAAAGAAAACGGGTTGGACTTTGGGGACATCGACCTGCCACACCAGGACCCCCCGGAACTCCCCAAAGATCCGCCCGCTACACCGGAGGTGCCCGGCAGCACTCCCGTCACCCCTGCGGACCTGCATATGAAGTCGCCGTGGCCGAAGGGAGAACACTTCCGCGGTGGAGGGATCATCCCCTTCACGTTACAAATGGTGGCGTTCACATCGATCGCTGCGGGCTTCGGCCCCTTCGCCCCCTTGGCCCTCGCCACCCAATTGGGGATCGCGTCACTCGCCAGTCCGTGTGGATTCGGGCCCGGAGGCCTGTGGTACGGCCAGCTCACGACCCACGTCGGCAGGGACGTGTTCGCGATCGACTTCGCACGGTTCGTTCAGGGGGTCCCGTTCCTACTCGACGCGTTCGGCAAACCGGTGCTCGCGGTGGCCCCGGGCATCGTGACGTTCCGGTTCAACTCCTCGCCGACCGGTGATCCAACCATGGCGAACGAGGTGGACGTCGCCCATATAACCCAGGAAGAGATCTTCTTCGGCATCATCATCGAGTTGCTCACCGGCCACAAGACCACTCCCAAATACTCCAGCTGGTACCAGCACCTGGACGGACCGAATCTGATCCCCGTAAGCGAGGGGATGTTCGTCCAGCAGGGGCAAAGGCTCGGGCGAGTGGACGACACCGGACAATCTGTCTCGCACCATCTGCACTTCTCGCTTCACGACCGGGACCAGCCCTCTGGTACAGGAGGCATGAGCGTGCGTCCGACGCCGATGGATGGGCAGTCGCTCAACGATTGGGACGACGGGAAGTGTCTGTTCTCGACGAACGTGCCCATCCCCTAGAAAGATCGTGAGCTTCTTCTCATAGAGGGCAACAAGCACATTTCCTAGTGCGGGCCGAACCTCGCTCATCTAGGCTTGCCTCGACCCTGTCGTCGAGGAGAGGAGAGACCCGTGCCCTTGTTTATGGACGTGCATCACATGGATGGTGGCGTCACCGTGGATGACGTCGCGAAGGCTCATGCGGCCGACCTGCAGAAGCAGGATGACCACGGCGTGAACTACATGAAGTACTGGGTGGCCGAGGGGGAGGGCAAGATCTTCTGCCTCGTCGATGCTCCGGATGCCGAGACCGCCAACAGGGTTCACCGGGAAGCCCATGGGCTGGTGGCGGACGAGATCTATCCCGTCACAGAGGGCACCTGATCCACCCCTCCGATATCTCTTGGACGGTTGATTTCCTGGGGGCCCAGATCTGAGGCCTTTCTTGCGACAGGGAGCAAAACAAGCCAAGTATCTAGACGGTGAGCGAGGCCGAAGGTAATCTCTTCCAGTTGGGACATATCGGCGGAGCGGTCAGCGCGATTCGACCGGTGGGAGCGGCTTGAGGCCGCCGACGGAAGGAACCTAGTGAAGAGATCGACCCCGCACGGTTCGCTGTTGCTTGGCGAAGATTCGACTCTCTACCTCGACGACTCAGACGCGGTCGCGCCAGACCGGCACATCAGGATCGATGGCGACGACCACCTCGCCAAGCTCCAACGGCAGGTGGAGCGGAAGCTGGCCCGTACACACCACGTCATTCCCGATCTGGGGGAGGCCCAGCTCTAGATAGCAAGCACCGCGCTCGCGAACCGCCGTCGGGATGTACAAGCGGAGCGCGGTCGTGGAGAGCTCTGCCTGATACTCAGCCGAGCCGGTCCGGCAGGCCAGATGGTCGGCCCCAGATATTGCCAGCAGGTCCCAGCGACCCGAGCGTAGAACCCTCCTACAGGCGGCCGCATCTCGCCGCCACAGGGCTTCCGGAGGTGTTCGAATGCGCAACGTCTTTCGTGTCGGTCTCGCGGGCATGCTGCTCGCTCTCGGTCTCCAGGGTGGAGGGGTCGCCGCCGCAGAGCAGACCCAGATCACTCCGCTACGGATAGATCCGCAAGCGATGTGCGAGGTGCGCGACCAGTGGGTCGACGAGATCCTCGCGACTCACGATGCGGGCACGTGGGCCAAGATGAACTTCCGACCCACGGATGCACAGCTCAACAAGCTCGGCCTCCCCTCGAGCGACATCCTCTCGTCGAGGAGCTACGAACGCCCCACGCTCGTCACGAAAGACGGACGGTTCTACGACGTGTCTCCCGCGCAGCTGCAGCAAGCGTTCGCAGCGGGGCCGACGGCGGCGACGGTCGCCGGCGCAGGTTGCCTCGGCATCCGTCCGGGTGGGCTCCTGCTCAGCGTGACCGCAAACAGCATCGGTTGGTGCAGCCTGGCTCACGTCTACGGGAGCGCGGGCAGCTACGACATCAGCACCGCCGGACACTGCGGCAAGGCCGGGGACACGGCCACGATGGTCGCCGCCCTCGGTAACCGCGGCGACGCGACCGGCGTGATCCTGCTCGACTTCGGACGCTTCGCCACCTCGCACAACGGCGGGCTTGGGAACGACTGGGCCCTCATCGACATCTTTCCGCAGTACCAGAACCTCGTGACCCCGACCATGTGCTTCTGGGGTGGCCCGCGCGGCTCGTACACGAAGACTGGTCGCGTCGTCGATGTGACCTTCCCGAACAACGCACTCGTACCGACGATCTCGCTGAACCCCGACCCGTTCCTCGCGCAGACGATCGTGCACTACGGACACGGCACCGCCGTGGGCACCGGCGGCACCCCACGCGCAGGCGAGGCCATCGCCTGGGGCGCGAGCCACTTCATGTTCTTCGGCGCCATCTCCCCCGGAGATTCCGGATCCGGATCGAACACGCTGACCGGTGACGCGGTGGGCTCCAACATGGAGGCGGCGGGCATCAACACACACCTCTACGTGGATCCACTTATGCGTGAAGGCCTCGGGATCATGGGTGGGACCCGCGTCACCGCGGTGAGTGGGACCGTCGCCAACGGGCAGATCGTTCCGTACCCGGCGCCGGTTCCCGGCCTTCCATAGCGCGAGCGGAGCGAATGGGCCTGGAACGGGAACCCTTCCGGGCTCCGAGTCGGGTCGGCCGACGTTAGCCCTCGGGCCGACGCCGGCCGACTCTCTCGAAAGGGCCCGAATGCTCTCTAGGTCTCCGTTTTCAGGGCCGCGAGCGAGGTCTGCCCCAGGTAGCCGGTGAGAACGGCTTCGAAGGCCCTGGTGGCGTCCACGGTGCCGGTCGTCGCGTGCGCCACCTCGTGCAGGAGCGTGGCCGCGTAGGCCATCTTCGTCTTCAACACGTCCCGCTTGATCACGATCGCTCGCAGCTCCGGGTCCCACACGCCATCCGTGTCGTCGAACGTCATGCGCATCGTCTCGGATATAAGAACGCGCGGCTCCCGCTTCGCCGGCACACCCACCAAGAGGACGAGCTCCTCGGTGAGGGCCAGCACCTCCCGCTCCTTCTCGGTGAGCTGCTCGCGCTCGACGAAGGTGTAATTGAAGCTCTGGTTGAACTCCTCGACGTAGTTCTCGAGCGTGCGGGTGACTTCGCCCCCGGCCTCGGCCTGCTCGACGAGCTTCGTCTTCTCGGTCGAGGTCACGATGACTATCTCGAGGCCGTCCCGGCACGCGTGATCCATCATGTCGGGGTTGCGTTGCAGCTCCTGCTCGGTCACGAAGAGGACCTCGGCGGTGCGCGCGAGATAGGTGAGCGCCACCTGGGCGATGTCGATCCACGTGAGCTCGTCGCGCGGCGCACCCTTGGTGCGTTGACGTATCTCATCGGCTAGGCGCGAGAGGACGGCATCCGAGGTGGCGTCCTTCAGCATGGATTTCACGCGATCCGAGTAGGTCGTGCGCCCCACGTTCAGGCGCTCGCGGTTCAAGCGCTTCTTCATCGCGTCGGTCAGGTTCGTCACGTTGTACGAGAAGAGGAAGTTCGGCTCTTCGCTGGCGAAGACGCCCGAGATGTACACCCGGCCCCCGGAGCCCGAGCCGGCGAGCACCTCGCCGTAGCGAGTGCTTTCGAGCATCTCCTCGTCACCGAACCTCAGGAAGAAGCTCTTCGCCTCCTCCATCTGTGCGTCGGTGACGCCTTCGAACGAGAAGGAGGTGCCGGTGTGCCCCGTCGGCGCCTCGTCGTAGCGGACGTGCAAGGTCGTGATGTCGTCGAAGCCGTGCTTGTGGGTCCGCTCGAGCGTGAAGATCCCGTGCGCCGAGGTGATCGTGACGTCGACGCCCCGACGATGGAAGGTCGCCAGCGCATCCTTGAGGCCCACCCCGAACTTCCCGATCACGCCCGTGGACGCGTCCAGCTTCTCCTGGTTCTCGTTGAGCGTGAAGTGCTCGATCCGGAGCCCCCGCCCGAAGTCCGTGATGGACCAGCGGCCGTCGTCCTTCGAGATGACCACGTCGTCCGTGCGGGACAGCGTTTGCTCGTCGAACGCGTTCGAGATGATCTCGCGCAGGGCGTGGCTGACCTCCCAGTTGTCGAGGACCTCTTCGATGTTCAGATCGAACAGACGCACGGCCACGTTCGCCATTCTCGCCTGTGAGGGCCTGAGTTCATGGATGAGTGGGGCGGACCCCGTTCGGGTACCACCATCGCAACGAACCCAACAGGAGGCGACACGTGACCGATAAGGATGCGAACCAGCAGGACAGCCCCACACCCGAGGCGGACTCCAAGCTGGACACCCCGCCCACCGGGCAGGAGGTCGACACTCACGACACGCCGGACGAGCAGGAGGCCCAGGAGCCGGACCTCGGCGACGCCGGTTAGGCAGCGCCCTCCGCGCTCTGACGCTTGGCTTTCAGGCCCACGACGTTCGCTTTGCGGTTCGAGATCGTGATCCGGTCACGGCCACCGCGCTTGGAGGCGTAGAGGGCTTCGTCTGCCGCAGCAACGATCGCCTCGGGGTCACCGGCATTGTCCGGGAACGAGGCAACGCCCATGCTCACCGTGATCGTCATGTCCTCGTAGCAGTTCCTTATCGGATCCGCTCGGAGAGAGGGACGAGATCGGTGGAAGCCGTGTGCCTCCGAACCTTGCTCACGAGCTTTCACCACCCTTTGTGCCCGTAAGGCCACCCTTACCCGTTCCGGCGATCGTGGAGATGGGATTGGCGGCCGCGTCGGCGCTGGATAGGGGGAGGAATTGCAGAAGGAGGGCGAGCGCGAGAAAGACGACCGCTAAGCGGTCGCGATGTGCTTGTGGCCGTCCCTTAGCCTTGATCACCGCTATGCATGTCCCCGATCGACGCGATCGTCGCCATCTCGTTACTGTCTGGATTGTCTTGAGATGTATCGACCCCCGATCGGGGTGGGTTGATAGCCCTAAAGGACTAGGGACTTGTAGCTCAGGTCGCGTTCGTCGCCCTTGGCTCTTTCGCGCAGCTGATGACGCCTTCGACGCCGGAAGTGTCAAGGGTTCCGCCCGCCGAACCGATGCACACAGGGTGAAGCGTCTGAGAAGAAGGGGCTTCTCTCTCCTCACCGTGTTCGCGATCGCGGGAGCGATCCCAATGGTGGTACTTGCCGCCATCCTTGCGCGACAGATCGAAACGCGGGTGACGGAAGAGAAGCTCAGAAGCGCAACAGAAGCAGCCGAGTTGATCACCTCGCTCGGCATCCAGCCGCTCCTGTCCAAGTCCGACCTGGAGGCCGGCCTGACGGACTCGGAGCTCGAGCGCCTTGACGAGACGCTGCGGACGGATCTTCTGGGCACACAGTTCGCCCGGATCAAGATCTGGAACATCCACTCGGAGATCGTCTATTCCGAGGATCCGTCCCTAGTGGGCCGGAGTTTCGAGACCCCCGAAGATCTCGCCGAGGCCCTCGAGGGCCACGTAGAGGCGGAGCTCAGTGAGCTCGATGAAGCTGAGGAAGCCAGCGAGCGCCAATTCGGCCAGCTGCTCGAGGTCTACGTCCCGATCTATTTCGCGTCGTCTGTCGAACCCGCCGGGGTGTTCGAGATCTACCTGCCGTACGAGCCGATCGCAGCCGCCATCACCGAGGACGTGACCCAGTTGCGCCTCTGGATGCTCGGGGGTTTGGCGGTCCTCTACGTCATCCTGTTCCGCATAGTGGCCAGAGCCTCCTCGAAGTTGCGCGAGCAAGCGGACGAGCTCACGAAGCGCGCAGGTGAGAACGAGTTCCTGGCGCTCCACGACACTCTGACGGAGCTTCCCAACCGAAGACTGTTCCGCGAGCAACTTCAAGCAGCGATCCACCGCGCTAGTGAGGCGGAGTCGGGACTCGCCGTGATGATCCTCGACATCAACCGATTCAAGGAGATCAACGACGCCCTCGGCCATCACAACGGTGATGCCCTCCTGCAGACGGTTGCACTTCGCTTGCAGAAGGTCCTTCGTGCGGAGGATTCGGTCGCGCGCCTCGGCGGAGATGAGTTCGCCGTCCTCCTGTCGCGCGTCGCCGACCGGCAGGCGGTGGCGGAGATAGCACGCCGTGTCATCGGTCAGTTCGATGAACTCTTCGAGATCCAGGACCTCTCGATCGACGTGTCGGCCAGCTCCGGGGTCGCCATCTATCCAGAGCATGGTAGCGATGCGGACGACTTGATCCAGCGAGCTGACGTCGCGATGTACGTCGCCAAAGAGAATCACCTCGATTTCGAGGTCTACGAGCCTGCCCACGACCGCTACAGCCCGGACCGCCTCAAGCTCGTGGGCGAGCTTCGCCGGGCGATCGACGACAACGGCTTGGTGCTGCACTACCAGCCGAAGATCGGCCTTGACGCAGGTCGCGTGGTCGGGGTGGAGGCATTGGTGCGCTGGCCTCATCCCGAACGAGGAATGGTGGGGCCCGACGATTTCATCGCTCTCGCGGAGCACACCGGGCTGATCAAGTCCCTCACCGCGAAGGTGCTCGATATGGCGCTCAGCCAGCAACGGACGTGGTTGGACGCCGGTATCCGGGTTGGCGTCTCGGTCAACCTGTCGGTGCGGAACCTGATGGACAGTCGGCTCCCCGAGCAGGTGGCCTCGCAACTGGCGAAGTGGGGGGTGCCGGCATCACAGCTCACCCTCGAGATCACCGAGAGCTCGATCATGGCCGACCCCATCCGAACGAAACAGATCCTCGATGCGATCAGTGACATGGGCGTTTGCCTCTCGGTCGACGATTTCGGCACCGGGCATTCATCGCTGGCCTATCTCAAGCAACTGCCGGTTAGCGAGATGAAGATCGACAGGTCGTTCGTCATGGATATGCAGAATGACGCCAACGACGCCGTGATCGTCCGCTCGACCGTGGACCTCGGTCGCAACCTCGGGATGCGGATCGTCGCGGAAGGAGTCGAGGACGCGCCCACGTACGGCGTCCTTAGCGACCTCGGGTGTGACGTGGCCCAGGGCTACTTCATCAGCCGTCCGCTTCCCGAGCTCGCTATGACCTCCTGGCTCATCGAACGCAACACTCAGTACGAGGACGTCGTCGCCGGATAACTGGATAGTCTGTCCGTGGGAGGGATGCTCATGGACAAGGCTTCATTCGAACGCTGGACCGATGACTACGTGAAGGCTTGGAACTCCAACGACCCGGACGACATCCGAGCGCTGTTCACCGAGGACGCCACCTACCTGACCGGGCCCTTCGACGAGCCGTGGCAAGGCGTCGAGAAGATCGTCGAGCAATGGATCGAAGAGAAGGACGAGCCCGGGACCACCCAGTTCCGCTACGACGTGATCGTGGTCGACGGGGACACCGGCGTGGTTCAGGGAGTCACGGATTACTCGGCACCGCCCCCACCGCGCACTTACGGGAACATCTGGGTGATCCGCCTCGCGGACGACGGCCGAGCCTCGTACTACTTAGAGTTCTGGGAGCTGAAGAAAGAGCAAAGCTGAGCGATCAAACGGGCTGAAGGCCCTCTTGCTGCAGCTTGAGCTTGAAGTCGTGGGGGTTGCTCGCCCCACTCATGGCGGTGTCAATGTCGATGGAGCCGCCGCGGAAGAGGTCGACCAGCGCCATGTCGAAGGTCTGCATCCCATAGAAGCCCGATTCCGCAACGATGTCGTGGATCAGGTGGGTCTGCTCGGGATTCAGGATGCACTCCCTGATCCGTCCATTCATGATCAGGATCTCGATAGCGGCAACACGGCCCCCGTCGTTCGTTTGGAGAAGCCGCTGCGAGACGATCCCCGCAAGCGAGCCCGACAGGCCAACCCTGACTTGTTTCTGCTGATAGGCCGGGAAGAAGTCGATGATGCGGTTGATCGTCTCGGAGACGTCGGTCGTGTGGAGCGTGGCGATCACGAAGTGACCGGTCTCGGCAGCCTGTAGAGCCGCTTTGACCGTCTCCGCATCGCGGATCTCACCCACGAAGATGACGTCCGGATCCTGGCGCATCGCCGCGCGGAGGGCGGCCTGGAAATCGTTCGTGTCCTCGCCGATCTCTCTCTGGGTGACGATCGCCTTCTCGTCTTTATGCAGGATCTCGATCGGGTCCTCGATCGTCAGGATGTGACACTGTCTGGTCTCGTTGATGTGCTTGATCACCGCTCCGGTGGTGGTGGTCTTCCCGGATGACGTCGGGCCCGTGACGAGCATCAGACCGCGGTGCTCGTTCGACAGCTTCTCGACGGCGGGCGGGAGACCGAGGTCGCGGAAGCTCAAGGCGCCGGGAAGGATCCGCCGGGCCGCAATGGCCACGCTGCCTCGTTGCTTGTGTACGTTGACCCGGAAGCGCCCGACGCCCGACGCTGAGAAAGCGAAGTCGACCTCGCCGGCCCGCTTGAGCTCGAGCACCTGCTCGTCGGTCATCATCTCGACGGCCAGCTTGGCGCAGTCGGGCGCGCTCAGGGGCGGATGTTCGCTCGTCTGAAGAGCTCCATTCACGCGGATGGTCGGTGGGCAACCAGCCTTGATGTGGAGATCTGACGACTTCTTATCCGCGCAGTATTTGAAGAGTTCCTGTATTCCAGCCACACCATTTACGTCGACAGGGCGCCGCGTTCACTCAAGGGATTCAGGGCCCGACTGTTGAGATTTTCGATGCCGTTCACAGAGAAACCGGCTCGATAGTGGGGCTACCGGGGCTTGAGGCTCCGGTAGCGGCCCCGGTAGAGGACCAGAGGCGAATCGATGTCATCGAGCTCGATCCGCTCGATCTCACCCCGGACCAATCGTTGGTGCCCGGCCTCCTCGGACCCCCTCAGCCTGCAGAAGGCCCGGTTCTTCCACTGCGTCAGAACGGGGCCCCACTCGGATCCTTCGACGTCGAGGGCCGAGAAGGGCCCGCCCGGACTGGGCCGGAGCCCCGCGAATTCGTCGGAGAGGCCCTGATCCCGCTCCTCGAGGAGATGCACCACGAAGGCCCCCGAAGAGTTGATGCTCTCCCACAGGTCGGTGGTCTCGTTCATCAGCCCGAACACGAACGGCGGATCCCCGTCCGCGATCAGGATCGACGAGATCGTCAGAGCGATCGGCGTCTCGAGCGTTCCCGAGGTCCAGACCGTTACCGGCGACGCGAGCCGCCCGCGCAACCTGCGGGCTGGATCCCTCTGTTCGAGGGGCGTGACGAACGGGTTCTCGAAATGGATATGCCCGGCGTCGTCACCCATCGCCCGAACCTATACCGCCGCCGGCCGACGACGGCGCGACCCGGTCCGCGCCTTCACCCATGGGACGCGGCGCCGACGTTTGCGTTGACTTGGTGGGCGGACGCTCTGCCATCATGGCTGGCATGGATGTTCTGAAGGCGCACGAGCTCGTTAAGAGATACAGGAAGACCCTCGCCGTCGACGGCGTGTCGCTCGAGGTGCGCGAAGGCGAGCGGGTCGGTCTGCTCGGCCCCAACGGCGCCGGGAAGACGACAACGCTGATGATGCTCCTGTCGGTCATCTCTCCCGATTCCGGGTGGGTCGAGCTCGCCGGTCATCGCCTCCCCAAGGAACGGAGCGAGGGGGTGCAACAGGTCGGATTCTCGGCCGGCTACATGCCGCTGGCCGACCGGCTCCGGGTCAGGGAGTTCCTGCGCATGTATGCCGAGCTATACCGCGTGAAGGATTCGCGCCGGCGGATCGAGATCGGCCTGGAGCGTTTCGAGGTGGGACACCTGGGCGAGGTGATGGGAACCGAGTTGTCATCGGGACAGCGGACCCTGATAGGCATCGTGAAGGCGACCATTCACCGCCCGCGGCTCCTGGTGCTGGACGAGCCCACCGCGTCACTGGATCCGGACGTGGCGCTCCGCGTTCGTACCGGCCTGCAGGATCTCTGCCGTGAGGAGGGAACCGCTTTGCTCGTCACGAGTCACAACATGGTGGAGATCGAAAGGTTGTGTGAGCGTGTGGTCTTCTTGACACACGGGCGCGTGATAGCCAACGACACTCCCAAGAACATCGCGGATCAGTTCGGCCAGGTCGACCTCGAAGACGTCTTCCTCCATCTGGCTCGTGGGGGACACAACGACCCACGACCCCAAGAGACGGACCGGCCGGCATGAGCACCGGGCTCAGCTGGACCAGGATCAATGCCATCTCACGACGGCATCGGTACGTGATGTTGAGGAGCCCGCACCGGCTGTTCGACATCACCGTGTGGCCGCTCGTGGACTGCCTGTTGTTCGGGTCAATCGGGGTCTTCGTGGGCCGCCAGGAGGGTACCGGTGCGCAAGCATTCGGTTATCTGCTCGCGGGGATCGTCCTGTGGCACGTGGTGTATCAGAGTCAGATCGCCGTCTCGACGGGGTTTCTCGAGGAGGCATGGTCCCGGAACCTCTTGAACATCATGGTGACGCCGCTCAAGGAGGTTGAGTACGTGGTGGGCGTCGCGCTCTTCGGGATGATCAAGCTCGTGCTGGGCGTCGGACTTGTCGCTCTAACGGCTCTGGTCTTTTTCTCATTCGACGTCACCGACCTCGGATTCGGTCTCATCCCCATCTCGGCGGTCCTCTTGGTCGTGGGGTGGGTCATCGCGTTGTTCGTTATCGGCGTCGTTCTGCGCTACGGAAGCGGAGCTGAAGCACTCGCTTGGGGGGTCATGTTCCTCGTCCTTCCGTTGTCCGGGGTCTTCTACCCGGTCGACGCTCTGCCCGATCCGATCCAACCGATAGCGCAGGCCCTGCCGACCACCCACGCCTTCAATGCGATGAGGTTGTTGCTCGATGGACAGGGGCTGGACTGGGGCGAGATCGGCATCGCCGCGGTTGGCGCAGCGGTGATGGCGGTCCTGGCACTGACGTACCTCATCAAGATGCTGCACGTGTTCAGAAAGCGCGGCTTCATCTCGCGTTATTCCTGAGTGTCCTCCGCATCGACGAAGGCGTTTCTCCTTGCCGGCGTGACTCCGACCCGGCGGGCCAGCTCGTCCCAGTGAACGCGGCGAGCGGGGTCGGCGTGTCCGGAGCTGAACCTGACCCCCTCGGCTTCGAGACGAGCGCGCGCTCGATCTACCTCGGCCCCCTCGGATCCGCGGTGTCACCACTCCACCGTGGCCGAGCACCCGATGGGCGGTGGGGAAGTCCGTGGAATTCGCGGCCTCGTGCCCGACGGCGCGCGCCCATCTCGAATCGCCTCGCGCCGCGGCTGAGATGTCGCCGTAGGTCGTCCACTCTCCGCGTCTCACTTGTGCGGCGACCGCGGCGAACGTGGTCACGATCAGGCGATCGGCGCGCCCGGCTCGACGCCGTCTTCGACCTGCAACAAGCGAACGGTCCCGTCTGGGTCGAGGGCTCCGAGGATCAGGAACTCGCTCTTGAAGCCCGCGATCCTCTTCGCGCCGAGATTGATGGCCCCCACGACCATGCGGCCACGTAGGTCCTCCAACGGGTAGTTGGCGATCTGCGCGCTGGTCTGGAGCACGCCCACGCGCGGGCCGAAGTCCACGCGGATCTTGTAGGAGGGCTTGCGCGCTTCGGGGAAGTCGTCGGCCTCGACGACCCGGCCGCATCTCAGATCGAGGGCGAAGAAGTCCTCCGGGGCGACGTCCGGTTTCTTGGGCAGCCTGCCGGGGTCGTATGGGAGGCCGTCGGGATCGATCACGTGTTCCGGCATGCGAATAACCTAACTGGGTGCCGGAGCTTCCCGAAGTTGAGTCCGTTCGCCGCCAGCTCGACCCGGAGCTCTCGGGTCGGACCGTCACCGATGCCTGGTACGACCCGATCCCGGCGATGCCGCGCCAGTTCCTCGACGTCGAGAGGGTGGTCGACCGGAAGATCCACAGCGTCGGCCGCCGCGGCAAGTTCCTGATCTGTCCGCTCGACGCGGGGCTCGAGTTGGTCATGCACCTCGGCATGACGGGTTCCTTCACCTTCGATGAGGGCGATGCGTACGTCCGGGCACGTTTGTGGTTGGACGACGATCGGATCCTTGCCTTCCGGGACGTGCGCCGGTTCGGGCGGATGGCCGTGGTGGAGGCGGGCCGGTATGACGCAATCCCGACGCTCGCGCTCCTGGGTCCCGAACCTCTGTCGGACGAGTTCGACCCCGATGAGTTCGCAGCGCGTCCTCGCCCGCACCACGGCGCCGATCAAGCCGTACCTCCTCTCCCAAAGACCGGTCGCGGGGGTCGGCAACATCTACGCCGACGAGGCGCTGTGGTTGGCTCGGATCCATCCGATGTCCCGCCGCGTCGGTAGGGCCCGCGCTCACGCACTCCACGCGGCGATCCGGACCGTGCTCGAGGATTCGATCGACCGCGAGGGAACGACGTTCCGCGATTACGTGATGATCAACGGCGAGAGCGGGCGCAACGCCGATTTCCTGATCGCCTACGGGCAGGCCGGACGCCCGTGCCCGCGCTGCTCGACGCCACTTCGGAAGATCGTGCTGGGGGGCCGGGGCACCACCTACTGTCCGCATTGCCAGAGGCACTGAGGCCCGCAACTTTTCGCGGTCTCGCCCCCCGGGATGGGCCGTGGCGCTACGGAGCGCGTTCGAACGGCGGCGCTGCCATCTTTGGGTCGGCTTGGTGAGCAGGATTCGGGGTTCCGGGTAAGAACCTTAAGGGAAAGACGTCATCACTTCACTTTCCGATCAAGGGGGAGCAAGAATGAAGAAGGCGCTTGTCCTATCCGTGGTATCCGCCTTATGCGCGGTCTTCGTGGCGGGCCCGGCCGCCGCAGCCTCGAACGACACCTACCGGGCCAAACAGTGGGGCCTCGACAAGATCCAGGCCGAACAGGCGTGGACGACGGCCAACGGGACGGGCGCGATCGTCGCGGTCGTTGACTCGGGCGTCGACCTGGGTCATCCGGACCTCGACGGGAAACTCCTCGCGGGCCATGACTTCGTCGACGGCGGCACCCCGCAGGACCAGAACGGCCACGGCACGCACGTCGCCGGGATAATCGGAGCCGAGACCAACAACGGCATCGGCGTCGCGGGCACGGCCCCGGGCGCTCAGATCCTCCCGGTTCGAGTCCTTGACGCCGAGGGCTCCGGTTCGACCGACGCCGTCGCGAGCGGGATCCGGTTCGCGGCCGACCAGGGTGCAGACGTCATCAACCTCTCGCTCGGCCTCGTGTCGGGTGTCGGTACGGCGGTGAAGCTGATCGGCGAGCTCGAGCCGATCTATGACGCCATCGACCATGCCTGGAGCCAGGGTTCGGTCGTCGTGATCGCCGCAGGGAACGACACCGTTCCTCTGTGTGCCGAGCCGGCCGCGCATCCGCAGGCTCTCTGCATCGGCGCCACCGACAATCGTGACCTGATGTCGTTCTTCTCGGACTCCGACGCCACGATGACTTCGAAGTACATGGTGGCCCCGGGCGGCGACGGTCTCACCTGCGCCGGCGACATCTTCTCGACCTACCTCCGTAGCAAGCCCCAGTCGACGTGTTCGGCCGAGGCCGGATACGAGGCCCTGGCCGGGACCTCGATGGCCACTCCATTCGTGGCCGGAGTAGCGGGCCTTCTGGCAGGCAAGGGCCTAACCAACACCCAGATCGTGAACTGTCTGATCAGCCGGACCGACGACCTCGGTATCCCGGGACGCGACCCGGTCTACGGGTACGGTCGCCTGAACGCATTGAAAGCGGTCGGCTGCTAACCGCCTGACCGAATAACGGTGTCATCGAGAGGCGCGGCCCGCGAGGGCCGCGCCTCTTTCGCGTGCTCATGGTGAACCAGTTCGTCCAAGGCCTGCTGCGGAGCACGACGGGCAGCCGGCCCACGGTGACGGCCCGTCGCGGGGTATCTTGTCGGCCATGGACAGAGCAGAGCTGGAAGCGAAGTCTTCGAAGGAACTGCACGATATGGCGGTTCACCGAGCCGTCCAGCACATGGACGCACGCTTCCTCTGGCAGTTATTGAAGGCTGTCCCGATCGCAGAGGCCTCGGTGGGGCACACGGACGAGGCTGAGAGCGATGTGTTGAGCCTCCAAAATCAACTCACCGATGCGTTCTCGGCCGGTGGCGAGTCGGAGGTCGCGGATGCTCTGCGCCCGATGTACCTGGACTACCTCGAGCGGCACCTCTAGTCAGCCGCGTACGAGCCCCTGTTCTTATGCCCACGCGCGGCGGGCTGCTGACCGCAGCCCTTGCTCAACGGCCGGCATTTCCATGCCGGCCTGCGGCAACCCACTGGGGGATCGGCCGTCGAGACGGCCTACTCCCCCAGACCCCCTCGGGCGGTCGAGCGACACGCGTAGGGCCACCGCTTCTCTACCCGCCGGCCGACGCGGGGGCGCCCTCATCGGCCCGGTCGGAGACCTCCTCGAAGGGCACGAAACGCCTCGCCCTCGCGCGCGCCTCGCGCAGGATCGGGGGGCCGGGCAGCATGAGGTTGAGGGTGCGGGTCAGAGAGAAGACGTAGGCCCGGACCAGCGGATCGACCGGAGGGAGCCAGGGGATCCCGTACATCCTCCGGATGTGGCGGGGCAATAGCGAGATCGCCGCCGCGGCGGGCACGCCCCACAGTGGTCGAGCGGGGAGTGGCATCGGCGGGCTGAGAACCAGCCTCATCCCCTCTTTGGCCGCCGGCGTCAGGCGAAGGTCGGTGACGCCGCGTAGGTAGCGTCCGGAGCTCGCTCAGATCGTGGGGGACGTCCCCTCTGCTCAGCCCCACCAGCTCGGCTGCCGTGACCATCTCCAACACGTAGCGGTCCGCGTCCGCGTCCGTGACTGCGCCCGCGTAACGTCGGTAGGCGGTCAGGAAGGAATGAACCTCCACCGCGTGGACCCACAGGAGCAGCTCCGGATCGTCCGCCCGGTAGGGCCGGCCGGTGATCTCGTCCACGCCCCGCACTCGTCGGTGCAGAGCCCGGACCCTGGCCCCCGCCGCCGCAGCGGCCACCGAATCTCCGAAGGTCGTGACCATCAGGTAGTCGCTGGTCCGTTGGAGCCGGCCCCAGGGATCCTGCCGGAAGTCGCTGTACTGGGCGACCGCCGCCATCGCGAGCGGATTGAGGCCCTGGATGAGCAGGGCCCGCAAGCCGCCGATGAGCCCCGCGGGGTCGCCGTGGATGCGCCACGTGACGCTGTCCGGGCCGAAAAGGCCCAGGTCGTTGGGATCCAGGTGGCGTTCGTCGATCATGACCCCATGCTAGTGGGGCGGGCTCCATAGCCATCAAGTACGCCCTGAGCGCACGGCGAACACATGACCGCGATGACCCCGGTCTCCTGCCTTAGGGTTACGCCTGATCTGACAGGGATCCGATCGCCTCGGGGAGCTTGATGAGCGACGCACAGAGGATACGGCCGCGCCCGCGCAGCAGGGAAGAAGCGCGGCGGCGCATGCTGGCTCGACGCCGGCGGACCTTCGCGGTGCTGGGTGTTCTCGCCATCGCTGCGGCCGGATTCGGTGCGTGGCAGCTCTGGCCCACCAGCGACGACGACGCGCCGCCGGGGCTACAGCGCCAGGAGCGACTCGGAACCGAGGAAGATCCGGTCGAGCCAACCGTCAGCGAGCTCGCCGGCAGGAAGATCAAACACGTGATCTACATAATCAAGGAGAACCGGAGCTTCGATAACTACTTCGCGCGATACCCAGGGGCGAATGGAGCAACGCACGGAATGACGTCGACGGGGGAGCGCGTGAAGCTCACGGTGGCTCCCGACGTGATGGAACCCGATATCGGTCACGACTTCCCGGCGGGGATGAACTCGATCAACGGCGGGAAAATGGATGGGTTCGACCTCGTCGCGAACGGTGAGTCCCTGTCGGGCTACTCGTCCTTCACCGCGAGGGCATCCCGAACTACTTCTCGTATGCGGATGAGTTCGTGTTGGGCGACAACATGTTCTCGTCGATGTACGGGCCGACGTTCCCCGAACACCTCTATACGGTTGGAGCTCAGTCGGGTCGGGTGACGAGCAACAAGAACCAGGCCGCGACCCCCGGAGGCTATTGCGGCGATCCGACAGAAACCGTGTACCGCTTCCAGAAGCTGACCAAGAACGAGAAGAAGATCGTCATGACGGCGGAAGAGAAGGCCGACATGGCAACCGTGGGCAACTACTGGGAGGAGATCCGCGCCTGTCTGAACTTCGAGGTGCTGCCGGACCAGCTCATCGAGAACGGCATCTCGTGGAAGTATTACGCCGACGAGGGCTCATGGATGAACGCGTTACTCGCGATCAAGCACATGTACAACTCGGATCACTGGGGCAAGGAGATCATCCGGGAAGAGCAATTCCCCGTGGACATCGAGAAGGAGCGTCTCCCGGAGATCTCGTGGGTGATCCCGGGCCCGGGCTTCAACGAGCATCCCGGTGGCCCGAGCGTATGCGTGGGCGAGAATTGGACCGTGGACGTGGTCAACAAGATCATGAAGTCGAAGTACTGGAAGAACACGGCCATCTTCATCACCTGGGACGATTTCGGCGGCTTCTACGATCACGTGCCGCCTCCGCATTACGACATCATGGGATTCGGCCCGCGCGTGCCGTTGCTGATCATCTCGCCGTGGGCGAAGCAAGGGCTCGTAGACTCGACCGAGTACGAGCTCGTGTCCCCCCTGAAGTTCATCGAGGACACGTGGGGCCTCGACTGTATGACGCCCAGGGACTGCGCGGCATCGAACATGTACAACGCGTTCGATTTCGAGTCCGAAACGCCGCCCAAGGACCGGAAACTCATACTCAAAGAGCGCAGCTGCGAAGGCTTACCGGCGAGGATCTCGCAAGAGTACGAAGAGCACGGTTCCAACGCGTTCAAGGCGCTGGCGGACTAGCCCGACTCAGGGCTCCGGCGGGATCTCCAGCTCGTCGCCCACCCTCAGTTCCTCGGGATCGGTGATCCCGTTGGCTTCGCCGAGCTCGTCGCCCAGGCCCACGTCCCCGTAGACGTCTTCGGCGATCGTGTTCAGCGTGTCACCGGGTTTCACGATGTAGGTCTCCGTCTCGGCTTCGCCGGCGGCCGCGGACTCAGACGGCGCGGCGCTGGCGGGTTCCTCCGAGGCTTCGGTCGCCTGCTGGCTCCTCAGGGTGTCGAGCTCACTCTCGAGCTCGGCGACCTGCTCGCGCAGATCCTGCACCTCTTGATCCGACGACCCGGCCGAGACGGTGGCGCGACCAAGGAAGAAGACCAGGACGAGGGCCACCAGCAGGGCCAGGATCCGACCCCAGAGGAGGCGTGGGCCGTCGTGGCGCGCCTTTTCCTCGTCCTCGAAGTCCCAGTCGTAGCTCGCGTTCGGGTCAGCGGAGTCGTACTGGCGTGTCGGATCTTCGGTCATGCCGGCCATCCTGCTCCCCGTCGTTTGCCTCCCCAGCGTACCCAGATTCGAGCGAGCCGGCAGGCGATCGTCTGGCTCACTGGTTCCTGAAGCGGGCCAGCATGTCGCGCCGGAAAGCCTTCACGAAGCGCCGCGTGGCCCTGCCCGAGCGTCTGAGATCCCGTTTGGAGAGGTTCGCCGGTCGGTCCGAGGGGTCGTGATAGTTGGGCTCGTCCCCACTCCACATGAAGGAGGCCGGGATCCCGGAGCGTTCGAACGGCCCATTGTCCGAACAGTCGCAGGTGATCCTGTATGTCACGTTATAGCCCGAACGCCGGAGTTTCTTGTAGAGGGTCCGGGCGACGATCCGGGGCCCGATCCCCGCGGTTCCGATTATCAGGGGGCGGCCATCGGCCACCATGTCGACCGACACCATCCCGGCCAGTCGCCTCCGGCCGCGTCGGCCCAGACGGTTCACGTAGACCTGGGAGCCGACGTGGTGAACGCCGTTGCTGCCGTACTCCTCGGACCCGAACGCTGCGAAGCGAACGAACTGGGCCTGCCGTTTGCCGGCGAAGAGCCGGGCCATCTCGAGAACGATCGCGACACCCGAGGCGTTGTCGTTCGCTCCCGGGGCTCCGGCGACGGTGTCCATGTGGCCCCCGACCACCATCGGGAAGCGCGACGCTCCGGGCCACCACGCCACCACGTTGCGCGAGGTGCCGTTATCGACATCGAATTTTTGAATGTTCGTGCGGTACCCGTATCTCCGGAACTTGCGCGCGATGTACCGCGAGGCGCGGTATTCCCCGCTGGTGCCGCGCACGCGTACGCCGATCCCCGACGCCAGCTTGCGCACGTGATCCATCGCCCGCCAGGTCGTGAACTTGCCGATCGACCTGGGGCCGCCGCCGAGAGCTTCGATCGTCCCATCAGAACCGTGTTGACGATCCGAGATGCTCGCCGGTGAACCGCACGCACTGAGGGCCATACCGAGTGCGACCGCTACAGCCGTTGACTTGATCCTGGTCGTCACTGGTCCACCTTCCATGGGGAGCGCTCACCGGATAGCGAACCACAAGAAAAGCATCGGTGAAACGACCGTGCGTCTACAGTAGATGCCACATGGCGAAGGATCAGGACCCGAAAGGCCCCATCCCGACGGGGTGGTTCGAGCGTGGGGCGAAGCTCGCCGGTCAGACGAGCCGTTCCGCCACCCGTTTCGTGGGCACGCGCTTCAAGGCGTTCGCCGATCCCGAGCGGGGGCCGGAGTTCATGAAGGGCTTCCACGACCAGACGGCCCGGCAGTTGGTCGAGATGCTGGGGGAGATGAAGGGCGCGGCGATGAAGCTCGGTCAGCTCGCCTCCTTCTACGAGTTCTCGGCTCCGGGGGAGCACCTCTCCACCTATCGCGATGCGCTGACGATGTTGCAGAACTCGGCCCCCCCGATGGATCCGGAGGCCTCGAAGGCCGTGATCGAAGAGGAGTTCGGCCGTCCGACGAACGAGGTGTTCGCGGAGTTCGAGGACGAGGCCGTCGCATCGGCCTCGATCGGCCAGGTCCATCGCGCCGTGCTCCATTCCGGCGAGGTAGTGGCGGTCAAGGTCCAATATCCGGGCGTAGACGATGCCGTGCGTGCGGATCTCAAGAACGTCTCGGCCATGTCCAAGCTTGCGGTAGCGATCGCTCCGAACCTGGATCCCAAGGAGGTCGCGAACGAGGTGCGCGAGCGGGTCCTCGAGGAGCTCGATTACAAGAGGGAGGCCGCGAACCAGACGCGCTTCGCTCAGCTCTTCCGCGACCATCCCTTCATCGTCGTACCTGGCGTTCACCTGGACTACTGCAAGACGCGGGTGATCACTCAGGAGTTCATCACGGGCGAGCCGTTCATGTCCGCTTACGAGTGGTCACAGGACGACAAGGACACGCTCGGCGAGATCCTGTTCCGTTTCTTCTACGGGAGCCTGCACCGATTCCTGATGTTCTCCGCGGACCCGCATCCCGGGAACTATCTGTTGCTGCCGGAGGGGAAGGTCGCGTTCCTCGATTACGGACTCGTGCGCGCGCTCGACCCGGGGACGCTTCTCAACCTCCTCGAGATCATCCAGGCCCTCATCAACGACGACAAACCGCGCGGTAAGCGCGCGTTGGAGGGGATCGGCGTACTCAACCGGAAGACCCCGGAGATAGATGCCATCTGGGAGCATCTGCTCGAGATGAACCGGCCGGTCTTGACCGACGCGCCGTTCAAGATGGACCGTGAGCTGATCCAGAGCATGGCCTCCGCGGGATTCGATCCTCGCTCGAGCGCGTTCCAGACCCTGCGCAAGGTCGGGATCCCGGGGATCATGGTGACCTTCAACCGGATGTCCTTCGGCGTTGCTTCCCTATTGGGTCGCTTGGAAGCCACTCGTAACTGGCACGCGCTCGCGCTCGAGTTCTGGGAGGACGAGCCCTCGCTGACGGAGCTGGGTAAACAGGAGCAGGCCTGGGTCGCGGAGGCCCACCCCGAGTGGGTCCCTCTGCTCAAGAGAGACGCTTAGATGTCGAGACCGAGGCGGGACCAGCGCGCGATGGCGCTGACAACAAGCTGCACCGCGATCGCGGTTAGCAGCAGACCGAGGATCCTCGTGAAGAAGTGGATGGCGCTGGGGCGAAGGTAGCGGCTACACCACGAGGCGAATCGCAACGTGACGAGCACCGCCGCGAGCGCGACGAGCACGCCGAGGATGACGCTGAACTTGTCTGCCAGATCCGGGTTCTGCCGGATCATCACCATCGTGGCGACGATCGCCCCGGGCCCCGCGAGCAGTGGGGTCCCAAGCGGGACGAAGGCGACGTTCGCCTCCTCGTGAGAGACGCTGAGCAGGTCGCCGCCGCCTCGCAACATCTCGAGTGCGACTATGAACAACAGGACGCCGCCGGCCACCATCAGGCTCTCGAGGCTGATGCCGAGGTATTCGATGATCAACTGCCCGAACAACGCGAAGGCAATGACCACCGCGGTCGCGACCGCGATCGCTTGGTACGCGGCCCGGTTCCTCATGCGCGAGTCGTATCCACTGGTGAGCGTGAGGAACACAGGCACCCCACCCAGGGGGTCGAGGATGACGACCAGGGTCACGAAAGCAGTTCCGAAAACGCTCCAGTTCACCGGTCCAACCTACAGGCCGTCCCTGGATCCCCCACGGCTTCTGCGCCTCCGTTGTACGGCGAATACTCGAGGTCGTTTTGCCAACCCGGCCCGGGGGCATCTATGAGCATGACCTTGGGGAGGACGACATGATCCAGATACACAAGCTTCGCGATCTGACGCTTGACGAGCCGTCGGGCGCGGAGAATTCGCCTCACATCTCGGCAGCCAGCAGTCTGGTGCGGATAGGCGAAACGCTCTACGTGATTGCGGACGACGAGCTCGACATCGGGGTCTTCCCGGATCTCGCGACGGGTCACGGCCACATGGTGAAGATCCTCGATGGACATCTGGCGGCCGACACGGAGGTGCGAAAGAAGGAGAAACCCGACCTCGAGAGCGCCATGCTGTTCCCGGCCTTCGAGAAGCATCCGCACGGCGGGGTGATGACGCTCGGCTCGGGATCCAAGCCGGATCGGTGCACGGGGGCCTTCTTGCCTCTCGACGCAAACGGCGGACCGGCGGGCCACTACATCACGGTCGACCTCCGCCCCTTGTACGAGCGGCTGAAAGGCGACGTGGGCGAGGTGAACATCGAGGGAGCGTCGGTTGTCGGTGACACCGTGCGCCTCATGCAACGCGGCAACGACAATGAAGCGATGAATGGGATAGTCGACCTCGAGCTCGAACCGGTACTCGACGCAGTATCGGCGAACGAACCGTGGCCCACGGACGTTAAGCGGATCGAACCTCGGTCCCTCGGCGCACTCAAGGGCGTGTCGTTGTGCTTCGCGGACTCATCGCCCTTGAAGGACGATCGTCAGGTGTTCGCCGCCTCCGCGGAGGACACCAAGGGCGGTGGGGATGGCGCGATCATCGGCTCGGCGGTGGGAGTGATGACGCCCGACGGCGAGGTGAGCTTCATCGACGAAGTGGATCAAACCATCAAGGTCGAGGGCCTGACCGCGCGCATCGAGGACGATGACATATCGGTGTTGATGGTGACGGATGCGGACGACCCCGATACCCCATCCCCCTTGCTCGAGGCACGCTTGCCCCTGGATACGGGAAGGTGACCGGGCTGCTCGTAGCGTTCCAGGGTGAGGCGGGCGCGTACTCGGAGGAAGGGGTGCGCTCCCTCTTCCCGGATGCCGAACGTCGCCCACTCGCTTCTATAAGGAAGGTGTTCGAGGCCGTCGAGGTCGGTCGCTGCGATCTGGGGCTGGTCCCGATGGACAACTCACAGGCGGGAAGCATCAACGAGACCTACGACCTCTTTCTGAAGCACGGCTTGCACCTCGTCGGCGAGACTCTGGTTCGGGTCGATCATTGTCTCGCGTCGCTTCCTGGCACCGCGATGGACGACCTCGTCGAGGTGGTCTCCCATCCGCAGGCCCTTGCGCAGTGCGAGGAGTTCCTCAGCTCGCTGTCCGTTCCAACGCGCGCCGAGTACGACACGGCCGGAGCCGCCCGCAGGATCGCGGACGAGAAGCTCGAAGGGGTTGCGGCCATTGCATCGCGACGTGCCGCGGAGCTCTACGGACTGCAGGTCCTGGCCGAACGCATCCAGACGTACCCCGACAACTACACGCGGTTCGGCCTCCTCTCGCGTGATCCCGAAGCCCTCGGAGAGCCGGACAAGTCCTCGCTGGTTTTCGGGGTCGGCCACGTGGCGGGATCGCTATATAGATGTATAGGCGCGTTCGCCGAGCGTCACCTGAGCCTCACGAAGCTGGAATCGCGTCCCAGAGCGGGCCGCCCCTGGGAGTACGTGTTCTACGTCGACGTGGAGGCGCCGGCCTCCGATCTCGCGATGATCGAGGCCCTGGCCGAGGTCAGCGAGCACGCGACGTTCACCAGACTGCTCGGCAGTTACGAGAGCGCCATGGGGAAGAGCCAGGCCTGAGCCGCCGGGCGAACGGATAGTCTGAAGCGCTCACATGACGACGACGTAGGCGGGGAGGTTTCGATGGCCCAGGCCGAGGTGTTGCCCGAGGTCACCAAGTTCACCGAACAGCCGAAGATGCTCATCGGAGGTAAGACGGCCGATGCGGTCTCGGGCGAGAGCTTCGAGGTCATCGATCCGTCCACCGGCGAGGCCTTCACGGAAGTCCCCCGCGGGGACGTCGCGGACGTAGATGCTGCGGTGGCGGCAGCCCGGGAAGCCTTCGAGGACCGGCGTTGGGCGGGGCTGCGTCCGGGCAAGAAGACCGAGATCCTCTTCAAGGTCGCCGATCTCATCAAGCGGAACATCCCGGAGCTGGCGCAGATCGAGTCCCTCGATTCCGGGAAGCCCGTGAAGCTCGCGTCGGGCGAGATATGGGCCGCCGCGGAGGCCTTCCGCTATTACGCGGGGTGGCCCACCAAATACCACGGCGAAACCAACCCCACGGACGACAACATGTTCTCGTACTCCCTGCGCGAACCGCTGGGAGTGTGCGGGGGGATCATCCCGTGGAACTTCCCCATGATCATGGCCGCCTGGAAGGTGGCACCGGCTCTCGCGTTCGGGAACACGGTCGTGCTCAAGCCGGCGGAGCAGACGCCCTTGACCGCCATAAGGCTCGCGCAGCTCTGTCTCGAAGCGGGCGTTCCGGAGGGAGTCGTGAACGTCGTGACGGGTCTCGGCCCCCAAGCCGGCCAGGCCCTCGCTCAACACGAGAACGTGGACAAGATCGCCTTCACCGGCTCGACCGAGGTCGGCCGCAAGATCCTCCACGCATCCGAGTCGAACCTGAAGCGCGTCACCCTGGAGCTCGGCGGGAAGTCACCCAACATCGTGTTCGCCGACGCGAACCTCAGGCGCGCGTCCAAGGGATCGATGAACGGCGTGTTCCTCAACTCCGGGCAGATCTGCACCGCCGGCTCTCGGATCCTCGTGGAGAGCTCCATCCACGACCAGTTCGTCGAGTCGCTCGTCGAGGCAACGGAGACGATGAAGGTTGGGCCCGCGCTCGAGGAGGACACCGGGATGGGGCCCGTGGTCTCGAAGGAACAATTGGATCGTGTCACGGGATACATCGATATCGGCCGGTCCGAGGGGGCCGAGGTCGCGACCGGCGGGGGAGTCCCAAGCGACCTCGATGGGGGCTACTTCGTTCAACCCACGATCTTCACGGGGGTCCGCAACGACATGCGGATCGCGCAGGAGGAGATCTTCGGCCCGGTCGCAGCGGTGATCAAGGTCGACGACGTCGATGAAGCGATCGCGGTCGCGAACGACACGATCTACGGGCTCGCCGCGGCGATCTGGACGGAGAGCCTCTCCACGGCGCACCGAGTTGCCCGCGGCATCCGGGCGGGCACCGTCTGGGTCAATACGGCCGGTCTCTACGACCCCGCCATCTCCTTCGGCGGGTACAAGCAGTCGGGGTTCGGCCGGGAGCTGGGGCGCCATTCGATGGAGACCTACACACAGACCAAGTCCGTCTGGGTCAACCTGAAGTAACCGGCTGCCCGGAGCTTCAGGGGCGTCCACCGCCTGTCGAAATACGAGTAGGTCCGTGCAACGACGGATCTCGAGCCCGACGCCCCACTGAGGCGGTCGCCGTGGCTCGCCGCAACCCTTATCAGACGGAGTTCAACGGTGACCAAACGTCGCTTTCCATGGGCAGCGATCCTGTGTGCTCTCGCCTTGATCCCGAGCCTGGCCGTCGGGATCGGCGAGGCCCAGGAAAGCGACTCGATCACGGGCATCAAGGCGCGGATGTCGGCCATCCAGGAGGAGCTGGATGCCGCGACGCTGCGCATCGAGAACCTACGAACCCAGCAAGATCGGCTTTACCTCCACCGAGCGATGACGGATCTGGAGATCACCCGTATCGAGCGCGAGCAAGAGGCACTGGCGGCCCGCGTGCAGATCATCGCTCGCGAGATGTACATGGGTGGCGATGAAGAGACCCTCGAGGCGCTCCTGACCTCGGATGACATGGGCGAGCTCGCCGCCCGTCTCGAATACGTCAGCGCGGTCGGAGAGAGCAACGAGCGCCTCTTCCTCGAGCAGCGATCGGCGGCCCAGGAGCTCATAGACAAGAGAGATGAGCTCGAGGCGCAAGTGGGCGAGCTCATACGAGTAGAGGGAACGTTAGCGTCCGAAACGGCCAAGCTCCAAACGCTGTTCGCCCGGGCCCGAGATGAGTACAAGGCTCTGCAGGAGAAGCTCGCGGCTCAGGCTGCTGCGCAGCTGGCCCGATTCGGAGAGCTGGCGATGCCCAAGCCGGGAGCGGGAGGCCTCGTGTGCCCGATCAATGGACCCAACTCGTTCATCGATAGCTGGGGTTTCCCTCGCTCCGGAGGGCGATCCCATGAAGGAACCGACATGATGGCCGCGTTCGATACGCCCGTCGTGGCGATTGCCGATGGAACCATCACTTACGTAGGGGTGGGGGTGACGGCAGGGAATTGGATCCGGCTCACCTCCAACGAGGGAGACGCGTACTGGTACATGCACAACAAGAAGAATCTCGCGTCGGTCGGGAAGGTTCGAGCGGGGGAATTGATCGCAACCGTCGGCGACACGGGGAACGCGATCGGCGGACCTCCCCACGTGCATTTCGAGTACCACCCGGGGGACGGGGGCCCCGTCAACCCGTACCCGCTGCTCAAGGGGATCTGCTGACCGTCCCCGGCTAGTTCGTAGAGAAGCCCGTCGTTCCGGAAGGCTCCTCGTCGGTTACCTCGACCGCGTCGACGTCCGCGTGATCGGGGCCGGAGCGGCACCACTCGATCATCCGCTCGACGGCCTCCTCGTCCCCCTCGAGGATGACCTCGACCCGACCGTCGTGGAGATTCTTGGCCGAGCCCCCCAACCCCTGGCTCTGAGCCTCCCGCCGAGCCGAGTCCCGGAAGAACACCCCCTGGACGCGCCCCGACACGAGGACCCGTTTGCGTACCGTCACGCCGTCGTCGGCTCCGCCGGGCGAACGACGATGGTCTCGTGCTGCGGCTCCACGGCGACCACGGCGTCCGGGATCGCCCGTCTGACCTCGGGATCGATGTACAGCCGGATCCCCCGGGTCTCGATGACCTCTTCGCCCTCGAGGGCCTCGTCGGCCAGTTCCACCTGGATATCGAAGCCCCCGCCGAGCCCACGAGACCCGCGCAGCCGGACCCCGCCGGGCCGAGCCTCGGCGCTCCCCAGCTCCAGCGATCGCTTCAACACCTCGATCGCCTCATCCGTGACCTCGATAGCCATCAAGACACCTTAATAAGCGCGCCTTAGAGCGCCCGGGCCCCCTGTTTTTATGCCCGCTCGCGGCGGCTCGCCGCAGGCGAGCCTTGCTTAGCGGCCGGCATTCCATGCCGGCCTGCGGCAACCCCTGGGGGGATCGGTCGCCGAGGCGACCTACTCCCCCCAGACCCCCCTCGGTGGTTTAGGGCGTGCGTTGGACCAACCCCCGGACTCCCATCCCCTCGGTGGCTTGGGGCGTGCGGTTGACCAACCCCCCGGACCCCCTCGGTGTTAGGGGCGTAGGGTCGAGCTAGGCCCTCGTGTGACGGGCGTGTTTCGACCATGGCCGTTATGGCGGTTTGGAGGGTTTTTGTTAAGGGAGCGGGGGGACTCGTCGATAGACATGAACAGGGCTAACAACTAACCCATGGGGACCTGATGGAAGACCGACATGGCAATCGCTGATCGGGCGCTCGGCGATAACCGCGATGCGCTCATCGAAGCGCGCCTGGAGTCCTACAAGCGTTTGGCGGCGGTGTTCCACGACGTCCTGTCCGAGCAACACCTCGGGGATCTTCTGGAGCGCGTGGCGGACACGCTGGCCGAACTCATCCCCTACGACACTCTGACGGTCTACCAGACCCACGAAACCGAGCCGATCCTTCTCCCCGTCCTGGCGCGCGACAAGTGGGCCGACGAGATCATGAACGATCAGATCGAGATGGGCGAGGGCCTCACTGGGTGGGCGGTCGAGAATCGAATGCCGATGTGGTCCAACCAGGCCCACCTCGACCCTCGGATGGTCGTGATTCCGGGGACGCCAAGCGATGAAGCGGAAGCAGTGATCATCGTGCCGCTCGTCGCCCGTGGGCAGCTCCAGGGCGCGCTCAACATCTACCGGCTCGAATCCGGCGTCTTCGACGAAGAGGACTTCGAGCTAGCGAAGCGCTTCGGAGACGCGGTCGCGATCGCTCTCGACAACGCTCGGGGGCGGGCACAGCTCGAGCAGCTCGCTCACACCGATTCGCTCACCGGGTTGTACAACCACCGATTCTTCTACGAGAGATTGCGGGCCGAGCTGACACGAGCGAGCCGCATCCATGATTCCGTGACCGTGCTCATGCTCGACATCGACGACTTCAAGAAGCTGAACGACGTTTATGGGCACGGGGTCGGGGATCAGGTGCTGGTGAGCATCGCCGAGATCCTCACCGACATGGTGAGAGCCTCCGATGTCGTGTGCAGGCTCGGTGGCGAAGAGTTCACCATCATCATGCCCTCTTGCGAAGCGGGAGACGCGCTCGGATTCACTTCCCGCCTGACGGAACGTTTGTCGCAAACGGAATTCGACCCTGCTGGTCGTGTTTCCATGTCGGTCGGTGTGGCTCAGGGCCCTGAGCACGCGATGAATCCTCGTGAGCTCGTCGCCTGTGCGGAAGCGGCGATGATGACCGCGAAGACCCGGGGGAAGAACCGCGTAGTGCTTTTCGAGGAGGACAAGACCGAGCGCCCCGACGGTTCCGGTTCCTCGAGTCGCGACGTTCGCTCGATCGCCCACCTCAAGATGCTGCAGAGCCTTGCGGGGAAATTGAATCGACTCAACGACGTGCAGAAGATCGGTTACACGATCGCCAACGAACTTCGAACGTTGATCGACTATCACAATGCGCGCGTCTACATCGAAGAAGACGGGAAACTCATCCCTATCGCCTTTCGAGGCGAGCTCGCGCAGTACGAGAACGAAGATCAGTTGAGCGCGGCGCTCATCTGCGAGGTGGGCGAAGGCATCACAGGCCGCGCGGCCCTCGCTAACACCTCGTTGTTGATCCCCAACGCTCTCGATTGCGATTTCGCCGAGGACGTAGAAGGAACGGACGATATCGAGGAGTCGATGATCGCGGTGCCCTTGTCGTACGGGACACGGGTCATCGGCGTCATCGTCGTGTCCAAGCTCGGGATCGGGCAATTCGACGAGGACGATGTGAGGCTGATCGAGGTGCTGGCGGGCAACGCTTCGGTCGCTCTGGAGAACGCCCGACTGTACGAGGCTCAGAGAAGCGAAGCCGAGAAGGCCCGGGAAGTTGCGGACATCGCCGAGGCCCTCCTTGATTTCAGTCGAACGCTGGCCATGACCGAGGCCGACTTCGAGCAGGTCGCCAACGCCATCGTCGAGCAGGCCGGCGGGATCCTCGGCAGCGAGCAGATCTCACTGTGGCTGCAGAAGGAGGCCGGGGCGGTGATGGTGCCGGTCGCCTACAGCGGATACGACGACGGCGGAGCGAGAGATGCTCTCGACCTTCCAGATGCCTCCGGAATTGGTGGTCCAGTTCGCCGACGTCGAGCCCTTCGTCGTCCATACCGATGATCTGACCAAGATGAAGGAGCACATGTCGAAACTGGGCCTGGATCTCAAGGGCGAGAGATTGGTGGCGGTCGCCCCCATGTCCTTCGACGGTTGCCATGGATGGCTGGTGGCGATGAGCCCGGCGGCGGCCGGCGAGACCTTTTCGGAGCGCGAGCTACGACTGCTCGGTGGCGTAGCGCACCAGGCCCAGTTGGCGATCTCGAACGCGACGCGTTTCGATGACCTCGAAGGAACGTTCCTATCGACCGTCGAGGCGTTGGCCAACGCCCTCGAAGCCAAGGACGAGTACACGTCGTCGCACGCTCGCTGGATCACGGACATGTCCCTCGAGGTAGGGGAGCGCCTCGAGCTCGAGGCCGACCGCTTCAAGTCTCTCGAGCTCGGTGCCTTGTTCCACGACATCGGGAAGATCGGCATCCCACACGAGATCCTCCTCAAGCCGGGCCCCCTCACCCCGGAGGAGTGGGCGATCATGCGGACGCATCCTGAGCTCGGCGAGATGATCCTGGCGCCCATCGCCCGGCTTTCAGACGTCAGGCGGATCGTTCGCAACTGTCACGAGCGGTTCGACGGTGGCGGCTACCCGGACGGAAAGGCCGGCGTCGATATTCCCTTGGAAGCTCGCATCATCTTCGTGTGCGACGCGTTCCACGCGATGACGACCGACCGGCCATACCGTCAGGCGATGCCCGTTCAAGAGGCGTTGCGGAGGCTCGACGAAGCCGCGGGCACTCAGTTCGATCCGCGTGTGGTCAAGGAGTTCGGCGCGATCGTGCGCGCCCATCCAACGCCGCCGGGGGGCTCCGAACTCAGACCGGCTTGAACTGTTCGAAGGGCTGCTTGCACCCATCGCAGTAGTAGATCGCCCGACACGGTGTGGGGCCGAAGGCGTTCTCGTTGTGCGTGTTCCGGCTGCCGCAGAAGGGGCAGATAGCTACCGACGGCAGGCCGATGTCCGCGATCAGCACGGGACCGGTGCCGGTTGGGGGGGCCAACCCGAATTCCCGCAGCTTCTCCCGTCCGGCGTCCGTTATGCGGTCCGTCGTCCACGGCGGAGTGAATGTGATGTCGACCTGTACTTCCGTGACGCCGTCCACTCGCGCAACCGCGGCCGCGACATCGCTCTTGATGATCGGGACCGCGGGACACCCGGTGAAGGTGGGGAGCATCACGACCCGAACGGCGGATCCCTCGACCCCGACCTCCCGGACCATCCCCATGTCCACGACCGAGACCGCGGGGATCTCCGGATCCTGGACGCCGGCGAGGGCCTCCCAGACCGCGCCTTCGAGCGTGCGAACGTCGCTCACCAGGTCGCTCCTGGGTTCTTTCGATAGGTCGACGTCATCACGTCCCACAGATCCCGGAATTCATCCGAGTGATGGCCCGCGCGCCCTCCGAGGCCGCGCGAGCGCTCGGGGCGAGCATCGTCGTTCCCGTTCCCTCCCACGATGAGGTCGCCGGAGGACGACGCGACGAACTCGGCCGATTCATCCGACCGCGAGTAGATCTCCGTCGGCACGCCGAGCTCCTCGAGCTTGTTCGCCGCTCGCTCGCGGAACCTGCGCGCCAGTTCGGACGGAGGGAACCGGAAGGTGGCCTTCGTACACCGCCTTCTCCTCGTGCTCGATCGGCTCGAACAGACCAAGGGCTTCCTCGAAGGCCTCGGCGAGCCCGTCCTCGAGCTTCATGCGTCCCTCGACGGGGCCGGCGCCGATCCGCTCGATCCAGGTGTCGGCGTGGATGAGGTGGTAGCGCTCCTCGCGACTCATCTTCGTAACGAGGGCCCGCAGGTCCTCGTCCGCGGTTTCGCTCAATGCCTCCAACCTGATCGCGTCCGCGGTGTCGTACACCCAGTGACGAGCGAGTGTGTAGGCCCAGTCGCGGTTAGGCCGCTCGCAGAGCACCGCGTTGCGGTACTCCGATACGTCACGACCCAGGGCCAGACCGTCGGCATCGCCCCCCGAGCGCATGGCCAAAAGGCCGTAGAGCGCAGCGGCGTGTCCGATCTCGTCCTGCGCGATCGAGGAGAAGGCGACGTCCTCTTCGATGTGGGGCGCGAAGCCGGTCCACTCGGAGTGACGGTGGCCGAGAATCAACTCGTCGTCCCCGAGAGCCGTCAGCAGTGACACGAGGGCCTCGCTCACGATCAGCCGGTCTCCCCGAGCTCACGAGCCCGTTCGCGCGCCTTGTCGCGCTTCTTCACCACGTCCCGGTAGGCGTGCGCGAAGCGATAACTCTTGTCCGCTGCGATCTCGAGCAGGCTCTCGTCTTTGAAGGAATGGATGTCCGTCCTCCGGACGAGCCACAGGTGTTGTCCCTCCCGCCGCCGCAGGAAGCACTCCTTCGCCATCAGGAGCCCCATCTCGGGATCGGGCGCGATCACCGCTCCGCAGTGCTCGAACGGGTCCTTGTGCCCCGTTCGCCGAAAAACCTCATAAACGTCCATCTTTTATCCCCTCTCGCGGCGGGTTCCTTGCGGCAACCCTTGCTTCCCGGCGACGCCGCCTCTCGGCGGCGGCGCCTGAGGGCAACCCTTCGCGATCGCCTAGGCGATCGCTGCCCCGGTCTGCATAGCGTGGGCTCATGTCGGGCGGCAACCTAAGCTGCGTGGACTGCTGGTTCGCTTAGCGCTTCGCGTACCCAGCGGTGGTCTTCGTAGATCGCGCGGCGGTTGGTCAGGCGGCGCTCGGTCTCGGGGCCCTCGTTCTTCTTGATCGCGTTGAGGGGCTCCCAGTCGATGTCCTCGTCCTTGACTAGCCAGCGCCCGTCCTCGCTCTCGTGTGGAACGGGAGTGGGGAACGTGAAACCGAGCTCGAGGATCTTGGGCACGTAACGGTCGAGGAACTCCTGGCGCAGGTCCTCGTTCGTCGCGCGTCTTGACCTTCCAGCGGAGCAGGAGGTCCTTCTCGACGTTCGACTTCGGTCCGAAGAAGTGGATGATGGCGAGCCACCACCGGTTGAGCGCCTCCTGGAACATCTCGCGTTGGGCGTCGGTGCCGGAGGCCAGCTCGAGCGTGATGTCCTCGCCGTGCCGCAGATGGAGCTGCTCTTCCGTGCAGATGCGCTTAAGGACACGCGTGTAGGGCGCGTACGAGGAGTCGAGTAGCGCGGCCTGCGTCACCAGAGCGGCCCCATCGATGAGCCATCCGATGATGGCAACGTCGCCCCATTGATGCACCGGGTAATGGAAGACGTTATGGAACTTCGACCGGCCGCCCACCAGATCGACGAACATGGACTCGCGACTCTTGCCGAGGTCCTCGGCCACTCGATAGAGCAACTGCGCGTGACCGACCTCGTCCTGGATCTTGGCGGCGAGGGACATCTTCCGTTGGAGGCTCGGCGCGAAGGGGAGGCATTCGCGCTCGGGAAGGGCTCCCATGATCTCGGAGTTCGCGTGCATCTCGATGAACTTCAGGACACCGCGCCGGTAGTCGTCGGGCATCCAGTCCTGGGTCTCGACCTTGCCGCCCTGCTCGATGTGCTCGTTGAATAGTGCCAGCTTCTCTTCGTAGGTCACGGTGCAAGCCCCCTCACGAGTAGGTCCGAGTACTTCTCGCCGATCTGGGTGGGCGTGAGCGCGCCACCGGGTCGATACCACGCGTAGATCCAGTTTCCCGCCGAGAGCACGAGCGTCACAGTCAGTGTGATGTCGAGGTCCGCCCTGAACTCGCCACGAGCGACACCTTCCTCGATTATCCGCCTCACCTGAGCCTCGTACTCATCGCGTTTCGCCTTCACTTGGTCCTGGAGGCCGTCGGAGAGGTAACGCCACTCGTTCAAGAACACAGTTCCGGCTTCGAGGTGCTCGATGGCCGTCTCGATGTGCGCGATGAGGAACCTGCGCAGGCGATCGGGAGCGGGGGCGTCGAGCTCCGCCGCCTCGCGGCCCCGCTCGATGAAACGGCGAGCGCCCTCGTCGACGACATCGAACAGCAACTCCTCCTTCGAGCCGATGTGGGCGTAGAGCGACCCTCGCAGGAGCCCGAGCGCGTCGGCGAGGTGCTGCATCGAGGTGCCGTGGTAGCCGCGCTCGGAGAACAGGCGGGCGGCCGCGCGCACCATCTCGGCGCGCCTCGGGGTGCGGGTCCTGTCGATGACCTGGGCCATTCGGCTCCTTCGCAAACAAATCCTTCGCAAACAAACAGTCGTTTGGAAACCGTACCAGATATCCTGCGCCCATGCCCGTCGACCGCGATGCTCCGCTCGAGCAACGGGTGCCCGTCGTCCTCGACGCCCTGGAGGCGGCCCACGAGGGGGCCTCTATCGCACTCGACTTCACGAACCCCCTCGAGTGCGTGGTGGCGACGATCCTCTCGGCGCAGTCCACGGACGCCAAGATCAACGAGGTGACGAAGGATCTCTTCGTGAAGTACCGGACGCCCGAGGACTACCTCCGGGTGCCCGACGAGGAGCTCCAGAACGACCTCAGACCCACCGGCTTCTTCAACCAGAAGACGAGGTCCGTGAAGGGCATGGCCGCCAAGCTGGTGGAGGATTTCGACGGCAGAGGTGCCGGAGACGATCGCCGAGCTGATCACGCTGCCGGGGGTCGCCCGGAAGACGGCCAACATCGTGCAGGCGAACTGCTACCCGGAGGCCGCCAAGAAGGACCCCGACGCGGGCATCGCGGTCGATACGCACGTCGGGCGGGTCGCAGTCAGGCTGGGCTGGACCCGGCACAACTCGAAGGACGCGGCGAAGATCGAACGAGATCTGATGCAGGTCGTACCGAAGGCCAGGTGGGGGGAGGTCACCGACCCCTTCATCGCGCACGGGCGAACGATCTGCGACGCGAAGAAACCTCTCTGCGAGGACTGTCCGATCGAACCACTGTGTCCTTCCAGCCAGGAAGCCGGCTTCGCCGATCTCTACCGGATGCCGCCGGCCACTCGGCCGAAGACGACGCCCAAGAAGAAGAAGAAGAACGGCGCTCGCTCCGCTCGTTAAGGATCCGTGTAGGCCTCATGAACCGCTTGTAGAGGACTTGTGAAGGTGCGCGCACCGCTCGGACATAGCGTTGTACCGACTACGATGGGGTCATGAAAAGGATCCTGCTGGCGGCACCCCGCGGTTACTGCGCTGGGGTCGACCGCGCCGTGAAGATGGTCGAACGGGCCCTCGAGACTCTCGGCGCGCCGGTGTACGTCCGCAAAGAGATCGTCCACAACCGGCACGTCGTGTCCGAGCTCGAGAAGCGTGGCGCGGTATTCGTGGAGTCGGAGGAGGAGATCCCCGAGGGGTCGGTCTGCATCTTCTCCGCACACGGCGTATCTCCGGAGGTCCGGCGTAACGCCGTGGCACGGAAGCTGCAGGTCATCGACGCGACCTGCCCGCTCGTGACGAAGGTGCACCTCGAGGCGAAGCGCTTCGACCGGGCCGGGCGTCAGATCGTCCTCGTCGGACATGTGGGGCACGAGGAGATCGAGGGAACCGCCGGCGAGGCCCCCGAGAGAACGCACGTCATCGAGGACGTCGAGCAGATCGAGAAGCTGGGCGTGGATACCGACGAGCCGATCGCGTACCTCACCCAGACGACGCTGTCGATGGATGACACGAACAGTGTCGTGGAGGCTTTGCGCGGTCGTTTCACGAACATCGTCGGTCCCCATTCGGACGACATCTGTTACGCGACCCAGAACCGGCAGGTCGCCGTGAAGGCGATCGCTCCCGAATCGGACGTCGTCCTCATCGTCGGGGCGGTCAACTCATCGAACTCGAACCGGATGGTCGAAGTGGCGAAGAAGGCCGGAACCCCGGCCTACCTGGTGCCCGACGCGTCGCAGCTGGACCCCGCCTGGCTCGAAGGCGCCGAAACGATCGGCGTGAGCTCGGGGGCCAGCGCACCCGAGGTCCTGGTGGACGGCCTGCTCGACCGGCTCAAGGCTCTTGGGTACGACACCGTCGAAACCAAAGAGGTGACTTCGGAGGACGTGACGTTCTCGCTGCCTCCATGGCTGCGGGAAGAAGTGGCCGCGGTCCCCGACCCTACTTAGGCATCTCTAACTGATCGACTGCTCGATCTCGTTGGCCATGTCGAAGTCGCGGGCGGTGAGTCCGCCTTCGGTGTGGGTCGATAGCGTCAGCTTCACCCGGTTCCACCGGATGTCGATGTCCGGGTGGTGGTCGTAGCGCTCGGCGAGGGCGGCTACGTCGTTCACGAACTTGATCGCCGTGCCGAAGTCCTCGAACTCGAAATTCTTGTGGATCTCGGTCTCCTCGCGCTCCCAGTCGCCCAGCTCATCTCGGCGCTGTTCGATCTCCTCTTCGTCGAGCCGTTCTGCCAAATCGGTTCCCTCCCTGGGGGGTTCGGAGTGAGCGCTAAGTCCTTCCGGCGGAAGATACCTTGCCTGGGCCAGAGTGCAACCACGGCGGCTATAGTCGCTCAGCTATGGACTACGGGATAGGCGTCGGCGGACCGATGACGATGATCGGACCGATGGCCCAGATGGTCGAGGGGGCGGGCTTCGAGTCCTGCTGGGCGGCCGAGACCACCAACACGGCGTTCATCACGGCGGCCGCGGCCACGGCGACGACCTCCACGATAAAGATCGGTACCGCGATCGCGCTCGCGTTCCCCGGTCGCCGACGATCGCGGCGATGACCGCGTGGGACCTGGACGAGCTGTCCGGCGGACGATTCATCGTGGGATTGGGCTCGCAGGTCAAGCGAGTGAACGAGGAACGCTTCTCGGTCGTGTTCGAGCATCCGGCCCCCAAGCTCAAGGAGTACGCGCAGGTGATGCGAACGGTGTGGGCGGCGAACCGCGGCGAGGACGTGACCTTCGAGGGTCGCTTCTACCGGGTGACCATGCCGAGCTTCCACGGGACGCCTCAGCCCGACAGGCGGGACATCCCGATCTACTTCGCCGCCGTCGGGGAAGTCATGGCCCGTACCTGCGGCGAGGTCGCCGACGGTCTCCTCGCCCATCCTCTTGCTTCGACGCGCTACCTGGCCGAGGTGGTGCGTCCGGCCGTGGACGAGGGGGCCGAGAAGGCGGGCCGTAAACCGAGCGAGTGCAACCTCACCGCCTCGGCACTGGTCTCGATCTCCGACGACGTCGACCTGGCGCGCAGGGAGGTCAAGCTACAGATCGCGTTCTACGCGACCACCCGCACCTACGCGGGCATCCTCCGACTTCACGACCGCGACCACTTGATCCCGGAGCTCCGCAGCGCCTTCGACGCGAAGGACAAGGAACGGATGATCGAGCTCATCGACGACGAGTTCTGCGACGCGATCGCGATCGCGGGCACCGCACAAGAGGCGAGAGAACGGATCTCGGAATGGGACGGCGTCGCCGACCGGGTGTCCGTGGGCGGGCCGTGGTACGGCCCTGGGTCCGACCGGATGGTCGAGAACTACATGGCGCTCGTCGAGACCTTCGGGAGCGGCGCCTCCTAAGTCACGTTCTCATCCGCATGAGGGGCACATATGACCCCTGAAGTGGATGAGAAGCGGTCGAGGGGGGCTTTTGTTGAGGCGGAACTCCAGGAACCCGGTCAGCCGGCGATGCGGACTGTGTCGCTCACGCCCCACATGAAGGCCGACATCATGAGATTGATGACGTTCACGGCCACGATCGACGCCCGGATCGCACGGCCGACGGCGATCCCCACGCCCGACGGTCCGCCGGAGGCGTTGAAACCGTAATAGCAATGGATCAGAGCGACCGTGACCGCGAAAACGCATGCCTTCATCAACGAATAGAGGATGTCGACGGGCGGCAGGAACAGCGTGAAGTAATGATCGTAGGTTCCCGCCGACAAGCCCAGCAGCTTCGTCACCACCACCTCGGTCGCGAAGTAAGAGGCGAACAACGAGATCAGGTAAAGGGGAGTGATCGCGATAAGCGCGGCCATGATGCGTGTGGACACGAGGTAGGGCACCGGCCGGATCGCCATGACCTCGAGGGCGTCGATCTCCTCGTTGACGCGCATGGCCCCCAACTCCGCGGTGAACCCCGCGCCCACTTGCGCCGCAAGGGTGACGCCGGCGATCAGCGGGGTGATCTCGCGCGTGTTGGCGAAGGCCGAGATGAAGCCCGTGAACGCTTCGGCTCCGATCAACTGCAACCCCTTGAACCCTTCGAGCCCGACCTGGGTGCCGGTGAAGAACGCCATGAAGAAGATGACTCCGGCAGTGCCGGCGCCGACGAGCAGGGCGCCGGCCCCCAGAGTGATCTCCGAGATGAGTCGCGCGACCTCTCCGACATGACGCGTCGCGGGCACGACGTCCACGATCGACTTCAGCATGAAGATCAGCTGCTCGCCCAGACGGACGAGCGTGTCGACGCCTCGATTAACCACGCGCATGGGGATGCTCGACTGGGCCACGGTTACCCGAACTTCTGGGGGACGATGGCGAAGTAGAGCGCGGTCATCACGAAGTTGGCGAAGAAGATGAGCATGAAGCTGACGACCACCGCGCGGTTGACCGCGTCGCCGACGCCTTTCGGCCCGCCCTTGGCGTAGAAGCCGAAGTAGACGGCGACCATCGCGGCTATGAGTCCGAAGATCCCCGCCTTGATGATCGCGACGATGAGGTCCGCGGTCTGAGCGAGCAGGCTGAACGAGGCGAGATACGCACCAGGCGTACCTCCCTGAATGATCACGTTGAAGAAGTACCCGCCGGCGATGCCCGCCACCGAGACGAATCCGTCGAGCAGCATCGCCACGAACACGGCGGCCCACAATCGGGGAACCACGAGCGTTGCGATCGGGTCGACCGCGAGAACCTCCATCGCCGAGATCTCGTCGCGGATCTTGCGGCTACCGATGTCCGCGGTCATTGCCGATCCCCCGGCGCCCGAGATCAGCAGGGCGGCGACGATGGGAGCCGCCTCACGGACGACCGCCAGGACCATGGCGGCGCCCGTCTGGGATTCGGCTCCCAACTGACGGGCGATGTTCCCAACCTGTAGAGCGATCGTGGCGCCGAAGGCGATCGAGACCAGCACTGCGGGAAGCATCGAGACGCTGGCGATGAACCATGACTGCCGGACGAACTCCCGCCAGGGGTAGGGCGGCTTCCACATGATGCGGAGCGCCTCGAGAGTGATGGCGAACATGTTGCCCGTCTCGGTGACGAGCGAACGGGCTGCCGTGGCCATCCGTCAGCCCGTTTCAGGTGCTGTCAGGTCTGGCTCCTCCTCTGACCTGCCGCCGCCGTCGCCTCTTCGTCCTCCCGGCGATGGCCGCCACCATCGGACGCGCCCGCGGACCTTTCCATCTCTTCGGTTTCCTCCGCGGTCATACCTTTGCTGCTCTGTGGCTTCGTCTGGTCCTTCTCCTCCGACATGCCGATGGGGCCCTCGGTGTCGCCCGCGAGGAACTGGCGGACCACCGGGATCTCAGAGTCGAACATCTCCTTCGCCGGCCCGAACTGCACGAGGTTGCGGCGGTAGAGCATTCCGATGAAGTCCGCGACGCGGCGTGCCGTCGCGATGTCGTGGGTCACGACGATGAACGTCGCCTGTAGCTGCTTGTTGAGGTCGATGATCAGCTCGTTCAAGAACGCGGTTCGCACCGGGTCGAGACCGGAGTCGGGCTCGTCGAACAGCACGATCTCGGGATCGAGGACGAGAGCCCGAGCGAGACCGGCCCTCTTCTTCATTCCTCCGGAGATCTCGCCGGGCAGCTTCGTCTCCGCCCCTTTTAGGCCGACCATCTCGAGCTTCTCCGAGACGATGTCCCGGATCTCCTTCTCGCCCTTCTTCGTGTGCTCGCGCAGCGGGAAGGCCGTGTTGTCGTACACATTCATCGATCCGAAGAGAGCCCCATCCTGGAACAGCACGCCGAACTTGCGGCGGACCGCGTAGAGCTCTTTCTCGCTCAGCGCGGGGACGTTCTTGTCGCCGATCCAGACCTCGCCGTGATCCGGCTTGAGCAGTCCGACCAGGTGCTTGAGGAACACCGATTTACCCGTTCCCGAGGGTCCCAGAACCAGGGTGATCTTGCCTTTGGGCACGTCGAAGGTGATGTCTTCGAGGACGGTCTGGGGGCCGAACGACTTCGTGAGCTCGCGGATGCTGATCTCGGCCTCATGTTCTCCGGCGCCGCTCCCGGCGTTCTTGGCCATGCCGTGGTCGCGTAGCTCCTGTTCCTCGGCTCCGTCTGAGCCGCGACCGTCGTTGCGTTGCTCGTCAGCCATATCCCCCCACCGTGGGTAATAGAGACTGCTACCAGACTCTGGGGTGCAGCCTAATGGTTGAGGGGCGGTTCCGCCCCCTGGGACCATCTTTCCTGCTTGCCCTGCTCGGTAAACCCCGGGGGCCGCCGGTCTCCCGCCCGGCTCGTAAGATGCCCGGCGTCGAGCATGAGGCCGGGGGACCAGGCAAAGGGGCAGGACGTACATGGACTTTCGAGACACACCGGAGGAGGCGGCCTTCCGGTCAGAGCTGCGATCGTGGCTGGAGGAGAACCTCCCCGAGGGATGGCGGGAGCTGAGCCTGTCGAGGAGCCGGCCGAACGCCGAGGTCTCCAGGGAGTGGAGCAAGAAGCTCCACGAGGCTGGATATGCGGGTCTGACGTGGCCGCGCGAGTACGGGGGTCAGGCGGCGCCGTATACGCACCAGGCGGTGTTCCTCGAAGAGATGGCTCGGGCGGAGGCCCCCGAGCACATCGGCGTCATCGGGTTGGGCATGGCCGGGCCGACGATCATCTCCCATGGCACGGACGAACAGAAGAACAGGTATCTCGCCAACATCCTGTCGGGCGATGCGGTGTGGTGCCAGGGATTCTCGGAGCCCGGCTCCGGATCCGACCTCGCGTCGCTCCGAACCAAAGCCGTGCGCGACAACGGCCACTTCGTCGTCAACGGTCAGAAGGTGTGGTCGAGCTTCGCTCACATCGCGGACTGGTGCATCCTTCTGGTGCGCACCGATCCCGATGCCAAGAAGCACCAGGGGATCACGTACCTGCTCGTCGACATGCATTCCGACGGAGTGGATGTCCGGCCCCTTAACCAGATGAGCGGCGAGCCAGAGTTCAACGAGATCTTCTTCAACGACGTTCGGGTCCCCATCGAGAACGTGCTCGGCGAGGTGAACGCAGGTTGGGGCGTGGCGATGACGACGCTGTTGCACGAACGGGGCACCTTGGGCTTCGCGCTCACGTCCCGTCTCGAGGTGGCGATGAACAAGCTCGTGATGCTCGCCCGGGAGACGGGGGCCGAGCGCGACCCCCTCGTACGCGATCGGATCGCGCGGCAATGGGTCGAGCTGCAAGCGCTGAAGTTCACGAACTATCGAGCCTTGACGACTCTGGTTAAGACGGGGGTTCCCGGGCCGGAAGGTTCGATTGCCAAACTTTTCTGGTCGGAATCCAACCAGCGGCTGACGAAGCTCGCTCTCGAGATCATGGGTCCGCGCGCTCAACTCGACGGTGAGGAAGGCATCTGGGATGGCTACTGGCAGTACCAGCAACTGCGTAGCCGGGGCAACACGATCGAGGCCGGGACCTCCGAGGTGCTGCGAAACATCATCGCCGAGCGCGTGCTCGGCCTACCGAGGAGCCGCTAGATGGATTTCGCATTCTCAGAAGAACAGGAGATGCTCCGCTCGCAGGCGCGCTCGTTCATTGCAGATCGTTTCGGAGCGGAGCGCGTTGCCGAGCTCGCGGAAACCGAGTCGGGTTGGGACGAGAGCTCGTGGGCCGCGATGACCGAGCTGGGCTGGATGGGACTTTCGATCCCGGAGGAGCAAGGCGGCGCGGGCTTCGGTTTCCTCGAGGAAGCGGTGCTCTTCGAGGAGCTTGGTTACGGCCTCTATCCCGGCCCCTACCTCTCGACGGTAGCGCTCGCACGGCGCGCGCTCGCCGAATCGCCGGGACACCTCGAGCGTCTCGCTTCCGGTGAGTCGCGTTTCACGCTCGCGTGGATCGAGGGGGGACGAACGAGGCTGATCCCCGAGACCCCAATGAGCACCGAAGCGCGCGCGTCGGACGGCGGGTGGACCTTGACGGGGGAGAAGGACCTCGTTCCCGATGCGTCTGCAGCTACCGACGTGGTGGTCGTCGCGACCGGTCCGGAGGGTTTGGGTCTCTGGGTTGCACGTTGTGCCGATGCGAAGATCGAGATGGACCCCACCATGGACCGCACCCGGCGCCTCGGCCGGATCGTCTTCGACGGCACCCCCGCCGATCACGTCGAGGGGGATGCGGCTTCATCTCTGGCGCGCGTGCAGATGACCGGCTACGCAGCCCTCGCCTTGGAGGCCGTCGGCGCGGGTCAAGCAGCGTTCGAGCTCGCGGCCGAGCACGTGAAAACGCGCGAGCAGTTCGGAAGGCCGATCGGCGCCTACCAGTCGGTCTCGCACCAGGTCGTGGACAGTTACGTCGACATCGAGCTGGCTCGATCTCTTGCGTACTGGGCCGCTTGGTGCGTCGCAGAGGGTGACGAGCGGGCCCCCGTGGCTGCCGCGGCGGCGAAGTCCTTCGCGGGCGAGGCCGCGGTGGCCTCATGCGAGCGCGCGATCCAGGTCCATGGGGGCATCGGGTTCACGTACGAGCATCCACTGCACCGCTACTACAAACGAGCCCAGTGGATCGACTCGTTTGACGGGTTCGGACCTACCCAACGGGCGTCGGTGGCGGCCGCGCTGCTGCCGTAAAGGTCCCGCGGATCGAAGCAAGCTCCGTTTGACGGGGGCCTTCGGCGGATATGGTTGGTCCATGCCGGAAAAGCGGGTGGTGGACGCCATCCAGAGCTTGCCGTCGCGCTTCAACCCGCGATCGGATGTCGCTATCGGCAGGTTCCGCCTCCAGGTCGGATCCGTGGTCAAAGACGTGGTCGTCTCCAAGAAGGGATGCGCAGTGGAGTCGCCGGAGGGCGATCCGGACGTGTCCATCTCGACCGATCCGGCCACCTGGCTCCGGATCGACTCGGGAAGCATCACGGGCCTCGAGGCGTTCGCCCAGCGTCGCCTGACCATCAGAGGCAGCATCGAGAAGTCATTGCAGTTCGAGACCATGTTCGACCGCGCCACCGGTGCGGAGCCCGGGTACGCCCTGGAGCGGGTGAGCCTCGGGGGCGTCCACATCTCGGCATTGACCATGGGCGAACCGGGGGCCGAGCCCCTCGTGCTGCTCCACGGTCTGGGGGCGTCGAAGGCGTCGTGGTTGCCGGTCGTGCCGCAGCTGGCCGCCCACTATCGGGTCATCGTGCCGGACCTGCCCGGGTTCGGAGCGTCCTCGAAACCCAGAGGCAGTTACGACGCCGGCTTCTTCTCCGATCACGTGTTCCGTCTCATGGACATGCTCGCGGTTCCCTCAGCGCTCGTGGCCGGCAACTCGCTCGGGGGCCGTGTTGCCATGGAGATGGCCATGGCGCAGCCCGACCGGGTGCACGGCATCGCCTGTCTCTGTCCCGCGGCCGCATTCTCGAGGCGGCCGTTCTTACGTCTGGTGCGGATCGCCCGGCCGGAGCTCGGGATCATGGCCAGCCGGATCCCGCGCGAGCAGGTGCGCAACGCGCTGCGCGGCTTGTTCGCATCTCCCGATCGGTTGGCCGATAACTGGTACGACGCGGCGATCGACGATTTGCTCGAGGTCTGGAAAAGCCCCCGCGCGCGCATGGCGTTCTTCACCGCCGCGCGGAACGTCTACCTCGATGAGCCCGAAGGGGACGAGGGATTCTGGACGCGCCTCAGCATGATGAAGACTCCCGCGCTGTACGTCTATGGGGGCCGTGACCAACTGATCAGCTCCGCGTTCGCCCGGCGGGTCGAGGGCTGCATCCCGCACGCATCCGTCGAAGTGTGGGAGGACTGCGGGCACGTGCCGCAACTGGAGTGCACGGAGCGGACCCTCGAGACCATGGCGAAGTTCTTCGGCTCGATCGGCCACGCCGAAGCCGTCTAGCGGGGCCCACCTTGATGGGCGTCTAACTCAACGATCCCAGGAGTGCTGATGAGCGACCCGACTAAAGAACCTGTCGATCCCTGGGATCGAAAGGTAGCGGCCCAGTACACGCCGATGCTGCGAGGCAGCGAGGAGCCTCGATGGGAAAGGCCCCCCCGAGCCCGCCCCTTCGCCTGGACCGGGCTCCTCGGTGGATGACTCTCAGCCACGTGGTGCACGTGGTGCACGTGGTGCACGTGGTGCACGCACCACACGCACCGCACGCACCACACGCACCGCACGCACCGCACGCACCGCACGCACCACACGCCCGGGGGACAGCCCCTTTCTCATCCACACAGAGGTCGCTATAACCCCTGATGTGGATGAGAAGTGGAAGTCAGGAGGAAGAGCGACGGTGAGGGGCGATGGCGCCGTTGGTCGCCTCGGCAAGGTCGCGGGCAGGCCGCGTGCTCGACGGCCCGATCTCCCAATGTTCTCGGGGGCGGCGCGGAGGATGGAAGATGAGGTCATGGACGAGACCCGGCTCCTGATCGCCGACCGCTCGGAGCGGCCCAAGCTCCGCTTCAGCGGGCCCCAGACCAACTGGTTCCTCCACCAGGTCCTCACGCAGGCCTTCGAGGACATCCAGCCGGGCGAGGCGCGCGACGCCGCCATGATCACGACCCACGGGCGGATGACGGGTTACCTCGAGACCCTGGCCACCGAGGACGCGATCCTGGCCCACTTCGAGCCGGAGCTGGCGGCGACCCTGCCGGAGGCGATCCAGCGCTACGTCTTCGCCACCCAGGTCGAGATCGAGGACGTGACCGACGCCTACGGTCTGGTTCTGGTGGTGGGGGAGACGTGGCGGGAAGCCGCGGCCGAGGTCGCCGGCGAGAGCCCCCTGCATCCCACGACCTCGTTGGGCGCACCGGCCGGCTACGTATGGGCCGCTCGCTCCGAGGTGGACGCGGATCCTGGAGGCGCTTGAAAAGAAGGGCGGCGTGCGAGCGGACGAGGACGAGCTCGAAGGCATCCGGGTGGCCAACGGCGTCCCCAGGTGGGCCCGCGAGATGGACGAGAAGACGTTCCCCCAGGAGGCCGCGATCGACGATCGTGCGGTGCACTTCGACAAGGGTTGCTACCTCGGTCAGGAGGCTATGGCGAAGATCCACTTCCGGGGCAAGGTCAACCGGCGCCTCGCTCAACTCTCGACCGATGGCGTGCTGACGCCGGGAGTCGAACTCGAAGCCGAGGGGGCCCGAGTTGGCAAGGTCACGAGCGTGGCCGGCGGCAAGGCGCTGGGGATCGTGAAGCACACCATCGAGCCCGGCGCCGTCGTCACCTCTGGCGACGTCGACGTGAAAGTGATCGCCTAAGGTGCGTCTTCTGGTCATCGGCGGCACCAGCTTCGTGGGCAGGCACATCGTCGAACACGCACTCCGAGATGGTCACGACGTCACGCTCTTCAACCGTGGGGTCACCAATCCCGACCTCTTCGCGGAGGCGGAACATCTGGTCGGGGATCGGGATGGCGATCTGGAGCCATTGCGCGGGCGCGAGTGGGACACGGTGATCGACGTGTGTGGGTACGTCCCACGGGTGGTCCGTAAATCGGTCCAAGCTCTACGGGGATCGGTCGGCAACTACACCTACATCTCGACCATGTCCGTGTACGCGGGCTACGACCGGCCCGGCCTCGACGAGTCCGCACCGGTGAGCACCCCCGAGGATCAGACCGACGAGGCGATCACCGGAGAGACCTACGGACCCCTCAAGGCCGCTTGCGAGGTCGAGGTCACCGAGGCTTTCCCCGACAACTCGTTCCTTCCACGCCCCGGCTACGTCGTGGGTCCTTACGACTCGTCCGACCGGTTCACCTACTGGGTCGTGCGCGCCGCCGCCGGAGGACAGATGCTGGCCCCCGGCCCTCCCGAGGCACCCATGCAATTCGTCGACGGTCGCGACCTGGGGAGGTGGATCGTCGACATGGTCGGCCGCGGCGCCACCGGGCCGTACAACGCCACCGGCCCCGGCGGCCCACTCACCTGGGGCCAGCTGCTGGAGGATTGTCGCGACCTGACGCGCGGCGGGGCCGAGCTCGTGTGGGTGGATCCGGCCTGGCTCGGCGAACGGGGCGTCGAGCCCCCGTTGTGGGACCGCGAGGAGGCGGAGAGCACGTCGTACGCGATGGAGCTCGATTGCACGAAAGCGATCTCGTCGGGTCTCACATTCCGTTCCGTCGCGGACACCATCGTGGACACGCTGGAATGGGCTCCGGGGTGGGACGACCTCAAGACGGGCTTTCGACCGGACGAGGAGAAGCGATTGCTCGAGGAGTATCTCGCCCACGCTCGCTCCGGAAGCAACAAGTGACCCACCATTACGAGGGCGACGATCTGATCGTTCGGAAGATCCGGGTCGGCGAGATGGGGAACAACGTGTACGTCCTCGAGTGCCCCGAGACGCACGAAGCTTTGATCGTGGATGGATGCTTCGAGGCCGACAAGATCATCTCGGGGGCCGATGGAACGACCGTCGTCGGGATCCTTCAGACGCACGGTCATCACGACCACATACAAGCATTGCCCGACATCCGGGATCACTTCGACGTCCCGGTGTACGCGCACCCGGCCGACGACTACCCCGTGCCCATCTCGAAAGAACTGGCCGACGGTGACGTCATCCCGTTCGGCCGGCGCGAGGCGCGCGCCATCCACACTCCGGGTCATACCCCGGGGGGGACCTGCTTCCTCATCGGCCGCCATCTGATCTCGGGAGACACTCTGTTCCCTGGGGGCCCGGGCAACACGTGGAAGGACGCGAAGGCGTTCGACCAGATCATCACCGCGATCGAAACGAAACTGTTCACGCTCCCCGACGACACCGCCGTTTACCCGGGCCACGGCGACGACACCACGATCGGAGCCGAGAGGCCGAGCCTCGAGGAGTGGAAGCAGCGGGGCTGGTGACGCCGCCCGGGCCCGCCCGGTGATCCCCGTCGAGCGCACCGGCTCTACCAGGTAATCCCCGTCGAGCGCACCGGCTCCGCCCTTTAATCTCGGGCAAGCGCACAATTGGGGGATGGACCGCAAGCAGGCGCGCCTCGCCGGCTTCATCGCGGCCGGCCTCGCCCTGATCTCGCTGTGGATCGTCAGCCTCATCGACGGGACGATCCCATTCCCGCCGACCGCTATAGCCGATCGGGTGATCCGCGCGACCCCCGGCGACGTCGCGACCTTCTTCATCGAGTTGCTGCACAAGTGGGCGATGCGTTCCCTGAGCATCGGGGTCGTGGTGGTCGCCCTGATCCTGGGGGCCGAGGCGCTGGCGAGGAGCTCGCGCCACGGGCCCCCCCGTACGGGTGCGACCGCAGCCCTGCTCGCCGTCGCGGCAGCGGCCGCGGGATTGGCCTCTCCCCAAAGCGTGAGCGTGGTGGGCATGTTGTTCTCCGCCGCCCTCGCCGGCGTCGTTTATGCAATCGCCGCCTCCCGACTTTACGTTGGCTCGGCGACGGAAGAGGGGGTCGACGAGGGCCGTCGCCGTGCGCTGCGTCTCGGCCTCGGCGGAGCCGTGGGTCTGGCGCTCGCGGGAGGGGCCATCGGCTGGGCTTTGAAAAGGCTCTCGGGCCCGGATCGCAACGTGGCTCTGGTCCCGCCGGATTCCCCGGCCACGATCCCAGAGAGATCCGGGTTCCCTCAGATCGCGGGGCTCACTCCCGAGGTCACCAGTGCGCGCGATCACTACGAGGTCGACATCAACCTGGTCCCCCCGACGGTCGAGGTCGACACATGGCGGCTGACCGTCCAAGGCGAGGTGGACCGGCCCCTCGAGCTCGACTTCGGAACCCTCCAGCAGGACTACGAAGTGGTCGAGCAGTACTCGGCCCTCAGCTGTGTCAGTAACGAGGTGGGCGGCGAGCTGGTCGGCAACTCGGCGTGGGGCGGGGTCAGGCTCCGCGACGTCCTGAAGGATGCCGGCATGAAAGCGGGCGCCGTAGATGTCGTGCTCAGAGCCGCGGATGGTTACTCGGACTCGATCCCCGTCGAGGCGGCAGAGGATCCCGAGGTGATCCTCGCCGTGTCGCAGAACGGCGAGCCCCTCACCCAAGGGCATGGGTTTCCATGCAGGCTTCGCGTGCCCCCGATCTACGGCATGAAGAACGTGAAGTGGATCGAGTCCATCGAGGTCGTGTCCGAGGACTATCTGGGCTACTGGCAGAAGCGCGGGTGGTCCGACGACGCGACCGTTCGAACCCAGTCACGCATCGACGTGGCCGGGGAAGACGGCGCTTCGGCAGGTGAACCAACGTGGATCGCCGGCGTGGCGTGGGCGGGGGATCGTGGGATCGATCGCGTCGAGGTGTCACTCGACGGGGGAGACACCTGGCGGGAAGCTCTCTTGAAGGATCCGATCGCCCCGGACTGCTGGACGCAGTGGGCGTACGAATGGACCCCCGAGGGATCTGGAACCGTCACGGTCACGTGCCGGGCCACGGACGGCGAGGGCACCGTACAGGCGATCGAGACGGCCCCTCCCCACCCCGCCGGCGCGACCGGGTACCACTCCTTAGATGTGGAGGTCGGTTAGCGGATCAGGGCTCGAGGCCCCCAGGGACCGTGACGCCGGGGGACTGAAGGATGTCGACCTGGTCGGCCTTCCATCCGCCCGGGGTGCGGACCATGCTTATCTCCATCCTGATGGTGTCGGTGCGCGGTTCGGACAGGCGCGTATTGCTCACCGATTGCGTAAGGACGGCGAAAGCCGATGCGTTGTCGCCCTCCACCTGTTCGACGAAGATGGAATCGAGCTCTGACTTACTCTCGCCCTCCGCCTCTTCGATGGCGTCCACCGCTTCCTCGCCGAAGAACACACCAACCTCCTCGGCGAACTCACCCACCGCGTACTGATTTATCTCGGCAACGTCGCGCTGGATCGTCTCGGCTGAGAAGTTCGTCAGAGCGAGAGCCACCGTGCGCGCCGCATCCTCGGCTTCCTGTGCCTCGTCGTCGGCGTTGACCGACTGCAGCCAGAGGATGGCGAACACGATCGCAGCGATGAGGGCGAGCGCGAACAAGGTCCACGGCAGGATGAGTTTCACTCGTGCGTTCATGTTCTCCCTGCTCGTTGGTCGAGGCCGACGCTAGTGTGACTCTCTAGCGCCCCGGGTTCAATGACGAGTCCGGCGCGGTCCGGAACTCGTGCGGCTGGCTCCCGGGGCCCACGCCCGGGCCGTAACGCGACCGGCAGGCGTTTCCTGCGTAAACGTCCGGGTACGGCCGGTGCGGCTGGTAGGCGCGACCTTGCGGCTCAGTGTGCGGAAGCAGCTGGACCCTGAACCACATGAATGTGTCGAGGCCCCTCTGCACCGACTGCTCCACGGCGCCGAAGAAGTAATGGTTGTCCTCGAGCACGCGCCCGAGGTTCTCGAGGTTCTGTGGTTGCGCCATGACGGTGTTGATGTCGCCGAAGTCACTGATCAGGCAGGCGAGGTTCGCCTTCTCGGAACCGATCAGGTCGCCCGCAACGGTCGTGAAGCGCGCGCCGTTGCGATAGAGATCGAGCAGGTTGTGGCGGTTGTCTCTCAGGATGTCGGCGAGGACGGCCGTCTGGGTTATATCGTCCGCAAGCGTTCGGGCGTTGTCGGCGAACACCCCAGTTACCTTCGGGCCCGTCCTGATCAGGTCCTCGAGCTCGGTCTCCACCTCGAGGAGACGTTCGGGTAGATCTGCCGCGGCGACGTTGAGCCTCGCGATGTCCTCACCGCGGCCTCGGAGCCCGGCCGCGAGCTCGTCCACGAGGGTGCCGAGGTCCTCGGATGGAACCTCGTGCAGGACGTCGGCCAGAACCTCGATGGTCTTCGCCACGTCGGGTGGCGGGGTGGTGTCTTCCACGCCGAGGGTCGCTCCACTCGCCAAGGGTTCACCGTCACCCGGATCCAGCTCGAGGGTCAGCTCGCCGATCGGGCTTCGCCGGACGACCTCACCTTGGGTCCCCTCGGGAACCTCCACGCCGGGATCCAGGACCACCTTCACGCGGGCCAGGTGGTCGTCGTTCAGCTGCACGTCCTCGACCGAGCCGACGACGACCCCGCGCATCGTGACGTCGTTGCGACCGAGAAGTCCCGAGGCGTCGGTGAAGTCCGCGTACAGAACGTTGCCCATCTCCTGCTCGATGATGAAGTTGCTCACGCCGAAGAAGATCAGGCCCCCCGACAGGAGCAGGAACGAGACGACGTTTATGGCGGTCCTGATCTTGTTCATTCGCCACCCTTGTCGCAGCTACGTGCAGGGTCCCTCGGGTTGTCGTTCAGCCCGCAGATGATGAAGTCCTGGACGACCTGGTTGAACTCGATGTACTCCACGCGCTGTGTGTTCAGGTTGTGTCCGGGTGCGTTCTCGAGAAGCCGGGCGATGTCGCCCTGGTTGGCGGCGAGCACGCCGAAGATCGACCTCGTCTGTGCGAAGAACCGTTCCATCTCGTCCGCGTGAGCGTTGAGGATCGCGCTGCCGCCGCGGGCCAGGCGGTCGAGAGCGATGATCGCTTGCTCTAGGCGCTCGCTTTCTTCTGCCAGCATGCTGAAGTTCTTCTCGGAATTCGCAATGGCTTCCTCATGAGCGCCGGCTCGGCTCGCAACCGTGGCATTGAACCGGTCCAACGACTTGATCAGGTCGGTTATCTGCTTCGAGCGCCCGGCGTACCCGGTGATGATCTCGTTGAAGTTATCCAGCATCCGCCGGAGCTCGAGGCCCTGGCCCCCGAAGCCTCGAGCGCCCTCTTCGATCATGACGGCCAGCTCGGATGCGGATATCTCGGCCAGGACATCGGTGCCCTCCGCGACGAGGTCCTCGAGATCGGAACGCGTCTCCGTGTCCGTTATCTCGTCCCCATCTGCGAGCAGTGGCGAGTCGTCATCGACATCTTCGGCCGGCACGAGATCCAGGATCCTCTCGCCCAGGACGCTCGTGCGCCTGACGCGCACCTGCACGTCCTGAGGCACTTCGGCGCTCTCTTCGAGCTCCATGCTCACGAGGGCCTCGTGCCCGACGAGGCGGATGTCGGTCACCTTGCCGACGACGATGTCGGCCATCATCACCGGAGCGTCCTGCGCGAGGTCGCCGACGTCGCCGAACTTAGCGCTTGCCGCGATGGTGCCGCCCCCACCGGAGCATCCCGCGAGGAGGAGGGCGAAGGCGACGGCAGCGAGGAGTTTCCTCATTCGAGGAGCCCTCCTCCGGAAAGATCGCCGAGTCCGCCCCCGACCTGCTCTTCGAGATCCTTGATGACCTCGTCGAGATCACCCCCGGCATTCTTCAAACGCCGTTTCAACTTGCGACACTTCTTCGGATAGGGGGCGTTGTCGCAGTTCTTCCTGAGCCCGAGCTTTTTCCGGACCTTCTTCCCGACGTCTCCTTCGAGGAGGCCCTTGAGCGATTCCTCGAGCGCCTCCCCGGGGGTTACGAACGTGGGCGCGCCGGCCTGCTGCTGTTGCTGCTGTTGCTGCTGCTTCGTCGAAGGCTTGGGCTGGTCGCAATCCTTCAGGATCTGGCAGAAGAGGTCCGGGAGCTGCTCCTCCAGGAAGTCGCCCTCGCAGTCGTCGAGCTCCAGGCGGAGGCACACCCCGACCAGGCGGTCGCGCAGCCGGAACAACGCCATCTCCACGAGCTGTCCGCCCTGGTTCGAGAGCCGCAGCCAGTCTTCCTTGTAGTCGACCGCACGACGTGCAGCTCCGAAGAGGCGTTTGGCCCAATGCCCGGTGCGTGCGAAGCGGTTGACGTTGCGGTCGAGCGTCCGAGACGTTCGCGTGAGCGTGCGGACGTCCGCGCCCAACGGGTCGCGATGATCGATCAACAAGGACGCGAGCTCGGCCGCGGCGAGGTTCAGTCCCTCGATCGTCCCCTCGACCGCCGTGCGATTCTCGTTCACGATCTTGGTCACCGAGTTGTAGCTGTGGATGAGCCTCCCGATCTTTTCCTGCCTCGTGGCGAGTGCCTGGGTGATCGTGTTCAGCTCCTGGAACATCTTCGCCAGGCTGTCGCGCTTGCGCGAGAGCGTGGTGATCACTCCGCTCCCGTAGTTGATGAGGTCGTTGAGGTTCTGGCCGTTCTTGTCCAAAACGGATGCGACATCCGTCACGAAGGCGGCCACCCTCGCAGGATCCAGCGCCCCGAAGTAATCCTGCAGCCCACGCAGCAGCTCGTCCTGTTCGGTCGGGACGCTCGTGTGCTCCATCGCGAGGTGGTCGCTCGTGAACTCATCGCCGCCGTCGTAGGCGGGGAAGAGCTGCACGTAGCGCTCGCCCAGAAGAGATACCGGGATGATCGTGGCGTTGACGTCGGCGGGGAGCTTCAGCTCGGGGTCGTCGATCCGGAACGTGACCTCGACGGAATCGCGGCCCTGCTCGACGTCCGTGACGCGCCCAACGTCCACGCCCAGGACCCTCACGGAGTTCCCGGGGAACATCTGCACCGCCCGGGAGAACTCCGCGGTGATCGTCCGACCTTCGTCGCCCCCGCCGAAGACGGAGCAGCCCGTAGACACCATCACCACGGCCAGCAGGGCTCCGATGAACCGCTTGGGCATCACTCGAGACCACTCCTCAAGGCCGAGGACGTGGAGTCACCCGTGACCGAGTCGAGGATGTCACCGAGGTCGTTGGGCATGTCCTCTTCACCCGGCAGAGAAGGAGCGCCGCCGTCCTCGGAGGCGCGTTCCGCCGCCACTCCCACCGCCGGAACCGCCGCCTCCGCTGTTGTTGTTCGGGTTGTCCTCGTCGTCCGGCGACCCGTATTCCGCGCGCTCCGTGCACGACCGAGGGTCTTCTCCGAGGATCTGGTCCAGGGCGTCGTCGAATACGCCGCAGGGGCCGAAGAACTCGTCTATCCCGACGCCGCCGACGGACTGGACGAAGATGTTGGCCCACCGGTTCGGAACGCCCTGCGAGTAACCGACGCTCTGGTAGCCCTGCACCGATTCCTCGAGGTAGCTCAGGACCCCCGCGAGATCGAGCTGATGCTGATTGATCGTGTCGAGCGCGACGTGGAGTTGTTGCAGCATCGGATCGAGGTCGCTGCGATTTCGGCTGACGAGATCGGCGACCTCGTGGGAAGCCGAGTCGGTCGCCTGCAACAGCGTCTCGAGCTCCGCGCGACGCTCGGACAGGTTCGCGAGCACGATGTCGAAATTGTCGATGAGCGAGACGATCGTCTCATCTTTGTCTGCGAAGGCGGTGCTGAGGATCTTGAACGACTCGATCAGGCGGGCCAGCTCGGCGCTCTTGGTGTCGATAGCCTTGGTGGTGTCCGCGAACCCCTGGAGCAGCTGAGTGACCTGCTGCTCCTTTCCGGAAGTGATCTTCGAGATCGACACCATGAACGACTCGAACGACTCGGCGTCGGACTTCTCGAGCAGCGGAACTGACGTGTCCTGAAGGTCGAGCAGTTCCACAGGCGTGTCGGTTCGCTCGATGGGGATCGTGTCCCCGTCGCCGAGCTCGCCGGAGTCGTCGGAGCCCCCGTGCAACTGGACGGACTTCTTGCCCATCAGGGTCTCGACGATGATCTCCGCCTGAGCGTCGGCCGGCATCTCGACGTCCGAGTGGACGTCCATCGTGATCTCGACGGCGCCATCCTTGATCTCGACACCCGAGATCGTGCCGGCCTCGAGGCCGGCGACCAGGACCTCGTCGCCCCCTTTCACGCCGGCGGCGTCCGCGAAACTCGCCGTCACCGTGTAGGTGCTCGCGAAGAAGCCGCCCGACAGCAGGAGCGCGAGGGCGGAACCACCCAGGACGAACAGCACGCCCAGGATCCCGATGATCAACTGGTTGCGTTCGAGGAACGACTTCTGGATCCGGCCCTTGAACGGATTACGCATCTTCATCACCCGTCAGGACGAACCGAAGAACGGCCTCGAGCCCCTCGCCCGTACGCCCGTTGGAGCCTCCCGAGCCCGCAGTCTGCGTCCCGGATCCCCCGCCGGAGCCACCGGAACCGCCGGAGGTCTGCGCTGCGTTCCCCCCACCCGATGCACCGGATGCGGGACCGCCGAACCGATCCTCGCTCTCCTCGACCAGGACCTTGCCCTGTTTATCCCGGACCAGGGCTTTGACTATCCGGACGTTGAACCACTCGCCCCACGTGGTGGTCTGGAAGTAGCCGGCGACGCCCATCGGGGTCGTACGTAGCGTCTCGGCGAGGTCGGCCTTGTTGTTCGCAAGCGTGGCGGCGACCATGTTGAGGTTGTCGATCGTCCCGTCGATGTTGGAGCTGCTGTGCTTCAGCAACGTGTCCAGTTGGGACTGCACCGCAGCGAAGTCCGTGACGAGCGCGTTCACCTCGTCCGTTCTTCGGGCGAGCATCCCGCCGACGGTGTCGAGGTCGTCGACGATGTGCCTGATCGCGTCGTCCTGATTCGCGAACGCATGCATGATCTTGTCCGCGTTGACCAGCAGGCTCTCGATCTCCTGGTCGGTGGCCCCCAGCTCCTTCGCCAGGATCGCTCCCTGGTCTATGAGGTTGCGAACGTCACCCTCGTTGCCCTCGAGCGCGGTATTCATCGCGTCGAGGAACGCGTTCGCCTGCTCGGGGTCGATCGCCTGGAGGATCGGGCCCGCTCGATTGAGGAACTCGCCGATGTCGGCTACGTCTTCGGTCTGCGAGATCGGGATGACGTCGTTCTCGGCCAACTGCTCGTCATCGTCGCCTGGGTAGACGTAGAGGAAGCGCTGGCCGACAACGTTTCGCCAGCGGATGCCGATGACGCTGTCCTCCGCCAGCTCGAGGGTCTTGTCGACGTTGAACGTCACCAGGGCGACGCCGTCCTTTATCTCGGCTTCCGTGACGCGCCCGACGTCCACGCCGGCGAGCTTTACCGCGTCGCCGGCCATCACGCCGGTCGCGTCCGTGAACGCGGCCTTGAGGTCGTAGGTGTCGGCGAAGAGCCGTGAGTTCGCCAGCTTCACACCGAGCAGGACGGTGAAGATGATGCAGATCACCGAGAAGGCGAGCACCTTGACGAGACTGGCCTTGGTTATCTTCACGGCAGCGTCCCATTGCAGAACGGAATCTCTTCTTTATCCGCCCCGAAGGCGTCGCAGATCTGGTTGAACTCTTCCTCTTGGTCGTTGCCGCCGATGAAGGCTGCGAACCCCGCCCCCGCGGAGCCATCGCTGCCCACGAAGAACGGGGCGATGGGGACGCCGAGCTTGTAGACGTAGCGGTAGAGGCCGTGCACGAGGTCCTCGAGGCCGCCGGGCCGTGCGGCGATCGTGGCAAGGACCTTGTCTCCGGAGTCCATCATCCGGTCCCAGTCCTCCCGGTTGAAGATCAGGAGGTCGGCGAAATCGTTGGCGAAGGGCACGAGGGACGTCAGGGCGCGGCGTAGGTCCGCGTGGGCTTCGGCCGACGCATAGACGGGGACCCCTTCGTTGATCGCATCGGCGAGGGCGTTGAGGTCGATGCCTTTCTCCTCGAGATGCGCGAACAGCTTCTCGAAGTCCGCGAGCGTTTGCAGCTGGGGCTTCATCGTTGCAGCGAAGGTGTCCGAGAGATCCGCGTTGGCGACGATGCCACGGGCGATGTCATCACCGCGGTTCCTCGGCTCCTCGGGACAGCTCGTGGATGATCGTTCCCAGGTTCTGAGGATCGATCGCTTCGAAGACCTTCACGCCGTCGGCCAGCAGGTCCTCGAGCTCCGGCCCCACGTGAGCGTCCTCGATCGAGTCTCCATCCGCGAGATAGGGCCCGTTGGTGCCCGGGTCGTACTCGAGATCGACGTATTTGGCGCCGAGCGCGGTCTTGAGCTCGATCTGCAGCTCGGCGTCGGTGGGCACCTTGTACTCGGACTCGATCTGCAGCTCGAGGCGAGCGTGCCGGTCCACGAGCTCGATGCCCGTCACCGAACCGATGTCCACGCCCTTCGTGCGGACGTCGGCCCCCTCGAGGAGCTGTTGTCCCGCGCGGTCGAGGTCGGCCGTCACGTAGTAATAGTCGTTGTAGGCGCCGTACGCGGCACGCACGCCGAAGTACACCCCGGCGCACAGGATGGTGAGCCCTACGAGACCCCCGACGATGTAGCCGATCCGTCTCATCCGGCGATGCTCACCGTGTCCCCGCCGCCCCACATGAGGAGTGACAGAAGGAGGTTGAGGCACACGACGACGACGATCGACAATCTGATCGCCTTGCCGGTTGCCACGCCCACGCCGGCCGGCCCGCCCGTCGCGTTGTATCCGTAATAGGTGTGGATCAGGACCACCACGATGGCGAAGATGATCGCCTTCGTGAGGCTGTAGAAGATGTCGGTCGCCGGCAGGAAGAGATGGAAGTAGTGCGTGTAGGTGCCGGACGAGAGCTGGAAGAACTTCGTGACGATGGCCTGGGTGGCGAGGTACGAGGCGAAGAGGGCCGCGAGGTACAGAGGGATCATCGTGAGCAGCGCCGCCCAGATGCGTGTTGCAACCATGTAGACGATCGAAGGCACCGCCATGACCTCGAGAGCGTCGATCTCCTCCGAGATGCGGGCGGCCCCGAGCTCGGCCGTGTAACCGGCCCCGACCTGGGCCGACAGGGCCACGCCGGCCACCAGAGGCGTGATCTCACGCGTGTTGGCCCACGACGACACCAGCCCGACGAACGCTTCGGCCCCGATCTGCTGTAGTCCCTGGAATCCCTCGAGCCCGACCTGGGTACCCGTGAAGAACGCCATCGAGAAGATGACGAAGAACATGCCGGCGCCCATGATGAGCGCCCCGACGCCGATCGTGATGTCCGAGATCAGCCCGAGGATCACGCTGCGGTACTTCATCGCCGGGCCCATCGACTTGAACGCGCGACCGTAGAACTTCAGCTGCCCCGCAGCTTCTTCGAACGGCGCGGCGGTCCTCTTCAGGAACCGGCCGCCGCCGGGCGCCTCTGCGTTTACCGCCACGGGAACCTCACAGTTTCTGTGGGACGAAGTTGAAGTACAGGGCGGTGAGGATGAAGTTCAAGAAGAACAGCAATAGGAAGGTGATGACCACGGCCTGGTTCACGGCGTCTCCGACGCCCTTGGGTCCACCCTTGACGTAGAAGCCCTTGTAGCAAGCGACCATCCCGGCAACGAATCCGAAGAGCGCGGCCTTGATGAGGGCCATCCACAGGTCCCAGAGTTGGGACAGCTCGTTGAACGAGGCGAAGTAACTGGAGGTGGTGCCGTGCTGAACGATCACCGCGAAGAACCATCCACCGGCGATGCCGGCGACGCTCACGATCGCGTCGAGCAGGACGGCCACGAGCGAGGCGGCGACGAGGCGTGGCATGACGAGCCGGTGCATGGCATCGATGCCGAGCACGGCCATCGCGTCGATCTCATCGCGTATCCGCCGTGAGCCGAGATCGGCGCACATCGCCGAGCCGCCGGCGCCGGCGATGAGAAGGGCGGTCGCGACGGGTGCTTCTTCGCGGACCACCGCCAGGACCATGGCCGCGCCCATGTGTGCTTGGGCCCCCAGGTCCCGCAGGAACGAGCCGACGTGCAACGAGATGATCATCCCGAACGGGATCGACACGAGGATGACCGGGATCGTGGTGACCTTCATCAGGAACCAGACCTGGTCTACGAATTCGCCCTTCGGCCACGGGCGTCGGAAGAGGACGTGCAGTGATTCGAGGCCCACGGAGAACATCCGCCCGGTCTCCTCGACCACACCAAGGGTTTTCTTCCTCAACTCAACGCGTGCAGCTATCTTGCATCCCCGCCCTCGTGACGGAGGTCGCGCGTCCTCGCGACCCTCGTCCCCACGCTCGTCGTCCTGGAGCCAGGTTGTGCCCGAAGGAGCCGAGCCGAAAACAGCTTGAGTAGCTTGCTTAGCTGTTCGTTCCCCCGGCGTTCTCGGCCAAAACCTAGGACCGTCCGCTGCCACCCAAAATGTAACAGTAGGAGGGCCCCACAGCGCCCTGAAGGTCGGGAAGGTCCGCTTTCGCCTTGGCCGCTCTGCTCAGGTGGGCTCGAAATGGATCAGGATCGAGCCGACCTCGGGGTGCTCGGCCCGGACCCCGTTCTCTATCCGCACGGAGGCGTCGTGCATGCGGTCAAGGGGCAGCGTGGCCCGCCCGCGGACGTGGGCGACGGCCGACAGACCCGCTCCCGTCGAGGTGATCAAGACCTCGTGACAGTCGAGGACGTCCGGCTCTCCCAAGGCTATCGACCGTATCGAGGCCACGAGATCCTCCCTGGTGGCGGTCACGTCCCGGCCGAACGACGTCGATTCGAGGGGCTCGATGTGACTGTCGACGCGAACCTCGGGCCCGAGCTCGTTGATAACCGCCGCCTCGACCCGCTCGGATAGCTCGTGTGCATCCTCCACCGAGATGCCCGAGCGAACCTTCGCGTGGAGGGTCACCAGCAGTTTCTGATCCCCTCCGCCGCTGAAGGCGTGGACGGACACGTTATGTACCTCGTGGACGCCCTCGGTCCGGCTGGCCGCAGCCTGCACCCGCTCGACGAACCCGGTCGTCTCGGAGACCGGCTCGACGTGAACGACGACGTCGGCCCCCGGAGCCACGAGCTCGATCTCTCGCTCGACGGCCTCGGCGATGTCGTGGGCCCGCTCGAGAGACGTCGTTCGTCCGGCTGCAACCGTGACGTCCGCGAACAGACGATTGCCCGCGGCTCGAACCCGCACCCGGCGCGCCTCGCTCACGCCCGGAGCGGCTGCGGCCGCGGCTTCGATAGCGGTGGCGGGATCGGAGGGGGCGCGATCCATCAGGACGTCCACCGACCGCCCACCCAGACGGATCGCCGCGACGGCGACCGCCACCACGACCACGAGGCTGCCGACCGCGTCGGCCCACTCGATCCCGACGCGGGTCAGGATGAGGCTGACGAGCACGACCAGGACCGTCCCTATGTCCGTCGCGAGATTCAGAGCGCCGGCCCTCAGCGCCTCGGACCTCTCCGCTTTGGCGGTGCGCACCAGGATCCGAACGCGGACGACGTCCACGACCGCCGAGACGGCGAAGAGCGCGAGCGCGTACCAGGGGACCTCGACGGAGGCTCCGGGGCCGCCGAGCTCGGCGATCGCCTGGACGCCCACGAACACGACGATGAGCCCGAGCAGCACCGTCTGCACGAAGGCCGCCAGGTTCTCGGCCTTGCCGTGGCCGTAGTGGTGGCTCTCGTCGGCCGGTTTGGCCGCGATCCGCACGCCCATCCAGACGAGCCCGAGGGCCACGATGTCCAGGGCCGAGTCGAGTGCCTGGGACAGCACGGCGAGGCTCGAGGTGAGCGACCACACCAGCAGCTTCGTCCCCGTGAGGACGATCGTCACGACGAGGGCCCCGAGGGCAACCCGCTCCGCCCGCCCGCTGGCCTTCTCTCTCATGGGGGTCACCCTAGGCGACCCCCTTTCTATGCCCGCCCGCGGCGGGTTGCTGTTCGCAACCCTTGCTTCCCGGCCGGCATTTGCATGCCGGCCTGCGGCAACCCAACTGGGGGGATCGGCCGTCGAGACGGCCTACTCCCCCCCAGGCCCCCCTCGGGCCTGGCTGGGGTTGGTCGGGATCGCCGCCGCGGTTTAGCTTGGTTGAATTAATGTTTAGTTGAGGCTAAATTGAAGCTCGTGCCCGTCGATACGAGTAGTGCCGTCCAGGACTATCTGAAGGGGCTCTGCTTGCTCGAAGACGAGCTCGACCGGGGCCTCGAGGCTCCCCAGGTCTCCACCACGACCCTGGCCCAGCGCATGGGGGTGTCGGCGGCCTCGGCCACGAACATGCTCAAGCGGCTCGACACCCTCGGACTCGTCGCTTACGTGCCCTACCAGGGTGCGGGGTTGACGGAGGCCGGCCGGGAGGTGGCCCTCGAGGTCATCCGGCATCACCGCCTCCTCGAGACCTATCTCGCCGAAGCTCTGGGCGTTCCGTGGGACCAGGTTCACAAGGAAGCGGAGGTGCTCGAGCACGTTCTGTCCGAGGAGCTCGAGGAACGGATCTCGGCGCACCTCGGTCACCCGTCGGTGGATCCGCACGGGCACCCGATCCCCGCGGCCGACCTGACCATGCCGCCCTCCGCCCAAACGCGGCTGTGGGACGCGGCGGACGGAGCGGCCGTGGCGATCGAACGCGTGCCCGACGTCGAGGCGGAGGCCCTTCGTTACATGGCCGGGCTTGGGCTACGGCCGGGGGTGACCGTGGAGGTCGTCGAGCGTGGACCGGTGGGCGGCCCCCTCTTCGTGCGGATCGGCGGGGCACCCGAGGTCCGCGCCCTGTCCAAGGAGCTGGCGGAGGACATATGGGTGGCGTGAATCGACGGAGGTTCTTCAAGCGCGTCGGCGCGGTCGGCGCTCTCAGCGGCGCCGCGCTGCTCGGGAAAGCCAAGCCCCTTATCGCGCAGAGCGACCACAACCACACCAGCATGATGCGCGCCTCGCACGGCGGGATGGGCGCCGTGGGCGAAGTGGACCACGCGGCCAACGGGTTCGATCCTTACGAGGTCCTCACGGATTTCGACGGCGGCGAGGTCTCGAAGGACCGCTCGGGCAGAACCGTTCGCGAATACGAGTTCGTGAACATCGACAAGGAGATCGAGGTCGCTCCGGGCGTCTTCTTCCCCGCCTGGACCTACAACGGCCGGGTGCCGGGGCCGACGATCCGGGCCACCGAAGGGGATCGGATCCGGATCAACCTCGTGAACTCGAGCGGCCATCCGCACACGATCCATTTCCATGGGATCCATCCCTCCGGGATGGACGGTGTGCCGGGCGCGGGCGAGGTGGGGCCGGGCGGAAGCTTCGTCTACGACTTCATCGCCGAGCCCTTCGGCACGCACCTCTATCACTGCCACTCGGTGCCTCTCGCTCAACACATCCATAGGGGGCTCTATGGAGCGTTCATCGTGGATCCGAAGGGGGGCCGCCCTCCGGCAAACGAGATGGTCATGGTCATGAACGCTTTCGACACCAACTTCGATGGCGAGAACGAGGTGTACGCGGTGAACTCGATCGCGTTCGCGTACATGAACAGGCCGATCGAGATCAAAGCCGGCGAGCTGCAGCGCGCTCACATCATCAACGTTACGGAGTTCGACCCGATCAACTCGATCCACCTACACGCCAACTTCTTCGATCTCTACCGAACGGGGACGTCGCTGAAGCCGGATGAGTTCACAGACATCATCTCGATGGGTCAGGCGGAACGACACATGATCGAGTTCACCTACTCGCAGCGCGGGCACTTCATGTTCCATGCCCACCAGACCGAGTTCGTGGACCTCGGTTGGATCAGCGCCTTCCAGGTGGTGTGATGGCGACGGCAACGGCACGCACGCAACGGCTTCCGACTTGGCTCGCGGCCGTCGCCCCGCTGGCACTGATCCTTTTGCTGGGGGGCCTGTTCCTGGCCTTCGACCCGATCGGCGGACTGCGCGAGGTGCCTCCGGTCGAGGCCATCGCGTTCGAGCGAACGGTCCTCAAAGAGGGCTCGATCGAGTTGCACCTGCGCAACGACGGCCCGGACCAGGTGACGATCGCTCAGGTCCTGGTCAACGACGCCTACTGGGACTTCTCGTTGTCGGACCGGGCACTCGGCCGGCTCGAATCGGGAACGCTGCGGATCGACTACCCGTGGGACGAGGGACTTCCGTTGAACATCGCGCTCGTGACCTCTACGGGCTTGACGATCGAACACGACATCGAGGCCGCCGCATTGACGCCGGCCGTGGACGCTTCCACCCTCGGGATCTACGCGCTGCTCGGCCTGTACATCGGCGTGATCCCGGTCGCCATCGGTCTGCTGTGGTTCCCTGCTCTGCGACGTCTGAATAAGCGGTGGCTCAACTTCTTCCTCGCGTTCACCGTGGGGTTGCTCGTGTTCCTGTTGGTGGACACGATCGGGGAGGGTCTCGAGCTGTCCGCCCTCGCTCCGGCCGCATTGAACGGACTGGGGCTCTTCGCGATCGGCGCGCTCGGCGCGGTCGCCGCCCTCCTCGCGCTCGAGTCCTTCTTGGGGAGTCGCCGCAAGACAACGCAGGGCGGGGATCTCGCCGGCCTGGCTCTCGCTTACCTGATCTCCACGGGTATCGGACTTCACAACCTCGGCGAGGGGCTGGCGGTCGGCGCAGCGCTTGCAGTGGGGGAGATCGCGTTGGGGACCTTCCTCGTGCTGGGGTTCGCGCTGCACAACACGACCGAGGGACTGGCCATTGTGGCTCCCTTGGGGTCGGCTCGGACCCGTCCGTCACTGTGGCATTTCGTCGCGTTCGGTGCCATCGCAGGCCTACCGACCGTGGCGGGTGCCTGGGTGGGTGGGTTCGCCTTCGATCCCGCGTGGGGGACGCTTGCGTTCGGGGTCGCCGCCGGGGCGATCGCTCAGGTGTGCTGGCAGATCGGACGGTCCATGGACCGCGGCAAGGGGCTCGTCGCGAGTTGGGGTGCGGCCGGATTCGTCGTTGGACTCCTGTTCATGTATGCGACCGGCCTCCTCACCGCCTAATGTTCTCGACATGCCGCGAAAGATCGTCCTCGTCGCACTGACCGCATCGATGTTCGTCGCGTGTGGTGGGTCGTCGTCGGGATCCGGGAACACCGTGGTGATGAATTCCGCACAACGCTTCGAACCGGACTCCATCACCGTAAAGGTGGGAGACACCGTCACGTGGACGAACGAGGATTCACAGACGCACACGGTCACGGCATTCGACGACGGCATCCCCGACGGCGCCGAATACTTCGCCAGTGGCGGCGCGCCGAACGAGGAGGCCGCGCGGGACGATCTTCAGACGAGCCTGATCCCCGTGGATGACACGTACGAGGTCACCTTCGACGAGCCCGGCAGCTACGGCTATTTCTGCATCCCCCACGAGCAGCAGGGGATGAAGGGCGAGATCGTCGTCGAGCCTTAGACGATGAGCACCCGGGAGTCCCCCCTGCCCGTGGTCGTGGACGGGTTGCGCCTCGCCGGGGGCGTATGCGTGCCGGAGGAACCTCGTGGCCTCGTGGTGCTGCTCCATGGGATCCCCTCGATCGCGCCCCCGGATATCGACGACGAGGGCTATCCGGGCCTGGCTCGGTACTTCGCGTCGGCGGGTTGGGCCGCGGCGTGGGTGGACATGCGGGGGGCGCGCGCCTCCCAGGGTTTCTTCTCGATAGGCGGATGGGTCCGGGACGCCCGGGCGACGGTCGACGCTGCTCGCTCGATCGAAGGCGTATCCGCGCTTCCCGTCGCGCTGGTGGGCTCGTCGGCCGGAGGCGCGGTGGCGGTGGAGGCGACGCGACGGGGTGCCCCCGTGGATGCTCTGGCGTTGCTGGCGGCGCCCGCTGCGTGGCTGTCCTTCGCCCACGACACCGGGGACGCCGTGACCAGGATCACCGAGGAAGCGGGGATGCCCCTGAGCCCGGAGGTCCTAGCCGATCCCGCCGCGTGGGCGTCGGAGTTCGAGCAGGTAGTGACCGAGAAGGCGATCTCCTCTCTGAGGATCCCGGTGCTGATCGTCCACGGGACCGACGACGATGTGGTGCCCGTCGACCATGCGCGGCGCATCGCGGATCGGGCGCGCTACGCCGAGCTCGCGATCCTCGAGGGAGCACCGCATCAGCTGCGACGTCATCCCCCCGCGCTGGAGGCAACCCTCGAGTGGCTGGGAAGGACGTTTAGATGACCCCCGCGGTGACGGCGATCGTGGTCGCGGGCCTTCTTCTCGCGATCGCGCTGGGGGCCGCCTTCGGACTCGACGCCACGGGGCTGATCCTGCTTGCGCTGATCGGTGTGTTCGGCGTCCTCGCCGTCTCGCTCGCTCGCAAAGCGCGAGCAGGGACCGTGCAGCCGGATATCTGTCCGTCGTGCGGGGGGTTCAACTCACCGAACGCTCCGTACTGCAAACACTGCGGCACCCATCTCGAGCGGGATGGATCATCGATGTCGCAGCCTCCCGAGCGATAGTTTCTGAGCGACTCGATCCGAAGGAGGTCAGCGATGGAAGATCTCGTCGATGAGTTGACCCGCGGCAACGTCCCTCAGGTCAAGACGGCGCTTGCCTCGATCGTCTTGGTGCTCGCGGCCTACCAGGTGTTGTTGATGGCCGTGGGATGGGGAAAGGTCCGTGTGCCATTCCTGAGTGCGAAAGCAGCTTCCTTCACTCACCGCGCCGCCGGGGACGTGATCGTCGTCATCACGTTCATCGTGGCCCTCATGTGCTTGGCCTATTTCGGCATCGAGGATGGGATCGAGTACGCAGCGGACGGCGAGACATTCCGGGCGACCCTGCACGTGATCTCCGGGTCCCTGCTGTTGCTGGTTCTGGCACTCAAGATCATCGTCGTGCGGTGGTGGCACGCGGCCGGCAAGTACCTCCCGCCCATCGGCTTGACCGTGTTCACATTGTTCGTGGTCGCGTGGTTGACGTCCGCGGGCGACTACCTGTGGGGAGGATGACGATGAGCGCGGAACAGGTGGAACAGAAGAACCCCTCGCACGGTCGCCAGATAGCGGCGTCGCTGCTGGTGGCTCTTCTTCTCGTGGCGATCACGATCGCGATAGTCACCGCGAAGATCGGTCCGGGGCTCGATGCGACCGAGATGCGCGAGCGTCAGGAACGACGCGAGGAGCGTATCGAGCAACGCGAAGAGCGTCGCGAGGAACGACAGGAAGGGATGGCCCGCTAGATCAAGCTGGACTGGTTCTCCGGGCCCTTTCGTTTCGTGGAAGGAGCGTCGGGCTCGAGGGCCGGGTACTCGACGACGGCCACCACGCGCGTGGCCATGAAACGCCCGCTCCGCACCAGCTGTCCCGTTCGCGTCACCTCGGACACCTCGACGGTTCCACGCACGGTCGCTACCTCGACCCGGCGACCGGCTCGGGTGGCGACGATCTCGAAGGTCCGTGTGCCGTCACCGGTGTCCACCACGATCTCAACCCTGTCACCTCTCATGGCGGTCACCTCTCATGCTCCTACTGTGCCACGCCGGCCTCCACCCGCGCTCCGTCGCGAGCGAGCTCGGCAAGGGAGCGCCGGACGGCGAGGCTATAGTCGACACGCAGGGTTCCCCGGTCTGAGAAGGCCCCGGTCTGGGAGGGAAATGTGGCAGACGGTTTCGATGTAGTGCTCCTCGGTGGCGGGGACGCCGGCTACGCGCTGGCGTTCAGTGCCACCCGAATGGGCCTCTCCGTCGCCATGGTCGAGAAAGAGAAGGTCGGCGGCACGTGCCTCCACCGCGGCTGCATCCCGACCAAGGCGCTACTCCACGCCGCGGATCTCATGGACGAGTTCCGGAGCGCAGGCGATTTCGGGATCGTGGCCCAGGAGCCGGACGTCGACTGGGACAAGGTGCAGGAGTTCAAGGGCGGAGTCGTCGGGCAGATGTACAAGGGACTCCAGGGTCTGGTGAAGAAGCACAAGATCGAGCTGGTCGAGGGCGAAGGATCACTTCAGGACAACAAGACGGTCGTGGTCAGAACGAACGACGGCGAGCGAACCCTCACCGCGGACAAGGCGGTCGTGCTGGCAACCGGCTCCGTCCCCCGCGACTCTGCCCTTCATCGCGGCGGACGGCGACAGGGTGCACAACTCGAATCATGGCCTCGAGGCCAAGGACATCCCCTCATCCGTCGTCATCGTCGGCGGCAACTACATCGGTTTGGAGTTCGCCAGCATCTACCGGTCGTTCGGCGCCGATGTAACCGTCGTCGAGATGCTCGACCGGATCGCTCCGGCGGAGGATTCCGACATCTCGGAGGCTTTAGGGAAGCTCCTCCAGCGCAGGGGCATCAAGTTCCACCTGGGCGTCGAGGTCTCCGGAGCGACCTCGGGCGAGGACGGTGTCAAGGTCGAGATCAAGAAGGGCGAGGACACCGAGACCCTCACGGCAGAACGGATGTTCGTCGCCATCGGGCGCGGCCCCCGAACCGCCGACATGGGGTTCGAAGAAGCCGGTGTCAAGTTGGACAAGGGCTTCATCGTCGTCGACCAGGAGTTCAAGACGAGCGCCGACGGCGTCTACGCGATAGGCGATGCCATCCACATGCCCGATGCCAACTGGCCCCACCCTCAGCTGGCTCACGTGGCGTTCATCGAGGGGATCAAGTTGGGGGAGTTGCTCGCCGGGCAGGACTTCACGCCCGTCGACTACAAGAACATCGCGCACATCATCTATTGCCAACCCGAGGTGGCGTCGGTCGGGCTCACCGAAGACAAGGCGAAGGAAGCCGGCCTCGAGGTCGTGACGCAGCGCTATCCCTTCTCCGCAAACGCGCGGGCGCTGATGCTCGGCGGGGGGCAGGGATTCGTCAAGACCGTCGCCCAGAAGGACGGGGCGGTCCTCGGCGTACACATCGTCGGACCGCGCGCCTCGGACCTGATAACCGAGGCACAACTCGCGACGTCGTGGGAGGCATACCCGAGCGAGCTCTCCGAGCTCATCCACCCGCATCCGACCCTGTCGGAGGCGATCGGAGAGACCTTCATGCACCTGGCGGGGCGCCCGCTGCACGGTTGACCTTCTGTCGTCAGGCGGGTGTTGCGCGACCGGCGTCACTCTCCAGCTCGCGCGTTGAGGGCAAGAGCTTGGCGGCCAGCACGACGACGGCGAGCACCAGCCCGCCACCGAGGATGAACACGAACCTCGGAGACGTTGCATCGAGCAACGGACCGCCGGCCGCGTATGCGATGCCCCCACCCACGGATGCGGCCGTGGCGACCAACCCGAAGACCCGCCCGAGCATCTGGCGGGGAACGTGCTGCTGGATGAGCGTGTCGCTCGCCACGTTGTCGCTGGCGTTCCCGATCCCAGCAAGCGCTTGAAGGAGGGCCGCAAGGGCCAAGGTGGGAGCCAAGCCCGTGGCGATCGTGCCCACTCCGGTGAGCACCCAGCCGAGGAGGAAGAGGTTGCGCGGTTGGATGCGGCCACCCCAGTTAATCAGGAGCGCCGACGCGATCAGCATGCCCACGCCGAACGCCGAGTTGACCGCTCCGAACCCCACCGGACCCGCGCCCAGTTCATCGCGCGCGAGGAAGACGAGTGCCACGTTGTCTATCGCTCCGAAGGCGACGCCCAGGAAGAGCGTGACGACGACCGCGCGAGCCGTCCGGTGACGCAGGGCGAAGGCGAGACCGGCGCGCGTGTCGGCGAACAGCCCTTTCGGCTCGTCCCCATCGGTATGCGTCTGAAGGGATGGAAGACGTAAGAGGAGAACGGCCGAGGCCAAAAACGTGAGGGCGTTCGCCGCGATCGCCCCCGAGAAGCCGCCCGCGGCGACAAGCGCTCCGCCGAGGAGGGGGCCGGCGGCCACCTGGAGGTTGAGCGTCGAGCCCAACCAGGCGTTGGCCGAGGGCAAGGCGTCGCGCTCGACGATCGAGGTCACCGCCGCCCTGCTCGCGGGGGTAAAGGCCGTCTCGAGGATCGAAGTTACTGCGACCAGAGCCAGGAGCAAGGGGAGGGGCGGCAGCCAGATGGCGATGGCGCCGTAAACGATCGTCTGCCCCAGGTCGCAGACGATCATCATCGTGCGGCCGTCGACCGCGTCCGCCAATGTTCCGGCGACCGGCCCGAGCAAGCGCGGTAAGGGCCGCGGCGAGAAGCAGGGCCCCGACCGCCGTTCCGGTGCTCTGCTCGGCCTGGACGTGGAGAACGAGCGCCACGAGGGCCACCCCGTCTCCCAGATGCGACGCCGCCCTGGCGGCGAGAAGCACCCGGAAGGGACGATTGCGCCGAACCAGATCTATCCCCGACACGGCCGCAGGATAGAGGAGTGCCGGCGATGGCCCAACTAGAACCGTGGCCCTAATAAGGTGTTGGCTCAACCCTTACCAGGAGGTTTCCCCCCATGCGTCCGAAGTCGATCCCGATCCTGCTCGCCGCGCTGGCGCTCGTGGCCGGCGCCTGTGGCGGAGGCGGCAGCGACCAGTCGGCCGCCGACGCCATAGCCGCCGCCTCGACCAATACGACCGAAGCCGGCTCGGCGAGGGTCTCGGTCGCGTCCAAGACCACCATCCCCGAGGCCATGGCCGCGGGGGGCCCAAGCTCGATCGAGTTCGGGGGCGAGGGCATCGTCGACTACGAGAACCAGATCGGCCAGATGACGATGGACATGTCCGACATGGGCGGCGCGCCCGGTACTCCCCAGCTCGGCGAGATGAAGATGATCTTCGAAGGAACCATGATCTACATGCAGTTCGACCTGCTCGCGCAGCAGCTCCCGCAGGGCAAATCGTGGGTTCGGTTCGACCTCGCAACGATCGGCGAGGAGATGGGGGTCGATATGAGCCAGTTCACGCAGTTCAGCAATAACGACCCCACGGCCGCGTTGGAGTACCTCAAGGGCGCGACCGACCTCGAGGAGGTCGGTTCGGAAGAGGTGCGAGGCGAGGAGACGACCCACTACGAGGGGGTGGTGGACCTGGAGCAGGCGGCCGACAACGTCGATGACGAGCAGCTGTCCAAAGCCATCAAGGACGTGATCGAGATCGGTGGTCAGAAGGAGATCCCACTCGAGGTCTGGATCGACGGCGACGAAAGGATCGCACGCATGATGTATGCGTTCGAGACGTCCGCCGGCCAGGGCAGCCCCGAATCGCTCACTTCAGAGATCACCATGGAGTTCTACGATTTCGGCACCGAGGTCGACGTGACCATCCCAACAGACGATGAGAGCGTCGATCTTCAGGACGTGATCGGAGCGGCTGCACCCTAGGGCCGGAAAGGCGTCGTCCTCCCCCTGGGGAATCGGTGGCAGGCTTTACCTATGCGCCGCACCAAGATCGTCGCCACGCTGGGTCCGGCTTCGCGCGACGCGGACACCCTCAGATCGCTCATCGAGTCGGGTGTCGATGTCGTCCGCCTCAACTTCGCCCACGCTAATCCGGCCGCGCATCGCGAGGCCGCGGAGCTGACCCGCCGGATCGCACACGAGCTGGGCAGGGTGGTCGGGGTCCTCGTGGACCTGCCGGGCCCGAAGATGCGCACCGGACCGCTCGAGCACGGCGAGGTCATGTTGCAGACGGGGCAGACCTTCGTGCTGACCGCCGACGAGCACGAAGGTGATGAGACGCGCGTCTCGACCTCCGTCGACGGACTCGCAGGAATGGTGGACGTCGACGAGGAGATCTTTCTCGCGGACGGCGAGATCATCCTGCGTGTGACCGGTGTCGAGGACAAGGACGTCGCGACCGAGGTGATCCGGGGCGGCATCCTCAGGAATCGCAAGGGGATGCACCTGCCCCACTCCGAGTCGTCGGTCGAAGCGTTCACGTCCGAGGACCATGCCGCCCTGATGGCGTGCCTCGATTTCAAGGCGGACCTGGTGGGTCTTTCATTCGTTCGCGATGCGGAGGACGTTGAACGGGCGCGGGCTGCCTTGCCCGACGGGGGCCACCGTCCCTTGCTCGTCGCGAAGATCGAAACGGCCTCGGGCGTGGAGAACCTGGAGGCGATCGCGGGGATCGCCGATGTCGTGATGGTCGCCCGAGGGGATCTCGGTATACAGACACCGCTGCACCGCGTTCCGATACTGCAGAAGGAGATCATCCGCACCTGCAACGAGTACGGAGTCCCCGTCATCACAGCAACGCAGATGCTGGAGTCGATGACGGATTCCCTGCTTCCGACGAGGGCCGAGGTCACCGACGTCGCCAACGCGGTCCTGGACGGGACCGACGCTTTGATGCTGTCCGAGGAAACCGCGGTCGGCCACAATCCGCTCGCCACGGTCAAGACGATGGCCCAGATCGCGGAGACGGCCGAGATCCGATCGCGACGTCCGGGGGCGGCGGTCCAATGGCATCCGGGTGAAGATCGGGTGTCGTGGGCGGTCGCGCACGCCGCCGTTCAGGCGGCGGAAGATCTCAAGGTCGCGGCGATCCTCTGCCCGACGCGCAGTGGAGCCACGCCGAGGCGCGTCGCCGCATTCCGGCCACGGATGCCGGTGGTGGGGCTCACCTCGGAGGCGGGGACGCTCGGGGCCCTCTCGATCAGTTGGGGGGTCACCCCCGTCGAGATGCCTCCGTGGCCCGAAGCGAGGGACGAGCGCGACGACATCCAGCGGACGGTGGATGCGGCGGTGGAGGTGGGCGTGGTCACGATCGGCCAGCTGGCTCTGGTCGTATCGGGGAGTCCGGGGCGAAGGGCTGGCCGTACCGATTCGGTGAGGGTCGTTCGCATCTAGCCCCCGAAGGGCGCAGGAAGTAGGCGGACTCCGCAGGCAGTAATCTCATTTCGAAACGTCATTACTCGGACGCACGTCCAGGAGCGTCGCCAGGGGGTTCTCGTCAGGGAGGGTCGGCTGGATGCCAACTGAGATCAAGATGCCGCAGCTCGGTGAATCGGTCGTCGAGGGAACCATCACGAAGTGGCTCAAGCAAGAGGGCGACTCCGTCGACGAGGACGAGCTGCTCGTAGAGGTGTCGACCGACAAGGTCGACTCCGAAGTTCCTTCGTCCGCTTCCGGCACGATCCAGGAGATCAAGGTCCAGGAAGGCGAGACCGTAAAGGTCGGAGAGGTCATCGCGGTAATCGGCGAGGGTGGAAGCGCCAGCGGCGACGGACAGGCCGAAGCGGCCGATGATGGCGGTGAGTCCGAAGAGAAGCAAGAGGACTCATCCGAAGACCAGGCCGCCGAGTCCGGCGACGATCAGCCCCAGGCTGAGGGCGACGAAGGCAAGCCGGACGAGGGATCCGAGGATGAAGGCTCCGACGAGGCCGCCGAGGAGGCGCCCGCAGCCAAAGAAGAGGGCTCGGACGATCCGGAACCCGCGAGCGACGAGAAGCCGAAGGCCAAGAGCGACGGGTCCGACACCTCGAAGAGAGGGATCATCTCGCCGTTGGTGCGCCGGCTCGCCGACGAGCACGAGGTCGACCTCGACGACATCGAGGGCAGCGGCACCGGGGGAAGGATCCGCAAGCAGGATGTCCTGAAGTACGTCGAGACGGGCAAGGGGAAGACGCAGGCACGTCCGGCCGCCTCCGCCGAACCGGCCCCCGAGTCCGACCGCAAGCCCGCGGCCTCGAAGAAGTCGGGGGAGCGGGAAGAGCTGGTGCCCTGGACGAACATCCGCAGACGCACCGCGGAGCACATGGTCGCCTCGGCGCGCGAGACGGCGCGTGCGTGGAACGCGGTCGAAGTGGACTGGACCAACGTGGTCAAGCTCCGCGAGAAGACCAAAGACGCCTTCAAGGAGCGAGAGGGGTTCAACCTCACGTACATGGGCTTCCTCGGGCGAGCTCTGTCCGAGGCCCTGCTCGAGATGCCCGAAGTGAACGCGTCCTTCGATGAAGAGAACCAGGCGAACCGCATCAAGCACTACGTCAACCTCGGAATCGCGGTGGCACTCGAGGGCGGGGGTCTGATCGTTCCCGTGATCAAGAACGCCGATGAGCTGAACCTCGTCGGGCTGTCGCGGCAGATCAACGAGGTCGCGCAGAAGGCTCGTTCGAAGAAGCTGTCCCCGGACGACCTGACGGGGGGCACGTTCACGATCACGAACCCCGGCCCGTTCGGCTCCGTTATCTCCGTGCCGATCATCCCTAGAGGGCAGGCCGCCATCCTCGGGTTCGAGACGATCCGCAAGGGAGTGGTCGTGACTGACGACGACACGATCGCGATCCGAAGCGTCGGCATCCTCGATCTGTCCTGGGACCACCGGGTCATCGACGGCGCCGAAGCCGCGCGCTTCCTGAGCTCGCTCAAAGAACGTATCGAAACGATGGACTTCTCCGGCGACCTGTCCCAGTACCTCTAGACGAGCGGGAGAGAGAAGAGAACGAGGTGAGCATGAGCCAGGCAGCGGAGCAGGAGCGCAATCTCCTGACGGCCGCATGGCTCGGACGAGTTGACTATGCCGCCGCGTGGTCCTGGCAGCAGGAGCTCTTCTTGGCCCGCCTGGATGGGGAGCGCGGAGATTCGATGATGCTCCTGGAACATCCGCACACGTACACGTTGGGACGACGGGCCCTCGAGGAAGACCTCGTCTACGGCGAGGCGCAACGCGCGGCGCTCGGCATCTCGTTGTTCAGGATCGACCGGGGGGGCCGTGCGACCTACCACGGACCCGGGCAGCTCGTCGGTTATCCGATCCTCGCTCTCGGCGAGCGCTACGACGTGATCGAGTACCTCCGCAACCTCGAGGAGGTCCTGATCCGTACCGCCGCCGACCTGGGCGTGGAGGCGGCGCGCGATCCGCAGAACACCGGCGTGTGGGTCGGATCGAACAAGATAGGGGCCATCGGGGTCAAGATCACTCGCGGCATCACCATGCACGGCTTCGCTTTCAACGTTACGACCGATCTCTCGATGTTCACCGGGATCGTTCCATGTGGGATCCAGGGGCGTTGGGTCACGTCGGTGCAAAAGGAGACGGGAAGAAAGCACACGGTCAAGGAAGTGGCCGCGATCGCGGCAGAACACATGGGAACGGTGTTCGACCGCCCGCTGGTGTGGACTCATCCGCATGCGCTGCAGGAATCCGGGCGTGCGCATGCGGGGGCTTCAACGTGAATATCTGAGGAGGAGAGACAGGGATGGCGAGACGGAAAGACAAGCACACCGACCTGGGTCTGAAAGAGGAAGACCTCGTCGAGATGTACCGGATCATGCTGCTTGCACGTTATTGCGACGAGCGGCAGTGGGCCCTGAACCGTCAGGGCAAGGCGCCTTTCGTGGTGCCGGTATCCGGGCACGAGGGCGCGCAGGTGGGGTCGGCGTGGGCTTTCGAGCGCGGCAAGGACGTGTTCTGTCCCTATTACCGGGACCTCGCGCTTGCGCTCGTTGCCGGGTTCACTCCCAAAGATGTCTTCTGCGGTCTCTTCGGGAAGAAGGACGACCCATCCTCCGGTGGTCGACAGATGCCGGCCCACTGGGGCGCGCGCGATCGCAACATCATCACCGGTTCCTCGCCGATCGCTACGCAATGCTTACATGCTGCAGGTATCGCGCTCGGTAAGAAGCTGAAGAAGGAGGATGCCGTCGTCGGCACCTGGTTCGGTGAAGGGGGGACCTCGGAGGGCGACTGGCACGGCGCGATGAACTTCGCCGGGATACACGACCTGCCGTTGATCTTCGTCTGCGAGAACAACCAGTACGCGATCAGCGTCCACGAGTCGAAGCAGGTCGCCGGACGCGTCTTCGAAAGAGCCAAGGGCTATGGGATGCCCGGCGTCGAGGGCGACGGCAACGACGTCCTGTTGAGCTACAAGCTCACGAAGGAGGCCGTCGACCGGGCGCGCGCCGGCGAGGGTCCATCGCTGATCGAGCTGCGCACCTATCGCTTCTACTCGCACACCTCGGATGACGACGACCGCACGTATCGCTCTCGGGATGAGGTCGATGAATGGCGGAAGAAGGACCCCGTCCTGAAGTTCGAGGAATACCTGAAGGGCGTGGACATCGTCGATCCCGACAAGATCGATGAGATGCGCGAGGCCGCGAAGGTCGACGTGGCGGAGGGAGTCAAGGACGCCCAGGATGCCGACTTCCCGGATCCCGCCACTGCCGGTCGACACGTCTACGCGGACGCGGGGGTGAACTGACGTGGCGGAGATGACACTGATCCAAGCGGTCCACGACACCCTGGCGGAGGAGATGCGGCGGGACGATCGCGTCGTGGTGCTCGGCGAGGATGTGGGGGCCAGGGGCGGTGTGTTCCGGGCAACCATGGGCTTCCTCGAGGAGTTCGGCGACCAGAGAGTGATCGACACGCCACTCGACGAATGCCTTATCGCGGGCGTTGGCATCGGCTTGGCGTTGGAGGGCATGAGGCCCGTGGCCGAGATGCAGTTCGCCGACTTCATCTTCCCAGGGTTCAACCAGATCGTTCAGGAGGCCGCCCGCATCCGCTACCGGTCCGACGGCGACTTCAACGTGCCGCTGGTGATCCGTGCGCCCTACGGGGGCGGCGTTCACGGAGCCCTGTACCACTCGCAATCCATCGAAGCGTTCTTCGCACACGTGCCGGGACTCAAGGTGGTGCTGCCGTCCACGCCGTACGACGCCAAGGGGATGCTCCTCCAGGCGATAGACGACCCCGATCCCGTGATCTACCTCGAGCACAAGAAGACCTATCGTTCGATCAAGGGTGAGGTTCCCGACGAGCGGTACACGGTCGAGTTCGGAAAGGCCGAGGTGCGTAGGGAAGGATCGGACCTGACCTGCGTTTCGTACGGGCTCATGCACCACTACAGCGTCGAGGCGGCCGAGCGTCTGGCCAAGGATGGGATAGACGTCGAAGTCATCGACCTGCGGAGCATCTATCCCCTGGATATGGAGACCGTTCTGAATTCCGTCGGCAAGACGAGCAAGGTCATGATCGTGTACGAGGACAACAAGTTCCTGGGCGTTGGAGCAGAGGTGGCCGCACAGATCGCGGAGAACGCGATCTTCGAGCTAGACGCTCCCGTGGTTCGCATCGGCGGTCCGCACGTTCCGGCGATGCCCTATTCGTCGGCTCTCGAGAGTTGGTTCCTTCCCGACGTGGATCGGATCGAGCAAGAGATGCGCAAGCTGGCGGGTTTCTGAGGAGTCATGGGCCAGGTCTTGATTCCCACCATCAAGAGTCGTGCCGAGGTCGAACGAGACCTCCGGCGCGGAGTGCCCATGCGCAAGGCCCCCGGCGAGGATGCACCGCGTCCTCAGCGTCGCCCCGATTGGCTGAAAGTACGCGTCCAGCGCGGCGAGAACTTCACCGAGCTGCAAAGCATCATGCGCGAGCGGGGCCTCCACACGGTGTGCGAGGAAGCGGCTTGCCCGAACATCTACGAGTGCTGGGAGGCACGCGAGGCCACGTTCCTGCTGTGTGGGGACCTCTGCACGCGCAGGTGCAGTTTCTGCGACGTGATGACCGCCAAACCGCAACCTCTGGACGCCGAGGAGCCCGACAAGATCGCAGAGGCCGTGAGATTGATGGGGCTCAAGTTCGCCGTCATCACCGGGGTTGCCCGCGATGATCTTCCCGACGCGGCGTCCGCTCATTGGGCCGCTACGGTCCGGGCGGTGAGGGCGGCGATGCCCGACTGCGGTATCGAGGTTCTCATCCCCGACTTCAAGGCCCGGAAGGAGCATCCGAGGATCTCTCTGGCGCGGGTCATCGAAGCGGAACCCGATGTGCTCGCCCACAACCTCGAGACCGTTCGCCGCCTCCACCCCCAGATACGCCCTGGGTTCGGGTACGAGGCGTCGCTGGAGCTGCTCCGGTGGTCCAAGGAGCTCCGGCCGGACCAGGTCACGAAGTCGAACCTCATCGTTGGGATGGGCGAGACCGAGCAGGAGGTCTACGGCGCGATGCGCGACCTGCGCACCGCCGGCTGCGACGTCTTGACCATCGGTCAGTACCTGCAGCCGAGCGTGTCCTGGCACCTGCCGGTCGATCGCTGGGTCCATCCGGAGGAATTCGCTCGTTTCAAGGAGTTCGGCGAGACCGAGCTCGACTTCGCGTGGGTCGAGTCCGGCCCCCTCGTTCGCTCGAGCTATCACGCCGGGAAGCAATACAGGAGCGCCCTAGCATCACGCCCGCGCGGCGGGCTGCTGACCGCAGCCCTTGCTTCACGGCCGGCATGGCATGCCGGCCTGCGGCAACCCACTGGGGGGATCGGCCGTCGAGACGGCCTACTCCCCCCAGACCCCCTCGGGGTCAAGCGGGCAGCGCTTATGCGCTTGTTCACAAATGGCGTTTGGGGGCGTTCAAAACGAGAGTGACGGGTAGTATGACGATCGCGAAACGACCTCAATCAGCCGCTTAGGAGGACCACGTGACGTACGTCATCGCAGAGCCCTGCATCGGGGTCAAGGACCGGGCGTGCGTGGACGAGTGTCCGGTCGACTGCATCTACGAGGGTGAGGATCGTCTTTACATCCACCCCGAGGAATGCGTCGACTGCGACGCGTGCCTCCCAGCCTGCCCCGTCGACGCCATCTTCCCGGCGGATTCGGTGCCGGGGGAGTGGACCGAGTACACGACGAGTCAGGCCCAATGGTTCGAGGAGAACCCCGAGGCCTCGGGCGGAGCGATGGAGAGCCCCTTCGCGCCGGCTGAGGAACGCGGCGAGTAGTCGCTCTCTCGAGCTCGCCTCCCCGCACTACCTTCAAGATGAGCCCGGCCCGGTTCGAGGAGTCGCGCGCCCCCGAGGTGTGGCGCCGCTATCTGGGACGAAAGGTGTCGTTGCGTTACCGCTTGCACGACGATGCTGAGCATCCGTTCTCGGAGGCCATCGGTATGGTCGCTTCGGTTCGGGAGGATCCCGGAAAGCGTGCCGAGATCGACGTCGTTAACCGCAGGGGCGTGCCGTCGACCGTCCCTCTCGACGACGTCATGGTGGCCAAGGTGTTCGAGTAACCGAAAGGCCCTTCGCGCGCCGGGCCACGGCCTTTCACCTGCTGTTTTGGGTCTGGGTTCGCACCCCCCGCTGTATAGTTGGGGGGACGTATCGGTGCCAGGAGGTACACATCTTTTTCTCGTCCGCTAGTGGACAAGACAGATGAGCGCGCAGGCCGCTCATGCGACGAAGCAAGGACCGGGCCGCAAAGAACTAGATCAAGTCGTCATCCGCTTCGCCGGAGACTCGGGCGACGGGATGCAGCTGACCGGCGACCGGTTCACCAGCGCCACGGCGTTCTTCGGGAACGACCTGGCGACCGCCCCTGATTTCCCCGCTGAGATCAGGGCCCCCGCGGGGACCATCCCGGGCGTCTCCGCCTTCCAGATCCACTTCAGCAATCACGAGATCCTGACGGCCGGCGACAAGCCCGGCGTGCTCGTGGCCATGAACCCCGCCGCTCTCCAGGCGAACCTCAAGGACCTGATCAAAGGCGGATTGTTGATCGTCAACCGAGACGCCTTCGAGAAACGGAACCTGGACAAGGCCGGTTACTCGTCGAACCCCCTCGAGGATGGCTCGCTCGAGAGTTATCAGGTCTACGACATCCCGATGACGTCGATGACTCGTGAGGCAGTGAAGGACCTGGGTCTCGGTAACAAAGAGGCCGGCCGATCCAAGAACATGTTCGCCCTCGGGGTGATCTCGTGGATGTACGGGCGCTCCCTCGATCCGACGATCCGCTGGCTCGAGAAGAAGTTCGCGAAGCAGCCCTCGATCGCCCAGGCGAACGTAGCGGCATTGAAGACCGGCCACGCGTTCGGCGAGACGGCCGAGCTGACGGCTTTCGAGGTGAAGCCCGCCGTACTCGCGCCGGGAACCTATCGTCGGATCACCGGGAACCAGGCCCTCGCTTACGGCCTGATCGCGGCCAGCGTGCAGGCCAAGGTCCCCTTGTTCCTCGGCTCCTATCCGATCACGCCGGCGTCGGACATCCTTCACGAGCTCTCGCGCCACAAGAACTTCGGGGTTCGGACGATGCAGGCCGAGGACGAGATCGCCGCCGCCGGGATGGCCTTGGGGGCATCCTTCGCCGGCCATCTCGGCGTGACCACGACGTCGGGACCCGGTCTCGACCTGAAGTCGGAGACGATCGGACTCGCTATCGCGCTCGAGCTGCCCATGATCATCGTGGACGTCCAGCGCGGGGGCCCGTCGACGGGCCTTCCCACGAAGGCCGAACAGTCCGATCTACTCCACGCCCTCTACGGACGCCATGGCGAAGCCCCCCTTCCGATCGTCGCTTCCTACTCGCCGCCGTCGTGTTTCTGGGCGGCGCTCGAGGCCGCCCGCCTGGCGATCAAGTACATGACTCCGGTGATCCTGCTCTCCGATGGCTACCTCGCGAACGGCGCCGAACCATGGCGCATCCCGTCGGTAGAGAAGCTTCCGCGCATGCCTGTCAGCTACGCGGCGGAACCGAACGTCGGTGACGAGTTCTGGCCCTACCTACGGGACGACGAGACCCTGTCCCGGCCCTGGGCGATCCCCGGGACGCCCGGTATGGAGCACCGCGTCGGCGGGCTCGAGAAAGCCGACGGCACGGGAAACATCTCCTACGAGCCCGAGAATCACGAGCTGATGACGATGTTGCGGGCGGCCAAGATCAAAGTCATCGAGGAGGACATCGATCCACTCGAGTGGCAGGGGGACGAGGACGCGACCACGCTCGTGCTGGGATGGGGATCGACGTACGGCGCGATCGGCGCCGCGTGCAGGCGCTTGCGGGCGAACGGCGTGAAGATCGCGAACGCTCATCTGAAGCACCTCAATCCCTTCCCGAGGAACACTCGCGATGTGCTCGAGCGCTTCGATCGGATCGTGATCCCCGAGCTGAACACCGGCCAGCTCTCGAAGCTGATCCGGTCGGAGTTCATGATCGATTCGGTATCGATCAACAAGGTCCAGGGGGTGCCCTTCATGGCCACGGATCTGGAAGAGGAACTGGCGGGGTTGGTGTGACCGATACCGTCGGCGACCCGCTCCAGGGTCGAGGCATCACCGAAGGGGCGGCGGGCGTCGGCACGATGACCCGGAAGGACTTCGTCAGCGATCAAGAGGTGCGTTGGTGCCCGGGTTGCGGTGACTACGCGATCCTCGCTGCGATGCAGAGCGTCATGCCGGAGCTGGGCATCCCGCGCGAGAAGGTCGTATTCGTGTCGGGCATCGGCTGCGCGAGCCGCTTCCCCTACTATATGGACACGTATGGCGTGCACGGCATCCATGGGCGCGCGCCGGCGATCGCGACGGGGATCGCGACCAGTCGTCCCGATCTCAGCGTGTGGGTCGTCATGGGCGACGGAGATGCTCTCTCGATCGGGGGGAATCACCTGATCCACGCGCTGCGCCGCAACGTCAACCTCAAGCTGTTCATGTTCAACAACCAGATCTACGGACTCACGAAGGGTCAGTACTCGCCCACGTCCGAGCAGGGGAAGGTGACGAAGTCGACGCCTTTCGGCTCCCTCGAGCAACCTTTCAACCCGATCTCGGTCGCCTTGGGGGCGGAGGCCACATTCGTTGCGCGGACAATGGATGTCGACCGCAAGCACCTACCGGAGATGATCCGGCGCGCCGCGGCGCACAAGGGGTCCGCCTTCGTCGAGATCTATCAGAACTGCAACATATTCAATGATGGTGCTTTCCTCGCGCTCGCCTCCAAGGAAGGCGGAACGAAGAACCGGATCTATCTGGAGCACGGCAAGCCGATCCGGTTCGGTACGGACAAGGGGAAAGGCGTCCGCATGAGCTCCGATGGGCGCCTCGAAGTGGTGGACGTGGCCGAGGTTGGCGAAGAGGGTCTGCTCGCGCACGACGAGGAGCGGAACGATCCGAGCCTGGCGTTCGCGTTGTCGCGCATCGCCGAGGGGCCCACTCAGCCCACACCGTTCGGCGTCTTCAGGTCGGTGACGCGACCGGTGTACGGGGAGCTGATGGAACAGCAGCTGGGGCTGGCGGCGGAGAAGCAGGGCCCGGGCGACCTCGAACGGTTGTTGAGAACCGGCGACACCTGGACGGTCGAATAGATGCAGGACGTTCCGGAGGAGCACGTCGAAGATCGGGCGCGCGAGCTGGCCGAAGGCGGCAGCGAGGGCCACGAGCCCCTCGAGGACGATCCAGATGCCGCGGCCCGTGCGGCGCGCGCCATCCTGGAAGAATCCCAGGAACGCACCGAGGACCCCGCGACGCGCGATCCGGAGGACGGATCCGTGGTTCGCCGGGACTCGGAGGAAACGGCCGCCAGCGGGGACGCTCCCGGCTAGCCGGGAGACATCCCGTGCCCGAGCTTCCCGAGATGCAGGCGCTGGCAGAGCGCGTCGAAGCCGAGTTCGCGGGCGCCGCGCTGATGCGCGCGACCCCGATCCAGTTCTCCTCCCTGAAGACCTTCGATCCGCCGCCCGAATCCCTTGTGGGCCGGACGCTCGCGAGCGTGAGCCGCCGCGGCAAGTACCTGATCTTCGATCTCGGTGGCCCCAGGATGCTGATACATCTCTCGCAGGGCGGCCGGGTCGACTTCGAGCGCCCCGTTAAGGCGAGCCGGCCGAAGTACGGGGTGGTGCGCCTCGTTTTCGACAACGGCGCGGGGCTCCTGGTGAAGGAGTTCGGCACCGAGCGGAAAGCGGGTTGGTGGATCCTCGGGGAAGCGGGTGGCGACGGACCGTTGGAGAAGCTGGGACCGGAGCCCTTCTCCGATGAATTCGAAGCCTTGATCATGGCCGGTGAGGACGGTCGCCGGGTACACACCTTGCTGCGCGACCAACGCACGGTTGCCGGTATCGGCCGTGGCTTCTCGGATGACATCCTGCATCACGCTCGTCTCTCTCCGTACGCATCGCTGGCGTCTCTGAAGGAAGAGGAGCGTCGTCGGCTGATCACATCGAGCCACGAGGTCCTCGAGCGGGCGCTCGACAAGGAACGGAAGCGCACCGGGGGATTGCCGAACAAACTCCAGGGTCGTTTCGTCGTCCATGGCCACTCCGGTGAGCCGTGCCCCAGGTGCGGCGAAACGCTACGGCGAGTCTCGTACGAGTCACATGAGGTCGTGTATTGCCCGGCCTGTCAGACCGGCGGCAAGATCCTCGCCGATCGCCGGCTCTCGCGCCTCGTTCGCTGAGCGCGGGTAACCTCCCGCCATGAGCGAACAGGGGCACGGAGGGCGCGCGGTTTCGCTGGCCCTTCGATCGCTCGCTGTGAAGCACCTCTTCACGCTCACGGGCGGGCACATCTTTCCGATACTCGACGGGTGCCGCCAGGATGAGATCCGCATCATCGACGTGCGGCACGAACAGAGCGCCGCGTTCGCGGCCGAAGGCTGGGCGCGGCTCACCCGGGAGGTCGGCGTAGTCGCGATCACCGCCGGCCCGGGGGTCACCAACTCGATGAGCGCGCTGGCCCAGGCCGGTTTCAATCGAGCTCCGGTCGTGGCTCTCGCGGGCCGCGCCCCGACGTTCAGGTGGGGCCAAGGGTCACTGCAGGAGATCGACCACGTCCCGTTCGTCGACCCGATCGCCCCCGCGAGGACGGTCACGGCCACCGAGGCCATCGCGCGCGACGTCTTGACGGCGGTCCGCGCGGCGCTGTCGGCTCCCCGCGGCCCTCGCTTCCTCGACTTCCCCCTCGACGTGTTGTTCAACACGACCGACATCGAGGTCCCAGACGCCGAGAGAGATGAAACCCCTCGTCCCGACGAGAACGCGATGCAGTCGATCGCCGACGAGCTGGCGCGTGCGGAGAGACCGGCGATCATCGCCGGCTCGAACGTTTGGATGGACGGAGCCGAAGATCAACTCGTGGAGCTCGCGGAGGCGGCCGGCGTTCCGGTCTTCATGAACGGCCAGGGTCGCGGGTGCCTTACCGCCGACCACCGCCTCGCGTTCGTCGCGCAGTAGGTCGAAGGCCATGAAAGAGGCGGACCTGATAGTCGTCATCGGCGCGCCGATGGATTTCCGGCTCGGCTTCGGCCAGAACTTCGCGACGGGGGCGAAGGTGATCCACATCGACTCTCATCCGGATCTGATCGCGGGCCACGTTGAGTTGACCGCATCGGTGGGCGCTCCCCTGTCCGACGTGCTTGGACGGATCGCCGGTGCCGTGAGCCGCGGGGGTGGGAGGGATGACTGGCTGCCCTCGCTCGAAGACGCCGAGAGACAGAAGTCGGAGATGGCGGAGGCGGAGCTGCGATCCGCGGCGTCGCCGATCCACCCCATGCGGATATACGGCGAGCTCGTTCCGCTCCTCGACAGGGACGCGATCGTCATCGGGGACGGCGGCGACTTCGTCTCCTACGCGGGCAGGGAGGTCCCGTCCTTCCAGGGAGGCTGCTGGCTGGACCCGGGCCCCTATGGATGCCTCGGGGTAGGGCCGGGCTACGCGGCGGCCGCCCGGCTGGCGCATCCCGACCGGCAGGTCGTCGCCTTGTTCGGCGATGGCGCCATCGGGTTCGCGGGGACCGAGCTCGAGACGCTCGTCCGGCTCGGGTTGCCGGTTGTCTGCGTCGTTGGGAACAACGGGATCTGGGCCCTCGAGAAGCATCCGATGAAGGCCCTCTTCGGTCAGGACGTGGCCGCGGACCTACAGCCCGGACTCCGCTACGACCGGATGATGGAGGCCTTCGGGGGCCGCGGCGAGATGGTGGCCGATCCCGACGACATCGCTCCCGCCCTGAAACGTGCGTTCGACGCCGGCGAGCCCTATCTGGTCAACGTCCTCACCGACCCGGACGTGGCCTACCCACGTTCGGCCAACCTCGCCTGATCGGACGGCTGCTCTTCCGCGCCGCCGCGGTTACCCTGACCCCTCGATGGACGACCTCTTGAACGAGGCGCTCGATGCCGCAACGGCATCCGGGGCGTCATACGCAGACGCGCGCGGCGTCGACATCGATGCCGAATCGTTAACGGTGAAGGGGCCTCGGGTCGAGGGTCTCGACCGGAGCAGCTCCGTCGGCTTCGGCGTTCGCGTGCTGGTGGATGGCGCGTGGGGCTTCGCCGCATCCTCCCGGCTCGGCCGCGACGAAGCGGCGCTGGTGGCCAAAACCGCAGTGGAGGTCGCGCGCGCCAGCGCGACCGCGAACCTGAAGCGGGTGGAGCTCGTCCCCGAGCCGGTACACAGGGCCTCCTGGAGCACCCCTCTCGACATCGACCCTTTCGAGGTGCCGACGGAGAAGAAGGTGGCATTGCTCGCCTCGGCCGCGGAGGAGATGGAGAAGGTTCCCGGCGTTCGCTTCGGTCGCGGTTCGATGGATCTCCTGAAACAACACACCTGGTTCGTGACGTCCGAGGGCTCGGACATCGACCAGACCATCGTCCATACCGGAGCGGGTATCGACGCGGTTGCCGTGTCGGATGGCGATCTGCAGCAGCGATCCTTCCCCGGCTCGTTCCGGGGGCACTTCGAGGCGGCGGGTTACGAGATCGTCGAGGGCCTCGGACTGATGGAGAACGCCCAACGCACCGCCGAGGAGGCCGCCGCGCTGTTGCAGGCTCCGGAGTGCCCGGCGACCACCACGACCGTCGTCCTGGACGGGCACCAGGTGATGCTCCAGGTTCACGAGTCGGTCGGTCACCCGACGGAGCTCGATCGCATCCTGGGAATGGAGGCGGCGTTCGCCGGAACCTCCTTCGTGGGGATCGATGACCTCGATCGCCTTCAGTACGGCTCCGAACTGGTGAATATCACTTCGGACGCAACGATCCAAGGAGGGCTCGGAACCTACGCGTTCGACGATGAAGGCGTGGAAGCTCAGCGAGTGAATCTGATCACCGGAGGGGTCTTGACCGGCTTCCAGACGTCGCGGGAAACCGCCGCAGCGATCGGAGCCGATCGATCCAACGGCACGATGCGCGCCGAAGGGTGGGAGAACTTCGCACTTATCCGGATGCCGAACATAAACCTGCTGCCGGGCGAGGGTACGTTCGAGGATCTCCTGACCGATGTGGACGACGGGATCTACATGGCGACCAACAGGTCTTGGTCGATCGACGACAAGCGCAAGAACTTTCAGTTCGGATGCGAGATCGCGTGGGAGATCAAGAACGGGAAGCTAGGTCGGATGTTGAAGAACCCCCGCTACACCGGGATCACGCCGGAGTTCTGGGGCTCCTGCGACCAGGTCGCGGGAGCGGAGGAATGGAAGGTGTGGGGAACGCCCAATTGCGGCAAGGGTCAACCGGGTCAAACGATGCGCGTGGGCCACGGCACCTCCCCGGCCCGGTTCAGGGACGTCTCCACGGGTTTCGCTCAGTGACCCCCACAAACGCCGCGGTGGCCGCGGGGGAAGCACCCCTGTCCGTTGAGGAAGCCGAGCGCGCTGCGCAGGCGGTGCTCGATACGGCGGGGGCCGACGACGTTGAAGTGGTCGTCGCGGCATCTCGGTCGGGGGTGACGCGTTACGCCAACTCGCAGATCATCCAGAACACGGTGCGATTGGAGCTCAGGGCGTACGTGCGAGTCGCGGTGGGTCAGAAGCTGGCCTCGGCGACGACGAATCAATTGGATGCCGGCCACATGAAGAAGGCCGCCAACCATGCGCTGGAAGCGGCTCGAGCCTCACGCGAGGATCCGGACTTCCCCGGTCTTCCCGTCGCCAGTGACTTCGGCCCCGCGCCCGCCCTCATGCGGTACGACTCCGCGACTGCAGCGGCGACCCCGGCAACGCGAGCCGATGCCGTCGGCGGGATCCTGCGGGCCACCGAGGGAGTTCACGCTGCAGGCGTTTTCGAGACGGGGGCTCATGCGTACGCGCTCTTCTCATCGACCGGGATGAAGTGTTACGACGCCTACACCCGGTGCGTCATGACCTGCCTTGCGGACAACGGAGAGTCGACCGGTTGGGGGGAGGATTCGTCACACGCGCTGGCCGACGTCGATCACGAGGAGGAAGCCCGCCGCGCGTTGCACAAGGCGGAGAAGGGTCGTGGCGCAAAAGATCTTGACCCCGGGACGTATCGCGTCGTGTTGGAGCCCCCCGCGGCTGCGATGCTCGTTGAGTACCTCGCGTACGCAGGTTTCGGAGCGAAGCAGGTGCTCGAGGGCGAGAGCTTCCTGGAGGCTCTCGCGGGGGAGAAGGTGGCTGCCCCGGCCGTGACGGTGTCCGATGACGTCGCTCATCCGGGATCGGTGGGCATCGGGTTCGACTTCGAGGGGGTGCCGCGCCGTCGCGTGGCCGTGATCGACAAGGGCGTGGCGACCGGACCGGTCAGTGACACGCGCACGGCCCGCAAGCTTGGGGGCGAGACGACCGGGCACTTCTCGGGGTCCGATGAGTTCGGTCCGTACGCCTCGAACGTTGTGCTCGAGGCGGGGGACCGCTCGGACGAGGAGTTGATCCGGGGGGTCGATGAGGGCCTGTTGGTGACGCGTTTCCACTACGTCAACGTTCTGGACCGACCCGAGACCCTCCTCACGGGGATGACACGCGACGGAACGTTCCGTATTAGGCGGAGGAGAGATAGCCGAGCCGGTTCACAATTTCCGCTTCACGCAAAGCGTGCTCAAGGCGCTCGCCTCGGTGGAGGGCGTCGGGCGGGGGCTCCAGGCATTCGCCCCGGAGTTCGGCTCTTTCGGATCCACAGTGGCCCCCGCCCTCGCGGTCGGCGAGTTCCGCTTCACCTCCCGAACGTCACACTAGGAGGGTGATCGGACACCGTCTGTGGCACATCGCGGTGCTGGCCTCCACGCTCCTGGCGGCCGCAGGGGCGGCGATCTTGCTCCTGGCCCCCCTTGCGTTCGAGGAGCTGCCTCCGGGCCTCCGCCGGGCCCGGCCCTGGGTGCTCGGCTCGATCGTTCTGGCCACGATCCTTTTGATCCTGGAATGGACCTCCGTTCACTGACGTTTCCTTATACTGGACGTCGACCGCGGCTTCGCCGGGTCGTGTGATGGCCAAGGAGGACCCACAGTGACGATGAATCCAACGGAGACCAAGCCGGAGACCATCGGCATCACCGAGATGGCCGCTTCGAAGGTTCGAGAGCTTCTGGACCGCGAGACCTCCGCTGCCCCCGAGGAGCATGAGGGCAAGGCCTACGCGCTGCGCATCGCAGTGCAGCCCGGCGGCTGTGCAGGCCTCCGCTACGCCTTGTATTTCGACGACCGCAAGCTCGAGGGCGACCTGATCGAGAGTCTCCACGGGGTCGAGATCAGGGTCGACAAGATGAGCAGCCCGTATCTGCGGGGCGCTGAGGTCGATTACATCGACGGACTCCAGCAGTCCGGCTTCACGATCAACAATCCGAACTCGAAGGGGACTTGCGCCTGCGGCGATTCCGCCCAGTTCTAGTCCTTCCCAGTCACGAGTGAAAGGCCGCCGAAAGGCGGCCTTTTGCTTGCGGGGACGCGAGGAGAGGGACGCGACGGGGTAGGGTGGTGACGCTCATGTAGAGCGGGTGAGGGACCGGCCCTGTGATCCCGCCGCAACCACCGGCATGCCCGGCAGGTGCGAAGCCCGGACGGATGAGCGAAGGCGACGACAGGCCTCTTTCCGTCCGGGGAAGAGGTCTTTTCGCGTCAGAGGAGGCGAGGTTGGCGATCGAAACAACGGTGGTTGGCTCGTACCCGAAGCCACCGGCGGAGGGAACCATTTTCAGGTTGCGCAAGACCCTGCACACGGTGGAGCGAGGGGCCGCGACGCCAGACGACCTCGAAGACGCGCGGAACGAGCTCGTGCGGGAGGTCATCTCGGAGCAGGAAGCGGCCGGTATCGACATCGTCACCGATGGTCAGGCGAGATGGGACGACCTGGTCACACCCTTCGCGCGCAATATGGCGGGCTTCGAGGTTGGCGGACTGTTGCGTTGGTTCGACAACAACGTGTACTACCGCCGCCCGATCTGCGACGGGCCGCTCGAGTGGCGCGGACCTTCGTCGGTCGACGCGTTCACGTATGCGGAGTCGGTCGCATCCACGCGGGTAAAGGCGGTGCTTCCCGGTCCGGTTACGTTCGCGCACCTATCGGTGGACGAGCACTACAACGATCACGAGAGATTCGTTCTGGCCCTGGCCTCCGTGCTCGCCCAGGAAGCATTCGAGCTCGAAGCCGCGGGTGCCACGATCATCCAGTTCGATGAGCCGGCCCTGCTCGGAGCGCCGGAGGATCTCGATCTCGCGCGGCGAGCACTCGAGGTTGTGACGGCTGAGCTGGGATCGACCGAGACCCTCGTCGCGACCTACTTCGGCGATGCCAAACGTCTCGGGGCTGATCTCTTCCGGTTGCCCGTCGATGGGTTCCACCTGGATCTCGTCGCGGGACCCGAGAACTGGGAGCTCCTTCGGGGGTGGCCTTCGGACCGCAGGCTGCAGGCGGGAATCCTGGACGCACGCAACACCCGCCTCGAAAGCGAGGGGGATCTCGGCGGCGAGATCGAGCGCCTGATCGATCTGGTGGGGGACGGTATTCGCCTCGCGCCATCCTGTGGTCTCGAGTTCTTGCCGCGCGAGAAGGCGCGGGCGAAACTCGGGTTACTCGGACGGCTCTCGGAAAGGGCGGGTGCATGATGGCGATCGACCTGGATGGACCGGGTCTCTGGACGACCTCGGTGGGAAGTCTCCCCAAGCCGGACTACATCACTGCGGCACGAGGCAGGTTCGCCCGGAAGGAGATCGACCGGGACGAGCTCCTGGAGCTGGAGCGGCGGGCCACCCGCGAGTGGATCGAGTTTCAGGATTCGATCGACACCGACCTCGTCGTCGACGGCGAGCAGTACCGAGGCGACATGGTCGCCTTCTTCGCAGAGGAGTTGCCCGGCCTCGAGATCGGCGGCCTCGTTCGCTCGTACGGCAACCGCTACTACCGGAAGCCCATCGCCACCTCCGCGGTCGTGCGGGACAAGCCCATCACCGTCGAGTGGTGGGCCTACGCCCAGTCGCTGACGAGGAAGCCGGTGAAGGGGATGCTCACCGGCCCCTACACGATCTGCGACTGGTCGTTCAACGAGCACTACGACACCAGACGGGACTTCGTCCTGGATCTCGCCAAGGTGATCCGCGACGAGGCCCTGGATCTGGAGCGTGCGGGGGCCCGGTTCATCCAGATCGACGAGCCGGCAGCATCGACACGCATGGACGAGCTCGACCTCGTCATCGAGGCCATGCAAGTGGTCACAGAGCCATTGACCGCGCATACCATCACCCATATCTGCTACGGCGACTTCCACAACGCCTATCCGAAGATGCTCGACATACCGGTCGATCAGATCGATCTCGAGTTCGCGAACTCGGACTTCTCCCTGCTAGAGACATTCGGCGATCACGCCTTCACGAAATACATCGGCCTCGGCGTGGTCGACGTTCACTCGCATGCCCTCGAAGACGTCGAGGAGATCGCCGACGGCATCCGGCGATCTCTCAAGTACCTGTCGCCGGAGAAAGTCTTCGTCGATCCCGACTGCGGGCTAAAGACTCGCACGGTCGATGAGGCCAAGGCGAAACTGATCAATGTGAAGAAGGCTGTGGATGTCGTGCGCGCAGAACTCTGAGGGTGCGCCGGCGGGGTAGGGGCGTGGAAGCGCCCGATTGGGGCATCGACCCCGTGCCTCGCGATCGCAGGGTGCTCTCGGGTCTGGATCTCGCGATCCTGTGGGGGGATCTCGGGATCGGGTTGCTCGTCCTGGTCACCGGCGCGCTCCTCGTACCCGGCCTCGGATTCCCCACCGCGTTTCTGGCCATCGTGGTCGGATCGGTGATCGGGGTTGGCCTCCTGTCACTCGTCGCCGTGGCCGGAGCAGATCACGGGGTCCCCACCATGGTGCTCTTCCGTCCCGTGTTGGGCCTGCGCGGGTCGTGGGTGCCGAGTGCCTTCAACGTGCTGCAACTGATCGGATGGACCGCCGTCGAGTTGTGGGCGATGTCTTTCGTGGCGGATCTGATCGTCGAGGAGTCCTTCGGGTTCTCGAGCCGCTGGCTATGGCTGGTTGTTGCATCGGTCATCTGCATCGGCCTCGCACTGTGGGGGCCCATCGGGGTGACTCGGGTGTGGATGAAGCGCTTCGGCGTGTGGGTGATCGGAGGGATCAGCCTTGCGATCACCGTCCTGGCTTTGACCAGCCCGGGGATCGCAGACGCCCTCTCGGCGGAGGGCACCGGCGCCTTCCCGACCTTCGGCCCGGCGCTCGACCTCGTCATCGCGATGCCCATCTCCTGGCTTCCACTCGTCGCCGACTACACCAGGTTCGCCCGCAGCCCTCGGGCCGCCGGCATCGGAACCTCGGTCGGGTACCTGATCGCCAACGTGTGGCTGTACTCGCTGGGCGCGCTGGTCATCCTGGCATCGGATGCATCACCCGACCCCGCGGGGATCGCGGCGGGGATCCTGGCTCTGGCGGGGGGTTCGGTGGCGGGGCTCCTCTTTCTGATGGGGCTGCTGGTCGGGGAGACCGATGAAGCCTTCGCCGATATCTATTCGGCGTCGGTAACTATTCAGAACGTGTTCCCGCGTTCGTCGCAACGCGCTCTGGTCGTCGGGATCGGGGTCGTAGCCACCATCCTGGCAGCGTGGTTGACCATGGAACGGTACGAGGCGTTCCTGTTCCTCATCGGATCCGTCTTCGTCCCGTTGTTCGGGATCCTCGCAGCCGACTACTTCGTTCTGCGCCGGAGGAGGATCGACCCGAAGCATCTCTTCGAGCACGGGGGTCCCTATTGGTACTCGAACGGCGTTCGGATCGTCACGTTGCTGCCGTGGGCGGCCGGTTTCATCGTGTATCACTGGATCGCTCCCACCGGGCCCTCGTGGTGGACGGACGCGGTTGCGACGGTGGCGGGCACACCACTGGCCGGCGATGCTCCATGGCTACCGGCGTCGGTTCCCTCGTTCGTGGCGGCGTTCCTTCTCAGCCTGCTGGTGTTGCGAACCGGGGAGCCGGCGCGCGGCGGTCTATCATCACAAGCATCGATCGAGAGAGGTGAAGGATGAGGCTAGAAGCACATTGCCACACCTGTGACAGAACGTTTCTCCTGTCGCAGATCGGCCCGGACTCAGATGCCCCGGGCCGATGTCCATTCTGCGGTGCGCGCTTCGCGCGCCACTACACGAGCGTTCTGGTGGAAGCCGTTCACGATGCGGAGCTGGCCGCTGCGGACTTCGTGCGAGTGCTCGGGAGGCTTCAGGGGATGGAAACGGGCTTCGACATCGACATCGAGGCGGCCCTGAGGTCCGTCGGCGACCAGGTGAGGTCGCACGCGATCCCCAAAGCCGGATAACAGGTGGTAGAAGAAACCACCGCCATCCGGGTCCTCGTGGTGAGCGATGACCCCCAGATCATCGAAGAATCAAGATTCGCCTTCCCGGCGGATGTATCCGTGGAATCCGTCCGAGACTCCCGTGAGGCCAAAGCGCGGCTGGTCGATCCCGGCTGCGACATCGTAGTGGTGGACCTCCAAACGGGCAGCGCGGGCGGCTACGACCTGAGTAAGGACATGCAATACACGGGCGACGCTCCGTCGATCCCGGTACTCCTTTTATTGGACCGACCCCAGGATGCCTGGCTGGCGAAACAGAGCGGGGCCAGCGCATATCTCGTCAAACCTCTCGACGCGGGGGAGCTGGCGCGCTCGGTGCTCGAGCTCTGCTCTGCGCGCCCACCCGCCAACTAGCAAACTCCTTTCTCGTTTGACCGCGCGTCGCGCGGGATCTTTCGCGCTCCCGGGACTACTTCTTCGCGTTCTGGGTCTCAACGCGCGTCCTCGATCGAAAGACGCAGGTCAGAGGGGTTGCGGCTTTGTAATTCCATCCCTAGAATTACAACAATGTTATTCGGGGGTTCCAGGGACGGAACCGCCGAGATCGGTAAACCGGGGGACCGACAGAAAGGCCGGGGTCAATGCAGCGGATCACGACGAGACTGCTCCAACCCGTTGAATGGCAGACCAACGCGCGTTGCACAGAGGTCGATCCCGAGATCTTCTTCCCCGAGCGCGGCGGCTCCTCCAAGGCTGCGCGCGCGGTTTGTTCGAAGTGCAACGTGCGCGCGCAGTGTCTCGAATACGCGTTGAACAACAAAGAGCAATTCGGTATCTGGGGTGGAACTTCCGAGCGCGAACGACGTCGACTTCGGAAAGAACGCGCGCTCCGTCGTCTCCGCGCGGTGTCCTGAACCGCGCGAGTCACTCGTTTCACCACGTCGAGCACCGACCAAAAAAACCCTTCAAATGCTTGCAGGTACGCCGATATTGGTGCCTAATTACGTGTGAACGCGCGCTTGTGCGCGCGTTCGCGTGTGACGGATGGCGAGTTCGACTAACGATCTCGTCGCGATCACGAATGGAGGTGCCGGGTGGCTGCTAAGAAAACCACCGGAAGAAAACGGGCTGGGGGTCGTAAATCTACGGCTCGCAAGTCCACGGGCCGCAAGTCCACGGCCCGGCGCGGCAGCACTGCGCGTAAGAAGTCGACGGGTCGCAGGAAGTCAACTGCGCGCAAGTCGACAGGTCGCAAGAAGACGACCGGACGTAAGAAGGCAACGGGTCGTAAGAAGGCAACGGGTCGCAGAAAGACGACGGCTCGCAAGTCCACTGGTCGCAAGAAGACCACGGCTCGTCGTAGGAAGACAGCTGGGCGCAAGGCTGCAGCGACCAGGAAGCGGACCACCGCTCGCCGCAAGGCAGCTGGGCGCAAAGCAGCAGCGACCAGGAAGAGGACGGGTCGTAAGAAGGCAACCGGTCGTAAGAAGGCCACGGGTCGCAGAAAGACGACGGCTCGCAGGTCCACGGCGCGTAAGTCGACAGGTCGCAAGAAGTCGACAGGCCGCAAGAAGTCGACCGGTCGTAAGAAGTCAACAGGCCGGAAGTCTCCGGCCCGCAAGGCGGCCGGTCGCAAGGCCGCGGCGACGAGGAAGCGCAACACCGCTCGCAGGAGCACGGCTGCTCGTAGGGGCGCCGCTCGTCGGAAGACCACCAGGAGGCGCTAGTTCTCCTGACGTAGCACGGATTCAACGGAGCGGCCCGACTCGATCAGGAGTCGGGCCGCTTTCGCGTCCGGTGACGGGAGGAACCTCTCCGGGACGAGGCCGACGATCTCCGTTCGCAGCACACGAACCCCCTCCGCGCGAGCGGACGCTTCGACTCGGTCGAATGCCTCTTCTATCCGCAGCGCGTCCGGTTGCACCAGGTTCATCGACACCTGCGACGCATCTGGACCCAGGCTCAGGCCCAGAGCCCGAAGGCGCCCGGGCAGCCGCACGTCGGCCGCGATCCTCCGCGCAGCATCGCCATCCGTCTCCAGCCAGACGTTGAATGCGATCAGGTGCCCACGGGCTCCGACGCACACCACGCCCCGGTGGAGGTCGATATCCCTGGGCCCCCGGTCGGGGTGGAGGCCGTCGCCGGCCCGCTCGGCGAGCCTCTCGAGCCCCCCTCGCCGTAGGTCGGGGAGCTCTCTCGTTTCGGGGCGGGTGGCGGCCTCCCCGTAGAGATAGACGGGTGTTCCGGTCACCTGCGCGATCGAGAGCGCGGTGGCGTGCGCGATCGTGATCGCATCCTTCATGGTGGCTTCGAGAGGCACGAACGGACATACATCGAGCCCTCCCAGCCGTGGGTGGACCCCGCGATGTTGCGTCATGTCGATGGCGCGCGTGAGCAGCGCAAGCTCCGTCATCCCCGCGACGAGGTCCGCGGGATGGCCCGCAACGGTCAGGACACTGCGGTTGTGCACGGCGTCGGAATGCAGATCCAGCAACCTGGCGCCGCCTCGCTGTGCGGCGGCCGCGCAGTCGGCGATGAGCCGTTCGTCACGGCCCTCCGAGACGTTGGGTATGGCCAGCAGCAACGGTTCTGCCTCCAGTCCTTCGAGACCTTCTCTCCTAAGGGTTACCGTAGTGGAGAAGAGTCTCTCGAGGGGTCCCGTGGGGACCGCGTCGATGAGACTCGGAGCGACGACGGAAGCGAGCCGGCCGCATGAGCGATTACGGATACGCGGTGGAGGTTCCCGAGGGATACGACGAAGCCGTTGTGCGCGCGCGTCTTGCCTTGAAGGGCGAGGGCTTCTCGATAATCACGGAGATGCACGTCGGAGGGATGTTGGGGCCCGAGGCGGGCGATGAGCGTCAGTATCTGATCATGGGCGCGTGGAGCCCACCGGCCGGCCACCGCAGCGTCGACGCGGACCTCCAAGCGGCCGTGCACCTCCCTTGCAACGTCGTCGTCCAAGAGAGTGGAAGCTCCGCAACGGTCGCGGCGCTCGATCCCGCGGACGACGCGGACCCGGCCAACCCGGCCGCCGGGCGCGTGGTCGAGGCGGCTCGCGATGCTCTGAACAGGGTTCTGCTCAAAGTCACGGCTCCTCCCGGTGCCTGAGAACACCGCGGTGGAGTCGATCATCGATCGGTTCCTGGACCGCCTCGATGAGGTTGTCGAACTCTGCATAGCGGCGATCTGGGAAGCGATCCCCTCGTACGCACGTCTTGGCGACGAGCTGCGCGACGACGTGCGACAGGCGGTGCGGGGTAACGTCGCGATCCTCGCCAATGTTCTGAGCCACCGGAGAGAGATCTCGCGCGATGAGCTCGAGGCGATCGAGCAGGTCGGTGCGCGGCGCGCGGAGGGAGGCATACCTCTGGAGGACGTGCTCAGCGCATACAGAACCGTCTCGCGCGTGTGTTGGGAGACCATCGCCGAGGAATGTCGCCGGTACACGGGCGAGGAGGCGGTCGACGCGACGATCGAGCTCGCCGAGGCCGTTCTCCGCTACACCGATCAGATATCCACCGGCGTGGCGGACGCCTATGCCCGCGCTCAGCGAGCGATCGTGCGCGAGCAAGAGGGGGCCAGGCGCGAATTCCTGGCCGATCTTCTCTACGGCACCGACGCGGCCCCCGAGGACATCCTCCGGCGCGCCCTGACCTTCGGGTACGACCTGTCGCTGGGCTATGTGGCTATGGTCGGCCTCGGACCGGAGGGCGATCAGCGCAAAGAGGCATCGGTGGCGGCTGCGGCCGGCGCCGGATCCCCGCAGACGAGCTCCGATCCGATCGTGCTTCAGAAGGCCCAGAACACGATCGCCCTGATCCCGGCGACGAGCGGGATGGATCCCGCCACCATGCCGGAGAAGCTGATCACCGAGCTGGAGGGCGAGTGGCTCTTCGGCGTGGGGGGCCCTCATGCCGGCCTCGAGGGGATCCGCCAGGCCTACCTCGAGGCTCGTGAGGCCCTGGAGATCGGGATGGCCCTCGAGATGAAGGGCCCGGTCTACCGCTTCGAGGAACTGATCCTCTATCACTTCCTGCGGGTCGAACCGGCCCTGGTCGGTCGTTTCGTCGAGGGCACACTCGGTCCCATCCTCGAGTACGACGGGCGACGGAAGGGAGAGCTGATAAAGACCCTCGAGGCGTACTTCGCGGCGGACGGCAGCGTGAAGCTGGCCGGGGCGGCGCTGTTCGCGCACCCTCACACGGTGAGCTACCGCCTGAAGCAGATCGACAAGCTCACGGGATGGTCGTTGCGGGACCCCGATGACAAAGTGCGGCTGCAGCTGGCCCTGCGGGCGCTGCGGCTGGCGCAAGCGCGCCCGGGCGCCGAGGAGTAGGGGTCACCAGGCTCCGCCACCTCCTCCGCCACCGCCGCCACCGCCACCTCCCGAGAAACCCCCACCTCCGCCACTCGCTGCAGCCGCCCACGACCCGGCGCTACCGACCGCGTTCGAGATATCCGAGATGGCGAAGGCCGATACGCCCGACCCAAGCGGTCCGTGAGGACCCACCCAGTAGATGCTGCTCTGGTCCTGCAGTTCGGGAGGCGCTTTCAATTGCGCCGCAGCGAGAACGCGGTCCGCCATGTCGAAGGCGATCGCGTAACAGAGGTACTGCTCCCAGATCGCGATCGAGCCCGGCGGAGCCTCCTTCATGTTCCCGAAGTCGGCCAGATAGCGCCTCAAGCCCTCCCAGCGTGCGGCCTCCTCCGCTGCCGTGTCGGAGCGCCGCTCCCAACCGCGCCGGTACCAGATCGCTCCGGTGAGGATGAGGGCGTTGAGGATCGCGGCGGGGAACAAGAACGCCCAGATGATCTGCTCCCAGGAGAACGATCGCATCCCTCCGCTGACCGCGGGCCACAAACCTGTGAGGACCACCAGGAGCCACGCGAGCGCGGCTCCGCTACCCAGTGACCTGAGCCCCGTCGTGACCCACCACCCTTGCTCCTTGACCGAGGCGCGCAGACCTCGTTCGAATTCCTTGAAACGCTGCGCGTAGAACTCCGGCTCGGCCTTGATCTTCGTTCGCATCTCGCTCAGCAACATCCGATCTTGACCCTCCGCCGCGTGTTCGATCGTCTCCAAGACGGGGATCTCGAACGCTTCGAGGTCGGAGCGCTCCTTCGACGTCACGAGCACGGCCAGGTCGCTCACGTCTTCGTTGCGGAGCCCACCCCAGGTCTCCTTCGGGGTGGTAACGGCCATGGCGTCGATGTGACGGCGCCGGATCAGATCGAACAACGTCGCTGTGAATCCCGAGCTGGAGGAGCGGTCGCCACGCTCCTGAAGGAGAGCGGCGACCAGGGCGGGCGGCGTGTCGGACGGCGGCTCGGTCACGTACTGCTGAGAGAAGCTCACCCGAGGTTCTCGTCCATGACGCCGGTAAACGAAGAGAAGCAGGGCGACGGCGGGAACGAGAGCCAGGAAGATACCCAGAGGGATGAGCCACGGGAGGCTGTTCGAGACCCACTCCTCGCGCTCGCGGTCCCCGCGCGCCTGCTCGGCCGCCGCCCGTTCCTCGGCCAGGATCTCGTCGAGCCCGTCGCCGGATCGCACCCTGGCGCCCGATGTATCGCTGAGCACGGTCGCCGGCGCGACCACGCGCATCTCCACCCATGTGTTCGCCGGGACGTTGGCCGCGTCCAGCGAGGCTCCCTGGCCATCCGGTCGCAGTTCGGTGATGCCGTCGACCTCGGCCGGGTGCCCCCACACGTAGACACCGCCGGGCGCCCGATCGGGGAGAACGAGACGCGCGCTGAGGCGTTCGAGGCCAACCTGCCACTCGTCCCCCCACACACGCAGGTTGATGTCCACGACGTCGTCGTAGGCGACGCTGAGCTCGGTCAGGATGTAGCGAACGGTGAAGGTTCTTATCTCGTTCTGGGCGCTGTAATGCCACACGATCCGCGTCCGGTCGCCGAGGTCGGCTACCCCGAAGGATCCCGGTAACCCGAAGCTTCCCAGTTCGGTGGGGGCCCCGGCTTGATACGTCTGGCCTCCCTCCGACACGGATACCTCGCTTACGCGCAACCCGCTATCGAGAGGTATCTCGCGGTAGGCGCCGGAGAAGTCGCCGTCGAACGCGTAGGTCAGGTGCTCGGTCATCGCGATGGACCCATCGCTCCGAACCTTGGCCACGACCTCGGCCTCGGGGAGGCGGAACTCCTTCGCCTCGGCGACGCCCGACCACAGCATCTGAGCGCACAACGCGGCCACGCAAAGCAGCGTGATCTTCAGAATCCGGCGCCGCATTCCCCTGCTAACCTCCGATCCATGGCCAAACGAGTACTCATCATCGGTTGGGACGGGGTCGATTGGAAGGTTCTTCGTCCGATGCTGGACGCTGGGGAGCTTCCGAACCTGTCGAAACTGATCGACAAAGGCGCCTACGGAGATTGCCTGTCGACCGTGCCGTCGCACTCCTGGTGTGCGTGGCCCTCCTTCATGACCGGCCTGAATCCGGCGGGTCATGCCGTCTTCGACATCCTCGAGCACAAGCCCGGCGCCTCGAAGCGGCTTCCCATCACCTACCGCTCGATCAAGGCGCGGACTATCTTCGCCGACTTCTCCGACGCCGACAAGACGAGCCTCGCGCTCAATATCCCGCTCACGTTTCCGACGCCGAAGGTCAAGGGCAAGGTCATAGCCGGCGGTGTGCTCCCTGCGAGCCGCTCCTATACCTACCCCGAGGAGCTTCAACGGGAGCTTGACGCCAAGGCTCCCTTCCCCGTGAACGGCATGAGCTGGACCACCTATCGCCACCGGCCCGAGGCGTTCCTCGAAGAGTGCGAGCAGATCACCGCCAAACGCCAGAAGTCCTTCGAGTACCTACTCGACACCACCGATTGGGACTTCGGAGTGCTGGTGTACGTTTCGACCGATCGCATCCAGCACTGCCTCATGGAGTACATCCATCCCGAGCATCCCAAGTACAACGAGTTGAAGGACGGACCGGTCGCCAAGCAGGTGAGGGGCGTCTACCAGCAGCTCGACGATGGGCTGGCGCGGCTGCTCGAGCGCACGGATGACGACGACCTCGTCATCTTCATGTCCGACCACGGACACCAGGCTTGCACCCGGACGTGCACGATGGACCGGATCCTCCAGAACCTCGGGTATCTGGAGTTCGGCAAGGGGTCCTTTGCTTTCAACCTGATCCGTTGGGGGCCCGGCCGGCGCATCGCCCGCCGTCTGTACGACATCTTCAAGTTGCATGGAAAGATCTCGATCCCGGCATCACCGATCGAGTGGTCGAAGACGCGCGCGTACACGAGCGTCGTCTCGACCGGCGAGGGCGTGTCGGTGAACCTGAAAGGGCGGGAGCCCGGCGGGATCGTCGATGAGAAGGACTACGAGAAAGTCCGGGACGAGGTCGCGGCCTCCCTCTCGGCGTTCAGGGATCCCGAGACCGGCGACGCTCCCATCTCGAAGATCTACCGGAAGGAAGAGGTGCTCTCCGGGAAGTTCCTAGACATCGCCCCGGACCTTCTGCTGGTGCCGGCCCCCTTCTATTCACTGACGCATGCGAAGGGGATGGTCGAGGAGGCCGACTGGCTGTCGGGAGACCATCGCCTGGAAGGGGTCGTCGTCGCCACCGGGCCCGAGGTCAAGGCGGGCCCCCTGTCGGAGACCGCGGAGCTCATCGATCTCGGCCCCACGTCGATGGCCGCTCTCGGTGTCCCCACCGCCGTGCCCCGCGACGGCAAGGTCCTCAAGTCGCTCGTAGGCGAGGGGATCGAGCTCCAGGTGCTCGATCAGGACGAGGCGTCGAAGTCGAGCGATGACGACGAGACCGGACTAACCTCAAACGAAGAAGACGAGATCGAGGGCCATCTGCGTGGCCTCGGCTACGTCGAGTAACCCAAGCTCCAAGGAGGCAAGGTTGCGCGCACGCAGGTCCTGTCTGTCCGTGCCCGGGTCCAGCCCCAAGATGCTGGCGAAGGGCCCCACGCTGCCCGCCGACGAGGTGTTCATGGACCTCGAGGATTCGGTTGCGCCGCTGGCGAAAGAGGATGCGCGCGGCAACATCATCGACGCCCTCAAGAACAACGATTGGGGCGACAAGACGGTGGTGGTCAGGATCAACTCGATCGACACCCAGTGGGCGGCCGACGATCTCAAGACGATCGTCGAGAACGCCGGTCAGTATCTCGACTGCATCATGATCCCGAAGGTTCAGTACGCGCACGAGGTCATGTTCGTTGATCACCTGCTGCGGATGTTCGAGGTGAACACCGGCATGGAGAAGAAGATCGGCATCGAGGCCCAGATCGAGACCGCCCTCGGCCTTGAGAACATCTTCGAGATCGCGCACTCCTCGGAACGTCTCGAGACGTTGATCTTCGGTCCGGCCGACATGAGCGCGTCGCTCGGCCTTCCGACCGTGACGGCGGGACTGCCGATGCCGGGCTACCCGGGCGATCACTGGCACTGGGTGCTCGAGCGCATCCTCGTCGCCGCCCGAGCCGCCAACCTCCAGGCCATCGACGGTCCATACCTGCTCATCAAGGATCTCGACGGCTTCCGCGAGATGGCGATGCGCGCCCGGGCCCTCGGGTACGACGGCAAGTGGGCCCTACATCCCGGACAGGTGGACGTGCTGAATGAGGTCTTCACACCGCCGCAGGACGACTACGACAAGGCCGAGGCTCTGCTCGATGCGTACAAGCACTCCACCGACGTGGACAAGCGGGGGGCCGTGATGTTCGGGACCGAGATGATCGACGAGGCGTCACGCAAGATGGCGCTCCAGCTCGCGGAGCGGGGCCGCGTGGCCGGTCTCGAGCGACAGAAGACGCTCGAGGACTTCCAGAAGGAATGGGAGTAAGGAAGTCGTGCAGCTGACCGACACGCAGAAAGCGATCATCGAGACCGTCCGCGAGTTCGTGGAGAAAGAGGTGATCCCGGTCGCGGAAGAGCTCGAGCACAAGGACGAGTTCCCAGAGAAGATCTACGAAGGCATGAAGGAGATGGGGCTGTTCGGGCTCACCGTCCCCGAGGAGTACGGGGGCGTGGGGGAGTCCCTCATGACCTACACGCTGACCGTCGTCGAGCTGGCGCGAGGGTGGATGAGCCTCTCGGGCATCCTCAACACGCATTTCATGGGTTGTTATCTCATCAACAAGTTCGGCACGGACGAACAGAAGCAGAAACACCTACCGAGGATGGCGACGGGGGAGATCCGCGCCACGCTGGCGATGTCCGAGCCCGAGGCGGGATCCGACGTCCAGGCGATCCGTACCAAGGCGATCCGTGACGGCGACGACTACGTCGTGAACGGTCAGAAGATGTGGCTGACGAACGGCCTGCGCTCGGGGATCGTGATGACGCTCGTGAAGACCGACCCCGAAGCGGACCCACCTCACCGGGGGATGAGCATGCTGATCGTCGAGAAGGAGCCGGGTGAGGCCAAGCCCGCCCCCGGCCTCGACTGCGGGAAGAACATCGAGAAGATGGGCTACAAGGGAATCGAGACGATCGAGATGACCTTCAGCGACTTCAGGACCCCCGTCGCATCCCTGCTCGGAAGCGAAGAGGGCCAGGGCTTCCGCCAGGTCCTCGACGGCATCGAGGTCGGTCGCGTGAACGTGTCGGCGCGTGCGGTGGGCGTTGCCACCCGCGCTTTCGAGGAAGCGATCCGCTACTCGCAGGAGCGCAAGGCGTTCGGCAAACCGATCAGCCAGCACCAAGCGATACAGATCCACCTGGCCGAGATGGGAACGACGCTCGAGGCGGCCAAGCTCATGCTCTACTCCGCGGCCGAGAAGAAGTCCTCAGGCGAGCGTTCGGACCTCGAGGCGGGCATGTCGAAACTGTTCGCGTCGGAGGCGTGTCACGAGATCGTGCTCAAGTCGCTGCGCGTGCATGGAGGTTACGGGTACTCCAAGGAGTTCACGATCGAGCGTCTCTATCGCGACGCCCCCTTCCTACTGATCGGCGAGGGCACCTCCGAGATCCAGAAGACGGTCATCGCTCGACGCCTGTTGGAGAAGTACAAGATCTAACGTCCTCTTATGCCCGCTCGCCGCGGGCTGCTGACCGCAGCCCTTGCTTCCCGGCCGGCATTTCATGCCGGCCTGCGGCAACCCACTGGGGGATCGGCCGTCGAGACGGCCTACTCCCCCCAGACCCCCCTTAGACTGCGCGCATGCGACTGGGACTGGGTCTTCCGCACTACGACACCTCGTTCGGAGGCGCTCCCGCGTCGTGGGAGGGAGTCAAACGCGTGGCCCGGCTCGCCGAGGCCACCGGCTACGACTCCGTATGGGTGTCGGATCATCTCTTCCTCGATTGGAGCAAGTACGGAGGTTCGTCCGAGCCCAGAGGCGCCCTCGAGTGTTGGACCACGATGGCGGGATTGGCCGCCGCCACGGAGCGGGTGCGGATCGGTTCGATGGCGACCTGCAACGATTTCCGCAACCCGGGCCTGCTGGCGAAGATGGCCGCGACCCTGGATCTGCTGTCGGAGGGCAGGATCGATGTCGGCCTCGGCGCGGGATGGTACGAGCCCGAATACGTCGCGGCGGGGATCGAGTACTCCAGTCCGGGCACACGCATCCGGCGCCTGGGCGAGTCCGCCCAGATCGTCGGCCGCCTTCTCGAGGGCGAGGAGCTCGATTTCGACGGCGAGCATTACAAGATGAAGGGGGCGGTCTGCCGCCCCGGCCCGAAGCAGTCGCCCCGGCCCCCGATCTGGATCGGTGGGAAGGGGGATCGTCTGCTCCGAACCGCCGCCGAGGTCGCGGACGGGTGGAACTTCTCGTGGATCGGCTCCCTCGATACCTACAGGGACAGGGCCCGCGCCGCCGACGGGGCCTGCGAGAAGGCGGGCCGGGATCCCTCGGATCTGAGGCGGTCGGTCGGCTGCTACATCCTGGCGGGGAGCGACGAGAACGATGCGAAGCGACGCTTCGAACGCCTGAGAGAGCGGACCCCCGAGGGAGTTTTGGGGGGAATAGAGGGGCGGCCGGCAGTATCCTGGGAGGAGTTCCGCAAGGATCACATCGCCGGGAGTGTGGGCGAGGTCGTGGATCGCTTGGGGGAGCTGATCGACCTGGGTGTCGAGGAGGTCATCGCAGGCCTCGGCACGCTGCCTTTCCAGGTCGCGGACGAAGAAGATGTCGAACTGGTCGGAACGGAGATCGCTCCGGCGCTGAACGGAGGTAGGGCATGAGTCTTCCAGGTGGAGCGGAATGGATCATCGTGCTGCTCATCCTTCTGCTGCTGTTCGGGGCGAAGAAACTCCCGCAACTGGCGCGATCGATGGGTCAGGCAGGTAAGGAGTTCAAGTCCGGACTCAAAGAGGGATACAAGGAGCCGCCGCTCGAGGGCCCGTGTCCCTTCTGCAAGGTCGAGGTCCCGCCGGAGTCGAAGTTCTGTCCCGGCTGCGGCAAGAGCGCGGACGACATAGTCGCCGAGAAGGTGCGCCTAGAACAAGAACAGGAATCAAAACCCAAGTCCGCCTAGCCGCCCGCCCATCACCGGCTAGGGCGTAAGGACCACTTTCAGGGCTTCGCGGGAGCGGAACAGCTCGTAGCCTTGTTCGGCCTCGTCCAGTGGGAGCCGGTGGGTGATCGCGGGGCCCGGATCGATCTCGCCCTTCCCTACCGATAGGAGCGCGTCGTTCCAGTGGGCGTGGACGTTAGCCATGCCTGCGAAGCGCAGGTCCAGACCGCGTATCCAGATCATGCCCATCGGCATCTCGTAGCGCTCCGGCCCGTACACGCCCAGCACGACGACCCGGCCCCCGTCCCGTACGCACCGCAACGCGGTCTTGAAGCCATCGATCGATCCGACCGCGTCGATCGTCACGTCCGGCAACGCGCCGCCGGTCGCCTTCCTCAAACCGTCCTCGGGCTTGTCGCCCTTCAGTTGAAGCGACTCGAGCCCCATCTTGTCCTTGGCGAACTTGGCTCGCTTGGCGATCGGTGTCGAGCACTATCACGCGACCGGCGCCCGCGCGCCGGCATGCGAGCGCACAGAAGAGTCCGACAGGGCCGCCTCCCAACACCGCTACGACGGTCTCCGGGGAGATGTCCGCGAGGGCGGCGCCGTAGAAACCCGTGGTCATGACGTCCCCGGCGAGCAGGGCTTCCTCATCGCTCAAGCCGGACAGCGCTCCATCCAGCGTCTTGAGGTTGAGGTCGGCGTTCGGCACGCGGACCGATTCGGCCTGCGCACCGTCCAGATCGCCGGCGAGGGTGCCGAGTCCCAGGGCCCTTCTGTTCGCGCAGAAGTTGAAGCGCGAGGCCTGGCACTCGGAGCACTTTCCACATGCGATCAGGAACGACCCGAGCACCCGCGTCCCCTCGAAGTGTTTCTCCACGTCGTCGCCCAGATCCGTGATGAGACCAACGAGCTCGTGACCGATCACCGCTCCTTCGCGCATGCCGGGGGTCGATCCGTCCAGAAGGTGGAGGTCGGAGCCACAGATCGCGGTCTTACGGACCTGCACGACGGCGTCGGTGCCCTCCTGAATCTGCGGGTCGGGCACCTCGGCGAGCTTGACCTTGCCTTTCGGCGCGCATACGACGGCTTTCATGTCACGGTCTCCTTCGTCGTGTTCGCCACGCGTTCTTGCGCTGCGGCTGCATAGGCCTCGCTGGTTTCGTATCCCACGTAATGGCGTCCGGTCTGGACCGCGGCCACGGCCGTGCTTCCGGACCCCAGGAACGGATCGAGCACGAGATCATCGGTGTAGGTGTAGAGCTGGATGACGCGCTTGGGCAATGCGACGGGGAAGGGGGCAGGGTGGCCGACGCGGGTCGCCGACTCGGGCGCGATGTCCCAGACGGACATGGTCGCTTCCAGGAACTCGTCGCGCTCGATCGTGCTCTCGCCTTTGCGAACGCGTTGGAAGCGACCCTTGGAGAAGCACAACAGGTACTCGTGGACGTCGCGGAAGATGGGATTCGAAGCCGACTTCCACGATCCCCACGCGGTCGAACCCCCGGCCGCCTTGCCCTTGCGCCAGATCACCTCACCGCGCATCAAGAAGCCGATCTCCTCCATCATCAAGACGATGCGCGAGGACAGCGAGAGGTACGGCCGTCGCCCGAGGTTCGCGACGTTGACCACCGCCCGGCCCCCCGGCTCGAGCACCCGGTGCGTCTCGGTGAAGACACGACGAAGCAACGCGAGGTAATCGTCGAAGCTCAGCTCGGTGTCGTACTCCTTGCCCACGTGATAGGGGGGCGACGTCATCATCAAGGCGACCGAGTTGTCGGCGAGCTCGGTCATGGCCTCGGCGGAGTGCACGTAGATCCGATCGACGACCTCGTTCGTCCCGAGCTCGGTGTCCTCGGACTCGACCGCGTCGGGCAGGTTCCGGGAATAAAAGGCCGTTGCGTCGTGGTTCTCCCTATTTCCAGCCCCGAACGAGCGCGTCGCGGTACCGGCCGGGGTCTTGCGTCTGGAGGACGTGGGTTCCTGGGACATGGCCGCCTCATCGTGCCGCAGAAGGTCGGTGCTGGGAGGGCAATCGGTGCCGAAGTACTCGGCGAGAGCCGGCTCTCACTGTAGACCGGTGGCGCCGGGCGAGACAGGGCCCCACTCGCAGGCCTTAACAACTATTGTAAGGTGCATACATGACGAACTTCCGGGATCTGCTCAAACAGGCCAAGTCCGAGGTCGGGGCCACCACCCCCGAGGAGGTCCGCCGGCGCCTCGAAGCGGGCGAGCGTCTCGAGGTGCTCGACGTACGCGAGGACGACGAGGTCCAGCACGGGCTCGTTCCCGGGGCCCAGCACCTCTCCCGCTCGTACTTCGAGAGCCGCGTCGAGGATGCGCTCCCGGACAAGGACGCTCCGGTCGTCGTCTATTGCGCCACCGGCGTGCGGAGCGTCTTCGCCGCCCGCACCCTCCGCGAGCTCGGCTACAGCGACGTCGCCTCGATGAACGGCGGGTTCTCGCGCTGGAAGGACCTCGGCTACGACTATTCGATCCCGAAGGTCTTCGATCGGGCGCAACGCGATCGCTACGCCCGGCACCTAATCCTTCCTGAAGTGGGGGCCGAGGGTCAGACGAAACTGCTCGACGCGAAGGTCCTCGTCATCGGAGCCGGAGGGCTCGGCTCTCCCGCTCTTCTGTACCTCGCGGCCGCGGGGGTCGGCACGATCGGCGTGGTCGACTCCGACATCGTCGAGGCGAACAACCTTCAGCGCCAGGTCGTGCACAACACCGACCGCATTGGCATCCCCAAAGCACAGTCCACGCGGGACACTCTGACCAGGTTGAATCCCGACGTGAAGGTCGTGCCACACGAGTTCCGGATCGACGCGTCCAACGCACATGAGCTCATCGCCGCGTACGACGTCGTCGTCGACGGATCGGACAACTTCGACACTCGCTACGTCGTGAACGATGCCGCGGTGGCTCTGGGTAAGCCCGTCGTACACGGTTCGATATTCCGATTCGAGGGCATGCTCTCGACCTTCGTTCCTTACGAGGGTCCCTGCTACCGGTGTCTGTATCCCGCCGCGCCCCCTCCCCGAGCTCGCGCCGAGCTGCAGCGAGGCCGGAGTATTGGGAGTTCTCCCCGGGATCGTCGGATCGCTACAGGCGAATGAGGTCCTGAAACTGATCGTCGGATACGGCGAACCGCTGGTCGGGAGGCTCCTCACGTTCGATGCACAGGGAACCCGCTTCGGCGAGGTGAAGGTCCGCCGGGATCCGAAGTGCCCGGTCTGCGGTGAGAACGCACAGGATGACGCGAGCGACCGGAGCGAGGAAGCGGTCCTCGAGGAAGCAGGAACCTCCGCCTCGTAGTCTCACCGTATGAAGGTCGTCGTCATCGCGGACACGCATACCAGGGGGATGTCGCGCGCTCTCCCGGCGAGTGCCTGGCCCTATCTCGAAACGGCCGACCACGTTCTTCATGGCGGAGACGTGACCGACCCGGCGCTGCTCGATGAGATCGCCGCCCTGGCCCCCGTGACGGTCGTCATGGGGAACGTTGATGGCCTGGACGTGAAGGACTGGGGCGCAACCGAGGTCGCGGAGATCGAGCTCGGAGGGATCAACATAGCGATGCTTCATGACTCGGGGGTCCGCTCCGGACGGCGAGATCGGATGAGGAAGCACTTCCCCGGTGCGCGGGTCGTGGTGTTCGGGCATTCCCACATGCCCGTGAACGAGGACGACGGAGAGTTGCTGCTCTTCAATCCGGGGAGTCCGACGTGGAAGAGACGCGCGCCCTTCCCTTCGATGGGCATCCTGTGGATCGAGGAGGGAAACGTGGAGGGCGAGATCTTCCCCGCGTAGTCGCGTCTAGGGGTCGAGCACCCGCTCGATCCAGGCGAAGGGATCCTTCACCTCGGCGATCGAGGGGAGGTTGTCGGGCGCCGACCACACCTGGTTGAGGGCATTGAGTCCGCGTAGCTCGACGATCGCCTTGCAGAAGGTGGCCCCTGACGTCTCCAGCTGACGATCGAGTGATACCCCGAGGATCGAGGACAGCATCGCCTCGCCCTCCGACGGGGAAGCTTGCTGGCGAGCCATCCCCTCGGCGATGCGCGCCTGGTGATCGGGCACTATCTGTGGCCCGACGACGCTCATGGCTTCGCTCCCATACCCCTCGAGCACGGCGAGGAAGGCCCTCATCCGGTCGAGCGCCGCGCGGTGTCGCTCAGTAGATGCGATCGGCATGACGCCGTCCTGTCCCATACCCTCTTGCATCGCCTCCGGGCCGCGGCTCTGGAGCTCCACCAGCCGTTGCTCGAGTCCCTGGACGTCGATCTCGATGGCATCGACGACATCGGTGAGCAGGCTGCGGAAATAGCGACCGGCCCACGGCACGGAAGTGATGACCAGATGACGTGCGACATCGTGTGCGGCGATCCAGCGTCGCGACGCCTCGAGATCGAAGCCGTAACCGCTGGCCAACGCGTCGAGGTTGGGCACCACGAAGAGGAGGCGCCCATCATCGTCGCGGGGTATCGGGAAGTCGTAACGCCCGAGTGCCTCCTTCGAGAGATGTCCGATCAGGGTTCCGCACTGCATCCCCATGAGCAGCGGACCCATCTGGCCCATCGCCGCCTGCATGGGATTGCCGCCCTCCGCCTCCTCGGACCCCAGGCGGGCGAGCTCGGCGGTGAACCTCGTTGCGAGTTGTTCGAGCAACCAACGCCATCCATCCATCGTGGCGGAGATCCATTGCGTCCGCCCGATGGCATCCGGGCGGATGGGCTCGTCGAGGGGCAGCCGCGTGTAGCCCGAGATGAGGGTCTCGGCCTCGTGGACGGCGTCGGCGAACGCCCTGGTCGCCGCAGCATCCACCCGATGGTCGGGGGAACCTTGGGTCGCGACCGCCACAGCGATCTGCCGGGCGATCTCGAAATTGATGGGGCCGTCCCCCGAGGACAGGAGCTTCTGTAGCTCCCGGAACAGAGGGATGTCGCCGAACGGCTCTTGAGTCATGTGTCCATCGTCGCGCAGTACGCTCTGCAACCATGCCCGCCACGCACAAGCTCACTATCGCCGTTACCGGGGCCTCCGGCTATCTCGCCGGACGGTTGATCGAGCATCTCGAGGCCGACGACCGGATCGGGCGCGTCCTCGGCTTCGACCTGCGTGAGCCGGACTCCGCCCCCTCCAAGCTGGTCTTCGATCAGTTCGACATCCGCAACGAGTACTTATCCCAACGGCTCACGGGGGTCGACGTGGTCGTGCACCTGGCTTTCGTCATGGATCCCATCAAGGACGAGGCACACATGCGGGACGTCAACGTCGCTGGGAGTCAGAACGTTTTCCGGTGCGCAGCCGAAGCCGGCGTCAAGAAGATGGTCTACCCCTCTTCTGCGACCGTCTACGGCGCGCACCCCGACAACGACTTCCCTTTGACGGAGGACTCGCCGCTCCGAGCGAACCTCGACTTCTCGTATCCCGCGCACAAGCTCGAGGTTGAGTACGTGATCAAGGAATTCCGTCAGGAGTTCCCGGACATAACGATGACGATCTTCAGGCCGGCGATCGTCTTCGGTTCGCATGTGGACAACGCGTGGTCGCACACGCTGGAGTTGCCGGTCGCCTTCGGCGTTCGGGACCACGACCCGCCGTTGCAGTTCGTCCACGAAGATGACGTCGCTCGCGCCCTGCATCACGCCGTCATCGAGGATCTCGACGGCCCGTTCAACCTGGCCCCCGCGGATCACGTCGAGGTCGACGAGATGCTCCGGATCCTCGGACGCAGGCGGATCAATCTCACGGAGCCAAACGCATTCGACATCGCGCGCAAACTCTGGGCCCTGGGATTGGGAGAGGCTCCCGCCGGGATGCTGCACTACCTCATGCACCCGTGGGTGGTGTCGCCGGCGAGGCTGGAGTCGACGGGCTTCCGCTGCGAGCGATCGAGCGCCGACGCGTTCGCGGAGACCGCGGCGAGGGCGAAGGGCTTCGTCAGGATCGGTAGATCCCGGGTGAACAAAGATGCGGCGAGGCGCGGAGCGCTCGCCGGATTGCTCTTGGGCGGGGCGGCTGCGGGCCTCAAGATGGCCCGCTCGCGCGGCGACTAGCCTTCTGCCGGAGCGGGGTTGCGGCCTCTCAGCCGAGGGATCTTCATCTCCGCGTGGGCCCAGCACTTCTCCCTCTTGTTGTACTGGGACAAAACGGTCGGGCAGCCCTCGTGAGCGCACACCCGGCCCTTCTCCAGCCGCTTGGAAGCACGTGGAAGCTGTTGGGGACGACTGCCCGCCATGGCGGGATCTCTCCTCACCGTCTTACCTCCCTCTTCGCCCGGAGGGACTCCGAGCCATGGACTTCAGTCAAGCAAAGGGGAGATAAAGGATGGATAAAGGGCTAGGGGATCCTGCCGGCCCAGACGGCGGCCAGCCCCCCGCCAAACAGGGCGATCAGGGCCCCGGCAACGGCGAACCTCGAAGTGATCTCCTTCTTTTCGTCCACGAAGCCGATGCGCGACCCGAGATCCTCGTAGATGCGCGTGAGGTCGTCTTCGGAAGGAGCGGTGAAGGTCTCGGCCCCAGTGATCTCCGCCATGGCGGCCAGGGTCTGGTAGTCGGGAGGCACCCGGATGACCCTGGGGATGCCGAACCGGTCCGGCACCTCGACCGTGCCCTCGGGCGTTCCCAAGGCGATCGTGTACACGGGAATCCCGAGCTCGCGTGCCCGCTCCGCCGCGTCCAGTGGAGGCACCGCGCCGGACGTGTTGTATCCGTCCGACAACAAAACGATGGCATCGAGCCGGTCGTCCGAAGGCGACGTGCCGTCGGGCGATGGGCTTGGGGCCGGGGATGTTTCCGGCGTTGCGCTCGCGCTCGGAGTGGGCGATGAAGTGGGGGAGCTTTCGTCCGCCCGCCCAACCTCGAGGGCCAGGTTCACGGCATCGCCCATCGCGGTGGGGCCGTCGGCGACCAAAGAATCGATGGACTCGATCACCGCGACCCGGTCGGTGGTTGGTTGGTTCAGCACCTGCGCTTGGTCCGCGAACGACACGACGCCGATCTGGAACTTGTCGGGGAGTTGATCGATGAAGGCGCGGGCGGAGTCCTGGGCGGCCGTGAGTCTGGTGGGCTCCACATCGGTCGCGCGCATCGATCCCGACCCGTCCAACGCCAGGACGATCGTCGCCTGCTCGCGAGGCACTTTGATCGTCGATTCCGGACGAGCCATCCCAAGAAGGAGCGCCGACAGCGCGAGAAGGTAGAGGGCGGCGGGAACGTGACGTCGCCATGAGGGCCTGGTCGCGACCACTTTCGCGAGGACATCCAGGTTCGTGAAGGACACGCTCCAGCGCGCCCGTCTCCGTTGCGACCAGACGTAGAGCGCGATGAGGACCGGGATGACGAGCAGGATGAGGAGCCACGCCGGGGACGCGAAGCTCACCGTCGCCTCCGTTCGGTCAGGAAGGCCGCGAGGGTTCTCAGCCAGTCGCCGGCGGTCGACAGTGCCACGTGATTCGCTCCCGTGCGCCTCAGGGCTTTCCGGACCTCATCGCGCTCCTCGGCGGCTTCGCGTTCGAACCTCTCTCGAAGCACCCGATCGCGAGTGTCCACCCGTACCTGTCGTCCTGACTCGGGGTCGGTGAGATAGACGTCGCCGATGTCGACCAGTCGTTGTTCCCGCGGATCCACGATCTCGACCGCGAACACCTCGTTCCGGTGCGCTAACCGGCCCAAAGCCCGCGCCCAATCGAGGTCGCCGCGGAAGTCCGACACGATGAAGATCGCCGAGCGGGTCTGCAGCGCGGCCCCCGCTCTTTCCAGTGCCGCGTTAAGCCCGATCCCGTCGCCGGTGGAATTGCCTCTACGCCTCAAGCTCAGCAACAGGCTCAAGAGCCCCGCACGACCCTGGCTGGGCCGAGTCACGTCGAGCTGCGACCCCCCGAAGGTCATGACCCCCAAGCGGTTCGCCCGCCGGGTCGCTATGTGTGCGACCGCCAGCGACACGCCCTCTGCGACGTCGGCCTTGCGCCGGTCGGCGGTTCCGAAAGCCATCGATGGTGAGTCATCCAGCACGAGCCAGGTCGTCAGAGCCCTCTCGGCCTGGTGAACCTTCACGTGCGCTTCGCGGGTGCGCGCCGTGACGTTCCACTCGATCTGCCTGACGTCGTCCCCGGGCACGTAGGTCCGAACCTGGGCCAGCTCGGTGCCCTCACCAAGGAGCACCGAGCGGAAATCACCTGCCAGAAGGCCTTCGACGCGTCGCCGGACGTCCATATCAAGCGCGCGCAAGAGCGGCTCCGGCATGGTGCCCGGGCCGGGCTCGCGCTCGGATCGGACCACCCGGAGGCGGCCTGGGCGACTCACGCGGTGTCGTGGCGGCTGAGCTGCACCGCCGGCGTGGGAATCTTCTCGATGACCTGGTCGAGGATGGCGTCCGGCGTCACCTCATCGGCGAGCGCGTCGTACGTCAGTACCAGTCGGTGGCGCAGGATGTCCTTCGCGAGATCGCGTACGTCCTCGGGCAACACGTAACGGCGCGAGCGCAGAACGGCGAGAGCGCGCGCGGCGAGGATCAGGTTGATGGACCCGCGGGGACTGGCGCCGTAAGCGATGTAATCCTCGAGATGGTCCAGCTCGTAACGGCCCGGCCGGCGCGTCGCCATCGTCAGTGCGACCGCGTATTCGGAGACGAGTCGGTCGACGAAGATCTCAGAGACGGTCTTCTGGAAGGCGAGCAACTCGGCGGCGGTCAGAACCTGTTGGACGTCGGCCGGCTCGACCAGGGACCGTTGCACCACCGACATCTCCTCGGAGAAGTTTGGATAGTCGACGACGATCTTCATCATGAAGCGGTCGACCTGTGCCTCGGGCAGCGGGTACGTGCCCTCCGACTCGATCGGGTTCTGGGTCGCCATCACGAGGAACGGCTCGGTCACCTCGAAGGTCGAGCCGCCGATCGTCACCTGCTTCTCCTGCATGACCTCCAAAAGGGCCGATTGCACCTTGGCGGGAGCGCGGTTGATCTCATCGGCGAGTAGGAAGTTGCAGAACACGGGTCCGAGCTCGGTATCGAAGTCACCGGTGCCGGGCCTGTAGATGCGCGTGCCCACGAGGTCGGCGGGTACGAGATCGGGGGTGAACTGCACCCTCTTGAAGCTGCCCCCCAGGACCTCGGAGAGCGTCTTCACGGTCAGCGTCTTCGCGAGCCCGGGCACACCTTCGATTAGCACGTGCCCGCCAGCGAGGAGGGCCACGAAGACCCGCTCGAGCATCGCTTCCTGGCCGACGATGATCCGCTTCATCTCGAACAGCGCGCTTTCGAGGGTGCTACGGGCCCGGCTCGAGTCCGGCAAGCGGCCCAGTGATGGCTCCCTGTCACTCACGATGGTTTCCTCCTGTCTGCCCCGCTCAACGGCGGGCGAGTTGAGCGTCTGCCGTCCTGGTGCTCCCACCGCGCATGAATTCCAGCGTCACGGTGGTACCCGGTGGCGTTGCCTGGATGCGGGCTGCAAGGTCGTTCATGTCGTCAACCGGATCCCCGTCGATCGCCGTGATGATGTCGCCCGGTTGCAGGCCCGCCCGTTCCGCCGGAGTGTTCGGCTGCACATCGGTGATGAGCGCGCCGCTCTGACCGGTCGTAGGGCGGTCGCCGGTGATCCCGAGGAAGCCGAACTGCGGGGTCCGACCATCGAGCAGCGCGTTCGCAACGCTGGCCGCGGTATCTATGGGGATCGCGAATCCCACCCCCGCGCTGACGCCGGAATCCGACCGGATCGCGTCGTTGATGCCGATCACCCTTCCTTGCCGGTCCACCAGCGCGCCGCCGGAGTTGCCCGGGTTGATCGGTGCGTCGGTCTGGATCATGTTCGTCACCGACTCGCCGTTGTTCGTCACGATGCTGCGATCCGTGGCGGACACGATCCCGGAAGTCACCGTCTGCTCCAGCCCGAAAGGACTGCCGATGGCGATCGCGAGTTGACCGACGCGGAGAGGGACCCCCGTGGCGAGCGTTGCCGGCTGCAGGTGCCCCTTTTCGGCCAGCACTACCGCGACGTCCGTTCCATCGTGCGCTCCTACTACTCGACCGTCGACCCGCGTGCCGTCGGCCAAACGAACGGTGACTTCATCGACGTCCTCGACGACGTGGGCCGCCGTCAGGATGAAGCCGTCCTCGTCGTAGACGATGCCGGAGCCGAGTCCCGTCCCCGTCTCTATCTGCACCATCGACGGCAACACGGCCTCCGCGACGGCCGCCACCGGCTCACGGCCTCTGCCCGTGACGGGGCCAGGGCCGGCAACGCTGGGGACGCGGCCATCCTCGTTGTCGGTCGCATCGGTTTGGGATCGTCCCAGCACATAGGTGGAGCCCGCGATCAGGAGTATCACGAGGATCAAGGAGAGGATCCACCCGGGCCGGCGGGCCCGAGCCCCGTCCTGGGGGGTATCGGGCTGGGGGGAAAGCGGTGAGGACGGTCTCAGACCTCGCCGAACCCATTCGGGTGGATCATCGCCGCCGTACAGTTCGTCCACTCGAGATGACCCATCGGGTGAGAGCGGCTGCTTATCGACGGCTGACATGTACTGAGGTTATTCGCTCACGGCTAAAGCCGAGGTAAAGGAGCGGCCCTATATACGGCGTCCCGCGGTCCTACTATGAGCTCATGCGCATCCTGGTGGTGGAGGACGAGAAAGATCTCGCCGATGCGGTGGCTCGAGGGCTCGATCGGGAGGGATATGCGGTCGACGTGGCCTACGACGGCGCCCAGGCCCTAGAGAAGATCTCGGTGAATGAATACGACCTCCTGTGTCTCGATATCAACCTGCCCAAGAAGAACGGCCGGGCCATCGCCCGAGCGGTCAAGGCGGGCGGCAACGGGTCCCCCCGCGTCCTGATGTTGACCGCGTTGGGCGAGATCGAGGATCGCGTGGCGGGCCTGGACGACGGCGCGGACGACTACCTCGCGAAGCCCTTCGATTTCGCCGAGCTGGCCGCTCGAGTGAGGGCGTTATTGCGCCGCGACGGATCGTCGTCGGGGGCGTTGCTACGGTCGGGAAGCCTCGAGCTGGACACCAGCCGTCACGAGGCGAAACGTTCCGGCCGGGCTCTGAGACTGAGCCCCAAGGAGTTCGCATTGCTGCGCTATTTCATGAGCCGGCCGGGCGAGGTGCTGTCGCAGGAAGACCTACTCGAGCACGTTTGGGACGAGCACGCCGATCCCTTCACGCACACGGTGCGCGTGACGATCATGACGCTGCGGAAGAAGCTGCTGGATGGCGAGGAAGCCCAACCGATCGAGACGGTGGTGGGCCGGGGCTACCGACTGCGTGAGGATGCATGAGCTTCCGCGGACAGTGGCTCGACCGACTTCCGGACGGCATGCGGTCCGCGCGGTTCCGGATGTCGGTCCTCTATTCGACAGTGCTGTTCGTGATCGCGGCATTGCTCGTCGGAACGCTCTACTTCGCATTGCTGATGTCGCTCGACGACTCGATGGTCCGGCCCCCCCAAGTCGTCGGATACGCCGACATGAACCACGATGGGGTCCTCAGCGATTCCGAGGCTCAACTCGTAACCGGCATCCAGGGGCTCGTGCGACTGGTGAATACGGAAACCCTCGAGAACCTCCGGAGATACTCGTTCTCGGCCCTCGGCGTGCTGTTCGTGGTCAGTCTCGGCGTGGGCTGGGTCGTGTCCGGTCGAACCCTCGCTCCGATCGGTCGCATCACCGATGTCGCCAACCACATCCAGGCGACGGACCTGTCGCAGCGCATCGAGCTCGAAGGTCCCTCCGACGAGCTCAAGAGACTCGCGGACACGTTCGACAGGATGCTCGCGCGCTTGGAGGATGCATTCGCGATGCAACGTCGCTTCGTCGCGGACGCGTCGCATGAGCTACGTAACCCACTTGCGATCATCAAGACGAATCTCGACGTGGCGCTCGCGGATCCGAACGTCAGCAAGGAGGAACTCGAGCGCGCGGGCTCGGTGGCGCGTCGTGCGACCGAGCGGATGGCCCTGCTCGTGGACGACCTCTTCGCGCTCGCGCGCTTGGACTCGCGTTCTCCCGTCACCGAGGACCTATCCCTGACCGCCCTGGCCGCAGAGGTCGCCGAGGAATTCGAAGCGCTGGCAGCGCAGCATCAACTGCGACTGAGAACGGACTTCGAGTCGCAGGTCACGATCGAGGGGGATAAAGAGGGCTTGAAGCGCGCGGTGGCGAACCTAGTCGACAACGCGATCCGATACGCCCCTAAGGGTTCGGAGGTGGTTCTGGCCGTGGGAGTCGACGGTCCGTGGGGCTGGGTGGCGGTGAAGGATCGCGGTCCCGGGATCCCGGCCGAACAGCAGGATCGTGTGTTCGATCGCTTCTGGCGTGCGGACGTCTCACGCTCGCGCGACCGGGGCGGCACAGGACTCGGCCTTGCGATCGTTCGCCAGATCGTCCTCGCCCATCGTGGCGTCGTTCGGCTTCACTCCGAGCCGGGTCGGGGCTCCACTTTCGTCCTGTGGCTCCCGGTGGGCGCTACCGAGACCACCGACCTGCCCCCGGTCCCCGAGGCAAGTCCGGTGCAGGATGCGGTTGCTCTTCCTCTTAAGTGACCTTTATGTCCGTTGAGGTTGACTCGTGCCCGTGAGCTTCGAATCGCCTTCCGCGCTCTGGGTGCTGGCCGCGCTCCCTCTGCTGCTGGTCGCCTACCTGGTGTTCCAGACACGTCGCAACCGCCGCGCGGAGCCGTTCGCAACCGCGCCCATGATGCCGAACGTCGTGCCGGCGTCGCCGCGATGGAGACGCTATGTCCCCTTGGCTCTGTACCTGTTGGGTCTGGCGGTGTTGATCCTTGCCGTCGCCCGACCGCAACGCGCCATGAGCGTGCCGCGCGAGCGCGCGACGGTGGTGCTTGCGATCGATTCGTCTCGCTCGATGGAGGCAGTCGACGTCCCTCCCACTCGCATCGAGGCGGCGAGGAGCGCCGCGAGATCGTTCCTGGACGATCTTCCTTCGAAGTTTCAGGTAGGGGTCGTGTCCTTCGCTCGCCGCGCTCGTATCCTCAGCCGTCCGACGGTGGACCGGGTCGCGCTCGGCTTCGCACTCGATTCTCTCGAAACGAAGCCCGGCACGGCGATCGGCGACGGGATCATGTCCGCCCTCGATTCCCGGCCCGAGGGCCACGACGTTCCTCTGGTCGTCGTCCTGCTGTCCGACGGCGACAACACGACGGGAACGGATCCGTTGGAGGCGGCGGAACGTGCCGCCGGGATGAACGTGAAGGTGTTCACGATCGCCTTCGGAGGTGACGCACCCGGAACCGGCGTCCCGCCCCCGGACGACGGGACGTTGCGGCAGGTGGCCGAGGCGACCGGGGCCTCGTTCTTCGATGCCCCCACCGCTGCCGATCTTCACGATGTGTACAAGGACCTCGGCTCGAGCATCACCATCGTGCGCGAGAAGAGGGAGGTCACGACTTCCTTCATCGGCGCCGGGGCGATCCTGCTCCTGCTCGGCGGCGGGGCGTCGGCCTTGTGGTTCAACCGGCTCCCCTAGGCCCCCCAAAGGGGGTACGAAGCGGGCACCTTCCAGGCTCTGCTACCCTCAGACGAGCCCGCCCGCCCGCAGAGAGGCGTGGGTCACGGACCGGGCTCTTTTCCACACACACACCACGAGCTGGGGTAGAGAAGGTGAGCTTTTGAGCGGGTTAACGCTGTTTTTCATCGTGGTCGCGTTCGCCGCGGCCGGGATCCTGAAACTCTGGATCCAGCAACGCCGGGAGCGGGGCAACGTGAGTACGATCGACGGCTTCAGGACGAGTCTCGAGAGACTGTCCACTCCCGAATCGGCCGATGGGATCTGGAGCCCGGACCCCATCGTCGAGGAGCGCCGGGCCGATATCCCACGGACTGGAGCCCGGACGGGATCGGCGCGACCGGAAAGCCAGTCGTCTCCTCTGACGCCTGAGCGGCGTGCGGCCGCTAAGCGTCGCATCGCCGACCGACGGCGTGCCGCGCGCTCCCGCGCGGATTATTAGTTCTTCCTCGAGTAAAGGACCTAGCTCTTGTCGCGCGACTTAGCGATCGATCTCGGCACCGCAAACACGCTGGTCTACCAGCGTCAGAGGGGCATCTTGTTCGCGGAGCCGACGGTGCTGGCTCTCAACAAGGAAACGGGGGCCGTCCTCGCGATGGGCGAGGAAGCATGGCAGATGATCGGCCGCACCCCCGGCTACATCGTGGCGGTCCGACCCCTTCGCTCCGGAGCGATATCCGATTTCGACATCACCGAGAAGCTGATCCGGCTGATCTTGCAGCGCTCCGGGGTCAATCGCTTCTCCCGCCCCAGGGTCCTCGTGTGCGTTCCGAGCGCGCTCACCGAGGTCGAGCGCCGCGCGGTCGAAGAGGCCACGCTCTCGGCGGGGGCCCGGTCCTGCTATCTCATCGAGGAGCCCATGGCCGCGGCGATCGGCGCCGGCCTTCCGATCCACGAGCCCACCGGGAACCTTGTGGTGGACGTGGGTGGAGGAACGAGTGAGGTCGCGCTGATCTCGCTCGGCGGGATCGTGACGAACACAGCCGTGCGCCTCGGTGGTTTCGATCTGGATTCGGCGATCGCCAACTACGTTCGCCGCGAGTACACGATGGCCATCGGTGAGCGGACGTCCGAGAGGATCAAGATCTCGATCGGCTCTGCGTTCCCACGATCCAACGAAGACAAGGCCGAACTGCGGGGGCGCGACCTCGCAACGGGGCTTCCCAAGAACGTCGTGATCACCTCGGAAGAGATACGCGAGGCGATCAACGAACAGGTTCGAGGCATCTTGACCGCGACGATCGAATGCATCGGTCAGTCGCCCCCGGACCTCGTCCAGGACGTTCTCACGAACGGGATCACGTTGACCGGGGGCGGCGGGATGCTGTCCGGCCTCGACATGCTTCTCGCGCAGGAGGCCGAGGTTCCCGTCCACATCACGGAGCAACCCCTCGAGTCCGTCGTCATGGGGGCCGGCCGATGCCTCGAGTCCTTCGACGAAGCGAAATCCATCTTCCTGAGCGCCAAGCGCTAGGACGCTTCGTAGCAGCGGCTTTTACGTACAGTTAGCCCACGATGAAGCCGCCCACGGACGTTCAGCCTCTCCCGCCTCCTTCTCCGGAGCGCGCGAGGCGGGGTCGTTCGCGAACAACCCTCATGATCGTCGGCGGGCTGCTGGGCCTGCTGCTGATCGGTGCGGCGTTCATGCTCCCGATCCCGATCTTCTACGTTTTCGAGCCGGGCCCGGTCCTCGATGTGGAACGGCTCGTCCGCGTCCGCGAAGGTCAGACGTACTCGTCGGAGGGGGGTCTCTTCCTCACAACGGTGGGCGTGGATGTGAGCGTCACGTTCGCCGACCTCGTACGCGCCGCCGTCGATGAGCACCGCGAGGTGATCCTCGAGAGCGATTACACGCAGGGGGCGTCAGACGCAGAGGTCATACGCGCGGCGCGCCTCGAGATGGAACAATCGCAGCTCAACGCGAAAGAGGTTGCGCTGAGCGAGCTCGGACTGGCCGAGCCGACGGCCGGGGTCAAGGTGGTCGAGACGGTCGCGGATTCTCCGGTGGACGGAACGGTCGCTCCCGATGACTTGTTGCTGGCGGTGGATGGAAAACCCGTGTGCGGCCCGACGGACGTGATCACCCTGCTGGCGGACCAGAGCGTCGGAGATGAGGTGTCGATCACCATCCGACACCACGGACAGGTTCGGACGCTCGACGTCTCCACCACCGAGAACCCGCAACTTCCGGGGCAGCCGTTCTTAGGCGTCCAGCTCGAGCAACTGGACCGCGACTTCGAGGCGGGAGACGACTTCGATTTCAAGACCGGGCGCATAGGCGGACCTTCCGCGGGTCTGTTCATGGCTCTGGCCCTCTACGACCAGCTGACGCCCGACGACCTGACCGCCGGCCGTGACATCGCGGGGACCGGCACGATCGCTTGCAATGGGGGCGTTGGTCCCATCGGGGGCGTCGGGCTCAAGGTCGCCGCCGCGGAGGCGAAGGGCATCGACATCTTCCTCGCTCCGGATGGTGACTTCGAGGCAGCCCGGAAGGCCGCAACGGATATGGAGGTGGTCTCGGTATCCACCTTCGACGACGCGGTGCGATATCTGGAGGACTTGGAATAAGCCCCCCGTAAAGGGGTGCGTGGGACACTTGTGACGATGTCCGCGAGCTTTATGACCGTCCCGCTTCACTTCACCGTGGAGTTCCTCGGGTTTCTCGTGACGGCCGGGGGCGCGCTGGTTATCTTGGTCCGCCCGTTGCTGTTGCCCGGCTCCCGAGTGAACCGGTGGATCGCCGCCCTCGGGATGGCGACTCTCGCCGCGGGTCAGGTGCTCCACGGTGGTGCGTTCCTGGAATCAGACGGCGATCTGACCCTCGTCTTGATCCGTACGGCCGGATTCTTGTTGCTCCTGCTCGGCGTTGCCCGAGGGGCCACCCCGCAAGTAGCCCCGGTCGCCGTGGCGGTCACGGATCCCGCCCTGTTCGCCCCCGCGATCGCGGCGTTCCTCGTCGCGGCGGTCTCGATGCAGAGGTCGGTCGCCGGCGCCTCTCGTACCCTCCGGCGACTCTCGCTGGGAGCCTTCTTGCTGGCTCTCGCCGAGGTGCTCACGGGTCTCACATCGCGCGACTCCTTCGGGGTGGGGACGGTCGATCGCTATGCCTACTCGGCCCATGCCCTCGAGGCCCTCGGTTATCTCGCTATCGCCACCTGGTTGTGGGCGGGGATGCGATCGAGCATCCGTTCTCGTTACGTCGCGTCGTTCGCGGCGCTCCTTGTGATCGTCGTGCTCGCCCTGTCGACCGCCCTCACCGGCGTCATCTCCGACAACGTTCAGCAGGGTGAACTCGAACGGGTGCGTAACCAGGCGGAGAACGCCGCCGCCGATCTCAGCGGCGTCGAAGCTCGCGAGCTGACCAACGATGCCTTGACGATGGCTCTGTTGCCGACGGTGCGCGATGCCTTCCGGACCGGCCGGGGCCTGCGCGCGCTGGCGACCACGCTGACCCGCTCCGAGGTGTTCGAGGTCGACTTCGCCGTCCTCATGAGTCCCCGAGGGAAGGTGCTGGCCTTCGGTGGCAGGGGACCTCTCGTCGCCGGGAAGGCCAGGAAGCCTTTCTCCACGACGCATCTCCTACGGGTGCAGTCGTCCCCAGCCGTCAGCGAGGTAGCGGGGCCCGTCGAAGTGACGTTCGCGTTGACGCGTCTCAAGGAGGCTCTGGCGAGCGTTGCCGCCGTCGACGTAACGGCCCGCTCGGCCGGAACCATCGGACTCCTAGCGGTAGGGAGATTCATCGACGAACGATCGGTCGAGGAGATCTCGGCCCGGGTCGCGCCCACGCGTGCGTCACTGGTCGTCGATCGGAAGGTGGTCGCGACCGAGCTTCGGAGCGCCCCGACGAGGATCGTTCCGGACGAGTTGCAGCCGGGGCTCATCGAAGACGAGATCCAGACGACCGAGCAGGTGGTCGGGGGCCATTCCTATCTGAGCGCTTTCGTGGCTTTGGGGGGTGCCGGAAGGGGATCCACGGATTCGGTCCTGGTCATGTCGTCGCCCTCGCGCATCGCAGCGGAAACCCGGGAAGGAGTGACGCGGATCCTCTTCCTCGTGACGTTCGGCGTGGGATTGGCGGCGCTGGCGCTGGCGTGGTTGTCGGGGCTGCGCATCACCCGGCCGATCCAGAGATTGACGCAGACCGCGGAAGCGGTTCGGGAAGGCGACCTGACGGCCAGATCAGAAGTGACGAGCGACGACGAAGTGGGGCGGTTGGGGACGACGTTCAACGAGATGACCGCATCGCTCTTGCGCCTGACGGGGGATCTCCGGGAGGCCGCCGCGGAGGAGCAGCGGCTGCGTACCCGCATCGAAACGATCATGGAGTCGATGGCCGATGGCCTGGTGGCCGTGGGCGCGGACGGCAATGTGCTCGCGTTCAATCCGGAGGCAGAAAGGCTGACCGGAGTCCGAGCCGACAAAGCGATAGGGACCGACGTGAAAGAGGTGCTGGTCACCACCTCGGGCGACGATGACAGGACCCCCTTGCTGCTCGACGACCTGAAAGAGGGGACTCCGATGGAGCTACTCCTTCTGCGACCGGACGACGAGAAGACCCCGATCGCGATCACGACCGCTTTCCTCCGTGGGGAAGATGACGAGGTTGTGGGCACCGTTGCGGTTCTGCGCGACATCACCCGAGAGCGCGAGGTCGAACGGATGAAGTCTGAGTTCCTCTCGAACATCTCACACGAGCTTCGAACACCGCTGACTCCAATCAAGGGCTTTGCGGAGATCCTCGGGCGGCCGGATGTGCCGGCCGAAAAGGCCGCGCGTTTCGCAACCGGCATCCTGGATTCCACCGCGCGCCTCGAGCGGATCGTCGAGCTGCTGCTCGATTTCTCGGCTCTCGAAGCGGGCCGCCTACACCCACGGAACCGACCCGTCGCTATCGAGGAAGTTCTGGACGGTTTGGCGGAGAAGTGGTCGGGGCGCAGCTCGCGCCACGAAGTGGTGACCGAGGTGGAGGGGACGTTGCCGCAGGTGATCGGGGACGAACGGCTTCTTCGTCGCAGCCTCGAGGAGATAGTCGATAACGCCATCAAGTTCTCGCCGGATGGCGGGACGGTCCGAGTGGCCGCCAGAAGCGGCCGGAACGGACGATCAGGGAGCGGGGTGGAGCTCACGGTTGCGGATGAGGGGATCGGCATCGCGCCGGAGGACCTGCCCCGGATCTTCTCGGATTTCCACCAACTCGACGGCTCCACTACCCGTACCTACGGCGGTCTTGGCCTGGGTCTGGCTTTCGTTCAGCGGATCATCGAGGCACACAGCGGCTCGGTCGAGGTCGAGAGTGAGGTCGATCGGGGGACCGTGGTCCGGATCATCATCCCAAGCGGGGGCGAGACGGCTAAAGATAGGTCACTCTAGTGTGGGTATAGGCGATTCAAGCCTTTTGACGGACGAGCCGACGGGCAGGGGAATGAAGAAGTTAGCTGCGGTACTCGTGATGTGCCTCGCCTCTGCCGGGTGCGGGCTGTTCGCAGATTCCGGTTCACTGGGTGAGATGTCGATCAAGAGGACCTCCGGCTCGGTTTCGATCGAGCGAGGAGACGAAACCTTCGATGTGGTCGACGTCACCTCTCTGGCCCCCGGCGACGTCATCACGACAACGGGCGACGCTGCCGCCGAGTTAAGGCTGGAGGGTGAACGCGCAGTGGGCCTGCGGGGTCCTGGTGCGCTGCGCGTGGTAGGCGGACGAAGTATCGAATCTCTCGATGGCGGCAGTCTCTTGGCGCGCGTTGACGACAGCACGAAGATCACGATCGGCGACGTCACCGTTACTTCAACGAAGGGGGTGTTCCGGCTCGATCGAGGCCGGGCCTCTGCGCGCGTCGGTACCTACGAGGGCATGGCGAAGCTGCAGGCTCCGGGCCAGACCGCGGTGGCCGTCGAGACGTTGCACCAGGCGTCGTTCGCTGCAGGTGAGTTGCTCCGAGCTCGGCCCTATCGTCTGGCTTATGGCGACCCCTGGGACGCGTTGTTGCTGTCGGATGTGATCCGCCTCGATCGAGAGATAAACAGTCTGGGCGTTGCCGTGTCCAGGCAGATCGGGCGAACCCGCCTCGACCTCGGTTACTTCCGCGGGCTGGCGGGACGCGACGTCGACTTCATGCGCAGTTACAGGTCGTCCTCTAACTCAGATCTCTTGATCGGTTTCGCGATCGCGCGGTCGGTTGACCACTCCCTAGCGCAGACGTTCAAGCGAGCGTTCCGTTTGTTCGGTGATGGCGCTCAATGGGGCGTCGCCGCGACCTTGCTGGGCGCACGACCCAGCACGGTCGTCGCGAGCCTCGAGGAGAGCATCCTGTCTACGGGTGCTCTCGCGGCCGCGCTCGGAGACGACGCCGGTGCGGCGGCGAACGGACCACTGGCCGCATCCGGCGGATCGAACGGGGGCCCGGGGGCGACCGCGTCGACCACCAGCGCGCAGGGATCGGGTTCTACGGACCCCACTGGAACGGGCGGCACCGGCGGCACGGGCGGCACGGGAGGTACCGGTGGCGGCGGCGGTGGTGGTGGAGGAACCGGCGGTGGCGGTGGTGGAGATGATGGCTGCGACAACCTCGTCGACTGTTCCATCGACGAGCTCCCTCTCCCCAGCCTCTCGCCACTGGTCGAAGATCTACCGCTCGACGGGCTCCTTCCTTGAATGCCCGACCGCCGGTCATCCTCGTCGCGGAGGATGACCCGAGCGTTCGCCTGACCCTGCAGTTCGTTCTCGAAGATGAGGGGTTCGAAGTGCTGTTCGCGGAGAATGGCGAGCAAGCGCTTGCGGTGGCGCGCAGCTCTCTGCCCGACGTCATCCTCCTCGACCAGATGATGCCCCGGATGGGTGGCAAGCAGGTCATAGGGCATCTGCGCGAAGCCGACGAAACGAGTTCGATCCCCGTATTCGTCCTGACCGGGATGGCCCTTGATTCCTCCCCGGAGTGGGAAGGAGTGTCCTTCGTAGGCAAACCTTTCAATCCGGATGACCTGGTAGGACGGATCAGAAACGTGCTGGAGTCACTTAAGTAACCAAACCGCTACCCTGATTGACATGGTTCTCAGGAGCGGCCCGCGAAGAAGGCGCGGGATCATCATCGCGCTGGTCGTGATCTTCCTTCTTACCGCGACCTCGCTGGCGCGCTTCTACACCGACTTCCTCTGGTTCCAGGAGGTGGGGATCGAGTCGGTGCTCTGGAAGGGCATCGGAACCCAGCTGCTTCTGGGCGTGCTCGTAGGGGGATTGGTCGCCATCTTGTTGTGGGTGAACCTGTTGCTCGTATCCAGGATCGCCCCCTCCTACCGGATCCCGAGGTTCGAGGTCGTGGGCCGCGAGGATCCGATGGAACGCTACCGGCAGGGACTCCTTCCGTACGCGCGCTGGATGCGGCTCGGCATCTCGTTGTTCGTGGGTTTGCTGGCGGGGTTCGGCGCGAGTTCCTCGTGGCGAACGTTCCTGCTCTGGGTCAACCGCGTGAACTTCGGAGAGACCGATCCTCAGTTCCACAAGGACATCGGGTTCTACTTCTTCGAGTTGCCGTTCTTCGACAACATCGTGTCGTGGATATGGTTCGCGCTGATCGCGTCGTTGCTGCTCTCCATCGCCGCCCATTTCCTCTACGGCACGATCCGCCCGGATGCGGGCTGGTCGGGCGTCGCATCGGGGGCTTTGGCCCACATCTCGGTGCTCCTCGGTCTGCTGGCCCTCACCAAGGCGGTCTCGTACTGGCTCGGGCGCTTCCAGTTGAACTTCTCCAGCAGAGGAGCGGTCATGGGCGCCAGCTACACCGACGTAAACGCCCAGCTGCTTGCCCTGAACCTGCTCATCATCATCTCGATCATCTCGGCGGCTCTCTTCCTCGTGAACATCCGCGTTCGCCGCTTGATCCTTCCGGCGGCCGCGGTGGGAGTGTGGCTTCTCGTTGTGGTCCTCGCCGGAGGCGTCTTCCCGTGGTGGGTGCAGCGTTTCTCGGTCGGCCCCCAGGAGCCGGTGCGGGAAGCCCCCTTCATCGAGCGCAACATCGCTGCAACGCGCGAGGCGTTCGGGATCAGCGAGGTCGAATCGGAGCCGTACGAGGCGAACGCCACACTCGACGGAGACGACATCGCGAGCAACGATGCCATCCTTCAGAACGTGAGGTTGTGGGATCCGGGGGTACTGCAACTCGCATACTCGCAACTGCAAGCCCTGCAGCCCTATTACCACTTCGACGACGTCGACATCGACCGCTACGAGATCGGCGATGAGATGAGACAGGTGCTCCTCTCTCCGCGCGAGCTGCTGTTGAACGACATCCCCGAGGAATCCCAGACGTGGTCGAACCTCCACCTCCAATTCACACACGGTTACGGACTGGTCGCGAGCCTCGCCAACGAGACCTCGACGGCGGGTCAACCCGACTTCATCGTCAAGAACTTGCCGGGGGACGTGGACGAGGAGGCGGCCGCTCTCGACGTCGAACAGCCCGGTCTCTACTTCGGAGAAGCCTTCTTGCCCAGCGAGTACTCGGTCGTGAACTCCGGTCAGGAGGAGCTCGATTTCCCCACCGCTGCAGGCCCGGAGCGGACGCAATACGAGGGCCAGGGCGGCGTAAACATCGGGGGTTTCTTGCGGAAGTTCGCGTTCGCATTGCGTGAGGGCGATCCCAACCTGGTGTTGTCGAGCCTCATCGAGGATGAATCCAGGATCCTCATCTATCGGAATGTGCGGGACCGCGTCTTGCGTGCAGCGCCGTTCCTGTCGCTCGACTCCGATCCCTACCTCGCCGCCGTCGATGGCCGTCTCGTGTGGATCCTGGATGCGTACACGTCCAGCCCCTGGTACCCCTACGGTCAGCGATTCGACGCCACGCAGATCGTCGGGAGCATTCAGGAGGGTGCGCTCAGCGGGAGCGTGAACTACATCCGTAACTCGGTGAAGGTCGTCGTGGACGCGTACGAGGGCACGATGGACTTCCACATCGTGGACGACGAGGATCCGTTGATCGAGGCATGGAGTAAGGCGTTCCCGGATCTCTTCAATGCCGAGGAACCCAGCGAGGATCTGCAAGCACACTTCCGGTACCCAGAGGACCTCTTCAAGATGCAGTCGGAGGTCTACCTCACCTATCACATCACCGATCCGCAGGACTTCTACGCGAAGGACGATGCCTGGTCGATCCCCCGGAACGCGCAGCATGAGGGAACGCAGGCGGTGGCCGTCGAGGAACTGATGCAGCCCAAATACCTGTTGTTCCAGTTGCCCGGCGAGGCCGAGCAGGAGTTCGTGTTGACCCAGCCGTTCACGCCCAGGGCGCGCAACAACATGATCTCGCTGATGGTGGCGCGTTCCGATCCCGAGAACTACGGCGAGCTCGTGAACTTGCAGTTCCCTCGTTCGCGACAGATCGCCGGCCCCATCCAGATCGACAACCTCATCAACCAGGACGTCGAGATATCTCAAACGCTCTCTCTGTTGCGTCAGCGCGGATCGAACGTCGACTTCGGGGCGCTCGTGATCTTGCCTCTCGAGGACTCGTTGTTGTACATCCAGCCGATCTTCGTTACAGCCGAGGACGGAGGGATCCCGGAACTCAAGCGCGTCGCGGTCGTCCAAGGGGAGGACGTCGCGTTCGAAGTCTCGTTCGAAGAGGCGCTCACACAACTGTTCGACCTCGACGCACCGGAACCGCCGGAGGCACCCACTCCTCCGGAGCAACCCGGTCAGGGACCGGATGACCAGCCAGCGACCGGGAGCCAGGGCGAGCTCGAGCGGATCGTGAACGAGGCGGGTCGCGTCTACGACCAGGCGCAGGAGGCTCTCGCGGACGGCGACTTCGAGACCTACGGCCGCCTGGTCGAACGTCTCGGCCGTCTCCTGCAGCAGGCCAACGACCTCTCCCAGTAGGTCGCGCGGCTCAGGAGTGGGTGGGCCCCGGGCAATCCGGCGACCTGTACTCCGACGTCATGTGCGGGTAGTGCTCGGTCCAGTAGGTGTTCGCGAGGCGCTCGGCCGCCTCCGGAGACGCACCGAGAGCGCGTGCCATATCCGCATCCCTCTGGACGGCCGCGCATTCCGTCTCCGCCTCATTGGTGATGCCGCTCATGTGCATGGCCTCGTGTGTGAGCGTGTGCACGGCGATGATCTGCTCGGTGCTCGGAGACTCCTTGTCCGATCTCAGATAGGCGGAGAGGTCGCGACACTGGTCCCGTTTGATGAGCGTCTTGCGCTCGGGGACGCCGTCGGGACCGAACGCGACGTACCCGAACTCCGCTCCGGCGTCGACGAAGGCGCTACCGAAGCTCTGGCACTCGACCTCGACCTCGATCCCGATGACCCTTGAGGCTGCGGCGTTCAGACGGCCCTGGAGCCACAACCTCAGAACGAGGGGAGCGAAGAGCCCGAGCCCGACGAGGACCAGGGCGACCATCGAGATCCACGGGAACTCCCGGCGTCGACCGAGGGAGTCGACCCGCCTCTGATACCAGCGGAAGACGATGCCAGCCGCGCCCAGGAGGCACAGAAGCCCAAGCCAGTGCATGGAAATCAGCCTACGCGGGAGGGCCACGAATCCTTGGGGGGCCCGGTAGAGGGGAGCTTCCCGGGTTGGTATGTTCGGGGGGCAGGGTGGAGCAGTCTGGTAGCTCGCCGGGCTCATAACCCGGAGGTCGCGGGTTCAAATCCCGCCCCTGCAACCAGGAAGGCCCTCTTCGGAGGGCCTTTTCTTGTGCTCGAGTGAATGAGACAGAGGTTGGTCGGGTTCAGCTAGACATAGCCTTGCCGTCCGGTGGCCGGTTACTACGAGCTCCGAAGGAACCACTCGCGGTCCATGCCGTGAGCATCGCCGCTAAGAGTGCGGCCACAGACGTCACCATCGCCGGCATGTCGAGCGCGAACCCGATCCCGAATCCCACCCCAACGACGCCGGTCGCCATCCCCGCAGGGCCGATCACCGACATCCGCCACTCGTCGAAGGCAGGCCCTGCGCCGCCCGCAACCTCGGCGGCCCGACTCATCAGAAGCAGAGGGATCAGTAGAGCCGGCTTCAATAGATTCCCCACGATCTGCACTGAGTTCCCCGGCGCGAGATTAGACGACTCGACGATGTCGATCACGTGGACCACAGACGTGCCTACCCCTAGCACTGCAACCGCCAACACAGTCGCCTCTCGGAAGCCGTCTCTTCTCCCTGCGGAGACCAGTCCCAGGATTCCCACCGCCAGATTGGCGAACCCCATCTCCTGTTGAAAGGGACTGCCCTTCGCCCAATCGATCGATTCCGCGACTACATCGGGTGTAAAGACATGACCGAAGAAACCGCTGAGTCCACTTGCGCCGACCCCGAGGAAGAACATGTAGATGAGATACACCTCCAATTTTTCCAGGCGGCTCTGCACGTCAGGTGAGAGTCGCACATGAAGGGCGGCGAGCAGCAGCGGTAGCACGGAGAATGCGAACACTCGGACGGCGACGGTCACGATCTGTCCATCTGGCCCTCATAGAAGCCGTGGCGCGCGAGCGGCTCGACGATCTCGTGCTCCTCGTAGGAGAGATGCGATAGGAGCGCGTCGGCCAGGAAGTCGATCGCGGTCTGCAGGGCGTCGAAGTCGTCCGGGTGGTTGATGTGCTCGATGAGCGCGGCGTCCACCTTCTGGATCGCGTCGTGAATCGCCAGATGTTCGTCCGTCAGACGCTGGATCACTTGCTCGAGGTCGGGGTCGCTGCTCACGAGGTGTGGGAAGACCGCGAAGTCCTCCGCGCCATGGTGTTGCCCGACGATGTTGCAGTAGCGGGAGCAGAACGCTCCCAACGTCCAATTGTTCTGGCGCAGGGCCATGTCGTTCAGCGAGGAGCGCGCGGCTCCGGCGGTCAACGCGCCTTGGCGAACCTTCGCCACGAGATCCCGCAACTCACCCAACTCGGTTCGCAACATGTCGTGCACCTCGATCAGATGGCGCCCAACCATCCGACCGCGCTCGGTGTAGGTCACCTCGCCGTCGGTCGGCTTCCGATGGGGACGAGTGGATTCATCCCACGGTGGGGTGTCCGTGAGTCGCTTGCCGTCGTCCGGCGTAGGTGTGATCCCCAGGCCGTCTGATGTCGACGCGCCCGCCGAGGCTAGGTCCCCATCCGGCCTCGTAGCGAGAGCCGGCTCGTCCGCATCACTCTCCACGCGCCCAATGTCACCTTCCGACACTCCACCGGGGCCCCCCCGATCCCGTTCTTCGGCGACTCGCTCGCGGACGGCGGGAACCACCTCCGCGGCGAAGGTCTGCATGAGATTCGCGTCGTCCGTCATCAGGATGAAGGTCCCGATGCCATCCTCTAGCGCCAGCGCCGACAGTTCCTCGATCCAACTTTCCGGGGGCCCCTCGAGGAGACCATCCGCGGAACCCTCGAAGGAGCCGGAGACGTTCAGAAGTCTGCGGATCTCGGATGGGTCGCGGCCCTCGTCCTCCGCGGCTTCGTCGATCGCCTCGTTACCGGCGGCGAGATCTCCGGGCTTTAGGTAGGAGAGGCTCGGCAACCAACCGTCGGCTTTGCGTCCGACGAGGTCCAACATCCGGGGCTTGTAGGCACCGACCCAGATGCCGATGTCATGGACAGGTTTCGGTCCCCGGCCCGCCTTCTGTAGACGGTGGTAGGAACCGCTCACGGTCGCCGGACCCGAGCCGTCGACGTCCCACAGTGCTCGGATCACGTCGATCGCCTCACCGAGGGCATCCACGCTTTGCCTGCCGGTCAGGCGCGTCCCACCCATCTTCTCGATCGCTTCCCAGAAGGCGCCGGCCCCGATGCCGAGCTCCGCTCGCCCGCCGCTCAGGATGTCGAGGCTCGCCACGGAACGCGCCACCACCGCCGGCTGACGAAGAGGGAGGTTGAGGACGTTGGGGGCGAGGCGGACGATGGTCGTCCGCGCGGCCAGGTACGACAGCAGCGTCCACGTGTCGAGGAACCGGGTTTGATACGGGTGGTCCTGGAAGGTCACGAGGTCCAGTCCCGACCGGTCCGCGAGGGTCGTGAGCGCGATCACGGAGTCGAACGCTTCAGCGGCCGGCGTGATGAACACGCCGAACTCCAGCTCGTGTCCGTAGTCGGTCATGTCCCGACGTTACTGGTTGGCCCGGACGTTCTGAGCAGCCAAGCGCACAGTCTCCGACACCCTTCTCTGCCTCGTTTCGTCTCGCTTCGCGCTCTCGATCCACCATAAGATCTGTTTCTTGGCGGACGGCGGGAAGGCGTCGAAATGCTGCTTGGCTTTCTTGTTCCGCCCGAGAGCCTTTTCGAGATCGGGCGGGACAATGAGAGCCTCGGCCGAGTCGAGCGCGTTCCACGCTCCCGAAGCCTTGGCGACGGCGACGGACCGCAATCCCGGCTCCTCCATCAGGCCTTCCTCGGTGAGTCGCTGGATCCGTTCCTTGTTCGTTCTGGACCACGCGCTCTTGGGATTCCGCGGCGTGAACATCAGCGCCGATCGATCCTTGTCGAGCGTCTTCGAATTGCTGTCGACCCAACCGAAGCAGAGGCCTTCCTCGACTGCGTCTGCATATTCCACCCGGGGTTTGCCGGTCGCCTTCTTGTACGTGACCAGGTACACACCCTTCGACTTCGCGTGGTTGCGTTGTAGCCAGCGTCGCCACTCGCTTCTCGTCTTCGGATGAACCTGGGAGAGCGTCTTCTTCTCGGCCATCGCCCTACTGAATCATGTTTCAACCTGAATCATGTTTCAACGGTCGTCGATGTGGGGTCCGGACGCGCTCGAAAGCAGGCTCGAGCCTCGGATCTAAGATCGTCGGCGATACCGAACCGACCCAAGAGGAGGTCAACCGTGACCGAGCCGGTCGTCGAGAAGCCCGACTTCCCGCCCGAGTACGGGAACCCGACGGAACGCCTCGTGTGGCGGGATGTCGAGGAGAAACTCGAGAGCGCGACCGTGTACTGGATCGCGAGCACCCGGCCCGACGGGCGGCCCCACGTCATCCCCCGTGACGGCATGTGGCTCGATGGGGGGCTGTATTACGGGGGCAGCCCGGAGACGGTCCACTTCCGGAACATCACCCAGAACCCTCATCTCACCGTGCATATCGGTGACGGTCAGGAGGCGATCATCGTCGAGGGCAAGGTCGAGATCGAGAAGCCTTCCAAGGAGCAGGCCCAACGCCTCGCCGACGAGTCGTTCGCTAAGTATCCGCAGTACGGGCGCCTCGATCCGAGCCTCTACGCGAAAGGGGTGTCGGTCCTTCGCCCCCGCCGGGTGCTGGCGTGGACGAGCTTCACGGAGAACGCCACTCGTTTCAGGTTCGAATAGTTTCGGCCCGAGTGCGAACCGGGGGTCCCAGGAAATCGACTCTATTTTCAGGCCATTTGCCGACATTCTCGGGTAGTGGTCATATAGGGCTCGCGTTCGTGAGGGGCGCGTCGTTGGGAGCGATCTAGAGGGGGTCTTGTTCTATGAGAATGCGCGTGTTCGGGGCAGTTGTGGTCGTGATGGCGCTGGCACTGTCGGGCCTGTCAGGGGCGGTTGGAGCCGAGGGGGGTTCCCAGCAGAGACGCATCAGCAGGCGCGAGGCGCAAGTCCCCGCCGACTTCGTCCCGGCTGCGGCGATGCGGAGCCGGGTCGGCCGCTACTACGTGGTCATGAAGGAAGACTCACTCGCTCAGCGAGTGAGTGCCAGCCCAGGTCTCTCGAGCAGCGCCCAGCAGAGCGTGACGAGCCAGGTGCGTAGCTCCCAGGCAGCCGCCATCGCGGATGTTGAGGCTCGAGGGGGCCGGGTGGTGTTCCGCTACTCGAGACTCATCAACGCCTTCTCGGCCCGGCTGAGTGCCGCGAACGCGGCCGCCGTCGCCCGTCGATCCGACGTCGCTTCGGTGCAGCCTGTGGGAATCGTGAAGAAGACCAACGCGTCGAGTGTCCCGTTCATCGGCGCTCCGAGAGTTTGGAACGACCTCGGCGTCAGGGGTCAGGGGATGCGCGTAGCAGTCGTGGACACGGGCATCGACTACACGCACGCCGACTTCGGCGGCCCCGGCACCGTCCAGGCGTACGAGAACAACAATCCCACCTTCATCGAGGAGGGCACCTTCCCAACCGCGAAGGTCATCGGGGGCTACGACTTTGTCGGCGAGGACTACGACGTTGTCGACGAGGACACCAGCAACGACACGCCTCGTCCGGACGAGGACCCACTGGACTTCGATGGACATGGCACCCACGTAGCAGGCACGTGCTGCGGCAAGGGAATACCTGAGGTCGGCGCGGGAGTTGCCCCCGCCGCCAAGCTCTACGCATATCGGGTATGGGACGTGGGCAACTCGACGGACGACGTCCTAGTGGCCGCCTACGAGCGGGCGGTCGACCCGAACGAGGACGGCAACATCTCAGATGCGGTCGACGTCCTGCAGTTCTCCGGAGGGGTCACCTACGGCACCCTCAACTCTGTCGAGGCGAGGGCAGCCCAACGAGTAGTCAACCTGGGCACGGTATTCGTGGCCTCCGCAGGCAACGAGGGCAACCAGCCGGCGGGGGGTTCCGCTTACACCCTCGGCACGCCCGCTGCGGCGCCGGGAGTCGTTTCGGTGGCGTCATCGATCGACCAGTTCGTCGCTCAAACCCTCGAGGTCAACACCCCTCCGGGTACGACGCTTCCCGAGCAGGGGATCATCGTCCACCAGGATTGGTCGGCCGAGATCACCTCCGACATCACGGACGATGTCTTCGATGCTCGGGCCGTCGATCCACCGTCGTCGCCCAGTGGCCAGCCGTCGGCAGCCGATCGTCAACTGTGCGACACGACGCCTCCTGGCAACCCCTTCGCGGGACAATTGGTCCTGGTGTTCAAGGGGTCCACGGGCGAAGGTGACTGCGACGGCACCACCAAGGTCTTCCGGGCCCAGCAGGCCGGCGCCATTGGCGTGATCTTGTGGTCGGGTTTCGGAGGTTCGCCGTTCGCCCTCGGTCCCGGTGAGTTCGTCGACCAGATCAACATCCCCGCGGTGATGGTGAGCGGCGCCGACGGTGAAGCACTGGGCGATGCCGCGAGTCCCAATGCTCCAGGCTCGTACAACACCGGCGATCTGAACGTCACGATCAACGCCGAGACTCAAGTCATTCCTGGTTTCGAAGACAGGATGTCGGACTTCAGCTCCGAGGGTCCGGCGCGACTGACTAACGATCTCAAGCCCGATATCTCTGCCCCGGGTTCCGACATCACTTCCGCGGGCGTGGGAACGGGCGATGGAGCTTCGGTTCTGTCGGGTACCTCCATGGCGGCACCGCACATCTCTGGCGTAGCGACACTGCTCCGCCAGATCCACCCCAACGCGAGTCCGGCCAAGATCAAGGCGCTGTTGATGAACCAAGCGTTCCGGGGCATGAAGAACAACGACGGCAGTGAACCGGTGCCTGCAACGGTGATGGGGGCTGGGCGCGTGCGGGCCTTCCAATCCGCCACGGCCAAGTCGGTCGCTTACCCGTCGAGCCTGTCCTACGGACTCCGGTTCGCGTCGGGGAGCCGGACGATCAACCGCAGCTTCAAGGTAGAGAACATGAGTGGTAGCACGCGCTCGTACGACGCTCGTTCCAAGAACCACTACTCGGACTTCGATCCCGCCATCGCGGACGTCTCGGTGTCGAGCGGTGGGTCCCCCTTCCAGGATGTCGTGAGCTTCACGCTCCCTCCGGGAGGCACGCGCCAGGTGCGCGTCAGGTTGCAGCTTGACCCGAGCGTGGTCTCGGAACTAGAGCAGGAATTCGGGTGGTACTTCTTCCACCCGAACGTCGACGGCTACATCCAGGTGCGCCAGCTGGGTGCACAGCCAGACACGCTGAACGTTCCGTGGCACGTGGCGCCGCTGGCCGCCAGCGATTCGTCGGTGAGCACGGACAGCCTCGATCTGACTTCGGGCAGCGATTCATTCAGGGTTCAGAACGCCGGAGTCGGGGTCTCGCACGCTGACATGTACCTGCTCGGAGGCGAGGACGAGGTCAACAGCTTCGGTGAAGAGGACGTAACTCACATCGGGGCTCGATCGTTCACCGGAGCCAACATCGACGGCACTCCGAGGAGACACCCTCGAGGAACCGACGCGCTCGCCGGGATCTCCTGGATCGACTTCCTCACGTCGACCGATGTTCCCGAGGAGCCGATCGAGTTCGGGGTTCGCACCGAGGGATTGCACAACACCACGGAGAGCCTCGAGGTTGACGTGTTGATCGACTCGGGCGCCGACGGAGTGTTCGCCGACCAGGAGCTCCAGGCCGATTACATGGCCGTGAAGATTCCAGGCAACGGCCTCACCTGTCTCTTCGACCTTGCGCTCGCGGATCCGTTCGCAGAGTGCGCGGAGGAATACTTCCCCGACTACAGCAACTACAACACGAACGTGACGGGGGTCGTGGTCGACGCCCGGGCGATCGGCCTTACCAACGCGAAACCGAACCTGAGCTACATGGTTACGGCGTGCACGGGTCGCTTCTCCGGCGACGCCGCATCGCAGATCTGTGACGACGCGGGCGACTTCGATTCCGAGACCGGCACCTACACGGCTCAGCTCCGAGCCACGAACCCGGCGCTACGTATCCGTCCGCAGGTCTGCGGAGGGTTCTGGACCGACAACGACTGCACGGCACCGGACGCGGTAAGCGTGGAGAGGACGAATTCGGCGGGGGACACCGACCCGTCGATCCTCGTGTTGTTCCCGAACAACTCGAGGGCCAACAGCGCCTCGGTGATCACCACCAGCAGGCAACTGCCATAGCTGGACGCGCGTGAAGGGAGGGGGCCGCCTAGGAGGCGGCCCTCTTTCTTTTCGGCCATGGTCCGGTGGGTCCTTGGCCTGGTAACCCCTTCCAGTCCGGGCCCAAATTGACAGTCTCGGGGACAAAAGGGAGACTCCGCGGACGCCCGGGAGGTGGTTCGATGTCAGTCGAAGTAACGCCCGATGTGATCAGTGGAGCGTCCTTCTCATCCACCCTGCGCGGTTATGACAAGGACGAGGTCCATGCGTTCTTGGATGACATCGCTCGGAGGGTCACCGAGCTGCAGGAGGAGGCCGAGAACGCCCACCTCAGCTTGGGCGATCGAATCGGTCGCCTGTTGCAGGATGCCAAGGACAATGCCGACGAGATCGTTGAGCGCGCTCAGGCAGAAGCGTCTCAGGAGCGCGAGGTTGCCGCGGCGGACACCAAGAAGGTCCGGGAGGAAGCCGATGCATACTCCCTCGACACCCGCACACAAGCCGACGAGTACGCCCGGAAGACGCGCGAGGATGCGGATGCTTACTCGGAGCGGACTCAACAGGAGGCAACGGACGAGGGCACGCGGGTCCGCGCCGAGGCCGATACGGACGCTCGCAATACCCGACAAGCGGCCGAGGAGGACAAGGCGCGCCGGATACAAGAGGCGGACGAGCGCGTAGCGCAGCTCGAAGACAGAGAAAAGCAGGTAAGGCTGCGTCTGACCGCGTTGGGCGAACAGCTCGAAGCGATGAGCGCGGAGATCAAGGTTCTCGGAACTCCTGCCGAGACGACGGAACCAACGGAGCTAACGATCGAAGAATCCGTCGGCGGCTGATCCGATGCGCGTGGTCGAGGAGTCAGCCGACCTAGACGCCCTCACTCCGGAGGACGTGGAGTCCGCCACTTTTCCGGAGCAGGAGTACGGCTACGAGAAGATGCACGTCGATGCGTTCTTGCACGCCATCGCCGAGCGTTTACGGGCCCTGTTGCGCGAGATCGATATCGCAGAGGTCAAGGTCCGGCAACCGCTATTAGGTGTGGGAAGGGAGATCGGCGCGTTGTTGCACGACTCCCATGAGGCGGCCGAGGAACTGAGGAACACGGCTCGGCTGGAAGCGAGCACACTCCTGCAAGAGGCCGAGCGCACGCTAGCCCAGGCCCAGAAGGAAGCCGAGAGAATCGAGAAGGAAGCCCGGAAGACGTCCGACGCGCTGAAAGCGGATGCGCAAGCCGAGGTCGACCGGCTCCATGCGGATGCAGAGCGCACCAAACACAACGCGACCGCCGAAGGGGTTGTCATACGGCGCGAGGCGGAGCGAGACGCGAAAGAGATCCGCGCCGACGGGCAGCGCGAGGCCAGGAACGTGATCGCCGACGCCACGGGTCGATCCGAGAATAGGGCTCTCGAGTTGCAAACGCGCATACGTCGGCTCCAGGAGACCGAAGAGGCATTGCGCGCCCGTGTCCTAGGCGTCACCGATCACCTCAAGAAGCTCGAAGGCCGCGCGCGCAGCCGATCGGGCAAGCCGGCTCCCACCGAGGATCCCGGCTCACAGCCCGCCTAAGCTAGAAGCGCGTTAGGGGCGGGTGCCTCCTCGCCTATCCCGGGACGGTCGCGACCGATGCGGTGCTGACAAGGGCGGTGCGGAGCGCTTCTAGCGGCTGGGGAGAAACGCGGTAGAAGACCCAGGTCCCCCGCTTCTCGCGCTCCAGCAGGCCGGCGTCGTGGAGGACCTTGAGGTGGTGGCTGACCGTGGGCTGGCTCAAGCCCATCGGCTCGACCAGCTCGCAAGCGCAGACCTCGCCCCCCGCGTGAGCTCCGATCATGCTCAGAAGGCGTAGCCGGCCAGGGTCGCCCAGGACCCTGAAGGCTCCCGCCAGCATCTCGGCCCCGTCTGCATCCAGGGGCGAGCCCAGGAGTGGGGGGCAGCAATCGTCGACGATCTGCAGGGTTTTCATAGTGCGTATATTGACAGACATCGATATCATGTGCAAGTATCGAACCCGTCCGATATAGATGAGCGTCGATACGATGGGGGTCACGGAGATCACGTCCCCCGTCCCGATGCTCAACAGGAGGCGGTCGTCTCGACGAGCGCCCAGAAACAGGAGGCGGTCGTCTCGACGAGCGCCCAGAACAGGAGGGGCTATATGTCACGGGTGCAGCTGGCGTTGAACGTGGAGGACGTGGACGAGGCGGTGGGGTTCTACTCGAAGTTGTTCGGAGCGGATCCGGCCAAGCGGCGGCCCGGGTACGCCAATTTCGCCCTCACCGAACCGGCCCTTAAGCTGGTGCTGATCGAGAACCCCGGTCACGGCGGGTCGCTGAACCATCTCGGGGTCGAGGTGGAGTCCACCGGCGAGGTGACGGCCGCGACCCGGCGCTTGAGCGACGAGGGGCTCGAGACCAGGGAGCAGAACGAGGTCTCCTGCTGCTACGCGGTACAGGACAAGGTGTGGGTGCACGACCCGAGTGGTGCCCCGTGGGAGGTCTACACGGTGCTGGCGGACGCTCCTCAGCAGGATGCTTCGTGCTGCACGGGGGGCGCGCAGGCGGATGGGGCCGCCTGTTGCGCCTGAAGCACCGGACGGCGGGCCCGGGCGCACTACAATGACCCGGACACTCCAAGAACACGCTGAGAGGGGCGCCCTTGGGGCGCCCCCTTTCATGAGGCGGCCTCCCGGGCGCCATCGGACGATCCACGAGGTGAGGTCATGGAAGCGCAGGACATCGTGTGGCAGGGAAAGGTGGGCTCCACGCCGCTGAAAGTGGCCGTGCCCCACTCAGAGTTGATCATCGCCGAATGGGTCACCCCCCAAGGCAATCGCCAGAAGGTCTCGGAGTCGATCGAGGAATTCGAGCGCTCGGTCCTCCTTCAGTTGCTGCTGGGAGCGGGGGCCTCGGACGCCAGCGAGACCGAAGAGGTGGTCGCCGCCGTCAGGACGGCCCAAGCCGAGCGGCCTCGACCCGCACCCCCTCCCCAGCCGAGGCGACGGAAGAATCCGAAGGCACGGCGGCACCGCCGGTCGCGCCGCCCACCTCGCCGCTGAGGAAGAGGTAAGACATCCCCCCGTCCTATGACCTCGTCGAGGTGCACGGGCAGAAGACCCGCATCCTCGACGTAGGGTCCGGCCCCCCCGGTCGTCGTCCTTCACGGGTGGGGCGGGCGGATCGAATCGATGATGCCGGTCATCGGGTGCCTCGAGAGGGATTTCCGGGTGGTCGCCCTCGACCTTCCCGGGTTCGGCGAGGCGCCCCTTCCGGAGGGGGTGTGGGGCACGCCCGATTACGCGGAGTACGTCTTCGATGTCCTCCGGTCACTGAACATCGATCGAGCGCACTTCGTGGGTCACTCCTATGGAGCGAAGACATCGATGTACCTCGCCGCGACCCACAAAGACGCGGTCGACAAGCTGGTCCTCGTTGGGTCGCCGGGCCTGCGCAGCGCACCCTCGATGAAGGTTCGCGCCAAGCGTGTTGTGTCCAGGTTCGCCCGCGGGGTGGGTGCCTTCGGCCGTCCCGGCCAGAGGCTGCGCAGCTCGATCAACGCCCGCATCGCATCCAAGGACTATCGGGATGCGGGGCCACTTCGACCGATCCTCGTCCGCGTGGTCCAGGAAGACCTGGGGCACCTGTTGCCGGAGGTCGAAGCCTCGACCCTGCTGGTGTGGGGGACGGAGGATGACGCCGTGCCGGTCGCGCACGCGCGGCGGATGGACAGCTTGATCCCGGATGCAGGTTTGGTCCTGTTCGAGGGGGCCGGACACTTCGCATACCTCGACGAGCAGCAGCGCTTCTGTCAGATCGTCCGGCATTTCTTCGGAGACGGGACGCAATGAACTTCTCGGATCCGTTCTGGGGATACTCGATCCTGTTACGCACGATCGTCTACGTCCTGATCCCTCTGTTCGGGATCCTGCAGTTCATCCGCCTGCGACGAGCGCTGCACGTCTTCCAGTTGGAAGGCTACAAGCGCGTCTCGTTTCCTCGAGTGGTGTCGAGCTAACAGGGAACGATCGCGCTTCCTCACCAAGCCGACGGCCAAGAAGGCTTTGGTGATGACCGGGCGCGCGTGGCGCATCCTGATCACTGCGACGATCATCAGCGTCCTCGCGGTGCTCGTCGTCCCGGGCGTGGCGCATCTCTTCCTCGGCGGCTGGCCGGCGGACGTTCTGACCTGGGTGGTGATGACCGCCCTCGTCTTTTTCGGCACTCCGAGGGTGCTGGTGCTGGCCGACCAGTTGATGGCGCCCGTCCAGTCCGCGATCAACGGCCGCTTCATGAGCGCGGCTCGGTCGAAGCTGGAGGACGTCGGCCCCCTCGTGATCGGCGTTACGGGTTCATTCGGGAAGACGTCGACCAAGTTTGCGATCGAACGTCTTGTCGGGTCGAGCGGAGAGGTGCTCGCCACGCCCGGCTCCTTCAACACCCCCCTCGGGGTTGCGCGCACCATCAACGAGAACCTGGAGCGCGAGCATCGGTACTTCGTCGTCGAGATGGGTGCTTACGGCACCGGCGAGATCGCCGAACTGTGCAGCTTCGTGCGGCCACGGATCGGGGTTCTCACGGCTATCGGTCCCGCGCATCTCGAGCGTTTCGGTTCGATGGACGCGATCCGCCGTGGCAAGTACGAGTTGATCGAGTCGCTCCCCAGCGAGGGAACCGCCGTGATGAACGTGGACGACCCGGAGGTGCGCGCTCTCGCGGATCGCACACCACACGTTCCGGTGGTCCGATACGGCCTTCAGAAGGAGGGTTCCCCCGACATCACGGCGAGGGGGGTGGATCTCAACCCCCGGGGCACGACCCTGACCATCGTCGACTCGAGGAGCGGCGAGGAGCTACGTGTCGCGACGCGACTCCTCGGCAGGCATGCGCTCGGCCACGTCCTCGCCGCGACCGCGGTGGCGGTGACGTCGGGACGCGCCCTGAGTGAGCTCGCGTCCCCGATCGGATCGATGCGGCCGGTCGACCACCGCCTGCAGATCATCGACGGGACGGGCGGGGTGACGGTCATTGACGACGCCTATAACTCGAATCCAGACGGGGCAGCAGCGGCGCTCGAGGTTCTCGAGTCGATGCCGGGCAAGAACAGGATCGTCGTGACGCCGGGCATCGTCGAACTCGGCCCCCTCCAGCAAGAGGCGAACGAAGCCTTCGGAGAGCGAGCGGGAGCCGTTGCGGACACTCTGATCGTCGTTGCCCGGCTCAACCGCGCGGCGATCGCGGCCGGGGCAGCCAGATCCGGGGTCGCCAGGGTGGTGACCGTCGATTCGCTGGACGAGGCGCAGAAAGAGCTCGCGACACTCCTGCGGCCGGGGGACGTCGTCTTGTTCGAGAACGACCTGCCCGATCAGTACGAGAACTAGCTCACCCCCGGCCGGCGCGGGCCCCCTTTAGACTTCACCACCATGAACAGGTTGACCATAGGAGTGATCTTCGGCGGGCGGTCGGTGGAGCACGACGTATCGATCGTGTCCGCCCACCAGGTCATGGCCGTATTGGGGGAGCGCCACACGGTGGTGCCGATCTACATAACCCGCGAGGGCCGCTGGCTGACCTCGCCCGGGTTGAACGACCTGCAGGTCTATAAAGACGAACGATGGTCCGAGGTGGGCGAGGAGGGCTTCATCCCTCCGTCGACCGGCTACCAAGGCCTGCTCGTTCCCGGCGGGCGGCTCAAAGGGTCACGGCGGATCGAGCTCGACGTGGTGGTTCCGATGATTCACGGCACCTATGGCGAAGACGGCACGCTCCAGGGATTGCTCGAGCTCGCGGACGTCCCCTATACGTGTTCCGGCGTCGTGGGCTCCGCCGCTGGTATGGACAAGGCGGTCATGAAGGCCGCGTTCAAGGAGGCCGGGCTCCCGGTCGTCCCTCACGTGATGGTGGACTCGGGCCGTCTCGACGTGGACCCGGCCCCCGTCCTGGACGAGGTGGAACGGGGGATCGGATACCCCGCGTTCGTGAAACCCGCCCGGCTCGGCTCGAGCGTCGGGATCGGAAAGGCGACCGACCGGCAGACCCTCACCGATGCGTTGGAGGTGGCCGCGCGCGTACGACCGCAGGATCCTGGTGGAGAGGGCGATGGAGGGATGCGTCGAGGTCAATTGCTCGGTTCTCGGGGGCCCCGGGTTCGAGCCCCGGCCCTCGGTGTGCGAGCAACCGGTCGCGTGGGAGGAGTTCCTGACCTTCGACGACAAGTACATGAGAGGAAGCAAGGGGGGGGCCGAGACGTCCGGGGGCAAGGGAGAACAGGGGATGGCCTCGCTCGACCGGCGTATCCCCGCCCCCATATCTGAGGCTCTGACGAAGCAGGTTCAAGACAATGCGGTGGAGGCTTTCCGCGCCGTCGATGCGGCGGGTGTTGCTCGCATCGACTCCTTCGTTAAAGAGGACACTGGAGAGACCTGGGTGATGGAGATAAATACGGTGCCCGGCTCCCTCTCCTTTTATCTATGGGAGCCGACCGGCGTTTCCTTCGAGGAGCTGCTGGACAACCTCTTGGAGATCGCACTCGCAACCCACAACCTGCAGAAGGAACTGATGTTCACCTTTGATTCCGGGATGCTGAAAGGCCTAGGAGGGACGAAGTCAAGTGCCTGACGCCTCGCCGGTCTCGCTCTCGGAAGCAGACAAGCTTCGATTCCAGACCGATGCCCTCCCCATGCTTGATTCCCTCTACGGGGCCGCCTTGAGGATGACGCGCAATCCCGCAGATGCGGAGGATCTGGTGCAAGACACGATGCTGCGGGCTTACCGCGCGTTCGACCGCTTCGAGCCCGGTACGAATCTCAAGGCGTGGCTCTTCAGGATCATGACCAACGCCTACATCAATACGTATCGGAAGCGACAGCGAGAGCCTCAAAAGGTGTCCTCGGACGAGGTGGAAGAGTTCGATCTCTATCAAGAGCTCAAGAATCACGATCCTCAGTTCGAGGCGACGCCCGAGAACATAGTCCTCGACTCTCTGGTCGATTCCGACATCACCGAGGCCATCGAAGACCTTCCCGAGCAGTTCCGGTTGGCCGTCGTGCTGTCGGATGTGGAGGGGTTCACCTATGCCGAGATGGCAGACATCATGCAGGTCCCCATGGGGACCGTCATGTCTCGCCTCCACCGGGGAAGAAAAGCGCTCCAGAAGCGGTTGTGGGAGTTAGCCAAGGAACGAGGAATCGTCAAAGGTCCGAAGAAGGGGCCGGAGGGCCAAGATGATGGGAAGTCTCAGGGGGACACGGATGGGCGCACATCGTGAAGCATGAGTGCCAGGAGGCGCTGGAGCGCGCCTACCTCTACCTCGACGGAGAGGTCCTCTCCGACGACGAGCGGGTCGAGATCAGGGTCCACCTCGAGGAATGCCGTCCCTGCTACGAGCGGGTGGGCCTCGAGCGAGAGATCACGACCGTGGTGGCCCGCCTCCGCGGCAGCCACGAGTGCCCACAGCAGCTCAAAGCTCGGATAACCTCCCTCATCCAGCGCTACTGACCCAAAGATTCCCACCTCCCAAATAGGACGAAGAGTCCGCTCAGGTATCCCCTCACTTCGGTCGATAGGACAAAGACCGACCAATCGGCAACGAACGAGGGAGAACCCCTAGTGGGAACAGCACAGCTGAACGGAGCCCTCCGCGAGGAGCCCTATATAACGACCGGTGAGGTCGCCAAGATCCTGCGTGTCTCCCCGAAGACCGTCGCTCGTTGGGCGAAAGAGGGGAAGCTTCCGCATCTGGTGACCCTCGGAGGCCATCGAAGGTTTCCAGCCAATGCCATTGCTGACCTCGCGCGCTCGCTTCACGTTATCGACTACTAAGAAGTCGAGCGCATATTCACAAGTCTTAACTCCATCGCTTTACTCGCGGCCATGGTCGCGGTTTGCATTGATTTTTGCGCGACTCGGATTTCATTGCATATAAGATGATTGCAAAAGCAACCCCTTCTCTTCCACCAAAGGCTGACCGTGGCTCGCACCAACCTTCACGAACTCGCTAGTCGTCTGTTATCCCATTTGAACGACGCTGCACAGAATGATGTATTCGAGGGCAAACTCAGGCAAGTTGCCTCGGACGCCGGCCTGAACTCCGTTCGTTCCGCCGAAGCGGTAAAGCTGTTGGAGGATCTCGGACGTATCGAGGTCGAACAACGCGGCCGACGCGGCCGAAACACCATCATCGCTATCAGGTCCATCGAACCTGTTTCCCTCGCCGACGCGGAGGCATCGCTCCCCGCACGTGCAGGCAAGCGCGCGACTCGACTCAATTACGACGATCTAGGCAAAGCCGTCGTCGACCGTCTTCTCGAACTAGCGCGTGACGACGCGCTACGCAGCGCGCAGGTTGAAGCATTCGCCAGTGAGAGCGCGGCGCAGCGCGACAAGACCGAGAGCTTGGAACAGGAGCTCGAGAACACGGCTCGACGAGAGACCGATCTCCGCATCAAGCTCAAGGCCGCGGAAGAGGCGCTGGATCGAGCCGAGGAGAACCTCCGTCGCGCGTTCGGGCCCAGTCAAGGCGACGGGCAACCGATCAAGGTCGAGGACGATGACGCCCGTGCGGTGCTCGACGTCCTCAGATCCGGGCGGGTTTGACGGACCCAGCGCCGATACTCGTCGACATCGACGACCCGGTTGCTCGCATCACCATCAACCGGGTGGATCGCCGCAACGCTCTGAGCCCCGAGGTCGTGGCCGGCATCGCTCTGATGTTGCACGAGCTCGAGAAGAATTTCGACGTCCAGGCGGTCGTCCTGACGGGAGCCGGAGATTCGGCCTTCTGCGCGGGAGCCGACCTCGGCGGGATGACGGCCGAGAGTCGTGTGGCCCAACACTTCCAACGCTCGGAGGTCGCCGATCTCTTCAACCAGATGCGCGCCTCGCGGCTGCCGATCGTGGCGCGCGCCAACGGCCATGCCCTCGCGGGAGGCCTCGGGCTGATGCTCGCCTGCGATCTCGTGATCGGCGTCGAGGACGCTGAGATCGGGACGCCCGAGATCAATCTGGGTTTGTGGCCGTTCATGATCACCGCCATCCTCCAACGGGACGTTCCTCGCAAGGTGGCCCTCGAGATGATGTTGACCGGACGGCGGATGAGCATGTCGGAGGCTTACGAATGGGGGATCGTGAATCACGCGGTCCCGCGGGCGGAGCTGGATCGGAAGGTCGACGAAGTGGTGGAGGCGCTGGCTTCGAAGAGCCCACTGATCCTGTCGCTCGGCAAGAGATCGTTCTACCGGGCCGAGGACCTGGCATTTTCGGACTCACTCGAATACCTCGCAGGGATGCTCACCGTCTGCTTGGAATCCGAGGACACGGTCGAAGGCGTCACGGCCTTCTTCCAGAAGCGTCCCCCCGAATGGAAGGGACGCTGAGGGGACACTCCTGGTGTGGCGGTGCCGGTCTTCGAGACCCCGCGCCGGCCGGAGCCTAGGTCGTGAACCGGGGCTTGACCTGACGGAAGATCAACAGCCCGATCAGAATGAGGATCGCCAGCGGCACGATCACACCCGTGGCTACGATCAGGCCCGAGACCAAGCCGAGACCCATCCCCAGCGCATCGCGCCACGCTTTCTCGATGGTCGAGGCCTTGCCCGGGGTCGCGCCGGCCTCGGTGAACGACACGGCCAGCGTGCCAAGGGCGGTTTGATCCTCGAGGTAGTGGATGCGACCGCGGATCCGCTCGATCTCGAGCTGCACCTGCTGCAGTTGGGCCTGCACCCGGATGCTTGCGCTGATCGTCTGCGCTCGGTCCATCAGTTGGAGCAGCACCGCTTCCTGAGTCGTCCAGTTGCGCAGCCGCGCCTCGAGGTCCACGAACTCGGCGGTCACGTCCTGTCCCGAAACCTGTTGTCTCTTGACCTCGCCCAGCTCCTTCACCGCTTTCAGGGCAAGCCCGAACCGCTCGGATGGGATCCTGATGACGAGGACGCCCGTGCCCGAGGAGGAGTCGTCCAGCGTGGTGGAGACGACGTAGCCCTGGTAAAGGTCAGCGAGTTGCATGACCTCCTGGACCGCGTCATTCAGCCCGCCGCGCTCGATCTCGACGCTCACGTCGCCGTTCTTGATGATCGACGTGGGCACCTGCGGTAGCCGAGCGGCCGACGGGGTTCCGGAGTCCTGGCCCCCCGCGGATGCGAAGGTTTTGTCGGCCATCTCGAGAGCGGCACGTTCTTCGTCCCCCCCTCCCTCTGCCGCCCCCACGCTTGCCGAGTCGCCACTCCCGCCCATTCCCGATTCGTCGGCGGCCCCCGCGCAAGCGGCGCCCGCGATCGAGACCAGTAGCAGCACCGCCACCATCCGTAGCCTGCGTGTCGTGACCATCCGCTCGCTCCTCTCCGTCGGCATCGTGGCTCTAGGACGAACCGCGGCGACCCCTTTGTTCCAGGACGAGCTCCGTTGCTCCGCTTCCCCTACTACCCCTGTAAATAGGAAGGGAAGCCCCGGTTGGGTAGCCTGAGGACGGCGAGACCCGGGTAGGCATCGGCGCGCAGGCGCCGGCGAAGGGTCCCCGAGAGAGGTGAAGTCGATGACCGAGGGCCGGGAGCCCGCCGAGAGGCGTGCCGCGATCTCCTATTCGTACGACGGACCCAGCATGGCGGAGGCGGCAGCCGCGCTGGAGGCGAAGAAGCGAGAACACCGGGGTATGGGCGGGGACGAGCGGGTCGCCCGCCAGCACGCCTCCGGCAAGCTGACGGTTCGAGAGCGTATGGATCTGCTCTTCGACGAGGCGACCTTCGTCGAGTCGGGGCTGCTGGCGCACCATCAATCGAGCTCCCCGGCGATGCAGGGGAAGTTCACACCGGCCGACGGCGTCGTGACCGGCGTCGGCGAGGTCGATGGTCGCAAGGTCGCGGTCATCGCCTATGACTTCACGGTCATGGCCGGGTCGATGGGCATGGTCACTGAGGTCAAAGCCACCCGTATCCGCGAGCTGGCCCTGCGCGAGCGGATCCCGCTCGTGTGGTTGGTCGATTCGGCCGGAGCTCGTATCCAGGAAGCGACCGGGTCCATGTTCGCCCGCACCGGCGATCTCTTCAAAGAGCAGGTCGTGATGAGCGGCGTCGTCCCCCAGGTCGCCGCAATGATGGGCCCCGGCGCTGCCGGAACCGCTTACATCCCCGGACTCGCGGACTTCGTCCCGATGGTGAAGGGCACATCGAACATGGCGCTCGCCGGGCCCCACCTCGTGAAGGCCGCGGTCGGCGAGGAGGTGACGGCCGAGGAGATGGGCGGGTCGCAGGTTCACTGCAAGATCTCGGGCGTGGCGGACCGTGAGGTCGAAGATGACCCGTCGTGCATCCGCGCGGTACGCGAGTACCTGTCGTTCTTTCCCTCTTCCAATCTCGAACGGTCTCCCGTGATCGAGACGGAGGATCCGGTCGACCGCCGGGTCGAGGAACTGCACGAGATCGTTCCGGCCAATCCGCGCCAGGCCTACGACGTCCACAAGGTGATAGCGGCTCTGGCCGACGACGGTGCTTTCTTCCCGATGAAACCCGATTGGGCACGCAACGTCGTGACCGGCTTCGCCCGCTTCGGCGGACGATCGGTGGGGATCGTCGCCAACCAGCCGAAGTTCCTCGGGGGCGCGCTGGATGTCAACGGAGCCGACAAGGCCGCGCGCTTCGTCTGGTTGTGCGATGCGTTCCACATCCCTTTGCTCTTCCTCATGGACTGCCCCGGCTTCCTCGTCGGGAGCGCGGTCGAGAAGCAAGGGATCATCAGGCACGGCGCCAAGATGCTTTTCGCGGTGGCGGAGGCGACGGTCCCCAAGCTCACCGTGGTCATGCGAAAGGGTTACGGCGCCGGTTACTACGTGATGAACGGCCGAGCTTTCGAACCCGACCTGATAGTCGCCTGGCCGACGGCGGAGATCTCGGTGATGGGACCCGAGGGGGCCGTGAACATCATCTTCCGCAAGCAGATCGAAGCTTTACCCGAGGAAGAACGCGACGAGGCGCGCAACACAATGGTCGCCACGATCCGGGAACAGATCTCGCCCTATGTCGCGGCGGGATGGTCGTTCCTGGACGACCTGATCGACCCGGCGGATACGCGACGCGTCGTGTGCCGCGGGTTCGAGCAGGCCGCCAGCAAGAGGGTGGAGCGACCGTGGCGAAAGCACGGTGTGCTCCCCGTGTGAGCGTCTAGGGCTCCGTCCCGAACAGGCGGTCTCCGAAGTCTCCGAGGCCCGGCAGGATGTAAGCGCTCTCGTTGAGCTCTCGATCCAATGATGCCGTGAATATGTCTACGTCGGGGTGGTCGTCCTCGAGAACCTTTACCCCTTCGGGAGCCGACACGATGGACACCATCGTGACCTCGCCCGCGCCGGCCTCCTTGACGGACTGCAGAGCGGCGGAGGCCGAACCTCCGGTCGCCAGCATCGGATCGAGCACGAACGTCCGCGCGTCGTTCAGCCGGGGGAGCTTCGCGTAGTACTCGGATGGTTGGAACGTCGCCTCGTCGCGCTCGAGTCCCAGGTAGCCCACGCGCACGGAGGGAAACAGCTCAACCACCGCGTCCAGCATGCCCAATCCCGCGCGGAGGATGGGAACCGCCACCAGGGGCTCTGCCAGCGAACGGCCGGTCGTCTCCTCCAAGGGGGTCGACACGGTGCGGGGGCGGGTGGGGTAGTCGCGCGTGGCCTCCAGCATCAACACCGTCGTGAGCCTCTTAGTAAGGGTGCGGAAGACCGCCGGTGGCGTGGTGGCGTCCCGGAGAACCAGGAGCAGGTGCTCCGCCAGCGGATGGTCGACCCGAGTCACGCTCACGAGCCGCAGGCTACCAAGGTCCATCGGGGGTTATCCTCGGGCGCCGTGGATGACTGCATCATCACTAGCGCGTTGAGCGGGGTCGCCGCAAACAGAGAGCAGTGCCCGGGGATCCCATACACCCCCGAGGAGTACGCCGCCGAAGCTCGCCGCGCCCGGGATGCGGGCGCCGCGGTCGTGCACATCCACGCACGCTATCCGGATGGATCACCCAGCTTCCGGGTGCAGGAGTATCGGGCGATCTGCCAGGCGATCCTCGCCGAGGCGCCCGATCTCATCATCAACCTTTCGACCGGAGCTGTCGGGGTCTCCTTGGAGGAGCGCATCCATCAGGTGACCGTGCTGAAACCGGAACTTGCTGCTCTCAACATGGGTTCGATGAACTACGCCAAGTACTCGTCCACGCGGAAGGCGATGATCTTCGATCTGGTCTTCGCGAATCCCTTCTCCGAGATCATCTTCATGCTCGAGAGGATGAACGAGGTCGGAGTGAAGCCGGAATGCGAGTGCTTCGACACTGGGCACATCGGCAGCATCGAGCCGCTGATCGATATGGGCCTCCTCGCTCCTCCCATCCAGTTCTCATTGATACTCGGTGTTCTCGGCGGCGCGCCGCCGGAACCTCGCACACTGGAGCACATGTCCTCCCTTCTTCCGACGCCGAACACGTGGGAGGTCATCGGGATCGGCCGCCAACAATGGCGTCTGGTTACCGCGGCGGTTGCATTGGGCGGCAACGTGCGCGTGGGCTTGGAGGACAACTTCTACCTCCCGACAGGATCCATGGCGTCGTCTAACGGGGACCTGGCGGCCGCGGCCGTGAGCGTCGTCGAGAACGCCGGTCGCGTCGTGGCCGAACCGTCCACCGCGCGGGCCCTTCTCGGTCTGGATGATCCTCCCGATCGATCGGCGATCCCCGAGCACCCGGCATCAGCCAAGGAGGCATCGGGACGATGAGACAAGAGGTCGTCGCGGAGATGGTGGCGAACGTGTGGAAGATCCTCGTCTCGGAAGGGGACTCAGTGCAGGAAGGGGACACGATCTGCATCCTGGAGTCCATGAAGATGGAGATCCCGGTGGAGGCCGTGGCGGCCGGGGTGGTGGCCGCGGTCCGTGTAGGAGAAGGCGGGACCGTTCAGGAAGGCGACGTCATAGCGGTGATCGAGTAGCCGATCCTTAAAGCGGCCTTCTCCCTCCGAAGCCATCCTCCGGCGAATGCCAGTGCAACACCTCTTCTTCGCCCAGCTTCCAACACAGAAGGATCGTCCGCCCTTCTCGCTCGGAGACGAAGTCCACCAGCCCCGCGTCGACATCCCGCAGGATTACCTCCCACTCTTGCAAGCGGCCCACGAGCTCGGCTACGCGCGCGAGTTTCCGGGACCACTTCTCTCGCTTCTCGGACCAGCCGTCCCCGGCCGCGGAGCGCGCCATGGCCGAGCGTATGCGGGCGGCTTCCTCGTAGACGTCGCGGAGCTCGACGAGGGTGGGTGCGAGGTAGGGAAGTAGAGCGTTGGCTTCCTCGACCGAGTACTTCTTCCCCGTCACTAGCCCGCGCCCAGGTTCTCCAGGAATAGGTCCCGCAGGGGTCCATCGAGCGTTCGCGCCTTGGCGATCGAAGCCGAGCGGTCGTAAGGGACCCTTCGATGTCGAAGTATCAGGTCCGGTCCGCCACGATCGACCACCAGATAGCAGGCATCCGTCCCGTCCTTCGGAGCGCCGACCGACCCCGAGTTGGCGACGAGCGTGCCGTCCGCGAGGCGACGAACGAAGGCCAGATGCACGTGTCCGTAAACGATGATGCCGGCTTGTTCCTCGTAGACCCTGAAGGCCGCTGCGGGGTCGTCCGGCTGTGGCGCCTCGAACGGGCTCGAGGGGGTGCCGTGGACCAGCAGGATCGAGCCGGGACCGGCGTGACCGAGGGGCAGGTTGAGGAGCCATTCGGCGTCCTCGTCCTCGATCGCATGCGCGGCGGCGATCGCGCGATGCCTGGCGCGAGCCTCCTCCGATTCGAGGGTCTGCGGATCGCCCGAGATCCACACGTCGGTGTTGCCCTTGATGGCCGCCCACCCCTCTTTTCGGACCCGAGCGATGCACTCGGAGGCCCACCCGCCGCCCCAACCGATGTCGCCGCCGCACCACACCTCGTCGGGGGCCTGGGTCTCGAGATCGTCGAGCACGGCCTCCAGCGCCGGGAGGTTGCCATGGATGTCGGACACGATCGCTATCCGCAAGTGGTCCCCTTTAGGGTTCAGACATGGCTTCACTGACCGAACGAGTCAACAGGGTATCCAACCTCGACGCGGCTCAGACGGAGCACATCCGCTCGCTCTGCTCGAGCTGGCAGGTGCTGGCCGATCTGTCGTTCTCGGACCTGATGCTCTATGTCGCGGTCGACCCGGACATGTTCGAGGTATGCGCGCAGCTTCGCCCCCTCACGTCGCAGACGCTCTATCCCGCCGACATGGTCGGGACCCGGGTCACCCAGCCGGAGCAGCCGATCATCGAGCGAGCGTTCCGCGAGGGTCGCGTGTGGGCGCAGGAGGATCCCGTCTACGTGAACGGCGTGCCCATCCAGATGGATGCGGTTCCCGTTCGTCACAAGGGCGAGGTCATCGCCGTGCTGTCCCGGGAGGGCAGCCCGGCGACGTCTCGCCGTCCCGGACAGCTCGAGGAGGTCTACCTGCGCGCGGGAGAACGAGTGTCGACCATGATCTGCGAAGGGATCTTTCCGTACGCTGCCGTCCCCGTCGGAGAGTGGCCGCGCGCCGGCGAGGGCCTTTTCGTCCTCGAAGCGCATGGTCGTATCGAGTGGGCATCCCCCAACGCGCTGTCCTCGCTTCACCGGCTCGGGTTCAAGCACAACGTGTCCGGACTGTTCCTCGACGACCTCGGATTGGGCCCAACGCCCGTTCAACATTCTCTGTCGAGCTCGACCTTGCAGGATGGGGAACTATCGAACGGCGAGGTCCACGTGATGCTGAGAGTCATGCCCCTGATCGACGGCGCGAGGGTGGTCGGGGGGCTGGCCCTCGCGCGCGACGTGAGTGAGGTGCGCCGGCATGAGCGCCTTATCTCCGTCAAGGATGCGACCATCCGCGAGGTCCACCACCGTGTGAAGAACAACCTTCAAACGATCGCGAGTCTGCTGCGACTGCAGGGTCGAAGGGTCGGCTCGCCTGAAGCGAAGGAGGCCCTGAAGGAGAGCGTCGTCCGTATCGGCTCCATCGCGCTCGTTCACGAGACGCTGTCTGAAGCGGGGAGCGAGGTCGCCGACTTCGGCGAGATCGTTCGACGCATCACGCAGATGGTCTCCGAGAGCCTCGTGATGCCGGGCAGTGGCATCGAGTTCAAGGTGATCGGGGGCACCGGTTCACTGCCGGCCGAGATCGCCACGCCTCTCGCCGTCGCGACCACCGAGCTCTTGCAGAACGCGGTCGAACACGCTTTCCACGAAGGGACGGGAGGAACGGTCGGCGTGGAGCTCGATCGCGATCGGGATCGCGTCGTGGTGGTCGTGTGGGATGACGGGGTGGGTTTCGCCCACGATCCGAAGGAGACCGCCAGCCTGGGCCTGCAGATAGTGCGCTCGCTCGTTGGGGAGCTCGACGGTCGTTTCGACATAACCGTCGACGGCGGCACCAGAGCGGAGATATCGGTGCCACTGACGCCACAGGGCCTCTCGACCTAGCCCTTCCCGCCGCCGCCTTTGTCGGGCTTCTTCGAGGGCTCGGATGACGGGCCCGGGGACCCCGACGAGCTCGGGGCGGAGGGCTCCTGGCTGCCCTTGCCGTCGTCCTTGCCCGGGTCGTCCGTCGGCTCGACCGAAGGCGTTTCGAGGGGGAGCGGAGAGGGCGGCGGAGGCGCGGGGCAATAGTCCGTCGGCGCTTCTTGACGCAGCATCGTCTTCATCTCCCCAGGGCACCACGCCGCGGCGAGCAGTCCGGTGACGGGGTCGATCTCGACCCTCACCAGCTCGCTCTTCGGGACCTCGAACTCCTTCACCGGCATCCCGCGCATGGCGCCGCTCATGAAGAGTCTCCAGATCGTCGCCGGGAAGGTGCCCCCAAGGACGCGGATGCCGTGAACGTTGAGCATCGGCACGCGGCCGTGCGGATAGCCGACCCACACCGCGGTGACGAGCTGTGGTGTGTACCCGACGAACCACGCGTCGCCGTAGTCGTCGGTCGTTCCGGTCTTCCCTGCAGCGGGGCGGCCTATCGCTGCGCCGACCCCGGTGCCACGCTCGACGACCTGTTCGAGAACCTTCGTTAGGAGGAAGGCGTTGCCGGGGGCGATGGTGCCGGGGATGGTCTCCTGATCCGGCTCCATCACCTCGCCATCGGGCAGCGTGACACTCTTGATCGTGGTGGGCTCGATCGCCGTTCCGTAGTTGGCGAGCGTCGAGTAAGCCGATGCCATGTCGAGGACGCTGACCTCTTCCGAGCCCAGCGCGATCGACGGGTAGGCGGCGAGCTCGCTGCGAACGCCCATGAGCTGGGCTTGGGCTGCGATCTGTCCGGCCCCCACGTCGAAGCCGAGTCGAGCGTAGACACCGTTTACGGAGTTCACCATGGCTTCGCCGACCGTCAGCACGCCGTAGTCGGATCCTTCGTAGTTCCCGGGCGACCACGTGCTCCCATCGTCCAGCACGAAGCTGGCCGGACCGGACTCGTACTGTGTGTCGAGAGAGATCCCGGCTTCCATGGCGGCCGCCGCGACGATCGGTTTGAAAGAGCTACCCGGCTGCCTGCCCGATCCACCGCCGGCCACCCCGAGGGCGAGGTTGACCTGCGAGGCGGTCCAATCGCGTCCCCCTACCATCGCGACTATCTCGCCGGTTTGCGGCCTGATAGAGACGAGAGCGGCTTCGGGGTCCCCAGGTTGATTGAGCACGCTCCTCACGGCGGACTCGGCGAGTCTCTGCAGCCGGAGGTCGAGCGTCGTTTCCACGTGCAAGCCGCCCTCCCACCAGGCTCGGCCGCGATCCTGCTCGTTGCCGCCGAACCGCCGGTCGCGATACATCTCCTGACGCACCGCTTCGACGAAGAAGGGCTCTCGGGTGGGCATGCGGGGAGGTGCGGGTGTTACGCCCAGACCGCTGGCCCGGGCTTTCTGCGCTCGGCGGTCTCCGAGGCGGCCCAGCTCGACCAACCGATCCAGCACGTAGTCGCGGCGCACGCGAGCGTGACCGGGATGCTCGCGGGGGTCGTAAAACGTGGGGGACTTGATGACGGAGGCAAGCAGAGCCGCCTCCGTCAGGGTCAGGCCTTTCAGCCCGTGCCCGAAGAACACCTGGGACGCCGCCTTGATCCCGTACGCGCCGGCGCCGAAGTAGACCGTGTTTACGTAACGCTCGAAGATCTCGCGCTTGGAGTAACGACGCTCCACCTCGATCGCCAGACGCACCTCACGCGCCTTCCTGAGGAACGTGCGACCCGGCTTTCGAAAGAACGTGTTCTTGACGTACTGCTGGGTGATGGTGCTTCCGCCTTGGACGACCTCTCCCTCTTTGAGATTGCTCAATGCCGCGCGTGCTATGCCCTGCAGGTCGTACCCGGGATGCTGAAAGAACCGAGAATCCTCGGCGGCCAGTACCGCGTCGATGAGCGTTTTCGGGATGTCCTTGTACGCAACGAGCGTTCGGTTCTGCTTGAACAACCGCGCCAGCACGGTCCCGTCGTCGGACGTGACCGTGGTTCGAAGCGGCAAGGGCTTCTCTGCCCCGAGGTCGATCGGCTTGAGGGAGCATCCGCTCGCGAGTAAGCCAAGCGCGATGAGGCACCCGATGGTCCGGCGGCCAGCCATCGGGAGTTACTCCTCCTCGAGCGCCTCGCGCAACCGCATGAGGGTGCGGTTCAACAGCCGCGACACGTGCATCTGCGAGATTCCGAGACGATCGGCGATCTCGGATTGGGTGAGTCCCTTGAAGAACCTGAGGTAGAGGATGTGGCGCTCCCGTTCGGGAAGCTTCGCCATCTCCGGCGCCAGAGAAGCCCGGTATTCGAGGTTCTCCAGGTGCTCGTCCTCTGAGCCCAGGTGGTCGGCGAAGGAAGTCGATCCGGCGTCCTCGGTGTCGATGGGGGCGTCCAACGACGTGAAGTTGTACGCCTGCGCGATCTCGAGACCTTCGAGCACCTGCTCTTCGCTCGCACCCGCGGCCTTCGCGATCTCGGCGACGGTGGGGGAGCGACCGAGCTCCTGGCCCAGACGTCCTACGACCTTGGTCAGCTCGAGATGGAGCTCCTGCAGTCTCCTGGGGACCCGCACGGCCCAGCCCTTGTCCCGGAAATGCCGCTTGAGCTCGCCGACCACCGTGGGGGTTGCATAGGTCGAGAACTCGACCTCGCGGTCGAGATCGAATCGATCTATAGCCTTCAACAGCCCGATTGTGCCCACTTGCACCAGATCCTCGATCGGCTCTCCTCTGTTACGGAATCGGCGCGCGAGGAACTCAACTAAACCTATGTATTGCTCGACCAGCCTCTCCCTGTGCCGGAGCCTCTCCTGGTCGCTGTCGGCGGCCTGGTACGCGATGAAGATCTCCCGCACTTCGGCCTTGTCGAGCATGACCCGTTCGGTCACCCGCGTCTCTTCGTCAGGCTGAAGCTGGGGCTGCCGTCACGTTGATCCAGCGAGGCCTCGTCGGCGACGGTCTCGAGGATCATCCTGGAGAACTCTGTAAGCTCGGTGCGGACCTTCTGACCGGCGCTCAATCGCGCCGAGCCACGTATCGAGATCTTGTCGTCACCGACCTCGAACGTGATGTCCAAGGTTCCGTCGCGGCCCTGCGAGCCGGTGAGGTACGCCGACAGCTCGTCTACGGCGATCTTGAGATCCTCGATGTTCTCGAGCGTGAACTTCAGGCGCGAGGCCAACCCCGCGGCGACGAGCCGGACGACCTGCAGGTACTCGGGCGACGCGGGAATCTTGATCGAGACTGTATCCAGCGAGTCCTCCTTTGCCGGCGAGCTACGAGGCGGACGCGCGCGGCGCTTCGTGGTTTTCTTCTTCGACGAGCTGTCGTCGGCGGGCTTGCTCTTCTTGGCCTCGGCAACGGATGCTTTGAGGGCCTCCATGAGGTCGACCACTTGCGCCGGTTCCTCCGCCGCGGGCTCCGCGGCCACGGTGACCTCTTGTCCTTCGATCTTCCTCTCGGCCAGCTCCTGGAGGCGAACGCGGTACTCGTCCTCGAACTCCTCGGGCCGAAACTCCCCCGACAGTTGCTGGATCAATTGCCGGGCCATCTTGACCTCGGCATCGCGGACCTCGACCTTCTTGCCCAGCTCCTCGAACTCCGCGGCTCTGATCTCGTCGGGCCAATGCATGGTCTCGAGGACGAAGACGTCGTCCTTGAGTCGAACGGTGGCGAGGTGCTCCTTGTCCCGCAACGCCACCTTCGCGACGCCCACCTGGCCCTCGGCCTCCAGCGCGTCGGCCAGGAGGCGGTAGGCCTTCAATCCCGAGGTCTCGGGGGCGACGTAGTAGGTCTTGTTGAAGTAGATCGGATCGATGTCTTCGAGCGGCACGAACGTGACGACGTCGATGGCCTTGATCGAGTCCAGATCGAGAGAGTCGAGCTCCTCCTCGGTGAAGGTGACGTACTGATCCTTCGAGAACTCGTAGCCCTTGACGATGTCGTCCCAGGTGACCTCCTTGCCGCATTTGGCGCAGGTTCGCTGGTACTTGATCCGGCCCCCGTCCTCGTCGTGCAGGAGGTGGAATTTGAGGCTTTTGTTCTCCACGGCGGAATAGAGCCGCACGGGGATGCTTATGAGGCCGAAGGTGATGGCCCCTTTCCATATCGGACGCATCTCCCGAGTCTACTGCCAGAAACTTTCGCTTACCGACAGCGCAAAGTGACGAAATAGGAGAGGATACTCACGCTGCGCGTCGAAGTGGGGGGAGTCCCGGGATGGCCCGGGGGCGGATCGAGGCGAGTGGACCTGGAGGTGACGATGCACGGGCGCGATTATCCGAAGGCTCTCGGCGAGCGACTCCGCAAGATCCGCCTGCAGAAGGGGATGTCCCTACAGGACGTGCAAGAGGCCTCCGCGGGCAAATGGAAGGCGGCGGTGGTCGGCGCCTACGAGCGTGGGGATCGCAACGTGACCGTGACGCGTCTGTCCGAATTGGCGGATTTCTACGGTGTGCCCGTGTCCGAGATCATCCCCAACGATGGGTCGAGCGCCCCCGCCCCCATCGAGGCTCGAAGAAGAGTGATCCTCGACCTGGAGCGCCTCGAGCAGATCCCCGAGCGCGAACGGGAGCCGATAGCCCGCTTCGCCGGTGCGATCCAGATCCAGCGGGGGGATTTCAACGGTCGGGTCCTCACGATCCGAGAAGAGGATCTGATGTCACTGGCCCTCGTTTACCAGACGACCGCCAACGAACTCTCCAGGCGTCTCGAGGACTGGGGCCTGCTCACCAGTTCCTAGACGCTGAGGGCTGCGACGAAGATCCCGAGCAGGACGATCCAGTACGTGATGGTGAACGCGAGGTCCACCCTGTCGGGTCGCATCGGGACTAACACCGCGAGCGTCCACAGTGGCATCACGACCAGTGCGAATAGAGCCGCGTAGGTGAGAGCGACCCACCGAGCGAGATCCCACCCCGCGGCCACCCCCGCCGCGGTGCCGACGAGCAGAGCGCCGAGAAGCGCCTGCCCGACCACGTCGCCCATGGGGCCACCTTTGGATAGGCGGAAGATGCGATAACCGAGGCCCAGGCTCGCGTTGAGCACGAGCAGGACGATCAAGGCAGTGCGCACGCGTCTCCGTTCATGGCCGAAAACGATAGCCTCCTGTCCATGCCGAAGAGCCGAAAGAAGAAACCCAGCTCCGCAGCCGAGGCGCACCAGCGGAAGCAGGAGAGGCTGGAAGCACGCCGAGCGGAGCGCGCGGCGGCCCTGGAGGCACAACGAAAAGCCGAACAACGAAGCCGCTACATCCGCTACGCGGTCATCGCCGCCCTGGTCGCGGTGGCGGTGTGGTTCGCCTTCCTGCGCGGCAGTGTGCCGACAGAGATCGACGGGAACGAGATCCAACAATTCAGTACGGCCGGCCTTCAAGACCACATCTCGTCGCCGGACGAGGTGGTCGACTACGAAACGTCACCGCCCGTGTCGGGTCGCCACGCAGGTTCTCCCGCGCCCTGCGGGACGTATGCCACCCAGCTCGATAACGAGTCTCAGGTCCATAGCCTCGAGCATGGGGCGGTGGGCATCCAATTCAGCCCCGATCTGGAGCCGTCCCAGATCAGGACGATCGAATCTCTGGTGGCCGATTACGAGAACGGCGTCTTCTCGGGACCTTACGAAGGCATGGACGCTCCGGTGGTCGTGTCCTCGTGGGGCCGGATGATGGAGCTCGAGACCGCCGAGGCATCGGTTATCCGCGAATACGTGGACGCCTTCCGCAACAAGGGACCCGAGAGCGGCGCGCCGCCCTGCGAGTCGACCGAGGACGACGCATTCGACCCCGAGGCCGCGGCATCGCCCTCGCCTCCGCCGAGCGCGACGCCGAGCGACGAGGCCGGCGGTGACAAGGAGAAGAAGAAGAAGGAGGACGAAGGCTCCGGGGACGGAGGTTGATCGGCAGGGCGACCGTGGCCCTCCTGGGCTTGATGTTCCTGGTGCCCACCCAGGCCGTCGCGGCCCAGGCCGATCGGGGGGCCAGGGTGATCATCGACGGGTTGGAGTTTCCGACCGGCATCGCCTTCTCGTCCTCCGGTGACATGTTCGTCAACGAACGGCCGGGCCGGATCAGAGTGGTGCGGGACGGCAAGGTCCTCGCCGAACCTCTCGCTACGATCCCCACCACCACCGATGGGGAAACCGGACTTCTCGGGATCGCGATCCCACCCGATGAGGACGCACACCCCTACGTCTACGTCTTCGTGACGGACCCGGGAGGCGAGACCAACAGCGTTCAGCGCGTTCCGATCGAGGGCGGAGAACCGGAGGTCGTAGTGAGCGATCTTCCGGCCGGTGGGTACCACAACGGAGGAGGGTTGGGCTTCGACTCCGCGGGCTCCCTGTACGTCTCCAACGGGGAGCAGCACTCGAGCGAGCGGGCGCAGGATCCAAACGTTCTTGGGGGAAAGGTCTACCGCTTCGAGCCCGATGGTGCGATCCCCAGCAGCAACCCGTTTGGCTCGCCTGCGAACGCGACCTTCGCTTTCGGTCTTCGTAACCCATACGGGTTAGCCATCGACCCGATCACGGACGTTCCCTTCGTCACCGAGAACGGACCGTCCTCGGATGACGAGATCAACCGCATCGTGCCCGCGGGCAACTACGGGTGGCCCTTGGTGCAAGGCAACGATGAAGTGGATGCGGAGTCGCTCGAGGGCGAGTACCAACCGCCCTTGCTGAACTTCCCGGAGATCGTCGTTCCGACGGGGATCGCGATCGCGGGTGTAGACGATGTCAGTCCCGAGGTGGCCGGCGATCTCTTCTTCGGGACCTACGGCGAGGGGACGATCCACAAGGTCAGACTCGACGACCGCCGGCATGGCGCGGTGTCCGACGACGTATTCCTGGATGTCGGCGAGCCCGTGATCGCACTGGCGTGGGGGCCGGGCGGGCTCTACTTCTCCACCCTTCACGACGTTCGATTCGTGCCGCTCGCCGATCGGTCCGGCGGGCAACCCACGGAACCCCCGGAGGACGTTCAGTCGGCGGGGTCGGACCGCGGGGGGGACCCGACCCTGAGCATCGTGGTTGTTACTTTGCTGGCGCTGCTCGCCGCCGTTACTTTTGCATCGCTTATCCGTTCCCGCCGGGCGGCCAAGCGGCCGCCTGAATGATCCGAGCCACGATCACGAGAGGGGTTGTTTCTGGTGCTCAAGGACTTCAAGGCGTTCGTTCTGAGAGGCAACGTTGTGGATCTGGCCGTCGGGATCGTGATCGGGGCCGCCTTCGGCGCGTTGGTGGCCTCGTTCGTAGAGAACCTCCTGTCTCCTCTGATCGCGATCCCTGGCTCGAGTGTCGGTAGGTTCGCCGACTACCACTTCACCGTCGGCGGGGGAGATTTTCGCTACGGCCAGGTCATGACCGATGTCGTCACGTTCGTTCTGGTCGCCGCCGCGGTGTTCTTCCTGGTCGTTCGGCCGGTCAACGCCCTGATGAATCGTCATAAGACCGAACCCGACGTGCAGAGCCCCACCAAGCAATGCCCCGAGTGCTTGAGCAGCATCCCCCGAGATGCCCGGCGTTGCGCCTATTGCACCAGCGAGCAGTCGAGTTAAGCGATCCTGTCGATCGCTTCCGAGTCTCGCCGTTCTTCGATGAGATCGATGACGGCTTCTTCGATGTAGCCCTGCGTCGAGGGTTCGCCGAACACGCTCACGCTGCCGATGTGCTCAAGGGTCGGATGGATCGTCCACCCGGACCGGTAGCGATCGAATACGCGTGGGTCGATGTAGGACGCGCGACACACTGCGGGAGTGTTGCCGAGGTAATGGGCTACCTCCTGGACGGCTCGGGTGATCGCGCGTTTCCGGGCGGTCTTGGACTTGGCGGCTTCGCCGGACACCGAAACACCAACCGCTGCCAGCACGGTGGCGCCCCAGGTTCTGAAGTCCTTAGCGGTGAAGTCATCCTGCGCGATGTCCCTGATGTAGTCGTTGATGTCGCTCGAGCGAACGTCGATCCACCGCCGGCCGTCCTTGAACGCCAGCAGGTCGCTGGGTCCGCCGCGTCGCCGCTTGAGCTGTGTCACGACCTCATACACCTCGGGGTCCACGATCGACTGGATGCGTCGCTTCCCCGACTTAGCGACGTAATCGAACGTCAGGAAGTTCTCTTCCAAGTGGACGTGCCGTTTCTGGATGGTCGCCAGGCCATACGTTTGGTTCTGTTCGGCATAACCCTCGGTGCCGATCCGGAAGAATCCCCGATCGAGCAGGCGGGCGGCGCACGCAAGGACCCGCTCGGAAGAGAGATCGGACCTCTGGAGGTGTTCATGCCACACCGCGCGCATCGCCGGCAACGCCCGCGCGAACTCGAGCATGTGATCGAACTTCTCCTGGTCCCGCCTCTCGCGCCATGTCTGATGGTAGATGTACTGACGTCGACCGGCCACGTCGGTGCCGACAGCTTGTAGGTGTCCATTCGGGTAGGGACAGATCCACACGTCACGCCATGCGGGTGGGATCCCGAGCTGCTTGATCCGAAGCAGCACCTCGCCGTCGTCGATGCGAGCGCCTGAATGTTCGAGGTACTCGAACCCGCGCCCCTCCGCCGCCGGATGATCCCGGGGCCGGAGCAATCGATGCGGCGGAGTCGAGGCATAGCCGTTTTGTTTACCCTGGGTTCGTCGTGCTGTAACGAAATCGAGGAGGCAGCGATGCCGGAGGGCCAGGTGCCCGACCGAAACCTTGCTATGGAGCTGGCCCGGGTCACGGAGGCCGCCGCCCTGGCAGCCGCTCGATGGATGGGCCGGGGCGAGAAAGAGGCGGCGGATCAGGCCGCCGTCGACGCCATGCGATTCATGATGGATTCGGTGTCTATGGACGGGATCGTCGTGATCGGGGAGGGGGAAAAGGACGAGGCTCCCATGCTCTACAGGGGGGAACGGATCGGCAACGGCGATCCTCCCGAGGTAGACGTGGCCGTGGACCCCATCGACGGGACGACCCTTACGGCCAAGGGCCAGCCGGGAGCGTTGGCGGTCGTGGCGCTCGCGGAGCGGGGAACGATGTTCGACCCCGGCCCCTGCGTCTACATGGAGAAGCTCGCGGTCAGCGAGCAGGCCGCGGATGTGATCGATATCGATGCGCCGGTCGCGGACAACCTGAATCGCATCGCGGAGATAAAGGGCGGGGAGGTCGCCGACCTTACGGTCGTGGTTCTCGATCGCCCGCGCCACGAGCAGATCGTGAAAGAGGTGCGCGAGGCGGGGGCCCGGATCCAGTTCATCCCGGATGGGGATGTCGCGGGAGCCATCGCGGCGGCGCGTGAGGATTCTGGACTCGACATGTACATCGGCATCGGTGGCACCCCCGAGGGCGTGATCGCTGCAGCGGCTCTCAAGTGCATGGGCGGGAGCATGCAGGGCCGCCTGTGGCCGAGGAACGATGAGGAGCGCGAACGGGCCGAAGCGGAGGGTTACGACCTGGACAAGATCCTGTCCATCGACGATCTGGTCTCGAGCGACAACGTGTTCTTCGCGGCTACCGGTATCACCGATGGCGATCTCGTTAAGGGTGTTCGCTACCGGGCATCGAGTGCCGTCACCCAATCGATCGTCATGCGATCGCGTTCGGGAACCGTGAGGCTCATCGATGCCCTGCATCGCCGGCAGAAGCTCAAGCAGTACTCCAACATCGACTACTGACCTCTGACGGAACCGTGACGGCAGAAGACTCACAGTCCCCGTCGGGGACGAGGGAGATGTGAGCAGGCGCTTCGCCCGCGTTCGGGCACTGGCCCTCGACATCTCTCCCCTCAGAGATTCAACGGGGTATCGGGCTCTGTGGCTCGGGCAGTTGGTCTCCCTCGCCGGAACCAACATGCGCTACGTGGCGGTCCCGTGGCAGGTCTACGAACTAACCGGTTCGACCGTCGCGGTGGGGCTCATTGGGCTCGCGGAGGTGGGGCCACTGATCGCGCTGTCGATCTTCGGTGGCGCGCTGGCGGATCGGATCGATCGGCGGACGCTCATCGCGCGCTCTCAGGTCGGGCTCATGATCAGCACAGCGGGACTAGCTGCTCTTAGTCTCATGGAGCGGCCGCCACTGGCCGCCATCTACGTCCTCGTTGCGATCGCGTCCTCTTTCCACGCTATCGACGGCCCGGCGCGCACCGCGATGATCAGAAGCCTGGTCGCTCCCGACAAGATCCCGGCGGCCATGGCGTTGCGTCAGGTCACCTTTCAGGTCACGCAGATCGCAGGGCCGGCGATCGGTGGGCTGCTGATCGCTGCCTTCGGCGGCGTCTTCTGGATCTACGTCCTCGATTGCGTGACTTTCCTCGCCTCGATGACGGCATTGCGATGGGTTCCCTCCCGCGCGGGAGCAGTTGCCGGTCACAGCAGGGGCCTGGAAGCGGTCAGAGAGGGCCTTCGCTTCACATTCCGCACACCCGTGATCCTGTCGATCTTCGCCATCGATCTGGTTGCGATGATCTTCGGGATGCCCCGAGCCGTGTTCCCCGAGCTCGCCACACGCGTGTTCGGCCTCGGCGCCGCCGGTTTGGGCCTCCTCTATGCGGCCCCTTCGGTCGGCGCCCTCCTCGGCGCTCTCTCTTCCGGTTGGGTGAAGGGGGTCAGGCACCAGGGCTGGGCCGTCATCCTCGCCGTGGTCGCATGGGGCGGAGCCATCGCTCTAGCGGGACTGTCTCTCTGGTCGTTGCCGCTGACGCTGGTGTTCCTCGCCGCAGCGGGAGCCGCCGACGTCATCAGCGCGGTGTTCCGCGGGACGATCCTCCAGCAAGCGACACCGCCTCACCTCCTCGGTCGCGCCTCGGCTGTGAACCTCATGATCGTCACTGGAGGACCCCGGCTCGGCGATGTGGAAGCGGGCCTCGTCGCGGGAGCCACGAGCGCAGAGGCGTCCGTCCTGATCGGGGGCGTAGCCTGCCTCGTGGGCACCGCGGCCGTCGCCGCCAGGTTCCCGTCACTGAGGCGCTACACGGTCACCTACGACGACGAAGGGACGCCCGCCCGAGGGGAACCGCAGGAGGACCAAGAGCGAACGCGATGAGGGCGGAGCCGAAGCCCCGCCCTCATGGTTACCGATTACCTCGATCCTGTACGGGGGTGACGACTCCTACTCGGCTCCCAGGATCGCCGCGAGGGCGTAAGCGGGTTAGTTCGGGTCCGAAGTCGAAGACCGCTGATCGGCGGCCCAGGCCCCGAGGAGACCGCGGTAGTGCGCGATGAATGCGTCGTGCTCGTGGGCCGGGAACGCGTCTCGAACCGTGTCGACGAGGAGGCGGTCGAAGTCCGAGCTCTCGACGTAATCGACCATCACCTCGTCGAGCCCGGCTGAGATGCGTGTCGCAGAACTCGCGGTAGCGCGCCGAGTCGAAATGCCGGTCGGCCAGCTGCGCGTAGGCGGTGAGCTTGTCGGGATAGGCAAGATCGCCGTCATCGCCGATCTCGAAGTAGCGTCGCACGTCTAGGTCGATCGGCATCGTCCGTTCCGTCACCGTGCAGAACAGCGTCCACTTAGCCAGCGTCTTTGATGGCCCAGGGGAAGTAGTAGTGGAGGCTGATGATGGACATGTCTGGACACGCGTTCGCGTAATCGATGGGATAGACCTCGCCATCCTTGACGATCATCTCGCACGAGTTGAAGTCCCAGCGGAAGAAAGCATTCACGAGCCGGCTGATCGAGATGACCTCTTCACCGAGCGCGGGGGAGAGGAAGTTGTGATCGACCTGATAGCGGTCGTGAAGGGGCTTGCTGGGGTCGTAGTTCATGACCATCGTCTCGGCGCCTATCGAGAGGCTTCGTGCGAACACCTCGAAATCCTCGACGGAGGCCTGTAGGTGCATCAGGCGCTCACCCGACTCGTCGTAGCGGTGGTGAAGCTCGTCGTGATCTGCGATGCGCGTCACACCAACCCAGGCTCCACCATCGAAGGGCTTCATGAACAGGGGATAGCCCACCCGTTCCGCAACGTCCTCGAGTTCGAAGGGCCGGTTGTACTTCGCCGCGGTGTAGGGGAAGCGAGGGTTCTCGGGGGGCTGCTTGTACGGGATCATCCACGTGTTCGGGATCTTCAGCCCCAGGCGCATCATGGCGCAATACGCAGAGTGTTTCTCCATGGACTGAAAGGTGAAGGGGTTGTTCAACAGGTAGACGTCATCGACCAAAGCGATCTTCTTCAACCACTCGCGCGGGACGTAGTACCAGTGAGCCAAGCGATCGATAACCAACGAATAGCGGGGAACGGCCCTCAGATCGAAGGGTTCGATGGTTATCCGTTCGACATCGATCGAGTGATCTGCTCCCTCGTACGTGATCGCCGGTACGTGCCGCCGCATGATGGCTTCGAAAGCGGACGGCCAGTCTTCCTCCGTTCCCAAGAGCATCCCGATGAGGTGGCGATCCATCCCCAACTCCTAACAGAACCGAGGCATGTGGTAGGCGATCTGGTCCCGCCACGAAGGCCAGTCATGAGGGACGTCGTGCCCCCAGAGATCGAGCTCGTGGGGTATCCCCTTGTCGGCCAGAAGCCGGGCGAATGCTTTCGTGGAGTCGAGAGCGCCGGTGGTGTCCTCCCACTGGCCTTGACCGCAAACCAGCTGGATCCGGACCCGGTCGCGCAACCACATCAAGTGGTCTCCCTCGAGGTGAGGGACGTAGTCCATCGGGTTGTTGAAGTAGGTGGCGTCACCCCGTTCCCCCCACCCCACGGCGGAGACGTCGTACACGCCGCTCTGACACAGGGCGACCGGGAAGAGGTCCGCTCGCTTGAGCGCGAAGTTGGCCGCGTGGTACGCCCCGAAGCTGCAGCCGGTAACCATGATCTCCCGTGAGCCGCCGCAATCGTCGAAGATCCACGGGACCACATGGTCGATGACCCACTCCTCGTATCGACCGTGACGGCGAGCGCGCTCCTCGAGGTGGACGCTCTTGTCCTGCCAGCTCTGTGCGTCGTAGCTGTCGATGCAGTAGACCTTCAGCCGGCCCGAGTCGATGAGGTGAGCCATGGACGCGATCATCATCCGGTCCTCGTAATCGTTGCAATGGCCCTGTTCCGATGGGAAGACCAGGAGCGGGCGCCCGTAGTGCCCGTAAGCGAGCATCCCTCCCGTCCCGATCGACTCAGAATGGATCTCAGCGTGTTCTCGTCTCACGTCCACATCATCCGCAATAGGTCCGAAAGGGCCGGCTCGAAAGCATCGCGCCATCCCACCCAGTTGTGGGCGTCGCGATTCTCGAGGAACCGGACGTCATACCCCTGCGCCACCAAAGCCTCTCGCAGGGCCAGGTTGTTGAGGAGGTTCTCCTCCACCGCCCCGCACGTCATCGCCACCGGTATCGGATGCGACCAGTACGTCGTTGACAACACCGTCCCCACGAACCGGTTGATCCTCCGGAAGCGGGGGAACTGCGCCTCCTGTTTGTCGAATCTCTGCCGGAAGAAACTGCCCGATTGCAAGAACAGCGCCCCGAAGGAGGCGGGATCCGACCGGTGAACGTGGAGCATCGCAAGGGCTCCAAGGCTGGCTCCCATGCCGATCCGCATGTTCCTGCCCTGAGGTGCCGGAGCGACCTCCTGGATCGCCGGCAGGATCTCGTGAGCCAGCGCGCGTGAGTAAGCGGCCGACGCAGAGTAATCCTCGTCGCGCCGGATGGGCGGCAGCAGCCCGACCCGCATCGGAGGCACTTCCCCTCGCTCGTGCATCACGCTGAGGAACTGCAGAAGACCTGACAGCGATGCGTACTCGGTGCCGTCGTGAGCCACCAAGAGAGGAAGAGGCGCCTCCACATCAGCCCCGGGGGTCGCCCACAGTTTCACCGTGCACTCCGCGCGCAAGACGGTCGACCGGAGGTTCAGATCGACCGTCTCGTGGTCGGTGTCGGACTCACCTATCCAGCCGGGGGGTCCGTACTGGCTGAACTCGATGACGGACTTGTCCCCGAACGCTCCGGGAGCCCGATAGGGATTGCTCGGGTCGCAGATGACCTCGCGCTCGCCGCTCTTATGCCTGAGCTCGAGCTTGTATTCCATCCGATCGACGGCGGGTCGCGGGAAGGTCAGGCGCCAGGTCCCGTCTCTTCGGTCACGTATGAAGCCGGGTCCGACCCTGGGTCGTTGCAGCTCCTGCAGTAGGGACACCGAGCTAAGCGCGTCGTCTTGATCCGGGAGCGAGAACGTGACGCCATCGTCGCGGACGATCGGTGATGGGCCGGTCCCCTCCTCGGTTAGCGCCGCGGCTCCCACGAGAAGTAGCGGATCGCGAGGAGTACCCCCGCGACCCCCCAGGCCGCTACCACGGCGAGGTCTCCCCAGGCGAATCCCGAACCGGTCTCGAAGGGATTGAAGGCGGTCAGCATGGCTGCGGAGTAGTGCTTGATCGGAAAGAAATTAGCCACCGTCTCGAGCCACTGAGGAGCGTCTTCCAGCGGGATGAAGATATCGGAGATGAAGAGCAATGGGAGGATCGTCGCGTTCGTTATCGGCGGCGCGGCTTCGGCGTTCGGGATCAACCCCGTGAGCGCCAGCCCGAGCGCGGAGAACGAAGCTGCGCCGACGATCACGGCCACGATGAAGGCCGGCATCGTGTTGGTCGGAAGCTCGACGCCGTAGAAGAGGAACCCGAATGCGGTCACGATGGCCACGAGCAGCAGGCACATCAGCGTCGAGTGGCCGATCCGACCGGCGAGATAAGCCCAACTCGGAAGGGGCGTCCCGCGTACGCGCTTGAGCACGCCTTCATCTCGAGCGAAGGAAACCGTGATGGCGAGGTTCGTATAGGTAGCCGTGATCACTGAGAAAGCGGCGATGGCGGGCACGTAGAAGGTCGATACGCTCGTGGTCTGTCCGAAGCCTTCGTAGTCACCGCTGCCGAACAGCAGATTGAAGATCACAAGGAACATCAGCGGGAAGACGAACGTGAAGAACGCCGACGCGGGATTGCGCCAGAAGGAACGGTTCTCGAAACGGATCTGGCGAGTCGCGAGGCCTACGTCACTCATCCGAGCCCGATCCGTGTGCGTAGGGACTACCCGTCAGCTTGAGGTAGACATCCTCCAGGGAGGGTTTCGACACCGTGAGGCCCTCCAACTGCACGTGCTGTTCGAGCGCCCACCCGGTCAGCTCGTGCAGCGCGTGCATCGGATCGTCAGAGCTCAGGACGAGCGAGCCGTGGTCCCTGACGACCTCAGATCGGAGGCTCGAGGGAAGCTCGCGGCTCTCGTCGGGGAGCACGAACTCTATCTTCGTCGATGCGTACTGACTCGAGATGAGCCCGCTGGGAGTCCCCTCGGCCACGATGTTGCCGGCGACGATGATGGCTAGATGATCGGCGAGGAACTGCGCTTCGTCCATGTAGTGCGTGGTCAGGAGGATCGTTTTTCCGGTGCTTCGCAGGTTGTCGATCATCTTCCACGCGCTGCGGCGCGCCGAGGGGTCGAACCCGGTCGTCGGCTCGTCCAGGAATAGCAGGCGAGGGTCGCCGGCCAATCCGATCGCTACGTCGAGACGACGCTTCTGCCCACCCGATAGACGGCGGACCCGCTCCTTGCGCTTCTCGGTCAGGTCGACGACCTCGATGACCTCGTCGAGGGGAAGGGGGTCCGGGTAGTAGCCCCGGAACATCTCGATGACCTCCTCCACCGTCAGATAAGGCTCGACGCCGGTCTCCTGCAGCACGATCCCGATGCTCTCCCGGAACACCCGCTCTTTCTTGGCGGGGTCGAAGCCGAGGATGCTGATGTCTCCGGCATCGCGGGCGCGATGACCCTCGAGGATCTCGACGGTCGTCGTCTTCCCGGCCCCGTTGGGGCCGAGGAGGGCGAAGATCTCGCCCTCGCGCACGGTCAGGTCGATCCCCTTCACGGCCTCGAGATCCCCGTACGACTTCTTGAGTCCGCGCACCTCGACGGCGAGTTCACTCATGGGGGGCGAGCATAAGCTAGAAGGCGTGACGAACTTCTTGCAATCCGCCCCACACCTGCCCGATGCATGGGCTTCGGATCGGGCCCTGCGCGAGGCCCTTCGCTTCTACCTCGGTGAGGAGTTGTTCAACGAGGCGGAGCCCCAACTGGCGAGCCTCGGGAACACGGTGACGGCCGCCCACACCCTGGAACTCGCTGCCCGGGCCGAGTCCGAACCCCCGCGACTCGTTCCCTATTCGACGTGGGGCGAACGCATCGACCACATCTCCGTTTCGGATGCGTGGTTAGAGCTGGGACGGCTCGGCATCGAGGCCGGCGTCACCGCCGTTCCTTACGAGGAATCCGGCTTCGGGGATCGAGCCCGCCTGTTATGGGCGGGGATCTTGAGTCTCTGGGGACCATCGTCGGCCCTCTACTCGTGTCCCATAGCGATGACTGACGGGGCCGCTCGCACCCTGTTGGAGCACGGCGGCCCGAGTGAGCTCGAGGTCGTGGATCGGCTTACGACGCGCGATCCCGCGCGCGCGTGGACCAGCGGGCAATGGATGACGGAAACGGCCGGCGGCTCCGACGTGTCGAGGACAGGAACCGTTGCGGTCCTCGAGGACGACGCCTGGCATCTATGGGGTACGAAATGGTTCACGAGCGCAACGACCGCCGAAGTCGCTCTGACGCTCGCTCGGCCGCGGGGGGCACCCGGCGGCGCACGAGGCCTGTCCTTGTTCCTGGTTCATCGCCTCACCACGGGCGGGAGGCCGAACTCGATGTCCGTTCGCCGGCTGAAGGAGAAGCTTGGGACGAGAGCACTCCCCACGGCCGAGCTCGAGCTCCAGGGATCGCTCGCGATCCCGATCGGCGACCCTCACGAGGGGGCGGGGGTGAAGCGGATCTCGACGATGCTCAACATCACGAGGATCCATAACTCTCTCGGGGCATCGGGAGCGCTCGCGGGGGACTCTCCTGGGCGCGGGCGTACGCGCGGGTCAGGGAAGTTGGTGGCGTGCGGCTTCAGGATCTGGCAGCCCACCGCGCCACGCTCACCGATCTCGCGGTCGACTACGCTGCTTCACTCGAACTCGTTCTTCGTTGCTGCGAGCTGCTGGGCCGCGTCGAAGCCGGGAAAGCCACCGAGGACGAGTCGGCCCTCTTGCGAGGGTTGACGCCCGTCACCAAGCTCGCCACCGGACGGTGGGCCATCGCCGGAGTCACCGAAGCGATGGAGGCGGTGGGCGGTGTCGGCTATTGCGAGGACTCGACGATCCCGGCCTTGGTCCGCAACACGCATGTGATCCCCATCTGGGAGGGGACGACGAACGTTCTCGCCTTGGACCTGATGCGAGCTGCCATGCGCTCCGATGCACTCGATGCGATCGTTCGAGATGCCCGGGCATCGATCTCGCAGGCGGATCCCGAGCCGGCGTTGCAGCAGGCACATCAGGCCGTGACCAAGGCGCTCGACGAGATCGAACGACGCGCGTCGCTCCTCGCAGAGGATCGTGAGCGAGCCGAGGCGAACGCCCGCTCCCTGGCGATGGCCGTCGCCTCGACCTATGCGTGTGCCCGGCTATGCGCCCAAGGAGTCTGGGCCCTGAAGGAGGGTGACGGTCGTACCGTCGCCACCGCCCTGCGGCTGGCCGAGCGGGGGCTCGTCCCTCCCGGAGCCCCGGTCCCCGGGGATCTCGCGATGGACGAGGCGGGGGCGGGAGAGACCCCGACGCAGGACAGAGGCTCGGTCGACCGGCCGGCCTAGGGGCGGGCGTACTCTTGGTGTGGGCCATCCGCGAGATTCCCTCGCGGGGTGGGTGATGCGTCCGCTTTTGCGTATTTCAGAGACGGCCAAATCCGTCGAAGATGTTAGAGAAGAAGTTAACCCGCTCGGGCGCTCGGGAGGGCATCGATCCTTACGCACGGAACAGATCATCCGGAAACCGCGACCGCGTTCTCCTCCAGGACGGATGGCGACTCTACGCCCGTGCTCGTGGTGGACGACGAGGAACCGGTACGTAAGCTCCTGAAGAGACTGCTGGATCGCAACGGCTACGAATGTGTGGTCGCGGCCGACGTCGAGGAAGCCCAGAGTTTGATGCGTGGCAAGTCGTTCTCGTTGGTGCTCACCGATATGAACATGCCGGGTGTCTCGGGGCTGGATCTCATCATGCAGGTGACCGCGGATCATCCCGACGTCGCTACGGTGATGGTAACCGGGCTGGATGACGCCAAGCTGGCGAACGCTGCGCTCGAGATGGGCGCCTACGGCTACATCATCAAACCCTTCGAACCGAACGAAGTCTTGATCAACGTCGCGAACGCACTGCGCCGTCGCACGCTCGAGATCGAGAATCGCAGTCACCGCGTCCGCTTGGAGCAGATGGTCAAAGACCGCACCAGCGAGCTGTGGAACGCGATCGCCCAGTTAGAGAACGCCGAGAAGGAGCTTCGGCTCTCCCGTGAGGAGACGATCCAGAAGCTCTCGATCGCGGCGGAGTTCAGAGATGACGAGACGGGCCGGCACATCGAGCGCATGAGCCGGTATTGCGGCCTGCTGGCCGGCACGATGGACGAGGACTCGTCACGCGTGGAATTGTTGCGCCTAGCGTCCCAGATGCACGACGTCGGCAAGATCGGCATCCCCGATCAGATCCTTCTTGAAGCCGGGCCCCCTCACTGCAGACGAACGAACGGTGATCGAGACGCATTGCGACATCGGTTTCAGGATCCTCGACAGGTCAAAGTCAAACCTGCTGAACGTTGCAGCCACCATCGCGCTGACTCACCACGAGAAGTTCGATGGAACCGGTTATCCGCGACGACTCGCAGGAGAAGAGATCCCCGTCGAGGGCCGGATCGCAGCGATCGCGGATGTTTTCGATGCACTCACGTCAGACCGCGTCTACAAGAGGGCGATGGCGCTGGGGAAGGCTCTCGACATCCTCCGCGAGGGCCGGGGGACCCACTTCGATCCCGAGCTGCTGGATCTGTTCCTGAGCTCGTTCGATTCCGTCGTGGCGATCAAGTCCCAGTACGCGGACGGCTAGACCCGAACCACGGGCCCTCCACCCTCGACGATCTCTTCAAGTCCGCCTGGGCGCCCCCAATCCTCATCCCGTGGAAAACTGAAGTGGTTGAGAAACTCGGCAGAGCCAGGAGTCGACATGGTGGAGTACGACGAAAGGACGGCGCTGGTGATCGTGGACGTCCAGAATGACTTCGCCGACCCTGCAGGGAGCCTCTACGTGGCGGAGGGAGAGCGCGTCATCCCGTTGGCGAACCGCGAGATCGAGAAAGCGAACGCCTCGGGGGCTCTCGTCGTCTACACCCAGGATTGGCATCCCGAGACGACGCCCCACTTTCTGAAGGATGGCGGGATGTGGCCGGTGCACTGCGTTGGAGGAACGTGGGGCGCCCAGCTGCATCCCGAGCTCGAGGTCAAGGGCGAGGTCGTCCGCAAGGGGACTCGAGGCGAGGACGGGTACTCCGGGTTTACCGTTCGAGACGCGGCCACCGGCGACGACGCGCCTACGCCTCTGACCGAGCTGTTACGTGATCGTGGGATACAACGGGTCGTCATCCTGGGGCTCGCGACCGATTACTGCGTCAAGGAGACCGCTCTCGACGCGATCGAGCTCGGGTTCGAGACGATCCTGCTGCGCGAGGGCATACGAGCCGTCGATCTCGAGAGCGGCGACGGTGAGCGTGCCTTGGACGCGGTGGAGGCAGCGGGGGCCAGTCTTCGATGAGCTGGGTCGACGAGGCGAACGCCGCGTTGCTGACCGATCTCTACGAGCTGACGATGGCCGCCAGCTATCACAGCCATGGGATGGACGACCTTGCGACGTTCGACCTCTTCGTCCGCGAACTTCCCGATCGGCGGAACTTCATGATCTCTTGCGGACTCGAGCAGGCCCTCGACTACATCGCGAGCCTCAGGTTCGAGCCCGATTCGATCGACTACCTCCGGTCTCTGGATCTGTTCTCCGACGGGTTCCTCTCGTACCTATCGGACTTCAGTTTCACCGGCGACGTCTGGGCGGTACCCGAAGGCGAGGCCGTCTTCGAACGCGAGCCGTTCCTACGAGTGACTGCTCCACTCATCGAAGCTCAAATCCTCGAGACCTTCCTTATCAATTGCATAACCTTTCAGACGATGGTCGCGTCTAAGGCGGCAAGGGTCGCGATAGCGGCTCGTGATCGGACGTTCGTGGATTTCTCTCTGCGGCGAGATCACGCGGCGGACGCTGCTCTGAAAGCCGCACGAGCGGCTTTCATCGGTGGCGCCACGGGTACGTCCAACGTTCTCGCCGGGAAGATCTACGGACTGCCGGTCAGCGGAACGATGGCCCACTCATACGTGATGGCTTTCGAAGACGAGGAAGCCGCCTTCCGCGCGTACATGCGTGACTTCCCTCAATCGGCCGTGTTGCTGATCGATACGTTCGACATCGAAGAGGGGGCGCGCCGCGCGGCGCGCGTGGCGAACGAACTGCGTGAAGACGGGATGAAACTGCGCGGTGTCCGCATCGACTCCGGAGAGCTGGCCCCCCTGGCCCGCTCGGTCCGCAAGATCCTGGATGAGGCCGGACTCGACCGCACGGAAATCATCTTGTCTGGGGATTTGGACGAGTATCGGGTCAAGGACCTACTGGACGACGACGTGCCGGTCGACTCCTTCGGGGTCGGCACCCAGTTGGGAACGAGCGCCGACGCCCCTACGCTTGGGGGTGTGTACAAACTCGTCGCGGATTCTCGAGGTCCAAAGATCAAACTGTCCGCGGGTAAGGCGACCCTTCCGGGGTGCAAGCAGGTCTACCGGGTGGAGGCCGGAGGTCACTACGAGCGAGACGTGATCGCCCTCGAGAGCGAGCGGGTCGAGGGCCGTCCCTTGCTGGAAAAGGTCATGACCGATGGCCGTAAGACCTCTCCCTCTCCCTCCCTTCCGGAGATCCAGAAGCGATGCAGAGCCTCGATCGCCAGTCTTCCCGAGCCCCTCCGGTCGCTCGAGACCCAGGAGGACTACAAAGTCGAAATCTCGGAGGAGCTCCAGGGTCTGATCGCCGAGATGAAGGCTGAGGCACGCTGATGTTCTTCAAGCAGTTCTATCTGGAGAGCCTTGGGCACGCCTCATACCTCGTCGGAGACGAGGTCACCGGACAAGCCCTCGTCCTGGACCCCCGGCGGGACGTCGAGAGCTATTTCGAGGCCGCGCGCAGCGAGGGATTGCGGATCTCGTACGCCATCGACACACACGGTCACAACGACTACCTGACCGGATTGTGCGAGCTGGGACAGCGACAGCGCGTTGAACTGCTCGGATTCGCCGACGCGGACCTCGGTTACGAACACCGCCAGGTCAAGGATGGCGAGGTGATCGAGGTCGGGGACGTGGGCTTCGAGTTCGTTCATACGCCCGGACACACCCCCGAGCACCTGAGTCTGTTGATCTACGACAGAACGACCGGGGACGAGCCTGCCCTCATGCTGTCCGGCGGAGCGTTGCTGGTGGGGGATCTAGCCCGGCCCGACCTACTCGGAGGCACCGACCAGGCACGGGAGGCCGCACGCGAGTTCTGTCACACGATCCAGGAAAAGATCCTGTGGCGTCTGCCGGATCATGTCGAGGTCTGGCCGACCCACGTCGCCGGTTCGCTGTGCGGGGGCCACATAGGCAGCCGCCTGTCCACGACGATCGGCTACGAACGCAAGACGAACGCGGTGTTGTCCAGGGTCTCGTCCTCGGAGGAGTTCGTGGACGAATGCATCCGCACCGACAACCTGCCGGCCGTCCCTCCTTACTGGCGGCGGATGCGTGCTCAGAACCTTGCCGGTCCTCCGTTGCTCGGGGTGCTGGGGGAACCGCCCGCTCTGCAAGCGGGCGAGTTCGAAGCGAGGTCGAGTGCCGGCGCGGTTGTGCTGGATGCTCGCTCCGTCGAGGCGTTCTGGGGAGCTCACATCCCGGGGGCGCTCAACGTCGCGCTGGGATCGTCCTTCTCGACGTGGGCCGGAACGGTTCTAGAGGAGGGTGCGGAGATCCTCCTGGTACTGGATTCACCCTTGGACCTGTGGGATGCCACGTGGCAGCTGCTCAGGATCGGCTATCCGGCCCCCGCCGGCTGGTTGTCCGGAGGCATGCACTCCTGGCGCACCGAAGGGAAACTTGTGACGTCCATCCCGCAGATGACCGTCGACGAGGTCGCGACGGGGATGAGCGAGGGGGACATCGAGGTACTCGATGTCAGGCAACCCGCTGAATGGGCGGAGGGTCACGTTGAGGGGGCGAAATACATAACGGGCGCCGAGCTCCCGGAGCGACTCGATGAGATTCCCAAAGACAAACGCATAGCGGTGATGTGTGGCAGCGGGTTCCGTTCGTCGGTTGCGACGAGTTTCCTCCGAGCGCACGATCATCCCAACGCGGTGAACGTGTCAGGTGGGATGGGGGCCTGGAACGCCACCGGGCACCCGACCGTAGCGGAGCGATCCTGAGCGCCACGTCGCTCGAAACGGGCGTCGTTCGACGGCTGACTCCGATGGAAGAGCGGGCCATCGGCGAGGCGCAGAACCGAGCGCTGCTGCGAGAACTGCGTGCCCTCAGTCCAGAGGACTGGGACGCTCCGACCGATTGCGATGGCTGGCGCGTGAGGGACGTGGTCGCGCACCTTCTGGGGTGGGCCGAGTTCTTCACGTCCACGGCGGAGTTCCGGCATCAGTTAAGGGCTTTCGCACCGGGCAAGAAGGACTTCCCCACGACAACGGACGAACAGAATGAGTTGCAAGTTAGGGATCGGCGCGATCTCTCCCCACGAGACCTGCAAGCCGCGCTCGAGAAGACGCTGCCTCGTTTCCTCTCGTTCCGTCTCCGGGCCGGTCGCGTCGCCAGGGTAGTGCCCTTCTACGCGGGCATCATCGGTCCTTCGACGGTTGGGTTCCTGATGACCTCGGTCTTCAGTCGGGACACGTTCATGCATCGCATCGACATCGCCCGCGCAACGGTTCGCGACCTCGAGTTGGGGGAGTGGGATCGACGTCTGGTAGCCGACGTCGCGCGGCATTGGGGTCGACGAACGAAGGCCGACGCCAGGCTGCTGCTCTCCGGGGATGCGGGCGGTGACTTCGTCTTGGGTGCAGGCTCGAGCGCGCGCGTCTCGGGCGACGCCCTCGAGTTCTGCCGCGTCCTCACCGGCCGGGTGGACCCCGGTGTCATGCAGGTACAGGGGGATCGAGGAGCGGCGACGAGGTGGCTCGAAACAAGGGTGCCTTTCTAACTAACCGCAGAAGGATCAGGCTTCTTGCACGCCTCGCTCGGTCGTCCGGTAAGCGCCGGCGTCCCCATCGGATCGTCCCAGGCCGCGGATATAGCTCCCAACCGAAACGCTCACGGCCGCTAGCGGAACGGCCAGGAATGCGCCGGCTATCCCCGCCAGGATGGCTCCGGCCGTCAGGCTCAGGAGGATCACGATCGGATGCAGCTTTACGGAGCGACCCAGCACCAGTGGTTGCAGCACGTCGCCTTCGACCTGCTGGATCACGAGGATGCCGGCCCCGACGATGAGGGCGTCGGTTACGCCTTGTGTCACCAGCGCGACCAGAGCGGCGACGATCCCGGCGACGGTCGCCCCCACAAGAGGGAAGAACGCTCCGAAGAACGTCAGCACGACGAGGGGAACCAACAGAGGTACTCCCAGCACCGCGAGCAGGATCCCGATGAGGATGGCGTCGACCAGGGCGACGACGGCGGTTCCCCGGACGTAACCGCCGAGGGCGGCCCAGGCCCTCCTACCTGATTCGGCGACGTGCGTCCGTTGCGGTTCGGAGAACTGGCGAAGTATCCAGCCGCCGATCTTGTCTCCGTCCTTCAAAAAGAAGAACAGCAGAACGAGGGTCAAGAAGAAACCGGCGATGCCTTCGCCGATCGCGATCGCACCGCTGACGAGTCCCCCGGTGATCGAGCTGCTGTTCTCGCGGATCCTCTGACCCATGCGGTCGATGAATCCCTCGATCTCCTCCTGCGATAGATCGAGGGGGCCGCGCGTCAACCACTCGAGCACCTGATCGCTTCCCTTGCGCACCGCGTCGCCCATGTCCCCGATCTGGGCCGCGACCTGCGGGCTGACCAGGGTGACGAGCCCGACCAGGATCAAGATCGCCGCGCCGAACACGGTCCAGGTCGCCACGGCGGGCTTCCAGCGACGCCTCTTCAGACGCTCGACCAGCGGTGCGAGCAGCGTGCACAGGAGCAGGGCGATGAAAACCGGCAACACGATCAGCCGCAACTTCACCAGCGCGTACACGATCGCGGCCGCCGCGGCGAGGATCGCCAGCAGTCGCCAGGAATATCCGGCCACGGTACGCAGAGGGCGCGGGATGTCTCTCTCGCCATCGGACCGAGTGCCGAGCTCGTCGCTCTTCCTGGTCGCTTCCATCGTCGGGGTTGGCTCCATCTTCGTCGACGCGACTGAGCGAGCAGCGTAGCTGACTACGATGCAGCCATGACTTTCAAGATGGGGCGCGGCGTGGCGCTCCTCGCCATCCTTTGTCTCGTGCCGGTCCTCCTGTGGGCGACGGCGTCACCATTGGGACCGAGATTCTCGGACGCATCAACCTCGTTGACCGCGCTGGGTGTGGCGTTCGGATTGGCGGGGATCAGTGCCTTCGCGCTGAACGTCATCCTGGGAACCCGGCTGCGCACGGTGGAACGGGTTTTCGGCGGCTTGGACAAGATGTATTCCGTTCACCGGGTACTAGGGCGGGTGGCGTTCCTCTTGCTCGTGGGTCACGCCGTGCTGGTGATCTCGGGGGCCGTGGCGGTGTCCGCGGAAAACGCCGTTCGGCTGTTCGATCCATCAATGGGATGGACCGCACCGATCGGGGTCATCGCGTTACTGGCGATGACCGTGTCGATCGGTCTGACGCTCTACGCCAAGCTGAATCACGAGCTGTTCGTCTACGTGCAACGTACCTTTGGCGCGATCTTGCTGGTCGGAGCGGTCCATGCCTTCAGGACGCCGGGGACGAAGTCGCTCTCGCGACCGCTGACGATCTACCTGTTGATACTGATCGGGATCGCCGCCGCCACCTTCGTGCGCCGATCCGTGGCCGGCGATGCCCTGGTGCGGAGGTACGACTATCGGGTAATCGGGGTGACCCCGCTGGACAAGAAGGTCATCGAGATCGTGATGTCTCCGGAGGGCAGGCGTCTGCGCTTCACGCCGGGGCAGTTCGTGTTCCTCACCTTCAGCTCCAAGGAGATGTCTCGGCGGTTCCATCCCTTCGCGCGCGTATCCGAGGGAACGTCGGAGCTGATCACCTTGCGCCCCGGTGATGTGAAGAACCAGTTCCATCCCTTCTCGATCACCTCGGGGCGGGACGACCCCGATCTGAGGGTCGCGGTCAAAGCGGTGGGGGACTACACCACGGCCATGCGGGCACTCGAGGGGGGAGCGTGGGCTCGGGCCGAAGGCCCCTACGGCGGCTTCGGCCATCTGAGGGTGAAGAATCCCCGCCAGATCTGGGTTGCGGGTGGGATCGGCGTGACGCCCTTCTTGAGCATGGCGCGCAGTTTCGGTGACGGCGACCACGAGGTCGACTTCTACTTCGCGGTCAAGCGGCTCGCACAGGGGTACTTCCTCGACGAGCTAAAGGCAATCAGCGAGCGCACGGAGGGCCTCGACCTCATCGTGGTTCCCGAGGACAAGGAGGGATTCCTGACCGCCGCCGAGGTGGCCCGGCGAAGTGGCGGCCTCGACGGGAAGGACGTTCTCATCTGTGGCCCTCCGGTGATGATCAGGGCTATGGCCGACCAGTTCAGGGCCGAAGGCATGCCGAACCGGAGGATCCACTACGAGTTGTTCCGCTTCGGCGCCACTTAGTCGATCGTCCGCCGTTCGCGAGGAATCAGATGAGATAGCGATCGTCTCGGGGGCCGCGAGGATCAGGTGAGATAGCGATCGTCTCGGGGGCCGCGAAGATCAGATGAGATAGCGATCGTCTCGGGGGCCGCGAAGATCAGATGAGATAGCGATCGTCTCGGGGGCCGCGAACATCAGATGAGATAGCGATCGTCTCGGGGTCGCGATCAGATGAGATAGCGATCGTCTCGGAGCGAACATCAGATGAGATAGCGATCGTCTCGACGATCGCGAGGATCAAATGAGGTACAAGAGATGCCCATGCTTCTCTTCAACAGCCTCACGCGCTCGAAAGAGCCCTTCGAGCCGGTGACCCCGGTGACGCTCTATGTCTGTGGCGTGACCCCGTACGACACCACTCACCTTGGCCACGCGCGCACGTACCTCCTTTTCGACATCCTTGGCCGGCACATCGTGCACCTTGGAGCCAGGGTCGATTACGTGCAGAACATCACCGATATCGACGAGTCGATCTTGAAGCGCGCAGCCGAGCTGGACGTCTCCTACAAGGAGCTCGGCGATCGATACATCGGCATCTATCTGGAAGACGTCGCGGCTCTGGGCCTACTGCCGGCCCGGCAGTATCCGCGAGCGACGGGATCCATCGAGCAGATGCAGGAGCTGATCCGGCGGTTGGTGGCCGACGGGATCGCTTACGAGGTCGAGGGGGATGTGTTCTTCCGTGTAACGACGCGTTCGAGTTTCGGAGACCTCAGCCGGTTGCCCCGGGAGGCGATGTTGCAGGTGGAAGCGACCCAAGATGGCTCGACGGTTGACGACCCCCGCAAAGAGGATGCGCTGGATTTCGTCCTGTGGAAGCGTTCGGCACCGGGGGAGCCGTCGTGGGACAGTCCCTGGGGGCCGGGACGGCCGGGCTGGCACATCGAGTGCTCGACCCTTGCCCTGCAGTTTCTGGGACCTCAGATCGCCATCCATGGGGGAGGAAGCGATCTCGTCTATCCGCACCACGAATGCGAGATCGCTCAATCCGAGGCGGTGACCGGCCGGAAGCCGTTCGCGCGCTTCTGGGTCCACGTTGACATGGTGCGCCTCCAGGGCCAAAAGATGTCCAAATCAGAGGGCAACATGGTTTTCGTCCGCGACCTATTGAGGAATTACTCGCCGGATGCTCTGCGTCTGTACCTGCTAAGCACCCATTACCGAGAGCCCTTGGACTTCGACGAACAGGCGCTGGCTCGACAGGAGCGGGTGGCGGGGACGATAGCGACGGCGGCGAGCACCCCCGTTCGATCCTCGTCCACACCCGAAGCCGGGCTGGCGGATGTCATCGTCGATTTCGACAGGGCCCTGGACGACGACCTCGACACGCCCCGCGCCGTTCGGATCATCGAGGACCTCGCCGCCTCCATCACGTCGACGACGGGGGATGGTGTTGCGTACGGGGCCCGCCGCGCGTTGCGTTCGTTGTCGTCGCGGCTGGGACTCCAGCTCGTTCCGGCGTCGGGCTCACCGACCGCCGGATAGGTCTGACTCGAGCTGGGACTGAGCCGCGGCGGCTCCCTCCAGCCCCGAGAAGCCCCGCCACAGCAGCGTCGTTAGATACTCCGTCAGCGCCGGGCGGGACATCGTGCGGTGCTCGAGCCACCAATCCCCGGCGAGGTGCACCATCCCAACCACGCCGTGCGCCCAGGGGGCGGCAGCGCCCGAGTCGAGGTCGAACCGCCGGAGCTCGTCACCGACTAGAACCGACACCTCACCGGCGACGTGTCGGAGGAACTCGCTCACGGTCGCCTGCGCTTCCGGTCGCTCGGTGACCGCGCGATGCATCAAGAAGCGATAGGCCTCGCGCTCTTTCTCGATGAACGCGAGATAGGCGTCGATCGTCGCCGCGAGTCGCGCCCGCGGCTCAGCCCCCTCGGTCCACGAAGCCCGAAGGACCGACATGATCTCGTCGACGTAGCGTTCGGCGAGGGCGAGGTAGAGGCCCCCCTTGTCGCCGAAATGCCGGTAGAGGATCGGCTTCGCTATCCCCGCTTCTGCGGCGATGACGTCCATGGAGGCGGCCGGCCCATCCCGGCGCACCACACGGTCGGCCGCCTCGAGCAGCTCGTGACGCCGTTCGACCCGCCGAGCCTTCGCCTCCGGGTCGTCTGCGCTACGTTTCGATCGCTTCCTCCTGGGCATGTTACTAAGAGTAACTGTTACTGACGGTAACCCCGAGGAACGAGGAGCCAGGACATGCTGTTCGCCCACAACGAACCCGCGGGAGGGGCCCCCCTGGAGGACCTGATCCCCGCCTCGATCGTGGCGATCATCGCTCTCGTCATCCTGGGAGCCCTGGGGGTGGCCCACCGCTCCGGGCGGCTGAAGTTGCTGCCCCGTCTTGCGGGCGTCGCCGAACGGACGACCGGCGTCCCCGGGTGGGCATCTCTTCCGGCCATCCTGACCGGCCTATCCCTGTTGGTGGCCGTGTTCGGTTTTTACTGGGACGTCGCGACCCATATAGACAACGGTCGAGACCCCGGGCCCTTCGCGAATCCGGCGCACTACTACATCATCTTCGGCCTTGCGGGCATCGCCCTGGCCGGGTACCTCGCACTCCTTCTGGGGGCTCCCGCCGGGTTGAAGACCGCGGTCCGCGTGAGGCCGGGATGGCACGCCCCACTCGGAGCCGTCCTCCTGATGGTCTGCGGCGTCATCTCGTTGCTGGGGTTCCCCCTCGACGACGTGTGGCACAGGATCTTTGGTCAGGACGTGACTCTCTGGGGACCGACCCACCTCCAGATGATCGGCGGAGCGTCTCTATCGACCCTGGCTCTTTGGGTACTGGTGGTCGAGGGCAAGAACTCCGACGAAGCGAAAGCATTGCCGGTCCCTCGCTGGAAGCTCGCAACCGTCGGCGTGAACGAAACGGTCTACGCGGGCGCGTTCCTCGTCGGTCTATCCACGATTCAGGGCGAGTTCGATTACTCGGTGCCGCAGTTCCGCCTGCTCTTTCACCCCGTTCTATTGACGCTCGCCGCGGGTATCGGGCTCGTCGCCGCGCGCGTGCGGTTGGGGCGCTTCGGGGCGCTCAGGGCGGCGCTCGTGTTCCTCGTGATCCGCGGAGCCCTGAGCTTGATCGTGGGCCCCGTGTTCGGGCGCACGACGTTGCATCTGCCCCTCTACCTGATCGAAGCGGCGGTCGTCGAGCTCGTCGCCATGAAGTGGGACACCGATAAACAGCTTTCATTCGGCGCGCTTTGCGGCGCGGCGATCGGCACGGTTGGATTGGCTGCGGAATGGGCCTGGAGCCACGTTTGGATGACCGTCCCCTGGCCCCCGGCTCTTCTTCCGGAGGGAGTCCTGTTCGGTGTGATCGCAGGTGTCGCCGGCGGCACACTCGGCGGGTTCATAGGCAGAGCGTTGTCGCCGGATCGTCCCCAACAAAGAGCCTCGGGGTGGTTGGCGGTGGCGACGGCTGCGGCGATCCTGTTCGTGCTCGCCTACCCGCTTCCCATCTCGGATGACGTCGACGCGTCCGCTCGCATAGCGCTCGAGGAAACCCGCCCGGGATGGGTGCATGCGACGATCGAACCTCGGCCGCCCGAGACCTTTCGGGATGTGGAGTGGTTGAACGTGACTTCGTGGCAGGGTGGGGGCAGCGTCGTCACCGGCCTCACGCCAACGGGCTCGGGGTCATATCGCACCGAGGATCCCGTCCCGGTGACATCCGATTGGAAGACGCTGATCCGACTCCACGAGGGCTCCGCGATCATGGCACTTCCGATCTACATGCCCGCGGACCCGGCGGTCGGAGCTTCCGAGGTCCCTGCTCAACCCAGGTTCGAGCGCGACTTCGAGCTGGACAAGAAGCTCCTTCTCCGTGAGGCCAAGACCACCGACCCATGGCTCAGCTATGTCGCCTACACGGTGCTGGGCGCGATCGTCGTGACCTGGATCGCGACCTTGGGATGGGGGCTCCACCGCCTGCGTACTAGCGGCCGACGCTCCACCCGGAGAACAACGGCTCGCGGTCAAGTCGTGGCCCCGGCCGCCGGTTCGTGAGGCTCTAGCTCAACCGATCTTGGCGCGGCCGAGTGGCATGATGGGTTCATGCGGGCGGTTCGATTGCTGGCGGTGGTGGGTCTCCTTGCGATGTTGGCGGGCCCGGCAGCGGCGGCGCCCGATGACTTGGTCATTGGGCTCACGCTCGACGGGGTAGTCGACCCTCTCGCCGCCTCCTATCTCACCGGGCAGATAGACGACGCGGCATCGTCCGACGCCTCCGCGATGTTGTTGACGCTGGACACTCCCGGTGGACTCTCATCGTCGATCCGCGAGATCATCCAGTCGGTCTTGAATTCATCCGTTCCGGTCCTGTGCTACGTGAGCCCGGAGGGCGCTCGCGCTGCATCCGCCGGGACCTTCATCCTTCTCTCATGCGATGTCGCGGCGATGGCGCCGGGCACCAACGTGGGGGCCGCTAGCCCGGTGGGCGTGAGCGGGGTGGTCGAGCGGCGGAAGGTCGTCAACGATGCTGCCGCGTACATCCGAAGTCTGGCCGAAAGCAAGGATCGCAACGCGGATTGGGCCGAGGCGGCGGTTCGAGACGCGGCCAGCGTCAGCGCGGAGGAGGCACTCGACCTCGGGGTGATCGACCTGATCGCGGACTCTCAGGAAGAGCTCCTCGAGCGGGTGGACGGCCGCACGATCGAGAAGGATGGGGCGGCCACACAACTCGAGACCGCCGGCGCGACGGTGGAGATGCGGGACATGGGTTGGGTGACGAGCATCCTTCACAACCTCCTGAGCCCGGACCTAGCGTTCCTGTTCTTCTTTCTCGGCTTAGGGCTGTTCGTGGTCGAGTTCCTGCATCCGGGTATCTCGGTCGCGGCGATCCTCGGCGTCCTGTCGCTGGTTGTGTCCTTCGCCGCATTCGGCATGCTGCCGGTGCAGCTCATCGGGATCGTGTTGCTCGTCGCGTCCGTCGGGTTCTTCCTGGTGGAACTGAAGAATCCCGGCATCAGCGTTGCGGCGGCTGGTGGTTTGATCGCTCTCGTTGCGGGAGGAGCGCTGTTGTTCGATCCCGCCTTCCCCGACGTGCGCGTGTCACCGTGGGTCATCCTCCCGGTGGCGGGGACGATGGCTCTCTTCTTCATGCTGGTCGCTCCCGCTGCGCTCCGGGCACGTCGACTTCCGGTGACGACGGGCACGGCCCGGCTCGTCGGGGCCGAGGGGATCGCCACGAGTGCCCTTGACCTCGAAGGTACCGCCCACGTCGCATCGGAATCGTGGAGCGTGGAGTCCGTGTCGCGTCCCGTGGAGAAAGGCGAACGGATAAAGGTCGTTGCCGTAGATGGCTTGCGATTGAAGGTGGAACCCGTACCCGAGGTCGGCGACGAGGCTCGATCGCTCGAGCACCTAGGAGGAGGACAGTGACCGTAACTCTCATCAGTTTGGGCGTCGCGCTATTGGTCTTGGTGGCCCTGATCGCAATGTCGATCAAGATCGTGCGCGAGTACGAGCGCCTCGTCGTGTTCCGCCTCGGACGGGTGCTGGCGGTAAAAGGTCCCGGCATCGTGTTCCTGATCCCTGTCGTGGACCGCGCCGTGTCCGTGGATCTCCGCGAGCTCTATCTGGAGATCCCACACCAGAGCGCGATCACGGAGGACAACGCAAGCATCTCGATCGACTTCATCATCTTCTACAAGGTCGTCGATGCGGTGATGTCAGTCGTCGAGGTGCAGTACTTCTCAGGCGCCGCGCAGAACATCGCTGCCACGACCCTGCGATCGGTGGTTGGCGACATGTCCCTCGACGACGTGCTGGCAAAACGGGAAGCTATGAACGAGACGTTGAGGGTGAAGCTGGACGAGGTCACCGAAAGGTGGGGCGTGAAGATCACGAACGTCGAGATCCGCGAGATCATCCCGCCGCCGGCCGTTCAGGAGGCGATGACACGGCAGATGTCGGCCGAGCGAACCCGACGCGCGGTGGTGACGGAAGCGGATGGTCAGAAGCAAGCCGCCATAACGGTGGCCGAGGGTAGCAAGCAGGCGGCGATCCTGACGGCCGAGGGCGGCAAGCAAGCGGCGATCCTCAACGCAGAAGGTGGCCGTCAGGCGGCGATACTCCAGGCGGAGGGTTTCTCGCTGGCGCTCGCGAGGATCTTCGAGGTGGCCCAGACCCTGGATGCCAACACGATGAGCCTGCAATACCTGGATGCGCTCAAGGCACTGGGCGCTACCGAGGCGACGAAGTTCGTGATCCCTATGGAGTTCTCATCGCTGCTCGGCGCCGTAACCGGTCTCACCGATCGATCGTTCGGGAACGACAAGGGTTCCTAGATTCCGCGGGAACCCTGCTATTTCTCGACGGTCCGTTCGGTGGGTCCGAAGATGAACAGGGTGGAGACCCACCGGCCAGGATCGCCGGACCACTCCATCTCCCGCACCTGATCGACGGTGCGTCGTCCGTGGATCGCACGAAACAGCTCGAAGGTGGTGGTGCGGAGCGTGGCGACAGGTTCACCTTGTCCGATCTTCCGGTCGAAGTCCTCGGTGACGACCCTCAAAGCGGGCGATCCTTCGGCCTCGGCCTTCTGCTCGGCGAACGCAAGGCCCCTCTCGACCGACGGGACGATGCTTTCGTCGTCTTTGAAACCGGGTTGGTTCAGAGCCGTCCGGATGTCCTGCTCGTGAGCGAGCGCGTCGGAGACGGCTATCGTGCCGAGCGGTGACTCGAAGAGGTCCCCGGTGTCTGCGAGGTGCGCGTCCCACTCGGCGATGCATTCCTGAAGCGAGAGCTTTCGCCGGTCCTCGACTGCCCGGTCGCCCCAACCCGCAGAGAAGACCTCCCTGGGATCGCCGGAGCGGTAGACGGCGAAGAAACTAGCCAGGTGAGCGACCACATCCTTGACCGTCCAGCCGGGGCAGGTCGGAACCGGTTGGTTTGCCACCTCGTCGCTAACGAGAGCGAGGACGCGGTCGTGTACGCGCCTATAGGCTTCCGCTTGGCTCACTTGTCGCCTCCTCAGGATCTGACCGACGATCGCAGCCTAACGGCGTCGACGCGCACTCTTTCATGCCACCTCCGCAACCACCTTTCCCTTGGCGTGGCCCTCCTCCAGGTAAGCGATCGCTGCCGGGATCTCGGCGAACGGATAGCGCCGGTCGATCAGCGGACGCACCTTGCCGGATTCGATCAGTTCCGTGAGGACCTCAAGGTCCTTGTCGGTTGCGTGCGCAGACACCATGGCGATGCCCTTGCCGCCGCGCAACGAAACGCCCATCAGGTTCCCCACGGTTGTGAAACCTGTGACGGCGACCTTGCCGCCCTCGGCCAGCGCACGCTTGAGATCGGGCACCGAACGGTTTCCGATCGCGTCGAGGATGAGGTCGTAGCCCGGCCCGCTTGCGGCGAAGTCGGTCGTCGTGTAATCGACTACGTGGTCGGCGCCCAACGAACGGACGAGGTCGATGTTCGGGGTACTGGTGACGCCCGTCACCTCGGACCCGTAGGACTTCGCGATCTGGACCGCGAAGGTGCCGACGCCGCCGGAGGCACCATTGATCAGTACCTTCTGCTCGGGTCGGATCGCGCCGTGGTGGCGAAGCCCCTGAAGTGCGGTTATCGCCGCCATCGGGACCGCGGCCGCTTCCTCGAAAGAAAGGTTCGCCGGCTTCACGGCCATAACGCTGGATGGCACCGCCGCGTACTCCGCGAACCCGCCGTTGCCTTTGTCCAAGAGATTGGCGTAGACCTCATCACCCGTTTTGAAGCGAGTGACACCGCTGCCGACCGCCTCTACCCGCCCGGCGATGTCGCCGCCGAGGATCGGCTGTTTCGGTCGCGCCAATCCCAGGGTCGCGCGCGAGAAGAGGGGTTTGCCTCGCATTGAATGCCAGTCCGCCGGATTGACGGAGATGGCCCGGACCTTCACCAGGACTTCGTCGACGGATGGCGCCGGTTTGTCGACCTCCGCCATCCGAAGAGCTTCCGGGCCTCCGTAGTTCTCGTAGATGAACGCCTTCATGAGCGCCTCCCCTTGTTCCTGACCCTGATCGGACATCTTTCGAACTCTGACTGGGTCGCAAGCCTTATTCAGTTGTACCAGGGCACCGGATCGCACAGGAAGGGTGAGGGCCGCATAGGCGCAACGGAGTTTGCGACAGCGAGTTACCTCATTCGACGCTGAATTCCGTACGCATGCCCAGTTGGAAGTGGTTCTCGATCTCGCCTTCCTCGTCATGGACGAGATTGCAGAAGAGAACGTAATTCCCAGGCGCGAGGTTGAAGGTCCCGTTACACGTTTCGCCCGATGGGAAAGCCTCAATCTCGCCGATGAAGGAGCCTTTGGGAAGCTGTCCCTCGTCGACGGTGTCGTCATCGGCCAACGGAAGCTCGTCAGGAGAATCGGCTCTTACGACGACGAGTTCGTGTTCATCTTCGCCTTCATTGATCGCCTCGAAGTGGATCTTGCCTGCCTCGACCGAGTCCTTGTCGGGCTCCACCGCCCACTCATGAAGGACGGTGTGAACCTCGGAGTCGGATGCGGATGCGTTGCCGACGTCTTCACATGCGGCGACGCCGCTCGCCGAACCAGATCCGGATCCGGATGCCGAACCGGAGCCTGATCCCGATCCGGAAGACGCCGATCCCCCCAGGTCGCGAACCACCGCTCCATCGTCGTCACCGCAAGCGGTGACGGCCAAGGCGAGGGCGAGTGCAGCAAAGATCGTTCGATGCCGCCGGCGCTTGGGGAGAGACATCGATCCTCCTTGATCGTGGGCGTTTTGCCCGTTCTGGGCCAGAAAGATATGGCGACCCTAACGCACAACATTAGGTAGCCCTAATAGAAGCGGCAGATGCGGAAAGTGGATCGTTTTGACCGTAGCGGGGGCCGCGCTCGCCCTCTCGGTATCCCGGCCCTCGGCGTCTCTATGGAGGTGCCGCCGGCTCGTCCTTCGGTGCCCGCCTGAAGACGTCAGCGTTCAAGGACGTCGTCGTCTGCCCTCATGAAGGCGACGAACCAATGTGTACGTCCACCTTGCGGCTTCCTCCACTGCGCAATGTGTTCGAACGACGGACATCAGGTTGTGAATGAGTGCCCCCGGCAGGATTCGAACCTGCGCACCACGCTCCGGAGGCGTGTGCTCTATCCCCTGAGCTACGGGGGCCAGCGTCTCGACTCACCCTAGAGCATCGCCGCGGCGGCTCAGGTGGCTCCAACGTGGGTGAGCGGGCCCGAAACCTCGGTGGGGCACGCGCTTACAGGTACCATCTGGCAGCTATGGCCCCCGGTGGAAAACGCATCCTCGTGTGCGACGACGACCCCGTCATCCTGCGGCTGCTGCAGGTCAACCTCGAATTGGAGGGCTACGACGTCCTGCTCGCGAACCACGGCGAAGAGGCGTTCGAGGTGGCCCAGGCACAACTTCCGGACCTGATCATCATGGACATCATGATGCCCCGCATGGACGGTTATCAGACCGTCGCGGCTCTGAAGGCGAACGAGACCACGAAGCAGATCCCGGTGGTGTTCCTGTCGGCCAAGGCCCAGGCGTCGGACATCGAGAGGGGCAAGGAGCAAGGCGTGGCCGACTACCTCACCAAACCGTTCGATCCGAGTGACCTGGTGGATGTGGTGGAACGGCTCGTAGCTGAATAAGCTGACCCATGGTCACTGAACAGCTTGCCGAGCTGATGCAGGCTGCCCTCGAGGCGGCGACGCGTGACGGCATCCTCCCGGAGGGCTCCGCGGGAGCGATCCCGTTCGAGCGACCGAAGCGTCGCGAGCACGGCGACTGGGCGACGAACGTGGCCCTCACCGCAGCCAAGGGGGCCGGGACGAACCCGCGCGCGATAGCCGAGGCGCTCGTCGAGCGGATCCCCCCCTCGGAGCTGATCGAGTCCGTCGAGGTGGCGGGCCCTGGCTTCCTGAACTTCCGGTTGTCTCCCTCCTGGCTCCACGATGTCGTCCGCCGGGCGCGCGAACCCGGCTTCGCCCGCACGTCCGGGGAATCGATGGGAAAGATCAACATCGAGTATGTCTCGGCCAACCCCACCGGCCCCATCAACGTGGTGAACGGGAGACATGCAGCGATGGGCGATTCGATGGCTAACCTCCTCACGGCGTGCGGCCACGAGGTGACGCGCGAGTTCTACGTCAACGATGCAGGGCGACAGATGGAGTTGTTCGCCGCGTCCGTGCTGACCAGGTACCTCGAGGTATTCGGGGTCGATGCTGAGCTCCCCGAGGATGGATACCAGGGTGAGTACGTCGCCGACTTCGCTCGCGCGATCGCGGATGAGGCGGGAGACCGCCTGCTTCACCTCACGGAGGAAGAGCGACTTGCTGCCATAAGGGAGCTCGCTCTCGAGCAGACCCTTGCGCGCACCCGTGAGTCGTTGGCCACCTTCGGCACGCGTTTCGACGTCTGGTTCCTCGAGTCACGTCTTCACGACTCCGGCGAGGTCGACGCCGCTTTGGAACGGCTGCGATCTGCGGGCCTGGCATACGAGGAGGATGGAGCCACGTGGTTCCGCTCGACCCGATTCGGCGACGACAAGGATCGGGTTCTCGTCCGCGCTAACGGGGAGCCCACCTATCTCGCTGGGGACGTTGCCTACGTCATCGACAAGTTCGCGCGAGGCTTCGAGCGCCTTATCTACCTGTGGGGGCCGGATCACCACGGCACGGTGGCGCGGCTTCTGGGCGCGGTCGAAGCGCTGGGCTTCGACCGTGACAAGGTCCGAATCATGCTGAGTGGTCATGTGACTCTGACTCGGGCCGGCATCGCCGTGAAATCGTCGAAGAGGACGGGCGACATCGTCACGCTCGACGAGCTCGTAGAGGACGTGGGGGTGGATGCCTCCCGATACACCTTTCAGACGCGCTCCTTGGAGGCCCCCCTCGAGTTCGACCTCGACGCCGTGACCCGGCAGGACCCCGAGAATCCCGTGTACTACGTCCAGTACGCGCACGCTCGCATCTGCTCGATCCTGCGACGAGCTCGGGAGGAGAACCTGGATCTCGGGGCGGCGCCGCCGCTCGAGCGTTTGGGAGAGCACCCGAGCGAGGACGCGCTGATGCGCAAACTCGCCTCCTATGAAGAAGTCGTGCCGGATGCAGCGAACGCTTTCGCCCCCCAGAAGATCGCCCATTTCGCCGAAGAGCTGGCGGCTGTGTTCGCGGCCTTCTATCGTGACTGCAGGGTCATCACCGAGGATCAGCAGCTGTCGCTCGCGCGCGTCGCCCTGTGCATTGCCACGAAAGCCGTGTTGTCGGATGCGCTCGGGCTTCTGGGGGTTAGCGCTCCCGAGAGGATGTGAAATGTGGATTTCCTTCAGGTAGACGTCTTCGCGGACAGTCCTTACAGCGGGAATCCCCTTGCGGTCTTCCCAGAGGCCGGGGACCTCTCCGCTCCACAGATGCAGGCGATCTCCCGCGAGATGAACCTGTCCGAAACCTCTTTCGTAACCTCCTACGGCGACGACTCGTACGACGTTCGCATCTTCACTCCAGAGGAGGAGCTTCCTTTCGCGGGTCATCCGACGCTCGGCACGACGTGGGTCTTACGGCAGTTGGGACGGGTGGCGGGGGACGTCGTCGAGCAGCGCTCCCCGGCGGGGCCCACCACCGTCACGATCATGGATGACATCCTGTGGCTCGAGCGAGGCGGAGCCGTAGAGGCCGACCTCGAGGAGCGCGACATTCGCGCCTCCGATCGTCTCGAGCGAGCGCTGGGGCTAGATTCCGGCGAGGTGGGGCTGGAGGCCGCCGAGCTCGGCAAGAGCGGTCGCCTTCGCCCGGCTTTCGGCGACGCGGGGATGCGGTCACTGTTGGTGCCGGTTCGCAACGTCGAGGTGCTCGAACGGTGTCGCCCCCGGTGGCACCTATTCGACGAGATCAGCACTGTGGGCGGCTACTGCTTCACCGCGGCCGGAGCCGGACGGGTGCGGGCCCGGGGTTTCTTCCCCGGCGTCGGGATCCCCGAGGACCCCGCGACGGGCGCAGCGGCGGCCGCTCTCGGCGTTTACCTCGCGGACAGGCTCGGTGATATCGAGATCGAGATGATGCAAGGAGTCGAGATGGGCCGGCCCTCGCACATCTATCTGAAGGCGGCCGAGGGCCGTGTGAACGTCGGCGGCCGGGTGACTCACATCTTCAGCGGGCGTTTAGAGCAGCTCCCATGACCGCAGCAGGTGGGCGCTCCGGGACGGGGAGGTCTGACGTGGCCGTCGACATCGCCGGTCGCCGCGGCATCATCAGGCGTTACTTCGATCGCCTCCCGGTCTCCGATGCCACCCCGATAGTGACCCTCGACGAAGGAGATACTCCGTTGATCCTCTCCGAGCGACTGTCGGAAGAGGTTGAGGCGGAAGTGTGGCTCAAGTGCGAGGGTCTGAATCCGACCGGCTCCTTCAAGGACCGCGGTATGACTCTCGCGATATCCAAGGCGGTCGAAGAGGGTTCGGGCGCGGTTCTGTGCGCGTCGACCGGGAATACCAGTGCTTCCGCCGCCGCTTACGCGGCGCGGGCCGGGATGACATGCGGTGTTCTCATCCCACGCGGCAACGTGGCCCTGGGCAAGCTGGCACAAGCGCTGGTCCACGGCGCGACGGTCCTCGAGATCGAAGGGAACTTCGATCGTGCCCTCGAGCTCAGCAAGGAGCTGGCGGCCCGACATCCGGTCACGCTCGTGAACTCGATCAATCCGTTCCGCATCGAAGGGCAGAAGACCGCAGCTTTCGAGATCGTCGAAGCATTGGGCCGCGCCCCCGACCTGCACGTCATGCCCGTCGGCAACGCGGGGAACATCACCGCCTACTGGAAGGGCTACTCGGAGGCGCAGCGCGACGGAACGACGAGCGAGAGGCCGGTCATGTTCGGGTTCCAGGCCGATGGCGCCGCTCCTATCGTCCGAGGGGCCGTGGTCGAAGAGCCGGACACGATCGCCACCGCGATCCGCATCGGGAATCCCGCCTCGTGGCAGGGAGCTCTTCAGGCGGCGGAGGAGTCGAACGGACGGATCCTCTCGGTGCACGATGACGACATCGTCCTCGCCTACCGATCGCTCGCAGAGGAGGGCATCTTTGTAGAGCTGGCATCGGCTGCGGCGGTGGCGGGACTGCGGCGGCTCAAGGAGACGGGGGCCGTGTCACCGGGAGCCGTGATCGTCTGCGTCCTTACCGGTAACGGCCTCAAGGATCCGGATCGTGCGATCGGCGTCGGCCCTGGGCCGCAGACGGTCGATGCCGAGGCCGGAGCGATCCTGGCCAAGCTGGGCCTGGCGTGATTTCATCCGGCACGATACAGAAATGATCCGTCCGCTCGAGATGCCTCGGTAGGGAGAGAACATGGCGGCATCGGTGCGAGTTCGAGTCCCGGCCACGGTCGCGAACCTCGGACCTGGTTTCGACTCCTTGGGCGCCGCGGTCGGGATGCATCTCGAGATCGAGATCGAGCCCCGGCGCGATTCGATCGAGGTGATGCTCGAAGGCGAGGGCGCCGACCACCTCCCAACCGACGACACCAATCTCGTCATCAAGTCGATGAACGCGTTCTTCGATCATGTTGCTCGCCGGCCGCCGGGGTACGCGGTGCGGGTGAAGAACCCGATCCCGCTCGCGTCTGGTCTCGGATCCTCCGCGGCGGCGACGGTCGGCGGCCTGGTGGCCGCCCGAGCCCTGTCGGGAAGGTCCGTCCCGCAGACCGAGATGATCGCTATGGCGACGGCAATGGAGGGGCATCCGGACAACGTCATGCCCGCGCTCCTGGGCGGGCTGGTCGTCTGTTATCGAGGCGGACCGGCCGACGAGCTTCAGCACCTCCGGTTGAACATCAGCGAACGGTTGGTTCCGATCCTGGTGGTCCCGCGACTTGGATTTCCGACGGACGAGGCACGCCGGGTGCTTCCCACCGAGGTCGCGTTCGCCGACGCACAGTTCACCGCGTCGCGGGCAGCCTTGCTCGTCGGCGCCATGACTTCGGGGGCGGGCTCCGAGGTGTTGAGCGAAGCGATGACGGATCGATTGCACGAACCACATCGCCTCGCACTGATGCCCGAGACCGCCGCGGTCCACGAAGAGCTTCGAGCCGCCCGGTTGCCGGTTTCGCTCGCGGGGGCAGGTCCCTCGCTGCTGCTCGTCGTCCCGCGTCCGGAGGCCGCGACCAGGGCGGAACAGGTACGACGGGTGTGCCGCGAGCGCGACGCGGGGTGGCGGGTGTTCGTGAGCGAATGGGAGCCCGACGGAGCCACCGACAGTTGATCGGACGCGAAGAAGCCCGGGTCACCCCGGGCTCCTTTGCAGATCTGTTTCCGGTCTCCTAGCGGTTACGGGCCTGCTGCTCAGCGGTGGTCTGCCGCGCCTCTTCGGCGCTCCGGTCCCGCAGGTCGACCTCGTTGTCCGTTCGAGTCGTGCCGGCCTCGTTGCGTGCCGCCTCGAGCCGGGTATCGCGTGGGTTCTCCTCGCGGTGCACGATGGCCTCTTTACGTCTTGCCTCGGCGATCGTCTCTTCGCGATCAACCTCTCGACGCTCGAGCTTGGTGTGCCACCGCTGGCCCATCATCCCGCCGATGATCGCTCCGAGGAACATCGCGGCCAGGATCGCGATCCCGAATCCGATCGAGTACTCGTAGAGCTCACTTCCCTGGATCGGAAGCTGATTGTCCGTGAACGGCAGCTGAAGGTTGGCGGTTTCGTCGAAGGCCGAGATGATCGCCGTGACGATCGCGCCGATGATCAGGAACACCACCGGGACGAGCAGACCATTGATCAGGCCCGCGCCTCGTCCCATCCGTCCCGCGGTGTAGCCGCCCCATAGGAACGAGAGGAACCAGGTCACCACCGCGCCGATGGCTATGCCGATACCGACCTCGCGCGTTGCATCGCTCGCTGTATCCACATCGACACCAGACGCTGCTGTGGCCGCGGCGACGATCGCGAAGATCAGGAGGAAAGCGCCGTACGCGACGACGACTCCCGTAAGGATCGACCAGAAAGAGATGCCGCCACGGGCCCTGGCGACCTCGCGCGTGTGCACGTGCGTGTCGGGGTCCGTGGTCGTGGTTTCCTTATTTCTTCCAAGCATCGTCTGATGCCCCCCTTAGGGTTAAGCGAAGGAAGCTGACTGCTTTAGGTTTCCCTCTCAGCCCCGTAACTAACCCGTGCTTCCGGGGGGTTCCCATCCGTTTACTTGTCGTAGTCGACGGCGAGCACTATCCACCGGTGATCGAGGCGGCTTTGTCCGAATTGAAGGCGGCCGGCCATTCCATCGAGGGGTGCGTGTTGGTCGGAGGCGTGGAGAAGATCGGCGCGGGAGGACTCACGCAGCTCTCCGGGGTAGCGGTCGATAGCGGCCCCGACCCCCTCCGGCTCCTGGAGGAGTCGCTGACGAGACTCCGACCGGATGCGGTGCAGGATCTCTCGGACGAACCGGTGTTGGACTACAGGCGCCGCCACGCTCTTGCCGGGGTGGCCCTCGCCAATGGAGTGGCTTACAGGGGCGCGGATTTCGTCTTCTCCCCACCTCCTCGCCCGCATCTCGCTCGCAAGCCTTCGGTGGCCGTGATCGGCACCGGCAAGCGCACGGGCAAGACGGCGGTCGCGGGGTTCGCAGCGAGGGCTCTGGTCGCCGCCGGGCGCCGCCCGGTCGTGGTGGCGATGGGGCGGGGTGGACCCCCCAAGCCGAAGGTCCTCCGAGGCGACGAGGCGTCGCTCACCCCCACCGAGCTCCTAGCTCTGGCGGACTCCGGCCAACACGCCGCGTCCGACTACATCGAGGACGCTTTGCTCGCCCGGGTGCCCACGGTGGGCTGCCGTCGCTGTGGAGGGGGCCTGGCGGGAGCCGTCGAGAGCTCCAACGTCGCCCAGGGCATCGAGCTCGCCAACGATCTCCCGGGTGACCTCATGGTGCTGGAAGGCTCGGGATCGGCGATCCCCCCCGCCCACGCCGACGCGACCATCCTGGTGGTCCCTTCGACCATCCCCGAGGAATATCTGCTGGGTTATATGGGGTTATACCGATTGTTGCTCTCTGACACCGTGGTCGTTACTATGTGTGAGAGCCCTTTCGGTTCTCCCTCCCGGATCTCTTCGATCGTCTCTTCGATACAGCAATCTTTTCGGCCGAAGGCAAAGGGAGCGGGACCCGAGGGCGAAATCCAGGTGGTTCGCACCGTATTTCGTCCTTCTCCTACGGCTTCCGTAGATGGGGCGGACGTGTTCGTAGCGACGACCGCTCCAGAGACGGCGGCGGAGTCGATCACAGTCCACCTCGAGCGGGTTCATGGGTGCAACGTTGTCGGGATCACCCATTCGCTCTCGGATCGGGGCCGGCTGGAGGCGGAGATCGGTGCACTTCAAGGAGGCGCGGACATTCTGCTGTGCGAAGTGAAAGCGGCGGGCATAGACGTCGCGACGAGAAGGGCCCTGGATAGTGGACTACAGGTCGTTTACATGGACAACGCCCCGAGCGGGATCAACGGTGACGATGTGACCGCGGCCATCTCTCGGACGGCGAAGCTCGCCGACGCCCGCTATGGGAAACCGACCTCTTGAACGAGAAACGTCGCAAACGGATCCTCATCTCGGAGCACGAGCACGGGCTTCCGTACTCCAAGGGACTGGCCGCATCGTCGCTCTCGGTCACCGGCCTGGGGCCGGTCCAGTCCTACGGGATAGCCAACCTGGTCGAGCAAGAGTTGATCGCACGGGATGTGTCGACCGTCTCAGAGGAAGAGTTGCAAGAACTGACGCTGGAAGTGTTGAGGCGTGAGGTTGGTGACGAATACGCGAAGGCGTTCGTCAAATGGCAATCGGTGGCGGATCTCGACGCGCCTTTGATCATCCTGATCGGAGGCGCCACCGGCGTCGGCAAGTCGACGATCGCAACGCAGCTGGCGACCCGCCTCGGGATCACGAGGGTCATCTCCACGGACGCGGTGCGGGAGGTGCTCCGTAGCGCCTTCACCCGTGAGATGTTCCCCACGCTCTACGCATCCTCTTTCGAGGCGGATAAAGCGGTGCGCCAGCCCATCCCTCATTCGGGGGACAAGTTGATCATCGGTTTCAGGGAACAAGCTTCGACCGTTTCGGTCGGGGCTCAGGCGTTGATAGACCGAGCCATAGCCGAGGGCACCGACCTCATCGTCGAAGGGACCCATCTCGTACCGGGCTTCCTCGAAGGGGTCGAACACGAGCACGCGGTGATCGTCCCGTTGCTGGTGACGGTCGAGGACGAGGAGCTGCATCGCAGCCATTTCTACTGGCGCACGCGTGACTCCCGACAGCGGCCGGGGGATCGGTACCTCAATAATTTCAAGGCGATAAGGAAGCTGCAGAAGTACATGCTTTCGTCCGCCACTATGCGGGGCGTCCCCGTGATATCTCACATCGACCTCGACGCAACACTGACCAACGTGATCGATCACGTCATCCGGAAAGCCTTCGAGATGACCGGCCAGGGAACCGACGGCGCGGCCCCTCCGGACAAGCTATTGGAAGCGGCCGCCGAGGTAGTCGGCCCCTCTAACATGATCAAAGGAGCAGCTCGATGAAACTCTCACTGGACAGTGCAAACCTCGAGGAGATCCGCAGCGCGGCGCGTTGGGGCGTCCTGCGAGGCGTGACGACGAACCCGACGCTGGTCGGGAAGGAAGAACAGGGTTTCCTTCCACTGGTGAAGGAGATCTGCTCCATCGTCGATGGAGATGTATCGATCGAGACGACATCGATCGACGATTCCGAGCTTCTGGTCCGCCAGGGACACGAGATCGCTCAGATCGCGGACAACGCGGTCGTGAAGATCGCTTTAACGCCGCCCGGTCTGGCCGCAACGCGCGCCTTATCCGACGAAGGCATCAAGGTGAACGTGACGCTCGTCTTCTCGCCCTCACAGGCGATCCTGGCCGCAGAAGCGGGCGCGTACATCGTGTCGCCTTTTCTTGGTAGGCTAGATGACATCGCGACGGACAGCCTCAGAACGCTGTCCGACATCTGCGAGATCTACGCTGTCCAGGGCTATCAGAGCCACGTCCTCGCAGCGAGCCTGCGTCATCCCATACATGTGGTCGAAGCTGCTCGCATAGGGGCCGACATAGCGACGATGCCCTTCAAGGTTTTCGAGTCGCTGGTCAAACATCCACTGACTGACGCAGGCGCAAAGAGATTCTTGGATGACTGGGAGGACGCTCAACCCCACCTGGGAGAGCTACCACCCTCGATGCAGGAGGCATAGCAAAGTGTCCGACATGGACCGCTCGGTACTCGAGTCAAAGGCGGTAACCGAGCTCAGGGCGATAGCCAAATCGATGGATGTGAAAACGACCGGACTGAAGAAGTCCGAGATCATCGACGCTATCTCCGGTGGTAACGGCGGGGGACGCAGGAACAACGGCGCCCCGCCCGGTGAAGCAGTGACAAAGGCTCCTAAGCGCGAGGTCGCCCCTTCGGTCGAAGAGGTCACGGGTTCGGGCGACGGAGCATCAGACAACGGAAAGGCATCAATGGTTGACGAAGGAGCGGTGGACGATCGTCGAAGTGACGACCGGCCACAGCAGCAACAGCAACGAAGGCGACCTCAGCAGCAGGGTGGCGCTCGTCAGCGTCCGCGCGAGAAGGCGGAACCACGCGAGGGACGGGGCCGGCGTCGTCGCCGGGGACGCGGAAGTAGTACCGGAGGGGGCCAGCACTTCGTTCGCGAAGAGAGCTGGGAAGACCTCGAGGCCGAGGAAGATCCGAATGCAGAGATTCGTACAGGCATCCTGGATCTCCTGCCGGAGGGCTATGGGTTCCTACGAACCATGGGTTACCTCCCGGGCGACAAAGACGTCTACGTCTCCGCATCGCAGGTGCGACGTTTCCGGCTACGTAAGGGAGACGAGATCACCGGCTCCGTGCGATCGCCGAAGGACTCGGAGAAGTATCAGGCCCTCTTGCGGATCCACAAGATCAACGAGCAGGAGCCCGAGGCCGCTCAGAGCAGGCCGCGCTTCGCGGATCTGACACCTCTTTACCCGGAGCAGCGGTTGACGCTCGAGCAGCACGAAGACCCTAAGCACATAACTGCACGCATCATCGATCTCGTCGCTCCGATCGGTAAGGGGCAGCGCGGGATGATCGTCAGTCCTCCTAAGGCTGGAAAGACGACCGTCTTGAAGGAGATCGCGAATGCCGTTCGCGCCAACAACCCAGAAGTGCATCTCGTGGTGCTGCTCGTAGACGAGCGTCCCGAAGAGGTAACGGACATGCAACGGAGCGTCGACGGAGCTGAAGTGATCTTCTCGACCTTCGATCGTCCTTCCGACGACCACATCCAGGTCACCGAGCTGACGCTCGAGAGGGCGAAGCGGCTGGTCGAGATGGGCAAGGACGTGATGATCGTCCTCGACGGGATCACGCGGTTGTCCCGTGCCTACAACCTGGCTACTCCGGCATCCGGGCGGATCCTGTCCGGTGGTGTCGATTCGACGGCCCTATATCCACCGAAGCGTTTCTTCGGCGCCGCTCGGAACATCGAGCACGGCGGATCGCTCACGATCCTCGCCACGGCTCTCGTCGAGACGGGATCGCGGATGGACGAGGTCATCTTCGAGGAGTTCAAGGGCACGGGTAACTGGGAGCTGCGGCTCGACCGCAAGATGTCCGAGAAGCGGATCTTCCCGGCTATCGATATCGCCGCCTCTGGAACCCGGAAAGAGGAGCTCCTCCTGACGCCCGAAGAACTGCAACTGGTCTGGCGCCTCCGCAGGGTTCTGCATGCCCTGGAGGGCGGCGGGGCTCTCGAGCTACTGATCGACAAGATGAAGGCAACCCGCGGCAACGGCGAGTTCCTCCGGGAGATAGCCAAGGTCCCGGTCAAGGGAGACTAGGACCCGCACGCCCAGGCCGAGCGGGGCAGCGATCGTCTCGACCGGCCGGACCGACCTGAAAAGGTGGGCGGGACAGCGATCGTCTCGACGATCGGAGATAGGGAATAATTGGTACTGGGGTTGGGTTGGCCGGAGTGGCTGACTATCATCGGACTGGTCGGCGGCCTCTTTCTGACGTTCTACGTGATGGTGCGCGGAGCCAAGGCGTACGAGAAGGCACGTGAGCGCCGGGAGCAGCAGGCGATCGAGAGCGACAGCGGGATTCGAAAGGACGAGGAATGAAACAAGACATCCATCCCGAGTACACCGAGACGAAGGTGACGTGTTCGTGTGGGAACTCCTTCACGACGCGCTCGGTAAAGGCGGAGCTGCACGTCGAGCTGTGCAATAAGTGTCACCCCTTCTACACAGGCAAGCAGAAGCTCGTGGACACGGGTGGCCGGGTCGAGCGCTTCCAGCGCAAGTACGCGAAGCGCGCCCAGGCCACACCGGCTCCGGCCCCCACCGAGGGGTCCGCGGCCGAGACTCAAGAAGCGTAGTCCTCGCCCGTGGGACGGACGACCCCTCCGAAACCCTCCATCGGAGGGCAGGCGGTGCTGGAGGGAGTCATGATGCGGGGCCCGTCCTCGTGGTCGGTCGCCTGCCGGCGACCGGACGACTCGATCGCGGTGGAGCGACATCCGTTGCCAACTCTCGCGGAACGTCATCCGTGGCTGAAGTGGCCGCTGCTGCGCGGATGCCTGGTCTTGATCGAGTCTCTGATGATCGGCATGAAGGCTTTGATGATCTCGGCGAACCAGGCTCTCGACGAGGAAGACGAACAACTCTCCGACAGGCAGCTCGGCATCACGATGGGAACGTCCCTCATCCTGTTCTCCGCCGTGTTCATCGCGCTTCCGGTGCTGGGGACCCGGCTCGTCGAGAACCTCGTCGACGTGGCCCCCGACGGCAAGCTGGTGTCGAACCTGATCGAGGGAGCCATCCGGTTGTCGATGTTCGTGGGATACCTATTGTTGATCGGACAATTCAAGGACATCCGTCGCGTTTTCCAGTACCACGGCGCCGAGCACAAGACGATCTATGCGTATGAGAACGGTGATGCGCTTGACCCCGCAGCCATAGATCGCGACTACTCGACGCTGCACGTCCGCTGTGGAACGAACTTCTTGTTCATCGTCCTGTTCTTAACGATCATCGCCCACTTCATCATCGATCTCGTCGGACCAGAGGCTCTGATCCTGCGGATCGGCTTGCGCATCCTGGCGATCCCTCTCCTCGCGGGATTCTCGTACGAGGTCATCAAGCTCGCATCTCGTAATGAGGACTCGTGGTTCTTCAAGCTCACGATGCTTCCGGGATTGGCCCTTCAGCGGATCACGACCAAGCCGCCGTCCCTGGATCAGATCGAGGTCGCCATCGCCGCGATGAACGCGGTGTCCCACGACATCGACAAGCAGGGGGGCCCCGCTCCCGAAGCCCCGGTGGCTTGAACCCGTGGCCGCGCCCGAGGTAGACCGTCTCGGCATCGAGTGGTCGTCTCTGCTCGAGCTCTGCGATTCGCTCGGCCCCGAAGAATGGGACTCGGTCACGGATCTCCCGGGCTGGACCGTCAAAGACATCGTCTCCCATCTGTCCGGCTCCGAGTCTTTCTTCATGGGTCGTCCGCTCCCGGATCACCAGCCCGGAGAACGCGAGTACGTGAGGAACGAGCTCGGGTCGGCCAACGAGATATCCGTGGATTTCCGCCGATCGCGATCGGCACAGGAGGTCCTCGATGAGTTTCGGACGCTGACGCAAGAACGCATGAAAGAGATCAGCGACGTCACCGAGGCGGATCTCGAGGCCGATGCGTGGACCCCGCTGGGACCCGGGACGTTCCGAGACCTCCTCGCCACTCGTTTGGTCGATGCGTGGACGCACGAGCAGGACATCCGCCGGGCAACCGATCGTCCGGGCCACCTCGAGGGCCCGGTTCCGGCGACGGTTACCGACCGCCTGATGCTGGCCATCCCCTACGTGATCGGAAAGCGGGTAGCGCCACCCGATGGAACGACCGTGTCGATCGAGGTCGGTGACCCACCCGTCGTCGAGAACAGCATCCGGGTCGAGGGGGGTCGGGCGAATGCGCTCGACGCCATGGCGGCCGAGGCAAACGTGTGGATCGGTATGGACGTCGAGACCTTCGGGTGTCTCACCTGCGGACGCTGGACCCCCGGGCAGGCGGCCGAGCGTGGGCGGCTCGAGATGCGAGGAGATGCGAGCCTGGGCAGAAGTGTGCTCGACGAGATGAACGTGATGCTGTGATGGCGCCTCCTAAGAAGCGTTTGGATGAGATGGAGAAGCGATTCGAGGAGGTCGAACGCGCGCTCTCCGACCCACTTGTTGCGTCGCGGGGCGACGACCTCAAGCGTCTCGGTAAGGAGCACTCCGAACTGCGGCCCACCGTGGAGGCGTGGCGGGTCTACAAACAGGCGGAATCCGATCTGAGCGAGGCGCGCGGCATGTTGTCCGGTTCGCAGGGAGAGGAGCGCGCCTATCTCGAAAAAGAGATCGCAGATCAACAGCGGACTCTCCAGGCGCTCGAGATTCAGCTGAATGAGGCGCTGACTCCCAAGGATCCCAACGACGAACGGGACGTGATCATGGAGATCCGCGCCGGCGCCGGAGGGGACGAAGCCGGCCTGTTCGCCGCCGAGCTGTCTCGGATGTACGCCCGGTACGCGGAGAACAAGAGATGGACGGTCGAGGTGTTGTCGCTCAACGAGACCGGGGTCGGAGGGATCAAGGAGACGACGTTCTCCGTCAAGGGAAAAAGGGCCTATTCGCGGCTCAAGTACGAGGCCGGGGTCCACCGAGTGCAGAGGGTCCCAGTGACCGAATCCAGCGGTCGGATCCACACATCGGCGGCCGCGGTGAACGTGCTGCCCGAGGCCGAAGAGGTCGACGTCGAGATCGACCCGAACGACCTGAAGATAGACGTGTACAGATCGAGCGGGCCCGGCGGCCAGTCCGTGAATACGACGGACTCGGCGGTGAGGATCAAGCACCTGCCGACGGGGATCGAGGTCGCGTGCCAGGACGAGAAGTCACAGCTCCAGAACCGAGTCAAAGCGATGAGGATCCTGCGTGCGCGTCTACTGCAAGCGAAACAGGAACAACAGACGCAGGCGATGGCCGACGAGCGACGCGCGCAGGTGCGAACCGCCGACCGCTCGGAACGGATCCGCACCTATAACTTCCACGAGAACCGCGTCACCGACCATCGCATCGGCTACACGGTCCACCGCCTCGCGGAGCTCCTCGAGGGAGACCTCGACGACCTGATCGATGCCCTGACCGCAAACCTGTCCGGCCCCGAAGAGGGGGTCGCCTGACCACGCGGCTCGAGTTGATCCGCCGGCTCGCGCGGTCTCTCGGGTCCGCCGACCTCCCCGCCCCCGAGCGCGAGGCCCATTGGATCCTGGACGCTGCCTTGATCCAGACCGGATCGGGAGGCGGGTCGACGGAGGATCCCGACGATGGAGTCGTCCGCGTCGCGGAAGAGCTGTTGCAGCGCCGCCTCTCCGGCGAGCCACTGCAGTACGTGACGGGCGTTGCCGGGTTCCGTCATCTCGAGTTGTCCGTCGGTCCCGGAGCCTTGATCCCTCGACCCGAGACGGAGATCGTTGCAGAGAAAGCGATGGATACGCTTCCGACGGGAGGGTTGGCTGTGGATGTGGGAACCGGCTCAGGCGCGATCGCACTGGCGATCGCCCAAGAGAGACCCGACGCAACCATCATCGCGACCGATATCTCCGTGGAGGCAGCGCGCTGGGCCCGGCGAAACATTGATGCCCAGGGGCTGCGCGTCCATCTGCTCGTCTGCGATCTGCTGTCCGCTCTCGCGTGCGATCTTCGAGGACGCTTCGATCTCATCGTGGCCAACCCCCCCTACGTGGCCACGGGGGAGACTCCGGTTCTGCCCTCAGAGGTCGTCGAGCACGAGCCCCACGCGGCCTTGTTCGCCGGAGCAGACGGCACGGAAGTCGTACGGCGTTTGGTCGAGGCCAGCTCCGCGTGGCTCGCGCCGGGGGGATGGATCGTGCTGGAGATCGGAGAATCCCAAGGGGATGTCACGCGCGAGCTACTCGAGCGGCGTGGGTTCGTCGAAGTATCGATCGAGCGGGACCTCACCGGGCGAGAGCGGGTCGCCCGCGGGCGATGGTCGAACGGATGATCGATCCGGCGAGAGTTGCCCAGGTCCTGGACTCGGGGACCCCCGCGGTGGTCCCAACCGACACGGTTTACGGGTTGGCCGCTGCCCTGAGGGATGAAGCGGTGAGCAGGGTGTTCACCTTGAAGGGCCGCCCGGACGACAAGGCGCTTCCGGTGCTGGCAGCCGAGCTTGCCGATCTGGAACCTGTCGCGGATCTGGATCCCAGAGCCGGGGAGCTCGCGGAGACCTTCTGGCCGGGGCCGCTGACGATCGTCTGCCATCGCGCGCCGAGCTTCCAGCTCGATCTGGGAGGCTCCGGTGACGGCACGGTCGCGGTGAGGATCCCCGCCTGGGATCTCCTCCTGGACATCCTGAGGGTGACGGGCCCGCTTGCGGTGACGAGTGCGAACCTTTCGGGCCAGGCGCCCGCCACCTCGGTCGGACGTGCGCGGGAGATCTTCGGCGAGGCAGTGGGTGCGTACGTGGACGGCGGGGTCTGCGATGGCGCGCCGTCGACGGTGATCTCTACCGTGGACGCTCCGGTGATCCTACGCGAGGGGGCTCTGCGCGGAGCCGACCTTATTCAGATGCTTACGGAGTAGAGCTCTCCGTACTTGATCCTGAGATAGTCCAGTAGCGCGGTCGCGGTTACCGGCTCTCCGACCACCCGCTCCGCCAGGTCCTTGGCGTCGTACATGTAGCCGTGGACGTGCACCTTCTCACGGAGCCACTCCAGCAGGCGGGTCGTTTCGCCGGCGCGAAGCTCGTCCGTCAGATCCCCCAGTTCCTCCTGGGCTTTCGCGAAGAACGCCGCCGAGTAGATCGTGCCCAACGTGTAGGTGGGGAAGTACCCGAGAGCCGAGATCGACCAGTGCATGTCTTGGAGGACGCCGTCGGCGTGGTCGCTCGGGCGGATGCCTACGTACTTCTCCATGGCTGCATCCCACGCGTCCGGGAGATCCGCGACATCGAGCTCGTCCCTGAACATGGCCACCTCGAGCTCGAATCGAAGAGCGACGTGCAGGTTGTAGGTCAGCTCGTCGGCGGTGACGCGGATCAAGGTCCTCTGCGGGTGGTTCACCCCCCGGTAGAACTCGTCGAGATCGATCATCCCGAGCTCCTCCGGGAAGCGCTCCTTCAGATGTGGCAGAAGGAAGTCCGTGTAGGCGCGGCTGCGACCCACCTGGTTCTCCCACATCCGTGACTGGGATTCGTGCATCCCGAGAGAGGGGCAGGTTCCGATCGGCAGATCGCGCGTCTCATCCGGGATGCCCTGTTCGTAGAGTGCGTGACCGGTCTCGTGGATAGCGGCGTAGATCGAAGTCAGCAACGCGTTCTCCTCGGCGCGCGTGGTCTGCCGTACGTCTCCAACCCCGATCGCGATCGTGAAGGGATGGGGAGAGGTGTCGAGCCGGCCACGGTCGAGATCGAAGCCGAGTTGCTTCACGAGCCATCCGCAGAACTCCATCTGCCGGTCCCCGTCGTAGCTTCGCTCCAGGAACGAGGGGGGATCGTCGACCGCATCCAAGACGGTATCGACTATTGGTTTCAGCCCATCGACGAGGTCGTCGAACATGACCTGCACCTCGGCGGTCAGCATCCCGGGCTCGAACTGGTCGAGGAGTGCGTCATAACGTTCTCCGTCCCACCCCAGCGCATCCGCTTCCTGCTTCTTGAGGTCGATCAACTCCTCCAGGTGGGGCTGGAGGACGGAGAAATCGTTGGCGGGGCGCGCCTGGGCCCATGCTTGATACGCGCCCCCGCGAGACACGGCGAGAGCCTTGACCAGCTCCTCCGGAACCTTCGTCGCCTTCGCGTAATCGCGCCTCAGGACGCGGACGCTCGCCCGCTGCCGCTCATCGAGTCCGTCGATCTCGTCCTCGAGCCGCTCGAGCAGGTCACCGATCCTCGGGTCCGTGAGCCGCTCGTGGATGAGGCCCTCGAGGGTGGAGCTGGCCCGAGCGCGAGCCGGTCCTCCCGCCGCGGGCATTATCGAGGCCTGGTCCCATTCGAAGAGCTTCACGGCCGAAACGAGGTCGGTGATCGCCTGGAGTCGCGGGACGAGCTCATCCCATGCAGAAGTCATAGCTGCAAAGTTACCCGCGTACGCCCTCCCTCCTGCCCGAGAGCCCCGATGGCATCGCACCCCTTCGGCAGGAGGTCGGGGAGAACACGTCTAATGTCCTCGGTATGAAGGTCCTCATGGTGTGCACGGGAAATCTCTGCCGGTCCCCGATGGCCGAGGCTTTGCTGCGCGAGGCACTGGCCGGCCGCGGCTGCGATGAGGTCGAGGTGACCTCCTCGGGAACCTGGGCCGAGACCGGGTACGGGGCTGCGGGATCCGCGGTCGACGCGCTCCGGGGGCGGGGGATCGACCTATCGGGTCACCGGACGAGGGCTCTGGTTGCCTCCCAGGTCGAGGAAGCCGATCTCGTGGTCGCGATGACGAGCGTCCACGTGAGCGAGATCCTCGATGTGGCCCCGGACGCCGCGGACAAGCTCGTGATGCTCAAGGAGATCCCCGAGATCCGGATGAAGAACGGAACCCCCGTCCCCGCCTCGGCTAAGGAGCGGCTCCAACGCCTGTTGGACGGAACCCGTCCCGAGGCTCGCAGGAGCCTCGATGTGGACGATCCCATCGGGCTCCCCGCCGGCGCCTACGACCGGTGCGTGGGCGACCTCCGGTCGGGGGTCGATGCGCTGGTCTCGGTCATCTGCGGAGACCACTAGCGAGACACGACCCTTTCCAGGGTCCCCTGGATAGGATGCGGGCGTGAGAGTGGCCCTTGGTTCGGATCACGCGGGATACCCCCTCAAGTCGCACCTCGCCAAGCACCTCATCGACGAGGGCCACGAGGTCATCGATCTGGGCACCGACTCCGAGGAATCCGTCGATTACCCTCCTATCTGTGCCGCGGTGGGACGTGCGGTCACCGGGGGAGACGCCGATTTCGGCATCGTCATGGGGGGGAGTGGCCAGGGCGAGCAGATCGCCGCGAACAAGGTTCACGGGGTTCGGGCGGCTCTGTGCCTCGATGAGTTCACGGCTCGCATGGCCCGGCAGCACAATGATGCGAACGTGATCGCGTTGGGCGGCCGCATCGTCGCCCCGGCTTTCGCCGAGGCGATCGTGGGAACGTTCCTGTCGACCGGGTTCGAGGGAGGGCGTCACGAACGCAGGATCGGGCAGATAGCTGACATAGAGACCGAGGAGTGCACATGAGCAACCCAGGCTGGGCCGACTGGCAGGCCGTCGAGAAGATCGATCCGGAAGCTGCCGAAGCGATCCTGGCAGAGGTCCATCGCGAGAACTCGAAGATCGAGCTCATCGCGTCCGAGAACTTCTCCTCCCCGGCGGTTCTGGCTGCTTTGGGCACACCCCTCACCAACAAGTACGCGGAGGGGTACCCGGGTCGCCGTTACTACGGAGGGTGCGAGTTCGTCGACGTCGTCGAGAACCTCGCCATCGACCGCGCGAAGAGATCTTCGGCGCGGACCACGTGAACGTGCAGCCTCATGCAGGAGCCCAGGCCAACGTGGCGGCGTACTTCGCCTTCCTCCAACCGGGCGACAAGCTCATGGGCATGGAGTTGGCGCACGGCGGCCACCTCACTCACGGTTCACCCGTCAGTTTCTCGGGAAAGTTGTTCGACGTCGTCTCGTACGGCGTGAGCGAGGCCGACGAGACGATCGACTACGACCACGTGGCCGAGGTCGCTCGCCGCGAGCGCCCCAAGATGTTGGTGGCCGGATACTCCGCGTACAGCCGGATCTGGGATTTCGCTCGGTTCAAGGCCATCGCGGACGAGGTCGGTGCGGTGTTCCTCGTGGATGCCGCGCACTTCATCGGTCTCGTGGCGGGCGGCGTGCACCCCAATCCCGTGGAGTTCGCCGACGTGGTCACTTGCACCACACACAAGACCCTGCGCGGGCCTCGGGGAGCCATGATCATGTGTCGCGAAGAGCATGCGAAGGCCATCGACAAGGCGGTTTTCCCCGGGTGGCAGGGTGGCCCGATGATGCACTCGATCGCCGCCAAGGCCGTGGCTTTCAAAGAGGCCCAAAGCGAGGATTTCCGCTCCTACTCGGAGCAGGTCGTCGCCAACGCCGCAGCGATGGCCGAGGCCTTCGATCGGGAGGGCCTTCGCATCGTCTCCGGAAGGACCGAGAATCACCTCATGCTCGTCGACGTTCGCTCGGTGAAGGTGACGGGGAAGGAAGCGGAAGCGCGCCTCGACGAGGTCGGCATCACGGCGAACAAGAACGCGATCCCGTACGACCCGGAGAAGCCGTTCATCGCCTCCGGGATACGGATCGGCACGCCCGCGATCACGACTTGTGGCATGAAGGAAGCCGAGGCTTCGGAGGTCGCTCGATTGATGGCGGTGACGCTGAAGGATGATTCGGAGGCCACCAAGAACGATGTGCGCGCCAGGGTTCGCGAGCTCACCGCGCGGTTCCGGCCCTATCCGGACGTTGCGTAGAAAGGCCTAATGAGCGCCTACCTCGTCGTCGGTTTCACCGCGCTGGTCATCACTTTCCTGATGACGCCCGTGGTTCGTTGGTTCGCGGTGAAGATGGATCTCATCGACCGGCCCAGCGACAGGAAGGTGCATGCGAGACCTACCCCCACGCTCGGAGGCCTTGCCCTTCTGTTCGGGCTGATGGGTGGGGGAGTCGTCGCCAGGATGCTCCCGGGAACCGAGTTCAACACGGTGTTCGCGACATCCGAGCCGATGGGGATCGTGGCGGGAGCCCTCGTCATCTTTGCGCTTGGCGCCGTGGACGACGTCCGCGCCTCTTCCCGCGCCGGTGAAGCTCGCGGGCCAGACCTTCGCCGCCGGCCTCCTGTTCCTGTCCGGAGTCAAGATGAACTTCCTCCTACTGCCGACGCAGACCATCTCCCTGAGCGACGACGTGTCCGTTCTGGTAACCGTCATCTGGCTCGTTGCGATGATGAACGCCATCAATCTCGTGGACGGACTCGATGGGCTGGCGGCCGGGATCGTTGCGATCGCGGCCAGCGCGTTCTTCGTTTACACGTACCAGATCGCCGACAGTGGCGGTTACCTCACGCCGTCGGCCCCCCTGCTCGCGATCATCATCGTGGGGACCACGCTCGGCTTCCTCCGCCACAACTTCTATCCGGCCAAGATCTTCATGGGGGACTCGGGCAGCATGCTGTTGGGCCTGATGTTGGGGGCCGCGACGATCGCCGGGATAGGGAGCGCCCCGGCGATCCCGCTGTCGAACGCCGGCTCCGCCGTCTTCCTGGCGTATTTCCCGCTGCTGATACCGCTCGCCGTCCTGGCCCTTCCGATCGCCGACGCTCTGCTGGCGATCTTCCGGCGGGCTCGTCAGCGCCGCAACGTCTTCCTGGCGGACAAGCAGCACATCCACCATCGTCTGATGGATCTCGGCCATGGCCACCGCCAGGCAGTCATCGTGATGTACATCTGGTCGGCGCTGGCCGCCGGCGCGGGGCTCGCCTTCAGCTTCCTCGATAGCGCGGGAGTCATCTTCGCCCTCCCGATAGCCGTCGCCGCGATCGTCATCTACACGCTCTTCCCGCTTCTCACCAAGCTGCTGGACCCTCGCACCTAAGGCGGGCCCGGGGGACCGCTCGGGTTGAGCTATCGGGGACTTTGTGAAAGAATTCACAAGCGGAGGCTGGGTTGGGCCTGGGTTAGGCTGCGACCCTCGAAAGCCCTGATCGGCCCCCCGCATCGCCCCGAGAGCCACGCCGGCCCCGGGGTGAGGAACAAAGGGGTCGGAAACGGTTGGAGAGGGGCGGATCCAAACCAGGTGAGCAAACCTCCGGATAGGAATCGAGGCTCGGCCGACTTCGGGAAAGCGATGTCACTGGCCTTCGAATTCGCCGGAGCCGTGTTCTTGTTCTGGCTCATCGGAAAACTGCTCGATGGGTGGTTGGGCACGGATCCGTGGGCTCAGGTGATCGGCGGGGTCGTCGGGTGGATCGGCGGCATAGTGCACGTCTACGTGCATACGCAAGGGAGGGAGAGAGCTTGATCGAACTCGGGATGGTGCGCCGGATGATCCGACGAGGACTCCTGTTCGCGCCTCTCGTGATCGCCCTCCTGTGGGCCGTCGGTGGCCCCGAGTACGCGCTTTCTGCCGCCGTTGGGATCGCCCTCATGCTGGTGAACCTCTGGGTGGCCGGCCGCATCATCGGCGGCCTGGCGGAGAACCGTCCGGAGCTCCTGGTGGTCGGGGGCATCGGAGCGCTCGCCGCCGGGATGGGGCTCGTGATCGTGAGCCTCTTGGTGCTGCGCAACATCGAGTACCTGGACCTGACGATCGTGGGGCTCGTGTTGATAGGAAGCCACCTGGGCGTCGTCCTCTGGGAGGCCGCAGACGCTCTCCTGAAGATCGATCCCGAGAAGAAACAGTCGTTGGCCGCCCCGCATAAGTCGAGGAGCTGAACGCATGGAGCTTGACGTCTTCCACCTGTTCATCTGGGAGCCCATCTGGTTCGCCGGGACGCTCTTCGAGATCAACCGCGTCGTGCTCCTCATGTATCTCGCGGCACTGGTGACCGTGGCTTTGTTCCTGCTGGGCTCTCGACGGAAGAGCCTCGTTCCCCATGGCTTGCAGAACGTCACAGAGGTCGCCTACTTGTTCGTTCGAAACAACATCGCGATCGATGTGATCGGTCCCGAGGGGGTCAAGTACGCCCCGGGATTGGCGACGTTCTTCTATTTCATCTTCTTCAGCAATCTCCTCGAGATCGTTCCGGGCATCAACTTCCCGGTGACGTCGCGCATGGCGATCCCGGCGATCCTGGCGCTGCTGAGCTGGATCTGGTTCATCTCGGTCGGCATCAAGCACCAGGGAATGGGTTACTTCAAGGAGACCTTGTTCCCGCCCGGTGTGCCGAAGCCGATCTACATCATCCTGACTCCGATCGAGCTGTTCTCGGTCTTCCTCATCAGGCCGCTGACGCTGGCGATCCGGCTGTTCGCCAACATGATGGCCGGCCACGTTCTCCTGACCGTCTTCTTCCTCTTCACGGAGACCTTGTTGCTGGGAAGCAACTTCCTCGGCAAGGGGCTGAGCGTGGTGACGTTCCTCGTGGCATGCATCCTGATCGTGTTCGAGTTGATGGTCATCACGATCCAGGCCTACATCTTCACTACGTTGACGGCCTTCTACATCTCCGAGGGTCTGCATGGCCACGGAGCCGAGGACGAGCACGGCGCGGAGCCTGCGCACGATGAGAAAGCAAGAGCCGAACCGGAATACGAGACCGAACTAGCGACCGCTTAGGTACGAGGAGGAGAACGAATGAGGAACTTGATGATCTTGGCCCAGGAGAGCGGCAGCGTGTCCGAGGGTCTCACCGCGATCGGCAAGGGTCTGGTCTACGGCCTGGCCGCCGTCGGGGCCAGCATCGGGATCGGCAACATCTTCGCGAATGCGATCCAGGCAATGGCTCGTCAACCTGAGACGGCCGCAACGACCCGTACAACGATGTTCCTGGGCTTCGCGCTGATCGAAGCGCTCGCCCTGATCGGTTTCGTCCTCACGTTCATCCTCTAGTCGACAGGAGCTGATCGAAGTGGGAAGCGATTTGATGATCACGGCGGCGGAGGAGGCCCGGACCGGGCTCGACCTCGTGCTGCCGCCCGCCGCCGAGCTGATCGGTGGCGCGCTGGCCTTCATCGTCGTGGCGTTCCTCCTCGGGAAGTTCGCGTGGCCTCGCATCGAGAAGAGCGTGCGCGAGCGCGAGTCGACCGTAAGGAACTCCCTCGAGGAGGCGGAGAAGACCAAGAACGAGGCCCAGAAGATGCTGAGCGACTACAAGGAGCAGCTGGCCGACGCTCGCAGCGAGGCGAACCGCATGATCGAGGAGGCCCGGCAGCAGGCGGAGCAGGTTCGCAAGGACATGATCGCCAAGGCCGAGAAGGACGCCGAGGGCGTGGTCGAGAAGGCCCAGGAGCAGATCGAGGCCGAGCGCCGGCGCACCATTCAGGAGCTGCAGGGCCAGATCGCGGATCTGTCGATCGAGCTCGCGGAGAAGGTCGTGGGCCGGTCGCTCGACGACAAGAGCCAGCGCGACATGGTCGACGCCTACATCAAAGAGGTCTCGAGCATGAGCGGAAACGGGAGCGGACGGTAGCGCATGGCCGATGAGCTCACACATGGATACGCGGAGGCCCTCTTCAACGTCGTCCAGGCCGAGGGCGAGCTGGACCGCGTGGAAGACGAGCTCTATCGCTTCGGGAAGATCCTCGAGTCGAACCACGAGCTGAAGCAGGCGCTATCCGACAAGAGCATCGACAAGACGCAGCGGATCAAGGTCCTGGACGAGCTCCTGGCGGACAAAGTCTCAGGGCACACGTTGGGGCTCCTGACGTTCATCGTCGCCCAGGGCCGGGCTCGTCAGTTGCCGAAGATCCTGACCGAGTTGAGCGCGCTGGCCGCGGAGGCCCGCCAGTCCGTCCTCGCCGAGGTCCGGTCCGCGGTGCCTCTGGATGACCGGCAGCGGAAGGATCTCGCCGCAGCTCTCTCGAAGGCGACCGGCAAGAAGGTCCAGGTGAAGGTTCTGGTCGATCCCTCCGTGGTCGGAGGGGTCGTCGCCAAGATCGGAGACACAGTCATCGACGGCACCGTGAGGCGCCGTCTCGAACAGCTGAAGGAGCAGGTGAGCGGCTAGTGGCAGACACCGACCTCACGATCAGACCGGAGGACATCTCCTCCGCCCTCCGCCAACACGTTTCGGATTTCAAGCCGAGCCTCGAACGCAAAGAGGTGGGTCGCGTGGATGAGGTGGGCGATGGGATCGCGCGCGTCTCCGGGCTTCCGGGAGCCATGGCGAACGAGATGCTCGAGTTTCCCGGCGGCATCGTCGGACTCGCGATGAACCTCGAGGAGGACGAGATCGGTTGCGTCATCCTCGGCGAGGCGGCACACATCGAGGAGGGGAGCCCGGTGAAACAGACCGGTCAGATCCTCTCGGTGCCGGTCGGCGACGGCATGTTGGGGAGGGTGGTCAACGCCCTCGGTGAGCCGGTGGACGGCAAGGGGTCGATCAAGTCGGAGGCCCGGCGCCCCCTCGAGGTTCAGGCTCCCGGCGTGACCGCACGTCAACCCGTGACCGAACCTCTCCAGACCGGCATCAAGGCCGTCGACGGGATGATCCCGATCGGTCGGGGACAGCGTCAGTTGATCATCGGGGATCGCCAGACGGGCAAGACCGCCATCGCGATCGACGCGATCATCAACCAGCGCCAGGAATGGGGCGGCGACGATCAGGTCAAGTGCATCTACGTCGCCATCGGCCAGAAGGCGTCCACCGTCGCCGAGGTGATGGGCTCGCTGGAAGAGGCCGGCGCCCTGGAGTACACGGTCATCGTCAATGCGCCCGCCTCCGATCCCGCTCCGTTCCAATACCTCGCCCCTTACTCGGGCTGCGCCATGGGACAGCACTGGATGGAGAACGGCGAGCACGCATTGATCATCTACGACGACCTCTCCAAGCAGGCGATCGCGTACCGGCAGCTCTCGCTGCTGCTCCGCCGGCCCCCGGGCCGCGAGGCGTATCCCGGCGATGTCTTCTATCTCCACTCGAGACTGCTAGAGCGCGCCGCCAAGCTCTCCGATGAGAACGGCGGCGGCTCAATGACGGCACTTCCTCTCATCGAGACCAAGGGAGGAGACGTGTCGGCCTACATCCCGACGAACGTCATCTCGATCACCGATGGTCAGATCTATCTCGAATCCGATCTGTTCTTCTCGGGCGTCAGGCCCGCCATCAACGTGGGGATCTCGGTTTCCCGAGTCGGGGGTAACGCGCAGACCAAGGCGATGAAGAAGGTCGCCGGGCGCCTGCGTCTGGACCTCGCCCAGTTCCGCGAGCTCGAAGCTTTCGCAGAGTTCGGATCCGATCTGGACAAGGCGTCGCAAGCTCAGCTCGATCGAGGCGCGCGGGTCGTCGAGATCCTGAAGCAGAAGCAGTACTCGCCCTATCCCGTCCAGGATCAGGTCATCTCGATCTTCGCCGTGACCAACGGCTACCTGGACGACCTTCCGATCAAGTCGGTGGCCGATTTCGAGCGAGGCCTGCTGGACCACATGAGCTCGCGGCACTCCGACATCGGCGAGGCGATCAACGAGAGCGGCAAGCTCGAGGAGGACCTCGAGAAGCGCCTCCGAGAGGCGATCGACGAGTTCAAGTCATCGTTCACCGAGCAGGTCGAGACCGTCGAGACCGTCGCTGCCGAAGAAGGCGTTCCCGACGTGAGCGATACCCCCGCGGCCGAGAGCGGCGACGCGGCAAGCCAGAGCGCCGACCAGGCCGAGGAGGCCGAGGAGGACACCTCCGAGCAGGGCACTTCGAGCGACTCGGACGACGATGAGTCCTCAGAGGATCGGAAGGAAGGCTAGGACCGCATGGCCCAACAGCTCCGCGCGATCAAGCGACGGATCGGATCGGTCAAGTCGACCCAGAAGATCACGCGGGCGATGGAGCTCATCGCGTCGTCTCGGATCATCAAGGCGAGCCAGCGTGTGCAGGCCGCGCGCCCGTATGCCGAGGAGATGCGTCGGCTGATGGGCTCGGTCGCCGCCAACGCTGGCCGTATCGACCACCCTCTATTGCAGCAGCGTGACGACATCTCGACGGTCGGGACCATCGTGGTGACCTCGGACCGCGGGCTCGCCGGCGCTTACAACTCCAACGTGATCCGGGCGGCCGAGCGGGATATGCGGGACCACGACAAGGACACCCGCCTGTTCCTCACCGGCAAGAAGGGCGTCTCCTACTTCAAGTTCCGCGGCCACGACGTCGACGACGCCTGGCTGGGCCATTCCGAGCAACCGCGTATAGAGGACGCCAGGGAGATCGCGGAGACCGCCGCCAAGGCCTTCTCGGAGGAAGATGTCGACCAGGTTCGTCTGGCGTACACGCGGTTCGAGTCGGCGTTCACCCAGCGGCCCGTTGTGACGCAGATCCTTCCGATGGCCGCAGAGGACATCGAGGAGATGGAGAAGGAGCAGGAAGAAACGGAAGGCCCGAGTCCTCAATACGAGTTCGAGCCGAACCCCGAGGAGATCCTCGACTACCTGTTGCCTCGCTACCTCGAAGGAATCATCTACCAGGGACTTCTCGAGGCCGCAGCGTCCGAGCTGGCGGCGCGCCGCCGCGCGATGAAGGCGGCGACGGATAACGCAGAGGAGATCATCGAGGATCTCACCCGTACCTATAACCAGGCCCGGCAGGCCGAGATCACGACCGAGATCATGGAGGTGGTCGGGGGGGCCGAGGCTTTGACCTCGGCCGACGGCGGGAGGCAGGGGAGCGACAGGTGAATCAGGTCCATCGAGCAACACCCATCATCTCGAGGAGGAACGGCCAGTGGCTGTAACTGAAGAAAGACTCGGAGAACAACGGGGCTCGGATAGCGCGAGCGAAGGTCGGGTTCTGGCGGTCACCGGTCCGGTGCTCGACGTCGAGTTCCCACCGGAGGCCCTGCCGGAGATCGGCTTCGCGCTGACGCTCGAGCGCACGATCGCAGAGGAGACCGACACGATCACGGCCGAGGTCATGCAGCACATCGGCGACTCGACCGTGAAGGCGATCTGCATGAAGGCCACCGACGGAGTGACCCGCGGCACGCCCGTGATCAATACCGGCGCGCCGATCAGCGTTCCGGTCGGCCCCGCTACGCTCGGCCACGTCTACAACGTCCTCGGGGAGTCGGTGGACGGCTCCGAAGTGCCGGCCGACGTCGTTCGCTGGCCGATCCATCGTCAGCCTCCTCTGTTCGAGGATCTCGAACCGAAGACCGAGATGTTCGAGACGGGCATCAAGGTGATCGACCTACTCGAGCCCTACGTCCAGGGTGGAAAGATCGGGATGTTCGGAGGGGCGGGAGTAGGTAAGACGGTCGTCATCCAGGAGATGATCTACCGCGTAGCGGAGCAACACGGCGGCGTGTCCGTGTTCGCCGGCGTGGGCGAGCGAACGCGCGAGGGTAACGACCTCTGGCTCGAGATGAAGGAGTCGGGCGTCCTCGAGAAGACGGCGCTCGTGTACGGCCAGATGGATGAGCCTCCCGGAGTGCGTCTCCGGGTCGCCCTCAGTGCGCTCACGATGGCCGAATACTTCCGCGACGAAGAGCATCAGGACGTGCTCTTGTTCATCGACAACATCTTCCGCTTCGTTCAGGCCGGCTCCGAGGTGTCCACGCTCCTGGGCCGTATGCCTTCGGCGGTCGGCTACCAGCCGACCCTCTCCGAGGAGATGGGGGAGCTGCAGGAGCGCATCACGTCGACCAAGGGCCGGTCGATCACCTCTCTCCAGGCGATCTACGTGCCCGCCGACGACATCACGGACCCGGCTCCTCACACGACCTTCGCCCACCTGGATGCCACGACGGTCCTGTCGAGGTCCATCTCGGAGCTCGGCATCTACCCCGCGGTCGACCCCTTGGACTCGACCTCGAGGATCCTCGACCCTCGCTACGTCGGGGACGAGCATTACGACGTCGCCCAGGAGGTCCAGAGGATCCTGCAGCGTTACAAGGACCTCCAGGACATCATCGCGATCCTCGGGATCGACGAGCTGTCGGAAGAGGACAAGATCACGGTTCAGCGCGCTCGCAAGATCCAGCGGTTCCTGTCACAACCCTTCTTCGTGGCGGAGCAGTTCACCGGCATCCCCGGCAAGACCGTTCCGGTCGAGGAGACGATCCAAAGCTTCAAAGCGCTGGCGGAGGGCGAATTCGATCATCTGCCCGAGCAGGCCTTCTTCATGGTCGGCGGGATCGAGGAGGCCGAAGCGAAGGCGAAGGAGCTCAACGAGTAATCGTGGCCACCAAGATGGATGTCACCATCGTGTCGCCCGAGGAGAAGCTCTGGGAGGGCGAAGCCGAACTCGTGGTCGCCCGCTCTCCCGAAGGTGAGTTCGGCATCATGTACGGACACATCCCGTTCCTCGCAGCCTTGGTCCCGGGCAGACTGACGGTGGTCTCCGACAACGATCGTGAGGAATACTTCGTTCCCGGGGGGTTCCTCGAGGCGTCGGGGTCGGGCGACGACTTCCACGTCATCGTCCTCGCCGATGACGCCGAGCGCGCGGATGAGATCGACGTGTCCGAGGCCAAGAGGCGTCTCGAGGAGGCACGCCGAGAGAGGGACAAAGACGCCGACGAACGCGTAGAGGCATCGCTCCGTATCGAGATGGCGCGCGTGGAGATAGCGGAGAGCAAAGGGCAGTAGGCCCGGCGAGCGTTATGGCCGAGGCGCCGAGCAATCTCAGGAATCGCGTGTATTGCTCCGGTTGTGGCAGGTCGGAGACCCGCAGACACGGCCTCGTGCCGGTCGGTTGGGAGGAGATGCCCGAAGCGAACGGACGCCGTGTCGCGCTGTGTCCCGAGTGCGTTCGTCGGAACCTGTGGCTCATCGAAGCCCGCCTCGACATAGATCCGGGGTCCGGCATCTAGTCAGTCGATTTCACAGCCGACATCGTGATGCGAGCGTCCCGGATGATGCAACGACGTCGGAACGTGGGTCGACCTCGATGCAAGAGAGTTCGATCCGTGCAGAACGTCAAGTTCTGCTTGCCAATCGTTTCGCTTTCAGACTAAGTTTGTTACTGCACGGGTTGGGATAAAGCATCTGGCGAGTTTGGATGTTGTTTCTGTCGGGCAACGGGGAGGAGAAAACATGGCTGATTCCGATCGGGGAATGGTTGAACGAGCGCGCGAATCTCGCGGCTGGTGTCGGTGGAGCTGCAGCGGGGGTAGTTGCTCCCGAACCGGCGGACTCCGGCGCGGTCGCAGCAGCTCGCCGACTCGTCGCTACGGCAGCTGAGACCGGCGCCGAGGTAGCTGCAACCAGCGCTGCGTCGAGCGGAACCTCGACGGGTAGCAAGTCCACCGGCCGCAAGAAGACAACGGCGCGCCGGAAGAGCACGGGGCGCAAGAAGACACGGCCGCAAGAAAGCCACGGGTCGCAAGAAGGCCACGGGCCGGAAGAAGAGCACCGGCCGCAAGAAGACGACTGGGCGCAAGAAGAGCACGGGCCGCAAGTCGACCGCACGCAAGTCAACGGGCCGCAAGAAGGCGACGGGCCGCAAGAAGGCCACGGGCCGCAAGAAGGCCACGGGTCGCAAGAAGGCCACGGGTCGCAAGAAGCCACGGGTCGCAAGAAGGCCACGGGTCGCAAGAAGGCCACGGGTCGCAAGAAGGCCACGGGTCGCAAGAAGGCCACGGGTCGCAAGAAGGCCACGGGTCGCAAGAAGGCCACCGGTCGTCGGAAGAGCACCGCTCGTAAGTCCACCGGCCGGAAGAAGGCCACGGGTCGCAAGAAGGCCACGGGCCGCAAGAAGGCCACGGGTCGTCGGAAGAGCACCGCTCGTAAGTCCACCGGCCGCAAGAAGGCAACGGGCCGCAAGAAGACCACCGCCCGGAGGAAGACCGCCGCACGTAAGGCCGCAGCGACGAGGAAGCGGACCACCGCTCGCAGGAAGGCCGCGGGTCGGAGGGGCGGGAAGGCAACCGCTCGCAAGAAGTCCACCGCGAGAAGGAAGCCGGCGACTCGCCGTAAGTCAGCGCGAAGGCGGTAATCGCGTAAGAGATCAGCAGAGGCCCCGGGGCGAACCCGGGGCCTTTCTCGTTGGCCGGGTTACACGCGGATTCGTTGCTTAGGATGCTCCGCGTGAAGACTTATGTGGTCCAGGGGCCCGCCCGACTGGCCGGCGACGTGCAGATCAGTGGCGCCAAGAACTCCACCCTGAAGCTCATGGCGGCGTCGTTGATGATCCCGGGTGAGGTCGTGCTCGAGAGGGTGCCTCGGATCCGGGACGTCTTCCTGATGGCGCAGGTGCTCGAGCAACTAGGTGCCGTGGTGTCGTTCGAAGACGATCGTCTCGCCATCGATGCAGCGGGGGATCTATCCGACGAGACGCCCTACGAGCTCGTGACGAAGATGCGCGCCTCGATACAGGTGTTGGGCCCCCTTCTTGCGCGGCTCGGCCGCGTTCGCGTCGCCATGCCGGGCGGCGATGCCATCGGATCCCGCCCGATCGATCTTCATCTCTCGGGCCTCGAACGGATGGGCGCCAAGTTCCAGGCCGAGCACGGTTACGTGGAGGGCATGTGCGACAGACTCAGAGGCGTCAGCGTGCTGCTCGAATTTCCTTCTGTGGGTGCCACCGAGAACCTGCTGATGGCAGCGGTGACGGCCGACGGAACCACGACGATAGAGAACGCGGCTCGGGAGCCCGAGATCCAGGATCTCGCTCACTTCCTCATCGCCGCCGGCGCGCGGATCGATGGAGCCGGAAGCCCTTCGATCACGATCGAGGGCGTCGAGGGCCTGTCACCCGTCACGCACGAGATCATCCCGGACCGGATCGAGGCGGGAACGTTTGCGGTGATGGCCGTCGCGACGAAGGGTGACATCTATCTCAAGGGGGCTCGCGCGGATCATCTCGAGTTACCGCTTCAGAAGCTCGAGGAAGCCGGAGCCGAGATACATCGAGATGATGGCGGGGTGCGGGTGTCGATGCACCGGCGTCCGAGCGCTCTCGATCTGGTCACTCTTCCTTATCCGGGGTTCCCCACCGACCTTCAGCCGATGATGATGGTGCTGCTCTCGCAGTCGGAGGGCTCGTCGATACTCACGGAGAACGTCTTCGAAGCGCGCTTCCTGTTCGTCGATGAGCTCAACCGGATGGGCACACGGATCCGTGTCGAGGGGCACCACGCGGTGATCCGTGGGGTCGAGAAGCTATCCGGCGCACCGGTGCGAGTACCCGATATCAGAGCCGGAGCCGCTCTCGTCCTGAGCGGCCTGTGCGCTCAGGGCCGCACGGAGATCCACGATTCCGGCCACATCGGCCGTGGCTACGAGAACTTCGACGACAAGCTGCGTGCGGTGGGGGCGGATATCGAGGCGCGCGAGTCCGACATCTGAACCCGTAACCTTCGGCCGCTCCCCGCGCCTACCCTCGCTGGATGACCCCCCGACGGATGGTGGCCGTACCGGTCGCAATGATGCTGGGCGTGTTGATCGGCGGACCCCAACCCGCGCTCGCCAAGAGGCCGGCCGCGGTGGTGGCTCCGGTTCGGTTGATACCGAACCGTTCGGACCCTCTGGTAGTCAAGGGGCTGGATCCCTACTTCGGTCAGGTCGTGCTCGATTCTGCGAACGACGGCCTCGTCGTCACGAATCGCCTGGGTTTGGAGAAGTACCTCCTCGGTCTCAACGAGGTGCCGACGGATTGGCCCACGGAGGCGTTGAAAGCTCAGGCGGTTGCGGCTCGCACGTACGCGTTGTGGACGCTGGCTCAACCGCCGGGCGGGAGTGCGGCCATCTATGGATTCGACATCTGCGCCTCGATCGAATGTCAGGTGTTTTCGGGTGCCGCCGTGGCGACCTCATCCGACGGTCGGCGCTGGGTCGACGCGGTGCACTCCACCGCCGGTGAGGCCGTCCTCTACGACGGCGAACCCATCCTCGCTCGCTATTCATCTACCACCGGCGGGAAGACGCTCGACAACTCGCAGGCCTTTCCCGACGAGGATGACTACCCGTACCTCGTCTCGGTGCCGAGCAAGGCGGAGAAAGCGTCCCCTCTCTATCGATGGCGGACGTCGTTCGCCCTCGGAGATCTTCAGGCGATCCTCGAGCGCGCGGGGTGGTGGACTTCCGCAGGACGTTTACAAGAAGTTCGAAGCGTTCCCTCGCGTACCGGACTTCACTACCCGGATCTCGTCTTCCGTGGAACCAAAGGACGTCTCAAGAGGACGGCGGAGGAAGCCCGGGAGGTGATCAGTGAGCTCGCCCCTGCGATGTTTCCGTCGAAGTATCCGTCGTTGGCCTTGACTTCAACCGGGCGGCTTCCCGAAACGTGGCCCTCCAACCGGATAAAGGTTCGGACCGAGCAGCGGGTCGTGCGTGTCGTGGGTCGCGGGTGGGGCCATGGGGTCGGGATGTCGCAGTGGGGGGCCCACGGGATGGCGGCGCGCGGCGACGGTTACGAAGACATCCTGCGCCACTACTACACGGATACGGAGGTCGACGGGGTCGCGGCTCCGGGGGCCCTGGACGTCGGGGTCGCGTGGGGACGCAGCGCGGTCACCGTGACCGGCTCCTTCGCCGTTCTCGACGGTCGAGGTCGAACGCTGGTCGACGATGCTTTGGGAGACTGGACGTTCCGTTTTGCCGGGCCGGGCGCGGTCTTCCTCGACACCCCGAAGGGATATGGGCTGCCGCTTCGAGTGGGCATAGTCAGCGCGCCCCAGAGCGTCATCGCCGGTCGGAAGGCGACGGTGACGATCGCGCTTTCCAAGCCAGCGATCGTGGAGGCGGAACACGAACCGGGGGGCGGATCCAGCGGCGCGGTGAAGACCGCCGGGCGGAGCCGTATCGGATGGCGGGCCCCCGACGAGCCCGGGAGCTATGAGGTCAGTGTGGCGGCCGCGGTGGGCGACAGGACCACTCGAAGCGAATCGGTGACGATCGTGGTCGCCGAGCCGGAGCCTGATCACGATCCCGAGGCCGCGCGCGATGTCGCTGAAGGGGGATTCCCCTGGTTCGTGGCCCTGGGCGTGATCTTCGGCGCCGCCTGTGCGGTGGTTCTAGGAAGTAGAATCATTGGATGGAGACGACCGTCATGGAGGAACAGGTAAGGGCAGCGCTCGAGCTGATCCGTCCGGCCATCCAGATGGACGGGGGCGACATCCAGCTCGAGAGCGTGGTCGGGGGAACCGTGACGGTTCAGCTCCTGGGTACGTGCGAGAGCTGCCCCATCTCGCCGGTGACCCTCAAGCAAGGGGTCGAACGCATATTGCGCGAAAGGGTGCCGGGCGTCTCAGAAGTGATCGCGATCGAGGCCTGACCCACTTGGATGATGGCTCACTCGTTGCGCGCGCCCGGAAGGGAGAGCGCCGGGCCATAGCGCGCCTGATCTCCGCGGTCGAGGATGGCGGCGAGGGCGTGGCCGCGCTGATGAAGGAGTTGTATCCGCTCACCGGAAACGCCTACTCGATAGGCATCACGGGGGCCCCCGGAGCCGGAAAGTCGACCCTCACCGAGCGTCTCGTCGCGCGGGCGCGGCGAGACGATCACAAGGTCGGTGTGCTGGCGGTGGATCCGTCGAGCCCGTTCTCGGGCGGCGCCCTGTTGGGCGACCGCGTGCGCATGCAGTCGCATGCCACCGACCCCGATGTGTTCATCCGGTCCATGGCGACGCGCGGTCATCTGGGAGGGATCTCGCTCGCGACCCCCGAGGCCGTCCGGGTGCTCGACGCCGTAGGCAAGGACATCGTCATCATCGAAACCGTCGGCGTGGGCCAGGCCGAGGTCGAGATCACCGATGCCTGCGACACCACGCTCGTGGTGGTCAATCCCGGCTGGGGCGACGCGGTTCAAGCCGCCAAGGCCGGCTTGATGGAGATCGCCGACGTGTTCGTGGTGAACAAGGCGGACCGGCAAGGCGCGCGGACACGGTCCGCGAACTGAAGCAGATGCTTGACCTCTCGGACGCTTCCTGGAAGCCAGAGATCATCCAAACGGTCGCCATCAAGAGCGAGGGTATCGACGAGTTGTGGGACGCAACGACAACGCCACCGCGCCCATCAGGAAGACAACGGCCTACTCGAGGATCGCCGCCGCCGCAGGATCGAACGCGAACTCCGCGAGATAGTCGCCGGCGCGCTACCGAGAGCTCGTGGACACGAAAGCATCGGACCTACTCACCGAGATGGCATCCGAGGTGCACGCCCGTCGCCTGACGCCCTACCAAGCCGCGGACCGTCTCATCGACGCCCTCTAGTCACGGGCGCAGCAGGTACCGGCCACTGGCCCGGTAGAATGCGGGTCATGTCGGACGAGCTACTTGGGCGGTGGCGCGAGAAGTACGCGGCCGCCTCGCTTCGGGAGGACTTCGACTTCGACACGCTGTCCAGCGTCGAGGTCGATCCTCTCTATGGCCCCCCCGATCCGCCGGAGGCCATCGGCGTGCCCGGGCGAGTATCCGTTCACCAGGGGCATCTACCCGACCGGGTACCGGGGCCGGCTCTGGACGATGCGACAGTTCTCCGGTTTCGGGACGCCGAGGCAGACCAACGAGCGGTACAAGTTCCTCCTCGATCAGGGCCAGACCGGCCTGTCCGTCGCGTTCGACATGCCGACCCTCATGGGCCGCGATTCGGACGAGCCGCATTCCGAGGGCGAGGTCGGCCGCTGCGGCGTCGCCGTCGACTCCCTCGCGGATATGGAGATCCTGTTCGAAGGCATCGACCTCGGCGCGATCACAACCTCGATGACGATCTCCGGTCCGGCCCCCATGTTGTTCGCGATCTACATCGCGGCGGCGGAGAAGCAAGGCGCCGATGTCTCGAAGCTCGGCGGCACCTGCCAGACCGACATCCTGAAGGAATACATCGCGCAGAAGGAATGGCTCTTCCCGCCGGAGCCACACCTGCGACTCACCGCGGACATGATGGAATTCTGCGTCACGGATGTCCCGAAGTACCACCCGTTGTCGATCTCCGGCTATCACATCCGTGAAGCCGGCTCGACGGCGGTGCAGGAGCTCGCGTTCACGGTCGCATCCGGGTTCGCGCACGTCGAGCTAGGGAAACGGCGTGGGCTCGACGTCGACGACTTCGCTCCGGGCCTCTCGTACTTCTTCAACTCGCACATGGACTTCTTCGAGGAGATCGCCAAGTTCCGGGCCGCCCGCCGCATCTGGGCGCGCTGGATGAAGGATCGATACGGCGCCAAGAAGGAACGGTCCTGGATGCTGAAGTTCCACACGCAGACCGCCGGCGTGTCGCTGACCGGCCCAGCAGCCGTACAACAACGTCGTGCGGACCACGACCGAAGCGCTTGCGGCCGTCCTCGGGGGGCACCCAGTCCCTCCATACGAACTCGCTCGGACGAGGTCCTTGCCCTCCCGACCGAGGAAGCGGTCGAGATCGCCCTCCGGACGCAGCAGATCATCGGGTACGAGACCGGCGTCACGAACGTGATCGACCCACTCGGCGGCTCCTGGTTCGTCGAGGAGTTGACCGAACCAGACGGAGGCTGCCGCCGAGGAGTACTTCGCCAAGATCGACGAGATCGGGGACGGGTCGATCCTCGACGGGATGCTCGTCGGGATCGAGCAGGGCTACTTCCAGCAGGAGATCGCCGACGCCGCCTTCCGCTATCAGACAGCTGCTCGAGAAAGGCGAAGAAGGTCATCGTCGGCGTCAACCGGTTCACCCAGACGGTCCAGGAGGATCCCGGACGTTCTGATCATCGGCCCCGAGATCGAGGAGCGTCAGAAGAAGACCGTCGCCGAGGTCCGCGCCAACCGGGACGAGGAGAAAGCACAAGCCGCGATCCAGGACCTTCAGGAGATGGCCCGTGATGAATCGAAGAACTCGGTGCCGGTTCTCGTCGAGGCGGCGAAGGCGTACGTCACACTCGGCGAGATGGTCCAGGCGCTGAAGGAGGAGTGGGGCGTCTACACAGAGCCCCCGATGTTCTAGCCGGTGGTCCGAGCAACTATGCGGCCGAAGGCTCCAGGCAGCCCAGCAGCGGTCCGCCTGGGAACCCGTCCGACCCGGCCACCGTCGAACCGTTCATGAATCGCAAACTCGTGGGCCTCAGCCTGTTCGCCATCGCCACCGTCATCGCGATAACGGCGGGCGCCGTCTATCTCCTCGATGGAGAGGGGGGATCCGAGAACGCATCCACCAGTTCCGACGTCTTGGTGGATTTCACCCGGAGCGGTGGGTTCACGGGGATCACACAACACCTGCTCGTGTACTCGGATGGCGCGGCCGAGTTGACTACGGGGGCCACCGAGGCGGATGCAGAAACGATCGAGTTCGATCTCGGCCCGGAGACCATCGAGCAACTCGAGCGCGTTCTTCCCGAAGCCGTAAGGACCCTGGACGACGAACCCCAGTCTGGTGCGACGTGCGCGGACTGTTTTCAGTACGACCTCATCTACGACGACGTGCGGTACACATTCTTCGATCTCCCGACGCAGAAGGAGACCACCAAGATGCTGGAGGTTCTGAGTGGTGCCATCTGCGCACCCGATCCGCCCGGCGGATATTGCCCTTGATGCGTGAGTTCAGAGACCGCGGCCCCCTCGGATGATCCGGTAGCCGAGGATCGCGGCGGCGAGGGCCAGCGCGATCGCGACCACGGCCCCCGCGATCTCGAACGGCTCCGCCGGAGGCGCTTGGAGGACCGTGGGCGTGGGCGACGCGGGCGCGGTCGAGCCGGACTGGGCCATGGGAGCGCGGGCCGACACGAGATCCCTCACCCCTTCAGCGGGTTCTCGGTCGGCCACACGAACGACGTCTCGCCGGGAGGTTCGACGAGCCCGGCGTGGGCTAGCCGTTCCATGAAGACCCTGAGGATCCGGGCCGTGACTCCCCAGATGACGTGGTCGTTCCACACCCACGCCTCGGTGGGGTAGCGACGATCCCGGTGCATGAAGCCCGGCTCACGCCGGATCTCCTCGGTCAGGTCCCCGAGCGGCGCTTCGATGATCTCGGCCACCTCAACGGGGTTGGGCGTGAGCTCCGGTCGTTCCGGCAGCCATCCGACAACCGGCGTCACCACGAAGCCGGACACGAACGTCTCCAGATCGTCGAGTTGTCCCACCACGGACACCGTTTGGGGATCCAGCCCGATCTCCTCCTGCGCTTCGCGCAACGCGGCGGCCGCGGGGTCGGCGTCGTCCGGATCGATGGCGCCGCCGGGGAATGAGATCTGCCCTTGGTGGCTGCTGAGAGTGTCGGTCCGTCGCGTGAAGATGAGGGTTGGCTCGGGCACCCGGACGATGGGAATGAGAACCGCTGCATCGCGCGTTCCCTCAACCTGAATGAGGCGGGGCGAGTGGGCGTTCAGTTCCTCGCGCAGGCGTTGTTCGAAGTCGTCGGGCATCAGCGGCATCGTAGCTTTACGCTTTGGCTATTCCGAACCGTGCCAGACGCTCGATCGCAGATCAGGGAGGTCGTCGTGGGTGAGTACGTGAACCTCGAGGTGTCCGACGCAGGCGTCGGCACGATCCGCCTCGACCGTCCCAAGGTGAACGCCCTCAATGCACAGATGGCGCGCGAGATCGCCGACGCCGTGGATGCTGCGCGCGCCGACGAGCGAGTCAGGGCGGCGATCGTCTACGGCGGGGAGCGTGTCTTCGCAGCGGGCGCCGACATCAAGGAGATGGCCGACCTCGACGCAGTGTCCATGTACCGCTACATCGGCGAGTTCCAGGATGTGTTCACTCGCTTGGAGCGGCTCCCGGTCGTCACGATCGCCGCGATCAACGGCTACGCGTTGGGCGGGGGCTGCGAGATGACCCTGGCCTGCGACTTCCGGGTGTGTGCCGAGGACGCGAAGCTCGGTCAGCCGGAGATCCAGCTCGGCGTCATCCCCGGCGCCGGGGGGACCCAGCGTCTTCCCCGCTTGGTCGGCGTCGGACGCGCCAAGGACATCATCTTCTCGGGGCGCATGGTTGACGCAGAGGAGGCGCTCCGCATCGGCCTGGTCGACAGGGTCGTGCCGCCGGCCGCGGTGCTCGAGGCCGCGACGAAGCTCGCGGAACGCTACGCACGGGGGCCCTCCGTCGCTCTGGCGGCGGCGAAGGCGGCGATACAGGGAGGCGTGGAGAGCGACATAACCAACGGCCTCCTGATCGAACGCCAGGCGTTCGCGGCCCTCTTCGCCAGCGAGGACCAGAAGATCGGGATGAGCTCCTTCGTCGAGCAGGGCCCCGGCAAAGCCGATTTCGTCGGGCGTTAGGGGGGCAGGCGGTCGGGTAGGGTGCTTGCAATAGCAAGCAAGCAGGATGATTCTTCCAGGCGGCGACTACTAGGAGGCTCGGCTTGAACATCGCTGTATGCGTGAAACACATCCCCGACCCCAACCTCCCGGGCGAGCTGGACGGCGAACGGCTCAAGCGCGAGGGGATCCAGGGGACCCTCGACCCGGGGGACGAATTCGGCGTGGAGGCGGCCCTTCAACTGAAGGAGGCCCACGACGGTGAGGTCACCCTCGTCTCGATGGGGCCGGCTCAGGCCCTGGAGGGCATCCGAAGGGGCCTGTCCATGGGCGCGGACAAAGGTGTGTTGGTGAGCGACGACTCGCTACAGGGCGCCGACGCCCTGGTCACCGCCCGCGTTCTGGCCGCCGCGATCAAGCGCACCGAGTTCGATCTGGTGATCGCCGGGGTGGAGTCCACGGACGGTTACACCGGGACGATGCCCTCAACCCTCGCCGAGTTGCTGGGGGTCCCTCAGCTCACCTTCACGAACGCCATCGAGGCGACAGGGGACAAGCTCAAGGTCCACCGGCAGACGGTTGACGGCTATCACGTCGTCGAATGCCCTCTGCCCGCTCTGATCACGGTCACCGCCGGCGTGAACGAGCCCCGCTACGCGTCGTTCAAGGGCATCATGGCCGCCAAGAAGAAGCCGGTCGACGAGCTCTCGGTCGGGGACCTTGGACTGACCGACGACGATGTGAAGGTCGCTCAGAACATCGTCGACATCTCGCAGGCCGAGGAACGCAAGGCCGGGGAAGTGCTCGAGGACGACGGCACGGGGGCCGCGAAGATCGCGGACTACCTCAAAGAAGCGAAGGTGATCTAGATGGCGAAGATCTGGGTGTTCGCTGAGGTCAACGACGGCAAGGTCGACACGGCCGCGCTCGAGATCCTGACCAAGGCCCGCGAGCTCGGTGGCGAACTGGAGGCCGTCGCACTCGGGCCCGGCTCGACGGATGCGGCCAAGGAGCTGGGGCAGTACGGCGCGACGACCGTGTACGCGAGCGACGACGACGTTTACGCCGACTACGTCGCGCAACCGGCGGCTCACGCCCTTCACGAGCTCGTCAAGGAGCATTCGCCCGAGCTGGTTCTGTTCGCGACGAACTACGACTCGCGCGACATCGCAGGGCGGTTGTCGGGCCGGACGGGGTCGACCCTGATGAGCAACTGCTTCGACGTCCTCGGCACCGACAAGGCCCGAACGACGATCTTCGGCGGAGCCACCGTGGTGGACGTCGCTCTCGAGGGCACGCCCAAGATCGCTCTGGTCAGGCCGAAGTCGTTCGAGCCCGAGGCCTCCGGAGGGGAAGCGACCGTCGTCCCCGTCGAGGTGGACATCCCCGACGACCTGAAGAAGGCGAAACGCGTCGAGCGCCACGAGGAGCAAGCGAGCGGACCCAAGCTGGAAGAGGCTCCGGTCGTCATCTCCGGCGGCCGGGGGCTGCAGGAGGCTTCGAACTTCGAGCTTCTCGACCAGCTGGCCGGGGCTATCGGTAATGCAGCGGTGGGCGCGACCCGCGCGGTCGTCGACGCGGGCTGGGTTCCCTACGCCTACCAGATCGGTCAGACGGGAACCACGGTGAAGCCGGGCGTCTACCTCGCCGTCGGAATCAGCGGGGCCACCCAGCACATCGTCGGGATGAAGGGCGCGAAGAAGATCATCGCGATCAACAAAGACGAGGACGCCCCGATCTTCCAGATCGCCGATCTGGGGATCGTGGGCGATGCTTTGAAGATCCTGCCGCAGTTGATCGAGGAGATAAAGACCCGTAAGGGGTAGAGGTGTCCTTCGGAGACTGGCTCCGTAACTTCTTCAGTCAGAAGCGGAATCCCGAGCTCGAGCAACTCGAGTCGTTCGCCCGCGAACGGAAGGGCGTCGAGGGCTATATCGAGCCGCGCACGGCCACGCAACCCACGACGCTCCTGCTCGTCGATCGCGACGGCGACTCGGCCCGCGCCCCCGTGCGGGAGCCCGAGGACGGAGCCGCTTTCTGCGAGCGCGTCGGCATCCCGGTCTACGACGCCCAGGTGATCGGCTACCCCCAACGGATGGTCGACTTCGAACGCGGCCGCCGCCCCAACGCCGACGCCCTCGACAAGACCTTCGAAGACCTCGAACGCCGCTTCTCCGAGCCCGACCAGGGCAACGAGCCCGGTCGAGGCACCCCCAACGACTGATCCGGTGTCCCCGCCTCCGGGAGCCGCCGCACCTCCGGGGTCGGGGGGACGCCGTACCTCCGGGGACTCCACACCGTTTTTTAGTCGCCCCTCCGGCACGACGTCCCCCCTCCAGCAAAAGGCGAAAAACCGAGACGCCGGTCCTCGAAAGAGGGACCGGGCCTCACTGGCACGTATCCTTTAGGGATGCGGTATCTCGATTATTCGGCTACTACGCCCGTCATCCCTGAGGCTCGGGAGGCCATGATCTCGTGGCTCTCCGAGGATTTCGGGAACCCCTCCTCCGTCCATGGGTTCGGGCGTAAGGCCAGGCAGGGGGTCGAGGACGCCCGCGATCGGGTGGCGGCTGCCATCGGGGCCAGTCCGGCCGAGATCATCTTCACGGGTGGCGGCACCGAAGCCGACAACCTCGCCATCAAGGGCGCCGCTCACAAGCTTCGCGGGAACGGGAATCATGTCATCACGACCTCGTTCGAGCACCACGCAGTGCTGGACTCGTTCGAGTGGCTCCGCGGCCAGGGGTTCGAGACCACCGTCCTCCCGGTCCCCGAGAGCGGCGTCGTCGATCCGGCCGCAGTGGCGGCCGCGGTCAGGCCGTCGACGATCCTCGTGTCGATCATGGCCGTGAACAACGAGGTGGGGACGGTTCAGCCGATGTCCGAGATCGTGCGGGCCGTGAAGGACGCCAATCCGAACACGCTGGTTCACACCGATGCCGTTCAGGCACTCGGCAAGGTCCCCGTCGACGTGCATGCCTGGGGCGTCGACCTCGCAGCTTTCGCCGCACACAAGATTGGCGGACCGAAGGGGGTCGGCGCGTTGTTCCTGCGCTCGTCTGTCCCCGTTGAGGCCGTCATCCACGGTGGGGGGCACGAACGGGGCCTGAGGTCGGGAACCATCAACGTCCCGGGCGTGGCCGCGTTCGGTATAGCGGCCGAGGTCGCGGCCAAAGAGGTGCACGAGAACGCCGAGCGACTCCTGGGGCTGAGGAACAAACTGCTAGATGGCATCTCCAAGACGATCTCGGACGTACGGGTGAACGGTGACCTCGATCGCCGGGTTGCCGGAAACCTCAACATCTCGATCCCCGGCACCGAGGGCGAGACCCTCCTGTTACTGCTCGACCAAGCCGGCATCGCGTGTTCGTCGGGGTCGGCATGTCAGTCGGGGGCCGTCGACCCGTCGCACGTGTTGCTGGCTCTGGGGGTCCCGCGCGACCTTGCGTCCGGTAGCTTGCGTTTCACACTGGGTCGTGGGTCGTCCGCCGAGGACGTCGATGCCGTGCTGGCCGTCCTTCCAGAGGTGGTTCAGAAGGCTCGGGCGGCGGGATGACGCGCAAGAAGGCAGTGGTTGCGATGTCCGGCGGCGTCGATTCTTCGGTTGCCGCGGCGCTGCTCGTCGAGCAGGGCTACGACGTGACGGGGATAATGCTCAAGCTCTGGCGCGGCGAGATGGAGAACAACGATTCCGGGTGCTGCAATGTTGGAGCCGCCGCGGACGCTCGCAGGGTCGCCGACGCGCTCGACATCCCGTTCTACGTGCTCAACTTCGCCGAGCGCTTCGAAGCCACGGTGATCGAGGACTTCAATCGCTCGTACACCGCGGGCGTCACGCCCAACCCGTGCGTCCGCTGCAATCAGTGGATCAAGTTCGACGCGCTGTTGGAGCGGGCCGATGCTTTGGGGGCCGACGTGCTCGCCACGGGACACTACGCGCGCTTGAGGCGGGGAGCCTCGGGATTCCAGCTCCTTCGCGGGGTGGACCAGCGGAAGGATCAGTCGTACGTCCTGTGGATGCTGTCGCAGGACCAACTGGCCCGCTGTCTGTTCCCGGTGGGAGAGCTCGAGAAGACCGAAACCCGCCGGATCGCCGCCGAGCTCGGCCTGCGCACCGCCGCGAAGCCCGATTCGCAGGAGATCTGTTTCGTCCGCGGCGGGGACCTGGGCCGCTACATCGAAGAGAACGTGCCGGATGCCGCCGCCGACGGAGTCATCTTCGACACCTCCGGCAAGCGCGTCGGGACGCACCAGGGGATCGCTCGCTACACGGTGGGTCAGCGCAAGGGCCTTGGCATCTCGCTGGGGGAACCGGTATTCGTGACCTCGATCGATGCAGGTAACAACACGTTGGTCGTTGGCTCCCGATCCGAGCTTGGGGTCGGCCGGATCGAGCTCTCGGAGACCAGCGCGGTGTCCGATCGGCCGGAAGTGGGTGACCTGGTTTCGGTGCAGCATCGCGCCCACGGTGAGATCAACGTGGCCGTCGTGACGCGCGTCGACGAAGCGGCGATGGCGTTGGAGTACCCCGCGCCTGTGGAGGCGGTGTCCCCGGGACAGTCGGCCGCTCTGTACGAGCACCGGCGGCCCGATCTGCTCCTGGGCGGCGGGATCATCGCTCGCACGGCGCCGTTCACGGCCGCCGCCTAAGCCAAGTCCCTGGTCCCACTCCGCCATCCGGTGTCTACTGGGCCTATGCGGACGATCAGAGTCATCACTACAGCGCTTGTGTGCGCGGGGCTCCTGGTCGCGCCGTCAGCGGCCGGCTCCGCGACTCCCTCCCAAGAACCAGCTCCGAGGAAGAGTCCCCCGAAAGCTCGGATCGTCGCCCGTGAGGGGTTCCATAAGGGCGTGGTCTGGTCTTACTGCTGGACGTACAGCGAGGGTGATTGGGGCGTGGGCGTTTGCGGTGACGGCTGGTACGCATGGCGGACCCCGCTCGCGGTGCCCTCAGGATCAAAGGTCAAGCTCGTGTTCCGGTGGGCCGAGAAACCGTCGCGCCTCTCGATCCGGGGATGGTCGCGCGTGCGTCCGAACGGATCGCCGCGGGGTCGGGGCGACAAGCTCGCTTACAGGCTTCGCCCAGAGCGTTCTCCCGGCGAGGGGATCACGGGGTGGGCGGCTCACTTCCGAGTGCCGGACCGGACCGGACACCTCTATCTCGATGCGTCCGGGAGATGGAACGGTGAGTCGAGCGGAGGGGGCGCGTCCTACAGCTTCCACCTGCGCCTCGAGTAGCACCGGCCCGGCCGAGGCTCGCGTCTGGTAGGAACCGAGCGTGAACGACGCTCATCGCGCGGATATCCAGGAGGAGTTCGGCCGCGCCGCGGCCCCCTTCGCGCGTAGGACCGCCGGTCGGTTCGACGCTCTCGACGTGGTTCCCTTCTCGCGGGTGCGCCGCGGGGCGTCGGTCCTGGAGGTGGGGGCGGGGACGGGCAATTTCCTGTCACTCTTCCGAGACGTCGCCGGGCTCCTGCTGGCCGTCGACCTGACGCACGAGATGCTGCGCGTCGCCCGGGAGGAGCATGATGGCCTCGCTCTGGTGGTGGGCGATGGGTACGCCCTTCCGCTCGCATCCGGATCCGTTGAGCTGGTCACCAGCGCCCAGACCTTCCACCACATCCATCGCCCGGTTCCCGTCCTTCAGGAGATGCGCCGGATCGTCGCTCCCGGCGGCCGCATCCTGGTCGTCGATCAGATAGCCACCGAACGCTACGAGGAGGCCGCCCTGATGTCAGATCTCGAGACGGTCCGAGATCCGACCCACGCGGCATCTCGTCCGGCATCGGCGATGCGCATCATGGTGGGCGCGGCCGGGCTGCACATCATCGACGAGCGGATCGTTGAGGACGAACAGCGCTTCTCTCGCTGGATGTGGCCCGATGAGTTCCCGCAGGGGCGCATCGATGCGGTGAGGGCATTCGTGGAGGCACACGGCGATCGGACGGGGATGGGCTTCGTCCCCGATGGAGATGACTTCGTGTTCACACGACGGCGCATGATGCTTCTCGCGCAACGCGTCTGACAAGATAGAGAGAACATGTCGACTGACCAGATACCCAACAAGACCCAGGCGCGGAAGCGGCTTAAGGACCTGCGCGAGCAACTCGACTACCACTCGTACCGGTATCACGTGCTCGACGATCCCGAGGTCGCGGACGTCGAATACGACGCTCTCATGAACGAGCTGCTGGTGCTGGAGGAGGCCTATCCGGACCTCATCACACCGGAGTCTCCAACCCAGCGGATCGGTGCTCCTCCGTCGGACCAGTTCGCTCCCGTCGAGCACCGGTCGATGATGATGTCCCTGGACAACTGCTTCTCCCTGGAAGAGCTGCTGGCGTGGGGGAAGCGCGTCGAGCGGAACATCGGCGCGGCCAGCGGCTACGTGACGGAGCTGAAGATGGACGGCGTGGCTGTGAACCTCATCTACGAGGACGGGCTCTTCGTGAAGGGGGCCACGCGGGGGAACGGTCGAGTCGGCGAGGACATCACCGCCAACCTCAAGACGGTACGCGCCGTACCTCTTCGGCTGCGGGGGAAGTACCCGAAGATCATGGAGGTCCGCGGTGAGGTCTTCATGCGAACCGATGACTTCGAAAAGCTGAACGCCACCGTGGGGGCAGCCGGGCTCCGGACGTACGCCAACCCCCGAAACGCAGCCGCCGGCTCTCTACGTCAGAAGGATCCGAACGTCACCGCTCAACGCAATCTCTCGTTGGTCTGTCACGGCGTCGGGTACATCGAGGGCTTCCGTTTCAAGTCCCATTGGGAGTCGCTGGAGTCCCTTAAGGAGTTCGGCCTTCGAACGAACTCCAACAATCGACGCGTGAATGACCTGGACGAGGTCTACAAGTTCTGCACTCACTGGCAGGAGAACCGGCACAGCGTCCCGTACGAGATCGACGGCGTCGTGACGAAGGTCGATCTGATAGCCGAGCAGGAGGAGCTCGGCTACACCTCGAAGGCGCCTCGCTGGGCGATCGCGTACAAGTTCCCTCCCGAGGAGCGGACCACGATCCTCAAGAACATCTTCGCTTCCGTCGGCCGAACCGGAGTGGTTACCCCATTCGCCAGTCTCGACACCGTGTTCGTCGGAGGCGTGAACATCTCTACCGCGACGCTGCACAACGAGGACGAGGTCGCCCGGAAGGACGTTCGTCCGAAGGACACCGTGATCGTGCGGCGGGCGGGCGACGTCATCCCGGAGGTCGTGGGCCCAGTGCTTTCGAAGCGACCGAAGAACGCGCGGCGGTGGCGGATGCCCAAATCCTGCCCCTCTTGCGGCACGGAGCTCGTTCGCAGCGAAGGAGAGTCCGCGACAAGGTGTTTGAACGCCTATGGGTGCCCCTCGCAACAACGTGAGCGTCTGTTCCACTTCGCCAGCCGGGGTGGGATGGACATCGAGGGCCTCGGCTATCAGACGATCATCCTGTTGATCGAGCGCGGATGGCTCCACGACCTTGCCGATATCTATTTCCTAAAGCCCGAGCAACTCGCGGAGCTTGAGGGGTGGGGCCCCCGATCGATCGACAACCTGATGAAAGCCATCGATGACTCTCGCACCCGGCCACTGTCCAACCTCCTGGCCGCACTCGGCATACCTCACGTCGGCAGCACGGCCGCGGAGCTCTTGGCCACCGAGGTTGGGTCGCTCGAGAAACTCGAGAACATGTCGGCCGAGGAACTCGAGGCGATCGAGGGGGTCGGACCCATCATCGCGACGGCCATCGCTTCGTTCTTCTCCGAGCCTCGTAACCGCGAGGTCCTGGACAAGCTCCGGAAGGGTGGACTGAAACCCACCGTGCCCCGGCGGAGGAAAAAGGGGCCTCTGACGGGGAAGACCATCGTTCTGACCGGGTCGCTCGAGGGCTTCTCCCGTTCCGAGGCCGCTGCGGCGGTGGAGGAGCGGGGCGGAAAGGTCGGTTCGAGCGTCTCCAAGAAGACGGACTACGTGGTGGTGGGGGACAGCCCCGGGTCCAAGTACGACAAGGCCGTCGATCTCGGCGTGGAGACCCTCGACGAAGCGGGTTTCGTCGCGCTCCTGAAGGGGAGTTGAGACGTACAAAAAAGAACCGGCGCAGGCATCGCGCCTGCGCCGGTTCATTTAACGCATCTGCTTCTCAGCGATCGTCAAGACGATCACTTGGTTCTTCGGCCGACCCCGCCGCACTTCGTCTGTGACGCCCACTGGACCAGATGGGACGGCGCGGTCATTGGTGAACCGGTTTGGATTCTGCCCGTGGCCAGTACCTCTGAAGGTGGCCAGAACCCGGAATAGATGAGGCTTAGACCACTAGCAGCCGGTCACCTCGCGAGGTCCGTAGCAACTATCACTCAAGTGTGGACCACCTCCTTTCTCGCGTGCCCCAATCAAACCACAACCCGAAATCGGAGACGCGCGTTTTCGGGGGATCTCCGAGTCCGGGCCTCGTGGTAGAACTTGACCGTTCGGTCAAGAACGGATGCCGGCCGCCCGCGACTAGATTTGGCCGGGGCGGGGCCGCGAGACGGGATCGAGAACTTAGGAGGCTGCAGGGATGGGTGCACTGGACGGGAAGATCGCCATCGTCACGGGAGCCGGTCGTGGCATCGGGCGGGAGCACGCGCTCGCACTGGCCGGCGCGGGAGCCAAGGTCGTCGTGAACGACCTCGGCGGCTCCGCCGCAGGGGAAGGTCAGGACTCCGCCCCCGCCCAACAGGTGGCGGACGAGATCAAGGAGCGAGGCGGGGCCGCCGCCGCCAACTTCGACAACGTGGCCGATTTCCAGGGGGCCGAGAACCTGATCAAGCAAGCGGTCGGGGAGTTCGGTCGGCTGGACGTGCTGGTGAACAACGCCGGGATCATCCGCGACCGGATGCTCGTGAACCTTTCGGAGGACGAGTGGGACTCGGTCATCAACGTGCACCTGAAGGGCCACTTCGCTCCAACCCGCCATGCCGCGGCTTACTGGCGACAGGAGTCGAAGGCGGGTAACCCGGTGGCCGGTCGAGTCATCAACACCTCCAGCCCGTCGGGGGTTTTCGGTAACGTCGGTCAGACGAACTACGGCGCAGCGAAAGCCGGGATCGCAGCGTTCACGATCATCGCTGCGCTCGAGCTCGGACGCTACGGCGTGACCGTCAACTGTCTCGCCCCCAACGCCCGAACAAGGCTCACGGAGCAGACCTTCGGTGACATCCCGGTGCCCGAAGGGCGGGTTCGACGCGATGGACCCGTCGAACATCTCCCCGATCATCGTCGGTCTGGCGAGCGACGAGGCGGCCAACATCACCGGACAGTGTTTCTTCGTCTACGGTGGGGTCGTAAACGTGCTGAAGCCGTGGGACATCGGCATCAGTCTGACGAAAGATTCGCGTTGGGAGCCGGAGGAGTTCGTGGCCAAACTGAAAGAAGCTCTTCCGGACGGAATACAGCCGGAGGGCATGATTCCGATGATGATCAAGGCCGCCGGAGATCAGGGGTTACAACTTGGTTGACGTGTTGACCTTCGAGCTGCCCATCGAGCGTGGCAAGGTGCGCGAGTTCGCGCTCGCCGTCGGGGAGGACAATCCGATCTTCTTCGATGTGGATGCGGCCCGCGCCCAGGGTCTCCCCGACATCGTCGCCCCGCCAACCTTCACGGTGACCCAGATCTGGCAGATCTCACGAGAGCAGCGCGAGGAGCAGCTCGGGGCCAACCTCGATTACGAGCGCGTGTTACACGGCGAGCAGGAGTTCGAGTACCAGCGACTCCCGTTCGCGGGCGAGATCCTCCGCGCCACGATGCGGATCTCGAAGGACTTCACCAAAGAAGGCAAACGCGGCGGCGAGATGAGGTTCGTCACGTACGAGTCTCGGTTCGTGGACGTGCAAGGCGAAGACGTGCTCACCGCCTACTACACGCTGATCGAGACGGCGAAGGACGTGGGCTGAATGGGAGGAGGCTGAGTGGGCACTCCCGAAACGATAACGATGGACGGGATCACTCCCGGCCAGGAGTTCGGGGAAGTGGTGTTCGGACCTCTAGAACGGGTGGACCTCGTCCGGTACGCGGGCGCGTCGGGCGACTTCAATCCGATCCATACGGACGAGGGTTACGCGCGCCGGACGGGCGCGCCGACGGTCTTCGCGATGGGGATGCTCCCGGCGGGCTATCTCGCGCACGCCGTCTCCGACTGGTTCGGCGGTCCCCAGAACCTGAGGCGGTTCAAGGTTCGCTTCACCACACGCGTGTGGCCCGGGGACGAGATCGTGTGCCGAGCCCGGGTGGTGTCGATCGAGAACGGCATCGTGAAAACGACGCTCGAGGCACGCCGCCGGGGCACCGGCCCGGAGGCACTCGATCTCCCGGAGGAAGAGACGGCGATAATCGCAGAAGCAGATGTGGAGTTGCCCGAGTAGAGGTCAGACCGAATAGAGGTCAAGAGATAGCGATCGTCTCGACGATCGCGAACGATCAGATCGTGATCGTCTCGACGATCGCGCAGAGGTGAAACGAAAGGATCGATTGTGGGGCTGAACGCCGACCTTGCGGGAAGAGACTTCGGGACGAAGACCTACGAGGTCACCGCCGAAGCGATCGAGAACTACGCGCGCGCGACCAATGATCTGAACGAGCGCTATCTCTCGACCGATGTGGTCGCGTCTCCCGTGTTCCCGATCGTGCCGGCGTTCGAATCCTTCATGGCCGCGGCGATGGATCAGGAGCTGGGGGCGGATCTCCTGAGGCTCGTTCACGGCGCCGAGGAGCACGTCCTGTACGAGCCGATCCGCCCGGGGGACACGCTGACCGTCTCGACGATCCTGGAATCGGTCGACAAGAAGGACTCGGGCGAGACCTTCACGGTCAAGTCGACCGAGACGAACCAGCACGGCACGCCCGTCGCCGAGGTGCGGGGAACCATGTTCATCAGAGGTTCCGGGAGGGGCGAGCGGCCTTCGTCCGGGCGAAGCGGTGAGTCCGAACGAGCCATCGCACACGAAGCGAGCGTGAAGGTCGACGAAGACCAGACGCAACGGTACGCGGAGGCCTCCGGCGACCGCAACCCGATCCACCTCGACGAGGCGACCGCCAAGATGGCCGGCCTTCCGGGGCTGATCCTGCACGGCATGTGCACGATGGCGATGGCCACCCAGGGAGCCGTGGATGGGCTGGCCGGAGGCGACCCAACCCGGGTCGCGCGCGTGGCCGTGCGTTTCTCGAGGCCCGTTCGGCCGGGGCAGGAGCTGACGACGAAGTTCTGGCCCGAGGGCGGTTCGGGTGAGGCGACGACCTACGGGTTCGAGACCTACAACCCCGACGGGAAAGCCGTGATCAGGTCCGGCATCGTCGAGGTCAACCCCTGATCGCCTAGCAGGACGACGCGAACGTGGCCGTTCGGTAGGCGACCAGCGCCAGTCCGAGCCCGATCACGATCAAGGTGGTCACGATCTGCGTGGCCCTCACGCGTTGGGGCGATCCCCCACGGTCGAACCCGTACCCGAGCATGACTCCGGCGGCGAGGCCCCCCGCATGCGCCCACATGTCGATGTTCGCTATGGCGAACCCCAGGACCGCGTTCAGGCCGACGAAGATCAGTAGCTGCCGTAGATAGCCCGCCACGAATTGGGACGACCGCCGACGGTAGAGGAAGACCAACAGGATCCCAACGACCCCGAAGATCGCGCCGGACGCGCCCACGCCGAGGACGTTGCAGGGGCCCAACGTGTACGACGCGGCGGAGGCGAAGAAGCCGGCCACCAGATACATGACCACGAATCGCACCGTTCCGAAGGTCTGCTCGACCTGCGGTCCGAAGATATAGAGCACGTACATGTTCATCACGATGTGGAAGATGAACCCGGTCGAATGGAGGAACATCGGCGTCAGCAGTCGCCACCATTCTCCGTGTGCGATCGCGAAAGGGAACGAGGCGTACCGGGTGGTCAGATCGGGGATCAGGTTTTGAGCGACGAACACCACCACGTTCAGGACGATGATCGTCATCACGGCCGGGGCGGTCGCTCGCATCGCGGATTTCACGGTCCGCTGCCCCTTGCGAGCCTCGGCAACGCATTCGGGGCAGTGCTGCCCCACCGAGGCGGGGATCGCGCAGCGGCCACAGATAGGCCGGTCGCACCGGCTGCACCTCAACTTGGTCGGGGTGTCCGGATGTCCGTAGCAGTAGGTCTCCTCGACCTCTTCCACGGCGCTCTGAGGTGTATCTGGCGGTTGGGTGCTCACGGTGGGACCAATCGTCCCACAAGCGCTGCGTAATCTACGTCGATGGAGCTGACCGTCGCCACGTTCAATATCCATCACGGGGAAGGGACGGATGGTCGTCTCGACCTCGAACGGACGGCCGCCGCGATCGCGGCTACCGGCGCAGGACTGATCGCCCTTCAAGAGTTGGATCGCGGGTTCGCCCGGTCCGGCGGGGTCGACCAACCCGGAGAGCTGGCGGAGCTCACGGGCCTCGATATCCACTTCTTCCCCACCGTCCGGCGGGGCGAAGGCGAGTACGGGATCGCCCTGGCGTCGTCGGATGCACTGATCGTTGAGGTACGGACCCTTCCTCGTCTCGGAGAGGAAGAGCCGCGTGGCGCCCTACAGGCCTCATGGCGAGGCGTCCGCGTCGTCGGCGTGCATCTGGCGACTCGAGCGCGCCGCGCGGAGGTTGCAGGTCCCCGCTGTGGTCGAACTGGCCGCGCCATCGAGCGGGCCCGTCCTGGTGCTCGGCGATTTCAACTCGACCCACCTCGAGCTACGGCGCTTGCGGAACGACGGCCTCGTCGCCGGCGCCGGACGGGCCCCCACGGTGCGGGCGCGGGTGGGGGGTCGTCGGATCGATCACGTGCTCGCAGGGGGCGGCGCCCGGGTCATGCGCACATGGACGGTGTCGACCGACGCCTCGGACCACGTCCCGCTCGTGGCCCGGATCGAGATCTGAGGGCGCGCACCGCCGGGGTTGCCCCTGTAACTCCTGTCAACTAGTGTTACTACTGTTATCTTGTGAGGAATGACCGGGGCCCCAGGAGGGCGCGCATGCCGCTGACCAGCCGGGCGATAGGGATCGTCACCGCGCTCGCCGTGCTTACGGCGTGTGGCTCCGACGCGGGCTCCGCCCCAACCGATCCGGCCGACGCGGCCGCTCGAGCCCAGGCAGCGGAGGCTCTCGATCGGGTCGCATCCCTCACCGACCGCGTCGACCGTTTCGGAGCGGAGCTCCAGGATCAGGAGCGCGCCCGGCGCCGCATGATCGATGACGTCAAGACGCGGATCGGGGCCCTCGCAGAGCGCCTCCGAGATGCGCTCGGCGCGGTGCGCGCCGCCGCGGAGTCCGCCGGCGCCGACGCCGACGCGGCGGCGGCCCAGATCGGCGGGATCGCCCGGAACCTGTCGGTCCTGGAGGAACGCTTCGATTACCACTTGCGGAACGGGGGCGGGTAGATGCAGATCGCCCGGAACCTGTCCGACCTGAAAGAACGCTTCGACAACCACCTGCGGACCTCGAACGGGGGCGGGTAGATGCGGCTGATGCGAGATCTGGTGGGAGCCACTTTCTCGGCCCGCTACCACCTGGTGAGCAGGCTGGCCGGCGGCGGAATGGGAGAGGTGTATCGAGCACACGATCTGTTGCTCGATCGACCCGTCGCGGTGAAGGTCCTCCAACCGTCGCTCGCGACGGACCCCCTGCTGGTGGAGCGCTTCAAAGCCGAGGCGCGGGCGGCCGCGCGTCTGTCCCATCCCAATGTCGTGGCCGTCTACGACTGGGGACAGGAGGACGAGAACACCTATTACATGGTCATGGAATACGTGTCTGGTTCGGACCTGCGCGACCTGCTGGTGGCCCGCGGTTCGTTGAGCGCGGCACAGGCGGTGGAGATAATGGCACACGTTTGCGACGCGCTCGCCGAATCACACGAGCAAGGTCTCGTTCACCGAGACATCAAGCCGGAGAACGTTCTCATCGCGCGTGACGGCAAGATCAAGGTCGCGGACTTCGGTATCGCGGTGGTGGCGGACGCGGACCGGTCGATGCCCGGTGGTGGTATCCCCGGCACCCTCCGCTACCTCTCGCCGGAACAGGCGCGGGGCCAAGAAGCGACGTACTCGTCCGATGTCTGGGCGGCCGGCGCGGTGCTGTCGGAGCTGCTGACGGGGCAGCCTCCCCTGCTGGGCGCGGGCACCGAGATGCTGAACCGTAGGGCGGTCGAGGATGTCGCTGCTCCCTCGGACTTCGACCAGTCGATACCCGTCGAGGTCGACGACATCGTCCTGCGCGCCTGTGCGCTCGATCCTCTGGACAGGTTCTTCACCGCATCCGAGATGGGTGCCGCCCTACGACGCGTGTCCGTGCGTTCGTTGCCGGATTCGGAGCCCCTGGAGCACTTGCTGCGCGACCTCACGGGGGAGGTGGGGCTCGGCGACCTTCAACCCACTTCCTTCGCGGAACGACGGAGACGGCCGCGACGATCGCCACACCAACTCCTGCGGACGCTACTTCTATTGGGACTCGTGGGAGCCTTGCTCTTCGGTGGCGTTAAGGCCGCCGAGACCTTCGGCGAGCAGACGGTCCGCGTGCCGAAGCTCGTCGGGATGAACAAGGAACGGGCCCAGAACAAGGCCGAAGACCTCGGCCTCGCGATACAGGTCGATCGCCGTTACGAGAGTCTGAGCATCCCCAAAGGTGAAGTCGTGAGGCAGAGCCCGGCCTCCGGGAAGCTCGAGGAGGGGGACACGATCCATCTCTCGGTCTCGAAGGGTCTCCCGATGAAGCCCGTGCCGTCCATCGTGGGTCTGGAGCCCCGTTTCGCCGAGATTCGCTTGCGAGCCGCGGGCTTCGAGGCCGCGGCGCCTCTCGAGCGTTACTCACCACACGATGCCGGGATCGTGTTCCGTCAGATCCCTGCCGGGGGGCGCCTCAAGTGGGGCAGCGAGCTCAGCTTCGTGGTCAGCAAAGGCCCGCGCCCCGTAGCGGTGCCCGACGTGATCGGACAGTCGAAGGACGAGGCCACCTCCGCGCTCAAGAAGGCGGGCTTCAAGGCCGTGGTGGTGGACGTCTACTCGGACGACATCGCGGCGGGCGAGGTACTCGGTATGGACCCCACCGCGGGCGTCATGACCCCGCGGGGGAGCGATATCGAGATCCAGGTATCGCTGGGACCGGAGTTCGCCAAGGTGAAGATTCCCGACGTGCGGGGGATGTCGCTCGATAGCGCTATCGACAAGCTCGCGAACGTCGGCTTGACCGGGCAAGAGGTGGCATCCTGCGACGGCGGGAAGACCGTCGTCGAGACGGACCCGATCGCGGGTGAGACCACCCGAGAGAATCAGTCAGTTGCTCTCTTCACCTGCTGACGTTAGAACGCTCCAGGCTCTCAACGTCTCCATCAGACGCGGCGTGCAGTCCAGCCCTTCGATGTCCTCGAACGCTACCCAGCGCGCGTCGTCCGCGTCCTGGCCCGCTAGTGGCTCGGGGCGGCCTTCGACGTCTGCCACATAGTCGAGGATGACGTAGTGCCGCTCTCCCGGAACCTCGAAGATCCCCGCGAGCCGCAACACCTCGACGTCGAGTCCCGTCTCTTCCTTGACCTCGCGCGCCACCGCGTCGGCGATGTACTCGCCATGTTCGAGCCGGCCCCCCGGCAGCGACCACAGACCCTTGGCGGGTTCCTTGCCCCGGCGGACCATCAGCAGATGGTTATCGTCGCGGATCACGACGGCCCCTACGCCCACGATCGGTCCCTTGCTCTCCACATCGCCCTTGATACACCACACGCGCGAGAGGTGCGCTCGCCCTTACCCTGAACGTCGCATGAGAACGGATCGCAGGATCGATCGGATCGAGTCACGTCCGGCATGGGCGTCGTGGAGTCTGCTCGCGCTCGGGGTAGTCGCGGCTTCCGTGTCGGCCATCCTCGTGCGCTATGCCTCGGGCGCGGATGCGCTGGCCATCTCTTTCTGGCGCTGCGCCCTCGGCGCACTCGTCCTCATCCCCTTCGCGCGGTCCGGGCTTCGATCGATGGAACGATCCGCGTACCTGGTGCCGATGGTGGCCGGAGCTTTTCTGGCCGTTCACTTCGCGACGTGGATCCGATCGGTCGAGTTAACGACCGTCGCCGTATCGGTGCTCCTGGTCTCGACGACTCCCATCTTCGTCGCGGTGATCGCGTGGCTCGTGTTCCACGACCGTCTACCTATCGTGGGGTGGCTCGGGATCTTCCTGGCCTTGGGCGGCACCGCCCTGGTAGCGGGAGTGGACCTCGAAGGGTCTTCCTTCGTGGGGAACCTACTGGCGCTGGCGGGCGGCGCAATGGCGGCGGGGTACGTGATCGCCGGCCGGGTGGCGCGGCGCAAGTTGGGGATCCTGGAGTACGCCGTGGTGACGTATGCGCTCGCCGCCGTGTTGTTGCTCGTCGTGTGCCTGGCCGCCGGCGTCGAGCTCGCCGGATATCCATCGAAGACGTGGTGGGCTATCGCCGGAATCGTGGTGGGGCCACAACTACTGGGACACACCATCATCAACCTGGTGCTCAGAGACATCGACGCGACGAGCGTGTCGGTCGCCATCATGGCGGAGCCGATCATCGCGATCACCCTCGCGTTCATCATCCTCGACGAGACTCCGTCGATGCTCCTGTACCCGGGGGGAGCCGCGATCCTGGTCGGGATCTATCTCGTCACCGCGAGATCCGGACGGCGGCCGAACGCCGTCGTGGAAACGCCGTGATCCTCCGGCACGCCACGGGGCTCATCGAGTTCGATCGTTGTCAGGTCATGGGGATCGTCAACCGGACCCCCGATTCCTTCTTCGATGGAGGACGCCTCGACCTCGGTGCTTCGGTCGACTTCGCCCTGGAGCTGGAACAGCAGGGCGCCGACCTTCTCGACCTAGGCGGCGTGCGGGCGGGTCCCGGACCCGTGGTGCCGGTCGAGGAAGAGATGGAGCGCCTTCTGCCCCTCATCGAGGCACTCGCGGGGCGGACGAGCGTGGCCCTGTCGGTGGAGACCGCTCGCCCGGCCGTAGCACGCGCGGCCTTCGATGCGGGCGCATCCATCCTGAACGACGTGACTGCGCTGGCGAACGCGGAGCTCGCCTCGACCTGCGCGGCGGCGGGCGGCGCGCTGGTGCTGATGCACCACGGGGGACAGATCCGGGGTCGTCCGCGCAACCCGCGCTACGACGACGTGGTGTCCTCGGTCCTCGCCGAGTGGGATCGGCTGTCCGCCCTGACCAGAGGAGCGGGCGTGTCGGCCGACGGGGTTCTCTTGGATCCCGGACTCGATTTCGGAAAGAACACCTATCACTCGCTGGAGCTGATGCGGCGGCTGGACGAGCTGGTGCGCTTCGGCGGGCCGGTCCTCGTCGCCCCGTCACGCAAGGACGTCGTCGGTGAGACCCTCGGTCTCCCTCCAGACGAGCGCCTTCCCGGAACTCTGGCTCTCGTTGCGCTATCCGTGAACGCGGGAGCGGCGGTCGTCAGGGTTCACGACGTGAAGGCCGCTCACGACGTGGTGACGATGGTGGAAGCGGTGAGAGGGCGCGTTGCCCCTCGTTCGCCGGTTCGGGGGTTGTGGGACTGAGCCTCGCCAGTATGGCCTCTGCGACCAGCTCCGCCGGGACCTCGTAGCGCCCCTGCTCGATCCGCGTCCTCAGCTCGGCCAGGTCCATCTCCGACCTGTATCGGAAGAAACGCAGATTGGATTGATACGGTGGGGCACCCATGGCCAAGACCATACTGATAGTCGAGGACGAAGAGGCGGTCCGGGAGCTCGAGAAGTTCATCCTCGAGGCGCGCGGCTACGAGGTCATGGAGGCCCGGGACGGGCTCGAGGGCCTGGCGAAAGCCGAATTCAGGAAGCCCGACCTCATCCTCCTCGACCTGATGATGCCGGACGTGTCCGGGGGCCGGATGTTCGAGGAGATGCAGGAGCATCCCGCCACCGCCGGGATCCCGATCGTCGTCGTGACCGGTAAGCCGGACGCCCACGACATGTTCGACGACGCCATCGGTCCCGACAACGTGATCATGAAGCCGTTCGAGGCTGAGGCTCTGCTCGGCCGTATCCGGGACCACATCGGAGATCCCGATTAGGGGCGACGTGGGGCCGTTGATCAAACTGAGGCTCTGCTCGGCCGTATCCGGGACCACATCGGGGATCCCGATCGGGGCGACGTGGGGCCGTTGATCAAGCTGAGGCTCTGCTCGGCCGTATCCGGGACCACATCGGGGATCCCGATGAGGGGAGTAGGGGCCTGAAGTTCGTTGAGGCCGTTGCTCAAACTCGGCCCCGAACGTCCCGATAAGGACAACATGGACACCTTCATCCTGGCCGCCGCATTCGTACTGGGCCTCGTCTTCGGAAGCTTCGCCACCGTTGCCTCGTATCGGATCCCGCGCCGGGAGACCATCGTCTCGGGCCGCAGCAGGTGCCCCTCGTGCGAGCACACGATCGGGGCGTTGGAGAACATCCCGGTGTTCAGCTGGCTGGCGCTGCGAGGCAAGTGCAAGCACTGCCGCGCCCCCATCAGCGTCCGGTATCCGGCGATCGAGCTGGCTACGGGGGCCCTGTTCCTCTTCGCGGCCTACAAGTTCATCGTCTCGGCGGACGACACCTCAGTTTCCGGTTGGGTCGCCGCCGCCACCTTCGCCGCCTTCTTCTGGACCCTGGTGGTGCTCACGATCATCGATCTCGAACACAAGCTGCTCCCGAACCGCGTGGTATTTCCCTTGTTCGTCGTGGGGTGGGTGGGCCTTATCGTGGCTGCAGCGACCGACGGAGATCTCGGCCGCCTCGTTGATGCCGCTATCGGCGCCGTCATCTTCGGAGGCTTCTTCTTCGTCGTCGCGTTCATCTACCCCCAGGGGATGGGTCTCGGAGATGTGAAGCTGGGATTCGTCCTGGGAACTTTCCTGGGGTTCATCCAGGGGCCGGGACTGGTCCTGGTCGGGATGTTCCTGTCCTTCTTCCTGGGCGGGGTGATCAGCGTCGCGGTGCTGCTGTCACAGGGCGGAAGCCGCAAGACGCAGATCCCATTCGGTCCGTTCCTGGCACTGGGGACCGTGCTGGCGCTGTTGCTCGGGCAACCCCTGCTGGACGCCTACCTGGGTACCTTCTGAGGGTAACCAGGCACACCGAGCGCATACGATGAGCCCATGTCAGACCCCACGGGTTCGTTCGACGACGAGCCGGAGCCGGAGCTAGGCGAAGAGGATCGTGAGGCGCTACGTCAGGACCTGGTCGACGTCCAGGTCCTGAAAGAGGTCCTCGGCCCCAAGGGCCTCAAGGGGACCGTCTTCTACTGCCCCGACTGTGACGAGGACCACTATCTCGCGTGGGACCTTCTCGCCGGGAACCTCAAGGAGCTCCTCGAGCAAGGGGAGTCCCCGGTTCACGAGCCGGCCTTCGAACCGGATCCTGACGAGTACGTCTCCTGGGACTACGCACGCGGGTTCCTCGACGGATACGAGTCCTTCGAGCGCGAGGAGATGAGTGAAGCCGCGGCCGGCCTGGTCCTCGCGCTGCGCGATCGGGGGTGGCCCCCGCAAGAAGTGAAAGCCCTGCTCGCGGAGCTCGGACTCGAAGTGAGGCTCCCGCCGGGAGACGGGTCTTAGCCATGCGGATCATCGCGTTCGCGAACCAAAAGGGTGGAGTGGGCAAGACGACCACGACCGTGTCGATCGCCGCGGCTCTGGGGGAGCTTGGCCGGCGCGTGCTCGCGGTCGATCTCGACCCCCAGGGGGCGTTGACCTACTCGCTGGGGATGGATCCCGATGAGCTCGACGAAACGATCAATGACGTATTGATCCGAAGACTTCCGATGCAAAAGGTGATCCAGACCCGGGAGGTCGACCTCGTCCCCGCGAACATCGACCTCGCCGGAGCCGAGGCCGTACTGCTCGCAAAGACCGGACGGGAGTACACGCTCGAACGAGCGTTGAGGGAGGTGCTCCCGATGTACGACTACGTGTTGATCGACTGCCCGCCATCGTTGGGCATCCTCACCATCAACGGGTTGACCGCCGCGCAGGAGGTCGTGATCCCACTGCTCGCGGAGGCCCTTTCACACCGGGCGGTGGGACAGTTGATCGAGACCCTCGGGGACATCCGCCATTTCACCAACCCGGATCTGCAGGTGATCGGCCTCATAGCGACGATGTTCGACGGCCGCACCCGCCACGCCCGCGAGGTGCTTGCGGATATCGGCAACCGTTACGGCGTCCGGATGCTCGAGCCGCCGGTTCGGAAGTCGATCCGGTTCGCGGAAGCCACCCAGGCGGGCAGGTCCATCGTCTCTTTCGCCCCCAGCCATCCGGGGGCCCAGGCCTACCGTGACCTGGCTGCGGTCATCGAGGAGGCGTCTCCATGACCGAAGGCCCCATCGGGAAGCACGCGCTCTACAGCGCCACGGAGCGAAAGCCCCTGACCTGCACGGTCGAGTGCTCCTCGTGCCGGGAGGAAACCCGGGTCTCCTTCGTCGAGCTCGCCGCCCTCATGTTCCCCGTGCATTTCCATCTGCCGATCGTGAAGTACCACCACTCGTGGTTCCGCTGTCCGGCCTGTGGCCGGCGAACGTGGCTGCGGGTCCACCTCGATAGATAAGTGGAGTGCCGGCCCCCTCGGCCCCTCGCCGAGAGGGTAGGTTCTTCGCACAAACCGGAAGGAGGCCTCGGTGGCGAAACCGAAGAAGCAGAGAGCGAAGGCAGGCAAGCAGATCAAGGTAGCGGCCAGAAGCGTCTCGAACGTCGGCAAGAAGGCGGTCGATACGGCAGGGCAAGACGGCCAAGCAGGTGGCCAAGACCCGCGAGGCCAAGCGGGCCAAGAAGTCGGCCAAGGTGGCCGGCGATGCGGCCAAGGTCGCGGCCGGCGCCGCGGTCGCGTTGGTGAAGACCGCCGTGGACCAGTCCCGCAAGGGGGCGCGCACGGTCACCGGGTCGAAGGAAGCGAAGACGGCGCGGAAAACGACGAGGAAGGCGGCGGACGCCACCAAGAAGGCCGCGAAGTCAACGACATCGGCGGCGCGGGCCCAAACCACGAAATCCACCAAGAAAGCCCGGAAGACCGCCTCGACGGCCAAGAAGAAAGCCAGTCGCTAGGACGATCTGCGCTCCACCGGGTCCTCAGCTAGAAGCCGGCTCGGGCCGATGATGTTGGTATGAGGACGAGATGAAGTCCTATCCATCCAGGGCGCAGTGGCTCAAGAGGCTCGCCTCCCGCCGGCGCGGGGGCGTGGCCTTCGCTTTCTCGGGCGGCGGCCCCCTTGGCGCCCTTCAGGTGGGCCAGCTGCGGGCCCTGTTCGAGCACGGCGTGATTCCCGACATGGTCGTCGGGTCCTCGGTCGGCGCTATGAACGCCACCTTCCTGGCCTTCGATCCCACCGTTGCCGGCACGGACCGCCTCGAGACGATCTGGCGAAGCCTCCAGGACACGGACCTCTTCCCCGGAGGGCGCTTCAGAGCCTCGTGGGCGAGGATGCTCGTGCGAGGGAACCGGGTCTTCGAGAACAGCGGCATCCGCAAGCTCGTGAGCACGCGGATAGGAAACGCGCTCTTCGAGGATGCACAGCTGCCTCTGGGTATCGTGGCGACGGATCTACAGACGGGATCGGATCGTACGTTCACCTCGGGCGAGATCCTTCCCTCCCTGCTGGCTTCGATCGCCATGCCGGGCATCTTTCCGCCGGTCGAGATCGAGGGCCGCATGTACACCGACGGTGGCGTGGCGAACAACGTTCCGATCGCCCCCGCCGTGGCGATGGGTGCGCGCACCGTTTACGTCCTGGATGCAACCGCCCAGAACAACGCGCAGCACAGGCCTCTCAACCGGCCCATCGACTACCTCGTTCACGCATTCGGACTGGCTCGCTCGAAGCGCTTCGACATCGAGGCCCCGTTGTATTCATCCAAGGTCGAGTTGATCCTGATCCCGGCGGCGGCGATGGACTTCTACGTGCCCTTCGCATCGATGGACTTCACGGCCCGCCTGATCGATCTGTCGTACGAGCACACCCGTAGGTTCCTCTCGGGCGAGTTGGAAAGTGAGACGGAGAGGGTAGACGAGTCAGTGGAGGTCATCGCGCCGGCAAAGTAGGGGGGAACTATGTCCACGGAATCAACGACGAAGCCAGACGAGCCCCAAGAGCAGGAAGCCGCCGAGGAATCGAGAGAAACTGCGACCGAGATGGGCTCGGCGCCTCCCGTCGCAGAGGCCAACGACGACATGACCCCCTTCGAAGCCGCGACCTACTTCTTCCACCTGGCTGCCGACCGGCTGGACCTGCGCGACGAGATGCGATCGGTCCTCGCCAGCACCTACAGAGAGCTGGCCGTGCAGGTTCCGGTCAAGATGGACAACGGACGGGTGAAGGTCCACCGTGGCTACAGGATCCAGCACAACGGGGCGCGTGGTCCGTACAAGGGAGGGGTCCGGTTCCACGCCAGCGCGGATCTCGACGAGGTTCGCGCCCTCGCTGCACTCATGACCTGGAAGAACGCCCTGGTGGACGTTCCGTTCGGCGGGGCCAAGGGCGGCGTTCAATGCGATCCACGGCAGCTCTCCGAAGGAGAGCTCGAGCGCCTAACCCGAAGGTTCACTTCCATGATCGGCTACATCATCGGCGTCCAACGCGACATCCCGGCCCCCGACATGGGAACGAACGCGCAGACGATGGCCTGGATGATGGATGCCTATGGACAGAAGTACGGGTACACGCCGGGCATCGTCACGGGGAAGCCGGTCGAGCTCGGTGGTTCGCCCGGTCGCGAAGAGGCGACGGGTCGCGGAGTCGTCATCTGCGCTCGCGAGATAGCCAAGAAACGCAACATGCATTTCCGCGATGCCTCCATCGTCATCCAAGGATTCGGGAACGTCGGGTACTGGGCCGCGCGCTTGGCGAGCGAAGCGGGGGCCAAGGTCGTCGCCGTCTCGGACGTCACCGGCGGCATATACAACAAGGAGGGTCTCGACATAGAGGATCTCCATTCGTTCGCAGCCGACGCCGAGTCCGTGGGGGATCACGATGATGGCGATCGCGTATCGAACGACGAGCTCCTCGAGATCGAGTGCGACGTCCTTATCCCCGCCGCGATCGAGGGCGTGATCACCAGCGACAACGCCGATAGGATCCACGCGGCCCTGATCGTCGAGGCGGCGAACGGGCCGATCACCCCGGTGGCGGACAAGATCCTCGTCGACAACGACGTAATGGTCGTGCCGGACATCCTGGCGAACGCGGGAGGTGTCACCGTCTCCTACTTCGAATGGGTTCAGAACATCCAGGAGTTCCGATGGGAGCTCGACAACGTCAACTTCGAGCTGAAGAAGCGGATGACGAAGGCGACCGACGCGGTCTTCTCCCGGGCCGAGAGCGATGAGACGTCGCTCCGCGACGCCGCGTTCGACATCGCCGTGGAACGGGTCGCCCGGGCCGCCGAGCTAAGGGGCTACGTGTAGCCATCCGGCCAGGCCAGCCGCTTCGCTCCCGTTTGTCCCGGAAGGCCCGAAAAGAGAACGCGAAAGTTTCCTTCGCCTAGCAGGAACGCCGCCTCGCCGGGCGAAGACCCGCTATCCAAGCCCCATCCGGGGCGTGCTGGAAGAACGGCGGTCTGACGATGAAAGAGGCCCTGCGGGCCGCTCGGATAGTGGTCGTCGACGACTCGGACGCTATCGTCCGACTCCTGGGCCACGTCCTCGAGCGGGATGGCTTCACGAACGTGATCGGACTGACGGATCCCCGACTGGCCATCGGAGCCATCCATGCCAAGGACCCCGACCTGCTGATCCTCGATCTGCACATGCCTCATCTGAGCGGTCTCGACATCATGGACGAGCTCTCCCGCCGAACCGAACCCGCCTTCCGTTTTCCGATCCTGGTGCTTACCGCCGACTGCTTCGCCCGAAGCGCGCCGTGCCGCGCTCCTCGGGGGGGCCAAGGAGTTCCTGACGAAGCCGTTCGATCACTCCGAGGCTCTCCTGCGCGTCCGGAACCTGCTCGAGACGCGCATGTTGCACGAGCGGTTGAGAGACGAGGATCAGTTGCTCGAGACGGCAGTGCGGGAGCGGACGCGCGACTCGGAAGACCTGAGGGTCGAGATCCTTCGGCGGCTGGCGCTCGCCGCGGAGTACAGGGACGACGCGACCCTCCGGCATACGGAGAGAGTGGGCCGCGCGGCAGCCCTGCTGGCGTTCGAGCTGGGCATCTCTTTGGACGGAGATCTCGTGTACCGAGCCGCCCAACTTCACGACATCGGTAAGATCGGGATCCCCGACACGATCCTGCTGAAGAGAGGGGATCTGTCGTCTGCGGAATACAACAGGATGAAGCAACACACCGTCATCGGCGCACGGATCCTCTCGGAGAACCGATTCGAACTCCTGCGGCTTGCGGAGGAGATCGCGATGACGCACCACGAGAGATGGGCGGGTGGCGGCTACCCGCGCGGCCTGTCGGGCGAACAGATCCCGCTCATCGGTCGCGTCGTTGCCCTGGTGGATGTATTCGATGCCCTGGTCCACAAGCGTCCCTACAAGGACGCGTGGAGCATCGAGCGTGCGCTCGAGGAGATCGCGTCGGAACGTGGCCGGCAGTTCGATCCAAAGGTCGTCGACGCCTTCGACCGCATCTTGGGGGACGTGATCGCCCTGCATGAGGAGGAATCTTTTTCTGCGTGAATCGGACATTCGCGGCATAGCGTCCGTCTCCGAATCATGTTTTTCAGAAATGTGGGAAGAGACATCGCATGAACGAACCGACACGTGCGTGTCCCTGGCTCTCCGGTCCCCGCGACGCATCGCTGAAACTGCCGGCTGCGAAATGGTGGTTCGCGATCTCTCGTGACGTCCTCGCCAAGGACTATCGCCGGCGGACCATGGCTGCTCATCGCCCAACCGTCCGGTGTCACCGCACTCCCACTTTTTCCTCGCCCATAGCGCGCTAGCGCCGTCGGGCGCTCGCTGCTCATGACGGCTCGCCCCGCGCGCGGCCAACTAGGATGTGCCCCACGTTCGATAAGGGGGTAGCGCGATGTCGATCGAGAAGTCCATAGACCTGACCGCGACCGGAAGCACGATCGAAGAAGCGGTGGGCTCGGCCGTTCACCGGGCCAGTCTGACGCTGCAGGGAGTGACGTCGTTCGAGGTGGAACGCATCGATGGTCTCGTCTCGGATGGCGAGGTCCAGTACCGGGTGCTCGTTCGGATCTCGTTCGTCATCAAAGAGCAGCTGCACGAGTAAGGCCCTGGCCCTGACCGTTCATCGGAGCCATCCTTGAGACCGCCGCGCAGGCGGGAGCCACTGCCGGGGCTCTTCCGGCTGGTACTTCCGTTGCCCTTCCCCGGCCTCGATCGCGTCAACGCGTATCTGCTTACCGGACCCGAGGGCGCCACGCTGGTGGATTGCGGCATCTTCGACCCGTCCGAAGAGGGCGATCACGGTTGGGACGCGCTGGTCGGCTCGCTCGAGGTCTGCGATGTCACGGTGGCGGATATCCGGAGGCTCGTCATAACTCACACGCACATCGACCATTACGGGATGGCTGCGAGGATGGCCGAGAGAAGCGGGTGCGAGGTGTGGATGCACGAGGCCGCTCGGTTCGATCTGGAGTTCTACCGAGACCCTCAGGAGACGATCGCTCGTCTTCGCAAGACGTTCGCGGAACACGGCGTGGGTCCACCCGAGGTCGAAGAGCTCACAGCCTTCGAGGACTGGAGCCCATTCATATCGGGTGTCGTCGACGCCGGCACCTGGCTCGAAGGGGGTGAGGAGATCGCTGTAGGAACGCGAACGTGGCAGGTCGTGCATACGCCCGGCCATTCGAGTTCGCACATCTGCCTGTGGGCGGCCGAGGAGCGCGCCCTGATCTCCGGCGACCATTTACTAGCCAGCATCACGCCCCACATCGATTTCCGGCGGGGGGAGACGGACGACCCGCTGGGGGAGTTCCTGTCATCCCTCGACAAGATCGAAGCGCTGGAGCCCGACCTCGTGCTGCCCGGTCATGGCCGCCCGTTCGACGATGGCGCAGGACGAGCGCGGGTCATCGCTCGCCATCACGATCGCCGGCTCGGCTCGATTCTTCAGGTGATCCGTCACGAGCCGCGGACGGCGGACGAGATCACGGATGCCATCTTCGGGACCACCCTCCTGAACTTCCAGCGCCGCCTGGCCCTGGGGGAGGCTCTCGCCCACCTCATCTATCTCATGAAGCGTGGCGAGATCGAGCGGATCGATCGCGAGGACGGGACCTTCGCATTCCGCAAGGTCGACCGCAGGGCGAAGGATCGAGGCGACGCGTGACCTCCCTCGCTCTGCGCGACGCAGCGTCGATCGTGCCGTTCATTTCTGCCCCCGTGCGCGGTCCCGATCTGACTTCGATCGACGTTCTCGAGAACGCGTCGGTCGTGTTCGAGGACGACAGGGTCGCCAATGTTGGGCGGGCGAGCGGTGGACGCGGAGGATTCGACGCGTCGGGCTGCACCATCGTCCCCGGGTTCGTCGATTGCCACACGCATCTCCCTTTCTTCGGATGGAGAGCCGACGAGGATGCGGCGCGACTCGGCGGTGTGCGATACGAGACCTTGCACGACGAGGAGGGCGGGATCTTCCGTTCGGCCCGCATGCTCGCGGAAGCCTCCGACGCTGAGGTCCTTACCTTCGGAGAGTCGCTGGCGAACGCGATGCTCCGGCGGGGCACCACGACCTTCGAGATGAAATCCGGATACGGACTGTCCGTGCCCGGAGAGCTCAGGCAACTGAGACTCGCCCGAGCGTTGGGTTCGCGCGTCCCACAAACGACGACGACCACTTGCCTCGCGGCTCATGCGATCCCGAAGGACAAGTCGGCCGGCGAATGGGTGGGCGAGGCGGCGTCCGATCTGCTCCCGGTTGTGGCGGAGGAGGGCCTGGCGGGGGCCTGTGACATCTATGTCGAGTCGATAGCGTTCGCGCTGGAACACGCGGCGCGGCTCGCGGAGTCCGCCGGACCCCTGGGGTTGCGGATGCGCGTCCACGCCGACCAACTCGAGGATGGTCAGGCGGCTTCGTTCGCAGCGCGGTGGGGGTTCGCCACGGCCGACCACCTCAATCACACGTCGCTCGACGCCGTCGACGATCTCAGCGCGACGGATACCGCTGCCGTTCTCCTACCCGGAGCGACCTTCACGTTGCGGCAACAGCGGAAACCATCGGCTCGCAATCTGATCGAAGCCGGCGCGGTCGTTGCGTTGGGCACTGACCTCAATCCCGGCACGTCTCCGATCCATTCCATGCCGTTCGTGATCGCACTCGCGTGCCGGCTCTACGGATTCCGCCCGCTCGAGGCGCTGGCGGCGGCGACGGTGAATGCTGCGTTCGCGCTCGGTCTCCACGATGAGGTCGGACGCCTGGCCCCCGGCGGGCGCGCGGACGCGGTCGTGATTGAGGGCTCGAGCTTCGAGCAGGTCCCGTACCGCCCGGACCACGATCCAGTGGTCGCCGTCGTCTGTGGCGGCGAACTTGCCCACGTTGCTCCCGGACAGGAGTGGCGAACTAAGTAGCGGCTGATTCAGTGAAGCGGTTCGGTGACGGGCTCGACCGCGGCCGCGAGTTCGCCGGACGCGATCCCCGCCGCCAGTGCCTCGATGTCCTTCGACAGAGGCCGGTCCTCTTCGAGCCTGGAGGACAGCGTCCGGATGAAAGTGCGAGCCGCCGCCGTCCCCGCGGCCGGTTCGAGCGGCGCTCGCAGGTCCAGGCCCTGTGCCGCGGCGAGGCCCTCGATCGCGATGATGTGCTCGACGTTCGTCAGGATCGAAGCGGCCTTGCGTGCGGAGGTCATCCCCATGCTGACGTGGTCCTCTTGCCCGGCCGAGCTGGGTATCGAGTCTGAGGAAGCGGGCCAGCACAACGAACGATTCTCCGAGACGAGCGACGCAGCAGTGTACTGAGTGATCATGAACCCGGAGCGACGTCCCGGATCTTCCGTGAGGAACGCGGGCAAGCCGTTGCTGAGATCGGGATCGACAAGGCGCGCGACGCGTCGTTCGGCGATGGTCCCGAACCCCGTTAGACACAAGCCGAGGTGATCGAGGGCCAGTCCGAGGGCTTCGCCGTGAAAGTTTCCTCCGGAAAGGATCTCTCGGGCTTCCACCATCACCGAGGGATTGTCGATCGCGGACCCCAGCTCCGCCTCCAACATGGAACGAACGTACGCAAGCCCGTCTCGGTACGCGCCGTGCACCTGGGGGATGCAGCGGAGCGAATAGGCATCTTGCACGAGATGTTCGGAGTGGCGGTGAGAGGACACGATCGCGCTCTCGGACAGGAGCGCGCGCAGATTATCGGCCACGGAGACGGCCCCCTGATGTTTGCGCAGGGCGATCAGCTCGGGCTCGAAGGCCCTATCCGTCCCGAGGCAGGCCTCGACGGCCATCGCACCCGTGATGTCGGCGGCGCGTGCGATCCGCTCGGCACCGATCGTCGTGAGGATCCCCAGAGCGAGCATGCCCTCGGTCCCATTGACCAGGGACAAGCCCTCCTTGTGCAACAACTCGATCGGTTCCAAGCCCTTGGTGCGCAGTGCGCTCGCGCCGTCGGTGAGCTCGCCGTCGATCTCGACCTCTCCCTCGCCCATGAGCGGCAGTGCGAGGTGAGCCAGGGGAGCGAGGTCTCCGGATGCCCCGAGGGATCCTTGCGACGGGACGACTGGATGGATACGTGCATTGAGCATGTCGACGAGTCGGCGGAGGATCTCGTAACGGATGCCCGAGATGCCGAACGCGAAGGTTCGGGCCCGTAGGAGCAGCATCGCTCTGACGACCTGCGTCGGGAGCCTTTCGCCGACCGCTGTGGCATGGGACCGGACGATGTCCCGCTGAAGGCGCTCGGCCTCTTGGGGATCGATCCGAACGCTGGCGAGGTCGCCGATGCCCGTCGAAATGCCGTACACGGTCTTTTTGGCGGCGACCACTTCCTCGACGATCCGGCGCGCGGGTTCCATCCGATCCTGCAGCCCCGGTGCGATGTCGACTTCCTCGCCGTCAACGGCGACGGCTACGACGTCCTCAAGCGTGAGGTCTTGGCCGATCAGAACTGTCACACGGGCACTTTAGTCGTGGGCCGCTTCGGAAATCCCTCTATCCTCTGACCGGCCGTCAGAACCACATCGAAAGGGCAGAGGACCACGTATGAAGGCTCTCACCGCCGACCTGATCCACGATGGACGGGGTTTCGTGCCCGGGCGGGCGATCCTGATTGAAACGGCAGAGGACCACGTATGAAGGCTCTCACCGCCGACCTGATCCACGATGGACGGGGTTTCGTGCCCGGGCGGGCGATCCTGATTGAAACGGCAGAGGACCACGCATGAAGGCTCTCACCGCCGACCTGATCCACGATGGACGGGGTTTCGTGCCCGGGCGGGCGATCTTGATAGACGGAGACCGGATCGCAGACGTCGTGTCGGTCGAGTCCGTGCCGCAGGATGCCGCCCTGGAGGAATGGCCCGGCACCGCCGTCATCCCGGGAACGGTGAACGCACACGGCCACTCGTTCCAGAACCTGTTGAAGGGTTTCGCCGACGACCGGCCCTTCGCGGGCTGGCGGGACGACGTCCTCTATCCGTTCTCCGAAAGACTGGATGCCGACGCGATCTACGCGGGAGCACTGTTCGCCTTTGCCGAAGCCCTGCTTGCAGGCGTCACCACGACCGTGGATTTCTTCTACCTTCACGACGCCGACGACCGCAACGCGGAGCTGGTGCTCAAGGCCGCGGCGGATCTCGGCATCCGGTTGGTGTTCGCACGCGCGTTCTACGACGTCGAAGCCCAGACGGCAGCTCCTTCTCGTTACAGGGAACCTGCGGAGGTTGCGGCGGAACGCTGTAGAGGGCTCGCGGAGCGGCACCGCGACGATCCTCTGGTGTCCGTGCAGCCGGCCCCTCACTCGCTTCACGCGGCCTCACCCGAGACCATCGCGGTTGCGCTCGATCTGGCGCGCGAGCTCGACGTTCCGTTCCATCTCCATCTCGCCGAAGCGGCATACGAACGGGAGCAGGTCGAGGCTCGCTACGGCGAAACCCCGGTCCGTTTGCTCGCCCGGGAGGGCCTACTCGATCGTCGGCTCGTCACTATCCATTCGGTGTGGGTGGATGACGAAGAGATCGATCTGCTCGCGGATGCAGGGGCGGGAGTGGTGCACTGTCCGGGCGCGAACGCCTTCCTCGGAGATGGGATCGCACGCGTTCCCGAGATGTTGAAGCGTGGCGTCCGCGTCGCTCTGGGCCCCGATGGTGGGTGCGCGAACAATCGTCAGAGCGTCTTCGACGAGATGCGCACGGCGTCGCTCGTCGCGAAAGCGCGACTGTGCGATGGCGGCGCGCTCGATGCGCCCACCGTCTTCGGCCTCGGAACGAGGGCCGGCGCGGACATGCTCGGCCTCGACTGCGGCGCCATCGAGGCCGGAAGATACGCGGACCTGGTCGGCCTCGACCTCGCCGACCTCTCGCTGCACCCGTTGAACATGCTCGATCGCAACATCGTGAACTCGATGCAGCAGACTGCGGTGTCGACCGTCATGGTGGGTGGGCGCACTGTCGTGGCCGGCGGCTCGCTCTCGAGCGTCCCTACGTCTGAGATCGCAGATCGTGTCGCGCAAGTCACTCGAAACTGGCTGCGTCCGTAGCCCATGGGAGCCGATGCGAGGTTTGCACCGCATTGGTAGCGCCCCCGACGCTCTGGCCCCGCGGTGATTAAAGGTCCTAGCGCTCGCGCCGACATCAGAGAGAGAAGTTACGGACCGCGCCGGTTCCCCGATCCGGCGTTGTGCGGGAGGCGACAAGCGAGCCACGAAGAGAGGCCTCGCTGCCGGCGGGCAGTGCCCGCTCCGAACGAAAAAGCGATACGGGAGGTGCGAACTTGACGCGTTCGAGGGCAAGAGGCCCCAAGCGTTTCGCCGCGTTCGTTATCGGGACGATGGCCCTCTCGTTGTTCCCGGCCACCGCCCTCGCCCAGACGCCGACTCCGCCTCCGTCCGAGATTCCGAGCTCGTCTCCCGACCCCAGCATCGATCCATCGGCCTCGCCCTCGGTGCTCCCATCGGTCTCTCCCAGTCCGACCCCAAGCCCGGGGTGGCACCACGATCACTCGACCAGGTCGATCCCTCGCCGCCCCACAGGGCTCTACGGCCTCAAGCAACTGTTCGGACCTCACTGCGGCCGGCGCGCGAACGACGCCAGAACCTTCTATCCATCCGCGGGGGGTCGCGGCAAAGGCGGCTACCTCTACTACCACCAGCGACTCGCCCGCAATATCGGTCACAACGTGGTCGGCCACATGCGAAAGGCCAAGAAGCGCAAAGCCGCCGACTACGGCGTCTGGGGTTACGCGTGTCGCGCTAAGACCGGCGGAACCTCATGGTCCGTGCATTCCTGGGGAGTCGCGATCGATACGAACACGCTCCGTAACCCATGGACCCAGACCTGGTGGAATGGGAGAGGCGCCAACGGCGTCTCGTACAAGAGATATCTCCCGAAGGTGTGGATCAATCACAACTTCTACTGGGGACTGTGGTTCTCAAGCACGAAGGACCCGATGCACTTCCAGTACGTGAGCGGCTACTGATGGCGACCAACATGAATGCCGGCAAGAGGAAGATCCTGTTACTCATGGTGCCCTTGGCCGGTATCGGCATCGTCGCGACCTTGCTCACAGCTTCGAAACCAGCTTCATCGGCCACCGGAGCATGCGGCCGCGTCGCGACCAGCGGACAGATCCGGACGCGCGCCTCTGCACGCTCCGGCGAGGCACTGCTGACCGTGAATCGTGGCCGTGTGATAGCTCCCGAGCTGAGCGGCTCCTCATGTGTGTTCGCAGCCGACGGCATGTTGCGCCACGTCGCAACCGAGCCCGGCAGCGGGACCGCATTCGTCGAGGACAATGCCGGCGCGGACCGCGTGGTCATCGTCGACCAAGACGGCGTCGAAAAGGTCGTCGCCTCGGGCGAGGTGACACATCCCAGCTGGTCCACAGCCGGGAGCCTCGTGTGGGCCGAGGACATGTCCACTCTTCAGTTGCTGGGCTCCGATTCTTCCCGTGCACGCTCGATCGCCCGGCCGCGAGGGACCACTGCGGTCTTCTCACCGATCTTTTCGCACTCGCGCAGTCTCGTCTCTGTGGCACAGGAGCCCGTCGCAGCGCTCCCCACCGGCGAGGACGACGCGCTCAACAACCTGTGGCGCTTCGATCTCAGATCGTCGCGGTGGCAACAGCTGACGAACTTCAAAGCCCACGGAACGCGCTGGTCGCTGATCCGCACGCCCGTGGTCGCTCCCGATGGAGGCATCCTGTTCGTGCGCGTAACCGGAGATGCGAACGCGACCAAACAGCCGGCGTTCGCGCTGTGGCGGTTCGCACGCGGTCGCGCAGTCGAGCTCGGACCACTGCCGGGTGAGATGTTCCTCGCCGGTTTCGAACACGGGTCCCCCTTATGGAACGTGCTCAGCGACGACTGCGGGGGCGACTGGGGACTCTTCCGAGGCGCCGGCCGTTCCTTGGAGTCGATCGGTTGCGGAGCCGTGATGACAGACACCGTCGTCGAAGCCGACCCGGATGTGGCCGTGAGCGAGCCACACGAGGTCGCGATGTCGGGGGCCGCGATCGCCTCGCACGACGCGAACGCAGGCGAGAGGCATGTGGGCATACTCGTCGGCGACTTCGCGACGAGGGCCGAAGCCCGAGCGGTCGCCACCAGAGCGGGACTCGGCGGCGCCATGATCGTGGATCACCAGATGCAACCGATGGCGCTCGCTCCGAATGCCTGGGCCGCCATCTGGCCCGTAGGTCACGGCCGCTCCGCCAGGGAAAAACTGAGCGTGGTCCGCGCTGCCCTGCCGAAATACACCTCCCGATCCTGGATCGTTCCCATCAGATAACGACTGCCCACCCTTGATGCCGAAGCAGCATCGGATCGATCGAGGAGCGAGCGGGGACTGATTCAGATAGCAGCGGCCAACAGGTCGCCCTTGCGCCGACCGTCGTCTCGTGCGATCTCATCTTGTGATGGCTTCTTATCTTGTGATGGCTCGCCCATCGTGTCTCCCTGGGGCAAACCACTCCGTGTGAGATCGCAGAGCGAATCCCTTGCCCGGGCCAGCGCGATGTCCAGTTGTCGCGGCGGATCCGGTCCCGGGTCGTAGCGCCGCCCACCCGGCCGGAACCACAGCGCCACCGAGGCTTCGTCCAACGCCACCGTCCATCCATATTCGTGCACCAGCTTGTGATGGAAGCAACAGGTCAGCGTCAGGTTGCTCAGATCGGTGGCGCCCCCGTGCTCCCAGTGCACGATGTGATGCGCCTGCAAGAAGGCGCGCGTCCCACACCCCGGGAAGGTGCAGCCGTGATCCCGGTAGCGCAGCTGGCGCATGAGCCACGCCGGGATGTTGCGTCCCGCCCGCCCGATCCCCAGTGCGTTGCCGGCGGAGTCCTCGAGCACGATCTGCAGGCGTGCGTCGCACGACAGCCGCCGACCGATCTCGGGATGCACCACGGTCCCGTCCTCGAACCCACACCCGGGCCCCTCCATGACATCACCTTCGCAACCACCTTCAGAGGTCGAGGACCCGGAAGCAGAGAGCGGGGACGAGTGATCTCCGGGTTGGAGCAGCGAGGCATCGTCATAACTCGGATAGGAAACCGTGGGGTCGGGAGCCGAGGGGTAGGGGACCGTGGGGTCGACCGGAGGCGCCTCGGACCGGTTCGGCAACCCGGCCCCGCCGTTCGTGACCCCGCGGGCCCCAGCACCGCCCACAGCCCCCGTGCGGCCCTCGAGGGTCGTGTGGACCACGACCGTGGCCCGGTCGACGTCGGCATCAGTGGCGATCGTGGTCGCCGCCAGGGCCCACAGGGCGTCGGCCCGCCGCTGTTCGAGGCGCTCCTCGGCGGAGTCCGGATAGCCCTCGTAGGAGAGGTCCGCGGGCAGCTCCGGGAGACGCTCGGCGACCCGCGCGATGGCCGTGGCGATGGCCCGTCCCTGGGCCGCGGGGAACTCCCCGTACAAGCCCATGCGCCCGTCGTTGAAGCACCACCGCAGCGATCGACAGCGATCGTAGTCGCGCGCCTCCTCGATGCTCCGGCGCGCCGCGACCTCGGCCTTGTGGCGCAGCGCGGCGACCGACACCCGTCGGGCCCACGCGATCAAAGAGCCCTCGCTGGCACAGGTCGCGAAGCGGCTCAGCTCGAGCACCTTGTCGAGCGACAGGCGTCCATCCTCAAGCGCCACCGACATCAGCGGGAGCTCCTCGAGCGCATGGGCCGCGTGGATCCAGCGCCGGGCGCTCCAACAGGAGATGCCGAAGCGACCGGACAGCCACTGCGCCATGTCGCGACAGCCGTCCTCGAGCCACAGCTCGGACAGGTCCCAGCGACGTACCGAGGCGAGCAGTCGCCGCTGGATCGCACACAGCGCGACGAACTGCGAGTCGAGTTGTTCTAGAACTGCGCCTGCGCGGCGGTCATCGCGATGGCTCACCCAACCACTTCCGTCCTGCGCGGCACTCGTCGAACTCGTCACTGCAACACTTCCGTCCTGCTACGAGCCCCTCCTCGTTTCGGACCCCATCACCATAGCGAACATACGTTCGATAGTCAAGGAACTGGGAGAAGATTTCCGGACGGGGGATCCGCTTGGTTCGGCTTCGGCGTTAGGACGGGTCCGCGGTCTAGAAGGTCGCTCGAACTAGCTCGGTGAGTCGCTCCGCCAGCCAACTCGCTCCGACCACGCCGACTCGCTCCGACCACGCCAACTCGCTCCGACCACGCCAACTCGCTCGGACCCAGTCAGTCGCGCTGGTGGGGCTCCATCGGGATCCTGACGTTGCGCTCGGCCGCCACTTCGATCGCCCGGCCGTAGCCGGCGTCCACGTGACGGACGACGCCGGTCCCCGGGTCCGTGTCGAGGACCCGTTCCAAGCGCTCGGCCGCGCCTTCGCTGCCGTCGGCCACGACGACCATGCCCGCGTGGATCGAGTAGCCGATGCCCACGCCGCCGCCGTGATGGACCGAGACCCAGTCGGCCCCCGCTGACGTATTGAGGAGAGCGTTCAGGATCGGCCAGTCCGCGATCGCATCGGATCCATCGATCATCCCTTCGGTCTCGCGGAAGGGAGACGCCACCGAGCCGGCGTCCAGGTGATCGCGGCCGATGACGATCGGCGCCTGGACCTCGCCCGAGGCGACCAGTTCGTTGAAACGCAACCCCGCCTTAGCGCGCTCGCCGTAGCCGAGCCAGCAGATACGCGCCGGCAGGCCCTGATACGCGACGCGCTCGGCCGCCATCTCGATCCACCGGTGGAGCCGTTCGTCGTCGGGGAACAGGTCGAGGATCGCGCGATCCGTCGCGGCGATGTCGGAGGGCTCGCCGGACAACGCGGCCCAACGGAACGGCCCCTTGCCCTCGCAGAACAGCGGCCGGATGTATTCCTCGACGAAACCGGGGATGTCGAACGCGTTCTCGACTCCCGCCTCGAGGGCCTGGGTGCGGATGTTGTTGCCGTACTCGAAACAAACGGCCCCCCGGCTCTGGAAACCGAGCCACGCCTCGACGTGATGCGCGACCGCTTCCAGCGACCGCTTCACATACGAGCCCGGATCGTCCGAGCGGAGCCGAGCGGCCTCGTCCAACGACATACCGGACGGTACGTATCCCTCGAGCATGTCGTGCGCCGACGTTTGATCCGTGACGACGTCGGGTTGCAGGCCCTTCTCGAGGAGTGCGGGAAGGACCTCGGCTGCGTTCCCGAGTAAGCCGATGCTCTCGGCCCGGCCTTCGGAGCGCGCGCTTTCCGCCCAGCGGCAAGCCTCGTCCACGTCCTCGGTGGAGCGATCGAGGTAGCGGCCCTCGAGCCGGCGGGCGATGCGGGCGGGGTCCACCTCCACGCACAACGCCACGCCCTCGTTCATCGTCACCGCGAGAGGCTGGGCCCCGCCCATCCCGCCGAGCCCGGCGGTCAGCACGAGTCGGCCCTTGAGCGACCCACCGAAGCGCCGTACGGCGAGCTCGCCCAGGGTCTCGTAAGTGCCTTGGAGGATCCCCTGGGTCCCGATGTAGATCCAGGACCCGGCGGTCATCTGTCCGTACATCGTGAGCCCCATCGACTCGAGCCGGTGGAACTCCTCCCAGTTGGCCCAGTTCGGGACGAGCATCGCGTTCGAGATGAGCACCCGAGGCGCCCGCACGTGCGTGCGGAACACGCCGACGGGCTTACCCGATTGGATCAGGAGGGTTTCGTCCCCCTCGAGGCGCTGTAGCTCGGCCACTATGGCGTGGAACGCCTCCCAGCTCCGGGCCGCTCGCCCCGACCCGCCGTAGACCACGAGATCGTCGGGGCGCTCCGCCACCTCCGGGTCCAGGTTGTTCATCAGCATGCGCATGGCGGCCTCCTGAGGCCATCCCTTGCAGGTCAGAGAGGTTCCACGCGGAGCTCTGATCGATTCCATCTGAGAGGTTCCTTCCCTACCTATACTGCGAGCACCGACCCGACAACGTTGGAGCCTATCCGTGAAGGAAACGACACCCCAGATCGAGCTCATCGCCCGCCCGTCCGTCGACCTCGGGGCCCTCGAGAGGTACCTGAAGACGGTGGGGGGCGACTCCTGGCTCCAGATGCGCAGGGAGCAGGACGACGGCATCAACGACGGCCAGCTGCTCGTGGAGGCCGCGGGCAGGGCGTGTTACCGCTCGTGGACCGAGGGTCTTAACCCCAACGTCACCCGGATACGGCGAGACCAGAAGGAGTACTTCCTCAATCTCCTGCGTTCGGGGCATGGCTCCGTCCTGGAGCATGCCAACTATTCGTTCATCATCTGGGATGTCAGCCGCGTCTTCACTCACGAGCTCGTGAGGCACCGCGCAGGCTCGGCCTTCTCCCAGGAGAGCCTGCGCTTCGTGCGCATCAAGGATCTTCCGTTCCGGATCCCCGAGGCTCTCGAGCCGCTCCGAACGAACATCGTGTCGATCCTCGAGACTCTCGAAGAGTTCCAGGTATCCGCGGCCGAGCATTTCGGACTGGACGAACAGGGGGTCAACTTCCACACGAAGAAGGAGATCACCTCGGCCCTGCGCAGGCTCGCGCCCGAGGGCATGTCCACCATGATCATCTGGACGGCCAACATCCGGACATTGCGTCACGTGATCCAGGCTCGTACGGATCGCGGAGCAGAGGAAGAGCTGCGCATCGTCTTCAACAAGATCGGCGAGATCATGCGCCAGGAGGCCCCCCTCTTGTTTGGCGACTACGTCATTGAAGACGGGGCCTGGGTCACCGACTACCGGAAAGTCTGATCGACCTGGAGCTTGCTGCGGCGTTCAAGTTCGGCATCGATCCGCTTTCGTGGGACATCATCCCTCGCTTGACCCTGGGCCCCCTCGAGATATCACCACACGGGATCGGGATCGCGCTGGGGTACCTCGTCGGTGCGCAGTTGATGGTCAGACGCTCGCGCCGCTTCGGCGGGCCGGACGAGAACGACATCTGGAACGCATTGTTCTGGGCGTTGCTGGGGGCGATCGCGGGGGCTCGCATCGGCTACGTGCTCGGACACTTCTCCGAGGTCACCGACGGGGGCGACGACCTCCTCGGCATCTTCCGGATCTGGGAGGGAGGCATCTCGCTATTGGGCGGGATAACGGGAGCCATCCTGGCCGCGCTCCGATACGCGCGCAGGAAAAGGATGGGGTTCTGGAGAACGTTGGATCTCGCCGCGCCGGGCCTCGCGCTCGGCATCGTCATCGGGCGCATCGGCGACCTGATGATCGGCGATCACCTCGGTAAGCCAACGACCTTCGCACTCGGGTGGCTCTGTACGGGGTCGTCGGGGAATCCGCCCCAACCCGCTCAGGTCTACCGCAGCGCGCTCGAAGGGGGACAGCCACCCTCGCTCGGTTGCTTCGACCTCGTGCTCCACCAGACGGCCCTGTACGACTTCTTCTCGACCTTGCTCTTGCTGGCGGTGCTGTTGTGGGTCGGGAGACGGCCCCGCAATCTCGGGATGCTCTCGCTAATCTTCGTGGCGTGGTACGGCACCATGCGGGTGATCACCGACTTCCTCCGCGTAGACCGTCGTTACCTCGGCCTCACCGGGAGCCAGCTGCTTGCGCTGATAACGGTGTTGATCGCCCTGTTCCTGCTGGCCCGCTACAGGGGGGCGCCGCCCCGTTTCGCCACCCCCACCGGCCCAGAGCCCCCGGATCCGGCGGATCTCGCCGGGGAACCCTCGGAGCCGGATGCGCAGGGTGAGGGAGAACCCGCGGAAAAGGGACGATCTACGTCTCCCGGCGACTCTCCGTAGGGGCAAATCCGGCCTCCACCCCCTCAAAATGGCACGATAGGCACCGGAGGGCGCACGGCCTACGTTGCGCCGGAAGGGAGAGCCTCGATGGCTGAGACCTACAACGGTTACTGCGTGAAGTGCCGCGAGAAGCGCGACTTCGAGGGCGAGGTCGTGACGCTCGAGAACGGCTCTCGAGCGGCCCAGGGACCATGTCCGGTGTGCGGGACCAAGATGACCCGCATGCTTCCGAAGAACGCCTAGCCTCTCGTTGCGTGAGCCGCCCGATCGGGGCGGCTCATCCATCTCGTCTAAGAGGTCTCCGCTGAGGAGTCGCGCGGCTCGCTCATCGCCCACGCGGGGCACCGCGTCTGGAAAGAGCAGTACATGCACAGCGGCGACGGTCTGGCCCGCCAATCCTCGAGGTCCAACGCACGCTTGATCGCGACGCCGAGCGCCTTCATCTGCCGTTCGAATGCGATCAACATCCGCTCGTGTGGATTGAGCGTCAGCACTGCGGGGTCGGAGAGATAGACGAGTCGTATCTCTTTGGGAATGATCCCGAAGGAGCGCCAGCAGACGAGCGCATAGAACCGGAGACCGAAGAAGGCGCGCAGCTCGCGCGTCTCGCCCGGCACTCTCCCGGTCTTGTAGTCGGACAGGATCCAGGACCCGTCGGGCAGTACCTCGAGACGGTCGATGATGCCCCGCAAGTGGAGGTCGGGCATCTCGTACTCGACCCACCACTCGAGCCGGCTGGCTTTGAGGGCACGAGGATCCTCGAGCTTGAACAGGTTGCCGAGCAGCCGCCGACCGTCGTCCAGCCAGGCTTGCTCCTGGCCGTCCTCGATGAGCTCGGGGCGGAACTCCGGGTCCCCCTGAAGCTCCGCCCACAGGTTCGTGAGGAGCTCGTTCGCGCGCTCGGGGGTGCGCGTCTCCGCGTCCTCCGCGAAGAGGCGCTCCAGCACGGCGTGCACCAGCGAGCCTCGAGCCGCGGCCACCGACACGGGCTCCGGGAGCCGGTCGATCGACCGGAACTTGAACAGCTGCGGGCAGGCTTTGAAGTCCGACGCGCTGGAGGGAGACAGCTGAAGCAGAGAACCGTCGCTCATGCCCTGACCTTAGAAGGGGGCCGCGACGTTCCTGCGGATTTGGCTCACACCTCCCCGAGAAACTCCGCCAGTGCCCCGTTGAAGGCGTCGGGGGCCTCCAGGTTCGAGAGGTGACCGGCTTCGGGAACCACCACGAGGTGCGCCCGGGGAATGCGACGCTCGAGGTTCTGGGCCGCCTCGAGAGGCGTCACTGCGTCGTCTTCGCCGACGACGACCAGGGTGGGAACGTCGATCCCGGCGAGATCCTGCGTGGAGTCGGGCCGTCCTTTCATCGCCTCGAGGGCTCCGACGTATCCAGCCGCCGGATTCCTCATCAGGTCCTTCACGTTCTCGATCACGTCCGGCTTCTTCTCGCGCGTGGAGGGGGAGAGCAGCGCCTGCGGAAGAGCCTCGACCAGCCCGTCGATGCCCTTCGTCCTGACCTGCTCCTGCTGGCTCGAGCGCTTCTCGATCCCCTCCGGCGGGTCGGCTTCAGCCTTTGTGTCGGCGAGCACGAGCGCCGCGATCCGGTTTCGGTGCCGTCTCCACAGGGCGAACGAGATGTACCCGCCGATAGACAGCCCGACCACCACGGCGCGGTCCACCCCCGCATCGTCCAGCGTCGCCGCGAGATCGTCGGCGTACGAGTCCACGGAGTAGTCCCCGGCGTTCTCCGGCGCGTCCGAGCCCCCGAAGCCCTTCAGGTCTGGTGCCAGCACTCGACGGACGCCGCTCAGGGCATCCATCTGCGATCGCCACATCCCCGAATGAAGCGGCCATGCGTGTACGAGAAGGACGGGAACGCCGTCGCCTCCAGTGTCTTCGTAGTGAAGGCTGACGCCGTCGGTCGTGAAACTTGGCATGCGGTTGACCCCCGTTCGTCTGGATGAACGGGCAGGATACCTACAAGCCCGAGGCGCTTCGAGGCCGGCCGTCGTCCTCCCGCACGACCTCGAGCGGACGCTGGCCCGCGATCGTTCGCTTACATGGAACGAAGATCGAGAAGGTCGTACCGGAGGATGAGGATCTGAGGTCGATCCGGCCGTGCATCGCGCCCACGAGCTGGCTGACGACGTACAGGCCGAGACCCACCCCTTCCTGCCCAGCGGCGGTCTCATCGATGCGGCTGAACGCCTCGAACAGCTGAAGCCGCTTGTCCGCCGGGATGCCGGGGCCGTCGTCGGCGACGTCCAGAGTGATGCCGTCATCCGCCGCGACGATCGTCACGGCGACGTTGCTCCTGTCTTCGGTGTACTTGTACGCGTTCTCCACGAGGTTGCGGACTATCTGACCGATCCGGGAGTGATCGATCTCCGCGCGCAGGGGGTCGATGAACAGCTCGAGTTGATGCTCGCGGCGCTTGGCGGCCGCCGCTTCGACCGCCTGCGACACGGTCGCCTGTACCTCGCCCCACGCCGGCTGCAAGGTGAGAACGCCGTTCTGGAGCTGCGAGGTGACCAGGAGGTCATCGACCAATCGGGCCAGCTGATGTCCTTGTTGGGACACCATCTCGAGAAGGCGGTTCCTCTGATCGTCCGCGATCCGCTCCCCGCGCTTCCAGATCGTGTCCACTCCCGTGATGATCGCGGTGAGCGGGCCGCGGATCTCATGCGAGGTGACGGCGAGGAAGCGATCCTTGAGGCGGTCGAATTCGGCGAGCTTCATGCTCTGCGCCTCGAAGGCACGATTCTGCTCGTACCAGTTCTCCGCCATCACGCCGGCGATGCCGGCGACGAGCGCAGAGAGCCCCGCGACGAACACGTACGTCGTGCCGTCGAAGGCTTCGTCTATCAGTGCGGCGCGGTGGAGACTCTGGGGGACGAAGAACGCGGCGACGAGCAGCGCTCCGAGGAGCGCGCCCTTGAGGCGATAGCGCAGGGCGCCTTCCATCGGGATCAGGATGAGCAGCGCCCACGTGATGTAGGGACGCTCGTAAGCGAACGCCCACACGAGGCCCATCACCACCACGGCGTCGAGCACGAACCCCGCGGCCGCCAGCCTCGCGCGCTGCGAGGGCGTGACCGCCCGGTCGATCAGGTTCCAGATCGCGATGCTTCCCCCAGCGAGGAGTCCGACGATGATCCACGCGAACCACAGGGTGGCGGGACCGGGATAGGAAGGCTGAGTGCCGACGGCGAGAACGCCGAACAGCACTCCGAACCAGCGGACGTAAGTCATCCACCGTTCCATCCGAGGAAGCTCGATGATTCCGGTCATCCTTGGAGCTATCGGCATGCCCAGGCGCCACATATAGAAAAGGCCCCCCGTGAGGGGGGCCTTTCTGGTTCGACCTGCTCGGTTAGGCGGCTCGACTCACCGGTGTGGTGGTCCGGCGCCGGCCGAGGATCTCGGCCACGTGCTCGAACACCTGCGGCGTCGCGTATCCGGCCGCAGCAACCATCAGTCCGGTGCCGATGTACCCGACGATGTCGGATCGCACGGGGATGTCCCACGCGGCGAACAACGAGAAGTCGAGGGCCCAAACCAGGGCGACACCTAGAGCGATCGTCAGGATCGTCTGTATCTTCGAAACGTCGACGTATTCCGTGAGCATGTCGACCAGCTTGAAGGTACCGATCCCAAGCAGTACGACGATTGCGAACTCGTACACCTAATTACCTCCTGTGAGCGAGACGGCCAATCCGCCTCGTCGCAGGGTTGGACGTGGGTGGGGTGGGGTCGGTTACCGGTGGCCATCTTCTACTTTACGGGCCGCCTAGGCGGCCCGAGCTTCCTGGGCCCGCCTAGGCCCCCGCCACGCCCCGAGGATCTGGTTCGACGATGAAGGTGGCTCGGGCGACCTCTCGCTCATCGAGGAGGAAGACGATGCTGTAGTCATCCGCGGCGTAGTCGAAGCGGAGACCGTCGACCTCGTCCTCGAGGCGTTCGACGTGCGTCTGGGTGGCGAGGTGGAGCTCGCGCGGAACGCTCTCGTAGAGCACACCGCCCCCCGTTCCCTCCAGCCGCCACTGTTCGGTGAAGGTTCCGTGGTCGTCGCCCCAACCACGCATCACCAGGAACGCGGCCGCCTCACCCGGCTCGTCGTGGAGGAGCACCTTGTTCTGCAGGCCGGGGTGGATGCGGCCACCCTGATCGATGTACAGGGATCGGTCTACGACCTTCGCGTATTGAAGCCTTGCTCCCATCGACTCCCCTCCGTTATCCGTGGACCTCGATCGAGACGCCGTGATCGATCAGTTCCTTCTGAAGGATGTCGATGTCTACCGCCTGGACGGGGGCGAGAACGCCGGACTTCTCGTACCCGTCGGCGGCCATCTCCATCGCGCCACGGGCGAGGAGCTCGGCGGACAGCCCGTACACATCGGCGCCGGTGACGACGACGTTGCGTCGCTCGCGCCCCGACCGAGCTTCGGCGAGGATCGTGAAACGTCTTCGACCACCCTCGCTTGGGTCCGGGGGCGCCACCACGCGGTTCACGAGCGATCCGATCGCGCTGCGCGCCGCCGGCACTGAGAGAGCCATGCGGAGTGCCGGAAGCCCGACTTTCATCCCGAGGGTCTGAAGCCGGCCCGACGTCATGTACAGCTCGAGCGTGCGCAGGTCGAGGTGGCGCGGGGCCAGATACAGTTCGGCCAGGGGAGCCGACACGGCCTCGCGGGGACCGAGAGGCGGGGGCAGGGGAGCCCAACGCTTGTGCTCTCCGGTCTTGACCCACCTCATCTCGCCGTTGTGGATCCACGGGCCCGGTCTCGAGATGATCCCGAGAGCCGAGTTGACCGTTCCCGATGAAGCCAGAGCGGGCACCGCGTACGTCAGGATGAGCTCCGGCCGGTCCATCCCCTCGCACGCCAGCGTGGCGGCGACATCCGCGGGAACCTCATCGAAGGCGAGTGCTGGGGCCATCGCTATGCCCGCCGCGCGCGCCGCAGCGTCTCGTTCGAGGAACAAGCGGTCGATGAACCTGCCTTCTCCCGTCGAGTCGACGTAATGCACTTTGGCTTCGAGTGCCGCCTCGACCGCGGTGTGACCCAGCTGCTCGAAGGGACCGACGCAGGTCAAAAGGACCTTCGCGCCGTCCAACGCCGAGACGAGGGAGCCCGAGTCACCGACGTTCGCTTCACGGATCTCCGGATCGCCGCACTCGCGGGCCACCGCCTCGAGCTTCGAACGGCTCCGCCCCGAGATGGCGAAGCTCGCTCCTCGTCGTGCCAGCGCGAGGGCGGTGAGTCGTCCGGTGTAGCCGGTCGCACCGAACAGAAGGATGTCGGGCATTAATGAACTTTACCCATCCGCACCGCTGCTCGCCGCCGTGACCGGGCTCGGCGCCGAACGCGAGACAATCACCGCATGGTCACCATCCACCTCGTCCGACACGGTCAGGTCGAGAACCCCAAGGGAGTCATCTACGGGCGGCTCCCGGGCTACTCGCTGTCGGAGCGCGGGCAGCGTCAAGCGAAGGCGTCAGCGGAACATCTGCGCGAGGCGGATCTGGGCGTCATCTGGGCGAGCCCCCTCGAACGCGCGCAGGAGACGGCCTTGGTGATCGCGGAGCCGCACGGCCTCGAGATCACGACGGACGAACGACTGACCGAGAGTGGCACCACTCTCGAGGGCGTTAGCGGGAACATCGCGCGGCATCTTTCGGAATCCGAAGCGGTGGTGGAGTTTGCGGAATCCAATGAAGCCAAGCTGGGGTGAATCGTTCACGGAGATCCGAGCCCGGATGCTCTCGGCGATCGACGACGCGATCGTCAAGGCGGATGGTCGCGAAGTGGCGGTGGTGTCCCATCAGACGCCGGTGCTGGTCGCTCGTCTCGCGCTCGCGCGTCGACAGGTCCCACCATGGTTGGGCCGGGTGCCCTGCCACACGGGGTCGGTGACGACGTTGGTGTTGGACGGCGACCGCGTCGTGACCGCGACGTACTTCAAGCCACCGGACGACTAGACCTAGGTGACCTTCTCGTCTTCCTGGTCGTCGGTCTTCTTGTCCTCGACCGTGTCCATCAGGGGCGCCGAGCACACGGGGCAGACGGGGGTATCGGTCTCCTCGATGTAGACGGTGCGCTGGCAGGTGTTGCAGAACGCGGTCAGAGCCATGGAGTAGAAAGTAGCCTGCATTGGCCCCGAGCACCACTCCACCGGAGGTTTCGAGTGTCCCACGCAGGTCCCAGCTCCAGGAAGAGCCCTTCAGACCACGGCCGGCGGGTCTAGAGATGGCCGATCACGACGTCGTCGTCATAGGCGCCGGGCACAACGGCCTGACCTGCGCCTGCTACCTGGCGAAGGCCGGGCTCAAGGTCCTCGTGGTCGAGGGGACCGACAGGGTCGGCGGCGCTTGCGTCACGGAGGAGCTGTTTCCGGGCTTCCGTATCTCGACGGCCTCTTATTCGCTCTCCCTCCTGCTGCCGGAGATCATCCGGGATCTTGGGCTCCAGCTGGACATCCGGCACAAGGATCCGGTGGCGTTCGCTCCCCACGAGGACGGCGGGGGTCTTCTCTTGTGGAGCGATGTGAAGAAACGCATGGAGTCCATCGCCGAGCACTCGAAGAAGGATGCGGAGGCCTACGAGCGCTTCGACGCGCTGTGGGATGAGGCCGTCGCGATATTCAGGCCATTGCTGAGATATCCGGCGACGACGAAGCAGGTGAAACGGGCCTTCCGTCGGGCCGAACACGAGGATCTCTACCGCAAGACGATCGAAGGTTCGATCGCGGAGCTCTGCGAGGAGCACTTCGAGTCGGAGCTTCTCAAAGGGATGGAGGCGAGCCAGGGGATCATCGGCACGGCGGCCGGACCACGCACCCCGGGGACCGCTTACATCTTCCTGCACCACGCGTTCGGGGAGGCCACCGGCGGGTCGGGTGTATGGGGATTCGTACGCGGTGGCATGGGCGCGATCACCGGTCAGATGGCCGACGTGCTGCGTTCGCATGGCGGCGAGATCAGAACGGGGTCTCCGGTCGCCCAGGTGCGCCTCGATGACCGGCGCCGGGCCGCCGGCGTCGTGCTCGATTCCGGCGAGGAGATCGCCGCGCCGATCGTGATCTCGAACGCGGATCCGAAGCGAACGGTGTCGTTCATCCCACCCGACGCGCTCCCTCCCGAGTACATCGAGGATGTTGACCTCATCCCCACCGACGGAACCGTCGTAAAGGTGAACTGCGCTCTCTCCGGGTTGCCGCATTTCACCGGGATGTCGAGCAACGGGGTCGGGCCGGAGCATCGCGGAACGATCACGATCAGCCCATCGATCGACTACCTGGAAGACGCATGTGCGCTGGCGGCCGAGGGGAAACCGGCGGAGAGGTTCTTCTGCGAAGCGTGGATCCAGAGCGCAACCGAGCCGGAGCTCGCGCCCGAGGGCAAGCACACGCTGTCGATCTTCGCCCAGTACGTGCCGTACAAGCTGTCGGAGGGATCGTGGGACGAGCGTCGCGACGAGATCGGCGACGCGGTGCTGGCCACACTCGAACGCTATGCCCCCGGCATCACGAACCTCGTCGAGGACCGCCTGGTGCTCGGCCCCCCCGATCTCGAGGCTCGCTTCGGGCTGACCGGCGGCAACATCTTCCACGGCGAGATCCTTCCGGATTGGTTGTTCGAGCAGCGGCCGTCCGCGGGGTGGCACCGTCATCGCTCTCCTCTGCCCGGGTTCTACATGTGTGGGTCCGGCACGCATCCCGGCGGAGGCGTGTGCGGCGCCCCGGGACTGATCGCATCGCGCGCCGTCCTGGAGGACCTCGTGGCATCGGGAGGCACGTTGCACGGGCCCGACCTCACCTCGGCGTGATCTATGGGCCCTGGCGCACGGGGTCCGGAGGCGCCTCGACGACGGGGTCGCCCGAGCCGCCGGTCTCCGCGACGATCATCGCGCCGATGATGAGCGCCGCCCCCGCCCAGCCCCGGACGTTGAGTCGCTCGCCCAACCACAGCGCCGAGAAGAGAGCCGCGAAGACCGGTTCCCCTGTGTAGATGATGGCGGTTCGTGTCGGACTGATGCGTCGCTGTCCGATGATCTGCACGAAGTACGCCAGCCCCGTTCCGAGCACGCCCGTGATGATGAGATAGGGCCACGCGCGATGCAGAACGTCGACCTGAAGATCGAAGCCGCTGCTGGCCGCGTGCAGAACAGTCGCGAAAGCCATCTCGACGAGGATCAGCACGACGGGGTCGCGGTCCGCCCCGCGGCCGACGGCGAGGATCTGCAGACTCCAGAAGATCACCGAGACCATGACGAGGCTGTCTCCCGGCGAGAACGACCAGCCTCTCAACGACAGCAGGGCGAGTCCCACCGTCGACATGGCCACGGCGACCAGCACGCGCGCGGATGGCCACTTCCTGTAGATGAGAGCGCCGAACAACGGGGTCCCAACCACGTATAGCCCCGTGAGGAAACCCGCGTTCGTGGCGGTGGTTCGCTCTAAGCCCAGCGTTTGGAACAGGTACGCGAAAAACAGAAGTATCCCGAGCAGAAGCCCAAGGGGTAGGGCCTCCCTCCACCGAGACCGCGGCGTCCCCCATGCGAGCGGCACGAGTGACAGGAACCCGACGGCGCGACTCCAGGTCATGAACGCGAAGGGGCCCATGATCTCGAGCGCCTCTTTGGCGGCGGGAAAGGTCAGTCCCCAGAAGGCGGCTCCCATGAGCAGCAAGAGGCCGGCCACCCGCTCGGTCGGAACTATTCGCAATGCGGCGAGCCGCGACATGGCGCCGATTGGAACACGAGTCGGGCGCGCTTGGGGTGGACCTCCCCTTATGTCCGCTTCGGCCGAGGTGTCCCGTGTTTCACTGCGAAAGCGCTCGGGTATCACGTTCCGTACCAAAAGAAACACTCAGCGTCATCGCGACGGATGTCATCGAGCGGGAGTCTTCCGCTCAGGAGGTGAAAGATGGGTATCGGAGTTAGCGTCTTCTTGATCGCAGTAGGTGCGATCTTGACGTTCGCCCTCGAGGTGGACGCAGAAGGCATCAACCTGAACACGGTCGGGATCATCCTGATGATCGTCGGCGTTCTCGGGTTGCTTGCGTCGATGTTGTTCTGGAGCAGTTTCGCTCCGTTCCGCAGAGAAACACGCGAACGCGAGATCGTGCGCGACCGGGACGTCATTTAGGACGCCGTTCAACAAAGCGACAGAACCAAAAAAGACGATCGTCTCGACGATCGTGCAGAACAAAGAGGGGGCCCCCAGGGTCCCCTCTCTCGTTTTCTAGTCTCCCCTACATCGTCAGCGACCGGAGCGGGCGATCGTGCGGACGATGTCTCCTTCGACCGCCATCGCACGGGTCTTCGTCAGCCCTCCGGAGAGGATCGAGAACTCGGCCCAGGCCGAGCGCCGGCGGAGCCACACCCACCCCGATAGAGCGGAGATGTAGTCGAGCGTCCCGGTCTTCGCCCGTACCGAGACGCCCTTGAGCCGGTCTTTCAGGGTGCCCTGACCGGGTTTCGGGAGGCTTCTCCTGAGGGCTTCGCCCCAGCTTCGCCGGTCGGCGTTCGCCAGAAGGCGCACGATCCCACGGGGGGAGACGCGGTTCGAGTAGGACAGTCCGGAGGAATCCTGGGTTCTGATGCCGACGCCCCGGCGAGCTGCGTACCGGCGGATCGCGCGCGCCCCTTTGTCGATGGTCCCGTAGGGCCCGTACCTCTCAGCCCCGAGCCGCTTCCCCAGGACCTCCGCGAAGAAGTTGGACGATTGTCTGTTCATGTATCGCATCAGGGCGCGAAGCGTCGAGGAGGAGACGTTCGCGATCTCGCTCAGGCCGTTCGGTCGCACCCCCGCTCCCGGTTCACCGGTGACGCGTACACCCTCCGTTCGCAAGGCGCGCGTCAAAGCCACCGCGAGCCGTTTCTCCGGATCGCGGATGTGGCGGCCGCGGTGGACGTTGCCGTCGAACGTGAGCGAAGTTGGAAGCGGGATCTCCTGACTGGGGAAGTACGACGACCATCCGGGGGCCCACCAGTCGCGCGCGAAGTAGCCCTTGTTGCCCATCACGCGACCCTCGATGCGCCGGATACCGGCTCTCTTGATCGCCCTCACCATGCGCCCGACCCGGGTCGCTCGCAACGGCAGCGACCACGCGTACCGGCCCCCCACGGTGATGGTCGGATCCCCCTGCCCGAGGACCCACAGGTTCCCCTGGACGACACGAGAGGATCTCGATCTCGCCGCGAACGAGGTTCGAGCTCTGTCGCGGGGGCCGAAGGCCTCGAGGAGAGCCATGGAGAGCAACAACTTCTCGTTGGAGGCGGGGATCCTCTTGGCACGCGACTTGCGCGCATAGATCAGATGATCGCCGAAGCGCACCGCGACCCCCATCGACCGTCCGCCCACGAGGCGATCGACCCGTCGCTTCCAGGCAGAGCGGGCGCCGGCAGGGCCCGCGATCGACAGCATGAGGACAAGAACAAGGGCGCTCGCGCAGATCCGTCGCATCAGGACAGCGTGACGGTGCGGGAGGCCGGACGCAATTCGCCCTTTTTGGTAAGCAACGTCCGGGATCGGGGGGTGGCGTCAGCCGGCGTCGTCGAACAGGGTTGGATCGCCCACGAAGAGCCTCAGCTGGCCCGGATGCCTGGAGCTCTTGGCCGGGTGGTCGATCGCCACCGCCAGCCGGTGATAGCCCTGCTCCCGGGCGAGCTGGACGGCTCTCCGCCGGGCTCGGGTCTTCTCTTCCTCGAGCCTGTCCTCGGCCTGCGATATGGCCTCCTGGATCATCTGTGACTCCCATTCAGGCAGTTGCGCCTGCTCCATCAAGTGCCTCCCGCTCGAATCGCTCCGATCCGTGTGAACCGACCCGCTGGGGGGCGGGGTAGTGGATTATGGGTCAGATCGCGGCCCGGACGGCGGATTTCCGACCGTTGCCGTACCCAGAGCGCCGGTTGTGGCCGTGGGGGCCCCGCCTATAGCGTGAGCGTTCGTGGACAATGAGATGCGTAAGAGACGGTCGAATGGAGGCGGGATGACATCGAGATGGTCACGCCGCATCGTGGCGGTGTTCGTCGGAGGGGTCATGCTGGCGATGATCCCCGCCGTCTCGCTGGGAGAGACGGTGCGGGTCAAGGCCACCGACGGGAACTCCTGGCGCCCACAGCACCGGTTCATCGGTCGCGGGGACACCGTGAAGTGGTCGAATCCCAGCCCGCGCAAGCACAACATCGCCTCGATGAACGCAGCCACCGACTGGAGCTTCTTCAAGAAGCTCCCCCGCAACGAGTCGAGGTCCAAGAAGTTCACCCGCCGCGGCACCTTCTACTACCGGTGCAAGATCCACTCCACGGTGAACAACGGAGACTGCGACGGGATGTGCGGCATCGTCCACGTCAACTGACGCCGCCCTCAATCCTCCCCGGGGTAGGGGAACGGGCGGTCCAAGGTAGATGAGGACGGCAGGTAGGTTCAGTGTCCGACGGGAGCGCGATTTCCGTAGCTGATCTGTCACACCCCCACGCTAGGTTGGCCCCATGAACGGAACGCCCTCCACGGCCCCAGCCGGCCTCCGGCTCGACGACGCCCAGCGGGCTCTGGTCGAGCATGGCTCCGGTCCAATGGTCGCCCTCGGGGGGCCGGGCACGGGCAAGACCTCGGCCCTCGTGGAACGGTTCGTGAAGCTGGCCACCGCGCCGGACAGCTCCCCCGATCGCATCCTCTTCCTGGTCCCCAACCGCGCTCAGAAGATCGAGCTTCAAGACCGGCTCACGCACAGGTTGTTGTTCGACGAGGGCCTCGCGGCCGTCCGCGATGTACCGGTCTATACGTGGCACGGGTTCGCCAATCACTACGTGTCGCGGCACTACGCGGACCTCGGTTACTCGGAGCCCCCTGTGCTGCTGACCAGTCCCGAGCAGTGGGGTGACGTCCGCGACGCACTGAACCAGGAAGAGGCGGTCAACTGGCCGCACCACCGGACGCTGCTCAGGAACCGCGGGTTCGTGGACGAGGTCGTCGACTTCTGCATCCGTGCCGAGCAGCGCGCGCTGGACGATGCTCAGCTCGAGGCACTGGCGCGTAACCGGCCCAAGTGGGCCGAGTTGATCCGTTTCTTCAAGGCCCATCGCGCCCGACTCAAAGCGCGCTCACGGATCGACTACCCGATGCTCCTGCGCGAGGCCATCGAGTTGATCGCGAACTTCGACCACGTGCGCGAGGCACTTCACCGTCAGTTCACCCACGTCCTCGTGGACGACGGCCAGGAGCTGGCGCTCGTGCAGCAGAGGCTCCTCTACTTCCTCGCGCCCTCGCCCGAGATGGGCGGCCCGGAACGGAGTTTGGTTCTCGCCGGCGACGCGGACTCGGCGATCGAGACCTTCCGGGGCGGCGACCCCGAGTGGATGGACGACTTCGAGAAGGAATTCGGCGCTCACGAGACGGTGGTGCTTCGCACCTCATACCGGTTGAGTCCCGAGCTGGGCCGACAGGCCAGATCTTTGATCGGCCGCAACGGACCGCGCGCTCACCGCATGGACGCCTTCGCCGGCGAGGGAACGCTCGAGGTGAACCGCTACGGCAGCCTGGCGGTCGAGGTCGAGTCGGTCGCCCGAGCGATCCGGATGGCGCATCTCACCGACGGCGTTCCCTACGAGGACATGGCGATCCTGCTGACCTCTCCGCGCTCGATGCTTCCGCCTCTCGAGCGGGCGCTCGATGCCCTCGAGGTGCCGTTCTCGATAAGCGCGCCCGACCGACCGCTCGCACGGGAACCCATCGTGAGGTCCTTCACGGACCTCGCCATCTTCGCCTTCGCCGAGCAACCCGATCCCGAGCACATGGCCCAACTTCTCCGGTCGCCCCTGATCGATCTCGACGATGCCGCGGTGCGCGAGCTCGAACGAGTGGCGCGCGTTTCCGGGCGATCGCTTCCGGAGGTGGTGGACGCCGGTCCACATGAGGACTGGGACGACCAGATGCCGCGCGAAGATCGAGCAGCTCATCGAACTGCGCGATCTCCTCCGCGCGAAGAAGGACTCGCCCGCGGACGAAGCCTTCTGGGTCGTCTGGGACCGGTCCCGGTTGTGCGCCGATCTTCAGGCGCGGGCTCGCACCAGCCTGGACGATCCCGCGAACCGCGATCTGGACGCTCTGGTCGCCTTCAGTCGCTCACTTGGTCGTTTCGTCGAGCGGCGCCGGGGCGGCGGTACGTTCGATGACTACCTGGAGACGATCGGGCGGGCCGACTTCGGATCCGATCCGTGGCTGCCTCCGGAGCGTTCGCGCGGCGGCGTCAACGTCGTGAGCTTCCACGGCGCCAAGGGCAAGGAGTGGGCCGTGGTGGCGGTGGCGGGTGTCGTCCAGGGGTCCATCCCCAAGGGGCGGCGGGCGACCGGCCTGTTCGACCCCTACTTCCTGGACGAGACCGATCCCGTCGCGCGGGCGCGGAAGAACGAGATGGAGGATCGACGGGTCTTCTATGTCGCCATCACGAGGGCGACCAAGCGTTGCATCCTGACTACTTCACCCGGGCCCTCCCGGCGCGGCGAGCCCAGCCGGTTCATCGAGGAGCTAACGGGCGAGATGCCAGAGGTCGAAGCGCGGGCCGAGCTGCCGCCGCTCACCTTCACCGAGGCGGCCGGCCGTTACCGGCGTGCGCTCGCGGATCCGAAGGCCGCGCGCGCCGAGCGAGTCGCGGCGCTGGACGGCATCGCGCGAGATCAACGCCCTGGATCCCTCCTGCAGCGCAGCGCGACCGAGCGAGTGGTGGTGGCGGTGGGACTGGACGGAGGGCGAGCTTCCGATCCGCACGCGCAGCAAGGCGACGCGGAGGATCTGCCACCCGACAAGCTGCGGACCTCGTACTCGCGCATCGGCACGTACGACAATTGCGGGCTGCAGTACCTCTTCTCGGTCGCTCTCGGCCTCGATCCCGAATCGAGCCACAACATGGCCTTCGGCTCCTGGATCCACAAGGTCTTCGAGGAGTGCGAGACCGGCGTGATCACCAACCAGGACGCCGCGCTCGCTCGTTTCCAGAAGCTGTTCGACGAGACGGTCTTCCCCAACAAGGCGATCGCGCGCCAGTTCCGCCGCGAAGGCGAGATCATGATCGACCGCTACGTGAAGTACCTCAAGCCGGGACAGTCGGTGGTGGCGGAGACGAGCTTCAAGGTCGAGCTCGAGGGGCATCGCATCACCGGGCGGATCGATCGGGTCGACGCGATCGGCAAGAACCTCGTGATCTCCGACTACAAGACCTCGAAGTCGACCGTGTCCTGGGAAGAGGCGCGAGAGTCGCTGCAACTCGCGATCTACTTCCTCGCCGCCACCGAGGACCCCGAGCTGTCTGCGCTGGGGAACCCCATCTCCATGCAGCTGATCTACCCGAACGTGCCTCCGACGAAGGGCGACGTTCAGCGGCGATCGCAGAAGCCCGAGGAGGCCAGGGTCGCTCTGGAGCGATTGCCCGCCCTCATGGAGGGCGTCCTCGCCGAGGACTTCCGTCCCAATCCCGAGGCCAATTGCCGGTGGTGCAAGTTCAAGCCGTTGTGCCCGCTGTGGTCCGAAGGCAAGGAGCTGCCGGCGTGAACGATCGAGCCTCTACCACCGACCCCCGCCGATCGGATGCCATCCGGGCCGCGCTCAAGGGGTACGAGCCGACCGACGAACAATGGCGGGCGATCAGCCACGGCCTCGAGCCGCTCTACCTGATCGCGGGTGCGGGGTCGGGGAAGACGGCGGTGATGGCCGCGCGCATCGCGTGGGCTCTCGAGAACCAGCCTTATTCCCCGAGCCAGATCCTGGGGTTGACGTTCACGAACAAAGCGGCCGGCGAGCTGCAGGAGCGCGTGCGACTCGCGCTGGCGGTCTTGCACGACGAATCCGGCGAGGACGTCACGGTCCAGACCTACAACGCGTTCGCGGCCGAGCATCGTGCGCGACAACGGATTGCTCGTCGGGGTCGAGCCGGAGTCCGGCCTTCTATCCGAGGCACAGCAGTGGCAGCTCGTTCTCAGTTGCCTCGATGACCTCCCGCCGTTCGATGCGCTCGAGATCCGTTCCTCCTACGTCGTCGGTCAGACGTTGAACCTGGCGAGCTCGATCGCGGACCATATGGTCGGGGTAGCGGATATCGAGGCCGCGGCCGACCGGATCCTGTCGATGCAGAAGGCCGACGAGAAGATGGTGCTGACCGCGCAGAAACGCAAAGAGCTGTGTCGTGCCGTTGCCGCCTACGTCACCGCGAAGGAGCGAACGGGCCGCATCGATTTCGGGGATCAGATCACGAAAGCGGTGGAGGTGCTCGAGGGCCATGCGGATGTGCGCGATGGGTATCGGGAACGGTTCCCGTTCGTCCTGCTGGATGAATATCAGGACACCAACGTCGCGCAACGCCGCATGCTCCAGGCGTTGATCGCACCGGGAGGCGCTGTGACCGCGGTGGGGGATGCCCGGCAGGCGATCTTCGCGTGGCGAGGGGCGACCATGTACAACCTGATCGGGTTCCCCGACCACTTCCCACGTTCGGACGGGGTCCGGTACGAGCCGGTGTCCCTGTCCGAGAACTTCCGGTCTGGTTCCAAGATCCTCGACGTGGCCAACGAAGTCGTGTCGTCGATCGATCCGGCGCGGCGTCCCGGAGATCCCCTGCGTGCCCAGTCGAGGAACGAGACCGGATCGGTGAGCATCGGCCTGTTCGCCTCGGAGCAACACGAGGCGGCATGGATCGCCGGGCAGTGCGAGCAGCTGCGTGGCACGGTCTCGGTCGCGGGCAGGGAACCCGTTGCATGGAAGGACATGGCGATCCTCGTGCGGCGCAAGGCCGCGATGGACATGCTCCTGCAGGAGCTCGAGGCCAAGGAGATCCCGGTCGAAGTGATCGGCCTGGGAGGCCTCCTGAAAACCCCCGAGGTCACCGAGGTCGTGGCCTGGTTGCGTGCACTCGAGTCCAAGCCGGGGGCCAACCGGTGGCTGGGTCGCATCCTGTTGGGGCCGCGCTGGCGCATCCATTACCGGGACCTCTCGCTGCTGGCTCGATGGGCGACGTCGCAGAACTGGGACCTGCGACTCCGGCTGGCCGGCGGTGACGAAGAGGCCGCCCACGACATGGAGCCTGGGGATGTCGGCTACTCCTTGGCCGAAGCCCTCAACCACCTCGATGTCATCGAGCACCTGGGGCCCGAGGCGAAGCGTCGGCTGCGCGCGTTCTCGGAGCTGCTCTCGTCGATGCGGAAGCGATCGGGGGCGCCGCTGCTCGAGGTAGTGCAGAACGTGATCAATGAGGCCGGCATCCTGGATGCCCTGGAGTCATCGTCGTCTCGAACCGCGCCCGCGGCGCGCCAGAACATCTCGAACTTCCTCGACCAGGTCGCGTACTTCGCACCGGTGGAGGGCGAGGCGACGCTGCGCAGCTTCCTCGCATACCTCGACGCGGCCGAGGCGGCCGAGGAAACTTTGGAGGCGACGCAACCGGCCGATCAGGATTCCGTGAAGCTGATGACGGTTCACTCGGCGAAGGGTCTGGAGTTCGAGGCGGTCTTCGTTCCCTCGGTCGCGTCGGCCATCAGCGAGCGGACGGGTGAGCCGACGATGGCGATCTTCCCGAACACGCGCGTATCGAATCCCTTGACGAGCTACAGCGAGCTTCCCTACGAGGTGCGCGAGGACTCGGACCACCTGCCGCGCTTCGAAGGAAAGCTCCCCGCGTTCACGAAGGCGGTGAGGGAGCGCGTGATCGAGGACGAACGGAGGCTCTTCTACGTGGCACTCACCCGTGCCAAGCAACGCCTGGCGGTCACGGCCGCACATTGGTACGGACGTGATGACAGCGCGCGCGGGCCCTCACCGTTCTGGAGCGAGCTCGCGGATCTCGAAGAGCGCGGTCTGGTCGACGTCGTGCAACGTGACGATGCTCCCGAGGAGAATCCGATGTTCGACGCGATGGAAGAGCGCCGGTCATGGCCACCGCCCGCGCGGACCGGGCTCCACGACGAGCTGTTTCCTCAGGGTTGGGGCGTCGCCGCGGATGCGGTCGTCGCCGGGCACGAGCGGATCGATCCGCTGATGGGTGCGTTCTCGGCCGACGAGCGCGAACGCGCCACCGCGTTGGTCGAGACTCAGGGTCGGGATCTGGATCTGATCGCGGCTGCCGCAGAGCCCCGCGCGACCGATCAGCCGAGGGTGCCGGACATCCTGTCGGTGACCTCGCTCGCGCTGTTGAACGAGGGACGACTGGGCGCGTGGGATCTCGCTCGGCCGCTGCCACAGCGACCCACGGCCGCCAGGCGCATCGGGACGGAGGTACACCGGATCATCGAGGAGAAGAGCTTGGGGCTGGCGCCGTACCCCGACGAGAACGAGTTCGACGAGCCGGCGGAGGTTGCGGAGCCGGCGCGCATCGAGGCGCTCCTCAAGGCATGGGAAGAGAGATACGGCGACCGCGTGCTGGCCACTCTGCCGTCGACGGGCGAGCCGATGGTCGAGCTGCCCTTCTCGATGAAGGTAGACGGCCGGATCGTGCGAGGCAGGATCGACGCGGCGTACGTGACCGAGGATGGCGGGATCGAGATCGTGGATTTCAAGACCGGCCGCCGCTTCGAGCCCACCTCCGAGGATCAACTCACGATCTACGCACGCGCCCTCGAGGCGCTGGGAGCCCTTCCCGAGGGCCGCAGGTTGACGCTCACCTATGCGTTCCTCGGCGATGAAGGATCCCACAGCCGGACGATCGAGCCGGAGGCCATCGCCCGCCCCGAGTAGGGGTCGGGTACCCTGGCGTCAGGTGTGCCGGGAAGACTGGTCGGCGGTCGTCGACCCGCGTCTTACAGGAGTGTTATGAGCCCACCGGACCATCGCCCCGCACGATCCTGGATCTCGAGCGATCGCGCCGTCCCGCGGTTGCTGGTCCGGCCGCTGCGTGAGTTCCTGGACACCGAGGTCGCGGGCGCCGTGGTGTTGCTCGCCGCAGCTCTCGTCGCCCTCGTCTGGGCCAATTCTCCGCTCGGCGACACCTACGAGTCACTGTGGCGCACGAAGGTGACGATCGGTGTGGGCGACTGGGTCCTGGTCGAGGATCTGCGGCACTGGGTGAACGACGGGCTGATGGCGGTCTTCTTCTTCGTGGTCGGGCTGGAGATCAAGCGCGAGCTCGTTGAGGGTGAGTTGAGCACCGCGAAGGCAGCGGTAATGCCCGTGATCGCGGCCGCGGGGGGCATGGCCGTTCCGGCCGTGCTGTACCTCGTCCTGACCCCGACAGACGTGGCCGGTCAGGGGTGGGGGATACCGATGGCGACCGACATCGCCTTCGCGCTCGGGGTCCTGGCGCTCTGCGGGCCCAGGATCCCGTCGTCGCTCAGGGTCTTTCTGTTGAGCTTGGCGATCGTCGACGATGTCGGAGCGATCGTCGTGATAGCGCTCGTCTACACACCCGAGCTGGATGTGGCGTTCATTGCTATGGCCGCCATCGGACTGCTCGCGGTCGTCGCCCTGCGCGCCATGCGCGTGTGGTGGGTCCCCATCTACGTCGTGATCGGGACGGCGATCTGGTTCGCCACCCTCCGATCGGGGGTGCACGCGACCATCGCGGGAGTGATCCTCGGCTTATTGACCCCGGTGAGGGCGCTCAACCCGAATGCGATGCAGGATCTCTTGATCGAGGAAGACGATCTCGCGGATGGTCAGCTGTCCGCCGCCGAGGCGCGGCGCGCCCGGTGGCGCGCCCAGGCGTCAGTCTCGGTTGCGGAGCGGATCGCGCACGATCTGCATCCATGGACGAGCTTCGTCGTCGTACCAGTGTTCGCGCTGGCGAACGCGGGAGTCGAGCTGAGCGCCGACAGCCTGCGAGCGGCGGCGTCCTCCCCCGTAACGAGGGGCGTGCTGGTGGGGCTCGTGGTCGGCAAGATCGTCGGGATCACCGGGTTCGCGTGGGGGGCCGAGCGGTTGGGCCTGGCGATCCTTCCGACGGGGGTGGGATGGTTCCAGATGACGGGGGTCGCCGCGGTAGCCGGGATCGGGTTCACCGTCTCGATCTTCATCGCGGGCCTGGCCTTCGGGGACGGGTCCCTGGTCGATGAGGCGAAGGTGGGGATCCTGGCCGCCGCCGTGCTGGCCACGGCCATCGGGGCGACCCTCCTTCGGATGAGTCACTCGAGCATGGGGGCCGGGTCCGACAGGGGGGCCGATGAGCGCGCCGGCGAGGCATGATGGGGGCATGACTGAGTCGGTCCTGACCCGGTTCTCGGCACCCACTCGAGCGTGGTTCGAAAGCGCGTTCGTGAGCCCCACCGCCGCGCAGCTGGGGGCCTGGGACGCGATCACCTCGGGACACAACGCGCTCGTGGTCGCGCCTACGGGCTCGGGAAAGACGCTCGCCGGCTTCCTGTGGTCGATCGACAGGATCTTCGCGGGGCCTCCGCGCGAACCCAAAGAGCGATTGAGGACGCTCTACGTCAGCCCGCTGAAGGCGCTCGCGGTGGACATCGAGAGGAACCTCCGCACGCCGCTGGCGGGCATCGGCGCGGCGGCCGAGCGGGACGGGATCGAGGTTCCCCAGATCCAGGTGGGGGTGCGAACCGGAGACACTCCGGCGGACGAGCGACGACGATTCGCAACGGCACCGCCCGACATCCTCATCACGACCCCCGAGTCGCTCTTCTTGTTGCTGACCTCGCAGGCGCGCGAGGCCCTGCGATCGATCGACACGGTGATCATCGACGAGGTGCACGCGGTGGCCGGATCGAAGCGCGGCTCCCACCTGGCGGTGAGCCTCGAACGCCTCGACCACCTGATCGGGCATCCCGTACAGCGGCTCGGGCTCTCGGCGACGGTGCGTCCCACCGACGAGGTCGCGCGATTCCTCGGGGGCGGTCGACCGGTGACGATCGTGGATCCTCCGGCCGACAAGGAGTTCGACCTCTCGGTGGTCGTGCCCGTCGAGGACATGAGTCAGATGGGTCTGGAGACCGGTGAGGTGGTCACCGGTTCTGCGGCCGGAGCCGAAGCGCGCACGAGCGTGTGGCCCCACGTCGAGGGACGGCTCCTCGAGCTCATCCGGGGCCACTCGAGCACGATCGTGTTCGTGAACGCCCGCCGCCTCGCGGAACGCTTGTGTGGACGGCTGAACGACCTGGCCGAGGAAGAAGTCGCTCGGGCCCATCACGGATCGGTGAGCAAGGAGCAACGCAGGATCATCGAAGACGACCTCAAGTCCGGGCGACTCCCAGCGGTGGTCGCGACGAGCTCTCTGGAGCTCGGCATAGACATGGCGGCGGTCGATCTGGTGGTCCAAGTGGAGTCGCCGGACTCGGTGGCGTCGGGCCTGCAGAGGATCGGTCGAGCCGGGCACCAGGTCGGGGCGGTGAGTCGCGGGGTGCTCTTCCCGAAGTTCCGGGGCGACCTCGTGGAGTGTGCCGTCGTCGTCGAACGGATGAAAGAGGGGGCGATCGAAGCGCTCGCTTATCCGCGCAACCCTCTCGACGTTCTGGCCCAGCAGATCGTGGCCACGGTCGCGATGGACGAGTGGGCGGTCGACGATCTGGCAGCGATGGTCAAACGCTCGGCCCCCTTCGAGGAGCTGCCGCGTTCTGCGTTCGAGGCGACCCTCGACATGCTCTCCGGGCGCTATCCGTCCCACGAGTTCGCCGAGCTCCGGCCGCGCGTGAACTGGGACCGGTCCACCGGCCTGATAACCGGCCGCTCCAACGCCCAGCGGCTAGCGGTCACGTCGGGCGGCACCATCCCGGATCGCGGGCTCTTCGGGGTCTTCCTGGCGGGCGAGAAAGGGCCGCGGGTCGGCGAGCTGGACGAGGAGATGGTCTACGAGAGCCGCCCGGGCGACGTCTTCGTCCTGGGAGCCTCCAGCTGGTTGATAGAAGACATAGGACACGACCGGGTGCTGGTGTCTCCCGCCCCCGGACAGCCCGGAAAGATGCCGTTCTGGCACGGGGACGCGCTCGGCCGCCCCCTCGAGCTCGGCCGAGCCCTCGGCGCGTTCATGCGCGAGCTCGGACGCGGGGACGAGCCCGGTAACCTGCAGCGGCTCGCCGAGGCGGGGCTGGATGACAATGCGGCACGCAATCTTCTCTCCTACCTCGAGGAACAGCGTGATGCGGCCGGAGCCGTGCCCGACGATCGCACGATCGTCGTCGAGCGGTTCCGCGACGAGCTGGGGGACTGGCGCGTGTGCGTCCATTCGCCGTTCGGTGCTCGCATCAACGCGCCGTGGTCCCTCGCGATCGAAGCGGCGGTTCGCGACCGACTCGGACTCGACGTGCAATGCATGTACACGGACGACGGCATCGTCGCGCGGCTGCCCGAAGCCGACGACGCACCCCCCGCGAGCTCGATCTTGTTCGATCCCGACTCCGTCGAGGACCTCGTCGTCGGCCAGGTTGGCAACTCCGCGTTGTTCGCCTCGCGTTTCCGTGAATGCGCCGCACGGGCGCTGCTGCTTCCCCGACGCAATCCCGGGACGAGAACGCCCTTGTGGCAGCAGCGACAGAAGAGTGCGCAATTACTCCAGGTAGCCAGCAAGCACGAAACCTTCCCGGTCGTGCTCGAGGCGTACCGCGAATGCCTCCAGGACGTCTTCGATCTTCCCGGCTTGATCGAGATCATGTCGGCGGTCGCCCGGCGCGAGGTGAAGGTGGTCGAGGTCGAGACGGCCCTGCCGTCCCCCTTCGCCAGCTCTCTTCAATTCGGGTACGTCACCGCGTTCATGTACGAGGGGGATGCTCCCTTGGCGGAGCGCCGCGCCCAGGCTTTGTCGCTCGACCGCTCACTGCTCGCCGAGATCATGGGCCGGGAGGAGTTGCGCGAGCTCATCGACGAGTCGGCCCTGGCGGACATCGAGCTCGAGCTGCAGTGGTTGACGAGCGATCGGAAGGCCCGCAGCGCGGACGCACTTCACGACGCGCTTCGAGCTTTGGGGGATCTGACGTCCGCCGAGATCGCTGCACGAGCGGCCGATCCGCCGCGCGCCGGAGGATGGCTCGACGAGCTCGTCGCCAGCCACCGCGCGATAGAGGTGCGGGTCTCCGGCGAGACGCGGGCGATCGCCATCGAGGACGCGGGTCGATACCGGGATGCCTTGGGAGTGGCACTGCCGGTGGGGATCCCGGGAGCGTTCACCGAGTCGGTCCCGGATCCGCTCGGCGATCTGATCGGGCGTTACGCGGCCACTCACGGACCCTTCGATCCGGGCGATCCGGGCGCACGGCTGGGGCTTGGGCCCGCCGTCTGCCGGCAGGCTCTCGAGCGCCTCGAGGTAGCCGGGCGGGTGGTGGAGGGCGAGTTCCGCCCGGGAGGCACCGCCCGGGAATGGATCGATGTGGAGGTGCTCCGGCGACTCCGGCGCCGGTCGCTCGCCGCGTTCCGGAAAGAGGTCGAGCCGGCGCCCCCGGAGGCCCTGGCCCGTTTCTCTCTCGCGTGGCACGGCATCGGTTCCGGGTCCTCCAGGGCGGCCTCCCCGGACGAGCTGTTCCGGGTGATCGAGCAGTTGCAGGGCGTGCCGATCCCCGCTTCGGCGCTCGAAAGGCAGGTGCTGCCCGCGCGCCTTCCCGGGTACACACCGGGGCTCCTCGATGCACTGGGAGCCTCCGGCGAGATCGTGTGGGCCGGCGCGGGACCCTTGGGCGCGGACGACGGGTGGATCGTGCTCGCCCCCGCCGACAGGGCGTCGCTCGTCCTTCCCGAGCCGGTCGACTCCGAGCTGAGCGAGACCGCTCTCGCCGTTAAGGGCGCGCTGGACGCATCTGGAGCGTCGTTCTTCCGCCAGCTCGCCGAGCGCGTGGGTTCGACGGACGACAACGAGCTCCTGGGCGCACTGTGGGATCTGGTCTGGGCGGGCTGGGTCACGAACGACACGCTGGCGCCGGTACGGGCCGTGAGCGGAGGCCGGCGCAGCACGCGCGCCCGGCCCCCGAGGAGCAGAGGCCCCCGGTTTCCCTCTCGGCTGGGACCACCTTCCGGGGCCGGCCGGTGGAGCCTGCTCGCACCGAGGGAGACCGACCCCACGCGCAGGCTGGTCGCGACGGCCGAGCAGTTGCTCGAGCGCCACGGCATCGTGACGAGAGGCTCGCTCCACATCGAGCGCCTACATGGTGGGTTCGCCGCCGTCTATCCGGTACTGAAGGCGATGGAGGAGGCCGGTCGCGTTCGCCGCGGGTATTTCGTCGACGGGCTCGGCGGCGCTCAGTTCGCGCGGTCCGGCGCCGTCGACCGCATGCGCTCCCTCGTGCACGTGGAGCCCGACGAAGTGGGGACGGTCGTGCTCGCCGCAACGGACCCCGCCAATCCGTACGGGGCGGCCCTGCCGTGGCCCGAGCGCGAGGGACACCGCGCGGGGAGGAAGGCTGGCGCTGCGGTCGTTCTGACGGGAGGGGAGCTGATCCTCTACGTCGAGAAGGGCGGCCGGACCATCCTGTCGTTCGCCGACGATCCCGAACGGCTTCAACCGGCGGTCGACGCGCTTGCCCTTGCAGCCCACGACGGCGTGCTGGGGCGTCTCGCGGTGGAACGCGCGGACGGCGAGTCGGTTCTGGATTCCCCCTTCGCCAGCGTGTTGATGGATGCCGGGTTCAAGCTCTCGTCGCGTGGACTGAGGCTCCGTGCCTGAGGGCGACACCGTCTTCCTCGCGGCGACGCGCCTCGACAGGGCGCTAGGGGGGCGCGTGTTGACGCGCACCGACTTCAGGGTTCCCCGGTACTCGACGGTGGACCTCTCGGGCCGCAGCATGCACGAGGTCGCCTCCCGCGGGAAGCACCTCCTCTTCAGGATCGGTGACGACGTCACCCTCCACACGCACTTCCAGATGGACGGAACCTGGCACATCTACCCGCGAGGAGAGGGTTGGCGGCAACCCGGTCACGAGGCGCGGGTGGTGCTCGAAACCGAGCCCTACGTCGCCGTGGGATTCCGCCTTCCGGTCGTGGAGGTGCTGGACCGGTCGGAGGAGGAGCGCGTCGTCGGCCATCTCGGACCCGATCTACTCGGTCCGGATTGGGATCCCGACGAAGCGACCCGTCGCCTGAGCGCGGATCCCACCCGGCCGATCGGCGACGCGTTGCTCGATCAGACGGTCATGGCCGGGCTCGGGAACGTGTACCGCTCGGAGATCTGTTTCCTGCTGGGACTGGACCCCATGACGCCCGTGGGCCAGGTACCCGATCCGGCGCGCGTCGTCGATCGTTCGAGGGCGACGATCTACGCCAACCGCGTGACGGGCAACCAGATCACGACCGGGGATACGAGGCCGGGGCGGACGCACTGGGTTTACGGACGTGGGGGCGAACCGTGTCGAAGATGCGGAACCCGGATCGAACGAACGCACGAAGGTTCCACCGGGCTCGAGCGCGTGGTTTACCGGTGCCCGCGCTGTCAGCCGGCCGCACGGATCGAGCGCGCACAGGGGGCCCGCCGTGCATGACGATGGACGCTCTCGTTGCGTGGGCGACGTCCTCGCTCACGGTCGTTGGGAAGGTGACCCGCCGGAGACCTTGAAATGGCTGGCGCGCTTGCTGCGGGATGAGGGAACCGACCTCATGACCGCGTCGTGGAGCGAGCTCGAGCGGGGAACGCCCGTGTACGTGGAGGCCGCGGCCGACGTCAACGAGGTGCAGCGCCGGATGGCGATGAGTCACATCCGGCGCGTGCCGGTCGTCGACAAAGGCCACCTGCTCGGTCTGATCGATCTCCTCGATCTCGCGGTGCTCGATCCCGAGGATGGGATGGAGGCGGCGAACCGGGAGGAGTGAGGCCCGCACTCGCCGACGGAGCTTCGCTCCTACGGGTTTACGCTAGTAGCCGGACCGTCCGATAGATCAGGCGGGAGAACGCGCATGTATGACGCCTTCATGAATCAGCTTCCGGACATAGATCCGGATGAAACACAGGAGTGGATCGAGGCCCTCGACCAGGTGATCGATGGGTCCCCAGGGCGCGCCCGGTTCTTGATGCATCGTGTCCTCCACCACGCTCGCTCCCGGCAGATCGGGTTGCCCGCCATGGTGGCCACCGACTACATAAACACCATCGCTCCGGAGCAGGAGCCATTCTTCCCCGGCGACGAGCACATCGAGCGGCGTATCCGGGCGTTCATCCGGTGGAACGCCGCGGTGATGGTGCACCGAGGGAACAAGGCATACGACGGCATCGGTGGACATATCTCGACCTACGCGTCGGCGGCCTCACTCTACGAAGTGGGCTTCAATCACTTCTTCAGGGGGCACGAAGCCGATGGGGGTGGCGACCTCGTCTACATGCAGGGACACGCGGCCCCCGGGATCTACGCGCGGGCGTACCTGGAGGGACGTTTCACCGAGCAGCAACTGGACAAGTTCCGCCGGGAAGCGTTCGGTGGAGGGCTCTCGTCGTATCCGCATCCGAGATTGATGCCGGACTTCTGGGAGTTCCCGACGGTGTCGATGGGGCTCTCGCCCCTGAACGCGATCTACCAGGCGCGCTTCAACCGGTACATGGAGCACCGCGGCATCAAGGACACGTCGAAACAGCGGGTCTGGGCCTTCCTGGGCGACGGCGAGATGGACGAGCCAGAATCGATGGCTGCCCTCTCGCTGGCTTCACGCGAGGGTCTCGACAACCTGATCTTCGTCGTGAACTGCAACCTGCAGAGGCTCGACGGGCCGGTACGCGGCAACGGCAAGATCATGCAGGAGCTCGAATCCATCTTCCGGGGCGCGGGATGGCACGTCATCAAGGTGGTCTGGGGTCGCGAGTGGGATGACCTCCTGGCGCGCGACACCGATGGCGTCTTGGTCAACAAGATGAACACAACCGTCGACGGACAGTTCCAGAAGTACATCGTGGAATCGGGTGAGTACATCCGAAAGGATTTCTTCGGAGCCGATCCCCGTCTCAAGAAACTGGTCGAGCATCTGTCAGACGAAGACCTGAAGAACCTGAGGCGCGGCGGTCACGACTACCGAAAGCTATATGCGGCCTACGCGTCGGCTGTCGAGCTGAAGGGCGCCCCGGTCGTGATCCTGGCCAAGACCGTGAAGGGATGGACGCTCGGGGGCGGGATCGAAGGCCGGAACGTGACGCACCAGGCCAAGAAACTGTCGATCGAGGAGCTCAAGAAGTTCCGCGACACGCTGTACCTCCCCATCGACGACAAGGACATCGAGGAGGGCGTTCCCTCCTACTACCACCCGGGCGAGAAGTCCGAGGAGATGCAATACATGGTCGAACGGCGTCGCGAGTTGGGGGGGTCCCTCCCGCGCCGGCCCGTCACGTCGGGCCGTCTCGACCTGCCCTCCGAGGAGCTGTACGACGAATACAACAAGGGCTCGGGTGACCAACCCGTCGCGACCACGATGGCGATGGTGCGGTTGCTGCGTTCGATGCTCCGGGACGACAAGATCGGCAAGCGCGTCGTCCCGATCATCCCAGATGAAGCTCGCACTTTCGGCATGGAGTCCTTGTTCCCGCAGTTCAAGATCTACGCGGCTCGGGGCCAGCTGTACGAGCCCGTCGACGCGGAGCATCTCCTGGCCTACCGGGAGTCGAAACAAGGCCAGATACTCGAAGAGGGCATCAGCGAAGCCGGCTCGATGGGCTCCTTCACGGCCGCGGGCACGTCCTATTCGGTGTTGGGCGAGCCAATGATCCCCTTCTTTTTCTTCTACTCCATGTTCGGGTTCCAGAGGATCGGTGACTTCATCTGGTCACTCGGGGACCAACGTGGCCGGGGCTTCCTCGTGGGGGCCACGTACGGCCGCACCACGCTGAACGGCGAGGGCCTACAGCACCAGGACGGCCATTCGGTCTTGATGGCGATGACGAATCCCGCGTGTCGCGCGTACGATCCGGCGTTCGCCTTCGAGATCGCGCAGATCGTCAAGCACGGGATGAAGAAGATGTACGACGAGGACCAGGACATCTTCTTCTACCTGACCGCGTACAACGAGCCTTACAAGCAACCCCCGATGCCGGAAGGCGCTGAGGAGGGGATCGTCAAAGGGCTCTACCTCTACCGGGAGGCCCCAGGCGAGCGTGCGCAGCGCGCCCAGCTCTTCGGCTCCGGGACGATCATGCAGGAGGTCCTGAGAGCCCAGGATCTCCTCGCCAAGCATCACGATGTCGCGGCCGACGTCTGGAGCGCCACGTCGTATCACCAGCTGCGGATCGACGCGCTCGAGGCGGATCGTTGGAACCGGCTGCACCCTGAGGATGCTCCGCGTCAGGCCTACGTGACCGGATGCCTCGAGAACAAGGACGGCCCCGTGATCGCCGCGAGTGACTCGATCGCCGCGTGGCCCGACCAGGTCGCGCGCTGGGTGCCGAACCGGTTCCTTCCGCTGGGAACGGATGGATTCGGACGCTCGGACAGTCGCGAGGCGTTACGGCGTCACTTCGAGGTGGACGGCGAGCACATCACGGTCGCGACCCTCGCCGCACTGGCTCAGGAGGGCGCGATCAAACCCGAGAAGGTCACGGAGGCGATCGAGCAGTACGGGATCGACTCCGAGCGCCTGTCGCCGTTCCTCACGGGGGAGCCGAAGGACACCGGCGAAAGACCTGCGGATGAGGATCGCGCCCAGGGCGGCGAGTCGGACTAGTTCTTCTTCGGCGGCGGCGGCGGCGGCGGCGGACGGAGCCTCCGGGCGGCCCGTCGCGCTTTCGGCTTGAGGCCACCCCCTTTCTCCGCTCTGACCGTCCGAGCCGCATCCTCCAGGGTCATCCCACCGCGCTCCGGGAAGATAGCCCGTCTCCTCTGCCAGATGTAGAGGAAGAGATCCGACTCGGTGACCGAGGAGAAGATGTCGTGGAGGCCTTCCTCGCGGATGGCCTCTACGGCCGGCAGATAAACGCGGTCGTACCAGTCACCCGACACCTCTTCGGGGAGCAAAACCTCGTCGCGCTCCTGCATGAGGTGGTAGCCGTGGATCTTGACGATCTCGAGCAGCTCCATGTACCCCCGTGCCAGCGAGAATTTGATGATGGCGTCCGGCCGGGAGCGCTCCAGCCCACTCTCAGACAGGAACAGGTTCTCCTGCTCCGCGGTGATGAGCTTTCCGATGTCGGCGTTCTCGGGGAGCGGATAAGGCGCCCGGAGTTGAGTGATCTCGGCATCGATGAAGTCGATCTTCTTCTGCTTCGCCAGCGCGACGCGGTGGTGACCGTCGACGACGTAGTACGACCCGTTGAACTCGTAAGCGACGATGGGCGGGAAGCCCCCCTCGGGGAAGGCCTTCTCGAGCCTCACCCAGCGATCCCGCACCTCGGGTCGAGCGGGCAGCCATGACTTGGTGAAATCGGTCCTCCGACCGGCCGTCCCCACGATCCGGGCGACAGGGATCGGTCGTAGGCCCACATAGGTCTGGTCGAAAAGCCGGATCCGGCTCTTGATGTCGTCCAACTCGGGCAGCTCCGGCTTCGGCTTCCCGATGACGAGCCCGGCGAACCTCCGGTAAGCCTCCTTTCGTCGCGCCTTCTCGAAGGTCGACGGCAGCGGGTCCCAGCTCATATCTCCAGCAACTTGTGGCCGACCACGTTCATCACCCTCGTGTCTTCGATCTTGCCGTCCACCATGTGTTTACCGTACGGGTGCACGTGCCCGTGCAGGAGGAACCTCGGCTGCATCTTCGCGACGAGCGTGTGGAAGGTCGCGAAGCCACGATGGGCCGGGTCCTCTCCATCGCCGACGTCGCGCGGGGGCGCGTGGGTGATGACGACGTCCACGGGAGCGCGGTCCTTCACTCGCCGCCTCATGTCCCGCAACCGAAGCCGCCGGGCCCGGGCCCGCATCTGGCGCTCGGTGTACTGGTTGGGCCCGGGGCTGTACCGGATCGAGCCTCCCAGGCCGGCGACGCGAACCCCGGCCAGCACCCTGACCCCGCCGTCGAGATTGACGCAGCCTTGCGGCCCCTTGTTGGCGCGGTCGTCCCAGTGCCAGCCGAAGGGTCTGGTGAAGTCCGCCGAGTCGATGGCGCCGGGAGGACAGAGGTCGGGGTCGTGGTTTCCCGGCACGAACCCGAGCGGGACGTTGAGCATCGTCACCAGGAACTCGAGGTAATCGAAGGGGAGGTCCCCGCAGGCCAGGACGAGGTCAACCTCGTGGCGCAGGAGGTTCCGGCTATAGAGGGAGGGTTCGACCTCGTCGGCGACGGCGAGTACCCGAGTCATCGAGCCATCTTTACCCAGCCTTACCCAGCCATCGGATGGATCGAGGAGAACCCGAACGGTTCAGGTCCGACAAAGCGGGTATGGGAAGGCGCGGACTCACCAGTTCAAGGAGGAGGACCGATGGGGGTACGGAGGTCTAGGAGGCTGTCGCATCGCGATATGAGCCGCCGTGAGTTCCTCAGATTGACGGGGGCGGGGATCGCAGGAGCGTCTCTCTTGGGCGCGTGCGCGGACGTTCAAGCGGGGTTCACGGGGGCCGAGACCGTCCCGGAGGGAACGCTGATCTTCACCCACGGGCCCGATGACTCCGGAACGGTGTCCAAGGTCATCGATAAGTTCAACAAGGAGAACGGCAAGGGAATCACCGTCGAGTACCGGGAGATGCCCGCCGACTCGGGCCAGTACTTCGACAAGCTCCGGACCGACTTCCAAGCTGGCGGAGGCGACATCGACGTGATGTCGATAGACGTCATCTGGCCCCCACAGTTCGGCGCCAACGGTTGGATCGAGGACCTGTCGGATTGGTTCACCGACGACGAATGGAAGGACTTCCTGCCGGCGACCGTCGAGGCGAACACCCTCAGCGGCAAGATCTACGGGGTCCCCTGGTTCACCGACGCCGGGATGTTTTATTACCGCAAGGATCTGCTCGAGAAGAGCAACTTCAGCGAACCTCCCAAGACGTGGGACGAGATGCAGGAGATGGCCGACAAGGTCACCACCGATCAGAAGATCGCCTTCGGGTTCATCTGCCAGGGCGCGGAGTACGAGGGCGGGGCCGTGAACGGTCTCGAGTACATCTGGAACGCGGGAGGCGACGTCCTCGATCCCAACGATCCGAACCGAGTGATCATCGCCGAAGGCTCGTCCGCCGAGGGGCTCGAGATCTATCGCAGCCACGTCGAGTCGGGCGTCGCGCCGGAAGCGGTCTCGACCTACAAGGAGTTGGAGTCGATGACCGCGTTCATCCTCGGGGACGCCGTGTTCATGCGGAACTGGCCCTTCGTCTACGGAACCATCCTCGGTGGCAAGGCGACCGGTTCGGAGATCAAGCCCGAGCAGACCGGCGTCGCCGCTATCCCGGTCGCCAAGGAAGGCGACGAGAGCTTCAGCTGCCTGGGTGGGTGGAACTTCGCCGTCAACAAGGTGTCAGACAAGAAAGAGGAGGCCAAGGAGTTCATCAAATACATGGCCGCCGAACCCATCGAGGAGGAGTTCGCGATCAACGCGTCGCTCCTTCCACCTCGCGCCGCCCTCTACGAGGACAAGAAGCTGATCAAAGAGCAGCCGGTGATCGCGCTCGCGAAGGAAGTCACGCAGAACGCCAAGCCGAGACCTCAGCACCCCTTCTACTCGGATATGTCGTTGAACCTCGCCGAGCAATTCAATCTGGTGCTCAAGGGCGATGCAGAACCTCAGGAAGCGATCGACACGTTGCAGGACGAGCTGCAGAGGCTCGCGGACATCGGCAAGGAAGCATTCGATCTCTAACCGTGACTAGGGACAAGGGGGAAGCCGCATGAGCGTGGCAGTCGAGCGTGCCCCGGCCGAACGGCGCGGGAACGTGTTCAGCCGTAGCTGGTCGCGGTTCACGCAGGAGTTTAAGAACCCCGAGAAGCGCACCGCGTACTGGATGGTGTTGCCGACCCTCCTCGTCGTAGTTCTGATCGCGGGCTGGCCGATCGTCTATGCGATCTGGTTGAGCTTCCAGAGGGTGCTCCCGAACAGCACGTCCTTCACGGGTCTCACGAACTACACCACGATGTTCACGGACTCGACGTTCTGGCAAGCGATGTTGAACACGACCGTCTTCACCGTTGTGAGCGTGTTCTTTGAGTTCCTGTTCGGCCTGGCGATCGCGATGGCCCTCAACCGGGGGTTCCGCGGACAGGGAATCGCGCGGGCCATCGCGATCGTTCCGTGGGCCTTCCCGACGGTTGTTTCCGGAGTGATGTGGCGCCTGTTCTACACCGATCGTGTGGGCGTCATCTCGTATTTCGCCGACAAGGTCGGCCTTATCACAGGTCCGATCCTCGCCAACGACGCAACCGTCCTCATCGGGGCCATCATCGCCGATGTGTGGAAGACGACGCCTTTCGTGTCGTTGCTTCTCCTGGCCGGCCTGCAAGTCATCCCTCACGACGTCTACGAGGCATCCCACGTCGACGGCGCAACCAAATGGCAACAGTTCGTGAAGATCACCCTGCCGCTGCTCAAGCCGGCGATCCTCGTCGCCTTGCTGTTCCGGACGCTCGATGCATGGCGCGTCTACGACCTCTTCTGGTCGATGAGCGACCGCCAGCTGGATTCCCTCTCGGTTTACGCATTCAAGTTCGTGCGGATCACCCAGGCGGACTTCTCGATCGGGAACGCCGCCGCGGTGTTCGTGTTCTTGAGCTCGCTGGCGATCGCCTTCGTGTTCATCAAGTTCCTCGGAACCCGGGCCCAGGAGGCATAGTCGATGAGAAGAGAGCGATTCAACAATCCCTTTGCGGCCATCGGCTTCTATCTGTTCATCATCCTGTTCGTGGTGATGACGCTCGCCCCGTTGTTCTGGGTCTTCAGGATGAGCGTCATCCCGGCCGCCGACGTCTCGGCCTCTCCGGCCGATGTCTGGCCGGGCGTCGACACGACGGGAAAGTGCGATCTCCCCTTGATCGGGAAGTTCACCTGCCCGATCTCCTACGAAACCGTCCTCGCGGACGAGAACTACAAGAAGGGGCTCCTCAACAGCCTGATCATCGCCGGGATCACTACGACCGTCTGCCTCGTGATCGGGTCGTTGTGCGCCTACGCACTGGCTCGGATCAGTTTCTTCGCTCGGAAACCCTTGCTCTCGATGGTGCTCGCGATCGCCTTCTTCCCCGCGGTCGCAATCATCGCCCCCTTGTTCCTGCAGTTTCAGACGCTCGGTTTGATCGACACCTACTGGGCCGCGATCATCCCCGACACGCTGTTCGCGCTGCCGTTGACGATCTATCTCTTGACGGCTTACTTCCGAGAGTTGCCGGCCGACCTGGAGGAAGCGGCAAAGGTCGATGGGGCTTCGACGTGGCAAGCGTTCTGGCGCGTGACGGTCCCTCTATCGATGCCCGGTGTGATCACGACCGGTTTGTTGACCTTCATCTTCGCCTGGAACGAGTTCCTGTTCGCCAACTCGTTCCTGCTCGCACCGGACACGCAACCCGCCACAGTGATCATCCCGCAGTTCGCGACGATCTATACGACGGACTACGGCGCCCAGGCGGCGGCGGCTCTGATCATGACCCTGCCTTTGGTCATCCTGGTGTTGTTCTTCCAGCGTCGGATCGTTTCCGGGCTCACCGCGGGCGCGACAACGGGCTGACCGACCGAGCACCGATGGTCGACGAGGGCGCCCGATGGTGGCGCGATGGCGTCCTGTACCAGATATACCCGCGCTCCTTCGCGGACTCGAACGGGGACGGCGTGGGGGATCTGCGCGGCATCATCGCCAAGCTCGATCACCTGGCGTGGTTGGGGATCGACGGCATCTGGTTGAACCCGGTCACGCCCTCTCCCGACAAGGATTGGGGTTACGACGTCTCCGACTACAAGGGCATCCATCCGGACCTGGGAACCATCCAGGACGCTGAGGATCTGATCGAGGAAGCGGGGCGGCGACGTATCCGCGTGCTGTTCGACCTCGTCCCCAATCACACCAGCGATGAGCACGCCTGGTTCCAGGACGCTCTCTCGGGCAGGGAAGCGCCCTACCGGGACTGGTACGTGTGGGCCAACCCCAAGGACGATGGATCTCCTCCCAACAACTGGATCAGCGTCTTCGGAGGTGAGCCGGCGTGGGAGTTGGACGAGCGCTCGGGCCAGTACTACTTGCACAACTTCCTTCGCCATCAACCCGACCTCAACTGGTGGAACGAAGCGGTCCGTGACGAGTTCGACGACATCCTCCGATTCTGGTTCGACAAAGGGGTGGCCGGATTCCGCATCGACGTCTGTCACGCGATCGTGAAAGACCGGGAGTTGCGCGACAACACCCTCACCACCGACGAGGATTCGGACTTCTATCAGCGGATAGGCCAGCTCCCCGAATACAACATGAACCGGCCGGAGACGCACGAGGTTCTCAAGCGATGGCGAAAGCTGGCGGATGAGTACGACCCGCATCGGATCCTGGTGGGGGAGACCTACGTACTGGATCTGGAGCGCTTGGTCGAATTCTATGGACAGGACGACGAGCTCAATCTCGCGTTCAACTTCCCGTTCATTCACGTGGACTTCGATCCGAAGACCATCCGCGAGACCGCCGAAAAGACGATGTCGATGATCCCCCCAGAAAGCTGGCCCGTATGGACCGGTTCGAACCACGACGTCGGTCGATTCGTGCGGCGGTGGTGCGAGGGGGACGACGCGAAGGTCCGCTGTGTCTTGATGCTCCTACTCATGATCCGAGGTACGCCGTTCCTGTATTACGGCGACGAGATCGGCATGGATGCACCGGAGATCGCGTACGAAGACCTCAAGGATCCCGTTGGACTGAGATTCTGGCCGGAAGGCAAGGGACGGGACGCCTGCCGTACCCCGATGCAGTGGACCGCCGAACGGGGGGCGGGCTTCACCGAACCGGGCGTCGACACCTGGTTGCCCCTCGGCGATCAACGGCGAACGAACGTGTCCGCTCAGAGGGACGATCGGGCCTCGGTGCTGTGGTTGACGCGCGACCTCATCGCTCTCCGGCGCGAGGTGGGCGGCCCGACGCAAGAATCCTACGAGCCGGTCAGCGCCCCCGAGGGCGTATGGGCGTGGGATCGAGGGGCCCGATGGCGCGTGGTGATCAATCTGTCGGATGCGCCGACCCGGGTGGAAGCCCCCGAGGGACGTATCGCGATCCATACGACGCGCGACTGGGATGGCCGATCGGTGGGTGGCCGCCTCGATCTGGGTGCGTGGCAAGGCATCGTGGTGGACCGCGGCGGCGGTGGAGCTCCCGGCTAGGGCTCCCCCTCGGGCTTGGGCTCGCCGAGCCGTATCGCGGGATTCGTCTTTTTCACGTCGCGCAGGAAGTTCTGCAACTGCTTGCCACCGATGCCCAGGACGAGGCGACCCCCCTCATGGCGAACGGATGGGCGGCCGATGCGGTCGTTCTCGATGGCGATGATCTCCCCCGGATCCATCCGGACCCGGCTCAAGCGACTCCGGAACTGGACGAGGTCGCGGTCGAGTGTCACGTGCTGGAAGACCCTGAGGAAGAAATAGAGCAGGAGCCCGGGGATCAGAACCAGGAAGGGCGTCAGCCAGACGCCGTCCCCGCCCGCGAACACGATGCGCCCAACGCTCCACATCGTCTGCGCGGCGAATAGAAGGAGAACGACGGTAAGAGGCACCTGCAGGGGCTGCTTGTAGACCCTCGGCCACGAGCTCTGGGGAGCCCCCTGCAGCTCCTCCACTGCCGGGGGCCTACTTCTGGTCGTAGATCCCGGCGCTGTCTTCTGGGTCGAAGAAGTGCAGCTGCGTCGAGTCGACCGCCAGCTCGGCGCTGTCGCCCTCGGAGACCTTGGTCTTGGGATTGAGGGTGCCGACGAAATCGTTCGAACCCTCCTTCGCTTTGCGCTCGAGCTGCTGCTCTTCGCTGCCGACGTCGGCGGCAAGCTCCTTCATGTCCTCCGTCAGCGCAACGGGCGCGTCGACCTGGAAGTGCACCAGCGTCTCCGTCCCAATACGCTCCACGAGATCGATCTTCACCTTGAGGTGCGAGCCCTCGGGCGATTCCGAGAGGGACGCATCCTCGAAATCCTGCGGCCTGATCCCGAGGATGATCTCCTTACCGGCGTAGCTCTCGAGAGCGGGACGCTTCTCGAAGACTTTTTGGTCGACCTTGACGGACTGGTCCCCGAGCTTGATCGCATAGCCACCGTTGCTCTTCTCGACCGTGGCCATCGCGAAGTTCATCGACGGACTTCCGATGAAGCCGGCGACGAAGAGGTTCTTCGGGTTCGAGAAGAGATCGGGAGGGGACCCGACCTGCAGGAGCTCGCCCTTGCGCATTACGGCGACGCGATCGCCCATCGTCATGGCTTCGACCTGGTCGTGCGTCACGTATACGGTGGTGACATCGAGGTCGCTCTGGATGCGCGAGATCTCGGACCGCATCTGCACGCGGAGCTTGGCGTCGAGGTTGGAGAGCGGCTCGTCCATGAGGAACGCCTGGGGATTCCTGACGATCGCTCTACCCATGGCCACCCGCTGGCGCTGTCCACCGGAGAGGGCTCGGGGCTTCCGGTCCAGGTACTCCTCGAGACCTAGGACCCGGGCCGCTTCCTCAACCCGCTTGTTGATCTCCCCCTGGTCGGTCTTGGCAAGCTTCAGTCCGAACGCCATGTTGTCGCGCACGGTCATGTGGGGATAGAGCGCGTAGTTCTGGAAGACCATGGCGATGTCGCGGTCTTTCGGAGGGACGTCGTTGACGACCTTGTCGCCGATCTTGACCTCGCCCTCGGTGATCGATTCGAGGCCGGCGATCATGCGCAGGGCGGTCGTCTTCCCACACCCGGAAGGTCCGACCAGGACCATGAATTCGCCGTCCTCGACGTCGAGGTTGAGATCCTCGACCGCGAGCGTGCCATCCGCGTAGCGCTTGGTGACGTCGTTCATCGAGATCTCGGACAAGACACGCCCCCTTGGCTCGTAACCCCTGGACAGGGCAGAACTCTACCCCTACCTACTCAGGTCGACCCCGTTGGGGGTTGACCTGCTGAAAGGATGTTTGCCCTGAGAGCCCCCGTCCAAACTTAGAGGGCCAGATCCAGGTGGTCCCAGAGGTTCTCCCCCGTCTCGGAGGAGATGCACCGGAGCCTTACGACTCGACCGGATGGCCCGTCGGAGATCTCGACGTGGCCGAAGGCGTGAGCCAGCTTCCGAGAGCGTTGCGGATCGACGCGCCCGGCCACATCCACCTGCATCGGCCGCCCCCTGGTCGTCGTGTCCCCGCGATCCGTTCCGGAGGAGCAGAACTCGTAGATCGGCTCCCCGTCGGGTTCCGGGGCGGGGTGCCGGCTTATGAACTGGGCGTGGGCGTCGCCGGTGAGAGCGAGGACCCGCCGGCCGGGGGTCTGCAGGGAATGGAAGTGCGCGAACAGCTCCTCCCGTTCGTGGGCGAACGAGTTCTTCCACCCCGGCCCGGCGCCCGCCCCCCAGAACGGACGCGTACTGAAGACGACTAGAACCGGCGCATCGGACGCGGCCATCGCCTCCTTGAGCCATGCCTTCTGTTGGAAGCCGAGACATGAGTGGGTTGGACCATCGGGAGCCTGGGGGTCGTCCGACGCGATGTGAGTGTCGGTGATGAACGCGTGCAGGTCGCCGTACCGAACGTCGAACCAGCGAGCCCCGTCGTTGCCGCTTATCTCATCCCAGGCGGCCACCGAGAACGGTTTCACCGTCTCCGACCAAGTGTTGTTACCCCCGTAATCGTGATCGTCCTGCATCATCACGAACGACGCCCGATCGTGAATGAGCCCCATCTCCGGCGCCGCAAGCAGCCTGGTCCAGCGATCCTGGTACCAATCGGCCCGGGCGGCCATGGCCGATCCGTTCCACGTTGCCGGATACCCGAAATCACCGAGGTGGGCGTAGAAATCCGGGTCCAGCCCCGCGGCCTGGATGAAAGAGCCGTGCGACACCCACAGGTTCGTGCACGATCCGAAGGCGAACGAGACCCTGCCACCCGGCGCAGGGGGAGTACGGAAGGAGCGCACCGGACCGAAAACTTCCACGTCTTTTCGAGTGGTGCGGGTGCGCCAGAAGACGGTGCGCCCAGGGTCCAGGTTCTCGAGCCACGACTTCGCGATGCACGATTCGGCCGAGTGCTCCTGAGCCGCGACGACCTCGAACTCGCCGAAACCTGGACCGTTCGACACCTGGAACTCCACCGACTCCGCGGGCGCGTTCGACCGGCAGACGAGCAGCGTTCGATGCGTGTTCCCATCGCTCCGTTCGGTTCGGCCTGCGAATTGCACGGCCATCGCGGGTGGGGTGATGCGCGGAACCTCAGCCGACGTAACCCGGAACGCGTGAACCCAGACGCGCAACGGCCGCCGATGAACCTTGTCGTGCATGAAGATGAACCCGGTGCTCCCTGCGCCCTTGACGCGGTCGGGAGCGGTGTCAACGATCGAGGTCGTCCAACGTCGTGGCTCCGGCTTGTCCGCTGGCCAGGCCTTGGCTTTCAGGCGCACGGGATTCTTGCCGGTGATCCTCAACCGGATCATGTAGATGACTCCACGCGTCGTATGGAAGGGGGCCTTCGCCAGCTTGCGCTCGCCGCGCAACGTGTAGCGCGAGATCCGTAGGTGCGAACCGTCGAAGTAGGCGGTGTAGCCGTCGTCGTACGTGCTGGTCCGTCCGCATACGCCCGCGCGCGCCCTTCTGTTGTCGGTGCTGAACATGCCGGTGATCTCGACGTCGCCGACGTCGCGGTCGAGCAACAGGACGGGGTTGGGGCTGAAGTCCGCCGCTCCATGCTGAGGACGCGGCAATTCGTAGAGAGCCTGACCCAGGCGCATGGACCAGTAGGCATCCTGGCGGGGGGAGAACCACGCCCGCCCCCAGCCTCTTAGCTCGGAGCGCTTGAAGCGGTCCGCGTATACGAGGGTCCTCGCCGCTGCGGCAGAACGTGAAGAGAACAGACCCGAGGCGAGCCCTGCAGCCGTCGCGGCGACCCCTCCTTGAAGGAAGTTTCGCCGATCCATGAAGCCCAGACGGTACGGGAGGTGGGTGCCCAGCACAAGCGAAAGGAGCGGAACGGCAGCTCGGGGGACGTCATCGTGGAGCGGCGGGGAGGCTGATCGAGAAGCGAGCGCCGCGGGGCTCGACGGGTTCGTACCAGGCCACACCGTCCATCGCCTCGGCGAGCATCCGCACGATCGCTAGGCCAAGACCCGATCCGCCGTGAGCGGTGGCGTCACTTCCCGAGTGGAAAGGCTGGAAGAGGTTCTCCGCCAGGGGACGGGGCACGCCCGGCCCATCGTCCGTGACCGAGAGGATCCAGGCTCCATCGGCCGCGGTGCCTCGGATCGAGATCGTGTCTCCGCCGTAACGCTGCGCGTTGGTGAGGTAGTTAGTCACGATCTGTTCGATCCTGACCGCGTCGCCGACGACCATCATGCGCTCGGGCAGATCGATCTCGGTCTCCTTTCCGACGAGCGGAGTCGCCTCTAGAGCCAGGCGCACCACCTCGGTCAGATCGAGAGGTTCCTTCCTGACTTCGAAGGCGCCCCGGCGCAAACGGCTGATGTCCAACATGGATGCCAGCAGCGTCCTCAGGCGCTCGGCTTGTCTGTTGAGGGCAACGACCGCGGTGTTCACTCGGTCCTCCGGCATCTCCTTCCACCGTCGCAACACTTCCGAGAATCCGAGCAGCGCGGTCGCAGGAGTGCGAAGCTCGTGTGCCGCATTGGCAATGAAGTCATCCCGGAAGGCTTCCAGCCTCTTGCGATCGCTGACGTCTCTGATGAGCGCCATCGCGAAGGTTCCCGGCACCTCGGTCGAGGTGATCCGCCCCAACGTCAGCTCGATGGTGATCTCGCTTCCGTCGCGGCGCAGGGCCGGGAGCTCGACGGGGTCACCCTGATCGATGATGCGACCGCTACCGCTCGATCGGTACGCCGCGATGCCGCCGCGATGCGCGCCTCGTAGGCGTTCAGGGACGAGAAGCTCCAGGGGCATGCCTTCAGCTTCCTCGGCCGGGTAACCGAAGATCCTCTCGGCCCCCCGGTTCATGGCCCGGATCGTCTCGGACTCGAGCTCGGCCACGACGATGCCATCCGGGATGAACTCGAAGAGCCGGCCGATCCCGAGGGAGGCCAGAGTGGCGCGGGTATCGGCCGAGTCCGTCACGCGACTCCGGTCGTAACCCTGAGCATCTGCACAACGTATGTCGGATCGGGGTGCGCAGCCACGGCAGTTGCTCGAGCGTCTACGAGAGGCGTTCGATCAACATCGCCATACCCTGCCCGCCTCCGACACACATGGTCTCCAATCCGATCCTCGCATCGGCCGCCGTCAGGTCGTTCAGCAAGGTGCACATGATCCGCGCGCCCGTCATCCCGTAGGGATGCCCCAGGGCGATCGCGCCCCCGTGTGGATTCAGCTTCTCGGAGAAAGGATCGATCCCCGTCTCGCGGCACACGGGAAGGACCTGGGCGGCGAAGGCTTCGTTCAGCTCGACGATGTCGACGTCGTCTATCGACATGTCCGCCTGCTTGAGCACCTTCCGGATCGCCTCGATCGGGCCCACTCCCATTATCTCGGGGGCCACGCCGGATACGGAGGAGGCGATGATCCTGGCTATCGGACTTACGCCGAGCTGCTTGGCGCGTTCGTCACTCATGATCACGAGCGCGGCAGCTCCATCGTTCAGAGGACAGGAGTTCCCGGCGGTGACGGCTCCGCCCGGCTTGAACGCCGGATCCAGCGACGCGAGCTTCTCGAGGGTCGAGCTGGGGCGGGGGCCGTCGTCTCGGCTCACGACCGTGCCGTCTTCCTTCGTGTATGCGGTGATCTCATCATCGAAGAATCCGGACTCCTGGGCCGCTACGGCGCGTTCCTGGCTGCGTTGTGCGAAGGCATCCATGTCCTCGCGCGACACGTCGTACTTCTCCGCCACGTTCTCTGCGGTCATCCCCATCGGGATGTAGACGTTCGCGATCTCGGCGTCGTCGCCGAACAACTTCGGGTGGAGCTCATCGAGATCCTTCGGGTATCCGTCCACCTGGCTGATCGACTCGACGCCGCCCGCCACGAACACGTCACCCTCGCCGGCCTTGATCGCGTGAAACGCCATCCGGGTGGTTTGGAGGGAGGAGGCGCAGAAGCGGTTGACGGTGGTGCCCGGAACGTGCTCCGGAAGCCCGGCGAGCAACGCGACCCGCCGGCCGAGGTTCATCCCTTGCTTCTGCTCCGGGAACCCGCAGCCGATCATCACGTCGACGATCTCGCCCGGGTCCAGATCGGGCACCGAGTCGACCGCGGAGCGAACCGCGAACGCGGCGAGGTCGTCCGGCCTCACGTCCTGCAGCGAGCCTTTCTTGGCCCGGCCGATGGGGGTCCGGACGGCGGACACGATCACTGCTTCCGGCATGTGGCTACCTCTCTTCTCGGAAAACAAGGCCTCGCTCGGGCGGCAACCCTACGCCTTGGGCCCGGGGGGCCATGCCCTATGGGACCTCAACGGGGGGCTGCGAGTAGTCAGTCCGAGCCATTGGGAAAATGGTCGTGTACGGACCTCTAGGACTAGGTATCGAAAGCCGATAACCTTGACAGAGCGCAAGAGACCCGAGGATCCCTCGGGGCACTAGCAAGAGCTGCAAAGCACTTTAGCGAAGCAACACACCACCGATGGTGGGGTTCCCGCCGGCGACTCGTCACGAGCGCCGGCGTTCTGCTGTGGGGCTAGAGGTCCCGCTCGAGGATCTGAAGGCCGGTCCTGTACGACTCGCAACCGACATCGGCCTCACCCTGCGCCCGGAACAGATCACCCAGCGCTCGATAGGTCACGGCCATCTCGACCGTCTCATCCGATCGTTCGAACAGCTCTATCGCCAGGCGGAAGGATTTCTCCGCCCCGGCATCGTCCGATCCCATCAAGCAGAGACCCAGCTCCCGGTGCGCCTGTCCCAGCTCGGCGGGGTCCGCGTCGCGCAGCGCGGTGATCGATCCCCTGAGCAGAGCCTCCGCCTGGTCGACGTCTCCTTCGATCCGCGCCAGTCGTCCGAGCTCGGTCGTCACGCGCGCCCCCTCGATGGGGCTATCTATCGACTCGAGCATGGCGCGGGCCGTCTCGAACTCCTTCCGGGCGCCTTGCGCGTCTCCCTGGCGGCTGAAAACGTATCCCCGGGCGAAATGGGCACGGCTTAACTGGTCGGTCAGATCGAGCTGCCGGAGGAGGAGCTCCGCGCGGCGCAAGAAGTCATGCGTCTGGGGGATGTTGCCTTTCTGCAAGGACACTCTGGCCACGTTCAGGTTCATGTTCGCTAGGTTCTCGAGGTCGTTCGCCTTCGGCGCGAGGCGGAGGGCTTCCCCGGCCGAAGCGTGCGCCATCTTGTAGAGACCCGCCTCGAAGTACGCCGCCACCAGAGATGCGTGCAAGCGTACGAGCGAGTCGGGGTCTCCCAATCCGTCGATAACCAAACGCTGAAGTCGATCCTCGAGGATGTGGATCGCGTACCTCACATCACCGGCCATGAGGAGAACGCGGGCCTTGCTGGTGAGGGCCTGTACCCCCCCGATCAGATCCTGAGCACCGAGGATGCTCTGCACCTCGTCGTAGTGATCGATGGCCGAGTCGAAGTCGCCCGCCCGCTCGTCGCACATCCCCAAACCCCACTCGGCGATCGCCTCCAGACGTCGGAGTCCGAATCGGGTAGTGGTTGCAAGGATCGCTTCGTACGCCGCGCGGGAGCGATCGAGATGACCCTGCGACAGGAGCTTGCGAGCGTCGTGGAGGTCGAGCTCCAGCTGGGCCGGAACGCCGGGGTCAATACCCGAGACCAGCTCTTCGTAGGTGACCTCGAGTACGCGAGCGAAGTGTTCGAGCGCATTGCGAGAGGGTTGGCGCCGACCGGCTTCGATCGTGCTCACGTAGGCATCGGTGTAGGCGGGTTCCGCCAGCTGTCTCTGTGTGAGACCGCGCTGGAGCCGCAACCGCCTCAGGTTCCTGCCTAACTTCATCTCTCTCCCCTTCAACAGTGCCTTAACGCGTGTGCCGACGCAACTTAACCCACCGGCCGCACCGAATGGCAAAGACTGCCGATTTTCGCAAAGTCGGCTCGCGTACCTAACCAAATGATTAACTCTCAGCGTTCCACAAGTTAAACGAAGACGAAGGGAGGTGCGATGACGCGCGTCACGAAGCTCGCCGGTCTGGCGGGAACGCTGGGAACCCTGTGGCTGGCCGCCGCGGCGAAGTGGCCCTGGGGCTAGTCGTTTGATCGCTCGGGCCGCGACGACCCGGAGCCGAGGGACTCACGGGGTCGCGGCCCGGCCCCTAGGGCTGTGCCGTGGCGAGCGGAACGAGGGGGGCCTTGGCCGTGTTGGCGTAGCGGTCCCCGACGTTTCCGGGGGCGTCCGTCCTCGCCGCCCACTGGAACTGCTGTCCGTCGATCTCGGTGAGGGACTCGGGCACGGTGCCGTTGTCCGTATCGCCGAGAAACAGATAGTGGATGCCGTGGGCTCCGAAGGCGCCCTGCCGGTAAGGGCCCTGGTATCCATCCGGCGCGTTCGTGTAGCACGGGCGATCCCGATATTCCTGAGGTGTATCGCTTAGTGCCTCACCCGGCCGCGCGCGCGCGGAGGGGTCGTCTCCCGTTCCGTCGTCGAAGCAAGCGTCGTCTCGGTAGTAAGGCGCGATCGTCGGGTTCTCTAATCCCTGAACGTTGTTGAGCTGGAACATGTAGACGAGTGAGCCGTTTCCCGCCTCACCCGCAACCTGCTCCCAGCTCAGGAACACGAGCGGACGCGAGTGCGTGGGGTCGGGTGCGTCGAAGTTCGCCTGGCCGATACCTTCGATGCTGTCTACCTGTCCGATGTCGTCGTTGTGACCGTCGATCGGAACCCCCTGTGTCTTCACCTCGTTGAAATACGTCGCCACCGCGTCGTGGTTGTAGTCCCACGAGGTGTAGAGGCCGTCCGGGGGGATCGGGTGTACCCGCAGGTGATACCGGTAAACGATGTGGTCGCGATAGAAATACTCCGTCTTCGTGACGTTCGTCCCGGAGTCGGCTCCCCACACCTCCCGGATCGCCCGCACCGGGCCCCGCAGCTCGCCCAATAGGGCCGAATTCCCTTCCCAGTTCACTTGCTCGTCCTCGAATCCCACCACCGAGATGTCTGAGTCCGGACTCTGCTGGAACGCGCGTCCCTTCCAACGATCGATCAAGTCCTCGCCGAAGCGACCGGAAGCCGCGTTCCGGACCCTCATCCCGCGGACCATCCACCGTCCACTCGCGCTCCACTTGTACGAGCGAGTCGTTACGGTCGCCCCATCACGGGGGAAACGGTCGTCGCTCTGACGGACCGTTCCATCGGGGTCGCAAACCGTCCCGGCGAGGTTGGGCCCGTACCCGCGGTTCGAGGTTCCAAGCTTCTCGGGATCGTCGGGTGCGAAGCTGTCCTTGTCGATCCATTGATCCGCGTTCGCGCGTCGTTGGTAGCGGACGTAGCCATCGCCGGCATCGAAGCTCGAGCCACCCGGGCGGAGGAACAGGTACATATACCTGTCGCGCTCCGGGGCAAGCGGGTCTTTTAGAGCGATCTTGTAGCGACGGGTGGCAAGGCCGTGCGGCGCGGTGCCGGCGGGGGCTCGTGCGCCCGCATCCGACGCCATGAAGGAGAGCTCGTCGTCGTCGTCCAGACGCCGGACCGGGTCCTGGGTCGGGAACCCGGGCATCAGGGTGTCGTCATCGGAGGGATACCGGGCGAGACATCGTCCGGCCGTCTTCTTCCAGGCTTCGACGTCCCACTCGTAGGTCAGCTCCTTGTCGGTGCCCGAGTAGACGCCGAAGTCGGAACGGCCGTTCGCCAGGAAGTAGGGGAAGCGCTCGTCGATCTGGACGGGCACCTCGCGGAAGGCTCGTCCCGTCCACCGGAACGCAGCGACCCCGTCGACGGCGACCCCAGCGTCGTTGGACGGAGGCACCGACAACTCTCCGTTGTGGGCGTCCCGGAAGCTCCCTTCGGTTCCCGAGGGATAGGGGTGTCCGATGCCGATCGCCGGGGTGCGCGACCAATCGCCGAGTTGACTGCCGGTGAGGACGACCGCCTCTACGGAACGCTTCACGCCTCCGAGGAGCTCTCCCGGGGTTTGAGCCGTGGACGTGGACGGCGCGAGAACCATCGCAATCGCAACGCAGACTAGGCAGCTCAGCGCCCTCCGCTTCGATCCCATCCCCATCACTTCGACGAACGAGCCTATTTCCCTGTTACCCGCCAGCCCGGAACGAACTACGGGGCGGGCGGGGACGGACAGGCGCGAAAGGATCGCAGGGATGTCGTGAACGGGATCGAGGAGCTCTTCTGATCGTTGCGAGGCCGCCGGCGCGGCAGCCGGTCGCTTAGGGGACTAGCGGGACAGGCCGCTGGTGGACAGCACGAGATCTGCGGAGCTGGCGCCGCCTTCGAGGAATTCGTCGGCGGACACGTCTTGCAGCGCCGCCAGCCAGCCGGAGCCGGCGTCGATCGAGTCGTAGCGCGGGAGGCCGGCGAAGAGGCCGCTGATTCCCACTTGTTCCAGGGATCGAACCTTCATCTCTACCTCCTCCTCCCTCTCCTCCGTGCGCGCCCGGCGATGCCGGGCTTAGGAGACAACGTAACCATGCAGGACTTGACCGTCAGGTCTGGTGTGGGAGCGCCTCGACTCCAAACAGGCCCGGGATGAGCCGCCGGCAGAGGTCCTGGATCAACTCGGCCGTCTCTGCGTAGACGCGGTCGGAGCGCCCGAAGGGATCGGAGATGCCCTCGCCGGACCGGTGAGTATGGGCGGACGAGCGCAGCTCCGCGGCCCGCGCTATCCGGGCTCGAGCTCGGCTCTCCGGATCTCCCTCGGGCGAGGGAGGAAGGGTTTCGAGGAGCCGGACGACCTCTTTGAAGAGGAGGACCTTGGCCGCGGGGGCTCCGCCGTTCACCACGGCGGCGGCCACGTGCTCGAGCTCGAAGCCCAGGATCAGGTCGGCGTTCTGGAGATCCGTTTCGGTCAGATGCCGCGAGCGATGAGACTCGAGATCCAGCCCGTGGGCGCGGGCGACCGAGATCATCTCGGAGGTCGAGGGTGCGGCCGCCAGGTCGAGCGTTCCGCACGAGGTGACGCGGAGGGGGAGCGAGCCGGCGAATCGCCGGAGAGCGACCTCGGCGAACGGCGAACGGCATCGGTTGCCGGTGCAGATGAAGGTCACGTCGAGCACGACTTGACCTTAAGGTGCGCGAGGCTTGGGTCACAGCGGCCCTCGGTGGCCGGGGCATGCTGGGCGGATGCGCGTTCTCGCGGCCGCCTGCGCGGCTCTCGCCCTGACGGCGTGCTCACAGCCGGTGGATCTCACCCGGCAGGCGCCGCCGACCCTCGGTGAGGAGCCCGGCGGGTACGAGTCGGCGCGCGTGACCCGGGTCGTGGACGGCGACACGATCGAGGTCACGATCACCGCTCGTATCGAGGGTGCGGGCGCCGGACGCGCGGAGGTGGGACGCCGCTATGACATCCGGCTGCTGGGGATCGACACCCCCGAGTCGGTGAAGCCGGACTCACCCGTGGAGTGCTTCGGTCCGGAGGCCTCCGATGCGGCGACCGCGCTGCTCGAGGGCCGGGAGGTACGACTCGTCGACGATGTCGAGGAGGTGGACGGATACGGGCGGCTTTTGCGGTACGTCTACGTGGAGGAGGAGCTCGCCAACGCCCGGCTCGTCGCTAACGGCTACGCGAAAACCCTGATCTACGAACCGAACGTCAGGCATGCGGAACTCTTGCTCGACCTGGAGCGACAGGCCCGGGCGGCCGAACGTGGGCTGTGGGCCCCGGACACATGCGGAGGAATGGACTCCTAGCCGCGTAGCATCAGGGGGATGAACATCTCGCGCCCCTCCCGCGCCTTGCTGTACGGCATGGTCATCGTGGGCCTCCTCACCTACGCCTTGATCGTCGAGCTCGGGCTGAGCGCCGGTCGGGTGCATCACGGAGTCACCGTGGACGGCGACATCGACGTGGCCGGCTTGACGCGGCTCGGGGCCAGCGAGTTGCTGCGGGAACGCACCGAGCTTCTCGCTTCAGAACCGCTCGTGTTCGGAGCGCGAGGGGTCGGCCGCCATGAGATCGAGGTGACCGACATTGGGGCCCGCCCGGAGCCGAACGAAACGGCCGCCGCGGCGATGGCCGTTGGTCGCACCGGAGGGCCGTGGAGCGCCCTCACCGATCGCTTCACCGCGTGGACCGGAGGCGTCGACGTTGGTTGGGTGGGCGAGCCCAGCCGGGGCAGGGTGAGCGAGTTCATCGAACGTATCGAGGAGCGCGCGCTGGACGCGGGGCTCGCTCTGAACCGGTGCAAGCTACGCGGGAAGGTCCGCCGTGTTGCGACCGATTGGCCCCGCAAAGCGTTCTACCGCATCCCGGTACAGGATCAGGTCCCGGAAGGGGCCGTGACTAAGTGCTGGTCTCTGCCTCCGACGGTTCCGTAGGCGAGGGCGACGGGACCTCGCTGGGAGCCACGGACTCGACCGGACTGGGGGCCGGCGTCGGCTGCCCGCCGCCGCCATTGGTCCCGCCGCCGCCGTTGGTTCCTCCACCGGTCCCGGCGTCCCCGCCGGTCCCGGCGTCATCCTCGTCTTCGTCAACCGTGGCGCTGGGAACCGCTCCCGTCGTCGAGGTCGTGTCGTTCGCAGTGGGGGATGGGGACTGCTTCTTGTCGGGTCGCTCGCTGGCGGGCGGGTTGCCGCCGGTGGGATCGGCTCCTGCGGTCTCGTCCGGGGACCCGCTGATGGCGACGAGCGTCACGCCGATCACGATCGCCAGGATGATCGCAAGAGCCGAACCGACCAGCACGCGCCGCCCCGTCGGACCACTCAGATCGTCGAACTCGTCATCCTCGTCATCCGGCGATGGGGGCATCAGGAAGGTCGTGTGATCGGACGAACCCGACAGCACCGATTCGATCGCGCCGGCCAGGTCATCGCCGTTCTGGAGACGATCGCTCGGATCTTTCTCGAGGCACCGAAGAACGAGAGCATCGACGGCGGGATCGATATCGTCGATGGTCGCGCTCGGGGGCTCCGGGTCCTCCTCGATGTGCGCGATCGCGATCGCGGTGACGTTGGTGTGCTCGAACAACTTCCTTCCGGTAAGCAATTCGAATAGGACGACGCCGAGGGAATAGACGTCCGAGGAGGGAAGGGGTTGTCGACCGGACACCTGCTCGGGACTCACGTAATGGGGCGAGCCGATGGCGGCCCCGGTCGCGGTGAGCTTCTCGCCTCCGGCGATAGAAGCGATGCCGAAATCGGCCAGCTTCGCCTGCCCGCGTTCGGTGATCAAGATGTTGGGCGGCTTGATGTCGCGGTGGACGATGCCCAGGGCGTGGGCGGCCCCCGCTCCGCGAGCGGCCTCCGCCACGAGCTCCAGTGCACGCTCCGGCAGGACCGGCCCCTCGAACACCTCGGTCAAGGATCCGCCGGGCACGTACTCCATCACGAGGAAGGGGCGGCCCTCGACCTCGCCGAAGTCGAGGACGGAGACGACGTTGGGGTGGTTGATGCGGGCCACGCTCTGCCCCTCCGAGAAGAAGCGCACCAGGAACTCCGGGTCCTCGGCGAACTGTGGAGCGATGAGCTTGACGGCCACGGACCGGTCGAGCCGAACGTCGCGGGCACACCACACGAACGCCATCCCGCCCGAACCCAGGGGGTCCAGCAGCTCGTAGCGCTGATTGATGACGTCGCCTTTTTTCATGATCTCCAAAAGATGGTATTGCCCACGATCCCCCGGTCCCAACCCGAGAAGGGGTTTTCGGTACTGGGTTCGTTATCGGACATTTCCGGCGCCACGTTGAGGCTACATTTACTTCTTACATATCTACCGGTTGGGCCATACTTAAACGGTCGACTCGGGGAGGTCGATCGTCGGAGAGAAGGGGCGAAGGAATGTCTCCCAAACGGAGGCCGGTTGTCCTTTATATCGATGACGACCTCGCGAACCGAAAACTGCTCCAGAGGATCGTCGCGCGCCGTCTTCCGAAGGTTCGGGCCGTAGCCGCCGCGACCGCAGGAGAGGGTTTGGAGCTCGCCTCTCGCGAGAGACCGGACTTGATCCTGCTCGATCGGAACCTGTCCTCGTCGTCGGGCGACAAGGTTCTGCAGGATCTCGGCGTCGATCCCACGACGGCGAAGATCCCCGTCGTCATAGTGACGGGTGAGAAGGAAGGCTCTGCGGAGCTGGTCGAGCGCGGCGCTAAGGAGGTCCTTCTCAAGCCGTACGACGTCGACACCCTCGTGGAGATCATCTCGCGCTTTATCTGACTGCGACACCTCTGAAGAACTGGCGTCGGCCTCGCGCCGAATGGATCGAGTTCCAAGAGTTCGGCGCCGGGTCCGCCGAACGAATCCCGTGGCAGAATCGTGGGACGCACAACCATGGGATCGAGGTGTTGCCGGATTGAGCTCCGATGAGAAGACGGGGGAGGGTGTGACCCCGGACGAGACTGACATCACCGCGGACGAGAACAAAGAGGGGTACTCCGCCAGCGAACGCGAGGAGGGCCGGCAGAACGCGTGGATCCACCGCGCGGCTTCGGGACCGGATCCGTTGCGAGATTCGAACAACGTGGCCGACGACAAGGCGAAAGTCGTAACGCGTCCCAGCGACATCGAACGGACCAGAGAGAAACCCTACGGATAGATCCTTCCCATGCGGCCGGGCACCATCTGATCCGTAGCTTTCGGGGTTACCATCGCTCCATGCCGGTTGACCCTCGAAAGCTTCCCGATATGCCAGAGTTGATGATCGCCGGTCCCGGTGAGTTGCACGAGGAAGACCTCGAGGTACTGGGCACCCAGGTGATCGCTCATTACGGCGACGTCTGGACGGAGCTTCATCGCGACACCCTCGACCTGCTATCGCGCATGATGGATGCTTCGGTCACGCCTTACCTGATACCCGGCACCGGAACCACCTGCTTGGACGCCGGCGTCCTCAACCTCTTCGAGCCGGGCCAGAAGGTGGTGCTTGCGGATACGGGATTCTTCGGGACGCGTTCGATGGAGCTGGCCGCCGCGCACGGACTCGAGACGGTCGTCGTTCCGGTCGAGGTGGGCGCTCCGATCGATCCCGCACGCATCGCCGACGTGGTCGACGGCGCGGATGGAGTGATCACGGTTCACGTCGAGACCGCGACCGGCGTGCGCCACCCCATAGAAGAGATAGCCAAGGTCGCCCGGGACGCGGGGGCGCTCTACATGGTGGACGGGATCGCGTCGGTCGGGGGCGAGCTCGCCGCGGTCGACTCCATGGGCTTGGATGCGCTGGTCACCGGGACTCAAAAAGGGCTGGAGGCGCCGCCCGGCCTCGGCGTGCTCGCATTGTCGGAACGCGGCCGGGAGCGCGTCCTCGCCCGCAGCAAGCCCCCGGGTTCCTGGTACCTGGATCTGAGAACCTGGGACAAGTACCGAGAAGAGTGGGCCTCGTGGCATCCGCACCCTGTGACGATGCCGACGAATCTGGTGCTCGCGCTGAATTCCAGTCTGCGCCGGATCCTCGAGGTGGGTTTGACCGAGTGGGTGGAGCGCCGTTCGGCTCTGGCGCGACGCTGCGGAGAGGGCCTCAGCGCGCTAGGACTCGAGTCGATACCCCAACCGGGTTGCGGCGCCAACCTCGTCGTCGCCAATTGGGTGGATGACCCGGCGCCCTTGGTCAAGTACGTCCTCGACAAGGAGGGGATCATGATCTCCGGTGGTCTCGATCCGACCATGGGCAAAGCGATACGAGTGGGTCTGATGGGCCGCACCGCCACCGCCGAGATGGTCGATCGGGTCTTGTCGGGGATCGAGAGCGGAATGAAGGCGCTGGGCCGCCTCTAGACCCCCGATCGTCATCTCGCCGTCAGTAGGATGTACTCGATAACGCGGCGACACGCGAGCATCTCCCACTGTCGCAGCAGGAGTCTCGATCCGATCCGGTAGAGCACCGGCGCCTCCTCGTTTCCATCGAGTTTCAGCCGAAAGAAGCGGATCGCCGGGCCGATGACCGCGGACGTTACCCGCCGTACCCTCACGTCTTCAAAGCCGGCCTCGCGAGCCATCTGGGCGATGTCCTCCGCCGACTTCATGTTCGAGGCCCTCAGCCCCCAGATCCTCAGGTTCAGGATCCCCGCGAAGATCTCGCCGGGGGTTCGGGGCATCCGCTCCGCCCCCACGTCCGACATGGTGAGAACCGCCCCCGGCCGCATGACCCGGCGCGCCTCGCGGAAGAACCTCGCCCGGGAAGGGAAGTGGAAAGCAGCTTCCACGCTGATGATCCCGTCGAGGCTGTCGTCCTTGAACGGCAGGAGGGTCGCGTCGCCGTTGACGGGCGCGGCTCGTGCCGCGCGTAGGCGCTCCCGCCCTGCTTGGAGTTGAGATTCGGTGATGTTGACCGCGGTCAGCTGGCGGGGCCGGGCGACCTCCGCGATGACTTCGTCCTGGGCCCCCAACCCGTTCGCGACGTCGAGAATCACGCCATCCTTGGGAAGGTCCTCGGCGAGCACGGTCACCAGGCGACGCACCGCCGTCAAGCCGTCGTGGGGCCGATCGCTCCGCTCCCAGAGGCCCAGGTTCAACCAGCCCGGAGCGGGGGCCAGGAAGAAATCCGAGCCGATGCTGTCGTAGACGACGGCGGCCGGGTTCCTGCCGAACCGGAAGAAAGACGCGATATGGCGGAGGTTGTCGCGCGTCAGCTGCTTCATGTCTGCTCCATCGGGTACGTGGGAGGAGTTGCTCGATCGAAGCGATGTGGCATCGTTATTCAACCAGGATTCGGAAAGGACGCTTTTATGGATTCCCGAACGATCGGAAACGTGAAGGCTTCGGCGATCGGCCTCGGGGCGATGCCGATGTCCGTGGAAGGTCGGCCCGACGAGGATCGCTCCCTACGAACGATCCATCAGGCCCTCGACCTCGGGATCACGCTGATCGATACCGCCGACGCCTATGGCCTGGGGGCAGACGAGGTCGGCCACAACGAGCGCATCATCGCCAAGGGTCTGGCGACGTGGTCGGGAGATGCGTCGGAGGTGCTGGTGGCCACGAAAGGGGGGCACACCCGCGGTCCCGGCGGCGGGTGGGGCTTGAACGGAACCCCGGAGTACATCAAGCGCGCTTGCGAGGCGAGCTTGAAGGCGCTCGGCGTGGAAGCCATCGGCCTGTACCAGTACCACCGCCCCGATCCTCACGTGCCGTACGTGGAAACGGTCGGCGCGTTCAAAGAGCTGCAGGACGAGGGCAAGGTGCGGATGGTGGGCCTCTCGAACGCCACGATCGAGCAGATCGAGGAGAGCCGGCGGGTCGTCGACATCGTCAGCGTGCAGAACGAGTTCTCGCCTCGCTTCAGGAGCTCGGCGGACGAGCTGGAGCATTGCGCCCGGGAGGGGATCGCGTTCCTGCCGTGGAGCCCCCTCGGAGGCATGGGGTCCGCCGCCGACCTCGGTTCCGAGCACTCGGCCTTCGCCGAGGTGGCCGAGGCACGCGGCGTCAGCCCCCAGCAGGTCGCGATCGCCTGGGAGCTCGCCAAGGCCGAGGTCGTCATCCCGATCCCGGGGTCGAGCCGTCCGGAGACGATCGCGGACTCGGCGCAGGCGGTCGAGTTGAAGCTGGACCCGGAGGAGCTGCGGAAGCTGGACGCAGGATGACGATCGATGGATGAGTCGGTCATCGACGTCGTGGTCGAGATCCCGAAGGGCAGCCGGAACAAATACGAGTACGACCACGAGGCACATGTCATGCGCCTGGACCGGCGCCTCCTCTCGGCGATGACGTACCCGGCCGACTACGGCTACATCCCGGACACGATGGGAGAAGACGGGGACCCGCTCGACGCGCTCGTTCTCGTGGAGGATGCGACCTTTCCCGGATGCTGGGTCAGGGCTCGCCCGCTCGGAGTGTTCTGGATGGAGGACGAGAAGGGGCCGGACGCCAAGATCATCTGCGTTCTCGAGAACGACCCGAGGTGGGACGCGGTGGACGACATCGACGGGGTGCCCAGCGCGCTGCGATTCGAGATCGAGCACTTCTTCGACGTCTACAAGATGCTCGAGAAGAAGAAGACGGATACGCGCGGCTTCGACGGAAAAGAGGCAGCCTTCAAAGAGATCGAAGCGGCGCGCTCCCGCTAGATCGACCTGCGGGGTCAGAGTTGTCGGGCGATGAAGTCCTCCAGTTGACGGAGGTTGCGGACCTCGACCATGCGGTCGACGTACGGCGCGTAGGCGGAGGCCACCGAGTCGTCCGTGTCCCAATCCGCCCGCGGTTCCGGGTTGAGCCAATAGGTTCTGTGGGCTTTCCGCGCGAGTTCTCGGAGATCGTCCTCGTTGCGAAGCCGGTAGTTGTTCCGCGCGTCGCCGAGGATAAGCAGTGTGGTCTTCGGTCCGATCGCGCCGGGGTACTCGCGGAGGAGCTGTGCGAACGTACGCCCATAGTCCGTTCGCCCGTCGGAGCTCGTCACCTGAGCCTCGTCCTTCATCCTGTCGACCGCCTCGATGAAATCCTCCCGATCGAAGAAACGGGTCACCTCGTCCACGGTGTCAACGAAGGCGAAAGACCGGACGCGTGTGAAGCGCGCCGCCAGCGAATGAGTGAGCATCAATCCGAAGCGCGCGAAGCGGGCTACCGACCCCGACACGTCGCAGACGACCGCGAGCTCGGGGCGGTGGGGCGCCCTATGTCTGAAAGCCGCCTCGAAAGGAACCCCGCCGGTGGACAGCGAATGACGCACCGTCTTGCGAACGTCGAGCTGACCTCGGGCATCGCGTCGCCTTCTCATGCCGAGGCGCGTCCCCAACCGGCGGGCCAGAGGTCGGATCGCGCGCTTGAGGTCCTCCAGGTCACCGCTCAGCCGCAAGAAATCGGCATCCTCCGGTAGAGGATCGATCGCGTAGCGGGCCACCGCTTCAGGCCCCCGCTGCTCGGCCGCTCGCCTCCGCGTGTCCCGCACGACCTCCGCACGGAACCGCTCGACGTTGTTCCTTCGAGCGTCCTCGAGCGCCCTTCGCTCGAAGCCCGGGAGGCCCTCGTCCACCTCCGCGAGCAACCGGCGCAGGATCCCGTCGAGATCCAGATCTCTCGCGACCTGGAACGCGGAGTAGCCGCCGGCCGCCCCGGTGGGGCCGTACCGCGCAACGGCGCGCCGGCGCGACCTCTCGCATGGCGGAGGCATCGCCCCCTTCGAGAGCATCGGCGACGGCGTCCTCTAGCGCTCGGTCGTCGTCATCCCGATCGTGCTCGTCGCGCAGCGCTACCGCCTCGGTTCCCGCTCCGGTTCCAAAGTAGAGGTCGAAGAGAGTGTCGAAGGCGGCGCGTTGCGAGGCGTTCTTGATCATCGTGGCGGCGAGGGCCGAGCGCATCACCTCTCGGCGGTCGATCGCGAGACATTCCAGAGACCGCAACGCGTCCTCGTTCTCGCTAACCGACACGGGTATGCCCGCGTCGCGAAGAGCGCGGTTGAAGGCGAGCATCCGGTCCAACATCTAGAGGTCTCGCGTTAGGCGCAGATGATCGGCCGCTTTGGAGATATCCGATTGGTACTTCAAGAGCACCGGAAGGGTCTTATGTAGAGCGTCCTGATCGAGTGTGGTGATGCTCAGATGCAGCAACGTCTGCGCCCAGTCGAGAGACTCCGCTATCGAGGGGGCTTTCTTGAGATCGAGCCCGCGGATCGTCCGTACTATCCGCACGACTTGATCGACGAGTGCTTCCGCGATGCCCGGCACCCGTCGAAGGAGGATGGCCCGCTCCCGCTCGGGGGAGGGAAAATCCAGGTAGAGGAAGAGACACCGTCTCTTGAGGGCTTCGCTCAGCTCCCGCTCGTTGTTGGATGTAAGCACGACGAACGGATGGCGGCGCGCCTCGATCGTCCCCATCTCGGGGATCGTTATCTGCCAGTCGCTGAGGACTTCCAGCAACAGGGCCTCGGCCTCGAAGTCGAGCTTGTCCACCTCGTCTATCAGCAGCAGCACCGGATCCTCGGAGCGGATCGCCTCGAGTACGGGTCGTTCGAGAAGGAACGGCTCGCTGAAGATGTCCTCCGTGAGGTGATCCCACCCGGAGCCCTCGTCGGCCTGGATCCGTAGGAGCTGCTTCTTGTAGTTCCATTCGTAGAGGGCTTTCGCTTCGTCTACGCCCTCGTAGCATTGCAAGCGGATCAGGCGTGTGGCCGCCGCGGTGGCGACGGCCTTGGCCAGCTCCGTCTTGCCCACTCCGGCCGGGCCCTCGACCAGCAGTGGCTTGTCCAGGCGATCCGCCAGGTGCACGACCGTGGCTATCGACTCGTCGGCGAGGTACCCCGCGGCGTCGAGGCGGGCGGCCACGTCGTCGACTCCCTGGAAGCGGAATCCGGGTCCCATGGGGCTATTAAATCCGGTATCCGTCGCACCCGTTCCATAGGGTGAGAGGGTGCGGATAACCGTCGAGGCCTGGGCTCCGGACTACGGAGGCGAGGTCGATCTCAGAGGGCCCGACGACCTCACCGTCGAACGGGTCGACACGGCGTGCGAGAGCAGGCCCTGGGATCCGATCGCGCCCGAAGCGGACGGCGAGCTCTCCTCCCGGCCCGTCGGCTTCGTGGATGGAACCCGCCGCGTCGACGCCCGGCTGTTCCTCTCGGACAACGGCTCGGCGCCGATCCCGGGCGTGGCCGGATCGGTGGGGGTCGGGGCGGTCGTGTGCGACTCCGCCGGACCCGGGGTCAACGGTCGCAAGGGCCCGGAGTGGTGGGCCCGCAGGAGAGCCGAGATAACCGAGCTGCGGTTGATCCGGTTCCTCGCCACCGGTGGAGGGCAGAGGGCCGCGATCTCGGCGGGTCCGGGACTCGAGTACCAGAGCCTGCCGGTCAACGGGTTGTCGGTGGACGAGATGGTGTCCGCGGTCCACAACCAGATGCGCGCGAGGGAGGCGGAGCTCGCCCAGGACCTGGCTCAGCGGGACGACGCGCTCGTGTTCATCGACGGGCCGCTCGCCGTGATGCGGCCGGGGGCCACGACCGTGGTGGGGTTCATCAAGGCGCACCACGCCCGGTACCTCGAGGGCGATGAGGAGGCCTTGCTCGGCCGGCTCGGATGCGGCGAGCGAACGCCCTTGTTCGCGTTCGGAGAGCCGCGCCCTCGCTATTCCTGGTACCTGCGCCTCTGCGGCCGGGATGCCGACCTACACGCCTGGCACGGCCTCGTCCGCTGCGAGACACCCGTGCAGGTGGGCCTCGAAAGTGCCGTTTCGCTCGCGGACGCCTCTGCTGCGATACTGCCTGCGTTCGCATCACTTCCCCACTGGGATGCGCGCGCTCCGCAGAACCTGGTTCCGGTCGCCGGTCTCGAGAAGAGGCTCCGCCACCTGCTGGGGGACAGAGAGCTCGTGTATCGCATGATCCGCAGCGCGGCGCAGCGGTACAACGGCGAGGGGAAAGAAGTTGGTTGACGAAGTGACCGATCCGGTCGGGCTCGTCCTCGGCTCGGAGGCCACCTCGACGCAAGAGTTTCGGGTCGTCCTCCACGAAGAGGAGTACCTGCAACTCGACGATCTCGTCGTGGTCCACACCCCGGTTCCAAAGGTGGGGGAGGTGGCGACGTACGGGGTCGTGACCGAGACATCGTCACGCTACGAAGGCACCAGCTTCGAATCGGACACCTTCCGTGTGGCGGTCGAGGGGACCCTGCCGGCCGAGAAGTCCCGGACCGCGACGATCCAGATCGTGAGGGTCATACCCGAAACCTGGATCGCACCGGATGCGGGGCAAGCTGTCTACCGCGCGTCGGGGGATGCGCGCGAGAAAGCCCTGTACGTCGATGAGATGCGCCAGGCGGGGCGGGATCGCGCTCTCCCTGTAGGACTCACCGCGACGGCGAGCCGGTGTGGGTCGACGTCGACTTCTTCGATGGAACGAAGGGCGCGCACATGTCGATCTCGGGCGTCTCCGGGGTCGCGACGAAGACGTCCTACGCATTGTTCTTCCTCCGCTGCCTGACGTCGCATCCCGAGATCCTGGGCCCCAGTGCCAGGAACCTCCGCGTGCTCGTATTCAACGTCAAAGGCGAGGACCTGTTGTTCATCGACAAACCGAACAACCAGTTCACCGACGACGACGGCGCCAAGTGGACGCGCCTCGGCATGGAGCCGAAGCCGTTCCCGTCCGTCTCCTTCTGGGGCCCTGCGATGGAGCGAAAAGGAAGCGAGGGGATCGCCGACACCGGCGCGCGTTCCGAAGGGATCGAAGCGTTCAGGTGGACGCCCCTAGAGTTCATCCAGGATGGACTGCTGCAGTTCGTGTTCACCGAACCGACGGATGTGCGCCAGCAGCTCACGTTCGTTGCCGAGCGGGTTCTGTCCCAACTACAGCGTTGGGCATGCGAGGTCGCCGGACGGCCCGGATGTGTCGTGTTGAAGGATCCACTGCTTCAACCCGACGGGCCCGTCGCCGCGTCGCCGGACGACCAGGTCATCGAGACGTTCGGAGATCTGGTCGAAGCGATCCGCTCCAAGCTCGAAGACGACGACGACTTCGATGCCCGCGACTGGACCGGGCGGGTGGCGGGTGGAACGGTCGCAGCATTCCTCCGACGCCTCTACGGCGCGATCCCACGCATCGGTCGGTTGGTGCGCGCCGGCGAAAGTCGTCGCATCGATCGCATGAAGGAAGCGATCACGGTGGTGGACATCCACCGTCTGCACGATGCCGCCCAACGGTTCGTGGTCGGGGCTCTGGTGGCCGAGGTACATCGCGAGAAAGAGGGCAAGGGACGCTTCCCGCTCACCGCGATCGTCCTGGACGAGCTCAACAAGTACGCGCCCCGCGAGGGGTGGTCTCCGATCGCCGACACGCTCGTGGACATCGCGCAACGGGGGCGTTCCTTGGGCATCCTTCTGATCGGTGCACAACAGAGCGCCTCCCGCATCGATCCCGACGTGCTTTCGAACGCCAGCATCCGGGTTGCCGGGAGGCTCGATGCGGCCGAAGCCGAGCGGGCGGAATACGGCTGGATGCTGCCCTCGACCAGAGCACGGGCGCGGTTGCTGAAGCCGGGGACGATGGTCCTCTCACAGCCGTCGATCCCCGCGCCGACCGTGCTCGAGTTCCCCTATCCACCGTGGGCGACCCGTCCCGAGGAAGAGGCCAGCGCACTAGATCCCTTCGAAGGGATCTAGTGCGCATCCTCCATACGGCCGACTGGCACGTCGGCAAGAAACTCGGACGTATCGACCGTTCCTCCGAAACCGAAAGCGTTCTGGACGAGCTGGTCGGGGTGGCCCGCGGCTCCGAGGTCGACCTTGTCATCGTGGCGGGGGACCTGTTCGACCGGGCGCTCCCGCCTTTCCTGTCGCTTCGACTGGTGCTCGAGACGTTGGTACGGCTCGCGGATACCGGGGCGCGGGTTGTCGCCATCCCGGGCAACCACGACTCCGCGGACCTGTTCGAGGTGCTCGGCCCCCACCTCGCGCATTCGGGAGTCACGCTGGTCCACAAGCCCATGGCGGCTGCCGCGGGAGGCGTCGTGCGGGTCCCGTCGCGCGACGGGGACGAGACCGCTCAGGTGGCCTGCTTTCCCTTCCTGCACGAGGCGCACGTCGTCGATTTCATGGATACCCAGGACGAGATGCACAAGTCGTATGCGGATCGCGTGAGAGATATCTGCAGGCACTACGCGGATGCGATGCAACAGACCTCCGATCGCAGCACTGTGGATCTGTTGGTCGCTCACTTCATGATCCACGGGGCGATCCCCTCCGGCTCCGAACGCGAGCTGCACATCGGAGAGGCGTACATGGCGCGCGCGGAGGCCCTTCCCGCCGGCGTGCACTACGCGGCCCTGGGCCATATCCACAAGTCGCAGGAGGCTCCAGGGTCGGGGGGCCATGGTCGTTACGCCGGCAGCCTGATGCAGTTGGACTTCGGCGAATCCGACCAGGACAAGTCGGTCGTCCTCGTCGAGGTCAGCGCGGACGGCAAGCGCTCGATCGAGGAGGTGCCGATCACGTCCGGTCGCAGGCTGCAGAGGATCGAGGCGACGCTGGACGACCTCCGAGGTCAAGCGAACGACCTCCAGGGGGCCATCCTGGACGTCGGTGTGCTCACGGATGGTCCGTCGCCCGGTCTCGCCGACGAGGTGCGCGAGTTCCTCCCCGACGCCCTCTACGTCCGCGCGATCTACGAACGCGATGAGGAACGCGTAGAGCGACCCGAGGGGATGACGCTGACCGAGCTCTATTCCGCGTACTTCCAAGAGCGTCATCAGACGATTCCCGACGATGATCTGGTGACCGCCCTGACCGAGCTGGTGGACGAGGTCGGGGTGGCGCTGTGAGGCCGGACGCCCTCGTGCTCGAGGGCTTCCGCTCGTACGAGCGGCGCACCGAGTTCGACCTGAGCGGGCGGAACTTCATCGCCATCGTAGGTCCAACCGGCACCGGGAAGTCTTCGATCCTGGACGGGATCACCTTCGCTCTCTACGGCAAGACACCGAGGGTGAAGACCGGGATGAAACGCCTCATCTGCACGCGTTCGGATTCGGCGAAGGTGCGGCTGGGGTTCAGGATCGACGACGCCGGCTACGAGATCACCCGCTCGCTCCCTCGCAACGGATCGGGGGAGCACGTCCTGGTCGACGTGTCGTCCGGGGACAAGACCATCGGAGCCGAGGCCGTGACGAGACACGTCGAGGAGCTCCTTCGCCTCGATTTCGACGCGTTCTGTTCGTCGGTGCTCTTGGCCCAGGGGAAGTTCTCGCGCTTCTTGGACGCGGCGACGAGCGAACGGATGAAGATCCTCAAAGGCGTGTTCCGCTTCGAACAGATCGATGACCTCCGCCGGGCGGCGAAGGACCGCGTCGCTGCGATCGACCTCGAGCTCAGTGGGGTCGAGGGCGAGCGACGGGGGATCCCGGAAGACGCTTCCGAGAGGGTCAAGGAAGCGAAGCGAACCGCGAAAGAGAAGTCGGCTCGGGCTACGGCGCTCGCAGCGGCCATCCCAGAGGAGAAGCAGCTTCAGGAATCCATCGCCGCGGCCGAGACGGACGCGGAGAAAGCCATGGCCGAGGCGCGGAGCGCGACCGAAACGATCGCGAGGATCCCCGAACCCGGGGAGCTCGACGCCCTGGCGACGGAAGAGAACGAGGTGAGCCGGCGCGTCTCCGAGGGCCGAGGAGCGGTCGAGAAGGCGACGAAGGCTGCGGACGCCGCGGTGAAGGCGACGACGGACCTCGAGCGGAAGCTGGGTACGGAGTCCGTTCTCAGTGGTGCGCGGTCGAAGGCCGAGACAAGGATCGGTCTACTCGGTGAGGTCGCGAGCGTAGGAGCCGAGCGCGACTCCGACATGAAGGAAGCCGCGCGACTGAACAAGGAATCAACCGCGGCGGAGAAGGCCGAGAAGAAGGCCGTCGCGGCATTCGAGGCCACGAAGGACGCTCGCCATGCCGCCGAGAGGGCACACCAGGCCCATGCGCTGAGGAGCACGCTCTCGCCCGGCGAACCGTGCCCGGTGTGCGAGCAGACGGTCGATGTCCTCCCCAGGGGAGCGGCCCCCGCGGCGCTCGGTCGGACCGAGGCCGCTCAGCAGAAGGCGCAGGAGAACCTCGAGGCTGCACGCGCGACGGGCGAACGCATCCGTTCGTTGGTCACGGCTGCGGAGACCCGCGTCACGGCGTTGACCAAGGAACACGATCGCGCAACCAAGCGCCTCACCGCGCTGGACGCAGAGCTCGTGGAGATGGTGGGGCGTGCGAAGGATCCACTCGCGGAGGTGGACGGTCGTCTCGAGCGGGTGGCGGACGCGCGTCGGAACGAGGTGGAGGCGCTCCAGGCGAAGGGCGAGGCGCTGGCCGGATTGTCCTCCTGCGAAGAGGTCGAGAGCACCTTCGTGAAGCGCCGCCGAGCGCGTCGCGGCGCTGCTCATAGAGGTAGCGGGCCGGACGGGCCTCACCGCGCCGGGGATCGAGGATCCCTCCGACGTCCTGGCACGGATATCGGGCGAGGCCAGATCCGCGCTGACGTCCCAGGCCGAGGACGCAGGGGCGGCGCTCGAGAAAGCCCGCACGGCACAGGCGGAGGCGGCCGCGGCGCTCGTGGATGTGCGCGCTCGCTTCGAGCTCGATCCGGGGATCACGATCGAGTCCGCGCGAGCGGACGCGACGGCGGAGGCAACCGTGGCCGAGCGCCAAGCCGCAGAGCTGACCGCGGCCATCGAACGCGACAAGGAGCTCGCCGCTCAGGCGTCGCGGCTGACGGCGCGGAAACGGTTGTTCGAACAACTGGCGGAGGACCTCACGGATCGCTTCTTCATCAAGTTCCTGCTCGAAGACCGGCGGCGCTTGTTGTCCGAGCTGTCCTCGGAGCGTCTGCGCGACATGACGGGCAGGTACCGCTTCGACGACGAGGGCGAGTTCTCGGTCATCGATGAGCTGGACGGAGACAAGCGGAGGGACGTGGTGACGCTATCCGGCGGCGAGACGTTCCTTGCCTCCCTGTCCCTCGCGCTCGGCCTGGCCGAGGCGGTCAGCCGACACGGTGGCCGGCTCCAGTGTTTCTTCCTCGACGAGGGCTTCGGATCGCTCGACCCGGAGTCCTTCGACCTGGCGCTGGACGGCATCGAGAAACTGGTGGCCCCCGAACGCCTTATCGGGCTCGTGAGCCACGTCCAGGCTTTGGCGGCGCGGGTCGAGGACAAGATCCAGTTGGATAAGGACGCAGATGGGATAAGCGTCGTCATATCGGGCGGCGCCTAGTACCCTGCTGGGAATGAACCCCACACTGCTCGGATCCCGAATCGAGCGCCTGAGAGAGGCCACGGTTGTGGCTATCTTTCGAACCGCGACGGCCGAACGGGCGGTCGAAGGAATGAAAGCCGCCGTGCGCGGGGGGTTCGATGCGGTCGAGGTGACCCTCAACACCCCGGACGCCACCGATGCGATAGCCGACGTCGCGGGCAGGATCGACGCCATCGTGGGGGCCGGGACGATCCTGGCGCCGACCCAGGTCAAAGAGGCCTACGACGCCGGTGCCGAGTTCATCGTGACGCCCGTCGTGCTGCCGGAGGTGGTCGATGCGGCCCACGACCTGTCGATCCCCGTGGCGATGGGAGCCGCAACCCCGACGGAGGTCTTCACCGCCCGCCGGGCGGGCGCGGATTGGATAAAGGTGTTCCCCGGAGAATCTCTCGGGGGCCCGGATTACATCAAGTCGCTCCTGGGGCCGCTCGACGGCACCCCGATACTCGTCACCGGGGGCCTGACGCCGGCGAACTATCTCGGCTATCTGGACGCGGGCGCGGAGTTGGTTGGTTTCAGTGACGTGTTCGGAGGGGTCGATGCGGCCGAGGCGCGTTACGAGGAGATGGAGCGTCAGGCGATCGACATCTGCCGGCGACTCGACATCTACCTCACCGAGCGAGACTCGGAATAGCGCCTCTTCTATGGACGACCTTCTCGAGAAACCAGAGGTCATCTCGTTCGAGCGTTTGTACAAGCTATGGGAGAAGGCGAACTGGAGCGCGACCGAGCTAGATTTCTCGGTCGACGCGGAGCATTGGCGGAACGAGCTCGATGACCTCCAACGGGATGCCGCCCTGTGGAACTACTCGTTGTTCCTGGTCGGCGAGGAGGCAGTAGCCCGCACCCTGACCCCCGTTCTCGATGCGGCTCCGGGGTTCGCGGCCAGCATCTTCCTGACTACTCAGATCGTCGACGAAGCGCGCCACCACGTTTTCTTCGATCGGTTCATGCGCGAGGTCGCCGGGCTCGGGACGGATACGGCATCGACCCTCGGGGAATCCGATCGCTATCTCACCTGGGGTTTCCGTCAGGTCTTCGCCGAGCTGGATCGAGTAACTACAGAGCTACGCAGGAAGCCGAAGGAACTTCCGCTACTTGCCCAGTCGGTCGCTCTGTATCACGTCGTGATCGAAGGATTGCTTGCGATCCCGGGACAGCACTTCATTCAGCGTTACCTCAAGGAGCGCGACATCCTTCCAGCGTTTCGAGCGGGGATCGACAATGTGTCGCGCGATGAGGCTCGCCACGTCGCTTTCGGGATCAAGCTTCTCGGCGACCTTATGCGCGGGTCGAAAGAGTGCCGCGCCGCGGCGATCGAGATGTGGGACAAGGTGCTGCCGTGGAGCGCCGGTGTTTTCATCCCCCCCAACTTCGACCGGCGCTACACCGAATCGTTCGGCTTCACCCTCGAGGAGATCTATGCCTTCGGGATGCGCTCCCTCGAGACAAAGCTCACGCGTTTGGGGGTGGACCCCGGCGAGGTGGGCATCCTCGCGCACGAAGATCGATCCTTGACCTACCTCGAGCGGGCGGATCGCGCGTGGACGCTGATCCGTGCGGGAGTCATCGGGGACGACAGACGCGAGCCGGAGCCCGACGAGGAAGCCATGACGATCCTCATGGAGGGAGTGGCGAGGTCCCTCGACGGACGAGTGGCGCGCTCGATAGGGGGGATCGAGTGGAGCTTCACGGATGCATCGCCGTGGCACCTCGCTCTGGGGAACGGTCGACCCGAGATCGTCCGCGGCCCGGGTTCGACGCCGGCCCTACGGCTCGAGACCTCGACGTCGGAGTGGGCCAAGATCGCCGTGGGTCGGGTGGATCCGCGCCGCTCGTTGCTGGCCCGGCGCCTGAAATTGCACGGCTCCCTGGGAGCACGAGCCAAACTGCCCCGCCTGTTCGAACAGCTCTAGATCTAAGCGATGCCCGAATGGAGCTCCGCGATCGACTTCTCGATGCCCTCGGCTAGAACCGCAAGGTCGGGCGCCGTGTCGTAGTCACCGAGCAGACCGAAGCCGATCGTCCCGTTGTACGAGAAGAGCGCGACCCCCAGGCTCGTGTTGTCGGATAGCGGAAGGACCGGGTACACCTCCTGCATCTCACGACCCAGGCAGTAGAGGGCGAGCTGGGGACCGGGCACGTTCGTGACGACGAGGTTGAACGCCCGCTGCCGCGCTACCAGGCGGGAGGCCTGGGCGACGACCGTCGGCGGAGCCCATTCGCCTATGGAGGTGAGGATCTGCGCGCCCACGGCTTGCCCGGAGCCCTTGAGGTCCTTCATGTCGTCGTGGACGACGCGCAGTCTCTCGACCGGATCTGGCTCGTAGACCGGGAGCGCGGCCCACACCGTTGCCACCTGGTTGCCGAGGGCCCGGCCGCCATCCGATCGCACCGACACCGGAACCATCGCCCGCAACTCGATCTCGTCGACGCTCTCGCCGCGGGCCTTCAGGAGGCGACGCAGGCCCCCCGACACGACCGAGAGGACGACGTCGTTGACCGTGCCTCCGTAGTGGTTCTTGATCGCCTTGATCTGATCGAGGTCGGCGAGCACGGTCTCGAAGCGACGGTGCGGTCCGATCGAGCGGTTCAACGAGGAGGTCGGCGCAGCGAATCCGCTGCCGACGAACTCGCTCAACGCCTTCAATGTTCCGATCAGACGGTTGGGCAGACCTCCAGGATCGCCCGCGGCGCTTTGCAACGTGCGTATGACCTCGCCCGGACTCGTCACTCGTTCGCGGATCGCGTCGATGAGCAGCTGGTCGGAGGTTGGTTCGGGCAACGGGCGCCACGCCTTGATCGCGACCTCCTCAGGCTCCGCGCCCTCGGGGCCGAGGTCGAGCACCACCGACATGATGTCGGCGCCGGAGACGCCGTCCACCACGCAATGGTGGGTCTTGGAGATGAGTGCGAAGCGCCCTTCGGACAGGCCCTCCACCACCCAGATCTCCCAGAGGGGCTTCGAGCGATCCAGTTGCTGAGACATGATGCGAGCGGTGAGCCGGTTCAATCTGGTTCGATCGCCCGGCGTCGGCAACGCGGTGTTCCGCAGGTGGTATTCGAGGTTGAAATGAGTGTCGTCGACCCAGACCGGGCGACCGAGTCCGAAGGGGACGAAGGCGAGCTTCTGGCGGAAACGGGGGACCTGCTGCAGCCGCCGCCGCAACATGTCGAGCATCTCTTCGTAGTCGGGCGGAGGCCCATCGAAGATGGCGACGCCGCCCACGTGCATGTGGGTGTTCGGCCCTTCCAGGTGAAGGAACATCTCGTCCAACACGGTGAGACGCTCGTAGCTCGACATGTGGGCCATGGTAGCGCTCTGGGTAGGCTCCTCCTCATGCCTCGGAGCAAGGAGGGATTGGCTCGCCTGGTCCAGCGCGAGGGCGTAGACCCCCGGATCGTCGCGGCATTCCACGCCGTCGATCGCGCCGCCTTCGTCCCGGAAGGTGAAGTTCGCAAGGCGTACAACGACAAACCAGTGGCGATCCCGGAGCGGCAGACGACCAGCCAGCCGAGCCTCATAGCGCGCATGATCGACGCGCTGGAACTCGGCCCGGAGGCTGCGGTGTTGGAGGTCGGCACTGGCTACGGGTTCCAGACCGCCCTCCTTGCACAGGTCGCAGGTCGGGTGATCTCGATCGAGCGGCACCGCGCGCTGGCAGAGAAGGCCCGAGCGAACCTGGCCGCCGCCGGGATGGATAACGCATCCGTGCTGGTGGGGGACGGATGGGAGGGCGTCCCCGAGCACGCTCCGTACGACGGCATCGTCGTGTCCGCGGCGGCCGACGAGATCCCCGACGCTCTGCGTGAGCAGCTCGTCGAGGGCGGACGGATGGTCATCCCCGTGCGCGCCGGACAAGGCGACTCGGTGCTTCTACTGCAGAGATCGGGTGAGGAGCTGGTGCGCAAGGCGCTCTTGACCCCGGCGTGCTTCGTGCCGCTCGTGCGCGGAAGGCCACCCGGATGAACGAATGCCTGGGCGCGTTGAGTGCGCCGATGATCCTGGTCCTCGCTCTATCGGCTTGCTCCACGACCGAGCCCCTGCGACCCGAGGGGATGCGGCGGTCCAAGAGTCCTCCGACCGCCGGCGCGTCGGCCCCCCGGTCGAGCACACGACCGTCCGGGAGCCCGCCGCCATCGGGGGAGGAAACCGTCGCCGGCGTTCAGATAACGCCCCCGATGAGGTTCGCGGTGATCGGTGACTTCGGCACCGGCGACGCCATCCAGGAGGCGGTCGCGGGACGCATGTGCAGCTGGCGACGTGATCACCCCTTCCGGCTGGTTTTCACCACCGGCGACAACGTCTATCCGTACGGTGAGAGAGCGCGCTTCGGCCCCGCCTTCTTCGACCCCTTCAGGTGCCTTCGTCGCGATGGAGCGATGTTCCACGCGTCGCTCGGAAATCACGACTGGTACACGAACGAAGGACGTCCCGAGTTGAACGAACCCGCGTTCGGGATGCCCGGCCGCAACTACGTGGTGAGACGCGGGGGCGTGAGATTCGTCATCGCCGACTCGACCGCACTCGATCGCGACCGGTTGCGAACCCTCCTGCGCCCGGATACGGGCGACCGTTGGACGGTCGTCCTCTTCCATCACCCGGTCTTCTCTCCGGGGACGGGTCATGGTTCCACGCCCGGCTTCCGTCCCGGCCTACCGCGCATGTTCCAGCGCCGGGGGGTGGACCTCGTGCTGAACGGCCACGATCACATCTACGCGGCGAGCAAGCCGCTCCATCGCATCCGCTACGTCGTTACCGGGGGTGGCGGCGCCCCCCTATACGGATGCCGGCCGGCCTGGTACGTGAGCAGGTGCGTCGAGCGCCATCATTTCCTATACGTCGTCGCTCGCAGCGAGCGCTTGATCGTGAGAGCGGTGCCGCGCGCCGGGCCACCGTTCCACCGCTTCGAGGCGAACGGACGATAGCTAGCCTCCTTCGCCCGTCGCATCTCCGGGCTCGAGAGCATAGGCAGCGGCCCCCATCGGAGGATCGCCGGCGAAAGTGGGGATCTCCGGGGGGCGACCCGCCCGAACGCGACGGATTGCCGCATTTGTGTCGCACCCTCCTCCTAGTCTCATCGGATGGACACCATCGTTACCATCCTGCTCGCCCTCGCCGGCGGGGCGGCATTGACCGCGTTCGTCCTACGGAGGCGGACCCCGGGAACGCCTGACCCCATGTGGAGCGAGCTGGCCTCGATGCGGGCCGAGATGCTCGAGGTGGCCCAGCGGGTCTCGTCCGACTCCTCGGAAGTCGCCAGGCGGCTCGAAGGCATCGATCAGCGCATGACCGTGACCCAGACCGCCAGCGTCGAGCTGGCGAAGGACATCTTCGAGCGGTTGGGCGACGTTCGCAGGGCGACCACCAGCGTCGCCGAGCAGGCGAAGGAGTTCTCGTCGCTTCAGGACCTGCTTCGGACCCCGAACGCGCGCGGGGGGCTGGGCGAAGCTCTGCTCGAGGAACTGCTGCGTCAGCTGCTCCCTCCACATGCGTACTCGATGCAGCACCGGTTCACCTCCGGGTCCACAGTCGACGCCGTGGTCAAGGTCGGTGGGCGCATCGTTTGTATCGATTCGAAGTTCCCACTCGCGAACTTCCGAAGGATGTGCGACGCACCGAACGATCTCGAACGGATCGACGCTGAGCGAGCGTTCGTTGCCGACGTTCAGAAGCACATCCGCGATATCTCGTCCCGGTACGTGGTCCCGGACGAAGGAACCTTCGACTTCGCCGTCATGTACGTTCCGGCGGAGGGCGTCTACGGCGAGTTGTTGAGGCTCACGGATCGACGCAGGCCCTTGTTCGAGACGGCCATCGAGGCACGCGTGGTGCCGATGTCGCCCTTGACGATGTGCGGGTACCTGCAGACCATACTCTTCGGGCTCAAGTGCCTCAGCATCGAGAAGAGCGCCGAAGCGATCTTGGATTTCTGTGGCCGGCTCCAGCAGGACTTCGAGCGCTTCGAATCGGAGTACGAGGTCCTGGGCAAGCATCTCGGCAACGCCCGCGCCAAGTACGAAGAGGGAGCGCGTCGACTCGATCGCTTCCGCGACAAGCTCGACCAGACGGTGGATCTCGCGGACGAGGGTCGCGACGAGCGACCCGCGCCCCTCGAGGTCGTCGAGGACGAGCCTCACGCCGCCATCCCGGCGAGGTAGTCGTCGGTCGCTTCGACCAGATCGGCGACGAGATCGGCAGCTCGTTCGTAGCCGTCCCTGCTGAGCCGGTCACGCAAGCCCGCGAGGGTGCTGGCGAGGAGGACCACGACGAGGTCTCCGAGGTCGGGGACTTCGGGAGCGGCGCTCACCGTGGGTCCTTCGGCTGCATGACGTCGCGGTGCTTGGTCCAGTAGTGACGTCGGACCGCCGGGCCGGGGCTCCAGCCCTTCGGGACGTGGATCGTCTTGCCACAGGTGTGGCACCTGGGCCGTTTCCTCTTGGGAGACCGGCCCTCTTTAGCGGTAGGCATGTCGTTACACCTCCATCCCGACCTCGGGAGCGCGACCCGTCGTGCAGCGTAGGAAGAGGGTGTGACACAAAGAAGGGGAAGTGACAATCAGCGCCCCACGCGATATCCACTAGGACGATGAAAGCCCTGTCGATCGACGGTTACGGCATGGAGCACGTGGCTCTGCGCGAGCTCCCCGACCCTCAGCCGGCACCCGGTGAGGTGACCGTGCGCGTGCGCGCCGCTGCGATCAACCGGCTGGACCTGTGGACCCTCTCGGGCGCGCTCAAGATCCCTCACGAGTTCCCCCACGTGCTGGGGGCCGATGGAGCCGGCGTCGTGGAAACCGTGGGACAGGGCGTGAGCGGCATCCGCCCCGGAGCCGAGGTGATGATTAATCCGGGCACCTCGTGCGGCCGCTGCGAGTTCTGCCGCGCGGGAGAACAGTCGTTGTGCACGAACTTCACGATGCTCGGAGAACACATGCCCGGCACCTTCGCCGAGCTCGTCTCGGTCAAGGCCTCGAACGTGTTCCCCTTTCCCAAGGGCTTCACGTTCGCCCAGGCGGCCGCGTTGGGGACGACGTTCATCACCGCTTACCGGATGCTGTTCACGAGAGGGCGCATGACGCCTGGGGAGTGGGTTCTGGTAACGGGCATCGGCGGTGGACTCGGAGTGTCCCTGTTCCAGCTGGCGCGACCTCTGGCCGGAAAACTCTTCGTCACGTCCTCCAGTGCGGACAAGATCGAGCGAGCGCGGGGCATGGGGGCCGATGGCGCCGTGAACTATCGCGAGGAGGATCCCGGCAAGGCGATCCGCCATGTGACCGGCAAGCGGGGCGTCGATCTGGTGGTGGACTCCGCGGCCGGCGACTCCCTCGAGCCATCCTTGCGAGCGCTTCGCAAGGGCGGCCGGCTGGTGAATGCGGGCGCCACCGCGGGACCCAAGGTCGAGATCGACATGCGCCGCGTGTTCTGGAACCAGATCGAGATCATCGGCTCCACCATGGGGTCCGATGCCGATGTGTCGGACATGCTGAGGATGGTTTCAGGGCTCGGGATCGAGCCGGTGATCGATCGGACATACCCGCTGGCGGACGGGGTACGCGCCGTGGAACGACTGGACGAACAGGAACACTTCGGCAAGGTGGTACTCGAGGTCTCCTAGCGGTCAGGCCACCGCAGCGCGCACGGCCGTCGCGACCGCCTGCGTCGCCAGATACCCCAGTACGTCCAGGTCGGTACCGGAGGTCTTCGATGCGCCGGTGGCCACCGCGAACACCACGTCCCCGTCGTAGCGCGTATGAGCGGGCCGAACGGAGGTCGTGATCCCGTCCGAGCCGCGGCCCGCCAGCCAGTGGACGTCTCGCTTGTCGAGGGTGGCATCGGTCGCCACGACCGCCAGCACGGTGTTGGCGGCGATCTGGGCGTCGGGCGGCGCCGGCGGTTGGTACTCGGGAGCCGGGTTGGAGGTCCCGGCGACGATCGAACCATCGGCGTCGACGACGTCTCCGACCGCGTTAACGACGGCCAGCGCCGACACCGTCCAGGACCCCGAGCTAGCCCGGCCCACCCCGAGGCCCCCGGTAGCCAGGAACTCCAAACCCGCCCACTTCCCCACGGTTGCCCCCGCACCGGCGCCGACGGTTCCGGTAGCGCCGCCCTCCGTGGCCGACTCGCAGGCCGCTCGCCCCTCGGCCGGGCCCGGCCGGACCTCGCTCGTGCCCGCCCCGAGATCGAAGATCACCGCCGCGGGGACGATGGGAACCGTGGCTACGTTGGTTCGGTAGCCGACGTCGCGTTCGGCGAGCCAGTCCATCACGCCGTCGGCCGCGGCGAGCCCGAAAGCGCTGCCGCCGGTCAGCAGGATCGCATGCACTTCGGTGAGCCGACGATCGGGATGGAGTGATTCGAGCTCGCGCGATCCAGGCGACGAACCGCGGACGTCACAAGATGTCACGTTGCCGCGCGGTGGCAGGATCACCGTGCAACCCGTCCGCGCGTCGTCGTCGGACCAATGACCGACGCGGAACCCGAACCCGAGCTCAGACATGGGATCGGTTGGGCCCATCACGCCGTGTTGAGAGGTGAGCGAGCGGTGGCATCCGCCGCATCCTAGGGGAGCCGGCCCGGGGGCGGGGGAGCGGGAGAGCGCGCGATTCGCCACTTAGGATGCCGCGATGCATTGCCCCTCATGCGACCACGAGATAGCCGACGACCAGGCGGTCTTCTGTCCTCGCTGCGGCGCCAGGGTGCAACCGGATCAGTTCGAGGCGACGGACTCCATCGATGAAGACGAGGACAAGGGGCGCACGGCAGAGCTGCGTCCCGAGGATCGGGGGCCTTCGGTGGTTCCATCGGTGGACACGGATGTGGTGCGGATCGGTGGTCGGCCGGACGAGGGGCGGGTCGAGCAGAGCGAGGGCGAGGAGCCGTCGTCCACGTCCGAGGAGGCGGTTGCCGCAGCAGACCCGGCCCCCGCTCCACCGCCCTCGGATGTGCGCCCCGAGAGCTCACGCTCACCCGGGTGGCAGGGGCCGCGTGACCGCGCCGCGGCCGCCGCGCTCGGAGCCCGCAGGGCGCTTGCTTCGGGAGGCTGGGTCGACGCGAGCCAGGCGGCAGGTCTGGCGTTCCTGGGGCTGCTCGGGATCGGAGCCATCCTCCTCATCGCCGCCAAGCTGCAGTTGCCGGAGCTGGGGAACGAGCTGAATCCGATCAACATCCTCTCGGCGATCGTCATGGCGGGCCTGGGAACGCTGGGCGTTCCCCTTCACCTCGGTGGCATCGAAGTGTCGGTGATCCCCCTAGGCGCCCTCGCCGCAACCGGTTTGGTGATCTCGTGGGCGGTGCGAACCTCGCTCCGGCGACGGGAGGGAAACGGCACCGGCGAGAGACTTCTCGACGGAGCCAAGGTGGCGATCCCATTCGGACTGCTGTGTTGGCTGGCCTCGCTCGTCTTTCGTCTACGGGAGGGTCCTAACCCCGTCGCGGCCGGAGCGGGGGAGGCGCTCGCCTTCGGTCTTCTGTGGGGCGCACTGTTCGGCGTGCTCGGTGCGGTGATATCGGGAACCACGCTGCGACAGCTCGTTTCTCAGGGACTCGATCGATTCAGAGGCCGCGCGGCGAACGCGTACGACGGATTCGTGGCAGGAGGGGTCATGTTGCTGGTCACCTTCTTACTCGCCGCGGTCGCGCTGCTGTTGTGGATCATCGTGGGTCTGGCGCGTGGAGGAACCCCCAAGGGATTCGGCGCCGGAGATGCGGTTGCGGCGGTCGTCTATCTGATCGCCTTCCTCCCCAACATGCTTTCGACCATCGCCGGCTTCTCGGTGGGGGCCCCCGTGGAGCTCGGCGGGCAGATCACCGTGGCGGGGCGGTTGCGGGGTCGGGTGCCGGCGTACTCGGTGTTCGACTGGGATGGCGCGACGCCTCCCTTCTACGTGGCGTTGCTCGTCATGATCCCCGTGATCGCCTGCTCGGTCGGGGGCTACATCGCCTACCGCAACGCCAAGGACAAGGACCGGGTGGTCGAGGTGCTGGCTGCTGCGGTCGTCACGTTCTCCGTCACCTTGCTCATCCTCACGACGCTGGCGGAGGCGAGACTGGGGGCCGGGCTCCTCGGGCGCAGCGGCTTCGCCCGGCTGGCCGTCAACGCCCCGATCACTTTCTTGCTCGCGGTCGTTTGGTCCGGCGCACTCGGTTTCGCGGGGTGGAAGGTCGCCGAGATGCAGGACGCCGAGAAGCCCGCCGAGTCTTCGCCGGAGCCAGACGGCTGATGTCGATGAAGGTGTTCATCCATCGCGAGGTCGGCCCTCTCGCCTGCAACTGTTACGTGGTGGGGGACCCCGAGACCCTTGACGCCATAGTCATCGACCCCGGCGGGGACGCCGAGCTCCTGCTGGGGGACATCCGCGAACACGGTCTGAACGTGACCGCGATCGTCGCCACCCACGCCCACTTCGACCACGTCCTCGCCGCCGAGGTGGTGCGCACGGCCACGGCCGCGCCGTTCTATCTCCACTCGGACGATGCGCCGGTTCTCTCCTGGCTGCAGGAGTCCGGGCGATTGTTCCTCGGCATCGAGCTGCCCCCGCCCCCCGAGATCGACACGTCGCCGGTCGAAGGAGACACACTCGTCGCCGGCGATGTCACGCTCAGCGTCCTGCATACCCCGGGACATTCGCCGGGATCGATATCGCTTCTGGGCGAAGACGCGCTGTTCTCGGGAGACACCTTGTTCGCCGGCTCGGTGGGACGCACGGACCTGCCCGGCGGCGATACGGATGCGCTCGTGAAGGCCGTCCACAGCAAGCTCTTCACGATCGAGCGCGATCTGAAGGTGTTACCGGGGCATGGTCCGGCAACCACTTTGGAACACGAGCGCGTCCACAATCCGTTCGTGGGTCAGAGCGCGCAGGATTGGATCTGAGGAGCGGACTCTTGCCGGCGATCTAGTACTTGTCGCTGCCCTCGTCCTTCTCGTCTTCCGTCTCGCCTCCGCCGCCTTCGACCGTCACCGTGATCTCGTCCTCCGGCCCGGTCGGAGCGTGAGCGGAATCGCGCAGGGAGGCCGTGATCGTGTGCTCGCCGGGGTCGAGGCCGGTCACCTCGAAGCTCTCGGTGTCGATCATGTCCGGCTCCTGTTCCTTGCCGTCGTAGACGAGGTGGACGTGGAGCGCGCCGGAATCGCTCATGCTGAGCTCCTCATTGGTGGACAGCTCGACGGTGAACGAGGCGGGGACCGTCGCCCCGTCCTCGGGAGATTCGATCGAGATTTCGGACCCTCCGTCGCCTCCGGCCGCGGCTCCGGCATCCGCCGGCTCATCAGGGGTCTCGGAGCCACAGGCGCCCAAGAGAAACACGGCGAAGAGGCACGCGGCCCTGGCTGCGAGCGGCTTGCGTCGGGCGATCATCGGCGTCTCCTCGTGTCGGCTGATTTAACCCAATACCCGCGGAGATGGCACGGCGGTTCTCGTCGACGGCCCGGAGGGCTCTACCGGATGTGGGAGTAGAAGCTCGCCAGAGGGACCCCCGGATACTGCTCGATCTCGCGTTCGAGGTCGAGCCGCACGTGGTCCTCCCGGCTGGCCATCTTCCTGCCGGTCTCGCGGAAGCCGAGCTTCTGGAGACGCTTGATCTCACCCGCGTGGCTCTTGCGCGGTTGCCCGCCGGGAGCCTTCAGGTAGACGTCTATCGTGATCTTCTGGGTGATCTTCTTCTGTTTTCCTTCTGCCATGGGATGCAGGTTATCCCATGCACGACGCGGTCCGTTTCTTAGATCCAGCGCTTCCGCTTGAAGTAGAAGTACAGGAACGCAGCGCTGCCGCTCATCAGCCCCAGCGCGAACCAGAACCCGAAGATGTGCCCCCCCGGGGGATACAAGGCGAAGTTCATTCCGTAGACGCTCGCGACGAAGGTGGGGACGGCGATGATCGCCGCCCACCCGGTCAGCTTCTTCGTGACCTCGTTCAAGGCGGTGGACTGTTCTGCGCGCGTGAAGTCGATGACCGCAGCCGAGAGGTCGTCGATGTTCTGCACTTGGTCCCGCAGGCGAATCACATGGTCGTGGACGTCACGGAACAGATCCTCGCTCGTCCCCACGAGCAGCTTGTTGCTCTCGTCGTGCAAGACCGAGTCGAGGACGCGCGAGAGCGGAAGGGCATAGCGCCGAAGGCGGGACAGCTTCTGCTTGAGCGAATACAACGGGCGCTGGACGGGGGCCAGTGGAGATTCGAGCACCCGCTCCTCCAGTTCCTCGACGTCCTCCTCGAGTCCATCGGCGATCGCTTCGTAATCGTCCACCGCTACGTCGATGAGCGTGTGGACCAGATAGGGAGGTTCATCGCGCAACCGGTCCTCGTCGTCGCGCCACCGCTTCTTCGCCTCCTCGAGGATCCGGGTGCATCCTTCGTGGATCGTGATGACCCAGCGTTCTCCGGCGAAGATCGCCATCTGGGACGCCTCGAGTTGGCCGTTTCTCTCATCGAGTTGATGGAACACCAGGAACATGTGCTCCTCGTAGGTGTCCAGCTTGGGGCGTTGCTTCGTACGGATGGCGTCTTCTACCGCCAGTGGATGGAGTCCAAATTCTTCCGCGATGGTCGCGACGTCCTGGGGAGAAAGACCATTGACGTCCACTTCGGCCCACAGCAGGTTGCCGGGCTCCTTGCGGAGCTCGGAGAGGGCATCGAGATCTTCCACCTTCGTCCAACCGCTTGCTGCCGAGTGGCAGACGGCCATAAGCATCTTTAGACGATAAGGCCAAGCGTGCCCACGCGCGGTCGATTAGCCTCTTACTCTCGAACCTAGACACACCACACAGGAGGATCTATGCCCGTCTCACACGGGGCCATCGACGAGCGCGCCAAGAAGGTCCTCGACGAAGAGGTCGACACTTACGAGAAGCGAACCCCCAAGTCGAAGGCGCTGTACGAGCGCGCGGAGCAGGCCATGCCGTTCGGCGTCACGTCCTCCTTCCAGGCGGGTGACCCGTATCCGATCTACCTGGCCGGCGGGCAGGGGAGTCACGTCAGCGACGTCGATGGGAACAGCTACATCGACTATCACAACGGGTTCGGATGCATGGTCGTCGGACACGCCCACCCTAAGATTCGGGCGGCGATCGAACACGCAGCAGCACACGGGACCCACTTCGCTGCGACCACCGAAACCGCGGTGCTCTTCGCCGAGGAGCTCAACAAGAGGTTCGGCCTCGAGAAGATCCGCTTCACCAACTCGGGCACCGAGGCGACCATGGACGCGATCCGCGTGGCACGGGCGGCCACCGGTAAGGACGTGCTGCTCAAGATCGAGGGCTCCTACCACGGCCACCACGATGCCGTGATGTATTCCGTCATTCCATCCATGGACTCCGCCGGGCCGACCGAGCGACCGTGGACCGCGCCGTTCTCGCGTGGGATCCCTCCGGAGACGGCGAACTCGACGATGATCGTCCCGTTCAACGACGTCGAGGGCCTCGAGAACATCCTGAGCGAACACGGCGACCGGATCGGCGCCCTGATCATGGAGCCCGTGATGATGAACATCGGCATCGTGGTTCCGCTCCCCGGATACCTCGAAAAGGTTCGGGAGTTGTGCGATAAGCACAACGTCGTCCTGATCTTCGACGAGGTGAAGACGGGTGTGACGATCGCGCCGGGGGGCGCCACCGAGTATTACGGCGTGCAGCCCGATCTCGTGTGCCTCGCGAAGGCGATCGGCGGCGGCACGCCGGTGGGTGCGTTCGGAGGCAAGGCCTCCTTGATGGACGAGATCATGAACGGAGTCGCCGCGTTGGGGACGTTCAACGGGAACCCGCTGTCGATGGCGGCGGGACTAGCCGCCCTTACCGAGGTGCTAACGCCCGACGCTTACGAAAAGCTGGCGACGCTCGGCACCAGGCTTGCCCAGGGCTGCCAGAAGGTCCTCGACCAGTACGGCATCCCCGCGATCACCACCGACCTCGGCTGCAAAGGGTCGATCACATTCCGTGACAAGCCGCTCGAGCGGTATCGCGATTTCGCCGAGGTCGACGACGGGCTGTTCGACGCCTACTGGTATTGGGTCGTGAATAGAGGCATCTACCAAACGCCCGGCAAGGAAGAGCAGTGGACGATCTCGGTGCAGCACACCGAAAAGGACGTCGACGAGACGGTCGAGATCCTGGCCGACTACTGCGACAAGGTGGCTTCCTGATCAGCCCGCTTTGACGGGCGGGGACGGAACGGTTCCCCGGCGCGCTCGTACGATGCTCACGATGACGTAGAGCACTCCGATCCCGAAGAGCAGGGTGCCCATCACGTTGACCTGTGGCGGCACCCCGATGCGCGAGGCTCCGTAGACCCATAGGGGGATCGTCACGGTCCCGCCGGCATTGAAGCTCGTGATGACGTAGTCATCGATCGACAGAGCGAATGCCAGTAGAGAGGCAGCCAGGATCCCCGGGAAGATCAGAGGGAACGTCACCGTCCAGAAGGTCGTCCACGGATCCGCGCCGAGGTCCTTCGCTGCATCCTCGAGGGCCCGGTCGAAGCCGGACGTGCGCGCCTTCACCGTGACCACCACGTACGAGATGCAGAACATCACGTGCGCGACCACGATCGTGAGGAAGCCCGTGTTCACGTTCAGGCTTACGAACAGGGCCAGCAAGGCGACGCCCAGGACCACTTCCGGCGATGCCATCGGAAGGAAGAGCCCGAGGTTCAACCCAGCCCGCCCCCGGAACCTGTGCCGGGTCAGCGCCAGCGCGATCAGGCTTCCGAGGATGGTCGAGATGACCGTGCTGATGACGCCGATCGCAAGCGAGTTCTTCACCGCTTCGTTGAGATCCTCGAACTCGAGCAGTCGGTCGGGGTTGTACCACTTCGTCGTGAAGCCCTCCCACTGGAAGTTGTAGCGCCCGGCGGGCTCGTTGAACCCGAACAGGATCATCACAAGGATCGGTATGAACAGATACGCGATGAAAAGCGCCGTATAGGTCGCCAGGATCCACTCGCGTCGCTTACGCCGGGGCTTGGGGCTCCGTGATGCGGCGTCGGCAGCGGGTTTCGTCTCGAGCGTCGTCGCCATCAGCCCGTCAGCTCCTCCGTGCCCAAAACGCGCGCGTACAGGAACACCCCGATGACGATCATGCCCATCAGGAGGAAGGAGAGCGCCGCGCCCTCCGGATAGTCGAGGTTCGTAACGAACTCGCGCTGAATCACGTTCCCGATCATCACGGTGTTCACTCCGCCGAGAAGGTCCGCGTTGATAAAGTCGCCTACGGCGGGGATGAACGTGAGCAACGAACCCGCGAAGACTCCCGGCAGCGAGAGCGGCAGCGTCACGCGGAGGAAAGCCTGCGCTCGGCTGGAGTAGAGGTCCGTAGCTGCATCGAGGAGAGACGGATCGAGGCGCTCGAGCGCGACGTAGAGCGGGAGCGCCATGAACGGTAGGAAGTTGTAGATCAGACCGGAGAGCACGGCTGTGGCCGTGGCGAGGACCTGGTAGCCCTCGGGCAACAGGTTCCAGTCCTTGAGTGTTCCCAGGATGATGCTGTTGTCACCCAGCAGTTGTTTCCAGGCCAGGGTTCGGATGATGAAGGGAGTGAAGAAGGGCAGGAGGATCAGCAGCAGGAAGAGGTTCTTGTTCTTGCCCCCTCGGCGGGCGATCCAGTAAGCCACCGGATAGGACAGACACAGCGTGACGACCGTAACTATCAACCCGTAGGCAAGGCTCCTGAACAACTGGGTGTCGTAACGAGCCAGTACGTTCGTGTAGTTCTGCCAGTATCCGGTGAACACGAAGCCTTCTTCGAAGTTCCCTTCCTGGAACGATACGGAGAACATCGTGAACATCGGAACGACGAAGAACACCGTGAGCCACAGCGCTCCCGGCAACGTCAACAGATAGGGGACCGGCGACCAGCGCCGGCTCCGCCTCGTCATCCCCTAATACCCTCTCTCAGCCTTGGATTACCGACTGGAAGAGGTCCTGCCACTGCTCCTCCTCATCCACGCTGAGGTCCTTGTAGCTGTGGAGGCGGGCCTCCATCTCGGGGGTCGGGAACACGAGCGGGCTCTCGGCCACGGTCTTGTAGTAGTCGTCGCTCTGTCCTTGCTTCATGAGGAGCTCCTGGGCCTCGGGCACGGGGCAGATGTAGTTCACCCAACCGGTGATCTGGGCGGCGATCTTGGGGTCGTACACGAAGTCCATGAACTTATGGGCGTCGATCGGGTTGGCCGCGTTCTGGGGGATGCACATGTTGTCCACCCAGAGGACCCCCCCTTCGTCCGGCACGACGAACTTCAAGTCCGGGTTGTCGAACTGGAGCTGGAAGACGTCCCCCGACCACGCCATGGTCGCCGCGAGGTCTCCTCGCAGAAGCGCGTCCGCATATTCGTTCCCGTAGTACTGGCGGACGATCCCCTGCTCGCGCTGTTCGATCAACTTCTGGCTCGCAGCTTCGACGTCCTCGATCGTTGCTTCCTGAGGGTCGATGTCCAAGCTCAGCAGGGTCAAGGTGAAGGTGTCACGCATCTCCTTGAACATCCCGACCTTGCCTTCGAGGGAAGGATCGAAGAGCTGTTCGAAGCTGGTGATCTCGCCGCCGGTGAGCTCCGGGTTGTAACCGATGCCCGTGATGCCCGACTGCCACGGCACGCTGTGCGCGTTGCGTGGGTCGTAAACGGGGTCCTTGTAGATCTCGCCGGCGTGCGCCTCGAAGTTGGGTAGCAGCGAATGGTCCAGCTCCTCCAGATACCCGAGACGGGCCATCCTCGTGACCAACCAGTCCGTGATCACGATGATGTCCCACTCGATCGGCTGGTCGTTGGCGAGGGGCTCCTGGATCGTTCCGAAGAAGCTCTCGTTGTCCTGGATGTTCTCCTTGTAGTTGACCTGGATGTCCGTGGCCTTGGTGAAGTCGTCGATCGTCGGCCGGCGGCCCTTCGCCCGGTCGATGTACAGGGGCCAGTTGGCGAAGTTGAGCTCCCCGTTCTCCTGGTCCGTGGTGAGCCCATCGTCTTCGCTGCTGGCGGACTCGCTGCCGCCCTCGACACCACAGGCGGCGAGGAACGCGCTCATGGATACGGCTCCGACGCCTATCCCGGCGCGACGTAGCAGCTCGCGCCGGCTTATGTCGGCGCGCGCGTCCGTGATCCTGGAAAGATCGAATCGATCGCTCATTCTGTTCCCCCTGGTTCGGTCGAAGTGCTCTGCTTGACGGCGAATGTGTGCTCGGGATGCCATGACAGGCGCACATCGGTTCCCGGGCCCAGCGCCTCGGACGAAGCTGCCATGTTCTGGACGTACACGACCACCTTCGAACCATCGGTCGTGCTGCATTCATAGGACGTTGAGACCCCCGTGTAGGTCGAGATATCAACGACCGCCTCGATCGAATTGTCTCCCTGATCCTGTGATCCTTTACCCGCTGATTCGATGAAGATCTTCTCCGGCCGGACGCCGATACGAACGGCCCCTCGTTGGGTTGGCAACCTGGCGGCGGGCAGCGACGATGGTGCTCCCCGCCGCCAGGGCCACTTTCGCCGAGCTCCCGTCGGCGCCTTCGACCTCGCCGTCCAGCAGGTTCGAGGCCCCGAGGAACCCGGCGACGAACGCGGTGGCGGGCAATTCGTAAACGTCTTGTGCCGCGCCCACCTGTTCGAAGCGTCCCGTCGTGCATCACGGCGATGCGATCGGACATCGTCATCGCCTCTTCCTGATCGTGCGTCACGTAGATGAAGGTGATTCCGACCTCGCGCTGGATGCGCTTCAACTCCAGTTGCATCTGCTTTCTCAGCTTGAGGTCCAAGGCGCCTAGTGGTTCGTCGAGAAGTAGCACGGCCGGACGGTTCACCAGGGCGCGAGCGAGAGCGACGCGTTGCTGTTGCCCGCCCGACATCTGATTGATCCGGCGTGGTCCGTACCCCTCGAGGTCCACGAGGCTCAACATGTCCTCGACCCGCTGCTTGATGTCTTCCTGAGCCACCTTCTTACGCTTGAGCCCATAGGCGACGTTGTTGAACACATCGAGGTGGGGAAACAGGGCATAGGACTGGAACACCGTGTTGACGTTCCGCTTGTACGCAGGGAGGTCGGTCACGTCGTCCCCACCCAGATAGATCGCCCCTTCGGTGGGGTCCTCGAACCCGCCGATCATCCTCAGGGTGGTGGTCTTCCCACAGCCGGAGGGACCGAGAAGCGAGAAGAATTGCCCCTCCTCGACGACGAGGTCTAGGTGGTCGACCGCGACGGTCTCTTTGAACTCCTTGGTGAGTTTCTCTAAGCGGATCTCGGCCATATCTCCAACCTATCCGGGTGCCGTTCCAAACTCTTCCTGGTGCCGTACGTATTCTGCGTAGGGATACCACCAGGACTTCGGGTCCATCTTCGTATCGATGTGGATGTGCTTCGAGTACCGGAAATCGTCCAACCCTTCGGGACCGAGCTCCGTGCCATTCCCTGATGATTTCACGCCACCGAACGGAGCACCTTCATTGTCCGTCAAAGGGTCGTTGAACCACACCATGCCGGATTCGATGTCCTCCATCGCCTTGAGCATGTAGTCGAGACGGCGGGTGTAGACGTTCGCCCCCAATCCGTACTCGGTGGCGTTGGCCCTGTCTATGGCGTCGTCGAGCGACGCGGCCCTGACGATCGGAGCCACTGGGCCGAACGTCTCGCGTTTCATCAGGTCCATGGAATCGTCCACGTCGACCACCACCGCGGGCGTGAGGAAGTAGCCGCGTTCCCGCTCCCCTCTATCCCCACCGTGAAGGATCCGGGCGCCGGATGCTCGGGCCATCTCGAGTTGCGATTCGACCTTCTCGCGCTGCACGTCCCGGATCATGGGCCCGATATCGGTGGCGTCCTCCATCGGATCCCCAACGATGAGCTTCTTCGTCTCGTCCACGAAGGCCTCGACGAAGTCGTCGTAGACCTGGGGGAGGACGTAGAAGCGCTCCGCGGACGTGCATACCTGGCCGGCGTTGAGGTACGCGGCCCAGACCGCTCCTCGGGCAGCGACGTCAGGTCCACGTCCTCGCAGACGATGAAGGCATCCTTGCCCCCGAGTTCGAGGTGCACCTTCTTGAGCCGATCGGCCGCGTTCTTCATGACGAGCTTTCCGGTGTCCACCGAGCCGGTGAAGGCGATCATCGAAACCTCTTCCGCCTCGACGAGAGCCTGCCCCGTTTCGACCTCGCCGGTCACGACGTTGATCACGCCCGGTGGGAAGATCTTGGCGATGCCCTCCGCCAGCTCGAGGGTGGATAGAGGGGTCCATGGCGACGGTTTGACGATGACCGAGTTGCCCGCGGCGAGCGCCGGGGCGAGCTTCCACATCAACAGCAGAAGGGGGTAATTCCAAGGGACTATCGCTCCCACCACGCCGTACGGCTCTTTGATCACGAGGTTCAGCTGACCGGCTTCACCCGAGGGGACCACGCGCCCTCGCTCGAGTCGGCCGAGGGTCGCGTAGAAGTCCAACACGCCGGCGCACCAGCCCATCTCGTCCTTGTTCTCGACCAGCGGCTTGCCGCCCTCGCGCGTGAGGGTCACGGCGAGCGAGTCGGAGTGCTCCGTGATCCAGGCCGCCAGCTCCTTCAGAAGTTCCCCGCGCTCCGGGGCCGGGAGCTTCTTCCACCCTTTGAAGGCAGACCGGCTCGACCGGGCGGCCCTCTTGCACCTGGCCGGGCGTCGCCGACCGGACCTCGGCGATGGCCTCCTCGCTGGTGGGATCGATCACCGTTACGGGCGCACCCTGCCCCTCCACGATCCCACCATCGATGAGCATTCCTACATGCCCCCGTCGGCCCAGCGGAGTGCCTCGATCAGGACGTCGAGGCCCTCGTGAAGATCCTCGTCGGAGATCACCAGGGGAGCCAGCAATCGCACCACGTTGTCGTAGGTGCCTGCTTTCAGGATGATCACCCCGTTGTGATGGCAACGATTGATGACGGCGGCGGTCTCGGCCTTCGCCGGCTCTTTGGTGGCCTTGTCGGTGACGAGCTCGATCCCCACCATGGGCCCGAGCCCTCGGACCTCGCCCACGATGCGGAGTTCGTCGGCGAGGGGATCCAGGCGGGCGCGGATGGTTTTGCCTTGCGCGTCGAGCCCGCTCGAGCAGGTCGGTCTCGGTGAGCTCTCCGAGCACCGCGATCGCCGCTGCGCACGACACGGGGTTGCCCCCGTAGGTGCCGCCTAGTCCGCCGACATGCGGCGCCTCCATCACGTCGGCGGGTCCGGTCACGCCCGAGATGGGAAGCCCGGCCCCGAGGGACTTTGCGGTGGTGACGATGTCGGGGATCACGTCGTACTGCTCGATCGCGAACAGCGTTCCGGTCCGGCCCATCCCGGTCTGCACCTCGTCATCGACGAAGAGGATGTCGCGTTCCTCGCACACAGATTTCAGCGCCGGAAGGTAGTCGTCGGGGGCGACGACGAAGCCGCCTTCCCCCTGGACGGGCTCCACGACCATGCACGCGACGTTCTCGGACCCTATCTGTGAATCGATCATGTCGGCCGTGTGCTCCACGCAAGCCATCCCGCAAGTTGTGTGTTCCAGCCCCAGGGGGCACCTGTAGCAGTAGGCGAAGGGAGCCCGGTAGAACTCGGGGGCGAACGGACCGAAGCCGTGCTTGTAGGGCATCTCTTTGGCGGTAAGGGTCATGCCGACCAGCGTCCGTCCGGAGAATCCATTGGTGAAACCGATGACGGCATCTCTCCCGGTGGCGTAGCGGGAGATCTTCACCGCGTTCTCGACGGCTTCGGCTCCGGAGTTGGCGAACATCGTCTTCTTCGGGTGGTCGCCCGGCGTCAGCCGGTTCAACGTCTCCGCAAGCTCGATGTACTCCGGATACATCGCGACGTGGAAGCACTCGTGCAGGTACATCTCGAGTTGTTCCCTAACGGCGTCGAGCACCCGGGGATTGGCGCGGCCTACGTTGAGACAGCCGAGCCCACCGGCCAGGTCGATGAAGCGATTGCCATCCACGTCGACCAGCTCCGCGCCTTCGCCACCGGCGGCGAACACGGGAACGGTGTTGAAGACGGCCCGGGGCACGGCCTCCTCGCGTCGTTTACCCCACTCGGTCGAGTTGGGGCCGGGAATTGCGTTGGACATCCGACTCATGCGTGTCCCCCGGGACAAAGGCCGATGGCACTAACGCGGACACGCTGAAACGACACGAGATCCCCGCGCCGCGACGCTAGCACCAGACATTCCGGGCGACGCAGGTGCTTCGAGGCGCAGCCGGGCCCCTGGTTTGTACGGATTGGATAAGGCTCTTGACGTCGCCCCTCTGACAGAGTCCGCTTGACTCGCCCGTGGCCATGGCCGCTTGATCACGGGATAAGGCCCCGCAACGCCGGAGCCCGGGGGGAGATCGACGATTCAGGACAACGCACTTGTGGCCGAGACGAGCGAACCCGCCTCCGGCGGAGGGGAAGCGGTGCGCCTCGAGCACGTCACGAAGCGCTACGGAGACGTCTCCGCGGTAGATGGACTCGATCTAGAAGTACGCGAAGGGGAGTTCTTCTCGATGCTCGGTCCGTCCGGCTCGGGGAAGACCACCTGCCTGCGGCTGATCGCGGGATTCGAGGCCCCCACCGCGGGACGGGTGCTTCTCGCCGGGCGGGATGTTAGCTCGCAGCCGCCATTCGACCGGGATGTGAACACCGTTTTCCAGGATTACGCGCTGTTCCCTCACATGTCGGTGCAGGAGAACGTGGAGTACGGACTCATGGTCAAGAAGGTTGCGCGCACCGAACGTCGAGAACGTTCGGCGGAGGCGCTGCGGATGGTTCGCCTCGAGGGGATGGGAGAGCGGAAACCGACGCAACTCTCGGGTGGGCAACGGCAGAGGGTTGCTCTGGCGCGGGCATTGATCAATCAGCCGACCGTGCTTCTCCTGGACGAGCCCCTCGGCGCGCTGGACTTCAAGCTCCGGCAAGCGATGCAGATCGAGCTGAAAGCGATCCAGGAGCGCGTTGGGCTTACATTCATCTACGTCACGCACGACCAGGAAGAAGCCCTCACGATGAGCGACAGGCTCGCCGTCCTCAATGAGGGCAAGGTTGAACAGGTGGGCACCCCCGCCGAGGTCTACGAGCGACCTGGTTCCGTCTTCGTAGCGGGTTTCGTGGGCGTCTCCAATCTATTGAGGGAGGAGGCGGCTAAGGCGATCACCGGCCAAGAGCGGACCTTCACCGTGCGCCCCGAGAAGATCCGCATCGTTGCGCCGGAGACGAGCGCGGGACCGACTCAGTGCACGGCATCGGGACACGTGAAGCACGTCGTCTACATCGGCGCGCTTACCCGCTACATCGTCGAACTCGATCTCGGCCCGGAGTTGGTCGTCATCCAACAGAACCTCGAGGTGTCGTCCATGGAGGCACTGGAGATCCGGGGCCGTCAGGTACTGCTGATGTGGGATCGGGAGCACAACCGTTTCATCGATGACTCGGGAGAAAGGGAGGAGAGGACATGAAGCGTCTTACCGCGGCCTTGGCCGCATTGCTACTCGTCGTCGCTGCGTGTGGGGGAGATGACGGTGACGACGGCGAAGGCTCGGCCGATGGCGGCGCCATGACGGAGCTTGGCGAGAACGAGGGAGAAGTGAACATCATCGCGTGGGCGGGCTACATCGAGGACGGGTCCACGGACAAGAAGTATGACTGGGTTACGGCCTATGAGGAAGAGACGGGCTGCGAGGTGAACGTGAAGGTCGCCGCGACCTCGGACGAGATGGTCTCGTTGATGCAGGAGGGATCCGACTTCGACCTCGTTACCGCATCCGGCGATGCGTCACTGCGTCTCATCGTTGGGGGAACCGTCCAGGAGGTAAACACCGACCTGATCCCCAGCTACGACACCGTGGATGAGCGGCTGAGGGACGCGCCGTGGCACACCGTGGAAGGCAAGCACTATGGAGCTCCGTACCAGTGGGGCTCGAACGTCTTGATGTACAACACCGAGACTTTCCCCGAGCCACCGACGAGCTGGGATGTCGTGTTCGAGGAGCAGACGCTTCCTGATGGTAAGTCCAACAAAGGACGCGTTCAGGCTTACGACGGACCGATCTATGTCGCCGATGCTGCCCTCTATCTCATGGCACACCAGCCGGACCTGGGGATCGAGGATCCCTACGAGCTGACCAGAGAACAGTTCGATGCGGCGTTGAACCTGTTGCGCGACCAGCGCGACCTGGTAGCCCGCTACTGGCACGATGCGTTCGTTCAGATCGATGACTTCACGAATGAAGGGATCGTCGCATCAGGATCGTGGCCTTTCCAGGTGAACCTACTGAAAGGCGAGAAGCAACCGGTCGACAGCCTGATCCCTGATGAGGGAGCCACCGGATGGGCCGACACGACGATGTTGGCAGCCGAGGCTCCTCATCCGAACTGCGCCTACCGCTGGCTCGAGCACTCGCTCGATCCCAAGGTCCAGGGTGATGTGGCTGCTTGGTTCGGGTCCGTCCCATCCGTTCCCGCCGGCTGCGATGAGAGCGAGCTTCTCGGAGCGGAGGGGTGCAGCACCAACGGCTTCGACAATTTCGACCAGATCAGCTTCTGGAAGACCCCTCAGACCGAATGCGAGACGCAGGAGGAATGCGTCCCGTATCACGAATGGGTCACTCAATACGTTGCCGTGATCGGCGGCAGGTAGAGGGAGTATCCGCGGGGGCCGGTAGGGCCGGCCCCCGCGTTCTTCCGCATGGCACGTGCAGAGGCTCCGGTAAACGGAGGCATGACTCGGGATCCATGGGGTCGCCGGGTCTCGAGACTCCTCTTCCGTAAGCCGTGGCTGAGGTTGGCGCTTCTTCTGATCCCCGGCTTGCTATGGCTGGGGGTCCTCTACCTGGGAGCGCTGGCCTCGCTGCTGGTGCAGAGCTTCTACCGCATCGAAGAATTCACGGGCCTCGTCGTACGAGAGTTCGGGTTCGAGACGTATCGGTCGCTCTTGGATCGCGCAAATCTCGACATCATCGTCAGGACCGTGCTGATGGCTGCCGCAGTGACACTGGCGTGCGCTCTGATCGCGTTCCCACTCGCCTATTTCATAGCGCGCGTTGCATCTAGCCGGGCCAAGGCCTTTCTGTATCTGGCGGTGCTGATGCCTCTGTGGTCGAGCTATCTGGTCAGGGTGTACTCGTGGAAGCTGATCCTCGCCCGGGAGGGCATCGTTTCGTGGTTCCTCGAGCGGGCTCATCTGCAGGGAGCACTCGATTGGGCCCTGACGGCTCCTGTCATCGGAGGACCATCGCTATCGCAATCGTTCCTGGGGATGTTCATCGTGTTCGTTTACATCTGGCTTCCGTACATGATCTTGCCGCTGGAGGCCTCGCTGGAGCGAGTGCCCGATTCTTATCTCGAGGCTTCCAGCGACCTGGGCGCCAGTGGACGCCTCACGTTCCGAAAGGTCGTTTTTCCTCTCGCACTCCCAGGTCTCATCGCAGGATCGATCTTCACCTTTTCGCTCACACTCGGCGATTTCATCATCCCGACCATCATCGGTAACTCCAGCCTGTTCCTCGGAGCTGCCGTTTACATCCAGCAGGGCACGGCGGGGAATCTTCCGCTGGCGGCGGCCTTTGCCGTAGTTCCAATAGTGATCATGGGTCTCTACCTCTTCGGCGCACGTCGCCTCGGAGCTTTCGAGGCCCTGTGAGGCGCCGTAAGGGCATCGGGTTGGGGGCCGCCGCAGGGGCGGTGGTGCTTTTCCTCTATCTCCCGCTGGCGACGATCTTCCTGTATGCGTTCACGACGGAGGAGTCGAGCTTCCAATTCCCACCTCCCGGTCTGACCGTTCGATGGTTCTCCGTCGCGGCGCGCAACTCCGAGGTGTGGGCTGCCCTGCGGCTGTCCGTCCAGATCGCGCTCGTCGCCACCACGATCGCGCTCGTGCTGGGTGGCCTCCTTGCCGCAGCGGTGTCGCGATCGCGTTTCTTCGGCCGAGAGACGATCTCCCTGATCGTCATCCTTCCCATCGCTCTGCCGGGGATCGTGACGGGCATCGCCTTGAGGTCGGGCATCTCCCTGGCGGGTTTCAACTTCAGTTTCTGGACGATCGTCGTGGGCCACGCGACGTTCTGCGTGGTCGTTGTCTACAACAACGTGCTTGCTCGTTATAGGCGATTGTCCGGCCGGCTCGTGGAGGCCTCGGCCGATCTCGGCGCATCAGGATGGCAGACCTTTCGTTACATCACCATGCCGAATCTCGGGACTGCGCTGCTCGCCGGGGGGATGCTTGCGTTCGCTCTCAGCTTCGACGAGATCATCGTCACCACGTTCACAGCCGGTCAGCAACAGACCCTTCCGATATGGATATTCAGCTCTCTCGTCCGCCCCCGGAATCGCCCCGTGACCAATGTCGTCGCCGTCGTCGTCGTGGCGCTGACGTTCATCCCCATCCTGCTCGCTCAGAGGATGACGAGAGAGGCAGGCGGCGTGGGCCGCCGACCGCCCCCGGACCAGGCTGAGGCCGGCGGCTGAGCCACCGTTTTCGGGAGCGCCTGGCGGGTAACAAGGCGAACATGACCAAGAGCAGGGAGTTACTGGGCATCTATCTGAACGACCATCTGGCGGGGTCCATCGCCGGCCACGAGCTCGCGAAGCGCTCGGCCAAGAGCAACCAGGGAACCGAGTTCGGACCTTTCCTACGGGAGCTCGCCACCGAGATCGAAGCCGATCAGCGCTCGTTGCGACTCGTCATGGATCGCCTGGGCGTGAAGCCGAACCCGATCAAGGACTCCGGCGCATGGGTGGCGGAGAAGATCGGCCGCCTCAAGCTGAACGGCAGCCTGACCGGCTACTCGGAACTCAGCCGCGTCGTGGAGCTCGAGGGTCTGGCCGTGGGCATCACGGGGAAAACGGCACTGTGGCGCAGTCTGAAGACGACGTTCGCCGAGGAGGGATCACTCGACGGAGTGGACCTGGACGAGCTGATGACGCGAGCGGAGAAGCAGAGGGCCGGGGTCGAGGAGCACCGGCTCAAAGCCGCGGCCATGGCCTTCACCTCCTAGCGGGGTAGCCCGAACCACAGGCCAGACACCAAGATGGACTAGTCGGTCCATCGATACGCCTTTGGTTTGTACACTTTGTAGCAACATGCCCATGACGATCAGGGATCTGCTGGAGCTGCCGGGCCTCGGCCTGACAGTCGCCGCGGGTCGGGACGGGATCGATGGGTCGATCAGGTGGGCCCATATCTCCGAGTTGCAGGATCCGACCCCCTGGCTGTCCGGCGGAGAGCTCCTCCTGACGACCGGCATGGATCTGAAGGGATCGCCCTCCGCCCAGCGCGCGTACATCGGACGGTTGGTCAAGGCGAAGGTCGCCGCGCTCGGGTTCGGGGTCGGCTTCAACTTCGACGCAGTGCCGCCGGTGCTGGTCAAGGCCGCGGAGAAGGAAGGATTGCCCATACTCGAGGTTCCGTATCCCGTGCCCTTCATCGCCATCACCGAGGCCGTGTCTTCGCACCTCTCTCGAGACCGTTTGAAGGATGCTCAGATGTCGGTGGAGGTACACGAGCGCCTGGCGCTGCTCGTCACCGACGGCTCCGGCCCGGCCGACGTGCTCGATGAGGTCGTCGAGCTGGCGCCAGGTTGGGCCATGTTGTTCAACCTTCGGGGCGACACTCTGGCAAGCGCGAAGGCCCCCGGCGTGGAACCACCCGATGGGGACGAGGTCTGGAAAGGACTACCTCCGGGACTCACCGATCGCAGTGGGACAAATACGGCTGCCGACTCCGGTCCACACGGGACACAGGTCGCTCTGGCGGTAAGTGCCGGGCGCCGGAACGAAGCCGTTCTCGTCTACGGCAAAGACAAGAGGCTCGATCAGAGGGATCGCATCGTCGTACACCACGCGGTCACCGTCCTGGGACTCCTCCTCGCGTCTCGCCGAGCGGTCATCGAGGCGGAGAGACGAGTGAGCGGCGACATCCTGAGCGAGGCGTTCGCCGGCCGTCTGTCCGGCGCCGATCTCGCCCGGCGTCTGGAGCTGGTTGGGTTCCCGCCGGGGGCGGGTTTGACGGCACTCGTGTTCGAGGGACCCCCCGACCGGGACGAACAGGTCCTCGACGAGGTGGCGTGGCTGGTCGACGCGTCCCTCGGCCGGCGCAGCCGGGCGGCCCGTACGGTGGTGATCGCCGGCCGGGTCGCTGCTCTGGTGGCCGCCGTGGATCCTGAGGAGCTCGCCGAGCTCGTCTGCGAGGAGATCAAGCGGGGCGTGAAGGGACTCACCGTGAGGGCGGGGGTAGGGGAGATGGTGGCGCCGTCGGCGATCCGCCAGTCGTACCTTTCGGCGGTGTTCGCACTGAGAGCCGCGCCGCAGGATCGTGGTGTCGCCACCCAGCGTGATCTCGGGTCCTATGGGTTCCTCTTGAACGCCCAGCCGCGACCCGTGCTGGAGGGCTACGTCCGGTCGGTCCTCGGCCCGCTCATCGATCGCGATCTCAGCCGCTCCTCGGACCTCGTCGAATCGGTGAACGCGTTCATCGAGGCCGGGGGTAGGTGGGAACAGGGAGCCGAGGTGCTCGGGGTCCACCGGCACACGCTCCGTTACCGCGTTCGTCAGGCGGAGGAACTCCTCGGACGCGATCTGACTTCGGCGGAAGACCGTCTCGAGGTGTGGCTCGCGCTAAAGGCCTCTGAGATCCTGGCCGAGTAGCTGAGGTTAGCCGGAGCCGCGCGTGCCGAAGCTCTCGTGGTGCGACGCCGTGCCCGATCCGGGATCCAGATGCACGGCGGCCCGCTTCCTCTCGCCGGCGATACCTCTGACGGAGGCGGAGTGGTTCATGACCTCGTCGAGGCATCGGGGGCAGAACTCCTTGCGGATACGTTCCCGACCCTCCTCGTACATCACCTCTTTGAGCTGCCGACTCTCGAACACACGCCCGCAGCGGTCGCAGGTGAAAGTGTCGGGCATCGACCCTCCTTGCTCAGAGACGCTGAAGTGACCCGCGGCCATCGACGATCTCTATCCACTGGTTGTTCGACAACTGTACCGGGCCCCATGCGGACATGTCCGGAAGGTCGTCTGACGGCCACGTCGTCCAGTCTGTACAACGGGGCCGCGAGCCGTGAGCCGCATAGGCGGCGGTGACGCCCGGTCACGCCTATAGCATCGGGCAGGATAGTCATGGAGATCGCTGCAGGGACGATGTGGAGGACGTGGCATGGCTGAGGTGAAGAAGTATCTCGTCGCCGGCGAGTGGCGAGCCGGGTCGGAGAGCTTCGAGGTGAAGAGTCCCTACGACGGCGAGGTCGTCGCCGAGGTGGGCACGCCCTCGGAAGCTGATGTCGAGAAAGCGGTCGAGGCCGCGGCGGCCTGTTTCGATGAAGCCAGGAAGCTCCCGGTTCATGCGCGCGCCGAGGCTCTCGCACACATCTCGAAGAGGTTGACGGAGAGGGTCGACGAGGTGGCCGAGGTGATCGCGCGGGAGGGCGGCAAGCCGCTCAAGTGGGCCAAGGTCGAGGCCGCTCGTGGTGCGTCGACCTTCCGCTGGGCCGCGGAAGAGGCGCGCCGGGAAGGCGGTTCGCTGATGCGCCTCGACACCGAGGCGTCGCTCGGCTCCCGGCTCGGCTTGATCCGCCGGTTTCCAATGGGTCCGATGCTGGCCATCGCGCCCTTCAACTTCCCGGTGAATCTCGTCGCCCACAAGATGGCCCCCGCGCTAGCCGTCGGCGCGCCGGTGGTGGTCAAGCCCGCGACCAAGACTCCGTTGGGCGCGCTGCTTCTGGGAGAGATGTTCGCAGAGACCGATCTCCCACCCGGGATGTGCTCGGTACTTCCTGTGGGGGGCAGCACCGCCGGCGAGATGGCCGCCGACGATCGGTTCGCCAAGATCTCGTTTACGGGTTCATCCGAGGTCGGCTGGAAGCTGCGCGAAGCCGCGCCGAAGAAGGCCGTGACCCTCGAGCTAGGTGGGAACGCCGGGGTGATCGTGCACGACGACGCCGACGTCGCCCGCGCGGCGCAGAGGGTCGCCTTCGGCGGCTACTACCAGGCGGGGCAATCGTGCATCGCGGTCCAGAGGGTGCTGGTTCACGACTCCGTGGCGGACGAGTTCAGAGATGCCCTGATCGCCGAAGTCGAGAAGCTGAAAACCGGCGATCCCATGGACCCCGAAACCGATGTCGGTCCCGTCATCAACCACGACGCGCTCGAGCGGATATCCGCGTGGGTGGACGAGGCGGTGCAGGCGGGGGCCGAGGTGCTGACCGGCGGCAAGCGTGAGGATCCCTTCTACATGCCGACGGTGCTCGCGGAGACCAGGGATGACATGAAGGTCCGCTGCGAGGAGATCTTCGGTCCGGTGGTGACGCTCGGAACCTACTCGGACTTCGAGCGCGCGATCGTCGAGGTGAACAACTCCAGTTACGGGCTGCAGGCCGGGGTATTCACGAAGGATCTCGACCGCATCATGCTCGCGTACCGCGACATCGAGGTGGGCGGACTGATCGTTAACGACGTCTCGTCCTTCCGCGCCGATCAGATGCCGTATGGAGGTACCAAGGAATCCGGCACCGGCCGAGAGGGCCTTCGCTCCGCGATGAACGAGATGACGGAGGAGAAGGTGCTGGTGCTCTCCGAGGTGCCGCTCTAGGCCCGATGCTCCGGCTGCTGCGGTCTACGTGGGCGGCTCCCGGTTCGTTGTTTGGTCTGGTCCTGTCTCCGCTGTTCAACCGTCGCGGTCTTCGCGATGGGATCCTCGTGTGCGAGGGGGCGTCGTGGCCTCGCAGGCTCGGGTGGCGTTACCGAGCGATCACCCTCGGCCAGGTGGTGCTGTGCGTCGACGCGGTCGACGATGATCTCCTGGCCCACGAACGAGCCCACGTCCGTCAATGGGAACGATGGGGTCCCTTGTTCCTGGTTGCGTACCCGATCGCGTCCCTGTGCGCCATTGGCACGGGGCGACACCCTTACAGGGACAACCGTTTCGAGGTGGCCGCACGCAAGCGGGCGTAGCAACCGGAGCTCTAGATCGCCGCCCCACGACCGGCTCGGCCGTAACTCATCTTCCGGATGATCCACAGGATGATCATGGTTACGACGACGCCGGCGAAGATCGCGTAGCCGTCGTTGTCGTTGTTGTTCTTGAAGAGGACCTCTTCCCACAGCCACGTGCCGATGAGCACTCCGGCCACGCCGATGAGCATCGTGGCGAGGATCCCGATGGGATCTCTCCCTGGCAGGAGGAAGCGAGCGACCAGACCGACGAGCAATCCGACGATGATGGTTATGACCCAGAACATGTGTCCTCCTAGTGGATCCAGGTAAACGCATCCGCCTCACGCATGCGTCACACTTCCTACCCACCGGCCCCTCGCGCGAAACGGGCCCCGGATCTCGCCCCGAAGGAGGAAAAGGTCATGTCGTCGTTCGTCGGCAAGGTCTGCGTCGTCACCGGAGCGTCGAGTGGCATCGGATATCAAACTGCCTTCGACCTGGCCTCCGAAGGGGCCCGGGTCTGCGTCGTTGCTCGCCGTAAAGAGAGACTGGAAGAGCTACTGCAACGGATGCCCGGCTCGGGCCACAGTCTCGCCGTGACCGATGTCTCGGATCGCAACGAGGTCAGGTCTCTCGTGGACCACGTCAGGGACGAGCACGGCCGTTGCGATGTGTTGATCAACAACGCAGGGTTCTCCAAGGAGCGTCCCCTGCTCGAGGACGGAGCGGTGGACGACCTGAAGGCGATGATGGACACGAACTTCTACGGCACGGTCTACTGCACGGCGGAGTTCCTTCCGCTTCTGATCGGATCCGCTCCCTCGAGCGTCGTCAATGTGGCATCGATGGCCGGCCGGCTGGCGATAGGCGGCGCCCCCGGCTACTCCGCGTCGAAGTTCGCCGTCGTTGGCTTCTCCGAGGCGCTGTATTTCCAACTGGTCGACAGTGGCGTCTGCGTGAGCGTGGTCGAGCCGGGCCTCATACCGACCGAGGGCTTCCCTCAGACCCTCGTGCTGAGCGACCCCGTCCTGAAGCACACCCTGGGCAGCGTGGAAGCGGTCTCGAAGGCGATCCGATCGGCGATCGCGGGGCGCAAGATGGAGCGGGTCGTGCCTCGCTGGTACTACGCGCTGCAACTTCCCAGGATCGTCGCTCCGCCGCTGTACCGGCTCATACAACGCAAGCTCGTGACGCCGAACAAAGGGACGACCGGCACCTAAGTCGGCGCGGTCCAGCTGAATCCGCGCGCGCTGGTCGCGCCCGTCCCGTAACGACGCTGTATGTCGCCGACGTTCGTGGCCGCGTCGCGGACCAGCTCGTCGTCCGAGATCTGGACGAAGCGATACGCGTATCCCGTTTCGGTCACGTCCACCAGCGCGTAACCGAACGGGTAATCGCGCGGGATGGCGACCTCGAGGCTGGGCACGTCCCCGAAGGGATCGCTCAGGGCGTTGCGGTGTGTGTGGCCGGCGAAGACTCCCCACACGTTTCCGGAGTCGGTCACGGCATGGATCCGCCCGGTGTCTTCGTCTCTCAGGCCGAACAGCACCGGGGGAAAGCTGGTGAACGGTTGCGGTGGATGATGCATGAAGATGAAGGCCGGCCCCGATCCGGGGGTGGCGATCTCGGCCAGGATGTCGTGCTGCGGAGCCGAGAGCGCGCCGCGCACGATCGCTCCTCCCTGGCCTTCCATGAACGCTCCCGTCACCAGGTTGAAGGGCCCGAACGGCGAGGAGCTGTGCTCGGCGGAATCGAGCACCGCGAAGCGAACCCCCTTGTGTTCCCCGAGGGTCCCATCGGGAGGACGTCCGAGATAGCGCTCGAAGTACTCGCGTCCCTTCAACTGCTGTTCTTCGTAGGACCAGACGTCGTGATTCCCCATCATGGTGGCCCAGGGCATTTCAAGGTCGGCGAACACCCTCGTCGCCAGCTCGAACTCGGACACGTTGCCGTGGTCGGTGACGTCGCCGAGCTGAATAACGAGCTCGGCTCCCGAAGCGTTGAGGTCGGCTATGGCCGCCCGCACCAGCGGCTCGCCGAGTGGGGATCCGATGTGAGAGTCTCCCAGGATCCCGAAGCGGAACCTGACGTCCCCCGGAGGCTCCACCGCGACGTCCGGCAATCGCTCGAAGGGTGGAGCGACGGGAAATTCCTCCGGCATGACCGTGGCGGCCTTCTCCTCGTCCCCGAGCCGGGTGAACTCGTCGCCTCCGCTCGCGAGGAAGGGCTTCGCATGCCCTTCGACCCAGTCGCCCAACCGGGTGAGGAAGATGTCGGCGAGCGGCGTCTCGTCGGGCCGCGCGCCGATGAGACTCACGATCCACTGCGCGTGCGGCTCCACCAGCTGCGGATCGGAATGACGGCCGCCCTCGACGAGCGCACGCTCGAGGATCTCGGCCTGCCTGGTGGCCCTCTCCACCGAGGCGGCGAAGCGATCGTCGTGGGGCCGCCATATCTCGTAGACCCTCGCCCGGGCGGCATGGACCAGCCAGGCGGAACGCATGAGGTCCGTGAGGATGTCGGTGGAGAGATCGGTGGTCACGGACCCCGACAATAAGTGAGAAGACCTTGCGCTCGGGACCGCCCGGCGTCACAATCAGGACACTTCCTCGCTGGCACCGTTCTTTCACGCGCCCGGAACAGGGGGAATGTCCATGAGCATGGCCCAAGGTCTCGGTGAGATCCAGCGAACGACCGACTGGGACCGTTACTTCCTGAACATCGCGCGTGAGACCGCCACGCGCTCGAACTGCGTTCGCCGTCAGCACGGTTCTGTGATCGTTCGGAAGCGCAGGATCTGTTCCACCGGTTACAACGGCCCGCCGTCGGGCCACGCCCACTGCGATCAGGGAGCCTGCCCCCGGGCCCGTTCCGAGTCCGTCAGCGGGTGGGGCCATGACAATTGCATCGCCATCCACGCCGAGGCCAACGCGATCCTGTTCTCGTCTCCCACCGAGCGCGACGGCGCCACGATCTACATCACCGGCGTTCCCTGTTTCGGCTGCGCCAAGTTGATCGCCAACTCCGGGATCACCGAGGTCGTTACCGAGGGCGAGCCCTACGAAGGTTGGTCCGACGTGCGCGACTTTCTGCTCGATTGCGACGTGCGGGTGCGGCTGCTCTAGCCGCTGGAGCCTTTTCCTCGGGGGCGGGCTTCGAACCAGTAGGCGAGGCGTTGACTCTCTAAGTGGCTTGTCTCGAAGCCTGCTGCCTCGAACTCTCGTTGCACGGAGGCGCTGGATCTCATCAGCGTCGGCAGGTGCGGGGTTGCGCTTTTCGGAAGCACTTGGTCTATGGGGGCAGTGATGGTGGTTACGAAGAGGGTTCCGGTGGGGGTTAGTACCCGGCGGAATTCTTTGAGGGTTGTGGGGAGGTCCGGCATCACTTGAAGGCCGTTTGTGCAGAGGATCGCTCCGAAGGTCGCGTTGTTGAAGGGGAGATGGTGGGCGTCGGCTTGGACCGCGATCAGGTTGGACGCTCCTCGTTCGCGGGCTGCTGCCCGGGTTCGTTGGACCATGCCTGCGGCTATGTCGGCTCCTATCACCAGGCCCTCGTGGTGACGGGCTACGTCGAGCGTGAAGTAGGCGGTGCCCACCGGAAGATCGAGGATCGGCGCGTCGCCGGCGACCTCGCGCGCGGCGTCCGAGAGCGTGCACTTTCTCATGGAGGTCGCCCCCCAACAGTGGGAACACTCCGTTCACCACGATCGGTTCGTAGAGGCGGCGTGCGGCGCGCGAGTAGATGCTCGCCACGGCCCGCTGCGCGAGGCCGCCGTTGCTCATGTGGGGCCGTGGGCTACCGCTACGAGATCCTCGTAGAGACATTCCTCGGGCGCCTTGTCGTCACGAAGACCCTTGTAGGAGGGCGCGCGCAAGCGCCCCACGGAGGTCAGCTCACGGAACTCCACCTTGGCGACGAGCTCGGGCTCGATCCAGTGTGGATCGCGCAGCACCTTGCCGAAGGGATTCGAGCGCGTGCCGGTCGGGTCCTCGACGAAGGGGCGCTCGGAGGTCTCCAGCGCCTGGAGCTTGGGCCAGAGGGACCCGAGCTCCTTCTGGGTGAAACCGGTGCCCACTGCGCCGAGGAAGCGGAGCTCCCCTTCGAGATAGGCCCCCACCAGCAACGCGCCGAAATGGGTGGACCGGGAGCCCTCGCCTCGCGACCACCCACCGATCACGACGTCCGCGTCGTGGACGACTTTGATCTTCAACCAGTCTCGGACGCGCTTCCCGGGGCGGTAGGGGCAGCCGAGCTTCTTCGCCACGATCCCCTCGAGGTGTTGCTGTTTCACCGCTTCCAGCAGAGCCACGCCCTCTGTCTCCACGAAGGTCGATACCTGCATGCGTCCACCGGGGATCACGATCTCTTCGAGCGCCGCCTTGCGTTCCTCGAGTGGGGCCGCCAGCAAGGACTTGCCGTCGAGGTACAGGAGATCGAACGCGATGTAGGTCACGGGTAGCGAACCCATCGCTCGCTCGATGTCCCTCGGGTTCTGCAGGTTGATGCGACTCTGCAGCTTCTCGAAGGACGGCCTGCCGCCGTCGAACGCGACGACCTCGCCGTCAACCACCGCGTCGAGAGCCAGCAATCGATCGTTCAGAGCGCCCAACTCCGGATAGGTCGAGGTGATGTCGCGCTTGTTGCGCGACATCAGCTTGGTCTCGTCCGTGCAGATGGCGAGCGCACGCACGCCGTCCCACTTCGGTTCGAAGATCCACCCCTCCTTGTCGAAGGCTTCGGTGCTAAGCGTCGCGTTCATCACCTCGAACGGTGGGGGAGGTTCCGGAGCGGGGCGCTCGTCGCGGCCGAGGATCACGATCCACTCGTCCTTGCCGTCCTCCTGCTTCGTGCGATTCATATGCCAGGAGCCGCGGAGGCGCTTGCCTTCCAGCCGGAAGCTCAGCTTACCCGGGCCCTGCTCGAGGACCTCGTAGGTGCCGGAGTCGAAGATGCGCATCTCTCCGGCTCCGTAGTTGCCCGCGGGGATGGTTCCGGAGAAGTCCTGGTACTCGATCGGATGGTCCTCGGTGTGCACCGCGAGGTGTGGCTCCTTCTTCTTCATCGGGAGGTTCCGGGGGACCGCCCACGACACGAGAACGGGCGTGTCACCGTTGAACATCTCGAGCCTCAGATCGAAATGAAGCCGGCGAGCGTGGTGTTGTTGGATGACGTAAGCGGTCCCCGGACGCGCCGAACCGGGATCGACGTTTCCTTCGACGGACGCCTGCGGCTCCGGAGTGCTGGCGTAGCTGCGTTTGTCGCGGTAGTCGCGGTCGGCGCTCACGGTCCCAGAGTAGAGGGCGGTCGTGTGATGTCGGGGCTCGGTTCCCCGCGGGTGGTGTCCGCCAACCAGCCGGCCAACCCCACTCCGCCGTGCGGATCGTCGGGGGGCCCGCCCTCGTGCTTGGTGAAGACGTAGACGTCTCGCTCCTTGGCCTCGCCGCGGAGCAGCTCGAGCCACGCGGCGCGCGTCTCGTCCGTGTACGCGTCGTGACGCAGCCGGACGTACCCGAGGGGTCCGGGGGGAAGAGCGGCCGGGACCTCTCCCTTCGTCTCCGCGAAGCACACGGTGCCTCCCACGCTCGCGATGACCTGAGTTATGGCGTCGTCGCTCCACGAGTCGTCGCGGAACTCGAACGCGTAGGGCCGGTTCGGCGGAAGCGCATCGAGCAGTGAACGGAGCCCCTCGTCGTCCCTCTTGCGGTACGGAGGGAACTGGAACAAGACCGGACCGAGCCGGGGTCCCAGGACGTGCACGGACCTGAGGAAGTTGTCGAGGAACTCTCGTTGCCGAGGTCCCGGAGCGATGCTCTTCGCGTGGGTGAGCCGCCGGTGAGCTTTCACCGCGAAGCGGAACGAGTGAGGAGTCATCGAGTTCCACCTGTTGAACGTCTTCTCCGATTGCAAGCGGTAAAACGTGGCGTTCACTTCGCAGGCGCTGAGAACCCCCGAATAGAACTCCAGGAACCGGGTTTGCGGAAGATCCCCGGGATAGAAGAGAGGCTTCCACTCCCGATACGCCCAGCCCGACGTTCCGAGGTACAGCATCAGCGCTTGAACTCGCGCGCCTTGCGTGGCTGGGCGCCGAGCTGCTCGATCAAGGGCCGGAGGTCCTGACCCGGGCCCCGCGCGACGGGAAGGAACAGGTCGCCCACCTCGGCGATGCGGTCGAAGATCGTCTCGATAGAGAAGTCGGAAGGGTGCACATCCGCGACCTCGTCCCATCGGAGGGGGGTCGACACGGTGGCGCCGGGTTCCGGGCGGACCGAGTACGCGCCTGCGATGTTCGCTCCCCGCCGGTTCATGTTGACGTCGAGAAAGACCTTCCCCGCGCGTTTCTTCGTCTCCCACTCGAGGGTGGTCACCTCGGGCTCCATCTCATGGATCAGATCCGAGACGGTGCCGACGAATCCCCTCACCTGATCGTAGGGAAGGCGTCCATCGAGCGGCAGCATGATCTGCATGCCGGTGGCCCCGGACGTCTTCGGGTATCCGCGAAGCTCGAGCCTGCCCAGAACCGCTTTGATCAATCCGGCTACGTGAGCCACCTCGTCCCATCCGGCGGGTTCGAAGGGATCGAGATCGAAGAAGCAGTAGGTCGGGTGGCTCTGATCGGTTCCTTTGCCGTGAAGGGGGTGGAACTCGATGGCTCCGAGATTGACGATGTAGAGCATGTGGGCGACGTCGCACGCCGTAAGGAAGTTGATGGTCTTGCCCACATCTTCCGAACGCACCGGGATCCGAGGCATCCACTCGGGGGTGTGGGCTTGCGCGTTCTTCTCGTAGAAGAACTCACCGAGAACGCCGTTGGGCATCCGCTTGAGGGTCAACGGTCGGTCCTCGAGGTGGGGGATCATCGTGGGGGAGATGTTGAAGTAGTACGTCAGCAGATCGCCTTTGGTGAACCCTTCTTCCGGCCAGTAGATCTTGTCGAGGTTCGACAGCCTCAGCTCGCGCGCGCCGGCGCGCGCGTACCAGTGCTCCCCCCTCTTAACGGTGGGGAGCTCCACCGGGAACCGGACCGTCGTCTCGGTGCTCATCAACCCAGTCTCTCGCACCTCTCACCGGACCCTGGCGGCCGGGACGCGACGAGGGGCCCCCGTCCGGGGACCCCTCGTGGCCGGTCGATCACGTGAATCTACGGGGTGCGTGGATCCTCGCGCGGCGCAGTGGCGGTTGTCTCCGCCCCGGCCGTGACGTCGAGGACCTCCTCGTCGTGCGTCGCGGCTCCCGGCGAGGGGGCCGGCGCCACCCGCTCCATCCCCGAGAGGCTCTCGTAGGCGAATACTGCAGCGGTCGCTCCTACGAGCGGTCCCAGCGCGTACACGAGTAGATCCCCCCACGGCACTTCCACTCCGTCGAACGGAAGAGAAGCGACGTACGGGCCGAGGGTGCGTGCGAAGTTGGCCGATCCGCCGGTTATCGGGCCGGTGACCAGGATGCCTGCACCCAGGGCGATCCCGATGACCAGCCCCGACCAGCCCTTGGGCGCTCGCCGATCCACCGCGATGGCCATGATGGCCATCATCAAGCCGAATGTGATGAGCGTTTCGGCGAGGGTGGCTTGCCAGAACTCCACGCCATCCGTGACGACCGTTGCGCCGAACAGGATCTGCTGATCCCCGACGATGGCTCCGGTGTCGCCGTAGATCCCGGCGATGAGGAACGCGCCGGCGATGCCACCGATGACCTGAGCCACGATGTAAAGAGGCGCTTCGCCGATCGGGAACCGGCGGGCGACGGTGAGGCCGAAGGTCACGGCCGGATTGAAGTGACCTCCCGAGACGCCGCCGAACGCGTAGATGGCGACGGCCAGGATGAAGGCGAAGGCCAGGGCGACCGGAACCAGATCGCTCAACGACACCGACAGCAGCGCGTTGAAGATCTCCAGCTGTTCGGGCACCTGTCGCAGCGCTTCCGGCAGCTTCTCGCTGAGGACGATCGGCCCCCTCAGATAGGCGGTGGCGGCTCCCGTTCCCACTGCCACCAGCAGGAGAGTGCCCAGGAACTCCGCACCTAAGCGTCGCCCCAGCGGTGCGCGGATCTCCGCCTCAACCGCCACGGGTTCCTCCCTGGTGTGCACAAGCGGGTCGTGCCTCTCGGCGCTAGTCGCCATCGAACCTCCTTGTCATTCGTCTGTGTGAAGGGTTGCGGCTTTGGTCCTGATGTCATCGAGGATCGGCGCGTTCTGGAGCGTAGTCACGTCCCCCAGCTCGCGGCCCTCCGCAACATCCTTCAGGAGCCGCCGCATAATCTTTCCTGAGCGCGTTTTTGGCAAATCGTCCGTGAACACGATCGCGTGCGGGCGGGCGAGCTTGCCGATGACCTTCGCCACGTGGTCCCTCAGTTCCTTCATCAGCTCCTCGCCCCCCTCGGAGCCGGACTTCGCCGTGACGAAGGCCACGATCGTCTCGCCTTCCTTGGGGTCATTGCGTCCCACCACGGCCGCTTCGGCCACGGAGGGGTGGTCGACGAGCGCGGACTCGACCTCGTAGGTCGAGATGCGATGACCGGCCACGTTCATCACGTCGTCAACCCGGCCGAGGAGCCAGAAGTAGCCGTCTTCGTCCAACTTGGCGCCGTCCCCGGGGAAATAGATCTCGTCCCCGTAGCGAGAGAAGTACGTCTCGCGGTAGCGCTCGTCGTCGCCGAAGATTGTCCGGAACATCGAAGGGACCGGCCGCTTCAAGATGAGATAGCCACCGCCCCCCGGCCCGACCGGCTTCCCCAGTTCGTCGACGACGTCGGCGCTGACTCCCGGGTAGGGCACCGTGGCGGAACCGGGCTTCATGGTGGTCACCCCCGGAAGCGGCGAGATCATGATCGCCCCGGTCTCCGTCTGCCACCAGGTATCGACCACCGGTGTACTCCCGGCGCCTATGAACTCCTGATACCAGATCCAGGCCTCGGGGTTGATCGGTTCGCCGACCGAGCCCAGTAACCGCAGCGAGCTCAGGTCGTGCTTCTTCGGATGCTCGGTTCCCCACTTCATGAACGACCGGATGGCGGTGGGCGCCGTGTAAAGGATGGTCGCCTTGTGCTCTTCGATGATCGACCACCAACGGTCTTTCTCGGGCCAATCCGGGGCGCCTTCGTAGAGGATGGACGTACAGCCGTTGGCCAGGGGGCCGTACACGATGTAGCTGTGCCCGGTGACCCACCCGATATCGGCGGCGCACCAATAGATGTCCGTATCCGCCTTGATATCGAAGATGTTGTAGTGCGTGGAGGCGACCCCGGTGAGGTAGCCGCCGGTCGTGTGGACGATCCCCTTGGGCTTCCCGGTGGTGCCCGACGTATAGAGGATGTAGAGCATGTCCTCGGAGTCCATCGGCTCCGCCTTGCAGTTGCTCGAAGCATCCTTGACTAGGTCGTCGTAGATGACGTCACGGCCTTCGACCATGTTCACTTCGTCTTTCGTGCGCTGAACGACGACGACCGTTTCGATGGACGGGCACTGCTCGACGGCGTCGTCGGCGTTCTGTTTCAGCGGCACGGTCTGCCCACGCCGGTAGCTGCCGTCGGCGGTGATCAGGACCTTGCACTCAGCGTCGTTGATCCTGTCGCGGAGGCTCTCGGCGGAGAATCCACCGAAGACCACCGAGTGAGCGGCGCCTATCCGCGCGCACGCGAGCATCGCGGCGGGAAGCTCGGGGATCATCGGAAGGTAGATCGCCACCCGGTCTCCCTTGCGAACCCCAACGTCCTTCAAGGCGTTAGCGAGCTTGCAAACCTCCTCGTGCAACTCTCGATAGGTGACGTCGCGCCGGTCCCCGGGCTCACCCACCCAGAGATAGGCGACGCGATCGCCGTGCTCGTCGAGGTGCCGGTCGAGGCAGTTGAACGACGCGTTTAGCTGCCCCCCCACGAACCACTTGTGATGGGGAGGATCGAACTCACTGACGACGTCCCATCGCTTGAACCAGGCGAGGCGCTCGGCCTGGGACTCCCACCACGAGTCGGGATCTTCAGCTGCCTTCTCGTAAACGGAGGCATCGTTGAAGTTCGCCCTCTGGGCGAATCCTTCAGGGGCCACGAACGTGCGGCGCTCTTGAAGGAGTGCTTCGATAGCCCGCTCGACCTCTTTCTCGACCACCTGAGATCCCCCTTCCAGGTACGCGATCGTCGGACGGCTCGAGGGTAACGCCTGCCGCCGGATGCCGTTGAGCGTGATCGCCATCGTGTGGGATGCGACGCCTCAGCCGTGGGCGGTGTCCCCCGCGAGCGTCTGAAGGGCGTGCGGAAGTATCGGCAGAAGCGCCTCCAGGCCCTCGGTCACGGCCTTGGGGCTTCCCGGCAGGTTGACTATCAAGCTCGATCCGGCGGCACCGGCCACTGCGCGCGACAGCGCCGCGTGAGGCGTCTTCTGCAGCCCGGCATGGAGCATCGCGAACACGAGCCCGGGGGCGACCCGCTCGATCACCGCGCCGGTCGCCTCCGGAGTCACGTCCCGGGGGCCGAAGCCGGTGCCGCCGGTGGTCACGATCAGAGGAACTCCCTCACGCACATGCGCGCGCAGCCGCGCCTCGATCTCCGTCTGGTCGTCCCGAACCAGGTCGCGCGTGATCGTGGCGAAGCCCGAGCTCGCCAGGAGCTCCTCCGCCACGTCGCCCGAGTCGTCGGACCGGGTGCCCGCGGCGACCCCGTCGCTGATCGTGATGATTGCGGCGGCCGTGGAGACGGTCATGGTTCGAAGCAGCTCACGTCAACAGGCCATGCAGGGCCCCACCGTCTACGACCACGGTGGACCCGGTCATGTAGGAGGCTCGCTCCGACGCGACGAACGCAACCACATCCCCGAACTCCGCCGGGTCCCCATAGCGGCCCAGCGGGATGCCGCTCCGACTGGCTTCTGCGACCTCTTCGGCCGTCCGCCCGCTCCTGTCCGCCGAGAGTCGATCCAGTGCGAGAACGCGGTCCGTCTGGATGCGGCCGGGAGCCACGCAAAGGGTTCGAATCCCGTGTGGCCCGAGCTCCTTCGACAAGGTCTTGGATAGTCCGGTCACTGCAGGTCGTAGCACGTTCGACAACAGCAGGTTCCCGATGGGCTCTTTGGCGGAGCCGGACGTGATGAAGATGATCGTGCCGCCACCGCGCGACCGCATCGAAGAAGTCGCCGTCTTGGCAAGACGCCACGCAGAGGCGAGCGTCAGGTCGACTGCGGCGCGCAGCTGAGCCTGATCCAGATCCTCGAACGTTCCCGGGGTGGGCCCCCCGGAGTTGGACACGCAGATGTCGATCCCCCCGAGCTCATCGACGATCGTTCGGCCGGCTTCCTCGATACCCGTGGGATCGGTTACGTCGAGCTCGACGGGCAGGCACCGAGACCCGGTGTCCCTCTCGATGTCGGTCGCTTGCTTGCGCAGCTCGTCGAACCGTCGAGCGGAGATCGCGAGGGTCGCGCCCTCGCGCGCAAGCGACCAGGCGCTCGCGAGGCCGAGCCCCGACGAAGCTCCCACCACCCACGCGACCTTGTCTTCCAGATCCAGATCCATGTCACCCCATCTCTAACCGTGTGCTTCGGCCCCCACCCACGAGGAGCCGTCGGCGTAGATCTCCTTCTTCCAGATCGGAACACCGGCTTTGATCGTGTCGATCAGCCACCGGCACGCCTCGAGGGCGTCGTCTCGATGTGGAGCCGAAGTGACCACGACGACGGTGGGGTCTCCCAGCTCACAGGGGCCGGTTCGGTGGACGGCTATGACCTTGTGGAGGTCCCATCGCTCCGACGCTTCGCGGGCGACCTCCTCGATGCGCGCTCCCGCGAGGGTGGGGTGAGCCTCGTACTCGAGACCAACGACTTCCTTGGAGTCGTTGGTCGGAACCGCGGCGCTCTGTCGGACGGTTCCTACGAACGCTGCGATCGCTCCGCACTCAGGTGAGGCGCCCTCCCGCAGGGCGGCGGGTATGTCTAGGGCACCGTCGCTGATCCGAGCGTCGATCGCGGCCATGAGGCCGGCTTCAACCGCCGATCATCGACATCGAGCGCGCCGGTTTGACGAAGTCATCGCGACCGATCCTGTGGCCCGACCATTTCGCAGCCACGCATTCCCGCGCCAGGGACGCGAGCTCCGCATCGTCCGCGCCGTCGCGCAAGGGCCCTCGCAGATCGGTTTCCTCCAGCGAGAACAGACAGGCTCGAAGCTGACCGTCCGCGGTAAGGCGGAGCCGGTTGCAGGAATCGCAGAACGGCTGCGTTACCGAGGGGATCACGCCGACTCGTCCCGGCGCCCCGTCCGCGAACCGGAAGGGAGTGACCGGTTCCGGCTCCTCGTCCGTGTCCGCAACGAGGGGGAATGCGGCCGCGATCCGTTCGATGATCTCGGCCCCTGGCACCACGCCGGCAGCCGTCCACTCGTCTTGAGCGTCCAGCGGCATGTACTCGATGAACCTGATGTCGTAGCCGGTGGACCTTGCGAGCTCTGCGAACTGCACGACCTCGTCTTCGTTCTTGCCTCGGATCACGACCGTGTTGATCTTGATCGGCGTTAGACCTTCTTCGCTCGCCACGATCAGCCCTTCCATCACTTCGTCGAGGGCGTCTCGCAGGGTCATGTCGGCGAAGCGGTGCTTGAGGAGTGAATCGCAGGAGACGGTGACGCGGTCGAGGCCGGCGTCCGCCAGGGAGGCGGCCTCTTTGGCGAGCAGGAATCCATTGGTCGTCATGGAGATGTCCAAAAGAGGATCGATGGCCCGGATCTTTCGGACCAGGACATGGACATCTCGCCGCACGAGAGGCTCGCCGCCGGTGACCTTTATCGACCGGACGCCCAGATCCACGAGGATGCGGGTGAGGCGCTCGATCTCCTCGAAGCTGAGTAGCTCCGCTCGGGACATCCAGGGAAGCCCTTCCGCGGGCATGCAGTAACGACAGCGGAAGTTGCAGCGATCTGTGACGGAGACACGGAGGTCGGTTGCAACGCGGCCGAAGCCGTCGATCAGCGAGCCTCCGACCCCTTTGGTTTCGGCGTCGTGCGGGTCCCGACTCATGTCCCCATCCTCTCATGGTGATCGTGGCGGGCGGGCGTCCGGCCGGGGTTGGGGGGGAGGGGTGGTTCGATGGCGGGTATCCTGCCGCCGTGAAGATACTGATACTTGGAGGCGACGGCTACTTGGGGTGGCCCACCGCGATGCACCTCGCGGGTGCGGGGCACGAGGTCGCGGTCGTCGACAACTTCCTGCGGCGCAACATGGCCACCGAGCTCGGGACGAACTCCCTGACCCCGATCCAGCCTCTCCAGGATCGAGTGACCGTGTTCAAGGAACTGACGGGTCACGAGGTTCGCCCCTTCGTGGGAGATCTGGTCGACGCCCAGTTCGTCGACGAGGTTTTCTCCGAGGTGCGTCCGGACGCGATCGTTCACTACGGCGAGCAGCCCAGCGCCCCGTACTCGATGATCTCTCGCCGGCACGCCGTGTCGACGCAAAGGAACAACGTGGAGGGGAATCTGAACGTCCTCTACGCGATGCGCGATATGACCCCGGATGCCCATCTCGTCAAACTGGGGACGATGGGGGAGTACGGCACCCCCAACATCGATATCGAAGAGGGCTACATCGAGATCGAGCACAAGGGACGTAAGGACACACTTCCGTTCCCGAAGCTCCCCGGGTCGATGTATCACCTCTCGAAGGTTCACGACTCCCACAACGTCCACTTCGCGTGCCGCATCTGGGGCCTGGCAGCGACCGACCTCAACCAGGGTGTGGTGTACGGCATCAGGACGGACGAGACGACCCTGGATGAGAGGGTTTGCACGCGTTTCGATTACGACGAGGCCTTCGGCACCGTTCTGAATCGGTTCTGCGTCCAGGCGGTGGTCGGATATCCGCTAACGGTGTACGGCAAGGGGGGGCAAACGCGGGGGTTCCTGAACATCATCGACACCATCCAATGCGTCCGACTGGCGGTGGAGAACCCCGCATCCGGCGGAGAGTTCCGCGTGTTCAACCAGTTCACCGAGCAGTTCTCGGTCAACGAGCTAGCGGAGATCGTTCGCCGCGTGGGCGAGGGCATGGGGATCAACGTGAGCGTCGAGTCCGTGCCGGGCCCTCGGATCGAAGCGGAGGAGCACTACTACAACGCGGCTCACACGAAGCTGGTGGAGCTGGGGCTCCGCGCCCATCCACTTACGGATGATGTGGTGAGTCACATGCTGGAGACCGTGGCTCGCTACAAGGACCGCATCCTCGTGGGGCCGATCGCCCCTAAGACGCGCTGGGACCCTCGCTCCTAAGAGACTTCCTTGAGGATGAAGTGGTCCCACCGGCCCACCTCGTCGAAGCCGAGCTTTCCGTACAGGGTCTTGGGCCAGCCGTCTTCATCCGCGACGAGGAACACCAGATCGTGATCTCGTTGCGCCGCCTCCAGGGCGGCGAGCACGTTGGCCCGGGCGAAGCCCCTGTTCCGGTGAGCCTCGAGCGTGGCCACGTCCTCGATCTGAGCGGTACGTCCGTCGGAGTAGACCTCGCACAACGACACCGGCAGGTTGCCGTCGAAGGCGGCGAACCAGCGCGTCGCGGCGTACGGACGCGCGAGCACGTCGACCCGCCCCCACTGCTCGATCACCTCTGCGGTTATATCGTCGTCCTCTTCCTCGTGGCGCAGCTGGTGCCGTAGTTCCCTGATCGCGTCCTCGTCGCATTCGTGCGCGTCGACTCTCAGCTGCTGTCTGTCCGGCGCGCGCCGGTGGACCATCACGACGACACCGTCTCGATGCCAACCCAGCTCGTCGAACGTCGGCCGCAGTCGCTCGGCCGCGGTGGGATCGAAGACCATGATCGAACGGAACCTCCGGCCTCGATCGCGGTGGAGGCGGTCGGCCACCGCGATCACCTCCGCCGGCGAAGGAGCATCGGCCGAGTCGACGCGCACGAAATTGTGATCCCACAGGATGTCGACCTCGTCGCTGAAGCCGGCGACCCCCCAAGGCAACTGGATGAGCTCGTCGCAGACCGACTCGGCGAGACGGCGCTCGAAGTCGAGCGCCCGGCGAAGGTGTTGGTCCATCAGGTGCCGGTGTTGATCGCGTCGATCAGGGCATCCGCCACGGCCTCGGTGGACGTCGGCTCACCCGGGCCGCTCATGTCGGCGGTGTGGACGTCCGCCCGGCCGAGGACGTCCTCGACGGCTCGCTCCAGGATGCCGGCCGCCGCGCTCTCGCCGAGGTGGCGGAGCATGAGGCCCGCGGAGAGGATCATCGCGATCGGGTTGGCGAGGCCCTTGCCCGCGATGTCGGGGGCCGAGCCGTGCGTGGGCTCGAAGACGGCGTACTCCTTACCGAGGTTCATCCCGGGAGCGAACCCGAGCCCGCCGATCAACCCGGCACAGAGATCCGAGATGATGTCACCGTACAGATTGGGAAGGACGATCACATCGAGGTCCGATGGGATCCAAGCCAGCCACATGGCGAGCTCATCGACGTGCATGTCCTCGAAACCGACGCTCCGGTTGTCTTCGGCGAGACGTAGGCCAGTCTCCAACCAGACGCCATCGGAGAATTTCATGATGTTCGCCTTGTGGCCCAATGTCACCTTGCGACGGCGCTCCCTCTTCGCGTAGTCGAATGCGAACTCGACGATCGCCTGGGTTGCAGAGACCGAGATCGGCTTGACGGAAACGCCGGCGTCTTCACGGAGCTCGTATCCGTGCATGTACTTGAGGTATCCGCGCAGCTTGTTGACCTCACGAGACCCCATCTCGAACTCGATCCCCTCGTAGAGGTCTTCCGTGTTCTCGCGCACGACCACGAGGTCGATGGCCTCGAAATGGGATGGAACGCCTGGGAACAGGCGACAGGGCCGAACGCTGGCGAAGAGGTCGAGCTCCTGCCGCAGGGCGACGTTTATCGATCGGAACCCCGTTCCCACCGGCGTGGTTACGGGACCTTTCAGGGCCGTGCCGTTCCGCCGAATCGACTCGAGGACGTGTTCCGGCAGAGGCGTGCCATGTTCCTCGAGGACCTCGGCGCCGGCCTCGTGCACCTCCCAGTCGATCCCGACGCCCAGGGCATCGACCACGCGCGTCGTCGCGTCCGACACTTCGGGGCCGATGCCGTCACCTCTTATGAGCGTCACTGTTGGCACACGCCAACCCTAGTCGTCGCGGGGATCGGGCTCCTGCATCGGGCGGATGCTGGTATCCACCTGTGGATTTTGGCAGGGTGGGTTCCCCGGGGCGGTTCATCCTGGCCGCCGACCACCAGAGGAGCGCGACTAACGTGGGATGCACGGCACGTCGGTCAACCTACGCGGAGCGAGCGTGACCGAGTTGAAGCGACCACCCTTGCTCGTCGTCGCGCTTGGAGGCAATGCGATGCAGGATCCCGCGGGCGACGACAGCGTGCCTGCCGACTTCGATCGCACGATGAAGACGGCCCGGACGATCGGGGACCTGGCCGCGTCCGGCGAATGGCGGCTCGTGGTCACGCATGGCAACGGCCCCCAGGTCGGGAATCATCTGCTGCGGAGTGAACTGGCGCACGAGCACGGCCACCTACCGCCCCTTCCTCTCGACGTGTGCGTCGCCGACACGCAGGGTGGGCTCGGGTACATGCTCCAGCAATCCCTCGTGAACGCTCTGCATGAAGCCGGAGCACCGGCCGTCGTTGCCTCGGTCGTGACGCAGGTCGTGGTGGACGAGAACGATCCCGCCTTCTCGGAGCCGTCGAAGCCCGTGGGGGAGATGATCGACGACGAGCGGGTCGACGATCTTCGTCGCCGAGGGTGGGCCCTCACGAAGGATCCGCACCGCGGGGGGTGGCGCCGCGTGGTCGCTTCGCCAGATCCAAAAGAGATCGTGGAGGCGGGTGCGGTGGCTTCGCTCGTGGAGGATGGGGTGATCGTCATCGCGGGCGGGGGCGGCGGCATCCCCGTCGTTCAGGGACGTGACGGGATCTTGGGGGGCGTGCCCACGGTCGTCGATAAGGATCTCGCGAGCGCACTCCTCGCGGCCGACCTCGGGGCCGACGCGTTCCTGATCCTGACCGACGTGGATCGGGCGTTCGTTCGCTTCGGAACCCCGGAGCAGGAAGAGATCGAACGGATGTCGGTAGCGGACGCTCGGAGCTATCTCGAGTCCGGGGAGTTCCCTCCGGGAAGCATGGGCCCGAAGGTGGAGGCGGTCTGCCGGTTCGTGGCCGGCACCGGGGGGCGCGGGGTCATCACGTCTATCGCGAACGCTCGAGCGGGGCTGCGGGGCGAGGCGGGGACCACGATCACGGCCACGTAGCGCCAAGTGACCGGGGCCATGGTGCGGGGCACCCCATGCGGGGAGTCTGAACGTCATGCGATGGATGCGCGTGGGCCCAGTCATCGCGTGCTCGCTGTCGCTGGTTGCCGTGGCTCCGGCCGATGTGCTGGGCGCTCCGTCGTGGCTGTCGCCGCCCGTGGATTCGGTCATCACCCGCTACTTCGAGCCCCCGGAGAGTGATTTCGGTCCCGGCCACCGCGGGATCGATTACGGCGTCGTCCCGGGTGTGAAGGTTCGAGCCGCGGCGGCCGGCGTCGTCGCGTTCGCGGGTTCGGTGGCGGGGACCGAGGCGGTGACGCTCGATCACGGCGACGGCCTCGTCACCACGTACACGAGATTGGGCGCCATCTCGGTTCTGGCCGGGATGACGGTCGATCGGGGGCATTTCATCGGTACGACATCCTCTGCGCATCCTGGGGAGTGGGCGGGGCTCCACTTCGGCGTGAAGATGAACTCGCTCTACGTCGATCCGCTCACGTTTCTGGGACCGGTGGACGTGTCCGACGCCATCAGGCTCGCGCCGACCGTCGAGGAGCTCGAGGGACGCATCGACTCCCTGTTGATCACTGCTTCCGGTCGGGCCGGCACCCACCACCACGCGTGCGTCGACACGCCACAGACCCGCGGCCGCCCGCCTGCCCCCAGCGACAACGTCGCCGTGTCCATCGCGGGGATGAACAGCAGCACGAGTGGGGGAGCACCGGATCTCTACACCGGCGCGTTCGGCGCGACCGCTCTTGGGTTCCCGCCCGAGCGCAGCTACCGCTACTCATACCGGGGGATCGACCACGGCGATCTACACCGTCCTTATTCGAGACTCGACACCCAGGGAGACCTACGCGCGGCGGCCCGTCGATTGATTTCGCTCCTTCGTGCCGTCGCCCGACGCCACCCGGGAGAGCGCGTCGACCTGATCGCTCATTCGCAGGGCGGGATCGTCGCTCGGGCGGCACTGGAGATGATGGCGTCCGACTTCGACCCCGCGTTGCCCCCGGTCGAACACCTCGTGACCCTCGCGACGCCACATGAGGGGACCCCGCTGGCGGGGCTCCTCCGGGACCTCCGGACCAAGACCTTCACGGGCCGCCTGGCCCTGTCGGGTCTCTCCAAACTGGCGGGACGGAGCGGCGTGGTGCCCGACCCCGAGGCCACGGCCGTGAAGCAGCTCGCGCCGGGCTCCGACCTGCTCGTCGATCTCGCTGGAGAGGACATCGCGTACGGCACGCGGATCCTCGCGCTGGGGATCGCGAACGATCTGGTCGTTCCCGCGGACCGTTCGGACTACCCCGGAGAGATGAGCAGGGTCGTCGGTCAGGAGGGGGACTTCGGCCACGACGCCCTCGTTCGTTCGGTGCGGGCTCGAGCCAAGGCGTATGCCTTCTTGCGCGACGCGGCGCCACCCTGTCCGTCGTCGGCCGATCGGCTCGGTCCTCTCGCGGGAGGTCTCATCTCGTTCGTGGAAAGGCGGGCCCTGGAGCTCTATTCCGAGCTCGAGGGCGCGGTGGGGGGACGGGCTTGGCGCGGCATCAGGGCGGCGGATCGAGCGCTCGGGTCACCGGGGAGCCGTGTCGGCCGGGCGGCGCTCGCCGGAGGACGGTGGGTGAGAGACATGCTCGGCGACCTGGCTCGCCTCCCGGGTCGCCTGGGGCGACTGGGGACGTGGGGCGGTGCGGGGCCGGAATGAGGCAAGAAAAAAGAGCCCCCTCCGCCGGGGGGGATGGGCGGATGACGGAGGGGGCTCCGGTCCCGGGCGGATGATCAGATCCCGGGGTTTCCTTGGCACGTCAGGGTGTTGCCTGCTGGTGCGTCTCGCTATGTTGTGGTGTACCCACATTGTGATTCTTTTCACATGCCTATTCAATGCAGATCTGGCACAGATACGCGGCCTGGGTTTGTACGCCCGGTACAAAACGCCCGTTCGGGGTCGGCGCCCCCTAGTATTCGCCCCATGGTCATGAACCGGCTTCCGTTCGACGCGCCCGGCGCGGAGGGTGAATTCCAGCGCGTCGAGGTGCATCGGAGCCCCCGGCGGAAGAAGACGATCTCCGCCGAGATCGTCGGGGACGTCCTCGTGGTGTCCGTCCCGGACCGCATCTCGAGAGCCGAGGAACAGGAGTGGGTCGCCCGGATGACCGGCCGGATGTCGGAGCGGCGGCGGAAGGAGCGCCTCAACGGCGAGGGCGCCCTGGCACAGCGCGCCGCCGAGCTGGCCGACCGTTATCTGGACGGGATCCGCTGCTCGGAGATCTCGTGGGTGGAAACGCAGAGGTCCCGTTGGGGCTCCTGCTCGCCGGACGACGGAACGATCAGGCTCTCACTCGCCCTCAACGAGTACCCAGCATGGGTGCGCGACTACGTCATCGTTCACGAACTGGCTCACCTGGTAGTGCCGGATCACTCGGACGGATTCTGGGCACTGGTCGAGCGCTACCCGATGACGGAGCGCGCACGGGGGTTCCTGATAGCGAAGGGGATGGAAGAAGGCTGACCGAACGCGCGCTCAGGAACGGGTGCGCCAGAAAAGGATCTCGGAGAGGCCGGCTCGCTCGAGCATCCCAACCGCCAGCGCGGCGCGGACCCCCGCCCCCGCAGCGATCAGCACGCGTTCCTCTCCGGCGAGCTCTCCCGCTCGACCCCAGAGTCGTTCGATCGGGATACGGGTTGACGGATCCGGAACCTCCGCCCCGGGGTCGCCCACGTCGAGAACGAACACCCCGGAGGGAGGGGGCCCGGTCACGACCTCGGTGGAGACGGGGTTTCCGTTGGCCGACGCCCAACCGTTGATGGCGTCTTCAACCGCGCCGATCACCGTGAAGCCCTTCCCCCGAAGCGAGGCCGCGGCGTTGTTGAGATCCCCCGCGCCGAGGTCGAGCAGCAGGAGTGGCGCATCCAGCGGGAGGCAGTCGCGCGCTCGGGAGGGCATGCCCGGCCCGAACTCGTACAACAGGTCGATCGATCCGGGGAGGTGCACGTCGAGGTAGTCGTTCACCGGCCTGAGATCGATCGGCAGTGCCCCCTGGGCCAGCTCTCCTGCCGCTTCTTCGTAGGAGAGCCGTCGTAACGACGTCCTGATCGCCATGCGCGTACCTATACCAGACGATGGGGGTCGATACTTGAAGCATGGCACCCGGACTCGTGATCGCGTTGTTGGTGGTGCCGATCGCCGAGCTGTGGGTCATCCTTCAGGTCTCGGACCGGGTCGGCGTCCTCAACACGATCGTTCTGTTGATCTTCGTCTCCGTGGTCGGGGGGTTGTTGTTGAAGCAGCAGGGCGCGGCCACCTGGCGGAAACTGCAAGCGACCTTGCAGCGAGGCGAGATGCCCACGATCGAGGCCATCGACGGCGCTCTAATCCTCTTCGGCGGAGCGCTCTTGCTCACGCCCGGATTCCTGACAGACATCGTCGGGCTGCTCCTGATCCTCCCCCCGACACGAGCGAGTCTGAGAGGCGTCTTCCGCAGGTTCGTGAAGAAGAGCGCCGGCCGACGATGGCAGGTGGTCGAGAGCCGCCCCGCAACCGCCCGAGTCGTCAAGGTCGAGAGGTCGACACGTCCTAGGGGTTCGACCCCTCAGAACGCGCCGCGGCTTCCCCACTCAGATCCCGAGGACGATTCTCCGGATACCCGCTGACGGGCCCGACCCTGCCCTGCTCCGGATAGGCGGCCTCCGTGAACTCCTCCGGCGTCCGTTGGTGGGAATTGATCCGGACCCGGAGCTCCTCGGGATATTCACCCACGTGCACCGGCACCCCCAGCGACTTGGCCACGCGCTCGGCGTCCTCGACGGAATGGTGGACCCAACGGTCCCAGGCTCCGTTCGGAGCGACCAGAACCAGCTGCGCATCGTGCAGGCCGATCCGCACGATCACGGCCTCCGTGCCCTCCCCGTGCACGCGGACGTAGTCGCGCGGGCGTTTGATGCGGCGGGGCCGCCGTGTGGGTTCGGGTGTGTTCTCGAAGGGCCATGCGCGTTCCACGTGAGGCACTCCAGTCATCGGGTCTCGACGGAGAGTAGCCCAGGGATGCGAGGATGGGCGGCATGGAGCGGAGGTGGGCATTGCTCGTGGTCACCGTGGCGGTACTGATAGCTCTATACCTCGGGCCCTTCCGGATCCCGCCACCTCGGCGGAGCGACCCTTAGATCGGCGACGGACCTAGATGACCAGGCCCCCATCGACACAGAGGACCTGGCCCGTGATGATGTTCGACTCATCGCTCGCTAGGAACACGAAGGCGGGAGCGATCTCCTCGGGGGTCCCGTAACGACCCAGTGCGAAACGCGCGAGCCTCCTCTTGGCTACTTCGGGGTCCTCGAGGAGCGGCGCGGTCATCGCGGTCAGTGCGGCGGGGGCGATCGCGTTGACGTTGATGGCCAACCCCCCCAACTCCTTGGCCCATGTCTTGGTAAGGCCCACGATCCCCATCTTCGCTGCGGCGTAATTCGACTGTCCCACAGAGCCGATGAGTCCGGAAGCCGACGTCACATTGATGATCTTGCGGTGGCGAGGTTGTCCCGCTTCGATCTCGCGTTTGGCCGCGTCTCTCCAATATCGGATGACCGCGCGGCCGCAGGCCCAGGTCCCTTTCAGGTGAACCTCGATGACCGAGTCCCATTCCTCCTCAGACATCTTGTGGATCATCCGATCGCGCAGGATGCCGGCGTTGTTCACGAGTACGTGCACATCTCCGAAATTCTCCAAAGCGGTTGCAAGTAGGGATTCGGCGGAGGCGACCGGTCCGATGGCATCGTGGTTCGCCACGGCTTCACCGCCTTCCGATCGCAGCACCTCCACCGCTGAATCGGCCGCTTCGGCCGAGGCGTCGTTCACCACGACCTTGGCGCCCTCCACTGCGAACGCTCGCGCGATGGCCAAGCCGATCCCAGCTCCCGCGCCGGTGACGATGCACGCCTTGCCTGTGAGTCTCTCGGACATAGGTTGAGCATCCTATCCAGGTCACAACAACGTTTGCGGAACCAGAACCCTTATGTATCGTTGTCCGCATGGCAGATGAGAAAACAACTCCGCTCACGCAGCAGGCTTACGAGCGACTGAAAGCAGAACTCGAATTCCTCGAGGGCGAGGGACGTTCATCGATCATCGAGGCGATCGCAACCGCACGCGCCCACGGAGACCTCAGCGAGAACGCCGAGTACCACGCCGCGCGAGATCAGCAGGGGATGCAGGAGGCTCGAGTGCGGCAGCTCAAGCAGATGCTCGAGAGCGCGGAGATCGTTCGTGGAGACGACTCGGGCGTAGCCAAGCCGGGGATGATCGTGACGATCAAGTACCAGGGAGACGACGAGACCGAGACCTACTTCCTCGGTTTGCGCGAGGAGAAGGGCGGCGAATTCGACGTGCTCACGCCGGACTCGCCCATCGGCCGAGCGCTCCTGGGCCGGTCGGCCGGCGACGAAGTGACCGCGCAGGTCCCGAACGGCGCGTTGCAGGTAGAGCTCGTCGAGGTCAAGTCCCCGTAACCGATCAGCGAGCGCGGCGGCCGTCGCGCCAGACGCCCCTTATCTCGGTCAGTGACCCGGGGCCCTCGAGCGGGCCGACCGCGACCAGATCCGCGTCCCTGCCCGTCTCTATCGCGCCCTTCCGATCGAGTCCCAGGTAGTCGGCCGCACGGGAGGTAGCCGCGCGGATGATGTCATGGACGTCCATGCCCGCCGAGGACAGAGCCACGACCTCGCGCACGTCGATGCCCGGTCCCGGGCCCTCGTTTCCGAGATCCGTTCCGTACACGACGCGACCTCCCGCGGCGAGGAAGCGGCTGGTGTTATCGACGGCGACGTTTAGATCCTCGAAGCGCACCGAGAGCGTCGGCACGATCGTGACATCCTGCTCGACGAGCCGGGATATGACTTCCTCCGGGATCGCCTCGTCGCTCATCAACATGTGAGCCAGCTCATCGATGCCCGCGTCGAGAGCCTTGATCAGTTCATCCAACCCGTGCACGTGACCCGTGACGCGGGCACCGTGGTCATGGGCGGCGATGACGATCGCCTCGACGACGGCGGCCGGGAGCGTGGGTCCCGCGGGTGGATTCAACGCGATCTTGATGACGCTCGCCCCGCGTGAGAGCTGACGATCGACCGCCTCGCGCGCGTCGACGGGCGAGGCGACCACGTATCCGGTTCCGGGCGGAGCCCAGGCCGCCTGCGTCGGATACCCGCCCGGAGCCGTGAGCATCTGACCCGCCGCGAGGATGCGCGGGCCCTCGAAGTCCGGCGCAGCCGAGCGCTCGACCAGGGGCCAGATCTCGTCCGGGGGCCAGGCGAGATCCCGCACCGTCGTCACACCACCGAGCAGAACCTCGACTGGCGGGAAGAAACCGATGTGAACGTGGGCGTCGATGAAGCCGGGGATGATCGTTGCCTCGCCCATATCGACCGTGGCGCCTTCGAGTGGGCGGTCGACCGCGGGGCCCGCGTGAACTATCCGACCGTCTTCGACCACGATCGTCACGTCGTCGACCGGGGTCAGGTCGCTCCCGATCAGGCCGTGGGATGCGTGGATCGTCGATGTCCCGGCGCTCATGGAGCCAAGGCTCCCCGTTGATGCCCTCGCGCGCAAACGCGGGCATGGGGTAGAACTCGTAGATGAGGGCCGTTCCCACGCGTTCCACGATGGCCACCTTCGCCGCGCTTCGCGCGGTGCCTTGGGCGAGAGCTATTCGCCCGAGGTTCCTCAGCGCATGGTCGAGTTGCTCGACAAGGTCGCGTCGGAGGCCGAGGTGAACCAACTCGTGGGGGCCTTGAAGGCGGCGGATTCACGCGCGGGAGCGCTGATCATGACCGGTCGACCGGTGCCCGTCTCCTGGCTCGGCGAGGGAGAGGCCGAGAGCGTCGTGGATCGCTGGCACAAGAGCCGCATCCCACAGCAACGGCAACTAGTGAAGTCACTGCTCGCCCTCGCTCTGGCATCCGCCTATGGCCATCCCGGCCCGGAGTGGGACCGGATGGGCTACCCCGGGCCCATCGACCGCGCGCCGGACGGATCTCCACGGCTCGAACCACTCGATGTACGGAACGAGGGGGAACTCTCCTGCGACGTCGTCGTCGTGGGTTCCGGTGCCGGCGGTGCCTGCGTTGCATCCGAGCTGGCGAGCGCGGGATTCGATGTCATCGTGGTCGAGCGGGGCGGCTATTTCCACGAGCGCGACTTCGACCATCTCGAGGCGAAGGCTCTGCGCGAGCTGTACCTGTACGGGGCCACACTCGCGACCGTCGGGGGGGCCGTGAGGATCCTGGCCGGCTCGGCTCTCGGGGGTGGAACCCTGGTCAACTACTCGACCTCGTTCAAGACTCCAGGCCACGTTCTTCAGGAGTGGACGGCACTGTCCGGGATCGACGCGTTCGCGTCCGGAGAGTTCGAGCAGTCGTTGGATGCCGCGGCGGCAAGACTCGGTGTGAATACGGATTCCAGCGCCGCGGGACGTCGCGATGAGGTGATGGAGGAGGGCCTGAAGAAACTCGGATGGCATGTAGACCTCATCCCGCGAGCGGTACGAGGGTGCCCGCAGGACGAACAGTGCGGCTATTGCGGCTTCGGATGTCGCCTCGGCGCGAAGCAGTCGTCCATGCGTACGTACCTGGAGGACGCGGCCGGCGCCGGAGCGCGGATCGTCGTCGATGCCGACGTTCGAAAAGTTGAGATCGCGGACGGTCGCGCGCGCGGGGTCGAGATGCTGGTGGGCGGGCGAACGGTGAACGTCAAGGCCAGAGCGGTGGTGGTCGCCGCCGGCGCGATCGAGACCCCCGCGCTTCTTCTGCGCTCCCGTTTGAACGGCGAGGTCGGGAAGCATCTACGGCTGCATCCGGGCACCGGCGTCCTGGGTCTGTTCGATGAAGAGATCCGGCCCTGGGAGGGAACGCTTCAGGCTCGTTACTCGAGCGAGTTCCGAGCATGGGACGACAACTATGGGCCCATCCTGGAAACCGTCCCGGTGCATCCGGGCGCAGCCGCCGCCGCGTTCCCATGGGTGTCGAGCGAGCACCACCGTCGGTTCATGGGGGAGTACGGGCACGTCGGACTGGTAGCGGTCCTCCCGCGCGACCGGTGCTCCGGGCGCATCCGGATCGGTCGCGACGGAAGCCCACGCGTCCATTACGCGCTTGGCGCCGGCGATGAGAAACGCATCGGGAGGGGAGTGATGAACGCCGCCCGGGTACTCGAAGCCGCGGGGGCCAACGAGATCTGTTCCCTACACGACGGGTATCTGGGGTATCGACCGGACGAGCCGGGGGGCCACGAGAGGTGGTCCGAAGACACCGCGTCCGCCGGCTACGCACGCAAGGCCACGCTCGTGTCGTACCACCAGATGGGCTCCTGCCGCATGGGAACCGATCCCGGAAGCTCCGCGGTGAACGCGTCGAACGAGTCGCACCTGGTCGGTTCACTGTTCGTCGCCGACGCCTCGTGTTTCCCGACCGCTTCCGGCGTCAACCCGATGCTCACCGTCTACGGCATCGCGCATCGCGCCGCTAAGAAGATCATCGAACGCCTGGGCTGATCCAGACTTGCGAGCTTTCTTGAAGCGCTTCTTCTTAACTCTCGTCGTCGCGACGATCGCGCTCGTCGCGATGATCGGGGTGGAGATCGTGCTTGCTCTAAGGCGCGAGTACCTCCCGACGGATCCGGCCCTCGAGATCGGTGGAACCTTCGGCGAGGCGACCGACCCTGAAATGACATTCGCGGTGTTGGGGGACTCCACCGCGGCCGGAGTAGGTGCAGGGGACCCCGAGCGCGCCTACGCGACGCTGCTCGCGAAACGGATCGCGGCGGAGGGGTATCGCGTTCACCTCGTAGCGTTCGGCGTCTCCGGCGCACGCACCCATGACGTGCTTCGGGACCAGGTGCCGCTTGCGGTGGAGGCTCGGCCGGACCTCGCGTTCGTGGGCGTCGGCGCCAACGACGTGACCCACCTCACACCGTTGGACGAAGTGAGGGCGGATGCTTCCGAGCTGGTTCAACGCCTCCGGGCGACCGGCGCCGACGTCGTTATCGCCGGGGCTCCCGACATCCGCGCCGCGGCCTGGTACGAGCCTCTCCGGTCCCTCGCCGGGTGGCGCGGGCGCGCCGTCGCCGCGGCGGTCGAGGAAGGGGGCCGTGCCGCGGGGGCAACGACGGTGCCGCTGGCGGAGAGGACCGGCCCGTACTTCGCCCGCGATCCTGAAGATGCGTACGGCGGCGACGACTTCCACCCCGGGCCCGGCGGCTATCGGGCGTGGGCCGACGCGATCTATCCGGAGCTGGAGCCGCTGCTGTCTCCCTGACCCGCGGGGCCCTGGATGGGTACGCTCGAACGATGTCCATGGGCCTTGACGAGCTGATCGAAGCCGCCGACCTGAACGGGCTGCTCCGCGCCGTCGACGGACTCTGCGAACGGGGCGCGTGGGAGGATCTCGTCGAGCTGGCCGATCGGTGCGAGGAGGCCCTCGAACGAGGGAAGCAGCTGTGGCCGATCGCGATGCACATCGACTACCGGCTGGCCCTCGAAGCTCCCGGAGATTACGCGGCCGGGGTGGTTCACCCCGAGCTGAGCAGGTTCAGCCTCGGCCCCCTCACCGAGGTGGCCGCGTCGAGTCACTCCTGGGAGGAGCTGGCGCCCCATCTCGAGACACCCCAGGCGGCGGCCTACGTCGCCCAGGAAAGGGTGCTGCGCGGCGAACGCCTCGATACCGATGGTCGCGCTCATCCCGAGGTGCTGGAGCTTCCGCTGCACCTCGAGGCGTGGGAGCCGACCTACGCGCTGGCCACATTCCGCGCGGACCACGTCGAGGTCGCGGAGCCGTGGGACCCCCGCGCTCCTCTCGAAGATCAGGCTCCACGGGAAGCTCCTCTCATCGACGATCAGGAGTTGGAGAGCACCTTGCTCGACCTCGTGGCCCCATGGACAACCGAGTCCAACGGGGCGGCCCGGGTAGCGGTCACGGAGGGAGACGCGCTCGGCGCGATCTCCCGGCTCGCGTTCGACACGATCCGCGTGGGCCCACTGGAGCCCGCCGAAGCCTTACAGCGCATGGCATGGGCCGCGGCCAGCGGTGGCGCGCACGGCCGGCGCCGGGGCGCGGCGTTGGGACGATTCATGGCCTGGTATTCGGCCTCGGTCATGAGTGGTCTCAGCTGGCCCGTCGAAGCCGACGCGCTCGGCGGGGCCCTCGGATCGCTGCGATGGTTCCGATGGGACGAAGGGATGCCGGAGAAAGGCTGGGTCCTCCGGATCGCCATCGAGCACCCCGAGGATCGCTGGTCGGCGTCGCTGGCCGCGACCGATCTGTTGGAAGACGACGACGACGACGAAGAGAGCGGCTCCTAACCTCCCAGGGTTCCGCCGGGCTCCAGGTCGACGACATCGAGACCCTGCACGTCGGAGGCCTCTCGCCGAAGGTCGTCGGGCGTTCCCGTGAGCACCGGGAAGGTTCCGAAATGCATCGGCACCACGGTCTTCACGTCCAGGAGCCGGACCGCCTCCGCGGCCGACCGGGGGCCCATCGTGTAGTGGTCGCCGATCGGCAGCAGCGCGATGTCGGGTTCGAGCAACCGGCCGATGAGCGCCATGTCGCTGAAGACCGCCGTGTCACCGGCGTGATAGAGCTTGAAGCCGTCGGCCAGCTCGACGACGAACCCCGCCGCATCGCCGCCGTAGATGACCTGATCGCCATCTTTGATCCCGCAGGAATGAACCGCGTGCACCATGTGTGCCTTCACGCCGGCGACTTCGACCGTCCCACCCTTGTTCATTTCGATGACGTTCTCGACCCCCTTCGACCCGAGCCAGGTCGCCGTCTCGATGATCGCCACGACCTGGGGCGAGGTCGCTTGAGCGATCTCGACGGCGTCTCCGATGTGATCGAAGTGGGCGTGCGTGATGAGCATCGCGTCCAGTGACCCCAAGTCTTTGAGCCCGTCGGGACACGATGGGTTGTTCTGCACCCACGGGTCTATGAGTATGCGCGCGTCGCCTGTCTCCAGCAAGAACGTCGCGTGTCCTAACCAAGTGAGCTTCACTCCATCGGGAAGCTGAGCCATGAGTCCTCCTCGGGTCCGTTCCGACGTCTCGTAGACGGTAGCAACCGGTGCGTCTCGCACCGCCGCCCTGCTCGTTGCCCACACCGGGAACGACCGAAACCAGTTGCCGTCGCGATGGGTCCTTCAGATGGCTGGAACCGCTAGAGGCCCATGGTCTTGGCGATGATGTACCGCTGTATCTCGGAGGTGCCCTCGACGAGGGTGAGGATTCGCACCAGCCGGTAGATCCGTTCGAGCGGTAGGTCGCGCATCCAGCCCATGCCTCCGTGGACCTGGATCATCCGATCGACGACGCGGTTGACCATCTCGGACGCGTAGACCTTCACGATGGACGACTCCTGGATGACCGCGTCGCCTCCGTCGTACTTGGACGCGCATTCGTAGGTCATGAGCTTCGAGGCTTTGATCTCGATCAGGGAATCGACCAGATGCCCCTGGATGTACTGGTTCTTCCCGATCGGCCGGCCGAAGGCCTCGCGGTCCTTGGCGTAGGACACTCCGAGAGACAGGCAATAGTCGGCGATGCCGTTGCACATCGCCCCGATGGAGAGCCGCCCCATCGCGAGGAATTGCATAGCGGCGTAGAACCCCATCCCCACGGCCTCCGGGCCGCCCAACACCTGCTCCGCAGGGACCCTGCAGTCCTCGAATACCAGTTCGAACTGTCCCTCGCCCTCGAGCATCCCCATCTGCGCGCGCCCCACGTTGAAACCGGGGGTGTCGCGTTCGACGATGAAGGCCGTGATCCCGCCCTGTGCCTTCTTGTCGCGGTCGTTGGCGGCGAACACGAGCGCGAAGTCCGCGTGCTTGCCATTCGTGATGAAGTGCTTCGTTCCGTTGAGGATCCAGTCGGGCCCGTCTGGGACGGCGGTCGTCTTGATGTTCTGGGCATCCGAGCCCGCGTCCGGCTCGGTCAGCGCGAAGCACATCGACTTCTCAGCGGTCACGAGCGGAACCAGGTAGTTCTTCTTCTGCTCGTCTGTGCCGGAGAGCAACACGCCGGTGGGACCCTCGGGCCCATACGTGGCGAACGCCGCGAGTCTGCATCCGCTCCGGGCCGCGGCCTCGCGCAACAGGACCATCCCCAATTGCGGGAGATCGCTGCCACCGAGATCCTGAGGGAAGTCCGGGGCGTAGAAGCCGAGCTCGGCCGAGCGGCGACGCACGCGATCCCGGAGCTCGACGGGTATCTCGTCCTTCTCTCGGTCCAGCTCTCCATCCTCGAGCGGGCGCAGCTCCCGGTCGATGAAATCCGTGACGCCGCGCTGTAACTCCGCGTAGTCGGGAGGGATCTCGAAGTTCACCGCCCCAGGTTAGCGGTTCCGCCCTCGGCGCCGCCCGGTACGCGGGCAACCATCGGGGTGTGGGGGGCGTCTTTGTCTCATGATGAAACCGATCGAGGTGGAGCACCAAAGGACGCCCGGAGGCGGTGCGAGTCTGCTGGAGCGAACGAACGCCGAACGCGACGAACAGGTCGCCGCGCTCTTCGACCGGCACTACGTGCCGATGTGCCGCCTCGCCTTCGTGATCCTCGGCGACCACGCCCTGGCGGAGGAGATCGTGATGGAGGCTTTGTTGAAGACGTTCGCGGGCTGGGGTCGTCTGCGTGAGATCGATCGAGCGGATGCGTACCTCCGCAGAGCGGTTGTGAACCTCTGTCGATCGAGGATCCGCCGGAAGATGATCGAGGCGAGGGTCCACGCCGAAGCTCGAGGACGGGCGCCACGCGCGAAGCCGAACTGGGATCCAGAGTCGCACGAAACCAACCGCCTCGTGATGGAGGCTGTCAGAGCTCTGCCCGAACGTCAGCGCGCCGCGGTGGTCCTGCGCTACTACGACGACCTGTCCGAGTCGCAGATCGCCGAGGTGCTCGACTGCTCCGTTGGCACCGTCAAGTCCCAGCTGTCCAAGGCCCGCTCGAAGTTGGAAGCGACGCTGGGCCACACCATGTCGGGAGGTATGTCGTGAACGAGCTCGACGAGACACTCGGGAGGGTGCTGCACGACACCGCCGAGCGCTACCGGCCGAGCGAGGTCGCGGCCGCTCGCGAGCGGTTCTCCCGGCGGGGTCGCCGGAGGCGCGTGGTGCGAGCCGGCGCGGCTGTGGCCCTGGTGACGGCCTGCGTCGTGGGCGTGGCGTTCCTCGCCCGGCCCGAGGTGATCAGCGGTCGGCCGATCCGTCCCGCGTCCGGGTCGGCCATCGCCGTCGGTGATGCCCCGATCGCGGTGGCCGTCTACGACGGCGCCGCATGGGTCGTCAACCGGGGCGACGGAACCGTGACGCGTGTCGACGTCCGGACCTCGGAGGTCGAGGCCATCGATATCGGCGATGAGGCACAGCCGGGGTCGATAACTGTGGGTCGGAATGCCCTGTGGTTCACGGACGAGTTCCTTCCCGGTTTCGCCCCCATAGAGCCGAAGGAGCGCACGGTGCCGACTTCCTTTCCCGTCGCCGGCCCCGGCTCCGAAGTGACGTTCGGGGACATCGTGGTTGGCGGGAACGACGTATGGATCGCCAACACCCTGGATGGCGAGGCGAGGATCAGCACCGTCAGGCTGGGCGGGGAGACCGCTGCCTTGGGCGAAGAGACCAGCGGCGGGGGCCACTTCTCCTTGGCAGGCGGCGAGGGCATGGCCGAGCTCGCGGTTGGCGGATCGGGAGGCGTGTGGGCCTCTTACGCGGACACGGTGGGACCTTTCTCGGTTACGGGACCGAGCCCCAGCAGCACGGCCCGGGTGGCGGGAGCCGGGGATCTGGCTTACGGCGACGGAGCCGTCTGGACGGTCGTCGAGGGAGGTGCCGTGGTTCGACTCGTGCCCACGGTTCGGAAGTTCACCGAGGGCGAGAACGGCGATGTCACCCGGCAGGAATACGTCGGTATGGAGATCACGTCGAAGATCGCCGCCAACGCGGACCCCGGGGCCCGGATCGCGTTCGGGGAGGGGTCGGTGTGGGTCGTCTCGGGATCGAACGGTGAGGGAGAGCTGGTTCAGATCGATCCCGGAAAGGAAGAGGTCGTCGGCCGCTTCGGGCTCTCGGGAGGACGCTTCTCGCTCGCCGCCGGGGACGGATGGCTATGGGTCACCGACGAGGGCGGCGACCGGATCATGAGGATCGACCCGAAGTCGCCCGGGGGACGCTCGAGCACCCCCTGAGGGATGCTCGCCGGGCGGCACGCCCCACCTCTTAAGATGCTGCGTCTATGGGCATCGATCGGAAGGCCGTCGATCACGTGGCGCGCCTCGCGCGTCTCGACCTCTCCAACGAGGAGCGAGATCGCATGAGCGCCGAGCTCGCGCAGATCCTGGCGCACGCGGAGGCGATCCAGGAGCTCGATCTGGACGACATCGAACCGACCTCGCACGCCCTCCCGTTGCGCAACGTGATGCGTCCTGATGAGGTGAAACCGTCCCTGACCCAGGTCGAAGCTCTGGCGAGCGCCCCGGAAGCGGAAGGCGGGCGCTTCCGGGTGCCGAAGATCATCGAGGACGCTTGAGTGGTGGATATCTGGAGCTCCGCGACCGAAGTGGGCCGCGCGCTGGTGGCAAGCGAGGTTTCGGCGGAGGAGATCACGGGTGCGTTCATCGAACGCGGGCGCGCCGTCGAGGATCGGATCCACGCCTACCTGGCCCCCACCTTCGAGACCGCGCTGGAGGAGGCTCGTTCCGCGGACGAGAGGCGAGCGCGGGGTGAGGCGCGCAGCAGCGTGGATGGGATCCCGCTCGCCTACAAAGACGTCTTCGTCACGAAGGGGGTCGCGAGCACCTCCGGCTCCAAGATCCTCGAGGGTTGGGTGCCTCCCTACGATGCGACCGTGGTCGCGCGGTGTTCCGGCGCCGGGCTTCCGATGCTCGGCAAGTGCGACATGGACGAGTTCGCGATGGGCTCCTCGGGGGAGAACTCCGGCTTCGGCTCGGCGCGCAATCCGTGGGACACCGACCGGGTCCCGGGTGGGTCCAGCTCGGGTCCCGCGGCGCTGGTTGCGGCGGGCGGCGCGCCGTGGGCGTGGGGGACCGACACGGGGGGGTCGGTCCGTCAGCCCGCCGCCTTGTGCGGGATCGTGGGAGTCAAGCCGACCTACGGCCGCGTCTCCCGATACGGGATGATCGCGTTCGCATCGAGCCTGGACCAGGCTTCGCCGTTCGCCCGCACCGTGGAGGACGCCGCCACCTTGCTCCAGATCGCTTGCGGTCACGACCCCATGGACTCGACGTCGATCCCGGACGACGTCCCCAACTTCCTCGATGGCATCGACGCTGGGATCAAGGGCATGCGCATCGGGGTCGTGAAAGAGTTCCAGGGCGAGGGGGCACAGCCCGGTGTGAGAGCCCGGGCCGACGAGGCGTACACGCGCCTGGAGAAGCTCGGAGCGTCGATCGAGGAGATCTCCCTTCCGTCATTCGAATACGGGATCTCCGCGTACTACCTGATCGCCCCTGCCGAGGCGTCGGCCAACCTCGCTCGCTACGACGGGGTGCGATACGGATACCGGACGCAGGCGGACGACATCGTCGCGATGACATCTCGGACGCGCGAGACTGGATTCGGCGACGAGGTGAAGAGGCGCATCATGCTCGGCACCTACGCGTTGTCCGCGGGGTATTACGACGCGTACTACGGCAAGGCACTCCGAGTTCGGTCGCTGATCATCCGCGACCTTGAGAAGGCGTACGAGAAGGTCGATCTGATCGCCTGCCCCACGTCACCGACGACCGCTTTCAAGGTGGGGGAGCGGACCGCGGATCCACTCGCCATGTACCTGTCGGATATCTACACGGTGCCCGTCAACCTCGCGGGCAACGCGGGGATCAGCGTCCCCTGCGGCCTGTCGCCGGACGATGGTCTCCCAGTGGGACTCCAACTGATAGCACCGGCGCTGGATGAGCGGACCATGTTCCGAGCCGCCTACGCGTTCGAGCAGGATCTTGCCTGGATCTCTTCCGGCGAGGGCCGGCCACCGGTATGAGGGACGACCGAGGGACATGAGCACAACGACATCCGATCTGTACGAGACGACCGTCGGGCTCGAGATACACGTCGAGCTGGCGACGGAATCGAAGATGTTCTGTGGCTGCGGAGTGGCGTTCGCCGGTGAACCGAACACGCGCACGTGTCCCGTCTGTCTCGGGATGCCCGGATCTCTGCCGGTCGTCAACGAGCGGGCGGTCGAGTACACGATGAAGATCGCCCTGGCCCTCAACTGCCAGATCGTCGAGCACTCGCTGTTCCACCGGAAGAACTATTTCTATCCCGACATGCCGAAGAACTATCAGATCTCGCAGTACGACCTCCCCCTGGGGTCGAGTGGGTTCCTCGAGGTGGCGGGCGACTTCGGTACGACGCGCGTGGGCATCACTCGTGTCCACCTGGAGGAAGACACGGGGAAGTCGCAGCACATGGGTGGGACCGGCCGCATCGCGGATTCGGAGTATTCGCTCGAGGACTTCAACCGGGCCGGGACCCCGCTCGTCGAGATCGTCAGTGAACCCGATATCCATTCGGCCGAGGAGGCGCGCGTCTTCGTCACCGAGCTTCGTGCCCTGATCGAGACCCTGGGGGTATCGGACGTGCGCATGGAAGAGGGCTCGATGCGAGTCGACGCCAACGTCTCGGTGCGGCCGAAGGGCGAAGCGGGCTACGGAACGAAGGTCGAGGTCAAGAACATGAACTCGATCCGGTCGGTGGGGCGCGCCCTCGAGTACGAGGAGAAGCGACAGCGAGAGGCCCTGAGTGCGGGGCAGGAACTGATCCAGGAAACGCGCCACTTCGACGAGAAGGCGGGAACTACCTCGTCCCTTCGCACCAAGGAGTTCGCCTTCGACTACCGGTACTTCCCGGAGCCCGACCTCGTGCCCTTCGAACCTTCACGCGAGTGGGTCGACGGGGTCCGCGCCACGCTCCCGGAGCTCCCGGCGGCGCGACGGGACCGCTTGGGGCGTGACTACGGGCTGAACCCGGCCGATGTCGCGTTGCTGACGACGTCGCGAGCCACCGCCGATTGGTTCGAGGAAGCGGCTCGCGCCTATGGAGGCGACGCGAAGAAGGTGGTGAACTGGATAATCGCCGACCTCTTCGGTTTGCTCAACGAAGCGGGCATCGAGCTCAGCCGGTCGAAGATCGCTCCCGAGCAACTGGCCGGCCTGGTGAAGCTCGTCGATGCGGGAACGATCTCCGGCAAGCAGGCGAAGACGGTCTTGACGGAGATGTTCGCGTCCGGGAAGGACGCCGACGAGGTCGCTCGCGAGAAGGGGCTCGAACAGATCACGGATGCGTCCGCCATCGAAAGCGTCGTCGATGAGGTCATCGCGGAGAACGGAGAGGCTGCCGACAAGGTGCGGTCCGGCAACCTGGGGACGATCGGGTTCCTCGTGGGCCAGGTCATGAAGAAGTCGCGCGGCCAGGCCAATCCCAAGTTGGTGAACGAGCTCCTGCGTTCCAAGCTCGACGGCTGATGGGCATCGCTCACGTCCTGCGGGGTTGGCCGGTGGTGCTCGAGATGGGGGCCACACTTCCCGGCCCCCCCGAGGTGGTGTGGGACCTGATCACGGATTGGGAGCACCAGGACGACTGGATGCTCGAGGCCAGCGACTTCATCGTCCTGGGTGATCAACGAGAGGGCGTCGGGGTCGAGGCGGAAGCCACGATCAAGATCGCCGGAGTGAAGACCCGCGATCGTGTGCGCGTGATCACGTGGGAACCCCCTCGACTCCTGTCGATCGCGCACGACGGATGGGTGTCGGGACGAGGCGAGTTGTTCCTCACCCCGATCGGGAAGGACCGCACGCACATGTTCTGGCGCGAAGAGCTCGAGCCACCGCTGGGACCGCTCGGGGCGATCGGGATGACGGTCATGAAGCCCCTGATGGGCCGCATCTTCAGAAGGGACCTCCGGATCTTGGCCAGCATGACGCGGGCCAGGTCGACCGTTCGGGCCTAGTGCTTCGCCTTGCGGAGAGCGACGGTTCCTTGTTGGACCATGCGGGCCCCGATGAAGAGAAGGAGCACGCCGAAGATCGTCTGGAGCGTCTCTCCCTCCAGCGCGAGCGCTAGCGAGGACCCCGCTAAGGCGCCGACCGTGCCCCCGATCCCGAAGAGGGCCGCGAGACCGAACGAGACGTACCCGCGGCGGAGGTGGACGAGGACGCCGACGACGGCGGTGGGCACGACCACCAGCAGCGAGGTGCCCTCCGCAACGTGCTGGGTCTCTCCGAGGACCACGACCATGAAGGGAACCATCAGAAGGCCGCCGCCGACGCCGAACAAGGCCGACAGGATGCCCACGAACACTCCCGCGGCGATAACGATGGCGATCGTTTCCGGGCTCATGACAGCACCATCTGCAGGCCCACCGCGACGACCAATAGCCCGAACAAGACCTTCAAGAGTCCTTCGCTGGAGAGAGCCATCAGCTTGGCTCCGAACGGCGCCCCGGCGAGCGCGCCTACGGCCAGCAGCCCGGCGAGACCCAGGTCGATGCTGTCATCGAGGGCGAAGCGCCCGGCGCCCACGAGGGCCGTGGGGACGATGGCGGCCAACGATGTGGCGTGAGCCTCGTGCTCGGTCAGCCCCGTGAAGGTCGCGAGCAAGGGGACGAGCAAGATCCCTCCGCCCACCCCGAGTAGACCGCTGGCGAGTCCCGCCACGAGGCCGATGGCGATAGCGATGAAGACGTCGCGCGAGGATCCGACCGCGGAAGGTGGACTCAGGAGAGGAGCTCGGCCACGCGCGTGACGCCCTCGACGATGTCGTCGTCACCGAGCGCGTAACTGAGCCGCATGTACCCCGGCGCCCCGAAGCCGTCACCCGGCACCATCGCGACGCGCGCTTCGGTAAGGGCGACATCTGTCAGCGTCAGTGTGTCGGTGATCCGGGTACCCGCGATCTCTCGCCCGATAACCCCGGTGAAGTTTGGGAAGCAGTAGAACGCTCCCTCCGGCTCGTAGCAGGAGACTCCCTCGATCTCGTTCAGCATCTTGTGCATCGTGATGCGCCGGCGATCGAACGATGCGCGCATCTCTCCGGCCGCCGAGAGATCTCCCGAAACGGCGGCGAGCGCTGCTACCTGTGCGACGTTCGAGACGTTTGAGGTCGCGTGTGACTGAAGCGAAGCGGCCCCCTTGATCATGTGGGCGGGGCCTATGACCCACCCGACCCTCCAGCCCGTCATCGCATAGGTCTTTGCCACGCCGTTGATGACCAGACAACGGTCCGCGAGCTCCGGCACCAGGACGGGCATCGAGTAGTGACGGCTGTCCCCGTAGACGAGGTGCTCGTAGATCTCGTCGGTGACCACCCAGAGCCCCCGGTCGACGGCCCAGCGGCCGATCGCCTCCATCTCGTCGCGCGGATATACCGCGCCGGTCGGGTTCGAAGGGGACACGAAGAGGAGGGCCTTGGTCTTGGGTGTAACCGCGGCGTCGAGCTGGTCGATGGTGACGCGGAAACCGGTTGCCTCCGTCGTGGGGAGCTCGACGGGCACGCCATCGGCGAGACGGATCATCTCCGGGTAGCTGACCCAGTAGGGGGCGGGGACGATGACCTCATCGCCGGGGTCGAGTATCGACAGGAACGCGTTGTACAGGGCGTGCTTGCCGCCGTTCGACACGAGAACGCGGTCCGGCGTCACCTCGAACGCGGAGTCGCGTGCCGTCTTTATGGCGATCGCCTCGCGCAGACGAGGCAGCCCTCCTGCCGGGGTGTAGTGGTGATTGACGGGGTCGGCGCACGCGGCCGCGGCGGCCTCGACGATGTGTCGAGGCGTGGGGAAGTCGGGCTCGCCCGCGCCGAACCCGATGATGTTCTCGCCGGCAGCCTTCAGGGCTTTGGCCTTGGCATCGATGGCGAGAGTCGACGACTCGGTGATGTTCGCGACACGCTTCGATAAGCGAGGGTCGGCCATCCCCGCATGATATTCAGGGTTGGCAAGGCCGCCCGGACGTCGGCCCTCCGAGACCAGAGATGAGGCGTAGTTGAGCGCAGAACACCTCTCCATCCCCAGGGATCTGATGCCGGGCGACGGCCGTTTCGGATCCGGGCCGTCGAAGGTGAGGCAGGAGGCGGTCGCCGCGCTCGCTTCCGCTGCCCCCACGTACCTCGGGACCAGCCACCGTAAAGAGCCGGTGAAGCGCGTTGTCGGCCGGATCCGTGAGGGCCTTGCCGAACTCTTTTCGTTGCCCGACGGCTACGAAGTGATGCTCGGCAACGGCGGCACGACCATGCTCTGGGACGGGCTCGTCTTCGGATTCATCGATCGAGCGAGCCAGCACTACGTCTTCGGCGAGTTCTCGGCCAAGTTCGCCGAGGCCGCGGCGTTGTCCCTTCATCTCCGCCCGCCCATCGTGATCGAGTCCGAGCCGGGGACGCACCCGGCGCTGGCCGCGGACGACCGGGTGGATGTCTACGCCCTGACGCACAACGAGACTTCGACGGGGGTGGCAATGCCCGTTGTACGTCCTGGTCCCGGCGCCTTGGTCGCCGTGGATGCCACCTCGGCCGCTGGTGGACGGATGGTCGACCCGGACGAGTTCGACATCTACTACTTCGCGCCGCAGAAGTGTTTCGCGGGCGATGGGGGCCTCTGGCTCGCGTTGTGTTCCCCCGCGGCGATCGAACGGATCGAGAACCTGGGCGAGTCCGACCGTTACATCCCACTGTCGTTGGATCTCCTGGTCGCGCTGACCAACTCGCGGCTGGATCAGACCTACAACACGCCGGCCCTCGCCACCTTGTTCTTGTTGGCGCATCAGATCGATTGGATGATGGAGCGCGGGGGCCTCGAGTGGGCCGCGTCGAGGTGCGACGACTCGGCGCACCGTCTTTACACCTGGGCCGACAAGGCGTCGTACGCGTGGCCCTTCGTCGTGGATCCCGATCAGAGGAGCCACGTGGTGGGAACGATCGACTTCGAGGAGACGGTCGATGCCGCGGCGGCGGCGCGCGTCCTCCGGGCCAACGGGATCGTGGACATCGAGCCCTACCGCAAGTTGGGCCGAAATCAATTGCGGATCGGGCTGTATCCGGCGATCGAGCCCGCCGACGTCGAATCTCTTACGCGCTGTATCGACTACGTGGTGGATGCCCTTCGTGGAGATCCGTAAGGCCACCAAGGATGACGCGACCGCCATCGCGCAGACGCACGTCGCGTCGTGGCAGGCGGCCTATACGGAGATCCTGTCGGCCGAGGTCATGGAGTCGGCGAATCTCGATGAACGACGAGCCTCGTGGTCCGAGCTGCTCGAGCGGAACGAACGGACCGAGCGGGTCTACGTGGCCGACTTCGGAGGTGAGATCGGCGGCTTCGCGTTCACGCAGCCCTGTCGCGACGACGACGTCAAGGCCGAGGATGTAGCCGAGCTGACGGCCCTGTATCTGCGGCCCTCCTTCTTCGGACGCGGGGCCGGAACGGCTCTCGTGGAGGCAGCACTGCCGGACCTACGGGACGCCGGCTTCTCCGAGGTCATCCTGTGGGTCCTGGAGGAGAACGCGGGCGCTCGACGCTTCTACGACCGCACGGGTTGGACGTGGGATGGAACGAGGGCTCCGTGTTATCGAGTCTTCGATGCCCCGGCCCTCCGCTACCGGCGAAGCCTCTGACTTACGATGGCGCGATGAAGGTATTGGTGGCCGAGCCTCTGTCCGAGGCCGGCCTCGATCTCCTCAGGCGAGAGCTCGAGGTAGATGTTCGCTCCGGCCTGTCACCCGAAGAGCTGGCTTCGATCATCGAGGGATACGACGCGCTCGTTATCCGCTCTGCAACGAAGGTCGACGCGACCCTCTTGGAGCGCGCCGAGAACCTCAAGGTCGTGGGCCGGGCGGGCATCGGACTGGACAACGTGGATGTCGAGGCCGCCACCCGTCATGGCGTTCTCGTGGTGAACGCTCCCCAGTCGAACGTTCTGTCCGCGGCCGAGCACACGATGGCGCTGCTCCTCGCGCAGGCTCGCAACCTCCCCCAGGCTCACTCCGCGCTCACCTCGGGCTCCTGGGAGCGAGAGCGGTGGCAGGGCGTTGAGCTCCACTCGAAGACCCTGGGGATCGTCGGCCTCGGCCGCGTGGGCACGCTGGTCGCCCAGCGCGCCAGCGCGTTCGGCATGAACCTGGTCGCCTACGATCCTTACGTCTCCGCCGGGCGTGCCGCACAGATGGGGGTGGTGCTCGTGCCTTCGGTCGCGGAGGTCTGCGCGGCCGCCGACTTCCTGACGATCCACCTTCCCAAGACGCCCGAGACGGTGGGCATCATCGGCGAGCGCGAGCTGTCTGCGGCCAAGCCCGGTCTGCGGATCGTGAATACCGCGCGCGGCGGACTCGTGGACGAAGACGCACTGGTGCGCGCCCTGAAAGATGGTCGGGTCGCCGGGGCCGCTATAGATGTCTTCGTCTCGGAACCGGTCACCGAGCATCCCCTGTTCGCCTTCGAGAACGTCGTGGTGACCCCGCATCTGGGGGCGTCAACGGCGGAGGCCCAGGACAAGGCTGGAATGGCGATCGCCGAGCAGGTCGGACTCGCGTTGCGCGGGGAATTCGTTCCCTACGCGGTCAACCTCGAGGTGGGGGCCGACATCCCCGAACCGGTTCGCCCGTACCTCGGTCTGGCGGAGAGGCTCGGGCGCATGGCGGTGGCGCTGGCCGGTAGGGGCATCGAGGGGTTGCGGTTCGAGTACTACGGCGGGATCGCGGAACACGACACGCGCGCTCTCACCTTGACGGGCTTGAAGGGCGCGTTCTCGTCGGTGATGCACGAGCCGGTGACGTTCGTGAACGCTCCTCTTTTGGCGCGAGAGCGCGGTATCTCGGTCGAGGAAGCCAAATCGTCTCTCTCCCTCGACTACGTGAATCTGATCGAGGTCCGGGCAGAATGCGAGGGGGAGACCGTTTCCGTCGCCGGGGTCCTGGTCGGCAAGAGGGATAACGAGAAGCTGGTCAGGATCTACGGCTACGAGGTGGATATGGCCTTCTCCCCGATCATCGCCCTGTTCCGCTACGAGGATCGACCGGGCATCGTGGGGGCCGTTGGAAGCCTCCTTGGGGGGGCCGGGGTCAACATCGCGAATATGCAGGTGGCCAGGCATACCGAGGGAGGGGAGGCGCTGATGGCGATGGCGGTTGACTCCCCGATACCTCAAGATGTACTGGACGAGATCGTTAGCCAGACCTCGATGAGAGACGCGCGGTTGATCGTCCTCGAGCCCCAGACCAGGGAGGCGTAGTGCCCGTACAGCCCGTCGACTTCGTGTGGATGAACGGCAAGCTGGTCGAATGGGCCAACGCGACGGTTCACGTGTTGACCCACGCGCTCCATTACGGCACCGGCGTATTCGAAGGCATCCGGTGCTACGACACCGAGCGGGGCCCCGCGGTCTTCCGTCTTCGGGATCACCTCATGCGAATGGAGCGCTCCGCGAAGATCTTTTTGATGGAGATCCCGTACTCCGTCGACGAGCTTGTCGAGGCAACTCACGAACTCATCGCACGCAATGGCCTAGGCGCCTGTTACGTCCGCCCGATCGCCTTCCGCGGCCTCGGGGAGATGGGCGTCAACCCGGAGAACAACCCGGTCGACGTGACGGTCGCCGTCTGGAGATGGGGCACCTATCTGGGCGAGCACGCTCTGACCAAAGGCGTTCGGATGACCGTCTCCTCGTGGCGGCGTCACGACCCGAACGTGATCCCGCCGCAGGCCAAGGTGACCGGTGGCTACATCAATTCCTCGATGGCGAAGTTGGAGGCCGTGCGAGGAGGTTTCGACGAGGCGATCATGCTCAACCCCGACGGCTTCGTGTCCGAGGCCACGGGTGAGAATCTCTTCATCGTCAACGGCGGCGAGATCTTCACGCCCCCGACCTCCTCCGGACCACTTCCCGGGATCACCCGCAACACGATCATGCGGATCGCGGCCGATCTGGGCATGACCGTTAGGGAGAAAGTCCTCACGCGTGCCGATCTATACACCGCCGAAGAGATGTTCTGCAGTGGCACGGCAGCCGAGGTAACCCCGGTGCGAGAGATCGATGAGCGGGTGATCGGCGACCCCGGCCCGATCACGATGACGATCCAGCAGAAGTACTTCGAGATCGTCAAAGGACAGGACGAGAAGTACGCGGATTGGCTCGACGTAGTCGGGGGAGCGTGACGGAAGAAGTCCGCACCCGGATCGCGCCGGCCCCAAGCGGCTCGATACACGTCGGGAACGCGCGCACGGCTTTGTACAGCTGGTTATACGCGCGCAATCACGGAGGAACGTTCGTGCTGCGCATCGAGGACACCGATCAAAAGCGCGCGACCGATGAGGCCTACGCCGCGGTGCTCGAAGATCTGCGCTGGCTCGGGCTGGATTGGGACGAGGGCCCCGAAGCCGGAGGAGAGGTCGGCCCGTACCGTCAAAGCGAACGCCTGGAGCGGTACCGGGCGGTTGCGATCGATCTCATGGATAGGGGCGCCGCCTATCCTTGCTACTGCACACCTGAGGAGCTCGATCAACGCCGCAAGGTAGCTCAAGCCGCGGGCCGCACTCCGGGCTACGACCGCCACTGTCGCGATCTGACGCCGGAGCAGAAAGCGGCTTACGAGGCTGAAGGCCGCTCCTACGTCGTTCGGTTCAAGGTCCCGGATGGACGAACGATCGCGTTCACCGACGTGGTCCGTGGAGAGATCTCGACCGAGAGCTCCCAGATACAGGATTTCGTTCTTATGCGGTCGGATGGGTCTCCCATGTACATGCTCGCAACGACGGTCGACGACGCGTTGATGAACATCACGCACATCATCCGCGGCGAGGATCTCATCTCGGCAACGCCCCGGCAGCTCTTGTTGCGCGAGGCGATGGCCATCACCGACGTCCCCGCGTTCGCTCATCTCCCGCTGCTCGTAGACGATCGGGGGAGGCCGCTCTCGAAGCGGTGGGGTGACGTGTCGGTGAGCACGTATCGCGAACAGGGATTCCTGGCGGAGGCCCTCGTCAACTACCTGGCGCTGCTCGGGTGGTCTTACGACGATCGGACGAACATCTTCTCGCTCGACGAGCTGGTCGAACGATTCACTCTCGAGCGGGTGGGCCGCAATCCGGCTGCGTTCGACGTGAACAAGCTGGAATGGTTGAACGGTCATTACATCCGGCAGATGGCCCCCGAGGCGCTCGCGGAAGAGCTCGCTCCGTTCTGCGCGGCCGCCGGGTTCGAGGCGGGTGACGAGCGTGGCCGGGCGGTGCTGAGGAAGGTTTCGCCTCTGTTGGTCGAGCGTCTGAAGAGGCTCGACGAGGCTCCCCCCATGGTGCGTTTCCTGTTCGAGGAGGTCTCTCCGGATACCAAGGCCGCTAAAGCGCTCGATGGTCGCGGCGAGTACCTCATCGAGGCCGCGTCCCGACTGGAGGCGCTCGAGAAGTGGACGACGCCGGCGATCGAGGAAGCGCTGAGGGCGCTCGCCGCCGAGCACGACCTGAAGCCGAAGCAAGCCTTTCAACCGATCCGGGCGGCGGTGACGGGAACCCTCGTGTCGCCGCCCTTGTTCGAGTCGTTAGAGATCCTCGGGCGGGAACCGACGGTCGCGCGCTTGCGCACAGCCGGCGCGTAGGGTGACTGTTATCCTCGGTCGTCGCCGGGTGCGAGCCCGGCGTGGGCTTTGTGCCCGACTTTTGGGGCGTGGGGTAACCTGGCAGCCCGGCGGATTCTGGTTCCGTTAGTCCTGGTTCGAATCCAGGCGCCCCAGCTGGGATCGGCTTTCCAAACGCCGCACGAGCATGGCCCGGTAGTCTAGTTGGCCGAGGACGCCGCCCTCTCAAGGCGGAGATCACGGGTTCGAATCCCGTCCGGGCTACCACACCGGCACTTTCGGGTGTCGCGACGCAACCGATCAGGAAGAGAAGGAGCTGACGATGAACCGGACGGACGTGGTCGAGAGGCCGTACCTGCGGGACGACCTTCCCGACTTCAGGCCCGGCGACACGGTAAGGGTCCACGTGCGCGTCGTCGAAGGCGAGCGAGAGCGTGTGCAGATCTTCGAGGGCATCGTCATCCGCCGGAGAGGCAGTCAGCTGTCCGAGACCTTCACCGTCCGCAAGGTGTCGTTCGGGGTCGGTGTCGAGCGAACCTTCCCCGTCCATTCACCGATGCTCGCCAAGATCGAGGTCGCCACCAGAGGCGACGTCCGGCGGGCCAAGCTCTATTACCTACGATCCCGGATCGGCAAGAAGGCAAAGGTCCGAAGAAGCGCGAGGCGTAGGCCAATCCGAGGACGATCCCCGGGCCGCCGCCCGGTTTTGCTCGTTTGGCCCCCATACGACCGTGACCTGCCTTAACGTTCGGGTATGGATCGCCGCGACGAGTCAGCAGAGCAACTACGTGAACCTACTTCCGACGCGCCTGCGACCACACAGATGCCCGCGGCGACTGGAACCGTCGAGCGCACCTCGCCCGTAGCCCCACCGCCCCCGCCCTCTGAAGAGGGGGGCGGCGTGAAGCCCGAGGAACGGGACGACGTCAAGGCGGGCGGCGACGGCACGCCTCCTTCGGGGGGGAACGGCCGACCGACGAAGTCGAAGAAACCGAAGAAGGGTGGCTTCGTCCACCAGCTGATCGAGTTGCCGATCCTCATCTTGTTCGCATTCGTGATCGCCGTCCTGATCAAGACCTTCTTGCTACAGGCCTTCTTCATCCCATCGGGCTCGATGATCCCGACGTTACGCGTCGGCGATCGCGTGCTGGTCGAAAAGGTCACTTACATGTGGGACGACCCGAGCCAGGGGGATGTGGTCGTGTTCGCACGGTCGGTGTTCGGCCAGAAACCGCCCGATGTCCCCTGGTACGACGATGCCCGCAACTACATGCGGGAGTTGCTCGGGCTGCCTACGGGGACCGAAGAGGACTACATCAAGCGGATCGTCGCGGTCGGCGGAGACAGCGTCCGTTACGAAGGCAAACCGCGAACCCTGTACGTGAACGGTGAGAAGGTCGAGCAGCCATACATCAAAGGCGGCGTGGATCGAGCGAGCGGCCCCCTGACCGCCAACGACTGCGAACGTCTGGAGATGGAGGTCGCGGATGGGGGATGCCTCGTGCCCGCCGGTCGCGTGTTCGTGATGGGGGATAACCGCAGTAACTCGGCGGACTCCAGGGACATCGGGCCCGTGGACGAAGACAAGATCATCGGCCGAGCCTTCGTCGTGATCTGGCCCCCCGAGGACTTCGGAGGTCTCTAGCTTCCTGTGAGGCGGGGTTGGAAGACTGCTGTGACGGTTCTGAGTGTGTCGAGCATGTTGGCCGGCACCATGTCGTCGGTGTCCGCCGCGCCCCCCTCCTGTCACGGACGGCGCGCGACGATCGCGGGAACCGAGGGGCCTGACGCCATCTCCGGCACGCCGAGGGCCGATGTGATCGTCGGCCGGGGTGGAAGCGACCGCATCGAGGGCAAGGGTGGCGACGATCGCATCTGCGGCGGCGCAGGCGGTGACTCTCTGGTGGGCGGAGGCGGTGGCGATCTGATCATCGGCCAGGGAGAGCGTGACCTGCTGGTGGGCGGTAAAGGCAACGATCGCCTCAGGGGTGGGACCGGTCTGCGTGACCGGGTGAGCTACGCGCATGCATCCCGCGCGGTCACGGTCGACCTCGCGGATGGGGTGGCGAGAGGCCAGGGCCGCGACGGACTGAAGGGCATCGAGCGGGCCGACGGCTCCACCTCCGGCGATCGCTTGAGCGGCGACTGGAAAGACAACGCTCTCGATGGCGGGCCCGGGGCGGACCAGATAGATGGGCGCAGCGGATTCGATCTGTTGACGGGCGGCCGGGGGGACGATTCGATCGCCGGTGGGGGCGGCCTCGGCGACGAAGCGATCTACGCGGACTCCTCAGGGCCGGTGCAGGTGGATCTGCTGGCGGGGGTCGCGACCGGCCAAGGGGCGGACACTCTGAGCAGCGTGGAGAACCTCAGGGGGTCGTCCTTCGGCGACACGCTCATCGGCAACCGCAAGAACAACGAGATCTTCGGTCGGACCGGGATGGACACGATCGAAGGCCGGCCCGACGACGATTCACTCTCTGGGGGACCGGGCTCGGATTCGCTCATCGGCGGCTCCGGCATCGATTCGTTCGTCGGTGCGGGTGGGAACGACATGATCTCGGGAGGGGGCGGCTCCTTCGACGCCGCCTCGTACGCTGGGGCATCGAACCCCGTGGATGCTGACCTTCAACTCGGAACAGCTCAGGGTCAGGGCTCGGATTCCTTGAGCGGTTTGGAGGTTCTGGTCGGATCGGGCTTCGCGGATCGCCTGGCGGGCGACGGCGAGGACAACTTTCTGTTCGGGGGTCCCGGTGGCGACGTGTTACTGGGCCGAGGCGGGAGCGATTTTCTGCTCGGCTTCACGGGGCCCGACGACCTGCGTGGGGGAAATGGCGAGGACACGCTCGATGGCGGGCCCGGAACCGATACCTGCCGCAACGGTGAACATCGATCGGGCTGCGAGGGATAGCCGTATGGATCCCGAGATGGTTCCCGAGATCGTTCCCGAGATCGTTATCGCACCGGACGACGAAGCGGTCGCACCGCAACCGGGTGCAGCGGCTGCGGCGGAGGCTGCTTGCGGCGTGCTCGAAGCTCGTCTGGGCGAAGCGGGGTTCCGGCATATCGCCGGCGCCGATGAGGTTGGTCGTGGTGCTCTCGCCGGCCCCCTTGTGGCGGCCGCGGTGATCCTTCCCGCCGACGTCCGGATCGAAGGCCTGAGGGATTCGAAGCTCTGCACGAAACAACAGAGGAACCGGCTCGCGGAAGAGATCGTTGACGTCGCCCTGGGAGTTTCGATCGTGCGCGTACAGCCGTGGAGGATCGATCGAATCGGGTTGCAGAAGAGCAACCTGAACGCCCTCCGCCGAGCTCTGAACGGGCTGCAGGCCGATCCCGATTACATCCTCGTGGACTGTTTCAAGATGCGCCGCCTTCAGCGCCCATCCCTCGCGGTGAAGAAGGGGGATGTGGTGTCCAAGAGCGTGGCGGCGGCGTCCATCGTCGCTAAGGTCCATCGGGATGCGGCGATGCGCCGCTACCACAGGCGGTACCCCGATTATGGGTTCGCCAGCAACGTTGGCTACGGCACCCGTTTCCACTGGAACGCCCTCAAGCAACACGGGCCCTGCGAGATCCACCGCCGGTCGTTCTACGGGGTCACCGGATTCATCGAAGATGGTGTCTTCTGTCCCCATCCGGCGCGAGACTTGGAGGACACGGTGGACCTGGAAGAGGGGAGCGTATGAGCGTCGAGGACCTCGAGAAGTACGAGGCCGAGATGGAACTCCAGCTGTACAAGGAGTATCGGGATGTCCTCCCGATGTTCAAGTTCGTCGTGGAAACCGAACGCCGGTTCTACCTGGCCAACGAGGTGAAGGTGGACACCCGTCACCAGGCCGCCAAGATCTGGTTCGAGGTCGAGCTCAACGACGCATGGGTGTGGGACATGCATCGCCCGGCCCGTTTCGTCTCTCACGTCAAGGTGGTTACGTTCCGAGACCTCAACGTCGAGGAACTATCTCAGCTCGCGGACCGTGACTTGATCCCGGAACCCCCCGGGATCGAGAGCTGACCACCCCGCACTGATCGCGCCGGTCATCGCGTCACACCCCTTTCCTAGGCTTCCCATGTGGACGCGCGAACGGATCTGGGCCGGCTGGGCGAAGACGCCGCCGCGGCCTTCTACAAGAGGAACGGCTACCGTGTCGTCGATCGGAACTTCAGATGCCCCGTGGGCGAGCTCGACCTCGTAGCAGCCCGCCGGGGCGTCATCGTGTTCTGTGAGGTCAAGACGCGCGCAACCGATCACTTCGGCCTTCCCGCCGAAGCCGTGTCGATCCGGAAACAGGGACGCTTGCGAAGGCTCGCAACGCGATGGCTCGAGCTCCGTCGGCCGGGAGCCGCCGACGTCCGCTTCGATGTGGTCTCCGTTATCGTTCGCGATGGCCGGCTGCAGCTGACCCACATACCCGACGCCTTCTAGGAGTTGAAGTGAGCGAGTATTCGTCTCTGCGATGGGAGCGAGAAGCCCACGTGGCCACGATCACACTCGATCGTCCGGAGAAGAAGAACGCGATGTCCTGGACGATGTTCGAGGAGATCGGCGCGGTCTTCGAGCGCGTAAGCATCGATGCGGATATCCGATGCGCCGTGATCACCGGAGCCGGCGACGCGTTCTGTTCGGGGGCCGACCTGAGCGACCCCGGCAACATGGTCACCGATCCCTTCGAGCTCAAGGATCGGATGCATCACGTTCACCGGATAGCCCGAGCCGTGATGACCTGCACCACACCGACGATCGCGAAGGTGACGGGGATCGCAGCCGGCGCGGGGTGCAACCTGGCACTGTCGTGTGACTTCGTCGTTGCCACCCGCACGGCGGCATTCGCGGAACTATTTGTAAAGCGGGGGTTGGTCGTGGACTTCGGTGGGACCTGGGCCCTCTCGCGCCTGCTTCCGCTGAACAAGGCCAAAGAGCTGGCATTGCTCGGCGACACCATCTCGGCGGACGAGGCGGACCGGCTTGGGCTCCTCAACCGCCTGTGTGAGCCGGCCGAAGTCGATGCCGTCACGAAGGACCTCGCCGAGCGCGTGGCATCAGTGCCGCCGAGGACGGCGTCGATGATCAAGGAGAATCTCAATCGCGCGGGGGAGCGCTCCATCGAGGAGAACCTGGATGCCGAGTCCATAACCCAGGCCCTCTGTTTCACTAGCGACGACACGCGCGAGGCCGTCGCTGCGTGGCTCGAGAAGAGGGAGCCGCGCTTCACCGGTCGTTAACGCGGCTCCGTTGTCGGCCCGCTTTCTGTCCTACGGCCTCGATACCTTCCTGCTTGGGCCGCGCTCCCGGGATCGACGGGAGGTATGGATGCTTGCGAAGACGGAGACCGTCGCCTTGATCGGCACGGAAGCTCACCTCGTGCAGGTCGAGGTGGACGTGGGAGCGGGCGTGCCCCGTTTCTCGATCGTCGGCCTGCCCACCACGACGGTGCGCGAGGCGGAGCAACGGACCCGTTCGGCACTCGAGTCGTCGGGTCTGCGATGGCCCCGGCAGAGGATGGTCGCCAATCTGGCCCCCGGCGGGCTCAGGAAGGACGGAACGCATTTCGACGTGCCGCTTGCTCTGGGGGTGGCGGCCGCCGACAAGCGCATCTCGCAAGAGCCGCTCGAGGGATGGATCGCAATCGGCGAGCTGGCGCTTGACGGATCGGTGCGGCCCGTGCGGGGAGCGCTCGCTGCAGCACTCGCTTGTCGTTCGACGGGGCGCAAGGGGCTGATCTGTCCGGCGGCGAACGCGGCCGAGGCGGCCCTGGTCGAAGACATCGAGGTGGTCGCAGTGACGAACCTGCGTCAGTGCATCGATTTCTTCAAAGGCAAGTGGTCACCTCCATCCGTCGTGCCAACGAGGGGGGCTGCCCCGTCGCCTGTAGAAGACGTTGCACATGTGCGCGGTCAGGCAACAGCCAAGCGAGCGCTCGAGATCGCGGCGGCAGGGGGTCACAACCTCTTGATGCTGGGCCCTCCAGGGTCGGGCAAGACCATGCTGGCGCGCACCCTGCCGGGGATCCTGCCTCCGATGACGCTGGACGAGTCGTTGGAGGTGACTCGGATCTATTCGGTCGCGGGCATGCTTGGTCCGAGCTCCGGTGCCATCACGCAACGTCCCTTCCGGATGCCACACCACCACATCTCGATGGCGGGCATCATCGGTGGGGGTTCGGGCCTCGCCCGTCCCGGAGAGGCTAGTTTGGCCCACCAAGGCGTCTTGTTCCTTGACGAGCTAACCCTCTATCGACGAGACGCGTTGGACACTCTTCGGGCTCCTCTCGAGGAGGGTGTGGTGCGGATCGCTCGGAGCGAGGGAGCTGTCGTCTTCCCTTGTCGTATCTCTCTTGTGGCGGCGGCCAACCCTTGTCCGTGTGGACACCGCATGGACGGACCATCTGCTTGCAGGTGCTCTCCACTGCAGATCCACAACTACGAGAGCCGCTTATCGGGTCCGTTGGTCGATCGGATGGACCTGCAGGTCCTCCTATCGCGTTTGGGGCAGGCACAGCTTCTCGATTCGTCACCCCAAGAGAGCAGTGCCGTGGTTCGAGAGCGAGTCGCGTCAGCTAGAACCATCCAGCTCGAGCGTTATGGGTCCTCACTCGTCACCAACGCCTCCGCCAACAAGTCGCAGTTCGATGGAGCTACTGACCTTTCTCCGGGGATCAAGACCCTCTTGGCCTACGCGATCGAAGATCGGCGGACCCAGTTGACTGGCCGCGGACTCGCAAGAGCGCTGCGGGTCGCGCGGACGATCGCCGACTTGGCTCAGACAGAGATGGTTCTCGAGGAGCATGTGGGCGAAGCCTTGCAGATCCGGCTAAGCAGAGAGGGAGCGGAGGTGGTCGCGTGACCCTTTCAACGCAGCCAGGGTTGCCACTTCCTCATAGCGATGAGAGTCGCCGCATCCTTTCCGGGAGCCCCGAGTGGCCGCAGGCGCTGAACGAGCTTGGTCCACATGTGCCCCCCGAGTGGATCCATGCCTTGGGCCGCCCCATACCGGATCCGCGTGGGTCCATCGCGATAGTGGGCACGCGCAGACCGACCGCGGCAGGATTCCAGGCTGCCCGTCAGATGGCGCGGGCGTGCGCGGAGGCGGGATTTGCTGTGGTCTCCGGGATGGCAGTGGGTATCGATGCCGCCGCACATGAGGCGACTTTGCGGGCGGGCGGCCACACCGTGGCGGTCTTGGGGTGTGGACTCGATGTCGACTATCCAGCACGGAACAGGAGACTCAAGGCGAAGATCGTCCGTCATGGGACCCTCGTATCCGAGTATCCACATGGGGAGCAGCCGTACCCGGCTCACTTCCCCGAACGAAACCGGATCGTTGTTGGTCTCGCTCGCGCTGTTCTAGTGGTCGAGGGGGGGCTGAAAAGTGGTGCCCTCATCACTGCCCGTCTCGCCCTGGACGCCGATCGGGCGATCTTTGCTATTCCCGGCAGCCTACGCAACGCGATGGCCGATGGGCCGAACGAGCTCATCCGCACGGGCCAGGCCGCTTTGGTCACCGACCCTCGTCACATCTTCGATGAGCTTGCCCCGGGATTGGTCTGGCACGATCCGGTGAACCGGCTCGATCCCAAGGCGCCGGCGCTGGAGGCCGAAGAGATCGAGGTTCTGAGCCTTATGGATGATGTACCGATCTCCCTGGACCGCATCGCGGAGTCGGTGGGAATGTCGCTCGGTCGAACCTCGCTGGCCCTCTCTCGGCTCGAAGTACGCGGCCTGATCGTCAGGCGAAGGATGGGCTACGAGATCACCGATGCGGGTGGAAGGATCCGGTCGACCTATTAGTTCCTGCCGGGGGCCGTCTCTCAGGCGCGTGGTGCACGTGGTGCACGTGGTGCACGTGGTGCACGACGCACCGCACGCACCGCACGCACCGCACGCACCGCACGCACCGCACGCACCGCACGCACCGCACGCACCGCACGCACCGCACGCACCGCACGCGGTCTCCCTGACAAGACGGGGAGGGTGCAGCAAAGAAAGAGACCCCGGGAGAGGGGTCTCTTTCGCACTTCGGCACTCTGACCCCGAAGGGCTGCGACGAAGAGGGGAGAAATCTCGTCGCGAGGCATGCTTCGGCGTCGCGCTCCGTTCTCCTGCCCGATGAGCCGATATTCACGGTGGAAGCCTCATTCGCGTCATGCTGGGGTTTACCCGGGGGATCGGTGGGGGCCTGCGTCCAACCCACCTGACGGGATCGACGGAGGGCGCAGTCGTTGACACGCCTGACGATGGGGGCACATCCTTACGCAACGACCCGCGCAGGCCGGCGGACCGGCAAAGCCAAACCGGGTGGACCAGAACGAAGGGATCACATGTCGAATCAGGGGACCATCCAGGAGGCATCGAGCGCGTTCGTGCGCTCCTTGGGTGCCGAGCGGAACCTGTCCCCTCACACCACCGACGCCTATCGCGCCGATCTCGCTCAGTTCGGGGAGTGGGCCAGCCGGGGCGGGATCGGATCATTGGAGGACATCGATCGCCGGCTCCTGCGACGTTACCTCGCGTATCTGTCCCAGCGTGGTTACGCCCGACGTTCCGTTGCCCGAAAGGCCAGCGCCGTTCGGTCGCTCCTACGCTGGGCCGTCGATCACGACCTGATCGTCGCAAGCCCCGCCGACGATCTACAGGCGCCCAAGCTCGATCATCCCTTGCCCCGTGTGCTCAAGGCGGCCGATGCGAGCCGGCTATGCGATCTCCCTCCCGAGGACGATGCAACGGGGCTCCGCGACCGGGCGATCCTCGAGCTCCTGTACGGGGCGGGGCTCCGGGTGGCGGAGCTCTGCTCTCTCGACCTGGAGGATGTGGATCTCCGGAGCCGAACCGTCAGGGTGATGGGGAAGGGACGCAAGCAGAGGCAGATGCCGATCGGCGAGCCCGCCGCGAGGGCGGTCGAGGCATACGCCGGCGGCCCCCGAGCCGAGCTCCTGGAGCTCAGATCCGTGCTCGAACTCGCCCCAAACGCTCCCGGGGAGAGAGGATCGGCCGTCGAGGAGGCCTTCTTCCTCAACCGTAGGGGGAGGCGGATCGGGCCTCGCTCCGTGCGGTCGATGCTGGCCAAGTACCTCGCGGCTGAGGGGGAGCGACCGCGAGCCCCCACGCTCTGCGACACTCTTTCGCGACACACCTGTTGGATGGAGGCGCCGATCTGCGCTCCGTGCAGGAGCTCTTGGGCCATGAGAGTCTCGCTACGACGCAGATCTACACGCATGTCTCGACCGAACGTCTGAGGACCGTTTATGAGCAAAGCCATCCCAGAGCCTGACCCGAGGCCCCAGCCTCGAACCCGGCGCGGGGTATCGGACCCGACCGACGACAGCGTTCTCGACGCGTGGACCGAGTACAAGTCCAACGGGTCTCCGGGTGCCCGGGACGCGCTGATCCTGAACTTCTCACCCCTCGTTAAGTACGTGGCAGGCCGGGTGGCCGTCGGGCTTCCTGCGAACATCGAGCAGGCGGACCTGATCTCGTACGGGATCTTCGGTCTGATCGACGCCATCGACAAGTACGAGCCGGATCGCGGGATCAAGTTCGAGACCTACGCGATCAGCCGCATCCGGGGGGCGATCATCGACGAGCTCCGGGCGATCGACTGGGTCCCCCGATCGGTCCGATTCAAGGCCCGCGAGGTCGAGAAGGCCTACACCGCGCTCGAGAACAAGCTGAAGCGACCTCCCTCGGATGCCGAGATCGCCGAGGAGATGGGCATCACGTCGGACGGCCTCAACGCGATCTATACGCAGCTGTCCACGGTGTCGCTGGTGGCCCTCGACGAGTTGATGTCCGTCGAGGGGGACAAGGGAGATCGGTTGTCGCTGGTCGAGACCCTCGAGGACACGAAGACCGCCGGCCCGGTCGACACGGTCGAGGCCGAGGAGATGAAGCAGATCCTGGCCGGGGCCATCAACCGCCTCCCCGAGCGGGAGAAGATCGTCATCACTCTCTACTACTACGAGGGTTTGACCCTCGCCGAGATCGGCACCGTGCTGGGAGTGACCGAGTCCCGGATCTGCCAGATGCACACGAAGGCGGTCCTGGCGTTGCGGGGCAAGATCGTCGAGGCCACGCAGGGCGACTGACTCGGGCCAACTTCGAGGGCCGCCCACCCGGGTCGGGCCACCGGCGGCTGGTGTAACCTTTTGGAGCTTCAAAAATTCACACGCCCGTCTCCTACGGCCAACCTCTGGTTAGCCGCGGGTTTCGGTCCCCGCACGAGCGGGGTTTGACGGGCGGAGGAGTCCGGTCCCATGGACCGGCATAACCGAAGGAGGAACGACCATGCCGGTCGTCACGATGCGGCAGTTGCTGGAGGCTGGGGTGCATTTCGGCCATCAGACCCGCCGCTGGAATCCGAAGATGAAGCGATTCATCTTCACCGAACGCAACGGGATCTACATCCTCGACCTACATCAGACGATGTCCGGGATCGAGAACTCGTACAAGTTCGTGCGAGATTTGGTTGCGGGGGGCGGACAGATCCTGTTCGTGGCCACGAAGAAGCAGCTCCAAGACATCCTCGAGGAGCAGGCGAAGCGTTCGGGAATGCCCTACGTGAACTTCCGCTGGCTCGGCGGGATGTTGACGAACTTCCGCACGATCCACGATCGCATCAAGCGCATGCGTGAACTCGAGGAGATGGTCAACTCGGATGCTCTCGATAGCCTCCCGAAGAAAGAGCGGCTGCGGCTGACACGGGAGTACGAGAAGCTCGCTCGCAACCTGAGCGGGATCCGCGACCTCGACAGGTTGCCGCAGGCGATCTACATCCTCGACACCAAGAAGGAAGAGATCGCGGTGCGTGAAGCTCGGAAGCTCGGCATTCCGATCGTCGCTGTGTTGGACACGAATTGCGATCCGGACGATGTGGATTACGCGATCGCCGGCAACGACGACGCGATCCGTTCCGGACAGTTGCTTACGCGAATCATCGCGGACGCCGCGATCGAAGGGAAGAGCATGCGTCCGGACCGCGGCGACCAGCCCGGAGAGGGCGCGGCGGAGCCGGAGCCCGAGGTTCTCCCAGGCGCAGCTGCACAGCCGAAGGCGGAGTGGGAGCTGCAACTCGAGGCCGAGGAGGAAGCGGCGCGCGAAACACCGAGCGACGAAGCCGGGTCGACCGCTTCCGCTCCGGAACCCGCTACCACCGAAACCGCCACCCCGGAACCCGCTACCAAGTCATAGGCGGACGACGAGAGATCTAATTGGAGGCAAGCGATGGCTGACATCAATGCAAAAGATGTGAAGGCGCTACGGGACAGCACCGGCGCCGGGATGATGGATTGCAAACAGGCCCTGATCGAGGCGGATGGAGACCTCGAGGCGGCCAAACGAATCCTGCGCGAGAAGGGCCTCGCCGATGCCGCTAAACGCACCGGCCGGTCGGCCTCCGAGGGGATTGTGTACACGTACCTCCATCGCCCCGATCCGAACTACCCCCCCAAGCTCGGCGTTCTCGTCGAGCTGAACTGCGAGACGGACTTCGTGGCGAAAACCGAGGGGTTCGAGCGGCTGGCGAAAGACGTTGCGATGCACATCTCCTTCGCGGACCCCTCGTGGACGACCCGCGACCAGGTCCCGCAGCAGGTCATCGACGAAGAGTCTGCGATCTACGCGAAGCAGGCGAAGGACTCCGGCAAGCCAGAGAAGGTGATCGAGAAGATCGTGAGCGGGAAGCTCGAGTCCTTCTACAAGGAGACCGTCCTCATGGATCAGGAGTGGATCCAGGACAAGAGCAAGACGATCGCGCTCTTGATCGACGAGGCGAAAGCCTCCATGAGCGAGAACATCTCGATCGGCAGCTTCTGCCGCATCCGCGTGGGCGAGGGGAACGGGGCTTAAGCACGCCATGTCCGATGACCTCACGTCGCCGCCGAAGTTCAGGAGGGTCCTCCTCAAGCTGTCCGGAGAAGCGTTCGCGGACCCCCAGCAGGGATTCGGGATAGATCCCAGGATCGTGGCTTCGATCGCCCGCCAGGTGGCCGAGGCCCAGAACATGGGGACCGAGCTCGGGGTCACCGTCGGGGGCGGGAACATCATCCGCGGCCTTTCGGCATCGGCACAAGGCACGGACCGCACGACCGCCGACTACATGGGGATGCTGGCGACGGTCATCAACGCGCTCGCGCTGCAGGATGCTCTCGAGAAAGAGGGTGTGCAGACCCGCGTCCTTAGCGCGATCTGGATGCAGGAGATCGCCGAACCGTACATCCGTCGCCGCGCGATTCGCCACCTCGAGAAAGGGCGCGTCGTGATCCTTGCGGGGGGGACCGGCAACCCCTACTTCTCGACCGATACGACGGCCGCTCTGCGCGCGCTCGAGATCAACGCGGACGCGATCCTCAAGGGGACACGCGTCGACGGCGTCTACGATTCGGACCCGCTGGTGAACTCTGACGCTCGCATGTTCCACTCCCTCGACTACATAGAGGTGCTGAACCGGGGTTTGAAGGTCATGGATTCGACAGCGATTTCTTTGTGCATGGACAACCGCCTGCCGATCATCGTCTTCAACCTCAAGCCGGGCAACGTAGTGCGGGTTCTTTCGGGGGAAGAGGTCGGGACCCTGGTGCACTCCGAGTCGACCGCGTAGAAGGGGGAAACGATGGCCGATACCAAAGAGGGGACCCTCAGAGAAGCCGAAGAGAAGATGAAGAAAGCTGTGTCGGTGAATCTCGAGGATCTGTCGACGATCCGTTCGGGTAGAGCGAGTCCTTCGTTGCTGAACCGCATCGTCGTTGACTACTACGACACGAAGGTGCCTCTCAACCAGATCGCGAACCTCTCGGTGCCCGAGCCTCGGCTCTTGGTGATCACTCCCTACGACCCCAATTCCCTGAGCGCGATCGAGAAGGCGATCCTCTCCTCCGATCTCGGGATCACGCCGAACAGTGACGGCGCCGTGATCAGGCTGGTCTTCCCCCAATTGACCGAGGAACGTCGTATGGAACTGATACGTCTCGCCCACACGCGCGCCGAAGACGGTCGCGTGGCGATCAGGGCGGTCCGCCGACATGCGAAGCAAGACCTCGAGAAGATGAAGAAGGACGGCACGATGTCCGAGGACGAGGAACGCGGTGCGGAGGGCGCGCTTCAGAAATTGACCGACAAACACGTCGCCGAGGTCGACGAGAATCTGGAGCGCAAAGAGAAGGAACTGTCAGAGGTCTAGGCCGGACGAGAAGGAGCCACATGGCGGAGGCGGCGCGACCGTTCCCGGCCGACGACCCGCAACACGGCGGGGACGAGCCGGTCCCCACTGGGGGCCGCTCCCTCAAGCAAGCGGTCATCACCGCTCTGATCCTCGTCGGGCTCATCGCGGTCGCGTACGCGGTGGGCACCGCGGCCTTCTTCGTTCTCGCGTTCGTAGTGGTGATGCTGGCCTTGTTCGAGTTCCTGGACGGGCTCCTTCACGCGGGCCACTCACCCAACATGCCTTTCGTGCTGGCGTGCGGAGCGGCGATGTTGATCATCGCTTACCTGGAACGCCCGGCCCTCTACTCGATCGTTCTCGCGGTTGCGACGTTCGGCGGTTTCGCGCTCGCCCTTCTTCCGGGTAGGGCGCGAGGGGCTGGCAGCGATGTCGCCTGGGGGGTCCTCGGCCTCGCGTGGATCGCAGGCGGGGGAGCGGCGGCGGTGTCGATCCTCATGCTGGAGCCGGGCGGCATGGCTCTGCTCATCGCCACCGTCCTCACGGTCGCAGGCGATGATGTCGCGGCGTTCTTCGTAGGCACGCGCTTCGGCCGGCACAAGATGGCCCCCTCGATCTCGCCGGCGAAATCATGGGAGGGATTCGCTGGGGGTGTCGTGGGGGCTCTTCTCGCCGGCGCGCTATTCGGATGGCTCCTCAACGAGCTAAACGTGATGGAAGGCGTCGCGTTGGGAGCGATCGCGAGCATCACCGTGCCGGTCGGGGACCTCGTGGAATCGCGCTTCAAGCGCGAGATAGGTATCAAAGACTCGGGCCGTCTGCTCCCGGGGCATGGCGGATTCCTCGACCGCCTCGACGCGATCCTCTTCACGGTGCCGGCCGCGTTCATCTTCCTCCGCTTCGTCGTCTTCTAGATCCTCATGACGCGCAGGCGTGTTGTCATCCTTGGATCGACCGGCTCGATCGGCACTCAGGCTCTCGAAGCCTTGGGCTCGTATCCCGACAGGTTCGAGATCGTCGGACTCGTCTCGGGCTCGAACGAGGAGCTCCTCCGCCACCAGGCCGTGGAACACGGCGTTCAAAGAACGGGGTTGGGCGCCGACGTCGCGCTCGAGCTCGCACGGCTGCCCGATGCCGACGTGGTCTTGAACGCGATCGTGGGAGTGGCCGGACTTCGGGCGTCGATCGCCGCGCTCGAGTCGGGGAAGACGCTCGCTCTCGCCAACAAGGAGAGCCTCGTGGCGGGCGGCGCGGTCTGCGCCGAAGCTGCGCGGCGCGGTGGGGGCCACATCGTCCCCGTGGATTCGGAACACGCCGCGATCGCCCAATGCTTGCGCGGGTTGGAACCAGAGGCCGTTGCGCGCATCGTCTTGACCGCCTCCGGCGGGCCTTTCCGAACGAGAACAGATCTGTCCGGCGTGACTCCGGAGGAAGCGCTCGCCCATCCGACGTGGTCGATGGGACCGAAGATCACGATCGACTCCGCGACGCTGATGAACAAGGCGCTCGAGGTGATCGAGGCACACCATCTATTCGGTTTCGAGTTCTCGCGGATCGGTGTGGTGGTTCACCCGCAGAGCATCGTGCACGGCCTCGTCGAGCTCGTCGATGGCTCGACCGTCTTGCAGGCGGGGCCGACCGACATGCGCATCCCGATTTTGGCTGCCCTGTCCGAACCAGACACGATGCCGACCGGATTGCAACCGATCGACCTCGCATCGCTGGGCGAGCTGCGCTTCGAACCCGTCGACAACGAGCGCTTCCCGGCGCTGGGGCTGGCCTACCGGGCGGGGACCGCGGGAGGCACTTACCCATGTGCACTGAACGCCGCGAACGAGATCGCGGTGCAAGCGTTCCTCGAGCGTACGATCCCGTTCACGGCGATCCCGAGCATCGTTGCAACCGTCCTCGACCGGCATCAGGGTGGTGAGGCGGACGATCTCGAGGCGGTCCTGGAGGCCGACGCACGTGCCCGGACGGAAACTCGCGCCCTAATAGGAGGGGTCGCGGCGGTCGATAAGAGGAATAGCTAAAGACGAGAAAGCGTTAGGAAAGAAGTTGTGAGCCTGGGAATCTGGTTGTTCATCATCGCCCTGCTGGTCGTCATCATGGTCCATGAGGCCGGCCACTTCACCATGGCCAAACTCTTCGATTTCAAGGCCACGAAGTTCTTTCTGGGCTTCGGTCCCACCCTGTGGTCGTTCACGAGAGGCGAGACCGAATACGGAGTGAAGGCGATACCCGCCGGAGGATTCGTGAAGATCGTGGGGATGAATCCCTACGAGGAAGTTCCTCCCGAAGACCGCTCGCGCTCTTATGAGAACAAGCCCGCGTGGCAACGCGCGATCGTGCTGGTCGCCGGTTCGGCGACGCACTGGCTCGTTGCGTTCCTGCTGTTGCTGTTCGCGGCCCTGGCCATCGGGTTCCCCGCCGGACAGAGCAACGAGGTGGCGGCGGTCACGGCCGATAGCGCGGCGGATATCGGTGGGCTCCAAGCTGGCGACGAGATCGTTGCAGTGGGTGCCCGCGAGACCACGTCCTGGAACGTGATCCGTGAGTACATACGCGATCACCCTGGAGAGGAAGCGGAGTTCACCGTGCTGCGCGACGGGGAGAGGCGCACCTTCACCGCAACGATGTCTCGCGGTATCTCGAACGAAGCGGGGTTGATCGTCCAGGAGGTGGAACCGGGTGAGTCCCCTCCGCCCCTCAAGGAAGGTGAAGAAGTCGTCGGTTTCTTCGGCGTGGAACCGTCCATCCGTTACGAAACCGTGCCCTTCCCGCAGGCGATCGGAACCGCCGCCGTCTACACGGGGCGTGCGACGGTTGAGGCGGTCAAAGGTGTGGCCAACGTCGGCAACATGGTCTTCGGGGGCCCGCTCATCGATGCCCTGACGGGCGAAGGCGAACGTGAGGCGGACGGAGAGAGCCCGGTTGGCGTCGTCGGCGCGAGCCGGATCGCAAGTGAGATCGTCGAACGCGGGCAGTATCTGAACTTCATCGGTTTCATCGTCTCCTTCACGATCTTCATCGGTCTCATGAATCTCCTTCCTCTTCCGCCCTTGGATGGGGGACATCTCGCGGTGGTTGCCTGGGAGTCGGCCACCGGCAGGAAGGTCGACGTGCGCAAGTTGATCCCGGTGGCGGCCGCAGTCATCTCGTTCTTCGTGGTCCTCTTCATAGCGGTGCTGTATCTCGATATCGCGCGCCCCATCAAGGTCCCGTTCTAGGGGCAGAGGTCTCTGGCCCCAGAGGTCTCTGGCCCCCTACACTGAAGTCATGTACGAGAGACGCAAGAGCAGACGCATCTACGTGGGGAAGGTCGCGGTCGGTGGTGGCGCCCCCATATCGATCCAATCCATGACGGTCACGAAGACCGACGATGTAGAGGCGACGCTGATCCAGGTGCACGAGCTGGCAACGCAAGGTGCCGACATGGTGCGGGTCGCCGTGCCCCACGAAGGGGACGCGCTGGCGCTGCCCACCATCGTCGAGCAGGGTGGCGTGCCGATCATCGCCGACATCCACTTCTCCGTGCGTCTGGCCATGCTCGCGATCGAGGCAGGCGTGCACGGGCTGCGGCTCAACCCCGGCAACATGCGCAATCCCTCACATATCAAAGAGGTGGCCGACGCGGCCAAGGAGCGCAACATCCCGATCCGTATAGGCGTGAACGCCGGCTCACTCGACAAGAAACTCGTGGCCAAGTACGGGCGACCCACCTCCGAGGCGCTCGTCGAGAGCGCGCTGTACGAGATCGGCTTGCTCGAGGAGCATGGCTTCCGGGACATCAAGGTCTCGGTCAAGCATCAGAACGTGCCCGAGATGATCGCCGCCTACAGGCAACTGGCGGAGCTCACCGATGTGCCCCTCCACCTGGGCGTCACCGAAGCCGGAACCCCCAAACAGGGAGTCGTTAAGTCCTCGATCGGCCTGGGGACCCTTCTCGCCGAGGGGATCGGGGACACGATCAGGGTCTCTCTGACCGCTCCACCCGTCGAAGAGGTCAAGCTCGGGAAGCAGATCCTTCAGACCCTCGGGCTCCGCGAGGTCGGCTTCGACCTGGTCGCATGCCCCTCGTGCGGGCGGGCGGAGCTGGACGTGTTCAAGCTGGCGAACGAGGTGGAGGCCGCAATCGAGAAGATGGACCTCCCCCCGATGCAGATCGCGGTGATGGGGTGCGAGGTGAATGGGCCCGGCGAGGCTCGCGATGCCGACATCGGTATCGCGGCGGGACCCGGCCGGGGTCTGCTATTCGCGAAGGGGAAGCAGATCGGGTGGGTGCCCCACGACAAGCTCGTCGAAGCCCTGCTCGAGGAGGCGCAGAAGGTCGCGGACGAGATCCGCGTGGAGGGTGGGTCAGAGGAAGGAGACGTCCAGGTTCTGAAGGGGGCCGGGCGGCGTCAGGCTCTGATGAAGATCGGGTTGACTCCGACGGACGAGGCCTAGGGTTCTACCGGCGGCCCGCGTTCGGCCGCTTGCCGTGGTTCGCCTTGTTCTTCCTCTTGGTGCGCCGTTTCCGTGCTCGCTTGGCCATGTCGCCCTTTCGTCTGCGCGGGGTCGAAGTCGAGACTTCTAGCTTCCTAACATGCTTTCGCGTCCATCGACCCCCGTGTTAAAATCGAAAAGCCGCTCTGAGCAGGGGTTTCGCTGTTGCCGGGGGCGGTGGGACCGAGGCTTGAGTTGGAGCCCCTCTAGCGAGGGGCTTGTTCTTTGAAGGAGACGTTGCATGGGGGCGCTTGAAGAGGTCATCGACCTCGCCGAGGCCGTTGCTCGCCGGCGTTCCCTTCGCCTCTGGGACGTGGAACTGGGAGGCCAACCGGGCCGCACGATCGTGCGTGTGTTCGTGGACGGAGAGGAGGGCGCCGTGGATCTTGACACAGTTGCTCTCGTCTCCAACGAGATCTCACGAGGTCTCGATCTGCGAGACCCGATCCCCGGCCGGTACACCCTCGAGGTTTCGTCACCCGGACTCGAGCGAACTTTGCGACGGCCCGACCACTTCGCCCGCTGTGTCGGGAGCACGGTTGTGGTCAAGACCAGAGAAAAGCTGATCGGCGATAGCCACCGGATAGACGGCGTGATCGTGGAGGCGGAAGAGGCCGGGATCAAGATCGCGGCGGCCGACCGCGAAGTGGACGTGCCGTACGACTCGATCAGATCGGCAAGAACGGTATTCGAATGGAGTTGACATGAAGATCCCAATGGACTCGCTGCGCGATGTCGTAAGGGAGCGAGGCATAGCGGAGGAAGCCCTCGTCGAGGCGATGGAGAAGGGCCTCGCGTCCGCATACCTGCGCATGACCAACGCCGATGAGACGCGGCGCGCCCGCGCGATCATCGATCCCGAGACGGGCGGCATCACGGTCTTCGCACAAGACGTCGAGCTCGAGGACGAGGGAGACAGCTACACGGTCATCAAGGAATGGGAGGACACGCCCGAAGACTTCGGACGTATCGCGGCCCAGACCTTCAAGCAGGTCATCCTGCAGAGCCTTCGCGAAGCGGAGCGCGACCAGACCTTCGGCGAATACTCCGGGCGCGAGGGCGACATCGTCACGGGCATCGTCCAGCAGCAGGACCACAGGTACACGATCCTGGATCTGGGGAAGACCGAGGCTCTCATGCCTCCCGCCGAACAGATCCCCCACGAGCGTTACGAGCATGGGATGCGCTTGAAGGCGTACATCGTCGAGGTGCGGAAGTCGGCGCGTGGACCTCAGATCATCGTGTCTCGGACGCACCCGGGGCTGATCAAGAGGCTCTTCGAGCTCGAGGTCCCGGAGATCCTGGACGGAGTCGTCGAGATCCGCGCGGTTGCGCGCGAGCCCGGGCATCGTTCCAAGATCGCGGTCGTATCGCATGATCGAAACGTCGATCCCGTGGGTGCATGCGTGGGGTCGAAAGGCTCGCGCGTGCGAATGGTCATGAACGAGCTGCGCGGCGAGAAGATCGACATCATCAAATGGACCGAAGCGGTTGAGGAGTTCGTGGCGAACGCACTCTCACCGGCAAAGGTCAAAGAGGTTCGCATCGAGGATCAGGGGCAGACGGCCCTCGTCATCGTGCCGGACTATCAGCTCTCGCTCGCGATCGGCAAAGAAGGTCAGAACGCCCGCCTCGCGGCACGCCTGACCGGCCTCCGGGTGGACATCAAGTCAGAGTCCCAGATCAAGGCCGGCCTGGAAGCCGAGGCCCGCCGCGCCCAGGACGCCGAGGCCGCCACCGAGGCCGTTCCCGCGGAACCCGAGGCCGCCGCTCCGGTCGAGCAGGTCGTCGTCGCGGAAGAGGAGGCGAAGTCCTAAAGCCCTCGACGGGCGCTGGGACTAAGATGGGCGACGCTCCGGTCCGGACCTGTGCCGGTTGCCGGCGCAAGCGCCCGCAGTCCGAGCTGATCCGCGTGGTGCGCGGGCCGGACGGGGTCGTGAGGCTGGACCAGAGCAGCTCGGGTCGGAAAGCGCCTGGGGCACCCGTCACCGGACGGGCTCCCGGAAGAGGTGCATACGTCTGCGCAGATGATCCGTGCGTAGAGCGGGCTCTCCAGACAGGCGCCCTGGCGCGAGCGCTGGGGCCGCATGGACCCGAACTGGCCCAGGACCTCAGAGCAGCGACGAAGAACCGAGCTTAGGAAGAAGGAAGGGAACGGATGGCAAAACCCAGGGTGCACGAGGTCGCCAAGGAGCTCGGGCTTTCCTCCAAGGAGGTGCTCGCTCACCTCGACGAGATCGGGAACCCCGTGAAGAGCCACTCCTCGACCATCGAGGAAGAGGTGGCCGACCGCCTGCGCGCCGACCTGGGTAACGGGTCCACGGCCCCAGCCAAGAAGAAGACCACGGCGAAGAAGACCACGGCCAAGAAGACGACGGCTAAAGAGACCACCGCCAAGAAGACCACCGCCAAGAAGACGACGACCAAGAAGAGCACCGCGAAGAAGACGACGGCCGAGAAGTCGCCCGCTCCGGCGAAGCCCGTGGTGGCCGAACCGGCCCCGGCCCCCGTGCAGGAGCCCGCGCCGGTGGCGCCCGAGCCCGCCGCGACGGAGCCGGCGGTCGAGCCGGTTGCCGAACCTCAACCGGAGTCCCAGCCCGCGGCCGCCGCACCCGAGGGCGCTCCGACGACCGCTCCGATCACCGTTCATCGAGGGATCACCGTCCAGGATTTCGCGGACAAGGTCGATCGCTCGCCGGCCGAGATCGTGAAGGTGCTGTTGGGGCTCGGCGAGATGGTGACCGTGACCCAGTCCATGAGTGACGAGGCTGTGGAGCTCGTCTCGGAGGACCTGGGGATCCCCGTCGCGGTCGTCGACCCCGCCGAGGAAGAGCTGGCGGCCGCCGCAGGGATCGAAGAAGAGGACGTCGACGAATCCGAGCTCGTCGTTCGCCCGCCGGTCGTGACCGTCATGGGCCACGTCGACCACGGGAAGACTTCAATCCTCGACGGCATCAGGAGCGCGGACGTCGCCGGAGGTGAGGCCGGCGGCATCACGCAGCACATCGGCGCATACCGCGTCCGGCACGACTCCCGCGAGGTGACGTTCATCGACACCCCGGGCCACGAGGCGTTCACCGCCATGAGGGCACGCGGCGCTCAGGTCACCGATGTGGCCGTCCTTGTCGTCGCCGCCGACGACGGTGTCATGCCGCAGACGGTCGAGGCGATCGATCACGCGAAAGCGGCGGGCGTTCCGATCGTGGTGGCAGTCAACAAGATCGACCGTCCCGATGCCGACCCGACGCGCGTGCGCCAGCAACTGTCAGACCACGGACTCCTGCCCGAGGAATGGGGAGGGGACACCGTCTACGTTGACGTGTCCGCCAAGGAGCGGACCAACCTCGACGGTCTCATCGAGATGATCCTGCTTGCGGCCGACGTGCAATTGGACCTGCGCGCGAACCCGAACGCGATGGCCAGCGGGAACGTCATCGAGGCCCATCTGGACAAAGGCCGGGGCCCGGTTGCGACCGTGCTCGTCAAGCGAGGAACGCTGTTGCCCGGCGACCCGCTACTCGCGGGGGTCGCGTGGGGTCGTGTTCGGGCGATGCTCGACGAGCGGGGCGAACAGATCGAAGAGGCCGGGCCGGGCCAGCCGGTGCAGGTCCTCGGATGGCAGTCGATGCCCGCAGCGGGGGACGAGTTCCGCGTCATGGATGACGAGAAGGAAGCAAAAAGTTTCGCGTCCGAACGCGAGCAACACCGCCGCGCGGCGGAACTCGTCGCCCACAAGGGCGCTTCGCTGACCCAATTGTTGGTGGCTACGCAGCAGGGCGAGGTTCCAGAACTGAACCTGGTGCTCAAGGCCGATACGCAGGGCACGGTCGAGGCGCTCGATGACCAGCTCAGGAAGCTCGATCAGTCGCTCGTAGCGATCAACATCCTGCGACGCGGTGCCGGCGCCATCACCGAGAACGACGTCACGCTGGCTCAGGCGTCCCAGGCCATAGTCATCGGATTGGGAGTGGTTCCCACGGGGCAGGCTCTCCAGCTCGCGGAGGAAGCCGGCGTCGATATCCGTACGTACCGTGTCATCTATCAGGCCATCCAGGAGATCGAGGCAGCAGCCCGGGGTCTGCTGGGCCCCGAGACGCGCGAGGTGGCGCTGGGCCAGGCCGAGGTGCGCGCCACGTTCCGCGTCCCGAGGATGGGCGTCGTTGCCGGCTGCATGGTCACCGATGGCGTTATCCGCAGGAACGCTCGGGCCAGGTTGGTGCGCGACGGAACGGTCGTGTACGAGAGCACGGTCGGCTCGCTTCGACGGTTCAAGGATGACGTGCGCGAGGTCGCGACCGGATACGAGTGCGGGATCGGGATCGACGGCTATCAGGATGTGAAAGAGGGCGACATCATCCAGGCCTTCGAGATTCAGGAAGTCCCGAGGTAGACCGGCGCGGTCACCATGTTCATCGGAGTGGCGCGCTACGAGTTGTTCATCCCGGCGAGCGGTTCCCTGAAGGACAAAAGACAGGTGCTAAGGGCGATCTCGGCAGCCGTACGGAACAAGTTCAACGTGGCGATCGCGGAGGTGGAGTACCAGAACTTGTGGCAGAGAGCGGCTTTCGGAGTGAGTTGCGTCGCCGAGTCGGGCGGGCATTGCCGTCGGGTCCTCCAGGAGGTAGAGAAGGCGATCGCACGTTCAGCCCTGGATGGCGCAGAGATAGTGGATCGCTCCATCGAGATCGTTGCGTTCGCGGATCTCGAACCTTGACCGTGAAGAGAGCGGGATGAGTCAACGAACCGAGAGGGTCGAGAAGCTGGCACGTCAAGTGCTGGGCGAATCGATCGGCGAGCTGAAGGACCCGAGGATCGGCTTCGCGACCGTGACTCGAGTGCGCATCAGTGCCGACCTTCGTTACGCGCGTGTGCTGGTGAGTGTCCTCGGGGACGAGACCGAGCGGACCGAGACACTCGCGGGGCTCAATAGCGCGAAGCCGGTCCTTCGGGCGGAGTTGGGACGACAAGTGCGGATGAAATATCTTCCCGAGCTGACCTTCGAGCTCGATCAGGGGACGGAGACCGCCGAGCGCGTCGAGAGGCTGTTGCTCGAGATCGAGCAGGAACGGAAGGAAGAGTAGATGCGCTGGGACGTCGATGACTGGGATGCGACCGTGGACGCGCTGCGATCCGCTGAGCAGGTGACCCTCGCGTGTCACGTGAATCCAGATGGCGATGCCCTTGGTTCCCTTCTGGCGACCCACCTTGGTCTCAAGAAGATGAACGTGCGGTCGACGCCCACATGGGGGTCCAGTCCGGCGAAGGTTCCTTTCGTGTACACGTGGATCCCCGGAGCCCAGGATCTCGTTCAGCCCGAGGACGCGCCGGTCTCACCGGTGTTCCTCGCCCTCGACTGCGGCGCAGCCGACCGGTTAGGCGATCTGGAAGCGCCGGCGCGAGCGGCCGAGCGCCTGATAAACGTCGACCACCATCCGGGCAACGAGGATTTCGGTCACCTCAACGTCGTGGTTCCGGATGCATCCTCCACCGCGGAACTGGTGGCCGCTCTGCTGCAGGACCTCGGCGTCGAGCTCGATCGTGACATCGCTACCTGTCTGTACGCGGGGATCGTCACCGACACGGGGCGTTTCCAGTACGGGAATTCCCGCCCCTCGACCCTCCGCCTCGCGGCGGACCTGCTCGAATACGGCGTGCCCGCTCCCGAGATCGCTCAGGAGGTCTTCGAATCCTCACCGTTCGCCTACCTGAAGCTCGTCGGCCACGTCCTGGAGAGAGCGGTTCTTGATCCCCAAGCCAGCTTCGTGTACTCGTGGATCACCCGTGCGGACCTCGAGGAGTCGGGGGTCGACAGGGATGAGACCGAGAAGGTCATCGATCTCGTGCGCTCCACCCGCGACGCGGACGTGGCCGCGATCTTCAAGGAGCAAGAGGACGGGCGCTGGAGAGTGAGCATGAGGTCCAAGGGCGATGTCAGCGTCGGAGCGCTCGCGGAGCCCGCGGCGGGGGCGGCCACGAACTGGCAGCCGGCTTCACCGCACCCGACCTCGAGGGGACGGTGGCGTCGCTGCTCGACGACCTTCAAGGGGGGGCGTGATAGACGGCGTCGTGGTCGTCGACAAATCCGCGGGGATGACCTCGCACGACGTCGTCGATGACGTGCGCAAGAGGTTGAACGAGCGCAAGGTGGGCCATGCGGGAACCCTCGATCCCGACGCCACCGGAATCCTGATCCTGGGGGTCGGCAAAGCTACGAGGTTCCTCTCTTACGCACAGTCCTCGCACAAACGCTACGAAGCCGTTGCACGTTTCGGCTCGACGACCTCCACCCAGGACGCCGCGGGAGAGGTGCTCGAAACCAAACCGGCGGACATCACGCGGTCCGATGTCGAGAAGGCGCTGCCCTCGTTCACGGGACGCCTACAGCAGACCCCCCCGATGGTTTCGGCGGTGAAGATCGGCGGTGAACGGCTCTACAAGAAAGCTCGGCGGGGTGAGAGCGTCGAACGCGTGGCGCGAGACATCGAAGTGACATCCTTGCGCCTCACCGGCTTCGGGGCGGAGGATCCGCCGGAAGCAACGCTGGATCTCGTGTGCTCCGCGGGCACCTACGTTCGGACGCTGATCCACGACCTCGGGCAAGCGCTGGGCTGTGGCGCCCACATGGCGACTTTGCGCCGGACCGAGGCAGGCGGATTCACGGAGGCCGACGCCATCCCTCTCGAGTCGGTCTCGGTGGACTCGGTGTTGCCGCTCGCGGAGGTCGTGCGAGAGCTCGACCGGGTCGAGATCTCCGAGGACGACGCGACGAGTGTGGGCCACGGTCGTCCCCTGTCCCCCACGGAGACACCACAGAGCGCCCCGGTCGCGCTGATGCGTGAAGGGCGCTTGCTTGCGGTGTACCGGCCGGAGGGGGACAAGCTGGTCGCCGATCGCGTGGTGCCCACGTGATCACGGCGGCCGGGCTCGATGCCCTGACGACGCCCGAGGCGTCGGCGATCACCATCGGGACGTTCGACGGCGTACACGTGGGTCATCGAGCTCTCATCGCGTACACCAAGGAAGAGGCCGCGCGCCGCGGTCTCGCTTCGGCGGTCGTCACATGGGATAGACACCCCGCGGCGACCCTTCGACCGGATGCCGTTCCGCCCCTGCTCTCTACGCCGGAACGCAAGGTGGAGCTCATCCAAGAGCTCGGGGTGGACATCCTCCTCGTGCTGCCCTTCGATCGCTCGCTCTCAAAGTGGCCACCGGAACGGTTCGTCCAAGACGTTCTCGTCACCGGCTTGGCCGCCCGTGCGGTCTACGTTGGGCGTGGCTGGCGGTTCGGGCATCGCGCCAGTGGGGATGTCGATACGCTGACGGAGCTCGGCGCAACCCTGGGGTTCGATGCGGAGGGAGTGTCGCTCGCGACCGTTGGGGGCGAAGCCGTTTCCTCCAGCCGGGTGCGCGCGTGCATCGCCGAGGGAGATATGACGATGGCGCGATCGCTTCTCGGACGACCGTTCGAGCTCGAGGGGCGGGTTGTGGAGGGCGACGACCGCGGAGCGTCTCTGGGTTACCCGACCGCCAACGTGACACTCGACCCGAGCCTCGCATCGCCACCGCGCGGGATCTATGCGGGCCGGGCCCGGGTCGATGGCCGGATCTACCCGGCGGCGATCAGCCTGGGGGTGAAGCCCACGTTCGGAGGCGATCCCGAGCGGTCCCCGCTGGTGCTCGAGGCGTACCTCCTGGACTACCAAGGCGATCTCTACGGCGTGGATCTGCGGATCGAGTTCCTCGAGCGCCTGAGGGACGAGCTGAAGTTCGACAGCGTCCCCGAGCTCGTGGCCCAGATGGACGAGGACGTCGCCGACACACGGAGGCTGCAGGACCGTCCGGGGGGCCCGTGACCTGCTACCATGAGTGGGCCCGTGTGGCGAGATCTCTCCGCCCGGGCCCTCCCAGCAAGGCATCTACACCAAGAGGAGCTTGAAACCACGCCCATGGGCCTGCCCAAAGAAGTGAAGCAAGACATCATGACGGACAACGCCCGCAGCGACGGGGACACTGGGTCCCCGGAGGTGCAGGTTGCCGTCCTGACGAAGCGGATCTCGGATCTCACCGAGCACCTCAAGACCCACTCGAAGGACCACCACTCCCGAAGAGGGTTGCTGGTGATGGTGGGTCGCCGGCGCCGCTTGCTGGACTACCTCCGGCAGGAGGACGTCGAGCGCTACAGGGCTCTGATCGGAAAACTCGGGCTCCGAAGATAGAAGCAGAACGGATGGGCCGCTAGGCGGACCCTTCCGTGCAACATCGAAGACGCAAGGAGAGGCGCCTCAGGGGTCGGTTATCAGTTGCAAGTTCGTCCACACGGGCGGCCTTACCACTGAGAATCGGCCCACCCGGCTCCTCTCCTTGGAAGCGAAGTCCGGCGCCTCGTGGTGCCGGGCCATATCCCAAGGAGGGATATCCATATGAATCCGGAAGGCAGGTTCGTCGAGAGAAAGATCGGCGACGAGGTATTCCGAATCGAGACCGGTCGTGTGGCCGGTCAGGCTAACGGTGCGGTACTGGCATCGGTTGGCGAGACCACGGTCATCGCAGCCGCAACCTCATCCGATCCACGGGGGAACGCAGACTTCTTCCCGCTGACCATCGACGTCGAAGAGCGCATGTACGCCGCCGGCAAGATCCCCGGCAGCTTCTTCCGCCGGGAAGGTCGCGCCAGCGAGAAAGCGATCCTTAACGACCGGCTGATCGACCGGCCGCTCCGCCCATCGTTCCCCGATGGGTTCCGCCACGAGGTTCATTGCGTGGTCACAGTGCTCGCGGTCGACAACGACAATCCGGTGGACATCCTGAGCGTTAACGCCGCTTCCGCGGCGCTGGCGCTGTCGGATATCCCGTTCCAAGGTCCCGTGGGGTGCGTGCGGGTTTCGCACATCGATGGAGACTGGATCGCGAACCCAGGGTACGAAGAGCAAGAGAGGGCCACCATCGAGGTCGTCGTGGCGGGCCGGGTCAACGAAGCCGGCGAGGTCGACATCATGATGATCGAAGCCGGGGCTTCCGAGCGGCTGTTCGATCTCCTCGACGATGGGGCTACGCCTCCGGACGAGGAACTGTTGGCGGACGGGATCGAGTTCTCCAAGCCGTACATCGCCGACACGATCGCTCTGCAGACCGAGATCGTCGGGATGGCGGGGAAGCCCAAGGGCTCGATCTCCGGTGAGAACCCCGATTACCCATTGTTCGTCGATTACAGCGACGAGATCATGGACCGGGTCAAGGCCCTGGCCGAGGATGAGCTGCGGCAAGCCGTGACGATCACCACCAAGGCCGACCGGCGCGCGAAGTTGAGCGAGATCGGCGACCGGGTGAAGGAGAAGCTCGAGGTCGACTTCCCCGAGCAAGGCGGAGCCATCAGTGCGGCCCTGCGATCCGTAACGAAGTCACTCGTTCGTCGCCGCATCGTCGACGAGAACGTGCGCTTGGATGGCCGGGCGGCCGACGAGGTCCGCCCCATCTGGAGCCAGGTCGGAATCATCCCGCGGGTGCACGGCTCCGGCCTCTTCACGCGCGGCGAGACGCAGGCGCTATCGATATCGACCCTCGGTATGCAGAGACTCGAGCAGATGATCGACGATCTGTCCCCGCAGGACAGCAAGCGCTACATGCACCACTACAACTTCCCGCCGTACTCGACGGGTGAGGCGGGCTTCATGCGGGGGCCGAAGCGCCGTGAGATAGGTCACGGAGCACTCGCCGAGAAGGCGATCCTCCCAGTGATCCCGACGAGTGACGACTTCCCTTACGCGATCCGCGTCGTGTCCGAGATCCTGTCTTCCAACGGATCGACGTCGATGGCGAGCGTATGCGGGTCCTCTTTATCCCTCATGGACGCGGGCGTCCCCTTGCGCGGCGGCAAGCACGTCGGAGGCGTCGCGATGGGTTTGGTAGCTGAGGGCGATCGTTTCGTGCCGCTGACCGACATCCTCGGAGACGAGGACGCAGCCGGCGACATGGACTTCAAGGTCGCCGGCCCGGAGAACATGGTCACGGCCCTGCAACTCGACACGAAGATCTCAGGGGTTCCGGCCCAGGTGCTTCGTGACGCTCTGATGGCAGCCAAGAAGGCTCGACTGCACATCATCGAGAAGATGAACGAATGCCTCCCCGAACCCCGCCCGGAACTCGCGCCGCTGGCGCCTCGGGTCCTTGCGATGAAGGTGCCGGTGGACAAGATCGGCGAGGTCATCGGCCCGAAGGGCAAGAACATAAACATGATCACGCAGACGACTGGGGTCGAGATCGACATCGAGGACGACGGCACGATCCGGATCGGATCAACCGACCAGGAATCGGCCGAGAAGGCCGCGAGCATCATCGACGAGATCGCGAACCCACGGATCCCCGAGATCAACGAGCGCATCAACGGCACGGTGGTCAAGACCACGACCTTCGGCGCGTTCGTCAACATCTCGCCCGGACGCGACGGCCTGGTTCACATCAGCAAGCTCGGCGAGGGCCGGATCGACCGCGTCGAGGACGCGGTCAAGGAAGGCGAGATGATCGAGGTCGAAGTCACGGACATCGATAGCCAGGGAAAGATCTCGCTGACGCCGGTCGCATGGCTCGAGCGCCAGGTCGCGCAAGGTAAGTCGCTCGACGAAGCTCGTGCGGCGGCCGCCAGCGGTGGTGGCGGCGGCAGCCGAGGCCCCCGGCGCGATGGCGACAGGGGCCGTGACCGAGGCGGGCGCGATCGCGACCGCGGCGACAGAGGTGGGCGTGGGCCCGGCGGTCCTCGGCGGGAGAAAGCCCCTCGCCGCGAGGGAGACGACTCCTAGTCTCGGATCCGTCCGAGCATGACGATCGGAAGAGCCCATAGGTGAGATTCGAACGAACCACCCTTGATTCGGGAGCCACAGTTGTGACCGAAGCGATGTCCGAGGTGCGATCTGTGTCGGTCGGCTTCTGGTTCGACGTCGGCGCGCGCGATGAGCCCGATGCGCTGGCAGGTACGTCGCACTTCCTCGAGCATCTTTTGTTTAAGGGAACCCCCACCCGGTCGGCCAAGGACATAGCCGATGCGTTCGACGCCGTAGGCGGAGACGTCAACGCCTTCACGGGCAAGGAATACACGTGCTATTACGCGCGCGTCATCGACGACGACCTCCCGATGGCGCTCGATGCTCTGTCGGACATGATCACGAATTCCGTGCTGGATCCGAATGAGCTCGAGTCGGAACGAAGGGTGATCCTCGAAGAGATCGCGATGCACGAGGACGCCCCCGATGAGCTGGTGCACGACCTCTTCTATCGCGAGATGTACGACGGCCACGCCCTCGGTCGACCGGTACTTGGTTACAACGAGACCATCTCAGAGGTGCATCGAGACCGCGTCGCCGACTACTGGCGCGAGCGGTATGGGACGAGCAATCTGGTCGTCGCCGCGGCCGGCAATCTCGATCACGATGCCCTGGTGGGCAGAGTGGATGAGCTCTTCGAGTCGCGTGGCGGGAAGCGGACGCTCAGGACCGGATCCGTGCCTACCCCCGGGCAAGGGATCCGCGTCCATAAGAGGCCGACGGAGCAGGCGCATATCGTGATCGGAACCGAAGGCGTGCACCACGGTCACCCCGACCGCCATGCCCTCACCGTGCTGGACACGATCCTCGGCGGGGGGATGTCCTCGCGTTTGTTCCAAGAGATCCGCGAGAAGCGGGGCCTCGCTTATTCCGTTTTCTCGTACCGGTCGTTGTTCGCGGACACCGGCACGTTCGCGGTGTACGCGGGTACCACGCCACAGAATGCCGAGACCGTCATGGATCTCGTGCGGAGCGAGATCGACTCTCTGGTAACCAAGGGCATCACCGACGTCGAGCTGGCTAAGGCCAAGGGCCACGTTAAAGGCTCGCTTGTCCTCTCCTCGGAGGATCCCGGCAGCCGGATGAACCGGATCGGCCGGCAGCAGCTGACCACGGGCGAGATCCACTCGATCGACGAGCTGATCGCCCGGTTCGACGCCCTCACGAAAGATGACATCGAGCGCGTGGCCTCCGACGTCCTGGGCCGCGGGGGGTTCAAGACGACCATTGTCGGGCCCTTCGAAGAGGACGCGTTCGACACCTACGCCGCCTGATGACCAACGCGATCCGCGTCGGAGTCGTCGGCGCCGAAGGTCGGATGGGGTCGGAGACCTGCCGGGCGATCGATGCCGACGACGAGCTCAAGCTCGTGGCGAAGGTCGGCCGTGCGGACTCCCTCGAGGTTCTCGTCGAGAGCGGCGCAGAGGTCGCCGTCGACTTCACCACGCCGGAGGCGGTTCGGGACAACGTCAGCTTCGTGCTGGAGCACGGCATCCATGCGGTCGTGGGGGCCACCGGCTTGTCGAAGAAGGACATCGAGGACTTGAGCCAGGGCGCTCGCGGCGGGACGGCGCAACTGTTCGTTGCCCCCAACTTCGCCATGGGAGCCGTTCTGATGATGCGTTTCGCTGCGGAAGCTGCCCCTCTGTTCGACACGGCGGAGATCGTCGAACGACATCATGAAAAGAAAGTGGATGCCCCCTCCGGTACCTCGCTTCGTACCGCAGAGCTTATGAACGAAGCGCGCGGCGCGCCGTGGCTCGCCGGCGCGACGGACAACGAGACTCTCGCGGGGAGCCGCGGAGGAGATGTGTCCGGCATCCGGGTGCACTCGATCCGGAGCGCGGGCTCGGTCGCCCACCAGGAAGTCATCCTGGGGTCGGCGGGCGAGACCCTGAGCATCCGCCACGACTCGCTGGATCGAGCTTCGTTCATGCCGGGGGTGCTGCTGGCGATCAAGAAGGTGTCACAGCTGAATGCCCCCACCGTAGGTCTCGAGCATCTGCTCGATCTCTGAGGTGAGGCGCCTCTGGGTCGTGGTCCTGGCGGCCACGCTCCTGTCCTCCTGCTACGGGCCCGACCCCAACCTGACCGAAAGCGGTCAAGGGCGGCCGACGATCGACGTCGAGTTCCCCGCGAGCGTGGCGCCGGGGTCGGTCCACGATATGGAGGTCACGGTGGATAATCCGGGACCGGGTGACCTGTCGATCCTCAGCGTGAGTTTCACCCTCGTCGGTGTGGCGGGGGAGCCACAGCCTCCCGACCCACTGGTTCAGCCAGGCACGAAGGGACGCAGCGTTTCCGTCGTCTCGGTCGAGCCGGTCCCCGGGTCGGTGTCCGAGGACGGCACGATCTATCTGTTCGGCGACACGGATGCGGCGTCCACGCCGGGGCCTTTCCTGGCGGAAGGGACCTCGGCCTCGCTTACGTTCCGGGTCAGGATCCCCGATCGGATCGGGTTGCTGGCGAACTCCGTGACGGCGTACGACGGCCGTGAGCCGACCCGAGCCCGAGGCGTGCTGGTGAAGACCGAGGTGGAAGCGGATGCGGGATGAGACGTCTCGTCGGCCGTACAGGCGGTAGCGTGAGATACAGCGACCGGTTCCGAGCAATCCGGGCGAGGGCCCGGATGGGGAGGTAACACGATGGCGACGGCGACATACGGAGAGGTCATGACGGCGATGCTGACGCCGTTCGCGGCGGACGGCTCGCTGGACGTCAAGGCGGCCCGCTCGCTCGCGGCGCACCTCGTCGACCACGGCTCGGACGGCCTCGTGGTGTGCGGCACGACCGGCGAGTCGCCCACCCTCAGCCACGACGAGAAGATCGCCTTGTTCGAGAACGTCGTGGAGGAGGTCGGTGACCGGGCGAAGATCATCGCCGGGACCGGCACGTACGACACCGCCGAGACGATCGCCCTGACGAACGATGCGGCCGACACCGGGGTCGACGCCTGCCTCATAGTGACTCCCTACTACTCGAAGCCCCCCCAGAACGGTCTCCTGGCTCACTTCCGGGCGGTGGCCGACTCTTCGCGGTTGCCCTTGATCATCTACGACATCCCCGGCCGGACGGCTAGGAGGGTCGAGCGCCCCACGATGGTCGAGCTCGCGCGGCACGATCGGATCGCCGGCGTGAAGGACGCGGTGGGGGACGCGGTCGAAACGGCTGCCCTTCAGGCGGACCTCGATGCCGCCGGTATCCAAGACTTCGAGATCTATTCGGGGGACGACGTGCTCCTGCTTCCGCATGTGGCTGCGGGTGCGGTCGGGATCATCAGCGTCTGCTCGCATATCGTGGGGCCGCAGATCAAGAGCATCTTCACCGCATTGAACGCGGGCGACATCAATCAGGCGAGGCGCACCTACATCGAGTTGCTGCCGTTGATGTCGACGATCATGACGTTGACCGCTAGCCCCATCCCCATCAAGGCCGCGGCAGCCATGGTGGGGCTCGAGGTCGGGGAGCCACGACTCCCTCTGGTCCCTGCAACCGATGAGGAGCGAAGCAGCATCCGGTCGGCACTGGAGCGGCACGGGCTTCTGTGAGCTCTGCGCGCTCGGGCGATCCCGTTCGGGTCGTCTTCCTAGGGGGCCTCGGCGAGATCGGTCGCAACATGATGGCGATCGAGGCGGCCGGTCGCATCCTCGTGATCGACTGCGGACTCTCGTTCCCGAACGAGGAGATGCTCGGCGTCGATCTCGTCCTCCCCGATTTCACGTGGGTGGTCGAGCGGGCCGATCGGGTCGAGGCGGTCCTTTTGACCCACGGGCACGAAGATCATGTCGGGGCCCTGTCCTGGTTCCTGCAGAAGGTCGATGTGCCGGTCTACGGCACTCCCTTGACGCTCGGGATCGCCGGGCGCCGTTTGAGCGAGTTCGGAGTCAAGGCGGACATGCGCGCCGTGGCGGCTCCTGGAACGCTCAACCTGGGGCCGTTCAGATTGCGTTTCTTCACGGTCTCTCATTCGATCCCCGACGCGATGGCGGTGGTGCTGGACACACCTGAGGGCCGCATCTTTTACACGGGCGACTTCAAGTTGGACCCGTCGCCGATCGACGGGAGGCACACGGACCTCGAGGGCATGGCCGCGATGGGCCGCGAGGGCGTCGACCTCATGCTGTCGGACTCGACCAATGCCGAAACGCCGGGTCGCACGCCATCCGAATCCATCGTTGGGGACGCGCTGCGCGACGTGTTTGCGGGGGCGCCCGGGCGGATCATCGTCGCTTGCTTCGCATCCAACCTTCACCGGATCCAACAGGTCTGCGAGTTGTCGGAAGCGAACGGTCGGAAGGTCGCGTTCGTGGGCCGGTCGATGCTTGCCAACGCCGATGTAGGACGAGAGCTCGGCCACCTTCGGGTTGAGCGGGACACGATCGTGGGGCTCGATCAGGTCGAGCACTTTCAGCCGGGGGAGATAACGGTCATCTGCACGGGGTCGCAGGGCGAGCCATTGTCTGCGCTCTCGCTCATCGCCTCCGGAGAGCACAAGCAGATCCGCTTACGGGCGAGCGACACGGTGATCCTGTCGGCGAGCCCCATCCCCGGCAATGAGTCGGCCGTCCACAGGGTCCTCAACGAGCTCTACAAAGCCGGTGCGGACGTCTATCACTCGGGGATCGCGCGGGTGCACGTATCGGGCCACGCCGCGTCCGAAGAGATCCAGGAGATCGCATCCCTCATCGGCCCACGCCATCTGGTGCCGGTGCATGGCGAATACAGACAGCTCGCCACCCACCGGAGGCTGGCCGAGGCGGCCGGGCTCTCGAGCGACCAGATCACGATCGTCGAGGACGGCGACACACTCCAGCTCAAGGGTGGTGTGGTCAGCCGGGGCGAGCGCGTGCACGCCGGGATGGTTCTCGTCGACGGCCTGGGCGTTGGCGACGTGGGCCCGGTGGTCCTGCGAGATCGCAAGCACCTGGCGGAGGACGGGATCCTCGTGTGCGTCGTGACCATCGACGGCCAGTCGGGGGAGCTCCTCGCCGGTCCGGATCTCATCAGCCGGGGGTTCGTCCACATCGACGAGTCGCGCGAGTTGCTCGAGGACGCGGCCGACCAGGTCCAGGACGCACTCGAGAAGCTCGAGGCCGAGCACGTCACCGACTGGGGCGCGATCAAGAAGGCCTGTCGCAGATCCCTGGGCGAGTTCGTGTGGCGCGAAACTCGCCGCCGCCCGGTCATCCTCCCGGTGATCCAAGAGGTCTAACCCCTGCTTTATGCCCGCTCGCGGCGGGCTGCTGACCGCAGCCCTTGCTTAACGCCCCCCAGACCCCCCTCGGGACTGATCGGCTTTGGGGAACCAAACCCCTCCCACGCGGCGGGCGTGCTAGGGGCTGATTCCCTGTGACTGGTGTTAACTACTGTTACAGTTGTTCGCACTTTGGCCACTCGAACTCGGAAGCCGACCCGCAAGCGCAGGCCGGCGCCTAAGGGGCGCCCGCGGCCTCGTTCCGGCGCGAGCCGGCGGCCGCCGCCCAAGAAGCGCAAGCCGGCCCGTCGAGGCCCCAGCCCGCTGGCGACGGCCGGGAGGGCATCGGCCTCCGCACTGAGGTGGGGGGCGGTTCAGGTGGCGAACGCCCCGGCCGAGGCATGGGGTCTGCTGGTGCTGTCCGTTGCGATCCTCGCGGGATTCGGGATCTACGCCGACGGAGCGGGACCGGTGGGTGGCGCCTTCGAGTTCATCGCCACCTTGCTGTTCGGGCGTCTCGCGGTGGTCACCCCGATCCTTCTCGGGGCGGCCGGGCTCCTCGTCATCATCCCGAGAACGCGCGACCAGGTGAGCAGGATCTGTGTGGGGATGTCCATCTGCACGCTGGCCGTCGCGGGGATGCTCCATCTGGCCCGCAACAACCGGCCCCTGTCCGCGCCGCTCGAGAAATTGCAGCACCTGGGCGGTATCGCGGGGGCTCTCACGGCCAAGCCTCTCTCCGATCTCGCCGGCGTGTGGATCACGTGGACGATCCTCATGCTGTTGCTGGGCATAGGGCTCATGATCGTCACGCGCACCGACCTTCTCGCAGGTCCTCGCATGGGCCAAACGCGGGAGCATCCAGCTCCGTCGCCTTCGTCAAGGCTCTCGCGGCCGGAGGGGATCCGGACGCCGGATACTCGGATGACGAGGATGAGGACGAGGTCGAGTATCCGGAAGATCTGGATGGCGTCGACCCCGAAGATCCGGCCGGAGCCCACGAGTCTCCCGCGTCGGCACCTCTCGCGGGCCTTCGGACGAGCGGCAGGCCTCGTCAGCTCGCCATGCCGGTGGGGGACTCCGGCAACTACAAGCTGCCGCCGCTCGATCTACTCGCGAGCGGCGACCAAAGGGAGATCTCCGCCCGATCGATCGACGAGATGATCAAGATCCTCGAAGCGACCCTTAGCCAGTTCAAGGTGGATGCAGGGGTCACCGGATATACGGCCGGACCAACGGTGACGAGGTTCGAGATCGAGCTCGGCGAGGGCGTGAAGGTGAATCGCGTCCTATCGCTCAGTAACGAGATCAAGTACGCGATGGCATCCGGGGAGCTGCGGTTCCTGGCCCCCATACCCGGTCGCTCCGCCATCGGGGTTGAGGTTCCCAACCGGACGCGCCAGCTGGTGACCCTCGGTGACGTGCTGTCTTCGGGCGAGGCGCAGAAGGACAGGCATCCGCTCGCGGTCGCGCTGGGCATGGACATCTCCGGTGAAACCGTGCTGGCGAACCTGACCGAGATGCCCCACCTTCTGATCGCCGGTGCAACGAACTCCGGGAAGTCGTCCTGCATCAACTCGATGATCACTTCGGTGTTGACGAGGGCGAGACCGGATCAGGTGCGGATGATCCTCATCGACCCCAAGAGGGTCGAGTTGAGTCACTTCGCCGGCGTCCCTCATCTCATCTCACCGGTGGTGACCGTGCCGAAGAAAGCCGCGTCCGCTCTGGGTTGGGTCGTGCGTGAGATGGAGATGCGTTACGAGACGCTGGCTCATTACGGGATGCGGAATCTCGAGATGTACAACGAAGCGGTCGCTAGTGGCGGTGTCGTGAAGCGGGAGGCAGATGAACCGGATCCCGATCAACTGCCGTACATCCTCGTGGTGGTCGACGAGTTGTCGGACCTAATGATGGTCGCCCCCCGCGATGTCGAAAGCGCGATCTGTCGCATCGCTCAGATGGCGCGTGCGGTCGGCATCCATCTCGTGATCGCGACGCAGCGGCCGTCCGTAGATGTCGTAACCGGACTGATCAAAGCCAACATCCCATCGCGTCTCGCCTTCAGTGTTGCGTCTCAACAGGACTCGCGAGTCGTCCTCGATCAAGGTGGCGCGGACAAACTGATCGGGCACGGCGACATGCTGTTCCTGCACGCGAACTCGTCCAAGGCGCGTCGAATACAGGGGGCATGGGTTACCGAGCGTGAGATCGCCGGCGTGGTCGCGCACACGAAGAGACAGGCCGACCCGAACTACGTCGAGGGCGTGACGATCGATGAGCCCGGCGGCGATGGCGGTTCGTACACCGGAAGCGGGGGAGATGACGACCTCCTGGACGAGGCGCTCCATCTCGTCGTCCGGTCCGGCCTTGGTTCCACCTCCATGCTCCAGCGGAAGCTGAAAGTGGGCTTCGCTCGCGCAGGTCGGTTGATGGACCTCTTGGAGCAACGAGGCGTGGTGGGGCCCGGACAGGGCTCGAAGCCCCGCGACGTGCTCATGACCGCCGACGAGCTCGACGCGCCCGCGACGGATCTCGGCGAGGGGTAACCCCAGGACGATCTGACGCTCGCCCGGAGGGGGGCGAGCCCTCGCTGCCTATAATGGTCGAGGCCCGAAACGCCGCGGCTACAGGCGAAGAGGCGAGGCTTAGTGACCGAACCGACCTCTATGGGGGCCTATCTCCGGTCCGCCCGGCGACGTCGCCGGGTGAGCATCGAGAGAGCGGCCGAAGAAACTCGGATCCGGCCGGACTTCCTGATGCGTATGGAGTCCGACGAATTCGATTTCCTCGCGCCCGCATACGTGCGGGGCTTCTTGCGGTCGTACGCGCGTTTCCTCGGTCTCAACCCCGACCCCTTGACGGAGGAATTCGATCGCCGGTTCGGGCGAGCACCCTCGGATACCTCCCAGATCGCAGCGATGGACTCCGGGACTGCGAAGTCCAGAGCGGTGCAGCACCGGCGCCGCAGTAAGAGCTACGTCCCGAAAGAACGCAAGAGCTTCTCGAGCTGGACGGTCGCCGCGGTTCTGGCACTCCTCGTGATCGTCGCGCTCGCGATAGTGGGAGTCGTTCAAGGCGACCCCGATGATCCCGACGAAAACGTCGCGCAGACGGAATCCTCACCGGAGCCGAGTCCGTCGACCGAGCCCAGCGAATTGCCGAGTCCATCGCCGTCGCCCACGGAGACCCTCGCGTTCGAGGACGGCATCGAGCTCGAGGTCGTCGCCGCGACGGGCGACTGTTGGGTTTCGGTATCGACGGACGGAAGTCCGACGGCGATATTCTCCGGAACGATCCCCACGGGTTCGACGGAGACGTTCACCGCCGACGAAGAGATGACGGTGATCCTGGGGTTCCCGGAGGGTGTCGAGCTGGTGGTCAACGGGACGAACGTGGGCACCCCCGGCGGAGTCGACCCGATCACGCTCACGCTTCCCGACGACATCGACGCGATCTAGGTCTGCGGTTCTTCATGTCACGCGTGGCCATAGTCACCCTGGGGTGCCCGAAGAACGCCATCGATTCAGAGGGTCTCGGTGGGATGATCGCGGCCGGCGGTCATCGGGTGACGGACGATCCCGCCGGAGCGGACGTCGTCGTCGTCAATACGTGCGGGTTCATCGATCCCGCGCGACGGGAGACGATCGAAGAGGTCCTCGATCTTGCGGAACTGAAGACGGACGGCGACCTTCGAGGCCTGATCTTGACCGGCTGTCTGGTCGCGCGCAGCGCCGACGACCTGGCCGACGCGTTGCCAGAGGTGGATGCTCTGGTCGACTTCGCCGCCTACCCGCGCATCAATGAGATCGTCTCGGCGGTCGCGGCCGGCGAGCTCGAGACCAAGATCCACGGTGACCCGGGTACTCGGTTCGACCCCGCGTGGTGGGATGCGACCATCGCCGCGGCCCCCCGCCTGAGGTTCGGCCGCGCGCCGTGGGCGTACCTGAAGATCGCCGAGGGTTGCGACAGGGGCTGCACGTTCTGCGCCATCCCCTTGATGAGAGGGAAGTTCCGCTCGCGGCCCGCGGATGTGATCGAGAAAGAAGCCCGTGCTCTCGTCGAGCTTGGGGTCTCGGAGCTTTCTCTCGTCAGCCAGGACTCGGTGATGTGGGGCCGGGATGCCCAGGACGAGTTCGTCCACCTGCTGCATCGGCTCGAGAAGATCGATGGCCTCCGGCGGATGCGGCTCATGTACCTCCATCCTCAGGGAGTCTCGGAGGAGCTCATCGACGCGATGCTCGCCTCGGACGTCGTCGTCCCCTACTTCGACCTCTCTCTGCAGCATGTCTCCCCCCGGGTCCTGAAGGGGATGGGGAGATGGGGCGGTCGTGCGCGCTTCGAACGCATGATCGGTCGCATCCGGACGGAGAATCCACTCGCCGCCGTCAGGACGACCTTCATCCTCGGCTTCCCCGGAGAGGACGAGCGGGACGCGGCAGAGGTCGAGTCGTTCGTCGAGGACACCGACATCGATTGGGTGGGGGTGTTCACCTACTCTCCGGAGGCCGGCACACGTTCGTACGACCTGAGCGATCGCGTCCCCGAGTCCGTCGCCCGGGAGCGCGCCGAGCGCGTCAGCCGAGCGGCGGAGCTCACGATGGATCGGAGAGCGTCATCTCTGATCGGTCAGGACCTGGATGTCTTGGTCGAGAGGTACGACATCGAGGCGGATCACTGGACCGGCCGCTCCCACCGCGAGGCCCCCGAGATAGACGGTGAGGTCGAGTTCGGCGCGGAGCGGCCCCTCAACGTCGGTGACTACGTTTCGGTTCGCGTCACGGGCCATTCCGGAGCAGACCTGAACGGAGTACTCGCGAGCTGATCTGTCGGCGTCGACACGCCTTGGTTGGCCCCGACCCGCAACCCCCCGGGTACGCTTCCGTCGATGAGCCTGCCAAACTCGATCACGTTCGCTCGGATAGCTCTCGTACCCGTGTTCGTCGTGCTCGCATACATCGAGGGAACCCCGGCTGCCATCGGGGCGTTCGCCGTGTTCTTGACCGCATCTCTTTCGGATTCGCTCGACGGGTACCTGGCGCGCCGCCACGGCACGGAGTCACGGCTCGGCAAATTCCTGGACCCCCTCGCCGACAAGCTACTCGTGGGAGCGGCGCTGATCGTTCTCGTCGACGATCGGTCCTTCCCGCTGTGGGCGGCGATCCTGATCGCTATACGCGAGGTCGCGGTGCAGGTATTGCGGACGAACATCGTCCGGCGAGGCGGGGACCTTCCCGCTTCGCCATCGGCCAAGGCGAAAACGACGCTCCAGATCCTCATGGTCGGGTGGTGGTTGCTTCCGATCGAGGTGGGGTTCGTTCACTGGGCGCTGCTGGTGGCGGCGCTCGCGGCCACGCTCTGGTCGGGGGTCGAGTATTTCCGGGCATCGAGGAGCAAGGAGGCGGTGACCTGAACGCGGAGATCGTGGGCGTGGGAACGGAGCTACTACTCGGGCAGATCCCCAACACCAACGCGCAGCACATCTCGGGTGCTCTTGCCGAGATCGGGGTGAACGTCTTCTGGCATTCCGTGGTGGGGGACAACCTCGACAGGATGGTGTCGGTGATCCAACGGGCGTGCGACCGCAACGACGTCGTCATCGTCACCGGGGGTTTGGGGCCGACTCCCGACGACATCACGCGCGAGGCCATCGCGACCGTTGCCGGCGTTCCTCTCGAGCGGGAGGAGCGCTTGGCTACGACGATCGAGCAGGTGTTCCAGCGATTGGGGAGGGCCATGCCGGAGGCGAATCTGAAGCAGGCGGACCTCCCCCGTGGCTCTCGCGCGATCGAACCCGAAGGCACCGCACCCGGTTTCGTCATCGAGATCGACGGGGCCCTGCTGTTCGCCCTTCCAGGGGTTCCCTGGGAGATGAAGGCCATGCTCGACAAGCACGTGCTTCCCGTTCTGACGGAGCGCGCGGGGGAGGGGGTCCTCGTCAGTCACGAGATCTACGTGATCGGCTTGGGCGAATCTGCGACGCACGAGAAGATCGCGGATCTCGTCGCGGCGCAGACGAATCCGTCGATCGCGTTCCTTGCCGGCCGTGGACAAGTTCGCGTTCGCGTCACGGCCCGCGCGGCGGACCGGGAGCGGGCGGAAGCCCTGATCGCCCCGGTCGAGGAGGGTGTGCGCTCGAGACTGGGCGACTGGGCCGTCGCCGGTTCGGTGGAATCACTCGCCGCGGCGCTCGGGGCGATGCTCGTCGAACGGGGAGAGACCGTGGCGGCGGCGGAATCGCTCACCGGAGGACTGATCGGCGCCGAGTTGACGAGGTCAGAGGGCGCCAGCGAGTTCTTCCTCGGCTCCCTCGTCACCTATGCCACCGAGTCCAAGCACAGGGTCGCCGGTGTGGACGAGGGGCTCTTGAAAGCGGCGGGACCCGTCAGCGACGAGGTCGCCCGCGCTCTCGCCGAAGGAGCCGCCCGAACCTTCGAGGCGGACCTCGGGATCTCCGCTACCGGCGTGGCCGGGCCGGCCGAGCAGGACGGTCAGCCGGTGGGGACGATCTTCGTGGGGGCCTCCTACAAGGGCAAGCTCGAGAGTCGCCGGGTGCGCGGGTACGGCGATCGCTCGCATATCAAGTCGATCGCCGTGACCTCCGCCATCGATCTCGGCCGCCGCATGCTCCTTCTGGCGTGAGCTCGCTGAGATTGTTCGTCGCGGTCGACGTGCCGCGGGACCTGTTGCTCGCGGTGCGGCGCGCGGCTGCAACCGTTGCGCAGCCGAGTGGAAGGTGCCCGGTGGGCGCCGATCGAGAACCAGCACGTGACGCTGAGGTTCCTGGGCGCGACGCCTGACGAGCGGCTCGCTCCGCTCGTGGAATCATTCCGCTCGACGGTTGCACGCCACGCTCCGTTCGCTCTGCAACTCGGGATGCTTGGAACCTTCCCGGAGCGAGGCAAGGCGCGCGTCCTGTGGGCGGGATTCGAAGCTCCTGCACCTCTGGTATCCCTCGCCCAGGACCTGGAACCGGTCCTCGTTTCGCTCGGCTACGGATCGGAGAAGCGCGCTTTCAGTGCACACCTCACCCTGGCGCGTTTCAAGGTCCCCGCCGCGGTCCGGGGACTTACGGCGGGAGTCGACCTTAGCGATCTCGACCCCTTCACGGTCGAGGAAGTCGGTTTGTGGAGATCCCATCTCTCGCCCAAAGGAGCTCGCTACGAGCTCGTGGACCGGGCCCCCCTACGCGCGCGGAGTTAACGTCGGAATCTGTTTGAATGACTGACGTGTACTTAGACACCCCACGCCGAGCGAGCTTGTCCCGTCCGATAGTCACCCCGCTTGTCGTGCTCTTGCTCGCGCTCATCGCCGGCTCCGCGGCGGCTCACGGCGAGAAGGTCAAGACCGACCCTCCCGAGGGAGCGGGACTCAAATCGCCGCCGGGGAGCGTGTCGGTGACCTTGTCGGAAGCCCCAACCGCCCAGGCCAAGCTGCAGGTGGTCGATGGATGCGGACGACAGGTCGCGCGTTCCGTGAAGGTACAGGGGTCCGACATAGTCGCATCCGTCGCCAACGCCGAACCGGGTCGCTGGAAGGCTTCGTTCCGCGCGATCTCGAGCGTCGATGGACACGAGTCGGAGGACACGTGGGCCTTCGCCGTAGACGGTAAGAAGGATTGTTCGAAGGATGAGCCCACCGGCGGCGAGGAAACCGGAGATGACGACGGGATAGAGCAGGGGACGGAGGCGACCGGCGACACCGCCCCGGCTGACGAGGGATCCGGCTTCCCCGTCGTTCCGGTCGCGATCGGCGCCGTGGTCCTCCTCGGTGGGGCGTTCCTGGTCCGGCGCTCGACGTCATAGGAACCGGATGCTTCTAGCTCACACGCTCACCCCGGGCGGGCCCGAGACCGAGTACCTGCTCTTCGCCGGCGCCATGCTGATCCTCGGCGTCGTGTTCTTCGCGATGAAGAACGTCAAGCCGATCGTGCCCGTGATCCTGATCGTCGGCGCCGTGGCCGTGGGGGCCGGAGCGTTCGCTTTCCGGCCCGGCGGCGCCTCGGGGGCGGGGATCGAGCTGTCGTTGATCTCGCCCCAGTCGGGCGAAACCGTAGACGCAGGAGAGCCGTTTCAGCTTCAAGTGCAACTCCAAGGCGGCGCCATGGCTGGTCAGGAGAGCGATGGGGAGGTCGCCGGCCACCTGCACGTGTTCGTAGACGGGAAGACGGTCGACATGCCGACCAGCCTCACGCCGAAAGTGAAGCTTCCTCCGGGCAAGCACGAGCTCGCGGTCGAGTTCGTGGATTCCTCCCACCTATCGTTCTCTCCCCCCATCAGGGCTCAGGTGCAGCTGAAGGCGCGATGACGGCGCCACGCACGATCCTCGCGACGCCGCGCTTGTTGCTCGAACCCCTCGGTGCACAACATGCACCCGATCTGTGGGAGGCAACGGTGCGCTCGATGGAGGAACTGAAGCCGTTCATGTCCTGGGCCGACTCGGCGAGTTTCGAGACGACGTTGGCCTTCGCGAGTGGAAGCGCGATGCAGTGGGACGCCGGCGCGGGAATGATGTTCTCGATCGTGATCGACGATGACGCCGTTGGAACGATCGGCTTCGCCCAACATGCACCGCTTGCGGGACACGCCGAGCTCGGCTACTGGCTCCGAAGCGACCTGTGCCGCCGGGGCCTCACGACCGAGGCCGCCTCGGCCGTCGTGGAGTACGGCTTCTCGGTGCTGGGGCTCCACCGGATCGAACTTCGGGCCGCTCCCTCCAACGTCGGCAGCGTCCGTGTCGCCGAGAAAGTCGGCTTCACGCGCGAGGGCACGCTGCGGCACGGAGCCAGGGGGGCGGGTGGATGGCACGACGTCGAGGTCTACGGCCTGCTGGCGTCGGACGAGCGGCCGAGCTTCCACCTCGCCGACGACTACCGCGCCGGTCTGTGACAGGCTAGGAGGATGCACTCGGCCCCCGCGATACGAACGCGTTTGTGGTTGGGCGGCCTCGCCTCCGGAGGTGTCGTGGTGGCCCACTGGCTGGCCTATCGCCTCACGACCCCCGCGGGACACCATGAGTCCGAGATCCTTCACGCGACTGGGCACCGCCACTGGACCTGGTTCATGGCAGCGGCCCTCGGCGCCGCGGTGGCGGGACTCGCCGGGTTCGCGTACCAGCGCATGCGTACGAGCGCGTCGATGAGTCCCGCCGCTCTCTACCGTTACAGTCTGGGCCGCCTGATCGCCCTCCAGGCGACCGGGTTCCTACTGCTCGAGATCATCGAGCGGCTCGCGTCGCACGGCTCGCTGGACCTTGCACATCAGCCGGCAGTCGTGCTCGGCGTCGCCTTGCAGATACTGATCGCATTCGTCGGTGCGTTGCTTCTCGTTGCCTTCGGCAGAGTCATCGATGTGCTCAGCGCCGTCGGCCGAAAACCGGCGGTACGAGAGTCTGTGGGTTTGTTCGAGTCACAGATCGCGTTTATGCGCCCTCGCTTGGCGCTCGGTGGCCGGACCCTTCGAGGCCCCCCCGACCTCTTGCTGGACTGAACCGCGACGCGCTATAGGCGCGTCAACCAAGCAGGAGTAGTCAATGGATCGAATCCCGACACGACGCGCGCTGTGTGCGCGGGTGGCTACGGTGGTGGCGGCCCTGGTGATCCTCCTAGTGATCCAGGCGGCCCCGGCCCACGCTCACGCGATCGTCGAATCCACAACTCCAGAGATAGGTGAGGTCGTCGACCGCTCGCCGGAGCTCGTCACGATGAGTTTCAACGAGCCCGTCGAGATCGCTTTCGGCGCGATCCGCGTTTTCGATACGTCCGGAGAGCGGGTCGACGACGGCGAGACCGAGCACGAGCCCGGCAGATCGGACGCCATCCAGGTGGGTCTCGAACCCGACCTGCCCGACGGGACCTACACGGTGACATGGCGTGTGGTCTCGGCCGACTCGCATGCGATCGAGGAGGCGTTCGTGTTCCACGTCGGCGCTCCCGGCGAGCGAAGCGAGGGCATAGGCGCGGAGCTCATAGGCGGGGAGGGCGGGGGAGAGCGCTCCATCGCCTTCCTGTTCGGGGTCGTCCGATGGCTGAATCTCCTCGCCATCGTGACGCTGGTGGGAGCAGCGATCTTCTGGGCCGTCGTGTGGAGAAGGCCCTCGATGCGCCCAGCTGCCGTCGAGTCGGCCTTCGGAGCACGGTTCCGCCGTCTGGTCACCGGCGCGTGGATAACGCTTCTGATCGCGTCCGTCCTGTCCATCATCTTCCAGGGCGCGATCGCAGGCGGACTCTCACTGTGGGAGGCCGCACGGCCGTCCGTTCTCGCGGAGGTACTGAGCACGAAATACGGCGTGGTCGCGATCATCAAGATCGTCGCGCTGGCGATGCTCGCGGGGATGTGGGTGCTCCGCGACCGCCTCGATCCCGCGGGCAACGTCGGGGGACGACAGAGGCTGAGTGTCGGAGCAGCAGGCGCCGGCGGATCGTTGCCGATCCCGTTCGCGATCGGCGCAGCGGTCCTCTTGGCGCTACTCGTGGCATCGCCGGGTCTTGCCGGACACGCGGGCAGTACCGATCCGGTGGCGGTGAACGTGGCGGTCGATGCGTTACATGTGGCCGGAGCCTCCGCCTGGTTGGGGGGTCTGGTCTGCCTGTTGTTCGGCGCGTTCCATTCCGTTCGGAGTTTGGACGACGTCGAGCGGACGACCACGATGGCCCCGATAGTGGCCCGTTACTCGGACATGGCGACGATCGCCGTCGCCGTGATCACGATCTCGGGCCTGTGGGCCGCGTGGATCGAGGTGCGCGCTCTGCGCGCCCTTACGACAACCGACTACGGCGTCGTGCTGCTCACCAAAGTTGCGGTCTTCCTGCCACTGGTCGCATTGGGAGCGATCAACAATCGCATCATCAAGCCGCGCATCCAGGAGACCGCCGCCACGGCGGGCGCGGCACAAGCACCGCTCGCGCGCCTACGTCGCTTCGTGCTGACGGAGATCGCTTTAGGTGCTGTGGTCCTGGCCGTGACTGCGCTTCTCGTCAACATCCCACCGGCGCACGTGGACGCGGGCATCGATGGACCCTTCGTGACCGATATCGCGCTGGGCGAATCACGCCTCGAGGTGCTGGTGGACCCGAACTCGGTGGGGCGCAACGCGATCCACCTCACAGCTCAGGACCCGAGCGGCGCTCCGGCGCGCATCAAGGAGATGCGCGTGCTATTCCGCATGCCTGCCCAGGACATTGGCCCTCTGGTGGCCAAGGGCAGACGTCTGGCCACGGGGCACTTCATCGTGGAGGGACACCAGCTCTCGGTTCCCGGTGAGTGGACCCTGGAGCTGGTTGCGCGCACGAGTCGTTTCGACGAGGAGCGAGCCACCGTCCAGATCGAAGTAAACGACTGATCGACGTAACCGACTAAAGGAGAGATCGCGGATGAGAAAGATCGTGATGATGATGGGCACCGCCGCCATCGTGGGGCTCATGGCCGGCCCCGCGGTTGCCCACGTGACAGTTCAGCCCAACGAGGGCATCGCCGGGGGGTTCTCGACGTTTGTCGTGCAGGTCCCCAACGAGCGGGACGACGCGTCGACCACGAAGATCGAGGTGCAGTTTCCCCCGGCCTTTGCCTCCGTCGGCTTCGAGCCCGTGGAGGGGTGGGAGCGCGAGGTCAAGATGGTCACATTCGACGAGCCCATCGAGGCGTTCGGAGAAGAGGTCACCGAAGGCGTGGGAACGGTGACTTGGAGTGGCGGCCGGATCGCGCCGGGGGAGTTCGAACGGTTCGCCTTCTCGGTCGGCCCGGTGCCTGAGGGAGAGATGGAGTTCCGAGCGATCCAGACGTACAGCTCGGGTGAGGTCGTGCGCTGGATCGGGCCTCCCGACGCGGAGGAGCCCGCGGCAAGGGTCCAGGGCATCGACCTCGGCCTCGAGGAGGGCGAAGGGCAGCTTTCGCTGCTGGCGGAGATGAGCGCCGGGAGCACGGAGGGGAACGGTGCAACGGCCGCAGAAGACGAGTCCGACTCGAGCGACGATGAGGATAGCGATGCGTTGCCCATCATCCTGGGGGCGATCGGCGCCGGGCTCGGCGGCCTGGCCCTTGTGGTGGCACTCACCCGGAAGGACGCGGACACGGGTTAGGGAATCGTTCGACCCCGGCGGTTGTTACTTCCCTCGACATCCAACGAGCGAGGGAGGCGACAGCCGGTGGGGAGTCCCATCCATCCGGACACGCGGATCGGTCACGTGCACCTGAAGGTCTCGGACATCGATCGTGCGGAAGCGTTCTATCGAGAAGCGCTCGGGTTCGAAACGACCACACGTTACGGCGACGGCGCGGTGTTCATGTCGGCGGGCGGGTATCACCACCACATCGGCCTCAATACGTGGCACAGCAAGGGCGCCCCGCCCGCGCCCCACAACACCACGGGCCTCTTTCATTTCGCGATCCTCTACCCGGATCGGAAAGAGCTCGCCAACGCTCTCAAACGTCTCGTGGAGAACGACGTTGCGATCGGTGGCTCGTCGGATCATGGCGTCAGCGAAGCCATCTACCTGAGCGACCCGGACGGGAACGGCATCGAGCTCTACCGCGACCGGCCCCGCGATGAATGGCCCAAGGATCCGTCGGGCGGTGTCGCTATGGTCACCGAGCCACTTGACCTACAGGCGCTACTACGGGAGGCGGACTAGGAGGTCAGAGCCGCTTCGTCGATCGTCAGCGTGCGGGCATCGGCGTCGAGAGTGACGGTCGCTCCCAGCGGCGTCGTGGAGAGATGTTTACCGTGACCCATGGGCAGCCCGAAGAGCACGGGTATCCCCAGCGGCTCGAAGTGCATCTCGAGGACGTCCTCGGCCGACAGCATCAACGGCGCATCGTCGTTGTCGTCGGGCCAGTCGCACTTGTGTAGCTCACCAACGACAACGCCGACGACTCCATCCAATGCGCCGGCCTGCTTCATGTGGGTGAGGAGCGCATCGATCGTGGGAGGACTCTCGTAAACGTCCTCGAAGAAGAAGATCTTGCCCTCGAGATCGACCTCCCACGGGGTGCCGATGGAGTGGCTCAGGAGCCACAAGCACCCACCGGCCATCTCCGCGGTCACGCGGCCGGGTCCCATCTGACGCACGTAGTCGTCGTCGGGGTTGCGCGGTACCTCGCCCAGGGGCTCGGTGGAAGTGAGCGCCTTCAGGAGGCGGTCGATCGTGAACTGTTTCGTCTCGGGATCGTTGACCCCCGCGAGGCCCGGCCCATAGAGCGTGACGAGTCCGGTGCGCCGCGCGATCGCGGAGTGCAGGGCCGTCACGTCCGAGTAACCGACGAACGCCTTGGGGTTCGCGGCGATCGCATCGAAGTCCAGGTAGGGAAGCACCTGAGCCGTCCCCCACCCGCCCTGGAGACACTGAACGATGTCCACCTCCGGGTCGGTGAACATCCTCATGAGGTCTTTGGCGCGTGTCTCCGCATCGCCCGCGACCCAACCACTGCGGTCGAACACGCCCTCTCCGAGGACGACCCGGTAACCGCGTCGCTCCCACCACTCGACGCCTCGTAGGACCTCGCTTCGCGCGTAATAGGGCGAGGAAGGGGCGGGGACCCCGATGGTTCCTCCGGGTCGGAGGGCGCGTCCTTTGAGCGTCAATGGCGATCCTTTCGGGTTGGAAGCGGCATGGTGCGAAGCTCATCCACGAACGAGGCGAGCTCATCGACCGCGGCGTCGAACAATGTTCGACCTTTCTCGGCCGTCGCTTTCGTCGCGTCGCCCTGAACCCCCGACTCCGAAAACGAGGACCACCACGGCATCACCTTCAATGGCCCGTCGGACCAGTCCATCCACGCGTGATCGGTGGCGGGATACCCCCGCTCGTCCACGGCCTTGTCCATGTCGACGGCCTCCGGGTGCAGATGGAGGTACAGGGAAGTCTCGAGCTCGCACGCGTGGGCCATCCCGCCGAGGTCGGAGTCGCGCACTTCGTCGATGACCTGGGCGCTGCGGGGGCCGGCGAGATAGAAGGACGCGGCGACCAACGACTCCGGCTCCTCGACCATGGTCAGCCGGGCCGCCATCTCGACCAGATTCTGATTCGATCCGTGTCCGTTGACCAGGAGTACCCGCTTGAATCCGTGCCGGACGAGCGACAGCGCTACGTCGGTGCAGTACCTACAGAAGGTGTCCCACGCGATGGTCACCGTCCCCGGGTAGTCCATGTGATGCGGCGAGTAGCCATGGACGATCGACGGGAGCAACACGGTGTGCGCCTCCGACCGCTCTGCGGTGGCCCGGCAGATCGCCTCCACCAAAGTCACGTCGGTGTCGATGGGGAGGTGGAGGCCGTGATCCTCAAGGGTCCCGACCGGCACGATCGGGACGCGCTCTTCTTCGACCGCGCGCGCGACCTCGGGCCAGGTCAGTCGGCCGTACTCCAGGGGGCTACCCCACATGAGCGCTCCTGACGGCGAAGCCCGGAACCGCGAACTCCGACCAACTACCGAGACACGGGGATCCGTCGGAGACGAGCATCCGGCCGGTCGTCACGTCGCACGCCATCGCGAAGACCGTCCCCGAACCTTCGACGCCTTCCTCATGGACGCAGATGGATTCCGGTTCCGCGTCGTGGTCGGCCAGGAGCCGCGCGCAATCCTCCAGCGTCGACGGGGGAGCGTTCTCGAGCAGGTGCCGGGCCCGGGCCAGCCTCGCCTTGGAACTGGGCGACGCGCGCCGCACGCGGGTCGTCGTGTCGGCCAGATAGTGGTTGGTGTGAGCGAGCGCACCTTCGATCACGTGGTGCTCGGTAGCCGTCGTCTCCACCACAACGGATCGGTCGCTCGACTTGAGGAAGTGGGCGTAACCTCCGGCGCGACCATCCGACGTGGCGGCCTCGATGGCAGCTTCAAGTCCGGCAGCTCCCAATGCCAGCCTGGAGATCGCCACACGCGGGACGCCCACGCGGTCGTCGGCTGCGGTCAGGGAGTCGATCCCTTGGGCGAATCCACTGGCGTTCATCCCGACGGCCGGCAGGAAGCCGGCACAGGTGGGCGAGACGAACGGGGGCCCGTCGTCGGGCTCGCAGACCACGACGCCGATCGAGTCGTGGCCGGCGTACCACTGCTCGGCGTGCAGCAAGAAGGGTCCGTGCGACATGGAAGTGCAGGCCTCGAAATCCCACACCTCCTCCATGCAGTTGAGGATCGCGGCCTCCTCGAACGAGATACCGGCTCCCTCGGCGAGCCCCTCCATCTCTTCGAGGAGATGAGGTGCAGCGTTGCGGGTCGCGTCGATGTATGGCGTCGTCGCAGCGGCCATCGCATCCTCGCGGCCCCCTGCGAGTTGCCCATAGAACCGCAAAGCCGAAGAGATGCCTTCGGCCATGGCCTCGCCCTGAGCCTGGCCCATACGTCGTGGGGTTCCCGCCGCTCGTGCAACCGCGATGCTCACGATCTCATCTCCATCTCCTCCGCGAAGCGATACAGCAGGGCCGCCGACTGATGCATATGTTGACGCAACCCGTCGACGCTCGCGTACTCGTTGGCGGCGTGTGCTCCCGCGCAGTGACCGGCCCCTCCGATCGCGAAGGGCAATCCGAGGACGCGCTCGAACAAGAAGTACGGAGCCCACCACGGGGCCACGGGCCACACGCGCGCTGGCTGACCCGCATCCACGTGCGACCGGATCATCGCCCGCGCCACCGGTGAATCCGAGGGCGTGCGCGCCGGAGGGCAGATCTCGCTTGGCGTGACGGTGACCTCGGGGGCCACCTCCGCGATCAGCGCGCGGACGGATCGCTCGACGGCGTCGATGTCGGTGCCGTAGGGGATGCGGATGTCGACGACCGCGCTCGCCCGGTCCGGGACGATCGTCTTGTCGCCGGGTTCGCGGCCGGCGAAGAGGCCATTGATGTTCACGACCGGTTCGTACGCCAGGGCCTCGGCCATCTCCCGGGTCGAGAGATCCTTCTTGTAACGGCGCGCGTTCGATTCGACGAGGTATGCGTCGGGGTCGAACCCTGTGGCGAGATCGTCCAGCAGCGGGCCGTCCTCATCGGGGATGGGGGGCTTGTCCAGATGGGGGATCGTGACGACCTCTTGGTGGTCGACGAGCATCGACAGCGCGCGGACCACCGACCAGGCCGGGGACGCGATCAGCACCCCGTTGCTGGAGTGGAGCGCGCTGCCCACGGGGCCACCCCAATCGCCACCCTCGCAACTCAAACGCAGCGAGAGGATGCCTTTGCACCCGAGGAATATCTCCGGGGTCCCCGTCCGGTCGGCCATCAGGTCGAGGTCGTAAGCGGCGTCGGCGTCGAGATCGTCGCGCCGCGCCTCGACGACTCCCGGAAGGTTTGGACTCCCGAGCTCCTCTTCGCCGTCGAGCAGGAACGTGACACTGCAAGGAAGGTCGTCGACGGCAGCGATCGACTTCATGGCGAGCAAGGATGCTGCAAGCGTTCCCTTCGAGTTCGCCGCGCCGCGCGCGATCACGACCGCGCCGATGCCGGGCAGGTCCCTCATCTCCGCACCGAAGGGCGCGACCTCCCAGTCGGGTTCGTCCGCGGGCTGCACGTCGTACATCCCGTAGCGCAGAAGACTGCGCTCCGCGCCGTCGATCGAAGCGATCACGGTGGGGTGACCATCGGTAGCGATCACCTCTGCGCGGCCGCCGCACGCTTCGATCAGTTCGGCGACCATGCCGGCACACAGCTCGACGCCTTCGCCGGTCGAGGAGACGCTCGGCTGCCTGAGGAACGTCCGGATGGTCTCGAGATGGTCGTCGAAGTCACTGTCGATGCGAGCGAAGGCTCGCGCCAGGACCGTGGAGCCGTCGCCGCTGTCGCTCGTCATGGCCTGAAGGCTCTCAGCCCCGGCCCGACCGCACAAGGGCATTCAACAGGCCGGGCCGCTCGATGGGCGGATATTGACCCATGCCGGGGGACCGGGCGCGCCGGGGACCGGAGGCGTAGAATGACGCGTCCGTAACTACGTGGGGGTGATTCGGGGGGAAGTTCGCCCAAATACGTGCAATCGAACGTACGTTCGCATACGCTGGCTGCGGTTTTGTGTCGCACCCCCTCCCTAGGGTGCCGACTTGTGAGAGACCGCCGCTTCGGCTGCGGCCTGTGAGGACGTATCGAAGACGCACCAACGACGGCCAGACCAGAGGCCGGAAAGGGAGGACCCGGTGGCGAACAGCATGAAGCGCAACCCCGTGGGCGGAGTCGAGAAGGCGACCGTCGGGAATCGGGATGCCTCGGTCGACATGGCCCTGGCCCAGATCGAGAAACAGCACGGCAAGGGCGCCATCATGCGACTGGGCGACCTGGGGGCCCTCACCAACGTCGAGGTCATCTCGACGGGATCGCTGGCGCTGGACCTCGCACTGGGCGTCGGTGGGCTCCCGCGCGGGCGCATCGTCGAGATCTTCGGGCCGGAGGGCTCCGGTAAGACCACGGTGAGCCTTCACGTGATCGCGGAGGCGCAGAAGGCGGGAGGCCTGGTGTCGTTCATCGACGCGGAGCACGCGCTCGACCCGGCCTACGCGAAGGCGCTGGGGGTCGACACCGACAACCTGCTGGTCTCACAACCGGATACCGGCGAGCAAGCCCTCGAGATCACCGACACGTTGGTGCGCTCCGGTGCGATGGACGTCATCGTGATCGACTCGGTTGCCGCGCTCGTGCCGCGCGCCGAGATCGAGGGCGAGATGGGCGACAGCCACGTCGGGTTGCAGGCTCGCCTGATGTCACAGGCGTTGCGAAAGCTCACGGGGAACGTGAGTCGTTCGAAGACCGTGCTCGTGTTCATCAATCAGATCCGAGAAAAGATTGGAGTCATGTTCGGTTCCAATGAGACCACCCCCGGCGGACGCGCCCTCAAGTTCTACTCGTCGGTACGGCTCGACGTCCGCCGCATCGACTCGCTCAAGGACGGCGCCGAGATCGTCGGCTCCCGGGTGCGCACGAAGGTCGTCAAGAACAAGGTCGCGCCTCCCTTCCGCAAAGCCGAGTTCGACATCCAGTACGGCACCGGCATCTCGAAGGAAGGAAGCCTGCTCGACGTCGCGATCGATCACGGCATCGTCCGGAAGTCGGGGGCCTGGTTCATCTACGGCGACGATCAACTGGGTCAGGGCCGCGAGAACGCCAAGATCTTCCTCGCGGACAACGCCGACATCGCGACCGAGATCGAGCTCAAGATCAAAGAGAAGCTGGGATTGCTGGGCACCGATGATGACGACGACGCCGACGTCGAGGCGGGCGTGCCCGCCGCGGTCGACCTGACCCCCGAGCCCGAGGCGGAGCGGGGCTAGGAACATGGCCCTCGAGGCGCCCTCGGGGTATCAGGAGGCGATGGAGCGGGGGGCGCGGCTGCTGGCCGTGCGCCCTCGTACCGAGCTCGAGCTGCGACAGCGACTGGGGGCCGCCGGCATCGATGTCGGGGACGTCGAGGCGGCCGTGGCTCGGATGCTCGAGCTGAACCTGCTCGATGACGCCGCCTTCGCTCGGCAATGGATCGAGGAGCGCTCGAGGCGCAAAGGACTCGCCGGCGACGCTCTGGCCCGGGAGCTGACCGCCAAGGGGATCGACCGGAGCGTGGCCGAAGAGATGGTCGCCGAAGCCGACCTCGACGAGGTGGGCCGGGCCACGGAGCTCGCCGCGTCGTGGGTCCGCAGGGTCGCCCGGCACCCCCTCCCCGTCCAGGCCCAGCGGTTACAGCAGATGCTGGCTCGCAAGGGGTACGGGTGGGAGGTGGCGGAAGAGGCCGTGAAGGCCGTGCTTCCCCCGGAGGGATGGGATTGACGGCGGCGAAGTCCTAGGGGGCGTACCATTGAGGGTGCAAACCTTCAAACAGAAAATCCCAGATACGGTGCGGACGAATATGCGAGCCATCATCGATACGTCTCTATCGGCACTCGATCCAGGCCGCGGTTGCGGCCACCCCCGTTTGAGCACGTCACGGCCCCTTTGTGGGCCTCCTTCGCTGCTGAAACGCTAGGGGTAGTTCTCGCTCCTCGCTCGCACCCGGGTTAGCCGGGCCTCCGGGCGCGACCGATCCCTGGGAGGGAAAGGAGCGAGCGATGCAGATGGCGATCGGCCTGATCCTCGGGCTCCTCGCCGGCGCTGCGATCGGCTTCGTCGTACGGAAAGCTCTGGCCGAGAGGGAAGTCGACTCGGCCGAGGCGCGGGCGAAGACGATCATGGCGACCGCGGAGCGTGAGGCCGAGGCGAGCAAACGTGAGGCCCTCGTTGAGGCCAAGGCGGAGGCTCTGCGCCTCCGCACGGAGTCCGAGGCCGACCTGAAGAGTCGGGCCGTCGACCTGGACAAGAAGGAAGATCGCTTCGCTCAGCGAGAAGCGACGCTCGACTCTCGGGCGGGCTCTCTCGATCGCAAGGAGCAGGCGATCGAGTCCAAGGAAGCCGACCTGGTGCACACCCGCGAGCAACTCGAGGAGCAAGGGCAGCGGGTCCGTGGAGAGCTCGAGCGGGTCGCCCAGATGACCGCGGCCGATGCGAGGCAGTCACTCATCAATCAGGTCGAGGATGACGCCAAGCGGGATGCGATGGTGATCGTTCGAGACGTCGAGGCTCAGGCGCGCGAAGAGGCGGACAAGCGAGCCCGCAAGATCATCGCCATCGCGATGCAGCGCGTTGCGTCCGAGCTCACCACCGAAGCGACGGTCACGACCGTCACCCTCCCCAACGAGGACATGAAGGGCCGCATCATCGGTCGTGAGGGCCGCAACATCCGGGCATTCGAGGCCGCGACCGGAACGAACATCGTGATCGACGACACGCCGGAAGCCGTGGTGCTGTCCTGCTTCGATCCGATCCGGCGTGAGATGGCGCGCCTCACACTCGAAAAGCTCATCGGTGACGGCCGGATCCAGCCGGCCCGCATCGAGGAGATGCACGAGAAATCCAAGGTGGAGGTCGAGCGAGAGATCCGCGAGGGCGGCGAGTGGGCCGTCCTGGAAGCGGGGATCACGGACATGCACCCCGAGCTCGTGAGGGTGCTCGGCCGCCTCAAGTTCCGAACCTCGTACGGCCAGAACGTCCTCAAGCACGTCGTCGAGGCCTCGCACATCGCCGACATGCTGGCGTCGGAGCTCGGCACCAACGTGCGGCTCGCCAAGCGCGCGACGCTCCTGCACGACATCGGCAAGGCCGTGACGCACGAGGTCGAGGGGAGCCACGCCCTGATCGGGGCGGAGATCGCCCGTCGACTGGGGGAGGCGCCCGAGATCTGCCATGCGATCGAGGCGCACCACGGCGAGGTCGAACAGCGCACGATCGAGGCCGTCATCACGCAGACCGCAGACGCCATCTCCGGCGCACGCCCGGGGGCCCGCCGAGAGACGCTCGAGACCTACGTCAAACGGCTCGAGCGCCTCGAGTCCATCGCCATGGAGTTCGACGGCGTCGAGAAGGTCTACGCGATGCAGGCCGGGCGCGAGGTGAGGGTGATGGTCAAGCCTGAGAACGTCGACGACCTGCAAGCCGAGGTCATCGCGAGGGATATCGCGAAGAAGGTCGAGGAGGAGCTGCAGTACCCCGGTCAGATCCGCATAACGGTGATCCGGGAGCTTCGCTCCTCAGCCCTGGCCAAATAGCGCAGCACCGGGCCATCGGCCGGCGGCCCGGTGCTAGGGTTTTTTCGGTGAGCGTTTCTACTCCCACCTACTTCATCCGCACCTTCGGGTGCCAGATGAACGAGCACGATTCCGAACGGATGGCGGGCATGCTCGAGTCCGAGGGCTACGCCCGCGTCGAGCAACCGGACGAGGCATCGGTCGTGCTGTTCAACACGTGCTGCATCCGGGAGAACGCCGACCAGAAGCTGTACGGGAACCTCGGGCACATGAAGGCGCTGAAGGACACCCGACCGGATCTGCGGATAGTCGTGGGCGGGTGCCTGGCTCAGAAGGACAAGGATGTCATCCAACGACGGGCCCCCTACGTGGACGTGGTGCTCGGCACCCACAACCTCGCGAGCCTGCCTCGACTCCTACGTGAATCCGCCGGGGGTCCGGCCTTCGAGATCCTCGAGCAGACCGAGGTGTTTCCCTCGGCGTTGCCGAGCCGTCGCATGTCCGCGTGGCACGCGTGGGTGTCGATATCGATCGGCTGCAACAACTCGTGCACTTTCTGCATCGTTCCCGCCGTCAGGGGACGCGAGGAATCCCGCCGCCTCGGCGACATAGTGGCCGAGGTCGAGTCCCTTGTCGCTGATGGCGTCGTCGAAGTGACCCTGCTCGGCCAGAACGTCAACTCGTATGGACGGGATCTGGACGGTTCGCCGATGTTCTCGAAGCTGCTGCGTGCGCTCGACTGCGTGGAAGGGCTCGAACGCATTCGCTTCACCAGCCCACACCCCAAGGATTTCCGAGCGGACTCCGTCGCAGCGATGGCCGAGTGCGCGTCCGTGTGCGAGCACATCCACCTGCCCGCGCAGTCCGGGTCGGATTCGTGTCTCAAGCGAATGAAGCGCGCCTACACCCGAGCCAAGTACCTCGAGAAGGTGCGGATGGTTCGAGCCGCGATCCCCGACGTCGCGATCACGACCGACATCATCGTTGGTTTCCCCGGTGAAACCGAGGAGGAGTTCCAGGACACGCTCACCCTGGTCGCAGAGGCGCGCTACGACCAGGCCTTCACCTTCCAGTACTCGCCGCGGCCCATGACGGCGGCGGCGGAGCTCCCGGACCACCTGCCGAAGGCCGTCGTCCAGGAGCGCTTCGATCGGCTGATCGCTCTGCAGAACGGCATATCGCTGGAGTCGAACCTGAGGATGATCGGCAACACCTATGAGGTTCTGGTCGAGGGTCCGTCCAAGAAGGATGCCCGGCGCTCCAGCGGCAGGACCCGGACGAACAAGCTCGTTCATTTTCCCGATGACGGTGCCGCCGAGGGTTCTCTCCGAACGATCCGCGTCACCTCCGCCCGCGCTCATCACCTCGAGGGAGAGCTCGTCGACGGGCCCCGACGCGAGGCGCGGCGCAGCATGACCTTGCCTCTCGTCGCCGCGGGAACCACCTGCGGCGCCTGCGGCTGAGATCTCCTTGAGCTCCGATCCCGCGACGGGACTCGACGCGCGTCCCACGACCTTCGTGAGCGGAGCGATCGTGCCTCATGCTCCGGTGCTCCTTCCTCCGGTGTCCGGCGAGGAGAACGCCTCGCGCATAGGAGCGGTGAGGGCGGCCATCGCCGGGCTCGAGTTCGGAGAGATCGAGGCGATCGTGCTCCTGTCGCCGCATGGGTCTCGAACGGGGGTGTACCGGTCGACGGCCGGCTCGCTCGCCGACTTCGGGTTGCGAGGGATCCGCGCGACCCACCCGACGGTCGACGGGATCGTGAGTGATCTGTCGTCGGCCTGGGATCGGCCCATCCTGGAAGGCCCGGTCGACCACGGCGTGCTCGTGCCGCTGCTGTCACTGTGCCCTGCGGTGCCCGTCGTTGCGGCCACGTTGCGCGAGACGGCGTCGGTCGATCGCGGCTCGGTGGAGACCAGCGTTGGGGAAGGCCGCACGTTCATCGACGCGGCTCATAGCTTGTCGGATCGTCGACTGGCTTTCGTCGCGAGTTGCAACACCGGGGCCGGACTGTCGCCCCGGGCCCCCCTCACGGAGGTGAGCCGGGCGGTCGAGCTCGAGGAGCGTCTCGCGGGCGACTTGGAACGAGGCGCGCTGTCCAGGGACCTCGCGATCGAGGTCGGGTGCGCCGGTTCGTGCGCGGCCGGAACGCTCGCCGCCTTCGCCGCCGCTTTCGGGGGAAGCCAGAACCAAGTCCGGGCCCACGACGCGCCGTTCGGCGTCGGCTACCTCGTTGCAAGCGCGCTCGCCTGACGTGCCTCAGAAGGTCGCTGCGATCGTGGGAGCCACCGCGGTCGGCAAGACCGAGCTTTCGATCGCGGTCGCCGAAGCTCTCGGCGCCGAGATCGTCTCCGTCGACTCGATGCAGATCTATCGCGGCATGGACATCGGCACCGCCAAGCCGGACGGCGATCTCAGGACGAGGGTGCGCCACCACCTCCTCGATGTGTTCGAGCCATCGGAAGACGTCTCGGTCGCGGCTTTCCAGCGACTCGCTCGCGACGCGATCGAAGACATTGCCGGTCGAGGTCGTCTACCACTGCTGGTCGGTGGTTCCGGGCTGTATCACCGGGCGGTGGTCGACGATCTGCGTTTTCCGCCCAGATCCCCCGAGGTGAGGAGCGCGCTCGAGGCCGAGATCGAAGACTTGGGGAGCGCCGCTTTGCACGAGCGCCTCCGCGCGCTCGATCCCGTCGCCGCCGAACGGATCGAACCCACGAATCAGAGGCGCATCGTCAGAGCTCTCGAGGTGATCGAAGTCACGGGGAAGAGATTCTCTGCCACCGATGCGTGGGACCGATACGAGAGCATCTACTCCCTCGCGGTGGCGGGGTTGATACGACCGCGGGAGGTTCTTTTCGAACGAATCGAGCAACGGACGGATGCGATGTTGGAGGCGGGACTGATCGAGGAGACCGAGCGACTGAGGGAGAAGTCACCCAACCTGACCGCACGTCAGGCGCTCGGATACCGTCAGATCCTCGACTCTCCCGGTGCGTCGCGACAGGAGTTGCGTGAGGCGATCGTGCGTGCGACCAAGCGCTTCGCCCGGCGGCAAGAGTCGTGGTTCCGAGCCGACCCGCGCGTCGAGTGGTTCGACGGGGAGCGGCCTGACGCTGCGGGGGAAGTGGTTGCCTTCCTGCGCGACTCTTTGGCCTTAACCTAGAGACATGAGATTCGCCAAATATCACGGCATCGGGAACGACTTCATCATGATCGCCGACCCTCAGGACGAGCTGCGCATGTCCGGGGAGTTCGTGCGTCGCCTGTGCGATCGCCATTTCGGCATCGGGGGAGACGGTGTCCTGCGCGTCGCCCCGGGCTCTGGCGGTCCCGCGCTGTTCATGGACTACGTCAATTCCGACGGGTCCCTGGGCGAGATGTGCGGCAACGGGATCAGATGCCTGGCCATATTCGCCCGCGAAGAGGGCTTGATCGACTCGACCGAGATCGAGGTGGACACCCGTGCCGGCATCAAGCGGGTGTGGATCCTCGAAGACGGTCGCGTGCGGGTCGACATGGGGGCCCCGATCTTCTTGCCGGCCGGGATACCCGTTCGCTGGGAGGGACCCGACGCCCTCCACGCCAAGGTCGAGCTGCCCGACGAGATCGTCGAGGCAGCGTGTTTGTCGATGGGGAATCCGCATGCCGTGCTGTTCGTGGACGATCCCGATGCGATCGCGGTAGACGTTCTCGGACCGGTCATCGAGAACCACCAGATGTTCCCCAACAAGGCGAACGTCGAGTTCGTCACGGTCGAATCGCCCAACCGCGTGCGCATGCGGGTCTGGGAGCGTGGAGCGGGTGAGACGCTGGCATGCGGTACGGGCGCGTGCGCGGCCGCCGTGGCCTCGCGACTCCTGCGCGACGCGGACGAACGGATGGTGGTCGCCCTCCCGGGAGGCGAGCTGGACATCGAATGGACCGGTGGGGTGGCGACTGCAGCTCCGGTGCTGATGACCGGGCCCGTCACCAAGAGCTTCGTGGGCGAGTTCGACCCCAAGGAGTACGGGTGAGAACCGCGCGCCGGATCGAGAAGCTCCCTCCTTACCTATTCGCCGAGATCGACCGGAAGGTCGCCGAGGCCAAGGCGCGCGGCGCCGACATCATCTCGTTCGGCGTCGGGGATCCCGATATGCCGACGCCACCTCACATCGTCGAGGCACTGGTCGAAGCGGCGGGGGATGCCGGCACGCACAGATATCCCTCCTACACGGGGATGCCCGCTTTCCGCGATGCGATCGCTCGGTGGTACGCGGACCGCTTCGCGGTGAAGCTCGATCCCGACACCGAGGTGCAACCGCTCGTGGGCTCGAAGGAAGGGATCTTCCATCTCCCGGTCGCGTTCGTGGACCCGGGGCAGGTCGCCCTCATCCCGGATCCCGGCTACCCGGTCTACGAGACAGGGACGATCCTGGCCGGTGGCGAAGCCCATCTCATGCCGCTCGAGGCGGAGCGTGGTTTCACACCGGACCTGGAGGCCATCCCGGCCGACGTTCTCGAGCGTTCGACCGTGATGTGGCTCAATTACCCGTCCAACCCGACCTCCGCGACGGTGGACGTGGCATTCTTCGAGCGCGTGGTCGAGTTCTGCAGGACGCACGATCTACTCCTGGCCCACGACGCCGCGTACACGGAGATCACCTTCGATGGCTACGTGGCGCCGAGCGTGCTCGAGGTTGACGGGGCGATGGATTGCGCGGTCGAGTTCCACTCGCTGTCCAAGACCTACAACATGACCGGCTGGCGGGTCGGCTGGGTGTCCGGCGCCCCGCAAGCGATCGAAGCGATCAAACGACTCAAGACCAACATCGACAGCGGCATCTTCGACGCTCTGCAGCGCGCGGGCATAGCGGCCCTGGAGAGTCCCCGCGAGGTCCTCGAGGAGACCGTCGACCGCTACCGGCGCCGGCGGGATCTCCTGTGCGATGGCTTGAAGTCGATGGGCATCGTCGTGGAACCGCCTCGTGGATCCATCTACGTATGGGTGCCGGTGCCCGAGGGCCACACCTCGGCGAGCTTCACGACGTTCCTCCTCGACGAAGTCGACCTCGTCGTGGCTCCCGGAACCGGATACGGCCCAACGGGGGAGGGATTCGTTCGCTTCTCACTCACGCTCGCCGACGATCGCCTCGAAGAGGGCGTCGAGCGGCTGAGGGGGGTCGTCACCTGACCAAGTCACCCACGGGTCACGAAACCAGGCCCGAGCGTGAACGAGCCGTTCTGGTCGGTGCGGTGTTCGGTTCGGCATCAACGGAGGAGGCCGAGTGGTCCCTCGACGAGCTCGAGGCCCTCGCGGACACGGCCGGCGCGGACACGCTCGACAGGATGTTGCAGCGGAGGGACGCACCGGACTCCGCCACCTATCTGGGCAAGGGGAAAGCCAAAGAGGTCGTCGACGTCGCCGCGACGCTGGACGCCGACCTCGTCATCTTCGACGACGAGCTGACTCCGGCGCAGGGCCGGAACCTCGAAGAGATGGCGGGCGTGAACCCCCTAGCCGAACGCGGCTTGAAGATCGTCGACCGGACCGGGTTGATCCTCGACATCTTCGCCCAGCATGCGCGGTCTGCGGAAGGCAAGCTGCAGGTCGAGCTCGCCCAACTCAACTACCGGCTCCCGCGCCTCAGGGGCTGGGGCGAGGTCCTGTCGCGCATGGGTGGAGGTATCGGCACCCGACGGGGGCCGGGCGAGACGGCTCTGGAGGTCGAGCGGAGGGGGATCCTTCGCCGCATCCAGCGTGTGAAGAAGGACCTCGCGCATCTCGAGCGCACGCGCCGCCTGAAGAGGAAGCAACGCAACAAGACCGGGATCCCGGTCGTCGCTCTCGTGGGCTACACGAACGCGGGGAAATCGACCGTGCTGCGAGCGCTCACCGAGGCGGGGGTCCTCATCGAGGACCGGCTGTTCTCGACGGTGGATCCCACGACCCGACGCCTCGAGCTGTCCCATGGGCGGCAGGCGCTGATGACCGACACCGTCGGGTTCGTCCGGAAGCTGCCTCACCAGTTGGTGGAGTCCTTCAACTCCACGCTCGAAGAGGTGGGTGAAGCGACGATGCTCCTTCACATCGTCGATGCGAGCGGGGATCCCGAGCGACAGATAGACGCCGTGAACACTGTGTTGAAGGAGATCGGTGTGACCGGCAAGCCCACCCTGCTGGTGCTCAACAAGATCGATCTGATCTCGGAAGTCCACCTCGACAAACTGCGGGGTCGCTTCCCTCACGCGGTCTTCTGCGCCGCCGGCCTGAACCGCGAGCTCGACGGAGTGGTCGCCGGCATCGAAGCCGAGCTCTCACGCCTCAAGGTAGAGGTCGAGTTGAACATCCCGTTCGAACGGGGCGACGTCGTCGCGCGGGTTCACGACGAAGGCGATGTCGTCGAGGAGACGTACAGCGAGCACGGGACCCGCGTCACCGCGCGCATCCAGCGCGAATCTCTCGCCGATTTCGGCCCCTATCTGACGACCGTGGAGACCTAGACCCTGTCCCGTTATGCGATCCGAGTGGCGGGTAGGACTGCGGCCATGCGCGTCGAGATAGAGGAACCCCAGCCGTGATCCGGATCGCGGCGGTGGGGGACGTTCATTTCGGGACCGACTCGGTGGGATCGTTACGCGCACCGTTCGAGTCGCTAAGCGAGCGGGCCGACGTCCTTTTGCTGGCGGGCGATCTCACGGCCAACGGGAAGCTCGATGAAGCAACCGCTCTGGCGCGCGAGCTAGGGGGCCTCGGCTTCCCCATGGTCGCGGTGCTGGGCAACCACGATTACCACTTCGAGGAGCAGGATCGCATCCGCACGATCGTGGAAGAGGCGGGGGTCGTGGTCCTGGAGGGGGAGGCCACATCCCTGAACATCGGCGGCGAGACCATCGGAATCGCTGGGGTGAAGGGATTCGCCGGAGGCTTCTCCACCGGTACGTCGTGGGGCGAGTTCGGGGAGCCGCAGATGAAGGCGTTCATACGGCACACGCGGGAATCCGCCGAAGCGTTGCGCGCGGCCCTCGACGGCCTGACGACCGAGAGGCGCATCGCGCTGCTCCATTACTCGCCCATCGAGGCGACCGTGCAAGGGGAAGCGCTACAGATGCATCCGTTCCTCGGCAGCTACCTGCTGGCCGAAGCGATCGACGCCGCCGGCGCCGACCTCGTCGTCCATGGACATGCACATCATGGATCGGAGAAGGGGGTCACCCCCGGTGGGATCCAGGTGCGCAACGTGGCTCAGACGGTGATCCAGCGCGCGTACAGCCTGTTCGAGGTCGGAGCGGGCGCGTCCGTGGGCGCTTAGCGCTACAGCTTCCGGAAGACCCCCACGATCTTGCCGAGGATCTCGGTGCCGGGAGGTGCCTCGAAGGGTTCCATGTTCTCGTTGGCGGGTTCGAGCACGATCGCCGAGCCTCGGTGCCGGATCGTCTTGACCGTTGCCTCGGGGGTGTCCGAGTACTCGCTGGGCACCATCGCCGCCACGATCTCGCCCGAGTGGGCCGTCGGCTGTTGACGGACGATCACGAAGTCGCCGTCGAAGATCCCGGCGTCGACCATCGACTCCCCGGCGACCTCGAGCATGAAGATGTTGCCGTCGCCGACGAGGTCCGCGGGCATCGGATAGATGTCCTCGACGTTCTCTTCCGCCATGATCGGCGTGCCTGCGGCGATCCGGCCCAATAGAGGCACCGACCTGGTCGGGCGGCGATCCTGATTGAGCCCGGTGTCGGAATCGAAATGGACCTCGATGGCCCTCGGTTTCGTCGGGTCGATGGTGATGTAGCCCTTCCGCTGCAGAGCCTGAAGGTGGGAATGGACGGTGGAGCTGGAGGCGAGCCCGAGCTCCTCGCAGATCTCTCGAACCGACGGGGGATAGCCGCGATCCGCGACGGCCTCGGCGATGTAGCTGAGCGTCTGGCGCTGTCTCTCCGTCAGTCCCTCGACCATCTGGCTGCCCCTCCCCTTCGTCGGCTCGTACGAACGCGTGTTCGCCCCACCTTAGACGACCGGCTCCCTCGAATCAAGAACGTGTGTTCGATGGGACCCCTTGCATACGAACAGACGTTCGACTATGGTATCGAACGTACGTTTGGTAAGGCGGGATGGCATTGGGCTGGATGGCAGGGGCCAAGCAGACGAGGCTTCAGAGGGCCGGTTTCTGTCACACCCCCCACCTAACGTGGCAGGCATGGGACGGATCGACGACTCAGGGGGTATCCGAGATGGCGATGGTACGAGAAGAGCTGGTGGAGGGGCCGGGCGCCGTCGTGCTCCCTTTCCCGAACCGTGCCGTCGGCCGGCCCCGGCCAGACTCCGCCCGGCGGCGGGCGGTCGCCAGGCGCCGCCTCGTCCTGGGGGTGATGGTCCTGCTGCTGACGGCCGCTCTGGTCCTCGCCACGGGTCCGGGAGGGGTCGCCCCCGCCTCTCGCTCCGGCGCTCCCGCCAGGGTGACGATCGGCGCGGGGGAGACCGTCTGGGATCTGGCCGAGCGATACGCCCCCGATGGGATCGATCGGCGGGCCTACGTGGACGCCATCCTCGAGCTCAACGGGCTCCAGGGCGCCCCCCTCGCCGGAGAACGGCTAAAGCTCCCGAAATAGTCGCGCTTTCTCCTCATCTTCTATTGACCCGGCCGTTACACAGGCGTAATTTCAACCACGCAGTTACCCCACATGTAGTGGTGGAAGCTCCGGGGGGCCCTATATCTGGTGATAAGCCGGTACGGGCATGGGAGAATTGATCAGGGACGCTGGCTCCAGGCGTCCGCCCAGGAAGGGGGAGTAGGACGTGCCGCAGGACACCCGCACGACGGCCGGCTCGACCGTCGGTGACGCGGATCTGAGGATCCGGCGCCACTTCACGAGCGAAGGGGTCCACCCATACGACGAGATCGAGTGGGAGCTCCGTGATGCCATGATCCAGAACTTCCGCACGGGCGAGGTCGCCTTCGAGCAGAAGGGCGTCGAGGTCCCGCGCTCCTGGTCGCAGAACGCCACGAACATCGCATCCCAGAAGTACTTCCGCGGCACGCTCGGCACCCCCCAGCGCGAGCGCTCCGTCAAGCAGATGATCGACCGGGTCGTCCACCGCTACTTCGAAGAAGGACTCGAGCGCGGCTACTTCTCCGACGCCGACGAAGCACAGATCTTCAAGGACGAGCTCACCCACCTCCTCGTCACCCAGAAAGCGGCTTTCAACTCGCCGGTGTGGTTCAACGTCGGCTGGCGCCCGAAGGGAGAGGAGCAAGTCTCAGCTTGTTTCATACTTTCTGTCGAGGACGAGATGAACTCGATCCTGAACTGGTACGTCGAAGAGGGCACGATCTTCAAGCACGGCTCGGGGGCCGGCATCAACCTGTCGGCGATCCGTTCCTCGAAGGAGCGTCTGAAGTCCGGGGGCACCGCATCCGGCCCGGTCTCGTTCATGCGGGGCGCCGATGCGTCGGCCGGCACGATCAAGTCTGGTGGTGCGACACGACGCGCCGCCAAGATGGTGATCCTCAACGTCGACCACCCGGACGTCAAAGACTTCATCTGGTGCAAGGCCCTCGAGGAGCGCAAGGCGCGCGCCCTGCGCGAGTCCGGCTTCGACATGGACCTGGACGGCAAGGACTCGCACTCGATCCAGTACCAGAACGCGAACAACTCGGTCCGCGTGACAGATGACTTCATGCAGGCGGTTCTCGAGGACCGGGAGTGGGACCTGAAGGCCGTGACCACCGGCGAGAGCGTCCAGACGCTCAAGGCCAAGGAGCTGCTGCGAGAGATCTCCGAGGCCGCGTGGGACTGTGCGGATCCCGGGATGCAGTACGACACGACGATCAACGACTGGCACACGTCGCCGAACTCGGGCCGCATCAACGGATCTAATCCCTGCTTCACCGGCGACGCCCGGGTCCACACCGACAAGGGTCTGGTCCGCTTCGACGACATGGTGCGGTCGGTCACCGATGGCGAGACCTTCGAGGTCTACACGCACGACGCCACGAACCCCGACGAGCCACAGGACACGATCCGTTTGTCCCGTCCAACTCAATTCATGGTCACCGGCACCAACGAGGTCCTGAAGCTTCGCTTTAGCGATGGCCGTGAGGTTCGCTGCACCCCGAACCACCGGTTCTGGACCGACAACCGTGGTTGGGTCCACGCGGATGAGCTGAGCTTCGACGACACGATCCGTTCTCTCGACCGGCGAGTACCGGCGACGATGGCGAGTCGCTCGTTGCCCGTATCTACCTCCTGGCGCTCATACGCAGCGAAGGGCACGCATTCGACCGAGCTCAGCCTCCCCGAGAAGTGGTCCGAGGAGTTCGCTCACTACCTGGGGTGGTTGGTCGGAGATGGATGCATCTCGGGCAACACGGTATCGACGATCTACGGCTCGGCGGAGGACAGGGACGAGATCCTCCCGAGGCACCTCGACCTCCTCACCGAGATCAATGGAGGCGTCGCGCCGAAGCCCTCGATCCAGGAGAACGGCACCGTACAGCTGCGACTCAGCAGGGGACCGTTCGCCCGTTTCATCGAGGCCCTCGGCGTGAAGCCGGTGAAGGCCGCCGAGAAAGAGGTCCCGTGGAGCTTGTTCGAGGCGCCGGAAGAGGTCGTGCGGGCGTTCCTGCAGGGTCTGTTCGACGCCGATGGATGCGCTTCGGATGGCAAGAACGGGACCCGCTACGTGGGCCTGGGGAGCAAGTCCCAGGAGCTTCTCCGTGGCGCTCAGCTGCTGCTAACCACTCTCGGCATCTACTCGCGGGTCTACGACGTCACTGGAAAGAGGGACCGCTCGTTCGAGTACACGAGGAAGGACGGGTCTGCGGTCACCTATCGCAGCGAGGGCGGATCATTCGACCTGCGCATCGCGGGCAAGAGCATCGAGACCTTCGCCGGCCTCGTTGGCTTCGGGCTCCGCCGTAAAGCCGCCACGGTCGAGGCGATGGTCGAAGGGCACACGCGCTACGTGTCGAAAGCCGCTTGCCTCCTGAGTCGTGAAAGCGATGGGTACGAGCTGACGTACAACCTCACCGAACCGGTGAATCACTCCTACATCGTCAACGGGCTCGTCGTCTCGAACTGCTCCGAATATATGCACGTCGATAACAGCAGTTGCAACCTCGCTTCGTTGAATCTGATGAAGTTCGTAAGCGATCAGGACGTGTTCGACGTCGCCGGCTACAAGCATGCGGTCGAGGTCATGTTCCTTGCACAGGAGATCTCGGTCGGCTTCGCCTCCTACCCGACCGTGGCGATCGCGGACAACTCGCGTCGCTTCCGTCAGCTGGGTCAGGGCTACGCGAACCTCGGGGCGCTGCTCATGGCTTCGGGACTCGCATACGACTCGGACGAGGGCCGTGCGTGGGCGGCTGCGATCACAGCGCTGATGACGGGGCACGCCTATGCGACCTCGGCCAAGATGGCGAAGCGCGTCGGCCCCTACGAGGAGTACGAGGCGAACCGCGAGCCCCACGTCCGTGTGATGAACAAGCACCGTGACGCGGCCTACGAGATCCCTGATGGGCTGGCTCCGGCCGAGCTGGTCGACGCGGCGAGGACCTCGTGGGACGAGGCCGTGGCCCTCGGCGAGACCAACGGGTACCGCAACGCACAGGCGACGGTGCTGGCTCCCACGGGGACGATCGGGCTCCTGATGGATTGCGACACCACGGGGATCGAGCCGGATCTGGCGCTCAAGAAGACCAAGAAGCTGGTCGGCGGCGGAACGATGTCGATCGTCAACCAGACGGTGCCCCGGGCGCTCCGCAAGCTGGGCTACGACGAGAACCAGGTCAAGGACATCGTGGCGTTCATCGACGACAACTCGCACGTGATCGGCTCACCGCATCTTCGTGACGACCACATGACCGTGTTCGATACTGCGATGGGAGACCGCTCGATCCACTACATGGGTCACATCAAGATGATGTCGGCGGTGCAGCCGTTCATCAGCGGCGCCATCAGCAAGACGGTCAACCTGCCTGAGGACGTGACGGTCGAGGACGTCGAGAACGCCTACATCGAAGGATGGAAGCTGGGCCTGAAGGCGCTCGCTCTCTACCGTGACAACTGCAAGGTCGGTCAGCCTCTGTCGGCGACCAAGAAGGACGTCACCAAGGTGGAGACCTCAGTGACGGACCTGCCGGAGCCGGTGCGGCGTCGCCTCGGCAAGCGCCGCAGCGCCCGAACCTTCAAGTTCCGGGTGGCCGATACAGAGGGCTACATCACGACCGGCGAGTTCCCCGACGGGACCGTAGGAGAGATCTTCCTTAAGGTCGCCAAGCAAGGGTCGACGCTGGCCGGGATCATGGATGCGTTCGCCATCTCGATCTCGATGGGCCTTCAGTACGGGGTCCCGCTCTCCGCCTACGTCAAGCAGTTCGTGAACACACGATTCGAGCCATCGGGCATGACCGACGACCCCGATTTCAGGATCGCGACCTCGGTGCTCGACTACGTGTTCCGCCTGCTGGCGCTCGAGTATCTGACGCCCGAGGAGAGACATGCGCTGAACATCCGCACCTCGGGTGAGCGCGTGACCGAGATCGAGTCGAAGCTCGACCCGGGGGCCGAGGAGGAGACGAACGGCAACGGGAACGGACACACGAACGGCGGAAGCACCGAGAGCGTGATGGTGTTGGGTCCCGTGGCGGATGCACACGCCGGATCGTTGCCCTTCTGCGGGACCTGCGGCGTCCAGATGCAGCCGGCCGGCTCCTGCTTCGCCTGCCCGGCCTGCGGCTCGACCAGCGGGTGCTCCTAGGAGCGGGCTAGACGATGGCCGCTAAGAACTGTGCCGAGTGTGGAGCTGAGCTACAGCTCAGCTCCAACTCGTGCCCTCTGTGCGGCGCCGAACGGAAAGAGTCGGTGAAGTGGACCGTTTCGAAGAAGAAGATCGAGCCAGTCGAGCCCGCCGAGCTCGAGGACTACCAGGCGAGCGTGCGCGAGCTCCACGAGCAACTGCGCAAGATCCGCGACGACGGGGCACAGGCGGTCTGACCGCTAGGGACCGATAGTGCGCTGCCCTTACTGCTCCGCTGAAGAGGACAAGGTCGTCGAATCGCGCCTCGCCGAGGAAGGCCGGACGATCCGCCGACGTCGTGAATGCCTCGCTTGCACGCGCCGCTACACGACATTCGAGCGCCCCGAAGAGGTCCCCCTGATCGTCGTGAAACGCAACGGCGTGGAAGAGCCGTTCGATTCGGCGAAGGTGGTCGAGGGCATCAAGCGCGCGTGCAAGAACCGGCCGGTCTCAATGGCCGAGATCGAGTCGATCGTGGACGACGTGGAGGATGCGATGCGTACCGATGGTCGTAGGCCCGTCCCGACCTCCGAGGTGGGCCGTGACGTGCTCGAGAGGTTGCGCCATCTCGACGAGGTCGCTTATCTCCGTTTCGCCTCGGTCTACAAGGACTTCCAGGAACTCGACGACTTCGAACGCGAGTTGGGTTCTCTACTCAAGAAGTCCCCCCCGAAGCACACGAACGGGGGAGAGGAATGAGGATCCCGGTCAAGCGGCTCGACGAGGGACTTCCACTTCCGACCTACGCACGCAACGGTGACGCCGGCTTGGACCTGCTGTCCGCCGAAGATCTCACGCTCAAGCCGGGAGAGCGTGCGGCCGTCCCCACGGGTATAGCGGTGGCGATCCCCGAGGGCTTCGCCGGCTTCGTACACGCGCGCTCCGGCCGTGCCCTGCGCGAGGGGCTGGCGCTCGTGAACGCCCCCGGGCTGATCGACTCCGGGTATCGGGGCGAGATCAAGGTGCTGGTGGCCAACCTCGATCCCTCGGCTCCGATCTACATCAAGCGAGGCGAGAAGGTGGCCCAGCTGGTGGTCCAGGCGGTCGAGAGGGTGGAGCTCGAGCCGGTTGACGTGCTGCCGGAATCGGTCCGTGGCCAGGGCGGATTCGGGAGCACCGGCCGCTAGCCTCAGTAGCCCGTGGCCACTACAATGGCCCATCTGCGGGCGTGGCTCAGTGGTAGAGCATCACCTTGCCAAGGTGAGGGTCGCCAGTTCGAATCTGGTCGCCCGCTCTGTGAAAGCGCAGGTCAGAGGTCTCTTTTCTAGTTTACCGATTGGGTGGCGTTGCGCTGTACGCCAACGTGCGGCATATGTGCGACAAACATGATGGCGAGCCGAGGGGACTGACCAGGTTGGACCGCAGACTTTCTGAGGCATCACGGAGGAAAGGGACCTCCTCAAGGGGGGCAGCCACCAGCCTCCGGTGCGCTGCACGTCGCCATGACCATGCTGTTGGCTGTGACGCCCGCGAGCGACACGGTATTAGACGCCACGGTCGTCACGTCGCTTAGTGCGGTGGGAAACGGAGAGCGGACTGAAGACGAAGCAGCCTGCTCAGGCTTGTGAAATAGTTCGTGTTGAGGAGTGTTCACGGGCTCGGGAGGACAGGTGAGTCACGATGGCTTTGGTGAGGAAGCTGTGGTAACTGGTACGATTTTGATTCTGCTTGTGGGTGCCTTGCCCGCTCAGGCCACCTTCCGCGGCCGCAACGGCAGGATCGCATTCAGGCGTTATCTCAATGATGCCCAGACTCGAGGCGCTATCTTTACGATCTCGCGGGCGCGGAACAAATTCGCGTAAGCTGACCCACCCCGATCGAAGGGTCGTCACGGACGAACCCGACTACTCACCGAACGGGCGGTGGATCGTTTTCCAAAGGGAGAAGGGCTCCAGTCGACTCTTCAAGGTCCGAGCGAGCGGAGCGAACCGGAGCGTATCTCTCAACTGGGTGCGGGAAATGTGTGGCGATGGCTATGCTTCTTGGCTGCCGGGGGGAAAGCGCCTCGCCTTCCAGCGTGAGTTGTGTGGGGATGGGTTCGACTAACCTCATGTCCATCTACGTGATGCGAGCGAATGGCAGCGCATGCTCGACGGGTTACTCACAAGAATGCGACGTGCGCGACGTCTCACCGATATGAAGACTACGCTCCCACGGTGGCTCCGAACGGCAAGCGGCTGGCGTTCGAACGGATTGACAACAAGAGGGGCAAGCAGGCCATCTTCACATTCGGCGTGGACGGGACGGGAGCGAGGCGCGTAACGCCTTGGTGGATTAGACGCCGCACAGCCGGACTGGTCGCCCAACGGGCGCTGGCTCGCCTTCCGCACCAGGAGCAATCGGAGACACGTGGCAATATCGGGTTAGTTCACCCCGATGGCACAGGGCTGGGCCGCATCACGCACGGTGGGGACAAGCGCAAGTGGCTCTCGTGCTCGTTCTCTCCGAACGGCAGAAGGATTCAGGCCGGACGGTTTCCCGGGAGCGGCGATGCAGGCAACGCTGACGTCTACGTGATGAAACTCGACGGCACAGGGCGGCGAAACCTAACAGAGTCGGTGCGGTGGGAGAGCGCATCGGATTGGGGACCACGTAGGGGGACATAACTGGATTGGCACATCTGGCGGGGTCCCCCAGGAGCGCCAAACGAGAAGTTGCGAACTGTTTCCCTCGCATGCGGCTGAAACGTGACGGTCGAGACTCGGGAGTACTGTCAGGCAGACACAGCGACGGGAGGGAGGGTCCGCGCCATGTCCGAAGAGTCCGCCCGCACGGCAGGAATCCTATTGATTACGTACGGCGTCGCCTTCGGGGGAGCTATGCTGCTGCGCCTTATTTGGGGTCGCGTGCGGGCTACTTGACAACGCCGTCCGTCAAGACCTGTGGAGAGCTGGTCACGCACACGCCGGAGTTCTGCTGATCCTCGCGTTCTGGGGATGCTGTACGTAGATCAAGCGGGCTTTTCGAGTGGCGTTTCGTGGCTGGTCCGTTTGCTGCTCGTTCTCCCACCGATCGTGATGCCGCTTGGCTTCTTCTTATCGATCGCGTCACCCGCTCTGAGCAGCCAAATGCTCTCTCGCTTGTTCCAGTTGGTGGCATCTCGCTGTCAATTGGCGCGGTCACCTCGGTGTCGGGCTAGTCGCTTAAGGGTTAGCGCGTCCCGGACGAAGAAGCCCCGGTCTCGGTTTTTCGTCAACTGGGCCTGCCGGTTGTTACATATTCACCTGATCAGGGTCCCCACCTTCTGACGCGGTGATCTTGATGAAGTGAGCCGAAATACCAGGGTCGCCGGAGAACGTGTCGCCGCTGCACTTGAGCTCGGCGGATCCGGCGGAGGTGAATGTGTTGGCGACGGTGAGACTCATCGTTCCGTCGAGAGTTGCTGAATCCCATTCGTGTTCGTGGGCGGGAGGCTCTGCTTGGCCAGTCGAAATTCGGCCGGCAACAACTGGCAGGCGGCTGATAAGGACAGGGTTGTGAAGCCACCGCTGTTGGACAAGAGCTTGGCGTTGATGACGTACTTGCCCTTCCCCAGCGGGAGGATGGCGATCGTCGTCGGTGTTCCGGGGAGAGGGACCGGCCCATCTTTGAACCCGTACTTGATGCAGGGGAGGTTGTTCACGGTCGGGGCCGGGCAGTTGGTCGCGGTCTGCGTACCGCCACGGACCCCCCGGAACCGTCGCTGTCATAAAGCCCTGCGGGGCCGGCTACGACCGCGCGGTGATGAATGCAACCACAAAGGTGATAAAGGTCTTTCCCTTAAAGGCCTGACTCGATTCTCTCTCCCAGCGGGGCTGCCAGATAGGCACCTTTGCGCCGGTCTAGGCAGCCTCGTGTGCTCGGGTCGCGTGAGCCACCTGGAAGAACAAGGGGGAAGCGTCCGGGAACCCAACGACATCAAGGTGGGAAACAAGAGGCCCGGCGGATGAAATCCGGCTGGGCCTGTTGTCTCTCCGCTTTGCGTCCCGTCGCTTCACTTCCAGAGTTGCCCAGGACTTGGAGAATCAAATGTCCAGACGCTCAGGGCGAACCGGGGGCGGATAAGTGTTGAAGGAACGTCCTTGATTCCCCGTCACTCGCGCGATTCCGACAAGCAGCGCGCGGACATTGCTCGCCTTGGCTAGATGGGCTTGAAACTTTCCCCCTTCCAACGCTGCAAGCGTAGGTGTCTACTGCAAACGAGGCTGGGTGGCCGTAAAGAGAGAGAGGTGTCCTATGGAAACTGAACAACGGGACGTAAAGGGGCACTCCACCGAACCGACCTGGGAGCAGCCCAAGGCAACAAAGGAACGCAAGATGGCCAAGCTCTTTGGCCTCGAGGGCGAGAACTGGATGCGCCACGCCAACCCGTCAGCGTCTGGACCCGATTCAGCGTCTTGTCGCTGATCGCAGTCTCGATCTGGAGCCGCGATTGGATCGGTTGGTACTGCCTTATTCCGCTCGGCCTGTCCCTGATTTGGATGATGGTTAACCCACTGCTATTCAAAGAACCGAGGTCAACCAAGAACTGGGCATCCAAGGCCGTCTTAGGCGAGCGCATCTGGTCAAACCGGACTGCGGTCGACATTCCCGAGCAGTTCAGCTCTCGGGTTCCTAATGTGGCGAACGTGTACTCCACCATCGGAATGGTCTCGCTGGCCTATGGGCTGGTCTCTCTAAACGTCCTGGCTGTAGTTGCCGGCATAGTGATCGTTCACGGAGGCAAGCTCTGGTACCTGGACCGCATGGTGCTCCTCTTTGAGGACATGAAAGCGCGGACGCCGAGTACGCCGGTTGGGATACTGAAGCAGAGGGAGCAGCCATCGTTCCACTTGAGTACTCATAGGTTGGCGGATGCCGGCAGGGTAACGTGGGTGAGTCGACGGAGGCATCACCCGCAAGCGCGGCGGGGGATGGTTCGTCGTTCAGACAGGTGCGGCGAACCCCGTCGATCTGAGCGACTTCTCAGGTCCCGGAAGGCTTAGCGGGGACGCGCTAGGAGGCCTCAGATCCGGTACAAGGTCCCCAAGTGCCAAAGCATCCGGTACAGCCTCAAAACCTGGAATGACAAAGCCCCTGATCCCTCAGACCGGCCGATTTCCGCCAAACCCCATTGAACTGGGAATTAGAGGGTCCTACGCTACCCAAGTCATACGAGGATAAGGGGGGACCCGTGCTGCGCCAGCTCCGGAAACGACTTACTACGCGAACGTCGTCTCGACCCTAACGCTCTTCCTAGTTCTTGGAACGGGCACTGCTTACGCAACACATCTCATCGTCAACAGCTCGGACGTCGTCGACGGCTCTCTCGTCAGCGCGGATCTGAAGAACGGGGGGGCCGTCAAGGCGGCAGACGTCGTGAGCAACGCGCTTACCGGAGGGACGATAAATGAGTCGACGCTCGCCCAGGTCCCGAGCGCCACGCTCGGCGGGCTGGGCCGCTCCGCTGCCACGCCGGACGGCGAGGATGCCTGCAACCCAGACACCTCGACGTACGTCCGCTGCGTCCAGCTCGCTATGACCCTGCCGACTCCCACGCGCGTGCTGCTGAACGGGCGCATCCTCTTACGGCTCCGGCAGAGCCCAATGCCGTTGGGGAGGGGTCGTCTGGTCTGGCGCTGTGGAAGTCATCACGGACGGCAATGGGAAAGAACTCTCATTGATCGGCATGACGGGTGCCTTCCCTGCCGGAACGTACACCTTCGCCATCGAGTGCGCCGACCCTTATGGAAGTAGCGTCATCTACACTGACGCCTGGATCACTGGGGTGGCCATCTCGCCGAGCTGACTCCCCCCCTCTCCCGCGGCGCTCCCGAAAGCTCTCGAGCTGTCTGCCGAGCGCGTACTCGAAGCTCGATCGTCCCGACCATCTCCGGGAACTTCACGGGCATCGAGATACCCTCACGCTCCCCAGCATCTTGCTTGGTGCTATCCATCCGCTACCTCCTCGCTCGAGGGCAGGACTATCAATCCCGCCTTATCCGTCCGGGGTCCTCCCGCTGGTCCCGGCGTGCAGCAAACGTGCAGCAGGATTAGGGAAAGAGCGTCCATTCGTGTCCATCGGTGTCCAGATGGAAAGTCGCTCTGAGCAGGGGAAACACGAGAAACCGCAGGCGTCGCGTTCGGCCGCATCACCTTGCCAAGGTGAGGGTCGCCAGTTCGAATCTGGTCGCCCGCTCAGACAAAACCCCCTGGTGACAGGGGGTTTCTTTTGGAGACTGATGGGTCAGACCTGTCAGGTCGGGCCAGGCAGTGCAGCTAGTGCCCGTAGATCTCGGCTGCCGCGGCGCGGAACTGATCTCGCAGCCATTCGTGGGCCCGGTCATCATCGCTACGTTGATGCCATGTCATCAAGAGCTTGGGACCCGGAAGTCGGAATGGCAGCTCTCGTGAGTCGAGGCCGAGTGACTTGATCTGAAGGCGACACATCTGGCCCGGCACGACCACAAGCAAGTCCGTCTCTGCAACGACGTGAAGTGCAGCGCTACTTGTCGGTGCGGATGCCACGACCCGTCGAGAGAGCCCAAGGTCGCCAAGGTGTTTGTCGATCAGATCCGAGAGATGACCCCTCCGGGACACCAGTATGTGATCGGCCTCTGCGAAGCGCTTCGCCGTCAGCTTCCTGTCCCGAGTTGGGTGCCCACGCCTGAACACGACGACCAGCCTGTCCACGCCGATCACTTCATCGTTGTGCTCTGGAAGCTCGGACTTACTCGCGCTGATCTCAAGATCAACGAGCCCTTGGCGAAGTTCGCCCGTGTCGGTGCTCGGCTCTGCCAGGATACGAAAGGCGACGTTCGGGGCCCGCTTCCTCACGTTTGCAACCAGCCGTGCGCCCAATTCATAAACAACCGCCTCATTGGCGCGTAGCGTGAACGTGCGATCGATCGTCGCAACATCCAACTCGACGTTGGGTCGGAGGGCGGCGTGTGCGCGCCTGACCAGCTCATGGACCTCATCCCGGATCGATTCCGCGTATGGAGTTGGGGTCATCGTCCGACCGGTGCGAACCATGATCTGATCACCCGTCGTGCGGCGGATCCTGCCCAAGGTGCGACTCATTGCCGGCGCAGAGAGAAGGAGCTGGTCGGCGGCTCCGGCGACGCTCCCGTTCTCGAGTAGTGCATCCAGTGCGGTCAGGAGATTGAGGTCTACCTGCATAAGCTGCAATCTATATCGATGAGACCTGCGTTTCAATTAGGTGCGTTGGAGGCATCGATCCTGCTGCTGTTATTGCACTTGCCGCTAAGCGGGCGGGGGCCTAGATTCGACTCTCGTTCTCTCACAGCATGGGATCGGTCATGGACCTGCAGGACAATCCGATCGATGACGCCATAGGCAGACCCAATCCCACCGTCGATCGGGATCGCGAACTTCTGCCCAGGATGATCGAGGCCGTTCGATCCGCCGGGATCCATATGGTTACGAGATACCCGGACGTTCCGGAGTATCGGGGTCGAGATGATGTTGTCTCGGCCATCTATGCCAACGACGCGGCTTCATTGGAATATCTCAAGCCTCGCCTCATGGAGCTGCGCCCCGGCTCAGGGTGGGTCGAAGATGAGTTGGAGAGCGGTCCTCTGGCTGAAGGCGAGTGGTGGGTCGCCGACCCCGTCGAGGGCAACATCAATCACTGTCACGGGATACCCGACTGGGGGGTAACGGCAACATTGGTCCGCGACAACTCACCCACGGTTACGACCGTCTACCTACCTTTGACCGATCAGCTGTACGCCGCCGTTCGTGGCGGCGGAGCGACTCTCGACGGAACGGCCCTTCGCACGTCTACGAAGACCGAGTTCAGCGGGGCGATGGTTGGCACAGGACAGGCCCGCCCGGGCGAGTCTGCCGAGACCTTCAAGAGGATCGGACTGTCGATGACGGCGATGCTGAATAGGGCCCTCGTCGTTCGAGCGTCGGTACCGGCCACGCTGCTGCTGGCTCACGTAGCTGCAGGTCGCATGGAGGCGTTTTGGCAGTTCAGCCAGGTGAGATCGGGGCTTCTAGCCGGTGCGTTGCTTGTCTCTGAGGCAGGCGGGATCGTCTCAGATGTCGCCGGCAAGCCCTGGAACCTCAGCAGTCCCAACTTCCTGGCGTCCGCACCCGCCCTGCATCCGGCCGCGGTAGAAGTGCTGTCTTCGATCCCGTGACCGATCGAATGGAGTGCATGCGTGTAAATCCTTCGTTATCAAGAATGCAGTTGTGCGCAGTTATGGGCACCCCTACGATGAAATCCGGCCGCTCTTTCAACAGGGATGGGAGCGGCGGGAGGAGGTCGAGACATGGCATCCATCGCGGTCCTCGGATCGGGCCGAGTCGGCCAGGCGCTTGCACCCAAATTAGCCGCAGCCGGGCATGAAGTCACCGTTGGGAGCCGTGACCCCGATGCGAGCCTGGACAACTTCAAGGACAGCGCTGTTCGTGTCACCTCCGTCAAGGAAGCCGTCGCGTCGAGCGATGTGGTTATCAATGCCACTCCCGGGGAGTCCTCGCTAGAGAGGATGAAAGCCCTTCGTGAAGAGCTAACCGACAAGGTTTTGATCGATGTTTCGAATGCGACCGTGCGGGGCCCCAGCGGCGCGCCTGGCGGCCTCGTGTATCCGAATGGGAGCCTGGGTGAGGAACTGCACCAAGCGCTGCCTGAAACCAAGGTCGTGAAGACGTTGAACACTGTGCTCTTCCCCGTGATGACAAATCCGGGTGCTCTCTCCTCCCCGGCGACGGTTTTCATCTCCGGCGATTATCAGTCCGCTAAGGACACGACGAGACGGTTGTTGAACGACTTAGGCTGGCCCGACGAGCAGGTGCTCGATCTAGGGGATATACAAACGGCTCGCGGGACGGAAGCTCTGATCCTCTTAGTGGGGCCTTTCGTGATGACCAAGGGAATGGTGCCGTTCGCCGTCACCGTAGTGACATGAAGGGGGACATCGACGAGGCACTCGCCGCGGCCTCATCAACCACCGAATCGCACTCCTTATACACGCACGTAGCCGGCAAAGCGGAGACCTCCGATGGCGGCGAACTGGCCGGAGTCCCGTTCGCGGTGAAGGACAACATAGATGTTGCCGGTATGCCGACGACCGCGGGGAGCCCATTGCTAGAGGGTTTCGTGCCGGATGCGGACTCGACTGTGGTCGGCCTGCTGCGAGAAGCAGGTGCAGTGGTTGTTGGAAAGACGAACATGCATGAGCTTGCGTTCGGGGTCACTTCTAACAACGCTACCTACGGCGCTTGTCGGAACCCCATCGACCAGGATCTGTCGACGGGTGGATCTAGCGGAGGCAGTGCCGCCACCGTCGCGCTCGGCACCGTCCCTTTCAGTCTCGGCACGGATACCGGAGGTTCGGTAACGGTCCCGGCTTCGTTCTGCGGAGTGGTCGGATATCGGCCAACTACGGGGCGCTATCCGAGTGATGGGGTGGTGAAGCTCTCTTGGACCCGGGACACGATCGGCATCCATGCTCGATCGGTTCGTAATGCCCGCGCCGTTGATCAGATCATCACGAGGAGCGGAGGCGCTCCGCCCAGGGAGATCTCCGACCTGAAACTGGGGGTCCCGAAGTCTCGTTTCGAGGGACTCGACGGGGCCGTGGAGGCGGTGATGGAGAAGGCCCTCGCGAAACTTCGAAGTGTGGGCGCCACGCTCGTCGACGTGGACATCGCCGACGACCTCGCGATCGGGAACGGTGCGGGTATGGAGCTGGTGCTGTTCGAGTGCGAGAGAACGGTCGCCGAAGCGGCTGTGGCCGCACGTGGCGCCTCCATCAAGGGCTTCGCCGACGTGGTCCCCTTCCTCAGCTCACCGGACGTTGTTGGGATAAGCACGATGATCGCCGAGAATCCCTTGCCCCCGGAGGTGTATGAGAAGGCTCGAGCCTCGCGTGCTTCCTTGCGACGAACCTATGCAGACGTCTTCGCCGATGGGGGATTCGATGCTTTCATCGTGCCTACCTGTCCGGTCCTCCCCCCGCCCCTTGGAGAGGATGACGTTGTACTCGTCAACGGCGACGAGCAACCGCTGTTCCCTACGATCACACGCAACGTCGGTCCGGCGACGGTGGCCGGAGTACCGATCTTGTCGATCCCCGGCGGCCAGACCGAAGCCGGTATCCCTGTCGGGATGAACCTTGAAGGCCCCTTCTTCGGAGACGACGCGCTCTTCTCGTTGGGTGAGGTGATCGAACGAGTGCTGGCCCAGTAATGACTTCGCCTCACCTCGACGAAGCCGAACGCCTGGATCGCGGGGAGCTGGAGAGGCTTCAACTCGAACGACTTCGAGAGACGGTCGGGCGGGTCTACCAGCGAGTTCCCCATTACAGAGCGAAGCTTGATGCCGAGGGACTATCGCCGGACTCGATCCAGAGTCTCGACGACTTGCGACGATTGCCTTTCACGTCTAAGGACGACCTCCGGGAGACCTACCCGTTCGGGATGTTCGCCGTCCCGATGGATGAGGTGATACGCGTGCATGCTTCGTCGGGGACGACCGGGCGCCCGACTGTCGTGGGATACACGCGTCGCGACCTGGAGACCTGGGGGACAGTGATGGCGAGGTCCCTGCTTGCTTCGGGTGTCCGGCCGGGGATGAAGGTTCACAACGCTTACGGCTATGGCCTATTCACGGGCGGGCTCGGAGCCCACCAAGGCATCCAGTCTCTCGGGGCATTGGAGATCCCAATGTCGGGTGGTTTCACGCCGCGTCAGGTCCAGTTCATCATCGATCTGGAGCCGGACGCCATCTTGTGCACACCCAGCTACCTCCTCACGATCATCGATGAGATGGAAGCGCAAGGGATCGATCCTCGCTCGACAAGTCTGAAGATCGGCGTTCTCGGCGCCGAACCGTGGAGTAACGAGATGCGGGAAGAGCTTGAGAGCAGGCTCGGTATCGACGCGGTCGATATTTATGGGCTCAGTGAGGTGATGGGGCCCGGCGTCGGCTGTGAGTGTGTCGAGACCAAAGACGGCCCTCACATCTGGGAGGACCATTTCCTCCCTGAGGTAATCGATCCGGACGGTAATCCGGTGCCGGAGGGTGAAGTCGGCGAGCTTGTCTTCACGTCACTTACGAAGGAGGCGTTCCCCGTCATCCGGTATCGAACTCGGGATCTGACCCGACTCTTACCAGGTACGGCCCGTCCGGCGATGCGCCGCTTCCAGAAGATCACCGGGCGGAATGACGACATGATCATCCTTCGTGGGGTCAATCTGTTCCCAACTCAGATCGAAGAGGTCGTGCTCGGCACTCCGGATCTCTCTCCACACTTCGTATTGGAACTCCACACTAAGGGGCGCTTGGACGCGCTGACTGTGAAGGTCGAGCGGAAGACGGGAGTTTCCGATCGTGATTCCGAAAACGGACGCGAGAGTCTTGAGAAAGCGATCCATGGACGGATCGGCGTGCAGGTCGACGTCTCGCTGGAAGACGCCGGTTCGTTGCTCCGTAGCGAAGGCAAAATGAAACGGGTGTACGACCACCGCGCCGAACACTCCTAAGACCCTGGATGGTTGGGTCCGATGTAAGCGCGGTCGATGCATGGCTGAGGATGTCGGCTTCAGATCGGCTTCAGGCCCTCGCGGTAGTCCAACAGGGAGCTCGACTCGAAGCCGACAGCCACCACACCTATTCAGCGACCGCCAAGCCGAAAACTGAACTACCCGAAGGTTCGTTGGGGGGCTTCCCGATGGCCATCAAGGAAAGCATCGACGCTGTCGGTCTGCCCACTCATACGGAGACATCCATCGACCGTGGCACGGTCGCGGAGATCGATGCTGCGATCGTTGCCACCCTTCGCCTCGCGGGAGCGACCTTCGTCGGTAAGACCTCGAGCTTCGAGGTCGCATTCGCTCCGGCCACAACCGGTGCCGGAGGCCCTGCCTTGAATCCGATAGACCCGACTCGCATCGCCGGGGGATCCAGCGGCGCTAGCGCTGCGACGGTGGCGATGGGCACCGTCCCACTGAGCCTGGCCACTGATACGAGTGGATCGATGCTGGTTTCGGCCTCGCTCTGCGGCGTCGTTGGTTATCGCGCAACGGTAGGTCGATATCCGACGGACGGCGTCCGGCGTCACAGCTGGACGCGGGATGCCATCGGTTTCCATGCTCGAACCACACGAGACATCGAGTCGATCGACCAGCTCGTCTCGCTCGAATCAAGTGCTTTCCAGGCGGACGCCCCCGACGTCGTGCTCGGCGTGGTGCGTTCTCGGTTCAAGGATGTCGATCGTGACGTAAAGCGTGTCATGGATGGAACCCTTGGGTCGCTCGTCGAAGCAGGTGTACGACTCGTGGACGTAGACGTTCCTAGAGAGGCGGAGCTGTCTAGCGCGCCGGGAATCTCGCTCGTGCTCTGGGAAGCCGAGCGTCTGATCACGGCACGCGCGACCGCTCGATTCGGCCGGACTCCAAGGCTGGATGAACTCATGGACGCGGCCACCAGCCCCGATGTGAAAGGGCTGCTTACTGCTATCCAGGAACGGTCGATCGACTCAAGAACGTACGCGGCGGCTCAGCGCTCTCGGGCCGCCTTGAGGAGGATCTATCACCGGCTATTCGAAGAGCTGGGTCTGCAAGCCCTTGTCTATCCAACGTGTCCGATCGTGGCGCCCGCTGTTGGGGCGGAGGTCGTAAACATGGGGGAGGAGAGCCTTCTGTTGCGGATGGTGCTCGTGCGAAACACGACGGCCGGAAGCGTTTCCGGTTTGCCGATGATCTCGTTGCCCGCCGGGACCACTTTCGGCATGTTGCCCGTTGGTGTGTGTCTGGAGGCTCGACCTTGGGCAGATCGATCATTGTTGCGAGTAGCTCGATACGTGGAAGAAGTCCTTAGTCCCTAGGTTCCGGTGTAGTTGGGCTCGCGACCCTCTCTGTTAGCCATGATGCGTTCCTTAAAGTCGTTGCTGCCGATCAGGGCGTTCACAGCGGGGAGAAGAGTTGGGTAAGTCGCCATGGCCTGCGCCTCATACGCCTGTCGCGCTATGCGCAGCGTCTCCTTGATTCCTAGCGGAGGATGCTTGGCGATGGTCTGAGCAAGTTCTAGTGCCTTGCCGTGCTGCTCACCGAGTGGGACGACCTCCTGGATCAGTCCCATGCGGTGAGCCTCCTGCGCGCTCCACGATTCGCCCGTAAGGATCCATCGCATCGCGTTGCCCCAGCCGACTTCAAGCGGTAAACGTATCGACGCGCCACCGGCCGGGGTAGACCCTCGACTGGGCTCGCCCTGGCTGAACGTAGTGGTATCGGCTGCAATGCGGATGTCGGCGGCCAGTATCAGTTCGTTCGCCATCGCGCCGACTTCGCCGTGTACCGCCGCGACGAGTGGTTTCGACAACCTCGTCGTCGTGCCGAATGGGTTGATGCGTCCCTCTCCATCGAAACTGAATCGACGATTCAGCAGGATGAATAAGAAGGCGCCGGGATCGATTCCGATGCTGAAGTCGTCTCCTGCTCCGTAAAGAACTACAGCCCGCGTCGCTTGGTCGTGCTCGGCTTTGTAGTAAGCCCTGCCGAGGTCGAAGAAGACTTCTGGGTTGATCGCATTGGACTCGTCGGGGCGTTCGAGTCTGATCTGCGCGATCCCATCGGCGGATTCGTAGTCAACCGGTTGAGTCATAGGCTTGGGTCTTTCCTCGGTGTGTTTTGGGGCCTTTGAACCTACGGCCTGTAGATCTCTATCTCAAATGCATGCCACGAGAGTGATAGTTGCTTCGCGCGCAATGATTGGTCGGGAGACGAGATAGATGCGTTTGAGTAATCCATCTCTTATCAAGAATGCAGTTGCGCGCAGTTTTGGCCTGGTTCTACGATGGTTTCAACAGGCGCACCAAGAAGGGGTGGGACCTACGAACCATGAAAACATCTGTCTTTTCATCGCTCGTTCAGGACAGCACAAGGGCCCATCCTGTGGATGAAGAGTCAGCGGCAAACCCACGCAATGTCGGCGATCCGGTGCAACGTGCGCCGGCGGTCTCCGTGCGGAACGTCGGCAAGATCTTCGGAAACGGCACCGAGGCACTTCGTGATGTCACCTTTTCTGTGGAGCAGGATGAATTCGTAGCCGTCGTCGGAGCAAGCGGATGTGGGAAGTCGACCTTGCTCCGCATCATCGGCGGCCTCGTTCCCTCCACCGCGGGCGATGTGGATGTTCTGGGAATACCGGTCGATGGTCCCAGTCAGGAGATCGGGCTCATGTTTCAGGTACCGGCACTTCTAGCGTGGAAAACCGCGTTGGAGAACGTCCTGGTGCCGGTGAAGCTACGCCGACGAGTTACGAACGATGACATCACCGAGGGCATGCGGTGGCTTCAGCTCTTCGGACTCGAAGGGTTCGAATCTCGCTTCCCTGAACAGCTTTCGGGGGGGATGCAACAACGCGTGGCATTGGGACGACTCATGATGACCGGTGCTTCCGTCCGTCTCTTGGACGAGCCGTTCGGGTCGGTCGACGAGTTAACGCGGGAGCACCTCAATGAGCAGCTTGCAGAGGTTCACGAAAAGACATCTTCCGCAACGGTCCTGATCACGCACAACATCTATGAGGCCGTGCTTCTTTCAGATCGGGTATTGGTCATGTCCTCCCGTCCGGGGACGGTGGCAGCAGACATACCTGTACCACTGCCCCGACCCCGAACCCTTGATCTCGTTCGATCGACCGACTTCACGGACATCACAGCTCAGGTCCGTGACCATCTTGTGGAACGCGGTCCGCGTGGTTGAGCGCATCATGCATAGTGCCTCGGTGTCCGCCCCACGGACGCACGCGCGGCGAGCGCGGAGGCCGATCGAGTTCGTAGCCCCCCTGATCCTTGCATTGTCGTTGATCGTTCTTTGGGACGTTGCGCAGACCCGTGGGTGGATCAGTGATCTTCTGATTCCGCGCCCGGGAGAGGTCGCCATCTCGACATACGAGTTGATCTCGACCGGTCTTATCTGGGAGCACCTGTGGACCACCTTGTTCGAGACCGTGGCGGGATTTTCGCTTGCGGCCGTGTTCGCCATCTCTCTAGCTCTAGCTGCAGGTTGGTCGCGAACCCTGCGCTACATGGTGCAGCCTTATGCGGTCGTGCTCCAGGTGTTGCCGATGATCTCGCTGGCCCCGATCATCATCTCCATCTTTGGTTTCGGGATCACGTCGAAAGTAGTCGTAGCCGCGTTGATCTCGTTCTTCCCGATCTTCGTCAACACCCTTAGTGGTGTGTCTACACCGAACCCGCAGGCTGAAGAACTGTTCCTGTCCCTGGGAGCCTCTCGGGCCAAGACGTTCGCGAACGTTTTGCTTCCAGGGGCCGCCCCGCAGGTCTTCGCTGGTCTTCGGATCGGGCTCACGCTTGCCCTTGCCGGCGCCGTCGTGGCCGAGTTCGTGTCCGCCCAGGTCGGTCTCGGGTTACTCGTTACCAGGTTCAGTTATGCGCTCAACCTCGATGATGCATTCGCGGTGATCGTGGTTCTGACTGTCATGGGACTGCTGCTCTACGCGTCGGTCGGTCTGATCGAACGGTTGGTCGTGTTCTGGCACCGACCGAGCGGACTCGACGCCCGCTCGAAGCGTCGCGAGCGCCGTCTTGCCCGACGCCTCGCCCTCGCCCCGTCACCGGTAGTCGCCTCGTCACGCAACTAGGTCTGGAGGACCAGGATGAACGATCGAAGGAAAAGCTATCGACTGCAGCTAGCCATGCTGCTTGCAGTCACGTTGCTGGTAGCAGCGGCGTGCGGAGGAAGCGACGACAACAACGCCAACGGCGACGAGTCAAGCTCCACGTCCGGAGGTGGGACATCGACCGGTGAGCTGACCCTGGCGAGCCCCGCCCCAAACTCATTGTTCACGTTCAACGAAGTCATAGCGCGTGAGCTCGGGTTCTACGACGAGGAAGGCCTCACCGTCAAAGTTGAGGCGCTCTCGGATCAGATCAACGCGGCAGCGCTCATAGAGAACGGCAATGCCGATACGGCGCTGATCTCTGCAAGTGATGCTCTGGCGGGTGCTACCAAAAGTGACAATCTCCGGCTGCCGTACGACGAACGAACGGGCGGCACTTCGTTTATCTACGGCGTTGTGGTTCCGGAGGACTCTGAGTACAAAGAGATGGCAGACCTCAAAGGCGCGACCATCGGGCTTGCTTCACCCGAACAAGACCTAGCTCTACTCGCCTCGGCACTCCAGGAGGTCGGGCTGAGCCTGGACGACGTCGAACATATCGTGGTCGGTCCCGGAGGGCCGGCGGTGGCCGAGTCCCTGCGAACAGGCGAGATCGACGCTTACACCGGGACCCTCGCCGACTTCGCGGCCTTTGCCGAGGCCGGGTTGGAGACCGAGAACCTGATCCCTGAGACGCTCGAAGGCCTGCCGGTGGGTGGCTACGTCTTCCGTGCCGAGGCTCTCGGTGAGGACAGCGATGCAGTCAAGTTCCTTCGAGCTATCGCCAAGGGGACATTCGTTGCCATCGAGCGACCGGAGGTTGCGGAAGCCGTAACGAAGGAAGTCGATCCCGAGACGTGGCGTGAGCCCGAGCTCGCGGCGTTCCTGATCGAGGGGTTAGTGGAGACCCTCGTCCCCTTCGATGGGACCACATTCGGCGAGATCAAGATCGATCGTTGGACGGAGGCCCAGGACTTGCTGGTCGAAGTAGGCGCCCTGGATGAAGAGGTTGACCTGGACACCTTCTTGGATGAGGACTGGACGGCCGCGATCAACGATTGGGATCGCGACGCAGTTCTGGCCCAGGCGGATGAGTGGCTCGCGGAAAACGGCAAACAGTGATCGAGGATCTTTGAGGGGATCGCTGCCATGACTGTGAGCGAACTGACGGCTTTGACTGCTACCAAGGCGGCCCAGCGCATCCGCGATGGAGACCTCTCGGCCGTTGATTATGCGTCGGCCCTCTTGGCACGGGCTGAGGAACGGTCGGATCTGAATCTATTCATCTCGATCCGCCCCGAAGCCGTCTTCGAGGCGGCGAAGGCCGCCGACCACCATCGTGACTCGGGAGCCGAGTTGGGTGCGCTGCACGGAATCCCGGTTGCCGTCAAAGACAGTGTGAATACCGCGTCCCTGCCCTCCTCTAACGGAACAGCGTCGTTGCGAGGATTCATGCCCAAGTCGGATGCCGACATCGTGCGAAGGATCACGGATCAGGGCGCTATCGTGTTGGGCAAGACCAACCTCACCGAGCTGTCCTTCGGCTGGACCAACAACAACGGTACGTACGGTCCAACCCGGAACCCACATAACCTCGAGCGCGTACCCGGGGGAAGCAGTGGTGGGTCGGCTGCCGCCGTGGCCGCAGGTGTCGCGCCGCTCGCGATCGGGGCGGACACCCTCGGCTCGATCCGGATCCCCGCCTCGTTCTGCGGTGTGAGCTGCCTTCGCCCCACCCTGGATCGATACCCGAACGCAGGCGCCTTCGCTCTCACGAAGGATCGCCTCGACCAGCTCGGGCCACTTGCCAGATCGGTTCGCGATGTCGCGTTGTTCGATGCTGCCATCACCGGGGAAGAGGCCCCGGCGGGGTCCTCCGTCGCTGGTGTCCGCATCGGGATCGATGAGTTCTACATGGAGGAGCTCGATTCGAGAGTGCAAGCCGTCATCGAGGATGCCCTGGCCCGCATCGAAGAAGCGGGCGCCGAGATCGTGAAGACCACACTTCCCGATCCAGTCCATAAGGCCTTCGATGTGTCGGCAGTCATCATGCTGCACGAGTCGAAGGCCGGGCTAGCCCGGTTCCTCGACGAGCAGGGGACCGACCTGACGGTGGATGAAGTTGTGGATGCCATGGCCGACGGGAAGCGCGAGTTTTTCATCGAGCACGCCATCGGCGAAGGCCGCCCGCCCGAGGATGCCTACCGTGCGATGTTGGGGCTCCAAGCCGAGCTGAAGACCGCATTCAGTGCCCACCTACGCGAACAGAGTCTGGCGGCTATCGCTTTCCCCGCGGTCGCAGCTCAACCTCCGCCGGTAGGTGAGGAGCACGAAGCCGAAGTGAACGGAGCGAAGGTCTCGTTCTTTGCCGCTTTCGGTCGCAACACAGCCCTGGCCGCGGCAACCTCCTGCCCGGGATTGGTGGTGCCCGCGGGTGTTGACGCAGACGGACTTCCTGTGGGGTTCGAACTCGACGCACTACCCGGCAGCGACCGCGATCTCATGTCCCTCGGCATCGCGGTCGAGGACGTCCTGGGGTACCAGGGTCACCTGGTGTGACATGGAGAAGATAAAACTCGGATCAACCGGCATCCTGGTCAGCGAGTTCATCTATGGAGCGGGGTCGATCGGTGGCATCGGCTCGTCCGCGACAACGCGTGGCTCCGGGAATACGCCGGAAGAAGGGATGGAGCGGCTCGATGAAGCCGTCGAGTTAGGCATCAACATGGTCGATACGGCCGATGCTTACGGCGGGGGGGTCAGCGAGCAGGCCGTCGGCCGCTGGTTGAAGGAGCGGCATCCGGCCGATTTCGTGGTCTCCACCAAAGTTGGGATGGTATCGAGGCCGGATGGGTCGCGCGGCGTCGATCTGACACGTGAGCACATCGATCGCCAATTGGCACAGAGTCTCGACAGGCTTGGGACCGTTGATCTCTACATGGCACACGCCACGGATCCTGTGACTCCCCTCGAGGAGACTTTGAGGGCATTCAGCGATGCCCAAGATGATGGACGTATCAAGTGCTGGGGACTGAGCAACGTGCCTGTGGAGCGCATCAGGCTCATCCTCGATACCGCAGACCGACTCAGCCTCAATCGACCGTCGTCGATCGAGAATCGGCTCAACCTCCTCGATCGGAAAGACGAGGCGGAGGTACTTCCACTAGTTGCGTCGGAAGGACTTGCTTATACGCCGTTCTCCCCACTTGCCGGTGGAGTTCTCTCCGAGCGGTACCTCGACGGCGTGGATCCAGAACCCGGAAGTCGCATCGCCGTGGCAGGTGAGATCTATTACAAGGGGTTCCACACGCCCGAGAACCTCGCAAGGATAGACGGGCTTCGTGACATAGCTAGAGAGCTGGAACTCAGCGTTTCTGGTCTCGCGCTCGCATGGCTGAGAGACCACGAGCGCACGACCGCCCCGATCGTGGCACCCCGGATGAAGTCTCAATGGGACGCGGTGGTCGAAGCCGACCGTGTCCGTTTGGAACCCGACATATTCGGCCGCATCTCGGAGATATTCGATTGAAGCCGAGGTAGACAGCTGACGTCTCGGGGAAGAGTTTCGGGCCATATTCGGACCATAGTGAGCCTCAGAAACGTGCACGGGTCGGCAGAGGCTGTAACTCGAAAAGGTTTCTCACCTGGGGAAACGGTCAAAGTACCCGGCGCCGCGCATCGCCGTTTCACGTTGTCAAGGTGAGGGTCGCCAGTTCGAATCTGGTCGCCCACTCTGTGAAATAGCAGGCCATCACGTCATGCACAGTCAATTCCCGCTCGGCTTCGGCCGGGCTCCTTCTCGTGGGTTTCGATCGCAAAACTAGTGACATCGGTTCCGAGCGCTACTAAGATCGGTGGGCGCGTTGACCCACGCCTGACCTCCGCTCGGAGACCCACGCTCTCCGGCGACTAGGGGGTAAAGGGGATCTTGTCCTCGGGTCACGTCGCTGGCGTGTCTGAGACGGCAGCGGTGTGGAGCGTGGGTCTGCGCCGTGGGCCGGAGGACACGGGAATGACTAGACAAAAACACCTCAAGGAGCGCGTTCGCGCTCGCATGCAGAAGACCGGCGAGAGCTACACCGCGGCGCGTCGTCGTGTCGTGGCTGGGCGACCTGAGACCGAGGCCTTGGCCGGTGGCTACGCGTTGCGGGGAGGCACCCACCCCGACACTGCCGCGCTGTCCAACACCCTCGCGAATGCGGGGGTCACGTCGGACGGGCAGCCCCTGACCGAGGAGCTCATCCTCGGCATCGGCGGTGGCCTCGGAGCGGCCTACATCCTGTGGCAGTTCGAGGGCCATCACCCGATTGTCACGTTGGGATTCCGTAACCAATGGCAGTACCCAGATCGGTGGTTGGTCAAGACGTGCCGGCGACTAGGGATCGCGCCCACGTTGCACGAGACCTCGGGCCACGTCACCGCGATGCGGACACTGCGCGAGGCACTTTCGAGCGACGGTCCGAGGCCACTCGCTTGGATCGACGCACAGGAGATCGGTTACTGGCATTTTCCCGAGCGGTTCTCGGGGATGGGCGGTTACCCGGTTGTCGTCATCGAAGAACGAGACGGCCGGTTCCTCATCGACGATCGCAACAGCGTGACGATGTCCGTGGACGAAGCGACCTTGCGAGCATCTCGTGGGCGTGTGTCGTCCTACCGGAACCGGTTGGTCACACTGGAAGCTCCCACTCAGATTCCAACGCATGTTTTGGTGGACGCGATCGGAGCGGGGCTCGAGGAGCAGGTTCGTCATCTCGAGTCAGGCTCGGACTCTTTCTCACTTCCTGCCTGGCGGAAGTGGGCTCGGATGGTTACCGACACCAAGCACAAGAAGGGGTGGGCCAACGCGTTCGCCGACCAACAAGGCTTGTTCGGTGCCTTACTAACCATCTACGAGAGCATCGAGTCGAGTGGATTCGGGGGAGGCTCGTTACGGGGTCTGTTTGCGTCATTCCTCGACACGGCTGCTGATCTGATCGACAGACCTGCCTTGGGACAGGTGTCTGCCGTCTACCGCGACCTCGATAGACAGTGGGTCGAGCTGGCAGAGCGCGTCGCCCCTAGTGACCAAGAGCCATTCAGGAGGGCGCGGGAGTTGATCGACTTGCTGCACGAACAGGTTCTCGACGGCGGTGATGCCGATAGGCCGGCGGCTCAGATGACGGCAAAGGAGCTGTGGCGTCTGAGGGATGCACGCGATGGTGGTCCGTTGTTCGACGCAAACACCTTCAAAGGTTTCCTCCAGGAGTTGGGCGGCGACATCCACGCGCTCTATCAAGCGGAGCGAAACGCCGTCGCGGAGCTCGCCGCCGCCATCAGGTCCTCACGATAGGAGAAGGCGATGACTATTCCTCTCTCGTAGTTGTGACCAGCGCTGCGACATAGAACGCGGCCGGATTGTCTGCCCCCCAGCCGGGCAGCGCTTCGATGGTGTCGATGTGGACAAAGCCTCGGTGCTCGTAGAACTGTCGGGTCTCGTCATAGGGTGGATAGTCGGCGCTGGAGTCGAGCGTCTTCACCTCCACGACGGCTACGCCTTCAAGCCGCAGGTCATGAAGTGCTGCCTCGAGCAGTTGAGTTCCCAAACCCAACCTCCTTCGGGTTCGGTCTATAGCGATCCACAGGATCTCTGCTGCGTGAGGGAACCGCCGAGTGGATACGAGGAACCCGGCGACCGTCCCATTGCCGTCCACAAGTATCCATGCGTCATGAAGGCGAAGGTCGGACCGAACTCGCTCGGGCACGTCTTCCTCGAAGAACTCTGGAAGGTCACGAACGATGCGGACGCAAGCTTCCCAGTCCTCGGGCGAAGCACGCCGGACGTGGGGGGCTAGATCCTGCATTTCAAACCGCGTCCCCATCGATCGATGCCACGCTGTGACCCCCTAGCTGCCTTCACGACTCGGAATCGTCTCATCGATGACGGGGACAAGCATTTCAAGGATCGAGCCACCTCGCAGTTCGCCTACCGCATGGGTGGCACCCGATGATCTTCGAACAGATGAGCGACAAGCCCGGGGCGGGTGGGACCCGAGCTTGGCTCCTCGCCCTGCAAAAAAGCAAACAATCCCTCTGGGTACTTCGGCATCCAAATGGGGGAGTGAAGCGCCCCGATGGGTACTCATTTGCCTTGTTTGGGGGATGTGGAAGTAAGTGGATGGTGCCATGCTTCACATGTTCTTTCCGATAAATGGAAGGCAGGGGGACGGTTCGGTTCTGCCCCATCACCCCCGGGGCGGTTCCAGCGTTCCGTCCCTTACGCTGAGTTTGAAGGGCCCCCTCCCTACAAGCCCAGCCGTCCCCCTGGTCTTTCTGCCCGCAATCTTCCTTTCACCTGCTCTCGCCTTCCAGCGAGTGGGAGTTGAGGGGTCTCGCTGTTCCCTGGATTAGGACCTGGAGGCAACATGGATCCCTCACAAGATCTCGTCACGCTCGTCATATCTCTGGCCGAGGATGGAAGCATCACCCCACGGAGGGCGGCCAACAAGATGTGGCGGGCCGCTGGACGCGATCACGGTCGTGTCGCCGAAACCACGCGCGAGGCGATCATCGATCTGGGGGACGACATGGTGGCCGGGGACAAGGTGGCGCTCAGGGTGCTTACAATCCTCCATCTCGCCGAGACTCGAACTCTTTAGGGCAACATCCCAGAGAAGTACGAACAGGCAGCTGGCGGCGTACGCTCGTCTGCCATGGCCAACCACGAGGCGACCAATCGATCTGCTTGGAATGAATCCGCTGAGGAGTATCAAGCGGAGAACGCTCCTCAGATCATGGCTCAGGCGTTCACGGGAGAGCTTTCTTGGGGAACCTGGCACATCCCGGAGGCTCAGCTGCACGTGCTCGGTGACGTCCGAGGCAAGGACGTGCTGGAGCTCGGCTCTGGTGCCGCCCAGATGTCGATTGCGATATCCCACCACGGAGCTCGAGCCGTCGGCCTTGATCTGTCCGAAAGCCAGCTCGCCATCGCTCGCCGCTTGATGCGTGAGACGGGAATCACGGTCCCCATCGTCCAGGGCAGCGGGGAGAGAGCACCTTTTGGTGATGGGTCGTTCGACATCGTCTTCTCGGACTACGGCGCACTCTTCTGGGCCGATCCGTACCTGACCGTGCCGGAAGCCTCGCGGTTGTTGCGGCCGGGTGGGCTCCTGGCGTTCACCCACTGGAGCCCCATCAGCACGATCGCCACGCCCCACGACGGCGAACACTCCCAGGAACGCTTCGTCAACGACTACTTCGGAATACACACGGTGCCTCTCTCTGATGGCACGATCTGCTTCCAGCTTCCTTACGGCGAATGGACGCAGCTATTCCGGCGCTGCGGGCTCTTTGTGGAGGAGCTGATCGAACCGCGGCCCGACGAGGACGCCTCGAGCACGTATGCCGACGCCGAGGATCTGCGATGGGCCCGTCGCTGGCCGTACGAGTGCTTCTGGCGGGTGAGAAAACCAGTTTGATACCGAGCTGCTAGGCACGCGGCGTTACCTGGGTGGGGTCGGGGGGCCTAACGGCTCCCTCGGTCCGGCAACCGAAGCCGGCTGCGCCACCCGCCGTCGCCGATCACCGAGACCACGGTCTGCGCGAGGTGCGGACAGCCCGTCTTGGGGAACGAATCCCGCCGGTGCCGGTGGAGAATGAGGAACAGGTCTCCGGGTGGCGCGTCCCGATAGAGGCGGCCGAGGTTCAGCTCGTGGATCGCGGCCAGTGTCGGCGCGTAGATCGAGTCGCACCAGTCCGCTGCGATCTCCGCATCCTCAAGCACGCGGTCGTGTCCTCGCATCATGTGGTAGCCGTGCACCTGGATGTTCTCCAGCAGCTCGAGGTAGTGCGCAGGCCGGCTCACCAAGACGCGCGCGTCGGGGCGCCCTTTGGCAAGTCCGCTGTCCTCGAGGAAGATCCGCTCGAGTTCCCGGAGGACCACATCGAGCATGTTCGCCCCTGCCGGGAGTGGTGCGAGCGCTATGAGCTCGGTCACGTCGGCATCGATCATCTCTCCACCATCGCGTCGCGCCAGGGCGACGCGATGGTGACCGTCGATCACGAAGTACGCCTCCCCGAGCTTGACCGTAGTGATCGGCGGGAAGCCGACCTCGGCGAACGCTTTCTCGAGCGAACGCATCCGGTCGCGGCTGGCGGCGTGAAGCGGGCGGAAGTCGCGGGTGAACGAGCCGGCGCGGCTGTCTGTGCCGACGAGGGCGTCGAGCGGGATCGGATGGACGCCCAGGTACCGGCGCCCGAACGGCTTCAGTCGCCGCTCGACCTCGTCGAGCTCGAGCAGGCGGTCGCGGTCGCCGCGGCCTTTCAGTCCCTTCATCTCGAGGTAAATCGTACATCGGGCGCGCGCGGTCAGGACTAGGTCAAGCGTCCCAGGCTTTGAGGTCGGGACGATCCCGACAAACTGGTAGGAGATCGCCCGGCGGGCCGTGCGTCGACCGTTAGATCGCTGCTGCGGGCGCTTCGGGCTGGAACGGACGGAGCTCATCCTGCCCTGCTTGAACCACCCCACAGGACGACTCCGGGACTTCGTTCCACGCCCCGGGCAGGTCTCGGAGCGGTTCGGAGACGACCAAACGAGTTTCGTCGCCCACCTTGCTCAGGATTTCCAGATCGGGGTACAGCGATCGAAGGGACGCGATGTCGGTGGAGAAGAAGAGCGAACGCGACTGACCCCGGCTCGAGTAGCGAAAGGCCCATAGCGTCGAGCCGTCAGACGTCGCCACCGTCATCTGGATCGGCTCCTCGATCCCGTGCTGCTCGCCCGTTCTCTCGACAAAGCCAACGGCACGCTCGACCCCCTTCTGAGGATCGTCCTTGAGACCGAAGGTCAACGCAAGGTAGAAGAGGACCTCGGAATCGGTTGAACCTTCGATAGATGTGAACAACGAGGGATCGATCGCTAAGGTGAGATCCCGCTTCACTCGATCGAAGCCATCGAGGAATCCGTTGTGCATCCAGAGCCAGTTGTCATGTCTGAATGGATGGCAGTTGGTCTTTTGTACGGGCGTGCCGGTGGCGGCTCGGATGTGTGCGAACAAAAGGCCCGATCTGATCTGAGCGGAGATCTCACGGAGGTTGGTTTCGTTCCATGCAGGTTCGGTGCTTTTGAATGTGGCCGGAATCGGGCCATCCCCATACCACCCGATGCCGAACCCGTCGCCGTTGGTGGTTTCCGCGCCAAGCTCAGAGTGGAGGCTCTGATCGATCAACGAGTGAACGGGTGTGTATAGGAGCCGCTCCAGCGGAAGGGGAGTTCCCGAATAGGCCATCCACCGACACATGATCCGCTCCCTTCCCGGACTGGTCGCGCCGGAGGTTGATCCGTTACGGATCTCCCGGTCGTTATCCGAGGTTGGTCGAAAGCCGAACTATAAGCCCTGACTCAAGCGTCCAGCGAGTAGTCGATCCATTCGGCACGCTTTGCCCCGACTCGCTCGTAAACCGCCTGAGCCCTGACGTTGTCCTTCGCGGTCTGCCAGCTCAAGGAGGCGGCGCCGCGGCGCCTGGAGCGCACGCGGCATTCCTCGATCAACGCATCGGCCAAGCCCGAGCCGCGAGCATCCGAGTGAACGAACAAGTCATTCATGATCGCCTCTCGGGCGGCTGTGAGCGTGGACCAGGTCCAGAAGACGGTCGCGAAGCCGACTGCACGGCCGCTGTTATCGCGCGCGATCAACTGGAAACCCTCGAGGTCTGGATCGGCGATCAAGGCGCGGGACAGCGCGAATAGCTCATCGTCGCCCGGCGTGACTTCGTAGAAGTCGCAATATGCGCGCACGAGCGGCAACAGGTCCGGGAGATCGGACTCGGTGACGGTCGCGATGTGCACGGCCGATCCTCTCCTAGAAGGTATCCGGAGGGGAGTCTTGCACTCCTCCCCTCCGGACCAAGCCTACTGAGCTACAGCGACCCTTTCCATTTGGAAAGTGTCAACAGCGTGTGAGCTGCTGCGTCGGACATCTGGTCCAAGGCCGTCGTGCTGACGTTTGCGAACGTGTCGCAAGCTACGTGGTAGCAAGGGTCGTAGGCGACGCCCGCCGTTCCTCCGTAGGTGACTGCTTGAGCAGCGGTCTTCGGTACCTCCGCTCCGGAGAAGAGTCCTCCGGCTGGGATGCCCTCCTCGATGAAGGGTCCGTAGTCGGACCGACCATTGAACGGCGTTGGCTCGCTGGCCAGACCCTGAGAGGTGAAGTAGCTAGAGAAGATGTTCTCGATCGTTCCTGATCCGGGCGGCCCCACCGGTCCTGCCGTGCCATCGCCGTCGTAGACGAAGCGCACGAAGTTCGGGGAACCAAGCATGTCGAAGTTCAGCATGGCGAAGATGTCATCCTTCTCGGCCTGACTGAGACCGTCGACGTAGGCCTGTGAACCCAGGAGGCCGAGCTCCTCGGCTCCGAACCACATGAAACGGATCTTGTTTCGTGGAACCCGGTCCTGCGCCGCATACGTCTCTGCGATCTCCAGAACCGTCCCGGATCCGCTGCCGTTGTCGTTGATGCCGGGGCCGGCCGGCACGCTGTCGAGGTGGCCACCGATCACGATGGTACGGTCCGCGTTCCCACCGGCGGTCTCCGCGATCACGTTGACCGACGGGACGCGATCCTCAGTTACGTCCGTCTGAACCCGGGCTACGGTCGGCCCACTTAGCGTGTCGGTGTAAAGCTCCTGGCCGACCCGGAAGCTGGTACCAACACCCGGCAGATGAACCCCTTCAGCACCCAGGGGCAGGTTGTTGGGGACGTCCGTACGGCCAGGCTGACCTTCGTTGAACAGGATGATGCCCGCCGCTCCCGCCGCCTGAGCCTGCTCCGCCTTCTGGACGTACGGGCAGGTGCCGCGCTGGATCAACGCGATGTTGCCGGCGGTGAAGCCGGCGAAGTCCCCGGCCTCGCAGGCACTGGTATTGCCGTTCGGCTCCGCGCTGGGAGGGATCTGCACGTCAACCGGGGTGAGTCTCGCCTGAACCGCGTCGGCCCCCGGATCCGGATCGCCGGTGAAGGTGATGAAATCCGCCGCGGCGCCTTCGACGTACGTCCTCGCAGTCGGAGAGACGGACGAGAGCTGGGCGGGACTATTTATCCGCAACACACCGTAGGTGAATTGGTCAAGGGTCGGGTCGTAGCCCGCCGCCTCCAGGCGCTCGACCACGTATTCCACGGAAGCGTCGTAGCCTGATGTCCCCGCAGCTCGATTCCCTCCGTTCGCGTTGGCGATCGCTTGGAACGCGGCTTGATGCTCACGGATCCCTGCAAGAGTTACGCCCCGGCGGAAGCCGGCGGATTCCTGAACCGGTTTGGCGGCAACGGCCACCGTCGAACTGAGTAACAAGTTGGCGCAAAGCGCCAGCAACGAGATGAAAGCAACGAGTCGGTTTCTCTGTGCCACTGACGAGCCTCCCGGGGACGAGCGACATTGGCGCGTTCCTGCCTGCCTGGTATGCGGCCGACAGCGGAGCGAGCATAGAACAACGCTGAGCACGCCGCTGGCCTAGCTCTCCCCGTGAGAGACCGGAAGAACGCCCCATAACTCGGACGAGAAGGCGACTGTCGAGAAGTACATCGAGGGGTTCGGGCGGACCGACCACGCGATGATCCCGTCGTGCTTAACCGACATCGTGACCTGGCAACTGCACGGCTATACCAGCGTCGCCGGCAAGGCAGCCTTCGACTTCGAGATCGAGAACGAAGCCACGGTGGGCACCCCCGATCTGCGCATCGACCGTCTCGTCGAAGAGGGCGATGTCGTCGTGGCCATGGGCAGTGGGGAAGTGGAGCGACGGGAAGGCGGCCTACTCAGGTTCGTCTTCAGCGATGTCTTCACCTTCACCGGCGACAAGATCAACCGGTTCGAGACCTACCAGGTGAACCTGAGTTGAGATAGCGACGCCCGATCACCATCGAACTGCTCCGACGGCCGGGCCCTACGAGGAGCCATCCGCACCAGAGCCGGGGATCTTGATATATTCCGATATACGTATATGATGTTCCCATGGCTCGAGCGGCGACAACGATGGATGCGTTCAATGCGGTGGGTGAGCCCCGGCGGCGTCAGATCCTGGACGTCCTCGCCGGGGGTGAGATCCCGGTGAATGACCTGGTCGCCCGGCTCGACCTCGCCCAACCGCAAGTGTCGAAGCACCTTCGGGTTCTCCGGCAGGTAGGGCTGGTGGAGGTTCGCGAAAAAGGCCGGCAACGGCTGTACCGGTTGAACGCGCGCGCACTGAAGCCGATTCACGACTGGGTCAAGGACTACGAACGCGCTTGGAACAAGCGGTTCGATGCGCTCGATGAAGTGCTGGTGGAACTCAAGGGGGAGGAGCGGGGAGATGGCAGTGACGGATAGTGGTTCTGCAGTGGTGACTCTTCCGACGGATGAGCAGATCCTCATCACCAGGGGGTTCGCGGCCCCGAAGCACCTGGTTTACAAGGCATGGACGACGCCGGAACTGGTGAAGAGGTGGTGGGCGTCGGAGCAGGGTGAAGTCACGATCGCGGACATCGATCTGCGGGTCGGCGGCAAGTGGCGCTACGTGATTCTCACTGAGGAGGGCATGGAGGTCGCGTTCCACGGCGAGTACCGCGAGATCGTTCGGAACGAGCGCATCGTTACGACCGAGGTATTCGAAGCTCCAGGTACGACCCACAACGAACCGGATGATGACCACGTACCGCTCAACATAGTCACCTTCACCGAAGCGAACGGAAGCACGGTTCTCACCCTGCTCGTCCAGTGCCCGAACAAAGAGGTCCGGGACATGATCGTGAATTCGGGCATGGAGACTGGTATGCAGAAGGCCTGGGACCTCCTAGAGCAGGTCGCGATTTCGATGGTCTAGGAGCTCAACGGATCCTTGCACTAGGCTTTGTTCTATGACTGGTCAGCGATGCTAAAAGGAAAGCGCGTCGTATTGCGGCCGACCCAGCGGACAGATCTTCCGAAACTCTGGGCGCTGTTGGAGGATCTGGAGGTGGTGGTTCTGGCCGATGCCGGCCCCCCTCTTCCCGACTCCCTCGCCACGTACGAGGCACGTTTCGACCGCAAGGCTAAGGAGCCTTCCAAAGACGAGATTTGGCTTACCGTCGAGTTCGACGGGCAGGTGGTGGGGGACGCTGGGCTCTACGGCATCGATCACTTCAATCAGCGCTGCGAAATGGGTATCGCCCTGGGCCGCGACCACTGGGGCAAGGGTTTCGGGCAAGAAGCGGTCCAGGCGCTGGTGCACTACGCCTTCGTCTACCTGAAGATGAATCGCGTCGCGTTGAAGGTCCTGGCCGACGACCCGCGCGGTCGGAGCGTACCGGAAGGCCGGGTTCACCGAGGAGGGCCGGCTCAGGAACCACGATTGGGGCCGAGGGGAGTTTCATGACGTGCTGGTCATGTCGATCATGCGCGACGAATGGACCGCCGATCCTGAGATTCGAAGCTCGGATGCCGGCAGTGACGCCTGACGGCGGGGAAGTGAGGAACAACCAACCCTCGACCGTCGTCCAAGTGACATGAGAAGAAGCCCTTCCGGCCTCAAGGCGTCCCGTGTGCGAGCGGGCTTAGTCGCGCTGTGTCTGTTCGCCATAGCGTGCGGCGAGCCCTCAGAACCGCGCAGCGGAGACCCGGCTCCCGCGACTCCCTACGCGGGTACCTGGAGGCTCACGGATGGGGGAGGCCCCGAGGGCGAGGTGCGGCTGGTCGATGGCTACCGGATCACTCTTACCGTCAAGGGTGGTGAGGTCGGTGGGACCTCGGCCTGCAACACCTATGGCGGACCCCTGGACTCCGACGACGACTCATTCGATATCAGTGGAGGTCTAGGCATGACGGAGATGGGGTGCAACTCGAAGGTCATGGAAGCGGAAGCCTCCTACCTGGCGGCCCTCGGCGACGTGGACACGGCCTCAAGGGATGGAGACACGTTGACCCTCACCGGGCCGGACGCCGAGCTTCTTTTCGAGTTGGTCACGCCTCCTCCCGTCGCCGAGCTCACAGACACGGCCTGGCAACTCGAGTCCCTGTTCGTAGAGCGTGGCTCCGATGCATCGGGCTCGTCTGCGGCCGCGCCGGCTGAACTCCTTCTCAAGAGCGACGGCACGCTGAGCGCCACGACGGGATGCCAGGACCTCGAGGGTGAGTGGTCGCAGCGGGCTGATGAGATCGTGCTCCCGTCCTTATCCTCTAGAAATCGATGTGGACCCGACGCTAGCCCTGAGCTACGACAACAGGACTCCCATGTCTCGGACGTGCTTGGGGACGGCTTCACCTTCGATCTCGAGGGGCAGACCCTGACGGTGTTCAGCATGGGTGGCCGTGGTCTTCAGTACACAGCGAAGCCCGGTGACTAGCTGCCCCTTTCATTAGGGAGGGAGAAGAGGGAAGGAATGGCCGGACCCAGCACGGTCGATGACTACCTGGCTCAGCTTCCCGAGAGGCCGCGGAAAGCTTTAGAGAAACTGCGGGGGCAGGTCGAGAAGCTCGCACCCGACACGACCCAATCGATCAGCTACCAGATGCCGACCTTCAAGTATCGGGGAAGGGCTCTCCTGGGATTCGCTGCATTCAAGGACCATTGCAGTTTGTTCCCGTACAGCAAGGGGGTCTTAGAAACCCTCGAGCAGGAGCTCGAGCCATTCGACACCTCTGGAAAGGGAACGATCCGCTTCACAGCAGAAAAGCCGCTCCCGGCGGCACTGATCAAGAAGATCGTGAAGGTCCGGATCGGCGAGATCGAGGAACGTAACCCTCGTCCGTGATCCGCCCGCGTCCTAGATCCCTCCACCCTTCGATTCATCCTCCGGTGGAGCAGGCACCCACTCGTACAGAACGTCGGGTTCCTTCTCCTCGTTGTCGTCCCCGAAGGCGATAGCCCGGAACCCATGACGCTCGTAGAAACGCCTGGCCCCTTCGTTACGAGCGAATGTGTAAAGCCGCAGCCGCCCAGCGGTGACCGAGCGCGCTGTCTCCAGAAGCGACGTCCCTATCCCCCGCGAATGGAAGCCCGGGTGGACGTAGAGATGCTCCAGCATGTCGCCGTGGAGCGAGAGAAACGCGACCACGCGACCCTCGGACTCCGCGATCCAGACGGTCGTCGTTGACAACACAACGTCGCGGATCCAGATCCTGGTCTCTTCATCGGTATGTACGTCCGGCAGGTAGGACAACGAATGCCGACGAGCTGCGAGGAAGACCTCCGCCACTGCGTCAGCATCGGTCGGTTTCGCAGGACGCTGCATCATTTGCGGGCGCACGCCCGGAAGATATAACCCATCGACTAGGGCGAGGTGGCGCCGGCGAAGCTAGCCGGGCTCGTGCCCTGGGCGCGGTTCGCTCTTGTCCGTGTGACGCAACAGGAAGATGACTGCGCCCAGACCCACCACCACCGCGGTGAGTATGCCCATCTCCAACATCGCGTCTGAGAATTCCGGCGTCCCGGCAAGCTCCTTCGCCTCGGCGCTAACCACGACCAGTCGCCGGATAGCTGCAACCACCCCAACCACCAGGAATGGCTCACTGACCAACACCTTTTCGTCTATCACCGCCCGGATCGAATGGATGAGCTCGGTGAGGATGAACACCAGAAGCAATCCATCGAGCAAGGAAAGGATCAGGGTGGTGAACGGGCTCTCCGTGATGTTGCTGAAGAATTCGTAGATCACGTAACCGAAGAGCCCAAGTCCTGCGAGCGACAGGGCGACCGCAATGGCGACGTAGAAGAGATCCTCCACCAGGCCGAAAGCCTGCTCCGTGCGCTCTCGGATGATCTCCTCGCTCCTGCCTCCCTCAGGGTTCTTCATGCCTGCACGGTAAGCCGAGTGAGGGCCAAATCCCCGGAATTCCGCTGAGTGGCTATTGCGTTGAGCGGACGGAGAGGACCGGCGGTAGGTGACGGATCAAGCTCGACCAGTTCGCGCCGCCATCGAACGAGCCGAACAACTCACCGGAAGTGGCACCAAAGTAGAGACCGAGGTCTCCACCACCCCGGCCGTCGTCGCAGAATGCCTGGCGCAGAACGGTCAGGAGGGCATCTCGCCGGGGGAGTCCATCGCCGCGCGCGATCCATGATCCGCCTCCGTCGTTCGTCTCGTACACGCGCACCTTGCCTTCGGGGGTCGTCCGGTCTTCGGCCCCCGTCAGAGGGATCACGAACGCACGACGGCCATCGGTCGGGTCGATGACCAGTGGGAAGCCGAAGTCGGACGGAAGTCCGCGATCGACGCCGATGTCGTTCCAGCTCTCTCCCGCATCATCCGATCGGTAGACGCCACCGTGAAACTGCATATAGATGGTCTCCGGTTCGATGGGACTGCGCTTGATGTCGTGGACGCAGAGCGCGACGGCCCCCTCACGTGCGTCCTCGGGGATGTAGAGAGGAACCAGGCCCTTGAACCCGGTGCGCCAGGACTCGCCACCGTCCTCCGAGAGCCACACTCCAGCAGCGGAGATACCGACCGCGAGTCGATCGGGATCGTCGGGCCAGGGACAGATCGAATGCAGGCACATGCCGCCCGCCCCCGGTTGCCAGTCGGCTCTCTCGGGCCGGTCCCAGAGCCCGCGGTTGAGGGCCCAGGTCTGGCCTCCATCGTCGCTTCGGAATAGGGCCGCGGGAGCGACGCCCGCGTACACGACACCGTCCGTCACTCCGGGCTCGATCGTCCAGATCCGCTCGACCGTCGCCCCGGCGTCGTCGGGGAAGGCCGGGCCGTCCGTCTGCTCCCAACCCTTCGTCGCGTCGTCGGACGTGTAGATGCGAGGGCCGTAATAGGGGTTCGTAACGGAAGCTAGGTATGTACCCGTCCGCGGATCACGTATCGCGTACTCGACTTCGCTCCCTTCGAAGGTGCGCTCAGCGACCTCCATCTGGCCGCCCCGCGGACCTCGCAAAACCAGCAATCCTTTTCGGGTCCCCACGAGTAGCTCGGTTTCGTCGGAGCCTCCGGATATGGCGGGAAGGATGCGCACCTCGTCAGACTCGTCGATCTTGCTCTGGAGTCCGACGGACTCTCCATTGAGGAAGATCCTCACGTGAGGACGGAGCGCTCCCTGCTCGTTCCGGACACGGCCGGCGAGCCCCGGATAGCGCGACTCGAGCTCGGCCAGGAGCGTGCTTACATCGGTGGCGGAGACGCTGATCTCCCCCTGGCCCCCGCTGAGCCCACTGAGGGAGGCCGGGAGATGAACGGTTGTCATGTCTCGACGGTAGCAAACCTCGTCCCGGTCTTCCGGCCCGTGGGACAAGGCGGCCAGTGCATCAACCTGGGGTCGACGGCGAGCGATGACGTCAGTTGGTCACCTCCGGCGGGGGGTTGGTTGGGGGGTTCAGTTGGAGCTGCCACCACCCCACGTCGTGCCAGCCCCCCAACTTGAAGCCGACCTGCCGCTGCCTGGCGATGGCATCGAAACCCAAGGATTCGAAGAGGCGGACGCTCGCCGGATTGGGGAGGGCGATCCCGGCGAAGGCGTTGACGAAACCTCGTTGCTTCAGCCGTTCGAGAAGCCGCGTGAGGAGCTTCTTTCCAAGCCCTGAGCCCCGGGCATCGGTACCGACGTAGATCGAAACCTCGACGGACCACATGTATCCGGCCCGTTCGTGAAACGGAGCTGCGTAGGCGTAGCCGACGACCCGGCCCTCGCGTTCGTAGACCAGCCACTCGTGGCTCTTGGCGATACGTTCTTGGAGCTCTGTGACCGAAGGCGGTTGGGTTTCGAACGAAACGATCGTCTCGCGCACGATCGGCGCGTAGATGGCATGGATGGCCCCCGCGTCCCTCTCGGTCACCGATCGGATCATGGCCCTCGATTCTGTCGCGTAACGAGCGAAGGCGCGCCCAGGGATCGGGCACGGGCGTGGCCCGCCCGACGGCTGGCGCATCCGCCTCCGGCGTGCTCGCAACCTGAAGGTGCGCTGAACCGATCGGGATGGTGTTTCGTCGAACCTTCCGTCAAGCTTTGGGAGTAGGTCATTGAGTAGGCGCAGCCGGCGGGCAGGAGAGAGATGCGTGTTCTGGTCGTAGAGGACGAGGAGCGCCTGGCCGCCGGCCTCAAAACCGGTTTGGAGGCAGAGGGCTTCGCGATCGATGTCGCCTCGAACGGGGTCGACGGTCTTTGGATGGCGCGGGAGTATCAGTACGACGCGATCGTGCTCGACATCATGTTGCCGGGAGTGAACGGGTTCGAGATCTGCTCTTCCCTACGAGGGGAGGAGAGATGGACCCCGATCCTGATGCTGACGGCCAAGGACGGTGACCTCGATGAGGCCGAGGCTCTGGACCTCGGAGCCGACGACTACCTTACGAAGCCGTTCTCCCACGTGGTCCTGGTGGCGCGCCTGCGGGCCCTTCTACGACGAGGTGCCCCAGAACGACCGAGCATCCTGTCGGCGGGAGACCTGCAACTGGACCCCGGGTCGAGGAAGGTCCGTCGAGGCGCGACCGAGGTGGAACTCACCGCGCGAGAAACCTCCGTGTTGGAGTTCCTTCTTCGCAGGAAGGGGGACGTCGTCTCGAAACGCCTGATACTCGACCACGTCTGGGATGACGAATTCCTGGGGGATCCGAACATCGTCGAGGTGTACATCCGGCATCTTCGCAACAAGCTCGACCGGCCTTTCGGGAAGGCGTCGATCCAAACGGTTCGAGGCGCCGGCTATAGATTGGATCCCGATGGCCTCTAAGGGTGGGGCATCGTGGCTCGACAGAGTGCGTGAGAGCGCCGGCACGGTGAGGGTGAGAACGACCCTGGGGGCGACAGCTGTCTTGGGGCTGTCCCTCGTCATCGCCTCGGTGGCGCTCGTGGTGTTCGTTCGCAGGTCGCTGACCGAGGACGTCCGCACCGCGGCACAGCTCGAGGCAGCCTCGCTCCAGCGTGGCCTCGCCGATGACATCCCGCCGAACGTCTTGGCGAATTCGGATGGAGATGACGAATACGTACAGATACTCGATCAGAACGGTCGCGTGATCGCATCGACGGGCAACATGTCTGGCGCCCCACCCCCTCCGGCGGCCGCATGGGATGGGGGCACCGAGGTCGACGTTCCGTTCGACGACGACCCTTTCATGGCCGTCGGCGAGACGAGTGGCGACGGGCGGGTAGCGGTCGTCGGCCGCAGCCTCGACAACGTGGTCGAGTCGACCTCCACGCTGGTCGGGATATTGCTCATCGGGATCCCGCTCCTGCTCCTATTTGCAGGGGCGGTGGCATGGCGATTGGTGGGTAAGGCGCTGTCGCCGGTTGAAGCCATCCGCTCGCAGGTCGAGATGATCTCCATGGAAGATCTGCATCGACGGGTTCCTTCGGCTTCCTCTCCGGACGAGATCGGCCGGCTGGCCGCAACGATGAACCGGATGCTGGGACGACTCGAAGAAGGACGGACGCGGGAGAGAAGATTCGTCTCGGACGCATCACACGAGCTCCGGTCTCCCATAGCGATCATCCGTCAGCATGCGGAGGTCGCCGGCGCGCATCCGGAGACCACGTCGACGCGGGACCTGGCGAGTCTGGTGCTATCCGAGAATGCAAGGCTCCAGAGCCTCGTCGAAGACCTTCTGTTGCTCGCGCGGATGGACGAGTATGGCTCGGACAACGGCCTGGAGCCGGTGGACCTCGACGACATCGTCCTGGTGCACATGGACCGGATACGTGCGGTCAACGGAAGGGCGTCGGATCCCAGCGGTATCTCGGCAGGCAGGGTGACGGGGGACCGACGGCAGCTTGACAGGCTGGTCGCGAACCTCGTCGACAACGCCATGAGGTACTCGAAGAACGAGATCGCGGTATCACTCCGGGAGAACGATGGTGAAGTGGTCTTGACCGTGGACGACGACGGGCCGGGCATCCCCCCGGGGGATCGACGACGGATCTTTGAGCGCTTCGTTCGCCTCGATGAAGCCCGGGATCGGGACTCGGGCGGAGCCGGACTGGGTCTCGCGATCGTTGCCGAGGTAGCTCGTAAGCACGGGGGCGTTGCGCGCGCGACGGATTCTCCGCTCGGGGGCAGCCGGTTCGAGGTCCGCTTGCCTAGGTCGACCTGACGTCCCCGATTCAGCGGAGCCTCAGGTCAAGGGGGCACTATGAGATGAGGCAGGCCAGCGAGGGAGGAACCGTGGACAAGAAGAAGGTGACGATCGTTGCAGTGGCAACACTCGTGCTGGCGGGGGCCGGCACCGGGGTGGTTCTGGCCGGGAGTGGCGATGACGACAAGCCGCTACAGGGGAACGCTCTGGAGCGGGCCACCTCCGCGGCGCTCGATCACGTGGGTGGCGGCTCGGTCGTGGAGACCGAGGCCGGAGATGACGGCGCTGCTTATGGTGTCGAGATTCGCAAGTCCGACGGCACCGTCGTCGAAGTGAACCTGGACGAAGACTTCAACGTCATCGGTTCCGAAAGGGATGACGATGGGGCCAACGAAGCGGATGAGGTTGGTGACGACGATTAGAGACTTCGGGAGCCGGGTTCTTCCGCACGGGTAGATCGGCAGACAAGGATGGCAGCACGCAAGAGAGGGTCGTCCTCCTGTTACCGGGTGTCTCCGCGCTGTCCTCTCGAGGCGGCTGGAGGCTCTGAAGCAGAGGGACGATCTGCCGGATGTGGAGCTTGTCGATCTGCGCATCAGCCCATGGTGGCCTCATGTGCGTCGCGGACGACAGAGCGACGACGACCGTTCCGGGAGCAACCAGCCGGGCGACATGCGAGGACTCCTCGCTCTCGCGCGCGCCCAGGTCGGCTGGCAGTATGACGAACCGCGGCTGATGCCGGTAGGCCATGTAGGCGGATTCGATGTCGTTGTCGGCTTCACCCACGATCTCGAACTCCTCGCCGACGCACAACGTTCTCAGTTCGGACCGGGTGTCCGGGTCGATCCCCGTCAACAGGATCGTGTGTGGTGCCGTTCGGGGTCGAATCGGCAATACGAACGCCTCCTCGCCCTCTCCGAGTGATGCGGTGGCACCGGCCAGGCGTTAGGCCTGGACCCAAAAGAGGAGCATCCAGATAGAAATACTTGTCAATAACGCTGTTCCCTCTGAGGCCACCTGTCAATGACGAGAAAGAGGTATTTGCGCAAGTAGTCCCAGAGGCCCACAATGTGGGGTAGCCGAAACGCTCAAGAATCGGGCGCAAGGCCAATCGGGGATGTGCGATGACGGAGTATCGGGAACAACCGCTGGCGGATGTCCTGTCGATGGCGAGTCACGAGTTCGCTCAGCCTCTGATGGTCGCCCGGGTTTGCGCGAAGATCCTCGCCGAGCCGCCCCCCCTCGGCTATTCCGAGCACGATAAGTCTGAGATCTGCGAGATCCTCGTCCGCAATCTGACCCAACTCCAGTCCCTCGTCGAGGATTTCCGGGTTTTCGCTCATGAGCCTAGCGTCGTCGATCCGGATCTCGGCGGGCGAGAGAAGGAGCTCGTCGCGATGGCTGAGGTGCTTCAGAGGGCCGCGTCGGATTTCGTGATCGCCCATCCCGGCTGTCTCATCGATCTCGAGTGCGAGAGAGACCTGGAGTTCACCGCAGATGTCGCTCGTTTCCGCCAGGTGCTCTCGAACCTGCTCGCGAACGCCGACAAGTTCGGAAGTCACACATCCCCGATCCAGCTAGACGCCCGCTCTGATGGCGAGAGGATCCTGCTGTCCGTGCAGAACGACGGCGCCGGTTTCCCTCAGGAGGAAGCCGACAACATCTTCGGGAAGGCCACCCGCCTGGGGAGGGCGGCCCTTGGTCATGGCTGGGGCCTGTACGTGGCGAAGTTGATCGTCGAAGCTCACGGAGGCCGGATCTGGGCCCAGAGCTCGCCCGGTCAAGGCGCGACCTTTTTCATCAGCGTCCCTTCGGCCTCCATCGGAGCCGCCTGACTCGAGGATCTGCAGAGGGCGGGCACGGGATCGCCTTCTCAGTTGGTGTCGACGAAGCCTGCTCCACCGGCCGGCTCGGAGAGCCAGCTGCGCGCGCTCACTCCTACAGCGTCCTCGTAGGCGCCAACGATCGCGGGGGCCGCTTCTTCGGCGGCTTCTCGTCGGACGAGGTTAACCGTGCAGCCTCCGAAACCACCACCCGTGAGCCTCGACGCGATAACGCCCGGTGTAGCGCGCGCGATATCGACCAGGACATCGATCTTCCGAAGAGACGCCTCGAAGTCCTCGGCGTAACTACGATGCGACGCTGCGAACAGATCACCCACTTCGTCGAAGTCGGAGGACTCGAAAGCTCTGACCGTGGCCAGGACTCGTTCGTTCTCCGTAACCACGTGTCGGGCTCGGCGGTACGCGTTCTCGCTCATGCTGCCGCGACCTTCCTCGAGCCGCTCGAGCGTGACCTCCCTAAGAGATGGAACTCCCAACGCCCGAGCGGCGTCTTCGCAGTCCTTCCTCCGATCGTTGTACGCGCTCGCCTGTAGCTCGCGGCCCGCACCTGAATCCACGACGAGCACGATCAGGTCGTGGGGGACTGGGACGTGCTCGATCCTGTTGTCGGAGCAATCGATCAACAGAGCATGACCTTCGGTCGCCGCCGCCGAGGCAAGTTGATCCATGATGCCGACCTGTACTCCAACGTAGTCGTGCTCGGCGCGCCGGCACAGTTCGGCCTTTCGAACCGGATCCAATTCGGGGCTCAGGGCCGACGCGATGGCGATCTCGAGCGCGGCAGAAGAGGACAGTCCTGCCCCGGTCGGGACGGACGAGCCGATCACTCCTTCCAGACCCTCCACAGGGAGGTCCTCATCGAGCAACGCGCGCACGACCGCGGCCACGTACCGGCCCCAACCATCGACCGGCCCATCGGGGTGCTCTAGGTCGATGGTGACCTCCTCGCGTTCGCTGAGCGATCGCAGGCGGACGAGACCGGGGCTTCTCTTCGCCGCGAGGTACGTGGCGAGCTCCAGCGCGATGGGCAGGACGTATCCGAGGTTGTAGTCGGTGTGTTCGCCGATGAGGTTCGCCCTTCCCGGCGCCCGCACGACGAGATCGGCCCCCGGCCGAGCATCGAGAACCTCGTCGAAGATGGTCATCCGGCCCGCCGCGGCAAGGAGGTCGCCCCCGAGAATGCGCGCCCCTCCGGCCCCCATTCGAGCCTGCCGCTCTCATCGACGGAGCCCCTCATCTCCAAATCTCCACGCGGGTCATCCTCCCGTTCTCGAAGCCCGCTCTCGCCCACGCACCTCAATCTCCGGCGTCGGGATGCCGACGAACCATTGTGGAGGCTTTTGGGGTCGTCTGCCCCGTTTGTCAGGCGAGTGTCGCCTCGGACGCCGGTGATTGCGCCCATGGTCGCGCGCGGCCGACGTCCGCACCACCTCCGCCGCCGGGTCCGAGACAGAGTCATCGACCGGTGCCCGTCGGGCGTGCGGGACCGGTCGCCCGCCCGACCCCGCACGATCCCCCGGCCCCAAGAGGTCTCGTGCCCCGAGCCCCCCTTCCGGCCACCCCCCGTCCCGCTCTGCTCTCGATCCTGCGCGGGCGATTGCCGGGGATCGCTTTCGTTCTCATCGCCGCCGCCATCGGATGGAACCTCAAGAGTGAGGGGAGCACCCAGGGCGGGACCCAACCACTGCCCGGGTCGATCGACGCGCGCGGGTTCCGCCCTTCGTTCGTCGACCCCGCATCCAACACACCGGTGCGCTACAACCCCTGCGAACCGATCCACTACGTCATCAATCCCACGCTGGCTCCACCGACGGCGATCGAGGACGTCCAGACCGCTTTCGCGGTGACGGCCGAGACGACCGGTTTGGAATTCGTGTACGACGGAACGACGACCGAGATCCCGTCGCCGGGCAGATCCAGCTATCAACCTGACCGGTACGGGCAACGGTGGGCCCCCATCGTCGTCGGCTGGACCTCGGGGGCGCCCTTCTCGATCACGAGCGAGGTCGAGGGAGCGAGTGCGATCGCGGCCGGCGGGAGCGTCTACGAGTTCAACGAGGAAGGACTACCCGTGTACGTGACCGGGCTGGCCGCCTTCGATGCGAACGCCGAGCTGCGACCCGGCTTCGGCGGCCGCACCTGGGGACAGGCGATGCTGCACGAGCTCGGCCACGTGGTCGGATTGGGGCACGTCGACGACCCCACGTCGGTGATGAACCCGCTGATCGGCTCACGCGCCGCTTCGTGGGGAGGGTCGGACAGGGAGGGACTGTGGGCCCTGGGTATGGGGGGCGCATGCGTCCCTGCGCCGCCGCTGCCGTAACCCCGGGCTAGGGCGCCTCGTCGTCTCGTTTTCGGCGGCGGCTCCACCAATCGGACGCCACGAGGTAGCCGATGGTCGCGAGGACGACCACCCCCACGACGATGGCCACCCAGGTCGGAAACATGTTCCCCCGCGTTGTGGAACTAGGTATCAATTGGAACCGAGTATCGTTTGCTCGAAGGGTGTGGGACTAGGAGGCCCGGAGGGTCGCACTTGACACTCGAAGCGGAAAGAGGCGCAAGAACGGTCGGCCTTCGACAGAGGAAGAAGGCTTCGACACGGCAGGCCCTGCTCGAAGCCGCCCTCCGTCTCTTCGACGAAAAGGGCTTCGCCGGAACGTCCGTGGACGAGATCGCAGCCGCGGCCGACGTCTCCCGGAGCACCTTCTTCCGGTACTTCGGCTCCAAGGAGTCGGTGCTCTTCGGTGCGAGCGACGAGGCCGGTCGGCTGTTCATCGACCTGCTCGAAGCGAGACCCTCCACGGAGGGCCATTTCCAGGCCTTCGAGGGAGCGCTCGTACAGCTCGCTGAGGCGCGCGCGGGAACCAGTGGCAAGGAGGCATCGCGACTCCTGAACGAGCTATTCCGCCGGGACCCATCGCTGCGATTGCGGTGGGTGATGGAGACAGATCGCTGGGCGTCGGCCATCGCCGAAACGCTGGCAAAGCGCGCCGGCCGTTCCGCCCCGTCTACCGAGGATCGGATGGCCACCCATATCTGCACCGCGGTCGCGGAGGAGGTCGGACATGCCTGGCGCGAGATAGAAGGGGAGACCCCGGTTGTGGAATCCGTTCGCGCGGGCTTCGCGCGCGCACGCGAGATCGTGAGCGGGCGGCGCGCTTGAGCGGTGTTTTCTGGTCCGCACCGCCGGGTAGGCCCACAGAGAACGTAGATAGGTACAAGGAGGTCCCAAAAATGGCCGGTGAACTAAGTGGAAAGAGGATCGCATTCCTGGATGCTTTCTGTGCCAAGGCGATCGAGGAATTCGCCGAGGGTCGGCACACGGGCCAATCGGCCTAGATGAAGTACCGACGTCTCGGCAACAGCGAACTAGAAGTCTCGGAGATCAGCCTGGGGTCGTGGCTGACCTATGGCGTGGGTGTAGAGCGTGACAAGGCGGAGGCGTGTGTCCAGAAAGCCTTCGATCTGGACATCAATTTCATCGATACCGCGAACGTGTACGGGCGGGGAGCGGCGGAGTCATTCCTCGGCGAGGTGCTTCCATCGCGCAAGCGTGATTCCTACATCCTCGCAACGAAGTTGTTCTTCCCGATGTCGAGGTCCGACCGGGGTCTGTCGGCCCCCCAGATACGCAAGCAGGTCGATGCTTCGTTGCAGCGACTGCGGACCGACTACGTGGATCTCTACCAATGTCATAGGTACGACAGGAACACCCCGCTCGAGGAGACGATGACGGCATTGACGGAGGTCGTGCAACAGGGGAAGGCTCGCTACATAGGGTTCAGCGAGTGGTCCGCCGAGCAGATCCAGGCCGCCCTCGACATGTCCGGGGTGGAGAGATTCGTCTCGAGTCAACCGCAGTACTCGATGCTGTGGCGGGGGCCGGAAGCGGAGGTCATCCCGCTGTGCGCGCGGTCCGGGGTCGGGCAGATCGTGTGGTCGCCCCTGGCCCAGGGAGTTCTCACCGGCAAGTACGCGCCCGGACAGGATCCCCCCGCCGGGTCACGTGCCGCAAGCCCGGAGATGGGTGGTGACATCCAGGGCTTCTTCGAGGGGGAGACGCTCGAGGCCGTGCAGCGACTGAAGCCCATCGCCTCGGGCCTCGGGCTCTCGATGGCCCAACTCGCGCTCGCCTGGGTCCTCCGGGAGCCGAACGTCTCCTCCGCGATCATCGGCGCCAGCAAGCCGGAGCAGGTGGAGGACAACGCAGCGGCCTCCGGCGTCCAGCTCGACGACGAGACCCTCCGGGCGATCGATGAGGCCCTGGGAGATGCCGTAGAGCGGTAGCCATAGCCGCCGCGGTCACTCGGTGGCTATCGCCTCCAGAACGTTCAGGCGAGCCGCGCGGCGCGCGGGTGGGATGGCGGCGACGATCCCCGCCAGGCCGGCGAACACGACGTAAATGACCAGCTGCCCGAAGGGGACGGCGAACTCGGTGATTCCTTGCTCGTTCAGCGCCGACACGAACGCCCAGCCGAAGAAGATCCCGACGGTGATGCCCAGCAGGGCACCGAACAGCGAAATGATGACGGCCTCCCAACGGATCATCGACCTCGTTTGTTTTCGAGCCATGCCTACGGCTCGCAACAGTCCCAGCTCGCGCGTTCTCTCGAAGACGGACAGAGCCAGGGTATTGGTGATGCCGAGAAGTGCGATAACGAGGGCGAGCCCTAAGAGCGCGGTGACGAGGCCCAATAGCTGGTCGACATCAGCGGCAGACCGCTCCTTGATCTCCGTTTGATCGCTTAGCTCGACGTTGGGGTACTGGTCGGTCACCTTCTCGATCTCGGTCCGCGCCTCCGAAGGAGACGCGTCCGGGCTCTTCGCCACGAGAACCGCGCTATCCACTCTTTCCGTGAACACGTCGTCGTACGTGTCCAAAGAGATGACGTAGTCACTGTTCACCATCGATTTGTTCTCGAAGAGGCCCACGACCGGCACATCGCGCGAGCCCGTGGCGGCGAACCTCATCTCCATGTCCTCTCCCACCGATAGACCGAGGTCTTCGGCGGTTGGGGCGAAGAGAAGGACTCCGCCACCCGACAACGCCTCGATCGAGCCCTCGGTCACCTCGAGATCGGCCACGTCGTCGAACGTGGCGGGGTCGGTCGCCGCGAGGAATTGTGACCGTTTCTGATCGTCTCGGAACTGCGCTTGCCGCAGCGATGCGACCGATCGGACGGAATCGAGTCCGGCCACTTCCTCGGCAAGTCGGGGGCTGATGGCAGGTTGCGCTGTGATCGACGCGTTCGAGATCATGAAGTCAGCCTTGAGAGATTCGTCGACGATCTTGTTCGTGGACGCCTTAAGTGAGGCGGCGAAGATCCCAACGAGGCCCACGAGGGCCAAGCCAATCATCAGGGCTGCCGCGGTGGATGCGGTGCGACGTGGATTCCTGGCCGCGTTCTGCTGAGCGAGCTTGCCGGGTAGATGCATCAAGCGCCCGAATGGCGCACCGATCAGTCGTGCTAGGGGCGAGGCGAACAGTGGAGTGAGGACCGAGACACCGATGAAGGTGGTGAACGCCCCGAGCCCAACCAAGGACAGACCTTGAGATGAGTTGCCAAACAGTCCGAAGAGAAGCAACCCACCTCCCACGACCGTGAGAAGCAGACCCGTTATCGTCCTCCTGACGGACCAGCGCGCGTCGGTGGGGTGCGCGTCACGCAGGGCTTCCATCGGGGTCACCCGGGCGGCCTTGCGCGCCGGTAAGACGGACGACACCACGGTGACAATGGTTCCCACCACCAGAGACACAACGATCGTGCGCGGGAGGAGCTGCAGCGAGGTCGACGGCAGCTCGATCCCGAACGTGGCCAGAAGAACCTGCAAAAGGAGTGCGATCGCGACTCCTATCCCCAGTCCGACCAGGGACGCGATCAGGCCCACCAGTAACGCCTCCAACAGAACCGAACCCATGATCTGTCCGCCGCTGGCCCCCAACGCTCGAAGGATGCCGAACTCCCTCATTCGCTGGGCAACGGTGATCGAGAAGGTGTTGTAGATGATGAACGCTCCAACGAACAGGGCGATACCCGCGAAGACCAGCAAGGCCGTATTGAAGAACCCCAACCCTTGCTGGATGCTCTGAGCCTGTTCGCGAGCGACGCTGGCCCCACTGGAGGCTTCGGTGCCCTGCGGCAGGACCTCTTCTATGTGGGTCTGGAGGTCGGCGGTGGACACTCCATCCTCGGCCGCCACCTCGATCGACGCGAACTGACCTTTGCGGTCGAAGAGTTCCTGAGCCGTTTCGGTTTCGAACGCTGCGAGCGTGGCCCCGGCGAGATTGTCCGCGTCGCCGAAACCGGCAATCCCCGAGACGGTGAACTCACGCGAGCCCGCAGGAGTGAGCACGTTGATGCGATCGCCAACCTGGAATCCGTGATCGCCGGCCGTGCCGGCATCGACCACAACGTCATCCGGGCCGGTCGGCGCGCGGCCGTCCCGGAGCGTGAGCGGCGTCAGCGGCTCGGGGACCCAGTTCACGCCGAGTGTTGGCGCACCGTTCGGGGTGACTGCCTCGCCACTTTGGTCGACGAATTGCGCATAGCCGTCCACGGATCCACTTGCGACGGCGACACCGTCCACTTCCTCGATCCGTTCAAGTAGGTCCTCGGGGATCGGTTTTCTGCTTCCGCCCATCTGCGCTTCGAACGAGCTCTCGCTACGCACGTAGATATCGACCCCCTTCGTAACGTCCGTGAAAAGGTTGTCGAAGGTTCGGCTCATCGTGTCCGTCAACACGAAGGTCCCCGCAACGAACCCCACACCCAGCACGACTGAAAGCGCAGTCAGGGCAAGCCGCAGCTTGTGAGCCATGAGGTTCTTGAGCGTTGTCCTCAGCATGGTCTAATTCTCTAAACTCTTCAGCTTGTCGAGAACGCTGTCGACCGTCGGCCCCCGAACCTCATCGACTATCCGCCCGTCGGCCAGCAGCACCACTCGGTCTGAGAAGCTGGCCGAGATCGGGTCGTGGGTGACCATGACTATCGTCTGCCCGAACTCCTTCACCGCGGTGCGCATGAACTCGAGGATCTCGGAGCCGCGCATCGAGTCGAGGTTCCCGGTTGGCTCGTCCGCGAAAACGATGTCAGGTTTGGAGGCCATCGCTCGGGCCGCCGCGACGCGCTGTTGCTGGCCCCCGGAGAGCTCTGTGGGCTTGTGCTTGAGCCGGTCGCCCAGCCCCACGATGTCGATGATCCGGACCAACCAGTCCTCGTCGGCATCGCGGCGAGCGAGGTTCAAGGGGAGGCGGATGTTCTCTTCGGCAGTCAGGGTGGGCACCAGGTTGTACGACTGGAATATGAACCCGACCCGGTCCCGCCTCAGCCGCGTTCTGCCCTTCTCGTCGAGAGCGGTGACCTCGACGTCGCCGATGAAGACCTCGCCGGAGGTGAGATCGTCGAGACCCGCGAGGCAATGCAGCAACGTCGACTTGCCGGATCCAGAGGGGCCCATGATCGCGGTGAATTCACCCGCTGGAAAGCTCACCGTGACTCCGTCCAGGGCGCGCACCGCGGTTTCCCCCGCGCCGTAGACCTTCGTCGCATCGATCGCCCGCGAGGCGACGCCGACCCCCGGCTGGTGTTCGGTTGCTGCACGCATACCCGCTGTCTCCTCTGGTGATCCGGATGTCATCGCGGACAGGCTACGCGCTCCGGAGCGGAACGGTAGACGCTCGGTTATCTCTTCCCGCTGACCTTCAGGGCCGTTAGAGGGGGGGAATGAATGGTAGGCGCGCCGAACGAGGGTGACCGGGAGGGGAGGGACTACCTGAGGCGGTCGATCTTCGAAGCGAAGGTCAGGGAGGCGACGCCGGGAACCGATCGGAGCTCGAAGATGGCGCGCTCCGGCACGTGCGCCACGAAGCCGTCCACGAGGGTGAGATCACGGCCCACCCGGCCCCCAAGCTTGATCACCGCCTGCTCGGCGGCCCCCGTATCCCCCTGGGTAGTGCGGACGACCACCGGCAATCTGTCTTGGACGACCCCGGTATCACCTTTGGGGGTGGCGTGGTTGAAGACGGGGACGATGAGGAGAGCGGTCATGCTTACGAGGAACGCCGCGAAGGCGCGCCCCATCCTGACATCGCGACGCTGCGCTCCGTAGCCGGCATAGCTCACTCGGTACCCCCTCATCGGCGATGCCCGGCGTGTTTCCCCTGTCCCGCCGAGCTCTGGAATACCTATCGGCATCCGGATGGCCGAGTCTTTATAGCCGGGAGGGGCTATTTTTCTCTTAGGCACGAACGAGGCCTAGTGGAAGGTCCTGGCTTGTACGCAGTGGACAAGGCAGCCGGGGCGGCTAGTTGACAGTCTGCGAGGAAACCGGATGCCTGTCCGGTCCGGGGTCGGAGCGGTTCTGATGGTGGGTCGTGCGCCCAAGGGCGTCTGAGGGGAGTGTCGGGATGAACAGTGTCAGCAAGCGGGTGGCGTCGATGGTCGTCCTACTGATGCTCGCCGCGGTGCTGGCGATGCCGGCGGCCCACGGGCAGACCGACGGTAACGGCGATGGAAGTGGCGACGAGAAGGTCGTGTTCACCCTCGGTGACGACAACGATCTCGATTCCATGAACCCCTTCGTCGGCGTCGAGGCTCCCGCGTACCTTATGTATGCGCTCAACTACGACCTCCTCGTGAATTTCGCGACCGACGACCTCTCACCGGCCCCTGGGCTCGCCGAGTCCTGGGAAACCAGCGAGGACGGGCTCACCTGGACGTTCAAGATCCGCGAGGGCGTCGAATGGCACGACGGGGAGCCCTTCACCTCCAAGGACGTGGAGTACACGTACGAGCGCGTCCTCGAGGAACGGATCGGGTCCTACATCGACTACCTGAGCCTCATCGACACGATCGAGGCCCCCGATGACACCACCTTGATCATCAAGACCAAGAAGCCGACCACCCAGCTGCTCAGCGCGTACGTCTACATCATGCCCGAGCACATCTGGAGCAAGATCGACGCCAAGGAGCGCAAGACCTTCGAGAACTACCCGAACCCGATCGGGACCGGGGCCTTCCACGTGGTCGAGTGGCAGAAGGGGCAGTTCTTCCGTATGGAGGCCAACGAGGACTACTGGGGCGGGGAGCCCCAGATCGACGAGTTCGTCTACAGGATCTTCAACAACGAGGATGCATTGGTTCAGGCTCTAAAGGCGGGGGAGATCGATTTCGCCGATACCCTCGGCGCGAACCTGTTCGATTCATTGGAGAACTCTCCGGGGATCGCGACCAACGAAGCGTCCATACCGAGCTTCGAGGAGATCGGGTTCAACGTCGGCGCAGACGAAACGATCAAAGACAGCGACGGGCATCCGGCGCTGAAGGACGTCGAGGTTCGACGCGCGATGGCGATGGCGATCGACAAGGAGGTGCTCGTCGATCGGATCGTGCGGGGGCACGCCACCGTCGGTTCCACGATCGTTCCTCCGTCGATCCCCTTCTATCATTACGAACCTGCGGAGGACGAGGTCATTGCCTTCGACCCCGAGGCGGCCAATCAGACGCTTGACGACGCCGGGTACGAGGACACCGACGGCGACGGCATCCGGGAGATGCCCGGCGGAGGCGAACCCCTGCGGTTCCGTTACTTCGTCCGCAGCGAAGAGAACTCGACGAGGAACGCCAGCGAGTTCATCAGCGAGTGGCTGAGGGACATAGGGATCGAGACCGAGGTGCAGGCGCTGACGGACAGCAAGCTGACCGACGTCATCTACAACGGCAAGTACGACATGTTCCATTGGGGATGGTTCCCGGATCCGGATCCGGACTTCATCCTGTCGGTGATGAGCTGCGGGCAGCGTCCGCCCGACGGCATCTGGAGCGACAGTTTCTTCTGCGATGAGGAGTACGACCGGATGTACCAGGAGCAGAAGACGCTCCTGGACCTCGACGAGCGCGCAGAGGTCATCAAAGAGATGCAGAGGATGGTCTACGAGGAATCGCCCTACGTCGTGCTGTACTACGACAAGAACCTCCAAGCGTACAGCGACGAGTGGTCCGGATTCGTCCAGCAGCCCGAAGGCGTCGGGGATCTGTTGGCGGCCTACGGGCCCAACAGCTACATCAGTATCCATCCAGCTTCGGCCGAATCGGGTTCAACGGATGATTCCGAAGGGATCTCGCCCGTGGTGTGGATCGCGATCATCGGAGGAATCGTGTTGGTTGTGGTCGTGGCGATGGTGGTGCGCCGCCGCATTGGCGACGAGGACCGCACGTAGAACGAAAACACCGCAGTAGGAAGGCTGGGTAGACCAGGTGGGCGGGCGCCGCTATCTCCTCTCGAAGGTGTTGCAGGCTGTTCTCACGCTGGTCTTCATCATCACGTTCAACTTCTTCTTGTTCCGGGTCATACCGGGGAACCCCGCACAGGTCCTCGCGCGCAACAAGCTCCTGCCCAAGGAAGCGGTGGAGGAGCTCGAGCGGGACTTCGGTCTGAAGGAGCCCCTCCCCAAGCAGTTCCAGCTGTACGTCGCCGATACGTTACGCGGGAACTTCGGCATCTCGTACACGTTCCGCGTCCCCGTGCGCGACGTGATCGCGGAGCGGGTCTGGCCTACCGTCCTACTCGTCGGCGTGTCGACGATCTTCTCGACCGTTCTGGGACTCCTCATCGGGATCTACGGCGCGTGGAAGAGAGGCAGCGCGTTCGACGTGAGCTCACTAGGGTTCGCGTTGGTCACTTATTCGATGCCCGAGTTCTGGCTCGGGATCCTGCTTCTTCTCGCCTTCGCCGGTGGGGTAGGGATCTTTCCGTCGTTGTTCCCGACGGGCGGGATCGAAACGCCCGGCGCTGGTTACACCGGGCTGGCCCACTACACGGACGTTCTCAACCACCTGTTCCTGCCGGCGCTCACCTTGACCCTCGCTTACATCGGAGAGTACGCGTTGATCGTACGTTCGTCCCTCCTCGACGTCATGGGTGAGGACTACGTCACCACGGCGCGCGCCAAAGGACTCAGAGAGGGACTCGTCCTCCGACGACACGTAGTTCCGAATGCGATGTTGCCGACGATCACGTTCGCCGCTCTCAATCTGGGCTTCATCGTCTCGGGGGCCATCACGGTCGAGACGGTGTTCTCGTGGCCGGGTCTTGGGCTGTTGAGCTACGAGGCACTTCGGGCCCCCGACTATCCGTTGCTACAGGGACTCTTCCTGTTGTTCAGCGCCGCAGTCATCGTCGCCAACCTAGTCGCCGACATCGTGTACAGCTACATGGACCCAAGGGTGAGGGAAGCGTGACGATCAACGCGAACCCACAATCGCCCTCGCCCCCTGCACCGCCGAGTGCGCGGAGCATCACATGGACCCGCCGGAGACGGGCTCTTGGGCGCACGTGGGCCATCTACCGCCGGTCGAAGATGGGGATGATCGGACTGATCATCCTCGTGCTCATCGTTTCCATGGCGGTGTTCGCCCCGTTGCTGGCGGACGAGGAGGGTCTGAGTGCCGCTAAGGCGACCGGTGAGGTGCTCGCCCCGCCCAGTGAGGCGCCGCCACTAGGAACAGACGATCTCGGCCGGTCGATGTGGACGCTCACCGTATGGGGATCACGGATCTCTCTCCTCGTGGGATTCGCGGCGACCCTTATTTCGATGGTCATCGGATCCTTGATCGGGATCATCGCGGGGTATTACGGAGGGTGGTCGGATCGCGTGCTCATGAGGATCACCGACTGGTTCTTGGTGATCCCGTTCCTGCCTCTGGCCATCGTTCTCGCCTCGATACTCGGTCGCTCGTTGCTCGTGATCATCTTCGTTATCGGCGTCACGTCGTGGCCGGGAACGTCGCGGATCGTGAGATCGCAGGCGCTCACCGTCAAGACGAGGCCCTATGTGGAGCGGGCGAGGGCCCTGGGGGCCAGCGACTGGCATCTGATCTCCCGTCACGTCCTGCCGAACGTGTTCCCGCTGATCTTCGCCAACACGATCCTGGTGGTGGCCGTCGCGATCCTCTCGGAGACGACCCTGTCCTTCCTCGGGCTTGGTGATCCGCTCCAGGTCTCCTGGGGCACGATCCTCGAGAACGCTTTCACGGGAGGGGCCGCCACGATCGGTGCATGGTGGTGGTTGGTGCCCCCGGGCCTGGCTATCGTCCTGATCGTGCTCGCCTTCACCATGTGCGGTTACGCGCTCGATGAGATCCTGAATCCGAGGATCCGCCGGCGAGGGATCCTCGGGGCCGTGACCGCACCGGGAGAGGTTGAAGGGGTGGAGGCGGAATCGTGAGCCTGCTTTCGGTCAAGGATCTGCACGTCGAGTACGCGTCGACGGGAGGTTGGGTGCCGGCAGTGCGCGGGGTCGACCTCACGCTCGATCGGGGGCAGGTCCTCGGACTCGCAGGTGAGTCCGGCTGCGGGAAGTCGACGATCGCCCATGCGCTACTGCGCTTGCTGCCCCCCGAAACCCGAGTGAGTGGTGAAGTCACCCTCAACGGACAGGATGTGTTGCAGCTCAAGCCGGGTCGGTTGCGGGCGGTCCGATGGGCGGAGGGAGCGATCGTTTTCCAGGGCGCCATGCACGCGCTCAACCCCGTCAGGCGCATCAGGGACCAGCTTGCCGAGCCCATGATCCTGCATGGTCTCAAGAGCGAGAAGGAGGCGCGTCTGCGCGCTGGCGAGTTGCTCGAGCAGGTGGGTCTACCGGCGAAACGGGGCGCCGACTACCCTCACGAGTTCTCCGGAGGACAGCGCCAGCGCGTGATGATCGCGATGGCGTTGGCCTGCGACCCCGCCCTTCTGATCGCCGACGAGCCCACCACGGCCCTCGACGTCATGGTGCAGGCGCAGGTGTTGAACCTCCTGAAGAAGCTGCAAGAGGAGTTGGGGCTCGCGATGCTGTTCATCACCCACGACCTGTCCGTTCTGGTCGAGGTGTGTGATCGCATCGCGGTCATGTACGCGGGCCGGGTGGTCGAGGAGGGGCCCTCCGACCGGGTGTTCGGGGCCCCGGCGCACCCCTACACGAAAGCCCTCGCGGGGGCTTTCCCGACGATCGGTGACCCGAGCTTCAGGGGAGCGCCTACCGGCCTGGGCGGAGACCCGCCCGACCCCCAGGCGCTACCCACGGGCTGCCCCTTCCATCCCCGTTGTTCGCTGGCGTTCGACGAGTGCCCCCGCGTGGATCCTCCGCTGTTCAGGGCGGCGGAGGGCCACGTCGCGGCCTGCCTTCTGGTTCCGAACGACCAACCCCAGGGCGTCGGGGCATGAGAGCGGCGCGCGGCGTTCCGCAAGTGCTCTCTACGAGCGGCGCGTTGCTCGAGGCCCGCGATCTGCACGTGTCCTTCGCCGGGCGCAGGGGATTGCTGAGCGGGCTAAAGGGACGAACCGAGGCGGTGGCTCGGGCCGTCGATGGAGCGAGCTTGTCTGTGAAGCACGGGGAGATCCTCGCTCTCGCAGGCGAGTCTGGGTGCGGGAAGACGACGCTCGCCAGGACGATCATGGGCCTGGTAAGTCCTTCGAGCGGTGACGTCCTCTACGAAGGCCGTTCGATACGAGACGACCTCCGTGCCTACAGGCGCAAGGTGCAGATGGTCTTCCAGGATCCGACCGGAGCCCTCAACCCACGTCAGACGATCTACGAATCTGTGGCGGAGGGGCTGCGGATCCACAAGGTCCCGGGTGAGGAGGAAGCACTGGTCGCAGACGCCTTGACTCGCGGGGTCTGCGTCCGGCCGAGCGATTCTTCCTGCTCTATCCGCACGAGCTATCGGGGGGTCAGCGCCAACGGGCGGTCATCGCCGGCGCCCTGGTCCTCGATCCGAAGGTCCTTGTGGCGGACGAACCGGTGTCGATGCTCGATGCATCGGTGCGCGGCGAGATACTCCGACTCTTGCTGCAACTGCGCGACGACTTCGGACTCTCGCTCATCATCGTCACGCATGATCTCGGACTCGCGTGGACCGTCGCCGATCGAGTCGCGGTCATGTACCTCGGTCGCATCGTGGAGGAGGGCCCGGCCGAGACGGTCCTGACCCAACCTCTACACCCATATACGCGCGCGCTGCTCGACATCGTTCCCGAGGCCGGAGGGCTCGAGCGTCCCGTGCTCAAGGGCGAGCCACCCGACCCCAGAGACATCCCGCCCGGCTGCCGCTTCCACCCTCGCTGTCCCGCGCTCGCCGAGGGGGCCGCGGAGGCGGCTGGGGTCGACGCTCGATGCAGGAACGAAGACCTGCGGTTGATCGAACTGCAGCCTGGACACTCGGCTGCGTGTCATCTCGCTTTCGCGACGGACGGGGATGCCGCTACAGCAAGCGCCGGGGGAAGTCCCGCTCCCACCGTCTAGTCCACCAGACGGCATCGTTCTCGCCGACGGAGAGCTCGAGCGTCACTTTGTAGGTGGTTTCGTCGCTCGCCAGGTTCATCTGCACCTCCGATGTCGCGCTCCCCTCCGGCCACTCGAGCCGGTAGCGGGCGCCTCCCTCGGCCGATGCGTCGCCGGGTTCGATACTCGACGCGGCACAGTGCCCGAAATAGTGCTCTTCCATACGGCCACCGATCTCGAGGCTCGCGGACGAACCATGATCGATGACGACGCGGCTTTGGCGAGCGAGTATGTCGTGGTCGGATCGCCACGTGATCGGCCGTGAGCTCGCATCCGAGGAGTCGCCTGTGGTCGAAGCCTTGGTCGGGGCCGGCGGCGGTGGATGAAGGGCGGGGGGATCCGCGATGGGCGATGGTCCTCGCACTATCGGCAGTTCCAAGGAGGACTCGCCGGGATCGATCGTGAGCGTCACGGGCTGTGGGGGAGGCCAGACGTTGGGCCAGTCGGAGCCCGCCAGGTCCAGCCTCACCCTGTGCCCCCGCTCGAACGTCCACGACGTCACGTCGAGCTCGACCACCACGCGATACGCACGGCCGGGTTCGAGCGGCTGGGGGTCGGTCAGGGAGTCCCGCCGCGTCAGATTGAGGAAGCCGCGACTGACGAGGATCGAGGTTCCATCCTCGAAAACGTCGCACAGCTTGGCCGAGAGGAACGCGACGGGCGCGGTCGCCGTCACCGTGACTTCGAGGGTGGGATACCCAAGGATCTCGAGCTCCTCGTCGAGTTCCCCGAAGTCGTATACGAGCGAATATGCCTCGTCGGGGCGCTGGTCGAAAGGTTGGCCGAAGGGGAGAAGCCCGGCGCAGGATATCGACGCGGTCACACCGACGTCTCCTCGAACCTCCAACGCGTCGACCGCGCCAAGCGGTCGCTGAGCGTCATCGAGCTCCCACCGTTCGGTGCGGACCCGGTCGAGGGGCCAGCCGGGCTCGTAGCGCCAGTCACCAAGTACCTCGGCCCCGTCGGGTTCGAGCTTCGTGGAGCGGCGGGCGAAGAGCGTGATGGGCGGCTCCTCGTCGATGCCGTTTGCATCGTCTCTCAACCACCGGTTCCACCAACGGATCATCTCGGGGACCAGATCGATATGGGGGCCCGGAAGTGCGCTCTCCGGCGATGCGTGGCTCCATGGACCAAACAGCAGACGCTTCGGCGCGTCCAATTCCTCGAACACTCGGAACGTCGCGTTCCGGTAACCATCCGCCCATCCCGCGACGATCATCGTCGCGCACTCGATCCGGTCGTAGTCCGGCCTGAGGGACCCGTGACGCCAGTAGGGGCCGTCGCTCTGTTCCTCGAGCCATCGCAGGAGCCAAGGCTCCAACTTCTCCACACGCTCGGCCCACTGATCGCGCCATCCCTCTCCCGCAAGTGCCGGAACGGGCGGGAGCGCATTCATGGCCACCATGTACAAGGGGTAGTCGATGGAGTCGAGCCCGCGCTTGGCCCCGCCCTCGTAATGCACGTCGTCGGTGTAACGATCGTCGGTCGCGTAGATGGCGACGATCGCCTTCAGAGCCTCAGGTCGCTCCATCGCGACCTGGATCGAGTTGAAGCCAGAATACGAGGTGCCGTACATACCCACGGATCCGTTCGACCATGGTTGAGCGGCAAGCCACGCGATCGCTTCGCACATATCGCGCTGTTCTTGGGCCGGGTACTCGTCGATCGCGATCCCTTCCGACGAGCCGGTGCCCCGAACGTCGATGCGAGCTACGGCGAGGTCGCCCTCATCGCGCAACCGCCGGTACTCCGGTGTGTAGCTCGCGGTCACGTCGTCTTTCCGGTACGGCAGCGCCTCCAGAACAACGGGCCACGGTGGTTCCGTTTCGGGGAGATAGAGCGACGTCGCGAGCTTGACACCGTCCGACATCTCGATCCACGCATGTTCCTCGGGCATCAGCGGCCCCCTGATCGTTCGACCGACGAACGCGGTGCTGTCATGCGGTCGGGATCCCGACCAGCTCTCGCACGCGCGACGCATCCAGGGACCCTGCAGCGAACGTCTCGCAGCTCGCCGCGGCGACGGCCGTTGCGAACGGCATCGCCGCGTCCACGTCGGATCCGTCGGCGATGCGAAGGGCCAGTCCCGCAACCAGGCTGTCACCCGCCCCGATCGGGTTGACGACGTCGACCGACGGCGGTTCGTAGAACGAGGTCGTGCCGGGTTGGGCGAGCGCCGCTCCTTCGGACCCGGCAGTGACGATCACGCTTCGTGGGCCCATCTCGAGGAGGGCCTCGGCGAGTTCGATGGCTGTGTCTCTCGATCCGGCCGCCGCGGCGACCCGTTCGACGCTGTCTCGCCCCAGCGCTTCGCACGCCTCCGCGATGTTCGGCTTGATCGCGTCGGGCTTAGCGGCGAGGGCGGCGTTCAACTGGGACCGAGCGGTGTCGCAGATCGTGTAGCACCCGCGTTCCCGGGCGGCCTCCACGAGCTGAGCGACGGCATCCGCCGGTGCACCTGGGGGCCAGCTTCCGGAGCAAACGAAGATCCCGCCGTCCATCGATTCCAGGCACCTTCGATGGAAGCGATCCCAGTCGTCGGCCTCGATCGGAGGGCCGGATTCGTTGAAGACGGTTATCCGTTCGTCATCGATGACCGTGAGGCATGAACGGGTCTCGCCGGAGCACCGGATCACGTCCACTTCGAGCGATTCGTCCCCGAGGAGCCCCATCACGGCGGCGCCCGTGTGCCCCGCGGCGAACCCCAGCACCTCGCTGTGGCGCCCGAGACAGCGAAGGGCCCGGGCCACATTCACACCCTTGCCTCCGCCCCGGGTGTCGGAGCGCTCGGAGCGATGGACCCCTCCAAGGGTCAAGGCCCCTATCTTCACCGTTCTATCCATGGAAAGATTCGGGCCGGCTATGACGATGGGTCTTGGCCGCGCAGTCACGGGACGGACTCTACAAGTGGTCCAAGCCGAGCATCTAAGAAGAGCGAAGAACGGGTTCTGCGATCTGTAGGCTGAACCCTCGTCACTCGTAAGGGGGTCCGATGACAGGGCTGGTCGAAGTACTCGAGCGGCTGGATGTGATCGGTTTCGCCATCCTTGCGGTCGTTGCGTGGCGTCAGTGGATGAAGCAGGGTGGCCGCCCCGCGATGTGGGTGACCTTGACCTTCGGGGTTCTCGCTGCCGTGGCCCTCATCGGACTGGTCACGCCCGAGGAGCCCGACGGTGTCTTCTGGGAGATCGTTCAACGCCTCACGCTGTCCGCCCTCGTGCTGTTTCCCTACTTCCTTTTCCGATTCATGGCGTCCTTCGGCGCATCGAGTCGAACGTTGGATCGTGTCGCGCTGATCGCCACTGCGATCGTCGCGATCTGGGCCCTGATCCTCCCGCGGATACCCGAACAGGGCGATCCCGTTCCCGCATACATCTCTGTCTTCCTGGTGGCATTCGTGGCGCAATGGGCTGGACTGTTGCTGGTGGTCGCCGCCAAGTTGTGGCGCGCTGGGCGCGATCAGGTGACCGTCGCGCGGCTTCGGATGAGGCTGTTGAGCCTAGCTTCGCTGGCGCTTGCCGTGGCGATCATCGTCGCAGCGACCCGCACCGGAGAGACCGATTCGCTTGAGATCGACCTCGCCGTGCAGGCCTTCGTGTTGGGAAGCGCTTTCTTGTTCTTCCTCGGGTTCTCACCTCCTGCCTTCCTCCGCGTCGCATGGCGCCGGCCGGAAGAGGAGGCGATGCAGGAGGCCGTCGTGCACCTCATGTCAGCGACCAACCTTCAGGAGATCAGCCAGGACATCCTGCCCCACAGCGCGCAGATCGTGGCCGCTCGTGGTGCCGCCTTGCTCGACCGGGATGGACAGATCATCGGCTGCTATACGCAGAATCCCAAGGACGTAACGCCGCTCGAGAGGCTCATCGAGCACAGGCTCGGGAATGGAAAGGCGACGGGAGACGAGCTCGTCGAGCGACAGTTCCCCTTCGGGAGTCTGATCGTGTGGGTCAGTGCTTTCACGCCGTTCTTCGGTCGTGAGGAGTTCGAGCTGTTCACGACGCTGGGCGTCCTCGCCAACCTGTCACTCGAAAGATCGGCCGTGATGGAGAAGGAACGCCGAGCCCGGGGGGCTCTCGAACAGTCGAATGAAAGTCTCGCTCGAAGGGAGATGCAGCTCGCGGAAGCTCACGAGGTGGCGCACCTGGGCAGTTGGGAGTGGGACGTGGACACGAACACGGTGATCTGGTCGGACGAGCTGTATCACATCTTCGGCGTCAACAAGGAGACCTTCGATACGACTTACGAGGGGTTCATGGAGATCGTCCATCCAGACGACCAGGAAGAGGTCGCCCACACGGTGCAACGCGCGGTCGAGGAACGCGTGGACTACACGGTCGAGCACCGGATCGTCCGCCCGAACGGGGACCTCCGATACATCTACGCGAGCGGCCGCGTCGTCAGTGGGGATGACGAGCGTGCGCATAGGTTGGTGGGCGTAGCGCAGGACGTCACGGAGCGGGTGACCCACCAGAAGTTGGCCGAGGAATACGACCGCCGCTTGCGGGAAGCGCAACTACGTCAGCAGCAGGCCCTCCAGATCAACGACAACGTGGTTCAGGGTCTGACCGTCGCAAAGTACGCCCAGGAGATGGGGCGCGCGGAGCAAGCGTCGGAAGCGATCGATCGAACCCTCGAGGCCGCCCGAAGAATCATCACGGACCTGCTCGATGACAGGAGCGACGAAGGGCCACTGGGCCCTGGGGATCTCGTACGCGAGCGCCCTGCGTCGGTGAGCGGTCGCGACCCGACATCTCCCTAAACGTCCACCCGGAGCCGGCCATCATCACGGTGACGCGCTGCTGGGAACCCGCCCTCGGTCGACCTTGCATCTGCGACACGATGAGCTGTAGCCGCCGGGCGTGACCTGGACCGTCAGCTTCGTGCCGCACACCGTGCAGAAGCGCGGCGGGTCGAGTGGACGGCGACACGCTCCCTCGCATTCGGACCGAGGCCGGCCGCAACCCTCGCAGTGCATCTCAGATGACCTTCGATAGAACGCCGATCGGCATGTGCAGGTCCTTGAGCATCTGAAGATCCTGCGAGGGCTCTCGGCCCAGCGTTGTCAGATAGTTGCCGACGATCAAGGCGTTGATGCCGGCCGTCAGTCCGAGTGCCTGCAGTTCGCGCAGGGTGACTTCTCGGCCCCCCGCGTAGCGGAGGATCACGTGGGGCAGCGCGAGCCTGAACAGTGAGATCCACCTGATCGCTTCGATGGGCTCGATGAGGTCTCGTTCACCCAGAGGCGTACCGGGCCGCGGGTTGAGGAAATTGAGAGGTACTTCGGCGGGCTTCACCTCCCTGAGCTGTCCCAAGAGCTCGACCCTCTGGTCGTTCGACTCGCCCATCCCCAGCAGCGCTCCACAACAGAGCTCCATCCCGTACTCGTGGACGAGCATGCAGGTGTCGAATCGTTCTTCCCAGGTATGGGTCGTGACGATGCGCGGGAAGAAGGAGCGTGCGGTCTCGAGGTTGTGGTTGTAGCGGTGGATCCCTCCCTCGGCCAATCGTTGCGTTTGAGCGCGATCGAGGATCCCCAGGCTGGCTGCCACGTTGAGCCCGGTCGTGCGTCGCACGAGCTCGGTGGCCTCGAGCACCCGGTCGATGATCCGGTCATCGGGCCCGCGGATCGCGGCCACGATGCAGAACTCCGACACGCCGAGTCGAGCGGTTTCCTCCGCGGCGGCGACGATCTCATCCAGATCCAGGATCGCGGTCGGGCGGACGGGGGATTCGAACCGAGAAGACTGCGAGCAGAAGTGACAATCCTCGGGGCAACCACCCGTCTTGGCCGAGAGGATCCCCTCGACCTCGACCTCGGGCCCGCAGTACTCGAGCCGAACCTCGTGTGCCAGAGCTGCGAGGGATGGAACGTGCTCGGCGGGGAGCGCGGCCAGAGCCGACAGCTCCTCCGGCTTGAGATCCCTACGGTCCTCGAGGAGGGCGGCTCCCGCTTCTGCCAGTAGCTCGCGCGCTGTCATCGCACCTCCAGAGTGGTGTTGTGGGATCGAAGCAAGGTCGTCGCCAGAGCGGATGGGTTCGTATGCACTGAGATCCCATCGTCGATGAGCCAGTCTCGATTCATCCCATGGAGCGCATCCTCGGGCTCGAAGCGATTGAGTAGAACGTGGCAGGGAAGCGGAGCGAAGGCCTCGACGCTCAGGAGGGTACGGCTGATAGTCCCGAGTGTCGCATCGGAAACCACGATGACATCGTCGGCGCCGAGAGCGCGCGCCAGGGTGACCGTGTCGCCATCGGCGGACAGGGGTGAGCGAGGTCCGCCCACGCCCTCGACCAACAAGATGTCCGCTTGCGCGCCGTCGAGATCTTCGACTATCCGGCGCGTGGATGGGATCGACCGGCGCAGCGACGCCGCAGCCATGGGAGGGGCCAACCCCAGCGGGTAGCTCCATTCCGGACGGCACACCTCATCGGGGTGCTTGCCGAGCGCGCTCCCCAGGACCCTTGAGTCCGGCGGCCCGTCCGATGGGTCGAAGGACTCCACAGGCTTTCGGATGGAGACCGAAAGTCCCGTCTCATCGAGCGCCCGGAAAAGCGCGATCGCGGACCACGTTTTCCCGATCCCGGTGTCGGTTCCGCTGACTACCAGAGTGCGGCTAGACACCGGCGTGTACCCCCAAGCGGACGAGGGCGCCAGAGAGACGTTCGACATCAGAGACGTCGTGGTCGGTGGAGACGGTTACCCGGAGCCTCGACGTTCCGGGTGCGACGGTCGGCGGTCGGATGGCAGGGACGAGGAGGGCCTCCTCGAGGAGCGTTGCCGCGGCGGCCAGAGCGGCTCGTTCGTCGCCCAGGATCACCGGGATGATCGGAGCCGGATGTCCGGCGGCCAGGAGATCGATGTTGTGACGCAATCGGGACCGCAGACTGTCTCCCTCGGCGGAGAGGAACACCCTCAGTGCCGCAAGGGCCGCGGCGACCTCCGCGGGAGGAGGCGCGGTCGTGAAGATCCCGCTGCGCGCACGGTTGAGTACCAACTCGATGAGAGGCGCAGGGCCGGTGACGAAACCTCCGGACGCCCCCAGGAACTTCGACAACGTTCCGACTCGCAGAGCCTCGACGTCCCCTAGATCGGGAGCCGGGCCGAGTACAGCGTGTGCCTCGTCGACCACGAGAAGAGCACCGTGACGCTCGCATAACGTCGCGAGTTCTTGGATGGGAGCGACATCTCCATCCATCGAGAACACGGTTTCGGTCACCACGATCGTGCGGGTGGCGCCGGACAGCAGGCGGGAGAGCGCGGCGATGTCGTTGTGGGGGTACACGGCTACGCGCGCTCGGGAAGCCCTGCACCCGTCAACGATGGAAGCGTGATTGCGCTCGTCTGAACAGATGAGAACGTCCGGCCCCCCGAGTGAGGTGAGCAACCCGTAATTCGTCGCGAACCCCGTCGGGAACAGAAGAGCCGAATCGGAACGTTTCCACGCCGCCAGTTCCCTCTCCAGCTCCGAATGAACGGGGCGGGAGCCAACGATGAGACGGGCGGAGGTGGCCCCGGCCCCCCAGCGATCGAGGGCCTCGTGAGCCGCAGCGATAACCGCGGGGTGATGACTCAGCCCGAGGTAGTCGTTCGACGCGAAGGAAACGACCTCTCGTCCACCGGGGAGGGACCCCCGCACGCCCGATGCATCGAAGTCGGTGACGCTCCGCCGCAAGCCCGCTTCTTCGAGGGCGAACGCTTCCGCGCGCGCACGTGCGCTCCAGCTCACGAGTCGCTCACCTCGTCGATCGCCTCCGCGAGGACGTCCACGATCGTCTCGATCTCGTCGCTGGTCACGCTGAGTGGAGGCATCAACACGATCACGTCTCCCAGAGGTCTGAGCAGGACCCCTCGTTCGACGGCCGCGGCGCAGACGCGTCTCCCTCGTCGCGCGCCGGGAGCAAGCTCGACCCCACCCATGAGGCCGGCGAGCCGGATGTCGACCACGGTTCCGAGTGGGGCCACCTTCTCCTCGAGCAGAACCTCCAGCTGTTTCGCGCGCTCGTTCACGTTAGCCAGCGCGCTCCGCTCCTCGATCAACCGGAGATGCCGAAGCGCGACCGCTGCGGCCAGAGCGTTGCCTTGGAAAGAGTGCCCGTGATACAGGGTTCGAGGGCCTAGGTCATCGCCGAGGAACTGCTCGAAGACCTTCTGGTTCGCCGCGGTTGCAGACATGGGGAGGTAACCACCGGTGAGGCCCTTCCCGAGACACATGATGTCGGGAGACAACCCGCAGCGCTCCGACGCGAAGAGCGTTCCGGTACGCCCGAAGCCGGTCGCAACCTCATCGCAGATCAGCAGTGCGCCGGTCTCTAGACACGCCTGTTGCAGGTCTCCGTAGGCCGCGGCATCCGCGATGTGCATGCCGGCCGCTCCCTGCACGAGGGGCTCCAGTACGACCGCGACTAGCTTCTCTCCGTGCTCCCTGACCAACTCCGTCGCCACAGCCAGCGCCCGGGGATCCTCGTATCCCGGCGCTCGCATCACCGGGAAGCGCAACGGATCGAAGAGGTCGGTCCCGAAGCCACCGGCTCCCAACGAGAGCGCCCCTACGGTGTCACCGTGGTAGGCGCCACCCAGCGCGAGATAACCCTCGCGGCTCTGGACCCCGAGGTTGCGCCAGTACTGGAATGCGATCTTGAGTGCCTGCTCGACGGCCGCGGCGCCATCCGACGCGTACAGGAAATGCGGCCGGTCGACAGGGACCACTTCGGCCAACGCTTCGGAGAGCTCGATTACTATCCGGTTCCCGTTCCCGAGTTGCGTCGAATGCGCCACTCGGTCGAGTTGTTCGATCAAGGCGGCATCGAGCTCGGGGACCTTGTGACCGAAGGTGGACACCCACAAAGAGGAGAAGCCATCCAGGTAACGTCGTCCATCAACGTCGATCAGGTAGTGGCCGTCGAGCGCGCTCGACGATGACCGGGGAGTCCTCGAGGTAGGAGGCCATCTGGGTGAAGCCGTGCCACACGACGGCCCTATCTCGTTCAGCCCAGTCAGAAGACATGTGGCGGCGACCCTAGCGAGGACTCGCGGCGAGGACAAGCCGCCCGAGTTGCAGCCTTGAACTGGCTCCTAGGTCTGGCCTCCCCGTGGGGCTACATCCTGGTCTTCCTGCTCGCTGCCGGGGAGTCAGCGGCCTTCATCGGGCTGTTCCTCCCGGGGGAGGCGGCCATGATCCTGGGGGGCGTGATCGTCTACCAGGGTCGGGCGGAGCTGGGGCCGATGCTCGCCGTGGGCTGCCTGGGGGCGATCGTCGGGGATTCCGTCGGGTATTGGATCGGCCGCCGATTCGGACCTGCACTCCGTAAGGGGCCCCTCGGTCGACGGGTGGGGGAGGAACGATGGGACCGCGCGAGCGCATATCTGCGCAGGCGCGGGGGCCGAGCGGTGTTCTTCGGTCGGTTCGTGGGGGTGTTGCGTGCCTTGCTTCCGGCCCTTGCCGGCTCGGCCGGCATCCCGTACCGAACGTTCCTCCCGTTCAGCATCGCCGGGGGAGTGACCTGGGTGACGGCCTTCGTTTTGCTCGGTTACGTCGCCGGCGGGAGTTACCACATAGTCGAGAGATGGGCGGGTCGTGCCAGCCTCGTGCTGCTGGCCCTGGTCGTGATCATCGGGCTGTTCGTTCTGGGGGGCCGCTGGGCAGCACACCATGTCAACGAGCTGCGGGCCCGGAGCGCCAGGTTCTTGGAGCGCCCGCGAGTTCGGAAGCAACGGGAGCGGTACGACCGACAGATCTCGTTCCTACAGCGTCGATTCGACCCCACCGCGCGCTACGGCTTGTACCTCACGGCCGGCCTGGTTTTCTCGACTGTTACCGCCGCGATCTTCGGCGTCGTTCTGGAGGACATAGTCGCTTCCGGTGAGCGGCCCTTTTTCGACACGCGTCTGCTCCTTTTCTTCAGAGACCATCGAACGCCGGCGTTGAACGATGCCATGAGGGCCATAACCACACTCGGCGGTTCCGCGTTCGTGGCGGTCGTCTTGGCAGTGGCCACGGTCGTTGCATACATTCGGACGCGGGAGCCCCGCTGGGCAGCGTTCTTCACTGCCACGACCATCGGAGCGATCGCCCTTCCCCACATAGTCAAGGTTCTCGTGGCTCGACCACGACCGGACTTCGATCCTCTGATCGAGGTTGGGGGCTACGCCTTTCCGAGCGGGCACGCGACGGCGGCCGCTGCGATGTGCTGTGCCCTGGCCTTCTACACCGCCAGCGGGAGGAGCTGGAAGGCCAGGGTATGGATCTGGACTGCGGCGGGGGCGATCGCGTTCATCGTGGGGCTCACCCGCGTCTATCTCGGCGTCCATTGGCCAACGGACGTCATCGGGGGCCTGACGCTGGGGGCCTTCTGGACGCTCGTCACCGGCACCGCTACCAGCTTGCTGGCGGATCGGAGGCAGGCGCGAGGCTAGCCTCCGACACCCCGGTTATCCTGCGCGACCGGGTCTGTGGCCCGGGCCGGGCGGCGTGGCCGAGTGGTTAGGCAGGGGCCTGCAAAGCCCCGCACAGCGGTTCGATTCCGCTCGCCGCCTCTCCGATAAGATGCGGACCCGAAACACGAGGGGCGTTAGCTCAGCGGGAGAGCGCTTGCTCGACAAGCAAGAGGTCACTGGTTCAATCCCAGTACGCCCCACTCGGAGCAGTAAAACCGCAGGTCAGAGGCTCACCAACCGACGACTTCACCGACACGGTTTCGGGGACGAACGGGCTCGCCGGCGCGGCTGACTCGGTCATCGTCCTAAGGCGCAGCCGAAGCAAGGTTGACGCCACGATGCAGGTAACCGGGCGCGACATCGAGGAGCAAGAGCTCGCCCTCAAGTTCAACCCCTCCATCGGTAACTGGACCCTGATGGGGGACGCTCGGGAGTGGACGCTCAGTGAACAGCGTCGACACGTCATCGACCTTCTGCGCGACATGGGACCTCTCCAGCCGAAGGCTGTGGCGGATGAGTTGGGGGAGGACCGCGCTGCGATCCGCCAGACCATGGCCCGGATGGCGAAAGAAGATCAGCTCACGGTCGTTGAGGGGCTGTACTCCCTCCCTGAAAACCTGTCACAGGTGTCACAGGTGTCACAGACAGGGGTTGAAGGTGTGACAGCGGTGACAGGTGTGACACCTATACAGAGGGTCAAAGAGATCCAGAATCCTTCGATGCCGAGATCATCGAGGGAGGTGACGCCTCGTGAGCTACCGGGGAACCACAAAGACGTCACGGAGCCGTAACGCCTAGGACAAAATGCGCGAGTTGCGGTGGCAAGTTCACGCCGAGCCGCTCCGATCAGCGTTATTGCTCGGGTGGTTGCCGACAACGCGCCCACCGGGCCCGCGCCGACCTCGCCACCATCGATCGTGAAATAGAGGCAGCCCGGGCCCACTACTGGTCGCTCGTTCGGGAGAAGGCGATCGCGTCTTGGCGTCGAGAAGTCGCGGATCGTTACGGATGAAAGCCAGTTGGTCGACGAGCACGGCAACGTCTTCCTTCACGGTCGCCACGTCGGGCGTGTCGAGCCCGACCGCGCTGGTTGGGCTGCATGGGGGTCCGAAGCCGCCGGTGGTCCGTGGTCGGTTCCGCGGGGTGGATCGTGAGTCGGCCGCACGTCGCCACGGGCTGCTCGGCTGCAGAGTGCCCGCGACCCCACCACGCCGCCGGCCTATGCGCCACTCATTACAAGGCTCAAAAGAGGGGTTTCCGGGACAGAAATAAGGCGCCCTCAAAAAGGGACGTGCGACCGCCGGTCCGCCTCCTGACACTCCCGGGCCTTCTCTCAACCGCATCGATACGGCTACCTGGGAGAACGGCACGCTTCGCCGCGGGGTCGAGTACCAGATGCCGGGGGTGGTGTGCCCCGATTGCAGGCGGGTCGCCGCGTTTGGCTGGTGCATGTCCGACCGACACCCAACCTTCGACGACCGCGGCTACCTCGTTCGTATGACGCCGCTGGCACGGGGGTCAGCATGAACGACGATCGGCTTCTTTTCTCCGCGCGTCGCCTACGGAGCGTCGGACTAGAAACTTTGTATGTCTTTAACGACTGCGCTTCCCAGCCCAGTTCGCAAAAAAGGACTGGGCCGGTTCTCCCGGTGGACGCCAGGGGGAAGGGATGACGCCCGGCCCAGTCCCCTTGCCAGATATACCAGTCGGGGGACTCGACAAAATTCACCAGATCGGCCCGGTTCCACCAGTTTCAGGAAGGGACGGGGGCTTACAAAAGAGGGGACTGGGCCTGTCCTCCAGGTGGACGCCTTGGAAGGCCGGCCCAAGTCCCTAGCCACATATCGGCAGCGTTATCAATCGACCAAAACCAACCACTTTCAGGAAGGCTCGGAAGAACCGTGCCCGATCTCGTCGCCGCGTCGCTGTTTGTCGCCGCTGACCTCGACGCAAGGAAAGGTCGGTTTCTTTGAGCCCAAAGCACCCACGGGGAGCGTCCGCTCACATTTCTCTAGTCCCGGGATCCCCCAGGCCGTTTTCTCCGGAAAGGAGCGAAAGATGAGACGAAAGAATCAGGATGGCCCGGTCCACTTTGGACCGGGCCACCCGCGTCTACAACACGATGCAGGAGCTAAACACCACGGCTTCCGCTTACTCCTGCTGCCACCTGAGACATCGGTCCGCATAAGGAAAACCCGCCGCCGCTGGTGGCGGGCGAGAAAGGAGCATCAATGATTAATCACCGAGAAAGGAGCATCATGACTAATCCCCCCGAGGCCACGATCTGCGACAGCTGTCGATTGATCCCGCTTTCTCATCTGTCACTAGACGTTGGGCGAGCCGGTCGTCGTCGGCTGGGAGGCAGTCGCTCGCCGAGCGTGGCATCGACACGTGCTCGAGGATGACATCGGCCGGGCCGTCGGTCCCCGTGAGGTACTCGGCGAACTGATCGCGGAGTACCCGACCAGGCCCGCCAGCTGAGGAACAGCCCGCCGAGCTCGGCGCAGCCCACAAGGAGGTTCCGTCCCGGCTGCTGCATCCTGGCGGAGGAAGGCCCGCGCCGTTCGAATCGATGGTGGTTCAACGGCGATTACGGGGCGTGCAGGACGAGTTCGGGCTGCCGCGGCCCAACTTCCTCGAGGAAGAGCTCGCCAAGCCGCGGCTACAGGCCGGAAAGCGCAGCGCAGAAGGGGCCGTCGACGGCCAAGAGGAATATCTAGAGGGAGAAACAATGAGCCGACTACCGGCCGGTGGCGGTCAGCCCGCAGGGACTGGCCCGGTCACCCGTTCGCGGTCGAAGTGGTGGCGGCGACTGCGTCATCACGTGCAGGTCCTGGCTCCCGATGGGGCGGTCGTTGGCGAGGTCACGGCCGACGGAATCGTCTACTGGGATCCCCCGATGCCACTGCGCGTTGGGCGGGTCGCGCCGATGTCGGTTCGCCGGGCCTTGGCCACCAACGGCCGCCTGTAGCATCGGTGGACGAGCGCAGCACCGTCCTCTGTCTCCGGGCGGAGAATCGCTCCAAGAGTGGCTCGACGCCTTCACTCTCGCGAGCGGAACGCCGGCACCCCGGCCCAACTGGTGAGGACTTCGAGTACTTCGAGCGGCCAGGTGGGCGGATCATCGCTGTGCGGTGGTGAGAACCCTCCACCGCGAGCGACATGGGACGCCTCCAGCGGGCCCGTAAGGGCTCCCCCAGATACTTTGCAACAGAGGTTGGGCTTGTGAAATAGTTCGTGTTGAGGAGTGTTAACGGGGGCGCTCGGGGTGAGGAAGAGGTGAATCACGATGGCCTTGGTGAGGAGGCTAGCGGTAGCTGGCACGATTTTGATTCTGCTTATGGGCGCCTTACCCGCTCAGGCGACCTTCCATGGCCGCAACGGCAGGATCGCGTTCAGGCGGTATCTCAATGATGCCCAGACTCGAGGCGCCATCTTTACGATCTCGCGGCGGGGAACAAATCCACGTCAGTTAACCCACCCCGATCGCAGGGTCGTCACGGACGGCCCAACTATCACCCAACGGGCGGTGGATCGTTTTCCAAAGGGAGAAGGAATCTAGCCGACTCTTCAAGATCCGAGCTAGCGGAGCGAACCGAACCTATCTATCAACTGGGTGCGGGAAAACGTGTGGCGATGGCTACGCCTCTTGGCTGCCCGGAGGGAAAGCGCCTCGCCTTCACGCGTGAATCGTGTGGGACTGGTTCCACTAACCTCATGTCCATCTACGTAATGCGAGCGGACGGAGCCATGCTCGACGGGTCACTCACAAGAATGCGACCTGCGCAACGTCTCACCGATATGAAGACTCCGCTCCCACGGTGGCTCCGAACGGCAAGCGGTTGGCGTTCGAACGGATTGATCATAAGAGGGGCAAACAGGCCATCTTCATCATTCGGCTTGACGGGACGGGAGCGAGGCGCGTGACGCCATGGTCGATTCGCCCCACACAGCCGGACTGGTGGCCCAACGGGCGCTGGCTCGCCTTCCGCACTCAGGAGCAATCGGAGACACGTGGCAATACGCGTTAGTCCACCCCGATGGCACAGGGCTGCGCCGCATCACGCACGGTGGGGACAAACGCAAGTGGCTCTCGTGCTCGTTCTCTCCGAACGGCAGAAGGATTCAGGCCGGAAAATTACCGGGAGCGGCGATGCAGGCAACGCTGACGTCTACGTGATGAAACTCGACGGCACAGGGCGGCGAAATGTAACAGAGTCGGTGCGGTGGGAGAGCGCATCGGATTGGGGACCACGTAGGGGGACATAACTGGATTGGCAACATCTGCGGGTCCCCCCAAGCACCAAACGAGAAGCTGCCAACTGTTTCCCCTCGAATGCGGCTGAAACCGTGACAGTCGAGACTCGGGAGTACTGTCAGGCAGACACAGTGACCCGGGAGGGAGGAGACGCGCCATGTCTGAAGAGTCCGCCCGCACGGGGGAATCCTGTTGATTACCGTACCGGCCGTCGCCTTCGGGGGAGCCATGCTGCTGCGCCTTATTTGGGGTCGCATGCCGGGCTACCTTGACAACGCCGTCCGTCAAGACCTGTGGAAAGCTGGTCACGCACACGCCGGAGTTCTGCTGATCCTCGCGCTTCTGGGGATGCTGTACGTAGATCAAGCCGGCTTTTCGAGTGGCGTTTCGTGGCTTGTCCGTTTGCTGCTCGTTCTCCCACCGATCGTGATGCCGCTTGGCTTCTTCTTATCGATCGCGTCACCGCGCTCTGAGCAGCCAAATGCTCTTCTCTCACTTGTTCCAGTTGGTGGCATCTCGCTGTCAATTGGCGCGGTCACCCTCGGTATCGGGCTAGTCGCTTAAGGGTTCGCACGTACCGGACGAAGAAGCCCCGGTCTCGGTTTTTCGTCGCCGACACGTAGATCGTCTGGGTCCCTGAAGGCCGGGATCTTCTTCACAGACGCCAGAGGCCAGGGAGTTGTTAATTCCCTTGTTTCAGCAAGACGAGCAGACATATGCTTGGCTGGTTCTGGGTTATGGAAGCGAGGCAGAAGTAAAGCGCTTCTGGGCCCTATCAATCGAGTCCTCGTTGCCATCGTGGTAGCAATCGCGATGGCCGCCTGTGGCTCTGACTCGGGCCCGTCTGCGGGACAGCCTGGCGATTCCAACAACGAACAATCCCGACCTGACCCCCTCGTAGGAACATGGACGAGGCTCACGAAGTGTGCTGAGCTTGTGCAGGCGTTCAAGCAAGCAGGACTCGAGAATCTCATCGCCGAGTTCGTCGCGGGGAATGCCTTCGTGCCGGGCGTTAGACGCCCCAACCAATTCGCGGAACCATCAGATCCTTGCAAGGGATCCGTGCACGCGCGGGAGTCTCACTTCTTCGGGGAGTATGAAGGGTTCGTTCCTGGACTGGAAAGATCAGCAGGTCGATGACGGCACCTACAGAATCATCGATCAAAACTCATTCGCGGTATCAAAGGAGTTCCCGGATGACGTCACTTTCGATTACCAGATAGACGGCGACACGATCACGTTCGATCCGGTGATCCCCGATTGTTCGCCCAGTTTTGAGGCGGGGTGGAGTGTGGTGGTGGCCTACCCGGGCAAGGAGTGGCACCGTGTTGAGTGACCGGGCTCTGCCCCAAAACCGAGCCTCACCAAAAGGGCAACTTTCCACTCACAGGTTCGGAGGGTTGCCTCTGGGGGCGGGCAAGCGTCGAAGAACACCTCAACGAACGGTCGGGGTTCTTCCGAGGTGACTTCTCAAGTCAGGATGTTGCGAAGGAGACCAACGTCCTCACCAGATTGCTCGGGCCTCAGAGCTCCGTGGGTCGCAGCTTAGCGAGCTGCTTTTCGAGCTTTCTTACGCGTTTGAGTAGACGCTTGTTTTCGGCCTCAGCATGCTTTGCTCGATCGCGCTCACGGGCGAATGCAATCTTGAGCTCATCGGGGCGTCTGCGCCACGCCTCGATCTGTTGACGAAGCTCATCATTTTCGGCACGCAGGAGCCGGACCCTTTCGCGCAGCAGGACGAGTATGGGGACATCCGATGGGACGACCTCGTCCGTCAAGTCGATTCCGGCATCGGGAAACAGGGGAGTAGGCGATTCTGTTCGTTGGTTTGTTCCTGATGCTTGGTGAATCAACCGGATCATCACACCGCCCTTCGTGTGCTCTGCCTGCACACCCTCATACCAGATTTTGCCTTTTCATTCAGGGTTCCAGCCCGCTTGCCTTGGTCCCGTTGAAGGCCCCGCAGTTTGTGCACCTCAAGATCAGCCCATCAAGCTGCCCCGCGAGGACACCCTCATACAGGGCACAAACGCAGGATCCGCACTCCAATATCAGCCCCACCGTCCGTCCCGCCTTTGATCACGATCTCACGACATTCGGGGCGATCAGCAACGGGTCCTCACCTTTGGGGGTGGCACGAGACGTATAACACGCTCTCGCCTTCATTTTTCCCCGACTTAAAGGTTTCTTCGAAATCCACACGAGACTCGGGCCCAGGAGGCTCCCGGGCCTGAGTCTCAGGAATCCCCCTCAACTCCGCTGGGCCCATGCTACCCGAGGATGGTAAATTAACCCAGCTGGAACGTAGACCGCCTAAAAGGGGATTCACCGGAGTCCGCTCGGGCGAGTGTCTCTGGCGATTCGGCCAAAACCCCATTGAACTGGTAATTAGAGGGTCCTACGCTTACCGAAATCGTTGTCGGAGCTGGGCACCCTTGGGGTTGGTGTCCAACCTTGGGGGTGAGAAGGATGATCCGTAGTCTCTTTTCCAAACTCGTACGACTTGGACGGGCAAGGATTGCCGCCATGCTGGCGCTTGTTCTCGTCGTTGGACTCGCCACGACGGCAGGGGGCTCATACAGGCTCCGCCGGCCTCCTGCACCGCAACCATTCCAACCCCATCTCGGCGGTCACCAGCCTGGTGGGCAGTGTGGCGGGGTCGCTGCTGGGGATCACGAACAACAACACGGTGCCACCAATCGATCCGCCACGGCTATCACCGCCACGAACAACAACGCCACGTCTCCGACGGTCAGAGCCACCAACAACGCCGGAGGCACGGCCCTGGACCTCGTCACGACGTGCAGGATAGGCCCCGCTTGCTTCAAGGCACCGCCGATGTCGGTCAACTCCGATACCAAGGTCGCCAATCTCAATGCCGACAAGCTCGACGGGATGGACGCTTCTGATTTCGTCGCCGACAGTGAGAAAGCAGCGGATTCAAACCAGCTCGACGGGATCGACTCCACAGGATTCGTCCAGGGGATGGGAGAGACGATTCATGGCGAGGCGATCGTGCCGGCCTCCCAGGGAGTGGTCCTGTACAACAAAGAGTTCATGATCTCTTTCCAGTGCGGTGGCAGCGGCAATGGAGCGGTTCATTTCGAGAACAGATGGGCCCTATCCGCTCCACCTGTTCACAGACCACCTGAATGGGACTAACCCGGTTTACGATCTGCTGCCTGAAGACGTGGGGAGCGTAACCTGGGTGACTTCCGTGGAACCGAACACATGGTCTTCGGGGCCTACAGCTACGGAGCTTTTGGTTACGACGGCTTCGTGGCCACGGTCGAGTTTTTCAAAGTTGGCGCCACAAATGGTTGCCCCGTTTATGTGCGGGGTCCTTAACTAGAGAGCCCTAGCCTTCGCTCGCGATAGGAGCTAGGCGGCTGGACCATTCCCGATGAGCCTGGAGAGCCGGGACGTAGCTTGCCAACCTCCCGTTTGCGAGTCGCACGATAACTACAGGACTTACGCTCGCCGAATGACCAGCGTTTTCCCTGGTTAGCACAGCGTTCAGCCCCACATAATCGACAAGCAAGAGGTCACTGGTTCAATCCCAGTACGCCCCACCAGAAAACAGCACGTCTGGGCGGATCGGCCATCTTCCTGGGCGAATGCCCTGCTAGGAGCTCCGGCCATCGGCGGAGCTGCGATGGGCACATCCTCCGCCAATTGAGAGGGCCCCTGCGCTGAAAGGAACCAGGCCAATCGGCCCCCGGTGGCTAGCTTCGAAACGGAGGATCATGACTCATGCCGCTAAACGGCCCACTGGAGATCTTGATTATTGCGATTCTGATCCTGTTCGCGGAGATGGCTGGGTCGCGCGTTATGGTGGACCGATGGCGTCGGTCAAGCAGTTCCAAGTCACCTTCGACTGTGCAGAACCTGAGCGCGTCGCTCGTTTCTGGTGCGAGGTGTTGGGATACGTCGTACCGCCGCCACCGGAGGGGTTTGCTACTTGGGACGATTTCGATCGCGCGCTGCCGCCTGAGCAGCAGGGTTCGGCGTTCGCTTGCATTGATCCCTCAGGCGTGGGCCCGCGACTGTTCTTCCAGCGCGTTCCCGAAGGCAAGGTCGTCAAGAATCGGGTGCATCTTGACGTGCGGGTAGGCACCGGACTCGTGGGTGAAGAGCGCCTGGCCGCACTTGAGGCCGAATGCGCACGACTGGTCGCGCTCGGCGCGGTACACGTGCGACTACTGCCTGCCGATGACGACAACGAGTCGTGCCTCGTGATGCAGGACATCGAGGGCAACGAGTTCTGTCTCGACTGAGCGGGTGCGGTAGCCCTACCGCCAGTGGCTCGGCTTGTCAGCATCCAATCTGGCGACCCCCTCGCTGACCACTTCGAAGGCCTTCGAGTCCAGAGCTTCCGACGCCCACAGCACCACGGCGACGTTCATACGTTCGCGGATGACCTTCTCGACGAAGAGGTCGACGGCTTCCTCATGCGAGTGATCACGAGCGACGGCCACGAGCCAGTCGCGCAGAGCGTCGCCACCCTGAACGAAGGCCTCAGCTTCCTGTGTCCGCCTCGCTCTTCTCCGGCGGAGGAATGCCCAACGCCGCTCGTTGAAGTCCATCACAGGACGATAGCCAACGTGGAGAATCCATGAGTGGGAGACTCAGGAAGTGAGAAGAAAACAAGATCGCCTCAATAGGGTTTGGATATCGACCGCGTTAGCCGGTTTCAGACCCAACCCAACGTCTCAGTCGTGAGGTAGGACTCGAAACTGGGTTGTGCTTTGACCAACCAGCAAGCCACTCGCGCCATCGGCTTCCGACACCCATGTGCGCAAGGTCAACTTCCAGGTTCCGGGACAGTTGACAACGATCATTGCGGGACGGCCACCTCCACCCGACCCTGGAGTGGGGGAAAAGTCTGGAGGGAACTCCCCTGGCGAGAGGCCGTACTGGTACATGAATCCATGGAACCGATGACTCGGAGCCCCGCCTCCGGTGAGGCCTATGTTCGGCATCAGCCACTTGTGAGCGGATCTGTTGAGCGCAGGACACCACGTCGGGAGGGTCCATGTTCCGCTGAAGCGAACGTGGGAGACCAAGGGCGTCGATTCGGAATCGCAACTGACCGTTTCCGCCAGGTATTCGAAAAGATCACCCACCTTGAGGGAGGAAGGGCCATAAGTCTTGAAGAGATGATTGGTGCAGTGCCCATTTCCCTCTACCTGCTGGGCCAGTCTGACATTTGCTGACCTTGGCGAGCCGAGCGAGGGATGGCTACCGACAGATAGGAGGAGAACGTTAGTCCCGACCTCACACCCACCTGGCTGAAGCGGACTCGAGAACAAATGTGGTAAGCGCGTATCCTCCAATTGCCGGGGCAGACCCCGATCAATGCTTCAGACCGACGGCCCTTAGTTACTCCGATCGATTCCGCCGGAACCGTTTGCCCGTTGCGAGTCTCATACCAGCTAGCAGACCCCGTATGACCATCTTCGTCAAAAAGGGCGGTGACCGTACCTCCACTGACCCGTTTATTCGCCCACGTGCAGCCTGGTTGCTGGCGTTTTGATGCTCGTCACTAGTCGACGCCTCGCACATTCGGAGCGCTACTACCATCGCAGACTGTTGTGCTACCGAGCCACTCCAGCAGATCACCGCCCTTTAGTGGCCGAGGCGAGTATCCGGTGATCCGATGGTGAACACAGTGATTATTCCCTCTCAAGGTCCAGGCGGCCCACTGGGTGCCAGTCGTGGAAGCCGATGGAGCATAGGAAACAACGAGGAGAAGGAGACAGAATACGATTTTGCTTGCTTTGCCCACATGAACCCCCTAAGCTGCCTGTGCTTGAACCTTAGTCGTTTCGGGCGTCGGCCCTGTTGCGGGCATCATGAAGTCCCCTGCTTTCCCTTTGCTTCTGAAGGTCGGTTGAGTCGACTACTCAGGGCACCAGAGGCGTGGACCAGTTGTCGGTGAGCACGCGTCCATTGAATACGTCACCCGCCCGACAACCCATGCTCTCGGTCCGCCGAGCAGCTGTACCGGAGCCCCCTCGTGGGCAACGAAGAACATCCCCCTGCGCGGTGCCGCTATTCGATGCAGGTCCGGTGACGCAGTAGTAGTGGCCGGTCTGGGGATCGACCGCGCCGAAGTATGCATTAGAGCGCCACTTGGCACCGGGCTGGCCCGGAACCGCCAAATCCTGATGATAGTTGGGTGTGGCATCTCTGATAGTCAGGGTGTTCCTGTTCACCGTGAACGCCGTGTCAGGATCGGATGTAAACGCGTTGTCCCGATGCGAGCCAGATCTTCTCCGGTGCGAATGAGATCTGTACCGACTGGTACGTGCCAGGCTTGATAGCGATTGCATACGATCCCGGTGCACCGTTGTTCGCGCTTCTTAGCAGAGTCACGCCGACTCCATCCCCGACTGTTGCGTAGACATGCGGCCGATGGGGGTCGCACGTGGACAGCATGTATGTGTCTCCACAGTGGATTGGCAAAGGTGCCCTCCCAGGAGACACCGTCGGAAGACCGGTAGAGGTGAGGTCCTCCCAAGGGGTCACCGTATTCTCCGATGTGGAGGTAGTTGTCGTTTCCATCGAGCACGCATCTGGTATTGGCACTGCTGCCGGCCACTCCCGCGAGGACGCGGGTCCATGCGCCATCCTTGAGACGCGAGAGCACCATGCGCTTGGTGCTCGACGTGTCAACGTACGTGCCGGAGCAATACAGGAGCCCGTGCCACCGCTGGAAGTAGGCGGTTCGCTTGTCCAGTCTGGGAGGCCAGGAGATCGAGCTTCTGAACCAGCTCTGTCCCATATTCCGAGACTCGTAGAGGTCGCCGTTGTAGCTGGCGTACAGGGCATTGCTGAGGCTGTCGACGCCTTTGAGGGTCAACGTCATCGAATCGTGGTAAGGGGATAGCGTTCCCGCAAATGCTTGCCCTGGCTTGATCAATGATGGGGCGCTTCCGGCAACCGTGGCCCCGGCCATACGTCTCAGAAACGACCGTCGGTGGATCGGCCCACTCCCATCCCCCCTTTGGACGTACACCAGTTTCAGGGAGAGTCTAGAACAAAACGGAAGGAAATGGTCAGAATTGTCAAACTCGCCAGAATCGTCAAACGCGACAAGCTAGAGGCCACTGGTTCGATCCCATTCCGCCCTTCGGGGCGCTGCGAAAACGTGGGAACGATGGACTTTTCCGACCCGGCCCTGCAAAAAAAGTGGGGTGCTGAACGGGGTCGGCTTACACCAAGGTGGACTGCCTCGCAGGTGCGCTCGAATACGGGCTGGTCGGTATATCTCGTGGCTCTTGGGGCTACGTCATCCCAAGGTCAGGTAGTGGGTCAGCTTGGAGATTCGTCTCGGGGCAGGTCAGCCTGGTCCGGGGGCGATATATGAAGCCGGTAGGCGGCGGCCAAACGTTTGCCCTCCTCAGTGAGACGGACCGGATCACTCGGCTCATGCCTTTTCCCCTCCGGCACGTCACGGAAGAGGATGGCATTGGCCTTTCCTTTGCCAAAGAGAGCGGCCGACGCCCGAACCCTGTCTCCGTAATGAAGCCGACGAAGTTCTAACGACTCGCCCATAGTCAGTTGGCCGTTGTTCCTCTCCATCAACTCCTGGTGGAGATGTGCCATCTTGCCGAAGGTTTCGATGCGTGCAACGGTCGCGGGAGCGATCACCTCGCTCGGGGTCCGGTTCTTCCGGCGAATCCTCAGGACGCTGCGAAGGAGACCGAGGTTCTCATCAGATTGCTCACGCGTCAGATTTTTGGATCGCAGCTTCGCAAGCTCCGCTTCGAGCTTCCTTACGTGTTTGACGAGGTTCTTGTTCTCGCCCTCGACATGGTTTGCTCGATCGCGCTCACGGGCGAGTGCATGCCTGAGCTGATCGGGGAGGCTGCGCTCCATCTCGACCTGTTGACGAAGCTCATCATTCTCGGACTGCAGTTGCCCGACCTTCTACGCGCAGGAGGACGAGTATGGGGTAATCCGACGGGGCGACCTCGTCCGTCAAGTCGATTTCGGCATCGGGAGGCGGGGTTGTGGGCGGTTCGGTTCGTTGGCTCGTGCCCCCGTCGGAAGCTTGTTGGCTCAGCCGGATCACCAAACCGTCAACGGGTGCTCTCCTCATAACCTCATCCCATGGGCCCAGAATTGCACGGTGTTCCCATCGTTGACTGCACTCCTTCTCACCAGTTTGGCTTCGCCTGCCACCTCAACAAGACGCTGCTCCCCTCATTCTGGAGAAGGAACTCGACTGTAACGCACGAGAGATTCCCGATGGATCGAACAAGAATATTCATCGAAGAAGCTTACTGAACTAGAGAGAGCTTCGTCTTGAAGCTGGCGGGCCCATGGAGTCCGGGCTGGTGCTTGTCCCGCCCGATTCGCCCGACCACCACAGGGGGACCCGTCAGGCTTGAGAACCCCCAATGCCAACCGCCATAAGGCGGGGGAGCGAATCTGTTTGCTTAGTTACACCTGCTCCGCGGCAAACTTATCAAGGCAGGAGATAGCGCCGATGGCGCTGTCCACTAACTGCGAGTCTTGATCGGGGTTGGTACGCGGTTCCGCCGACAGCAGAAAGAAGTTTTGGAAGTCGACGAGCTTCCGTCTTACATCGGTGATCTTTCCCTTAGAGAGCTTTGCGCTCGCCAGATCGAGCTTGGCAAGCAGACCAGCCTTGTTCCTGTCGGCTCTGTTGCCGGCGAAGGTCGCAGAAGCGGTGAGCGCACGAGTCTCTGCTATCAGCTCCTGACAATGAGGAACAACAACCGGAGGCGGTTGGTCCGGAGGAGGATCGACCGGAAGGATCGACCGGAGGAGGATCGCCCGGGGGTGCTTGGTCCGGAGGAGGATCGCCCGGGGGTGCTTGGTCCGGAGGAGGATCGACCGGGGGTGCTTGGTCCGGAGACGTGGGCACTGTCACCGAGCCCGACGCGGTCGACCCCGACGCGGTCACACGCTTGCCTTCTTCACCGTTCGCCGGCTTCGCTGAGCGGTCGTACCTGCAGCCTTCGCGAGAGCCTGCAGGTAGTCGCAATCCCTCTCTCCTTCCCAGTTTCGATCGCGAACCCTGCCCGACACGCTGTCCGCCGACTCTTGCGAGGCGACCCGGACATCGTCCCCTTCGTCACCCGAAGGAATTTCTAAGCCAACACTCCCGGCCGCTGCGGACACCACGCCCTGGACCGGCCTTGGAAGTGATCCTTCTACGGCGAGACCCCCAATGGCGGCGACCGCAACGCCTCCGACGATCAGCTTCCCTGCCAGCGTCGTGAAAACCCCTGCGATTCCTATCCGTTTGGCGCGAGATCACACGCGCCGAACCTCACGCTTATTGCGACTGTCGATCAGCGCCGTAAGGATCGCCCATCCCAAGATCAAAGCGATGGAAACGAGGATCCAGGAGCCAAGAAGAAGCATCATCGAATGCTGACCCTCTTTGCACTTGAGGCTGGGGGACCGAAAAGACCGTTCTTTAGTCTAATTATCATCTAACCATCAACTATGTGTGTCTTAGCTATCGTGAAGATGGCAACTGCGTTTCCATTTAGGAGGTGGTGAGATGAGCGGGATCGAAGTGCTGTATCGGCGACTGATCGACGCATGGAACCGGCAAGACGCCGACGCGATGGCCGGTTGCTTTGATGCCGAAGGGGAGATGATCGGGTTCGACGGCAGCCAGGCTAAGGGTTTCAGCGAGATCGCCGAGCACCTGAAGCCGATATTTGCCGATCATGAGACCGCCAGCTTCGTGGGAAAGATCAAAGGAGTCCGGGAACTTAGCCCTACGGTCACGCTTCTGCGAGCAGCCGCAGGGATGGTGCCACCGGGTGGGTCCGATATCAACCCGGACGTGAACACCCATCACACCGTCGTCGCCAAGAGGGAGGGCAACGAGTGGACGATCGCACTCTTCCAAACCACGCCCGCTCAATTTCACGGCCGTCCCGAGCAGGTCGATGCCTGGACTGAGGAACTGCGCGAACTTCTCTGAGGGAAATGAAACTCGCGAGGGGGGCCAATTGAAGGCGTCCTCGTCCTCTACCCTCGGTACCGGCCGTTCTTGGCCGGAAAGGGCGGAAGACCGTTGAAACAAGGAGCCGAGAACAAAGTGGGCACGCCGCGATTGGATTCCCTCACGGGGATGCGATTCGTAGCAGTCATCCTCGTTTTCTGCTCACACGTGGCGTTCCTTCTGTTCGAACCGAGGTTCTCTTGGATCTCCAAGACGTTCGATGCAGGACCCGTGGGTGTGTCCTTCTTCTTCATCCTCAGCGGTTTCGTTCTCACCTGGTCGGCTCGACCGCAGGACGACTCTCGAAGCTTCTACCGACGTAGGCTCGCGCGAATCGGTCCGAACCATCTCGTAGCGTGGCTGCTTGCCCTCGGAGTGCTGCTACTGGAGGGGGCGACGCTGGGACTTCGGGGGGGTTTTGCTTCTCTGTTCCTGGTTCAAGCGTGGGTGCCGTCGGAACCGATCTTCTATGCAGCGAACAGCGTGACGTGGTCTCTCTCCTGTGAGATCGCTTTCTACGCGGCGTTCCCCGTACTGCTGCCGGCTATGGGCCACGCTCCGAGCGCTTCACGAAAGCGGTGGATCGTGTTGCTGCTACTTGCGAACGTTGGGATCGCCTTGTTCGGACAGTGGGCTCTCGAGGGCGAGGCGCAACTGTGGTTCATTTACATACTTCCCGCTACCCGGGCCCTTGAGTTTGCAATAGGCATGCTGGTAGCGCTCGAAGTCAGGGAGGGAGGGTTGAGAAGCGTCGGTTTTCTCCCTGCGGTGCTGGTTGCGCTCGGAGCTTACGCGGCAGCAGTCGTGCTTCCCCAGCCTTTCGCGTGGACTGCGGTCATGACACTCCCTTTCGCTCTGCTGATAGCTGCTGTCGCCCACAACGACCTGGATGGCGCGCCATCACCGCTTCGAAGCAAGTGGATAGTCCTCTTGGGCGCGTGGTCCTACGCCTTTTTCCTCCTGCACCAGTTGGTGATCCGAAGCGCATTCGTACTTGGCGACTTCTCTAGTGCGAGCCAGGGCGCCCTCCTGATCTGGATACCGGTGCTTTTCCTGATTTCGATCGGAGCATCGATCCTGTTGTTCCGCTACGTGGAGCATCCACTGGAAGCGAGGTTCAGGCACTCGCCAGGTTCGGCTGTCGGTGCACAAGGATCGCAAGGGTGAACGGGTCCTAGGACCTCCTCGCCAACTCAATCGACCAGGAAGATTCACCCAACCCCCTTGTACTGCTGACGTATCGGCCGTTGCATAGCTACCGACTCCTGCGGGCTGGCCTTCGAATCGATCTCGGGGTGAATCGGGTGCTTGACGGCAGGGGTCAATCGACCCGCTTCACCTCAAAAAGGAGATGGAATGAAAAAGAAGTTGCTTTTCTTCGTCGCTCTGGCCGCGACCGCCATGGTCGTCGGCGCCACCATTGGTTACGCATCGGGCTCGGCGAACCACAGCCGAAGCAAGAGTTCTGGCAGCGCCGCCGCCCTCATCACCGGTCAGTCAACCGGTGGTGGCTGCCGGATGGGCTACGACACCCAGACCACCACCAACGTTCCTCCCGACGACTCGACTCCGGATAACGCCCCCGCCGGCTCCGTGATGATCACCAAGCCATGCGCGGGAGCGGTGATCGGCCAGTTCACCTCGGAGGCAAGCACCCCCAATGTGGGTGACTTCATCCACATCGACATGCGGGCGACCTGCACCGGGACGGGTGGATTCGCTAATCCCTGTACGGTCGGCCAGCAGGTGTTTGCTTCTCCTGGGCACACCTTCTTCAAGAACGGCGCGGCCTCGTTCGCAACGAGCTCCGTGAACATGGTCTGGTCTGGGCTCAGAAAAGGAGTGTGGAGGTTCGAGGTTCTCCCCGGTGGCAATAACTCGGCCAACCTGCAGTTCCGCACCTTCCACGTTGAGGCTTTCGCCGGAGGCTAGAGGGGCAACGCCAGCCCGGCTGGGTTCGGTCCCGCGTCGTCTGCGGCCCCAGCTCCGTTAGGTGTGCCTATTTTCTCCCAGAATCCCGACGCTATTTGGCGTATTTCCGGGCGTATTTGACGTATTTCGGGGGGGCGAATAGCTTGGCCGGTCCAAGGGTCAGTTAGGTCAGCCTCGACGCTGAGGAAATGACAAGGGGGAGATGCACTTGAGAAGTCGTCGTATTTCTGCACGTTCGACCAGGGCGCTCGCGGTGGTTGCTTCGTGCGCCATGTTGGTCACAGTCATGGGACCGAGTCTGAAAGCGGCCCCGCCACCCAACGACAGTCTGCGACTTCAAAAGGCTGTGACGGGCGCAGGCATCAAGGGGCACCTCGAGGCCCTGCAGAAGATCGCCATCGCCAACGATGGAAATCGGGCATCTGGTTTCGACGGGTACGACGAGTCCGTGACCTACGTGGCGGACAAGCTCCGCAACGCCGGATACGGGGTCGAGATTCAGGAATTTCCATTCGATGCGTTCACCATCAACGCTCCGGGGGAGCTCGAGCAGACGGCACCGAACCAGGTCACTTACACAGAGGGTGAAGATTTCGCCTACATGTCCTACTCGGGCAGCGGCAACCCCACGGCCGACGTGACCAATGTCGATCTAGTCCTTCCACCGGGCCCCGACCCCAGCACGTCCAACAGCGGGTGCGAGCCAGAGGACTTCGATGGCTTCCCTGCAGGGAACATCGCCCTGATGCAGAGAGGGACCTGTGACTTCGGGTTGAAGGCCGTGAACGCCGCCGACGCCGGAGCCTCCGGGGCCATCATCTTCAACGAGGGCCAGGAGGGCCGCACGGACCTTCTGGCCGGCACGCTGGGCGACTTCCGGCCCGGCATCCCGACCTTCGGCATGACCTTCGAGTTGGGCAACACCCTGGCGGGGATCGAGAACCTCGAGATGCACATGTCCGCCGATACCACGATCACCCCCGGGACGACGTTCAACGTCCTGGCTGAATCGGCTGAAGGGGACCCCAACAACGTCGTCATGGCCGGGGGCCACCTCGACAGCGTCCAGGAAGGTCCCGGTATCAACGACAACGGTTCCGGATCCATGTCGGTCCTCGAGATCGCACTTCAGATGGCGAAGCTCGACATCGTTCCCAAGAACCAGTTGCGGTTCGCCTTCTGGGGAGCTGAAGAAGCCAGCCTCGTGGGGTCGAACTTCTACGTGAACGACCTTGCCGAGAACGCCCCCGAGGAACTCGCGAAGATCGCCCTCTACCTCAACTTCGACATGGTTGCTTCTCCCAACTTCGCTCGTTTCATCTACGACGGAGACGGTTCCGCGTTCGGTCTCGAGGGGCCCGCTGGATCGGACCAGATCGAAGCCGACTTCGAGAGGTTCTGGGACAACAATGGTCACGCTAACGAACCGACCGCATTCGACGGCCGATCCGACTACCTGGCATTCATCCTCAACGGCATCGCCGCGGGCGGCTTGTTCTCCGGAGCAGAGGGTCACAAGACCGCCGCGCAGGAGGAGGCTTACGGTGGCATCGCAGGGATGGCCTTCGACCCCTGCTATCACCAGGCCTGCGACACGTACTTCAATATCAATGACAAGGCACTGAACCAGTTCAGCAACAACATGGCGAACATCATCGCCAAGTACTCGAAGCGCCTGCCCGATGGCGTTCGCGAGGCCACCGCTGTCAGAGCCTCGTCGGTGGAAAAGAAGGCCGACCACCGGGGTAACGAAACCGTTCGGTAGATAAGACGTCGAACGTCGTTGTAGAAGAGGGCGGCCCGATCGGGCCGCCCTTTTTCTATCCGTGGTTAGGTCGCGCCCTTCATAGTTCGAGGAAGAGCTGGAGCGCTCATTTGCTGCGGAAAGGGGGCTGAACCACCGAGGCAGCCACTAGGTCTGCCAGGTAGTCATCGAGTCTCGGTGGGGGACCTGGGGCACTCGCGCATTCCGTTCGTAGAGCCGCAACGGCACTCCTCAGGGCTCGGGTCAGTTCTTCGGGCTCGACCGAAGAGGCCAGCGACCCGGTGAAGCTTTCGAGAACGCTCTTGGGTAGCCGGTCGTGGCCCTTCCCGTAACTCGCCGGAAGGTCTCGCAAGCTGCAGGCGAAGCTGAGGGCAACGCGGCCACTGAGACGTGCGTTCTAGCGGCGTGAATATTCTCGTCTCGTCATTCATGCTGGGACTACTACCCCGCCTGTTTCGTCCCGACATAGCGAATACCAAGGGCGTTGATGTCACCCGAAGCGATGCTTTCGGCCTCTTGAGACTGGAGATCGGTTCGGTCGAGGTAGTAGTGAGCCATATAGGGAACCCACTCGAAGACTTTGGTGGCGAAGTGCGCCTCGAGTTGGTCCTTCATCACCGAGGAGGTGTGAAGATCCGCGTGCTCCGCGATCCACGCCTCTGGGAAGGTCTCGGGTAATAGCGAGGGAACTGGCGTAGTGGCTTTATCCCGGTGAGAGAAGTACCACCGCGCGGTGGGGTCATCCATCCGATCCCAAGCGAACTCGTTGAGGATGAGCACGCCATCGGGCTCTAGAAGCTCCTCGATCTTCACGAGGGCTGGGCCCAGTTCGTGCACATGGTGGAGGGATCTATTCGCCACGATCGCATCGAACGTTGTCGTCTCATCGAATCGCTCCAGCGGGATCTGCTGGAAGATCGGTCCCACGGGTGCCTTGGGGTCGATCGCGGTCACGAAATGACCGTCGCGCGCCAGGGCCTTGGCTAGCTCTCCGTCGCCACAGCCGATCTCGAGTATCCGGGCCTCGGGCTGGCTTAGATGCTCGCGCAACAAAATCGATAACTTCCATGGCCCCCAGTACACATCATCCGAGGCAAGCGTCACGTACGCAGGACCGTCAGAGACGCTGGATATGAGTCTGCTTGAAATCGATGGGGTACTTCAGACCGAGCCCCAACATGCGATCGGCTCCGATATGCGCGAACCAGATGAGTCCGAGCGACAGGAGAAGTTCGCTCCCACGGCCCACGGCGATTCCGACAAGGAGAGCGGGCCACGCATAGAAGTGGACGAGGTTGTAGGCCGCAGAACCGGCCTGCTTATTCACGAAATAGATAGGGATCGTGAGGTCGGGGATGAGAAAGAGAACAGCAAAAAGGATCCAGCTCTCACCGAACTTGCCGTACAGGTAAAGCGCCAAGGCGAGGATCGCTGCGCTCTCCAGGCGAACCAGAACAAAGGGGCTCAATGGGCCCCTGTCGGCGGCACCATCTACTTTGGCCATTCAGGAACTGTAGTCCACTGGCTCGCCGTGGTTGCGGACCGAGGAGCTTCCACAAAGGCGAGGTTAGTGTCTCGGCATGGTGTCACTCCGGCCCATCGACGAGGCTAATCGTGAGGCGATCGAGGCTCTACGCACGTCGGAGGCTCAGGAACAGTTCGTCTCCACCGTCGTGGAATCCCTTGCTGACGCCAAAGAAGAGGCGGATGCTCGCGGTCTCTACTGGGCGGTCTATGACGACGAGACGCCGGTCGGCTTCGTGATGATCAGCGAGGAGGTGGGAAGCTCCGAGTACATCCCGAACTTCCTGTGGAAGCTGCTGATCGACGAGCGCTACCAGCGACGAGGCTATGGCACCGCAGACGCTCGACCTGATCGTCGAGCGCTTCCGAAAGCGACCCGGGGTCGATGTGTTGTGGACGAGTGCCGGTCGCGGGGAGGGCAGCCCGATCCCGTTCTATGAGCGCTACGGCTTCGAGCAGACTGGCGAGATCGTGTTCGACGGCGAGATGCTGCTCCGCCTCAAATTGAACTAGGGACAGGTGCCTACTGTGGAAGCAGGGTCTCGACCTCGCTCCGAAGCGCGAGCGTGAGGCTATCCACGAGCTGGGAGAGCGTTTTTGCATTGCGTTGGGCGGCCCCGAGCTCCTGTTCTCGTACGTCACCACTCACGTCCGGCGTTTTCTCCAGGTAGTCGAGGATCGCGGCGGCTTCGGTCTTCAGCTCGTGGGAAGTGGCGGAGATGAACCGATGTTGAGTGGCCGCGGCTTCCTTGAACTCGGCGTTGCGTCGAGCGAGCTCGTTGTTCGCGACCACCAATGCGGTGCCACTGCTCTCGAGTTTCTCGAAGAAGTGCATGACCCTGGCGGCGACATCCAAACGTGCTTGAAGGTCTTCGAGGTCCAGCGGTTTGACCAGGTAATCGTCGGCCCCCGCTTTCATTCCTTCCGAAATCTTGTCCCGGCCCTCTTGGCGGGTGGCCATGATGAAATAGGTGTAGCGGCCTTGCGGATGGGCTCGGATCTTGCAGCACAACTGGAGGCCCGTAAGCCCAGGCATGAGCCAGTCGCTGATGACGACGTCCGGGGTATTGGCTAGGAACGCGTCCCAGGCCTCGATGCCGTCGCTCGCGGCCTCACATTCATGGCCGATATTTCGCACGGCCATCTGGGCGATGAGGCTGGAGGTCTGGTCGTCATCCACGATGAGGACCCTCATGGAGTCGCCACCTGCGAGTCCAGTGCGGAGTGGACTCGGACGAGTTCGGCCTCGACCTCTACGAGGCGAGTCGCGCAGGCAGCCAGATCTCCCGGACTCACCGTCGATTTCCAGGGTGGCGCACAGGTCCGCCAATACATTGGCACCCAGATTGGAGCTGGCCCCGCCCAGAGCGTGGGCGGTTTCTCTCACCGCAGACGCGTCGTCGGCGGTCAGAGCCTCGTGTAACGCCGCTACCCGCGTGTCCGCGTCCGCGAGAAAGAGGATCTTCAGTCGCTGCAGGAGATCCTCGCCTTTGGCCTCGCCCAAGCTGGTCAAGCGGGCGAGGACTTGAAGGTCGAGTGTCGGCGACGCTGCGCGCGTGGCGGCGATGGCAGAGTGACTCGGTGGCTCGCTAGAAGCTTCGCGGTCTGGTTCTTCGGGGGCCCATCGCTCGAGTACCGCGCCCAAGGCGGTCAGGCTGAGCGGCTTGGAGAGGTAGTCATCCATCCCCGCGGCCAGGCAGCGCTGCTGGTCGGAGCTCATCGCCGACGCGGTCACCGCGATGATGGGAACGTGCGCCGCCACTCCTTGCACGCGCCGGATCTCCCTCGTGGCCTGGTAACCGTCCAGGATCGGCATCTGGCAGTCCATCAGTACGGCGTCGTAAGTGGTTTGGGTGACCGATTTCACCGCTGCTGCTCCGTCTGCCACGACATCGACCTCGAAGCCGAGATGTTCCAGCATGGCTTGTGCCACCTGCTGGTTGACCACGTTGTCTTCGGCTAGGAGCACGTGTCCCGGAGGTCCCAATCTGGCCAACCGTGTGTTGACGATGCTGTCGTCATCGCGGGTGTGGCTTGTCGGCTTGATGTCCGAGATAGACGACTCAAGGGCTGTGCGGGGATCGTCTCCGGCACCGGCGTGCAACCCGCCAGCGCTCGCGGAGATCGTGAACCAGAAGGTACTGCCGACTCCTGGCTCGCTGGATACCCCGCAGTCGCCTCCCATGAGTGTGACGAGTTGACTGCTGATCGATAGACCCAGACCGGTCCCTCCGTATTTCCGGGAGGTGGTCGCATCACCTTGGATGAACGGTTGGAACACGGTTTCGAGCTTGTCGGCCGCGATTCCGTCGCCCGTATCGGACACTTGGAAACGGAGAAAGGTGCCCGTCTGGATCGCTTCATCTCTGGAAACCCGAACGTCGATCTCCCCGGTGTGCGTGAACTTGATCGCGTTCCCGATCAGGTTGATCAAGACTTGGCGAACCCGACCCGGGTCACCGCCGAACGAGGTCAGGAACCGAGCTCTCTATGGCTGGAGTTAGTGAGAGTCCTTTTGCCAAAGCTGGCTCGATCAGCAGGTCGACGACGTCATCGACGATGGTGCGAACGTCGAAATCGATCTCTTCGACCTCGAGCTTTCCGGCTTCGACTTTGGAGAAGTCGAGGATGTCGTTGATGATCGTCAAGAGACCGCCGCCCGAGTTGCGGACGATCAGGGCGTAGTCGCGTTGCCGATCGTCGAGGTCGGTCTCGAGCAGAAGCTCGGTCATCCCGATGATGCCGTTCATAGGCGTGCGGATCTCGTGGCTCATGTTGGCGAGGAAGTCGGACTTCAGCCGTGACGCTTCGGTGGCCTTGTCACGAGCATCGGCCATGGCCACCTCCGCCCCGGCCTCAGACGTGACGTCGGCAAGGATCCCGACCCACCCCGCGATCCCTCCATCCATGGCAGGGATCGATCTCGACGTCACGATCACGATCTTGGGTTTAGAACCGGGTGGTTGGATCCGGAAACGGTGACTGAACTCGGCGCGGTCTGTTCCCGTGCCGACCGAGTCGGCGTCAACGTCGGCGCGCTCCTGCCAGTCGATGATCGTTCCCCATTCCTGCCCGGTCGCTTTCTCAGCAGGGATGCCGGTTATCTCCGTCCACCGCGGGTTCGTATACACGTATCTGTTCTGGGCATCGGTCTGGAAGATGCCGATGGGGGCGACATCGGTGAGGAGTCTCAGTTGATCGGCGGACGCCTGCAGTTCCCTAGCCCGTGCGGCGAGATCTTCCGCTTTCTTGAAGAGGTTCGCAAAGACCGAGACCTTGGCGCGAAGCTCTTTTGGGTTGACCGGCGCAAAGATGAAGTCGACCTCGCCCTGCGAATAGAGGTCGGCGTCGTGCATCTCGTTGTTCCCATGAGCCGTTATGAAGATGATGGGCGTCATCTCAGACTGCTGCCGCTCTCGCATGAGAGCTGCCGTCTCGAACCCATCCATGTTCGGCATTCTGACGTCCAGCAGGATCACCGCGAAGTCTTGCTTCATAAGGCAACGTAAGGCGGCCAGCCCGGAGTCGGCTTCTACGATCGAGTAGCCGAGCGGTTCCACTATGGACTGCAGCGCGAGACGTTTGGCAGGGTTGTCATCCACGATCAGGATGGGCACCGATGAGTGATCCGATGCAACGGGCGTGGGGGAGGCCGGCGCTATCCCCCCTGAACTACGATCGTTCATGCGACAGGGTGTGCGTTCGGCAACCAGGGCCTGAGTGCCCCGAGCAGGTCTGAGGTACCAACCGGTTTCGGGATGTAGTCCGTGGCGCCTGCATCGAGACAGCGCTTGCGCTCTCCACCCATGACTTTTCCGGTGACTGCGATGATGGGAAGGTTCTCGTACCGATCCATCTTCCGGATCGCGCGGATCGTCTCGTAGCCGTCCATAACCGGCATCATGATGTCCATAAGGACGATGTCGATATCGGTCATTGCCTCAAGGATGGCCAGGGCCTCGGCGCCACTCTCGGCCACAACGACCTCGGCGTGCCCCCGCTCGAGAAGCGCCGAAAGAGCGAAGATGTTTCGGAAGTCATCGTCCACCAACAGGATCTTCGTTCCCTCGATAGCGCTGAGTTTGTGGGTAACGTCGCCCGGGACGATCTTCTTACCGTTCGATCCATTCCCAGGCGCCTTCGCACGCATGGCCGGAACCTCGGCCCCGTTGGTCACCGGGAGGGACCTGTTTGCTGGTCGTTGTGAACCCCCCGCAACACCCGCGATGGCGGCGGCAGCTCGCTCGGGCGCGGTAGATCCTTCATGGGGAAGGAAAACGGTGAAGGTGCTGCCCTTCCCAACCGTGCTACTGACCGTGATCTGGCCGCCGAGCAAACCGACGAGCTCGCGGCTGATGGAGAGTCCGAGACCGGTGCCGCCGTAGAGCCGCGTCGTGGCACCATCTCCCTGAGCGAAGGCTTCAAAGATCCTATGTTGCTGCTCTTCGCCGACGCCGATGCCCGTGTCTCTAACGGCGATCGAGACGACCGAGGGTGCGCCGGACAGAGATGTGATCTCTTTGCTCCAGCCCTCGTCCGCCAAGCCGATCTGAATGTGGACCTCGCCCCGCTCGGTGAACTTGAATGCGTTGGTGATTAGGTTCTTGAGTATCTGGCGAAGCCGCTGTGGGTCCGTGACTAGGCTGGCTGGAGTTCTGGGCGCAACGCCGATCGAGAAGTCCACACCCTTGCTCTTGGCAACGGGGTCGAACTCGCGAGTAAGGGTCCGTTGAAGCTCTTCGATCGAGAGGTCACTCAGGTCCGCCATGACCGTTCCCGATTCGGCTTTGGCGAGGTCGAGGATGCTGTTCAAGAGCTCTAGCAGCTCCTGGCCCGACGAGTGGATGACGTTCGCGTATTCGACCTGGGTCTCGGTCATGTTGTGATCGGGGTTCTCTTCGAGCTGCTGGGCGAGGATCAAGAGGCTGTTCAGCGGAGTGCGAAGCTCATGGGACATGTTGGCGATGAACTCGGACTTGTACTTCGAGGAAACTGAAAGCTGACCGGCCTTCTCCTCGACCAATCGCTTGGATTCCTCGACCTCTTGATTCTTCTTCTCTGCTTCGATGTTCTGCTCGGCGAGAAGGGCAGCCTGCCGCTCGAGGTCCTTGTTTGACTCACTCAGCTCTTGCTGCTGCGAGCGGAGCTCGTCCGACTGGGACTGGGATTGCTTTAGTAGGTTCTCGGTGAGGGTGTCGGCCTCGATGGTGTTCAGGACAAGGCCCACACTCTCGGTGATCTGTTCCAGGAACGCCTGGTGCGTGACGCTGAACGGCGAGAAGGAGGCGAGCTCGATCACTGCGAGCACCGCACCCTCGAACAGCACAGGGAGAACGATGATGTGCAGCGGGGGAGACTCACCGAGTCCCGAGTTGATCTTTACGTAGTCGCCGGGCACGTCTGTGAGGAGGATCCGCTTCTTCTCTTTGGCGCACTGGCCAACCAAGCCTTCGCCTAGACGGAAAGAGGTAGAGAGGTGCTTGCGTTCCTCGTAGCCGTAGCCCGCTTGAAGCTGGAGCACCGGAACGTCGGTATCGCCGACGATCGAGTAGAAGACTCCATGCTGCGCGGAGACCAGTGGCGCTAGCTCGGACAGGATCATGCTGGATACTTCCACCAAGTTGCGCTGGCCCTGAAGCATGCGAGTGAAGCGCTCCCGGTTGGTTTTCAGCCAGTCCTGTTCGACGTTCTGGCGAGTGGTCTCGCGTAGGTTCCGGATCATCTCGTTCAGCTTTTCTTTCAGGACTGCGACTTCACCGCTCGCCTCCACGCGGACCTGACGGGTGAGGTCGCCTTCGGTCACGGCCGTTGCTACATCCGCGATCGCTCGCACCTGGTTCGTGAGGTTGGCGGCCAACTGATTGACGTTGTCTGTGAGGTCTTTCCAGACTCCGCCGATCTCTTTAGACTGTGCCTGGCCCCCCAGCTTGCCTTCGACCCCCACCTCGCGCGCCACTCTCGTTACCTCGCCGGCGAAGGCGTTCAGTTGGTCAACCATGGCGTTTACCGTGTTCTTGAGTTCGAGGAACTCTCCCTTAACGTCGATCGAGATCTTCTTGCTCAGGTCGCCGTTAGCCACCGCGGTCGTTACCTCCGCGATGTTTCGCACCTGGCCTGTCAGGTTGCCGGCCATCAGGTTCACGTTGTCGGTGAGGTCCTTCCAGACGCCGCCGACCTCGATCGTGACTGCAGCGGCTTGCCCTAGCTTGCCCTCGGTACCGACCTCACGGGCGACCCGTGATACCTCTGAAACAAAACCATTTAGTTGATCGACCATTGCGTTGATGGTGTTCTTTAGATCCAACATCTCGCCTCGAACGTCTGCGGAAACCTTCTTGCTGAGGTCCCCGTCGGCGACGGCGCCGATCACGCGCTGCATCTCACTCGTGGGACGCACCAAGGCCTCGATGAGGCTGTTGACCGACTCGACGCTTCCGGACCAGCTCTGGGTAGCTCCTCGAAGGATCAGTCGCTGAGACAGCTCTCCTTGCTTGCCTACGACCCTGCTCACGCGACCCAATTCGGTTTCGAGGGCCTGGTTTGCGATGATGACGTCGTTGAAGCCGTCGGCAACCTTCCCTGCCACGCCGGTCCACTCAAGGGGCATACGGGCCGTGAAGTCGCCCTCCTTAACCTTCGCTAGGACGCTGAGAAGTGCCTTGGCATCGACCGCGTCACTAGAGATCGGGGGTTTTGGATCGGACATTCAAGCCTCCAAAAGAAGACGCGACAGCTAGGGGGATTGCTTGTTATGTCGCTCTTAGTAACTACGGCACTTAAATGCTCAACTGGAGCGCCCATCCCAAGATCTATGGCTCCGATCCGGGGAATCTGCCCCCTGGCGCTAGATGCCGGGCTTCTCCCCCTTCAGGACGGCGAGATCCTGTCGAGACCAGACGACCTCTGCGGACAGGCCCGCTGTGTCGATCCACACCAAGAGATCGTCGATCGTGCCCGGGAAGTCGTAACCGGGCTCGTTCTCGATGCGCGCATCGGAGGGATCCTCGGGGATGATGACGTCGCCCATCACGAAGCATCCACCTGGAACCAATCGTTCGGCGACGGCTCGGAACAACGCGGCTTTGCCCTCACCCTGGAGATGGTGGATGGCGAGAGCCGAGATCACTAGGTCGAAGGAGCGGTCGGGGAGTGGGGCTGCGAGATCTTGTCTCAGTAGCTTCACGCGTTCGGACGGCAGCGTCCGACTCGCTTCCCCCAGCATCTCGGCACTTGAATCGATCCCGACCAGCGAGGCCCCGGGATGCATTCGCAGCACTCGTTGCGCCGTTTCTCCCGCGCCAACCCCCAAGTCGAGGATGGATCGAGGAGTCAGCTCCGCGGTGGCACGCGCAACCTGTTGCTGAAGCTCGTCGTAGTCGTGGATCTCTCTTCGGATGGTGGTCCGGTAGGTGTCGGGATCCCACATCTGCTAATCCACGCGGAGGTTCTCGAGCGGGACGCTCACATGAGAACCCTACTACTGGCCTTCCCCATGGTTCGTGACGGACGCATGCGAAGCAGAGGGGAGGTCGCCGCCCAACCGGTGGCGGCGATGAGAACGCAGCCCCCACCCCCACGGGGCAGTAGATTCGATAGTCCCTGGTTCGGGAGAAAGCTCGTGGGATACATCGAACTGGCAAACGTCCGCTTCGCGCTGCCCGGTGGCCGCGTGCTCTTCGACGACCTCTCCTTCAAGGTCTCGAGCGGCAAGCACGTCGCCCTGGTGGGCGCGAACGGCGTGGGGAAGACGACCGTGCTTCGACTCCTCTCTGGAGAGGAAAACCCCCAGGATGGAGTCGTGCGCGTCGACGGACGTCTGGGTTACATGCGTCAGTTCGTCGGCTCCTTCGACGCGCGCGCGACGGTTCACGACCTCTTTCTCGGACTAGCCGAACCCCGGATCCGTTCCTCTTGGGAAGCTCTCCAGCATGCGGAACACATCGTCGCGGGCCCCCATGGCGGTTCGGCGCAGATGCGTTATGCGGAGACGCTGGCCGCGTGGGGGGAGGCCGGCGGATACGACGCGGAGGTTCTCTGGGATACGTGCACGACGGCCGCGCTCGGCAAGCCCCTCAGCGAAGTCGGAAGTCGGCCGCTGTCGACCCTTTCGGGAGGAGAACAGAAACGCGTTGCGCTGGAACTGTTCTTCCGATCTGAGTTCGACGTTCTTCTACTGGACGAGCCGGATAACTTCCTCGACATCCCCGGCAAGAGATGGCTCGAGAACAACTTGAACGGGCAGAAGAAGACGGTCCTGTATGTCACGCACGATCGAGCGATGCTCGCCAACACCGCACATGCCCTGGTGACACTCGAGGGGCAGGCGGGCTGGACACATAGCGGGCCGTTCTCGACCTACATGGCAGCGCGACAACACCGGCTCGAGAAGATCGAGGAAGAGCGGAGGCGCTACAAGGAGGAGCACGCGCGCATCGTTGCTCAGATCGCAGAGTTCAAGCGAAGAGCGGCGATGAACGACAAGTTCGCGTCACGAGCCCGGGCCGCCGAGAGCAAACTCGGGCGCTTCGAGCGCGACAGCGCACCGAGGGATTCCGTCAAGGCACAGGACATCCGGATGGACCTAGGCGGCGGCCGCAGCGGGAAGATCGCACTCCGGACGGTCGGGCTGGAACTGCCGGGATTGGTGGCCCCCTTCGATGCCGAGGTCTGGTTCGGGGATCGCGTGGGCGTCGTCGGAGCCAATGGGACGGGGAAGACCCATTTCTTGAGGCTGCTCGCGGGCGAAGAGGTAGCACATCGTGGTGAGTGGAAGCTGGGTGCCCGCGTCGAACCGTCGCTCTTCTCCCAACTCCACGACCGTCCGGACCTGGATGGAGATCACTCCATCGTCGACGCGCTCAAAAGGGAGGGTCTGTATCTGGGTCAGGCGATCTCAGCCCTGAAGCGCTACGAGTTGCAAGAGGTTGCGAACATCCCCTTCTCGCTGCTGTCCGGCGGGCAACAGGCCCGACTTCAGATACTGATGATGGAGCTACGAGGTTCCACGATGCTTCTGCTGGATGAGCCCACAGACAACCTCGACATCGAGTCCGCGGAGGCCTTGGAGGAGGCCCTATCGCGTTACGAGGGCACGGTCATCGTAGTGACACACGATCGTTGGTTCATGGGGATGCTCGACCGGTTCTTGATCTTCAACCCCGATGGCTCCGTGGCGGAGTCGTCCGAGCCGCCGTATCTCACGGAGAGGATGACTCTGGCGACCTCCTGAGCATCAGTCGGCCGTCACCGGGAAGGGGAGCGCGATGGGATCGGCCTCGAGGCGGCTTCGTCCCCCTTCGTCGAACCGATCGAGACCGAGGTTGGAAACGTCCGTGACCGACGTCGTCCCCTCGAGCGCCAGGTCCGCGGCGATACGAGCCACAGCGGGTCCCCACATCATTCCGTGTCCTCCGGCGGCGGCGATGGTCACGCCCTCAGTCGATCCCCGATAGCTCACGGCCGGACCAAGGATCGGAAGGTGGTCCGGGGTGTAGTCGATCGTGGCCGCCCATATCTTTCGCAGTTCGAGATCGCGTGTCACCGGCACCAGTTCCGCAAGCCGCTCCCGCATCTTGGCCATGTAATCCCAGTCGATCGACCGCGCTTCGCCGGGTGGCTCGTTGGGGTTGCTCATGCCGAAGAGCAGGCCCCCTTCCTCGAGACGCCAGTACAGGCCGGCTCTCAGATCGAAGATCATCGGAGCTCTGTCGACCGCGAACTCAGCGTGTGGCTCCGTCACGGCGACCTGGTGTCGGGCTCCTCCCACGGGGATCGGGATGCCCGCGAGCCGCCCGACCGACCGCAGGCTCGGCCCTCCGGTGAGAAGCACGCGCTCCGTTGAGACGACGCCGTCGGGCGTTTCGACCCCGATGACCCTGGGACTCGAACCGGAGCTCGTGACCAGCCCGGTCATCGGAGTTCCCTCCCGCACATCCACTCCCGCCCCTTTCATCGCCAGGGAGTAGGCGAGGACGTTGCGAGGCGGATCGATAGCTCCGTCGGTGGCTACGTAGGTGGCTCCATGATGCCCATGAGGACTAAGGGTTGGAGCTTCCAACGCAGCGGCCTGGGGCTCGAGCCATCGGACATCGAGATCCTCGGCGCGTTGCATCTCGATGCGGCTCCGGGCGTCCTCCACATCTCGTTCCGTCGCTGCGAGCAGCATGTAACCGAGCTCTCGGAATCCGGAATCGAACCCGAAAAGATCTGGTTGCGATCGGTAGAAGTCGATCGACCATCGGCCCAGGGCCACTGTTGCAGGGGTTCCTCCCTGGGCGCGAACGATCCCGGCCGCTCGGCTGCTGGCACCGCTTCCAACCCGTCCGCGTTCCAGCACCACAACGCGGGCGTTGGAAGATGCAGCGAAGTAGGAGGCCCATCCCCCGATCGTGCCCCCTCCGATGACGACGAGATCGGCCGAGTCGGTCACCGGCCGCCGGCCCCCTGAGTTGCTCGCCTCATCGGGCACAGCCCTCGATGCCGTAATCCATGGCAAGTCTGTCGCCCTCGGCCTCCGCGATCTCGGCCTCCTGGGTGACTTGCTCGATCTCCGCCAGGTCCCCCGATGCGGTGGCCTCCTCGAGGCGCCGCATCAGATCTTCGACGTCGTCGAGCTCCGACAGCCAACTGTCGAGGGTCCTCCGGTCCTCTTCCGGCTTCTCCAAGGCCGCGACTTCGGCGTGGAAGCGTTCGAAGGCGGTTCGCCCCTCCGTCACCGCCGAGCGAACCTCTTCCACGGAAGTGGCCTCGCGGAGGGCTTCTTCGAAGGCATCGAGGTCCTCTCGGGCTTCGGCGCAGAGTTGGTTCACGTCCGATATGTAGTCCTCTTTCGACACTGGTTGCGAGCACGCATACAGGGAAGTCACGATCAGGCACACGCTAAGCAGCCGGATCGCCGGCCCACGTAGGTTCAAGTCGCTAGCTTATTAGAGGAGTGGCCTCTACATCATCAATTTGCTCGTCGCGTGACGAACTGGGACAGTGGAGGCGGAGGACCTTAGGGGATGACTACGCTCGGTCGGCACTCGGCGTGGCGATCCTGTAGACAGGTCCTTACTTCGATGAGATGTATTGCTCACACGCGTCGAGCAGTTCCTCGACGGCGGATTGGACCACTTCGGGACATTCTGGTTTGTCGGATGCAGCCATCATCCGCTCGAAAGCCCGGCGTTGGGCATTCCGCAAGGTGTCTTCCGAGACGGATCGCCCGCCGTTATCCAGCACCTCAACGCTCATCGTGATCCTCCCCCGATAGGTTCTGTTGCCTTATCGTCGACCTGCTCGGGGGACTCCTGAAATCCGCAATTCAGCGTAGAGCAGCAAACGTCGCTAAGCCAGAAGAGCCTCTAGTACGGGGACGACTTCGGCGACCCTTTCCTTGTTCAGGTAGGCATCCGCCCAATCCGGCTTGGCCTCCAGCCGCCCCGAGAACGCCACTATGCGCGTCGCGGGCGAGATGGACCTGAGTATCTGGGCCGCCCCTTCGCCTCCGAGTCGGGGCATCGCGTAGTCCAGGACGACGAGCGACGGTTGATGTTTGAGGGCGAGAAGCACCGCTTGGACCCCGTCCGCCGCCTCGCCGACGACCTCGAATTCGCTCGCGTCGAACATCAATCTGAGGGCCATTCGGATGGATTCGTCATCGTCGACGATCAGGACGGTATTGGGCATGGGGTCTCCAGGATAGACATCTTGACCCCCTGCTTGAGCCGATGCTCACTATGTTCTTGGCCCGACCACATAGCAAGGGGGGACATCCGGCGGGTCGTAAGGTACCTCCTTCTATGAGCGCGGCGGACCGTAGCCTCAGGATCGCTTTGCTCACCTATCGCGGGGATCCGCACTCGGGTGGGCAGGGCGTCTACGTCCGCTACCTGAGCCGGGCCCTCACGGAGCTGGGCCACAAGGTGGAAGTGGTGTCGGCGCAGCCGTATCCGACCCTCGATGAGGGGACGATGCTCACCCCGCTCCCAAGCCTTGACCTGTATCGACCCGAGGACCCGTTCCGCCGGCCTCGGAGGCAGGAGTTCCGGGATTGGGTGGACGTTCTCGAGTACGGACTGATGTGCTCGGCAGCCTTTCCGGAGCCTCTGACCTTCAGCCTGCGGGCGGCCCGGATGTTCCGGTCGCGGGCGAGCGACTTCGATCTCGTCCACGACAATCAATGCCTCGGGTATGGACTTCTCGAGGTCGCCAGGCGCATCCCGACCGTGGCGACCGTGCATCACCCGGTCTCCCTTGACCGCGATGCCGACCTTCACAGGGCGGTCACTCGACGGAGGCGCGTCTCGTTGAAGCGTTGGTACGGATTCACCAGGATGCAGGCGAGAGTCGCCCGTCGCCTGCCGAGGGTCGTCACTGTCTCGGACAGCGCGCGAGGCGACATCGTCCGGGAATTCAAGGTGGATCCAGGCAAGGTCGGAGTAGTCCACAACGGGGTCGACGCAGACCTCTTCCGTCCGTTGCCCGATGTCGAGCGCGTTCCTGGGCGCGTGTTAACCGTCGCCAGCGCCGATGCTCCGATCAAAGGATTGGCTTTTTTGATCGAAGCGATCGCGAAGCTGAAGACCGAAAGGGACGTCGAGCTAGTTGTGGTGGGGAAAGCGGGCCTGTCGCACGGCCCTCGTGATCTCGCCCGGCGCTTCGGGATCGTGGACGCTATCCGCTTCGAGGGCGCGGTCGACTCGCTGCGGCTGGTGGAGCTCTACGCGAAGGCCCAGGTGGCGGTGGTGCCTTCTCTTTACGAGGGCTTCTCCCTTCCCGCCATCGAGGCCATGTCCTGCGGCGTTCCTCTGGTGACGACGACGGGGGGCGCGTTGCCGGAGGTGGTCGGCCGCAACGGAGAAGCTGGGCGCCTGGTGCCGCCGGGCGACGCGGGAGCGCTCGCAGCCGCCATCGCCGCTCTGTTGGACGACGAAAGCGGTCGTGAGAGCCTGGGTCGAGCGGGCCGTAGCCGTGCTTTGAGCAAGTTCACCTGGATCCAGACTGCATCGCAAACGGTGGATCTCTATCGCGAGGTGTTGGCCACTTGTTAACGGTCGACTTCGCCAGGCTCGGCCTTCGGGCCGGCGAGACCGTTCTCGACGTTGGTTGCGGTTCGGGGCGTCATACATTCGAGGGGCTCAACCGCGGTGCACGCGTGGTCTCGGTGGATCTCGATGGAGCGGTTCTCAAGGATGTCGCCGCCATGGCAGCCGCCTTGCAACTCGAAGGTGGCATCCCCGACGGATCGTCGTCCTGGTGCACCAACGGTGACGTGACGGAGCTCCCTTTCGGGCGATCGGTGTTCGACAAAGTGATCGCGTCGGAGGTGCTCGAACACGTCATCGACGATCGAGGAGCGCTTTCGGAGCTAGCCCGCGTGACGAAGCCGGGGGGAATGTTGGTGTGCACCGTTCCCCGATCGTGGCCCGAACGCATCTGCTGGAAGCTGTCGGACGAGTACCACTCCGAAGCGGGCGGGCACGTGCGGATCTACGGACGGTCGGATCTGGAGGCCAGGCTCGTGTCCGCAGGGTTCAAGGTGGCTGGCCACCATTACGCCCACGCGCTGCACTCGCCCTATTGGTGGCTGAAGTGCCTAACCGGCCAGTCGGATGAGGAAGCCTCGATCGTGCAGCGATACCACCAGATGCTCGTTTGGGATATCGAGAACAAGCCCATCTACACGAGGGCGCTTGAGCAGATGCTCGATCCTCTGATGGGAAAGAGCCTCGTCGTCTACGCGCTACGGATGGACGTACACAGGTGATCGATCCGAGGATGGCGGCCACAGCCGACACGATCGCGGCAGCGCAATTGGGGAGCGGGGCGATACCCCATTCCCCAGGTGGCATCACCGATCCATGGAACCTGATCGAGAGCGCGATGGCTCTGGATGTGTGCGGACGCGCGCACGAAGCCGACCACGCGTATCGGTGGCTCCACGCTCGCCAGCTTGCCGATGGATCGTGGTACGGCGCCTACCTCCACGACCAACCTCACGATAAAACTCGCGATGCCAACTTCTGCGCCTATGTCGCGGCGGGGGTGTGGTTCCACTACCTGAGCACGTTGGACGAGCGTTTCCTTCGGTCCACGTGGCGCATGGTCGAAAATGCGATCGACTTCGCCCTGAGTCTCCAGCGCTCGGATGGGACCGTCTCGTGGGCGCGTGATGCGGCGGGATCCGCCTGGCCGGGAGCCCTCCTGACATCAAACGCGTGCATCTTGATGAGCTTGAGAGCGGCGATCGCGATCTCGGCACACCTCGGGACCGAACGACCGGATTGGGAGCTTTCGGTTTCGTGGCTCCGCGACGCATTGGCCGAGCCGTCCGCGTTCGAGCCGAAGACGGAGTTCGCTATGGATTGGTATTACCCCGTATTGAGCGGCACCCTTCAGGGCGGCGCAGCGCGTCGGGCTCTAGTCGATGGGTGGGATGGGTTCGTGATCGAAGGTCGAGGGAGCAGGTGCGTAATCGATCGCCCGTGGGTGACCTCGGCGGAGACGGCGGAACTCGCGATCGCATGTTGCGCGGTTGGGATGGAGGACGAGGCTTCCCTCTTGCTCGAGTGGGTGGATCACCTCCGTTGGGATGATGGTTCTTACTGGATGGGTGCCACTCATCCTGACGGTGTGCGATGGCCTCGGGAACGGACGACGTGGAGCGGTGCCGCGGTCGTGCTGGCGAATGGATGCCTCCATCGTCACGGGGCGGCTCGTGGCCTGTTTGGAGGAACCGCGTTGTTGCCCGTGGTGGAGCTACACGCTCCCGTCGGAGACACGCTCTAGAACGCGGAGGCTTCCGCAGGAGGACGTTTCTCGGAAGGTCATCGATTCCAAGGCTCGCCGGTAGATCGTGAACGGTGGGCGTCCACCGTCCTTCGGATCCGGAAAGACATCGTGGATGGCGAGGAGGCCGCCGAGAGCGAGATGCGGAACCCACCCCACGTAGTCGCCTACGGCGTCGGCCTCGCTGTGTCCTCCATCGATGAAGACGAAGGAAAGGGGCCGGCGCCAAGCCGAGGCTATGGCCCTCGACCTGCCGACCGTCGGCACGACGACGTGCTGGAGACGCGTCGCCACGATCGTCGCCACGAAGTGAGGAAGGGTATCGAAGCGGCCACGACGATCCACGAGTTGAGGGTCGTGCCATTCCTCGCCCACCTGCTGTTCTTCGGAGCCGCGATGGTGGTCGATCGAATATAGAAGGGCTCCTCTATCGAGGGCCGCGTCTCCGAGATAGATGGCCGACTTGCCGCAGTAACCGCCGATCTCAACCCAGTGTCCGCCGGCCGCTCCCAGAGCCGCGTCTCGTAGGGCCAGGCCCTCGTCTTCCGGCATGAAGCCACGCGTTTCTCGTGCGAGATCGAGGAGGCGTCGGTTCATGGCCAGAGCCTCGCACGAGAGCATCCCCCGTTGGCGGTCGAAGGGCCGGTAGCATCGGAACACTTTGACGATGAGTGAGGCTCGAACCCGATGGCCGTGATCGAGGTCGAAGGACTCCGCAAGGAGTACCGGCGGTTTCGTAAGGGCCGGACGGTTGCCCTCGACGGACTCGACCTCTCTGTGCCGGAAGGTGGGGTCTTCGGATTCCTCGGCCCCAACGGCGCGGGTAAGACCACCACGATCCGGTGCTTGCTGGGGCTGATAGCCCCCTCGTCCGGAAGCTGCATGATCCTCGGGACCACCCCACCTCGTGGTCTCCCGGAAGCGATCCCGAAGATAGGCGCCATCGTCGAGACGCCGGCCATGTTCCCAGGCTTCTCGGGTCGCAAGAATCTCGAGCTCCTCGGGGCCACCTACGGGATCGGTCGGAGATCGGTCGAGGAAGTCCTGGGCGTGGTTGGACTGTCGGAACGTGGCGGGGACAGGGTCAAGACCTACTCGCTGGGGATGAAGCAGAGGCTCGGGATCGGTGCGGCATTGCTCAAGGACCCCGAGCTGTTGATCCTCGACGAGCCGGCCAACGGCCTGGACCCAGCCGGCATCAAGGAAGTGCGCGAGCTGGTCAGACGTCTCGGCCACGAGGGCAGGACCGTGTTCGTCTCGAGTCACATCCTCCCCGAGGTGAAACAGATGTGCGACCGGGTAGCGATCCTCGCGCGAGGTCGTTGTGTTGCATCCGGCCCAGTGGACGAGGTCTTGTCGCGCGACCGGGCAACTGGCTTGCTCGTCCGGGTCGAGGACAACGCTCGGGCCATCGCCGTTCTGCGCGCCGCGGGCATGGCGGCGGAGGTTCGAGACGAAGCTCTCATCGTGGAAGTCCCTGGGTCCGACGGGGCGAGGGTGACCCGAGCCCTAGCCGAATCCGGGATCTACCTGTCCGAGATGCGCACGGAGGAGGTAGACCTCGAAACGGTGTTCCTCAAGCTCACCACGGACGAGCCCCAGGACGATCCACCGGCTCTCGGAGAGAAGGGATGAGGGGCGTCGCGGTCGAGTTGAGGCGCCTCCTCGCCCGGCGACTGGTGCACGTATTGGCCATCCTCGTGATCGCCGCGATCCTGTTGGGGGGAGTCATAGCGGCGTTCCAGGCGCGCAAGAACGAGGGGAGTGGCCCGTCCGTCCAGGCGGAGCAGAAAGCGGCTCGCGCAGAGGAACGTGACGTGCAAAGGTGCCTATCAGGACGATTCGGACCCGTGCCGGACGATCCACAGGAGGCTCGCGACTTCTGCGAATCACAGTTCTCGTTCGAGGCTTCCGATTCCCGGGCGCACCTCGTGGACATCGCGGACATCCTGCTGGGGATCAGCGTGCTCATCATGATCTTGATGTGGCTCATCGGTGCTTCGTTCATCGGCGCAGAATGGCGACACGGCACAATCACGACGTTGCTGACCTGGGAGCCTCGACGGATCAGGTTGATGGTGGCAAAGGTCGCTGCGTTGGTGTTGTTCGGTTTCGTGGTGAGCCTGCTCATACAGCTCGTGGTCGCCGCCGCCATCGCTCCGAGCGCCTATGCCTTCGGGACTACGGCCGGCGCCGATAGCGAATGGCTGTGGGACCTGATCCAGCAGACTCTGCGCATCGCCGGCGTCGCAGCGGTCATGGGAGTCGTCGGATTCGCCCTTGCGTCGTTGGGGCGTAACACCGCCGCGGCCCTGGGGGTCGGGTTCGCCTACGTCGTCGTGGTCGAGAACCTCATCCGCGCCCTGAAACCCAAATGGCAACCCTGGTTCTTCTCGGATAACGCCGCGGTTTTGGTCACCGCGGATCCGTCCATCATGGGACAGGGCGATTTCAGCGTGGCTCGCTCCGCCTTCATGGTCGGGGGATACACGCTGCTCCTGCTGGTGGCCGCGATAGGGATCTTCCGCAGTCGGGACGTGACGTAAGACAGCCCTCTGAAGCCGCGATCTTCAACCGATGACTAGTCCGCGCGAGGGCCAGAAGATGACCCCGAATAGCTATTAAGCGTCCTCCGGTGGGGGCCGATGGGCCCTCAAGACTGGAAATACCTGGGCCGCGCCTGAGGGGGCAAGCCCTGGTGGGGACGCTGCATTAGCAACAGGGGGCACCATTGAAGATCGCATACGGCATCAGCTGGAACGACTCCAAGAAGAGCCAGCTGACTAGCCTTCTCATGGCGAGCATCCTCGCCCTCTCCCTGTTCAGCGCCACGGCGCAGACAGCCTCTATCCCCAGCTTCTCAGGCCCAACGGTCTCGGTGATCGTCCGGGACGCCTCGTCCTCGGGCGCGGCCGAGCAAGTCGTAAAGGACCTGGGCGGAAAGGTCGGTCGCGAGCTCGGCATCATCGACGGGTTCGTCGCTGAGATCCCCGTCAGCCAGCTCGATCGGCTCCGCAGCTCGGACGCCATCAGCTCCATCTCGATCAACGCCAAGCTCGAGATGCTCAACTACAAGCCCGACCACGTGTACTCGAGAAAGCTGCCGGGTTCGATGCACAACACGGGTGTGAGCATTGGCGCGGACAGGATGTGGGAGCGTGGCATCACCGGGGCTGGCGTCGACATCGCACTCGTGGACACGGGCGTGGTTCCTGTAGAGGGGCTGCGGACCCCAGGGAAGATCGTGAACGGGGCCGATGTCTCGTTTGAGTCCGGCTCGAACAACCTCAGGTATCTCGACACTTACGGACATGGCACCCACATGGCCGGCATCATGGCCGGCCTCGACTCTGGGGTATCTCGCAGTCAGTACACAAATCACGCGAACTTCGTCGGGATAGCCCCGGAAGCCCGCATCATCAACGTCAAGGTCGCCAATGCACTAGGTGCCACGGACGTTTCCCAGGTCATCGCGGCCATCGATTGGGTCGTACAGCATCGCAATGACAACGGGATGAACATCCGTGTCATGAACCTTTCCTTTGGCACGGATGGGGTCCAGGACTACACCCTCGACCCCCTCGCGTTCGCTGCGGAGGTGGCGTGGCACAAGGGCATCGTCGTCGTGGTCGCCGCCGGCAACCATGGTTACGGCACGAAGAAGCTCAACAACCCTGCTTACGACCCCTACGTAATCGCTGTAGGGGCCGTCGATTCACGCGGAACCGCGTCCAATCTGGATGACAGGGTTCCGGGATGGTCGAGTCAGGGCGACGGCGAGCGCAACCCCGACTTAGTGGCTCCCGGCAAGTCGATCGTGAGTCTCCGCTCGCCCGGGTCCTACGTGGATCAAATGAGCTCTTCCTTAGGGATTGTGAACGACCGGTTCGTGAAGGGGAGCGGAACCTCTCAGGCGGCCGCCGTGGCCTCGGGAGCAGCAGCGCTGCTCCTAGACGCTAGGCCAGACCTAACGCCGGACGAGGTCAAGGGCCTCCTGACCCAGACGGCGAGGCCGGTTCCCGCAAGTAATCCCCAGGCAGAAGGCGCCGGGATCATCGACCCGGCAACCGCTGCGACCACGCCCGAGCCAGCATCTGCAGTTCAGACGTTCCCTCGGGCGACGGGCACCGGCACGATCGAGGGGGCCCGAGGCAGCGCGCATGTCGTCGTCGATGGTGAGGAGATCGTCGGCGAGATAGACGTCTTCGGCAACAGCTGGTCCGGAAACTCGTGGTCTGGCAACTCCTGGTCCGGCAACAGCTGGAGCGGGGGGACCTGGTCCGGCAACAGCTGGTCCGGCAACTCCTGGAGCGGTGGGGCCTGGATGGGCAACTCCTGGTCCGGCGACTCGTGGAGCGGCAACAGCTGGTCCGGCAACTCCTGGAGCGGAAACTCGTGGTCCGGCAACTCCTGGTCGGGAAACTCGTGGAGCGGGAACAGCTGGTCCGGCAACTCCTGGAGCGGGAACTCGTGGTCTGCCGGGGAGTGGGACTGATGCTCCGGACGGGCCACCGTGAAGGACTAGGCGGTCAGGACTACGTCGAAATCATCCGAAATAACTATCAGGCGTACTCGAACGAGTGCCGATTGGTACTTGAGGCGTGGGGCGCCTGGACGACGGGAAAAAGGGGACTGATGTGAAGATCGCATGGGGGATCAGTTGGAACGATTCCAAGAAGGGCCGCATGGTAGGCGCCATGATGGCCATGCTCGTCGCTTTCTCGATGCTCGCCTCACCGGCGGCCACCTCATCGCTGTCTTCGGACGCCGAGCAGATGGTGTCGGTCATAGTGCGCGAGGTCGCCGGCTCGGGTAACGCCTCCGAAAGGCTCGTCGAGGATCTCGGCGGGACCGTCGGACGTGACCTGAGCATCATCGATGGCTTCGTGGCCGAGATCCCTGCACGGGAGCTCGCCACGCTGGAACGATCGCCCGTCGTTCACTCGGTCACCTACGACTCGAAGATCCAGATGCTTCACATGGTCAACGGTTTCGATGGCAATGAAGACATGGGGTCCTCTTACAACGTCGCCGGCCAGACCAAGGCGCGGGACCTATGGAACGTAGGGATCACAGGGAAGGGCGTCGACGTTGCTTTGATCGACTCGGGCGTGGCTCCGGTCGAAGGCTTGACTGGTCCGAACAAGGTCGTGAATGGAGCGGACCTGTCCTTCGAGCAGGGAGCGACCAACCTCCGGTACATGGACACTTACGGTCACGGGACGCATCTCGCGGGGATCATCGCCGGCAAGGACGCCAGCTGGAGCTCCACGAATCACGACGCCTTCAGCGGCATGGCTCCAGACGCGCGCATCGTCAACGTGAAGGTTGCAAACGCCCAGGGCTCCACCGACGTGTCACAGGTGATCGCCGGCATCGACTGGGTCGTCCAACACAGGAACGACAATGGGATGAATATCCGTGTCCTGAACCTCTCGTTCGGAACCGACGGTGTGCAGAACTACACGCTCGATCCGTTGACCTACGCGGCCGAAGTGGCTTGGCGTCACGGGATCGTCGTGGTGGTCGCTGCAGGCAACTCCCAGTTCGGGAACCGCCGCCTCAACAACCCGGCTTACGATCCATTCCTCATCGCCGTCGGCGCGGAGGACCCGGAGAACAAGATGGGCCTACGCGACGACACTGTGCCGGAATGGTCGGCCGCCAACTTCGGTCGGACCGTCGACCTCGTTGCTCCCGGCAAGTCGCTGGTCAGCCTTCGCAGTCCCGGCAGCCACATCGATCTGACGCACCCTGAGGGGATCGTCAACTCGAGGTTCATGCGTGGGAGCGGAACGTCGCAGGCTGCTGCGGTGGTCTCGGGGGCCGCGGCTCTCTTGTTGCAACATCGACCCAGCCTTACGCCTGACCAGGTCAAGGCCGTCATGAAGAAAGGCGCATCACCGCTGACCGAAGCTACGTACTTGCAGGGTGATGGAGTGCTGAACGTAAGAGACGCGGCGTATGCGAGCGTTCCCCCGACATCGACCCAGCTTCATGTGCCTTCTACGGGCACCGGCAGTCTCGACGCCGCTCGCGGTTCGGCTCGAGTGACGGATCCCAGCGGGAACGTTCTCTCGGGTGAGCAGGACATCTTCGGCAAAGCCTGGGATCCGGCAACCTGGTCGGCGGCTTCGCTGCTCGGCAACAGCTGGTCCGGGGGCGTGTGGAACGGCAACAGCTGGTCCGGCAACTCATGGTCCGGCAACAGCTGGTCCGGCAACTCGTGGTCCGGCAACAGCTGGTCCGGCAACTCGTGGAGTGGCAACAGCTGGTCCGGTAACTCATGGTCAGGCAACTCATGGTCCGGCAACAGCTGGTCCGGCAACTCGTGGAGTGGCAACAGCTGGTCGGGTAACAGCTGGAGCGGAAACAGTTGGTCCGGCAACAGCTGGAGCGGCAACTCCTGGAGCTAGCTCGCTCGGCGGATAGTCCGCCGGTGGGGAGTGGGGGGAAATGAGTGGCACCCCGTTGGTAAAGGTGAAGATCGGTCAGGCTCGGCAGCGTCTCCGCATGGATGGCGCTGGCCGAGTCTGGCTGCTCAACGCCTTCACCGTCTCAGCGGCCGCGATCCTCTACTTCACGGTCCTCCGGGAAGTGCCGGAGCTGCCGAGCCCGATCACGATCCCATGGTGGGCCCTGGCGATCTTCTTCGCGGGGGCCGAGATATTCGTGGTGCACCTACAGATCCGGCGCGACGCGCACTCGTTCTCGCTGAGCGAGATGCCTTTGGTCATCGGCCTATTCTTCGTCAGCCCAACCACGCTGGTTCTGGCTCAGCTGGTGGGATCCTTGATCGCTCTTACGGTGCACCGTAGGCAGTCGCCCATCAAGCTGATCTTCAACCTGAGCCACTTCTGTCTTGAGACGAGCCTCGCGGCGATCATCTTCATCAGCGTCGCCGGCCCTCTAGCCAACCCGATCGGTCTCGCCGGCTGGATGGCGACCTTCCTCGCCACTTTCGTAACCACGATCGTGGGCGTGTTCATGATCTTCCTGGCCATCTCGTTGTCCGAGGGACGGCCACAGGTCAAGAATCTCCCCCAGGCGCTGGGCCTCGGCCTGGTGGTTGGGGGGGCCAACACGAGCCTCGCCCTCATCGGCGTATTCATCCTGTGGAAAGCCCCGGCCGCTCTGTGGCTCTTGCTGCTTCCGACGGCGACCCTGTTCCTCGCTTACCAGGCGTACACCTCGCAACGTGAGAAGCACAACAGCCTGGAGTTCCTCTACGAGACCGCCCGTATCCTGCAGAGCTCACCACAGGTCGAAACTGGCATGCTGGCTCTGCTCACGAGGGCGCGGACCATGTTCCAGGCCGAGACGGCCGAGATCATGCTCTTCCCTTCGAACAACAACGACTCGACGCTTCGCACCTCGTTGGGTGCGGACGACAGCGTCGAGGTGCTCCAGCCCGTGGACCTCAACCCCGCGGACGGAATGTGGACGAGAGTGACGTCGAAGAAGCAGGCCCTGCTGTTGGGTCGCAAGGATCGCAACGAAAGCCTGGCCGACTACCTCGAGCAGCGTGGGATCCGTGATGCCATGGTGGCTCCGCTGCACGGGGAGACGCGGGTGATCGGGACGATGCTGGTCGGTAACCGGCTCGGAGACGTCAGCACGTTCGATCTCGAGGACATCAAGTTGTTCGAGACGCTTGCGAACCAGGCGAGTGTGTCGCTCGAGAAGGGCCGCCTGGAGCAGTCGCTCGCCCAACTGACGGCACTGGAGGCCAAGCTCAAGCACCAGGCCTTCCACGATTCCTTGACCAACCTCGCCAACCGGGCACTCTTCACCGACAGGGTCGAGCACGCACTCGCGAGGCAAGATCGCAGAAGCAATCCTCTTGCTGTTCTCTTCCTCGACCTCGACGACTTCAAGACGATCAACGACAGCCTGGGCCACGCAGCTGGTGACCAATTGCTGATGTCGGTCGCGGAGAGACTGCACGAATGTCTGAGACCAGCCGACACGGCCGCTCGTTTGGGCGGAGACGAGTTCGCGATCCTGCTCGAGGACATGGACAGTGCTCACGATGCCACGGCAGTGGCAGAACGGATCATCGAAGACCTCGGTACGCCGTTCTTACTGCTGGACAAAGAAGTCATGGTTCGAGCCAGCGTCGGGATCGCGTGGAGTGCAAGTGGCCGCGAGGGCGCACACGAGCTCTTGAGGAACGCCGACCTTGCGATGTATCGCGCGAAGAGCAGAGGCAAGGGACGCTACGAAGCCTTCAAGCCGAGCATGCACGCCGACGTCCTCGAGCGCATGGAGCTCAAGGCGGAGCTGCAGCGCGCCGTCGACGAGCAGGAGTTCGTGTTGCAGTATCAGCCGTTCGTCGCGTTGAGGACCGGAGAGGTCGTCGGAGTTGAGGCCCTCGTCCGCTGGAATCACCCAACTCGCGGTTTGGTGGCCCCCGGAGAGTTCATCCCCCTCGCTGAAGAGACCGGTTTGATCCTGCCGATCGGGCGTTTCGTCATGCGTGAGGCTTGTATGCGGGCCCGTTACTGGCAGCTCAAGTACCCGACACACCCGCCGCTCCGAATCAGCGTCAACCTGTCCGCTCGACAGCTTCAGCAGCCGGGCCTCGTCGAAGAAGTCGCCCAGACGCTGCAGCATTGTGACCTGGAACCGGGGAGCCTGATCCTCGAGATCACCGAGAGCGTTCTGATGCAGGACACCGACGCGACGATCGACAAGCTGCAAGAGCTCAGAAGCCTGGGAGTCAAACTGGCGATCGACGACTTCGGAACGGGCTACTCGTCCCTCAGCTACCTGAAGAGCTTCCCGATCGACATCCTCAAGATCGCCAAGTCCTTCGTGGACGGTGTCGGCGCCGCTTCCGAGGAGTCGGCGCTTGCACGAGCGATCATCAAGTTGGGCGGCACGCTGCGCCTCCAGACGGTCGCCGAGGGTGTGGAGCTCCCCGAGCAGCGGGACCAGCTCCGCGATCTGGATTGCAACATGGGTCAGGGCTACTACTTCGCACGTCCGCTCGACCACACAGACATGGACGATCTTCTGATGGCCGATGGGCTGGGGGAGTGGCCCCCGATCGAAGACCCAGTTCCGTTCCCGGTCGAGCTCTACACGTCGGTGCCGCACGCGGTCTAGCCCTCGGGCACGAAACTCCTAGTTCGCACTTCCTGTAACGCCGGATCTCTCGCGCTGCTGCTGAAACGTCGCCCGTGGGTCGCGCGCCGATGACTTCCCCGCATGGAAGATCGCGAAGCGCGTGGCGAGAGCCGCCCCCGTGCCGGTCGCTCCGGCCAGACGGCGTGCCCAAGGCCGCCGCCGGCTCCCCGCCGATAGCACGAGGCTCGCTGCCGTCAAGGCCTTCGAAGCAGCCCACAGGCTCCCCGACACCCCTTCCTTGAGCGGTCGGCCGACGGGCGGGGTGCGAACCGCCTCGCGCTCGACCAACCATGCAGCGACGATCTCGGCGGCGCGGGCCGCGATCCCGAACCGGCGCACGATGAGGCTCTCCTGTTCGTTCAGAGAGGACATCTCCAGGACCGCGGCGGAGCTCCCGGCCGCAGATGCGGCGAACAGGAACGGTAGAGACCGCCGGGTCTCCTGCCACACGGGGACCGCGGTGTTCGACAGCAGGACCGCCGTGTAAGCGGTCAGCGGCAGACCTAGTCCCGCTCCGGCGAGGCTCAGAGCCCGCTTCAGCGCTCCCGCTTCTCCGCCCGCACCCGTGGCCAGAGCGGAGCCGCCGAAGACGGGGGCCGCCACGGCGAGGATCCACGAACCGATGCTCATCGGAGAGGTGGGCCGGAACACGCGCAGCATGTGGAGGAAGCGCTCGGGCCGTCCCAGATCGTGAACGAGAAGTGCCGACCCCGTTGCGCCGGCTAAGGCTGCGATCCAGCGCGCCCGAACGACGAGGTCCTGGGTTCCATCGCCACCGAGGCTCGCGGAGGCCTCCGCCAGGATGGCCGATGCACCCGCGAGTCCTCCAGCGTAGAAGTAGGCCGGAACCGCCCAGATCCAAACGGGCTCCTTGAGCACCGGCCGGTCGTAATAGGTGGGACCGCCTTCGGTTGAAGGCGTCCCGGCCGGCTGGGCCCACGTCGTGTAGGGCTGGAGGTCCTCGGCCTTGTCTCCGCCAGTGCGCTGATCGGCGCCCTCACCTTCCAACCGGCCCAGCCGGGGGTCGATGTTTCTCCCATCCTCGCCGGAGGTCCGTGTCATCTTCGGCTCCCGCGATCGGCCAGAACCGCGCCGACCGCGGCCAGCGCCACCCCCGCGGCCGCCAGCGCGGCGGAGCCCCACGCGCCTCCCACCTTCTTCGTGGGGACAACGGGGTCAGGAGGAAGGTTGTACACCTCTGGGTCGTCGACCAGGAGGAAGAACGCGTTCAGCCCCTCGGTCCCCGGCTGCCCGGCTTCATCGACGCCGTAGAGGTAAGCATCCTCGACCCCCGCCTCGTGCAGCTCTTCCACGCGCCCATGAGCTCGCTGCTTGAGGTCGTCGAGCTCGCCGAAGACGATCGAGTCGGTCGGGCAGGCCTTGGCGCACGCGGGGGTCATCCCGTCCTTGAGGCGGTCGTAGCAGAGGGTGCATTTCCATGCGCGCCCGTCGTCCTCCCGCCGGTCGATGACGCCGAACGGACACGCCGATATGCAGTAGCCGCACCCATTGCAGATGTCCGGCTGCACGTACACGCTGTCGAATTCGGTTCGCACGATCGCGCCTGTCGGACACGCCTCCAGGCAGCCGGCCCGTTGGCAATGCTTGCAGACGTCCGACATCATCAGCCACGAGAAATCTCCGAGGGCCGGGTCCTCCACGACCGGAGCCGGTTGTTCGATGAAAGCGACGTGTCTCCAGGTCGAAGCACCGAGTTGGACGGTGTTGTCGTAGGACATCCCCGTGAAGATCAGGCCGTCATCGGGGAGCTGATTCCATTCCTTGCACGCGACTTCGCAAGCCTTGCAGCCGATGCACACGGTGGTGTCGGTGAAGAAACCCTTCGCCATCAGACCGCTCCGCCGTCGGGTGGAGTTGTGCCACCGGCCCCGCGGGAGCCGCGCGATCGAGCAGCGACCCCGGCCCGATCACGAGATGGGCCATCGATGCCGTCGACGAGTGGGCCGGACGTGACGACGCGGCGATGCTTGCTCTTCCGGCCGGGCTCGATGTTTCCCGTCAACGCCTTCGACTCCTGGATCAGAACGTTCGGATCCGCAACGAAGGAGATCAGCTCGTTGGCCGCGTCGCCCGTCGAGCGACCATGGCTCCCCCAATGGTAGGGGAGGCCGATCTGATGAACCGTCTTCCGCTTCAGCCGCAGCGGTTTGATGCGCTCCGTCACGAGAACGCGACATTCGATCTCGCCTCTGGCGGTGCTGACGGTGGCCCAGCCCCCGTTCTCGAGGTTCTTCTCGCGCGCCAGCTCCGGTGACACCTCGCAGAACATCTCGGGCTGCAGCTCCGAGAGCCACGACAACCAGCGGCTCATTGCCCCCGCCGTATGGTGCTCGGTCAGGCGGTACGTCGTGATGGCGTAGGGGAAACGAGGGTCGCCCCATGCGCGGTGGTAGGGGTTGTCGCGCCGTCTGTACTCGGTGCGCGCGGGGTTGCACTGTTGGCCATATAGCGGGTTCTCGATGACGGACTCCTGCGGTTCGTAGTGGGTCGGCATGGGTCCGTCCAGGAGTCCGTTGGGCGCGAAGAGCCAGCCGACCCCGTCACCCTGCATGATGAAGGGGTCCGTTCCCGCCAGCGCATCGATCCCTGTTGCGTCCTCCGCGGGTTCGTACGACGGGGGCCGGTCGGCGATGAAGTCCGGAACGTCCTCGCCCGTCCATGTCCTCTTGTCCTCGTCCCACCAGACGTATCTCTTGCGTTCCGACCACGGGTTCCCCGAGGGGTCTGCCGATGCCCGGTTGTAGATGAGCCGGCGGTTGGCGGGCCACGACCATCCCCATTCCGAGGCGACCCAGGATTGTTCCGCGGCGGGTTTGCGCCGCGCCGTCTGATTCACGTCGTCCTTGTACGAGCCCGAGTAGATCCAGCACCCACATGCGGTTGACCCGTCATCCCGCAGCTCGGTAAAGCCGGATACCGCATCCCCCTCGGCAACTCGGTACCCGCTGATCTCGCGCAGGACGGCCTCGGCGTCGGGTTCCCCGTGCGGCCCCTTCGTGGGGTAGTCCCACGTCAGATCCTGTATCGGCCGATCCTTCGGCTCTGCCGAGGTCGCGTAAAGCTCCTTGAGCCGAGCTCCCAGGTGGTACATGAAATGCAACTCGCTCCTGCATTCCCCTGGGGGTTCGATCGCAGCGTGGTGCCACTGCAGCAGACGCTGCGTGTTCGTGAACGTGCCGTCCTTCTCGGTGTGAGCGGCACACGGAAAGAAGAAGACCTCGGTCGCGATGTCCTCGGGCCGCACCTCGCCACGGTCTATCTCGGGTGCGCGCCGCCAGAACTCGGCCGTCTCGGTGGGGGCGAAATCCCGGACGACGACCCATTCCGCTCCGCGTAGCCCTTTACGTTGCAGCGCTCCGTGCATGGACCCCACGGTCGGGTTCTCGCCCATCACGAAATAGCCCTTCACCTTCCCGTCGGCCATATCCGCGACCGTTGTCATGTGGGAGTGATCCCCGGTGAGGCGCGGCAGGTAATCGAAGCACCATCCGTTCGCGGTCGTTGCCGCGTCTCCGAACCAAGCTTTAAGAAGAGAAACGATGTACTTGGGGAACTCCGCCCACCAACCCGTATCCGACCCGCTGTTGGCGAGGTACTCGTCGAGATCCGTGTCGTGTGCCGACTTCGGCATAGGAAGGTATCCGGGAAGCAGGTTGTAGAGCGTGGGGATGTCGGTCGATCCCTGGATCGAGGCGTGGCCGCGCAGTGCGAGGATCCCGCCCCCCGGCCGACCGATGTTGCCGAGGAGCAACTGGATGATCGCGGCCGTCCTGATGTACTGGACCCCTACCGTGTGCTGGGTCCATCCGACCGCGTAGCAGAAGGCGGAGGTTCGCTCGCGTCCGGAGTTCTCACACAGTGTGGCTGCAACCTTCAGGAACAGGTCCTGAGGTATCCCGCAGACGTCCTCGACCATCTCGGGCGTGTAGCGCGCGTAGTGGCGCTTGAGGATCTGGAAGACGCAGGAGGGATCCTGAAGGGTGAGGTCGCGTCGCTCCGCCTGTGCCTTCGTGCCGCCTTCCGATTCGGCTTCTCCCGAGAACGTCCCGCTCTCGCCCGAGGGGTTCGGCACCTCGACACCCTCGTACTGCCACGAGTCCACTTCGTACTTCCCCTCGTCCGCGTTCCATCCGCTGAAGAGCCCGTCCAGGTCCTCGGTGTCGCTGAAGTCATCCGTCACCAGGGCTGCTGCGTTCGTGTAGTGAACGACGTACTCCTTGAAGTAGCGGTCGTTCTGGATGATGTAGTTGACGATCCCCCCAAGGAACGCGATGTCGGATCCCGCTCGGATCGGGACGTGCATGTCAGACATGGCGCTGGTGCGGGTGAAACGAGGGTCGACGTGGATGATCTTCGCTCCGCGCTTCTTGGCTTCCATGACCCAGCGAAAGCCGACCGGATGGCACTCGGCGAAGTTGGAGCCCTCGATCACGATGCAGTCCGAGTTCTGAAGGTCCTGTTGAAAAGTGGTCGCTCCACCCCTACCGAACGAGGTCCCCAGACCGGGGACGGTGGACGAGTGTCATATGCGGGCCTGGTTCTCGATCTGGATCGCGCCGAGCGCCGTGAACAACTTCTTGATGAGGTAGTTCTCTTCGTTGTCGAGCGTCGCGCCACCCAGATGCGCGAACCCGAGTGTCCGCCGGAGGGGGGCCCCGTCCGCTGCGAGGTCTTCCCAGGTTTCGTCCCGAGCTCTCTTCGTTCGCTCGGCCACCATGTCCATCGCCTCCTCGAGCGGGATCGTCTCCCATTCGGTCCCGTGGGGCCTCCGATAAAGAACCTCGTGAACGCGGTGCGTTCCGGTAACGAGTTGAAAGGTGGCCGCTCCTTTGGGGCAGAGACAGCCTTCGGAGATGGGGGAGTCCGGATCGCCCTCGATATCCGTGATCCGGTCGTCCTTGACGTACACGAGCTGTGCACAACCGACCGCGCAGTACGGACAGATGGACTTCACCACCCGGTCGGCTTCGCTCGTTCGAGGGGACAGGGTCGTGCTTCGATCGGAGATTGCGGATTCTCCGAGGCCGGTGAGGTCTCGATTCCTGGCCTGGCGAAGAACGGGCCATCTGAGAATGGGATCGAGCGACTCGAAAAGACTCACAGCGTCCCTCATCTGCCGGCGGCACCCTGGCGAAGGAGCCTAGCGGATGAGGGCACTATTGAGCAGGTGCCCGACGCAGCCAGGGATTTCCTGAGGAAGACGTTCGACGATGTCGCCGAGCTCTACGACCGCGTTCGCCCGCACTATCCGGAGGCGTTGTTCGATGATCTCGTAGCGCTCGCGGGTCTGGGGCCGGGAAGCTCCCTACTGGAGATCGGGTGTGGGACGGGTCGCGCCACCGAGCCGCTGGCGCGAAGAGGCTTCCGCCTCCTCTGCCTGGAGCCGGGGGAGAGGCTCGCGGAGGTTGCGGTCGGCAATCTCGGGAGATTCCCCGAGGTGGAGGTGGTCAACGAGGGGTTCGAGGAGTGGGACGCAGGGGGCGGCGAGTTCGACCTGATCTTCGCCGCGACGGCATGGCACTGGGTCGATCCCGACGTGGGCTACGCCAAGGCTGCGTCGCTCCTCAAGGCCGGGGGCAGCTTCGCCTTCTTCAGCGCCTCGCACGCCTTCCCCGAGGACGTCGATCCCTTCTTCTTCGAGATCCAGGAGGCATACGAGGCGCTCGGTGAAACGCGGCCCGGCGAGACCTGGCCACCGCCTCTCCCGGAGGAGGCCCCGGATGAGTCGGATGCGATCCTCGCCTCGGGTCACTTCGATCGGGTTGAGACCCGACGCCACGTCTGGGAGGTGACCTATACGGCGCAGGAGTACATCGACCTGCTCGCCACCTTCTCGGGGCACATCGCGATGGCGCCCTCCAAGCGACGCTACCTAGAGGATGAGGTTCGCAGGCTCGTCTCCAACCGGCCGGAGGGGACGATTCGGCGGCACTGGCTGGCGATCCTCCACGTGGCTCGGCCTGCGAGCTAAGAGGCCCTCCGCCGCGATCCGCTGTGGAGGTAGTCGCTGAGGATCGGTTGCCCAGATCCCGCTGGCGACGGGCCACGCTTGCCCTCCGGTTGACCTCGCCTTGGCAAGGTGAATCAGACCAGGTGTCGTACGGCGGTGCGATGACCCAAAACAGCCGCGTGCCGGGCGGGCACCGCCGAGCTACGCAGGCCGACAACCTTCGGGACGATTCAGGAGGCGCAGCCGCACATCTCGAGCGCGCTAATCGACGGCGTCAAAGGGATCGTGCGGACGCATGGCGGACAGCGGCGGTCTTCTCACCATCAAACGATCGACGCTTGAGCGCGATCCCCCGAGTGCGACTCCCTCTTCCCCTGGACGCGGCCGTCGCAATCGCATAGATCCGGATGATGCTCAGCAGGATTGCTTGAGGGAATGAAAAGAAGGGCGCGATCAGATAGAAGAACCATCGCGATAGGGGCTTGCCTTCGCCCCGAATCTCGAGATAGCGGATTAGATGCAGCCATGTCATTAGCGATCCATAGATCAGATACCCGTGGAAAAAAAGGACCCTCGCTACCAGGCTAGAGCCAAGAGACAGGACCAAAAGAAGCATGAACGAGAGCCACACGCCGACCCTCAGAAAGGAAATCCAGAAGACCCGGTGGGTGAGGGGAAAGTTCTCGAGGATCCAAATCGTGTTCTGGATGAACGCTCGTTGCCACCGCGTCTGCTGGCGCAAGTAATGTCCCATCGTTTCCGGGACTTTCGTTCCCACAACGGCGGTGTCCTGAATGACGGCCTTGCCTATCAGCAGCGCATAGTTCGTGAGGTGCCGGTCTTCTCCAAACATCCATGGCTTTCGGACGAACTCATCGAGATGCCCAATTAGCGCGGAGCGCCTGTACGCGGCGACGGCCCCAGAGCACACGAGCACCGAGCCCCCGAAAACTGCCATGGCTGCTCGCTCGTTGAGGAAGGCAGCGGCATAGAGGACGTCCTGAAATCTGGTAAGGATGTTCTTGTTGCGGTTGCTGACCGACACTCTCCCAGTGACTGCCATCACGCTTGCGCTCGCGAAGGGCTTGATTAACTCGGAGATCGTGTCCTCGCGTAGCGCACAGTCGCTATCCGTTGTCACGATGATGTCGCATTCGGTCATCGCGCGTATCGCGGTTGCAAGGGCGCGCCGCTTCCCCAAGTTTTCCGGCATGGGGATGTAGGTAACCTTTGAACACCGCTCCCTCAAGACGGGAAGCCATACATTCAAGGCGCTTTCCCCAACGGAAGAACCATCGTTGATGACAAAGAGGTGATCCGGCGGCCGCGTTTGACGCGCGATCGAACCCAAAGTACGGCCGAGTCTGATGTTGTGCTCGTTGTAGAACGGCACGACCAAGCCCACGCGCATGTGATGCGCGCGACTCGAACGCCTGGGCTGCTGAGACAGTGAAACGAGCGTCTTGGCTGTGACTAGGGCGCCCAAACCCAACGCATACAGGCGCTCGGCATCGGTGAGGATCTCCCGTTGCAGGACAGCGAATGCGGCGATCGTGGCGATGACGGCGATTAGCGCCGTCCTACGCACTCGACCTTCCCTTGTTGACCAACCTGAGCACCATGACGCCCGTGAACAGCAGTGCGAAGCCAACCAGGGCGATCGTCAGCGGCAACGCCAGGCCGGTGACCGGCAGCAGTCCCGCCGCAGCTCCACCCGCAGCGGCGCCGACGGCAGGACCCACGTTCTCGTACATATCAGCCTCTCGGTTGTTGGTGTGATTCGAGTGAGCAGTGTTGTAGATGAGCAATCATGCGCCTATTTCTCGCGAAAATCAATCGGCTCGAGCGAAACCGCCACCGCTGTGTGACCTCTACCGCTCTGTGACCTCCGGGCCCGTGTGCCCTTGGAGCGAGCTCGAACGTGCCCTGAGAAGGTGTCGAGCAGGCCGATGTACTCCTGAGCCGTACAGGTCACCTCCCAGACGTGCGCCCGGACTATCCGGGGGCACTGGCTGGCGATCCTCCACGTGGCTCGTCGACCTGCGAGCTAGGAAGCCCTCCGCCGCGATCTTCTGTGGAGGTAGTCGCCGAGGATCCGGTCGCCGAGGTCGCCACTGGCCACGGGCCACGCTTGACCCCCGGTCAAGCCGGCCAGTCGATCCATGAACGAGGTGAGTCCCGCCGACTCCTCGAGCATGAAGACGTTGATCTGGATGCCCGAGCGGGCGAGCCGTGCGGCCTCGCGCAGCGTCTTCTCGATCGTCACGGGAACCGGGGGCCAGTTGAAGAGAGCCTGACCATCCTCGAGAAGATGAGCGGTCGGCTCACCGTCGGTGACCATGATCACCTGCTTCATCGGGGAGCGGTCTTCGACGAGCAGCCGGCGAGCCAGCAGGAACGCGTGTTGCATGTTCGTCCCGTGCACTTCCTCCCACCCCGCCGTAGCGAGTTCGGCCGGCTTCATCTGCCGGGCGTAGTCGGAGAAGCCGACGAGATACAGACGATCGTCCGGGTACTTCCCCTCGATGAGCGCGTGGAGAGCCAGAGCCATCTTCTTCGCGGGGATCCAGTGACCCCGCAGCGGCATCGAGAAAGATAGGTCGAGCAGCAGAGCCGTCGCCGTCCGGGGTCGCGACTCGGTCTCCGTGACCTCGAAATCGTCGGGCTTGAGCCGGACGGGCTCTCCTGGCTCCGACCGCGTGACCGCGTTGAGCACGGTGCGCTCGACGGAGATCGGATCGGCATCCCCGAACTTCCAGGGCCGGGTCTGTCCGGTGGGCTCCGCCTGGCCCCCGCCCGCGCGGTGCGTCGGCTCGCGGCGAACCCGGGCCAGCACCCTGGTCAGCGCCCGTTCGCCGAGCAGCTTCGCCCCCCGGCCCGTTACCTCGAGCCGTCCGGCGGACCGCTGGAGGACGCCGGCGCCTTCAAGGGCCTTCTCGATCTCCTTCAGCCGGCGCAGATCGCGGACCGAGTCCTCACCCAGGGCGCGGTGGAGTTTTTCCTCGTCAACGTCGTCGAGCGTGGCTCCCGGGTAGTCGCCGCCGAGTGCCTCGACGAGGTCGTCGTACTCCGAAACGCGCTCGATGGCATCGACGGTGTCCGACATCGGCATGAAACCCTCGCCCCATCCAGGAACCTGACGATCCCAGGGGAGATCCGGGGCGATCTCGCGCAGCGACTGCGACAGTTGATCCACCTGAAAGGCCAGGTCGAGATCGTCCAGCACCGCGGCGGCGAGTTGAGCGAGCTCTGCGCGTTGTTCCGGGGTCATGCTTGCGAGCAGGCTGCTCATGGCGGCCATCCGGCGGGCCAACGCCTCGAGGAGCTCCTGGAGGTTCCTGGGTTGCTCCGGCCACAGGTCCCCGTATCTCTGCATGAACGCATCGAAGTCGTATGCGTCGCCTCGCCGGTCGGCAGCGATCATTTCGTTCAGCTCGGCCAGCATGTCCTTGACGCGTTCCAGATCGCCGGGCTTCAGATCGCGCATCGAGCCGGCGAGCTTGTTGAAGTAGGAGTTCAGGACTTCCGTCTTCAGCTCCTCGAGGAGCTGCTCGAAGCGCCGGCGCGCCTCATCGGAGATGAACGTGTAGTTTTTCATCGCCTCGAGCTTCTGCACGGGAGGCGTGGGGAGAGCGTCCAATTCGAGGTGCTTCTCGAGACCCTTATGCCCCTCGTCATCCAATGCGCGGCGTTCCAGGCGCTCGATGTCCGCCAGCTGTTCGCCCAATCGTGCGAGAGGGCCGGACGTGTTGAGTTCCTCGGCTGCGCGCCGGCGTCGTTCGCGTAGCGCTCGGATGATGTCGTCCGTCCCTCGCACCCCGCGCATCCCTCTACGGCGGACGTCTTCGAGGGCCCAGTTCGCTCCGTAACCGGCGAGTAGCTCGTCGGACATCTCATCGAGCAGGTCGCCGACATCGATCTCTGGTCCGAAGGGCTCCTGCGCACCGTCCCATCGCGAGTAGCGAGCTCTCACAACGTCGCCTCGAAGATCCAGGTCCCGGAGTCGTCGTCGCCGGGAGTCTTGTTCAACCTCTTACGGAGGTGAAGACCCTCGAGCGCAAACTCCAGCGCCCCTGCGGCGCCGGAGGGGCTCTCTTCAGCCACGCCGAGTTTCTTCAGAAGCGGTTCGACTTCGGACAATGCGCGGGGCGGATCCAACTGGGAGAGGAGGTCCGTCGCCGTCGTCAGGTCCGAGGTCTCGACCTCGAGCCCATCTTCGAAGCGTTCGACCAAGGAGGAGAAGTCGTGGCTCCCGAGCCGGTCGGTCCAGACCTCGAGCAGCGCCTGCTTCAGGGCGCGCTCGAGGATGAGCTCCTCCCGCCCCTCCTCCAGGGCGTCGAATTCGACCCGACCGAGCGATGCGGGGAGGAACGCCCATAGATCGACCACGCGAGGCGAGATTTCCTCTTCGCCACGTCGCACCGCCCGTCGGAGCGCGCTCGCCACCAGCGTTTCGTACGCGCCGATCGAGAATCGCACCGATACACCGCTTCGCTGGTTGACCTGCGGGCTGTTCCGTAGGACTGAGGTGAAGCGCGCGATGACTTCCATCAGATAGCGGGGGACATGTACCCCCATCCCCGAAGGTGGGGCCGCGGCCTCCTGTTCGACGATCTCGATCTCTTCGTCGATACGGCGTGGGTAGTGCGTCCTGAGCTGCGCCCCGAAGCGGTCCTTCAGTGGGGTGATGATGCGCCCTCGATGCGTGTAGTCCTCGGGGTTCGCGCTCGCGATCAGAACCATGTCCAGAGGGAGCCTTATGCGATAGCCGCGCACCTGGACATCGCGCTCCTCGAGGATGTTCAGCAGCGCGACCTGGATCCGCTCGGGTAGGTCCGGGAGCTCGTTGATCGCGAAGATGCCGCGATTCGTGCGAGGAACGAGGCCGTAGTGGATCGTCAATTCGTCACCCAGATACCGGCCCTCGGCCACCTTCATCGGGTCGACGTCACCGATGAGGTCCGCCACGGATGTGTCCGGCGTCGCGAGCTTCTCGGAGAAGCGATCGTCCTGGGCAAGCCATGCGACCGGCGTGGCGTCGCCGCGCTCTTCAACCAGGGAGCGACAGCGGGAGCAGATGGGTCGGTAGGGATGGTCGTTGACCTCGCACCCCTCGATCACTGGCACGGATTCGTCCAGTAACTCGGTGAGGTGGCGGATCAAGCGGCTCTTCGCCTGGCCCCGCTCGCCGAGCAGGATGATGTCGTGCCCCGCCAGGAGGGCTCGCTCCAATGTCGGGATGACCGTGTCCTCGAACCCCACGATGCTCTCGAACAAGCGACCGCCCGACGACAGGCGGGCCAGCAGGTTGACGCGAAGCTCCTCTTTGACACTCCTGTCGGGGTACCCGGAAGCTCGCAGCTCCCCGAGGGTCGCGGGGGCGGATGCCGGTGCCATTCGGTCACATTACCGCCGCCCCGCGGCTACGGCCCCGGGCGTTCAGGCATTAGGTTCTGACGATGAACGAGACCTCGCTGCTCGCGGTCACCGCGATCGGGGCCGACCGCCCGGGCATCGTCTCCGCGGTTTCCGGAGCCCTCTTCGAGCTGGGGTGCAACCTGCAGGACGCCACCTCGACCATCTTGCGAGGGCACTTCTCGATCACCTTGATAGTGAAGGCGGACCGATCGGTGAGCGTTCGCGACGTGGAGGGAGCGCTGGGAAGCGTCGCGGATGACCTGGGGCTCATCGTGACCGTAAGGCCGGTAGAGGAGGCGAGCGGCGAAGTGGTCGACCCCTCCCACATCGTCACGGTCTACGGTGCCGATCGCCCCGGCATCGTCTTCCGTGTCACCGACGCCCTGGCCCGGTTGGGGGCCAACATCACTGAGCTGGCTTCCCGGCTCATCGGTGATGACGCCGACCCCGTCTACGTGCTGATGCTCGAAGTGGCGCTGCCGGATACCCAGGGTCTCGAGGTGGAGATGGAGTCGCTCGGCAAAGAGCTTGGCGTGGACATCAGCGTGCATCCCGCCGGCGCCGACATCTTCTAGGGGTGCCGGTCCGGAGGGTTGTGCGCCTGCCGGAGCGTGTTCTGAAGGTTCGCGCAGAAGAGGTCGGCGATGGGGACGCGAGTGGGCTCGTCGCCGATCTCCTCGAGACGATGGAGGTCGCGCCCGCGTGCGTCGGTCTGGCGGCACCGCAGATCGGTATCGCACGCCGGGCGATCGTCGTCGACGTCAGCTCTCACCCCAAGACCACTGTCTCCAACGGCACGATCGTGCTGCTCGATCCGGTCGTGGTCGAACGGTCCGGCCGTGAGGTGGGACGCGAGGGATGCATGAGCGTGCCGGACCTCACTGCGAACGTCGCACGAGCTACGCAGATAACCGTTGCGGGGCGCGATGCGTCGGGACGTCAGGTGGAGGTACGCACGGAGGGCTTCGAAGCGCGCGCACTGCAGCATGAGATCGATCACCTCGACGGCATGCTGATCCTCGATCGCGTGGAGTCGCTCGTTTCGGATGTGTTCCGTCGCAAGGTCTACAAGTGATCAGGCGGAAGTACGCAGGTCGGAAACGAGCGGCGCTGGATCCGCCGAGCCCCTGCGCCGCGACTTCGTGACGCGGTTCCGACCGGCTTCCTTGCTCTCGTAGAGGGCTTCGTCGGCTCCTCGGATGAGCATCGACGCGCTCTTCGCGTTGTTTGGGAAGGTGGAGACACCAGCGCTGGCCGTGATACTCGCGTGGACCTTGATCTTCGACACAGCCTCGCGGAGCCGCTCGGCCGCAGCCCCAGACTGCTTTGTCGAGCACCCCGGTAGGATCACGGCGAACTCCTCGCCTCCATAACGTGCGACGGTGTCGAACTCCCGGCACGCTTCCAGTAGCGCATCGGCGACCGCTTGTAGTGCACGATCCCCGGCCTGGTGTCCGAAGGTGTCGTTGAAGTTCTTGAAGTGATCCACGTCGATCATCACTAGCGTGACGCAGTCGTCGTTGCGGTTCGCTCGATGCAACTCCCTCGAAAGGGTGTACTCGAACAACCGTCGGTTAGCTACTCCGGTCAATGGGTCTGTTTCGGCGAGATGCTGAACCTGTTCGAGAAGACCCGCGTTGCGGAGGGACAACGCCATATGGGAGGAGAACTGTCCAAGCATGGAGACGACCCGCCGTTCGATGCGGAGGCTCTTACCGGGATGCTCCATGACTACCGCTCCGATGCCCACACCGTCGGCGAACAGGGGCTGGACGACAACCCGGCGGGCGCCGGGCAGAAGCTTTTCGAGCTGCGGGTCCGTGCGTCGATCCAATTCCCTCGCGAGCAGGGTGTCGTGTCGTTTGAGCGCGCTCTGTATCAACGGATCTGGCGGGCTCGCCTCCGCTTCGAGCTCCGATTCGTAAGCTCCTCCCGGCCCGACGCGCGCGAGGAGTCTCGAATCGGCCTCTGAGGTCTGTAGGACGATGCCTCGCCGAAAACCGAGAGCGGAACACACCTTCTCCAGGAAGATCTTCGCGATCGCGGTCGCTTCCGTAACGTCTTCCAACTCGGCCGCCATCTCCGCGAGGGTTCCGAGATCCGCTTGGCGCCGACGGAGCTCCCGCTCGTTGATCGACGAGAAGGCGGCGGTGGCCAGGGCCACGATCCAGAAGGCGGTGACGTTGAAGACCGACAGTCGCTCGAGGGCGTCGCGGGTGGCTCCTGCGGAGTCCGCGAGGTTCACGTCGGACGGTAGGACCGATGCGATCTGAGCGTAGAGGATCACGAACGTGAGCAAGGAGTGCCAGAGCGCGATCTTGAGTCCGGTTCGATGCGATGCGAGCAACGTCACTCCGATGATGTGGACGTAGACGAGGAACCGAAGCGGGCTCAGCGGCCCACCCGACAGATACATGGCCCATGCCAGGTAGACACCATCGATGAGAAGAAGGGTCGTGACGATGGCGAGGCCGCGGCGCTGGAACAGCAGACGGATAACCTCGCTGCCGATCGTGAGCAGGAGGTAAGCGACCGTCAAGCTGACCAGCTCGGCGATCTGGACCCCGACGATGTCCGAGGCGAAGATGCTCGAGGCGAGGATGGCGGCGGCCAGGCCGGCTCGGAGCGCCTGCATATAGCCCATGCGCTCGGCAAGCGAGGCGATCTCAAGGGGCAACTGTGGGGGGCCGCCCGAGGTCGAAGGTCCCATCGAGAAAGTCACGTCCCTTGGTGGAGCGAACGCGCTGCACCGTGCGGCGAGCGCTGATTTCTACATCGACACTCCTGTATGGGTGCTTGAGACCGCCAGCTGGGCGGCGGGGGAGGGGGTCTCCGCTTGATTACAAAGGTGGGATTTGACCGGGGTGGCCGCCGTGAATAGAATGTGCCAGCTGTTCAGAAATAGACGGAAGGACATCATGCTGCAGTCTCTCCCAGGGGTGTACATCTAGAGCGATCAGCGCTGGACGTACGTCGTATGCACCCCGCCGGCTCGAATGGGTCCGGCGGTTTTTTTTGCCCTTGGGAAGCGAGAGACAGCAGGGACGTTCATACCGTTAGAACCTTGGAAACTCCATAGCGAGCGCGAGCATCAATGCCAAGCTAATAAGAGCGTACGGTGGATGCCTAGGCGCTAGGAGCCGACGAAGGACGTGGCAGGCTGCGAAAAGCCTCGGGGAGGCGCCAAACAACCCTTGATCCGAGGATGTCCGAATGGGGAAACCCACCAGTGGTCATGCGCTGGTACCCAGGTCTGAATACATAGGGCCTGTGGAGGGAACCGGGTGAACTGAAACATCTAAGTAACCCGAGGAGAAGAAAACAAATAGTGAGTCCCTGAGTAGCGGCGAGCGAAACGGGATCAGCCCAAACCTCTGTGGTGTTAAAGCCTGACGGCGTTGCCATGGAGGGGTCGTGGGACCCATCCGACTGAGCGTCAGATCAGTCAGGGAGTTACAAAGTCAGCAGTTAGTCGAACCGTTTGGAAAATCAGGCCAAAGAAGGTAATAGCCCTGTAGACGAAAACCGACTGACCTCCCGATGGTGTTCCCAAGTAGTACGGAGCCCGAGAAATTCCGTACGAATTTGCGAGGCCCACCTCGTAAGGCTAACTACTTCCTAGCGACCGATAGTGAACCAGTACCGTGAGGGAAAGGTGAAAAGTACCCCGGGAGGGGAGTGAAATAGTACCTGAACCCGTGCGCTTACAAACAGTCGGAGCGAACGTAGTTGGACTTCGGTCCTTCTACGCGTGACCGCGTGCCTTTTGAAGAATGAGCCGGCGAGTTAGCGGTACGTGGCGAGGTTAAGACGAGAGTCGTAGCCGTAGCGAAAGCGAGTCTGAATAGGGCGAACTAGTCGCGTGCTCTAGACCCGAAGCCGGGTGATCTATCCATGGGCAGGGTGAAGCGGAGGTAAGACTCCGTGGAGGCCCGAACCCACCAGGGTTGAAAACCTGGGGGATGACCTGTGGATAGGGGTGAAAGGCCAATCAAACCCGGTGATAGCTGGTTCTCCCCGAAATGCATTTAGGTGCAGCGTCACGTGTTCAGTAACGGTGGTAGAGCACTGGTTGGGCTAGGGGGCCAACAAGCTTACCGAACCCAGCCAAACTCCGAATGCCGTTACTCCAGAACGTGGCAGTGAGACTGCGGGGGATAAGCTCCGTAGTCGAAAGGGAAACAGCCCAGATCGCCAGCTAAGGTCCCTAAATCTTCGCTAAGTGGGAAAGGATGTGGAGTTGCCCAGACAGCCAGGAGGTTGGCTTAGAAGCAGCCACCCTTGAAAGAGTGCGTAACAGCTCACTGGTCGAGTGGTTCCGCGCCGACAATGTAGCGGGGCTAAGCGAAGTACCGAAGCTGCGGGATTGTCTTGTCTTCGGACAAGGTGATCGGTAGGGGAGCGTTGAGTCAACTGTGAAGCCACATCGTGAGGTGGGGTGGAGTGGACTCAAGTGCGAATGCCGGCATGAGTAGCGAAATCGAAGCGAGAAACTTCGACGCCGTATGTCCAAGGGTTCCTGGGGAAGGTTAATCCGCCCAGGGTAAGTCGGGACCTAAGCCGAGGCCGAGAGGCGTAGGCGATGGACAACTGGTTGATATTCCAGTACCACCACACGCGCGCCCACCCCGACCCCAGTTGCTAAGGAAAGCCCTTCGGGGCCTACCGACCCACTGGTTCTAGGGGAACGATGGGGTGACGGAGGAGGGTAGTCGGACCCACGCGTTGGTTGACGTGGGGTAAGCAGATAGGGAGGCCTCTTAGGAAAATCCGGGAGGCCACATATCCTGAGATGCGATGCCGACCCGCTTGAGGGGAAGCCGATAAGCCCATGCTCCCGAGAAAAGCCTCTAGTGAGTTCGTGTGGTGCCCGTACCCCAAACCGACTCAGGTGGACAGGTAGAGCATACCGAGGCGATCGAGAGAACCCTGGTTAAGGAACTCGGCAAATTGGCCGCGTAACTTCGGGATAAGCGGCGCCTTCTGTGGTGTAGGACCTTGCGTCCGAAGCTGCGGGAGGTCGCAGAAACCAGGCCCAAGCGACTGTTTACTAAAAACACAGGTGCGTGCTAAGCCGTAAGGCGCCGTATACGCACTGACGCCTGCCCGGTGCCGGAAGGTTAAGGGGAAGGGTTAGCTGGGACTTCGGTCCCAGCGAGGCTCTGAACTTAAGCCCCGGTAAACGGCGGCGGTAAGGTGATAGTTGCCGCCCTAGACGGGTGACCGTCTAGACAACAACTTGGCTATTTGCTGGAAACCCCGTGTATCCGGCGGTACTCGTTCAGTGTCACAGGTGCTTCTTAGTCTGGACACATGAGCAGTGAAAATCCGTCCGGTGCGGACAATCAGCAGGAAAGACTCGTTACCTCCAACTGGTTGGATCGGATCCCCAGTGACTTAGGTCATTACATAGCGGGATTCGTCGAAGGAGAGGGAAGCTTCAACGTCCCGATCATTCGAGAGCGCGACCGAGGTCTTCCATGGCGCGTCACTCTGTCCTTCAATGTCTCTCAACGTGGTCCTGAGATGGGAAACCTTCTCTTAAACACGTTCGAGGTCGGAAGGACCAGAGGTCGCGGTGATGGGGTCTTCTACTTCGAAGTGACGAAACCACTTCATCTCGAGGAAAGGGTGTTTCCCTTCTTCGAGCGGTTCCGTCTCCGTGGACCGAAGGCCAAAGACCTCAGCATCTTCAAGGTCATCACCCAGCTCGTCCGATCAGGTCGTCATCTTTCTGCCGACGGCATCGAAGAGATCCTCATCTTGAGGAGCCCGATGAACCGAGGCGGCAAGAGGCGACGGACTGATGAAGAGATCATCAGTCTGTTGAGGAACAAGAATCCTCAGAGGCCATACGCCAAGCTCCCTCTTTGAAGCAAGAGGGATGAAGAGATGGTCCAGACCTCATAGCGATATGAGGATGACGGTGCTGAACTATAACCGTCCTAAGGTAGGAAACCCCTTGGCAGGCAAGGGGTGCTGCCCCTCCCAACGGTGACGTTGGTGAGTGCAGCTGGCTATTTGCTGGAAAACCCGGATGTATCCATTCGGTACTCGTCATCAATCTTTCGTCGCACTTCATCGTGTGATGACTTGGATGGCAGTGACAATCCGATGGTGGGTGGCTTCGACAAGGGCCACGCCGGAAAATCAGCAGGAAAGACTGGACAGCCGTCCAGAATCCTCAGAGACCATACGCCAGCCCTCTTCTGACGCTAAGAAGAGGAAGAGATGGTCCGGACCCTGCGGCGACGTAGGGAGACCGACAGAAATGATCGGTCCGCCACGCGGAAGTCGTGCCCGCAGTGGTTATCAAGTAACAGATCCAGCGAAATTCCTTGTCGGGTAAGTTCCGACCTGCACGAATGGCGTAACGACTTGGGCACTGTCTCAACCAGGGACTCGGCGAAATTGCAGTACGAGTAAAGATGCTCGTTACCCGCGGAAGGACGGAAAGACCCTAGGACCTTTACTGCAGCTTGATATTGGAGTTTGGGGCGTGTTGCGTAGGATAGGCGGGAGGCTTTGAAGCGGGGACTCTGGTTCTCGTGGAGCCAACCTTGAAATACCGCCCTGCGCGTTCTGAGCTTCTAACCCGGGTCCGTTATCCGGATCGGGAACAGTGTCAGGTGGGCAGTTTCACTGGGGCGGTGACCTCCTAAATGGTAACGGAGGTGTTCAAAGGTTCCCTCATCCTGGTTGGCCATCAGGAGTTGAGTGCAAACGCACAAGGGAGCTTGACTGCAAGACTTACAAGTCGAGCAGGTGCGAAAGCAGGAGTTAGTGATCCGGCGGCTCCTCGTGGTAGGGCCGTCGCTCATCGGCTAAAAGGTACCCTAGGGATAACAGGCTGATCGTTCCCAAGAGTCCATATCGACGGAACGGTTTGGCACCTCGATGTCGGCTCGTCGCATCCTGGGGCTGGAGCAGGTCCCAAGGGTTGGGCTGTTCGCCCATTAAAGCGGCACGCGAGCTGGGTTTAGAACGTCGTGAGACAGTGGGAGTAATCCGCGCTGTCTATAAATTCGGCTATTTGCTGGAAACTCCGAGTATCCGACGCTACTCGTTCATGCGAACACGTTTCATGAGTGTGAGCACGAGCAGTGACAATGCGATCGGTGCGGACAATCAGCAGGAAAGGCTGGATGCCTACATCGCAGTTCATGTAGACGGCGAAGGCTCGTTCATGTGCTTCAACCCGCGTACGAAGGACAACACCCTTGTGTTCGTCGTGCGCAAGTAACAACGCAATTTGAAAGAGTCATTCCGTATGCAGTGATCGATGTAGGGACCAGAATCCTCAGAGACCATATGCCGAACACCATTAGCCAGGACAGATGGTGAAGATATGGTCCGACCTGCATGGCGACATGCAGAGCCAGGCAGAAATGACCTGGCCCCCGATCCACAACAGGATCGGCGGTAACAAATGTGTCGGTCCCTATCCTCCGCGGGCGTAGGAAACTTGAAGGGAGCTGTCCCTAGTACGAGAGGACCGGGACGGACGCACCTCTAGTGTGCCAGTTGTTCTGCCAAGGGCATGCTGGTTAGCTACGTGCGGAACGGATAAGCGCTGAAAGCATCTAAGTGCGAAGCCGACCCTGAGATGAGGTTTCCCATCCCGTTAAGGGAGTAAGGCCCCTTGCTAGACGACAAGGTTGATAGGCCGGAGCTGTAAGCACCGCAAAGTGTTCAGGCGACCGGTACTAATAGGCCGAGGGCTTGGTTTCGCTCGCGCTCGCTCTGGAGAGTCCAGGGTTTATTCAAGCAGTACTATTTCTGATCAGACTGACAAACGAATATGGTTTCGGTGGTCATAGCGGAGGGGTCACACCTGGTTCCATTCCGAACCCAGCAGTTAAGCCCTCCAGCGCCGATGGTACTGCCCTGGAGACGGGGTGGGAGAGTAGGACGCCGCCGGATTCTTAACTAGGGGTCGCCTTCGGGCGGCCCCTTTTTTCGTGCCTACTCGAAGCGGAGGAGCGCGTCGGAATAATCGACCGGCGCCCTGGTGAGCTTCTCGTCCTCTCGGTCGAACCGGCTCTGGAGCAGCAGGAACATCACCACGATCATCGTGAGGAACAAGGGGAACGCGAAGCGTTTCGTCGCGGGCACAGCGGCCCCCGCTTGGAACAGTGGCGCGTTGACGGAGTGGTCGTCTTTCTTCACAGGAGCCGAAGCCTTGGCGACGTGCTTGGGGTCGCTCGCAGCCTGGCCTTCGCGGGTCGGGGCGGGGCCTAGCGAACCCGTGCCGTCGCCACCGCCCGAGCTCGAGTGGCGGCCGGCCCCTGCAGGGTTGCGGTTCGACTTGCCGGCACGCGTCTTGTCACGCCCTGGCTTGTGACCTTTGCCCGGACCCTTTTCATGTCCCTTGCCGTGTCCTTTGCCGTGCTCTTTGCGGGGGCCTTTGCCATGTGCCCTTGCCCGGCTTATCGCGCCCGCCGGGGGTGGGATTCGCGGTGCCGGGCCGGCCGCCCGAGCCACCGGAGTTCTTGTGGTGTCCTTTGGCTTTGCCGTTGCTCCCGGATCCGCCGGCGCCCTTGGGCGGCTTCGGAGCCCTTGGGGCCTTTGGCTGAGGAGCCTTAGGCGCCTTGGCGGGTTTCGTCTTCGCCGACCCGCTCGATCCGGCCGAGCCCTTCGCGCTCGTTGTGGCCTTTGCCTGGGGAGCGTTCTTCGCCTTGGGAGCAGCGGCCTTCGATCCGGTGGAGGTGGCCTTAGAGCCGCCGTGCGACGGACTCTTCGCCTTGGGAGCGGCGGCCACCATTGCTGCCGGCCCGGCGCCCACGAGAGCGAACGCGACGAACAAGACTGCTGCCAGCCGAGTCACCGATCGTCGATCTCGTGACAAGTTCGTCCCTTCTGGGCCACCCCGTTGGGTGGGTCGACTCCCTCATTAGAGTCACCCTCTCTGCATCGACAGAATCTGGAAATATCTTGATGGAAGACGGGCCCTCGAGCACGCGTCTGAAGGATGGCGGGGAGGCCCTGAAAACGGTCCGGAAGGCCCTTGAAAAACGGTCCGCAGAGGCCCGTATCCCTCGCGGTGAAAGTGCCGCTGAATCGGCGGTATGGAGGGATCGAAACCATTAGCTCAGGGTGGTCGCTGGAGCCGGTCTAGGGGGCGGCCCCTCCCCTTTAAGGTGCGGGCATGCCCGAGAGGAGAAGGCCGCGCGACCCGCGTGGACGCCCATCCGGCCAGGGCCGCTCCTCGGACGGCTCCGGACGATCGGGCCGCGGGCGAAGTGACCCCGGCCGCCGGCGCGAGCCGGTTCGTGGGGGGTCGCCCCGAGGGGGGACGAGGGATGGGCGGTCTTCGAAGACCGAGCCCACGCATCCCCCGGTCCACCTCGCCGATGACGTGGTGAGGGAGCTTCACAGCACGGCTAGACCTGGGAAGGCCGAGATCCTCGTGAAGGTCTTCGGCGAGGCGGCGGCGGCGTTCGCGGCCGAAGACTTCGCCGAGGCGGTGCGGCTTGGGGAACAGTCGAAGCACATGGCTCTACGGTCGACCGTCGCTCGCGAGCTGCTCGGCCTCGCTTACTACCGCTTGGAGAAGTGGAAGGAGGCGGCGCGCGAGCTGTCGGCGTTCAGGCGGATCTCCGGCTCGACCGATCAGAATCCGGTCATCGCGGATGCTTACCGCGCTATGGGCCGACCCGATAAGGCGATCGAACTCTGCGATGAGATGAAGGCTGATTCGACGACTCCCGCCATCTTCTTCGAGGGAACGATCGTCGCGGCAGGCGCGCTCGCCGACCAGAAGCGGCTGGACGAAGCGATAGCCCGACTCGAGAGACTCGAGCTCAACCCGGAGGTCGCCGAAGAGCACCACCTGCGCGCCTGGTACACGCTGGCGGACCTGCTCGAGAGACGCGGTCGCTTCACACAGGCTCGTGACCTGTTCGGCGCCGTGGCCGCCGCGGATGCGGATGCCACCGATGCCCCCGACAGGGCTGCCCGCCTCGCCGGTAAGGGGTGACGATGATCGAGCTGACGTCCGACGCCGACTTCAGGCGCGCCTGGCCCGTCATGGTGCAACTGCGAACCGATCTCGACGAGCCGGGCTACATGGAGTTGCTATCCAAGATGCGGCCGGACGGCTACCGGCTGTTCGCGCTCGAGGTCGACGATGACATCAAGGCTCTGGCCGGCGTTTCTATCGGGACGAACTTCTATTACCGCCGTTACCTATGGGTCTACGACCTCATCACGACGGAGACCGACCGTTCGTCCGGACATGGGGCGGCTCTGATGGGCGAACTCGAGCGATTCGCACGCGAGGAGGGGTGCGACACGATCGCTCTGGCGTCCGGACTGCACCGTAAGGATGCACACAGGTTCTACGAGGATCGTTTGGGCTACCTACGCGCGTCCTATACGTTCCACAAAACCCTCGACTGAGGAACGGCCCTACGACTCGGTCTTGTCGAAGTACCGCATGTAGCCCCAGGTGTTCATCCGGTACGAGGTCGTTTGCTCGAGCCTGTCGATCGCATCTTGATCGAGGCGACCGTCGAGGGCGGTGCCGGCCTCCTGGCGAACGATCTCGACGACTTCGTCCATCTCTGAGGACTTCTCGCGGCCGAGTCGCACCCACTCGGCCCACTGATTCAGAACCTCTATGGCGGCGACGCAGGTCGCATCGACTCCCGCGGTGATCGGGCCCTCGTCGTGGGGGCCGAAGTGCGTGAACCACAATGAAGACGGTTCCGCCTCGCGGATCCGGTTGATGCTCGCGATCGCCTTCTCTAGGTGGAACTCCGGCGGAGGGGTCGCTGGATGAAGGGTTCCGATGTCGGGCAGCCTGACCCCGAGCGCGTCGCCCGTGAACATCGCCCCGGTGAGATCGTCCAGGTACGCGTGATGGTGGAATGCGTGTCCCGGAGTATCGAACGCCGTCAACGAGCGCCCGCCGAGATCGATGGTGTCTCCATGTCTGAGGACGTGGATGCGCCCCTCGGGGATGGGATCGATCCCACCCCAGAGCTCCTCCATGCGGTCGCCATAGATCCTCGCCGAACTGGACCACAGCTTCGATGGATCGACGAGATGAGGAGCCCCGACCTCGTGTACCGCCACCCGGGCCTCGGGCCACCGGGCACTGAGGGTGCCCGCTGCCCCTGCATGGTCCAGGTGGATATGGGTGACGACGATCCAGTCGAGACGATCGACGCCGGCCCGGTCCAACCCCGCCAGGACCGCATCGACGGAGGTCTTGGGGCCGGTCTCGACCAAGGCCGTCCGCTCGCCGGCCACGACGAAGGCCGCGGTTAAGCGGTCGACCCCGTGCATCTTCGTATCGATAACTAGCGGTTGGTGGGTCACGGCGTTCGCTCTCAGTTAGCTTTGTCGCCCGATGGCAGTTTCCAGCAAGCCCTCAGCGGTGTTGATCGTCAACCCTAACGCCGGCCGTCTGTCGCAGGGCGCCCGGGACGAGGTCGTCGACGTGCTGCGGCGACGATTCCGCATCGAGGCATTCGCTACCAGCTCGCGGGGAACCGGGATCCCGATCGCACAGGAAGCCGCAGATTCGGGGGCCCAGCTCGTGATCGCGTTCGGCGGAGACGGTCACGTGAACGAGGTCGCCAACGGCTTGGCCGGGACGCATTCGTCACTGGGCATCGTGCCTGGAGGAACCATGAACGTGTTCGCCCGGGCCCTAGGCGTTCCGATGGATCCCATGCTCGCGATCGACCATCTGCTCGACCTCACGGACAAGCCCCCCGTCCAGGTCCCTCTCGGGATGATGGATGAGCGCTACTTCACCTTCTCGGCGGGATGCGGCTTCGACGCGGAGGCTGCAGCGCGCGTCGAGCGTTACGTGCCGTCGAAGAGGAGGTTCGGCGAGGTCTTCTTCTTCTGGAGCGCGTTCCGCGTGCTCGCCGGCTCATACAGACACCGGGCCCCCTCCATGGTCCTCAAAGGATCGTTCGGGAGCGTCCCAGTGTCGATGGCGATCGCATCGAACGCAGGTCCGTATGCCTATCTCGCCAGCCGGCCCATCAAGATCGCTCCGCTGGTGGAGCTGAAGCGCGGTCTGGACGTGTTCGCGCTCAAGTCGATGCGGATCGAGGCCCTGCCCGCGTACGCCTGGAGGATCGCTGTGACGGGAGACATGATCGAACATCCCGATGTCCATTACGAGCACGATCAGGCCGAATTCGAAGTCAGTTCCGAGCAGCCGTTCAGCCGGCATGTGGATGGTGAACCACTCGCACCGGCTACGACTGCGCGTTTCCGCATCCGGCACGACGCCTTGCGTGTCAAAGCGAAGACGTGAGCGTTCTCCTTGTGGGGCTCGACGGGGAACTCGCTCGAACGCTGACCCGCCGGCTGATCTCGCAGGACGATGAGGTGAGGGTGATCGCGATGCCGGGCGAGGATGCCGAATCCCTGCGGAACCTCGGAGCCCACGTGGCGAGGGGCCAGACGCTGGATGCGGACCTCGTCGAGCGCGCCGCGCAGAACGTCAGGTCGATCGTCATCGGCGCGGTCGAGCCCGAAACGATGTCCGAGATCCTGGAGGGCGCGCGTTTCGCTCGCGTTGAGCGAGTCATCGTCTGCAGTGATCAACCTCAGCGCGCGGCGGTCGACCTTCTCCGCGAAGCTTCCATCCAGTACGTGGTTCTCACCTATCGAAAGCCCGGTCGCTTGCGCCGCCGCAACTCTCGTACCGACGACTACGTCGCCCTGGCCATCGACACCGCCGACGACCTGGCGGGGGAGCCGCGCCTCGAACTGGATCTGAGCTCCCCCTCGGCCGCGGAGGCCCTGGGTCTCGACCCGAGCAGCGACCCGGCTAGCTGAGCGGAGCCAGGGAGCGGAACACCAAACCGGTGATGGCTTTGGGCCAGAAGTAGCTCGCCTTCTGTGGCATCCGCGCTCCGGAGCGAGCGACTTCGAACACTTGAACCGCGTCGAGCGCCTTGAGCAGCACGCCCGCCGTCCATCCCTCCGCGATGAGCTCCTCGATAACGGCCCGATCCTTCGAGAAACGGAAGTCGTCGACGCCTTCGGGGAGAACCCTCGGAAGGAGGACTTCGTGAAGGGCGACGACGTCCAACCGGCGCCACGCGGCCGGCTCGTTGCCGAGGACCTCGGCCACGTCGTCGGCGTGAAGCTCCACCAGCGTTCCGGAGTCGTGGGTCAGGAACAGGTACGGGTGGTCCGCGAGCGATCCCTCGAGCGCTCGATCCGAGATCTCTGCGTCGACGGACCGCGCCTTGTAGGCCCCTGTGATGCGGCCGATCAGTTCCTCGGGAGACACCTGGGTCTTTAGGGCCCGATGATATGGAAGGACCACCACGTCTTCGACGTCTCCGTCGACGCAGAAGCACATGACCGCATCGTGTTCCCCCGGCACGCCTTTGTTCTCTTCGTGATAGGCGAGCGCGGTTTCGTACCGGTGATGTCCATCGGCGATGACGAGCGGGCCTTTCCCGAGAGCGACCGAGAGCATCTCCAGCTCGGCCGGGGCCGTGATGATCCACATGCGATGAAGGGTTCCGTGCTCGTCGGAGAAGCGGACGGATGTGGGCCGGTGTTCGAGCGAGTCGAAGAACGGACCGAGCTTTCCACCTCCTCGATAGATGGCATAGATGGGAGAGATGTTCACGGGGCACGATCTCATCAGGGTGAGGCGATCCTCGATCGGGCCGGCCATGGTTCGCTCGTGGGGGAGCACGCCGGACTCCCGCCCGAAACGCTCGAGCTCGAGCGCCCCGATCACCCCCACCACCCGACGTCTCACCCCGTCCTCGGCCCGGAAATCCTGGCGGTAGACGTATAGAGCCGCCTCGTCCTCGGTCACCAGAACGCCGGAGCGCAACCACTCCTCGAAGGTCTGCGCTACCTTCCTATACTTCTCAGCCCCATCGTCCGTCTTGGCCAGCTCGAGATGGACCGCGTTGTTGGGGTGGCGTTCGTGCAGCTTCACCTGGTCCTCGGCGCTGATCACGTCGTACGGAGGGCAGACCAGACTCTCCAGCTCGTCTCGAGAGGAGTAGCGGATCCCGTGGAACGGTTTGATGGTGGGCATGGCGCTCGCATGATACGGGAGGGGATCGACGGTCTCGTGTGCGACCTCGATGGGGTCGTCTACCGGGGAGCCGAGGCGATCCCGGGCTCGGTTGAAGCGTTGAACCGGCTGCGGAACGACGGCGTAGCGATCGTCTACGCGACCAACAACTCGGAGTCCACCGTGCAGCAGTACCTGGACAAACTCCGTGGACTCGGCCTGGAGGTGGAGGAGGAGCAGATCGTCACGTCGGCGGTGGTCCTTGCCGAGGTGCTGCGCGAACGGAACGTCGCCGGGCGCACGGCGCTCGTGGTGGGCGGAGCGGGGGCGGTTGAGGCGATCGAAGGGCTGGGCGTTTCCATCCTCCGAGATCCGAGCGCAGACGAGGCGGACATGGTGATCGTTGGACTGGACGTCAAGTTCGACTACGAGGCCTTGAGACGAGCGTCGACGGCGGTGCGGGAGGGAGCGACTCTTATCGCGACCAACAGCGACGCGTCTTATCCCGTCGCGGGAGGGCTGTGGCCGGGCTCGGGATCGATCCTCGCCGCCATCGAGGTCGCTTCCGGAGGAACGGCGGAGGTGATGGGGAAGCCGTACCGTCCCATGATGGAGTCGGCCTTGCGCCGCCTGCCCGATGCCTCGCACATCGCGATGGTGGGTGATCGGCCGGACACCGATCTGGCGGGGGCAACGGCCATGGGATGGACGACGATCCTGGTCCTCTCGGGCGTCACCACCCCCGAAGAAGTGAGCGCGCTGGATCCGGCACCCGATCTCGTCCTGGGGTCTCTGGCCGAGCTCGTCGAGTGATTAGCCGCCCCAGCCTGGTCGCCATTGGGGCGCGGGACGATGCGGCCGGCCTCCGAGGAGAAAGATGATGGCAACCCCGAACGCGAAGCCCCCCACGTGCGCCATCCAGGCGACCGACGTGGCCTGGCCCGCGGACTGCGCCGCGATGAGGAACTGGTAAGCGAACCACAGCCCCAGCACCGCCCACGCCGACATCTGAGTCATGAAGAAGAGAAAGATGGGAACAAGGACCGTAACCCGCGCGTGGGGGAAGAGAACGAGATACGCGCCCATCACGGCGGCGACCGCGCCCGAGGCTCCTACGGAGGGAATGATGTCATCCAGGTTCACCACGATGTGGGCGAACGAAGCGGCTATCCCTCCCAGCAGATAGAAGAGGAGATACTTCACCGGTCCAAGGAAATCCTCGACGTTGTTCCCGAAGACCCACAGGAACAGCATGTTGCCGGCGAGATGGAGGAAGCCGGCGTGCAGGAAGGTGGAAACGACTACGGCGATGAGGAACGAACCGAGGTTGCGGTCGGGAATGGGGATCGCCGCGACGCCACCCTCAGTTCCAAACTGCACGCCTGCGGGGCAAGACGCTTCCAGCTGGCATGGGATCGGCGCGTTGGCGAAGAAGTACCGTGAGGCAGCAACGGTCCCACCACCGAAATCGGGCTCGCGCAGGAAAGCGAGGACGTTTGCGATGATGAGCCCTATCGTCACCGCGGGGAAGCGACGGGTGGGGTTGGCGTCGGAGATGGGGATGAGCGACACCATGGCGGGAGTATAGGTGCGGCCTAAGGGTCGCTGACGACGGGAGGAAGTCTTGCTCGACGAAGTACGCAGGCTCGCGCTGTTCACCTCGGGGATCGCGGAGCTAACGCGCAACCGGGCCGAGAAGATCGTCAAGAGTTGGGGTGGAGGGGAGCTCTCGAAGGAGCGCGCTTCGGCGATGGTCAAGCAACTAGTGAAGACGAGCAAGCAGAACCGGTCCGAGTACCTGTCTTTGCTCCGGTCCGAGATCAAGAACCAGGCGCGCACCGTGGGTCTCGCCGATGGCCGGGAGGTGGAACGGCTCGAGCGCCGGGTGGAGCGACTGGAGAAGCAGTTGAAGAAAGAGCGAGCGGATCGGGGTGGCGGAGCCGCGAAAACCACGGGCAAGAAGTCGAGCTCCAAGAAGTCCACCAAGAAGAGCCAAAGCCGGGGTAAGAAGAAGACCACCGCGGGGAGGAAGAAGACCACCGCGCGGGGAGGATCTTCGGGATCTTCCGGCGAGCGGACCCCGGCCCCGGGGAGTCCCGGGCGCCCCCTGGGTCGCTCCTGACGATCGCGCCGACGGATCGGGCCCCCGGTCGGGTTTAATCACGTTATGGAACATCGAGAGGAGCACCAGCCACAGGAACCTTCCGCGGGCCTAGAGGAGGAGCTCGAACGCGCCGAGCGGGGCGACGACCGAGCACGGCTCGCTGCTTTGGAGGGTCTGTCGGAGTCGATCGAGGCGGAGCTCGAAGAGGTTGACCAAACCTCTCCGCCTGGACGCTGAGCTGGTCCGGCGAGGGCTCGTCGCCTCGCGTTCCGAGGCGGGACGGGCGATCCAGGAGGGAAAGGTCGTGGTCAGGGGAATCCCCGTGACGAAGCCGGCCACCCTCGTCTCACCTGAGGTCTCGATCACGTTCGCCGCGCCCCCAGCGCCCTTCGTATCGCGCGGAGGCGAGAAGCTCGCCGGCGCTCTGGATTCTCTCAACGTCCGGGTGGCGGAGCGTAGATGGCTGGACGCCGGAGCCTCCACCGGGGGATTCACGGACTGCCTCCTTCAACGGGGCGCCGCGGAGGTGGCTGCCGTCGACGTCGGCTATGGACAGCTCGATTGGAAACTTCGCAATGACCCTCGAGTCACCGTCGTCGAGCGTACGAATGTCAGGACCCTCAGGCCCAACATGCTTCCGTGGCTCGCCGACGGAGTCGTTGCGGATCTTTCCTTCATCTCGCTAACCCTGGTGCTGGTTGCCCTGAAGAAAGCCGCGACCGAGGATGTCGACATGCTTCTACTGGTCAAGCCGCAATTCGAGGTGGGCAAGGAAGCGGTCGGAAAGGGCGGGGTCGTGAGAGACCCGGCCCTGTGGCGCTCGGCGATCGAGAGGGTCGTGCAAGCCGCCGGGGAGACCGGCCTCGGTCTCGCTGGGGCGACTCCGTCCCGCTTACCCGGTCCCGCCGGTAACCGCGAGTTCTTCGTTCATCTGCGCCGAGGGGTCGATCCCGCCCCGACCGCCATCGATCGCGCGCTCGCGGAGGTACGGGATGAAGCTTGAACGGATCACGATCGTCTCGCACCACGAGAAATCGATGGCGGCGCAGATCGAGAAGAAGATCGGTGAGTTCCTCGCCTCTCGTGGCGTAACGGTGGGGGAGGAAGACCCGGATCTCGTCGTCGCCCTCGGGGGAGACGGAACCGTGCTCCGCGGTGCTCAGGTCGCGCACGAAGAGGATGCTCCGCTGCTCGGGGTCAACCTTGGGCGGCTCGGCTATCTCACCGAGGTCGATGCAGGCGACGAGATCATCGCCCTAGAGAAGATCCTGACGGGGGAGTTCCATCTCGAGGATCGGATGATGCTTGCTTGTTCGGCCGGCGATTCCCGCACCTACGTCGGCATGAACGAAGTCCTGGTCGAAAGGACCTCGCGCTACCGTCTTCTTCGGCTCGAGGTTCGGGTCGGGGGCGACCGGCTGGCTGCGTACAACGCCGACGGCGTGATAGTGGCCACTCCGACGGGATCGACTGCCTACGCGCTGAGCGCCGGGGGACCGATCGTCGATCCGAGAGCCCAATGCATGGTCCTGGTTCCCGTGAGCCCCCACATGATCTTCGCTCGTCCTTTCGTTCTGACCCCCGACGAGACGGTCGAGATCACGACCGACCCCGAGGGTGAGGAGGGTTCCTTATCGCTCGACGGAGCTCTGGGAGGGGATCTCGCACCGGGCACCACCGTCGTGGTCCGGCGGCACCCCCGCCCACTACGGATCGTGCGCCTGTCCGGACCGAACTTCCTCGAGCGGCTGCGCAACAAGCTTCAGCTTCCGGGCTGAGTTCCGGTCCCCACTAGGATTCCGGGATGCTGACCGAGTTGGTGGTCGAGGGCCTGGGAGTCATCGAGCGAGCCGAGCTGGTGCTCCAACCCGGCTGTTCGGTGCTGACCGGCGAAACGGGGGCGGGCAAGACCCTGGTCGTCGCCGGTTTGGGCCTCCTGCTGGGGGATCGCGCCGACCGGTCGATCGTCCGGGAGGGCGCGACCGAGGGACGTGTCGAGGGCCGCTGGATCCTGCCGTCCACACATCCTTCGGTCGAGCGCCTGATCGCCGAGGGGGTTCTCTCCGAGGAAGGCGGCGAGGTGGAGGTCGTGATCCATCGAACGATCTCGGTCGACGCCCGCTCTGCGAAGGCGCGCGTGAACGGCAGATTGGTCACGATCAAGCTGCTCGAAGAGATCGCTCCCGGACTCGTCGAGATCGCCGGCCAGCACGAGCATCAGCGCATCGGCAATGTCGCGTGGCAGCGCCACACCCTGGATCGTTTCGCCGGTCCTGATGCATCAGCGGTCGCAGAGGAGCTCAGAGTTGTCATGAGAGATCTGGCCCGGGCCGTGCGTGCCATGGAGGAGCTCGAGACCGGCGAGCGAGCCCGGAGGCGCGAGGCGGACATCCTGGCCTACGAGATCGCAGAGATCGAGGCCGCGGCCCTGGTCGAGGGGGAGTCCACCCGGTTGCTCGAAGACGCTGCGAGGCTGGAGAACGCAGAGACGTTCGCCCTGGCGTTCGAACAAGCGACCGAGTCGCTGAGGGGGGACGGGGGGGCCGAGGAATCCCTCAACCGCGCGATCGATGCTCTGGAGGGAACGGTCGGCAAGGATCCCGGCGCCAAGGCTCTTTTGGATCGCCTCCGGACCTCATCCCTCGACATCGCCGACGTCGCCGCCGAACTGAGCTCGCAAACCACGATCCCGGAGCCGGACGTCCTCGAGGAGGTTCGGGCGCGGATCGACCAACTCTCTCGGTTGCGGCGCAAGTACGGAGACGATGAGGCGCAGGTACTGAGCTACCTGGAGCGTTCACGCGGCCGGCTGATCGAGCTCGCTTCGGACGACGAGAGCATCGCCAGATTCGCGAAGGAGCGAGACGAACTGACGTCGCGAGGCGGCGTGCTTGCGGCTCAGCTTCGGGAGCTCCGGGAGAAGGCTGCCCCACGGCTCCAAGACGCGATGACCCGGTCCCTCGAGGACCTCGCCCTGGCGGACGCGCGCTTCGAGGTCGTCCTGGGATCCACCGATCTCTACGAGGGCGGAACGGAACGTGTGTCCTTCCTGGTCTCCGCCAATCCCGGCGAAACCCCACGGCCCATCTCAAAGGTCGCGTCCGGCGGTGAGCTGTCCCGGATCTCGCTTGCGCTACATCTACTCGTCTCGGACGCGGCCGCCTCGACGATGGTCTTCGATGAAGTCGACGCGGGCGTCGGAGGGCAGGCCGCGCGGTCCGTGGGACGTGCGTTGAGCAAGCTAGGTCAGCGGACGACCGCTCAGGTTCTCGTGGTAACCCACCTTCCGCAGGTGGCGGCCTTCGCCGATGCCCACTACCGTGTGTCCAAAGCCGTAGGGGGTGAGCGCACGCGCGCTACCGTCGAGAGGGTAGAGGGCGAGGAGCGCGTTGCCGAACTGTCCCGGATGCTCGCCGGGCTCCCGGAGAGCGAGCGAGCTCGAGAGCACGCCCAGGAACTACTAGACATGGCAGCCGGAGCGAACTGATCCATGGCCAAACCCAAGAAGATCGACGAGGCAGCAGCGATCGCGCAGGTGCGCGGGGTTGCTCGCGTCGACAAGCGCACCAAGAACCTAGTTGCGCGCCTTCAGCCTGGGGATATCGCGATCATCGATCATTCCGACCTCGACAGGATCGCCGCCGAAGGGCTCATCCAGCGTCAGGTCGCCGCCGTGGTGAACGCCGCGAGCTCGTCCACGGGCCGCTATCCGAACCTCGGCCCCCTCCTGTTGTGCTCGGCCGGGATCCCGTTGCTCGATTCGGCGGGACCGAGCGTCATGGCGGTGCCGGACGGCACCCGGGTCCTCTTGGACGAGGACGAGCTCAAGAGGGTGGGGGGGAACGGGGCCCCGACCATCGCCCGCGGCACCCGCCTCCACCTGGCCGCGGCCGAGGAGACCCTGGATGAGGCGAAGCGCGGGCTGTCATCCGAGCTGGAACGCTTTGCCGAGAACACCATCCAATACATCCGCGACGAACGCGATGTCCTACTGGAGGCCACCCGTCTTCCGAAGACGCGCACGTCTTTCGAGGGCCGACATGTCCTTATCGTCGTGCGCGGATACAACTATCGAGAAGACCTTGGGGCGTTGAGGTCGTACATCCGCGAGCTCGATCCGGTGCTCATCGGTGTCGACGGAGGCGCGGATGCACTCCTGGAGTTCGGCTTGCAGCCCACGATGATCATCGGCGACATGGATTCCGTGTCCACAAAGGCCCTCGTCTCCGGTGCCGAGCTGGTCGTACACGCTTACGCGGGCGGGAAGGCGCCGGGTTTGGATCGCGTCAACGCTCTCGGGTTGCCGTGCGTTCCCTTCGAGGCAACCGGGACGTCGGAGGACATCGCGATGCTCATGGCGTTCGAAGAGGGCGCCGAACTGATCGTGGCCGTGGGGACCCATGCGAACCTGGTCGAGTTCCTGGACAAGGGGCGGAAGGGCATGGCGTCAACCTTCCTCACGCGCTTGCGCGTGGGTCCGATCCTCGTGGATGCCAAAGGCGTAAGCCGGCTCTATCGCAGCACGGTGCGGCGCGTCGACCTGTTGCTGTTGTTGGGAGCGGCCCTTCTGGCGCTCGCCATCGCAGTGTGGCTCTCCGAGCCGATGCGGCTGTACATGAGATTGATGTGGATCGACGTGAAGAACATTTGGTTCGAGGTCAAGCAAGCGCTCTTCGGATGATCGACTTCCGCTATCACATCATCTCGATCGTTGCTGTGCTGCTGGCCCTCAGCATCGGGATCATCACGGGATCCGCGTTCCTCGGAGGGCCACTCCTCCAGCAGCTGGAAAACCGGGTGGACAGCCTCGAACGGAAGAACGATGACCTTCTCGCTCGGGTCCGAGAGACCGAACGAGAGGCAAACCACCAGGAATCGGCTCTGTCCGCATTCGAGTCAACCCTGACCAACGGCGCGTTGTCCGGGCGGCGGATCGTCCTTTGGCAGGTGGGCGAGACGGAGGCCGACACAGTGGATGAAGTGAGGGCCGCGCTCGAGGAGGCCGACGGCGAGATCGCCACGACAGTGGTGGCGACGGACCAGTTCGACCTCGGCGACCTGGCGGAGCGTGAGGACCTGACGACCACGCTGGACCTTCCCGACGTCACGGCCGCGGACCTCCGAGTGGACATAGCTGAGCTCATCGGTTCCCGCGCCGGAACGATGGCGGCGCAAGGTGAGGTCGAGGCCGCCATCGGGGGTGATGGGGTGCAAACTCGTGTGCAAGAGGTCATCGAGCCTCTGCGCGATTTGGGCTACCTCGAGGTCGAGGTGACCCAAGAAGGGGATCCGATCGTTCCGGCTCAATCCACGCTGGTCGTCGTGGCCGGGTCGCCGAGCGAAGCTCCTTTCGACGTGGCCCCGTTCGTGACCCACCTGGCTTCTTCGTTCGCGGAGCGAGGAAGCGCGGCGATCGTGGTGGAGGGCCAAGGCAGCACTTGGGGTGTCGTGGAGGCACTTCGTGCGGACGGCGACGCACGCGAGACCGTGAGTAGTGTCGATGACGTCGACACGGCGGCAGGAAGGATCTCGCTCCCGCTCGCGCTCGAGCGCGACGCCGACGGGCCGGCGGGGCATTACGGCGACGGGCAGGACGCAGATGCCCCCGTCCCGCAGCCGTCACCGGAAGGTTAGCGGTGAGGGCCGCGAAGACAGGAGGGGAAGGGTCGCTCGCCCGCGGGGCCGCGATCATCACAGTCGCGACGTTCGTCTCGCGCCTGACCGGATTCGTAAGGGTCGTCGTCGTCGCCGGGGCGATGGGCACCACTTTCTTGGCGAACACCTACCAAACGGCCAACACCGCCCCCAATCTCATGTTCGAGTTGCTCGCCGCCGGCGTTCTCACCTCGATCTTCGTGCCCACGTTCATCGAGTATCTGGTCAGGGACGAGCGTGAAGAAGGGTGGCATGCAGCCAATGTCCTGACCACCGTGGCCCTTGTCGGCCTGACGATCCTCGCCGTGGTCCTTGCGTTGGCTGCGCCTTGGATCATGAGGGTGTTGACGATCGGCGTAGATCGTGTGGACATCAGGGCACGCGAGATCGCGCTCGGCACCGACTTCCTTCGACTCTTCGCGCCTCAGGTGGTTTTCTACGGTGCCGGCATGATCATGACCGGCGCATTGCACGCCCACCGCCGGTTCGCGATGGCGGCGATCGCCCCCATCTTCAACAACGTGGTCGTGATCGGCGTCTACATCACCTACGCGGTGATGCGGGGGGACAAACCTCCCACGATCGCCCTGATCGACACGTCGGAGATGTGGGTCCTGGGAGCCGGGACGACCCTTGGCGTGATCGTGATGACGGCGTGCCTCATCCCCGACCTGATGAGGCTGGGTTGGCGTTTCCGCTGGCGATTCGATCGGTCTCATCCCGCGGTACGAAAAGCGATGCGGCTGGGGGTGTGGGCGCTGGGTTACGCAGGCGGATATCAAGCCGGACTCATCGTCGTCCTCATCCTGGCGAATCGTGTGGAAGGCGGGGTGGCCGCCTATCAGTGGGCCTACACCTTCTTCTACGTACCGCACGCCTTGTTCGCCGCGCCGATCTTCCACGTGTTGTTCCCGGCCATGACCGAACATGCGACCAAGGGTGAGAAGCCGGAGTTCATGATGCGGTTGAAGGACGGGCTCGACATGCTGACGTTCGTCCTTCTTCCCATTGCGGCACTCATGTTGATCGTAGCCGTACCGCTCGCGAAGGTATGTCTCGAGTTCGGCGTCATGTCCGGGACCGGTGCCGCACTGATCGGGCGGGTCATCGGCGCCTTCGCCATCGGCCTGCCGGCGTTCTCCGCGTTCCTAGTGCTCACCCGTGCGTACTACGCGCATTCCGACACCAAGACGCCGACCCTCGTGAACGCTGCCACCGTGGCTGTGTCCAGCGCGGTCGGGGCCATCCTCTTCTTCGTGCTGACCGCGGACTGGTCGGTGGCAGGCCTCGCGTTCGGCCACTCGTTCGGATTCTTCCTCGGCACCGGAGCACTCGCCTTCTTGCTCGCGCGCCGGCTCGGGGCGGGCATGTCCATGTGGTGGTCGCGGGCCCTGGCTCGTGCGCTTCTGTTCGGGTCCGTGGCGGCCGGAGCGATGTGGCTGGCGGGATCGCTCGTGCCGGCCGCCACCAAGACTCAGGCGCTCGCCAACGTCTTGATCGTCTCGGTCGTTGGGATCGCCGTGTACGGAGGGCTCATGCTCTGGGCCAAGTCTCCCGAACTGCTCCGGGTCACGAGCGTCGTCAAGCGACGGCGGTCGTGAGCGCACGTGTCCTCCAGGTTCTCGGCCGCTCGGCCGGAGGCATCGCGAGCCACGTAGCGCTGCTGGTTCGAGAGATCGACGGACGGGACGGATTCCAGGTCGATATCGCAGGGCCCCTCGATCTTCCGGTGCCCATGCCAAAGGCGGTGCAAGAGGTCGTCGTTCCCGACGGACCCCTGAGGGGCCACGCGAAAGCCATCGGGAAGCTTCGGAAGACGATCGCTGAGGGCAACTACGAGGTCGTGCACGCGCATGGGCTCCGGGCCGGTATCGATGCGGCCCTGGCCGCCCGCAGTGCGAGTGTGCCGGTGCTGCTTACCTGTCACAACCTCTTGCGACCCGATGTCTCGGGTGGTCTGAAGGCGCGCCTCTACCGCCGCGCGGAACCGCTCGCGGTGCGACTTTGCGCGCGAACCTTTGCCATATCGAAGGACATGTCGGATCACCTACGGAGGGTGTCGGGCTCGGCCGCCACCAAGGTCGAGCTCCTGTATCTGGGGGTGGGCGAAGAGCCCAGAACGACGGCTCAAGCGGAGGTGATCCGCAAGACTCTGGGGGTCGAGAAGTCTCGCCTCGTGGTGACCGCGTCTCGTCTCTCACCACAGAAGGCTCTCGGCGTGATGCTCGACGCGATCGCGCGTCTCCCGGACGATGTCGTTCTGGCGATCCTCGGTCAGGGCCCGGACGAAAAGGAGCTGCGCGATCACGCTAGACACATGGGGATCGACCACCGCGTGTTGTGGTTGGGATGGAGGGACGACGCTGCGGATCTGATCGCGGCCGCCGACGTCTTCTGCCTATCGTCGGTGTGGGAAGGCATCCCACTGGCCGTGCAGGAAGCCATGCTTCTGGGCACGCCCGTCGTGGGGACGCGGGTTGGGGGGATGCCGGAGATCGTCGAGGATCGCGCCGGCGGGCGCCTGGTTCCCAAGAACGATCCCGGAGCCCTCGCCATGGCGCTATCGGAGGTACTCGACTCGCCGCAGACAGCGGACCGTTACGCGCAGCGGGCACGACAAAGGCTCCTCGAGGTCTTCTCCACCGACGACATGCTGGCCACGCTGAAGAACGCCTACCGGGATGCGGCCAGTGCGGCGTAAAGCCGTGGCCGTCACGATCGGCCTGCTGTCCGCGATCACCTTCGGTTCGACCTCTGCGGTGGCTCAGGAGCCCTGCGGGCGGGTGGCCGTCGTGACGCTGCCCGGAGTTACCTGGGCCGACATCGACGAGCTGCAACCGCCGGCGATCCTCGAGGCCGCGGACGCAGGGGCTATGGCCTCGATCTCGGTGCGAACGATCGTCTCGAGGACCACGTACGCCGCGGGCTTCGCAACGATAGGGGCGGGAGCCCGACTGGACACGGGCGACTTCGTCGGCGCTTCCGAGACCGTCACCTCCGGCGACCCGCTGAGTGAGGAACGCGTGCCCGGGATCGAAGATCTCGAGGAGCTCGCCCGAGAGGCGGGCTACGGCGCTGAGCCCGGCGCCCTCGGAGAGGCCACCGGCGGGACGGTGGCTGCGATCGGGAACGCGGACCTCGGACGGCCCCCACCGGCTCCTCTGGGCCCCGGCCGGTGGGTGCTCCTCGCCGCGATGGACGGAGAGGGCCTCGTGGCGGATGCCGCGGTGGGGCCCGATCTTCTGATGGACGATCCCGATTCGTCGTGGGGCGTGCGAACCGACATGAACGCCCTCTCTGAGGCCGTTGACTCGGCGCTTCAGCGGCCCTGCTCTGCGACCTTCATCGATCAGGGGGATCTCATCCGCGCCGAACAGGGCGCACTGGCGGAAGGAAGAGAGCCGGGGCCCGAACGCGACGAGGCTCTTCGGGCCGCGGACGAGCTCGTGGGGATGGTGGGCGAGCAACTCGACCCGGAGAAGGACCTGTTGTTGATCGTTTCGCCGACTTCTCCTGCAGCGGAGGGCGACGCACATCTGGGAGTGGCGATCGCGGTGGGGGAATCGTTCCCGCCGGGATCGACGATGGAGTCTGCCTCGACCAGGCGGCGCGGGATCGTCACCCTGCCGGACATCGCGCCCACGGTCTTGGAGCACCTGGGCGAGGAACGGCCGGCGGCTATGACCGGCAGGCCGTGGATCGCAGTTGGCCCCTCCCAGGAAGATCTCGTCCAGTCGGCGATCGACCTCGACCGAGAAGCGGTTCTCATCGAGGATCTTCAATCGCCGGTCTCCATGATGTTCGTGCTGGCGCAACTACTGGTCTACGTTCTGATCGGAATCCTCCTGTTCCGCCGGGAGCGCGACGAGAATGCGTTCGTCGGAAGCCGGTTATGGCATTGGCTGAGCTTGGCCGCTCTGGCGATGGTTGCTTTTCCGATCTGTACTTATCTCGGCGGTGCTCTCGATGCACACGACCTCGGGGCACCCGCCTACATCTCCGCGATAGTGGCGATCGATGTTCTGCTGGTCGCGCTCACGGCGCGACTCTTCGATTCCTCGATGGACAGATTGCTCGCCCTCACCGCGCTGACGACGCTGATCCTCTACGCCGACCTGGTCTCGGGAGCGCGCCTTCAGCTCAACACCGTCTTCGGGTACTCGCCGATCATCGCCGGTCGGTTCGCAGGAGCGGGAAACATCGTGTTCGCGGTACTCGGGGCCGCGACGCTGCTGACCGGCGTGCTCGTCATCCACCGTTGGCCGCGTTCGCGATACGCGTACGCGGGAGTCGCTCTGTTGTATCTCACGACCGTGGTGGTGGATGGTGCACCCCAGTTCGGTAGCGATGTCGGTGGGGTCATCGCCCTGGTGCCCGCGTACGCGATCACGTTCTTGCTGTTGACGGGTCGCCGGCCGACGTGGAAGGTGCTCGTCGGTGGTCTGGTCGGCGGCCTCCTCATGCTCGGGCTCTTCCTCGCGATCGACCTGTCCCGCCCGGCCGAGCAGCAGACCCACCTCGCGCGTTTGGTCGAGGACATCGGAGATCGAGGAGGAGGGATCTTCGTGGACACCGTCGAACGGAAGGCACGGGCGAACCTCCGGGTCTTCCGTTCATCGATCTGGACGTTCTTCGTGCCTCTCGCTCTGGCCGTGATGGTGTGGTTGCTGCGCCGCCCACGCGGACGCTGGCAGAGACTGGCGCAGACTTACCCCCGCCTCCGGGCCGGACTCCTGGGGGGACTGGTACTGGCGATCCTCGGCTTCGCCGTCAACGACTCGGGGATAGTCATCCCGGCCATGGTGCTGTCCTTCCTCGTCCCGATGGCGTTGATCACACACCTCTCGCTCGAGGGCGCCGAAAGCGGCGACGCGGCATGAACGTCGCCTGGGGCGCGTTGGCCGCCGGGGTGGTGGGGGCCATCGTCGCGGCCCTGATCGCACCCTCGATGATCCGGAAGGCCCCCGCGCACCTCGTCCGGACGAACGTGAGCGGCCGGCCGGTGCCTGCCGTCTTGGGATGGGCGTTGTGCGCGGGCGGGATAGCCGGCCTGGCCGTCGCGTGGCTGATCGACCGGTCTCTCGACTCAGGGGGGTTCACAGCGGGGGTGGCGGCCGCCACCGGCCTACTGGTGGTGGGCATGGGCGCAGCCGGGTACGTCGACGACCGGCGTGGGGACGAGGAGTCGCGCGGGTTCGGGGGCCATCTCCGCGCCGCCTTCTCCGGACGCATCACCGGGGGAGGCATAAAGGTGGTCGTGGGAGGCCTCGTGAGTCTCGGGGCCGGGGCCCTCGTGTGGGGCTTCGACGACCCGGCGGACCTGCTGACCACCGCCCTCGCGGTCGCGCTGACGGCCAATCTCCTCAACCTCCTGGATCGGGGGCCCGGTCGGGCGGCGAAGGTCGGGCTCCTCCTGTTGCTTCCCGGGCTGGCGCTGGCGAAGTTCGGCTGGCCGTTGGCGGGCGCAGGGGTCACCGGGGCTCTGGTCGCCTGCCTTCCCGCCGATCTCCGGGAGCGGGCCATGCTCGGCGACGCGGGCGCCAATCCTTTGGGCGCCGTCGCGGGCCTGGGTCTGTGTCTCGCGACGTCGCTCGGCGTCCGAATCCTGCTCGTTCTGCTGCTACTGGGGCTGAACCTCGCGTCGGAACGGGTGTCTTTCTCGAGCGTCATCGAGCGCACTACGTGGCTGGCGGCCGTCGACCGTTGGGGACGCGCTTAAATACCCGGACGCTCTGTGCCTCGTGCTACGGTGAGACGACTTCCCCCGGAACCGAGGTCGAGTTGATCTATGCCCGGGAGTCGGGGGTCGTCACCTGTAGTGCTGCGACCTGTAGTTCCAATGGAGCGGATCGGAGGACCGGTGGCGAAGCATGTTTTTGTGACTGGGGGAGTGGTCTCCAGCCTCGGCAAGGGGATCACGGCGGCATCCCTCGGCCGACTGTTCAAGGCACGCGGCCTCCGCGTGATGATGCAGAAGCTCGACCCCTACCTCAACGTCGACCCCGGGACGATGAACCCCTTCCAGCACGGCGAGGTCTTCGTGACCGAGGACGGCGGAGAGACCGACCTCGATCTGGGTCATTACGAGCGGTTCATCGACGAGAACATGTTCCGCACCTCGAACGTCACCACCGGAGCCATCTACCAGGGGATCATCGCGAAAGAACGCCGTGGCGATTTCCTCGGCGACACCGTCCAGGTCATCCCTCACGTCACCAACGCCATCAAGGACCGCATCCGCTCGCTGGGCGAGGATTCCGGCGCGGACGTCCTCATCACCGAGATCGGGGGAACCGTTGGTGACATCGAGTCGCTCCCGTTCCTCGAAGCCATCCGGCAGCTGCGCACCGAGCTCGGGCGCGACGAGACGTTCTACATCCACGTCACGCTCGTGCCGTTCATGGGCCCCGCGGAGGAGCTGAAGACCAAGCCGACCCAGCACTCGGTTCGCGAGCTCCGGAGCATCGGTATCCAACCCGATGCGATCGTTTGTCGCTCGGACCGACCCATCAGTCAATCGCTCAAACGGAAGATCTCCCTGCTCTGCGACGTGCAGATGAAGGGGATCGTCTCCGCCGTGGATGTCGACAGCATCTACGACATCCCCCTCGTGTTGAAAGACGAGGGCCTCGATGACTTCGTGATGGAGTCGCTGCGAGTGGATGCCCCCGCCCCCGACATGAGCCAGTGGAACGAGCTCGTGTCTCGGGTGGACGCGGCGGACGGAGTGGTTCGGATCGGCCTCATCGGCAAGTACGTCACCCTCCCGGACGCGTATCTGTCGGTGGTCGAGAGCCTCCGGCACGCCGGATTCCATCACGGATCCCGGGTCGAGATCGTGTGGATCGCGTCGGACGAGTTGAAGACCGGCAGCATCGAGGAGCAGATGGAACGCCTCGACGGCGTCCTCGTTCCCGGCGGGTTCGGGGTGCGCGGCATCGAAGGCAAGATCAACGCCGTTCGGTATGCGCGGGAGAATGACATCCCGTTCCTGGGGATCTGCCTCGGGCTCCAGTGCGCGGTGATCGAGTTCGCCAGGAACGTGGCCGGTCTCGAAGACGCGAATTCGTCGGAGTTCGATTCGCAGACGGCCTACCCGGTGGTGGACATACTCGCGGGCCAAGACCTCAACACCATGGGCGGAACCATGCGGCTGGGCGCGTATCCGTGCAGGCTGGAGCCCGGAACCAAGGCGGAAGCCGCCTACCAGTCGGAGCTCATCTTCGAACGCCACCGTCATCGCTACGAGGTAAACCCGCGCTTCCGCCGCAAGCTCGAGGACGCGGGGCTGGTGTGCTCCGGGGAGTCGCCCGATCGGACCCTGGTGGAGATCATCGAGTTGCCCGATCATCCGTGGTTCGTCGCCGGCCAGTTCCATCCGGAGTTCAAGAGCCGTCCGGACCGCCCCCAGCCCCTGTTCAGGGACTTCGTGGGGGCCGCCATCCGGAGGGGCGAAGGCCGTGGGGTTCGGGTCGAGACGACCGACACCGTCCACGATGACGCAGCGGTTGGCAGGCCCCTCTCCTAACCGAATCCGCTAGGGTCTAGCCCCATGAAGGTGGGGGTGCCGCGCGAGCTCAAGGACAACGAGTACCGGGTAGCGATCACCCCGGCCGGGGTCAGGGAGCTCGCCGTGCTCGGCCACCCGGTTCTGATCGAGCGGGGCGCCGGAGAGGGCTCGAGCATCAGCGACGCAGAGTTCGAACGAGCGGGGGCGGCCATCGTGCCCGACGCCGACACCGTCTTCGCCGAGGCCGAGATGGTGCTCAAGGTGAAGGAGCCGATCGAGGAGGAGTTCCCGCGGCTACGCGACGGGCTCATCCTGTTCACCTACCTGCACCTGGCCGCCAGCGAGCCCGTGACCACAGCTCTCATGGAATCCGGCGCCTCCGGCGTGGCCTACGAGACGGTTGAGTTCCCCGATGGCTCGCTACCCCTGCTCGCGCCCATGAGCGAGGTGGCGGGGCGGATGGCGCCTCATGTCGGAGCCACGTGGTTGGAGCGGGAGCACGGGGGCCGGGGGGTTCTGCTCGGGGGAGTGTCGGGTGTCAGGCCCGCGCGAGTCGTGGTCATCGGTGCGGGCATGGCCGGGCTCAACTCGGCGTGGATCGCGCAGGGCATGGAGGCCGAGGTGGTCGTCCTGGACAAGAACATCAACAAACTGCGCGACATCGATCGGATCCACCAAGGGAAGATCCTCACCCTCGCGTCCAACCGCCTGGCGGTCGAGGAAGCGTGCTTGAGCGCGGACCTGATCATCGGGGCCGTTCTCATCCCGGGGGCACGTGCTCCCCGGATCGTCACCGAGAACATCATCAAGGAGATGAGGGCGGGATCGGTGGTCGTCGACATCTCGGTGGACCAGGGCGGGTGTTTCGAGACCACCAAGATGACGACGCATTCCGACCCCACTTACGTCGTGCACGACGTCGTTCACTACTGCGTCGGGAACATGCCGGGCGCCGTACCACACACATCGACCTACGCCCTCACGAACGCCACCCTGCCGTACGTGGTCGCGCTCGCCGAAGAGGGGCTACAGGGGGCCGTTCGACAGGATCCGGGACTGGCGAAGGGCGTCAACGTGCACCGTGGTTCGATCGTGTACGAACCCGTCGCCGAGGCCCATGCCCTCGAGTTCCGCGAGCTCGACGCTCTGTTGTAGTCGGTGGCCTCTAAAGGTGAGGCAGCTCGCAGCAAGGGATCCCGAACGGCGAACCGCCGCGCGATGCAACGCCTCCTCGGTTGGATCGACGAGTACCTCACGCACATCGCGTCCGAGAGAGGACTGTCGATCAATACCGTGGCCGCTTACCGGAGGGATCTGGGAACCTGGGCCCGCTTTTGCGCGGAGTCGGGGCTCGACCCGGCGAACATCGACCCGGACGATCTCACGGAGTTTCTGGCCAGGTTGCGCGCCGGGAAGTCTCCCGCCAGCAGGCCCCTCGCGGACTCCTCGATCGCTCGCATGCTCGTTTCGGTCCGGTCGCTCTATCGATTCCTGTCCCGGGAGGGTCTCATCGACCACGATCCGACGGCTAAGGTCGGCAGCCCGAAGCGAGGGCGGGCGATCCCCAAGGCGATCTCGCTCGAGGACGTCGAGCGGCTCATCGATTCCCCGGCCGACGACCTGTTGGGGCGCCGGGACAGGGCGATCCTCGAGACCCTCTACGGCGCAGGCCTGCGGATCTCCGAGCTCGTGGGTCTCGACGTCGACGACGTCGATCTGGATGAAGGCTCGGTGCTGGTGCGGGTGGGCAAGGGAAGCAAGGGTCGAAGGGTCCCCCTCGGTCGCGCCGCCAGGCGGGCGGTGGGGTCCTATCTGAGCGGAAGCCGGCCCCAGCTCCTCTCCCGGGCGAAGTCGACGCCCGCCGCCCGTGGGGCCCTGTTCCTGAACGCCCGCGGGGGCCGGCTCAGCCGCCAGGGCTGCTGGAAGCTCCTCAAAGGGCATGCCGAGCGGGCCCGGCTCAGGGCGAGGGTCTCACCCCACACGCTCAGGCACTCCTTCGCAACGCATATGCTCGACGGTGGAGCCGACATCCGGGTGGTTCAGGAACTGCTGGGCCACGCGAGCTTGGCGACGACCCAGGTGTACACGCTGGTAAGCGATGCGAGGCTCCGAGAGGTGTACGTGGCATCGCATCCACGAGCCAGAGGCTGAAGGGGTCGCCGGGCGATCCCCGGCGGCATGGGTTGGGGAGCGCCGCACGCTTGCGTAAAGGCATCGGAAGTCGAACGTCTAGGTTGGGAGAATCATGGATCAGAGCAGCTTGAACACCATCAGAACGACGCTCGAGGAAGAGCTGGTTACGGTCGAGCGTCAGCTCCGTGAGAACGGCGCCACGCCCGATGGCGAGCGGGTCGACCTCGAGGTCGACGAGGGGTTCGCCGATTCCGCGGCCGCCACCTCGGAGCGCTCTGAGGTGCTCGCTCAGGTCGAGCAGGCCCACGCCCATCGGACCGAGTTGGTCGCCGCCCTCAAGCGTCTCGACGATGGCACTTACGGCAAATGCCAGAACTGTGGAAAACCCATAGCCAGCGAGCGCCTCGAGGCGGTTCCCGCCACGAGGTTGTGCATCGACTGCAAGCAAGCGGCCCAGACCAACTGATGGCGGAGGGCCGCCGCGCTCGAGCGGTAGTCCTCGTGGTTCTCGACTCCGTGGGTATCGGGGGTGCTCCCGATGCCGCCGATTTCGGTGACGAAGGCTCGGCCACCCTCCCTCACATTGCCGAGACCGTGGGGGGCATATCGCTGCCCAATATGACGCGGGCCGGCCTGGGTCGGATCGTCGATGTCCGGGGGGTCGAGGCCGTCGAGAGCCCCAGCGGGGCCTTCGGCGCCATGGTCGAACGCTCGCCGGGCAAAGACACCACAACCGGCCATTGGGAGATAGCGGGTGTGATCCTCGACAAGCCCTTCCCCCTCTATCCGGATGGGTTCCCCCCGGAGGTCATCGAAGAGTTCGAGCGCCGCATCGGGTCCAAGACATTGGGCAACAAGGCCGCTTCCGGGACGGAGATCATCAAGGAGCTGGGAGAGGAGCATCTCCGCACGGGGCACCCGATCGTGTACACGTCGGGGGACAGCGTCTTCCAGATCGCTGCCCACGTCGACGTCGTGCCGCTAGAGCGTCTCTACGAGATGTGCCGCATCGCCCGGGAGATGCTTCGAGGCGAGCACGAGGTCGGCCGAGTCATCGCCCGGCCCTTCGAGGGTCCCGTGGGCGATTTCCAAAGGACCCCCGACCGCCACGACTTCTCGGTCCTGCCCCCGAGGGACACGGTTCTCGACGAGATCTCCACAGCCGGCCTCGAGGTGCGGGGCGTCGGGAAGATCTCGGACATCTTCGGGGCCAGGGGAGTGACGGCCTCCCACCCGACCAGATCCAACGATCAGGGCGTGGATGCGGTCATCGAGGAGGTGGCCGCGATCGAGAGCGGCCTCGTGTTCGCGAACCTCGTGGACTTCGATCAGGCGTTCGGCCATCGCAACGACCCGACCGGCTATGCGGGCGCCCTCGAAGCTTTCGATGTCCGGCTCCCCGACATAGAGGCGGCCCTCGGAGACGAGGACGTCCTCATCATCACCGCCGACCACGGCAACGACCCGACGACCCCCTCGACGGACCACTCCAGGGAGCGTGTCCCTCTGATCGTCTTGGGGCCCCCGGTGAAGGCCGGAGCGGACCTCGGCCAAAGAGCGTCCTTCACGGACTGTGGCGCCACGGTCGCCGATCTACTGGGCGTCCCCACCACCACCCCGGGGACGTCTTTCAAGGACCAGCTTCTTTCTTAGCTGGCCCGTGTTCTTATGCCCGCTCGCGGCGGGCTGCTGACCGCAGCCCTTGCTTACCGGCCGGCATTCCATGCCGGCCTGCGGCAACCCACTGGGGGGAACGGTCGTCGAGACGGCCTACTCCCCCCAGACCCCCCTCGGGCTGAGCGCGTGCGCAGACCAGGCCCGCTGTTATGTCCGCGCCGCAACTCCCTGGGGGGATCGGCCGTCGAGACGGCCTACTCCCCCCAGCCCCCCTCGGGTCTGAGTCATGCGTAGACGCAGTTGTGAGTGTCTGTTGTGGCCCGGGGGAGCTTCATCGCCCGAATTCCGGGTTCTCATCCACAATGGCGGTCTATTCGCCCCCCGCGTGGATGAGAACGACCGGATCGGTCCTCGCGTTTATGCCCGCGATCTTGGGGATCGGTGGTCGAGACGGCCTACTCCGCCCGGCCCCTCGGGACTGATTGGCTGCGCCGACACTGATTGCTTGGCTCGGTCTTGTGCGCGTTGGGGGGCTCGTGTAATACTCCCGGGCTACAAGGAGATTTGTCGACAAGTTTCCTTCTCATTTCCCGGGAGGCGAGATGGCTGTAGACGAGAGGTCCGGCGAGTCCCTCGAGAGTTCCTCGAGCGTCGGGCTGATCCCTGAAGGGTCCGGCCGGACCGCTCGGATCATAGCCCTGGCCAACCAGAAGGGCGGGGTGGGGAAGACCACCACGGCTATCAGCCTGGCGGCCGCCTTGGCCGAGGTGGGCAAGAAGGTCCTCCTGGTCGACTTCGATCCCCAGGGTGGGTGCGCCATCGGGCTCGGGATCGAGCCGGGCACCCTCGATATCTCGGTCTACAACGCGCTGCTGGACCGGACGATCGACGTCGAGGAGGTCGTCCACAAGACGAACTTCCCGGGGCTCGACCTGATCCCGTCGAACATCGACCTGGCCGCGGCCGAGATCATGCTGGTCCAGGAGGTAGCCCGGGAGCAGACCCTGATGCGTGTGCTCGCTCCGCTGCGGACCGGATACGACTTCATCTTCATCGATTGTCCACCGTCGCTCGGTCTGCTGACGATCAACGGGCTGACCGCAGCCGACGGGGTCATCATCCCGCTCGAATGCGAGTACTACGCCCTGAGGGGGATGGCCCTGCTGATGGACTCGATCGACCGCATCCGGGAAAGGCTTAACCCTCGACTAAACATTGACGGAATCGTGGCCACGATGTACGACCCTCGTACTCTCCACGGCAAGGAGGTCATGGCCAGGGTGAAGGAGGCCTTCGGCCGGAACCTGTTCGACACAGTCATCAGGAAGACCATCCGTTTCGCGGAAGCTCCGGTCGCCGGAGAACCGATCTTGTCCTATGCGCCGACCTCCGTTGGGGCCGACGCCTACCGAAAACTCGCACAGGAGGTGATCGAACGTGGCTCCTCGAGCCAGTCTGCCGGGAGCCGATGAGCTCTTCCGGCGTACGTCGTCGACTGAGAGGGCACGGGACGTCCGCAAGGGCGTCGAAGCCGGTCCACAAGACGCCAAGTCGACAAAGCTACAAGTAGCCAAGGACCCGGAACCTCAAGCGGGGGCGAAGAAAGCTCCCAAGCACGACGAGAAGATCACCTTCTATTGCACGGGTGATGACCTCATGGCTCTCGAGCAGGCTCGCCTTCTGCTCCGCTCGCAACACGGAGTGACCGCCGATCGGGGCCGCATCGTGAGAGCCGCCCTCGCTTACATCCTCGAGGACTTCGAGGCCAGGGGAGAGGACGCGATCCTCCTCCGCCAGCTGGACCATTAACGACTCGGTCTCTTGAACCCCGTCTCTCCGGAGGCGGGGTTTTTTGTGCCCGGCTCGTCGTTCTCGATGCCCCTCGGAAAGCTGGGGCCCTCGACCTTCGCCCGGAAGCGAGCCTAGACCTCAGCTTGACCCTAACTCATTGTCTGGGGAAGGACGCCCGGACCGCTGGCTCCTCGGGGTACGCGCGAGGGCCGCTCTTTCTAAACGACCGCCGCAAGTCCTGGGCGCGGGCCCCCTCTCGGAGGGGGTCTTTAGCCGGGGGAGACGAGCTAGGCCCTGGCGCTCTCTCCCGCCCCGCGGATCCACTTCGAACGAGAGGACTCGGGTGATCGGGGAGGCAGACAAATATGTATGTCGACATGTAGCTTTAGCGACGAATCAACCCTCCGGAAGTATGGCATCCCGCACACTGGTGGAGTTGAAGCCAAAACGCGACAGTCGACAAGCCGAGAAGTAGAGATATCGATGTATCGACAAATATCCTAGGGACTCGACCCCAGTCGACCGCGCCGGCGGTCGGGGCTGTCTTGGGCCACGGCTCCGGGGATCGAGGCGAGGGGAGAGGTCGCACATCCTCCTCCGCCAGGTCGACCATTGACCGATCCTCTTAACCCGTCTCTCCGAGCGGGCCCGACTGGTTTCGATCCCCGTCCGGAGGCTGAACTCTGTGCCATGGTGCCTCGACCCCTGAGTCTAAACCTCAGCTGTGACCCTAACTCATTGAAATGAACGGAGGACATCTGCTCGATCGACGAGGACAGGGGGAGGCCCGATCCAACGAGCCGCTGGGTGGGGCCTGGGCCGCGGCAGGATCCTGGATGGTTCTTTGCGACCGGCTTAATGACGAACTCTCTCCGGCGCCCTCCTTCCGGCCCGCGGATCGGTTCGAAGAATGGAGCGCGGCCAGTGGGAGCGCGGCAGGGAGGAGTCGAAAGCCGGCTAGTCGGCCCCAGTCTGCAGGGACCCCAGAAGATCGACAATGGTGAATAAGTATATATATCGATATGTAGCTTTAGCGATGAGTCAACCTCCTCCAAGGTGCGACCGTCCCGGCGCTGGTTGGACTGAGCCTATGGGTGCGAGAGTCCACAAGCCAAGAAGTAGAGATATCGACGTATCGACAAATCGCCAGCCGACTCGAGCCCGGTGGCTGCCACGGAGGTCCGGCCACGGGCTTCTCTTGGGCACGCTCCGGGGATCGGTGCGTCCTTCTTCGATCCCACATCATTTTCGACTCTTGTGGGGGAGAGGGCGCATCTGGGTCGGCTCCACCGAGAGGCTCGCTCGGCCGACCTCGGACGCTTGGGGGCCGGGAAGGGGGACAGCTCTCCAGCTCCAGTTCTTGGGGACCTCGGACGGCACCCCGGATCCTAGAACGAATACACCACTAACGGTACAGCTTAGCTTTAGATACGTGGAAAGGCTCAACAGGAACTCGAAGGCGACTTCGCGCGGAAACTCGGACCCGAGCGGCCTACCAGCTCGGGCGCGGCCGGGCTCGTAAGGGCTAGGGAGCCCGGCCGGCCTCACTGCTCCTTCAACGTGTCCCTATCGGGCGGCCGATCGTCGGCACCAGCTCGAGAGTAGGGCCGGGGTCCGTTGGATCTTTAGGCTCCTCCGTTCGGGAGGGGACCGGGACTCGAGGCTTAGCGCCGCTCGCGGATGGTCGGGCCCTGAGGGGGAACGACCAGCGCCGGTAAGAATCAGCTCTCACGAATCTGTTCGATAAGTAGAGCTATAGATAAATCTATTAGTAGTCGAATCGACTAGTCGCCTGCAGATTCACCCGACGACGAAAGTGGCTAGGGGTAGGGGGCTGCAGCGGACTCTGACCGTGAGCAGCCACCGATCAGGCCCGTAGACTTGTCGACATATCGCCTTGTTTCTTTGGCGCCTTAGAGACCGCAGAAGCCGGCCGATTCCGGAATGATTATCGAGAACACGAACTCGAAGATCGGGTCCAGGAGAGTGAAGCCGCCGAACAAGACCAGGGCGATGAGGATCAGCAGGCCGTATTTATCGAGGAAGTAGATGATGTGCTGCTTGTCGGGTGGCAGGAAGACCGTGAGCAGCCTGGAGCCGTCCAGGGGCGGGAGCGGTACGAGGTTGAAGACCGCCAGGATCACGTTGATGCCCATGAAGGTCAGCAGGAAGGTCGTGAGCGTCCCACAGCCCGTCGAGTTGAAGATCGGCGTGAAGACGAGCGCAGCCAGGATGGCCAGCAGGAGGTTCATGAGCGGGCCGGCCAGGGCCACGAGGGCCGACCCGAAGCGCTTGGAAGCGAACGCCTGGGGGCGGAACTCCACGGGCTTCCCCCAGCCGAACCCCACCAGGAAGATGAGGATGGTCCCGAAGGGGTCGAGGTGGCGGGCGGGGTTGAGGCTCACCCGTCCCATGGCGCGGGGGAGGCGATCGCCCTGTAGGTCGGCCACGTAGGCGTGGGCGAACTCGTGGAGGCTGATGGCCAGGATGATGGAGATCGCGAGCATCGCAAAAGCGATCGGGTCACTGCGCATGAGCTCGAGAGGACTGAACACGGGCCGGTATTGTAGGCGCTGGCGGGAACAACGGCGCAGAAGGCGGGAGGATTAAGTCTGAACCAGAGCTTGAGGGATGAGGCCGAACGACGGGTGTTCAGCGGCATCCAGCCGACCGGCGACGTGCATCTGGGCAACCTGCTGGGGGCGCTCGAGAACTGGGTGGCGCTTCAGGAGCGCAACCAGGCCTACTACTGCCTCGTCGATCTCCACGCGATGACCCTGCCGTTCGACCCGGCCACGCTCAGGCGCCAGGTCATCGGCGGCGGAGCCTTGCTGCTGGCCTGCGGCATCGACCCGGAGCGCTCGATCCTGTTCGTTCAATCCCACGTCCCGGCCCATTCCGAGCTCGCCTGGATCTTCTCGTGCATCGCCCGGATGGGGGAGCTGAGGCGGATGATCCAGTTCAAGGAGAAGTCGAAGGGGGATGCTGAAGCGGTCGGGGCCGGCCTCTTCACATATCCCGTCCTCCAGGCCGCCGACGTGCTGCTCTACCAGGCCCACGGGGTGCCGGTGGGCGAGGACCAGAAGCAGCACGTCGAGCTCATGCGGGACATCGGAGGCCGGTTCAACGCTCGATTCGGGTCCACGTTCGTCCTGCCGGAGGCCTGGATCCCCCCGCAGGGGGCCCGGATAATGGCTCTGGACGACCCCACGGAGAAGATGAGCAAATCCGCCCCTCGCCCGGCCTCCAAGATCCTCCTCGTGGATCCTCCCGACCTGATCCGCAAGAAGATCCGGAGCGCGGTGACGGATTCGGGCAGGGACATCCGCGCGACTCCCGATAAGCCCGCCCTCACGAACCTGCTGACGATCTTCTCGCTGGCCGAGGGGACGCCCGTGCCCGAGCTCGAGGAGCGCTTCTCCTCAGCCGGCTACGGCGACTTCAAGCAAGCCCTCGGCGACGCTCTGGTGGCCCGCATGGAGCCGATCCAGAAGCGGCTGGAGGAGTTCCTGGGCGACCTCGCCGAGACCGAGCGGGTCCTCGAGGCGGGGGCGGAGAGGGCCGCCGGGGTGGCGGAGGAGACCATGACGCGGGTGCGAGACGTAACCGGCCTCGGCCCACGCCCCGCCGGGGGGCGACGATGAGCGACGAAAAAGCGCCGTTCCGCAGGGCACGGGGGATAGGCTTCGGTTCACCGAGGCGGGACGCCTGGAGACTAGTCAGTTTGTCGACAAATCTACTTGTGGAGAAGCCATGACTCACGAAGTTAGGCTGGAGGTGTTCGAGGGTCCCATCGACCTCCTTCTCCATCTCATCACCAGGCAGCGGGTGGACATCTACGACGTCTCCCTGTCGAGCATCACGGAGGAATACCTCAAGGCCGTCGAAGCCCTGGATCAGCTCGACCTCGAGGCGGCCACGGGCTTCCTGGTCATCGCGGCGACCCTGCTCGAGCTGAAGTCCGCCCGGCTGCTGCCGGCTCGAGGGCTCGATGGGGAGGACAGCCGGCTGCTCGAGGAGCGAGACCTGCTGCTGGCCCGCCTTGTGGAGTGCTCGACCTTCCGGGAGGCGGGCTCGTGGATCGCGCTCGGGCTCGAGCGAGGGCGGAGCTTCCACGGCCGCGACGCCGGTCTCGAGCCCCGGTTCGTCGCCCTGGCGCCCGACCTCCTGGCCCGGGTAGGCCTAACGGACATCGGTCTGGCCGCGGGGCGGGCGTTGATGCCTAAACCCGTACTCGAGCTTGATGTATCTCACGTCGCCTTGACCCGAGCGTCGGTCAAAGACGCGATCCTCGAGCTATCCGAAGAGCTCGTCTCGGCCGGGTCCCTGTCCTTCGAACGGCTGTGCGGACGGCTCCACACCAGGCTCGACATCGTGGTGCGCTTCCTGGCGCTGCTGGAGCTGTTCAAGGCGGGCGCGGTCGAGCTCGATCAGGCCGACCGCTTCGGGGACATCACCGCGTCGTGGACCGGTGAGGTGTTCGCTCAGGACGTCCTGGAGGACGTGGAGGAATACGCGCTCGAGGGGGAGGCACGATGACCGAGGCCCGCAAGATCGTCGAGTCGATCCTGTTGCTGGCCGACGAACCCGTCTCGGCGAGCCTCATCGGGGAGGTCCTGGAGAGGCCGCGGGCCGAGGTGACGGCCCTCCTGGGAGAGCTCGCCGAGTCCTATGCGGCCGACGACCGGGGTTTCGTGCTCCGCGAGGTGGCCGGAGGATGGCGCCTCTACACGGACCCGGACTGCGACCCCTGGCTCGAGCGGTTCGTCACGGGCCACACCCAGTCCCGCCTCACCGGCGCGGCCCTCGAGGTGCTGGCGATCGTGGCCTACAAGGGCCCGCTGTCCCGGGTCGAGGTGTCCGAGATCCGAGGCGTGGACTCGGACTCCGTCGTGAAGACGCTCCTGCTTCGGGGGCTGCTGCGGGAGGCCGGTCAGGCTCCCGGTCCGGGGAGCCCGATCCTGTTCGCCGTGTCCGACGAGTTCCTCGAGAGGATGGGCCTCCGGAGCACCGAGGACCTGCCGCCGCTGGCGGACTTCATGCCCGATACCGAGGCGGTCGAGGACATGGAGGCAAAGCTCTCCCCGAGCGCATGACCGAGGGGGAGCGTCTCCAGAAGGTGCTCGCTCACGCAGGGCTCGGCTCACGCAGGGCGATCGAGGAGCTCATCGCCCACGGGCGCGTCGAGGTCAACGGGCGGAAGGCCGAGCTGGGCCGGCGGGTGGATCCTCATAAGGATGAAGTCAAGGTTGATGGTTCCCTCGTGCCTCTCGACGTCCGGATCGTCCATCTCCTCATGAACAAACCGGTCGGAGTGGTGACCTCGGCCGCCGATCCGGAGGGCAGGGCGACGATCGGCGACTTCCTCGACGTCACCGAGCGGGTCTGGCCCGTCGGACGCCTGGATATGGACTCCGAGGGGGCCCTCGTCGTCACCAACGATGGCGAGCTGACCCATCGCCTCACCCATCCGAGCTTCGAGGTCCCCAAGACCTACCTGGCGGAGGTCACCGGGTCCGTGGGCGCGCGCGCCCTCAAGCAGCTCGCTCGGGGGGTTGAGCTGGAGGACGGGATGACGAAGCCGGCCCGCACGGCGCTGGTCGAGCGGATGCCGGGCTCGAGCCTCGTCGAGCTCACGATCGTCGAAGGAAGGAACCGCCAGGTCAGACGCATGATGGAGGAGGTGGGGCACCCGGTGAAACGGCTGGTCAGGACCGCCATCGGGCCTCTTATGCTGGGCCGCCTGAAGGCCGGGACGTTCCGGAAGCTGTCGCTGGACGAGGTCCGGGCGCTGTACGAGGCTTGCGGTCTGTAGCATTCACTCCAAGTAGATAGGTAGACATGTCGACAAATCGCCTCCGAGGGTTGCGAGGAGCCACGACCGCATCCGGTAACGACCCCGAGGCCATCGTCGGAGCGACGGCCGAGCTGCTCACGGAGCTCCTCGAGCGCAACGGCCTCGCGGCGGACGACGTCGTGAGCATCGTGTTCACGGCCACCCCGGATCTGACCGCTGCGTTCCCGGCCACCGCGGCCCGCTCCGTCGGTCTGGACCATGTGCCCGTCCTCTCGGCCTCGGAGCTCGACGTGCCGGGCGCCGTGGCTCGGTGCGTCAGGGTCCTGATGCACGTGTACCCGGCTCGACCCACCGAGGAGCTCCGCCCGGTCTACCTCCATGGGGCGGTCCACCTGAGGAGCGACCTGGGCGAGTAGGCCTGGCCGCGGATGCGCCACAATGGCCCCGCAGCTGATCCATCGTGAAGTCGCTAACCATCAAGGAGAGGTTGGGTGTTGAGCGAACGCGTCGCCCTGCTGGGGACCGGTCTGATCGGAGGCTCCATCGGCCTCCGGCTCCGGGGGGCCGGCTCCGCCACCGAGGTCGTGGGGTTCGACACGGACGGGTCGGCGCTGGGCGCCGCCCTCGACCGCGACGCCGTCAGCGCGATCGCCCCGAGCCCGGAACGAGCCGTCGAGGGGGCCGACCTGGTCATCCTCGCAGCCCCGGTCGACGAGGCGCGGTTGCTGTGCGAGGCGATCGGAGCGGCCGTGCCCGACGATTGCGTGGTCACCGATGTAGGCAGCGCCAAGGCGCCGATCGTGGCCGCGGGGGAGCGGGCCTTCGGGGTCCGGTTCGTGGGAGGCCATCCGATGGCGGGGTCCGAGCGTCACGGGATCGAGGCCGCCGACCAGGACCTCTTCGAAGGCGCCTGGTGGATCCTCACGCCCACGACCCGGACCTCGCCCGAGGCCTACGGTCGAGTCTCGGACCTGGTGGCGGGGCTCGGCGCCACGCCCGTCGCGGTCGACCCCCTCGAGCACGACGCCCTCGTCGCGCGGCTGAGCCATCTACCTCAACTGGTCGCCAGTGCACTGGTGGAGGTCGCCGTCGGGGCGGGCGACCGGGAGGCGATGCTCGGGCTCGCGGCCAGCGGTTTCCGGGACGTCACGAGGATCGCGGCGAGCCATCCCGAGCTGTGGGTCGGGATCATCCGGGCGAACCGGGAGCCCGTCCTGGACGCGATGGGCGGGCTCGAAGGACGCCTCGCCGGCATCACGAAGATCATCGAGGACGCCGATTGGGCGGCTCTGACTTCCTTCTTCGAGCGGGCCCGATCGGCCCGCATGGACCTCTTCGCGAAGCCGGATCTCGGGGGCGAGCCGGTGACGCTGTCGCTGCTCGTACCGGACCGGCCGGGCGTTCTGGCCGAGGTGACCACCGCGGCCGGACAGCTCGGCGCCAACATCGAAGACCTGCGGATCGTGCACTCCACGGAGGGCGGGAGGGGCCGGCTGGAGCTGATCGTGGGGGGCCGCGAGGCGGCCGGGTTCCTCGTCGCCGAGCTCACCGCCCTCGGCTACCACGTCGACCGGGGGGAATGATGATCCTCAGCGACAAAGCGATATGTCGACTTGGATATAAGGGGATAGGTCGATGAGGGGTCGCCGCACCGTTCGGCCTCTCACGGGAGCCGTGACGGTCCCCGGGGACAAATCGATCTCCCACCGGGCGCTCCTGCTGTCGGCCTTCGCGGCGGGGGACTCCGCGGTGCTCAACATGAATCGCGGAGCCGACGTCGGCGCCACCATCGCCCTCATCCGTGGGCTGGGGGCGCGCTGCGACGTGACCGAGGATAAGGGTCTAGCGAAGGTTAAGAGTTCTGGGCGCCCGAACTTCACCGAGCCGCCCGACGTCATCGATTGCGGCAACTCGGGGACGACGATGCGCTGCGCACTCGGGGTCTGCGCGGGGGTCGACGGCCTGTCTTCCCTCACGGGCGACGACACCCTGAGGCGGCGGCCGATGCTGCGGGTCGTCGCGCCCTTGCGGCAGATGGGGGCGACGATCGAGGGCCGGCGCCACGGCGAGCTGGCGCCACTGACCGTGCGAGGAGGAACCCTGCAAGGCGTCGCCCTGGATATCGATGTCGCCAGCGCCCAGGTCAAGACCGCCCTGTTGCTCGCCGGCCTGGCCGCGAACGGCACCACATCGGTCACCGAGCCGGCCACCAGCCGGGACCATACGGAACGGATGCTGTCGTCCGCCGGCGTTGCCCTCCAGAGGGCGGAGCGGACCGTGGGCCTCGAGGGCGGCCAGGACGTCGAACCTCGTCGCTGGGAGGTCCCCGGAGATATCTCGTCGGCGATGTTCCTGATCGTTGCCGCCGCTCTCGTCCCCGGGTCGGACCTCACGGTCGAGGGGGTGGGGCTCAACCCCACCCGGACCGGGGGGCTCGATGCCCTCCGAGCCATGGGCGCCGACCTCGAGATCAGCCCGATGGGTGAGTCGGGCGGTGAGCCGTTCGGCAACGTCAGGGTTCGATCGTCGGACCTGCGCGGCATCACGCTGGGGCCCGAGGGGATCCCATCGTTGATCGACGAGCTCCCCGTGCTCGCAGTGGCGGCGGCCCGAGCGGAGGGGGAGACGGTCATCCGCGGCGCGGGCGAGCTCCGGACCAAGGAATCCGACCGCATCGAATCGATCGTGTCGGGTCTCGAGACCCTCGGAGCGAGCGCCGAGGCCACCCGGGACGGGATGGTGGTGCGCGGTCGCGCCCGGTTCACGGGCGGCTCCGTCCCGTCGCACGGCGACCACCGGGTCGCTCTGTCCTTCGCGGTCGCCGGATTGGTGGCGCAGGAGCGGGTGCGGGTCGAGGGCTGGAGCTGCGTCGATACCTCCTTCCCGGAGTTCCTGGACGTCCTGGGCCGAGCACAGGGAGCAGCCTGATGCCCTCCGGGGACGGTCGGGGAGCGAAGGTCGTCGCAATCGACGGACCGGCCGGGGCGGGCAAGAGCACGGTCGCGTCCGGGGTGGCCCGGGCGCTCGGCTGGCGCTACCTGGACACGGGGGCGCTCTACCGCTCGATCGCTTACGCCGCCCTCGAACGCGGCGTGGATCTCGACGATGGGCCGACCTTGGGTGATCTCGCCCGGGACCTCGACCTCGCGCTGAAGGACGGACGGGTGCTGGTGGAGGGACGGGATGTATCCGAGGCGATCCGGGACAACGAGATCACGGAGGCGGTTTCGGCCGTCGCCGCCCACCCCAAGGTGCGGGGCGCCTTGCTCGACCGCCAGCGCCGCGAGGCGGCGGCGGGGGAGGTCGTTATCGAGGGGCGCGACATCGGATCCAAGGTCGTCCCGGAGGCCGGGGTGAAGGTCTTCTTGACGGCCTCACTCGAGGAGCGAGCCCGACGCCGGGCGGCCGATCTGGGTCTGTCTCCGGGCGAGGCGGCGGAGGTCGACCTCGAGGGTTCGATCCGGGAGCGGGATGAGGCCGATGCCGCCCGAGCGGCGTCGCCGTTCCGGCGAGCGCCCGATGCGGTCACCGTGGACTCGACGGATAGACCCATCGATCAGGTGGTGGCCGAGATCGTGCGCCTCGTCAGGGAGCGTTTCGATGGATGAGTCCCGGACGGGGCGCGTTCCCGTCGTGGCGGTGGTGGGCCGCCCGAACGTGGGGAAATCGTCGCTGGTGAACCGCATCCTCGGACGGCGAGATGCGATCGTCGAAGCGACGCCCGGCGTGACTCGGGACCGGCGCTCCTTCAGGGCCGAGTGGGCCGGCCGGACCTTCGAGGTCGTCGACACGGGTGGGCTGGAGCCGGGCGCGGAGGGCCTCGACGCCCGGGTGGTCGAGCAAGCGCAGGTCGCGATCCAAGCAGCCGACGTCATCGTGCTCGTCGTGGATGCCGTCGCCGGCCCTCTGGAGGACGACCTCCTGGTGGCGGCGGAATTGCGCCGGACCGAGAAACCGGTGCTGGTGGCCGCGAACAAGGTGGACGACCCCCGGGACGAGCCCGCCGCGACGACCTTCTACCGTCTGGGGCTGGGCGACCCCGTCCCGTTGTCGGCGTTGCACGGCCGAGGCTCCGGCGACTTCCTGCAGCGTCTCGTCGACCGGTTGCCGGCGGAAGAGGGGATGCCGGACTCGGATTGGGCGTCGGCGGCCATCGTCGGCCGTCCGAACGTCGGGAAGTCGTCGATCCTCAACGCCCTGCTGGGGGAGGCCCGCTCGATCGTGCACGAGGTCCCCGGGACCACCCGCGATCCGGTCGACTCGCTGCTGGATCTGGGGGAGGGGCGGAGGCTTCGGATCGTCGACACGGCCGGGATGCGACGGCAGGTTCAGCTCAAGGATCCCCTCGAGTACTACAGCTGGCTGCGCTCCCGCCAGACCCTCGAGCGCGTGGACGTGGCGATCCTCGTGATCGATGCCTCCGAAGGGGTCACCGGCCACGACCAGAGGATCGCCGACGACATCGTGTCCAGTGGGCTCGCCTGCGTCGTGGTCCTCAACAAGTGGGACCTCGTGACCACAGACGAAACCGACAGGGTCAGGTTGGACGACTCGTTCGAGGACAAGCTCCGGTTCCTCGACTGGGCGGTCGTCCTACGAACTTCGGCGGTCACGAAGAGGGGGATCGGCCGACTCATGCCGGGGGTGACCGAGGCGATCGGATCGCACCGGCGGCGCCTGCCGACCTCGATGGTCAACCAACTCGTACGGGATGCGCAGGAGCGCCGTCCCCATCCCCGAGCGGGCGGACGGTCGGCCCGGATCCTCTACGCGGTACAGGCGAGGGTGGCGCCCCCGACCTTCATCCTGTTCGCGACCCGTCGTCTCGAGGTCTCCTACCTGCGGTTCATCGAGCACCGCATCCGGGAGGCGGAGCCCTTCCCGGGAACACCTCTAAGGGTCCAGGCGAGGTTGAGGGAACGCCGTGAACCCCGTGAACCCAGCGGGGGATGAGAGACATGGCCACCGGGCGAAGTGCGCAGCGCGCGACAACGACAGTCGGGCGAGTGAACACGACAGTCGAGCGAGCGATCGTGAACGCGCTTGAGTTCTCGACTTGTCGACAAGTTTCTTTGGAGATGAGGAGACATGTCGCCGGACAGTCCGCGAACGCGACTGAGTATGATGACCGGTCTCGGGACGTGGCGCAGCTTGGTTAGCGCACTGGTCTGGGGGACCAGGGGTCGCCGGTTCAAATCCGGCCGTCCCGACCACTCTGAAGGGCCGGGCAACCGGCGAAGCGGTGAGGGACGGCGGCATGGATGAACCGGAGGCGGGGACCAGCATGGCCCGTCCCGTCGCGTCCGCTCCCGCACCCGCGACGACGGCCATCCTCACCCTGCCCAACGTAATCTCGCTGATCCGCCTCGCCAGCGTGCCGGTCTTCGTCTGGCTGTTCGTTTCGGGCCGGGAGGATGCCGCGGTGATCCTGTACGGAGTCGGGGCATCGACCGACTGGCTCGACGGTTACATCGCCCGTCGGACGGGGTCGGTCAGCGAGCTCGGCAAGCTCCTCGACCCTCTGGCCGATCGGATCCTCATCGTGGCCCTGGTGGTCGCCCTGGTGGCCCGGGACACCCTGCCCTTGTGGCTCGCGGTGGTCATCGTGGCCCGGGACGTCATCGTGTTGAGCGCCTTCCCGCTGCTCGACCGCAGGCACCTGGCGCGGATCCCGGTCAACTTCATCGGCAAGTGCGCGACCGCCGCGCTGCTGTTCGGATTGACGTGGCTGGCGGTATCCGAGACATCCCTGGGGATCGACGACCTCGCACGCGGCATCGGGATGACCTTCACGATCCTCGGTGCGATCCTGTATTGGGTGGCGGGCGTGATGTACGGGCGTGAAGCGCTCAAGAGGGTGCGGGCGCTGCCCCCGGAATCCAAGGAGCCCCTGATATGAGCGAAAGCCGCGGGACCGGCGGCGCCCCGATGCAAGCCGTCATCATGGCCGGAGGCGAGGGATCTCGGCTGCGGCCCCTCACGAGCAACATGCCCAAGCCGATGCTCCCCGTGGCCAACCGCCCCCTGATGGAGCACATCCTCCTCCTGCTGAACCGGCACGGGTTCACCGACGTGATCGCCACGGTCCAGTTCCTGTCCTCCGTCATCCGCAACTACTTCGGGGACGGGTCCGACCTCGGCGTCTCGCTTGCGTACTCGAACGAGGAGGTGCCGCTGGGGACCGCCGGATCGGTCTTGAACGCCCAGGACCTGCTGTCCGGCCCCTTCCTGGTCATCTCCGGAGACGCCCTCACCGACATCGATCTGGACGAGGTCGTCCGCTGGCACCGGGCCAAGGGCGCGGCCGCCACGATGGTGCTGAAACGCATGAAGGACCCGCTCGAGTTCGGGATCGTCATGACCTCGGAGGACGGGCGGATCGAGCGCTTCCTCGAGAAGCCGACCTGGGGTCAGGTCTTCACCGACACGATCAACACCGGGATGTACGTGATCGAACCGGAGGTGCTGGACCTGATCCCTCCGGATCAGCCTTACGACTTCTCCTCGGAGTTGTTCCCGCTGATGCTCGACAAGGGCCTGCCGCTGTTCGGCTTCGTCACCGAGGCCTACTGGACCGACGTCGGCAACTCGGAGGCATTCCTACAAGCCCAGCAGGACGCGCTCAACAGGCGGGTCGCCCTCGACATGCCCGGGTTCGAGTTGAGACCGAGCGTCTGGGTGGGGGACGACGTGTCGATCGATCCCACCGCCCGGCTGCGACCTCCGGTGTTGATCGGGGCCAACACGCGCATCAAGGCCGGGGCGTCGGTCGGCCCGGGGACCGTCGTGGGGCTGAACACCACGGTGTCCGAGGACGCTCGTCTCCTCGGTGGCGTGATCATGGATCGGGCCCACATAGCTCCAGGCGCGCTGCTCCGGGGTGGCGTGGTCGGGTCGGGGAGCGTCGCTCGACCGGGGAGCGACGGTCGAAGAGGGGTCCGTCCTCGGAGACGACGTGACGGTTGGCGCCGACGCTCTCATCAAGCCTCGAGTGAAGGTCTACCCTTCGAGGGCCGTCGACGCGGGGGCCATCGTGACGCACAGCGTGATCCTCGAGAAAAGGGCGTCGCGGGGACTCTTCGGGGCTCGAGGGGTGTCCGGGATCGTCAACGTCGGGATGACGCCGGTGATCGCGGTCCGCCTGGGGATGGCGTACGGGACCTCGTTGCCGAGAGGGAGCGTCGTGGTCGCCGGCCGCGATGCGAGCCGCGCCGCCCGGACCCTCAAGCGGGCCTTCATAGCGGGCCTCAACGCGACGGGAGTGACCTGTCAGGACCTCGAGCTCATGCCGATGCCCCTCACCCGCTTCACCGTGCGGAACCGCCAGGCCGCCGGGGGCCTCAGCGTGAGGACGTCGCCGGGCAACCCCGAATCGGTCGAACTGAGGCTCTTCGATTCCGACGGCACGGACCTATCGGAAGCGATGCAGCGAAAGATCGAGCGGATCTTCTTCCGGGAGGACTACAGACGGACCGCAGCGGCCAACATCGGGGAGCTCGAGTTCCCGCCCCATGCACCCGAGCAGTACACGTCGGGGTTGCTGGGGTCCATCGACGTCGAAGCCGTGCGCACTTTCGCCCCGAAGGCCGTGGTCGATTACGCGTACGGTCCGGTGGCCCTGGTGGGCCCGGCGGTGCTCGGCCGCCTGGGTTGTGACGTCCTGACCGTGAACGGCTTCGCCGACGAAAGCCGGCCCGTCCTCGTCGCCGAGGACGTCGAGCGCCTTCTCGCTCACCTGTCGGATCTGGTGCGCAACTCCGGCTCCGATGTTGGGGTGCTGCTCGAGCCGGGGGGCGAGGTGGGGCATCTCGTCGACGATCACGGACGCGTCGTGGACCCACAGGACGCTCTGCTTGCCTTCACCCAGTACGAGGCCGCTCGAGGGGCGGGCCGGATCGCGGTCCCGATCTCGGCCCCCTCGGCCTGCGGCGAACTGGCCGCCCGGCACGGAGCAGAGCTGCTGGCGACTCCGACCGGGCTGCCCGCCCTCATGGCCCGCGCTCGGGAGCCCGGCGTGGGCTTCGCGGGCGATGCCGCCGGCGCCCTCATCTGGTCATCGTTCATGCCGGCGCCGGACGCCCTCATGGCCTGTTGCAAGGCGCTCGAGCTGGTTGCGACCTCCGGGCAAACCCTGTCGGGGATCGTGAACGACCTTCCCGAGGTCCACCTGGCTCGACGGTCGGTCCGGACGCCGTGGGCCAGGAAGGGCGCGGTCATGCGGCGCGTGGCATCCTCTGCAGCGCCCGAAAGCACCACGCTGCTGGATGGCGTGAAGGTGCAGACCGACGATGGGTGGGCGCTGGTTCTCCCGGCCCCCGACGAGGCGCTCACGCGCGTGTGGGCGGAAAGCGATACGGAGGAGGGGGCGGACCGCCTGGCGGACCGCTACAAGGAGCTGGTGGAGGAAGCCGTCGCCGAGAGTGTCGACGAAGAGACATAGAAACTTATAGACAAAGCGACCCGACGATAGGAGGCTCGGTTGACCGACGTACCCGATGATCGCCGCTACAGCAAGGAGCACGAGTGGGCCCGGACAAAGGACGGCCGCGTGGTCGTGGGCATCACCGACTACGCACAGGAGCAGCTGGGGGACGTCGTGTTCGTCCAGCTCCCGAGGGGCCGGCTCGGAGGTCCAGGCCGGGCAACCGCTGGGGGAGGTCGAGTCGACGAAATCGGTGTCCGACGTCTACAGCCCGGTGAGCGGGACCGTGGCCGAGTCGAACGCGGAGGTCGAGAGCACGCCTGAGTTGATCAACTCGGACCCCTACGAGAAGGGCTGGCTGGTGGTCATCGAGGGCGAGGGCCTCGATCTCGAGGGCCTGATGTCCGCGGACGAGTACAAGAAGCTGGTCGAGGGCTCGTAGTGGGCGCCCCGTTGTCAACCCTAAACGTTTCCTATAGGGTCAGTTGATGTTCTGTAACAACTGCGGTCACCGGAACCCAGAGGGGTCGAACTTCTGCTCCTCCTGTGGAGCGCCTCTCGCCGAGTCGGGCGGGCAGCGACACCACGATCACGTTCATGCCCGGCGAGCTCGAGGCGGATCTCGAAGAAGAGGTACATGTCTCTCCCGAGGAGCTCGAGGGTGGCCGCGGCGTCCTCATCGTGAAGCGGGGGCCGAACGCCGGCAGCAAGTTCTTCCTCGACAGCGACACCACCGGGGTCGGCAGGCATCCCGAGAGCGACATCTTCCTCGACGACATCACGGTCTCCCGGCGTCATGCCGAGATCCGGAGGGGCGAGGACGGCTTCTCCCTTCACGACGTGGGGAGCCTCAACGGGACCTACGTGAACCGCGAGCGGGTCGAGGGCGCCGAGCTTCGGTCGGGGGACGAGATCCAGGTCGGGAAGTTCAAGCTCGTGTTCCTGAGCGGGAGCTGACGAGATGCCCCTGTCGAGGTCGCGTGACTACCTGAGCATCGGCGAGGTGCTCGAATCGGTCCGCGGCGACTTCCCCGACGTCAGCATCTCCAAGATCCGGTTCCTCGAGGCTGAGGGACTGCTGACCCCCGAGCGGACCTCCTCGGGCTATCGCAAGTTCTACGAGGAGGATGTCGCCCGGTTGCGCTTCATCCTGTCCCTCCAGCGAGACCAGTTCCTCCCGCTGCGAGTCATCAAGGACCGGCTCGCCTCCGGCGAGCTGAACGGGGCGGCGATGCCGGAAGCCCCAGTCGGGTCCGCATCCCCGCCCGGACCGACCGTCGAGCTGAAGTTGACCCGTAGCGAGCTGCTGGAGCGAGCGGGGCTCGACGAGGCCCAGGCGGCCGGGCTCCTCGAGTACGGGATCCTGGCATCGAAGGAAGGCGATTCCTATGGGTACGACGATCTCGAGGCCGCGAAGGCCGCCCGTCGCTTGTTCGACTTCGGCGTGGAACCCCGGCACCTGAGGCTCTTCCGGCAGTGGGCGGAGCGCGAGGCAGCGTTCGTGCAGCAGATCGTGGGGCCCGGCACGAAGAAGCGAGATCCCGAGGCCCACAACGAAGCGGTGGCCTCGGCCGAGACGCTCACGACGCTGTCGCAACAACTCCGGGCCGCGCTCCTGAGGTCGAGTCTCAAGGAGCTCCTCTAAAGCGGACAATCACCAAGTCTCCTTGTCTACTTATCGCCTTATCTCCATACTGTGCCTCGGGCTGCTCTTGCTGCGTCCGGAACCGGCGGTCGCCGCCGGGGCCCCCGAGAAGCCGATCGAGGCCACGTGCTTCGCCTGCCTGGTCGTGGACGAGTCCGGGAATCGCCTCTGGGCCCGGAGGGCCGAGGTACCCGTCCCCAATGCGAGCACCACGAAGATGGCGACCGCGCTGTTGGTGATGAAGGAAGCGGAGCTGGACGACCAGGTGACCGTGTCCCAGGCGGCCGCTTCGACGGGCGGGGGAGGGCTCGACCTCCTCCCGGGCGACGTCTACGAGCTGGAGGATCTCCTGTACGCGCTGCTCCTGACGTCGTCCAACGATGCCGCCGTGGCCCTGGCCGAGCACTCGGCGGGCACGGTCGAGGCGTTCATGGCCGACCTCAACCCCCTGGTAGACCGTCTAGGCGCCCACGACACCCATTTCGAGACTCCGCACGGCCTGGACGAGCCCGGGCACGTCTCGACGGCGTGGGATCTGGCACTACTTGCGGGGGAAGTGCTCGAGGACCCGGTGCTGAGCGAGATCGTCGCCACTCCGGCCATCGAGATCGAGGGCCCCAAGGGCACCATCGAGCTCGAGAACCGTAATGTTCTGCTTGAGGGTTATAGGGGAGCGATCGGCGTCAAGACCGGCTACACCCTCCTGGCGGGCAACGTCCTGGTCGCCGCGGCCGAGCGAGACGATCGGACCCTCATCTCGGTGGCGCTCCGCTCCGTCGATGCGGCAGCGGACTCGCGTCTCCTGCTGGACTACGGCTTCGAGCGCCTCAGCCGGACGGTCCTCGTGCGAGCGGACCAGCCGGTCGGCGACCTGGTGATGGATCCGGGAGGCGCCGCCACCGTGGTGGCGGGCCGGACGTCACGAGGCAGCTCGACCGAGGTGAGCATCCGTTTCGTTCCCGATGAGGGCCTGGACGCGGGCATCGAGGTGGGGGACCGTGTCGGGTCGATCCTGGTCGAGGACGGGGGCACGGTCGTCGATACGGTCCCAGCCGTCGCCGCGGAAGAGGTGGAGTCCTCGGAGCAGCCGTGGGTCACGGACCTACTCGGAGGGATCATCGAAGCCGGGCATCGGATAGGTCAGGCTGTGGGACTCATATGACGCCCGAATCGTCTCTGCCCATGGATGTCCTCGTCTCCCGCTCTCAACTCGCCGAGCGCGCGTCCTCTTTGGCCCGGTCGATCTCCGATGACTATCGGGATGGGGACCTGCCGCCGATCCTGATCGGGATCCTCAAAGGCAGCGCGCTCTTCTTCGCGGATCTGTTGCGCGCTCTTGACATCGACGTCGAGGTCGATTTCATGTCCATCTCGTCGTACTCCCCGGGCGGTGAACAGTCGGGGATCGTGCGTATCGTCAAGGATCTCGACTGCGACATCTCGGGGCGAGACGTTCTGATCGTGGAAGACATCGTCGACACGGGGTTGACCCTCAACTACCTCCGGAAGACCCTGGGGGAGCGCCGTCCGAGCTCGCTGCGGACGGTTGCTCTGCTCAACAAGACGGCCCGCAGGATCGTCCCGGTCCCCGTTGAGTACACGGGTTTCGAGGTGCCCGACGTCTTCGTAGTGGGGTACGGGCTCGACTTCCAGGGCCTCTACCGGAACTACCCGGACATCCTTTCGGTCACCGATCTGCCTCGGCTTGCCAACGACCCGATGCTGCTCGTCGACCCTCTATTCGACCCGAACACAACATCGTCAGGGTGTTAGCCTCGCGGCATGATCGAGCTGTCCCTCGTAGGCGTTCGGGTAGAGCTACCTTCCAACCAGCCGATAGTTCTCCTGAAGGAAACCCAGGGGGAACGGTATCTGCCGATATGGATCGGCGCGGTCGAGGCCACCGCCATCGCGTTCGCGCTGCAGGGCGTCGAAACGCCTCGGCCGATGACCCACGATCTTCTTCGCGACATCCTCCAGGAGAGCGACATCGAGGTCGAACGGATCGTCATCAACGAGCTCGTCGAGCAAACCTTCTTCGCCATGATCAGGATGACGACCGAGGGTCGCAGCAAAGAGGTCTCGTCCCGGCCGAGCGACGCCATCGCTCTGGCCGTCAGGATCAACGCCCCGATCTTCGCCGACGAGGACGTCCTCGAGCAGGCCGGCATCGAGCTACGGGACGACGAGGAGACCGAGGTCGAGAAGTTCAGGGAGTTCCTGGACCAGGTGACCCCCGAGGATTTCGCCACCGGACAGGGCTAACTCTCGACCTCTTCGTGACGGTTGTCGTTGACACCGCGTCGCGGGGTCGTACGCTTCCACGGTCGTAACTACCGAGGTGTCACTTAGAGGTTTTCGCCGAGTCTTGGCGACGGACCACGATCAGGAGGCGCGCTCGATGCAGCAGATGGGCTACCGGGGACCCCAGGCGTGCAAGATCGTCGACATCACCTACCGTCAGCTCGACTACTGGACCCGCACGGGCCTGGTGGTGCCGTCGATCCAGGCAGCTCATGGATCCGGCACGCAGCGCCTCTATTCGTTCAACGACCTCCTGCAGCTCAAGGTCATCCGAAGCCTCACCGATGCCGGCGCCAGCCTTCAGAAGGTGCGCCAGGCCATCGACTACGTCAGAGACCACCTCGAGGACGACTGGTCCAAGGTCACGATCGTGACGGACGGGGCCGGGGTCTACGCCTGCACCTCCGACGCCGAAGTGGTCGACCTGCTGCGCAAGGGCCAGGGGGTCCTGGGGGCGGTCGTGGCGGTCGGGAAGGTACGAGACCAGCTCGCCGGAACGTTGCGCGAACTCCACCCCGTAGGCGAGCCCGTGGAGTACGTTTCCGAGCAGGAACAGTGGAAGGCTAAGGAGGGGTAGTCATACCGGACGGCACCCAGGAAGCCGCCATCACTCCCCAGCCGACTCTGCCCCACGAAGAGGTCAACTTCGCTCATAACAGCGAGCGTCAGTTCGCGAAGCTCCTGGACTTCTATCAGATCGACTGGGATTACGAACCGACGACCTTCGAGATCGACTGGGACCGCAACGGGAATGCGACGCAGCGGTTCTCTCCGGACTTCTACCTGCAGGGAATTCGACCTCTACATCGAGATCACGACCCTGAACCAGAAGCTCGTGACCAAGAAGAACCGCAAGATCCGCAGGCTCACGGCGCTCTATCCTGACGTGCAATGCAAGATCCTCTATCAGCGCGACTACCTGAACCTGCTCGTCAAATACGGTCTCGAGGAGCCCTCGCAGGGGGCCCTCCTGCCCGACAGGCCCGACGACGGCCCGGGCCCGGACTCGCCGATCTCGTTCCTGGGCTCCGCGCTCGCCGGTTGACCGACCCTCAACCCCGGAACGCTGAATGACCGGTTCTGGAGAGCGACGCACGCCGCTTCTCGAGCTCCATCGCGAGCTGGGGGCGAAGCTGACCGAATTCGGCGGATGGGAGATGCCTCTCCAGTACGGGGGAGTGATCGCCGAGCACAACGCCGTGCGCAACTCCGTGCGGCGTCTTCGACGTGTCGCACCTCGGCAAGCTCCGAGTGGTGGGGGATGAGGGGGGCCGGGCGCTCCAGGCGGCCGTCACGGCCGATGTCATGGCGCTGGAGCCTGGTGCGGCCAAGTACGCGCTCGTTCTCACCGATGAGGGAGGGACGATCGACGACATCTTCGTCTACCGGATCGGGGACGAGGAGTGGCTGGTCGTGCCGAACGCCGCGAACGACCAAGCCGTAGCGAACGCCATCGCTGCGAGCGGGTACGAGCCCGTCGACGAATGGGACCGGTGGGCGATCCTCGCCATCCAGGGCCCGGACTCCTTCGAGCTCTTCGACAAGGTCTTCCCGGGGACCGGGGCGACGGATCTGAAGCTCCACCGGTGGACACATCTGGACGTGTTCGGGGTCGCCGGGCATCGCCGCGCGTACCGGCTACACGGGCGAGCGCGGTTTCGAGCTCTACGCGCCGGCCGAGACCGCACCCGACGCGTTCAAGGCTCTGACGGAGGCGGGCGCGCAGCCGGTCGGGACTCGGAGCTCGCGACACCCTGAGGCTCGAGATGGGTTTCGCACTCTACGGGCACGAGCTCACGACCGAGATCAACCCACTCGAGGCCGGCCTCGGCTGGGCGATCGCGTGGGACGCACCCTTCCGTGGCAAGGACGCGCTCGAAGGGGTGCGCGCCGGCGGGCCCCAGCGGAAGCTGTTCGGCGTGATCTGCTCGGATAAGGGGGTCCCTCGTCAGGACCACGCGGTCACGGACGGGAGCCGCGAGGTGGGGCGACTCACCAGCGGGAACTTCTCGCCCACCCTCGGCACCGGGATCGGGCTCGCGCTGGGACCTTCCTCCGAGACCCCGGAAGAAGGGGCCAAGGTCGCGGTGGTCGCGCGCGAGCAGGAGCATCGCCGCGGATATCGTGAAGCCGCCCTTCATCAAGAAAGGTCGCGGTGGATAAGACGATTAGTAGACAAGTCGATACGAAGGGCCCGGCCTAGATGGAGTGGCTGCCGCACACCGCCGAAGACGACCGGTCCATGCTCGAGACGATCGGCCTCGACAAGATCGACGAGGTCTTCGGGTCGATCCCCGAGGCGGTCCGGCTCGACGAGGCTCTCGACGTCCCTGGGGCGCTGGACGAGCCGACGCTCCTGGACCACCTGGCGCGGATGGCGAAGCGCTCGACGGGGGCGGACCTGGTGTGCTTCGCCGGGGGAGGGGCCTACGACCATCACGTGCCGCCTGTGGTCAAGGCACTCGCCGGCCGGGCGGAGTTCGCCACCTCGTACACCCCCTATCAGCCGGAGCTGTCGCAAGGGGTCCTTCAAGCTCTGTACGAGTTCCAGACCCTCGTCTGCTCGAGTCTTCGGGATGGAGGTCGCGAACGCATCCCTCTACGACGGGGCGAACGCAGTGGTGGAGGGAGTCAACCTCGCCGTTCGCTCCACCAAGCGCGAGCGGGTGCTGGTCGCATCCACGATCAACCCCGAGTACCTCGACGTGCTCAAGACCTATACCTCAGGTTTAGGGCTTGATATCCAGGTGGTCGCTCACGGGGACGACGGCGTCGTCGACTGGGCCGCGGCGGACGTCGAGGGGGCGGCCGCCGTGGTGGTGGCCTACCCGAACTTCTTCGGCCGGCTGGAGGACGTCGCCGGCGCGGCGGAACGCGCTCACGACGCCGGGGCTCTGGTCGTTGCGGTGAGCGATCCGACCGCGATGGGGATCCTCGAACCACCGGGGGAGCTCGGCGCCGACGTGGTCGCGGCCGAAGGTCACGCCCTTGGGAACCCCATGGCCTACGGCGGCCCCTACGTGGGATTGTTCGCCACCAAGCTGGATCTCGTGCGACAGGTCCCCGGCCGCATCTCGGGCGAGACCCTCGATGCGGACGATCGCCGTGCCTTCGTCCTGACCCTCCAGGGCCGCGAGCAGCACATCCGCCGGGCCAAGGCGACCTCCAACGTCTGCACCAACCAGACCCTGATGGCCATCGCGGCCGCGGTCCACCTGTCGTGGCTCGGGCCGGAGGGCCTCAAGCGACTGGGGGAGGTCTGCCTCCGCCGGACCGCGTTCGCCGCCCGACGTCTCAGCGAACTCCCCGGCTGCAGTCTCCGGTTCGACGGCCCGCGCTTCAAGGAAGTGGTGCTCGAGACGCCGATCGATGCGGCGGAGCTGGCCGAAGCTCTCGGGCGGCGCGGTTTCCTCGCCGGCCCGGCGCTGGGCCGGTGGTATCCGGAGCTGTCCAACTGCCTGCTCGTCGCGGTGACCGAGAGGCGTTCCGAGGAGGACATCCTGGGTCTCGCGGAGGCGATCGAGAAAGAACTGGCGGAACGATGAGCGGCCAGCCGTTGGAGCGTTCCGCTGGGACCCGGCACACGGGCGAGGCGTTCCCCCTGATCTTCGAGCTGTCTCGCCCCGAGCGGCGGGCGTGGTCGCTCCCGGCCGCGGGGGTCGAGGCACCCGAGGTCGAGGACCTCGTACCCGAGGAGTTCCGCCGGAAGAAGGCGCCCGGACCTGCCCGAGGTGAGCGAGCGAGACCTGGTGCGCCACTTCACCAGACTCTCCCAACGGAACTGGGCGATCGACGTCGGCGCCTACCCGCTGGGATCGTGCACGATGAAATACAACCCGAAGGTCGCCGAGGAGGCCGCGGCGATGCCGGGCTTCTCGCACCTGCATCCGCACGCGGGGGACGAGCTGGCCCAGGGTGCGCTCGAGCTACTGGGGACGCTCGAGAAGGCGCTCTGCAACGCGACGGGCATGGCTCGCCTGACCTTCCAACCCGCGGCCGGCGCTCAGGGTGAGCTCACGGGTCTACTGATCATGAGGGCGTTCCACGAGGCCAAGGGCGACGTGCGGAAGAGGGTCATCATCCCGGACTCGGCGCACGGAACCAATCCGGCCAGCGTGAGCCTCGCCGGGTATCAAGCCGAAGAGGTCCGCTCCGACGAGCGGGGCCTGGTGGACGTCGACGCGCTCCAGAAGGCCCTCGACGACGATGTGGCCGGCTTGATGCTGACCAACCCGAACACGCTCGGCCTGTTCGAGAAGGACATCCAGAAGATCGCAAGCCGCGGTGCACGAGGTCGGAGGTCTCCTCTATTACGACGGGGCCAATTTCAATTCGATCGTCGGGGTCGTTCGCCCCGGCGACATGGGGTTCGACATCGTTCACATGAACCTGCACAAGACCTTCGCCACCCCCCACGGCGGGGGAGGGCCGGGTTCGGGCCCCCTCGCGGTGAGCCAGCGCCTAGAGCGCTTCCTCCCGGCGCCGGTCCTCACCCAGGAAGAGGGGAGCGGCAAGTGGCGCTGGGATCACGACCGGCCCGACTCGATCGGACGGATCCATTCGTTCCACGGAAACTTCGGGATCAACGTCCGTGCTTACGCCTACCTTCGTTCGCTCGGGCCCGATGGGTTGCGGCGGGTCGCCGAGCACGCCGTGCTCAACGCCAACTACTTACGCGTGCTGATCGAGGGAGCGTTCCCGTCCGCTTATCCCGGACCGTGCATGCACGAGTTCGTGGCCACTGCCAAGCCGCTCAAGAAGCACGGCCTGAAGGCGACGGATCTCGCGAAGCGTCTCATCGACCTCGGCTATCACCCGCCGACCGTCTACTTCCCGCTCGTGGTCGAGGAAGCGCTGATGATCGAGCCCACGGAGACCGAGTCGAAGGAGACCATCGACGGACTCGCTGCAGCCCTCCAGCAGATCGCGACCGAAGCGGCGGAGAGCCCCGAGCTGCTGCACGCTGCTCCGGTCACCACTCCCGTCAGACGTCCCGACGAGGCGCGTGCCGCGCGCAAGCTGAAGGTTCGCTGGACCCCCGAGGATTCCTAGAAGATCCAGTACCAGTTCACGTACAGCAGAGTGAGGAGCCCCAGCCCCGCGGCCGATACGCCCACGAACGCCGTCCAGGCGTTCCATCGCTCGGCGAAGTGGTCCAAAGCCCAGTAGATCGGGAACAGCACGAGAGCGAAGCGCGGTACCGACATGAATGGCCGGCTCTCGAATATCAACGACAGGGGCAGTACCAGGGAAGCCACCGTGTATACGGCGTAGGCGATCGGCGTTCGGATGGCGACCCAGATCGTCAGCAACAGCACCGGTACCACCACGAGCCAGTCGATCGTGTGGTACCCGCCGGGGAACTGACCCACATAGCGCCACGCCTCGCGTGTGCCGGCCCATAGCGTGTACGGGATCAGAGCGAAGGTCCGTTGCCAGTGACCTTGCTCGCCGACGGGGGCTAGCCAATCACCGGCGAAGGAGTTCCAGAACGCGAGATAGCGAGAGGGTCCCGACGCCCACGGCGGCCGCGCACGCCAGAAGAGCAACGAGCCGGATGGGTTCCCGGTCTTCTCGCTCCCTCCAGCGGCGGATCGCCTCCGCGGCCAGCACCAGGATCAGGACTAGCCCGACGCTCCGCGTGAGTGACGCCAGCGCACCCAGAAGGCCTGCGAGGATCCAGCGTTCGCGCCGCGCCGCATAGATCGATCCCGCCGCTAAGAGAAGGAACAGGGACTCCGTATACGGGGCCAGGAAGAAGAACGCGGTGGGGAAGAGGGACATCAGCACGATGGTGTTGCGGGCTCGGCGCGCATCGAACTCGAACTCGGTCAGGCGAAAGACCGTCACCATGGCGGCGAGACACGAGACGTTCGATACGATCAACGCGGCGCCGAGAGGGTGGCCGCCGAGAGCGAAGGAGAAGCCTCGAACGATCAACGGGTAAAGCGGGAAGAAGGCGGCACTGCCGTCGCCTACCGCGTACCCGGCCGATGCGATCCGCAGGAACCACAGGCCGTCCCACCGTTCCCACGAGGTGAAGAGGTTGTGCCAGCCCGGGGTCAGGTCGGGGGCCGGCCATCCGGGGACGCCCGCCGGCTCGTTGGGCGGCACGAGCGCAACGCCCACCACCGCAAGCAGGGCGAGTCCGAGCCTTACGAGAAGGAAGACCTTCAGGCAGTAAAGAAGGGCGGTCGTCAGCTCCGGCGGGATGCGACCGCGCACACCGCGCCGCTCCGGGTCCGGGCGAGTGGTTACGTCGGCGTCTCGTATCTCGGTCGTCATGGCGTCGCGCCAGCAGCGCTGGTGCCATGAGAACACGAAGTTGTACTAGCGTCGTGGTCAGGGTGTCGATCCAAGTGGAGGGGATGGAATGAAGGGATCCCGCAACCGGATCCTGCTGGGGGTTTGTGTGTTGGGGGCTGCCCTCACCGGGTCGGTATCCACCGTCGCTCAGTCGCAGAGCGCGCGCCCGCAGGTGTGCACGACCCCCGTGCGTACCGTCGCTCTGTTCGCCGAGAAGATGGGCGACGGACGCATCGGCTATGGGCTGACCCCCGAAACGGCAAAGATCCCGGGGCCCACGATCGAGATGGTCGAGGGAGAGTGCGTCGGGATCCGGCTGACGAATCTGACCGACAGACAAGTGAGCTTCCATCCTCATGGCGTCGCGTACACCGTGCGCAGCGATGGAACATCGGTCAATCGGAGTTGTGTCCAACCCACGCGCACGCGTACCTATGTGGTGGAGGCGGTTGCGCAGCAAACTCGCACCGACGGCACGATCAACCCGGGCAGCGCGGGCTACTGGCACTATCACGACCACTGCAGGGGCAAGCACGGAACCGCTGGGATCCGCTCCGGTCTCTTCGGGGCGCTGGTAGTGCGGCGTGCCGGCGACCCGTTGCCCGATAAGAGGTTCGTCGCCGTGATGTCCGACGTGAACTTCAACCTGAAGAGAGCCCCGCACACGCCCGTGTTCAAGGCGAATCAAGGTCAGCGTGTGGAATTCGTCATCATCACGCACGGCGACTTGATGCACACGTTCCATCTGCACGGTCACCGGTGGGCCGACACGAGAACCGGCATGCCCGATTCGATCTCCGATGACCCGACGATCATCGATAACAAGACCTCGGGCCCGGGGGATTCCTTCGGGTTCCAGATCGTCGCGGGCGAGAACTCGGGCCCGGGAGCGTGGATGTATCACTGCCACGTCCAGAATCACAGCGACCTAGGGATGTCGGGGATCTTCCTGGTCCGTAACCCGGATGGCACGGTTCCGTCCTACGCGCAAGCGGCCCTGGATCGATGGAAGCACGGAGGCCATTAACGCCGCTCCTCTGGCTCCCTGACGGTTAGCCATTCCCTTCGTTTGTCGTCGAGGTCGAACCTCACGCACGACGCGATCTGCGCGCGTAGAGCGACCTCGTCGGCGGCGAGCGAGAGTCGGCGGTAGTCCCGCACGGCCCGGTAGTAGGCGGCCCTCCGCTCCTGGAGATAGGCCGCGCCGAGTCGGTCGAATGCAGCAGCTCGTTGTTCGTGAAGAGCGAGGAAGCGATCGACGAGCGGGTTCGCAAGCTCGGATGGAGCAGCGGCCTCAAGGCGCCTCTGAAAGTCCCGAAGGACGTCGTGGAGGACCGAGATGAGCCCTGCGGACTGCTGCTCCGAACCTGCGTCGAGCTCGATCCGCCCGGCCGCCGCGAGATCCTCTCCGAGCTGGTGGCAGGCGAGATCAGCTTCCGCCCGGAAAGCCTCCAGCTCGACATCGCCGTAGGGCGGACACTCTTCGGGCAGCCGCGCTTCGTCTTTCGCCTGGAAGAGAGCGAGTTGAGCCTGTGCGTTGTCCGACGCCAGCTCGAGCCGGGTGGTTTCGTCGGACGTTCCACTGAGGACGGACCGCGCCGTTTCGACCGCCGCCGCCAGCCCGTCCGCGTAGCGGCTTACGGCATCGCTCGCCCCCGCCGGGGGAGTGACGTCTCGCGTTTCACCGGCGATCGTCTCCTGCTCCGCAAGGAGCTGCGACGAGCGCTCCCGCAGCTGCTCCTGGCTCCGCGATCGCAGCAGACGGGCACGCGCCTCCATCACCGGCTCGCACAAGGTCCGCATCTCGGAGTCGAACTCTTCCTGCGAGGCGGGGGACGGTTGCGGGGGCTCGATCGGTTGTGGATCGGTGCAGCCGGCAATCACAACGCACGCCAGGAGCCCGATGACCGCCGGCGCGGGTTTCGAGACGGAGGCCGACATGGCGTTGAGCCTAAGGGGGTGTCAGAGGCGCCTACCGGCCTGAGGGGGGAGGAGGGAGCTTCCCTCGTCGATCCTGGCTCTCCTTGGTCTAGTTAACGTAACGTAGATTATGGGCGATACGGAGTACCCCTGAGGGGGAGCCCCGCCGGGATTTGCCTCAGTCCTCTCCCAGGGCTTTTCCGAAGCGCAGGGCGAAGTTCTTGTAGCCGCGCGCTTGCCAGAAGGCCGCTCCTTCGTCGTTGCCTACGAGGATGTCGGCGCGGATCCCTCGGGCCCCCTTGGCGGCCGCGGCTTCCTCGGTCGCCTCGAGGAGGCGCGTGCCGACGCCGGCGCCTCTCCAGTCCTCGTCCACGACCAGCGTCTCGATCTCGCACGAGATGCCCCAGGGCTTCTCCCTGTAGAGGAAGCGCACGAACCCCACGACCTCGTCGTCCGACCGGGCCACGAGAACCACTTCGTCAGGGTCCTCCAGTGCCCTTTCGGCCAGCTCCCTCCAGCGCGACGACGGGACCCCGTAACGGGGATTGTTCGGCTGTATCCGGCCGTGATGCCGGGCCAGCTCCCCGAACAGATGTGCGATGGCCGGGAGGTCGGCAGGCCCCGCTGCTTGGACCAGGACTTCCGATGCCATCAGGCTTCGTCTCCGGATGCGAGCCATCCGGCCGGGACGCCGACGGAAGAGGCGATCCTTCAGCCCCCATGCAGCCACGTAGAGGATCGCTTCCAACACCACTCCCCTGTTCAACTTCGATCGTCCGCTGGCGCGCTCGACGAACGTGATCGGCACCTCGACGATACGTCGGTCGGCGCGTCGACACCCGGCGTGTCATCTCGATCTGGAACGCGTAGCCTTCGGAACGGATGCTCGTGCAGGTCCTCGTCCACCAGCGTCTCGCGCCTATAGGCGCGGAATCCGCTCGTCGAATCCCGGACGCGATAGCCGAGCCATGCGCGCGCGTAGAGGTTGGCGGCGGCGGACAGAGCGCGTCGCACGGCTCCCCAATTGCTCACGCGTCCCGCCTTCGACGTAACGGGAACCGATCGCCAGGTCCGCGTCGTCGAGCTCGTCCAGCAGCCGCGGCAGGTCGCTCCGGATCGTGAGACAGGTCGGCATCCATCTCGACGATGGCCGCGTACCCGCGCTCGAGGGCCCATCCGAAGCCGAGTACGTAGGCCGTGCCCAGTCCCCGCTTCTTCTCCCGTTCGATCACGTTGATCCTGGGCTCCTCGGCGGCGAGCTCGTGAGCGAGTGCCCCCGTTCCGTCCGGGGAAGCGTCGTCGACGATCAGGACGTCGATGTCGTGCATCGCCGCGAGCGTTCGCGTCACCACCTCGCGCAGGTTGTCTCTCTCGTTGTAGGTGGGAACGATCACCAAGGTTCGCTTCGCCGTCATCGCCGCACCGGGGTGGGCTTCAGCACCACTGCGGACACCACGAGGAGGAGCCCCAGCACCGGCGCTCCCCCACGGCAGCCAATCGCCGGTGCGCGCGTAGAACGTCGCCGACTCGGAGAAGCGCACGTCGCGCACGAGAGTGGTTGCGGTCCAAAGAGGGGTCGAGGAGACCACGCGGCCCTCGGGATCGATGAACGCCGAGATCCCACTGAGCGCGGCGTGGACCACCCACACGCCGTTCTCGGCGGCCCTCACCTGGCTGAAGGCGACGTGCTGGGCCGAGGCCCACGATTCCCCCCATGTCGAGGTGTTCGTCGCGACCACGAGAAGCCGGCCTCCCTCGGCTACGGACTCCCGCACCAGGGAACCGAAATCACCCTCGAACGAGATGACTGTCCCGACCGGACCGTCGGGAAGGTCGAACACCTTGGGCTCGTCCCCGGGTTGCGCATCCCGCGGGACCTGATCCAGCATCGGGATCCAATCGAGCTTGTCCCGAGCCGGAACGAACTCGCCGAAGGCGACGAGGTGACGCTTCTGGTAGCTGTCGACGATCTCGCCGTCCGGCGACACCTCGAAGACCTTGACCTGATAGTGGTCCGTCCCGACGTCGGTGTTCCCGCCCACCAGCATGGTCGCGTCGACGGCCCGAGCGGCATCCCGCAGGTCGTTCCTGGCGTCCTCGTTGCGCTCGGGATCGAGTCCCATCGCGCTCTCGGGCCAGACGACCAGATCCGGGTCCTCCGATGCGAGGTCCTCCGTGAGTCTCTTGTGGCTGGCGATGATCTCCGTCTCCTTATCGAAGACGTCCCCCTCGAAGCCCCGAGGCACATTGCCCTGCACGATGGCCACGCGTGTGGTGTTGCCTCGAGCCTCGTTCGCGGGGATCAGCAGAGGGGCTGCCAGGAGCAGGGCCGAGGTGAGCACCTCCGCCACACCCCTCCCCCACTTGCCCGCGCGCACCGATCGCCACGCTTCCGCGATGAGTGCGTTCACCGCGACCAGGAGGAACGCGACCGCCCAACCGCCGCCGTATGAAGCCGAGCGCAACAGGAACGGAGCGTTGTGTTGGCTCTGCGCGAGCTCTCCCCACGTGAATCCCACAACCGGGACGATCGAGCGCAGGTACTCGACCGCGACCCACAGTGCTGCGGCAGCGAGCACATGTAGTGCAGCGATCCGGTGGCGCGAGGCGATCGCCCAAAGGGCACCGAACAACCCGTAGTAGATCGACTCCATGAGCACCAGCGCCGCCCATGCAGCCCAACCGACGATGCTGATCCAGTACAGAAGCGTGCCCATGAATCCCAAGCCGAATACGAACCAGACGAGAAAGCTCCGCCGGGCGCCACACGCGCGCGTCACGGCGAGAACGGGCGCCAGGGCCAGCCATGCGAGTGGGAAGAGATCCGGCTCGGGGAACGCGAGCGTCAGGATCCCCCCGCACAGAAGAGCGATGGCGAACTGGCCCGACAACGGTGGCGCGGGGCCATAGCGCCCGGAGCTGTGATGGATTGCCGAGGAGTAGCGCGAGTCGGTCAGACGCAGTCGCGACAAAGGCCGCGTGCCTCGTCGGCGAGCTGTACGCGAGGTTTGACGAGGAAGCAGTTCTTGCACACGAACTCCTCGCCCGCCTTGATCGGAGTCGCGCGGGCCGGCAGGTCTACCAGAGCGACCGGCTCGTCTTTCTCGCTCGAGAGGGCCATGATGTCGGCGTCATCGTCGGCATCATCGGTTCCCCGGCGGGCGGCCGCTCGCTTCGCGAGGAGTTCCTCGAGACTGGCCTGGCCCTCCTCCTCGTCCTCATCCGGAAGAGCGGCCGTGGCGTCGTCGTCATCTTCTTCGTCGTCCTCATCGTCGTCCTCGTCATCGTCCTCGACGGCCGCGACGACGTCATCATCATCGAGGTCGAGATCGGGATCGTCGAGGTCGGGATCGTCGAGGTCGGCCAGGGGTTCGTCGTCGTCGACGGCGTCTTCCTGTGGCTCTTCGAGGTCTAACTCATCCTTGGCCATGCTGGGCTCCTGGAGTTCGTATCCGTTGGAGGAACCCTAACCAGATTCATCGAAAAGATGCGCCGGCCTCCGAATCCTGAGGGCCCCGGGATCCTCCCCCAGCTTGGGTTGCTCCGCCAGAGCCCCTACGGGGTTCTTTGGAAGGAAGACGGGGGCCGAAGCGATGCCCCGGCCCCCGTTTCGAATCGCCTGGCTCGACTAGTTCAAGTCCCAGTTCACGGTCTTGCGTTTCACCGAGCCCTTGAGGTCCTCTAGCAGGTTGCCGTTGAGGTTGCGATCGTTGTACTTACCCGCCTGAGCTCGAGCGTCGCCGTTGTCGAGGCCCATCTCCGTGAACAGCAGCAAGTAGCGAGTGCTGTTCGCCGGGACCCTGAACTTGAAACGCACGACGATGCAGGCCTCGCCGATGCCGTTGGCGGGATCGGGATCCTCCGGCGAGTAGATGACGTCCTCGACCTTTTCGGCCGCGCCCTTTCCGGAGTAGACGAACACCGCAGGAGGATCTGAAAGGTTCGCGTTCACCGGATCGTCGCTCGTGACCATCCAGCGATCTGCCGTGGAGTGCACGAGCGCCGGAGCTGCGCTGGAGTCCCTCGTGTCTTCTTCACCGTCGGCTCCCATGGCGGAGTCCCAGTTGACGATCATCGTCCGCCGTCTGTTTCCAGGATTCTGGAACTTGATGAGCGATCTCAACGTCGGACTGTTCTGGAGGGCGCGATCGGTGCGCTTGATCCGTACGTGATTGCTCATCTGAGGGCCGACCTGGACCCGCTGACCGGAAACGGGACCGTTCTCGATGTTGTTGCCGAATACCTTTCCATTGGCCACCACGTAGAGACCGCCGTCGAAGACGTCGCTCGTGAAGTTGTTCTCTCCGTCGTCCGCGGGCGTGAATCCTTCGCCCTGGACGCCGCCATTAACACCCGTACAAGGGCCACCGTCGACCCCGTAGGTCTCGTCGCCTTCGGCATCCCAAACCGTGCCCTCGTCACCCGTGAGCTCGACGTCATCGAGCACCGCGGCCCACGCCACCTGGGCCACGAGGAGGACCGATAGGACCCCACTCGCTAGAACAAGACGGCGAACCGTTCTTCGTGAATCCGTATCGCATCCAGAACCTCCCTTACTCGTGCCCACCCCGACGGCAAGCCTGCCCGCGTCGCGGTGCACCAGCAATAGAGGCACCTGAGATTGCGCCGATTGCCTACGCGATGTGCCCAGACGGGTAGCGGGGTCTACTCGAATGCGGGATGGGGTTAGGGCTACTGGATCTTGGTATCCACTGGGAGAATCCCAACCGGAATCGTCCCACGACCGGAGTTACTCTCGGCGATGCGCCGCTCCGCTCGATAAACGCGTCTCCTGGTGCGTGGAGACGATCCCGGCCACGACCCCCTCACTGAAGGGTTCCCTGTAGGAGCTTCACTCGTTTTTCCGGAGGGTCGCAGTCCCATACCTCTTCCGAGAGGAACCGCAGGAGCGAGTGATCGGCTTTCAGAGTGATGTGGAACCAGGTCTCGTGTGCCTGAGAGACGAGGTCCCTGACTTCGCTCCACGTTCCGCGCCCCCCGGCCCAAAAGCATCCAGCCTCGTAGCCGAATGCGTAATCGTCCGGTGACGGAAGTCCCCCACCGGGGTTCGTCGAGTAAGTCCCGATGAATTCCGGCCGCATCCCTTTCCCCCAAGTTGACAAGTTCTTCCAGAAGTCTGACCCCGGCCGGCCCGCTTGTAAAGAGAGAAGGGCCAGTTTCCTCCGGGTCCGGGGACGAAAATCTCCGCCGCAACGGTGGCTGAGATCTGGTCGCTGAGAACCAGTGAGAACTTCCCTGCGAAGTCCATTGACGCGGGCGGAAGTTTTGGGCAGATTGGGCGAAGCTGGAAATTTCGTCGGGTGAGGCCAATCGGGAGGTGCCAGAAACGTGAAGAGAAGAAGCTTGATTGTGATGGTGGGAGCGGCGCTGTGCGTGCTGGTCATGAGTTCGTCGGCATTGGCGCATTTCTGCTACGTGGCGAGACGATCCCCGCAGGGCGCCCGAAGCGCGGCGGGGTCGCCGACTTGGATCTCGATCTCAGAGATCCTCACCGAGGAGATCGGGCTCTGCCCCGCAGGAGTCGAGCATGTGCTGGACGGCATCGAGGCTCAGTGGCCTGCCCCGGACGCTGATGATTCACGGCAGGACCATCATGGCGCAGGGCCTGGAGCACAAGCATCCGGAGAAGCTCCATGACGGTCGCGGGATCGAGCATCTGTCGGACGCCGATTTCGCCGCCTTCGAGACCCTGGTGGGCGAGGCCTTCCCCTTGTGCGGCTGACCCGCTTTCGGTACGGGTCTCTGGTGACCGCGTAATCTCGCCCCTGGGGGCCTCCTTCGGGAGCTTCCAGGGGCGAACGGCCCCTCCGATCGACTTGGCGGCTAATCCGTCACCCGTGCCTGAAACAGACCTAATATGTGACAGATGAGCCTAAAGAAGCTCGTGGGGTTGCTGCTCGTCGCGTTTTTCGTGTTCTTCATGGTGCAGTCCCCTGCGAACGCGGCGGAAGTCGTGAAGTCTGCCGGCGAGAGCCTGGGGGACTTCTTCGGGGCGTTCGCTGAGAGCTTCTCGGAGTTCCTCTCGCAGCTCTTCTGATGCCGCGCTCGGTGCCGCACGAGCGCTACCTCCCGACCGGCGAGATAATCGTGCTCGAGGTCCGGAGGCACTGGGCTTCGTTGCTCGCTCCCGCCCTGATGACGACCGGCCTCGTTCTCGTTTGCCTTGCGGCCGGTTTCGTGACGAGCCCAAACAACGGGTCCGATTCGGTCGACACAGTGGCGTCGTGGGTGGGCGCGGCGGCGATCGGCTTCATGATCTTTCGTTTCGTCGAGTGGAGGATCGATCGATTCATCGTCACCGACCATCGGATCGTCGAGGTTGCCGGACTCATCACGAGGCGAGTCAAGTCGATGCCGATCGGAAAGGTGACGGATATGACCTATCAACGCTCTGCACTCGCGCGCCTTCTCGGTTACGGCGACCTCGTCCTCGAAAGCGCCGGCCAGAACCAGGCGCTCAACCGGATCGACTACCTGCCTCATCCTGACGACTTCTACCGGTCGGTCACCTATCTCGTGAATCAGACCTCGGGATCAGTCCCCTCCCAAGACCGCGTCGATACGGGCGAGCTCCCCCTTGTGCCGGAATGAGGAGCCGCCCAAGACCTCTGTGACCTCGGGCGGCTCCTCGACTACACCGGGCATCTGCCTGGCCGAACTATTCGAGGCTTTCCGTCAACAACGCTCGACTTCCTCGCCGCTGCAGAAGTCGTCACCCAGACCACCATCGATGGTGTCGAATCCGGGGCCGCCTATCAATCGGTCTACCCCTGCGTTGCCGTCCAGCTCGTCGTTGCCCAACCCACCAAGGACGCGATCTTCACCGTTGTCGCCGGAAAGGTTGTCGCTTCCAGCGCCACCACAGATCAGATCGTTGCCGCCCAGCGTGTCGACCTCGTCGTTGCCTCCGCGAGCCTGAACGACGTCTCGACCGGGCGTCCCATCTATCTCGTTGTTGCCGTTAGATCCCACGATCGTCGCGGGAACTCCATCACAAGATGCTCCGCCGGCCGAAGCCGATACGGACATGAACGCGCTGGCGGCGATCACGGCCGAGGCGAGAAGAACCGCCAGTCCCCCACCCCGGCGCCGATTTGACCAGTTGTTTGTGTCCACTATCAGACCCTCCCTTGGCTTATGCGACGTCTACCGTCGCTTCCTACCCTTCACTGATAACGCTCTTGCGTCGGCCGCGTTACGGGGTCCAGATGCAGGGATTTCGTTCCAACCCGTCGAATTCAAGAACCAGGTCTGGAAGTCCGAAGGGTCGAATTCAGGAACCAGATCAAGACGTCCGATCATCGGACGTCCTAGAGATGTCGGGGGGAGACCCGGACGCGGGAAGGGGACTCTCGCGGGAAACTCGGATCATCCCCCCGACTTTCCAATTATCCCCTCATCGACCAACGTAAGTCCGGTGCATACCAAAGCCCCGCGAGCGGTCACTCGACCCTTCCGTCAACTTCGTCGATTGAGGCTCCCCTGCATGGGTATATTTGCCAAGAGGGGTGTTTCACCAGGGAACGATCGGGTTCTTGCTCCCCCCAGGATCTGAACCCGACCGTTCCCTGCCCCGCCCCTCCGCGCGGAGCGAACGTCTCGGGCTTCGAGGATCCTGAGGGCGGCGTCTTCGCGTAGCAGCGCGAACAGGCGACATGGTCGGGGACCAACGATTCGCACCACGATGTCGATTCCCACGACGATGTCCGAGAGAGATTGGAGGGTCAATGAGGCGGTTGCTCGTCATCGTTGCAGTCTTGGTGCTATGTGGTCTCGTGCCGGGTTCAGCTGGGGCCATCACTGGCGGCCAGAAGGACACCAAAAACCTGTATCCGTTCGTCGGCTTACTCGCCTTCTACGACGACGAAGGGGAGTACATGCATCGGTGCTCGGGCACGCTCATCTCGCCCACAGTCGTCCTAACCGCGTCACATTGCACGGAGGGGACCTCCACGGCCTACGCCTACTTCCAGGTCGAAGTACCAGATGACTTCAGGGAGAACCCGACTGGACTTGTCGGAACGACATACACCCACCCCGACTACAACCCCCGCAACTTGGACAACGACGTAGGTGTTGTGGTACTCGAACAGGCTGTGAATCTCCGCGAGTACCCGGTCTTGGCACCCCAAGGGTTCCTCAGCGAAATGAAGGCAAAACACGAGATCCAGGACGATACCTTCGTGAATGTCGGCTACGGCCTCTTGGATGGGTGGCCGCCTCCGAACCTCCAGGACAACGAGGATCGCTGGTACTCCACGTCCCCGTATCGGGGGCTGACGCGGAACAACCTGCATCTGCTGCAGAACCCAGCCGCCACAGGCCAAGGTGGGACGTGCTTCGGCGATTCGGGTGGTCCGCACTTCTGGAAGGACACGTTGATGATCGTGTCCGTGACGAGCTGGGGCGATGCGATCTGTCGCTCAAACGACATGACTCAGCGAACCGATATCGCATCCGTACTGGACTGGCTGGCGGAGTTCGGAGTCACGCCGCCTGATGGTGGGTAGTTCGGGAGGGCTGATCGCCCTCCGCAAGCTAGTTGCTTAGAAGGTTCGGGATTCCGCGAGAGACAGGATCGCAAGGACCCTTATCGCCACCCGGTCTCCGGCAACCATGTCGTCTCCCAGATCGATGATCGCCTCCCGCGTGGTTTCGGAGATGCGGTTGTGATCGCGACCTGCAGCCCGCCATATCTTGTTCGCAGCCCTCCGAGGGGTGAGTCCGTCATCCTCCGCGAGGGAGATGACGAGGTTGACCAACTCGTCAGGGTGATCGGATGGCGAGATCAGCTTGCCTTCTTATCCATGACTGCTTCCTTCCTTTGGCGATAAGGAGACCAGTGGCCCAGCCCCGGCTCTCCCAGTAGGACAGAGACAGCCAGAGTTTCCCTCGGGCTGCCTCGTTTCCCAATTATTGGCCAGCAGCGGTGGGAGGGCCATCCCCCATTTAGGTTGGTCTGCTGCTCCAGTTGGGGACCATCATCGAGCCGTGCGGCCTCGTCGAATCCCGATTAGATGCCGATAGCTCTCGTATGGGTTTCTGGGATTCGGTCGCCGGCAAGCGTGCAAGTTACGACGGAGATGCCCTGTTTGAGTGGCTCACGTCGACCTTGCGTGACCACGAGGCGATCGAAGTTCTCGACCTCCTTCTCGATAAAGTCATGGAAGGTGAGTTGAGTGAGGAAGCTCTCCACTTTGCCAGGGGACGTGCGGCTGGAAACGATGAAGCGCGAAGTGTGCTGAACGCGGCGATGAGTATTTTGACTACGGTGCGTCCGAACCACTGGGAGTAGTCGCCTCACTCGACCACCCCTAGCCTCTCGCTCCCCCTTACCCCTCCGCCTGGGAGAGCTCCTGCGAGATCTCCCAAACGTGGCCGTCCGGATCTGAGAAGGCTGCGGTGCGCATCCCCCATCCCCGATTCACCGGGCCGTTGATCAGCTCCACGCCTCGCTGAGTCAGCTCCGCACACGCGGCATCTGCGTCGTCCACCCAAATGGTGAGCTGGAAGCGTGCCCCGGTCTGCTGATCGGCCACGGCGGCGGGATCGATCAGCTCGCGTGCCGCCGGCACCTCAAGCAGATTGATGATCGTGTTCTCCAACTTGAATCCCGCGGCGTCCTCATACTCGTAGGCCGCAGGCAAGTCGAACACGCTCTCATAAAAGGACTTGGAGCGCCGCGGGTCCTGGACGAACAGGGTGATTGCACCAACGCTCTTCAGCGGCACGGACATCTCGCACTCTCCTCTAAATCGAGCTTCTCGGGAGACACGTTCATACTCCGTAAGAGAGGCGATCCACGCCCAGGCGTAATCGGGATCGGACGTACCTGATTGGCTGTCGCCGGTGCCCCCACGGCCCTCGAGGAAAGCGACCAGGCCGCGCAGCTACCGCCAGCTAGCTACTCCGCGCCTACAGATCCATTGCCTGCTCGACGAAGGCGCAGAACTCATCTCCCTCAAGCAAGAAACCAGGGTGGCTCCCGGCGTCCTTCAACAGGCGGAAGCTCCCGTCGATGAATGTGTCGTTGTCGAGGTCCAAATCACCCTTGGTGTCGACCAGGAAGGTCGTCCTCAGCAGACCTCGATCCCGAAGCACGACGGTGCCATCGAGTGCTCGGATCGAGAAGGGCTGCCCAGATTCCTGCGTGAGGAAGCGGTAGATGGTGCCTCGGACATGCTCTATACGTAGGTCCTTGAAGAGGGCGTTGCCTTGAATGATGAACCCATTGCCGTCGGCGTCCGTGTGAACGCTGCGGAAGCGATAGTTGTTGGAAAGGTACGGCGTCGGCTGATGACCGCGAAACTTCAGCATGAACAACCCGCTGAACGTGTCCTCTACGTCAAACCTGTGACCGCAGATCGTCGCGGTGAACGACTCCGTGCCCGAATAATGTTCGCGCTCGAGGACGCGTGCTCCAGCGGCGGTGATGATCAGAGTCGCCAGCACGACTCCCATTGCGACTGCCGTCGTCACCCGGCGTCCGAGCTTTCCAGTTCGTGCATCGCTTCCACGCATTAAGCGCCCCCCTTGGTTAGCCGACCCCGATGAGCGCCGCCTTGGGCGTCGCCCACTTATTGGCAGAGTAGCGGCCTCGATCCTTGCAAGCAAGGCGAGCCAGAGCGACCGGGATGCTTTGCTTCGTTGCCCTTCCATCGTCGGGCAGAGATGGTACAGTGTTTTTACTATGATGCCGTCGTCGAATGGATCACATGCATCAGAGCCTTTGATCGGGGGCCTCTTGAGACTTCTCTCGGAAACCGTGAGAGATCAAATTCTGAGCGGCGTGGGAGCACGCGGGTATACGGACATAAGACGAGCCCATCTGTCTGTTTTTCAGTTCCCCTCACCTGATGGCGTAACCCCGTCGGTGCTGGCAACCCGGGCCAACGTGACGAAGCAGTCCATGAACTATCTGCTAGGAGAGTTGGAAGACCGGGGCTACCTCGAACGTCGACAAACTGCGACCGACGGAAGATCTCGCGAGATCTTCCTCACCTCGCGAGGAAAGCGCCTCGTGGAGGCCATGAGGGGTTCCGTTCAGGAGATCGAGGAAACGTGGACGCGACTTCTCGGGAAGGACAGGTTCGGAGAGATGAAGAGCTCATTGATGGACGTTTACGAGTCACCCTCGACGAAACAAGCGGCGAGCTGATGGAAGCCTCGATCGGACATGTGCATCTGAAGGTCTCGGATCTCGCCCGATCGGAAACGTTCTACCGGGATGTTCTTGGATTCACCCCGACGATGCGGTACGGCGAAAAGATCAGCTTTCTCGCCTTCAACGATGAATATCATCATCACCTTGCGTTGAACGTCGCTCAGACCGAGGGGGCGCCCGCCCCCCCACCAAACAACACAGGGATCCTGCACTTCGCTCTCCTGTTTCCGACGCGAGATGCCCTCATCGAGGCTGCTAGGCGCGTTGTCTCGAAAGGTGTCGAAATCCTCACTGCGAGTGACCATGGCAACAGCATCGGCCTTTACCTGCATGATCCAGACGGCATAGAGGTGGAATTGACATGGGACCGCGATCCAAGCGAGTGGCCCCGCGGTGACGACAGGGCTCCCATACCCAGCGTGACCCCGTTAGACCTTGCTGCGTTTCTGGGCTGAAGTGGTTCACCGCTCGTTTGGGACCGACTGAAAGGACCAAGACATGGAGATCGCACCCGGCGTTTACAGCATGGGACAGCGACAAGGGGGTCGGGTGCACGCGTTTCTTTTTGACACCGGCTCCGAGCTGACCCTCATCGACACCCTGTTCGATACCGACGGTCATCGGGTATTGGAAGAGATAAGGCGGCTGGGCCGTACTGCCTCAGACCTGAAACGTATCGTGTTGACCCACGGTCACCGCTCCCATCTCGGTGGAGTCGCGGCCCTCAAGCGCCACAGCGGTGCAACCGTCTATTGCCACGAATGGGAGGCAGACATCATCGCGGGTCAGCGAAAGGCTCAGCCGGTGTCGCTCAAGCCCACGCATCCGCTGCGCGTCTATCACCTCCAATTTGGACTGGCCATGGGCCTCGGCAAGCATCCACCCTGCCCGGTCGATGAGGTGGTCGGCAACGGAGACAACGTGGGGCCACTCCAGGTACTGCATGCCCCAGGCCACTCACCCGGCCACCTCGCGTTCTACTGGCCGGATCGGCGCCTGCTGATCGCCGGCGACGCCATCGCGACCTGGCCAGACTTCAGCGCCGGCTGGAAGGCGTTCAATCTGAACAAGACGCAGCACGCCGCGTCGCTGAATCTCATGGCGAAGCTCGACCCGCAGGTGGTGGGAGTTGGACACGGTGAGCCGATCACAAAGGGCGGTGGGGATCGCATTCATGAGCTGGTCCAACGGAGCGTCTAGCCGAATTCCTCCGGATAGCTAGGGTAGCTCGCACCCAAGAACGACATCACCTGGATCGGCGTCGCACGTATCCGAACCGTCTTCACCATTGGCGATATCGTTTCCGTTCACTCCGTCGACCACGGTTATCGTGTCGTCTCCTCCACCGCCACCCCGCACTTCGTTCGGGCCCGGCCCTCCCTCCAGCCGATCATCGCCCCACGAGCCCGACAGGTTCTCCACTCCCGACAGAGTCACCGTTCCATCCGGCCCGGAAGCCACTCCTGTGCTCAGACTGGCCGTTACGCCGCCCGACAGAGCGAAATATGAAAACGTGACTTCGTCGATCCCTGGTCCTCCGAAGTATTGGTCTTCACCTGCTTGACCAGGGTAAAGATCATCGCCAGCTCCACCGTATGCCTTGTCATTTCCGTACCATCCCGGATCAACGAAGTCATCCCCACCAAGTCCGCGCACGATATCGTTGCCATCTCGTCCGTGGAATCGATTGGGCCCGTCGTCTCCAATCAGCAAGTCATCGAAATCCGTTCCGTCTAGCCATTCGAATTGTGAAACGGTGTCAGATCCTCGACCGCTGGCTTTTCCGGTGGATAGATTGACGATCACCGGGCCGGGCGATTGGTAATAGCTCACCGAGTCATCACCAGACCCACCGTTCATGACGTCGTTTCCCGCATCGCCGTAAACGGTGTCATTGCCGGCTTCTGCGTAGAGACGATCATTACCCCCTGAACCCCAAAGCGAGTCCATATCGTCACCGCCATAAAAGGCATTCGATTTCGTGTCCCCATGGAAACTATCGGCGAACCGGGTACCGATCACATTCTCTATACCCGAGAGAGAGTCCTGGTCTAAGTATTCGTTTTCAGCACTTGTCTGGCCTCCCACTGCAAATCCTTGGGCTAGATCCACCCCCAGTCCCTCATTTGCCCCATAACTATAGGAAGCGACATCCGTACCTAGATCGCCGTTCAGCTGGTCATAGCCCGTGTTGCCATCTAGGAGGTCATTCCCGTCACCGCCGGAGAGTTGATCAGAAGTTTCGCCCCCAGATAGCTTGTCGCTGCCTGGACCCCCCGAAACAGTGTCCGGACCACGCTGCCCACACAGACGATCCACGCCACCCAGACCGTTGATCTCATCGCGTCCACCGAGACCGACGATGACATCTGCACGTGAGGTACCTCGGAGGTTGTCGTTGCCTTCGGTCCCCACGATGGTGGCGGGCCTCCCGAAGCAATTGGGGGCAGCGTCGGCAGCTCCCATCGGTAGGATTGAGACGAGCAAAACCACCCCTCCAAGGACCGCGCCAGCACGAGGCACGCGAGAACGAGATCGCCTCCCACGCGCAGTAGCCCACTCCTGACGGTTCTGAGTAGTCATGGCCCCCACCTTCCGATTTGGGACGCCCTTCACCCTTGCAGTGAAGAACGAACCGGTCAGCACCGTATTACCTTCGGTGGAAGTTCGCTCAATGATCGCTGCCAATTTTCTATACGTGCAGGTCAGAGGGTGAATAAAGGAGGGACCCGAGTGGCCGTTGGGGCCGCTCGGTAGCCGGCTCTCACCGGTTATTGGAGCGTTGTAGCTGCGTAAACGGTGTGCTGACCTGCATAAACGCACGTCACTAGCGAGCGAAAACCTTTCAGTTATCCGGCCTCGAAAGACAGGCGGAATCTCCTCGCTTGGAAGGGATATTTTGCAGTCCTCTCACGGAATGGAGACGGATGGCGTGCCCGAAAACCGCGGTCAGGGATCAGGCAGGACTTCGTGGTCGGCAATCCGACGATCGATAAGGCGGGATTGATAGTCCTGCCCTCGAGCGAGGAGGTAGCGGATGGATAGCACCAAGCAAGATGCTGGGAAGCGTGAGGGTATCTCGATGCCCGTGAAGTTCCCGGAGATGGTCGGGACGATCGAGCTTCGAATACGTGCTCGGCAGGCAGCTCGAGAGCTTTCGGGAGCGCCGCGGGAGAGGGGGGGAGTCAGCTCGGCGAGATGGCCGCCCCAGTGATCCAGGCATCAGTGTAGATGACGCTACTTCCATAAGGGTCGGCGCACTCGATGGCGAAGGTGTACGTTCCGGCAGGGAAGGCACCCGTCATGCCGATCAATGAGAGTTCTTTCCCATTGCCGTCCGTGATGACTTCCACAGCGCCAGACGAGACGACCCCTCCCCAACGGCATTGGGCTCTGCCGGAGCCGTAAGAAGTGATGCGCCCGTTCAGCAGCACGCGCCCGGGAGTCGGCAGGGTCATAGCGAGCTGGACGCAGCGGACGTACGTCGAGGTGTCTGGGTTGCAGGCATCCTCGCCGTCCGGCGTGGCAGCGGAGCGGCCCAGCCCGCCGAGCGTGGCGCTCGGGACCTGGGCGAGCGTCGACTCATTTATCGTCCCTCCGGTAAGCGCGTTGCTCACGACGTCTGCAGCCTTGACGGCCCCCCCGTTCTTCAGATCCGCGCTGACGAGAGAGCCGTCGACGACGTCCGAGCTGTTGACGATGAGATGTGTTGCGTAAGCAGTGCCCGTTCCAAGAACTAGGAAGAGCGTTAGGGTTGAGACGACGTTCGTGTAAGTAAGTCGTTTCCGAAGCTGGCGCAGCAGGGGTCCCCCCTTATCCTCGTATGACTTGGGTAGCGTAGGACTCTCTAATTCCCAGTTCAATGGGGTTTGGCCGAATCGCCAGAGACACTCGCCCGAGGGGACTCCGGTAGGGACCCCTTTTAGGTGGTCTTCGTTCTAGCTGGGTTAATTTACCAATCCTCGGGTAGCATGGGCCCAGCGGAGTTGAGGGGAATCTCCTGAGACTCAGGCCCGGGGGTTGCATGGGCCTGAGTCTCGTGTGGATTTCCAAAGAACACTTTGAATCGGGGCGAATGAAGGCTGAGCGTGTATCACTCGTTGTCGTCCCATCCCCGCAGCGTGAAGACCCCCTGGTGATCGCCCCCACGTGTCGGGGGATCGTTATCAAAGGCGGGGCGGCCGCAGGACTGATATTGGAGTGCGGATCCTGCCTTCAAGCAATGGCGGAGGGCGTGAACCAGAGCCATCTTTATGGGCTGACCATCAGATGCAGCACCTGCGGCGTGTACAACGAAGTGATGAAGTAGCCACGAAGTGGACCCCTCCCCTCATGCTCGGGGTTCGAGGGGTGGGTCGCTCGTTAGAGAACTTTCTTTCACGGGCCCTGCTGAGGTATGTCTCCGACGTGCGGGTTTTCTTCGATGATTGCCCCTGGGCGACCTCCGATGACGTGAGAGTGAACCACTCCTGAGCGTTCCCCCTTGTTCTTCCAGATAGCTCACGCGACCCTGGTCCTACACGAGGTTGCCTAGACCGGCGCACAGGGTGCCCATCGGCAGCCCCGCTGGGAGAGAGGGGATCGAAGATGGGTTCTATCCGAAAGACCTTCATAACCTTGGTGGTACTGGGCATCTTCGCCATGATCGCCATCCCGGTGGCCAACGCGGATAACGGCGATCCGGTAAGGGCGGGACATGGTCACCACCGCCACGGCCGGCACCAACGTTCACCACGACGAATGGGGATCGGGCTCGGCGGGCTTCACGACGGCGGCCGTCAGCGACGGCGTCTGTGGGCTTCCGGGAGCAGCACTGGAGGCGGAGCGGGTGTAGCGGGGTTATTCGTCTAACTGCGAACGGGGTGTTTGGCGACTCCACGCTCCTCAACAGCGAGCGGCGTCTATGGCGAGAACATCTTTGGCGGCTACGGGGTCGCAGGTCGAAGCAACGACGGCAGTCGGAGTGCTCGCGGAGAGCACCAACGGCGTCGCTCTGCGCACTACGGGCAAGCTCGAGTTCAAGAACCGCAGCGGCGTGACGACCGTGGCGTCGGGCACCAAGTCCAAGACCGTCTCGCACGCGGGGGTCACGACCAACAGCATGGTCATCGCCACCGTGCAGCGCACCGGGGGCTTCTTCGTACAGGCGGCGGTACCGGCGGCGGGATCGTTCACCATCTACCTCAACAAGGCTCCCGTATCCCCCGCGACGGTGAAGGTCGCTTACATGGTTCTGAACTGAGCACTAGACCTGCCTCGAAGCGCAGGTTGCCGAGGTAGAGCTGGCCGAGCATCTGCGGGTCGATGAGATAGGAGGGCTCGGGTACCGCTCCGATGCGCTCGACGACCTGACGCGGGGAGTTATCGCAAGAGTCGCATCGCTTGAGCGTCAGCTCCTCGTCAACGGTTAGCGGGGGGGCGGAGCGCTGTGCCGGATTGTTCGGCGGCCGGATCGGCGCTGGAGTTTGGAGGGATTGACCTATATCCGCAGGTCAGAGGGGCTGAATTAAGGAGGGACCCGAGTGGCCGTTGGGGCCGCTCGGTAGCCGACCTAAGCCGGTTATTGGAGCGTTGTCCTCGGGCCTCTCGGGTCCCCCAAATCAGAGTCCCAAGCAACATTCCTTTTACAGACTTCCGTCTGCTTTCACCTGGTCCCTCCGCAAGCGGAGTTTCCAGATGCCCGGTTGACTCCGAAACCGACCTCGGGATCCCGAGGTGATTCCATCAACGTCGACCGACGCAGTATCCGGGGTGTGATGAGTCGAAACGACCGAGGTCGTCCGGCCCATCGAACGGCGACGCCCTAAGGGCCTCCGTTCCCCGGCTCCTCCGTAGGCTCCTCTCGGAGCTTCCGGCGAAAGTCCCTGCCGGTTTGCTGCTTGGGACTTCGTCAAGATAGAGGCGGGCCCCAAGAGGTGTCAACGGGTTGGGAAGAGAAAGATCGGGGTGCGCGAAAGTTTCTTTTTCGTCCCCAGGATGTCCACAGGTTGTGCCCGAGGTTATCCACGAAGGTCCCTCCCAGACGCCGCCGGTCGCTTGCTCAACCGCCCCGGAGCGGGCAAAGTACGGCGCGATGAAGACGCATCGAGCGGAGTTCAAGGCCGAGGTGGGAAGCGAGCTGGGGTTCGTCGACATCACCGATGAAATCCAAGACACGATCGATGACGCGGGGGTCGAGCAGGGGCAGGCGACCGTCTTCTCCCCCACCCCCGGGTGCCCCCTGGTGATCAACGAACGGGAATCCGGGCTGCTGATCGACATCAAGAACGCGATCGACCGTCTCGAGGACTCCGTGGGGGCCAGCCCCAAGACAATGGTCGGTGCGCCCTCTGTCGTGGTCCCCTTCGTAGATGGCAAACTGCGACTAGGAACGTGGCAGCGGGTGCTGCTGCTGGAGCTCGAGAAACCCGGCCCCCGGCCGGTCGTCGTACAGATCGTGGGTGAATAGGGATGGCAAAGGACCGACTACCCAAACAGAGCGAGGACTTCCCGGCGTGGTACGTCGAGGTCGTCAAGCGCGCCGGCATGGCCGAGCACGGCATGGCCAAGGGCACGATGATCATCAAGCCGCATGGCTACGCGGTATGGGAGCACATCCAGCGTGCCCTCGACGATCGCTTCAAGGCGACGGGTCACGAGAACGTCTACTTCCCGCTGCTGTTCCCCCTGAGCCTCCTCGAGAAGGAGGCCGAGCACGTCGAGGGCTTCGCTCCCGAGGTCGCGGTCGTGACGCACGGCGGGGGGCAGGAGCTCGAGGAGCCGCTCGTCATCCGTCCCACGTCCGAGGCGGTCATATGGAACACGTACCGCACCTGGATCCAGAGCTATCGCGATCTCCCGCTGCTCTACAACCAGTGGTGCAACGTCCTGCGGTGGGAGATGCGCACGCGGCTGTTCCTGCGCACGAGCGAATTCCTGTGGCAGGAGGGTCACACCGCACACGCATCTTCCGAGGAAGCGCAAGAGGAGACGGTGCGCATGCTCGAGGTCTACCGGGAGGTCGCGGAGGACGTCCTCGCGATCCCCGTCCTGCCCGGACGTAAGTCTCCCTCGGAGCGGTTCCCCGGCGCGCTCGAGACCTTCACGATCGAGGGCCTGATGCGTGACCGTCGCGGCGCTCCAGTGCGGGACGTCCCATTTCCTCGGCCAGAACTTCGCCAAGGCCTACGACGTCCAGTTCCTCAACCAGGAGGGCGAGCTGGAGTACGCGTGGGCGACGTCGTGGGGGTTCTCGACGCGCATGATCGGCGGCGTGATCATGACCCACGGCGACGACCGCGGTCTGCGGCTGCCCCCCGCTCTCGCCCCGGTCCAGGTGGTGATCGTCCCGATCTACAAGACCGACGAGGAGCGCGGCTCGGTGCTCGAGGTGGCGAACAAGGTGAAAGACGAGCTCGCCGGCAACCTGATCCGGGTGAAGGTCGACGACCGCGACCAGCACCGCCCCGGCTACAAGTTCAGCGAGTGGGAATTGAAGGGCGTCCCGGTGCGGCTCGAGATCGGACCGCGCGACGTCGAGGCGGGCCAGGTCGTGATGGTCACGCGCACCGGTGGAGACAAGGAACAGCTCGCCCTCGCGGAGGCGACCTCCGGTATGGCCGGCGTCCTGAGCCGGATCCAGACCGAGCTTTACGACGACGCCAAATCCTTCCGCGAGGCGAACAGCCACGAGGCGTCGGACTTCGACGCGTTCGAGCCAGGGCCTCGAAGCCGAGTCGGGCTTCTGGACGGGCACCTGGTGCGGCGACGAGGCCTGCGAGAAGAAGGTCACGGCCGAGACCAAAGCAACCATCCGCGTCCTCCCGATCGAGCCGGAAGACCCCGGGTCCGGCTGCGTGGTGTGCGGCAAGCCGGGCACGGAACGGGCCACCTGGGCTCGTGCCTACTAGACCCGGCGAGAGGTGCGGTCGGGCGGATGACGCTCATGTCTGAAGAGGTCAGAGCCGGCCTCGATGAGAAACGCGACAAGTTGCTGGCCGAGCTCGAGCGGATGTCAGGGACCCCCCGAAGCCACCGGCGGGATCTCGTTCGGGAAGCGCGTCGGCGAGGGCACCAGCATGGCCATCGAGCGCATCGAGCAGGTCGCGCTGCACGACGACATGCAATTGCTGCTGAAGGATGTCGAGCGCGCGCTGGCCAAGCTCGATGAGGGCACCTACGGCCGATGCGATGTCTGCGGAGCGGAGATCCCGGCCGAGCGGCTCGAGATCCTCCCGTGGGCGGTCCTCTGCGTGAAGGACGCCGCCAAGAGGTAGGGCTAGGAGCCGGCCTTCGTGTAGCGCATGATCAGCGCGGGGACCGGGGGCGTGTCCGGCGGGTGCACCACGCCCATGTGCTTGCGGTAGTGCTCCACGCCATCCACCTCCCGGTCGCGTTCGAATCCGTGTCGCTCGTAGAAACGAATAGCCCCTTCGTTCGCGGCCAACACCATCAGGATGTACGAGGTGCCGTCGGGGATACGCTCGTGCAGCTCGTCCATCAGGCGGCTTCCGATCCCGCCCCCGAACTGTCCCGGGGCGACGTAGATGCGATGAAGCTCGGGCTCCGGGCCCACGGAGTCGTAGTGGAGGTAGCCGACCACCTCCTCGTCACGCTCGGCCACGAGGAAGTGAGCATCTGCTGCTGCCGCCTCGACGAGGCGCTCGATCGCCTCGACGGAATAGGTCTGCTCGACCGCGGTGGCGATGATGGGAGTGGGGATGAAGCCCTCGTAGGCGAGGGGGAAGGCGACCTGGCCGATCGCAGAGATGACGGCCGCGTCGGCTCCCGTCGCATCGCGGATCAAGACTTCGCTCATCCAGAGCTCAGATCAGGCTGAGCACCTCGAGCAGCTGCTCGTGCCGGTCGATGCAGACCTCGGCCTCGTGGGCGTCGGTCTCATCGTTGTGGACGCCTCTGAATCGGACGCCGTGCATGCCTATGTCGCGCGCGCCGGCGATGTCAGTGCGCTTCAGGTCTCCGACGTGGATCGCCTCGGGCGGACGGGCGCCGAGCTCGGCGAGAGCCTTGGCGAAGATCTCGGCCCCCGGCTTCGGGACGCCGACCTCATCCGAGAAGCAAGTGACCTCGATCTCGGATAGGAGGTCGCAATCGTCGAGCAGCTGGCGCACGACGCGAGCGGGGGTGAATCCCGTGTCACACACGAGACCGATCCGGATGTTGTTCTTCTTCAGAGCTTGGATTGTTTCGAGGGCGCCCGCGACGCGCTCCACGCCGTTGGTGAGGCTTGCTTCCTCGAACTCACGCGTCAGAGTGGCGATGGACTCGTCGTCGTCGATCCCGCTCTTCTCGAGGCAGTACGCGGCCATTCGCCCCGGGCCGAAGGTCTCGACCTGCTTCCACGCCTCGTCGTGATGACCCCAGGCCCTGTTGATCAGAGCCCGCGCATCCTCGTCGGAGATATCCAGGAAACGACGAAGGGCGCCTGTGCGAATCTCCATGGCGCCCTCCCAGTCACGGTCCTTCAACAACGTTCCCCAGCAGTCGTAAGTGACTGCTCGGATCCCATCCACTCTTCTCATGAACCACTCCCCTCCCCGACCTTGCGCTGCCGATCCTGTTTGACCACGCACGTACCCGTCGCTCGAGCCACCAGCTCCGGCTCTTCGAGGACATCCGCCGCCGAGTCGGAGACGTCTGGTCTCTGACGAGCGTACCGGAGAACCCGGAATTCCATAAGTCGCGACGAGCTACCTTTTTCGCGACCTCGCCCTCCACCTGGATGAAATCGCCAGCGTAGAGGGGGGCCAGGAAGTCCACGGAGCTGTAGCCGGCGAAGAGGCCCTCGTCCCCGTCCGAGCGGATACACAGCTCGGTCGCGACGTCTCCGAACAGCTCCATGAGGCGCCCCCCGGCCACCAGGTTGCCTCCGTAGTGAGCGTCGGCCTGGGATAGCCGGAGGCGGTGGCTCGCCCGGACCGGGTCGCTCACGAGGCGGGGGCCGCGGCCCGCTCCACTGCCAGGGCCCGTTCGGTCACGGCCCAGGTCAGGTAGGAGGCGACGTCGGACGGCTTGGTGGCCCGCCCGAAGATGCGGTCGTAGCCGAGCTCGGCGGCCTGCTCCGTCGAGAAGCGCGGCCCACCGCCGATAAGCACGACGCGATCGCGTAGTCCGGCGGCCTCTAGTGCCTCCCGCACCTCCTTGAGGTGCACGATGTGGGCGTCGCGCTGCGTCACGACCTGGGAGATGAGTACCGCATCCGCCCGCTCGTCGCGAACGACGTTGACGACCTCCTCCGGCGTCACCTGCGACCCGAGGTTGATCACTCTCATCTCCCCGAAATACTCGAGACCCTTGTCGCCGGCATAACCCTTCATCGACAGGATCGCGTCGAGTCCCACGGTATGGGCATCGGTGCCGGTGCACGCCCCCACGACCACGAGCTGGCGTTTGAGGGTCTCCCGGATCATGCGGTTGATCTCCTGCGATGTCAGCTCGGGGAAATCGCGCTCGTCGATCTCGATCTCGTCTGGATCGACGGTGTGGACCGACGAGCCGTAGACCACGAAGAACGTGAAGTCCGGTCCCATCGCCTTCACGTGTTGAACCTGGGCGCGTTCGAGTCCCATCGAGCCCGCGAGTTCGAGGGCCGCCTGACGTGCCCGCTCGGACTCCCCGATCGGGAGCGTGAACGACACCTGGACCAGGCCGTCGTCCGTCGCGTCTCCGTAAGGTCTGATCGCAGCCATCACTTCACCCCGACTCTGCTCTTGAGCTCGTCCTCGACGGGGTTGACGTAACCGTCGTCCCTGGCGATCACGCCGTCGAGCCCCTTGCCGCCCTCGGGTGTCCGAACCGTGTCGGCGAACATCCCCGCCTCGATGGCGGCGAACATCCCGATGTCGGCCACCTTGTGCAGCATCTGCCGGGTCTCCTCGAGCACCTGGTTGGCCCGTCGCTCGACGAGGCCCCCGGGCTCGAACCGCAGCTCGCCGGCCAGAGCGGCCGCGCCGCCGAAGACGTAATCGGCGTTCTCCAAGGCGAGATCGCGGTCCGACAAGAACGGGGTGTGGATGCCCTCGGTCATCATGCCGAGGAGGATGATGTCCTGACCCGTGAGCGCCCCCACGAGGTTGAACATCCCGTCGTAAAGGAAACCCTGAAAGATGTTGCCGGTCATGTGCTTCGTCGGGGGCATGTACTTGAGCGGTGCGTCGGGAAAGCATTCGCGCACGAGCTGGGCGTGCGCGATCTCCATCAGGATCTGGTCCGGCAGGCCGGGATCGATCTCGAACGCGTGCCCGAGCCCCATCTGCTCTGCCTTCAAACCGGCGCTGACCGCCAGACGCTCGTTGAGGAATTGCGAGGCCAGCACGGTGTGCGCCGACTCGACCGCGTTAGCCGTCGTGAGGTAGTTGTCCTCGCCCGTGTTGATGATGATCCCGGCGAGCGAATGAACCATGCGCGAGAAGTTCTGATCCACGAAGGTCCGCTGCATGTTGATGTCGCGGAAGATGATCCCGTACATGCAGTCGTTGAGCATCATGTCGAGCCGCTCCAGCGCGGCCATCGCAGCGATCTCGGGCATGCACAGCCCGCTCGCGTAGTTGGTCAAGCGGATGTAGCGCCCGAGCTCGGCACCGACCTCGTCGAGGGCGGCTCGCATGAGCCTGAAATTCTCCTGCGTTGCATACGTTCCGGCGAAGCCATCCGTGGTGGCTCCGAAGGGGACGTAGTCGAGCAGCGACTGACCGGTGGACCGGATCACGGCGATGATGTCGCACCCGTTCCGGGCAGCGGCCACGGCCTGCGGGATGTCCTCGTGGATGTTGCCGGTGGCCACGATCAAGTAAAGCCATGGCTTCGAGGCGTCCCCCACCTCGCCGATCTTCTCGGCCCGCTGGCTAGACGCCCCCGCGATGCGGTCGACTGCAAGCTGGGCCTCCTTGTTGGCCCGCTCGGTGGCGAGGTCGAGGTCCAGCCCGTCCGGCCACTCCGGGCGGACCTCTCGGGACGCGATGGCATCCGCGGCGGACTGGATGTCCCCGCAGCCGGACTCGACCGCGTGGAAGAACGGCACCAGGACCCCGCGCTCGAGCCCCAGCGAGTCGCGGACCTCCTCGACGACCCGGTTCGGGATCGGAATGGCCTCGGTTCCTTCGCCCTCGACCCCGTCGACGCCGACCAGGCGCAGGCAAGCCCTCTCGATCGATACGGTCGTTCGAGACCGCGCCAGGTCCTCGACCGGGGCGGATATCTCCGCGGCGAGGGCGCGGCACTCGTCGATCGCTTCCTCGTCGACGCGCAGCCGGCCGATCGGTCTGGAGAACTCCCTGTCGGTTTTCATGAAGCTTCGGCCTCCTCGAGTGGCCAGACACGATCGCCACCGATCCAGGTGCCGAGGACCTCGGTCTTGGTGAGCTCCTCGGGGTCGGTCGTCACGGGATCGCGATCCAGCCAGGCCAGGTCCGCGACCGAGCCCGCTTCGAGCTTCCCGCGATCCGGGTCCTGCATCGACAACCCATGCGCCCCATAAGTGTGAAGGAATAGAGCCTCTTGTCCAGTGAGGCGTTCCTCTTCGACGTGGTGAGAGCGCAAGGAGCTCATCTGCAGGAACGGATCGAGCGGAGTGACCGTCGAATCCGATCCGGCCCCCACCCACAATCCCGCGTCGAGCCACGACCTGCATCGGTTCATGTGCCGAGCCCGATCCCAACCGATCCGTTCGGAATAGAGACCATCCTCGCCACCCCAGAACGCGTCGAAGGCCGGCTGGCCGCTGATGCGCAAGCCGAGGGCGGCCGACCGTGCGATGAGGTCGTCGACCGAGCACTCGAAGTGCTCGAGCCTGTGGCCGAGCGAGCGAACCGCGCCGGCACCCACCTTCGTCGGCGACCTTCTCCCACGCCGAGACAGCCTGGTCGATCGCGGCGTCTCCGATCGCATGCACGCCCACCTGCATCCCCGCCGACTGCGCCTCGAAGAAGAAGTCGCGTACCTCCTCATCGCGCCTGTAGCTGACACCTCGCTCCGGGGAGCCGGGTGGAGGCTTGGACGTGAACGGCTCCTTCATCCAGGCCGTGTGCGATCCGAACGAGCCGTCCAGGAACCAGTCGCCGCCGATGGACCGATAACCGAGTGCCCTCACCCGATCGACCTCGGTCGTCGCGAGATAGGGACGAACGATGAGGGCCAGGGGCTCCATCGCCTCGGTGAAGACGTCGAACGAGTCCCACCCTCGCCACTCGACCACGAACATCTCGTGCACCGACGTAACGCCCTTGCTGTAGGCGAGGCGCGCGGCGGCTCTCATCGCTTCGATCTGTTCCTCACGAGGGAGGTTGTTCTCGAACCAGTTGTACGCGCCGCGTGCCGCCTTCTCGCGCAGGTACCCCGTCGGCTCCCCGCCCTCGTCCAGGTCGACGCCCTCTGGATCGCTCAGATCCAGCTGGCTCAGGAGCGCGCTCGACACGATGCACGAGTGCATGTCCGCTCTGGTGAGCATCGCCGGCCGTTCGCCCACCGCGCGGTCGAGATCGTGGCGGGACATGGAACGGTCCAGCGGGTCCTCGAAGTTCCCGCCGAACAGGACGGATCCCCCACCCGCGCCTTGCGTACGGAACGCGTCGAGGATCTCGTCGACCTTACGCACCCCACGGAAGTCCATGCCGCTCGCGTAGATCCCGGTGGCGGGTAGGTGTGCGTGCGCATCGCAGAAACCGGGGACGAGCGCCCCACCCTGCAGGTCCACGATGCGGTCGGCATCGGGAGCACCATCGCCATGACCAGTCTCGGCGATCCCATCGCCGTCGACCAGCAGCCATGTGGCGCTGCTCGCCTCGACGTTCGTGCGGATCGTCCCGTTGCGAAAGAGCGTCGTGGTCATCGGGCGGGTTCCTTGAATCGAGCCAGCAAGCGTTCGTCCGAACGGACGAGGTTCATGGCCAGATCCGCATGTCCGGGGACGAAGCCGTTGCCGATGATCATCTCGCAAGACTTACCGACGCCCTCTGCGGTCAGCGCGGCAGCAGTGAAAGAGGTGGCCATCGAGAAGAACATGACACGTCCATCCTCCTCGCAGGCGAGGATCGCCCCGCCCTCACAGCCCGATACGTTGGCGCAGGCGAACACGAGGTCCGCCAAGCGCCCGCCGAGGGCTTCGATCACGGCGTCGTGCACCGCTATCGGGTCCGTGCAGTCCACGGCGAGGGCCTCGGCCCCCGCGTCCCTGGCGTTGTCGAGGGTGTCCTCAGGCCAGCAGAGTCCCAGGACCCGCCCGTCGGGGCCCACCGAGCGCGCCGCTTGAGCGGACGCCAGCATGCCGGACTTGCCGCCGGCCCCGATGACGACGACGTTCATATCCGGCTTGGCGAGCTTGGCCATCCAAGCCGGGGCGCCGCACACGTCGAGGATCCCGAGGACGACGTCGTCGTCCAGATCCTCGGGCACATCCGTATAGATGCCGGAGCCGAACAGGATCGCCCGGCCGCGCACTCGCACCTTCTCGGAGGATGGGTCGAGGTCGACGATCTCGTCGAGCTCCAGTGGAGTGAGGGTCAGCGACACCAGAGTCGCTATCCGGGTGCCGACCGCCGGTTCCACGCGATGCTCGCCGAGCTCCGACACCGTCCCCACCAGCATCCCGCCGGACCCGGTCACGGGATTCTGCATCTTGCCCGCCTCGGAGACGATCGCGCGGATCCTCTCCCCCATGACCGTGGCGTCGTTCTCGCTCGACTGACACAGTTGGCGCCAGGACGCCGAATCGATGTTCAGGAACTCGACGTCGATCGCCGCCTCGTCGGGACGAAGGGGCGGGTCCACGTCGAGGACGCGCGCCTGTTGAGGAAGCACGCCGGGCGGCTCGACGGAGCGATGGATTCCGAAGCGTTCCATAACGGTCGCTACGCCGTGACCGACTCAGCCGTCCGCTTGCGCCAGTACTCCTTGCCCTCTTCGGGCAGAGTGTGGATCGGGTCGTAGTACTCGTACATCCGCTGCAGCGCTTCGGGGTCGTCGTGCTCGATCCCGGTCCGGTAGTTCTTCGTCCAGTACGAGATGCCCTTCTCGCGATCGTAGGCATCGACCTGATGGACCCAGCGCTTGCCGACGAACGGCACATCGCAGACGATGCGCGGCGTGGCGAAGCCGGGGAGGTAACCCATCATCGAGTGCTGCAGTCCCTGCGCCTCGTATACGGCCAGCCGCCAGTGCTCCGAGTTGGGGATCATGTCGCACATGTAGAAGTAGTACGGCATGATCTTCGCCTTATCCAGCAGCGTGAAGCAGAGGTCCAACAGGGCCGGCTGCGAGTCGTTCACACCCCGCATCAGGACACCCTGGTTGCGTACGTCGCGGAAGCCCATGTCCAGCAGCTTCCGCACGGCCTTCGCCACGAGGGGCGTCACCGAGTTGGCGTGATTGACGTGTGCGTGAATAGCGACGTCGACGCCGCGCTCGTCGGCCTTCTTGGCCAGCCGCTCCATGCCGGCGAGCACCTCGTCCTGCAGGAAGTGCTGGGGTATCCCCATGAGCCCCTTGGTGGCGAGCCGGATATCGCGGATGTTCTCGATGTCGAGCAACGATCCGACGAAGTGCTCGACGTGCGAGATCGGGAGATTCGCCAGGTCCCCGCCGGAGACCACTACGTCGCGGACCGAGGGGGTCTCGCGGAGGTACTTCAGGATCGCCTCGTAACGGTCCTTCTGCTTCATCTCGAAGCGGTACTTGATGACCTGAGGGACGTTGTTGCCGACGAGGTCCATGCGCGTGCAATGCCCGCAGTACTGGGGGCACGTCGACAACAACTCGGCCAGCACCTTCGTGGGGTAACGATGGGTGAGTCCCTCGACCGCCCACATGTCGGCCTCGTGAAGGCTGTCGCGCACTGAAAGTGGATGGCTCGGCCACTCCGCGTCCCGATCCTCGAACGCGGGGATCATGTAGCGGCGCAGGGGGTCGGCCCACAGGTCGTCCTCTTCCATCGTGTTGAGCATCTGGGGCGGGATCAGCATCGACATCGTCGCCCGCTCTTGCTGGTCCTTCACGATCGAATCGCAGAGGTCCTGCGGGATCAGGTCGCCGAAGACCTTGCGGAGTTGATCCAGGTTCTTGACCGTGTGCTGACGCTGCCATTTAGCGTTGTTCCACTCGGCCTCCGTAACGTCCCTGTAGCCGGGGAGGCGGGTCCAGTCAGGCTCCACGGAACTCGCGCTCGGGCGGGTAGGCGTACGGCTGTGGAGAGGCGTGCGCCTTCGGCTCGCGGTGGATGGGCACCGCGGCGGCTGTCGTCGTCATCTCGGCCCTCCCTCTCCCGATTGGATGATCCTCCCTACGAAGGATATCGGCTTTTCGGCCCCCGTGGTGAATGGTATTAGACAATTACCCATTTAAGCGGAAGAATATTCGGTATGGACGAGAAGAACCGGAAGATCCTTGGTCTGCTCGAGGAGGACGCCCGCCTGACCTACGCCGAGATCGGCGAGCGGGTGAGCCTGGCGCCGTCCTCGGTACACGACCGGATCCGCAAGCTCGAGCGCTCCGGAGTCATCCGGCGCTACCGGGCCGATGTCGATTTCGAGAAGGTGGGTCTCCCCATCACCGCCTTCGTCAGCGTGTCTCTGAGGCCGAATTCGCCGGCGGACGTTCCCGCCCGGATCGCCGAGCTCCCCCTGGTCGAGTCCTGCTACTCGGTCGCCGGCGACAACTCCTACACGGTCGTCGTGAGGGCCCCCAGCACGCAGGCCCTGGAGGAGATCCTGGACGCCCTGAGGGCGAAGCTCGAGGTCACCACCAAGTCCACGATCGTGCTCTCGACGCCGTTCGAGCACCGGCCGATCACCCACACCGCTCCCTGAATCACGAGGTGAGGCGGCGTCCGATCACGAACCGCTGGATCTGATTCGTCCCCTCGACGATCTGGAGCCCCTTGGCATCCCTCATGAATCGTTCGGCCGGGTATTCGGAGATGTATCCGTAACCACCGTGCAGCTGAACGGCATCGATCGTCACCCGCATCGCCATGTCGGTGCAGAAGAGCTTCGCCTGAGCCGCTTGCATGGAGTAATCCTCGCCCGCGTCACGTAGGGCCGCGGCATGCCGGTAGAGCGCGGCGCCCCGCTTCGATCTGGGTCGCCATGTCGGCGAGCATGAACTGGATGCCCTCGTTGTGCGCGACCGGCTGGCCGAACTGCTCGCGCTCCATCGTGAATCCCAGGGTCGCGTCGAGGGCCGCTTGAGCCAGGCCTACTCCGCACGCCGCGATGCCGAGGCGACCCGAATCGAGCGACGCCAGCGCGATCTTGAATCCCTGGCCCTCGTCGCCGAGCCGACGATCTTCCGGGATCTGAGCGTCGTCGAGCGCCAGCTGCCACGTGGGCGACGACCGCCAGCCCATCTTCTCTTCCTTCTTTAGACCGCTGAAGCCGTCGGTGCCTTTGTCGATGAGGAACGCCGAGATCCCCTTGGGCCCGTCGTCACCCGTACGCGCCATCACCAACACCACGTCGGCCTCGTTCCCCCGAGTGCAGAACACCTTTCCGCCGTTCAACACGTAGGAACCGTCGCTACGCTCGGCCTTCGCGGCGAGAGCGGCTGCATCCGACCCCGAACCCGACTCAGACAACGAGTAGGCGCCGAACCACTCCCCCGAGGCGAGCTTGCTCAGGATGTCCTTCTTCTGGGCGTCGGTGCCGAACTCGTTCACCGCGAAGGAGCACAGCGTGTGCACCGAAACGCCGATCGCGAAGGAGAGGTACTGGTAGGCGAGCTCCTCTATCAGAAGGAGATAGTTCGAGTAGGGCTGCCCCCCGCCGCCGTGCTCCTCGGGGAACGGGAGTCCGGCGAGGCCCAGTTCCGCCAGCTGCCCATAGAGAGGCCGGGGGTCCTCGCCCCTGGATTCGTAGCCCTCCACCGCAGGAGCCAGCTCGTTCGAGCCGAACTCCCGGACCAGGCCCACCAGGGCGCGCTGGTCCTCATCCAGGAGCCTCGTGTCGGCGGGCATGTGCGGGAGAATAAGCCAAAACCAGCCACCCACGGATGGAGACGACCCCCGAGTGAAGATCGAAGACCGAGCCGGCCGTTCCCTCGACGAAGCCACGTTGACGCTGGATGACGAGGAGATCATCGACTTCCTCCAGGGCGTCGCCGACGTCGTCGAGGGCAAGCGCGAGCACCTCCATTTCTCGCAGCTCGGGGGCCCGCAATTGGTGGTGCGCCACGTATCCGGCGAGGAACCGGACCCCCTCGGCCATCAGATGGACTGGTGGGTGGGTCCCCTGATCCTGCTGGGGGCCATCTTCGTCATCGTCGGCCTGGTCACCGTGGTGAGCTGGGCCGTGGGCCTGCTGTGAAGCACTCTCCGGGGTCCGGGGGCGGACTCGGATCCCGCGACCAAGCGCTCGAGCGACTCGCCGAGAGCGCGACGCGGCCGCTCGACCTTCTCGTGATCGGAGGTGGGATCACCGGCGCGGGCATCGCTCTGGACGCGGCGTCACGGGGCATGAAGGTCGGGCTTGTCGAGCGTCATGACTTCGCCTCCGGGACGTCCAGCAAATCGTCCAAGCTCGTTCACGGCGGGCTGCGTTACCTCGAGCAGCGCGAGTTCGGCCTCATCAGGGAGGCCTCGACCGAGCGGGAGCTGCTCGGCCGTTTGGCCCCCCATCTCGTGCAACCGTTCCCGTTCGTGATCCCCGTGTCCGATCGATGGCTGCGAGCCAAGTTCGGTGTCGGGCTCTGGGCCTACGACGTGCTGGCCACCTTCAAGAACGAGAAGAGCCACAAGTACCTCGATCGTTCCGAAACCGAGACCCTCGTCCCTCCCTTGCCGCGCAACAAGATGCGGGGCGGATTCATGTTCTACGACAGCAAGACCGATGACGTCCGGTTGGTGATGGAGGTATTGATCCAGGCGAGGCGTTACGGCGGGACGGTTTGCAATCACGCGCTCGTGCGAGACCTCGAAGGAAGTGAAGACGTCTGCAGTGCCCTGGTGGAGGACACCGTTACCGGTCAGGTGTTCGAGGCTCGGGCCCGCAGGATCGTCGCAGCAACCGGGGTGTGGACGGACCGGATCGAGTCGATGGCCAAGAGCGGAGCCCGCTCACGTCTGCGCCCATCCAAGGGCGTCCACCTGGTCTTCAGCCGGGACAAGATACCGATGGCGGAAGCTGCGGCGTTCATCCCCGATGCGGATCGGAAGCGGATGTTGTTCGTGATCCCCTGGTTGGGATCCGTCATCGTGGGCACGACGGATACGACCTTCCAGGGCGAGATAGATCATCCGACCGTCGAGGACGAAGATCGGCGTTACTGCCTCGATGCCGTCAACAGCGCATTCAAGCTGAGCCTCTCGGTCACCGACATCTCGGGCGCCTTCGCTGGGCTCAGGCCACTGATCGCCGGCAAGGCGGGAGAGACCGCGGACCTCTCTCGACGTCACGCCTTGTACGACATCGCGCCGGGCATCACCGGCATAACGGGCGGGAAGCTCACGACCTATCGCCGTATGGCGAAGGAAGCCGTGGACCGCGTGGCCTCGGATCTCGAGGTCGAGGCGAAGCCACGCACCGGATGGATCCGTCTCGGTTCCAGCGACCTCGGCGCGCTCCGAGCCGCGCTCGGACGGCGAGCGAAGCATCTTGGTGTTTCAGACTCGTCGCTCGAGAGCCTGATCAGGTCGTATGGAGATCGCGCCCTGGCCGTGTTGGACCTCGCGGTGAAGGACTCTCACACCGAGCCTCTCGCCGACGGCTTCGCCCCCGTCGCGGCGGAAGCCGCCTACTGCATCCGGAACGAGATGGCGACTCACCTGGGCGACCTCTTGGCGAGGCGGACCCGGCTCTCGCTCACGGACCCGGCCGGTGGGATCGGAGCGGGCGGCCGGGCTCTCGATCTGATGTCAGAGGAGCTGGGGTGGGACACGGCGGAGGCGAACCGTCAGCGAGACGCCTACCGACTCGAGATCGAACGCGAGCGGGGCACACCGCTGGTCCATTCGGTGCGTCAAGATACCCACGCACCGGGTGGAGCGCGCGCCGGATGACTTCACCGGACCTCGATCACGAGCCGCAACAGGTTCCATCGTTCGACGGCACCATCCTCTCGGTGCACGTTATGGGCGAGGGTCCCGGCACTCCCCTGTTGATCGCCAACGGCATCGGAGCGAATCTCGCGATCTGGCGAGGCTCTCTCATGGAGGTCGCCCGGACCAGGACGATCGTCGCGTGGGACCATCGTGGCACCTTCGATTCGGGTGAGCCCAAGTCCGACCGCATCGACCCGGGCGCGCACGCCGAAGATGCCATGTCGGTGCTCGACCATCTCGAGTTCGATCGTTTCGCCCTAGCCTCGTGGAGCACGGGCGGGAGGATCGCGCTCGAGATCGCGCATCGCTACCCGGATCGGGTCTCCGGCCTCGCCCTCATCTGCGGGACGTACGGTTACGCGCTAACCCGCTTCCTTCGCCACCTCGAGATCCCGTCGGCCCTGCCCCTGTTCGCCGGAGTTGCCAAACACTTCGCGGGGCTCCTGCAAGGGCCACTGCGGGGCTTTGTCTCCCGCCCGGAGATCGTCGGTCTGATCCGCCAGTCGGGTTTCATCGCCGCGACCGCGGACACGCACGCTCTCGTCGACTTCATCCGGGGCATGGCCTCCTGCGATCTGCGCACGATCCTGAACATGTTCGAAGCCGTCGCCGGGGACCCGGCCCCCGAGGCGCTGCAATCGATCGAGGCGCCCACCCTGGTGGTGGCCGGCGAGCGCGACTCGTTCACGCCTCTGAAACAGATGGAAGAGACCGCGGCCGCGATATCGGGTGCGAGGCTCGAGGTGTACGAGAGGGCGACGCATTACCTACCGATCGAGTACCCGGCCCGCTTGTCCGATGACCTGGGCTCGTTCCTCGCCGACCTGCCGGCCTAGACCTTAAGGCGGAGCGCGTTCGGCAACAGCTCGAACGTGGCGGGGGTTTCCCCGAGCACCTCTCCGTCGGCTTCGATCGGAAGCGCTCGATCGGAGGTGATGGATACCTTCACTCGCTTGGCCTCGAGTATGTCGGGGTGAGGAACGTGCTCGCCCTTGAACGTCTTGGGGAGGAGCGCTACAGCCTCGCGCTTGCGCGCGTGGTGGACCTGGATATCGAACAACCCATCGGTGGGGGCCGCCTTCGGGGCGATCTTCATCCCTCCACCGAAGAACTGCCCGTTAGCGACGACGAGGTTGTCCATCGGTCCTTCGTACTTCTTGTCCACCAGGTCGACCACGACGTTCGCCTGTTTGTGCTTGCTGAGGCACATCCAGAACGAGAAGAAGTAGACGGTGGGTCCCAGCCATCTTGGGAGACGGTTGGCGCGCGCCACCACCGCCGCGCCCAAACCCACCTCGGCGATGTTCGGGAAATAGCGCACGGTCTCGCGACCGTCCTCCATGTAGGTGACCTTCCCAATGTCGATCGCGAACGATTCCGGACCATCGAGGTGAGCCGTCGCGAAGCCGGGGGCCGCCGGTATGCCGAACGTCTTGATGAAGTCCGAACCCGTTCCCGCCGCCACGACGCCGAAGACGGCTTCCGGATCGGCCGCGCGATCGTTCTCGATCATCCCGTTGACGACCTCGTGAACCGTGCCGTCGCCGCCGACGGCCACGAGAAAGCGGGATCCGTTGCTAACTGCCTCGCGGGCCAGTTCCGTAGCGTGACCGGCGCGCTCCGTATAACGAAGCTCGTACTCGAGGCCGCGCTCCCCGAGCTTCTGCTTGACCTCCGGCAGGGCCTTCGCAACGCCGCCACCGCCCGAGCGGGCGTTACATATGAGAGTCATGACGCCGAACGGCGAGCTCACAGACCTAGGGCTCCCGGGTTCATGATCCCGTTGGGATCGACCGCGCGCTTCACGGCGGCGAGAACCTCGAACCATCCGCCGAGTTCCTCCCGGAGCCAGGGAGCCTTCGTGCGGCCGATCCCATGGTGGTGGCTTATGGACCCACCGGCCGCGAGGGTGGCGTTCATCGTCGCATCCCACCAGGCCCGGTTCAGATCCAGGGCCGCGCTATCGGAGTCGCAAGCAGAGGCGGCGGTGAAGTACAGGCAGGCGCCGTCCGCGTACACGTGAGACAGATGGCACCCCGCGATGTCCGCTCTCGAAGTGAGGGCCTCCTTCACCGAGTGATACACCGCCCGAAGTTTGGACCACTGGGCCGCCACCTCGATCGTGTCGATGAGGGCATGTGGTCCAAGGAGGCCATCGTTCAGCATCAAGGACCGGTATGCGTCGACCGCGTCGTTGCGGTGCGCCCACCAGTGATCCACGAGCCCTGCGTCCGCCTCGTGCCCTCCCGCGAGGTCCCGAGCCGATTCGAGGCGCGCCCCGCTCTCGAAACCGTCGAAGGAGAGCAGTAGCAAAGGACCGGCAGCCACGTCATCGTGATCCCGCAGGAAGATGGCCGCGTCCTCCTTGTCGTAGAGGCGTACCAGCGAGGGGCCCAGGTCCGATTGCGCCAGTCGTCGACAGGCAGCGACGGCTTCGTTCATGTGTTCGAAGGTCATCGCCGCGTCGCTGCGCCCTTCGGGGATCGGCGAGATGCGCAACGTCGCCTCGGTGACGATCCCGAGCGTTCCCTCCGAACCCAACATGAGAGAAGCAACGTCGGGCCCGGTGGACCGCCGGGGGGCGGCGCGGCTGCGAACCACGCGCCCGTCGGGAAGAACCGCCTCTAGTCCGACCAGCAAATCTTCGATGCCGCCGTATCGAGCCGAGAGTTGTCCGCACGCGCGCGTCGCTATCCAACCGCCCACGGTCGAGAGAGCTAAGGACTGCGGCTCGTGGCCGAGCATGTAGCCGCGTGACTCCAGCTCGCTCGCGAGCGCCGGACCCATTATCCCGGCTTGAACGGTAACCAGACGAGATGTCTTGTCGATCTCCAGGACCTTGTCCATGGATCGCATGTCGACGACCATCCCGTCATCGGGTTCTATACCCCGCACCACTCCGGAGCCCCCACCGAAGGGGACGACGGGTGTCTTCAGACGGTTGGCCCATTCGAGGATGTCGGTTACGTCCTGGGTCGACCGGGGACGCGCTATCGCGAACGGGCCCCGAGTGCTTGGCTCCCCGCGCTGCGCGATGAACGCGGGCGCGGACCAATCCATCGAGTGATCGCGGAGGTCATGGGGGTGGTCGCCAATCAAACCCGCGGCGGCGAGATCTTCCAGCGTGCGACCTCGCGTCACGTGCGTTCGATGATGGTTGCTATCCCCTGCCCCACCCCGATGCACATAGTGGCGAGCCCGTAGCGGGCATCGCGCCGCTTCATCTCGTGCACCAAAGTCGTCAAGATCCGAGCGCCGGAACAGCCCAGTGGGTGACCGAGGGCGATCGCGCCTCCGTTGACGTTCACCCGCGCTGGATCGAGTCCAAGCTCGCGGATGCAGGCGAGCGATTGCGCCGCGAAAGCCTCGTTCAGCTCGACAAGGTCTAGGTCGTCGACCTTCAGTTCGGCCCGCTCGAGGGCTTTCCTCGTCGCGGGGATCGGCCCGAGTCCCATCACGCGAGGCTCAACGCCGGCGGCTGCCGAGGCCACCACGCGGGCCATCGGTTTCCAATCGTTCTCGGTCATCGCTTCGTCCGATGCGATCAGCAGAGCCGACGCGCCGTCGTTGATCCCCGAGGAATTCCCGGCGGTGACCGTGCCGTCTTCAACGAATGCGGGGCGAAGCGCAGCGAGCTTCTCTAGGGTCGTGTCCGGGCGAGGCGGCTCGTCCGCTTCGATCGTGATGGCGGCGCCCTTCCGCTGCGGGATCTCGAGGGGCAGGATCTCGTCTTTGAAGCGGCCCTCGTCGCGAGCGGCGATGGCGCGGCGGTGGCTCTCGAGAGCGAAGGCGTCCTGGTCCTCGCGCTTGACGTCGAGGTCCCGGGCGACCTCTTCGGCGGTCTCGCCCATCCGGTGGGTGCCGTACTCGGCTTCCAGCTTCGGATTGACGAAGCGCCAGCCCAGGGAGGTGTCGTGGATCTCCGCGGTTCGATCGAAGGCTCGCTCGGACTTGGCCAGGACGAACGGCGCCCGGGTCATCGACTCGCCCCCGCCGGCGATCAGGATGTTGCCCTCGTCGGTGCGGATCGCCCGGTAGGCGGAGACGACGGCCTCGAGCCCGGAGCCGCACAACCGGTTGACGGTCGCGCCGGGGACCTCGACCGGGAGCCCCGCCAGGAGAGCCGCCATCCGAGCGACGTTCCGGTTGTCCTCCCCGGCCTGATTGGCGGCGCCCCAATAGACGTCGTCGACCTCATCGGGGGGGATGGCGTTCCGCTCGACCAGGCCCCTGATGACGTGGGCGGCCATGTCATCCGGCCGGACCGAGGCCAGGGCTCCGCCGAAGCGCCCCATAGGCGTCCGGACCGCGTCGACGATGAATGCGTCTGCCATGGGCCCATCCTCCCATCCACGAGGCTAAGGCGGCATCCAGATCGAGGAAGCTCCGGCGGGGGGCCGCCTCACAACCCCGTGGTGCACGTGGTGCACGTGGTGCACGTGGTGCAGCTTGCACCGCACGCACCGCAGCGCACCGCAGGCACCGCAGGCACCGCACGCACCGCTTGCACCACGCCCCTGCGAGAACGACCTCCTCTCAGAATCCCGCGAGTGGTACACGCGGTACATGTGGTCCACGGTTGGACCGCGTGTACCGGGTGAATCGCGTGGACCAGAGCCTTGGTACCTGTGGTCCAGGTTGGACCGCGTGTACCAGTGAATCGCGTGGCTTCCGGAGCCGTTCGCGAGGACCTTGGCTCGGTGCCTGGAAGCAGTGCCGGGCCGACCGATGTCATGGAGTCCAACTGGGTCGAGGGCTCTCCAACTCACGCTCGATCACGGTCACGGCCGGTTGGTCAGGGCTTAGTGGTTCAGGGGCCGATGGGCCCGGGGGGCCCGATAGGGCCAGGCCTCGGTTGGTCAGGGCTTGGTGGTTCAGGGGCCGATGGGCCACGGGGGCCCGGAGGGCCAGGCTCGGTTTCTCAGGGCCCCCCGGCCTGGGCTTGGTCCTCGCCGTCGTCGTCCTCGTCTTCGAGGTCGAGGGAGGTGTAGGCAACCACCCCTCGGTGGACCGAATCCGTTGCATCCTTCAACCGGGCGGCCAGGTCGTCCGTGGGCGCGATCTCGACGAGCTGGCGCAGCAGATCCACGAGTTGCTTGATCGACCGCACGAAGTCTCCCGGTGCGTCGTCGTATCCCAGCACCTCGTCCAACGGTTCGCCGGCGGCCCACATGCGAGCCCGCGCCGCAAAGCCGGGATCGGGCTCCCGGGTCAGCTCGAGCCCTCGGGCCTCCTCGTCCTGGTGGATCGACCGCCACAATTTCATGAGGGCCCGCCACACCTTCTCCGACGCGCGCGACGGCATCGACGCGACCACCTCGGGATCGGGGCCCCGCGTCTCGTAAACCAAGGCCGAGATCACCGCCGCCAGATCGGGAGGGCTCAGATCCTCGAGGAGACCCTCCTCGATGGCTTCGACCACCAAAAGGTCCGACTCGTTGTAGACGCTCGAGAGGATCTCGCCCTTGTGGGTGAGCACCCATCGGTCCACGTAGCCCAGATGTTCGAGTACCTCGAGGACGCGCTCGAAGCGGCGAGCCAGCGTCTGCGTCCTCCGGCCGATCCGCCTCTCTATCCCTCCCACTTCCTTCTCGAGCCGGGTTGCCCGTTCGGCGAAATGCATGTGACGGGAGAGGTCGGGGCACTCGCTGCAGGGGTGCTGCTCCAGCTGATCGGCCAGAGCTTCGATCTCCGAGCCACCCTTCCGATCGACGTCCACGCGGACGGGAGCGGACGGCTTGACGTTAGCCAGCTCACGAGCGAGCTTCCGCCGCGCATGTGCATCCCGCGTATGGAACCCCTTCGGGAGATTCAGCCTCCCCACCCGACGAGGCGGCTCGCCGAAATCCGCCGGGGCGAAACGCACCATCGAGCGCTCCTCGGAGAGCGCCATGACGCGAGGGCTCTTCTCCGATCGTCGCTGCGTAACCTCCAAGACCGCGTAACGACCGCGCCGGCGCCCCCCTCGTATCTGGATGACATCGCCGGGCTCGAGCGTGTGGATCGCCTCCAGTGTCCGCTCCCTACGCTCCCGTTCTTCTCGTGACCCGTGCCGTCCCTCGAGACGGCGGAGCTTGTCGTGCAGCTTCCGGTACTCATCGATGTCGCCCAGATCGCACCGCATCCGCTCGCGGTAGGAGGCGAGGTATCCATCGAGACGCTCCTTCGTCTGCTCGAGTTGCACCACGTCCCGATCGGCCTGGTACTGGGCGAAGGAAGAGTTGACGAGGTGTTCGGCCTCCGAGCGGTCGTAATTGCGCACGAGGTTCACGGCCATGTTGTACGAGGGCCGGAAGGATGACACGAGTGGATACGTGCGGGTGGAGGCGAGGCGGGTGATCGCCTCGAACTCGATGAAGCGCTGCATCAGAACCACGCAGTGACCGAGTTCGTCTATGCCTCTGCGCCCAGCCCGACCGGACAGCTGGGTGTACTGCCCCGGAGTGATCTGCTCGTGTTTCTCGCCCGTGAACTTCACGAGACTCTCCACCACCACAGTGCGAGCCGGCATGTTGATGCCGAGAGCGAGCGTCTCCGTGGCGAACACGACCTTGACGAGCCCCCGGGAGAAGAGCTCCTCGACCGTCTCTTTGAAAGCCGGGATCATCCCCGCGTGGTGGCCCGCTACGCCCCGCCGAAGACCCTCGACCCAGGAGTCATAGCCCAAAACCTCGAGCTCTTCCGGTGAGAGGTCGCCCATCCTCTCGCTCGCGTACGTGACTATCTGTTTGCTTTCCGCTGGGGTCGTCAGGCGAACGTTGTCGCGCAGGCACTGCATCACAGCATCGTCGCAACCCTTGCGGGAGAAGATGAAGTAGATGGCAGGCAACATCGATTCCGACGACAGCCGGTCGATGACATCGGTTCGCCTCGGGGGCCGCCCTCGGGAACGCGGCCGCTTGCCGCCTCGGTAGGGGCGCTCCGCTCCCCTGCTCTTACCGCTCCGACGCCGGCCGAGCTGACGGCCTTGAGGGTTGGCGACCAACTCCCCGTCGGCCTTGCGGACGAACATCGGAACGAGCTCGTCGGCAGCGAAGTACCAGTGCCTAATCTCCACGGGTCGCTGCTCTTCGATGATGACCTCGGTGGAGCCCCGCAGGGTCTTCAGCCACTCCGCGAACTCCTCGGCGTTGGACACGGTCGCCGACAACGACACGGTCAGCACGTCGACCGGAAGGTGGATGAGGACCTCCTCCCACACGCCCCCGCGGTAGCGGTCCTGTAAGTAGTGCACCTCGTCGAGCACGACGTAACGCAGATCGTCGAGGGCCGGTGCATTCTCGTAGATCATGTTCCGTAACACCTCGGTGGTCATCACGACGATCGGCGCGTCGCCGTTGACCGAGTTGTCGCCGGTCAATAGACCCACGTTCTCTGCGCCATGCAGGTCGACGAAGTCCCCGTACTTCTGATTCGACAGAGCCTTGATCGGGGTCGTGTAGAAGGTCTTCCCGCCGCCGCGCAGAGCCAGCCATGCCGCGAACTCGCCGACTACCGTTTTCCCCGCGCCGGTCGGAGCGGCCACGAGAACGGATGAACCCTGGGCTACGGCCGAGCAGGCCCTGCTCTGGAAGGGATCGAACGAGAACCCGTAGGAATGCTCGAAGTCGACCACCACGGTGGGGCGCTGGTCGGTGGGGTTAGTTGTTCTCGCCACCTTCGGATCCGGAGGGCGCGGCCCCCGGTATGGCTTCGGCCGGCACGGGGAGGTCCGACGCGCTCATGTCCGCGTCCGCGCGCTCTTCATCGAGTAGGTCGGTAGCGAGCTGCCATTGCGAACCCGCCTGTTCCCGTTGCTCGCTGGCTCGGGCCAGGACCTCCTCGACGACGTCTCCGTCGACCTTCAACGCCAGCTCATAGGTCCGACCCGCCCCGGCGTAGGTGTTGATTGACTGGAGGAAGGCGGCATTGATGCTGTCCATGCCCGGAGGGGCGGCCACGCCCTGGATCTGCTGTTGGGCGTTCGTGAGGGCGGAGAGCCAGGTGACCACGTCCTTCTCCAGCGAACCGATGCCGTCCTCCGCGGAAGTGGGCGCTTGCGTCATCTCACTCGCGGGCACTCGCACAAGCTGCAGGATGGACCTGATCTCGGAGGTGTAATCGACGAGCCGGTCCTGCTCCGCAGCCAGGTCCTCCGAGCGGGACTGTGCTGCCATCACGGCCCAGATCACGAGGCCCGCTATCACGGCGAGAATCGAGCCGGCGATCAGCCTTCCCGTGGTGGTGCGGTACCAGGGGTCCTTACGCCTGGCCGCGGGGACGGGGCGCGGAGCCGTGGACGGGCGACGCCTCGCCTGGCTCCCGCGACTCTTCTTCTTTCCCTTGATCGCCATAGCCCGAATATATCGGAGCGCCTAAGGGCCCTCGCTCTCAGGACTCTGCGGGACTCCGGCGCCGCATGACGGTGCGCAGGATGATGATCGTCAGCTCGTAGAGCAGATACAGAGGGACGGCCATGATCGTCATCGTGTAGGGGTCCTGACTCGGGGTCACGACCGCGGCCAGAACGAAGATCAAGACGAAGGCGGTCTTCCGGTGCTGCTTCAACTGCTCGACCGTGATGGCTCCGACGAGGCCCAGGAAAACGAGTAGCAACGGAAGCTCGAAGGTCAAACCGAAAGCGAGCAGGAGGAAGCCCACGAAGCTCAGATAGGACTCGGCATCGACGAGCGGGACCAGGCCCTCCCCTCCCAGCTCGATGAGGAACCGCAACCCGACGGGAAGGGTGAGGTAAGCGAAGGTGGCGCCGACCAGAAAGAGGAAGATCGACGAGGCGAGGAACGGGATCGAGTAGCGCTTCTCCTTGGATGTAAGGGCGGGGACCACGAACGCGTAGATCTGGTAGATCCAGATCGGCGATGTCGCGGCGAGACCGACAAGCGCGGTCAGCTTGAGACGGAACTGGAAGCCACCCGTGGGCTTGGTGAAAACGAGCTCGCAGCCATGCGGGCCGAGCTTGTCGGGAGGCACATCACACAACGGACTTCGCAGGAATTCCTCGAGCGGCTCGTAGAAGAAGAACGCGATCACCGAGATCGCGATGAACGCGAGGGCCGAGATGATGATGCGCGTGCGGAGCTCCCGCAAGTGCTCCATGACGGTCATCGCGTCGACCCTGTCGGACTTCGGCTTGCGTCTGAAGCGAAGTAGCTTTCTTCGGCTGGAGTCCGTCGCCACTAGGCCTCCGGGTCCGTGGGGGTGCTCCCGTTGCCGCTCCTCCGGGGCCGCGGATTGATCCCCCGCGCTAGCGGAGTGTCCGTGCTCTCGGCCGGCTCGACGGCTGGTTCGGTTTCGGCCGTGCTCTCGGCGCCGGGTGAGCCGGCTTTTTCGGCACCCGGAGCGCCGTCTTCCTCGGGGGACGGAGCGCCGTCTCCCTCGGACGCGGTGTCCGTCGTGTCCGAGCGGGTAGTCAGGGGCTTACGAGGCTTCGGGGCCGGCTTCTCGTCCTCGACGTCATCGAGGCCGAACTCGAACTCGGACCTCACCTCCCCGGCGACCCTACGCAGCTCCGACGCGTACCGACCCAACGTCCGAGCGATCTCGGGCAGCTTCTCGGGGCCGAACACGACGAGAGCGATGATCGCGACGACCATGATCTCCATAGGACCGATCTGGGGCATCCCCGCAGTCTAGGGTGACGGCGCGCTCAAGCGACGATGCGACCGTGGTGCAGGGAATCGGGAGTGACGGGCTAGCGCCCGCTGAACTCCTCGAACCAGGTGTCTCCATCGAGGAGCTCGTGGAACTCGAGAAGATCGTCGTGTGTGATCGGGGGGCCGCTGTGCAGCTCGAGGGCCTCGGCCGGAACGTGTACGGGAACCGGTACGACGCCGCCCGAGAGCAGCAGGCGAACGACCCGGTCGTCGGCCGGCTTCTCGATGAACTGGCTGCAGTCGGGGCAGGTGAATCCGTAGCTATTGACCGACCGCGTAGCTCCGATCCGAAGCAGGATGTCGTCGGCGGTCAGATCGACCTCTCCACATCCTGGGCACGAAGCCTTAATCGTTGTCATATCCGAGCCTCTCGAAGGGTTCTGTTGTCCACTCCTGCGTTATCGGCTGGTGCATGCCTTTGGTTTAAGTACCTCAGTCATTCTGCGTAGAGAAGATTCGACTTCTCAGGACGACCTTCCTGCAGGCCGATGAAACGGTATGACCCTCTTCTCACGCGCCCGGACCGAACTGCCACATTCGCCCGATAAATGGCGTGAGGCCCTCGAGTCCGTGCTGAAGGTTAACGACATCGCCTCCTCGGCCTCCCCCCTGCACGAATCGGTTCAATCGATGCTGGGCGTGGCCCTGGAGCTGCTCGGAGCCGAGCAGGGCTCGATCATGCTCCTCGAAGACAGCGGTCGCACCCTCGCTCTGGCCGCTTCACGAGGTCTGCCCCTCGATGTGCCCCTGGGGCATCGAACGAGCGTGGGCGAGGGGGTCGCAGGACGCGTTCTGGCCACCGGGCAGCCGTTGCTCCTGGGAGACGTCGATTCGGACGCCTTCGTCAACTTCGTGCCGAAAGCCAGGCCCATCTCTTCCAGCCTCGTGGTGCCCATGCGCATCCAGGGGCGCGGGATCGGCGTCCTCAACCTGGCGATGGCCAAACGGTCCCAAGCCTTCACGGACGAAGACCTACGGGTCGCCCAGCTCTTCGCCGATCAGGCGGCGGGCATCATCAACCGGGCCCGGCTGCACGAGCGAGCGGAACAACGGTCCTCGGACCTCATGGCCCTGGTCGAGTCGAGCAAAGGTCTCCTCGGCGCCCTGGACCTCGAGTCCCTCCTCAAGCACATCCTCGACGGTGGAACCCGTCTGGCTGGAGCCAAGGACGGATTCGCCTGCCTCTTCGACCCCGAAACCGGCGCGATCGACCGAGGCGTCTTCCGCGGGATGGACAAGACGGTCATCCGGGACGTGGTCGCCAACGAGGACGTGCAACGAGCCATAGATTCGATCGACGTCGTCGTCATCGACCGCCCCGACGGATCGGTCATCGCCGTTGGGATCCGGACCGCCCGCGGCACCCGCGGGGTGTTCGTGATGCGAGCCGATCGTGCACTGGTGGAGGACCGCGGAGACCTCCTGCGGGCCTACGGCCAGCAATGCGCGAGCGCCATCGGAGCGGCCGAGCTCTACTCGGTCATCGAGCGCAAGGAGTCGGAGCTCGCCTCGATCATCCAGGCCGTCCCGAACCCCATCGTGCTCGTGGACGCTCGGGCCCAGATAGTCGCGATCAACCCGGCGGCGGAACAACTGTTCCAGGTCTCCGCCATGTTCTCCGCGGGGGCCAATGTGGTCGGTGGTCTCGGCCACGACGACATCGAGATGCTCCTGACCGCCGAGGGCGAGATGCAGAGTGAGGCCGTGGCCGGCAACCCCCCGATGCTCTACAAGGTCCGGGTCACCGATGTAAGGGTTCCCGGCGCACCGATGGGCCGGGTACTGATCATGGACGACGTCACATCCGAGCGTGAGATCGCTCAGACCCACCGAGACTTCGTTGCGATGATCGGGCACGAGCTCCGCACCCCGCTTGACCATCATCAAGGGCTTCGCTCGCACCCTGCTGAAGCGCGTGGAAACGGCATCGCTCGAGGACCAACGCGAGGCGTTGTCGACGATCGACACCAAGGCCGCGCACCTGGAGCGGCTGATCGAGGATCTGCTCTACGTCTCCAAGATCGAGTCGCGCGAGGCGTCACTACGCGTCGAACCGGTCGATGTCGCCAAACTGATCAACACGGTGTCCGCCGAAACGATCCAGGACTACCCCGAGCGCGAGATCGTGCTGGACATCGCCGACGAACTCTCCTGGCCCTGTGACGAGACCAAGGTCGCCCTCGTCATGCGCCACCTCATCGAGAACGCCTTGAAATACTCCGAGGGGCCCAGTCCGGTGACGATCAGGGCCAGCCAAGAAGACGAGGAGCTCCGCATCGACATCATCGATCTGGGCCTGGGCCTGGTTTCCTCCGACATCCCCCACATCTTCGACCGGTTCCATCAGGTGGACAGCTCCTCCACCCGCGAGCAGGGCGGCACGGGCGTGGGTCTCTACCTCTGCTCCCAGCTCGTCAAGGTGCACGGGGGCCGCATCTGGGTCGATTCGACCTGGGGCAAGGGATCGACGTTCTCGTTCTCGCTGCCCAGCCGCTCCACCGGCCGCAAGGTCGTGCGCATGATGGGCTCGGCCGCCGCCCAAACCGCCTAAGGTCGCGCCCCGCTGGCCCTTGTGTCCGCTCGCGGCGGGCTGCTGACCGCAGCCCCCCGACCCCCCTCCGCACGGCGTCTCGAGACGGCCTACTCCCCCAGACCCCGCGCAGCGAGCGTGGTTGGACGAGATAGGACTTAAGTGGTAGCTTATATAAGTGGCTACTTACTCAAGGTCCGGCGTGGTTATGGATGCTCTCGGGGATCGGACGCGGCGTGAGGTGTTCGAGCGGCTGCGGCGTGGGCCCCGATCCGTCGGAGAGATCGCTCGGGGGCTGCCGGTGTCGCAGCCGGCCGTGTCGCAGCATCTCCGGATCCTTCGTGAGGCCGGACTCGTGAGTCACCGGCGCGAGGGCGCCCGACACATCTATCGAGCGGAACGGCAGGGATTAGAGGCACTCAGGGAATTCGTCGAGCGGTTCTGGGACGAGGCGTTGAGCGCGTATTCGGAAGCGGTGAAAGAGCCCGGCGAAGGTCGGGGAAAGGAGGCACGGTGACTGACAAGGCGACGATCGATCCGGTGACCACGTCGGTGGTGGTCGAGGCACCCGTCGACCGGGCTTGGGAGGTCTTCACGCAAGACCTGCGCACCTGGTGGCCGATGAAGGACTACTCCGTCGTGGGCGAGGGCTCGCAGGCATTCGTGGAAGGCCGTCTCGGCGGCCGCTTCTACGAGCGCACCGCTGGTGGCGAGGAGGCCGAATGGGGTGTGCTGACCGCATGGGAGCCCCCGGAGCGGATCGCGTTCACGTGGCACCCCGGTACCCCCGTGGATCAGGCGACCGAGGTCGAGGTCCGTTTCACCCCCGAGGGCGCGGATCGGACGCGAGTAGACCTCGAGCATCGCGGGTGGGAGAAGCTCGCAGACAACGCTCAGGGGATGCGGGACGCGTACGACCAGGGGTGGTCGGCGGTGCTCGGGTCGTACCAGGGGGCGCTGAAGAGCTAAGCGGCGTCGCCGCGGTGCGAAACGATGAGCGTTCGAGCCAGGGCGCGTGCTTCGGCCACGACGGGCTCTGGCTCGATGGCTCGCACCTGGTCGCCGAGGCGGAGGATCAGCGTTGCCGCCCAACGCGTCCCCCCACTCGTGACCTCCACCGCGCGCCATCCGTCGTCGAGCTCGCGTGAGCTGCGCAACGGGTAGTAGTCCTCGAACCACCGGCCCGCCGAGGGCGAGATCTCGAAGGAGACGACGTCCTGCTCCTCCCGCGCCACGAACGCGCCCTTGTACCTCGACGGGTCGAAGTCCTCGGGAATCTCCGCCACTTCGTCGAGCAGTTCCGCTTCCTTGACGCGGTCGAGGCGGAACATCCTTTCGTCGTTGCGGAAACGATCGAACGCGATCAGGTACCAGTGGCCCAGCGCGGCCACCAGCCCCCATGGATCGATGGTGCGGGTGCTGAGCTCGCCGCGATTCGCGGAGAAATATTCGATCCGCATGCACCGTTTCTGCTGCAGTGCCTGGCGCGCCAGCCGGAGATGGTTCGCCGGACCCGGCTCCCACCTCACCGCGATGCCGCCCGTCCCCCTGCCCACCTGCTCGATACCGAGCGCCTTACCCAGCTTCTCGAGACCCCGCCGTAGTGCATCCGCCTCATCCATCTCGGGGAGAGCTATGACCGCCGCTCCCCCGACGTAGAGCGACAACGCCTCGGCTGGAGTGATCCTCAGTGGGCTCGAGAAGTAGTCGGCCATGTCCACGAACACCTGGTCGTTCTCGATCGATACGTCCATGAGATCGCCCGGCCCGTAGCCCGGGAGCCCGCACACGAAGATGAGGTTGAGATCTCCGATCAGATCCTTCTTCTTGACCCCGAACCGATCGGAGAGCTCGTCGATAGTCACTCCCGGGTTCTTTATCGTGTACGGAAGCAGGAGCAGGATGCGCCGGAGCCGGACGCCGAGGCGGCCCTGTCCGTTCTCGCTCACAGCCGAGCCGCCAAGGGCTGGAGATGCTCGACGAGCGCGTCGCGCGCTTCGGGCGGAGAGATGATCTGAAGTCCTTCACCGAAGCCGAGCACCCACGAGACGAGCGCTTCGAGGTTGCCGACGACCATCTCGACGTCGAGCGCTCCCTCTGGGGCTTCGGTCGATGGGTTCGAAGGCATGTTCTGCTCCGGCCACCACCGCATGCGAGCGTCGAAACGGATCACCGTCGTGGTCGGCGCCTCGGTCTGGATCTCGAGGGCGGCTGAGACGTGCACGGCCGCGTCGAAGCCTTCCGGGATCTCGTACGTGACGTTGACCTCCTCGAGGTCCCCGGAGATGCGGGACACCCGGAACGATCGGATGCCCTCACGGTCGACGTCGCGGCCCACCAGGTACCACCGGCCTCGCCGGTGCACGATCCCATAGGGCTCCACTCGCCGGAAGCTCTTCCGACCCTCGCCGGTTTCGTAGCTGAACTGGACGCCCCGCCGCTCGATGAGTCCCGAATAGAGCGCTCCCAGGATCGGCTCCTCCGCGGCCAGGTCGGCCCCCCAGGTGAAGCGTGGGCCCGAGGTCACGCCTATGGGCGAGTCGATCGACAGCTTGAGGAGACCCGAATCCGAGTCCTGGCCGGAGCCGAGGAGGGCATCCGAGGCCAGACGCAGGGCCGTCAGCTCGTCGGGTTCGAGGTCGAGCTGCGGTAGGTAATAGCGCGCCTTCGTGATGATGTACCCGTCCGCCTGCTCCGCGTAGGGGTCGGTCGGCACCACCTCGAGCGGGATGCCCATCGCTCGCAGGGATTCTTTGTCGCGTTCGAACGCGCGCCGGAACGCCTCGTGGGTCGGTTGGTCGTACCCGCCGATGCGCTCGCGGATCTCCTCCGCGGTCATCGGCCGGCTCGTCTCGAGCAGCGCGGCGATGAGATTGATGAGCCGTTCGATACGTCTCATGTGACGAGAGTATCCAAGGGTGGCGGCGGACCCGCTCATCGATGGGTTATAGGCGGGGTCCGCGCCTCAGGTGGTGGCCCCGCCCACAGAGACCGCGTGATGGCCCGCTGCGGCCCCTGCGAGGAACAGCTCGGGAACCTGATGGACCGATCGGTTCATCGAGGTCGGGTGCACCTCTCGCTCCTCGAGGAGGGTCAGGCCGGCCGAGCCCGACGCCGTCACGATGCGGTGACGCTCGGACAGCCGCGCTTGCTCCAGCTGCTTCTCCACTACCGCCCGCTGGTCGTCGGGCAACTCCGGCACGACGACGGTCGTGCTTTCGCGGGCGGCCAGCCTCAAGGCGGTCAGGGAGTGATGGCTCACGCCGGTGTGTCGCTCACGTGGATCGACGAACGAGATCCGGAGCGCCGCTACCCCCGTGCCTCCCAGCGCTGCCACCGCGTCGAGGGCCTGCCCCTGCTCCATCCCCGTGAAGCCGAGGGCCGAGGCGGTCCCGACCACTCCCGGGCCCATCGCCACGATCGCAACGTCCACTTCCGCCACGGCACGCAGCGCGGCCAGGCCGCTGAAGATGTTGACGGCTTCGAGGTCGCCTCCGAAGGCATGGCCGCAGGTGCAGCTGACGTCGATCAGCTCCGCTCGACGCAACTCCCGGACGAGGTTGCTCCAGGCGAGAGGAAGGGCTCCCCCATCCGTCATGAGGTACCCGACGCGGGCCCCAGATTCGGCCGCCTTGATGCCGGCGGCGATCGCTGCGACCTGAGAGTGCAGGCTCGCGGTCACCACAGGCATCCCCTCGATCGACTCGACGGTCTCGAGGCGAGCGTGATGTGGGCTCTCCTGGGCCTCCACCGAGGCGACCTCGGTCTGCCAGGGGGTGTAGCGGAGCTTGACGATGTGTCCCTCCCGCGGCCCTGGTGGGGCGGGCCCGTCGAGATTCCAGAGGATGAACCCCGCTCCCCCGGTACCGAGACCGAGGTCCAGTCCGGTCGTGTTCACGACCACCCGGTCGCCGGGGCGGACGCGGCCGAGCATGAACGGGTAACCGACCGCCGCGATCTCGGAGCCGTCGACGGTCACAGTGACCCGCACGATGTCGTCCGCCTCTTCGACGACCCGGACGACCTCGCCTTCCTTGAAAGCGGCCACTAGAGCGAGGCTATGAGCTTCGTCACACGCTCGTCCGTCGCGCGGAAGGGGTCCTTGCACAGCACGGTCCGTTGCGCCTGATCGTTCAGCTTCAGGTGCACCCAGTCGACCGTGAAGTCCCGGCGCTTGCGTTTCGCCGCGCGGATGAACTCGCCTCGCAACTTGGCCCTCGTCGTTTGCGGCGGCTCCTGGGTCGCACGTTCGATGTCGCGCTCGTCGCACATCCGCTCGGCCATCTCGCGTCGTTCGAGGAGGTAGTACAGGCCGCGCTTCCGATTTACATCGTGGTAGGCGAGGTCCATCAGCGCGATGCGTGGGTGGGCGAGCGACAGGTTGTGCCGCCCCCGGTAGTCCTCGATCAGCTTTCGTTTGGCGATCCAGTCCACCTGTTTGACGAGAGCCTCCTGATCGCCCTCGAGGGAGGTGATGGCGTGCTCCCACATGACGGCGATCTCCTTGAGGACCGGGTCGTCCCGCTGGTCCACCCACCGGAGCGCCTTGGCCAGGTATTCCTTCTGCATATCCAGTGCCGAAGCCTCGCGCCCGTTCGCGAGCCGGACGCGACGGGTGCAGGTCATGTCGTGGGATATCTCGCGGATCGCGCGGATCGGGTTCTCGAGTGTCATGTCCCGGATCTGCACGCCCTCCTCGACCATCCGCAACAGCAGCGCCGTCGTGCCCACCTTCAGATACGAGGTCCATTCGTTCATGTTCGAGTCGCCGACGATGACGTGGAGACGGCGGAACTTCTCCGCGTCGGCATGTGGTTCGTCGCGAGTGTTGATGATGGGCCGCGACCGCGTCGTCGCGGACGACACTCCTTCCCAGATGTGCTCGGCCCGTTGCGAGATGCAGAACAAGGCTCCCCTCGCGGTCTGCAGGACCTTGCCCGCGCCGGCGAAGATCTGCCTCGTGACGAAGAACGGGATCATGACCTCAGCCAGCCGTCCGAACTCGCCGTAGCGAGAGACGAGGTAGTTCTCGTGGCTCCCGTACGAGTTGCCCGCCGAGTCGGTGTTGTTCTTGAACAGGTAGATGTCGCCGGAGATCCCCTCTTCGCGCAGCCGGGCCTCCGCGGCCTTGAGGAGACCTTCGAGGATCCGCTCCCCCGCCTTGTCGTGGACGATGAGGTCGTAGACCGTGTCGCACTCCGGGGTGGCGTACTCGGGGTGAGAGCCCACGTCGAGGTAGAGGCGGGCCCCGTTCTCCAGGAAGACGTTCGACGAACGTCCCCAGGACACGACCCGCCGGAAGAGGTATCGGGCGACCTCATCGGGCGACAGCCGGCGCTGGCCCCTGAACGTGCAGGTGACGCCGTACTCGTTCTCGGTCCCGAAGATCCGCCGCTCCATGGGATCAGGATACGCGCCCCGGGGGGCTCGACCCGAGGATCAGATGAGCGGGGTGATCTCCTCTTCGGGGAAGCGCCGGAACTTGCGGCGGGCTCTCGTCCGGTCGAGGATCGCGACCTCCAGGCTCTCGACGGGGATCCCGCCCTCGCCCACGGACTGCAGCGCCTCGTGGCCCAGTGTCACGGCGGCTTGTAGATCGGGCGTCGAAGCCGGGTAGTCCTTCGGGTAGCGCTCCTCGAGGTACGTGCCCAGCTGTTCGGACGCACCCCCCATGGCGACGAACCCCGTGCGGTCGGAGACCGACCCGTCGTAGAGGATGTGGAACAGCTCGTTCGAGGACGTGGCGTCCCCCACGGCGGCGACCAGGATCTCGCACTCGTAGGGCTTCACCTCGGACGTGAAGATGTTCCCCAGTGTCTGGGAGTAGGCGTTCGCCAGTCCCTTGGCCGTGACGTCTTCGCGCGAGTACGAGTACCCCTTGAAGTCGACGAGACGGATCCCGCCGATGCGAAGCTGCTCGAACTCGTTGAATTTGCCGACTCCGGCGAACGCGATGCGGTCGTAGATCTCCGAGATCTTGTGCAGGGTGGCCGACGTGTTCTCGGCCATGAAGAGGATGCCGCTCTCGTATTCCAGCGCGATGACGGACTTGCCTCGAGCTATCCCCTTGCGCGCGTAGTCGGCCTTGTCCCGCATGAGTTGCTCCGGAGAGACGTAGTAAGGCATCGGCATGGCTTACGCCTCCTCTCCGGGCCGGCGGACGTCGACCGGGTGGCTCTCTTGTGCCCGGATGTCCTCCGCACGCTCGGCGATGAGCTGCTCGAAGAGTCGCTGGATCTCCTCTTCCGGGATCTCGACCATTCCCTCGGAGGAGATGGCGGCGACGGTCGGATAGATACCTCTCATCAGGTCGGGCCCGCCGGTGCCCACATCCTCGTCGGCGGCATCGAACAGGGCTTCGATGGCGAACTTCACAGCCTCTTCACGAGAAAGGTCCATCCGGTAGCGCTTCTTGAGCGAGGACCGGGCGTCCTTACCGCCCGAGCCCGTGGCGTGGTAGTCGTCTTCCTCGTACCGGCCGCCGGTGACGTCGTACTTGAAGATGCGCCCGTGCCCGCGCGCTTCGTCGTAGCCCGCGAACAGAGGCACGACGATCATCCCTTGCATCGCCGCCGGGAGGTTCGCTCGGATCATCTGAGAGAGCTTGTTCGCTTTGCCCTCGAGGCTAAGGCGCTCGCCTTCGACCTTCTCGTAGTGCTCGAGCTCGGTCTGGAGTAGCCGCACTATCTCCACTGCCGGCCCCGCCGCCCCGGCGATGGCCACCGCCGACATGTCGTCGGCCGCGAAGACCTTCTCGATCGACCGGTGGGCGATCTGGAATCCCTCGGTGGCCCGGCGATCGCCGGCCACCACGACACCCTGGTCGAACCTCGAGCGCGAGGACCGTCGTGCCCTCGGGCGCGTGGACCTGACCCTCGAACCTCGAGGCGGGCTCGGGCTCGGACCCGTGCGACTTGAGGAGCTCGGAGAACGACGAGCCGGGCCCATGCACGGGCCTACGCAAGAAGTCCGCTCCGAAGTCCGATTCGCCTGTCACATGGTCCCCTCTAGATAGTCGACGGCCGCCCGCATAGGGGCCGGGTCCTCACGGAGCTTACCGAGGCCGTTTCGCCCTCCTCGCCACTCCGCGGGCGCAGGCTCCGACCAACGTTCCCGACCACCCCGCGTGTCCGAAATGCCCCTATTCGCCGCCTTTTTGGACGTAGCTTCGTACGAATTCCTCCGCGTTTTCTTCGAGGACTTCGTCGATCTCGTCGAGAAGGTCCTCGACCTCGGCGGTCGTTTCTGACGACGCTTTCTGTTCCTCGGGCTGGGTCTGCTCTTCGTCTTTCTTCGGCCGGGACTTGCGGGTCTGGCCTCCGCCTTCTGCCACGGTTGCACCACCTCGTTGCTAGATGTGAGACAGATGCTATCCCGGGCCTGCGACGGACGGCTCCCGGTCGCCGGACGGTCCTCCCGGCCCTGCGGCACACCTCCAGGGACGTGCGGGCCCTAGCCCCCCAGGTTGCGGATGAGGGACGTGGCGTCCGGGCTCGAGTCCAGGAGCTCCTGGACGTGGGCCTTCGTCCCCCGGGTCGGCTCGAGCGTCGGGACCTTCCGGAGGGGCTCGTCCCCGGTGTCGAATATCAGCGCATCCCATGACGCCGCGACGATCGTGGGGCTGAACCTACGAAGGCACTCGCCCCGGAAGTACGCACGAGTGTCCTCGGGCGGGTGATCGACGGCGTAAGCGATCTCGTCGTCGCTGACGATCCGTTCGACCTTGCCGGCCTTCTGGAGCTTGTAGTAGAGGCCTTTGTCCTGCCTGACGTCGTGGTACTGCAGGTCGATCATGCGCAGCTTCGGGCGCGTCCCACGCCAATCCGTCGCGTGCCCGGTAGGCCTCGAGCATGGCCAGCTTCGCCACCCAATCGAGCCGACGGCTCATCGACATGGGGTCCCTCTCCAAACCGTCGAGGGTCTGCTCCCACGTGTCGAGAAGGGTGCCGGTGATCTCGTCGAAGTCGTTGTCGAGGGCGTACTTCTTCGCCAGGCGGAAGTACTCCCACTGGAGCTCGATGGCGGTGAGCTTGCGGCCGTCGACGAGCTCCACCATCGTCGTGCACCCGGGGTCGTGGGATACGGCCCTCATCGCCTTGACCGGCTCCGTTAGGGAGAAATCATCCGCGATGAAGTCATCTTCGATCATCCGGAGGACGAGAGCGGTGGTGCCCACCTTGAGGAAGGTCGCGGTCTCAGACATGTTGGCGTCGCCGACGATCACATGGAAGCGGCGATAGAGATCGGGATCGGCGTGGGGCTCGTCGCGCGTATTGATGATCGGCCTCTTGAAAGTGGTCTCGAGGCCAACCTCGACCTCGAAGAAGTCGGCGCGCTGGGAGATCTGGTAGTCGACCCCGTCCGCGCCGTTCTCGGCCCCCACCTTCCCTGCGCCGGTGAAGACCTGTCGCGTGGCAAAGAACGGGGTGATGTGCTTCACGAGGTTGGGGAAGGGGGTCTGGCGGTCCACGAGGTAGTTCTCGTGGCAGCCGTACGAGTTCCCCTTGCCGTCTGAGTTGTTCTTGTAGATGAAGACTGCTCGCCATCGGGCACCACGTTCCGCGCGGCCTCGATCGAATCCTCGAGGATGCGCTCGCCCGCCTTGTCCCAGATGACGACATCGCGGGCGTTCGAGCATTCGGGGCTCGAGTACTCGGGATGAGCGTGGTCCACGTAGTAGCGGGAGCCGTTCGGAAGGATCACGTTGACGAGGCCGGAATCGTCCTCGGGCGCGCTCCCCTCCTCGGGGTGCGCTCGAACCCCCGAGCGTCCCGGAGGGGGTTCTCCTCCTCGTAGTCCCACTTGACGCGCTTGAAGGCCGGCTTCGCGTAAGCGTTGATCAGCAAGGACGAAGTCAGGATCGGGATTGAAATCGGCCGCCTCGCGGATCGCGATCCCGTACTCGGTCTCGATGCCGCAGATCTTCGGAACGGTCATGGCTACAGGTTAAGCGGCTAGAGGTACTGGCCCGTTTGCACCTGCTCGACCTGGCGGGGGCCCTCGCCTTCTTTGTGCTCGCTGACCAACGTACGGATGTAGACGATCCGCTCGCCCTTCTTGCCGGAGACACGCGCCCAGTCGTCGGGGTTCGTCGTGTTCGGCAGATCCTCGTTCTCCCGGTACTCCTGGTGGATCGCAGCCAGCAGGTCGTTCTCGTTTATGCCCTTGGGCTCGCCCTTGATCGCGCGCTTGATGGCCATCTTCTTGGCGCGGCGGACGATGTTCTCGATCATGGCTCCGGACGAGAAGTCCTTGAAGTACAACTCCTCCTTGTCGCCGTTGGCGTAGGTGACCTCGAGGAAGCGGTTCTCGTCCTCGTCGGAGTACATCCTGGCCACCGTGGCGACGATCATCTGCTCGACGGCCTTCTCGCGGGTGCCATGCTTGTCGATCTCGGTCTTCGCGATGGGAACGGTCGTGGTGAGGTACTTCGAGTAGATGTCCTTGGCGGAGTCTTCGTTCGGGCGCTCGATCTTTATCTTCACGTCGAGCCGGCCCGGTCGCAGGATCGCCGGGTCGATCAGGTCCTCACGGTTGGAGGCTCCCACGACGATGACGTTCTTCAAGCTCTCGACGCCGTCGATCTCGGCGAGCAGCTGGGGAACGATCGTCGACTCGATGTCGCTGGAGATGCCGGAGCCACGCGTGCGGAACAAAGAATCCATCTCGTCGAAGAACACGATCACCGGAACGCCTTCCTCGGACTTCTCCTTCGCGCGCTGGAAGATCATCCGGATCTGACGCTCGGTCTCTCCGACGTACTTGTTCAGCAGCTCCGGGCCCTTGATGTTCAGGAAGTAGCTCTGACGTCCGTCGCGCCCGAGCTTGGCCGCGACCTTCTTGGCCAGGGAGTTCGCGACGGCCTTGGCCACGAGTGTCTTGCCGCAGCCGGGGGGCCCGTAAAGGAGGACGCCTTTAGGGGCTTCCAGCTCGTGCTCGCGGAACAGCTCGGCGTGGAGGTAGGGCAGCTCGACGGCATCCATGATCTCTTCGATCTGGAGGTCAGTCCGCCGATGTCGTCGTAGGAGATGTCGGGGACCTCTTCGAGGATCAGCTCCTCGACCTCGGGCTTCGGGAGCTTCTCGATGACGTGGCCGGATTTCGGCTCCAGCAGCAGGCTGTCGCCGGCGCGGAGATGCATGTCCTTGATCGAGTCCGCCAGCTCGACGACCCGCTCCTCGTCGGCCCGGCCGATCACCAATGCGCGCGTCTGCCGTCTTCGATGGCGCTCCTTGAGGAGCACGACCTCACCCTGGATCTCGTACTCGAGAAGCTCGATGACGTTCATGGCCTCGTTCAGCATCACCTGGTGTCCTCGCTCGGCCTTCTCGAGGTCCACCTCCGGAGAGACGTGCACGCGGAGCTTGCGTCCGTTGGTGAAGACGTCCGCGGTCGAGTCATCGAAGGCCTGGAGGAAGATCCCGTAGCCGGACGGCGGCTGGGTGAGCTTCTCGATCTCCTCCTTGAGGGCGATGAGCTGCTCGCGGGCCTCCCTGAGGGTGCCGGCCAGCTTGTCGTTGTTATCGCGAGCGCTCTGGAGTTCGTCGGACGTCTCCGACAGGCGTTTCTCCAGGGAGTGGATCTGGCGCGGCGCTGCGTCGAGTTTGCGGCGCGTCAGAGCCAGCTCCTCCTCCAGCAGCTTCGCCTGGCTCTGGAGTTCCTGGACCTCCCGGTCGTACTCGGCGAGCCTGCGCTCGAGCTCGTTCTGAGGGACCGCCACCACCTCCTATAGGGCGTAGAGCCTACCCCCTAGGCCTCCGAAGGCGAAGCATCCCGGGGCTGGGCCAGCTTCCGCCGCGGTCACGATGAAACCGGTGTGAGCGACCATCCTGTGGTCGGGTCGCACGGACTGTCCGTCGACGTTCCACGTGCGCACCAATCCCTCCAGCGTGTTCACGATCCCGAACCCACCACGACGCATCGCCTCGACCGTCTGCTGAACTTGAGGCACGGTCGGTAGGTAGCAGCACATGATCCCTCCCGCGGCCAGAGACGCGGTCGTTCGACCCACGGCTCGCCACGGCTCGGGCAGATCGAGGACGAGCCGGTCGATCCCATCTTCCGGGATCCCCTCGAACACGTCGCCGACCCGCAGCTCGACGTTCTCCGGCTTGCTCCCCAGGCCCTCGTACCACTCCTTGACGTTGGCAACCGCCCGCTCGTGGTGATCGTCCCGCAACTCGTACGAGATCACCTTCCCCGACTCCCCCACCGCGCGGGACAACGCCAGCGTCAGAGGCTCCGGAACCGGTGCCGGCCTCCAGGACCGTCGCGCCCGGGAAGATGTCGGCGTACATGATGATCAGGCCGAGGTCCTTCGGATACACGACCTGGGCGCCCCGTTGCATCTTGAGGATGTAGTCCGCTAGCGACGGTCGGAAGGCGAGCATCTTCGAACCCTTGCTCGACCGCACGGTGGTTCCCTCGAGAGCCCCGATCAACTCGTCGTGGTCGAGGGTTCCCGCGTGCGAATGGAACTGCTTGCCCGAGCTGAGCGTGACGAGATAGCGCCGGTCGCGACGAATCGATAAGGAGCACACGCTCCCCCGCTTCGAAGGCTCGCTCGGTCATCCGGTTCGCCTGCTCCGCCGCGTCCGTTGGGGCGACCCTTCCGTCTTACGTTGTGTGGCCAGCGCTTTGGTGTTGCAGAAGGCGCAACGGGGCTCGGCCCGGCCGCCAGCCACCGTGAGGGCGCCGCAGGTGGCGCACGCCGTGAACTCGACGCCGTCTTCCTCGCCCCTGAAGTGATGCGCGGCCTTCTTGAGGAAACCGAAGTACATCTGCTGCTTGGTACCGGGCGACGCCTCCTCGAGCTGATTGATGGCGTACTTGTACTTGTGCTGAGTGTTGCCCTCGACCATCGGGCATTCCTCGATCACGTAATCGATCCCCTTCAGAAGGGCATAGGCGGCCGTCTCGCGCTCCGCCAGCCTCACGAGCGGCTTCGCCTTCCTCACCAGGGCCACGCGGGCCTCGTCGCCGTCGCGAAGGACCCGTTCCTCGAGGACCGGTCCCTGACGCCCAAGCATGTCGGTGCTCCAGTGGAGCACGTTGCCGAACAAGGTGGCGGCCTCGTCGTCCAGGTTGTGACCGGTCACCAGGATGTCGAAGCCCTCCTCGAGAGCCGCCCGGTTGAACTCGTAGCGTTTGTTCAGTCCACACCCGCTGCAGGGGACCCGGTTCGTCAGGCGGGACGAGCTCCGGAACCGTGAAGCCGTGCTCTTGATCCAGCGAGCGGACGATCAGCTTGGCGCCCCTGGCCCCCGCGAACGAGATGCTCGCTTCCTTGGAGCGTGTGGAATAGCCGCCGATGCCCAGGTCGAGGTAGAAGCCGGTGACGTCGTACCCGAGGTTCAGCAGGATGTCCCACAGAGCGAGCGAGTCCTTGCCGCCGGATACCGCGACCAGCAGACGGTCGTCGGGGCGGAACATCTTGAACTCCTTGATCGCCCGGGCCACCTGGTTCTCGGCGTGGTCGAGGAAATGGTCGCGGCAGAAGGCGACGTTGTGCCGGCGTATGTCGAGGACGGCGTGCTCGCGGCAGACCTTGCACTTCATCGTGATCCACCGCTAAGGACCGGACGCACCTCGATCGCGTCGTCGGGAAGGAGCGCCTCATCACGGGTTAGGAGGGTGGCATCCCGGATGACCAGGACGGCCTCGGGAACGATGTCCAGCTCTTCGAGCAGGCCGACGACCGTGGAGGGTCCGGAGACCTCGACCTCCCTGTCGGGATTGCGCAGCTTCACCTTCATGGCGACCAGCCTAGTGTGGTCGCCGAGGAGTCTCTAGTCCTCCGCCGAGCCGAACTGCGCGGGACGTTGGTCCAGCTCGACGCTCTCGGTTCTCCGTCCGTCTTCGTTCACGATCGACAGCTCGACCTCATCGCCCGGGTCCAGGTCGGCCAGCGTCTCGATCAGATCGTCCGCGTCGGCGATGTCGCTGTCGTCGATGGCGGTGATCAGGTCCCCCACCTCCATCTCGACCTCTTCGGCCGGCCCGTTCGACAGCACCTCGAGCACCAGGGCGCCCTTCGCATCCTCCGGAAGTCCGAATTCATCCAGCGCCTCGGTCTCTGGGTCCCCGACCGACACGCCCAGCCAGGCATGCTCCTCGAGAGGCTCGTCGAGGATCTTCTCGATGACCGGGAGGGCGGAGTCGATCTCGATCGCGAACCCGATGTTCTCCGCCGCTGCGGCGAGGGCCGCGGCCGAGTTCATGCCGATCAGCCGCCCGTTGACATCGATGAGGGCCCCACCCGAGTTCCCCGGATTGATGGCGGCGTCGGTCTGGAGCATGCCGGTGAAACGCAAGGCCTCGCCGCCGGGGACCGGGATCCTGATGGTTCGATTCTGACCGGACACGATCCCCTTCGTGACGGTTACCCCGCCGAGCCCCAGCGGGTAGCCGATCGCGATGACATCGTCCCCCAGCTCGAGGGCGTCGGAGCGTCCGATCTCGATCGGCGTGAGGTCATCGGCGTCCACCTGCACGACGGCCAGGTCCCGCTCGGGATCCACCCCCACGACGGTCCCATCCATCGCGTCGTGTTCTTGGTCGTTGAATACGACCCTGACCTCGGTCGCATCCTGCACGACGTGATTGTTCGTGATGATGATGCCCTCGGGGTCGATGATGACCCCGGACCCCTGCCCCTTCCCCTCGCGGGGGCCGAGAACGCCCTCGGTGAGTGCGGTCACCTTCACGTTGACGATCGACGGCAGGGCTCGCTCGACGATCTCGGACGTTTTCGAGTGAGTCAGCGGTGCCTCGACCTGATCGATCGAGATGTTGGATGTGTCGCGGGGCTGGTTGGCACCTGGTTCCTCGGAGGCGGACTCGCCCGAAGTCCGATCGTCCGACCCTCCCGATACCTCGACCGAGCACGCGCCGAACGCGAGTGTCGCGACCAGAACCAGCGGGAGGACGGTGTTTCGTTTCATCGAGCCAGGATAGAGGGGTCCTACGACAACGTGCGACGTTACGCGACTTCCTCCGAGGGACCGGCCGCGGCCTCGACCTCGATCTGACCTCCCATGATTCCTCCGAGAGCGAAGACGACGAGATAGGTCCCCGCATCCAGCGGGAAGGGTTCCCAGACCTCGTCCAGCAGGTCGGTCGGCGCCTGGAGTCCGAGGATCGGGGCCGTCTTCGCCGGTCCCTCGAACAGCACCTCGCGCGTCTCGGGGTGCACGAGGAACCATTGCTCCGAGTAGTGCCCGGCGGGGGCCGACCACGTGCGTGCCACGAAGAACGGAAGGGTCCGTCCGTCCTTCAGGGCGATGCCGGAGTCCCCATGGGCCGCCTTGATCGGTGCCGCGCGCGCGATCAGGACCTTCCTCTGCGTCCCGGAGATGTCGGCTTCTCGCTTCACGCCCGGAGGATAGCAACCGGGCCCACCCATCGCCCTCGGACGTAAGCTTCCGTCCCATGTGCCTGTTCTGCGAGGTGGTCGAACGAAAGGTCCCGGCGGAGATCGTCCACGAGGACGAAACCTCGCTGGCGTTCCTCGACCACCGCCCCCTGTTCGTGGGGCACACGCTGTTGATCCCCAAGGAGCACCACGAGACACTGTCCGACCTGCCACCCCATCTCATCGAGCCCCTCTTCGCTACTGCACAGTCGATAGCCGATGGCGTGCAATCCGCCTTCGATGCACAGGGCACCTTCGTTGCCATGAACAACACGGTCAGCCAAAGCGTTCCGCACCTGCACATCCACATCGTTCCACGGCGAAGAAAAGATGGACTGCGAGGGTTCTTTTGGCCTCGCACGAAGTACAAGAGCTCCGACGAGATGGCGGAGACGGGAGCGCGCCTCCGCGCCGTTCTCGAGCGAGCCGGAGAGCCCGGATGAGCACCGATGAAGTGACTTTCGAGTCGTCGGATGGGTTGACCCTCGAAGCGATCCTGGATGACCCCGACGAGCCGCGCGCCGCCTTGGTCCTGTGCCATCCCCATCCGAAGATGGGCGGAACGATGAACGCCCCATTGCTCGCGGCGCTGACCGCGCGCATGACGGGCGACGGATGGACCGTCCTCCGTTTCAACTTCAGAGGCATAGGCAAGTCGGAGGGCGACGCGACGACCGGCATCGATGAGGTTCAAGACGCGAAGGGAGCCATCGCGTACATGCGGCACCGGACCCCCGACCTGCCGCTGGCGATCGCGGGGTGGTCGTTCGGCGCTGCGGTGGCGATCCGGACCGCGGCCGAAGACGACTCACTCGTGGGTTGCGTGCGCGATCGCGCCGGCCGTGAAGGAGAAGCCGGAGGTCACAGCGGGTCTACCGCCGCCCGACGAGATGGACCTCGGCGTCCCTCTCCTCATCGTCGCCGCGGCCAACGATGAGTTGGTCGAAACGGAGGATTGCAAGGCATGGGTGGCGGGCATCCCCCATGCCAAGGTCGTGGTGATCCCGGGGGCCAATCACTTCTTCTGGGCCAAGTACGACAGCCTTGGAGACGAGGTCGCCGGCTGGTTGAACGGATCCATCTGACGAGGAAGGTGAGAAGCATGATCGAGGTTGGGCTCGACTGTTCGCAACATCAACTGACCTGGGACGAGCTCAAGGAGCGCGTGCTGTACGCCGAATCCGCTGGGTTCGACGGTGCGTGGGTCTTCGACCACTTCAAGGCACTCTACGGGGACCCGTCAGGGCCCTGTCTGGAGGGGTGGACGCTGCTGGCGGGTTTAGCGGCCGTCACCGAGACGATCCGGCTCGGTCCACTCGTCACCGGCGTCACCTACCGGCATCCCTCGATCCTTGCGACCGAAGTCGTGACCGCCGACCACATCTCGCATGGGCGCATCGAGCTGGCGATCGGCGCGGCGTGGAACGATGAAGAGCACGTCGAACTGGGCATCGACTTCCCTCCCATTCGGGAGCGGGTGGAGCGGCTCGAGGAAGCCATCACGATCATGAAGCTCATGATGACCGAGGACGATGCGACCTTCGACGGCGACCATTACCGCCTGAAGGCCGCCACTTTCAATCCGAAGCCGGTGCAGCAACCCCATCCGCCGGTCTGGGTCGGAGCCGCCGGCGAGAAACTCATGCTCCCCCTCGTCGCCCGCCAGGCGGACGTCTGGCACGGGATGGGCTCGCTGCAGGACGTCGTCCGGAAGTCACAGATCCTCGACCAGCATGCGGAGAGGGCGGGGCGGGATCCGGCGACGATCCGGCGGGCGACCTCGCTGTCGCTCTCGGAACCGTGGGACGAGGTCAAAGCCCGGGCGGAAGAGTTGAAGAAGGCGGGCTTCACCTACCTGACGGCCGACTGGCCCGGCGAGGGCAGGCGACGCGTGGACGAGTTCGTCGCCGACGTGATGCCGGAGATCAAAGCCGTTTGACGGTCACGCGTTCGATGCTCGCCACTCCGATGCAAGGAGCGCGTAGACGTATTCGTCGCCCCACTCACCTTTGAATATCTCGTTCTCCCGGAAGTGTGCTTCGCGACGCATGCCGAGGCGTTCGAGCAAACGCCAAGATGGGACGTTGCGCGGGTCGCAGCGCCCTTCGATGCGGTGGAGTTGAAGGTCGTCGAAACCCAGTCCAAGCATCGCGGCGGCGGCCTCGCGCCCATAGCCGCGACCTTGTTGATCGGGATCGAGGACGAACCCGACCTCCCCTTGTTCGTGCTCGCGATTCAACACGGTGAGGCTGACGTCCCCGATCAACCTGTCCCCGTCACGCACCACCACCGCAAGGGCCAGTCCTTTCTGATACACCTCGTCGAACGATCGACCGGCGCGACGCGACAGAACCTTGCGCACTTCGTCGCGGGATCGAGGCTCCCAGTACAGATAGGTCGTTAACTCTGGTTTGGACTGGATGGCATGCAGAGCATCGAGATCATTTTCGGTGAAGGCACGAAGGGTGAGACGTTCCGTCTCGATCGGATAAGGCTCGCCCATCAGAAATACATCTGTTTCCAAGCCGACCACCAGTCGTCGGCTCGGGACACGATCGTGCGTCCGTCGAGCTGCTCGATGCCGGGACGGTGCCGGAACGGCTCGGCGTGGTCCGGCTGAGACAGTTCTACTTTGATCTCCGAGGGCCGGCCCGGGTCGTAGGGCGCGACGGCATCCAGCTTCCCGAGGGCGTTCTTAGCCCCTTCCTCGATCAACTCCCGCGCGCGCCGAGGGTTGACGTGACGGGCGCTGTAGCGGCCGATGCCCTTCTTGACGGCGACGGTGGTCAAGCCAGGACCGAGAAGCGCCTCGCCCTCCTGGCAGGTGGCTTCGTCTCCCGTCACCATGAGTACGGGGCAGCCCCAATGCCCACATAACGCGGCATTGATGCCCGTCTCGCCCACCGCGGTGTCGTTGAAGTAGAGGCCGTGCCATTCGGTGCCGCTGACCGTATGGCTCAGGACACCGTCCGTCGTTCCCGCCATGGCGTGCATCGCTACGAACAACGCGGCGTCACAACCCTGCTCCAGCACTTCGGTGTACTCCGTCCACTCGTTCTGTACGACCCATTCACAACGTGGATCGAGCTGTTCTGGGACGAGTGAGTTGAAGGTCCAGCCCTTGCCCGCCCCGTGACAATCCATGACCACTACCTCGTCCGCGCCACCCGAGTAGGCACCCCGGACGGCTGCGTTTATCTCCTCCGTGTAAAGCTTTCGGCCCTCCTCATACAGGGCCTCACCGCCGGTCACCTGTTCCCATTTGGTGATCCCGGCGACGCCTTCCATGTCACTGATGATGAATACGCGCATCTCGTCCTCCTAGGGCTGACTCTCGACCACTCGTTTGATCTCGTACAGCAACACGCCGGCGGAAACCGCGAGGTTGAGGGAAGAGGCGGCCCCGCCCATCGGTATGTGAACGCACATGTCTCCCGCTCGCTCGAGCTCGATCGGCAATCCCTCGCCCTCGCTGCCGAACAGAGCCAATGCCGGAAGTCGGTATGCAGCCGACAGGTAATTCTGCTGCGCGGTGGCGGATGTGGTGATCAATTGCATGCGATGTTGCTCCCGCCATCGAAGCATCGCATCCGACGAGGTACGGCACACCGGAACGCCGAAGAGGGTGCCCATACTGGCTTTGACGGCGCCGGGATGCCAGGGATCGGTGCTCTCACCGATCAATACGATCCCCGTTCCCCCCACGGCATCGACCGTGCGGATCACCGACCCCAGATTGCCGGGATTCGAGATCTCGTGAAGGGCGACGAACAGCGACCGCTCATCGACCATGAGGTCATCGAGAGCGAAACGCTCCATGCCAACGATGGCGGCCACTCCCGACGGGTGCTCGCGCTGGGCGATGCTGGCGAAGGCGCTGCCCGACAAGCGCGCGACGGCGACCCCTCGCCCCTCGTGATGCTTGACGAAGTCGAGGGTTGCCTCGCTCGAAAGGAGGTCCTCTGAGAGCAGGACGACCTCTACGGGCGCCCTCTGCTCGAGCGCTTGCCACACAGGCTGGATCCCCTCGGCGAGGAAAGTGCCGGTGTCGTCCCGATTCCTACGCCTCCTGAGCCTGCGAGCCCGTTTCAGGAGCGGATTGGCTGTGCTCCTGATGATGTCGGAACCCGATGGCCGACCCTCTCGTTCCACGCGGCCGAAGGGTCACTCGTCCCGAACAGGGATATCGGGGGCGAGTTGCTGTAAGAACTGCTGGCACCTGGCCGCCTCGTCGTCTTCCCCGATCGCGCCGGCGGCCGTCCCGAGGCCACGGAGAGATCGAAGGAAGCCTCGGTTCGCCTCGTGGCTCCATGGGACGCGGCCAGATCCCCGCCACCCCGTCTGCCGGATGCGATCCAGCCCGCGGTGGTAGCCCACGCGGAAGTAGGCATAGGCCTCGACCGTGCGACCGGCGGCTTCGGCGCGCTCCCCCAGCTCGGCCCAGGCGGCCAGGCAGGTTGGGTAGCGCGCCGCCACGCCCGCCACCTCGTCGTCGCTCGAAGCCTCGTGCAGCGCCTCCAGGGAGCCGGCCGGCTCTTGCACTCGGGTTTCCAGCGGTTCGTTGACTGGGAGCTCCATGCTCGAATCGTAAGCGGAGCCGCCCTTCCTGTTATGAATCTCGCCGCGGGGGCCGCTCTCGGAGGCCCGATTCCGGCGGAAGGGGACTTGGGATGCTCGAAGCAGCCGTGGTCGTTGCCCAGAAGGGTGGAGAGATCTCGTTCGATCCGACCCTGCCGGGGCTCCTCGCCGTTGGCGCCGGGGTGCTCATCCTTCTGATGCCCCGGCTCGTCAACTACCTGGTCGCTGCTTATCTGATCATCGTCGGCCTCGTCGACCTGTTCAACGCGCAGATCTGACGGACGGCGATCTTTGTCTACTCCCCGGCTACACGAACGGATAGGTCTGTTTCCCGACGCCGACTTGTGGCAAGCTGTGACGATGCCGAGAACGTGGAAGATCGCCGTCGTTGAGACGGAAGACAAGTTCACATGGGCCCTGACCGCGGACGACCAAACCGTCTTCGAGTCGGACGACAGGTTCGACGACGAGGCCAGCGCACAAGCTGAGGTCGACTCGCTCAAGAAGGCCGACGTCATCAAACGCAAGGGCTAGGGATCGGCGCGCTCAGGCCGTTCGGGTAGAGGCTCCGCTCTCCTCCGAACCCACCTCCAGCGCGTGGTCGATGGCTTCTTCCATCCGCATCCTGATGCCTTCCTGCCACGCGTCCGTGAACGCGTTGCGACCCAACTGCGAGCGCGCGGCCTCGATGCCTTTCATGCAGAACGCCTGCTCCGCAGGGGGGCGGCGCGCGCCGATCGCCTTCCTCAGCGCCTCGGAGGCTCCGAACAACCTCGCCGACCGGTGCAGCTCGCCGATCTCGACCGCGACGAGGGCGAGCTCGTCGAGGCAATCGGCAACGTCCCACGTGTCACCCAATTGCCTCCAGAGGATGAGGCTCTCCTTGGCGAGGTCGCCCGACTCCTTGACCCTGCCGAGATCTCGTGTCGCTCCGGCGAGGTTCATCAAGCAGCGAGCGATCCCCTGCTTGTCCTCCATCTGACGGAACAGCTCGAGGCTCTCGTCGAGCATCTCGATGGCCGCTTCGGCACGGCCCTGGGTGCGGGCCAGATAGCCGAGGTTATTGAGCGTCTGCGACATGCCCAGCGTGTCGTTCAACTGTCTCCATAGGGCGAGGCTCTCTTCGTAATACTCGCCGGCTGCGTCGAGACGGTTCTGATCCGCCTCGATGTTCCCGAGGGCCTTGATCGTCTCGGCGATGCCGCGCTTCAAACCGAGCTCTCGCTGGATCTCCAGGCTCTCGCTCAGGAAAGCCACGGCCGCGTCGTAGTCCGTGCGGGCCCGAGCCAGCAGCGCGGCTCCACCGAGGATCTCGGACCGTTCGTAGGTGCGGGCGCCGACGCTGCGGCCCAGCGCGGATTCGGCCCACTTGCGCGCCTCGCTGAGGTGACCTCGGATGGACCAGAAATACATGAGGACCGCTACGAGCTTCATCTCGAGCTCCCGGTCCGATTGCTCGCCCGCCCAGGTAAGGGCGGTGCGGAAGTTGTCGTGCTCGAGCTCCAGTCGCTCCAGCCACTTGATCTGCTCGGGCCCGCGCAGCTCGGGGACTGCTCGCTTCGCGAGTTCAAGATAGACCTCGGCGTGTCGCTGGCGCGTCACGTCGGCTTCCCCGCTCTCCGTGAGCACCTCGAGGGCGTATTCCCGGATGGTCTGAAGCATCGCGAACCGGGGATCGCCTTCCGGTGAATGCACCTGTCGCAGCAGGCTCTTGCCGACCATCGATTCAACACCGTCCAGGACGTCCATCCCGGGATCGCCCGCAGCCTGCGCGACCTCGTACGCCGACTCGAGGTCGAATCCCTGAGCGAACACGGCCAGCCGACGGAACAATTTCTGCTCCTCCTCGGCCAGGAGCTCGTAGTCCCAGTCGATCGCGTTCCTCAACGTCTGCTGCCGCGCCGGTAGGTCGCGCGGGCCGCCCGTCAGGAGGCCCAGCCTGCTGCTCAACCGCTTCAGCAATGCCGCCGGGGGAAGCAGCTTCACGCGCACCGCAGCCAGCTCGATGGCCAGGGGGAGCCCATCGAGACGTCGAACGATGTCCAAGACGTCGGCGGCGTTCTCGGGGGTAATCGTGAAGTCCGGCTTCGCTGCTCGCGCTCGCTCCTCGAACAGCTGCACGGCCTCGAAGTGCTTTACCGAGTCGATCAATTGACCCTCACCCATACGAGGTAACCCCAGCGGGGGCACGGGAAATTCCTGTTCGCTCTGGAGACGCAACGTGGCCCGGCTGGTCACCAGGAACTCGAGACCTGGTGCTTCGGAGAGCAGCTCGGCAACATCGCCCGCCGCGTCGACCACACGCTCGAAGTTGTCGAGGATCAACAGCATCTGCTTGTTCCGAAGGAAGTTCCTGACTCCCTCCAGGGGGGATTCGGTCGCGCTCTCCTGCAAGCCGATGCTCTTCGCAATCGCGGGGACCACCAACGTCGGATCGTTCAGCGATGCCAGAGCGACCAGGTGAACGCCATCGCTGAAGTCGGCGATCAGCTGCTTGCCCACCTCGATCGCGAGGCGCGTCTTGCCGCAGCCACCGGGGCCGGTCAAGGTCACCAGCCGGGAGGAGCTCAGCAGCTCCTTGACGCGCCTGATCTCCTCCTGACGCCCGACGAAGCTCGTGAGCTGTGCGGGAAGACGGTCGGCGCGATCGTCGACCGAGACCAAAGGGGGGAACTCCGAGACCAGATCCGCGTGAACCAGCTGCCACGCGTTCTCGGGGTTCTCGAAATCCTTTAGCGAATGCCAGCCGAGGTCCTTCGCCGATGCATCGAGAGGCATCACGTCGCGCACGAGGTCGTAGGTCGTCCGCGACATCAATACCTGGCCCCCGTGGGCCAGGGATCTCAGGCGGGCGCACCGGCTGACCGACTGGCCGAAGTAGTTGCCGTCCCTCACCTCGGCCTCGCCCGTGTGCAGCGCAACGCGGACCCGGGGGATGACGCCCTCCGGCCACGGCTCCGCCTTCAGCGCGAGCTGCAGTTGCACCGCAGCCGCTACCGCATCGGTGGCACGAGCGAAGGCCGCGAAGATGCTGTCGCCCTCGCCCTGGTCGCGCGGCAGGAGGCCCTCGTTGTTCTCGATGATCTGATGCAGGAGCTGGTGGTGCCGCGCCATCGCCTGGAACATCGCGTGAGGATGCGCCCCCCACAGTCGGGTGGACCCCTCGACGTCGGTCAGTAGGAAGGTAACGGTCCCGGTCGGCAGCGAGGGCCCTTGCCGGCTACCCCCCGCCGCCCCCGAGCGATCGGAGCGGCCCTGTTCCAAGTGCTCCATCCCTGTCGCGGCAACGTGCTCGGCTGGTTATCGGCTCCATTGTCCCCCGAGCGGCGTCCGGACGCGCAGAACCCCTCCGCCCCCACGCTCGGGGTCCGGAGGGGTTCGGTGGTTCTCTCTTAGAGGTCGGTCGGGATCGGGCAGGACCATCCAAACAGCTCGGATGGACGATAGCCCTCGATGCTCCCCGTGGCTCCCACGGTACCGAGCCACTTCGCCGGGACGGGAGCCGTCCGGGTCGTTGAGCCTCGACCGCCGTTGTTGATCCGCAGGATGTCGAGTCCCCGGTAGGCGTCGGTCGTGTAGACGATCTCGCCGGACGGGGCGTTCGGGACCCAGTAGGAGGCCCACGTCGACCCGTTCGCAGGGAGGTAGAACCCAACCTGACGGATCCGCTCCGGGTTGGTCGTGTCGAGGAAGCGCACGCCCTGCTCGTACCAACCTACGGCGGCGATCCCATTCTTCGTATCGAACCAGTGCGACGAGCAGTTGACGGTCGCCGGCGCCTTCGACTGGCTGGACCCACCGGTGAACATCCCATTGAGCTCGGTGCGCCACGTGTCGAGTGGCTTCACTCCCCCGGGCGTCATGTTCTTCAGGGACCAGGTCTCGAACTTGCCCTGCCCGTTGCAGCTGCCGGGCTGCTCCTCATCGGTGTCGATGTAATCCTCTTCGGTGATCAGCAGCGTGTCGCCACGCCTCTGCGAGTTGTGCAAGATGAAATCGTTGTACGGAGATGGGTTGATGCCCTGTGCGTTCGTCGAGGCGATCAGTTTCGGCTTGAGTGGGTTGGCCGTCACCCGGTAACCGGCTGCACCTCCACCGCCGACCGACCAGACGATGCCGCGGGCGTCGAGCTCGGCGTCATGCGTTACCTCGAAGGCCTCGCTCTCGGACGCTCGCGAGCGGAACGACCCGAGGGACTTCGGGTTGCTCGGGTCGCTGGTGTCGACGACCTCGATCCTGGATCCGCCGTCGACCCACAGCTGGCTGCAATCCCTCTTGACGAAGTTCGCGATATGACCGGCCCCGACGTCCTGACCCTGCAGGCTCAACGACAACGTGCCTGCAACGACCGGGACCGACGGGTCCGAGATATCGATGACGTACAACGGAGCCGCCGGGTTGATCGCGTCGTTGGTGATAACCAGCAGATCGCCACACACGTCGACGTCTTCGTTCTCGAAGTGCGCGAGAGGCAGCTCACCCACGATCTGGGGGTTGGCCGGCCGGGACACATCGAACACGGTGAGGCCCGTAGGTCCCGTGGCGTAGGCGTGCGTCCCTTTGAAGTACATGCCTAGGAATGAGCCCGGGATATTGCCGACGACCTCGACGTTCTTCGAGACGGCCAGGGCGGGCGGAGCCGGCAGCACTTGTCCTCCGGACGGAGGGGCAACCATGAGGGTCGATGCGAGCGCGGCGAGGATGAGGACTATCAGTTTCTTGGTCATACCCCGAAGCATTCTGCGTGCATACCCCAGTTCCTGCCTATTACTCCTAGAAATCCCGCTCGGCGGTTAGGAGGGCCCGGAACGGGAACCTTCAGGGGAGGAGCCTACAGAGGAGAGCGCCATGGACGACCGCCGGACCGACCCCGCCGAATCGACCCAGGAATTCTCGGTTGAAGAGGTGCTGTCCAAGACCGACGGAGAGGGCCAGGACGAGCCGCTGGCCGAGGGCGAGGGAGCGTCGGCCGAGGATGGTGGAGATCCCAACGACGGAGTCTGATCCTCGTCTCCGAGCCACGCTTTCAGGACTGGAAGCGAGCGACGCCCAGGCTGCCATAGATCGAGCCGGCTGCCACCGGCTTGCCACGCTGCAGCACTAGATCGTTGACCTGGTCCTCCCCGGTCCCGAAGTCGACGCGGGCGAAACCTCCGCTCCAGCTCGAGTCCGTTGCGCCTCCCGGCAGGATGCGGGAGACGATCCAGTCCGACGAGTCGCGATCCGAGTCCTCGAACGCGCGCCCACCCACAAGGATACGGTCGGCGCCGTCAATCACCACGCACGTGGCGTAGCCGCCGTGGGTCCCAGGGCTCAGGCGACGCAATCCGAACGCGCGATCGGTCGCGCCGCCACCACTCACGCGGGCAACGGCCATCTTCGACGTGGGCCTGTCGCCGGCCGTGGTGGATCCGACGACGACGTACCCGCTCCGATGCCGGGCGACATCGAACCCTGTTTCGCCTCGCCCCGATCCGAAGTCAATCGTCTTCTTCCCATCCCCGGAGAAGCTTCGATCGAGTGACCCGTCCGGGCGGAGACGAGCGATAGCGAAGTCATCATCGGTCGTGTAGAGGTTCCTGGTCCCCGAGCCGGCCACGACCACCTTGCCATTCGGCAATGCCACGACCGACTCCGCTATGTCATCACCGAACCCGAAATCGATCGACACCTTGCCGTTATCGGAGAAGCTCTTATCCAGCTTCCCGTTCGATCTGTAACGAACCACGGCGAACAGTTGATCGTCGAGCGCATCCCCGCCCTTGAACCTGCGCCCGGCGGCAACGATCTTCCCGCCGGGAGCCAGATCGATGTCGTAAGCGAAGGTTGCGTGCCGTCCAAACTTGGTTTGTACGATGCCGTCGCCCCCGAAGGTGGTATCGAGGCCGCCCCCTGGCAGGTAGCGAGCGAGAGTAAGACACATCGCGAAGGTGCAATCGCTTTCCCCTCCTACGAGGATCTTCCCGTCGCTTTGCACCTCGACGGCCCATGGCAGTTCGAAGCTCCCGAGGTTGTCGTCGACCCATCCACCCTCGCCGAAGCTGGGATCGAGGTCGCCGTTCAGCAGATAACTGAATGCTCCGAAGTACCAGTGCGACTCACCGTCGATCAGCTCGCCGGCGGTGAAGATCTTTCCGCCCGGCCCCACGGCGGCCCCGTGTGCACCGTCGGGCAGATAGTTGTTGGAGGGCGTCGTGACCTCGAGCGTCCGGACCCAGCCGTTGCCGGAGAAAGTGGGATCGAGTTCCCCAGGGGATGCAGTTGCGATGCCGGGCACGAACAAGACGGCCACGATCACGCACGCCGCGCGCACGCGCCACCCCCGATGCCTCGCCCTCATGGCACCCACGTCCGAAGACTATGCCCCGCGGCGAGTCGTCGCGAACTAACCGAGGTTGTCGAGGAAGCTGAGCACCCGTTGCTTGACCAGCGTGGTGGCGGCTTCGTCGTAAGCGGGAAGGCTGCTGTCGGTGAACAGATGCCTATCGCCGGGGTACAGGAACAGCTCCGCGCTCGGGATCGTGTCGGCTAGCTCGCGGGCGATGTCCACGTCTCCCCAATCGTCGTCCTCCATCGTGTGGATCTGGAGCGGAAGACGGTCCGGCCATGGGCCCCCGAACTCCGACGGCGGGATGGCCGCGTGGAGGAGGAGGGCGCCCTTGGCACCGGGGCGGGTTTGAGCCAGCATCTGCCCCGGCATCGCCCCGAGCGAGAAGCCCAGGTAAGCGATCTCGTTCGGCAGACGTTCGGCGGCGGCCCGACCTCTCTCTGACACCGTGTCGAAGCCGACCTCCCGGCCGTAGGCCATGCCCTCGTCGAGCTCGGCGAAAGTATTGCCATCGTAGAGATCGGGGGCGTGGACGACGTGTCCGGCAGCGCGCAGATGATCGGCGAAAGAGAGGCATCCCTCGGTCAACCCCTGTGCGTGATGGAGCAACAGAATCTCAGCCATGGAGCGGCAGCTTAACCGTCCAGGTAGAGGATCGAGGACCGAGTGTCGGAGGGCGCTCCCGAGTGGGAGGTTGGCTCCAAACCAACTTTCGGAACTCCGACGCGACGTGAACGCTCGCCCTTGGACGGTTAAGTTTGGTCGTTGAAATGGCTGCTTGGGGAGAGTTCGCTCGGGACCGACCCGATCTGGCTGGGGCTGGGCGGGAGTTGCTCTATCAATTCGGCGTAGGGCTCGCCTTTCTCGCAACCATCCGAAAAGACACGGGGCCGCGTCTCCACCCGATCTGCCCGCTATTGAACGAGAACGGCATCTTCGCCTTCATCATTCCGTCGCCAAAGCAAGAGGACCTTCGGAGAGATGGGCGGTTCGCGATGCATTCGTTTCCTTGTGAGAACAACGAGGACGCCTTCTATCTGACCGGACTCGCCGAGCGCGTGGAGGACCTCAGCGCGAGGGAGGAGCTGGCGAAGCAGTTCGTTTCCGAACGGTCAGAGTCTGGAGCAGCTCATCCCGCCGACACTCATGTCTTGTTCGAGTTCAAGCCAACCAAGTGCATGGTCACAAGAACGACGGGTCACGGTGACCCCAACCCTCGACACACCATCTGGTGCGAATAGAAAGATGTAGGAGAGCGCGAGATCTAACTACCCACGACCGTGATCGTTTCGCAGCCCGAGCGAACATCGCCCTCATCTAGGAAGCAGTTGTCGTCATTGCCGCGACCCCCGCGAACGGTGTCGGTCCCATCTCCGTCCACAGCCGTTATGAAGTCGTCCCCTCGACCGCCTCTGATCGTGTCCCTACCGCGGCCACCTTTCAGGGAATCGCCGCCTCGTCGGCCACGCAGAAGGTCCGCTCCGTCGTTGCCATTGACATCGTCGCTCCCACGTCCTCCACGAACCTCGTCGTCTCCTTGAAACGCCTGAATGCGATCGTCGGCGGCGAACCCGCAGATGACGTCAGCGCCTCTCGTGCCCCTGAGTGCGTCGTCCTCTGCGGTTCCGGAGACGGTGCAGGCACGTCCCGCAGTTGCCAGCCCGGACGCCACCACGACCGAGGTCGCCACGGTGGCAAGAAGAATCACAAGCTTCAACAAGATGGTCTTTGGCATCGTGCCTCCTATGCGTCCGATTTGTGCCCCTGTGCGTCCGATTTGTGCCCCGCTTTCCTAGCAGATTTTGGTTGACTGCCCTTGCGGGCACTTGGAGAATGAGCGCAATCCCGAGCGGGAGGAGGCCCCGCAGTGCGCTCATTGCTCCGCAGGCATGCGGCCACGATCGTGGTTGCATTCATCACCGCGGCGGTCGTAGCCGGCCCCGCAGGGCTCTATGACAGTGACGGTTCCGGGGGGTCCGTGGCGGTTGCACAGACCGCGACCAACTGCCCGTCGCCGACGGTCGGCAACAGCCCCTGCATCAAATATGGGTTCAAGGATGGGCCGGTCCTTCTCCCCGGATCACCGACGACTATCGCCGCCCTCCCTCTGGGGAAGGGCAAGTACGTCATCAACGCCAAGCTCTACGTTCAGAACCGCAACGCCTACACCAACGTGTCCATGGCAGTCGCCTGCCAGTTGGTTGCAGGGCCGAATTTCGACTGGGCCAAGCAGAGCATCCCACCCACGCTCACGAATGGGATTCAACAGGATCTCGCCAGCACGATGAGTCTCACCGTCGCCAACACGTTCGCCTCCGCCGGAACCGTCGAGCTCAAGTGCAGCGCCGATACGTCGTCCGGCAACCCCATCGTTGCAGCTAACTTCATCAAGATCACCGCGCAGAAGGTGGGCACCCTCCTCAGGGTCAACATGTGAGGGCCGAGTGTCGGAGGGGGGACTTGAACCCCCACGAGCCTGTTAAGCCCACTAGGCCCTCAACCTAGCGCGTCTACCAATTCCGCCACTCCGACGTAGGGAACCCACCGTTTAGGAAACAGTGGGGGCAACGATTATATCGGCGTCTCTTCCCCGCTCCGCCGGAGCCGGCTCTAATCCTCGTCGTCCTCTCCGGGCACGTCGATCGAAGCCGCCGCGGCGTCGAATCCGCCCATGACGTCGAATCGCAGGCCGCTTACCTCCGGGCGCGCCGCCCAGAAGGATGCGAACGTCCCGATCGGCACGATCGGGACCTCCTTCAGGATCTCCTTCTCGGCCCGCCGGTAAAGAAACAGCTGCTTGAGCTCGGTCCCGGCCCTGCCGCGCGGTCGAGTAGGTCGTCCACTTTCTTGGAGGCGAACGATGAGTGGTTGTCGGGGGAACCGGAGCCGAACAGTGGCGATAGGAAAACGTCCGGGGACGGATACTCCGCGATCCAACCCAGCCGGTACAGGGATGACTTTTCCGCTCGGAGGAGCTCGAGATACTTGTTGAAGCCGTGACCCTGGATCTTGACGTCCAATCCGACGGCCTTCAGGTCCTTCTGGACGCTGCGCGCTACGGCACCGTGCGGGTCGCCCTTGGTGAAGTCGATCGTGACGGTGCGATCGCCCTTGGGGAGCTTCTTGATCGATCGGCGAGCCGAGGAGGGCGAGTACTCACATGTTGCCTTACAGATGTCGGCTCCGAATCCAGGCATGCCCTCCGGCACGATCCCGCGCGGCGGCGCCATCGTCCCTTTGTAGATGTCGTCGGCGATGGCTTCCCGGTCGATCGCCCGGTTCACCGCGAGCCTCAGCCTCCGGTCCGAGAAGCCCTTGGAGTCGAGATTGATGCCGAAGTAGTAAGCCGCCAGCAGGGGCTGGAAGCCGTCGTCGCCGAACTCCTCCCCGGCGCTCTCCACCTCGCTGCTGGGCACCTCGGCGACGTCGATCTCGTCGTCCAGGAACTGCAGCCAGGAGACCGCTGCATCCGGGAAGGGGATGAAGCGGATCCCGGCGATCTCCGTTGGTTCGTAGAACCCATCGAAAGCTAGAAGCTCGATGGCGGAGCCGGATGACCAGGGAGCCGCCATCTGGAAGGGCCCGTTGCCCACGGGTTCCGTTAGGAACGCGTCGATGTTCTGCAGCGCTCCGGGGGGGATGGGGACGAGGGCCGGATGCGTCATCACAGCTGGGAAGTCCTGATAGGGCGTGGAGAGCTTTATCACGAGGGTCTTGTCGTCGGGGGTCGTGATCCCCTCGAGGTGATCGACCGTGCCGAACTGGTTCACATCGTCGAAACCCTTGACCAGCTCGAGCGTGTAGGCGACATCCGCTGCATTCGCCCTCTGGGCGATCCTGTCGAACGCCACGGCGAAATCTTGAGATGTCACCGGCGTACCGTCGTGGAACGTCATCCCTTCTCGAAGATTGAAGACGAACGTCTTGGCGCCGTCGCGGGTTCGCCAGGACTCGGCCGCGGCCGGAACAACCTCCTTCTGTTCCTGATCCCAGCGCGTGAGGCTCTCGAACAGTTGTCTGACGATGAGCACCGAAGCGGGGTCCTGGACACGCATAGGGTCGAGGACGGCCGGCTCCTGCACGGCGACGCGCAGGACCGACCCCGTCACGGTGGTTTCCGGGCTCGGCGATCCCCCGGGGGTCGTGGTCGAAGAGGAGGTCGGCGTGGAGGAGGGCTCGGAGGCCTCACCCTCGGATGAATCATCGCAACTGGTCACGACGAGAAGGGCGACGAACAACAGGGCGAGGAGGCGGAACAGGGGACGACGCATGCGGGGGTTGCCTTCGGGGGTGGCTATTTGAGCTGGAACGCGAGGAGGATCGTCGTCCCTGCGAAGACGATTGCCACGATCACCGTGAAACGGTCCAGGTTCTTCTCCATAACGGTCGAACCCATGGCCTGGGTCTGCATTCCGCCACCGAACATCTCCGAGACACCTCCACCTCGGCCGGCGTGAAGCAGCACGAGAAGGATCATCGTGAGCGAGACGATGACGTGGATGACGATGATTGCGATGGTCACAGAGCACCTCTTGTTAGGGGATCGGGCGGCGGAGTCACGCTACAGCAGCCGGTCGAGGACTCCGAGGGGCAGTCTACCCGGGGACCGGAGGGCTATTCGGCCTGACGGGGGGCGGGATCGCCGAAGAGCGTCTTGGGCTCCATCCGGTAGACCCCGATCGCGCCGGCCTGAGGGAAGACCGGGACGGCGCTCCAGTCCTGCTGCAGGGGAACCCCTCGCCGGCGGGCGAGAGCCGAGATGGACTTGCTCCAGCGCGCCAGATCCTTGGCCCTCACCGCGTAGGAGCCCGCAGGGCGTTCGGCGGCCCCCTTGCCCTGAGCGGCCTCGGCTCCCGCGCCCTTCGCCTGGGCGGCGGACCTCTTCTTGGCCTCGGATGTCCCGAGCATCTTCTTGGGGCCGGCGTCTGGGGACCAGACGGGGCCATCGCTTGCCGCCGTAGAACCGAGGACGATGGCGATGGCGGCGGGCTTGTCCCCCACCATCCGCTCCGCGGCCACGAACCCGAGGGCGGCGACCAGGCAGGCGGCGATGATGTACGGCACCCAGTTGATCGACGTGACCCGGCTCGGGGGGCTGTCCGCCAGGGCGATGAGACGAGACACCCTCACGGTCACTCGCCCTCCGGGGCGCAGGAAGGAGAGGGCCGCTCGATACCTGAGCCGACGGACGCCCTTGAGAAGGCCGAACACCTTCAATAGGCCGGAGGCCAGGGCCAGCGGATCGCCGGACATCGCGACGGCGCGTCGATCGGCCTCGAGCTCCCGATCGCTCGCGAGCCGGCGGAAAGCGATATGGGCTATCGGGTTCCATGCGACGAGGTCTCTCAGCAGGCCAGCGGCGAAAACGACCTGGACGTCATGAGCCTCGAGGTGCGCAACCTCGTGGCCGAGGATCGCGAACAGCTCCTGCTCGTCGAGCTCGCGCAACAGGTCCTGACCGATGAGGATGCGGCCCCCGCCCGATCCGACCACGAACGCCCCGGGGATCCCCTCCGGAAGGATCAGCACGTCGGGGACCCTCTTGAGATGAGCGGCGAAGGCCAAACGGCCCATCGCAGCGCGGACTTCCTCCGCCCGATCCGACCCGTCCAGTGGCTTGCAGCGACTGACCATCCGGCGCATGAGGAGCACCCCCAGCGTCCGTCGCACGAGCATGAAGGAAACGACCGTCATGCCGAAGACAAGCAACCAGGGTCCAGCCGATCCCTTGAGGACGTAGGGCGTGACCAGCCGGCCCCCGCCGTCGGACACCAGCAGGAGATGGAGCAGGTTGTCGGTCCCGCCGCGGAAGGCGCCGGACATCGGCTGCAACACCGCGACCTCGGGCAGGACGGCCTGCTCGTAGATCATTGCTGCGACGAGCGGCAGGAACAGCGGCAAGGTCAGGAGGAACCCCGAGGCCACTCCCCCCGGGCGACCGATCAAGCGTCTCAGCAAGAGGACCGCCGGAGTAGTCACGAGTGAGACGGCGAGGATCACGACCCACGCGGAGTCGGTCTCCAATGCAAGGATGGTTGGAGCGGCGCTAATCACCCCTGGCCTTGTCTCTACGCTGTTCGATCGCCTCACGAAGTCGGTCGACTACCTGATCGTCTTCCTTCTCGACCGCGTCGACCAGGTACGCCACCGCTGGGTCAGGGAATCGGTCGACCAACCAATCGACGACCGAGCGGACGGTGGAGCGGGCGTACTGCTCGCGCGACACCAAGGGTCGGTAGCGGTGAGCGGGTTGGTCCTCGAGCCTCTCGACGAGGCCCTTCTCAGCGAGCCGCCCCAGTGTCGTCATCACCGTCGTGTAGGCGATGGGCCGGGCGGCGGTCAGCGCTTCGTGGACGTCACGGACCGTGACCTCCGACTGGTCCCACACGACGTCCATGATCTCCGACTCGAGCGGACCGAGGACCTCGGCGAGCGTGTGCTTCCGACGTGCTGTCATGCGCCTTCTTTCTTCTATGCGATGGATGGAATCCTACGCCCAGCAATGCCTCGAGGGCCAGAAACGGCGCCTCGTGCCCGATGGGACCCCCTGGGAGGTCAATCCCGAGCCAACGCCACCAGGTTCGGCATGATCTCGGGACCCTTGAGGTGGCCGATGGCACCCTCCCGCGCCGCCCTCTCCGAATAGGTCTGCACCCCATCCGAACTGACCCCTCCTCCGGAGATCAGCAACGGGACGGGGCCGTCGGTGTGGGCCTTACGGGAGCAGCTGGTCGAGTGGTCCGCGGTGACCGCCACGAGGACGCGCTTCGAGTCGAGCGATGACAGGAGGGGGCCGAAGAAGCACTCGTCGATCTGCTCGATGCTCTCGATCTTGGCCTCGTGATCTCCGTCGTGGGCGGGCACATCCGGCCCCTTGATGTGGATGTAGAGGCCGTCGTAACCACCCAGCGCCTCGAGAGCCAGCTCCGCCCATGCCTCGTACTGCTCACGAGGGGGGATGCCGGTGGGCGCCTCGACGACCCCCATGCCGGTGAGCTTGGCGATACCCAGCTCGACCGGCATCTCGACGAAGCAGCCGAACGACGGCCCGAACTTCTCCTTGAAGGGAACGAGATCCGGCAGATGATCGCCGCCATCGCGCGTGAGTATGAAATTCCCTGGAAGCTTGCCGTCGGCCTTCCGCGCGCGGTTCGTCTCCGACGCTTCGAGCACTTCGTATGCGGCTCTTAGCCATTCGTTCGTGAGGCGGGCGGCCAGCTGAGCGGAATCATCGTTCTCGTGGCCGGCGACGGGCGTCACGTAGACGACCGCGTTGTCGAAGGTCTCTTTGGCGACCCCCAAAGCTCCTTGCCGGCCGTAGGCGGGGTCCGAGTTCTCTACCTCCGCAGAGAGGGTTGCATCATCGGCCCGCAACACGAGCACGCCCCGGTGGCCGACGGTCGCGCGGAATTCGAAGGTGGCGCCTCCAACCCGAACCTTGTCTTGAACGTCCTCGGCGAGCGCGGCGGCCTCCTCCGAAGTCAGATCGCGGCCCACCCTGCGATCGACGATCGACCAGCCGTCGCCCTCCTGCTCCACGGTTGCGAAGTTGACGCGGTACGCGAGGTCCCCGTCTGCGACCTCCAGTCCGGCGCCGACCGCCTCGATCGGCCCCCGTCCAGTGTGATGTTCGTGAGGGTCGTAGCCGAGGATCGCGAAGACGGCGATGTCGGACTCAGGAGCGATGCCCTCGCCAACCGTGGTCACGTAGCCGTTGCGACCCGCCGCAGCCAGCCGATCGAGGTTCGGCGTCCGAGCCGCCTCGAGGGGGGTTGCCCCATCCAGGGGATCGAGCGGGTCGTCCCCGAGCCCGTCGAGGATGACGTACAGGATCTGCTTCACGTGGTCCTTTCCGCTACTTGACGGCCTTGACGATCGACGCGAACTCACCCGCGTCGAGGGACGCCCCACCGACCAGTGCTCCATCGACGTCATCCTGTGCCAGGAGCTGCCCGGCGTTGCCCGATTTCACGCTCCCCCCGTAGAGGATGCGTATGTCGGCCGCGACCTCCCCGTCGAACATGCTGCCGAGGACCGATCGGATGTGGGCGATCGTCGACTGCGCATCGTTGGGCGTCGCGGTCTTGCCGGTGCCGATGGCCCAGATGGGCTCGTAAGCGATGACGACCGATCGAGCTTGATCCGCCGACACGCTCTTCAAGCCCTCCCTCACCTGTCGCTCGACCTTCGCCTCGGTCTCGCCCGCCTCCCTTTCGGAATCGGTCTCACCGCAGCACAGGATGGGTGTCATCTCGTGACCGAAGGTGACGCGTACCTTCTTGTTCACGTCGTCATCAGACTCCCCTAAGACCTCCCGACGTTCGGAGTGGCCGAGGATCACGTAACGCACGCGCAGTGCCTTGAGCATCTCGGCGCTCACCTCGCCCGTGAAAGCTCCGTCCTTCTCGAAATAGACGTTCTGAGCTCCGAGGGCGAAAGAAAGCTTGTCGTCCTCGATCAACGTCTGGGCCGTACGTAACGAGGTGAAGGGTGGGCAGAGAGCCACCTCGACCCTCTTGAAGTCGTGCTCCGCGAGCTCGTATCCGAGCTGTTGGATCAGTTTGATGGCCTGGAAGTGCGTGTTGTTCATCTTCCAGTTGCCCGCGATCAGCGGCGTTCTCATGTCGACTCCCTAGCTCGTGTGCGCAAGGCGGCGATCCCCGGAAGGTCGCGTCCCTCCAATAGCTCGAGGGACGCCCCGCCACCGGTCGAAAGGTGCGACACCGCGTCGGCCAGTCCCAGCTGCTGCAAGGCCGCCGCCGAGTCGCCCCCGCCCGCAACCGTATATGCGCCGGCTCGGGTCGCCTCCGCGATCGCTTCGGCCACTTTCTTGGTTCCATCCGCATAGTCGTCGATCTCGAAGATCCCCATCGGGCCGTTCCACAGGACCGTGCGTGCTTCGCGTATCACATCAGCGAAAGCGCCCGCGGTCTCCGGACCCACGTCGACGCCGAGTCGGTCCCCGATCGCGTCCAAAGAGACGGTCTCGTGTGCCGCTCCCTCCTCCGGAGCTTCGGCCGCGACCACATCGGTGGGGAGGTGGATCTCTATCCCGGCGCGGTCGGCTCGTTCCAGCACGCGCTTGACCTCGTCGACCCGATCCTCTTCAACGAGCGATCGCCCGACGTCGCGGCCGCGGGCGACCAGCAAGGTGAACGCCATGGCTCCACCGATGCAAAGCGCGTCGCACCGGTCGAGCAGGTTGTCGATGACCCCGAGTTTGTCCGAGACCTTCGCGCCCCCGAGCACGGCCACGAACGGCTTCTCGGGTTCGTGGAGGAGGCGCTCCAGTTTCTTGACTTCATCCGCGAGCAGCAACCCTCCCGCCGCGGGCAGTCGCTCGGCCACGCCGACCACGGACGCGTGGGCGCGGTGAGACGATCCGAAAGCGTCGTTCACGTACGACTCCGCCAGCCCCGCAAGAGCGTCCGCGAAGTCGGGAGCGTTCTCCTCCTCGCGCGGGTCGAACCTCAGGTTCTCGAGGAGCACGACGTCGGCGTCCGACGCGCATGCCTCGGTGGCGACGTCGCCGACGACCTCGTCTAACGCCAGAACCTCGCGTCCGAGCAGCTCGCCGAGTCGCGTCCCCACGGCGGCCAGACGAAGTTCCTCCACCACCTTGCCCTTGGGGCGGCCCAGATGGGAACAGACGGCGACGCGCCCGCCCGCATCGAGCAATGCCCGCAGGGTGGGGATCGACGCGCGTATCCGCATGTCGTCCCCGATGACCCCGTCTTTCAGCGGAACGTTGAGGTCGCAGCGGACGAGGATCCGCCGGCCCTCGACCTCGAGGTCGTCGAGGGTGGGAAGTCGATGTTCTTCCGGAGCCACCAGTTAGAGCCTGCTCGCCACCAACTCGGTCAAGTCGACCAGACGATTCGAGTAGCCCCACTCGTTGTCGTACCAGCCCAGCACCTTCACCATGTTGCCGTTCGCCATCGTCGACTGGCCGTCGATGATGCAGGAATGGGCGTCCCCGACGATGTCGCTGGACACGAGCGGGTCCTCCGTGTACTTCATGATGCCTTTCATCCCCGCGGCCTGCGCGGCTTCACGGTAGGCGTTGTTGACCTCATCCTTCGTCGTCTCCGCCCCGAGGACGCAGACGAGGTCGGTGATCGACCCATCCGCCACCGGCACCCTGAGAGAAAGGCCGTCGAGGCGCCCTTTGAGCTCGGGCAGCGCAAGAGCGGAAGCCTTGGCCGCCCCCGTCGTCGTCGGGATGATGTTGATGGCGGCAGCCCGCGCCCGGCGGAGGTCATCCCGTGCAAGGTCCTGGGTGCTCTGATCGTTCGTGTACGCGTGGCACGTGGTCATGAACCCCTTCTCGATCCCCCAGTTGTCCTGCAGAACCTTGGCCAGCGGGACGACGCAGTTGGTGGTGCAGGACACGTTCGAGATCACCTCGTGCTTCGCCGGATCGTAATCCTCGTGATTGACGCCCATCACGATCGTGATGTCCTCTTCCTTGGCCGGCGCGGAGATGATGACTTTCTTGGCCCCGCCCTCGATGTGCTTGGCCGCCGCATCCCGTTTGGTGAACAGGCCGGTGGACTCGATGACGATCTCTGCACCGAGGTCCCCCCAAGGCAGCGCCGCGGGATCTTTCTCGGACAGCACCTTCACCTCGTCGCCGGCCGCCGAGAAGCCCCCGTCCGTGAGCTTGACTTCCTCCTCGAAGCGACCGAACACCGAGTCGTACTTCAGGAGATGCGCCAGCACCGAGGGATCGGTGAGGTCGTTGATGGCAACGACGTCGAGATCACTGCCCTTCGCTCGGGCGGCCCGAAAGAAGTTGCGCCCGATCCGACCGAAGCCATTGATTCCTATGCGGGTGGCCATAGGTTCTCCCTTCCTGTGGCGGAGCTTTTGAGTGATTTGTGGGCCCATCCTAGCGGGGCCGGTAGCGCGGCCCTAGCTCAGAGACCCGAGCACGCGCGCGAGCTTGACGGGATCGTGCGTCCCGTCGGGGGCCGCGACGTCCGCCTCTACAACCTTGAGGCCGAGGGCCGACAATGGCCCCACCTCAGCCGCTACACCTTCCTCTGCGATCGGCGGTGATTGGAGGACGACCGAGTCGATAGCGTAGGGACCCAAGTGGGCCAGAAGGGCCTCCACGTGGGCGGCCGCTCCCAATCCCTGCGTCTCGCCCTGCCTGCATACGGGCATTGCAGACGAACACGCGATGGGCCGCGCTGTGGCTCAGCGCTCGTCGCAGGTCGGGAACCATGAGCGTGGCGATCAGGCTGGTGAAGAGGCTGCCGGGCCCCAGGATCACCTGATCCGCCTCGAGGATCGCGGCCACCGCCCCCGGGTGCGCGTGGGGATCGCGCGGTTCGAGGTACACCGCTTGGATCGGCGCTTCGGACTCTCCAACGGCTACCTGCCCCCGCACGACTCCTCCGTCGACGCGTGCTCGCAGCGAAACGAGATCGGTCGTCGCGGGGTACACGCGACCCGACGTGCCCAACAGCTTCCCGGCGGCGAGGACCGCCGAGCCGAAATCTGGTTCGATCTCCGCGAGCGCCGCGATCACCAGGTTCCCGACGGTGTGCCCGGCGAGGGCCCCGCCTTCGAACCTGTGCTGCCACAAACGGGTGGTCGAGGAATCGTCGGCGAGTGCGACGAGACAGTTGCGGATATCGCCCGGCGGCGGGATCCCGAGATCCCTCGTCAGGCGACCGGACGAGCCTCCATCGTCCGCCACGGTGACCACTGCGGCGATGTCATCCGCGTACAGTCTGGCCGCGCGCAGCGTGGACGCCAATCCGTGCCCACCTCCGACCCCGGTGACCATCATCAGCGCGTGCGTTCCACGTCCCTATGGAGCACCTTCGCTGCGTACCCCTTACGTTCGATCATCTGGCACAGCTCGGCCGCGAGGACGACCGAGCGGTGGCGCCCGCCGGTGCAACCCACGGCGACGGTGAGGTAATGACGACCCTCTTGCTGGAAACCCGGCAGCAGGAGGGAGAAGAGACTCTCCACTTTCTCGAGGAAGTCCACGGTGCCGGCTTGCTCCATCACGTATCCCTTGACCGGATCATCCAGACCCGTCTGTTCCCGGAGGCCCTCGACCCAGTGGGGGTTCGGCAGGAAGCGGACGTCGAAGACGATGTCGGCGTCGGGAGGCAATCCGAACTTGTACCCGAAGGACATGACCGTGGTCTTGAGTCCCTCGGCCTCCTGCGCCCCCTCGAAGAAGGATCCGATCCGGGTGCGCAACGTACGGACTGAGAGGTCCGAGGTATCGATGATGAGGTCGGCACCGTCACGGAAGGAACGCATCAGCTCGCGCTCTCGCTGGATCCCTACCGCCACACGATCGTCGAGCGCCAGTGGGTGCTTTCGACGGCTCGCCTCGAAGCGCCGCACCAATGCTTCGTCGGAAGCTTCGAGGAACACGAGGCGGTAGTCACAAACGTCCCTTCGAAGCTTTGTGAGCTCGTTCATGGCCTCGTTGAAGAACGTCCCGCCGCGAGCATCTATGACCACGGCGACGCGCTCGATGTCGTTGCCGGGCGCGAGTGCGAGCGTGATCATCGTCTGGATGAGCGTCGGCGGGAGGTTGTCGACCACGAACCAGCCCAGATCTTCCAGCGCTTTCGCGGCCTCCGACCGCCCGGCGCCCGACAGTCCGGAAATGACGATCACCTGGACATCCCGGGCCCGTCGTTTGGCGCTCACGATGCCTCTCTTTCGCCCGGTGTCGATGTGTCCGCGGTCGACGCTTGTTCCGTGTGAAGCGCTTCATACACCGCGCCGGCCACCGCCTTGGGCATGCCCTTCACTGCCTCGAGTTCGTCGCGGCTCGCCTCGCGCACCCGCTTGACCGACCCGAATCGCTTCAGCAGGCTCTTCCTGCGCGCCTCTCCCAGGCCCGGGATCCCGTCGAGGGCGGACTGAGTCATCCGCTTCCCTCGGCGGAGGCGATGGTAGGCCAGAGCGAAGCGGTGAGCTTCGTCCCGTATCTGCTGCAGCAGATAGAGAGCCTCAGAACCGCGCGGGATGATCACGGGGTCGGGCGTCCCGGGGACGAACACCTCCTCCATCCGCTTCGCGAGGGACACGACGGCCACTCCCTCGACGCCGAGATGGTGCATCGCGTCGACGGCCTCGTTGAGCTGACCCTTTCCTCCATCGACCACAACGAGGTTCGGCGGGTAAGCGAACCTCCTGGGCTTCGATGACTCCTCTTCCTCGTCCGAGTTGAGCCTGCTGAACCTCCGGCGGATCACCTCACCCATCATCGCCACGTCGTCCGGCCCGGTCGTCCACTTGATGGAGAACCGCCGATAATCCGACCTCTTCGGGAGCCCATCCTCGAAGACCACCATGGAGCCAACCGCCTCGGACGCCCCGGTGTTGGAGATATCGAAGCACTCGATCCTCAACGGCGCCTCCGCAAGACCCAGGTCCTCCTGAAGCTGCGTCAGCATGCGGCTGCGCGAGGCGAAGTCGCTCGAACGCTTAAGGCGGTGTTGCGAAAAAGCTTCCTTGGCGTTGCTCGTCACCGTTTCGAGGAGTTGCCGCTTCTGGCCGCGTTGGGGCACCCGGATCCGAACCTTGGCTCCCCTGGTCTTCGAGAGCCACGCCTGGATCAGGTCTCGCTCGTGCGGCACCACCGGAACGAGCACCTCCTTTGGGACTTCCCCCTCGAGGTATGTGAGTTGGAGGAAGCGGCTCACGAGCTCGGGAGTGGCCAGGTCCTCGACCTTGTCGACGACGTAGCCCTTACGTCCGGTGACTCGCCCGCGGCGGACGAAGAAGACTTGGAAAGCGGCTTCGAGATCGTTCTCGACCATCCCGACGACATCGATCTCCTCGCGCTCCGACGACACCATCTGCTGTCGCGCGATCGCCTTCCGTACGTTGTCGAGCTGATCCCGCATCTTCGCCGCCACCTCGTACTCGCGACGGGTAGACGCTTCCTTCATCGCGGTCTCGAGACGATCCACGACGGGTTTCGTGTTCCCGTCGAGGAAGTCGCATAGCTCGAGAGCGATCGCCCGGTGCTCCTCCGCCGATACCGCGTTCACGCAGGGGCCCGCACAGCGTTCGATATCGAACAGCAGGCAGGGCCGGTTGCGACGCCTGCATCGATCGAAGACGCCTTGCGAGCAGGTACGCATCGGGAAGGTCCGCAGCAGCAGATCCAGTGTGTCGCGGATCGCGTACGCGTGGGCGAACGGTCCGTAATAACGGACGCCTTTCTTCTTGTTGCCACGCATGACTCTCGCTCGCGGATACTCCTCATCCAGCGTGATGGCGAGGTAGGGGTAACTCTTGTCATCGCGGTACCGGACGTTGTACCGGGGGCGATGCTGCTTTATGAGGTTGAGCTCCAGGTGCAGCGCCTCGACCTCGCTGTCGGTCACGATCCACTCGACCTCGGCCGCCGCCTCGACCATCGCCTCGGTCCGAGGATGGAGGTCGGTCGCGAAGTAGTTGGACAGCCGGTTCCTCAGAACCTTGGCCTTGCCCACGTATACGACCCGGCCCATCTCGTCCCGGAACAGGTAGACGCCTGGTGCGGTGGGGATGGAGCCGGTCTCTGGACGCTGGAGCCTCGTGCGTCGAGCCATGGCTCCCATTGTCCTCCGTGCGAGGGAACGCGCGGCGCGGCTAGGACGAGCCGGGCGAGGCGGAATCGGTCGGCGACGATGCGGGCGATGGGTTCGCCTCACCGGAGGGCGAGGGTGAGGGGTCGGGTAGTCCAGGATCATGGGGCATCCCATCGCCACCCAGATCCGAAGGCGGGTCCACCGGCCGCCGAGGCCATTCGACGTGTCGATCCGAACGAAGGGTGGTCCGGTTCCGGTCCGGCTCCTCCGACGCCCACTCCTGCAGCGCCGCCACCAGCGACCTGGCGAGACCGGCGAAGTCGGCGGATGGAGGAGTGAGGCAATCAAACCCCGTCAGCACGGGACGCACTCTCCGCACGTGCGGGAGACGAGGGTAGGCGAACGGACGCTTGTACTTGCAGGGCCACGACGCTTCGTTCCGGTTCACCACGGTCCCCACGCGGATCCGGTAGAACTCGCGGCCATCCGGGGAGCGCCACGGCACCGAGGCGTCCTCGACCGCATGCAAGAAGCCGGGTAGGTACTTGAACAGGCGCTCGATGTCCCCTCTCTGCCGCAATTGGAACTCGATGAAGTCGGCGAGCGCGTCGAAGCCCCCCGCGAAATCGTTACCTCTTCCGCGAGAAGGTCGATGCCGTCTCGCGCGAAGCGATCGTTTGCCGCGAACAACCGTTTCAACTCCTCGGGCTCGTCGCCGATCCCGGTCAGGACCTGATCGGCCGCGCGCATCGCGCCGGCGAACTCGTCCTTGGTTCTAAGGAACTCCGCCCCCGCGCGTGGGGCGTTATCCAGCAGCCTGACCTGCTCGGGGGCAACGGACGCGAAGGCGTCGGACAGCGTCGATAGCGAGCGCAGGATCTCGGCGATGTCTCCCTCGTGGCCCCCGATCCCGCTCGCGAGATTCTGGATCAACCTCCTGCTCTGCTCCGGAGGGATATCGCTGAGAACGGAATCGAGAGACTTCAACAGCTGTTGGAAGTCCACGGGCAGGCGGGTGCTCGAGCGCGGGATGACATCCCCGTCCGCCAAAATCTCGTCGTCCGCCGCTACCGGGACGAGATTGACGAACTGTTCTCCCACCGCGCTCTTGCTCAGGACTTTCGCCAGGACATCGCGGGGGATGTCGCCGCGCCATTCAGGGTCGATCACGAGCTCGATGTCGACGCCGTCATCGTTGAGGACCAACTCACCGACGCGGCCCACGAGGACCCCGCGGTAGGTGACCTCTTGGTCGGTGTACACGCCGCCCGACGATGCGAAATCGGCTACCACCCGCATCGGATCGCCCACGGCACCAGGACCAACGAGGCGGAACACCACCCACCCCACGGTGATAACGCTCAGAGCCAGCACGCCCGCGAGGTTGATGGCCAGCCGGGGCTTGATCCTCACGAGCCCTCCCCCGGAACGTCGCCCTTCTCGCCCGAGGTGTGGCACGCCCCCAGGGTCTGGCACAGGACGGCGTCGGCCTGGATGTAATCGCCGCCGCCGTCGCCCCCCGGACCTCCCCCAAGGCTCTGGGGGAAGAGCTCGAAGAATTTGCGAAGCTGAGTGATGTCCACACGCAGCTCCCCTTCCGCCCCGGCAAGACCGGAGAGCACGGGCCGGAGCGCCTTGAACTGCCGGTTGAGTGCGTCCTCGTGCTTCGCTAGGAAACGGCTATTGACGTCCCCCCAGCGACGCAGAGACGAGAAGAGTCTCGTCAGCTCGGAACCCTGGTCCGCCAGTAGCGCGTTGGCCTCTGCCGCTGAATCGAAGAACCGGTCGAGCGTGTCCTTGTTGCGCGCGAACGTCTCGGAGGCGGACGCAAGGTCGTCGATCGCTGCGCCGACGTCCTCTTTGCGCGCCGCAAGCACGGAGGTGAAGGTGTCGAGCTCCTCGATGACCTCGCCCAACTTGTGCCCGCGGCCTTCGAGGATCAACGCCTGGGCGTGGGTGAAGCGGTTGAGACTCTCGAGTCCTCCCCCTCCGATGAAGGACGAAAGGTCCGCCAGGAAGGTCTCGATGTCCACCCTGCGCTCGGTCAGGGCCAGCGGGATCTCGTGGGGCTCGGCTCCGAGATACGGGCTGCCGGGGTCCGTGGGGACGAGCTCGACGAACTGCTCGCCCAACAAGGATGTCTGGCGGATGACCGCTTGCAGATCCGTCGCGGGCACCTGCAGCTCAGGGTCGATGGACATCTCGACGCGCGCCACCATCTCGCCGTCCTGGAGCAACAACTTGATGTGGTCGACCGATCCGACCTCGACGTCCTTGAGCTGGACACCGCCGCCCTCCACGAGATCTCCAACGTCCGTGAAGAACGCGACCACCTCGTGAGAGGGGTCGCCGGTGCCGAAACACCCAGGGGCGGCCAACGCGGCCACGATCGCGATGACGACAAGACGGACGGGCCTCATCTGATGCCCCCGTTCCCCACGCCACTCCAGTACCAGCGAGCGAGCAGGACCTTCATACGGGCGGGGCCGATGTCATCCGCCAGGCGCTGCACCGCTTCTTGCGCTCGGGCGTCGAAGGAGCCAGCCCCTTCCACGAAGAGATGCCCCGCGCACAGGTCGACTAGCTTCCGGATCAGGAACCGAAGGTGAGGGTGATACTCCTCCGGGATGAAGCTCAAGGCGGTGTCCGTGATCTCCGTGACGCCCCACTCCGGGAACAACTGCAGGAAGGCTTCCGCCAGGACCTCGAGCCGGCGGCACGAGATGGTGTCGCGCGAATCGATCCGGTAGTTGTACGCCGCGCCGGCGCTCCCGGGGGCCGCCCGGCGGCCGGTGTACGCATGGATCCCGCGCCCCGAAGCGTCCGTCGCGCCGACCGATTCCGCGATCACGTTCGTCCATTTGAGTGCGTTGACGAGAGCGGTGCGATGGCGAAGTACGTCGTGCAGAACGGTATCGATCCGACCGAACGCCTGTCCGAGCTCGTCTCCACTCTCCCGCACCAGGGCGGATCCCTGGGTCGACAAGAAGGCCACGTTCTCGATCGTGCCCTCGAGCTCCTGCTGGTCCCGGGCGAGCGAGCTCACGACCAGTTGGAACCTCTCGTTCAGCAGCCCTATCTCGCTGGACCGGTCCGCCAGAGAGATGAACAGGCCGTCGAGGTTCGAGATCAGCTCTCGGATGTCGGATTCGGAGCGGGCGAGGTTCTGAAGGACGACCGCCGAGTTCGACAGGGTTCCCGAGATCGCTTCCGACCGTCCACGTGTTGCTATGTCCAGATCTGCGATCACCCGCCGGAGCGGCCCCGCATCCTCGCCCTCCTTCGGCTCGAGCGCACCGAGTAAGCCGCGCAGTTGGGTGAGGACGTCGTCGAGCTCCGCGGGGATCGCCGTGCGGGCGAGGGAGAGATGGTCGCCATCTTCCAGCCTCGGTCCCGTTGTGTACTGCGGATACAGCTGTACGTACCTGTCCGCTATCACGGTGACGGGCACGATCTGCAGGCGTGCGTCGGCGGGAAGCGGCACATCCTCCCGGATCTCCATCGTCACACGCACCGAGTCCGGTTCGGGGTCGACGCGGGTTATGACGCCCACCTCCACTCCTCGGACCATGACCCGTCCACCGTCGAAGAGGTTGGGCGCCTCTTCGACGTCCGCGGTGAGGGTGTAGGTGTCCTGGGCGTTCGGGCTGGCGACGCTGTATGCCGCGATGGCCGCGGCCGCGACCACGGCGAGCACGAGGCCCGAGATCAGCCGCTTCATCGGCGGGCCGCCGACGGTCGAGCGAGGGAGTCCGCCGGGGGCTGACGGCCGCGCGCCGGCAGGCCGGGGTCGGCGGGTGATCCCTCGGCGACGCAGGTGTCCTCGGTGATCACCGCACACACCTCGCCCTCGATGAACCGACCGAAGCTCGCGGGCTGAGCGAACATCTTCTGGGCGATATCGATCTCGCCGAGCGCTTCGTCGATCGAGTCCATCTCTGATTCCGCGAGAACGAGGATCTTGTTGAGGTCGGCGACGCCGAGATTGATGGACCCGCGCGCGACCTGGATAAGGACGCCCAGGTTCTTCGTGAGGTCGCTGGTGGCGGCGAGCAACGAAGACACGGTTGCGCGCCGTTGGGCAAGGGTTCCGAGCACGTCGGCACCCCTGCTGAGCACGCCCTCGATGTCCTCGCCCGCGGCGTCGAACACCGCCGTCGCCTCACTGCTGCTTTTCAGCAAACGCGCGATGTCCGCGCTCTTCCCGCCGAGTACCTCGCCGGCACGGTCCAAAGATGAGAACGCCCGTCTCAGTTCGTCACGAGCGGGCCTGATCGTCCGGCCGAGAGTCACCAGCATCTCCCGCAGCGCGACCTTGTCGATCTCTTCGAGTGCCGCAGTCCCCTCCGTTGCCGCTTGATAGATGTCGAAGGGCACGGTCGTCTGTTCGATCGGGATGAGTGCGCCCTCGTCCAGGAATCCGTTGGTCACGGAATCGACGTCGTCACCCGACGCAGCCGCTTCGATGAACACGCGAGGGAACTGCAGATCGATGAATTTCTGGCCGAGCAATGTCTTCAGCTTGACCTCGAGATGCGACTCCTGGGGGATCTGAACGTCCTGATCGATCTCCATAAGCACGCGCGCCGCGCCTGGAGCAAGGCGCAACGACTTGACCTGCCCCACCTTGACGCCGGCGACTCTGACCTCGTTGCCGGGCTGTAAGCCGGCTGCGTCCTTGAGGTCTGCCGACAGCGTGTACACGCCGCGCAAACCCTCGAAGCGGTTGATGGAGAAGGCGAGGCCCAGGCCCGCCGCAATAAGGCACAAAGAGACGATGCCGACGAGGAACGGGCTGCGCTCGCGGACGGACTTCATGGCGTACCTCTGCGACCGCAGATGCCGAGATCGTCCTTGCACGCGTTGATCAGGTGGATCATCGACCACTGGCCGTACGTGTTCACCCGTTCGACCCCCACCAGCATCTCCGGCAGGGCTCGGAGCGCGCCGCGCAGATCCGCCCGCTTGTCGTCCACCGCGTCGAGGAGCGTCGCCAGATCCTCGATCTCGGACTCGATCGCCACATCGTTGTTCTCGACCAGCCGGCCGAGCCGTCCGGCGGCGTCGTTCAGGGACACGAGGGCCGCAGACAATTCGTCCTTGTTCGCTTGCAGTTCGCCCAGGAAGGTGTTGAGGTCCGCCACGGTGGACTGCAGTTGTTGATCGCGGCCGGCGATGTCCTCGGTGACCACGTTGAGATTACGAAGCAACGTCGTCAGCTCCGAATCCCTCGAAGCCACGACATCAGAGATGTCGGAGATGTTCGCGAGCAGGCTTTCGACCTGCCCTCCCCGACCCTTGAGGGCCTGGACCAGGGCGCGGGTCACGATGTTGATGTCCTCCGGATCCGTCGAGCGGATCAAAGGCCGGAGCCCGTTGAACAACTCGGTGAGATCGAAAGCCGCTTCCGTTTGCGCGAGGGGGATCGTGGTCCCCGGCTCCAACAAGCCCTCAGCTCCCGTGTGTCCCTGAACGAGTGTCACCATCCGCTGGCCGATCAGGTTCCGGAAGCGCACCTCCGCGTTGAGGTCGGCGGGGAGCTCGTTGCCTTCCTCGATCGACATCGTCACCAGCGCGAGGCCGTTCTCGAGCTCGATCGATTCGACCCGTCCAACGGTGACCCCGGCGGCTTTCACGACATCGCCTTTGAGCAACCCGGTGGCGTCCGTGAACTGGGCCGAGACCTCGTAAGGATCCGCGAAGAGTTGGAAGTTGCCGATGAGGGTAGCGATCCAGACGGTCACCACCACGGTGACGGCCGTGAAGATCGCGAGCTTGATCGAGGTCCAGCTCAGCCCGCCCATCAGGGGGCCTCCCCCGCCTCGGGAACCATCCCGGCTTCGAGCAACCGGACCAGTCGCGGCGTCGCCTCACGCCCGAGGGCATCCTCGAGCGCCTCCCGCGCGGCCGCCCGCGTCGTCGAGGAGCTCTGGAGGGAACGAAGCAGCCCCGGATCCCCGGGGTCGTTCGCCGCGGGCGCCTGGCCCCGGCCGTAGAGGCCGCGATCGTCCAGTCCCGGTGGCTGGTAGATCTGCCAGCATGTCATGTCGCTCTCGAACGGCCCTTCGCATGGCTGACGCAGACCGGAATTCCACACGGTGGTGAAAGCCTGCAGCTGCACGATGATGTCGACGAGCTCGGTCTTGTTGTCGCGCAGCAGCTCGGCCATGGTGGCGCCACCCTGGGCGAGCCGGCCGAGTTCGTCCTCGTTGCGTTCCTGGAAGGCGGCCAGATCGTCGAGGAAGACCGGTACCGATGAGAGCGAGCTCCGGAACTCGGGAGCCGCGCCGACGAGAGCACGGTTAGCGCTATCGACGGCGTCGAGGAACGCCAGGATGTTCGCATCGTTCTCGTTCAGCCAGGCCGAGAACTCGCGGAGTTGACGGAGGCTGAGATCAAGGCGATCGGACCGGGAGTTCACGGCCCGCAGCGCCACCAGGCCGCGGTCCATCGCGTTCCGAGCGTCCCCCTCCTGACCGGAGAAGCCCTCCGCGAGAGTCCGGAAGAGCGTAGTCAGCTCTCGCAGGGGGATGCGCGACAAGAGATCGTGTCCGAGCTCGAGCGAGCGCTCGAGCTCCACCGGCTCGACGGTCTGCTCGTCGGGGATGACGCTGCCCTCGGCGAGGAGGTCGGCGGTCGAATCCGGCGGTGGGATCAGCTCGAGCCACTTCTGACCGAAGACGGTCTTCGATCTGATCTCGGCGCGGGCATCGCTCGGGAGCTCGACGCCCTCTTCCAGTCGGAACTCGACGACCGCATGACCGTCCGTCGACAGGACGATGTCCGAGATCGACCCCACGAGCACGCCCCGCACCTTGATGTCGCCTCCGACGGGGAGTTGCTGGCCCACGCCCGGCGACGAGAAGAAGGCCCGGACGGGGAGTCCGGAGGCGAAACCTCCCTGAAGGAACGTCCACGTGAGCCACAGCGCGGCGGCGAACACGGCCAGGGCCGCCAGGCCCAGGGCCGCTCTCGTCGCGCGATAAGAGGTGGACGTCACCTACGTCCGTCGTCGCTCGTGTTCAACCCCACAATCTTTCGCCGCTCGGACCGTTAGCGTCCCACGCGCAACGGGGCGCCCGACAAAGGGCGCCCCGCCGCTTCTATCGAGTTTCTGTTACTGGCCGAGGATGATGACCTGGCCGGCCCCGTTCGGATCAGACTCGCCGGCGCACCGGATCGTCAGGTTGTCCGTCAAGGTGAGGCCGTTGCCCAGCCCCACGAACTCGTTGGGGTCATTCGCGTCCGCCCGAAGCCGCAAGAGCGGGAGCGCCCCGCCCCCGACCGCGTCCGAGAAGATAGTGGCCTTGGCGTCGGTGCCGCCGAGGATGATCCCGGTGACGATGCTGCCGGCCTGCCCGACGAACTCCTCGCTTTGTGGCTCTGAGGGGTCGGTGCCGCAGTCGATCGCGCCGAGGAAGCCGCCGCCGCCGGCGAAGTTACGGACGGCGATGGCGCCGCCGCTGCCCTTGGCGTCGAAGAGGCCCATCGCAGGGATCTTCTTGGCGTCGATCGTGCCGCCGCCGGTGTCTTTGATCTTGACCGTCTGGACCGCGGCCTGAACGACCGGTGCTGCCAGCATCGATACGACCGCCGCCAGAGCGATGGCGACGATGAAGCTCTGCCGCTTCTCGCGCCGTGAAGTTTCGAATAGATCCACCCGTGCCTCCCGTTGTGCTCGACGAACATCTCTCCCGCGACGAAGCTACTGAGGGAGGAAGGTTTTAGCTAGGGGGTTTCCTGCGAAATGTGTACGGATTGCGAGGATTAGGTGGGCGGTATGTCCGCTTCGCGGAGATATCCCTCAGCGGGTTCCTCATGGCAAGCAGATCCGGCCGGCGTTCTCCGGTAAGGCGCCTGGCCTCCCGGCCGCGCCAGCGCTCGACGGCCGCGTGGTCCCCGGACAGCAACACGTCGGGCACCCTCCACCCGCGGAACTCCGCGGGACGCGTGTACTGGGGGTGCTCGAGCAAGCGGTCGGAGTGCGACTCCGTCGTCAGCGATTCGGCGTTGCCGAGGACGCCCGGGGTCATTCGCGACAATGCTTCGATCACGACCAGTGCGGCTGCCTCACCGCCCGCCAGTACGTAATCTCCGATCGAGAGCTCGAGATCGACGGCGTGCTCGCTCACACGTTCGTCCACTCCCTCGTACCGCCCACAAAGAAGGACCAGGTGCGGCAGCCGTCCCAACTCGACAACGGTGGGTTGGTCGAGCCGTCGTCCCCGCGGCGACATAAGGATCACCGTGGAATCGTCCTTGCGCAGGTCGTCGATGGCTCCGAACAGGGGCTCGGGCCTCATGACCATGCCCGCGCCGCCACCATAGGGCTCGTCGTCCACCGAGCGGTGCTTGCCCAACCCCCACTTCCGCAGATCGTGCAGGCCCACCTCGAGGGCGCCGGACTCGAGCGCTCGGCCCAGAAGGCTCACCTTCAGGGGTGATTCGAAGAACCCCGGGAACAGGGTTACGACGTCGATCTTCACTTCAGTCGAGCAAACCTTGAGGCGGATCCAGGACGACCCGTCGGTTCCGTGTATCGATCTCCACGACGATCTCCTTCACCAGGGGGACCAGTCGCTCCCCGACGGGAGTATCGAGAGCGAGGAGATCCTGGGCCGGCCCGGGGACAACGTGTGCGACGGTTCCTACCTCGATCCCCGAGGTCGTGGAAGCGCGGCACCCGACGACATCGTGCTCCCAATACTCGTCTTCCCCGAGATCTCGCGCCTGGGTTGCGTCGATGTAGAGCGGGCCCCTGAGCGCCTCGGCCGCCTCCCTCGTCTCGTATCCGGAGAAGGCGATGAGGAAACGGTCCCCGTGTTGCTTGGCGTCGACGACGGTGATCTCTCCCCCGGTCGCGGTGAGGAGCCGCGCGCCGGGCCGGAAGCGTTCGGGATCGTCCGAGATACGCACCACGAAGACGTGGCCGTGCAATCCGTGGGGTTTGCCGACCTCGGCGGCCAGGAGTCGTTCCGGAACCTCGTTCACATCGCCACCCGTCGCCGGGTTAGTCGACCACCTCGACCATGACGTTCTGCTTATCGCGTTGACCTGCGGCTTTCGCCAGAGTGCGAAGGGAGCGCACGATCCGCCCGCGCTTGCCGATGATCTTGCCGACATCATCCTCATGGACACTGAGCTCGAGGATGATCCCGCCACGCTCGTCTTCCACCTCGGCGATCTCGATCTCGTCCGGGTTGTCGACCAGCCAGGGGGTGATGTACTCGAGCATGGCGCGCGACATCTAGCGTTCCTCTGCGGTCTCGACGTCCGCATCCGGTCCGGGTTCGGCATCGGGAGCGGCCGGCGCCTGATCCTCGGCCTCCGGTAGATCGGCTGGAGGTCTCGGCCTCGTCTGCAGCGTCGTCCACCGACGCGGCGGGCGTCGCCTTAACCGAGGCGGCGGGCGTGGCTTTGGGAGGGGCGGCCGCGCTTGCGGGCATGGCCTCGCCCGTGAATTCGCTCCATGCGCCCGAGATCTGGAGCAGCTTGCGGACGGATTGCGAGGGCTGTGCCCCCTTGCCGAGCCAGTACACGGCCCTGTCGTTCTGGATCACGATCTCGGAAGGTTCCTGCCGCGGGTGATAGTGACCGATGGCTTCGATGATCCGGCCGTCGCGAGGACTACGGGAGTCCGCCACCACGACGCGGTATGACGGCTGCTTCCGTTTGCCCACGCGCTTCAACCTGATCTTGACCATGCTCTCTCTTTCTTCAGAACGCCGGATTCGGGCGGCCGGGCCCGTGAGGGCCTCATGACCTGAACGAGCGATTTTAGCAGGTCAGATGCCCACTCCGGGTGGGAGCTTGAAGCCCTTGGGGAGGCGCGGCCGCCCACCTTTGCCTCCCGACATCATCTTCATCATCTTCTTGACGTCGTCGAACTGCTTCACGAGTTTGTTCACTTCCTGGACGGAGGTGCCCGAGCCCCGCGCGATGCGGGCCCGGCGACTTCCCTTGATGATCGCCGGCTCCCCGCGCTCCTGGGCGGTCATCGAGCGGATCATGGCCTCGATGCGTGGCAGCTGCGCCTCGACTTCGTCGCCGGCTATCGGCAGCTTGCTCATCCCCGGCACCATCCCGAGAACCTGGGACATCGGACCCATCTTGCGCAAAGCTTGAAGCTGGCCGAGAAAGTCGTCGAACGTGAACTCGGCCTTGCGGAGCTTCGCCTCCATCTCCTCCGCCTCGGCCTCATCGAACGCGCTCTCAGCCTTCTCGATCAGGGTCAGCACGTCTCCCATCCCGAGGATGCGAGAGACCATGCGGTCGGGGTGGAAGGGCTCGAGATCGCCGAGTTTCTCGCCCACCCCAGCGAATTTGATCGGGCGCCCCGTCACGAAGGCCATCGACAGAGCGGCTCCCCCGCGTGCGTCGCCGTCGAGCTTCGTCAAGATCACTCCGGTGATGTCGACCTCGGCCATGAAGGACTCCGCCACGTTGACCGCGTCCTGACCGGTCATCGCGTCGCATACCAGAAGGATCTCCGTGGGGTCGAGGATCTTGGAGACGTTGCCCAGCTCGGCCATCAATTCCGGATCCACGTGCATCCGGCCGGCGGTGTCGACGATGAGATCCGAGAAACCCTCGGCGCGCGCGTGGGCGAGTGCGTTGCCCGCGACCGAGACGGGGTCCGACGTTCCTTCCTCCGCAAAGACGGGGACCCCGACCTGTTCCCCCAACAGCTGGAGCTGCCTCACCGCTGCGGGCCGTCTCAAGTCGCACGCGACGAGCAGCGCGCTTGCGTCCGTCGCTCTTGAGGAGTCTTGCGAGTTTGGCGGCGGCCGTGGTCTTACCCGAGCCCTGCAACCCAGCGATGAGCAAAACGCGAGGTGGGCGCGACGAGTGCTCGAGGCCGACCGCTTCCTCGCCGAGGACGTCGATCAGCGCGGCTCGCACGAGCTTGATCACCTGTTGAGCCGGGGTGAGGCTCTTGTGGATCTCGGCCCCCTCCGCCCGCTCCTTCACGTCTTTCACGAACGCCTTGACGACCTTCAGAGACACATCCGCCTCGAGCAACGCAAGGCGGATCTCGCGCAGAACCTCGTCAATCTGTTTCTCGTTGAGTCGCCCACGGCCGCGCAGGCGCGTGAAGATGTCATCGAGGCGGCCGGTCAGGGTGTCGAACATCGGTCTAGGTTAAGTCGCGGTGAGCGGCATGGGTTCTGCGGTCATCCGAAGGCCACGCCCACCAGAGCCAAAACGATCCCGGCGACGATGAGGACGTACTGGAACGACCGGGCACGTCCCGGGTCGGAGATGAAGTAGCGGCGCAGGCCGCGCCGGGTCAGCCAGTAGAGATCGATCGCTCCCCACAAGATCAGGACGATTCCCGCTCCGATCAGGAGCCCGCGCGTGAGGCGATCGTCGCCCTGGAGGCGGTAGGCGATGTACCCCGGTACCAGCGCGAGCGCACGCAGGAGGATGCGTAGGCGATCGTCCTGTTGGCCGACCGCTGGCCTGTCGTCGTCGACCACGCCCTAGGTCAGCAAGGCGTCGACGTACGTCTTGGGATCGAAGGGCTCCAGATCCTCGAGCCCCTCGCCGACCCCGATCAATTTGATGGGGATCCCCAGCTCCCTCTCGATCGCAAGCGCGATACCGCCCTTAGCCGTCCCGTCGAGCTTCGTGAGGACGATCCCGGTGACACCGGTCGCCTCGGCGAACTCGCGCGCCTGTACCAGTCCGTTCTGGCCCGCCGTTGCATCGATGACGAGGAGACACTCCTGCACCCGGCTCTCCTTCTCGATAACCCGGCGGACCTTCCCGAGCTCGTCCATCAGAGGTGTTTTGGTGTGCAGCCGCCCCGCGGTGTCGACGATCAACACGTCCATCCCCCGGGCCCGGACGTGTTGGAGTGCGTCGTACGCGACCGCGCCCGGGTCGGCTCCTGGTTGGTGCTTGATGAGCTCGGCCCCGGTCCGCTCGGCCCAGATGCCGAGTTGTTCGTCCGCCGCGGCCCTGAAGGTGTCCGCGGCGGCAAGTGCGACGGTTCGTCCCCGCTCCGAAAGATCCCGAGCGAGCTTGCCGATCGTGGTCGTCTTGCCCGTGCCGTTGACGCCCACGACCAACCACACGGTCGGTCCATCGGAAGCGAATCCGAGAGCACGATCGCGGTCGGCCTCGAACAACTCCACCAGCTGCTCGCCCAACAACGAGCGAACGTCCGCGGCATCCGTGAGTTTCCGCTCGCGCGCCTTGGTGCGCAGATCCTCCACTATCTTCGTCGCCGCCCCCACCCCGATGTCGGCTTGGATAAGAGCGGCTTCGACGTCATCCCATGTTTCGTCATCGGGGGCGCCGTGCAGCGCTTCCGAGAGGCGATCGCCGAGGAACTTGCGGCTCTTCCCGAGCCTCTCTCGCAGCGACGGCCGCCGAACGGGCTCCACGGTGACGGGGGACGGCTTCTCGACCACCCCGTCGGCGGGTCGCTCGGTCTCCGCGGTCGTTTCGACGGCGGTCTCGACCGCCTTCAGATCGTCCTTGGTCGCCACGCCTTTCCGCTTCGGGCGGCGTCTGGTTGCGACGACCACGCCGGCGATGATCAGGACGAACGCCAGCACGATCAGAAGCTCAGGAAGGATCCCTTCGGGCATGCGCCTAGGCTAAACGACGCCGGAGGTGCCGCTCCCGGACAGATCCACAACGTGATCCACGGCGATGGTGCCCTCGAGCGCGGCGTCGTGCGCGTCCATCTTCTTTGCAACGACCTGGGACACACCGTCGCGCGCCATAGACACTCCGTAGAGAACATCCGCTGCCTCCATCGTGCGCTTCTGGTGCGTGACGATCAGGATCTGAGCCCTCTCCTCCAGCTCGCTCACGAGCCCGAGGAAGCGTTGGAGGTTTATGTCGTCGAGCGCGGCCTCGACCTCATCCAAAAGATAGAACGGAGAGGGGCGAGCGCGGAAGATGGCGAACAGGAACGCGAGAGCCACCAAAGATCGTTCTCCTCCGGATAGCAGCGACAGCTTCTTGACGTTCTTTCCCGGAGGGCGGGCTTCGATCTCGATCCCACTGCTCAGGAGGTCGTCCGGGGTACTCAACCTCAGCTTGCCCGCGCCGCCCGGAAAGAGCCGTTCGACCACGATCTCGAATTCGCGAGCTACGTCCTCGAACGCGTCCCCGAAGACGGTGACGATCGTGTCGTCGACGTCGTGCACGATCCGCATCAAGTCTCGCTTCGACGATTTGAGGTCCTCGATCTGCTCCACGAGGAAGGTTTCTCGCTCCGAAACCTCCGCATATTCCGTCGCCGCGTTCGGGTTGACGGGGCCCAGCCTCTTCATCTGTCGTTCGAGAGACTCCATACGCTCGTGCGCTTCTCCCTCGACATCGTCGTCGAGCGGTTCCGCCGACATCAGCTCGGATAGTGAAAGGCCCCATTCCTCCATGGCTCGCTCACCCAGTGCTTCCGTTCGAGCGCGCATCTCGGCCCGGGCGACCTCAACCTCGTTCTGTCTGCGCGTGGCCGCCATGAGGTTCTGGTCCAGGTGCCGTTCCCGCTCGCGCATCTCTGTCAGAGCTTCATCCGCGGCTCGAGCGCGCCTGCGGGCTGCGGTGGCGGCCTCCTCTGCGTGGCTGGTCCACACGCGACCCCTGGCGGCCGCCGTTGCCGCGGCTTCCGAGAGAGCCTCAGCCCTCGCGCACGCCATCTCCAGCCCGGAGCGCAATTCAGCCAGACCTTCCAGCGCCCGCTCCGCGTCGGCCATCCCGGCCTCAGCCTCCTCCGATCTGTGCTGCGCGCCGAGAGCCCGTTCCTCGACTCCGCGTGCTTCGATCTCCGCCTGCGTCGCGGCGGCTGTGGCGCGCTCCTCCGCTGCTCTCGCCTCGGAGAGCAACCTCTCGGCGCGCTCGCGCACTCCACGGGCCTCGTCGCGTGCCGCCTGTATCGCGGGAAGCGCAGCCCTCTCTTCCACCGCCGCTCGTTCCGCGGACGCGAGCGACTCGCGTGTTCGCGCAAGCTCGTCGCTGAGAGCCGCTATCTCGATCTCCCGCTTGTCATGATCACCTCGGAGGCCCCCCAATCTCTCGGCCGCACCGGAGGCCAGCGCGTCGAGCCGCCGTAGCTCTTGGTCCAGACGGGCGACCTCCTGCCAGCGCGTCTCGATCGAGGCCTCAGCCTCCTTAACCGTGTGCTTGGCTTCGTCGTCCGAGGACGACGCTGCTTCCAGCGCCCGCTGCGCCTCGGAGCGTAGGTCTGACAGGAGCGCGACGATCTCCTGACGGTCGGCCAGCAGGGCCGCGACGTCATCCAATGCTTCGACCCGGGCGAGCGCTGCCGAGTGGCCGGCGTGGGTCGAATTGGAGTGGCCCCGAAGAGCCTCCGCCCGCATCCGTTCTTCTTCGAGCCGGGCCTCGGCCGCCGCCGCGGCTTCGGTTACCCCGTCCAGTTCCCGCTCGAGCTCCGCCACCTCTCGTTCGGCGGTCAGGATCGCGGCTTCGTGCTGTGTGAGCTCGTGTTCCGCCACCGTCCGTCGCTCGACCACCGCGTCGACACGCGCCTCGATCGCCCCGATCGTCGCCCTGCCCGCAGCTTCTGCGCCCTCCGCCCGAACCAGGGTCTGCGCCGCTTCTGTCTCGTGAGCTCTCGCCGTTCCGAGCGCCGTCTCGGCCTCGACCAGGGCCGCCCGCGCTTGTGACGACACGGTGACCGCATCGTCTCGGTGCCGGAGCGCCTCGGCTCGAAGGCCGGCCAGGGTTCGGGCCTCCATCCCCCACCGCCGTGCCTCGATCTCGAGAAGACGGATGCGCTCGCGGTAACCCTCTTCCGTCTCTGCCGCGAGACGGGCACGGATCCGCGCGGCTCGTTCCTGAGCGAGCCGACCCAACCCCGCGAGACGGTCGGTCGCCCGCCCCAGCCTGTGTGCCATGTCCTGTGCGCCTTCGGCCGCTTGACCCAAAGCCTCCCTGTCCGCGACCGCGCTCCCCAAGCGCGCTCGGAGGCTGGACAACTCGTCGGCGAGCAGTTCGCCACGTTGGGTGGCGCCTTCGAGATCCAGCTCGGTTTCCTTAAGGGCGAGTCTCTGGATCTCCGTCGCGGCGAGTCGTTGTTTCACCTCGACGTAGTCGTTCATCAACTCCGAATATTGCGATGCCGCGCCGGCCTGTCGCTTGAGAGGCCGGATGGAGCGACGGAGTTCCGAAAGCACGTCGTTCAACCTCACGAGGTTGTCGTCGACGCGCTCGATCTTCCGAAGAGCGCGATCCTTCCGGCGACGGTACTTCCCGATCTGCGCCGCCTCCTCGATGAAGGTCCGCCGGTCCTCGGGTCGCGCCTGGAGCACTTGGTCCAGCTGCCCCTGCCCGACCAATGTGTGGAGGCTTCGACCGACGCCGGTATCGGACAGCAGCTCGGTGATGTCGAGCAGGCGGCAGGCGGCGCCGTTTATCCGGTATTCGGAGACACCGCTCCGATCCGTGAAGCGGCCGATCGTCACCTCGGCGAGGTCGATCGGCAGGACGCCGGAGGAGTTGTCGAGCGTCAGCTCAACCTCGGCCACCCCCAGGCGGGGGCGGGCTTCCGAGCCGGCGAAGATGACGTCCTCCATCGACCCCCCACGGAGGCTTGCGGGCGCCTGCGATCCGAGCACCCAAGAGAGGGCGTCAGCGATATTGGACTTGCCGGATCCGTTAGGTCCGACGATGACGTTGACCCCGGGCTGGAACTCCAGGATCGTGGGGTTGGCGAACGACTTGAAGCCAGCCAACCGCAGGGCTCTTACGAACATCGGATCAGGCTACACAAGGCCTCTCGAGCCGGGCCGCATTTTGACCCCAGGCGGGGCCGGAGCGGGAGCCTCGGCGCGTCGGACCCTCGACTATCTGATCTTGAAGGCTTTTTCGTTCTTCGGAGGCTCCCGGTCAACCTGAACCCCGTCGACCTTGGCCCCGTTCGGGCCGGAGCGACACAAACCCACCACGCGGTAGACGTCGTCTCGAGTGCCCTCGAGCACCGCCTCGATCCGACCATCGGAGAGCAGCCGCACCCAACCGGTGACGCCCAGTTCCTGGGCCTTGGCCCCCACCGCGTCGCGGAACTCCGCTCCATCGAGATCGCCGGCCACGAAGACGTGTACTCGGGTCTTATCTTCCAACTCTCAACCTCCTGGTTGACCGGCGGCTTACGACTGGCATTGCGGGCAGAAATAGGTTTCTTTGCCGTCGAAGGTCTCTTTGATGATGGCGGACCTACAGCGGCGACACGACTCCCCCTCGCGTTGGAAGACCTTCACTTCCGACTGGTACTGCCCCGGCACACCAGTGAGATCCGTGAAGTTCGAGTCCTTGAGGGTAGTGCCGCGCGCTTTCACCGCGTCCTGAAGCGTTTCCATCAGCGAGCGGTACAGGCGACGGACGTCCTGGGACGACAACTCGTGCGACGGACGGTCGTATCTCAATCCCGACACGAACAGCACCTCGTCCGAATACAGGTCTCCCAGGCCCACGATGAATCTCTCGTCGGCCAGCAGCCGTTTCATCGCTTCCCTGCGGTCCTCGAGCATCGCGGAGAAACGCTGCCACGCGAGCGGCGTCTCGAGTGGGTCGATGAGGAACGACTGGTACTCGTCCATCCCCTTCAACTCTTGGGGCGTCGTGACGAAGATCTCCCCCGACAGCTTGGGATCGACGATGCGCAGCTGTCCCCCGATCGTGAACCCGAGGACGATGTGGGTGTGCGGCACCACGTCGTCCGACGCACTGGTTTTGACAAGGACCCCCGACGAGCCCAGATCGATCACGGCCACGTGATCGTTGTCGAGCTCGAGCAGGATCCACTTCCCGTGACGGTCGATGGACTCCACCTTGGCCCCCGTCAAGAGCTCCTGGAATTCCTTGCGACGACCGTGGCGTTTGATGATCTTCATCGCGTTACGCCCGGTGCGGACCTCGACGTCTTTGATGCGGCGACCGACCACTTCTTTCTCGAGGTCGCGCCGGATGATCTCGATCTCGGGGAGCTCAGGCACTTCGTTTCCCCCCGACGTTCAGAGATACCGCCGCGCTCAGCTTTCCGAGAGCCTCACGAGCAGCGTGCAGCTCCGCCTCCTTCTTGCTGCGACCCACTCCCTCGCCCACGACCTCGCCCTCGACCATCACCTTCGCCGTGAAGCGTTTGTCATGATCGGGGCCCGCCGAAGACACCTGATAGCTGGGACGGAGTCCGAGGTCGCGCCGCGACCTTCTCTTGCAAGGCTCCTTTGGGGTCCTGTCCTCCACCCGCGGCGATGACCTCTTCGATCATCTCGGCGAAGAGCGGCACGAGGATGTCCCGGACGTAACCGACGCCGCGCTCGAGGAAGGCTGCTCCGATCAGGGCCTCGAGGGCATCCGCAAGCAGGGATGACTTGTCTCGACCCCCCGAACCTTCCTCGCCTTTGCCCAGGCGAAGGTGTTCGCCCAAGGAGATCTCGCGTGCGATGACCGCGAGCGCCTTCTTCTCTACGACCGAGGCGCGGAGCCGGGCCATCTCGCCTTCGGGTAACTCGGGATAGCTCCGGAAGATGAATTCGGTGACGATCCCTTGGAGGACGGCGTCACCCAGGAATTCGAGTCGTTCGTTATGCGGAGTCGTCTCGAGTTGCTCGAAAGCGAATGACCTATGAGTGAGCGCGACCTCGGCGACAGACCCTGGTCGCGCCGGCACTCCCAGCGCCGAAAGCAACGCGCTATCGCTACTCGGTTTCGACAACCTGGCGCCCCGAGTAGTAGCCGCAGTTCGAGCAGACCCGGTGTGGCATCTTGGGCTGCCGGCACTGAGGACACGCGGCGTAGGTGGGAGCTTCCACCCGCCAATGGGCGCGTCGCATCCGGGCTTTCGACTTCGTCTTGCGTCTCTTCGGAACGGCCATCGTCGCCTCCTATCCTTGGGTTCTCTCGAGCTGCTCGCGGATGCCGGCCAGGGCAGCCCAGCGAGGATCGGACTCGTCCTCGGTGCAGTCACAGCTTGCTTCGTTGAAGTTCTGCCCGCATTGCGGGCACAGGCCCCGGCACTCCGTCGAGCAGAGCGGGTTCAGCGGCAGCGCCAGCAGCAGGGCATCTCGAAGGAGAGGCTCCAGGTCGACCTCGAGGCCCGAGATCTCGTAGGCGTCCTCTTCCTTCGGCAGCTCGTGCCCCGGAGCCAGGAACAGCTCACAGAGTCGCTCGAGAGGGACGGCGGTTTCGAAATCGGTCAGACAGCGGGCGCATTCGAGCACGGCGGTGGCGTCGACGGTCCCGGTGATCAGGATGCCCTCGACCACGCTCTCGGCGCGGAGATCGGCGCTCACCGGAGCGCCGTCGACCCGGGCGAGGGGCGTGCGCACCCCGGCGAGGGTGCCGCGAACCGTGAAATCCCGGTATTCGCCCGGCCGGCCGAGGATCTCGGCCACCGAATAGGTTAGTTGTGACACGCGCGCAGTCCAGTCCCGATAGGCCGACGATGATGGCCGAGGCCACGCTGAAGTGGCTCGCTCCGGCCCTCGGATGATACCAGAGGGACCTCTTTTGCCATTATTTGGCAGAGGCTAGACGGCGGGCTCCGCTCCCACTTCGGCCGCGTCGTAGGGGGCTTCCGGGGGAAGGCCCGGCACGTCGACGTGATGGGTGGTCGTCGGGGCCTGGCCCTGGAGCTGCTGGCGCCCACGCGTGACCGTTCCCAGCGTCTTATTCAGCAGGATCTCGAACGCGGCGAGCTTCTGATCGATGTAATCCTCCGCCTCGAGGCGCATCTTGGCTCCCGCTTCCTTGGCCTCGTCGATCAGGGTCTCGGCCTGGCGCTCCGCCGTGTGCACGATCTCGGTACGCGAGAGGAGGCGGTCCCGCTGCTCGCGCGCCTCAGCGAGGATCCTCTCGGCTTCCTTGCGGGCCCGGGCGAGTAGCTCATCGCGATCGCGGCTCATCCAACGCGCCTGGCGGATCTCGTCGGGAACCTCCTGCTTCAGCTGCGTCAGGAGCTCGAGGAACTCATCTCGGTCGACGACCGCGCTCGAGGAAAATGGAACCGACTTAGCCTCTTCGATGAGCACTTGCAGCTCGTCGATCCGTTCGATGAGATCCATGCGTTCAACTCCTCTTTCGCCAACACCTGAGACCGTCGACGGGGCACCACATCCACCACTAGCCCCGGCCGAGGATTTCCCACTTTAACCCTGCGAACCGGGCCCCGCCACAACGAGCGGTCAGGATCCGGCGCGCTCGGCCAGCGCCTTCGAGACGCCGGGAGGGACGAGGCCGTCGGTCGAACCGCCGTACCGGGCCACCTCCTTCACCAGGCTCGACGAGAGGAACGCCCAGGCGGGCTTGGCATTCACGAAGAAGGTGTCGAGCCCCGGCGACAGGGCGGCGTTCATCTGAGCCATCTGCAATTCGTATTCGAAGTCCGAAACGGCCCGAAGGCCCTTGATGACCAGGCTCACGCCTCGCTCCCGGGCGAAATCCACGAGGAGCCCATCGAACGAGGCGATCACGACGTTTTCTATGTGGGAGAGGGCCTCCTCGAGCATGGTTCGGCGCTCGTCGAGAGTGAACATGGGCTGTTTCGAGGGATTGGCGATCACCGCGACGACAACCTGATCGAAGTATCGGGCGCCGCGCTCTATGACGTCGATGTGTCCGTTAGTGGGGGGGTCGAAGGAGCCGGGGCACAAGGCCTTGGCCATCAGCCCTCTTCTTCGTGGCAGAAGATGTACAGCCCCGATTGCCCGTAATCGCGTTCCCAGCACACCTCGAGGCCGAGCGGGTCCAACCTCGTCTCTTTACCCGGCCGCTGGAGCACCACGCGCCCATCGTCGGCCAGCCAACCTTCCATCACGATCAACTCCAGGTCGGTTCTCACGTCCGAAGCGGACATTGAGTACGGAGGGTCGACGAAGATCAGATCCATGCGCTCGTCGGGGGGCCGCTTCAAGGTGGACCGAGCGTCGTTCCACGCGATCTCAGCGCGATCCTCGAACCCCGTTGCCTCGACGTTTCCCTCGAGCTTCACGATCGCATCACGGGCCGTCTCCACGAAGATCGCGCTGATCGCCCCTCGAGATAGGGCCTCGATCCCGAGGGATCCGGACCCCGCATAGAGATCCAGCACCCGGAAGCCCGTCGTGTCGCCTAGGGCGGAGAAGAGGGCCTCTTTCATGCGGTCGGCCATGGGGCGGGTACCGGTGGTCGGCGACTTCAGCCGATGCCCCTTAGCTGTTCCTGCGATAACTCTCATGTATGCATCCCCGGTCGAGGTCCGTGATCGACCCCATTAGGGGGGCCGACCTTCAAGTTAACTTGAAGCAAGCACGCGCAGCAATCGCAGCTCCTGGCGCGGCCGGCGCGACTAGCCCGATTGAACGACGTCCAGAGCGTCTTCGGGGAATCGCGCTCGCATCTCCGCTTCGAGCCACGTGTGCTCGTACGCCCGCAACTCGGGGTCCTCGTCGAGCACCTCCAGGGCGAGGTCCCGGGCGGCCTTCACCTCGACCTGATGCTCGAGAACCCGGGTCATCTTGAGCTGAGGCATGCCCGACTGCCGGGCGCCGAACAGCTGGCCTTCCCCGCGCTGCTTCAGATCGACGAGCGCAAGCTTGAACCCATCGCCGGTTCCCACCAATGCCTCCAACCGTTCGGCGATCAGTTTGACCCCCGCGTCCGAGTTCGCCTCGGTCAGATCGATATCGGTTGCCAGCACGCAATAGGACGCGTGTTCTCCTCGACCGATACGACCGCGCAGCTGGTGAAGTTGCGCGAGACCGAAGCGATCGGCGTCCTCGATCAACATCACGGTGGCGTTCGGAACGTCGACGCCAACCTCGATGACGGTCGTCGCGACAAGGACCTGGGTCTCCCCCGAACGGAGCGCGCTCATCGCCGCTTCCTTCTCATCACTCTTCATGTCCCCATGCACCAGACCGACGGCGAGGTCGGGGAACACGTCGGCCGCCAACCGTGTGGCTTCGCTCTTCGCGCTCCGCAACTCGGTCTTGTCGGACTCGTCTCGTAGGGCGTAAACGATGAACGCTTGTCTGCCCGCGCTCACCTCTCGCCGGATCAAGTCGTAGGCGTTCTGTCTGTGAGTCTCGCCGGCGGCCAAGGCCGTGTGGATCGGTCGCCGGCCTCGAGGAAGCTCGTCGAGGATCGATACATCGAGGTCCCCGTAGATAGTCACGGCAAGGGTCCTGGGGATCGGAGTGGCCGTCATCACAAGGATGTCGGGTTCGCCCAGCGCTCCTTTCTCCCGGAGCATCTTGCGCTGGTGGACCCCGAACCGGTGCTGCTCGTCGACGACCGCCAGGCCGAGCCGGGCGAACGCCACAGACTCCTGGATCAAGGCGTGGGTACCGATCAGCAGATCGACTTCGCCGTTCGCGATCTGCTGCAGGATCTCCTGTCGACGTGCAGCCGGAGTTGAGCCGGTTAGCAGCCGCACCACGGGCCGCCGCGACACACTCGCGAACAGATTGCGCGCTTCTTCTGCCCCGAAGGCGCGGTCGAGAAGATCGTTGACCGTCAAGTGATGTTGCTCGGCCAGCACCTCAGTGGGAGCCATGAAGGCCGCTTGATAGCCGCCCGCGATCGCCGACAAACACGCGTACACGGCCACGACCGTCTTCCCCGACCCCACTTCGCCTTCGACCAGGCGGTGCATCGGATAGGGCCTCGACATGTCGGACGCGACCTCGTCGCACGCCTTTCTCTGCGCGCCGGTTAACTCGAACGGGAGCTCGGCGAGGAAGATCTCGGGCAGTGAGTCCGTGGTTGGCGCGTCGTGAGCGATGCCCTGCACTGTGCGTTCGAGCTTCCGCTTCCGATAGACGAGGCCGAGTTGGAGCGTGAAGACCTCGTCGAATACGAGGCGACGACGCGCTTGCATCACGTCTCTCTTGTCGTCCGGGAAGTGGATCGCTTTGATCGCGTCCGCTCGAGGCATAAGTCCCAGGCGGGTCCTGAGCTCGCCGGGAAGAGGATCCAGCACCTCTTCGGTGGACGCGAGCGTCTCCCACATCAGCCGGCGAAGGGCATCGCTCGACAGCTCGGCATTGGCTTTGTAGATGGGGATGATCCGACCCACGTTGAACGGCTCCCGGCCGGAGCGCACGATCTCGAACCGAGGGGCGGTCATCTGGAGCTTGCCTCCGAACCGCCCGAGCTTGCCGTAGAAGAAGGCTTCCGTGCCCCTGGTCAGCGCCCGAGCCACCCACGCCTGATTGAACCAGGTCACGCCGATCTCCCCGGTCTCATCCCCGATCTGACCCTTGAGGATCGTGCGCTTCGAGTTGCGCGGTGCGTTCTTGGGCTTGAAGGGCTTGTTGACCTTGGTGACCTTGGCGAGGATCTGAACCTCCCCGTCATAGCCATCGGCCACGAGGCGGGAGAGGTCGCGCACGGATCGGAGTTGCGTCCGGTCGACGTGGTACCGGGGGTAGTGCTGGAGGAGATCCTGGACCGTCTCGATCCCGAGCTTCTCGAGTCCCAGAGCCCGTTTCCCCGTGACCGCGAGGGGCCGAGCTCTCCTTCGGGGAGCGAACAACTCCAGCCCGCGCGGAGGCGCGGCCACCACCTCAGCCATGCCCCGAGACTAGTGCGGGTACGGGATGCCGACCTGCATTTGGTAGCCTTACCGACCTCATGTCATCTGTATGCGACATCTGCGGAAAAACACCCGGGTTCGGGAACAACATCTCGCACTCTCACCGGCGCTCGCGCCGTCGCTGGAACCCCAACATCCAGCGTCTCCGGGTCATGGTCAAAGGTGCGCCCAAGCGGCAGAACGTGTGCACCAAGTGCCTCAAGGCCAACAAAGTCGCGCGCGTCGGCTGATCGCCGGCTCGCCCCTCTCCTCGCCGCCCCCCTCCTCCGCTCCCCAGGGACTCTGACGCGTGGCGCCGAGGTTCGTCGCCCAGCTCAAGCTCCGGATCGAGCGGGCTCGGATCCGATGGCCTTGGTTCGACGTCACGGTGACGACGTTCAGGCGGTTCTCCGACGACGACGGCGGCTTCTACGCCGCCGGCCTCAGCTACTACGTCTTCTTCTCGATCTTCCCCCTTCTGCTCTTCGCCACCTCGCTCCTCGGGTACCTGACCCTCGATGCGGACACTCAGAAGGAGATCTTCGATGCAGGCGTGCGGGCGGTGCCTCTCCTCGCGGACGCTCTGAGCCCTGACGGCCTCGCGACAATCCAGGAGAATCGCGAGGGGCTCGCCCTCACGGGGCTCGTCCTGGCGCTCTACTCGGGCTCTGGAGCGATCGTGGCCCTGGAACACGCCTTGAACAAGTTCCGCGGGGTCACCCAAGAGCCCAATATCGTTCAGAAGCGACTCCGGTCTCTGGTGATCCTGGCGGTCCTCGGGGTGGGAGCGGTGCTGTCCGTGGTGGCCACCTCCATGGCCGGCTTCGCGGTGGACCCGCTCGGCGGACTCGGGAGCTTCATCGCCTCGATCGCGGGGTATGTCCTGGGCGTGGCGTTGAGCACCGCGATCTTCGCTGCGGCATTCAAGATCCTGCCCGCGGCCCGGACATCGTGGCGAGAGGTGTTGCCCGGCGCGGTGGCCGGGGCTCTGGCCTTCGAGGTGCTCAAGGTCGCAGGTGCGGTATTCATGTCACGGGGAGAAGAAGGTCGCAACGCTACCTTCGGTCTCTTCGCAGCGGCAGCGGGGTTGCTCATCGCGTCGTACCTCGTGTCGCAGATCGTCCTACTGGCGGCAGAGCTGAATCAGGTTCTCGCCGAACGCAGGATCACGAGACAATCAACATCGGGCAAGGGATAAGGAGGGATCGTGTCGGATCGACCAACGGATCAAGATCTATACCGCGAGAACGGCGGCCGGACCGGCGGGCGGTCCGCCGGTCAGCTGATGAAGGAGATCACCGAGGATCTCTCGACGCTGGTACGCAAGGAGATCGAGCTCGCCAAAGAGGAGCTCGGGTCGTCGGTTGCCGCGAAGGCACAGGGGGCGGCGATCTTCGCGGTCGTGGCCGTCATGGGGTTCTTCATGCTGATCTTTCTATTGCTGGCGTTGCGGGACGGGTTGGACACCTTCCTGTGGACGTGGGCGGCCGACCTCATCACGGTTGGTGTACTGGGGATCATCGCCCTGATAGCAGCGCTCATCGCGAAGCGTAAGCTTGCGACCCCCATCAAGGCAGACATGACCAAGAAGACGATCAAGGAAGACGTGGAATGGGCGAAGACCCTCAAAAAACAGTAGACGAGATTGAGCAGACGAGAGAGGAGCTCGCCCGCAAGGTCGACGAGTTCGTCGACAGAGCGAGGGTCGAGGCGACCGAGATCGGCAAGAAGGCCGCCATCGGAGCAGCCGCTCTCGCGGGTCTGATCATCGTCGGCTGGATCGCGAAGAAGCGCGTCCAAGACGACTGACGCTCCTGTGCCCAACCACGAGGCGCGGGGGTCGAGTGGCGCCGATCCGTTCGTCGACACGAAGACCTTCGTCCAGATCCTCGGCGGAGGCGTAACTCTCTACGGTCGGAAGTTCAAGCAACTGGCCCCGCCATTCGTGGTCCTGGGGATCGCTACGCAGCTCGTGCTACTGAGCCTGTCGGTCGCGTTGGTCGACTCGACGTCAGACCTGGACCCTGCATACGTGTTCTTGAGCACCATCGTCAGGTCCTTGTCCGTCCATCTTCCCGCGGCCCTGCTCTCGGCCCTCTCCGTGGTGGTCGTCGTCGCCCACATCACCGGAGCGCGAATGAGCCTCTCGGAGGCACGATCGCGCATCCGGCCCCTGGCCCCTCAGCTCCTCGCAGCGGGCCTGTACGCGGCGGTGCTTTCGCTTCTCGGGATTTTCCTGCCGACACCGATCATCATGTTCCCTTCACTGATGCTTGCCTTGATGGGGCCACCCATCGTCGTGCAGGTGATCGCACACGAACGGAAGACCCTGCAGGAGGCAGTGCCCCGCGCCCGCTCGCTGTGGCGACGCCAGCTTCTGAGAGTCTTCCTCTACCTCCTCTCGATCGCCCTCGGCCTGACCCTTCTCTGGCTGGTGCTGGTCTTGGTCGCGCAGGGGTTGCTTGCGTCCAACGGCCTCGAGTTCTCGGCGCTCGGCGAGGTCATCTTCGCTCTGGGAGCCGGGGCCCTGTTCGGTCTATCGCTTCCGCTGATGATCACGATGTCCACGCTCGCCTATATCGATCTTCGCGCGCGCACAGAGGATGGTTTCTCTTCGACCGTCCTCGAGCAGGAGACTCGCCCAGGTCAGTGAAGCGGCGGCGTCTTCGCGTCGGCCGCCGCGAGCGATCCGGCCGTTCCGGGAAGGCGCCAGCCGGGGTTCACGGGGCCGAACCCCGCTCCCAGTCGAAGTGAGTGCTCGATCGCGCCGGACACGAAGTCCTTAGCCGCCCGGACCGCCTCCAACAATCCGTCGCCGTGCGCCAGCCGGGCGGCGATCGCCGCGGAGAGTGCGCAGCCGGTGCCGTGGGTGTCCTCGGTGTCGAAGCGGGGCCCCTCGAGCTCCGTGAGCTCCTGTCCATCGAACAAAACATCGACGGCCACCTCGCTGCCGGCCAGATGCCCGCCTTTCACCAGCACGCTACGGGGGCCGAGCTCCTTCAGTGCCCGCGCCGCGTCTCTCATCTCGTCCAATGTATTCACTGGTGTCCCCAACAGACCCTCGACCTCGAACAGGTTCGGAGTGACGATGGTTGACAGGGGGAGGAGTTGCTCTTTCAAGGCGTCGATCGCGTCCTCCGCGAGAAGGCGGTCGCGGTGTTTGGACACGAACACCGGATCGACCACCAAGAGATCGAGTGAATGCTTCCGAACCGCCTTCGCCGTTGCTTCGACGACGGGCGCCGAGGACAACATCCCGGTCTTGGTCGCGTCCACGCCGATGTCGGAAGCCACCGCATCGATCTGGGCCGCCACGAACGCCGGAGGAACGTCGTGCACGCCGGTGACTCCCACCGTGTTCTGCGCCGTGAGCGCGGTCAGAGCGCTCATCCCGTGACAGCCGAGGGCAAAGAAGACCTTGAGATCCGCCTGGATGCCGGCGCCGCCGCCGGAGTCGGAGCCGGCGATGGTAAGCGCGCGAGGAAGCTCTTCCACCGATCGAACCTGTGTGGTCATTTCGCTCCTGGATCGAGTTTCGGATGGCCGATGCTACGTGCCCCCACCTCAGGCGCCGCGCAGATGTTCCCAACCGAGGACTCGCCACTCCTCGAGATCGCGTTCGCCGAGGGAACGCTCGGATCCCCCCATGGTGCCGATACGTGTGATCGGGATGCCCCCCTCGCGCTGATACCAGGCCGTGTGCGTCATCCATCCGTCCGGGATCGATCGTGAACAGCAGTTCGAAGTCTTCTCCCCCGGTCACGGCCATCTCGAGTGACTGGGCGTCCCCGAGCCCAGCGAGAGAGGGATCGATCGGGATAGAGCTTGCGTCGACGACGCATCCCAGGTGGCTCGCGTCGCACAAGTGGCCCAGATCCACTGCAAGGCCGTCCGAGATATCGATCATCGCGGTCGCGCCGGCCCGGCGGAGGGCCTCTCCTTGCTCCATCCGGGCCCGGGGCCTGAGCTGCCGTTCGATGAGACGGGCTCGGCCGTCGACGTCCAGAGCGGGTGGGTCGCCTGTGAGGATCCGCAGACCCGCCGCCGCTCCCCCGAGGGCGCCCGTCACGCAGATCGCATCCCCCTCCCGCGCCCCCGAGCGACGCACGGCGGAGCCTTCGACCCACCCCAGCAGCGCAACAGAGATCGTGACCTGTTCGCCCCCACTGAGATCCCCACCCGAAAGGCCGACCCCCCACTCCGCCGCTGCTGCGGCGAGGCCATCACACATGCCGTTGACGACGGCCATCTCGATGTGGGACGGGAGCGAGAGGGAAGTGACGGCGCGGAAGGCACGCCCACCCATCGAGGCGATGTCGGACACGTTCGCCGCCATCGCCTTCCACCCAGCGTCGTCTCCCGAGCTATAGGCGAAGTCGAAGTCCAGGCCTTCCACGAGCATGTCGATCGTGAAGAGGAGATTCTGCCCGGGACAGGGGAAGATCGCGGTGTCGTCGCCTCCCCAGGTCTCCCCAGGCGGCGGGGGTGGGATCCGTTCGGCGATGGCTTGCAGCACCTTGCTCTCGCCGAGCGCGGAAACGGTGAGACCGTCGCCACTCATCGCACACCCGAACGGGAGGTACCTGCGCTCACCACTTCACGCAGCCTACCGCCACCTTGCTAGGCTCACCCTTCAGTGTTCGACGGCGCTTGAGCCGTGACACCCAGCAAGGAGGACAGAGTGGCGGAGGTTCAGGCCTACATCTTGATCCAGACCGAGGTCGGTAAGGCCGCCCAGGTGGCCAAGGAAGTCCGCGAGATCGGCGGGGTGGACGCCGCCGAAGACGTGACCGGCCCTTACGACGTCATCGTGCGCGCCAGCGCCGGGAACGTCGACGATCTGGGCAAACTGGTCGTGGCGAAGATCCAGTCCGTTGAGGGCATCACGAGGACCCTCACCTGCCCCGTCGTCCACCTCTGAGCGACGACGCGGCGCGGAGCCGCACCTTCGGCCCCGGCACGCGCGCCGTTCATCCGCCTCAACCGTCCTCTCAACCCGGTGAGCCGATGGCTCCCGTCCTCGATCCGTCCTCGACCTACTGGTTCACGGATGCGGACGAGTTCGCCGAGGCGAGCCGCGACAAAGTCGGTGGTGGTTACGTCTATTCCCGCTGGGCGAATCCAACGGTGGATGCATTCGAGGCGGCGGTTGCGGACCTCGAAGGGACCGAGGGGGCCGAGGCGTTCGCCAGTGGGATGGCGGCGATCACCAGCATCTGCTTGGCTGCATGTTCGGCTGGAGACCGCGTGGTTGCGGCTCGCCAGCTATATGGGGGAACGCATGAACTGTTCACTTCATTGCTGCCGCGCTATGGGATCACAGCCGAACTGTTCGACGTAAACGACCTCGACGGGATCGAAGGTGCGCTCGAGGGAGCCAAGCTCCTGTTCTGCGAGACGATCGGGAACCCCCGCATCGAAATCGCAGACGTGCCGACGCTGGCGGGCATCGCCGGATCGGTCGGAGTTCCGTTGGTCGTCGACAACACCTTCGCCAGCCCGATCCTGTGTCGGCCCGTGGACCTCGGCGCGACGCTGTCCGTCCACTCTGCAACCAAGTTCATCGGAGGGCATCACGACCTCCTCGGAGGGATCGTGTGCGGGGACCGCGACGCGCTCGAGCCGGTAGCCGCTCTCAACCGCGAGTTCGGCGCAACCTTGTCTCCCTTCAACGCATGGCTGGCTCTTCGGGGACTGGTAACACTCCCCCTTCGGATCGAGCGCGCCTGTTCCTCAGCTCTTAGCGTTGCGGAGTATCTCTCCGATCATCCGAAGGTCGATCGGGTCTATTACCCGGGTCTCGAAGGCGACCCCTCCAAGCCCCTTGCCGAGAAGCTCCTGGGTGGGGCCGGCGGAGGAACACTCGGGTTCGACGTCGCGGGAGGGCGAGAGCCGGCGGCTCGCTTCCAGGGACGACTGCGTCTGACGCGACCCGCCGCGAGCTTGGGCGGAGTTCACTCGCTTATCGTGCACGCGGCGAGCATCACGCACACACAACTCAGTGCGGAACAACTCGAGGACGCCCGCATCGCCGAAGGTTTCTGTCGGATGTCCGTGGGGTTGGAGGACCCGGAGGACCTGATCGATGATCTGGGCCGGGCCCTGGAAGCTACGGCTTAGTTCTTCCCGTCGTTGTCGTTCAGCATCAGGTAGTCCTCAACGCCCTGAAACTCGGCTCGCACCTCGCGCCCTAGAAGATCCGCGACGACCTCCTCCACCGAGCAGCCGTCGTGGCAGATACGCACGACGTTCTCGGTGATCGGCATCCACACATCGGCAGCCTTGCCCAGCTCGTAGATGGGTTTGCAGCTCTTGACCCCCTCGGCGACCATGTTCATCGAGCCGATGATCTCGTCGATCTTTTGTCCCCGCCCCAACGAGATCCCAACTGAGTGATTGCGTGATTGGGGGCTGGCACAGGTCGCGATGAGATCCCCTACCCCCGCTAGCCCCAGCAATGTGATCGGTTGCGCGCCGAAGCCGACCGCGAACCGCGCCATCTCTGCCAGACCTCGTGTCATGACGGTAGCCTTGGTGTTGTCGCCGAAGCCGAGTCCATCCGCCATCCCGGCCGCGATGGCCAGAACATTCTTGAAAGCGCCACCGATCTCGGATCCGATCACGTCGTTGTTCGTGTAACACCGGAACGTGGGCGTGTGGAAGATCTCTTGGAGCCGGCCGCAGGTGGAATCATCGACGCACGCGATCGTCGAGGCCGCCGGATGCCCCTCGACTATCTCTCGTGCCAGGTTCGGGCCGGTGAGAACCGCGATCCTCGAAGGTGAGATCCCATCCACCTCTTCGTCGATGACCTCCGACATCCGCCTCTTGGTCTCGACCTCCAGCCCTTTCGTGAGGCTGACGTAGACGGCATCATCTGACGCGAGGGGCGACAATTCACGGAGCACGTCGCGGAATCCATGCGATGGAACCGCCATGACGATGACCTCCGCCCCCTCCAGCGCTTCCTCGAGATCGCTCGTTGCGCTCAGCTCCTCGGGAAGCTGCACTTCCGGCAGGTATTCGGGGTTCTCGTGGAACAGGTTGATGGTCTCCGCGACCTCGGCTCGACGTGCCCACAGCTTGGTATCGAAATCGCCTTTGCGCGTGAGAAGCGATGCAACGGCCGTCCCCCACGAACCCGCGCCCACGAAAGCCAGCTTGGTCACGCGGCCATCCTCTTCTTCGGGCGCCGCTGGTCGGCGATCGCCGGCCGCAAGCCGGCCAGGAGGAGGGACATCTGTTCGGTCAATCTTTGGGAGACATCGGCTATCGCTTCCCGGGACTCGTCCCCGACCGGAACCGCTAGGGGTTCACCCACCATCACCGCGATGTCCTGACGCGGGGGCCACCAGTGCTTCCGGAAACCCTTGGGCCAGACGTTCTGGGTCCCCCAGAGCGCGCATGGGATCAAGGGTGCGCCCGTCTTCAAAGCGAGACGTGCGGCTCCGCTCTTGGCCGCCATCGGCTTGAGGTCGGGGTCGTTCGTGATCGTCCCCTCGGGGAAGACGGCCACCAGCTCCCCACTCTCGAGGGCCCGGTAGCCATGGTCGAGAGCCATCGGCGCTTCACGCGTCCCCCGCCGGACCTCGATCTGGCCGGCTCCACGGAGGATCCACGAGATCCGCTTGTCCTCGAACAACTCGGACTTTGCGAGGAAGCGGACCCGCCGGCCCACCTGGTCCACGACGTAGGCGGCCGCGAACGCGTCGAGGAAGGCGATGTGGTTGAACGCCAGGATCGTGCCTCCGGACCTAGGGATCCTCTCGATGCCCTCGAGGGTCCAGCGGAACCAGGCGGCCAGGCACGGCTTCAGGATGCCTTTGGCCAGCAGGTAGGTCGGTTCCAATCGCCCTCCTCGCGGAGCGTCGAAGTGGTCGCCATCATACGGAGAGGGGCCCAGGGGTCGCCGATTTGGATAGCGAACGGTTGTTCGATATACTTCCCTCATTATGAGACGACTAACTGAACCCGAGGCCCACAGGGCCCGGGCCGCGATCATCGAAGGCGATTTCCCAGAGGGCATGCACGCTCGCTGCGCTCGATGCCGGAGCGTCAAGCCGGCCACCGAGGGTGAATTCGTGTCGGTCACGGTGCCCGGGACGGGGCCCATGAAGATGTTCAAGTGCTCCGACTGCGTGGACGAGCGGCGCGATAGCGCGGCCTGACAACACTCTTACGCCGCTCCATCTCCCGCCGTAGCAGGTGGACCTCAGGGGATTCGACCTACGGAAGTTCGCGGTTGTCGCCGCGGTCTTCATCGTGCTCATGTCCTTCGACCTCGACCGACTGTCCGACACCCGTCCTCTGGAATTCGGCTCGTCCGCGGATCTACTCGAGACCCTGACCGAAGAGGGGATCGTCTCCTGCCTCACAGTGTCTGAGAGCCACGGCATCGATGACGTCCTCGAGTGCCGTCGCGATAACGGCACGATCACCGTGGTCTTCTTCGACGAAGCCGCAAGGAAGGAAGGGATGCTCCGAGATCCTGCGAGCATCCCCGGCCCTTTCGCTCCGTTCTTCGTAGTGGGCCGCACATGGATCGTCACCGCCTCGGACCCGGCCGAGGCGAAGCGGATCGGGGACGAGGTCGGTGGCTATGTCGAAGTCGTTCCCGAACCGTAAGACCGGTGTCAGCCTTTCAGGCTCCGGCGTCGCCGGCGTCGGCTCGCGCGGCGGCCAGGGCCTGCTCGGTCGGCCAGCCGTGTGCTCGCGTGAGGATCGGAGGGTTCGATACGTTCCCGCTGCTTGCGCGCCAGGCGATCCATCACCTGGAGGGCGCCGGGCTCCTGTTCCGCATCGCGAAGCTCCAGGACCCCGGCTTCGACCGCGCGCTTCAAGTAGTCCTCCCCCACCTCGGAGCGCACCAGGATCATCGTCCAGCCCTCCATGCCGAGACCTCCGCATGAGAGATCCGCGTGCTCGGCCGCGAAGTCGGGACAGTGATGACACCACTCATTAGCGTAAGGACGCGCTTGCTTCAGTGGGATGTTGATGTCCTCCCCAGTCTTGAGGGTGACGATCACCTTTCCCTTCACGTTGACCTTCTCGATGTCATCCAGAGGGATACCGCGCTCTCCCTGCACCTTGCCGATCATGAAGGCCTCGTAATCGAACGTCTCGCAGCACATGAGACCGATCACCAGCTTCACCGGCCGCACCCAACGCTTGATCCCTTCCGCCGCGAGTTGACGGACCGCGGTTGACTCACACGACACGCCCACGAGCGCGACGCTCTTGCAACGCGCCTCGACGGCCTTCTTGAGGCCAAGCGGTGTCGCGCAATACGTGTACCGCGATCCCGCGGCCTCGATCAGCTCGGCGGAGTTCCTGACGAGCTTCGGTTCGTCGAGCCAAGGCACATCGTCCGACGGTGCCGCGACCACCGCTCCGTCTAACTCCTCACGGTCGAGTCCCCACGCGATCAGCGCGGTAACGGCTCCGCCGTCCTGGCCGCGGGCCAGGATCCGTGAATCGGTCGCTCGGGCGAGGGTCTTGTAACGGTAGGGACCCTCCGGCTGCGCCTCATCGCGGCGACGACCGTGGACGGTGGTCTCGATGAGGTCAAGGGCAGGGCCCAAACGCAGGCATGCCATGGCGCACAACGAACACCCTTCCTCACCGTGGACGCAGTTGTCGAAGGGCGAGCGCTCGTCGGTCTGGATCGGATCCCAGTCCCTGAGCTCCAGCACCTTGTGGGGACAGGCGACGATGCACGCGGAGCAGCTACAGCAGATCTCCGTCGCGACGATCTCCGAGTAGAGATGCTTCCAGTGCTTCCGCTCGGCGTCCATGTGTTCCTTTCGGGTCCACCTCGTCGGGCGACATCACGGCGCCTCGGCAAGCACCATACCGGTGGCGCTCGAGGGGTGGGGGTGGCCGCAGACCGGCGGGATGACGGCCGGTAAGCAAGGGCGGTGGTCAGCAGCCCGCCACGAGCGGACATGAAACTAGAGACCGACCACATCCGACTACGCTGCCATAGTGGACGCTGCAATCCTGCCCGTGAAACGACTGGATCGAGCAAAGAGGAGACTCGCTGCCGACTTCGACGCCGAGCAGAGGTTGTCGATCGCCCGCGCTCTTCTCGACGATGCACTCCACCTCTGTGAACGGAGCTCGTTCTTCTCCTGGTGGGTCGTCAGCGACGATCCGTCCGTTCTGGACACCTCTAAGGGGCGTGGCCTTTCCACCCTTCGGGATGAAGGTACGGGTCTAAACGATGCTCTCGCCGAGGCGCTCACCGTCGTACGGAACTCAGGTGCGGACTCGGTAACGATCGTTCCGGCCGACATCCCCCTCGCACGAGTGGAGGACCTCCGCGACCTCCTCGATACGGGGGCCACATCGGATGTCGTGGTGGTGCCCTCGGAACGTGACGGCGGCACCAACGGCTTGCACCTGCGCCCGCCCGAGAGCCTCACCCCGAGGTTCGGGGCCGGAAGCCTCGCGGCTCACTTGGCCGCGGCGAAGGATGCGGGTCTGCGTTGTTCGATCCTCAGCTTGGATGGGATGTCTCTAGACATCGATACGGCAGCAGATGTCGAAGCACTTCTCCTTCAGGAGCGCGCCTCCGAGACCAAGACCGGAGCACTGCTCGAGGACTTCAGTCGGGGGGCGCTGCCGAAGCCTTCGTAGCGGGGTCGGTGCGGGGCGCTTCGGACGACTCACTCGCGATCTGTTCCGCCTTCTCTACCATCGCGCGCTCAGCTCGTCCCGCCAGCGCGTCGAGCTTCGCTGGGGTCGGGACAACGGCGACCCCATCTCTTTGAAGGAGGAACGCTCCCGCGAGGGCGCCGGCGCCGAGCAAAACCAGAACGACTGTCTGCGTGATCGCCGGCTCGGCCGGGGCATCGATGGTGCCCGCCGCTCGCCCTTGATCGAAGCCCGTCGAACGACCCCACGAATAGCCCGCGAACATCAACAGTCCCGCCGCTATCGCGATGAGCAGACCCTGCATGAAGCGGATCGTTCGTCGTTGACGTGAGTGCGCCACCGGGCCCCGGGCGCTTCCACCACCCATCGATCTCTTCATGTCGTCAACATAGCGGCTGGCCAACGAGGGAATGGAACCGGTGACATTCCCGAGCGCGAGAAAGCCCCGGGACCGTGGCCCCGGGGCTTCGCTTGATCGAGACGGCTACTTGCCGTTCACCAACTGCTTGAAGGTCGCTCCGGCTTTGAAGGCGGGAACCTTCGATGCCTGGATGCGGATCGTCTCTCCCGTCTGCGGGTTGCGGGCGTCACGGGCCGAACGTTCACGGCGCTCGAAAGTCCCGAAGCCCGGCAACGAGATCTTCTCGCCCTTCTGCACGGTGCCCTGAACGGTGTTGATCAGTTCGTCCAGCACGTCGTTAACTACGCGCTTGGACTCTCCGGTGGAAGTGGCTACGGAGTCGATGAGCTCGCTCTTGTTCAAGGTGGCTTCCTCCTTTGGTGGTCGAATACCGGCCCACCCTATAGGCCCCCGGTAGGTCCCCTACGTCATTTCGGCGCTGAAAAGCCCTTTCCTGCGCAGTTTTCGACGCGCGAAGTGCCCACATGAGGCGAACAGGGATTTCTCTACTGGCCCCGAACGCGCACCGCCGCCGCGGAAATACGCGGCGGCGTCGAATCACGCTTGCCCCTGAGTGGGGCTAGAGCATCTGTGCGATCACGATGATGAGGATTATCCCCACCAGGATCCATATCCATGTAGGTATTCTCATCCCCTTCATCTACCCCCGGCAACGGAGCTCGAAACGGTTTCGGCGGCCGCCGCTGTTGCTCGTGTGGCCAAACACCCGACAAACGAGAACAAACATCCTCAGAGACACGCTCGGGCAGGGGGCCGGTGCTATCTTGGACCGATGCCCACACGCGCCTCCGCCCGCGATGAACCCGATCGGCCGGCGGTCGCGCCCCGCTTTCTCACCCTCGAGGACGTCGCCGCGTATCTGAGCGTGAGCGTCCCTCAGGTCTACGCGATCGTCCGGTCCGGCGAGCTCCCGGCGATCAAGATCGGTGGCCGCGGCGTCTGGCGGGTGGACATTGAGCAGCTGGAGGCCTACGTCGAGCGCCTCCATCGCGAAACCCGTGAGTGGGCCAAGAAGCATCCGCTGAACCCCCGCTAGGAGCCGAAGCCGCCCGGCCCAGCGAACCTCCGGGCCCTTCCTACCGTTCGTTCCGCATCGCGATCCAATTCGTCAACCTCCGCTCACAACGGGATGGGTGATCCGGTTCACTTGACACCCCCTTTCTCCGCGCTGTAAGCATACGTCCGTAAACACAGGCTAACGGAAGTAACAGCAGGCAAAGGGGGCCGAAAGATGTCGAGAGACCGGAATGATTGCGTCGCCCGGCGGGGGCCGCGAACGGTGCTTGGCGCCCTCCGCGATCGTGGCCTGATCCCCGACCCCCTCCACGCGAAGATCGCATCCCTTCTGGGGATCGCAGTGGCGCTGAGCGCGACCCCCGCCTCGGCGGTCCCTGCGCCGCGTCGCCCGGGACGTTCCCATCTGCCCCCCTGGTCCAGGACGATCGGGCATCCCCCTCCTCGCCCGCTCGCTCCGGCCGGGGGGGCCCACCCGTTGCAGCCGGAGGAGGGCGTTCCGCCCCCGCAACCGCCGGACGCGCAGGAGATCCCCGTGGCGACCGAACCGGCCACCCGGAACGCGGTTGGGCTGGACGGCGAGGCTCCTCCACAGCCGGCCGACTCCGCCCCGCCTACTTCTGGCGGCGAGTCGCTGGCGTCGCACGCCCCACGCCCCGGGCGCGGCGAGCGCTTGTTCCCTCGAGCGAGCGGCGACCCGCTGCGCGATCGAGCGATGCTTGCGCACCCGGCGGGGAAGAACGCTAAGGAAGCTCCGCCCACCGGCGTCGAGCGAGTCTCTCCGTCGTCCCCGAACCCGCCCACGCCACCGGGATCGTCCTCAGGGAACGGTGCGATCCTCGCCGAGGCGGTTGCCGCGGCCGGCGTGGCGCGGAGCGGTGAGCGCTATACGGTTCGCCCCGGGGACTCTCTGTGGGATATCGCGGAGATGAAGCTCGGCACCGCCGAAGCGCGCCGGATCGCGCGCTACTGGCCGCGCATCCATCGAGCCAATCGCGCGGTCATCGGCGGTGATCCCAACCTCATCGTTCCGGGTCAGGTCTTGACCCTGCCTCCCGAGCGTCCGTGATCCCTCTCCTGCGGGGCGCCGTTCACCCGACCCGGGAGCGCGGCCCAGGGTCCGGTGGCGGCGACCTCGCAGGGTGAACCGTCGCCTGAAGGCGGTCGCGCCGCCGCTCGTTGTTGCGTTGCTGGCCTTTCTCCTGGCCGGCATCATCGTTCGTGGAGCGGGAGGGCGAGACGTCGCCGCCTCCGGCCCGAGTCCGAGCGTCGACGCCGCGCTCCTCTCTCCGCCGGCCCCCTCCCTAACGGTCGTCCCACCGTCCGCACCCGCGGATAGGACCACCCCCATGCGCTCTTACGCGATCGCGACCTCGGAGCTTGCGGGATTGCCCCCGGAAGCTCAGCCGGGGGCGCGCCTCGACCTCTGGGTGACCTGGTCCCCCCCGGTGGTCCCCGAGCTGCGGATACAGAAGCTGATCCCGGGGGTCGTCCTCGAGGAGGTCGCGCCGCCGGTGACGCCGTCGGACTCCGCGGCGGCGGTGTTCCTCGTCCCGGTGAAGCACATGTCGGACTTGCTCTGGGCCGACCGATTCGGCGAGTTGAGCGTGACCGGCATCCCCTGAGCAGGGCCCCCGCAAACCCCCCAGTGGCGGGTGACCATTCGGCGCGTAATTACCGATACGGGGTTAATGTTCTCTGGGCACTGCCCACATCGCTGAAGGAAGACCAAGGGGGGCTTCGATGTCGAGACGCCGGAACGCTCTGATCGCTCTACTCGCTGTGTTCGCTTTATTCGTTACGGCATGCGCGGGCGGAGAACCCGGCGACGACGAGTCGTCTACCGAAGATGAAGGTGGCGGTGGCGAGCTGTCCGTGGTGGCCGTATGGACGGGTGCCGAGCAAGAGAGCTTCCAGGCGGTGCTCGACGCGTTCAGCGAAGACTCCGGTGTCGAGGTCACGTACCAGTCGAGCGATGACCTCGGAACGTTCCTGGGCACACAGATCGAAGGTGGAGACCCACCCGACGTCGCGATGGTTCCGCAGCCCGGACTCGTACGTGACCTCGCGGCCGACGGCTCGCTGATTGAGGTCGGAGAAGACGCGGCAGCGGGGCTCGACGAGAACTACTCCCCCTATTGGAAAGAGCTCGGCACCGTCGACGGCACGCTCTACGGCGTGTATTTCAAGGCGGCCAGCAAAGGCACGTGGTGGTACAACCAGCAGACGCTCGAGAGCGCCGGGGTTCAGCCTCCCGCGACGTGGGACGAGATGCTGGAAGCGGCTAGCACGGTGAACTCCTCGGGCGTCCCCTGGATGTCGATCGGCGGTGCCGATGCGTGGCCGCTCACCGACATCTTCGAGAGCATCTACGTTCAGGTCGGTGGCCCCGAGAAGTACGACCAACTCGCGGAGCATGAGATCCCTTGGACGGACCAGAGCGTCGTTGACGCGCTCGACACGATGGGTGAGGTGTTCAGCGACGACCAGAACCTCGCCGGCGGAAAGAAAGGCGTTCTCGAGGACGACTTCGTGACCTCGGTTACCCAGGTGTTCGCGGATCCGCCTGAGGCGGCGACCGTCTACCTCGGCGACTTCGCGGGCGGCATCATCAACGCCGAGACCAACGCTAAGGTCGGCGAAGGCGCGGACTTCTTCCCCTTCCCGGCGATCGAGGGCACACCCGGCGAGGGCGGCATCACCGGCGCAGGTGACGCAGGCGTGGCGCTCACGGATAGCGAGGAGGCGCAACAGTTCCTCACCTTCCTGACCACGCCGGAGGCGGGAGAGGCGTGGGCGGAGCTCGGCGGCTTCGTATCGCCCAACAACAACGTGAGCCTCGACGTGTATCCGGACGAGATCAGCCAGAGGATCGCCGAGACGGTCGTCACGGCGTCGGAAGAAGACACCTTCCGCTTCGACATGTCCGACCTTCAGCCCCCCGAGTTCGGCGCCACCGCGGGACGCGGCATGTGGGCGAGGATGCAGCAGTTCGTCGAAGATCCTTCGAGCGCTGAAGCGGTAGCAAAGGACCTGGAGGCGGACGCCAAAAAAGCCTTCAAGTAGGCCGTAGATGGCTTCAACGGCTCCCACCACCACAGCCGAGGTCCGCAGATCCCGGTCGGAGCGAGCGAAGAAGCATCCGGCCGGGGGGCGTCGGTGGCAGTTCGTCTTCTTCCTCGCGCCCGCCGCCATCTTCATCGGCGCGCTCGTCATCTATCCCCTGATCGACACGATCGCGCAGAGCTTCCAGAACGAAGCGCGGCAATTCGTCGGCGGGGACAATTACCAAGAGATCATTCAGAACGATCGCATCAAGACGGCCGTCAAGAACACCTTCCTGTGGGTCGTCATAGCTCCTGCGTTAGTGACCGGCTTCGGCGTGATCGTCGCGGTGCTCGTAGAGCGGGTCAGGTACTCCACCGCGATCAAACTGATCCTGTTCATGCCGTTCGCGATCTCCGGGCTTGCGGCGGGCGTGCTGTGGCGGATCACTTACGACCCCGAGCCTCAGAGGGGGCTCATCAACGCGTCGATCGCAGGCTTCTCGAAGCTGTTCGATGCGCCCGGGCAGTATCAGGAGGCACGACCGTTACCGGACTCAGGCATGAAGGCCGAGGGCGGCGGTTTCGTTAGCGACGACCCTGTGTCCCCGGGGGACACGGCGGAACTGGGGCTCGTGAACATCCTCGACTCTGCCGTTCCCAGCAATGCGAACGACGCTCAGCCGGTCGAGCCCTCGTCGGATGCCATCAAGGTCCTTGTGTGGCGCGATTTCAAGCCGGGCGGAGGAGAGCCCGGAGAGGTCGAGTCCGGCGAGCCGGCGCTACCCGGCACGGAGGTACAGCTGCTCAACTCGTCGGGAGAGATCGTGACGACGGGTGTCACCAACGACGACGGCGTGGTCGAGTTCTCGGATGTCGAAGGAGAACCCCCCTACAACGTCGGCCTGGCAGCCTCGAACTTCGACACGGGCTTCCAGGGCGTCGCGTGGCTGGGTCCGAGCCTGGTGACTCCGGCCATCATGGCGATCTTCTTCTGGGGCAGTGTGGGATTCGCCGTGATCGTGATCGGCGGAGGTCTCTCCGCGCTCCCCCGCGATCTTCTCGAGGCGGCGCGCGTCGACGGTGCGAACGAGTGGCAGGTCTTCCGCCGGATCACCCTGCCTCTGCTACGGCCGGTCCTCGGCGTCGTGTTCATCTCGATGAGCATCAGCGTTCTGAAGATGTTCGATCTCGTATGGGTGACCGCGCCTGGCGGCAGTCAGGAAGCCGCTAACGTGATCGCGGTTGAGATGTTCCGAACGGCATTCACGGAACGCAACTTCGGAGTCGGCGCGGCGGTCGCCTGCTTGTTGTTCGTCCTAGTGATCCCGATCATGTGGCTTAACTTGCGACAGTTCAGGAGGGAGGACTGATGGCGCTGGCAACCGGAGATATGGCGGGGGCGAAGCGGAACACCTTCGCCGGGCGCCTGGGGAACCTCGCCGCCCGCGGCCCCCTTCACATCTTCCTGATCGTCATCGCGCTGTTCTGGTTGACGCCCACTCTGGGTCTGGCCATCAGCAGTCTGCGCTCGGTCCAGAGCTTCTCCGAGTCCGGATGGTGGACCGCGCTGACCCACCCGAACCAGTTGACGACAGAGTCCTACGCCAACCTGGTCGATGATCCGAGCCTCGTCAGCGCTCTGTGGAACACCGTGAAGATCGTCCTGCCATCGGCGATCCTGGTGGTCGTGGTGGCAGCGCTCGCGGCCTACGCGTTCGCATGGGTCGAGTGGAGGGGCCGTGAGGTCGCCTTCATCATCGTCGTCGGTTTACTCGTGGTTCCTCTGCAGATGGCCCTCATCCCCGCAGCGCGGCTCTTCGGGAACATCGGGATCTTCGGGACGGTGTGGGCCGTGATCCTCTTCCACGTCGCATTCGGCTTGCCGTTCGCGATCTTTCTGCTGAGGAACTTCTTCATAGGGATACCGCGCGATCTTCTCGAGGCGGCCCGCATCGACGGCGCGTCGGAATGGCAGATCTTCCGGACGATCGTCATGCCGTTGGGCATGCCCGCGATCGCGGCCCTGGCCATCTTCCAGTTCATCTGGACGTGGAACGATCTTTTGGTGGCCCTGATTTTCGCACCGGGGTCATCGGCTCCCCTTAACGTCTACATCCGTTCGTTGATGCGGCAGTACGGAACGAACATCGACATCATCGCTCCGGGAGCGTTCATCTCGATGATCATCCCGGTCATGGTCTTCTTCGTCTTCCAGCGCTATTTCGTCGAAGGATTGCTTGCCGGCTCGATCAAGTAGTACCGCGGCGGGTCCACATCACGGCGGCCCAACGATCGGAGGCCGTAACGCGAGCCGTCTGCGTTGTGTGGGGACGTCTTCGCGCGCCGCGGGCGCGTGTGACGCTCGGCCGGACCCGTCAGGTCCCGACTACAGCACATGGGGCTTTTCGTCGATAACAGGAGGGTCGGTGTCGGACCATCTCAGGGGCCTTAGGTTGCGAAAGACAGTCCATATTGCGCTTGCTTGCTTCGTGTTGGCCGCGGCCTTCTACTTCGGTCCTGCAACCACCGCGCCCGCTCGGGGGGCTCCGGTCACGCCCGATGGTGAGATCCTCGTGGTCACCGCCAACCTCCTCGAGGCCCACGACCCACAGGACCTCCGGAACCTGAGAGAGATGAAGGTGTTCGTGAGACGCCTCCTGGACAAACTGCCTCTGAGACCGGATGTCCTCCTGCTTCAAGAGGTCAGCCACCGGAGCGCCGGGAAGGTCGCACGCCTCCTCACCGAGAAGACGGCCGATACCTACGGCGTGGCAGTGGACGCCGGCGTCAAGGTGACGGTCAAACTGAGTCCCAGCAAGTACTTCCATCGTGAGACTGCGATCGTCATCAATCGCACGACGATGGCCAAGGTGTCGAGCGGCTACCTACGAACGAGCTACGCGCCCAGGCACGCCTCGGGAACGTCGAAGGTGGGCGTCAGGCGTCAGTCGCTGATGCTGGCCGAGGAGAAGGTATCGGGCTTCCGTCTCGCCCTTGCGAGCGTCCACCTCGCGACCAAGAGCGCGCTCAGGACCCACGACCTGAGCCAGAGCTACCGCAATCAGTGGGCCAAGCAGGTCTCCACGGCGCTGCGCAAGCGGTACCCGGCGGAAGCCAACGCAGTCACCGTGGGCGGAGACTTCAACCAGGACATGTGCGAGTACACCATCGAGAAAGATTGCCGTCCCTGGGCGCCCTTCTACAAGACCTACGTGGATGGCCTCGATCTCAAGGACTCCGTGAGGAACGTCATCGGGGGACACGGGGTCGACTTCGTCTTCACCGAGGGCCGGGTGGTGGACGCGGGCAAGGACGCCACCTACGAGTGGAAGAACGTTCAGCACGATCCCTCGAGGTATTACTCGGACCACGCCTTCCGCTGGGCCCTCGTCGGCCAGCCGTAGCTTCCGGGTTCGTTCCCCCTGTTTCGTCCTCCGTATCGTTTCCCGCGCGTCCGAATCCTCGGCTGCGCGGGGAAGATGACGGGGATGAACGAAGACCTCTCTTTGCCGGACCGACGGCACAGCCTTCGCGCGGTCGACCTCGATGGCCGCGCCGTCGTTCTCGTCGCGTCGATCTCGAAAGAGCTCTACCGCTGTCCCGGCTGTGGCCAGAGCATCCCGGTGGGGGCCGACCACGTGATCGTCGAGTATCCGGAGGAGGAGAGCCCCGCCTATCACCAGCACTGGCATCGCAGTTGCGCGCAGACCGGCATCCTGCGCGAGCTCAGATCCCTCCACAAGGTGCCCGCCTCGTCTGTGAACAAGCCATCGCGGGGCCAGCGCCGCGCGGCAACCCTGAAGCGCCGGCGCGAACGCTGACGGTGCACGGCCGTACTCGCTACCCCGTCCTTCGACGGTCATCAATAGCAGCGGGCAGACGCCGATCGAGGATCGCTCTCTTCCTTGGGTGCCAAGACCCCACCTGAGTTGCGAACCGCATCCACGACCGACAACGTACGTAGAAGCGCCAGTATTCAGGATCGACGGCACGACTCGGATTGTGGATTCGCCCACAATCCACACGTAATGAGACGAGGTATGAGCGGACCTCCTCGAGATCTGCGCGATCCTTCTGTACAAACTGGATGTAGAAGCGACCGCTCGGAGCCCTGGGGATCCCACCCTCTGCGTCGAAATAGCCCCGAGCATATGCGGCTCGGTCGTCTGCCGCATCAAGGAATCGAGTAAGGGGCGGAGGCATAGAGCTCTCGACGACCCATACGCGTCGCTTTCCCTCGGGGTATATCCAGCTCTTCTTGCCGAGGCGCGCGAAAGTCAGCCGCAAGAGGTGAGGCCACTCCGCACCTAGCTGGGAGATACGTATCGTTCGGTGCAGCCGGTTATAAGTCCCATCATGGGCCGCTCCCAGCAGGTACGCGTTCAGCTGAGAGGGGGGAGAACGTTTGATCTCTCGTTCGATTGTTCCAATCACAAGAAAACCATAGGCAGAGCATGTGACAAAAAAAGGCGACCCCGGAGGGCCGCCTCTTACACCTTGAGCGCTGAATAGTGTGCCTGCCATAGAGATCAGTGTCTTCAACTAGGAGTTCTTAAGCTCCTTAGAAAGGAGGTGATCCAGCCGCACCTTCCGGTACGGCTACCTTGTTCGCGTGGTTCCCTGTGTCGCCACAGGGCGCGGACTATATCTTCATCCTGTTCTCGAGTTGCGTGTCGAGCGGCTTCCGCTTTCCTCTCTTAGCGAGTCTCTCAAGCGATAGCTTCAGGAGCTCGGCGTGTAGTCTCTGAGGGGTCAATTCACCGGACGAGAGCTCCGATGAACGACTTCCCTGCTGATTGTCCGCACTGGTCACTTTGTCACCGTCGTTCCGTAGAACGAACGGTAGTGCCAGATACTCGGGGTTTCCAGCAGATAGCCGAGTTTTTCTCCCACTGTTACCAGTGAGGGTCGCAACTTGCTTACGACTTCACCCCAATCGCCGATCCCACCTTCGACGGCTCCCTCCCAAGGGTTGGGCCACCGGCTTCGGGTGTTACCGACTTTCGTGGTGTGACGGGCGGTGTGTACAAGGCCCGGGAACGTATTCACCGCAGCATTGCTGATCTGCGATTACTAGCGACTCCGACTTCATGGGGTCGAGTTGCAGACCCCAATCCGAACCAGGCGCGCCTTTTTGGGATTCGCTCCCCCTTGCGGGATCGCAGCCCTCTGTAACGCGCAATGTAGCATGTGTGCAGCCCTAGACATAAGGGACATGCGGACTTGACGTCATCCCCACCTTCCTCCGAGTTGTCCCCGGCAGTCCCCTTAGAGTCCCCGGCTTTACCCGCTGGCAACTAAGGGCAGGGGTTGCGCTCGTTGCGGCACTTAAGCCAACACCTCACGGCACGAGCTGACGACAGCCATGCATCACCTGTGCTAGCCCCTTACGGACACGGGCTTTCACCCGCTTTAACTAGCATGTCAAGTCTAGGTAAGGTTCTTCGCGTTGCATCGAATTAAGCCACATGCTCCGCCGCTTGTGCGGGCCCCCGTCAATTCCTTTGAGTTTTAGCCTTGCGGCCGTACTCCCCAGGCGGGGTGCTTAATGCGTTAGCTTCGGCACGGAAAGGGTTGAAGGCCTCCCCACACCTAGCACCCAACGTTTACGGCTGGGACTACCAGGGTATCTACACGTCTGTTACTTCGCTTGCCTTGCATGGCCAAGCTACTGACCACGGATCTCTCCATGGCGGGCCGACATTTCTGACGACCTCTCACCGTTACCGATGAGGTCGGACTGTGTCATCACCCTCACTCTGGTGAGCGAGGGGCCAGCGTGCAGTCTCTACGGGGTTCGTGTCCGCCGGAGGTTCAGCTTGTAGCTGAACTCCCTCAATAGATGAGGTCGAATGACCTCCTCCAGACGACTCACGCTCGAAGCTACGACGTAGATGATCCACCTACCCCGGTTGCTTCGAACCGTCGTCACCAGACCGAACCTCTCCTCCAGCACCGTACTCAGCCGGCACACCTGCTCGTAAGAGAAGTTGTGCGTCTGAAACGTGACTCCCGCGTGATCGGCAGCTCCATCGTCCATGAACCAGACGGTGAGTGCCAGCGGAGTCATGTGCTCAGCGATCTCCATAGGAACGACCTTCTTCCCACTCTGATAGAAGCGGAAGTACCAGTCGCTGAACCATGGATGCGTTCTCGTTGCAAATTGGAAGCATGGATAGCTGCGTCCATACAGCATCTGATCGAACCCGTGTAGCGGCATCGAGATGAACTCTCGGAATGTCGCGTACTTGAGATCGACCAGCGCCTTGTGAGCAGCTTTGTGCTTCACGTGGAGCCGGTGATATCTGCCGTGTTTCGCAAGGCATCCATCACCAAGCACCGTTCCAACGAGTACAGATCGCTGCGTAAAGGAGAAGTTCCCAAACGAACTCGAACTTCCCTCGGCGTTATCCATCACCTCATCACGTTAGTGAAGAGGTGTGACAGGACTTTCGCCGATACAGCTGGTTTTGTCACTGGGATTACTCCCAGAGAGGACTAGATTCGTTCTAATCCTGTTCGCTCCCCCAGCTTTCGCGCCTCAGCGTCAGAACAGCCCCAGAGAGCCGCCTTCGCCACCGGTGTTCCTCCTGATATCTGCGCATTTCACCGCTACACCAGGAATTCCGCTCTCCCCTAGCTGACTCAAGCCGTCCCGTATCGAATGGCCTCTCAGAGTTGAGCTCCGAGCTTTCACATTCGACGTGGACGGCCGCCTACGCGCGCTTTACGCCCAATAAATCCGGACAACGCTCGGTCCCTACGTATTACCGCGGCTGCTGGCACGTAGTTGGCCGGACCTTCTTCTGCGGGTACCGTCACCGTGAGGCTTCGTCCCCGCTGAAAGTGGTTTACAACCCGAAAGCCTTCATCCCACACGCGGCGTCGCTGCATCAGGCTTGCGCCCATTGTGCAAGATTCCCTACTGCTGCCTCCCGTAGGAGTCTGGGCCGTGTCTCAGTCCCAGTGTGGCTGGTCGCGCTCTCACGCCAGCTATGCGTCATCGCCTTGGTAGGCCGTTACCCCACCAACAAGCTGATACACCGCGGGCCGATCCCAGACCGCCGGAGCTTTGCCAGACTTGTCATGCGACATATCTGGGTCATCTGGTATTAGCAACGGTTTCCCGTTGTTATCCCAGTGTCCGGGGCACGTTACCCACGTGTTACTCACCCGTTCGCCGGTTTCAGCCGGTCTGGTTACCCAGACCGGTTTCGTCCCTCGACTTGCATGTATTAAGCACGCCGCCAGCGTTCGTCCTGAGCCAGGATCAAACTCTCCGTAGAGATTTGAATCCCGGTTGAACGCTCGAATCTTGAAGATTCAAGGCGTTAATACCGGATTTATTCATTGGATTACGTCCTAAGACTCTACGAGCCGAAGCTCGCTTCATCCTCAGACGAGGGTCCACTGATCTCCGATCCGCTCACCCGAAAGTGAGCTTCTCGGCAGGCACACTATTCAGTTCTCAAAGAGCGTCGGGCAAAGAAAAACGCCGGTCCGCAGGGACACCGGCGAGTCACGGAGCAACCTGGTTTGTTACGTCAGGTGGCCAATAAGAGCGACTCCCGGGTCGGTTCGGTGCGCCTCAACCTCGGGCGCGTGCCAACGTTCGTTTGCCTTTACAGCCTGCCAACTGTAGCGCCTCGGTGACGGCCGGTCAAACCCCTATCCGCCGGGGCACCTGGGAAAACACATCAGCGGGATTCCCTCATGAGGGCGGCACTTCGAACGAGCCGATGATCTCATCCAGAGCGGCCTGGACGGACGATGAGATGTCGAGTGCGGCGAAGGAAGCGACCGCGAAGTTCTCGTCCTCACCGTGGATGAGGATCCCCTTGAAACGCAGGCGTTTCCCGTCCTCGTTGGTGGCCTGGCCGACCATGACTCGGGCCACCGCCCCCGCGATGGTCTCGACCTGGGTGAACGACGGATCGAAGTCGTTGTATCGCTCCCGAAGGGAAGCGAAGTAGGCGTCCGACGCCTTCGACAGCGACCCCGCCGGTCCTCGGCCGAACGTGACGAGCGCTTGCCGGTTGGGATTCAAGAGTTGGGTCACGGATCCGTTCGCCCTGACGAGCCACGACTTCGGATAGCTGAACGAATAGCCGAGGGTGGCGTCCTGATAGGGGGTGTCGGCATAAGCGAGGGCCGACGCGCTCGGGCTGGGGCTCGCGATCGTCATGGTGGGGAGCGGGCTTGGCGAGAGAGACGCCGTAAGAAGGCTGGGCACGGGGCTGGCGCATTCGAACGGAGTGGGGCTGATGGGGATCGTCGTCAGGGGCGTCGGCGAAGTCAGCGTCGGGGTCGAGAGCGGGGTGGGCGACGCCCCGGTGACCAGCGGGCTAGGCGAGGGGAACACGGTGGCCGCGGTGGGAAGGGGCGACACCGAGGCCACCTGCGCTGCGAGCCAATCCGGCGACGTCGGTCCCCGATGGGCAGCGCTCGACGAAGGAGACGGGGATGCCGACGTCCTGGCGGAGCCCGAAGTCGATGGGCTCGGGAACGGAGGCGGACTCCCGTCTCCGAAATGGTCGCCCTCCTCGAGCACGCCGGGATCGAAGGAAAACGTGGACGACGCCGGCGACGGGGTGGCCGCCGGGGAGATCTGCAGGGTCACGGCCGGAGTCGGGCTGGCGAATGGATCGACGGTCTCGATCGGGGTAGGGCACGGGGACGGCTCCGTGGCCGGGGATGCAGAGGCGGTATCCCGCCTTTCGACGTAGACCACGAACAGACCGGCCGCGGCGAGGTCGAGCACGAGCATCGCTCCGAGAAGACGTTTCCACATGGGGCTGAGATACCACCCCCTCGCTCGTATGACTAGCGACCGGACCCTTCGAGCAGGAGACCACGCTCGGGCCCCCGGCCCCCACGCGCCCCGCGAACGAGGACGCTGCCGGCACTCAGCAGGGCGGCTCCCACCACTAGGAAAGTGAGCAGGGCGGCGCCCGTAAGAGACAGGGCCCCGGTCCCTACCTCGCCTTCGGCCTGGATCCTCGTGCCCGCGACCTCGGTTCCAGAGATCTCGTTGCCCCCCGAGACCACCTGCTCGACGTCGTTCGCGGCCACGGTCGCACTCTTCTTGCCTCGCCGGCGCTGGTCATCGCCGGAGCTTCGACGTTCCTTCTTCCGCTTCCGTGAGTTCGACTCTCGTGAGCTCGACTCCCCCGAGCTCGATCCAGAGGAGGCGGCGGTCGTATTCGAACCGTTGGTGTTGGTGGCCCCGTTGGACTGCCCATCGCCGCCCCCGACGACCCCCGCCACCGCGCCTCCGGCCTTCTGGACCGCGCCCCCCGGATCCCGAACGGCGTCCTTCACTGCGGCGCCGGCCTTGTCGACGGTGTCCTTCACGGTGGAGCCGGCCTTGTCGACGGTGTCTTTCACGGTGGCGCCGGCCTTGTCGACGGTGCCCTTCACGGCGTCGACCGCATCTTGGATCTGGTTGCCGGCTTTTTTCACGGGGGCTTTGACGTCTTTGGTTCCGGGAAGGGAGACCTGCGTTCCGGGAAGGGCGACCTGAGCGACTGCGACGGGAGCCGCCCAGAGCGCAGCGAGCAAGCCGACCCCAAGGCCCACGGTCAAGAGACGAAGGCGATTCGCCGTGTGGATCCTCAATTTTCCTCCTCAGGTCCCCGAGTGCCGAACGCGGACGGTGGGTCAGCAAACACCCTTAGTTCTTGGCTTAGTTCGGGGGCTGGAAACGCTTTCCTGCTTGTTACCCGTTTCTTTTTATTGAGTTTCCGCGATCCGGACGAAGCGCCTCTTCCCCACCTGAAGGACGGCCCCCAGCATCCTGGCCACGGCGACCTGCTCGGCCGTCGTTACCTCTCCGTCGATCCGGACCCCGCCCTGATCGATCAGCCGGCGGGCTTCGGATCGAGAGGCCGCCAACCCGAGCTCCGCCAACACGCGCGGGAGGTACACCTCGTCCCCATCCACGGCATCGCCCGGCAATCGGGCCGTCGGCATCTCTTCGGGAGCGCCGCCGTCGACGAACTGGCGATCGAACGCCGCTTCCGCCCGGGCGGCCGCGTCGGCGCCGTGATACAGATCGACCACGGCACGGGCCACCCTCCGTTTGGCGGCTCCAGCCTCTGGCCCTCCGCCGGTGGCGTTCGTCTCGATCTCCGAAACATCGTCCGGGTCCAGGCCCGCCGCCAGCGCGGCGTAGTGGCCGGCCAGCCGGTCCGGAACGCTCATGACCTTCCCGAAGGTCTCTTCCGGGGACTCCCTGATCCCCACGTAATTGCCGAGCGACTGGCTCATCTTCTGCACCCCATCGAGTCCCACCAGGAGCGGCATCGTCAACGCGATCTGGGGCTCCTGCCCGTACGCGCGCTGGAGGTCGCGCCCGACCAAGAGGTTGAAGAGCTGGTCGGTTCCGCCGAGCTCGACGTCCGCCTCGATGGCCACCGAGTCGTAACCCTGCATCAACGGATACATGAACTCGACGATCGAGATCGGCCGCCGCTCCGCGTAGCGGGTGGCGAAGTCGTCTCGTTCGAGCATCTGGGCCACGGTGTAGTGAGAGGTGAGCTTGAGGAGGTCCGCCAGGTTGAGTTTCTCCAGCCATTCCGAATTGAAGCGGACCTCGAGGTTCTCCTCGGTCAGTATGTCCAGGAGCTGCTCAACGCAGGCTTCCGCGTTCGCCCGCACGACCTCGGGGGTGAGTTGAGGCCTCGTCTCGGACTTCCCCGAAGGGTCTCCGACACGTGCCGTGAAGTCACCCATGATCAGCACGGCGATGTGTCCCTCGTCCTGGAACCGGCGCAACTTGCGGAGCGGGACCGCCCAGCCCAATGTGATGTCGCGAGCGGTGGGATCGACCCCCAGCTTGACCCGGAGGGGTCGACCGCGGCCGAGGCGTTCGGCGAGCTCCTCGATCGGAACGACGTGCTCGGCGTTCCTCGTCAGCCGTTCTAGCTGCGCTTTCGCGTCTCCGGAGCCGCTCATGGGGGCGATGGTAGTCCACCGATACATCCCCACTTGTCGGTAGACTGGGCCGTTCATGTATCGCACCCTTCGAACCAGATGGATCATCGCCGTCGCGCTCGGCGGACTGATAGCTGCGGGGTGCGCCCAGCTCGAGAATCTTCCGAGGCTGACCAAGGCAGACCTCAGGTTCCGGCCGGCCCAGTCCTCCAAGATCTTCTCGGTCGGAGGAGAGCTCATAACCTCGATGCACGGGGTCGAGAACCGCACCGTTGTCCAGAAGCTGAAGACGATCCCCAAGCACCTACAGCGAGCCGTGATCGCGATCGAAGACGAGCGTTACTACGAGCACGATGGCGTCGACTTCCGGGCGATCATCCGGGCCGCCTTGAAGAACGCCAGCAGCGGTCAGATCGAGGAGGGTGGCTCGACCATCACGCAGCAGTACGTGAAGAACTCGATCATCGCCCCCGGTGAGGTGGCGGATAAGACCCTCGAAAGAAAGATCGATGAAGCCGCACTCGCGCGCCAGCTCGAGAAGGCTCTCAATAAGAAAGAGATCCTGCGCCGCTACCTGAACACGGTCTATTTCGGCAAGGGCGCTTACGGCGTCCAGGCCGCGGCCAAGACTTTCTTCTCGAAGCCGGTGTGGAGGCTCGGGGTGCGCGAGAGCGCTCTGCTCGCCGGCCTCATCCGCTCTCCGGAGAGCTACGACCCGATCGACCATCCGAAAAGGGCGCTCAGGAGGCGCAACGTCGTCCTTCGGAAGATGGACGAGCTCGGGTGGCTCAAGCCGCGCGATACAAAGGTGCGGAAAAAAGATGGCTTGAAGCTACACGTCGCCGCGGACGACTCCCGCTACCCAGCCCCTTACTTCGTCGACTACATTCAGCGGCTGATCCAGTTCGACCCCCGCTTCGAGGATCTCGGCAAGACCTGGAAGGATCGTCAGCACTCACTATTCACGGGCGGTCTGAAGATCTACACGACGGTGGACCTCGATATGCAGGCCGCGGCCGAGAGAGCGGTCGATAGCGTCCTCACCTATCCGTCCGACCCGTACGGGTCCCTCGTCGCCATCGATCCACAAACCGGCGAGATCAAAGCGATGGTCGGCGGTCGCGATTTCTTCGCCCCGAAGAAGAAGGACAAGTTCGCCAAGACCAACCTCGCCGTGGCCGCGGAGCCCGGCCTCGCTGCCAAGAAACAGGGCGGCACCGCGCCGGGAAGTGGACGTCAGGCGGGCTCTGCGTTCAAGCCCTTCGCTCTCGTGACGGCGATCGAACAAGGCATCCCACTCTCCAAGGTCTACAAAGGCGGTTCCTCGATCACGTTCCCCGGCGCAGACAACGGTGGCGACTACACGGTCCAGAACTACGAGGGTGCTTCCTACAGCTCCATGTCGTTGTTGGAGGCGACGGTCAACAGCGTCAACGTGGTCTACGCGCAACTGGGCTTAGAGATCGGCCCCCAAAGCGTGGTGGACAACGCGGCGGACATGGGCATCAGGACCCCGCTCGGCGCGTACCTCTCGGCCGTGTTGGGAACGAACTCGGTTAACCCACTGGGCATGGCATCGGGGTACGGAACCCTCGCCAACAACGGCGAGCACCACCCGCCGGTGGCCATCACGAGGATCGAGGACCCCACGGGCAAGGTGCTCTTCAGGGACAAGTCGAAATCGAGGGTCGCGGTGGACCCCACGGCTGCCTACATCACCACGACCGCGCTGGAACAGGTGATCTCGCGCGGCACCGCCGCCGCGAGCGGCCCGATCGGGCGACCGGCGGCGGGCAAGACCGGCACCGCGCAGGAATATCGCGACGCGTGGTTCGTGGGGTACACCCCCGATCTCGTCGCCGCCGTCTGGGTCGGATATCCCGAGGGCCAGATCGAGATGAAGACGTCATGTTCGGTGACCTTCCTCGGAGAGCGCGAGGTGTGCCGTCCGACCCGTCTGCAGGTCACCGGCGGTTCGTGGCCGACGATGATCTGGCACAACTTCATGGTTGCAGCACTGGCCGGCGTCCCGGCCACCGACTTCACCGCGCCGGCGGGCGGCGGGTACACCACGGTGACGATCGACACCCGAACAGGTTGCCTGGCGTCGAACACGACACCTCTCGAGTTTCGCTCTTCGGCTACGTTCACGCCCTCGACCGTGCCCACCAAGTCATGCCCCATCGCCGGTGAGGGCGTACGCGTCCCCGATGTGGTTGGGTTCCCCGCAGGTGAGGCGGCCCGCATCCTGAGGGAGAGCGGTTTCTCGGTGTCACAGGCGGTCGAGGAATCGGGCGACTACGCGCCGGGCCGCGTCATTCGGCAGACCCCCGGGGCCGGATCCACTGCGGCCGAAGGGATCACGGTAGAGATCGTGGTGTCCACGGCCCCCGCGACCAGCAGCGTTCCCTCCGTCCTCGGCATGTCACGTTCCTCCGCACAGGCGACCCTGGAGCAGGCGGGCTTCCGCGCGTCGGTCATCACGGCGAAAGAAGGTCCGAACTGGAAGTCGAACCGGGGACGGGTGTGGAAGCAGTCCCCCAGCTCCGGCGCCAGTGGAAACAACGGTTCGAAGGTCACCATCTGGGTCAACCCCGGCTAGGTCTCCTCAGGGCTCGCCCCACACACCCGAGGCTCACTTGCGACGAGATGCGTACGGGTGTCCCCGTATCACCCTTCGCCACGCGGAACTCGTCGCCGCGGCCCAGGGCCAGGCCGATCCGGCGCGTCCATACCGCCTCCGCACGCAAATCCTTCGTCTCTCCATCCTCGGCGCACCACATGGAGCCGCCTCTCAGGAGGGAGGCACCGTCGTGCGGCTTGCTTATGCCCATCGACAGGGTGAGACGAGCCGGACCAGCAGCGAGCAACCGATCGTCCGCTATCCTCGGGCGACGGGCCCGCATCAGGTCGATGCCTTCCACCGGCTCCCCTGCTCTCAACAGGACCGCCTCGCACAATCCATCGCGGTCACAGACGACATTCGCACACCAGTGCATCCCGTAGGTGAAGTACACGTAGAGATGGCCGGGGGGGCCGAACATCGTGCGCGTTCTGGGTGAGGGTCCCCTGAAGCCGTGCGATCCAGGATCCTGTCCCCCCCGATAGGCCTCGGTCTCGACGAGGCGAACCGCGGTGACGCCCTCCGGGCTCGAATGAACGAACAGGCATCCGATGAGGTCATGGGCCACGGCCAGTGCGTCGCGCGAATAGAACGCTCGAGGGAGTCGTTTCACTACGGTGCCGGCGTCACCCCAACAGCCAGGCGAGGAGGGCCTTCTGCGAGTGCAATCGATTTTCCGCTTGATCCCACACGACGGAGTGCGGCCCATCCATCACGTTCCTCGAGATCTCCTCCCCGCGGTGCGCCGGGAGACAGTGCATGACGATGACCTCGTCGTCGGCCAGATCGACCAGATCGGAGTTGAGCTGGAAGCGTTCGAAGACATCGGCGCGAGTGGCCGACTCAGACTCTTGCCCCATGCTGGTCCATACGTCCGTGTAGAGGACGTCTGCACCGGAAACGGCCTCGGCAACGATCTCCGTCACAGTCACACTGCCGCCGCTGTCTATCGCGTTTTGCTCGCTCATCGACACGATGTCCGACTGTGGTTCATAGCCCGCGGGGGTAGCGACGCGAACGTCCAGCCCCAGCTTGGAGCCGGCAAGCAGCAGCGAGTGGGCCATGTTGTTGCCGTCCCCCACGTAGGCGAGGGCCAGGCCCTCGAAACCACCCTTCTTCTCGCGGATCGTTTGCATATCCGACAGCGCCTGGCACGGGTGGGATCGATCGCTTAATGCGTTTATCACCGGTACGCTGGACGAAGCCGCCAGCCTCTCGAGCCGCTCCTGCTCGAACGTCCGGACGACGAGCGCGTCCACGTACCCGGCGAGCACACGTCCTGTGTCCTCGATGGTCTCGCCGCGTCCCAGTTGCAACTCGTCACTCTTCAAGACGAGCGCGTGTCCACCCATCGACGTGACGGCTACCTCGAAAGACACGCGCGTCCTCGTCGATGGCTTCTCGAAGATCAGCGCGACCTGCTTCCCTTCGATCTTGGACTTCCAGGTGCCGGGACGAGCCTTGGCCCTGTCGGCCTCGTCCAACAGGTGGACGAGCTCTTTAGTCGTCACGTCGGCGATGGACAGGAAGTCGCGCTCGGCCATCAGGACCTCAACTCCGCACCGGTCTTCTCGCCCAACACGCCCATGATGCGCGAACGGACCACGTTCGCGTCCTCATCCGTGAGGGTCCTATCTGGGGCTCGCATCTCGAGAGCGTAAGCCAAGCTCTTCTTCCCGGCTCGAACCTGCTCTCCTCGGTAAACATCGAACAAGCGGACAGACCGCACCTCGGGCGCTCCCGCTCGTCGTAGGAGAGACTCCACCATCGCGGCCGGCACGGACTCGTCGACGACGATGGCCAGGTCCACGTAGACCGGCGGGAAGCGAGGCAAGTCATCGACTTCCGGCCGCCCCGGCACGACCGCAAAAACCGGCTCGAGCGCGAGCTCGAACGCGACCGCGTCCGTTCCGGTGGGGAAATCGAACGCGCCGATGACGTCCGGGTGGACGGCGCCGATGACCCCGATCGGCACAGCGCCGAGGCGGACTCTGGCCACCCTCGTGGGATGGAAGGGCATCCCCTTACCCGGCTCGTAGTCAGCCGGGCCGACCCCGAGGCGCCCCAAAGCGGTGTCCACCACCCCTTTTGCTGCGAAGAAGTCCCAGTCACCGGCCTTGGTCAGCCACGTCTTCGGGGATCGCTCCCCGGCGCCCACGCCGCTCAAGACCAGCCGCTCCGATGGCAGCGTTTCCCCGGTGGGCTCGTAGACGCGCGCGATCTCGAACAGGGCCGCTCCCGGAGCCCCGTGGGCGAGGTTGCGCGACGACGAACGCAACAGCCCCGGGAGCAGGGTCGTGCGCAGCCACCGCTCATCCTCGGTCATCGGATTCATGAGCTCAACGGCGTTGCGCGCCGGGTTGTCCTGTTCGACCTGGAGGGCTTCCAGGTCCCGGGCCGACATGAAGCTTGGGGTCCACGCCTCGAAGAGGCCCAGATCGGCCAGCACCTGCTTCAGGGCTCGCTCGGCCCGTTGTTCCCGGTCGAGGCCGCCGGCCCAGCCCTTGGGCAAGGTCGAGGGCAACTTCTCGAATCCCACGAGGCGAGCCACTTCCTCGATGAGGTCGGCCTCGCGAGTCAGATCGGGCCGGAAGCCGGGCACCTCGACCTCGAGCACGTCGCCCTTGTCGTCCACGTCCAGCTCGATGGCTCTCAGAGCTGCGGCCTGATCGGCTTTCGGCACCCGGACGCCCAAGAGCGACTCGGTGCGAGCCGGGCGCAGCCGGATCCGTTGCCGCGGCTTCGGCAGGGGGTAGGCGTCTTCGATGGACGATGCCACCGTTCCCCCGCAATGGTCGACGATCAGCTTCACGGCCCGGGTTGCCGCGTACACGACGTTCTCGGGATCGACTCCGCGTTCGAAGCGAGCCGATGCCTCCGTTCGGAGTTGATGCCGTTGATTCGTGAACGCTACCGACACCTTGTCGAAGTGTGCGGACTCGATGATGACGTTCGTTGTGCCCTCCGAGACCTCCGACTCGAGGCCCCCCATGACTCCGGCGAGTGCCAGTGGACCGGACGGATCGGCTATCAGAAGGTCATCCCTCGACAACTTTCGCTCGACGCCGTCCAATGTCTCGAACGTCTCGTTTTCTTCGGCACGCCGAACGATGATGTGCCGCTCGTGAACCTTGTCCGCATCGAAGCCGTGCAACGGCTGTCCGGTCTCGAGCAATACGTAATTGGTCACGTCGACGACGTTCGATACGGGCCGGATCCCCGCACTCGTCAGTCTGGCCCCCATCCAGGACGGAGAGGACTCAACGGCAACGCCGGCGACGAAGCGGGCACAGTAGCGAGGGCATCCCTCCGCATCCAGGATCTCGACGCGAACGTCGCCGGCTAGTTCGTCGTCCTCCGCGACGGCGGCCGAGGGCAACCGAAGCTCTTCCCCGGTGAGTGCCGCAACCTCGCGCGCGATGCCGATCATGCCCATGCAGTCCGGCCGGTTGGGGGTGATCTCCAATTCGATGATGGGATCGTCCAGCTCTAACAAGCGCACGATGTCCTCACCTAGAGGCGCGTCGTCGCCCAGAACAAAGATGCCGGAGTGGTCCTTGCTTAACGATAGCTCCGCCGCCGAACACAGCATCCCGCGACTGACCTCTCCGCGGATCTTTCGCTCCGCGACCTCCATTCCCGCCAGACTGGCCCCCACCTGTGCAAGCGGGACGTGATCGCCGACCTTGAAGTTACGCGCACCGCACACAATGCGCTGCTCATGGCCTTCGCCCGTTCGGACGTCTACCAGGATGAGGGAATCGGCGTTCGGGTGCTCCGAGATGTTGAGCACCTCGGCGACGATGACGCCTTCGATGTCTCGCCCCGGGAGGTGCACCGCCTCGACCTTCGTTCCCGACATGTTGAGTCTTGCGACCAGCTCTTCGACCTCGAGGTCGACGTCCACGAACTCCCGAAGCCACTTGAGACTCACCCTCATATCGACCTCTGGAAGTAACTGAGGAATCGAAGGTCGTTCTCGTAGAAGTACCTGATGTCGGACACCCCGTGGGCCAGCGCCGCCGCCCGCTCCACTCCCATGCCGAAGGCGAAGCCCGAATAACGCTCGGGGTCGTATCCAACCCACTCGAGCACCGCAGGATGCACCATCCCGCAGCCGAGGAGCTCGATCCAGCCCTCCTGCTTGCAGACCCTGCATCCCGAGCCGCGGCAGACGAAGCACTCCACATCGAGCTCGGCAGAAGGCTCCGTGAACGGGAAGTAGTGAGGGCGAAGGCGGACCTCGAGGTCGTGTCCGAACAACTCGTGAGCGAGGACCTCCAGCGTTCCCTTCAGGTCCGCCATCGTGATCCCCTCGTCCACGGCGAGACCCTCGATCTGTGCGAACTGGTTGAGATGCGTGGGATCCAACTCGTCCCGGCGGTAGCAGCGACCGGGGGCGAGCACGTAGATAGGGGGCTGCTGCGCCTCCATCGCCCGGATCTGAACCGGCGACGTGTGGGGCCGCAGAACGACATCGTCCCGTCCCGCGACGAAGTACGTGTCCCTTGGAGAGCGCGACGGATGTTCGATGGGCTGGTTCAGCGCGTCGAAGTTGAGGCTGGCGAGCTCGACCTCCGGGCCCTCCGCTAGCCGGTAGCCGAGTCCGATGAAGACGTCGACGATCTCGTCGATCGTCTTGGTCAAGGGGTGGGCGGCCCCAAGGGGCGGCGTGGCACCGGGAAGGGTCACATCCAGGCGTTCGCGTTCCCAGCGCTTCTCGCGCTCGCCTCGAGCGAACACCTCGGCCTTCTTGGAGAATGCCTCCTCGATCTCGGCTTGCACCGCGTTCGCGAGCATGCCCAGTTTCTTCACCTGGTCGCCGGGGACCGATCGTAGGCCCGACCTCGCCTGGGAGAGGGGGGCCTTCCGCCCCAGGATCTTCACGCGCGCGGCCTCGAGCGTGGCCCCGTCAGAGGCGTCCTTGACGGCGGCGAGACCCTGGGTGCGCGCTTCCTCCAGAGCCTTCTTGATGTCCGTGACCTCAGGGCTCAACGCGCGCCGTTCCCGGCGGAAGGGTCACGCTGAAAGTCGCGCCCGCCCCGGCCGTGCTCTCCGCCTCGAGGGTCCCGCCATGCGCTTCGACGAGGCGACGCGACAGGTACAGGCCCAGACCGCTGCCCGACGGCATCGCCTTCTGAGCCGCGGAGGCCGGCCCTTCGAAGATGTGCGGCAGGGCTTCGGGATCGATCCCGACTCCTTGGTCGCTCACCCTGATGGTGACCGCTCCTTCCGGCGCAGGCTTGGAGGACACCACGATCGGACCATCGTCGGAGAACTTGATCGCGTTCTCGATGAGGTTCGACAACACATGTGTGAGTCGCTCTGGATCCGCCCACACGACGGCGTCTTCGTCGACTTCGATCGAGATCCGGGCCGCGCCGGACAGCTCCGAGTGCGAACCGGCCACCTTCTCCACCAAGCCCGGCAGCTGTACCTGGTTCGGATTGAGCTCGAGGCGATTCGCCTCCAGCCGGGCGAGATCCAGGACCTCGGACACGATCCGGGCCATGCGCTCGGCGTCGGCATGGATCGTCTCGACGAACTGCTTGCGCTGCTCGTCAGTGAACCGGTCCCACCGGCTCACCAGTGTGGACGAGAAGCCCTTCACGGAGGTAAGGGGCGAGCGAAGCTCGTGCGCGATCTTCGAGATCATCTCGGCGAACCGGACGTCATCCATGTGGCTGCTGAGGATAAACCGCCGGACTCTCCTCTCCCCCTCTCCGCTGTCTGACGACTTCGAACAGGAGGATGGATCCGGCGATGCCGACATTGAGGCTCTCGGCGGGGCCGGGCATCGGGATCCCCACCACACGATCCAAAAGAGAACGGTCCTCGGCGGGCAGGCCCCACGCCTCGTTTCCAAGCACCAGCGCTACGCGACCGGTGAGATCCAGCGCATCGGCGGGGGTGTTCGCGTCCGAGGCCGCTCCGAGAACCTGGATGCGCGCGCTTTTCAGGGCGGCTATCGCAGCCGGCAGGGTGGCGCCGCGGAGGATCGGAACGCGGAACAGAGCGCCGGATGCCGCTCGCACCGTCTTGGGATGGAATGGGTCGACGGAGCCGTGGGTGAACACCACGGCGGACGCCCCTGCAGCGACCGCGGATCGGACCAGCGAGCCCGCGTTGCCCGGATCGCGAACCTGGGCCAGAACGACGACGAGGTCCGCTCCTGCGAGCACGTCCTCCAGGACGACCGGCGCATCGCGGACGAGGGCAACGGCACCCTGGGGGGAACTGGTGTCCGAGATGGCGGCCATGACCGGTTCGCTGACGAGAGTGATGGCGATCCCTCGGTCTTCGGCCAAGCGGATGACATCGTCGGCGGTCCCGTCCTCGACAACGAAGACCTCCTCCACGGAGGCCCCCGCTTCGATCGCCTCACAGATCACCCTTGGACCCTCCGCCAGGAACGCTCCGGACTCTTCGCGATGAGAGCGTCTCAGCAGCTTGCGGGCGGCCTGCACGCGAGGGTTGCGCAGGCTCGTTACGACGTCTTTCAGGAGGCCTTTTCGAGAGATCGCTTGGCGACCTGAACGAGCTCCGCGAAGGCGTCCGGCTCGTTCACCGCAAGCTCGGCCAGAACCTTGCGGTCGAGCTCGACCTCGGCCAGTCGAAGGCCGGACATGAGCCTGCTGTACGACATCCCGTTGATCCGAGCCGCTGCGTTGATCCGAGTGATCCACAGTCGTCTGAAGTCGCCTTTGCGCGCCCTCCGGTCGCGGTAGGCGTAGACGCCCGAATGCATCACCTGTTCGCGGGCCACGCGGTAGTGCTTCCCTCGCGATGAGTAATAGCCCTTCGCCTTCTTCAGAACCTCGCGCCGCTTCTTCCTCCCGGCGACGCTTCGCTTGACCCGTGGCATGTTGTTCCTCTCCTCTCAGATGAGCTCGCTCGACGGGCTCAGGCCTTGAGCATCTTGCGGATGCGCTTCTTATCCGCCGGGGAAACCTCGTCCATGGAATTCACGCGTCGTTTGCGCGTCGAAGACTTCTTCCCGAAAAAGTGGTTCCCGAAGGCCCTGCGCCTGCGTATCTTTCCGTTTCTCGTTATCGAGAAGCGTTTGGCTGCGCCTCGGTGCGTCTTCGTCTTGGGCACGGGCTCAACCTCCTTCTGCTCTGGTCACCTTGATGGGCCGCGCCGGAGTGTCGTCGGCATCCGCCTCATCCTGCGTTGGCTCGATCTGTTGGGCCGGCGCTTCCTGGGCCCGCCTCTGACGAGGGGGGGCCACGGCGGCCGGTGTTTTCTGGGTGATGGCCTCCTTGAATGGTGCGAGGACCATCGTCATGTTTCTTCCATCGAGCTTCGGAGGGATATCCACCTTCGCTATCTCGATCACATCCTGAGCCAGTTGATCCAACAGCTTCTGGCCCAGCTCGGGGTGAACCGTCTCGCGTCCCCTGAACATGATCGTCACCTTCACCTTCGAGCCTTGGTGGAGGAAGCGAACGACGTGTCCCTTCTTCGTCTCGTAATCGTGGCGGTCGATCTTCGGGCGCATCTTCATTTCCTTGACCACCACGTTGGACTGTTTCTTGCGGGCCTCCCTCTGCCTCACGGCTTGCTCGTACTTGTACTTGCCATAGTCCATGATGCGGACGACGGGAGGATCGGCCAGGGGCGCAACCTCAACGAGGTCGAGATCCTGTTCGACGGCCATCTCGAGCGCCTCCTTCGTGGGCAGGATGCCCACCTGGGCACCGTCGGCCCCGACGACGCGAACCCGAGGGATACGGATCCGGTCGTTTACACGTGGTTCATTCTCAGCGATACCTCTCTCCTTCCAGCAAGGACTCCTACACGCGAAAAAGCCGATGACGCCAAGGCTCGGACGTCATCGGCCGTGCAGTCGGACTGCACGTCGATCCGAACCCCCTCGAGCAACCGTGCACATCACAGGGCACAGAGCCTCGGGAGGTGAGGGGCCTACCAACCACCCCTTCTTGGCGACAGCTTCGCGAAACGAGTATAACGGCGTGCAGATGGCGGATGAGGAGCGCGACGAGGATCAAGCCAGGCCCCGACCCCGGGTCGTAGACCGGCGTATCTCGAGCAGACCCCCGGGCGACCGAGCCCCGCGAGCCGAGCCCACCCCGGCCGACCCCGCTCCGGATCCGGCCCCTGCCCCTACGCCCGAGGCGGTCGCGCCCCCTCCTCAAGTCGAAGCGACGCCGGCGCCCGAGGTTGAGGCGGCCCCCGCGGGAGAACCCGCAGAGCCCCTCTGGACCCCCGAACAGGAGGCCGAAGCCCAGCGGATGGTCGAGCAGATCTCGAAGGTTTCCAGCCGTGACTGGGTGGCGGACGCAGCGATCCGGCTGGCCAACGTCGCCGGCGTGAAGCTCGACGGCGGCGACCCCGCCGAGGCGCAACTTGCGATCGATGCGCTTGCCGGGCTATTGAACTCCGTGGGCCAACACCTGGGAGAGGCAGAAGCACCGTTGCGACAGATGCTGGCTCAGCTCCAGATGGCGTTCGCTCAGGGCGTGCCTCCGCCCCCCGGGGACGGCTAGAAGGCGATCAGTCCAGCGGCCGAACGTTCGTCGCCTGCTTGCCTTTGGGACCATCCGTTACCTCGAACTCCACGGCCTGTCCCTCGTTGAGCGACTTGTAACCATCACCTTCGATCGCCGAGAAGTGAACGAAGACATCCTCGCCGTCGGTCTCGGAGATGAACCCGTAACCCTTCTCGTTGCTGAACCACTTCACGGTGCCCTGTGCCACGACACTTCCTTTCCCCCGCGCTCCGTGTCCCAGTACGCGCGCACGAAGCTCGTAACGAACGGGCGAACGCTAGCACAGCAACCGCCGGCGATGTATGTCCGAGCCGGACGACCGGCTACTACTTCCGTAGTAGCTAGAGCTCGGTTTGAGGCTTCGGCAACGACGCCATCAGATTCGCCATCTCTATCGCCGCCAGCGCGGCATCGAAGCCCTTGTTGCCGGCCTTACCCCCGGCGCGCTCGGTTGCTTGAGCGACGTCATCCGTCGTGAGGACACCGAACGTAATGGGGATCCCGGTGCGTACCGACGCCTCGCCGATGCCATGGGCCGCGTGCCCCGCAACGAAATCGAAGTGCGGCGTCTCGCCGCGTATGACCGCCCCTACGCACACGACCGCGTCGACATCGCCGGAGGACGCAATGCGGGCCGCCACCGTGGGGAGCTCGAAGGCGCCCGGCACCCACGCGATGAGGAGATCCTCCTCCGCGACACCGTGACGGTTCAGGCAATCCAGGGCACCTGCGACCAAGCTCTGGGCGATCGTTTCGTTGAACCGGCTCGCAACAACGGCGACACGAAGCCGGCTGCCGTCAAAGCCCCCCTCATAGGTGCGCGTCATCGTGATCCTCCCTGGTGTCCTCGAACCTCTCCAGTAGATGGCCGAGCTTGTCTCTCTTCGCGGGAGATAGTCGATGTTCTCCGGCGTGGGACTGCTTTCCAGGGGCACCCGCTCGACGATGGTCAACCCGTGTCCCTCCAGGCCGGCGCGTTTCGTCGGGTTATTCGTCAGGAGTCGCATCGTGCTTACGCCGAGATCCACGAGGATCTGCAGCGCCCACTCCATAGTCCCGTGCATCTGGGGCGAAACCGAGCTCAACGTTCGCCTCGACGGTGTCCATGCCCCCGTCTTGAAGCGCGTACGCCTCGAGCTTGTGTCGCAGCCCGATCCCCCGTCCCTCGTGGCCCCGGATGTAAACGATCACTCCCTCTTCTGCTTGCCCTATCAGGTTGATCGCTTGTTGCAATTGGACACCGCAGTCGCAGCGAACGCTTCCCAGCACGTCGCCTGTGAAGCACTCCGAATGCACGCGCACCAGAACGTTGTCGACGTCCCGTGGCTCGCCTTTCACGAGCGCCACGTGTTCCCGTCCATCATCCGACTCGTATGCGATGGCACGGAACGATCCGAATGAGGTAGGGATACGAGCCTCCGTGGTCCGCTGCACCAACTTCTCGTTACGCCGCCGGTGAGCGATGAGGTCGGCGATCGAGATGATCTTCAATTCGTGTTCCTTAGCGAACGCTTCGAGCTCCACGAGGCGCGACATGGTTCCGTCTTCGTTGACGAGCTCGCACAACACTCCCGCCGGATACAAGCCCGCGAGGCGAGCCAGGTCGACCGACGCCTCGGTGTGGCCGGCCCGACGGAGTACTCCCCCGGGCGTGTAGCGCAACGGGAAGATGTGACCCGGCCGCGCCAGATCCGACGGCCGGCTGCGGGGATCGATCAGGGTCTTCACCGTCTCCGCCCGGTCGAACGCCGATATCCCCGTGGTCGTGTTGTGGCGGGAATCCACGCTTATCGTGAACGCGGTACCCATGGGCTCCGAGTTATCCGGCGCCATCAGCTGCAGGTTCAAACTCTGCAGCCGTTCGCCTTCCATGGGCACGCAGATGATGCCCGAGCAGTGACGGACCATGAAGGCGATCTGCTCGGGGGTGGCCTTCTCGGCCGCCAGGATGAGGTCGCCCTCGTTCTCACGGTCCTCGTCGTCCACCACGATGACCATCCGGCCGGCGCGGATCTCTTCGAGGGCTTCTTCGATCGTGTTAAGTGCCATCGATCACCTTTCCATCAATCGTTCGACGTACTTAGCCAGCACGTCGACCTCCACGTTGAAGCGATCTCCGATCGCGATGTCACTGAATGTCGTTTCCTTGAGGGTGTGGGGGATCAGGGCCACCTGAAAGCTGGTGGCGCCGACCTCCACCACCGTCAGCGACACGCCGTCCAGGGTCACGGAACCCTTCGGAGCCAGATACCTCAGGACGTCATCCGAGGCCGACATCCACACTCGCAACGCGCCGTCATCGTCGTCGGCCCTGATCACTTTTCCGATCCCGTCGACGTGGCCTTGAACGATGTGACCGCCAAGCCTGTCGCTCGGCCGGACGGGAAGCTCCAGGTTCACCTTGCCGCCCCGCCGTAGAGAGCCAAGGGTCGTCCGATCTAGCGTCTCGGCCATGGCCTGGGTGGAGAACCGATGGCGTCGCGTCGCAGTGGCCGTCAGACAGACGCCGGCGACGGCAACGGAATCCCCACGCTTGACTTGTCCGGCGATGCCTTTCGCTTCGATCTCGAGCTCGAGCAGTCCTCGGCCTTCTCGGGCTTTCCGGACCGTGCCGACCTTTTCCACGATGCCCGTGAACACCTATCCGTCACCTCTCCCGTAAACGGTGAGAACGTCCTCGCCCAGACGCTCGACGGTGACGACTCTCAAGCGTCGGGCGGCCGCGAGACTCGCCACACTCAGGTCTCCGATACCGAGTCCGGGATGGCCGATCAGAGCGGGCCCGGTGTAGATCTCGAGTCGATCGGGCAGGTCCGCCCGCAGCAAGGACGTCGCGAGGGCCGCACCTCCCTCACAGATAACCTCCGTCCAGCCTCTCTGCGCGAAGTCGTCCAGCAATGCCGGGAGATCCACCCCATCGGAGTCGCCGGGCAGGATCACGACCTCCGCTCCACGCTCTTTCCAGGCGGTTTGCGATTCATGCGAGCTCTCGGAAGTTGTCGCGACTATCGCGTCGCCCACGTCGAAGACGGCCGAACTCGCGGGGATACGACCCCGGGCATCCACGACCACTCGCGACGGTTGTTCATCTACCGGTACCCCTCGAGCGGTGAGTTGAGGGTCGTCGGCCAGGACGGTGCCGGCGCCGACGACGACCGCGTCCACCTCGGCGCGCCGTTCGTGAACCCGCCGGCGGGCCGCTTCGCCCGTGATCCATCTGGAGTTTCCGTCGCCGGCCGCGATCCGGCCATCGATGGACATCGCCAGTTTGAGCGTCAGTAGGGGTCGACCCGTGCGGCGCTGATGCACGAACGCGGCGTTGAGGTCCGCTGCCACGGCCTCGAGGACCCCGGTGGTTACCTCCACTCCCGCGGTCCGTAGATACTCGAGTCCGGCCCCTCGCATCCGCTCGTCGGGATCTTCCATGGCCACCACGAGGCGGGTTATCCCCGCGCCCACGACCGCCTCGACGCAGGGAGGCGTGCGCCCGTGATGAACGCACGGTTCGAGAGTGACGTAGAGGGTGGCCGCCCGAGCATCGATCCCGTCGAGGGCTTCGGCCTCTGCGTGGGGGCGTCCCGCGCCCCGGTGCCACCCCTCGCCCACCACCAGACCGTCACGCACGACCACGGCGCCCACTCTCGGGTTGGGTGAGGTGCGTGGAGCCCGCCGTGCGAGGTCGATCGCCCGGTGCATGAAGTGCTCGTCGTTCTCGATCAACCCAGCGCCTCCGGCGGTCACGAACCCCGGGGCACGGTGCAGGAGAAGACGAATCGGAGCGGGACCGCGCGTGGAGCGCGCCGCTTCGGATACGCCTCTTCTCCCATCCGGACTCCCAGCACGGCCCTCATAGCCGCTCCTGGTTACCGTCGGCCTCGGGATTCCACCGAGTCAACCCCTCGAACAGCGAGGGGGTCGCGGGCTCTAACCGCCGGTCGGGATTCTCACCCTGCCCCGAAGAGGTCTTTCTTCAGTTCTCCCGAGTATAGAGCGCCGCACGCGTGAGGGCGTGGCTTGCGAGTCGAACGTCAGGAGAAGCCGGGGCCGGGCATCAGGCCCCAGAACACAGCACGGCCCCTCCCGGGCGGCGCCACGTGCGCGAAGTGGCTCGCCCCGAGTCCGCCATCGGTCGATCCTCCACCGCCTCGAGAACGGCCGACGACGTCCTTCACCGCACGGACGATCTCGGTGGGCGTGGTCCCCTTCTCGAGGTAGCGCTCCGCTCCGAGAGACAAGGCCTGGTTGGCCATGGCCGAGGCATCGAAACCCGACAGGACGATGATGCTCGTCTCGGGAGAGACCCTCTTGATCTCGGGGAGGGCCTCGAGACCGTCCATCACTGGCATGGCGAGGTCGAGCACCACCACGTCCGGCCTGAACCGCCCCGCAAGCTCTATGGCCTGGAGACCGTTCTCTGCGGTGGCCACCACCTCGACGGCCGGATCGAACCCAAACTCGAGACTGAGCAAGAGCAGGATGTCCTTCGTGTCGTCACACAGGAGCACGCTGATGGGTTCCATCCGTGTACCTGTCGCCTCCCTGCTCGCATCGATGTGTTCGGCCCCCCGCCCCGCCGGCTTCGCTCGCCGTCGAGTGACTCGCGCTCGACGTCCACGGGCAGCGGGGCCTGGACGTCAAGCATCGGGCCGAAGGCGCTCAACGGGAATAGGGCATTGAGACCATTTTAACGATTACGGGCATAGCCCTAAATGACTAGGTTCCCGCACCCAGCGAAAGCTAGACGGGCTGCGCCTCCGAGGAACGGCGGTCTACGGCGTAGCTCGAGCGTCCCTCGCTCTTGGCGTATCGCTTCATCTCGCTGGCGATCTCGGCCACCTCCCAATGGCTCCGCAGGGGGCGCACCAGGTTGGTGGCGATGCCGATGGAAACCGTCGAGAGTGGGAACCGATGGAGCTCGTCCCGACGATCGATGACGTCGACGTAGCCGCGTTCGACGTCGTGAGGGTCGTAGAGCATCGGAGATCGGTCGTTCCAGCAAGCGATGACCGCACGGGCCACGGCCTCGGACGCTTCGGCGGAGACCACGGCCATGAAGTCGTCGCCTCCGACATGTCCAACGAAGCCGTTCTTGCCCCCCAATCGCTGAACCGCGGTAGCGACACACCCTGCAAGCGCCTTGATGCACTCGTCACCACGCAGGAATCCGTAGTGATCGTTGAACGACTTGAAGTGGTCAAGGTCGACATACAGAGCGCCGAACGACTCACCCAACGCCACTCGGCGTGAGATCTCTTCCTGCACCTGAATGTTGCCCGGGAGCTGTGTAAGCGGACTCACCGCGCGCATCTGCTTCGTTCTTCTCAGCGACGATTTGACCCGCGCCACAAGCTCCACCGGATCGAACGGCTTGATGATGTAGTCATCAGCTCCCGCCGTGAGACCCACCACTTTGTCCGCGGAGTTCGCGCGGCCGGTGATCATGATCACTCCTATGTGCTTGGTGCGCGGGTCCGCGCGCAACCGCTTGCAGACCTGCAGCCCGTCCAGCTTGGGCATCGAAACGTCGAGCAGGATCAGATCGGGAACCCGCTCGCGGGCCCGCAAGACGGCCTCTTCCCCATCGGACACGGGGATCACAACGAACCCCTCCAATTGGAGGTTGGCTTCAATGAAACGAACCGTGTCCTCGTCATCATCGGCGACGAGTATCAGCTCGGACGGCGGCGTCATCGCTCGGAAGCCTTACCCTCGAGCTCGTCCAGCCGCGTGCGCATGCGCTTCGCCGCGGCCGGAGCGTCCTTGCCATCGAAGATCGCGCTGCCCACCACGACGATGCCCGCCCCAGACTCAACGACCTCGTCCACGTTCTCGAGCTTTACGCCCCCGTCCACCTCGATGTCAACGCTGCGCGCCTTGGACGATGCGAGCTCCGACGCCTTCCGGATCTTCGGGAGCACCTCGGGCAGGAACGACTGCCCGCCGAAGCCGGGGCGAACAGTCATCATGAGGACGACATCCAGGTCCTCGAGATGCTGCTCGACGTGCCCGAGCCCTACGTCCGGATGGACCGCGATACCCGGCCCGGCGCCACAGCCGCGGATCGCCGCGATGGTCTCGGCCGGGTCTGGGACCACCTCGGGATGGAACGAGATCCGATCTGCGCCCGCATCGTGGAAAGCCGCCGCATACCGCCCCGGCTCCTCGATCATCAGGTGAACGTGCAGCGGAAGGTCGCAGCTCCTGCGAACCGCCTCCACCGTCGAGACACCGAACGTCAGGTTGGGGACGTAATGGCCATCCATGACGTCGAGGTGGAACCAGTCGACGAAAGGGGTCACGGAGGCTATCTCGTCCCCCAACCGTCCGAAGTCGGCGGTCAGGATAGATGGGGAGAGGAGGAGCGCCACACTCAATGTTTACCTAAAACGAGCATCGGATGCCGGACGCAGGCCGCGCGCCAAGTCGATGCCGCTCATCCTGCGCTTGCCCGCCAGCTGGCCTTCGACCAATCGGACGGGTGATGTTCCGGTGCCGATCAACAATCCATCTTCGACTCGGATCGCCCCCGGAGGCAGGCGTTGCTCCAAGGGCGACGCCTCGACACCGAAGATCTTGAGTCTCTTGTCGTCCAACGTCGTCCACGCCCCCGGCACCGGGTTCAACCCCCTCGTATGACGATCGATCCGCTCCGCCTCCCACTCCCACTGGATCCGAGCCTGACCGGCGTCGATCTTCGAAGCGTAGGTCGCCCGGGCGTCGTCCTGGGGTCGAGGGACGAGGTCTCCCGCCAGGTAAGCGCCGAGTGTCGGTGGCAGTAACTCCGCCCCCACCCGGGCAAGTCGATCCCCCAGCTCCCCCGCCGTTTCCCACCGCCCGATCGGCACCCGTTCGATCGCGAGCACCGGCCCCTCATCCATCCCCTCGGTGAGGATCATGAACGACACTCCCGTTTCCCCATGGCCGTCCATGACGGCCCGCTGAACGGGCGCCGCCCCCCGGTAGGCGGGGAGCAGCGAGAAGTGCAGATTCACGAAGCCGCGCGGGGGGATGTCGAGGAGCGAACCCGGCAAGATGGATCCGTAGGCCACGACCACCGCGACGTCCGGCGCCAGCTCGAGCAGCCGTTCGTGAAGCTCGGGCGACCTCGCCCGCTCGGGTTGGAGGACATCGAGCCCGGCCGCCACGGCTGCTTCCTTCACCGGGCTCGGCCGCACGTGCATGCCGCGCCCCGACGCGCGATCGGGGTTGGTCACCACCGCGGCCACCTCTACGCCCGCTCGGACGAGAGCCTCGAGGCTCGGCACCGCCCAGGCCGGCGTGCCGAAGAAAACGATCCTCATGGCGACGCTACAGGCGCTCCTCGAGAGGTGTTGCGGCAGGCGTGCTCGTGAACCCCAGCACCTGTCGCGTCAGCTCGCGCATGGCCTCGCGTTTGACGTCCTCATCGAGTCGATCCACGAAGAGCACACCATCCAGGTGATCGATCTCGTGTTGGAACACCCGGGCGAGCAGTTCTGAGGCCTCGATCGTGACGGGCTTGCCCTTCGCGTCGAGCCCTTCCACGGTCACGGCGCGAGATCGCTCGACGTCGTACGCCAGCCCCGGTAACGACAGACATCCCTCTTCCTCACTGACCTTGTCGTCGGAACGCTCGACGATGCGCGGGTTGAACAGCGCTCCGAGATCGTCTTCCACTTCGTAAACGAAGACGCGTTCCAGCACCCCTATCTGGGGGCCCGCCAGGCCCACGCCCGGCGCCTCGCGCATAGTTTCGATCATGTCCTTGACCAGCTGTCGATGCGCTTTGGTCACCTTCTCGACCTCTCGAGCGCGCTGGCGGAGAGTGGGGTCACCGAAGGTCCTTATGGGGAGTACGGCCAAGTCAGCGACGCTCCTGTCATTCGACGGATCACCGAGGGTCCACGTCCACGTGGAGGCGGCCATCGGGCGGCACGCTGGCGAGGATACCCCGCAGGTCGGCCCCCACCGGCGTCGCGTCCTTGCACTTCATCAGTATCTCGATGCGGGCATCATCCCGGTGCGTGCCGACCTCTATCGGTCCCAGAACGCGCGCTCCATGCGCACGTCCTACGTCGGCGGCGCGCTCGATGAGCTCCGTAGCGATGCGCCCGGATGCGCCCACCTTTATCAACTCGCTGAAGGGCGGGTAGCCGAGCTCCTCCCGGTGCGCCAGCTCACGCTGAAGGAAGAACCCATAATCCGCGCGCACGACGGATTGAACGGAGTGATGCGCTGGTTCGGAGGTCTGGACCACGAGCCTCCCGCCGTCTGCAGCCGGCCCCGCCCACTCCGCCATGGCCGCGAGCGCCTGATAGCCGGACTCCGCGGCACGCCAGTCGGGGCGCCGGAGGAGCGCATCCGCATCCAGGATGCCAACCAGCGACACCGGCGGGCGGATCGCGGGCTTCGTTCCTATCCACGTAGTCACGTAGATATCGGTGGGTGCCCGGTCGCGCACGACCTGCTCGATCACATCGGGGTCGGCCCGAGTCACCGAGGCTCGGGGCCACGCGCGTTGCACCTGTTCGGCAAGCCGTTCACTGCCCGCTCCGACGAACCTGAAGTCTTCCGCGCTGCAGGAGGGACACGCGCGGGGGCGGAGCCTGAAACCCACAGCGCCCACAGCGGACCAGTGCGGGCGCCTTCGGAGACGCCCGGTGAAGGACCAGACCCGCTTCACACCGGGGGCATCGAACCGACCTCCTGCAGGCAGCACACCACATCGCTCGGGCGAACCCACGCCGAGGCGCCAGCAGAGCCACGCGTTGTCCGGCGCGCAACGCGTCACGCACGCGCTCGTGCAACTCATGCGAGACCGCCCGCCCTTCGGGACGGTCGACGAGCTCGACGATGGGCCGAGCAGTTCGCAAGATCCTGCGATCGGGCACGATCAGCCCGATGTTCCCCAGCCCGCGAGCTGCTGCGATCTCGACCGCGGGGGTGCTGCTCATCAGGACGCAGGTCGCCTCTTGGCGCCGCGCCCGTTCCAGCGCGATCCGTCGGGCATCGAAACGCGGTGAACGATCTTCTTTGTAGCTCGCGTGGTGTTCCTCGTCGATCACGATCAAGGCCAGACGACCGGCGGGAGCGAGGACCGCGCCGCGACCCCCGCCTCCCAGACCGGCCCCCGCGGCTAGTGCCAGCAAACCCCGCGACCTGTCGGGCTCCGACTCCGCGCTGTCGATGCGGGCCATCTGCGGCCACAGGCGCCCCAGTCCGTCCAGCACCTCGGAGCCGTATCGAACCTCGGGGACGGTGACCACGGCCGCACCATGTGGACGACTCGCTGCGACCAGCTCGCCGATGAGGCCGGCCCGATCCTCACCGGGCGCGTACTGAAGGCACCACGCGCCCGCCCGGCCGGCGACCAGCGCATCGATCAGTCGCTCTCCCTTCTCATACGTAAGGATCCGCCGAGGCTCCGGGCCCCCCGTGACGGGGCCCGGCTCTTCGACCTTGACCCTCACGCGCGGAGGCACCGCGCGTGCGAACACATGACTCGTCTGCGACGCGTACCGTTCCGCGATCCAGAAGAAGAGTGGGATGAGCGATTCGGGCACAACAGGGCGGTCGAGCACGGGAGCGATGACCACTTCGAGGTCTGGCACTCCCCGATCGACCGGCCCTTCCTGCTTCATCTGGATCACGATCGCCCTAACGCGCCGGTTGCCGAACGGGACACGAACAAGCGATCCCGCGTGCACTCGTTCCACTTGGTCGGGCGCGACCAGGTAGTCGAAGAGGTGGTCGACCCGCCACGCGGGGATCAGCGGGAGGACTGAAGCTACGACTGGGGCGTCAGGAGCTCGAGCAGAGTCGCCGGAGGTCATCCGCTCGATCGGTGCGCTCCCACGTGAAGTCCTTGTCCGAACGGCCGAAGTGGCCGTAGGCCGCGGTGTTCTGATAGATCGGCCGTCGCAGATCCAGATCCTTGATGATCGCTGCGGGCCTGAGGTCGAAGATCTCGAGGATGCCCTTGGCTATGGCCGTCGGATCCACGGTCTCCGTGCCGAAGGTTTCGCTGAAAACCGAGATTGGGTGCGCCACGCCGATCGCGTAGGCGATCTGCACCTCGAAGCGATCCGCCAGTCCGGCGGCAACCACATTCTTCGCGATGTAACGCGCCATGTAAGCGGCCGACCTATCGACCTTCGTGGGATCTTTCCCGGAGAACGCACCGCCCCCGTGCCTGGCCATCCCGCCGTACGAGTCGATGATGATCTTTCGGCCGGTCAGACCCGTGTCGGCGCGCGGTCCACCTATCTCGAAGACACCCGTCGGATTGACCATCACCTTGAGTCCCTCGCTATCGATGTTTGCGGGGATCAGGGGTTCGATCACGTGCTGCATGAGATCCGGTTTGAGAAGGGTCTCGATGTCCACGTTGGGCTGGTGTTGCGAAGAGCAGACAACGGTGTCCAGACGCGCCGGACGGCCCTGCCGGTACTCGATGGTGACCTGAACCTTCCCATCCGGCCTCAGATACGGAAGGACCCCCGCCTTGCGGACCTCCGACAGGCGTTGAGCGAACCGGTGCGCCAGCCAGATCGGCATCGGCATCAGGTCCTCGTTATCGCGGCATGCGTAACCGAACATCATTCCCTGGTCGCCTGCGCCCTGACTGTCGAACTCCCCCTCGTCCTCACCCATACGGGACTCGTAGGCGACGTCCACCCCTCCCGCGATGTCGGCAGACTGTTCTTGGATGGACACGCTCACCCCGCAGGTCTCGCCATCGAACCCGATCTTGGAGCTCGTGTAACCCACGTCCGTCACGGTCCGCCGCACCACGGCCGGGATGTCCACGTAGGTCGTCGTGGTGATCTCGCCGGCGACCACGACCAGCCCGGTGGTGATCAGCGTTTCGCAGGCGACCCGCCCGAAGGGGTCATCGGCGAGGATCTCATCCAGCACGGCATCGGAGATCTGATCCGCCAGCTTGTCCGGATGGCCCTCCGTGACCGACTCGGACGTGAAGAGTTGCGACCCTTTGTCCAGTTCCATGGGGCGCATCTTAATGGGACGACGGGGGGTGGTACGTGATGAGGAGCCTTATTCCGGGTCGGGAACGGGTTGCGGCGGCTCAGGACCTATGTAATGAGCGCTCGGCCGTATCAGTCTGTTGTCGGCTGCCTGTTCCATGATCTGAGCGGTCCACCCGATCACACGACTGCACCCGAAGGTGGGTGTGAACAGCGGCGGCGGCATACCGACCATGTCCATGACGATGCCCGCATAGAACTCCACGTTGGGATACAGGCTGCGTCCGGGTTTCAACTCCTGGAGGATCTCGACGGCGCGCTTCTCGACGTGCTTCGCCAGCTTCACCCGTTCGCCGTCCTTGTCGAGACGCTCGGCGACGCCACGCAGCAGCGTCCCGCGGGGGTCATCGGTCTTGTAGACACGGTGTCCGAAACCCATCAACCGCTTGCCACTCTTGACGGCGTCGCGCAACCACTCGTCCGTCTTCTCGATGCTCCCGATGTCTCGCAGCATGTCGAGGGCCCGACTTGGCGCGCCACCGTGCAAGGGACCCGACAGAGCGCCGAGAGCTCCCAGCACAGCCGATCCGAGATCGGCGCCGGTGGAGGTGATCACACGGGCGGTGAAGGTCGACGCGTTGAACCCATGGTCGATCGTCGCGATCAGATACTGCTCGACGGCCCTAGCCTTCTCGGGATCCGGTTCCTCCCCCGTGAGCATGTACAGATAGTTCGCGGCGTAGGGAAGCTCGGGGTGAGGATCCACCGGTTCCTTGCCCTCGCTGAGCCGGTACAGGGCCATCACCAGGGACGGGAAGACGGCGCACGACAACATGGCCTGCTTGCGAAGCTCCTCGTGATCGACGTCGAGCGACGGCTTGAAGTCCTGAGACGAGACCACCAACGAGAACGCCGAACGAGCTGCATCCAAAGGAGCGAAGCGATCGCCCAGGTTCGCGAGGTAAGGCAGCACCTCCTTGACGTCGTCGGGGATCACACGAAGAGGGGTGATCTCCTCGATGAACGCTTCACGCTCGGCCTTGTTTGGTAGCTCGCCCTGGAAGAGGAGGTGCCAGACGTCTTCGAGCGTGCGCTTCTCGGCGAGCTCGACGGCGCTGTACTGGTGGTAGTGGAAGAAGCCTTCTTTCCCGCGGACGTCTCCGATCTTCGTCTCCGCGACCACGACACCTTCGAGCCCCGGAGGAACCTCCGTCACAGGATCGGCGGGCATGATGCGAGCCACGCGCATCATGTCGCGCAGCGAGACGATGCCCTGCAAGGCGCCATCGCCGTCCACGACGGGTATGTGCCGGTAGTTGTGCTCCGAGAGGCTCTTGAATGCGCTCCCGACCTCTTCGCTTGGCTTGACGGTGTCCGGCTCCACGGTCATCCACTCGGAGACCTTGGCTCCCTGCGCATCCACGCCGGAGGCGGAGAACTTAACGAGATCCCGCTCGGTCAGGATCCCCACGGGACGGTCGCCGTCGACCACTACCACCGATCCCACACCGGCCGCCTTCATCGAGTCGGCCGCGTCGGCGACGGTATCGGAGGGGGACGCCGTCACGACGGGACTGCTCATCAGGTCTTTGACCGTGCGGCCCTTCGATTCAGCCATTCGCCCTCCCCTTGAGAAGATCCACTACCTCATCCAGCAACGCCTGAGCGAGCCCTCGCTTCGTGACGAGCCCGGCATCTCTTATCCCCGCCGGCCCCGCGATCACCGCACGGTTGGTACGGACTCCGAACCCCGAGTCGGGGCTCGCAACGTCGTTGGCCACGATCACGTCGGCATGCTTCGCACGTCGTTTCTCCTCCGCGACCTCTGCCAGTTTCCCCGGGTCGGGTTCCGTCTCCGCCGCGAACCCCACAAGTATGCAACCACTCTTCCGCGCCTGCCCCGCTCGGCCCAGCTCCGCGAGGATGTCGGTGGTCGGAACCAAAGTGATCTCCGGGGGTCCTTCGGCTTTCTTCAATTTGCTCCCCGCCGAGTCGGATGGCTTGAAGTCTGCGACCGCGGCCGCCTTCACGATGACGTCGGCGTCCCCGGCGACGGAGAACACGGCATCTCGCATCTCTGCTGCAGTGCGCACGGGTACGACGTCGGCGCCGGGAGGTGGAGCGATCCCGATCGGGGCCGCCACGAGCACGACCTTCGCACCGCGCTCGAGGGCGGCGCGGGCTATCTCGAAACCCATGAGACCCGACGACCGGTTACCGATATAACGCACCGGATCGATCGGTTCCTGGGTTCCGCCCGCCGTGATCACGAGCTTGCGTCCCGCGAGGTCCTGGGATCGTCCGAGAGCCTCGAGCGCCGCTTGGACGATGGCCTGTGGGTCCTCCAAACGGCCGGGCCCCTCGTCGCCGGATAGCAGAGCCCCCGAAGCCGGCCCCACGATCGTGGCTCCGCGTTCGGCGAGGATCCTCACGTTCTCTTGGGTGGCTTCGTGTTCCCACATCTCGGTGTGCATCGCGGGGGCGACGATGGCGGGACACCGGAGCATCAGCCAGGTCGAGCCCACCACGTCATCCGCGACCCCCCGAGCCATCTTCGCCAGCGCGTTGGCCGTTGCCGGCGCAACGATGGCCAGGTCGGCCCCACGCGCCACCTCGACGTGAGGCACCTCCGGCCCGCCGGTGAACAGCTTCGTAACCACGGGGTGCCCGCTCACCGAAGCGAACGTCTGTGGGCCGACGAAAGTCGTGGCCGCCCGGGTCATCACCACCCTCACCTCGGCGCCCAACTGAACGAGGGTCCGAGCGATCTCGACCGCCTTATAAGCCGCGATCCCGCCCGTGACGCAGAGAACGATCTTCGTACCTTGAGCGCTCTCCGGGCGCGCCGGTCCGTCGGGCCACGACCCATGGGGCGATCGGGAAGGGCCTCCGGATGTCATGGGAGGGTTCGGCTACTTGATGCCGTCGGCGGTCCGCTCGGCGACGATCTTGCCCTCGGCGATCTCGCGGAGGGCGATCGAGAGCGCCTTGGGGGCGCTCGATGGGCTCATCGGCACCTGAGGGGGCATGTGGTCGGATATGCCCTCGCCCAGCTGGGAGAAGTAGGCGTTTATCTGGCGGCCGCGCTTGGCGGCCAGGATCACCAGCGTGTATTTGGAGTCGACGCCCTCCAGGAGCGTCTCAATCTTCGGTTCGATCACGGTTTCTCCTGTCGTTTGCGGTGCCATCCAGTATACGGACGAGGTCGGCGACGGCCTCCTCGACATCATCGTTGACCACTATGTAGTCATATGACCCTTTCCGCTTGACCTCCTCGTAGGCGGCTCGGAGGCGGGTGGAGAGGGCTTCCGGGTCCTCGGTCCCCCTCCCCCGCAGACGCAGGAACAGCGTGTCGAGCGATGGTGGCTCGATGAACACGAGGACCGCTTCGGGCAGAGCGCGCTTGACCGACATCGCTCCCTGAACGTCGACCTCCAGGAGCACATCCTCGCCGGCGGCCAGCGCGCTCTCCACCGGTTCTCGGGGAGTCCCTTTCATGTCGCCGTACACGATCGCCGACTCGAGAAAGTCACCCCGGTCCCGGCGAGCCACGAACTCCGGCTCGGTGATGAACTGGTAGTCGACGCCATCCCTCTCGCCATGCCGCGCCGGGCGGGTCGTCGCGGATACCGAGAGAACGAGGTCGGGGCGCCGCTTCAGGAGCTCGCGCACGACGGTCCCCTTCCCCGCTCCCGAAGGGCCCGAGATGACGAAAAGCCGGCCGCGTCCGTCACGGGGCCCGCCCTTCATCCGGGAGCTACCTACGGGAGACCGGTACTGTACATCTGCTCGACTCGTCGTCTTGCTCGCAACACAGCCACGCGAGCCGGCCTTCTTCTTGGCGTCGAGCGGATCCTGGATACCGCCGACGAAGAAGCGCGCCTGGTCGATCCGTCGGCGCAGGACGCGCTCCGCCGCCGGGCCCAGCTCGTCGCCGATGGACTTCAGCACGTTCTCTACGGACGCCAGGACGTGCTGCTCGCGGTCGCTGAAGCCCGGCAGGTTGTCGCCCTTGACCTGGTCGAAGTGGGTGAAGATGACGTGCAGCTTGCTGGCGTTACCGGAGACCGCGATGCCCTTGAGGGCGGCGACCGGGGCCGCCTGCATCAGCTGGGCGGCGTTGTCGACCAGCAACACCGCGGCGACGCGACCTCCGTTGCCCCGCGGGATGCGGCCCCAGAGCACAACGTGGCGGCCGGACGACGGGCCTGTCTCGCGAGGCAAAGATTGAAGAGGCTGCGGCCGACCAACCGCGTCCGGCCGGTGCAGGGCGTGTGTGCACGGGGCAGGGCGCCTGTGCACGCGCCGAGACGAGGTCGCCGCTCCGGTCATCTACTGGCGGGGGAGGGGTCGCCCCGCCCGGGCAACTCACCGGCGACGGGACCCACACGCGGAAAGCTCCACGCCAGGTGGAGGTCTCCTGAGGATGGCGGTGGGTTGGAGACCTCCACCTGACGAGCTCATGTGCCCCTAGACCGAGGGAGGTCGAGACGTCGACGCCGCGCGTGCACGCCTCAGTCGTCGAACGGCGCCAGCTTGATCGCGGTGATGAGCGCGCCGTACCTGTTCACGAACTTTGCCCGTCCCTGGGGGACCCGGATCGCTTCGGCGCGGAACGCGTCCGCGAACGCCTTCTTGAACCCGACTCGCGGGTAGTCCCGCACAGCGTTGTTCAGAGTCTGCGGCGGCAGGTCCCAGTCCGGACGCCGGCCACGTCCACGGCCGCACCCGCCGCGAGCAGGTACGCCTCTGTGCCTGCCGCCGTAGTCACGCCCGGGGTGTAGTGCATCGTGATCGCTGTCTGCAGGACCTCGGTTGCCGCGGTGGACAGACCCACCTGGTCCGCGACCTCACGCGCGAGCCGCATCGACGACAACGTGAAATCAGCGCCGTTGGGCAGATTCACCAGGCCGGTGTCGTGCAGGATCGCTGCGGCGAACAGGAGTTCGGCGTCGACCTGCAACCCGTCGAGCTCGCCCAGAGCGCGGCCGAAACGGTAGGTCCGGTAGCTGTGATGCAGCAACGTCGGAGTCAGGGTGTCCTCAGCCACCTTCCGCGCCGCACGGGTCAACGCCGTCTCGGGCACCGCCAATCGGGACTCCGGAATGTCGACGTTGCGCCCGGGATGCAGCCGCACGGCCATGCGCAGTCGACCCACCGCATTGCTCAGGTGGGTCCGAGCCAACGGACCCACGAGCGAACGACGTTCGGCGGCAGTCATCCACCCCTGCGTCTGCTGGACCCATGCTGCGGAGCCAACTGCCTTGTGGTCGCTCATGGCAGACCTCCTCGCCTGACGGATGCGTCGGTGGTGGTGTGGTGCGTCGGGTCCTGCGTGGCGATCGGTGGCTTACCCCTCTGGGTCCTGAGACCACCACCTGGGTGGGTTGTCGTCTGCAGCGTCGTGAACCGGGCTTGCCTGACGCTGTCTCGTCCCTGTCGAGGTGCGCGCGTCTAGCCAGGCCCGCCGTGTCGTCAGGCTCCGCGCTGGACGACGGGCC
>CAVZOQ010000003.1:0-1231832 GCA_963777015.1 uncultured Actinomycetes bacterium
TCCCGACACACATATGAGAAAGCGCAGCAAGGAGAGGACCGGCGTGAGCCTGCTGATTCAGCGGCCGAGGGGGTGCGCGTAGTGGCTGAAAGTATCGGCGTCGGACCGTCGGCGAGCTCACTGCGGAAGATCCTCGTTCCGCTCGCTATGGCGCAGTTCATTTGCAGCTTCGCCGGATCGAACATGAACGTGATGATCAACGACATGAGCGAAGACCTGGACACGACCGTGGAAGGTGTGCAGACCGCGATCACAATCTTCTTGCTCGTGATGGCGGCTCTCATGATCCCCGCCGGCAAGCTGACCGACCGGTGGGGCCGCAAGCGGTGCTTCACGATCGGCCTAATCGTGTACGGCATCGGCGCTTTGATGAGTGCCGTCTCTCCGGGCCTTGGCCTCCTGATCCTTGGCAACTCGATCCTCGAAGGTGTTGGCACCGCACTGTTGATCCCTCCCGTCTACATCCTCACGACGATGCTCTACAGCGAGGTCACGTCGCGTGCCCGGGCCTTCGGTGTGATCGCCGGGATGGGAGGCATCGGCGCCGCGGCGGGGCCGTTGATCGGAGGTGTCATCGCTACGTCAACCAGTTGGCGGGTGGCCTTCATCTTCCAGGCCGTCATCGTCGCGGCAATCGTCTTCTTGAGCCGCGCGATCGTCGATCCTGTGGCGCCCGACCCGACGCGCCCCTTCGACACCCTAGGCGCGGTCCTGTCGGCAGCCGGCCTGGTCTTCGTGGTCATGGGGATCCTTCAAGCGGATACCAACGCCTTGCTCATGGCGGTCCTGATGGCTATCGGAGCCCTCATCCTCTGCCTTTTCTTCCTCCACATCCGGGCCCAAGAACGAAAAGGCGAAGAACCGTTGCTGTCCACCGGGGTCTTCCGGAACCGCATCTCCAACCTCGGCCTGATCACACAGAACGTCCAGTGGCTACTGCTCATCGGAACCTCGTTCGTCGTCTCCGCGTTTCTCCAGGTCGTGCGTGGCTACAACTCCATCGAAACGGGCGTGATCTTTACCGCGGCGACCGCCGGCATCTTGGCGTCGTCGCTTGGTGCCGAACGATTCGCCAAGAAACACCCGCAGCGGAGGCTCATCGTGGTCGGCTTCGTCACCACGATCGCCGGGATAGGTGTCCTGCTCGCGATGGTGAAGGGCTCTCCCAGCGCCTGGGCGTTCTCGCCCGGACTCCTGTTGGTGGGACTGGGGGTCGGAGTGATGCTGACCCCTTCCGTCAACGTTGTGCAATCCGCCTTTTCCGAGGAGCTCCAGGGCGAGATCTCCGGCCTGTCGCGCTCCATATCCAACCTGGGCTCGTCTCTCGGCGCGGCCGTCGCCGGCACGATCCTCGTCTCGAGCATCGGGGACAAATCGTATGCAGCCGCGATGATCGTCCTGGCATGCATCGGGATCGTCGGGCTCGTTGCCGCGTTGCTCCTCCCTGACCAGCGTGTTCAGCCCGCCTAGCTGCCCGACCCGTTTGGCTCCCTTAGTCGGCATCCCCGCTGTCTGTCACGGCTGGACTCAGGCCGCCGGCAACCAGATCCACCCACCCGTTCTGCTGGTCTAGTTGAGAGTCCAGATTCAACGCGGCATTGATCAGGGATAGGTGTGTGAACGCCTGGGGGAAGTTGCCGAGCTGCTCACCGGTCAAACCGATCTCCTCTGAGAAGAGGCCAAGGTGGTTCGAGTACGTGAGCATCTTTTCGAAGGTGAGCCTCGCTTCCTCCAGTCGACCAGCCCTGGTAAGCGCGTCGACGTACCAGAACGTACAGATCGAGAACGTCCCCTCCGAGCCTCGCAGTCCATCGGGCGAGGCACTGGGGTCGTATCTATATACGAGGCTGTCTGAAACCAGTTCGCCGCCCATCGCGTCGAGCGTCGACAGCCACATCGGGTCGCGCGGCGCAATGAAGCCGACCAGCGGCATGAGCAGGTTCGAGGCATCGAGCACCTGCGAGTCGTAGGCCTGAACGAACGCCGATCGTTCCTTGCTCCACCCCTTCTCCATGATCTGTTGATAGATCAGGTCACGCTGGGTTATCCATCGGTCGACGTCGCCCGGTCGGCCATGGTCACGTGCCATCCGCACAGCCCGATCCAGCGCGACCCAGGACATCAGCCTGCCGTAGGTGAAGTCCTTCCGGCCGCCCCGAGTCTCCCAGATCCCCTCTTCAGGTTGATCCCAATGCTCACAGATCCAGTCGAAGATGCGGCAGAGCTCGGTCCAGCCCTGATGCCCAGGCATCATGCCCCGCAGCGTACCCAGGTAGATCGAGTCGATCGCCTCTCCGTAGATGTCGAGCTGAAGTTGGTCTGAAGCGCCATTACCGATGTGAACGGGACTCGATCCACGGTAGCCCTCCAAGTGATCGAGAACCTCTTCCTCCAGGTCGGCGGAACCATCGATGCGGTACATGATCTGAAGCGGCCCCGACGGACCCCCGGCCATCTCGCCGACTCTGTCACGGAGCCAGCGTGTGAAGGCTTCGGCTTCTTCCAAGTAGCCGAGGCCCAGCAATGCGTGCACCGAGAACGACGCGTCGCGGATCCATGTGAAGCGGTAGTCCCAGTTACGTTCCCCCCCTATCTGCTCGGGGAGGCTGGTCGTGGGCGCCGCGATGAGCGCTCCGGTGGGCGCGTACGTCATCAGCTTGAGAGTTATCGCCGATCTGTCGACGATCTCGCGCCACCGACCGGTGTAGCTAGAACGCCCGATCCAGTCGCGCCAGTAGCGCACCGTCCGGTTGAACATGCCGAGGACGTCCTTCGGTTCGAGCTTCCGAGGCTCGACCTTGGCCCCGGTCTCCAGAACAACCCCACCCACCTGTCCGGCGCTCATGCTCCAAGATCCACGAACGTCGTCTGCCTTTCGTTCGAGCTCCATCGTCGCCTGCAGCGTGAGGTGATGGTCATCGGCTTTGAAGGCCCAGCCGTTGTCGGTGGCCTCGAGCTCATGGCCGGCTCTTCCGTAGTCGAACCGAGGTGCGCACTCCAGCACGAACCTCATCTCTCCGCGTACAACCCGCACCAGACGGACCAGCGCGTGCCGATCGGTAGCGACCTTGGGATCATCGATGGGCATGAAATCGACAACTTCGCCCACCCCATCGGGCGTCATGAATCGGGTGATCAGGACGGCGGTTTCGGGGAAGTACAACTGCTTCGTCACGTACTCGCCACTCTCAGGTGCGATCCGGAATTGTCCACCCTTGTCCCGATCGAGCAGGGAGGCGAAAACGCTGGGCGAGTCGAAGCGGGGGGAGCAGAACCAATCGATCGACCCGTCAGTTGTGACAAGGGCTGCGGTCTGCAGGTCGCCGATCAATCCATGCTCCGATATCAGGGGGTATCGATCCATCTCTTGGAGACCTCCTCGGCGATGGCGCACCGACACTCGGCGCGTGAGCTAAGCAGATATTTCCATTGGGTCATAAGCGCCGCATCGCCCGGTTGGGATGAATTGTCGGGCGGCAAGAAGATGCTGCTCCGGAACTAGCTACCGGGCTCTCAATCGGCGAGTCCCTGGGGTTCCGTTCCACAGGTTCCCAGCGCGGAAACAAGCCGAAGCCAAGGGTCGCGCTCCTGCAAGTCTTCCGGTTCGTCTATCAATCGGGCGGAATGGCTCTGTCCTATAGCCGGATCTCGCAGTTGGAAACTACGTCGCCGACATCGTTGGAGACCTTGTCAGTGCCATCTCCACAATCCACGGTGTCGCCGGAAGCTCGATCACGTACGTTGATCGAGTCGCTGCCTCCTCCACCGGAGACGTAGTCGTTGCCCCCGCCCAGGTTGGTGGCGATGAAGTTCGCCCGGCTGTTCCCCGTGATGGTGTCATTGCTGGAGCCGAGAGCCACATTGACGTTGTCGATGACGTTGCCATTCCAGTTGATGGTGTTGGTCCCGTAACTCACCTCGGGGTAAGGACCCGAGTCTGACTCCAACGTAATGACCAGGTTGACCGAAGCAGTGATGAAGAAATAAACCCGGTTACCAGTACTGAGGGTCTCATCCACGATGGCATTGTCAATGACGGTGTCCGCTCCCCAACCATTCCCGAAGATGTAGGTGTCTGAGCCTCCGCTCCCGCTGAGCGTGTCGTTGGCTCCGTCGTCAGTAGCCGAGGAGTTGGGCACGAGCCCGCCTCGGAGGTCGTCCGAACCCCCACCGCCAACCAACCGGTCGTTGGCGCCAAGCCCCTGCAGGGTGTCGCCGCTCGCGAGCCCGTAGATACGGTCGGAGCCGCTGGTGCCGGTGAGAACATCCGTCTGGGAAGTACCTACGCACTTGATGTCAGGCTGGCAGTTTTTGATGACGGCGAACGCCGCCCCGTTTGCCACGATGAGCACCGCGGCCACAGCCGTCAGAAGTGCGAACCGTTTCATCTGCCTCCACCTCGTGTGGGTTAGTGGATGATACGTCGACCAGATCGCGGGCGGAAGGTGCAACAAGCCCAGTCTTCGAGGGATCCTCCTTGATCAATGGTTCGGAGACATGCCAAAGCAGGGCAAAGAACTTCAGGTTTAGGGATTCACCCATTCACGAACGGCCGATAACTGCTAGGTTTCCCCCATTCGTTACTGGGTCTCCGAGCTGGGGGAGCCTTATCAAGGGGGAATCGATTTGACGAGGAAACTGGTCGTCTTTTTCGTCGCGCTTGGACTCGTGATGACTTTCATAGGCGTGGCGGCTGGGGCGCAGCAGAAACGGGAGCAGCAAGCGGCCGGCAAGTTCAAGGACAATGACGGCCGGGTTTCGAGCGCGCTCGAGACAGGGGTTCGATCCGGTTCAGAAGCTGTTCCTATCGGCGACCAGCACGGGACTCTGGAAGGCCACCTGCCGAAGTCGCAGAAGAACGTAAAGCTGATCAGCAAGCTGCGGCTCACTGAGACCGAGGGGGCCATCAGCGACGTCAACTACGGCAAGGGTTACGCGTACCTTGGCGTCTACTACCCCGAGTGCGACCCCGATACGGGTCTGGGTGGCGGCGTCCACGTGGTGGATGTGCGCGACCCGCAGAACCCAGAAGACGTCGCCTTCATCCCCTCGCCTCCGGGCAACTACGTCAGCGAAGGCGTTGACTTCTTCAGAGCCAACACGGCAACGGGCGAGCGTGACCTGCTCCTGATGAGCAACGAGATATGCCCCGGCTCCGCGGTAGGAGATGGCGGGATCAACATCTGGGACGTCACCGATCCGGAGAACCCCGTGATGGTGGCGGAGCACGCGGGCGATGGCATCGATGATTCCGCGGATCCTCCCGAGCCGTATGGCTACGTCACCACCGTCCACAGCGTCATGGGTTGGAACGACAACGGCAAGAGCTACGCGGTGCTCGTCGACAACGAGGAGCTGCTCGATGTCGACATCCTCGACATCACCAATCCGGCGGCCCCGGTCCTGATCTCGGAGTCCGGTCTACCGCAGTGGCCCGATGCAAACGTCAACGGCTACGAGGGGGTCACGTTCCACCACGACATGTGGGTCAAGAAGATCGACGGCACCACGTACATGATGGTCTCGTACTGGGACGCCGGACAGATCCTGCTAGATGTCGACGACCCTGAGAACCCCGTTTACGTCGACGATCAGGATTTCCCCGAGCCCGACCAGTTCGGCTACACGCCACCTGAGGGCAACGCGCACCAGGGGACGTGGAGCGAGAACAACAGGCTCTTCATCGAGACCAACGAGGACTTCTCGCCCTACCGGATCGAGGAGATGAACATCACGACGGGCCCGAACGCGGGGAGCCACCCGGCTACGGCGGTTGGCGGTGGTGCCGCGCCGGCACTGCTTCCCGACAAGACGATGAACGGCCCGATCGTCTACGGCGGCTACGGGTGTCCATCGGACCTCTATCCCGGCGCACCGCCGGTACCGCAGCGGGACGATTACGACTTCGACCTCGAGCCGGGGGAAGATGCGATCCTGGTGCTGCAGCGGGGCCCGAATCAGGACCCGACCGCTTTCGAGGCCGCGGGAGGTTGCTTCCCCGGCGAGAAGGCACACGAGGCGCACGAGGCAGGATGGGATGCGGTCCTATTGGTCAACCGCCACCACGGAGACGCAAGCCTAGACGAGCCCTATTGCGGAACCGGGGCCTACCTGCCGGACGATCCTCCGATCGTGACCGTCTGCACGACGCACGAGGCGTTCCACAAGATGTTCAACACGACGCCTTCGTACGAGGTTCCATACTGCGAGCAACCCATGCCGACCTGCACGAACGGAACGCCGGACGACAACGAGCCGGACATCGGCGATGAGGGCGAGAAAGTATCGGCCACGTCGGAGTTCGACGGCTGGGGAGACGTGCGCCTTCTCGACGCGGACACACTCGAAGAGATCGACGCCTACGCGGTCGAAGAGGCGAAAGATGCGCGCTTCGCCAGCGGCTTCGGCGATCTGTCGGTTCACGAGGTCAAGACCGACCAGCGTCAAAACTCGAAGCTCGGCTACCTCTCCTACTACTCCGCCGGACTGCGCGTGATCAGGGCCAACAACGATGGCATCAAGGAGATGGGTATCTTCATCGCCAAGGGCGGCAATAACTTCTGGGGGGTCTTCCCGATCAAGCGTGGCCCCACCGCCCGGCCGCTGCTCCTCCTGAGTGACAGGGACTACGGCCTCTTCATCCTCAAATACACGGGGCCGGAGCCCGGCCCGGTGGTCTCTTCAGGAGCTTGCAAAGGGATGCCGCTCGACTCGAGAACCGACCGTAAGGCCGGAGGCGGCAAGATCGTCGTCGGCACGGAAGGCGACGACGTGCTTAACGGCACGGCCGGGAACGACATCATCTGTGGCCTTGGCGGCGATGACGTGATCGCCGGAGAAGGTGGCGCCGACGAGATCCTCGGCAACGACGGCAACGACACCATCTCGGGTGGCACCGGCAAGGACAGCATCCGCAGCGGCTCCGGCCGCGACGCGGTCGACGGCAACGACGACAACGACCTGATCCTCGGAGGTAGCGAAAGCGACAGCCTCCGAGGCAACGGCGGATGGGACACCCTTAGGGGCGGATCCGGCAAGGACACCATGCAGGGCGGCGACGGTGACGACGTGCTCCGCGGTGGAGCCGACGACGACATCCTGAAGGGTGGCGACGCTGACGACGAGCTGAACGGCGAAGGCGGCACCGACACCTGCGAGGGTGGAGGCGATAGCGACACCCTGAGGAACTGCGAAGGGTAAGCGCCAGGTAGAAGCTGCTCACTAGTGGGGGCCGGAGTCATAGCGACTCCGGCCCCTTGCGCGAACGAGGGCCGAGCGTTGGGTCTAGGTCGAAGCGCTTGCCATAGGTCGCACGACGTGTCGTCTCAGAGTGTCGCTTGGGCGACGCCGAACATCCGCAGGTGGGATCTCTACTTGATCTCGAAGGTGTTCTTGTTCTGGCCCTTGTCGAAACGCTTCTGGACGTTCCCTACGTTGTCCCAGCCGCGGGAGAACGCCTTGTAGTTCACGATGCCGCTGCCCTTGGTGCTTGGCTTGAGCTTCGTTCCTAGTCTGAACACCGTCGCGTCGGTGTATTCGTCCGAAGGAGTCTTCGACCACAGCTTGTTGTTGCAGGCGCGTCGAACGAAGTCGCGTCCCTTCCACCATCTGCAGCCGCCGTTCGAGAGCTTCTTACGCAGGGCGAGTTGAACGCGATCCATGCCGGAACCTCCGTTGTTGTCCTGCATGAAAACCGGGATCAGCCGCAGGTTCCGCGCTGCGTAGGTATGCCCTTGAAGAGGCTCGTGGAATGCGGTGTACGGAGGGATCGTGTCCTCAGATGTGGCCGCGTCGTCGTCGAGCACGGCGACGCTGGTCGTTGACGGAGACGTCAGCTCAGCTCCATCAGGATCGCTAAGGCCGATGCTGAACGTTTCACTGGGTTCGCCCACAGAGTCATTGAGCAAGGGGATCGTCACCGATACGTTCCTGTCACCAGAGGCGAAGTCGATCTCTTCTTCAGTGTGCGTGTAGTCCTGACTCCCGGCTGTGCCGGCCGCCGTAGTCATCGTGACAGAAGCGGCGTTGCTGGCGAGCCCGGATCTGATCACCCTGACGAGGAGCGAGCGGCGGTTCTCGAAACCCGAATACGAGGCGAACTCGAACGAGATCCTCGAGGGCCCATCATCATCGATGATCGTGAGCACCGCATCGCGTGGGTAGGCAAGCACCGCGCCATTGGTGGCGTTACTGAGCTCCAGGTCCACCGTCTCGAGCCCTTCCACCAAGGCATCTTGCTTGGGGTTGAGGAAAACATCGTGTGTGTCGATCGGGTCTTGGAACGACAGCGTCCTCGTGAACGGGTCGAAATCGCCGGTGGTGGTGCCGCTGCTCAGGGTTGCATCAACCTGAACCGCCGCCGGCCCCGTCCCGTGACAACACCGGTCGACGAACAGAACGTCGGAGCTGGTGCCCTCGGCCAGCCGGTAATCATGGAGGTCGACCCGATAGGTTCCGGAGTCGAAATTGAACGCGTCGTGCCCCCCACCTTGCGCAGGGGTATCGACCGCGCCGGCTGCCGGGGCCGCGCCCAAGCCAAGCATGCCGATCGCACAAGCTGCGATCAAAAGCCTCACGAATCGACCCCCATCCCCTGTGTCCTTCGAATCAGAACCGGCTGATCCCAGGCCTTCCTTTCAACCGCTTGGTGGGGATCCGCCTGCCGTGTCTCCGGGGTGTGTACCACGCCGACCCTATCGCCCCCTATATAGACCCTCCTCCCGGGGAGTGGGCCGGGCCTGAGTGTGGTTGGGCTTCACGGGTTTCGATACGAGGGTGTTGCGAATCTTCGGACAGCGTGCTATCAAATACGCAACGGACTCGTATCGGAAGGAGACTCGTGGCTCAAGTGCAAGCAATGGAACAGCCCTACTCCCGGCGCTGGCTGGCTCTATCGGTGCTTGTGCTCAGCCTCGTCGTCATCGGGATGGACAACACGATCCTCAACGTGGCGCTCCCCACCCTGGTCCGAGATCTCAGCGCCACGTCCAGCGAGCTCCAATGGATCGTCGATTCCTACGTCCTTGTGTTCGTGGGCCTCCTGCTCACCATGGGTGCCCTGGGCGATCGCTTCGGCCGCAAGCTGGCGCTGTTAGTCGGGATGGTCATCTTCGCCATCGCCTCGGCCGGATCCGCGTGGGCCAACTCGCCCGAGCTGTTGATCGGGACGCGTGCCGCGATGGGGATCGGAGCAGCGTTGATCATGCCCTCCACCCTCTCGATCATCACGGACATGTTCCCGCCGCACGAACGCGGACGAGCGATCGCGGCGTGGGCGGCCATCGCCGGACTAGGGATCGTGGCGGGCCCCGTCATCGGAGGATGGTTGCTGGAGAACTTCTGGTGGGGATCGATCTTCCTCGTCAACCTCCCGATCATCCTGGTTGCGATCGTGGCCGGATTGGCACTCGTCCCCGAATCGAAGGACCCCGACGCCACCCCTCTGGATCCGGTCGGAGCCGGTTTGTCGATCGCCGGCCTCAGCGTGCTCGTCTACGGGATCATCGAGGCACCGGACAATGGGTGGACGGAAGGCGTCACGTTGCTGGCGTTCGGCATCGCCGCGGTACTACTCGCCGCCTTCGTCGCGTGGGAGCTTCACTCGAAGCATCCGATGCTGAAGATCAGCTTCTTCAAGGATCCTCGCTTCACTGCGGCAAGCGTCGCCATCACCATGGTCTTCTTCGCCATGTTCGGGGCCATCTTCATCCTCACCCAGCACCTACAGTTCGTGCTCGGCTATTCGGCTCTCGAGGCCGGGTTCCGCGTTACTCCGATCGCAACACTCGTCGTGGCGGCGCCCATCGCGGCGCGCGTGGTGGAACGCGTCGGAACGAAGGCTGTCGTCTCCACGGGTCTGACGATCGTTGCGATCGCGCTGTGGCTCATGTCCGGCGTGGATGTGGAGAGTGGGTATGCGCCCCTTGGGTGGGCCCTCGCGCTTATGGGGCTAGGGATGGGGGCGACCATGGCACCTGCAACCGATTCGATCATGGGCTCGCTGCCTCTTGCCAAGGCCGGGGTGGGGTCGGCTATGAACGACACGACGAGGATGGTCGGAGGCGCCCTCGGCGTCGCCGTGATCGGGAGCGTCCTGTCGTCCTCCTACGGCGACGCGATGGCCCCGGCGGTGACCGGCTTGCCGGCTCCAGTCGCCGCGGCTGCGAGCGACTCGGTCGGCGCGGCATTGAGCGTCGCCGAGCGCATCGGTCCACAAGCGAACGACCTGATCCTGGCCGCTCGTTCCTCGTTCGTCGAGTCGATGGGGGACGCTGTGCTGGTCGCGGCGGGGGTGGCGTTGCTGGGAGCGATAGTGGCGTTCCTCTTCCTTCCCGCCAGACCACGAGAGAGATTCGATCGTCCCGATCGTGAGGACCGCCCGCTCGAAACAGCGGCAACGCTTTGAGCGCCTGTCCACCGTCTGTCGACGAGATCCGAACGCCCGGGCGCCCGCGCGATGCGCGCGTTGAGCGAGCGATCTTGGACGCGGCGCTGGATCTCTTCCTCAGGTTGGATTCGACGCGATGAGCATCGAATCCGTGGCCGAGCGTGCAGGGGTGGGAAAAACGACCATCTACCGGCGCTGGCAATCCAAAGAGGATCTCGTCGTCGCGACCGTGAGCACCCTCTACGAGGGGATGGAGATCCCGGACACCGGAGATCTTAGAGCCGACCTGACCGGCGTCGTCGAGCACATGCATGGGTTGATTCGCACCACGAAGGCGGGCCAGGCCCTTCCCCGGATGGCCGGCGAGCTGGCACGGGGGACGGCTCTGGGTGCCGCCTACATGAAGAACGTCATGGGGCCGAAATTGGAAGCGACGGGCGTCGCTCTGCAACGCGCCAAGGACCGCGGAGAGCTTCGTGAGGACCTCGACGTCCGGCTTGCGATCGCATCCGTCGTCGGCCCGATGATGTTCCTCGTCTTGACCGGGCGGATCATCGACTTCGGCGATGACCTCGCCTCTCGGGTGGTCGACCAAGCACTCGATGGGATGACGGAGAGGGACTAGCGATGCTGCCGGCTGGTCCTGCTGGACCGCATCACTGGTTTCCGGAGATCAACCGAGCAGCTTCGTAACCTCTTCTGGTATAGCCAACGCTGAGAAATCGCCCTCATCGCGCATCGACTGCGCCGCGTTGACCATCGCCGCGACCGCCACCCACGTCAACGGGCCACCCACGCTGACGCGCTGCGCACCTGCCTCCGTGATCTCGCTCAGCGATATGTTCGGACGAGCCAGAACGTTGACTGGCTTAGAGATCGCCTCGCACACCGCACTTATCTCGTCGATGCTTGGCAGTCGCGGCGCGTACAGGACGTCGGCACCGGCAGCCTCGAAAGCCTGAAGTCTGGCGATCGTGTCTTCTAGGTCCGGGTTATCGCGAACATAGTTTTCGGCGCGCGCCGTGAGCACGAACGGAAAGTCGAGACCCTTCGCCGCTTCGCATGCTGCGACCACTCGTTCGACCGCGTGATCGAATCCGTAGATCTCTCCCGACGGGTCGTAATCCTCGATCGAGCCACCGGCGGCGCCGGCCTCAGCCGCTCGAGTGACGGCATTGGCGGCGGCCTCAGGTTCACGGCCGTACCCATTCTCGAGATCGACCGACACCGGCAGGCTGGTGGCCTGATCCAGCGCCCTGATGTGCTCGGCGACCTCGTCGATTGTCACTTCCCCGTCGCTCCGTCCGAGCGTGAACGCGAAGCCGGCGCTGGTTGTGGCGAGCGCTTGGAAGCCGAGCTTCTCGAGCAACCGGGCCGAGCCGACATCCCACGGGTTGGGGATGATGAATGGATCGCCCTCGTGGAGCGCCCGGAAGGCCTCCCCCTTCTCCCTCTGCATAGTCATTTCGGACCCCTTTCGTAGCTTCGAGTCATTGTCCTAGATGATCCCAGCCGGCGACAGGTCCTTTCCAGGGCGGAGGCGACATCCAGTTCTTGCCACGCGATTCGGACGAATCGGCCAACCCGCCGGGCATGACCAGTCACAAAGGACTACTATCTCAAGCTCATGATCAGAGGCCGCAGGCATCGGAGCCTGCAACCGGCAGCCCAGGGGGGTTCTGTGAAGAAGAAAGTCAGCATCGCGCTCATTTGCGCGCTCTTTTCGTCCTTGCTGGTAGTAACCAGCTCGCCTTCCAGCGCCAGGAGAAACCCGAACGCGCTTAACGTGTATTCGGCCACGGTGACCGCGAGGCAACTCGGTCAACTGTCCGAGGAAGGTTTCGACATCACCGGGCAGCGCGCGGTGAGAGGCGGCATCAAGGCCGAGCTCATCCTCACTAGAGGCCAAACCAGCGAGCTTGCGGCGCGGGGCATCGACACCAAGCTGACGCGTGTAAAGGGCGGTAAGACCGTGAAGCAGTTCGCCGCCGCTCAGGCAGCCAACGGTTTCAACGTGTGGCGTTCTTACGACGAGCCTGGTGGTTACCGCGACCTGATGTACGCGGCCGCTCGCCAGAACCCTCAGATCGCCAAACTGGAGGTGCTGGGCACGACGATTCAGGGGCGAGAGATCCTCGCGCTCAAGCTCACTCAGGGTGCGCGGGGCCTGGCCGATGGCAGTCGACCGGCAGTGCTCTACAGCTCCACTCAGCACGCGCGCGAGTGGATCGCCCCAGAGATCAACCGCCGGCTGATGAACTACTTCATCAACGGCTGGCGCTCGAACAACAGGGAAGTCAGAAAGCTGCTGCAGAACAACGAGTTCTGGTTCGTCCTCGTCATGAACCCGGACGGATACCAGTACACGTTCGACGCCGAGCGCCTGTGGCGCAAGAACCTGCGCGACAACGACAACGACAACCAGATCACGATCGTTGACGGCGTCGACCCGAACCGCAACTACCCCAACCACTTCAAGTACGACGAGGAAGGCTCCTCGTCGATCATGTCGAGCCAGACCTACCGAGGCCCCAGCCCCGCCTCGGAAGCGGAGACCCAGGCGATCCAAGGTCTGCTGGGGCGCGTCGACTTCGAATTCCAGGTCAACTACCACTCGGCCGGCGAATGGCTCCTCTACCCCGACGGCTGGCAGGTCTCGCAGCCGACCGCGGACGACCCGATCTACTACGCGCTGTCCGGCAACCTCGATGAGCCGGCCATCCCCGGATTCCACCCCGGTTTGAGCGCCGACGTCCTCTACGTCACCAATGGCGAGATGACCGACTTCGCGGACAGCTCTAGTGGAGCCCTTGCATGGACGCCCGAGCTAAGCGAAGGCTGCCCGGGTTGCGGTTTCGTCTTCCCGGACGACGAGGCGCTCGTGGAGGCGGAGTTCCAGAAGAACCTCCCGTTCGCGCTTTCGGTCGCAAAGTCGGCGGACGACCCGGACGATCCCGACTCCTCTCTGGGGATCGAGACCAAGCCCTTCTACATCCGAAGCGATGACCCATACAAGAGGGGACTGCCGGGAGCAAACTTCGCGTTCAAGTACTCATACGGCGACCCACAGCCGGTCCAGGTGCTCGCCAAGCGAGCCTTGGGTCCGGTGATGCTCCGGTACAAGATCAACGGGGGCCCGACGCAGAGCGAGACGACCACTGAGTGGAACGGTGGCGAGAAGTACGGGATGACCGACGTCTACTACCGCGAGATGCGCGGCACGGTTACGGGGACCTCCCCCAATGACTCCGTCGAAGTGTGGTTCACGGGCGGAGGCCAACGCAGCGAATCGTTCACGTACCAGGCTGTGAGTGAATCCAACAGCGACGTTCTGGTCGTTGCGGCAGAGGACTACACCGGTGCATCGCCGAATCAAACGCCGGGACCCCACTACCTCGACTACTACCTCGACGCTCTAGCGGCGAACGGAGTCTCGGCCGACGTCTACGACATCGACGCTCGCACCCGAACCGCTCCCGACCACCTTGGCGTGCTAGGACACTACGACGGCGTGATCTGGTACACGGGTGACGACGTCGTCACGCGTCAATTCGGTCGGGGTCCGGGCAACGCCGACCGGATGGCTAACGACACCATGCTCGAGATGCGCGAGTTCATGAACGAGGGTGGTCGAGTGGCCTATACGGGACAACGCGCCGGCCAGCAATTCAGCGGCGCCGCGGTCGGTACTCAGCTGTTCGACCCGAAGGACGAGATCGTCTGCAACCCCGCGCCCGCGGGTACCGACCCTCGGCGCTGTTTGCCGCTGCGCGGATCGGTCTTCGGCGGGGACCTCGTCAACGACGTGCTGGAGTATTGGTTCGGCGGTTTCGTGCAGGTCGCGGACGACGGCACCAACACTGGCCCCGGTGATCAGTTCGACATCAACGGCATCGACGATCCGTTCACCGGATTGTCGTGGGGCTTCAACGGCCCGGACAGCGCCGACAACCAGTTGAGCAACTCGTCCTTCGTAACGACGAGCGGCATCCTTCCGCCGGACGAGTTCCCGCAGTTCTTGAGCTGGCCGTCGTCTCGGTGGGACAAGCCGGGCGGGCCGTTCGAGCCGCACACGGGAGATCGGTACGCCTACTCACAGATCGCCGATGTCACGTACAAGCGCCTAACGCGTGAGATCGCGGTGCCTGGTGGTGGAGGGAACCTGTCGTTCTGGACCTCCTACGACACGGAACAGGATTGGGACTTCCTGGCCGTAGAGGCTCGGCCGGCGGGTACCGACGACTGGACGACACTGCCGGAGGCGAACGGCCACACGACTCAGGATACGGGCGAAAGCTGTCCTGAGGGTTGGTTCGAGCTCCACCCGTTCCTCGAGCACTACCAGACGCTCAACGCCACGAGCCCACCGACGTGCGACCCGACGGGTGACACCGGTGAGTGGAACGCGGCGTCCGGAAACTCGAATGGGTGGCAGGAGTGGGAGATCGACCTCTCCGAATACGCAGGAGACACGGTCGAGATCTCGATCGCCTACATCAGCGACTGGTCGACGCAGAACCTCGGCGTGTTCGTCGACGACATCACGTTGCCGGACGGCACGTTCACGTCGTTCGAGGGAGCCGACACGGGTGGCTGGCAGATAACCGGGCCGCCGGAGGGCAGTGGCGCTAACGCCAACAACTGGACCTTCACCGACGCGAGTGGCTTCCCTGTTGGAGCTTCGATCACGACCCCCAGTTCTCTACTGATGGGTTACGGGTTCGAGGGCATCTCGACGGAGGCGAGCCGGAATCAGGTGATGGACAGGATCCTGGAGCACTTGCTCGCACCCTAACGACGGGCGGGATCAAGGGAGGGCGGCGCTTCGGCGCCGCCCTCTTTGTTTCCCTAAAAAGAACCGCCCCGGTCCCGCCGATGCATACTCTGAAGACCCACGAGGGAGGCCCCACCTGGGGCCAAGGACGAAGTCAGCCGCTGCGGTGAGACCGGAGGGTCGTTGCTGGAAATGGAAACCGAGGCGTGACCACCGAGCCATCGGGTCCTGCGCGGCCCTATCCATACTTCAACGACTCGCCCGTAGGCATGGCGTTCCTCGATCTCGACGGGCGCATCCAAGATGCCAATCCGGCCCTCGAGGAACTCTTGGGTTATCGACCGGGAGGACTGGAGGGCGTGCCCCTACGAGATCTCTCCTACACGGAAACCGACGCGATCGATCTCGACGACCTTCGCGGACTGGAAGCCGAGGGGTTGAAGCGTGCTTCCGCGGAGGCGCAGCTCACCCGCGCCGATGGAACCGTTCTGTGGGCAGATCTCATCGCATCGATGGCGCAAACGCTCGACGGGTTCGTGGTGACGATCCAGGACATCACCGATAAGAAGGCCGAACTGCAAGCAGTCTCCGAGGAACGCGAACTACTGAAGCGCGTCGTGACGAGCTCCGCGGACGCCATCGTCCTGGTCGAACTATCGGGAACGATCATCGAATGGAACCCCGCAGCCGAAAGGCTGTTCGGCTGGAGCAAGGACGAGATCATCGGACGCCCCTTGTCGACCCTCCTTCCACCCGAAGCCCAGGAGCAAGCCGGCGACATCCTCAGGCGAGAACGAGAGGGCCAGATCGTCGAGGAGAACGTGCCCCGACTGCGCAAGGACGGAACGGTGTTCGAGGCCGAACTGACCGCATCCGGTGTGCGCGACCCGCAGGGGAGCATCATCGGATATGTCGGCAGCTACCGGGACGTCACCGAGAGGCTGCTGGTCGAGACCGCCTCCTCTGCCGTCGCCTCGGATCTCGATCCGCTCGCCGCCTTCACGCGTTTCGCAGAGGTCCTCAAAGAAGTATTCCCGTTCACCCAGCTGACATTGAGCGTCATCGAGGGCAACGGCTACCGGCGCGTGGTGAGCGTTGGCAACGCGGGGAACACTTTCCTGCGCGACGAGGTCGTTCCGCTCGAGGGGAACTCCCTGAAGCAGGTGGTGGACTCCGGCGAGCCGATGATCGTCCAGGACACCCGCGCCGGCGGGTGGCCCTTCGACCAGAGTCTCGCCCAGCGTGGCATCGGCTCTTACATCGTCGTCCCGCTCGTCGAGAGCGATCGAGTCTTCGCAACGATCAACCTGGGGTTCGCAAAGATCCAGGTTCCGACGGAACAGATGCTTCACTTGCTCACCTCGATCGGGCAAGGCGTGGCGCAAGGCGTCAAGAACATCCTGCTGTACGAACAGCAGAAGGAGTCGATCGAACGACTACGGACTGTCGACGAGATGAAGAACTCCTTCCTGCAAGCGGTGTCACATGAACTCCGCACGCCTCTGACCGTCGTGTTGGGATTGACGTTGACGCTGCAACGCCATGCCGGCACTCTGAACGAATCGCAACAGAAAGAGATCCTGAGGATGCTCACATCGAACGCCAGGAAGCTCGAGCGGCTCCTCACCGATCTTCTCGATCTCGATCGACTGACGCGCGGCGTCATCGAACCTCACCTGCGCGAGACCCGCCTTGATGACCTGGTGCACCGCATGGCCAAGGAGGTCGACCTGGGCGAGCGGACACTGCACATCGAGGCGGAGGAGGTCGAGATCCTCGTTGATGCGGCGAAGGTGGAAAGGATCGTCGAAAACCTGTTAGTCAACGCGATCCGGCACACCCCGGAAGGGTGCCGCATCTGGGCTCGGGTGGAACGAGACCCGGAAGGCGCTCTCCTCGCGGTCGAGGATGACGGGCCCGGGATCGACGATGACTCCAAGCAGGCGATCTTCGAGCTCTTCAGACAAGGATCGGAGAAGCCCTCGATCGGAACCGGGGTGGGCTTGACGCTGGTGACGCGGTTCGCCCAGCTTCATGGCGGGCGCGCGTGGGTCGAGGATCGAGCGGGAGGCGGGGCTTCCTTCCGGGTGTTCCTACCGCTCCGACCGCCGGGCAGCCCGAGCAACGGCGAAAGCGGCGACCAGGAGCGCGCCGAAAACGGTTGAGCGACGAGCCCCACCCCTCCGAGGGTTCAGGGCTTGAGGATCCCGCCGACCTTCCCGAGCAGGCCGCCGACACCATCGAGAACGTCTCCGACGGTATCGGTCGTGTCGTCCACGACCCCGCCAACGGTGCCCACCGTGTCATCGACCACGCCGCCGACCGTGTCTACCGTGTCGCCGATGACGCCTCCATTACCGTTGGACCCGCCCGAACCCGTGCCGCCGCCGCCCCCGGTGCCCGGATCCGTGCTCGGTGGCGGCGTGGGCGTCTCGGTGCCCGGACTCTCCGAACCTCCTCCGGTGCCTCCTCCGGATCCACCGGACCCTGAGCCACCGCCCTGCTTGCCTCCGCCCGAGGCGGAGCCGTCGCGTCCATCCTTGTTCTTCCGAGGCTTCGTCTCTTTCCGGCCGGCATGCGGTCCGCTCTCCTTCCTCGGTACGGGCTGGGAGAACGAGGCGGTGACCGCCGGGAACGCTTCCGCTTTTCTGACGGGCTCAGAAGCCACCGTCGCAGGCCGCGAAGGATCCGTGAAGAGACTGCGGACCGGCGCGACTATGGCTTGAACGGGCGCGACCCCGCCGACGATCGCGGCTGTTGCAACGGCGGCCGTCCCCTGCGCGATGTTGACGCCGGCGCTCTCTATCCACGCTCGTAACGCGGACAGAAGCCTCTGGGGAACGGTCGTGAGAGTCGCCCACCAGCTGAATGAGTTGCGTCCCGAGTAGTAAGTCATGAACGCCGCAACGGCCGCCGGGTCGAGCTGCGTGCCGGCTTCCTTCTTCAGGATCTCGATCGCCTTACGGTGCCGCGCGGCGGGCCGGTAGGAACGTGTGGACGTGATCGCATCAAACGTGTCCGCGACGGCGATCACCCTCGCCCCGAGGGGGATGTCCTCACCGGACAGGCGATCGGGATAGCCGCGCCCATCGAGTCGCTCGTGGTGATGACGGACCATGGCGACGATCTCGGCCGAACCCATCGTTTCCACGAGCTCGGCTCCCCGAACAGGATGCTCTTTCATCGTCTCGAACTCTTCGTCGGTCAGACTCCCCGGCTTGCGAAGCACCTCCAACGGAGTGAACAGCTTCCCTACGTCGTGCACGGAAGCCGCCGCTCGGATGTTCTCCACCATCTCGGGGTCCAGACCCATCGCTTTCGCGGTCATGAACGCATGCCTGGTCACTCGTTTTGTGTGACCGTGCGTATAGGGGTCCGTGGCCTCGAGGTCGGAAGCTAGCTTCTGCAGCACATCGGCCTGCTCCGCGGATGTCAGCTTCCCTTCCTCGCCCCATCCCGTGCCGGACTCGCCGATGAGCCTGGTCGCGCGGTTTAAACGTCGTTCCACACGCATCCGCTTGACGAAGCCCCACAAAAGAAGATCCCCGAACACCACGTCCAGGGAACCGAGGTACTTCTTCCAGAGCGCGGCTCCGCCGAACGACGCCAGTAACGAGAGGACAGCCCCGAGGGGGATCGTCTGCCACAGCGATAGGCCGAAGCGGTCGTCTGCCGCGGCGGTGACCAGCAGGGGGGCCACCGCGACCGCGAACGTGGCGATGAGCGCGTAAGGAAGGAGACGCTTGACGTTAACCGCGTGTTGTTCCTTCACTCTGGGCCCCCTGGCCGATACGTACGTCCCTTCCAATTACTGGTATCGACCGGCCACCTTCGCGGGGCCATACGCAGAACTACGTAGGCAGGGGACGGGTTTCTCGGGATCGGGCGGGTAGAGCGGGGCCGCCCCGGTGGGCGGCCCCCCCAGCTAGTCCCTCGAGGCGCGGATCTCGAGCGCCTTCTGCATGTAGGACATCGCCTCGGGATCGACCATCCCTCGGGAGGCCTTCTCCGGCCCCTGTTCCTGGTACATGCGCTCCAGCGACTTGAAGATCCCGGGGTCCCCTCCGGTGAACGCATCGATCAGGCTCTGCCAGCGTCCCGCCAGCTCCTGCATCCTGGCGTCGCCGGGATCGGTTCCGGCCTCGCGCTCGCGCTGGACCTCGGCGATCAGCTCCGCCCAGTCCCGCTGCGACTGCTCGATAGCCTCGTCGCCCATCTCTTTGCGTCGTTCTTCGAGCTGAGCTAACTGTTCGGGCGTGTAGTACTTCTCTACCTCCATCATGACCTCCATGTTGTCGATCAACTGTTCCACCGAGGGTTCCTGTGCCGCGTCGACGGCTCCGACGATCCGCACCAACTTCTCCCGGAGGTCCTCCTGCACGCGCAGGTGTTTCTCGAGCTCCTCCAGCTGCCGCTTGAGGGCATCTCGAAGAGAGAACCCGTCGCGCTCCAGGTAGCCGGCGATGTCCTGAAGCGGGAACCCAAGCCGCCGCAGAACGAGCACGCGATAGAGCCGGCGGACATCGGACTCGCTGTACAAACGATGACCTGCCTCCGACCTACTCGAGGGGATCAACAGACCCAGCTCGTCGTAGTGATGAAGGGTGCGCACGGTCAGGCCGGTCGCCTGCGCCAGCTCGCCGATCCTCCAGCTCTTCTCTTCCACGCTCACTCGCATGTGGTCGACGTTAAGGCCTCACGTTACGTGAGGTGCAAGCCCGAGTCGGGAATGATGGTCGGTCAGTTGCGGCGTTCGCATCCAGAAATGCGATCGGTTCCCGGTCCGCCAGAGCAGAAGTCGACTCCGGACCCTCCATCCAGCTCGTCCGAGCCGTCGCCCCCTTTAAGGGTGTCCGCGTCACCCCCGCCGCGCAGGAGATCCGAACCTCTTACTCCCCTGAGGATGTCGTCGCCGGATCCACCCAGCAATCGGTCGGCGTCGCCGAAACCTGTGATCAGATCCTTCCCCGCGCCCCCCACCGCTCTGTCTACCCCGCGGCCGCCGTTGATCTCGTCTCTGCCCCGTCCACCCAGGAACCGATTGGCGCCGCCGGGCGAGGACATCACATCGCGACCGTCACCGGCCACGACGATGTCCTTTCCTAGACCGGAATCGATCACATCGTCTCCACCCAGACCGCAGATGACGTCGGCTCCATCGGTTCCATTGAGGGTGTCGCCATCCTCGGTTCCCAGGACGGTACAGATGGGTCCGTTCTGCCAATCCGGTCTCTCGTCATAGGCCCGATTGCGCGACAGGTTGCGCGCCCCCGACCCGTCCGCGTTCATGCTGAAAACTTCGGCGTCGCCAACGCGCTGGGTTCGATCGGTCGCGAAGGCGATCGACTCGCCGTCCGGCGACCACGCAGGTTGCTGATCCTGATACCTATTGAACGTCATCTTGGTTTCGTTGTTGCCACCGGGACCCATCGTGAAGATGTCGGCATCGCCGTCGCGATTGGACCAGAACGCTATCTTCGAGCCGTCGGGTGACCATGCGGGTTCCGCGTCTACCGCGGCATTGTTCGTCAGCCGCGTCAGCCCGGAACCATCCGCGTTCATCACGTAGATGTCGCTTCCTCCGCTGCGGGTGCTGTGGAACGCGATCCTCGAGCCGTCGGGCGACCATGCCGGAGCATCATCGTCCGCAGGGTGTGATGTAGTTAGGTTGATTGGGTTCGAGCCATTCGCTTCCATCACGAACACGTCGCGATCGGTGGTTCGATCGCTGGTGAACGCGATGTGCGTGCCGTCGGGCGACCAATCGGGAAGTGTGTCGCGCCCGGCGCTCATCGTCAGTCGCTTGCGTCCGGAGCCATCGGAATTTATCCGATACAACTCGAAGCCGCCGATTGCGCTGCGCCGATCGTTCGCGTACACGAGACGTTCACCGGATGGCGACCAATCCGGATCGTATCCGCCTCCCGTGGTCAACCTCCGTTTGTTGCCGCCGAACTTATCCATGACGAAAACGTTCACCACGCCGGACCGATTGCTGTGAAAGGCGACCAAACCGTTGTAGGCCGCCACCGATTGGGCATGAGACACGGACGCCGGTCCCAGCAAGGTTCCGACGAAGACGAGCGCGCACAGCAGGCGCGTGGCCGTAGTCGTTGATGAAGCCAGCTTGGTCTCTCCTTGATCGACCGGACCGGGTTCCCACCGCTCAAGATAGCGTCGCCTCAAGAATGGGCAACCCTCTTGCCGATAGAAAACTGATGCCGAAGACGAAGGCCACGACGTCCGTCCTCCTGCTTGCTCTGGTCGCGCTCGCCTTACTTGCGACCCCTGCCCCCGCCCTACGGCTCCCCGACGCGCCCGACTGCCCGATCTTCCCCGAGGACAACCCGTGGAACCAATCCGTCACCGACCTGCCCGTGCATCGACGCTCAGGAGCCATCCTGCGGAGCATCGGGTTGGACGAGGGGCTCCATCCCGACTTCGGCTCCGGTCAGTGGGACGGCGCTCCCATCGGCATCCCGTTCACGACCGTGCCCGCCGATCAGGAGCGGGTCCCGGTCACCTTCCGATACGACGACGAGTCCGACCCAGGGCCGTACCCGATCCCCCCCGACGCCCCTGTTGAGGGCGGGCGAAGCTCGAACGGGGACAGGCACGTGATCGTCATCGACCGAGACGAATGCAAGCTCTACGAGATCTTCGCCGGATACCCGAGGAACGGCGGAGCCCGCTGGGATGCGGGATCGGGGGCCATCTGGGATCTCACCTCGAACCGGTTGCGACCGAAGTCCTGGACCTCTGCCGACGCAGCCGGCTTGCCGATCTTCCCCGGGCTCGTGCGTTTCGACGAGGTAAGCCGCGGCCTCATCGATCACGCATTGCGTTTCACGGTGTCGCGCTCTCGACGACACTTCATCTATCCGGCCCGCCACTACGCCTCCTCCCTGACCAGCAGGAATCTGCCGTCCATGGGGCAGCGGCTCAGACTGAAGCGCAGCTTCGACATCACCAACTTCGGACCCCAAGCACAGATCGTCTTGCGGGCCCTCAAACGGTACGGGATGATCGTGGCGGATAACGGCTCCGACATGTTCATCAGCGGGGCACCGCACAGCGGTTGGGACAACGACGATCTGCACGATCTCGGTCGGGTGACCGCACGCAACTTCGTCGTCGTCAACACCGACTCGGTCCGCCCCGGCAACTAACTACCTCCGTCGGCACTAGGATTCCTAGTTCCGTCTTTTCAAGGAGGCCAACATGCCGGACGCCACATTCGTAACCTCTCAAGGAACTTTCAAGGCGCGACTCATGCCGGATCACGCCCCGATAACCGTCGCGAACTTCGTGGACCTCGCCACCGGGAAGCGCGAGTATCGCGACCCCAACGACGATGTGAAGAAGAGCGAGCCTCTCTACGACGGAACGGTCTTCCATCGCGTCATCCCGGACTTCATGATCCAGGGAGGCGATCCCCTCGGTACCGGCACGGGGGGGCCGGGCTACAGGTTCGAAGACGAGTGCCCTCCAGGGGGGCCGAAGTTCGACCGCCCCGGCCTCCTGGCGATGGCCAACGCCGGCCCGAACTCGAACGGTTCACAGTTCTTCGTGACGGTGAAGCCGACGCCGTGGCTCACCGGGAAACACACGATCTTCGGCGAGGTCACCGAGGGCATGGACGTCGTCGAGAAGATCTCTGTCCTCGAGACGGGCGCGCAGGATCGGCCGGCCGAAGATGTTGTCCTCGAGCGGGTCGAGATCTCCGAGGAGTAGACGCGCTGCAACGGGAGGCTGCGGCACGGAAGTGCGGCTCGACCACCGTTGTAGGCTCGTTCGCCGAGGCCCCATCGTCTAGCCTGGTCAGGACGCCGCCCTTTCAAGGCGGTAGCACGGGTTCAAATCCCGTTGGGGCCACCCCACAAACTCCCAGTTCAGCGCCTGGTTTCCACGAGCGCTGTCTGAACTATTCCCCGGTTGCAGCAGACGATTTCAGGATCCCGATCGCAGACAAAGGGCCGGGCCCGCGCAACGGACCTGCGAGGTGAGTCCACACTCGTGAAAGCAAATGATGGCTCCGGCGGATTACAGGTGACCGGTCGTCATGCCTGGAGACAGCATATGAACAGGAGTTCGGAATGAGGATGCTCGGCGCCGTCGATGGTCAACTCGACGACGCAGCGGTGTTCGCTCGGTCCGTGCGCGAGCCCCAAAGGTTCGCGGCGATCTACGACAGGTATTTCGGCGAGGTGTACCGGTATGTATCGGGACGTCTTGGGCGGGACGTCGCCGATGATCTGGCGGCCGAGACGTTCCTCATCGCCTTCCGCAAGCGGGATCGCTTCGACCCGGTGCGGGGGAGCGTACGGCCCTGGCTTTACGGCATCGCCACGACCCTGATCGGCCAGCATCGGCGGGAGGAGACCCGAAGGTACCGGGCGTTGGCTCGGGCCGGGCGGCGAGTGCTGGACTCGGAGAGCCACGACGACCGGATCGCCGACGCGGTGACGGCCGAGCGGCTCGTCGGTCGGCTATCCGCAGCTCTCGTCGACCTCAGCCGCGGCGATCGCGATGTGCTGTTGCTCGTTGCTATCAGCGAGCTGAGCCACCAGGAAGTCTCGCTCGCGCTGGATATCCCGTACGGGACGGTGGGCTCGCGGTTGTACCGGGCCCGCAAGAAACTGCGCAAGGCATTGGGCGGAATCGACCCGACGCTCGATCTCGAGGAGGAAAGCAATGGATGAAATGTCGATGACCCGCCGGTTGCTCGCCGAGTCCCAGCCCGAGCCGCACGTGGTGGCTGAGGGGCGAGTGCGGCTACTCGCCGTGGCGGACCAGGGCAACCGTACAAGCCCTAGAGCCCGGCCGACCTCTTCAACCGGGCGAGTCGCCTTCCGCCGCTCAGCGGGGCTGGGTCTGACCGGGGCCCTGGTTGCCGCGGTGTTGGCCGTGGCAACGCTCGTGCCCGGGGAGGACACCTCCCCTGGGGACGGGGAGCCTCCCATGGCCGGTGGATCGGCACGAGACGTGCTGCTCGCGGCGGCCGTCCTCGCCGAGTCGGCGCCAACGAGCGGCACCTACTGGCACGTGCGTTCGACATCCACGACGACGTTGCCACGCGAGCTCGGGAGCGGCGACAACCGCTACACGGTCGAGTTGCGTTCGGTCACCGAGCTATGGACCAAGCGCAACGGCCAGACCTGGTGGGGTTTGCGCGAGTGGGTGAGGCCAAAGAGCCCGGAGGACGAAGCGGCGTGGCGGCGGGACGGCTCCCCGAGCAAATGGTGCATGGGCAACACAGACACGGAACCGCCCCAGCCAAACTGCCTTCACACCGCGCCCGGCACAGCTTCCCTCACGCGCGTAGGGGAAGACACATTCGTGGTGGTCGAGGGGCGCGAGCTGACCTTCGAACAACTTCAGCGCCTCCCGGATGATCCGGACGCGCTAGGAAAATGGGTGGTCGATGCGGTCGACGACGATCTTGACCCGTCGGCGTCTGCCGAGATCCTTGACGACAACGTGGCGGGCGTTTTGGGCAACCTGCTCGTGGACGTCCCGGCGCCGCCTGGTGTTCGTGCTGCCGCCTTCCGCGCGCTGGCCGACATGCCAAACGTCAGAAGCATCGGCTCGATCAGGGACGAACTCGGCCGCTCGGGCATCGGCATCCTGATGGACACCGCCGGCATAGTGGTGGCCGGTGGTGGTCAGTACAAAGCGGGGAACCTCACCCGGAAACTGATCATCGACCCGGACACCTCGCACGTGCTGGCCAGCCAAACGAGTGTCGGCGAGACCTCCGTTCCGTTTAGTGGCACGCTGATCCTGGAGGTCGGCTGGACCGACGAAGGCCCGCACGAGCCGGCGCTGCCCTGAGCAGGTCAGCGCCCCGTGATGACTCCCTTCTTTGGCTTACTTCAGGGAATGACCTTGCGCTAATCGACAGTCTGCGCGCAGAGAAGAAGCCCAGGCGTGGGGTGGCCCTGGGCTTTCCGTTGTTGGCAGAGGTGCCCTCCTGGAGCGTCCCGAGCGTGACCAGAAGGCTCTCGGAGACGCACTAAGAGTCATAGGCCAAATAGCCGGTGAGTGCCGGACGTACTAGGGGCCCTCAGATTCCAGTACACGGTCCCTCGGGGTGCCAGACACGACCCCGAGAGATTGGCCTGCACCCTGGACTCGGCTGAAGGAGCGCGCTACGGGTTAAACAGCTTGCGGCGGCCCGGCGCCGGTGACATCCTCATCCCAACCGTTTTGTCGCACACCGCCGTGGTGGCGGAGGGAGTGATGCCGAGTATGGCTACGGGTGAGGCTGGGACGAACCTGTCCGTACGTCAAGCTGCCTTCATCGGCGTCGGCGCCATGGTAGGGGCCGGCATCTTCTCCTTGCTCGGTGCGGCCGGTGAGGTTGCGGGAGCGGCCGTCTGGCTCTCTTTCGCGATCGCGGGAGCGATCGCCTTGCTGCAGGGATACTCCTTCGCGAAGTTTGGACGCGGTATCCGTCTGCCGGCGGCCTATTGGAATATGTCGTCCAGGGCTTGGGGAACGGGCACACGACCGGCATCATCGTGTGGCTGATCCTGGCCGCGAACGCCATCGTCACTAGCATGGTTGCGGTTTCCTTCGGAAGCTACGCCAGCGCAGCTTTGACCGATGGCGACGACACCGCATGGATCAAAGTGTTCGCGGTCCTGCTCGTGCTGGTCATGACCGTATTGAACATCGTCGGATCGCAAGCGGTGGCCAGGATCCAGACGATCATCGTCTACGTGGTGCTCGTCAGCCTGTCGGTATTCGCCGTCACCACGCTAGCGAACCTCGACACCGATCTCTTGTCCTTCTCTGGGTACCCTTCTTTCAGAGACATCGTCTCGAGCGTTGCTCTCACGTTTTTCGCGTTCCTTGGGTTCGGTGTGGTCACGTTCACTGCCAAGGACCTCGCGAGCCCCTCCGTGAACTGCCGCGCGCCATATTCCTTGCGCTTGGGATCGCGACTACCATCTATATCGCCGTTGCGCTAGGCGTCTTCGGCACTCTCGCGGTTGACAAGGTGATCTCGTCGGGGGGCACCGCCTTGGCGGTCGCCGCGGAACCGGTCCTCGGACGGGCGGGCTACTGGCTCATGAGCGTGACGGCTCTCTTCTCCACCGCCGGAGCGACGAACGCGGGCTTGTACCCTGCGGCCGGGCTCTGCGAGCAGATGACGTCGCTGGGGCAGTTTCCCCCGGTGCTCGGCCGCAGATTCGGAGGACGAGCACCCGCCGGACTACTACTCACCGCAGCGGTCGCCATCGTCCTCGCCGTCGGCTTCGACCTCAGCTCGATCGCCTCGATCGGCAGCGCGATCGCTCTGCTCGTGTTCACACTGATAACGGCGGCTCACTTCCGCGTGCGTAGTGAGACGGGAGCGAGCGCCGCAATATTGGGCGTTGCTGTCACCAGTACGGCCATCGTCCTGGTGACCTTTGCACTCACAACCCTGGTGGACGAGCCGGAACCGCTGCCGCGCTCTGCGCCATCCTGCTGCTCAGCATCGGAGCCGACTTCGGATGGAAAAGCATCCGAGATCGCAGGGTGACCCATCTCACAGAATAGAAGTGTGCGTTACGCGAATCCAGGCTCACTGGTTGACTCCGCCGATGGACGTTGATGGGCGGTCGTGAGGTGGAAGAACCAGGGATCGGAGAGCCGCACGACCTTCAAGCGTTCGTAGCCGAGTTGGGAGCCGGGCTGAACGCGGTCGGAGAACCCGTCTACAGGGTTCAGGAACGCCTCATCGTGTCGCGACGCGTACGGATCCCGATCGGCAAGGATCACCGTGTTCCCAACATTCATGATGGTGAGCATGGGTCGAGGCGAGCCGGCCACCGTTGAGTTAACGACTTTGCTTGCCTTGACACCACGACTCGATCAGATAGCGGCACTCGATACGCTCGTGGAGCAAGCGGAGCGGGGCTTAGTCCCTCCGGCTGATGGACTCCGGATGCTCGAAGAGATCAGGGACATGCGTCCTCGATTCGGCAGGGTGAAGGGCATCGTGGGCTACTCGGTGTTCTCGCTAGGTCTCTGTCACTTCTTCACCCCGTGCCGTGTGACGTCGCATCGGCAGCCGTCCTCGGCGCACTAGTCGGTTGGTTGCGCTCGATCGAATGGCGACAGTTGCCGATCGACGTCCTCATGCCCGTGATCGAGGCGTTCGCGGTGTCCGCTCTGAGCCGTTCGCGGTCAGGGAGGCTCACTGGGAGCGACTGCGCGCGATGGTCGCATCGCTGGTGGTCTTCCTTCCGGGAGCCGCACTGACGACCGCCATACTCGAACTTGCGGCCGGGCAAATGATCTCAGGCTCGAGCCGCCTCGTGTCCGGCTGTTGAACTAACCCTGCTCGTGTTTGAGATGGCTGCCGGTATCGGAGCGATCGGCGTTCCGGCGAGGGAAGTGTTTTCCGGTTCGGGGAAACTGCTCGGTAGTGGGCCCCTTGGCTCGGCGTTCTTGTTTTCGCAGTGGGGGTCATGATTGCGAATCGCGCCCACTCGATCGTTCTACGGGCTGCTGATCGTCCTTTACGTTGCGTGGACGGGGCAAGTCTTAGGCAATGTGATCTTCGGGGGATACGTCAGCGCTCTCGTGGGTGCCATGGTGATGACACCCACCGCTGTTTTTTTTTTTTTTTTTTTTTTTTTTTTTTTTTTTTTTTTTTTTTTTTTTTTTTTTTTTTTTTTTTTTTTTTTTTTTTTTTTTTTTTTTTTTTTTTTTTTTTTTTTTTTTTTTTTTTTTTTTTTTTTTTTTTTTTTTTTTTTTTTTTTTTTTTTTTTTTTTTTTTTTTTTTTTTTTTTTTTTTTTTTTTTTTTTTTTTTTTTTTTTTTTTTTTTTTTTTTTTTTTTTTTTTTTTTTTTTTTTTTTTTTTTTTTTTTTTTTTTTTTTTTTTTTTTTTTTTTTTTTTTTTTTTTTTTTTTTTTTTTTTTTTTTTTTTTTTTTTTTTTTTTTTTTTTTTTTTTTTTTTTTTTTTTTTTTTTTTTTTTTTTTTTTTTTTTTTTTTTTTTTTTTTTTTTTTTTTTTTTTTTTTTTTTTTTTTTTTTTTTTTTTTTTTTTTTTTTTTTTTTTTTTTTTTTTTTTTTTTTTTTTTTTTTTTTTTTTTTTTTTTTTTTTTTTTTTTTTTTTTTTTTTTTTTTTTTTTTTTTTTTTTTTTTTTTTTTTTTTTTTTTTTTTTTTTTTTTTTTTTTTTTTTTTTTTTTTTTATAACAGAAGAAGGAGTCGGGGCTGCAGGCTTTCCTCCGTCAGTACCGAGATTTCATGCAGATCCTTCTTTTGGCAGCGGCCCGTTCGACCTCGTCGTCACCGGCGACGTCGGCCACTTCTTTGCTCCTCGCTAGGCTTATTGTGTTCAACGCTATCTTGGTTTGCGGCAGGAATCCAAGGCCGAAGATCGTTAGCGGCACTCTCCAAGATGATGAAAACCGTTGCTCACGTACGGCGCGACGGTCAGGCGATCGAGATCGATGCTGAGGAGCTCGTTCCGGGCGATGTCGTCCTGGTCGAGGCCGGGAACCGCATACCGGCCGATGGTCGGATCTTCGTCGCTGCACACTCGAGATCGAAGAAGCAGCTCTCACCGGCGAGAGCTTCCCGTTTCGAAGTCGATCGATCCGGTTCAGGGTGACTCCGTCGCACTCGGCGACCGCACATGTGTGGCGTACATGAACACCTCCGTCACCGAGGACGGGGCGAGTTCGTGGTCACGGGAACGGGCATGGGCACCGAGATCGGCCACATCGCGGACATGCTCGCAAGCACGGAGGCGAGAAGACTCCGTTGCAGAAGCAGCTCGACGATCTCTCCAAGATCATCGCAACGATCGCCGGGATCGCGCTCGTGTTCGTAGTGCTGTTAGGCCTGGCCACGATCAGTCGTTCGACGAGCTCTTCATCACCGGAGTGGCCTCGCCGTAGCCGCATACCGACGGGGCTTCCGGCTGTTGTGACCGCCTTCTCTCGATCGGGACGAGGAGATCGCCAACGGAACGCTATCGTCAAACGCTTCCTGCGTCGAGACGCTCGGATCCACGTCGGCGATCTGCTCCGACAAGACGGGAACCTTGACCCTCAACAAGATGACGGCCCGAGATGGCGACCGGGCAGAACCGATTCACGATCACGGGTGAGGGCTATTCGACGAAGGTGAGATCAAACACGTCGGCGGCTCCCGCCTCGACCTGGACCCCTACCTCCTTCCGATGGTCCTGTGCACAAACACCGTGCTGAACAGCGAGAGCCTGATCGGCGATCCGACGGAGGGGACACTGATCGTGCTCGGAACCAAGAGAAGTCTGGACATCGACGAAACACGTCAGCGCCCGCCGCGTGTCGCCGAGGTTCCCTTCGACTCCGAATACAGATTCATGTCAACGTTCCACGAGATGCAAGGAGCGAACGGACGTCCGGTCATCCGCTGCTACGTGAAAGGCACTCCGGACGTTCTGATCTCGAAGGGGACGACATACATCACGCCGAGCGGCGAGCGACCAAGATCACAGATGAGAACCGCTAGCTCGCGACGAACGCGAACGCTCAGAAGACGGAAAGCAGGCAACGGGTGATCGTCGTAGCGCAAAAGGAATTGGACCCGAGACGTTCGAACCCCGAGGCCGACTTGATCGGCCAGGTTCAGAACCTCACGCTACTCGCGATGATCAGCATCGTTGAGCCGCCCAGGGCAGAGGCGAAGGCAGCGATCGCGGAATGCAAGAAAACCGGAATCCGCGTGCGCATGATCACTGGAGACCATGCGACGACAGCAGCAGCGATCGCAGCAAACTCGGGATCGAAGGGCGGGCTATGACTGGTGCTGAGTTCTCGGCGATTGACGACGATGAGCTGCTCAAGGAACTGCCGGAGAACGGCGTCTGGCGTGCGTAGCTCCGGAGGACAAGATCCGCCTTGTTCGAATGCTCCAGCGGACCAGCCACATCGTGGCGATGACAGGTGATGGTATGAACGACGTCCGGCGCTCAAGGCAGCCAACATCGGTGTTGCTATGGGGATCACGGGCACAGAGGTCTCCAAAGAGGCCGCCGTCATGATCCTCACGGACGACAACTTCGCCACGATAATCAACGCGGTCGAGTACGGCCGTGCTCTTTACGACAACCTTCTGAAATACCTGCGCTTCCAGATGTCGACACTGGTCGCGTACATCGCGACCTTCTTGGGGGCCGGCATCTTTGTGATCGCCGGAGGTGTTCCTCTGAACCCGCTGCAGATCCTGTGGTTGAACATGGTGATCGACATCCCGATCGCCATCGCTCTCGGGTTCGACGAGCCGAGCGGGGGCTTGATGGATCGGAAGCCTCGTCCACTGAGCGCTCCGGTCCTCTCTAGGACAAATTGGATCCGCCTGACCGCTCAAGGATTGCTGATGGCGATTGGTGCTTTGGTCGCGTATCAGATCGGAGAGTCGGACGGAGCTTTGTTCGCATCGACGATGATATTGACAACGCTCTCGTTTTTCCACATCGTCGCAGGACTCCTTGCACACGATCAGCGCAACACCATCTTCACTCGGTCCGCGATCCTAGGCACACTCAGCTCAGACGTTATGGGATCGCTCTGTTGCTCACGCTCGCAGTCACGGGCATCGGATTCCTGCAGAGACTCTTCGGAACGGCCTCTCTTGACTTCGCCGAGTGGTCGATCTGCGTCGGACTTGCCTCGAGCCTTGTCGTTTTCGAGGAACTCGTGAAGTGGATCATTCGGCGTAGGGATCACCCAGAAACCCTTATCGCAACCGAACGAGAACTTGTCGGACCGTAAGGAGGATATGAACATGCCTTGAACCTAAGGAACAGAAGCTTCCTCAAGGAGCTCGACTTCACGCCGGAAGAGCTGCGCTTTCTGCTGAGGCTCTCCAGCGAGCTTAAGGCAGCGAAGTACGGAGGTTACGAGGTACCGCGCCTTGAAGGGGAAGAACATCGCGCTCATCTTCGAGAAGACCTCGACGAGAACACGTACATCGTTCGAGGTGGCTGCTCATGATGAAGGCGCGCACGTCACGTACCTCGAGCCCACCGGCTCCCAGATCGGTCACAAGGAATCGATGAAGGACACCGCTCACGTCCTGGGCCGAACCTTTGACGGGATCGAGTACAGAGGGTTCGTGCAGAGCCAGTGTCGAGATCCTGGCGAAGTACTCGGGCGTTCCTGTGTGGAATGGGCTTGACAAACGATTTCCAACCAACACAGATCCTTGGCGGATGTGCTCACCATGACGGAACATAGCGAGAAGCACCTTCACGACATCGCCTACTGCTACCTCGGCGACGCTCGCTTCAACATGGGAAACTCGCTGATGGCTGCCGGCTGCAAGCTCGGCATGGATGTACGGCTATGCGCCCCCGAGGAGCTGTGGCCAGGGGACGAGCTCGTCAAGGAATGCCGCGCGATCGCCGAGGACACCGGGGCGTGTCTGACCCTGACGGCGGATCTCGACGAAGGCGTCAAGGGTGTGGACTTCCTCTACGCAGACGTATGGGTCTCGATGGGAGAAGACCCCGAGCGTGTGGGATGAGCCGATGAGCTACTGAAGCTGTACCAGGTGAACGGAGAGCTCGTCCGGCGAACTGGGAACCCAAAGGTCGGACTCCTTCACTGCCTACCCGCGTTCCACAACCGGGAGACGAAGGTTGGCCAGGAGATCTACGAGAAGTTCGGTCTGGATGGTCTGGAGGTGACCGATGACGTCTTCGAGTCGGAGATTTTGCTTGTCTTCGACGAAGCCGAGAACCGGATGCACACCATCAAGGCAGTGATGGTCGCCACGCTAGGCGAGTGAGCGGAGAGACAGATGAGAGTGGTTATCGCATTAGGAGGCAACGCTCTGCTGAAGCGGGGCGAACCAATGACCGCCGAAATGCAACGGAACAACGTCGAGCCGCTGCCCGCGCTCTCGCGTCGGTTGCGCAGAAGCACCAACTCGTGTTCTCTCATGGGAACGGGCCACAGGTCGGTCTGCTGGCCTTGCAGGGCGCCGCATACACGGAGGTGGAGGCGTACCCACTCGACGTTCCTGGGAGCGCAGACCGAGGGGATGATCGGCTACGTCCTCGAGCAGGAGCTGGGTATCCTCCTGCCGATCGAGGTACCCTTCGCGACGATCCTTACGATGATCGAGGTCGATCCTGCGGACCCTGCATTCAAAGACCCGGCGAAGTTCGTTGGGCCGGTTTACGACAAGGCAGAGGCCGACGACCTCGCAGCCGAGAAAGGATGGGTCTTCAAACAGGATGGCGAGAAATGGCGTTATGTGGTTCCTTCCCCCGAGCTCAAACGCATCTTCGAGATCCGTCCGATCGAATGGTTGATCGAGAAGGACGTCGTGGTGATCTGTGGCGGAGGTGGAGGGATCCCGACGATGTACGAGTCGAACGGCGACCGGAAACTCGTCGGAGTCGAGGCTGTCATCGACAAGGACCTCGCAAGCGAGCTGCTGGCGCGCGAGATCAACGCCGATCTCTACGTCATGGCCACGGACGTCGACGGCGTCTACACGGATTGGGGAACGCCCGATCAGCGCCGGCTCGACCGGGTGACACCGGAGGTGCTGAAAGAGCTTCAGCTGGCTGCCGGGTCTATGGGGCCGAAAGCCGCGGCGGCGATGCGATTCGTCGAGAACACTGGGATGCGTGCGGCTATCGGAGCTCTCGATGAGATCGAAGGGATCGTGGATGGAACGGCAGGAACCCAGGTGGTGCCCTCGGGCTGACCACCTCAGAACCTAGGAGGGGTAGCGATGGAGAAGTTCGGCGTCCACTCGGAAGTCGGCGAGCTGCGCAAGGTGATCGTTCATAGACCGGAGCTGAGTCTTCAACGACTTACTCCGACTACCCACGACGAGCTTCTCTTCGACGACGTCCTGTGGGTCGAGCGTGCGCAGTACGAGCACGACCAGTTCGTCGCACGGATGCGCGAGCGGGGTGTTGAGGTGTACCTCCTCCGCGATCTACTCGCCGAAACGCTGGTCGCCAGCGAGCCGGCGTGCGAGCGGTTGGTGGAACTCGCGGCGTTTGAGTACACAGTTGGTCTCTCTCTGGTCGACGAGGTTCGTAACTCTCTCCTAAGCATGAAGGGGGACGAACTCGCGAAACACGTCATAGGGGGCCTCACGATCGAAGAATCTGGGATCGATCTCGCCAAATTCCGGGAGTTCTACTCGGTGCCGCCGCCGCCGACGACCCCAACTACTTCATCCTGCCGCCGTTGCCGAACACGCTTTTCACGTGCGATTCCTCATGCTGGATGTACGGCGGAGTTTCCATCAACCCGATGTTCTGGCCGGCGCGCCGGCTGGAGGCCTACAATGTTGCCGCCATCTACCGCTACCACCCGATGTTCGAGGGCGCTGATTTCGAGTACTGGTACCCGCACTTGGGCGACGACGGGCGTTTCAACGTGGAGGATTTCGGTCGCTCTTCACTCGAGGGAGGGGACGTACAACCCATCGGCAACAGAACGGTCCTCATCGGGATGAGCGAGCGAACGCAAGCGCGGATGATCGAACAGATCGCCAGCGCTTTGTTTACCAAAGGCGCTGCGGAACGCGTGATCGCGGCCGTGATGACGAAGGACCGCGCCCACATGCACCTCGACACGGTGTTCACCCTGCTCGACAGGGACAAGGCAACGGCCTATCCGAAGGTCGTCAAAAACATCCGAGCCATCAGCCTCCGTCCTGGAGATTCCGAGGGACGGTTCCATGTCACCGAGGAGCCGGACTTTCTCACGGCGGTCGCCGATGCGCTTGACGTCCCAAAGCTGCACGTTGTCGAGACCGGAGGAGACAACTATCAGCAGGAGCGAGAGCAGTGGGACGACGGTAACAACGTGGTCGCGTTGGAACCGGGAGTGGTGGTGGCCTACGAGCGCAACACTTTCACGATCTCGAAGATGCGTGAGGCCGGTGTCGAGGTGGTCGAGATCGAAGGCTTCGAGCTCGGTAAAGGCAGAGGCGGCGGACACTGCATGACCTGTCCGGTCCAACGAGATCCACTTTAGGAAGCCACGATGGACAACCTCCGCGCGTGGGTCATCTGCATCATCGTAACTCTGTTGATCATCGGCCTGGTGGCCTTCGCCAGGGGTCCGGACCATCGTCGCGGCGACGAGATCGGAGCGCTCCGTAACCTCGTTTCGACGACGGCGAACTGATGTCGCAAGGGCCGAGGGTGCAGGAGCCGAGGCCGCCCAGCCTCCTCGACGCGCTGCTTCCGATCCTCGTCCTGATCGCGTTGCTCGCGCTCACGATCGTCCTCTTCGGCGTGGACGCGGCGAACGGTCCGCTCCAGGTTGCGCTGCTCCTGGCCGCTGCGTTCGCCAGCTTGATCGCCCTGAAGAACGGGCACACGATCGTTCAGATCCGGGAGGCTGCCGTTAGCGGCGTTTCGTCTGCTATGGGTGCGATCTTCATCCTGCTTGCAGTCGGCGCGTTGATCGGCACCTGGAACATGGCGGGAACGATCCCCACGGTCGTTCACTTTGGCATCGGCATCCTGAGCGCGAACTGGTTCTTCGTCGTGGCGGCTCTGGTGTGCGCCGTGGTGGGGATGATCACCGGCAGCTCGTGGACGACGGCGGGGACCCTCGGAGTCGCCTTCGTCGGTATGGCAAACGTCATCGGAGTCTCCCCAGAGATCACCGCTGGCGCTGTTATCTCAGGTGCCTACTTCGGCGACAAGATGACACCGTTGTCGGAGACCACGATTCTGGTCCCCCAGCTGGTCGGCGGTCTCACCGTAATGGAGCACGTGAAGGCCATGCTGTGGACCGCACTCCCCGCTCTTGGGGTGAGCCTCATCATCTTCGCCGTCCTGGGTCTCACAGGTGATGTGTCCGGGGCCGTTGACAAGAAGACCGCCCAGGACGCGATCGAGTCGGTCTTCAACATTTCGTTCTGGAACCTGTTGCCGCTCTTCCTCATGATCTTCCTTACCTTCAAGCAAGTGCCGCCGTTCCTCGCGCTGATGGGTTGTGCCCTCCTCGCCGGCCTGATGGCGCCGATCACCCAATGGAACTCGGTGGAGGCCTTCGCCGGCGGGCCCGGCCAATCCGCGTTCGCCACCTCGGTGGAAGCGATCTACGGGGCCATGGCCAATGGATTCGTATCGGATTCGGGGATCGGCCCGATCGATTCCCTGTTCTCGCGCGGGGGAATGGCAAGCATGCTGACCACGGTCTGGCTCATACTCGGAGCCCTCTCGTTCGCTGCGATAGTTGAGCATGCCGGCTTCCTCGACCGCCTATTGAAGCCGATCGTGTCGTGGGCGTGTTCAACGGGCACGCTGATCAGCTCCGTCGTGGGGGCCGGGATCGGCTTGAACGTGATCGCGGGCGATCAGTACGTGGCCGACGTGCTGCCGGCTCGCATGTTCCGCAAGGAGTTCCAGCGGAGGGGGCTGGCTCCTCAGAACCTCTCCACCGCGGTCGAGAACGCCGGAACGGTCACGTCCGTCCTCATCCCATGGAACAGTTGCGGAGCCTACATCGCGGGCGTACTGGGGGTCTCGACAATCTCGTATCTACCCTACTGCTTCTTCAACATCCTGAGCCCCATCCTTGCCGTTGTCTTCGGGTTCCTCGGTTTCCACGTGACACGTCTCCGGGGTGACCCAGCGGCACCCGAGACCACAGCTTCAACTAGAGGCGCCGTACTTCCGGAGCCGCAACCAGAACCGAAGGAGGCTTGAGGTGGCCGCCAAGACGGAAGCACCACAGGGCGCGGGGAAGAAGCGATTCTCCCTACCTTCCGCGTACACCATCCTGTTCATCCTTATCGTCCTCGCCGCACTGGCGACCTGGTTCGTGCCGGCCGGCACCTACGACCTGGATAAAGAGGGGTCACCGATCCCGGGAACCTACAAAGAGATCGAATCCAACCCGCAGAGGATCGTAGAGGACTCCCTCAAGGCCCCGATCAATGGCCTTTACGGTGTCGAGAACAAGAAGGGGAACATCGACTTCTACAACAGGGGAACCCTGTTCGGCGCGATCGACGTGGCGCTGTTCATCATCGTGATCGGGGGCTTCCTCGGAATAACGATGAAGACGGGAGCGATCCAAGCCGGGATAACGAGACTCGTCCTCAAGCTAAAGGGCCGCGAGAGGTGGATGATCCCCCTCCTCATGGGGGTCTTCGCGGCCGGCGGGACGAGCTATGGGATGGCGGAGGAGAGCCTGGCTTTCGATGCCCTGATCATCACCGTCATGATCGCCGCTGGCTACGATGCCCTTACGGGAGCTTCAGTGGTCCTCCTGGGTTGCGGGATCGGGGTGCTCGGATCGACCATCAATCCCTTCGCGACCGGTATCGCGTCCGGCTTCGCCGACACTTCCATCAGCGAAGGCTTGGTCTCGCGATTGATCATCCTGATTGTCGGGCTTGTGCTCGGCATCTTCTTCGTACTTCGATACGCGGATCGTGTGAAGAAGGATCCTTCGAAGTCGCTCGTCGCCGACATGAAGGCAGAGAACGAGGCACATTTCGGCAGCAGCGAGGGGAACCAGGGCGAGGCAGTTGCCACGCTCACAGCGCGTCACAAGTTGATCCTCACTCTCTTCGGACTTGCCTTCTTCGTGATGATGTACGGAGTGATCCCCTGGGAGGATCTCGGGGTCGGGTTGCCCACTCTGTGGTGGTGGTTCCCCGAGATGACCGCATCGTTCATCCTTTTCTCGATCCTGATCGGGTTGGTCGCACGGATGCATGAGGGAGAGTTAACCGAGACGTTCGTCGCAGGAGCGCGAGACCTGTTGGGGGTGGCGTTGATCATCGGGATCGCCCGCGGGATCACCGTGATCATGAACAACGGCGAGATCACTGACACCGTTCTGCACTGGGCCGAGGTCGCGTTGGGTGATGTAGGGAAGGCCGGGTTCTCGATCGTGATGTACGGCTTGTTCCTGCCCCTGTCGTTCTTGATCCCATCCTCGTCGGGGCTCGCCACGGTGGCGATGCCGATCATGGCGCCCCTGGCGAGTTTCTCAGAGGTGCCCGCGCACCTAGTCGTGACCGCGTACCAAAGCGCCTCCGGACTCATGAACCTGTTCATCCCCACATCCGCGGTCGTGATGGGGGGCCTCGCGATCGCAAGGGTTCCGTATGGAACCTACCTGCGGTTCGTCTGGCCGCTGCTCGTCATGCTGGCGCGGTCTAACAGTGGTGGTGCTTGGCGTCGGGGCGGCCCTGTCATGAAGACGACCGTGAGCGGCCTCCCGGAGCATCAATACAGTTAGCCAGGCCCCCAACGCCCAGCCTTAGCGAAGCGAGCTGAACCCTAGCTCGATGGGCCTGCTCCCCCGAATGGGGGCCTCGTTTGGAGCGGCGGGCCAGTCTTATGGGGGATGTCTATCCCACGGGCATGCGCCCACCCTTGAAGGAGGAACTGTGGCTGGGGATTCAGCGTGGCCTTTCAGGGCCTCCGGCTAGAACAGTCCCCTCCTGCGCCAAAGACCGAGGGGCCGTCAGGGGGGAAATCTGTGGGAACTTTACGTTCCATCGTGGGGATCGGCATGGCGATGCTCTTAGCCATCGCGTTTCCCAGCGTCCCGGCGCAAGCCGGATCTTGCTGGAACTACAAGCCGGCGGAGCGCCGCATGGCCCAAAAGATCAACGGGGCCCGAGACGCTACTGGACATAATCGGCTTCGACTGGACCCTCAATTGTCACGGGTCGCTCGGAAACACACCAACGGCATGGTGAAAAGTCGCACGCTCTACCACACACCATCCGCTGCTCTAGCTCGCCGCGTCACACGCTGGCGAAGCCTTGGAGAGAACGTTGGAGTGGCAGGAGGGGTAAAGCGACTCCACAGGATGTTCATGAACAGCCCCGCCCACCGCGCCAACAACCTCGCCGGCTTCCGATTCGTGGGTATCGGCACGAAGCGCAAGAGCGGCAGGGTCTGGGTCACCGTAGTTTTCGAATCCCGGCGAAATCCAGGAACGAGACTAAGCATGCCTTCGTGCTGATCGCCAGGCGCTCCACCGGGGTCGTTCACGCAGGCTGAAGAGGAGATGCATCACCCAGATCCCGCCGAATAACTCAGGCGTAGCGTCCCTTGCTCGTGCCGTACGATCGCCTCCGTGGCGTACGACGAGGCACTCGCGCATCGCATACGTGAACAGCTCGGCGGCGAAGCCAACCTGACGGAAAAGAAGATGTTCGGCGGGCTCGCATTTCTCATCCGGGGCAACATGGCCGTCGCCGCAAGCGGCCAGGGCGGCGTGTTGGTTCGTATCGACCCAGCACAGTCAGAAACGCTCGTCGCCACTACGAACGCGCGCCTCATGGAGATGCGCGGCCGGCAGATGAAGGGATGGGTCCGAATCGACCCGGGTGATGTACGCACTAAGCGCCAGCTCGCGAAGTGGGTAGGGCTCGGCACGAGCTTATGCCCGCTCGCTACCGGCCAAGCGGTAAAGCAGACCTCGCCACCCTAACGGGACGTCGGCTTGGCGCGCGTCTGGCGGGCGGCAAACCCGGCCGGGAATTCGCTCGCAGAGGAGATCCTCGACATGTTAATCACCTCGTCTTTTCCTAGTCCCGTAACGGTCGGGTGGACCAGCTCAGGGTGGTGGTTCAATCGGGCCTAGCAGGGCGAAGTCGTACTTGTGGTCCGAGATGAATCCGGGGGTGAACATCTCAGTGTTGTAGTTGATGGACCGCGAGGCATCGAAAACTTTCGCTCTCGCGAAAATGAAGTCGATCCTCCGAGCAGAGCCCGACCGATTCTCGACCTGTCGACCATACTCCTCTGGCGAGTTGCGATGCGCGAAGTAAACGCTATCTCGATACGCGTTTTCCCTGGAGGTGAGGGTCCTCCAAGTCGAAGATTCCCGACAATCGAGTGTCTCCGGCTGGGCCCGGCAACGGGGCGCATTGAACTCCCCAGCCATGATGCTGATATCGACCTTCGGAAAGCGAGAGGCCATGAAGGCCGTCGCCGCTTGGCCCAGTCCATGCGTCGCACGGCAGCAGCTTCGATAGAGGCGAAGTGATACGTGGTTGACCAATGAACACTCATGACCGCGATGTTCAATCCTGATCCGCGACGTCGAAGGAGTGCGTACGCCTGTTCCTGAGCAATGCGAGGCTCCTCGGGTGGCTCGTCGCCCGGCTTCATCTCCAACGTTGTAAATCCCGAGCTCCCTATTAACGCGATCCTGCTCTCATCGATGATCACCGCGGTATTTCGTTTGTGTTTGTAGTCGTCTCCTTTCGGCCCTACTAGGTTCGATCCCTCACCCATAACGATTGCACGGTAGGGCCGATGAAGAGTCGCCTGTAACTCTTTCGCTGTCTGCTCGGCGCTTGGACCTATGACTTCTTGCAGCAGGAGAATGTCTGGAGCATAAGGGACGTGCTCTCGCACATGATTCGCAAAATTGGTTAGCTCCTGCATCGACTCAAGATCGAGCAAACGGTCTTGGGCCCTGATGTCGTCCGGCCAATTTGGATGTGACTCGCGCAGGTTCGCGTTCACCACCAATAGTCTGTCGCCGGGAGCGCTTGCAAGAGGCGGCTTCTCAGATTCGTCCGGCTCCGTCGTCCCTTCCGGCTCACAGGCAACGAAAGTCAACAGAAGCCCGGTGCAGACTGCTGCCATTGTCAACATCCTGCCGCTTACAACCCGGGCGATCGTCACGGCCCTGACGACCTGTTCGATCCAGCGATGCCAGTAGGAATTACGTAGTGCTCATTGACCAGGCGGACAAGCCACCCGTCCGGGATCCGACCGACCCGCCGGCCAATGTTGCCCTCACGCACATAGGTTGCCGAAAAACGATCTCGCTGCAATGCAGCCATCCCTTTCCTTCCCAGGGACGTGGAGTGCCCTTGGAAAACCGGGTAGGTCACCGCATGATGACCCTGGTCGTCACCGAATGGCAAACGTGTTGTCGACATTGCTGTTTCGACTCATGCATTCCATCCTCTTGCAACCTACTGCAACGTCCAACAGGGTGAGTCAGTCGCAACCTCCACTAAACAACGTCGCAACTTCCCCTAAACAACTATGAGCAGAGTTAGTAACACGACAATGATTGTGTAAGCGTTACAACAGAATCAATAGACCTTTAATCGCACGATCTTCTTGCAATCCCACATGCAAGGAGGTACGCGATGACAAGGACCTCGACTTTGGCCGCATCGGTGCTACTGGCAATCTTCGTTGTGCAACTTCCCGGAAGAGCGCAGGGCCAAGCTCGCCGAAGGCCAAACGTCCTGAGTCATCGTTACCGATGACCAACGCGCCACAGACACAATGCGAGGCATGGGATCGACTCGGCGCATCTTCTTTAGAAGAGGCACCAGGTTCACGAACGCAGTCGCAACCACGCCTCGATGCTGTCCCGCCCGTGCCTCCATTTTTACAGGGCAATACGCTCATAATCACGGCGTCAAGGGGAATGCGGGCATCGGCAACCTCGACCAGACACACACTCTTCAGCGATACCTCACCGAAAACGGTTACAGATCTGCGATCTACGGCAAGTTCGCCAATGGTTGGCCCGTCTCGCGCGACCCTCCCTACTTCGAGAAGTGGGCGATCTCATCCAGCGGCAGCGACAATCGTTACAGGAATGGGAAGTGGAACGTCAACGGAGAGGCTCGTATCGTCGAGACATACGCCACAGAGTATGTTCAACAGAAGGCAGTTCGATTCCTCCGTCAAGCAGAGGTGCACGATCGGAAGCCGTGGTTCCTCTACCTCACTCCCCCTGCTCCGCATCTACCCGCCACCGCGCAACGACGGTATGCCGATCGTCTATACCCAGCTTGGGAGGGAAACCCCGCCATCCGAGAGGATGGGCGGAGGGATAAACCCCCCTACGTGCGACGTATCCCACCTACGACGTTCAGTACGGGGTCGAGAGATTCGACTCAAGCAGTTGAGATCTCTTGAATCCGTTGACGATCTGGTTCAGAGAGTCTTCAGAACGCTCAAGAGGAAGAGAGAAAACCGCAGGACACTGGCGATCTTTGTCTCTGATAACGGCTTCATGTGGGGCGAGCATCGGCTGTCCGAAAAGCTTCACCCCTACACTCAGTCGATCGAGATTCCATTTGCGATCCGCTGGCCGGGTCGAGTTAGGCGGGGCATAAGAACCCCAAAACCTGTTGCGAACATCGATGTAGCACCCACCATCCTGGATGCAGCTGGAATCAACCCGCAACACGTCGTAGACGGTCGGTCATTATTGAAATCCTGGAGACGAAGAAGGCTTTTGCTGGAACATTGGAAACAGGGAACTTCCGTTCCATCTTGGAAGTCGTTGCGCACCCGCCGCTTGCAGTACATCGAGTACTTCGATTCTGAGGGAAGGCGTACCTTCCGGGAGTACTACAACCTCCGCAGAGACCCTTGGCAATTGAGGAACCTGCTGAGAGACGGAAAGAAGCGTTCCGGCCCTAGCCGGTCTCGGCTACTCAGGCTGCACGTGCACCTCAAACGAGCCGCAGACTGTTCAGGAGCAGGTTGTCCTTAAGACATCGCCAACAATCGCCCTGGAAGCCGGCGATCCGATCGGACCTTGTCAATGGATCATGGTGCACTCGTCAGGACGCCTTAGGGGTTCGGGGAGCCAAGTGGTCCGGTTCCCGCGGAGCCGGAGACCTTGTCCTTCTTGACGAGCTCTTCCCGCCCACCTCCGCCCGAGATGCCCAGAGCCAGCACCATGCCGACGTCTCTCGCGTACAGCTTGTATTCCAGAACATCGGGCTCGATCGCGTTGGTGTCCTTCGTCATCAGAACGTCGACGAAATGCCCGATCCGCACGTCGACCATCTCCTCGGTGCTCAGGATCTCACCGTTGTCTTCGGCTTCGCCTTCGTAGTACTCCTGGCGGAAGGCGAGTCCCGGCTGGGGGTCGGCCGGCATGATGATCCCCGGGAGCGCGCCGTCGACGCCGGCCTCGAACGAGCCCCCTTTGGTCTTGATCTTCCCGTTCTCGAACTCGGCCGTGTTCTCGCCCATGTACCAGACGTTGCCCTCAGCATCTTGCGAGTACCAGTCGAACGTGTCTTCCACGAGCTCGCCATCTTCGGTAACGGTGTCGCGCACGACGCGAGCCGTGATCCCGTTGGCTATCTCCTTCGTTTCCCTCGTGACGATGACGACTACCTTGAGTTCGTTACCCTCCTCATCGACCTCGCGGTAAGTCGTCTTCGTGCCGGGGATCAGCGGGAAATAGGGATTGTCGATCTTGGTCGTGAAGTCGGCCGGGTCGAGGTCGACGGGGTCATCACCTTGCGGAAGCTCCGAAGATCCTGATGTCTCTGACGTTGGGGTCGCATCGGCGGATGCAGTCGCGGTCTCACTCTCGGAGGAAGAGGCTGCGTTCGCAGAGGACGACTCACCATCGTCCGTGCAAGCCGCCAGTCCGGTCGCCGCCAACAGAACCAGGAACGAAACAAACGCTGCGAACAGCCTGTGCTTGACCATGTGAGTCCCGCTTTCCGCTAGGGAACGGTCTTCAAGGATCGAGACGCTACCCGTCGACCCTGAAGGTCCGCTGAACTCCGTTAGGGGCACAGGCCGCCGACGCAAGACCTATCAGCCAGAAGCTGCGAGGCGAGCGCACGAAGGTTCGTGCGATCTTTCGGATCGCCGCCCTTGAGTAAGTTGGACAGCTGCCAGGGATCAGTGGCGTTGTCGTAATACTCCCGGAAAATGACCTCGCCCTCTGCATCGTAGCGCTCGATGTATTGGTAGTCGTGAGTTCGGGTTGAAGCCCAGCGATCGCAACCGCTCAGCGACTTTTGTTGACCGTTGCTGCACCAATGTTCCAAGAGAACTCGGTTGCGAGCAGAGTCGATTAGCAGGGAACGACCGTCCATCGGCGTTTCACCGACCGCGACGCCGGCGGCAGCCAAGATAGTTGGAGCGATATCGATGTTGAGGGCGAAGCGCTTGTCAACGGTCCCCGGCTCGACATGTCTCGGCCACCTCATCATCAAGGGCACCCGCGACGATTGAACGTAAGGCTGGGCCTTGGCGTCCATTCCGTGCTCGCCCCAGAGGTAACCGTTGTCGGAAATGTAGATGACCAGAGTATTCGCTTCATCGAACTCCGCTAGCTTCTCCCGCAGCTTCAGAACGAGATCATCGACCGATCTGAGCAACCGGGATTGCCCGGCCCGTACGCGGCGACCACACTTGATCGCGCAGGTTCCGGATCGAAGCCACGGCGGCTTGTCGGCCAGATCGTGCTCCTGGACGGCCGGATTGCCCTCCCACCGATTAACCGGAGAGTCCGCGTACTTCTTCTGCACCTTCCAGGGTCGATGCGGTGCGTATGGAGAAAGGTAGAGCATCCAAGGCTGCTCGTCCCTCCTCTCCGAGTCTTTGATGAAACCCGAGGCTTGATCGCCGACGAACCGGGTCGAGTAGGTACTGATGGGTTCGACCGTCCCATTGATGTTCCACATGATGTCTCGGTACCCTCCGCGGTTGATCGCGAAGTGATCCCAGTAGGGGGGAACCTTTCTGAGCGGCCACCCGTTGAATAGCTTTCCGACAACACCAGTCAGATATCCGTCGCCCTGTAGATAGGCCTGCATCGTCGTATCGTGGTCAAGGGCCCTTTGGCCCGGCTCTTCTCCGCCACCGTTCGAGAGGACGCCGTGGTTATGAGCGTAACGGCCGCTCATTAACGAGGCTCGTGACGGGCAGCAGAGTGGCGTTGACGCGTAGGCATTTGTGAACGTCGTGCCCCCACCCTGAAGCCATGCTTTGGTTGCAGGTTGAAACCTGCCTAGCCGCGTTGCGTGTTGATCGTCGGTGACGACGACCAGGATGTTTGGTTGCGCAATCTCTTGAACTGAGGCGAGACTCTGTGAGCCCATAGTCGGTCCAAGAACGGTCAGGCCAGTGATAGCTAGTATCAATAGCTTCTTCATTATCTTTGCCCTTCCCCCTCGGAGTTGTTGGCGGGAGGAGCCCAATGAGTGGAGCTCCCTAGAGGGGCAAAGGTTTGGCCTTCTGAATCAACCAGTCACGGTTGGGTTAGAACATTCCGAGAGCACCACTTCCTGAGGGTTGGTTGTGGCGTTGAACCCCGCCCCGGCTTGCAGTGATTGTTTTTATTTGTCTCTCCTCCCTTCGTCGTTTCGGGATCCTGTTACCAAACCCCGTGGAGGGAACTGTGGTTGTCATGGCTGCAACAAGAAAGGTGTTCGCCTGCGAACGTGAAAACGTCATTCCATTCGACGGCGCGATGCGCGCGAGTCGGCGGTGATCGAGTCGCGTGCGTCCATGCACCTGTCCCAAGCAGGTTGAGGAAACCAACAGCCGGCCGCGGCCGGATCGACTCCCCGTCAGTGATGCGGCCTGGCTCGTTAATTGACGCGGAAGTTGAGACCTCTACGCGATTGGCATCGAGGAGATCTCAGCCAGGACGTGCCATCAAGCTGCGGCTATGGGTTGGTGAGCGAGGAGGCAATCAAACCGTGAGGACGTAAGCGAATATCGCTCCTGCGGGAACGCACGAGAGGGCGCAGCGCGTCTTTACCGCGGTCCGTCAGGCAGGCCCCCTCGAGTTGCGGTGGAGCTTAGGGGCCGGTGACCTCGCAGCTGCGGTGCGTTTCGCCGTTCAGACATGTGTCGGTCCCCGCGTTGCCTTCCAGGATGTCTCGACCGTCCCCGCCGTCGACGGTGTCGTCCCCAGCTTGGGCCCGCAACCAGTCACGCCCCTTCAGGCCGTCGATGGAGTCGGCGCCTGCGCCGCCGTCCACGACGTTCGCGCTCCCATTCAGTTCGATGGAGTCGCCGAAGGGAGACCCGGTGACACTGGTCACGCCGTCGATGTTGTCCCGCGGATCGCCGGCCAGACCTCCCGATCCTTCGGCAAGGTCGACCTCGATCGCGCCGGACGCGTTTTCGTAGCTGACCCAGTCGGATGAGGGAGGACTCTCACCATCCACGGTGTCCCCATCACCCGTTAGGTAGAACGTATCGATGAAGGGACCGCCGGTGATGACGTCCTGACCGGGCCCGCCGAACAGCTCGTCATGGTCCATCCGACCGTCGATCAGGTCGTCCCCTCGGCCACCACGGATGGTCTCCTCGGAGAAGCCCCCTTTGAGGACGTCCTTGCCCTTGCCACCGAACAACTCGTCGTGCGCGAACAACGACGACTCCATGCCACCTTTGATCGAGATGTCGTCCGGGCCCGCTCCACCCCAGAGACGATCCGAGTTTCCCTTCCAATCCAACACGAAGTCTGGACCCCCACCGGCACGGACCCGGTCTCGACTGGACCCGCTGTAGACGGCGTCGGCTCCGCCTCTGCTGCAGATCCGATCGTCCCCGCCCTTCCCTTTGATCAGATCGGCCCGGTTCGAACCGACGATCACATCGTCGCCGGGCGTCCCGATCAGGCGTCCGTGACCCGACAACGTCGCGGACCTGCCGAAGCAGGCCGGAGCGGCGCCCACCGAAGCGGGTATGAGGAGCGCGCTCAGCAGCGCGAGCAAGACCGGGATCGTCGAACGAGGAGATACGTGCATCGTGCGCCCCCTAAACGTGAGTGGAGGTACAGGGAACAAGAGCCCCAAGGGTCTTGTCAATGGTTTGTCTTACCACCGCTTAGGCGTGGGTGACGAGGACTGGTACGGAGGCGGATGAGCTCGTTCGGCCCGGTCCTTGACGCGGCGAGGACCCGCCGCGACGGTAGTGCTGAGATCCGCAATGTATATGAGGAGAACACGTGGCCCGGGAAAACCTGCAGGAACCCTCCATCGAGACGGTCGAGTTGCGTCCAGTGGCCGAGTCCGACCTCCCACTCTTCTATCAGCATCAGCTCGATCCCGAAGCCGCCCACATGGCTGCGTTCACTTCACGAGACCACGACGCGTTTATGGCGCACTGGGCAAAGATCATGGACGACGAGTCGTGCATCGTAAGTACGGTCGTTGTCGAGGGCGAGGTCGCCGGCAACGTCGTCAGCTGGGAGCAGGACGGCGTGCGTGAGGTTGGCTACTGGATCGACAAGGAGTTCTGGGGTAGGGGTATAGCTACGCGCGCTCTGACGCAGTATCTCGAGCTCGTCGCCGTTCGGCCCCTGCACGCGCACGTGGCCGCGCACAACCTCGGATCCCTCCGCGTGCTGGAGAAGTGTGGGTTCGAGATGTCGGACCGTCAGACGGACAAGGCCGAAGCGGTGGACCTGGCGCTCGAATAACTCCGACTCAGCTACAGGCGATCCTCCAGGCCCCCAACGCCCAGCGTTTGCGAAGCGAGCTGAACCCGAGCTCGGTGGTGCGCGGACAGAAGTCCTCGGGTTCGACCACGTACTCGACATGGAAGACGGCCTTGCCATGATCGATGAAGGGAGCAAGACGGCTGCACTCTCGATATTGAAAGCACTGCTCGTTCACCGCGAAATCGAAGTGGGGTTCAAGCGCCACGATCTGCCCGAGGTCGTTCTTCAACCCGGCCGCCAATCCCCGCTCGTGAGCGGCCCTAGCGAGCCATTCGTTGTAGGCGCGCTGATCGGATCCCGTCAGGGGGAACCCGGTTCGATTGGCGTATCCATCGACGTTGTCGAACTCGACGCCGTCATATCCGCGCGCCCGGCACATATCGAGACGAGCTCGCATGATCGGCTTGAGGACCCCGAGGCGCCGGATGTCCAGCCAGCGTTCGCCCGGCCACCCGTTGCTCTTCCCCTTGACACCCGTGGGGAAGGAGTCGGCATCGCCCCGCCACCTTTCGAAGCTGCCGGCGCTCATGTAACAGATCACCTTGCGCCCCGCGGCATGAAGGTCCGAGACCACTCCCGAGCCGTTCTCGAAGAGATCGACGTTGTAGACCTCGGCGTCCACGCTCTGGTCCACCGTCCCGGAGAGCTGCCACTGCCAGCTGGTCCCGGGAAGCGGGTGCCAGGGCTCCGGAGGAGGAGCCGCGCTTACGGATCCCGGGATCCAGAGGGAGAGAACCAGAGCGCTGAGCAGCATCACGCGGAGGGCACGCATACAGGGGAATCGACCGATGAGCTCCAATAGTTGATAGGAGGAGCTGCTGTGCTGGCTCCCGGAAATTCTAGGGAGATCGGATAGCGGGTGGCGCCCCAGACCAGATTTGAACTGGCGACCTTCTCCTTGACAGGGAGATGAGCACTCCTGACTGCTCCACTGGGGCTCCGAAGGCACGAGAGTACCAAACGAGCGCCCGACGACATTCCTCAGGTTGCTATCCTCGGGGGCCGTCCCCCGGGGCGTTCCGGCGAGGTAGCTCAGTTGGTAGAGCACGCGACTGAAAATCGCGGTGTCGGCAGTTCGATTCTGCCCCTCGCCACGCAGATCCAAGAGCCCGGAACGAAAAAGGACCCGAGCGATCTCTCGCCGGGTCCTATTCGTTTCTTGCGGACTTAGCCGATCGGTTGTGACAGGTCGGCGTCAACTCCGGACTGCTTCGCCCCGTCGAGGAATCTACGAACCTCGTCGGCGCGGTAACGGCGGTGCCCACCGAGCGTCCGGATCGAAGACAGCTTCCCCGCCTTGGCCCACCGGGTGACCGTCTTAGGGTCAACACGGAAGAGCGCGGCGACCTCGGCCGGAGTCAGCAGCGAGTCGTCCTTCTGGCTCTTCATACAGCCTCCAATGTTAGAGCTGATACCGCTCAACGGCCGGGCCACAAACCCGGCAACGGTAGGCAACTCGGCCAAAGCTGCCGCCAACATCATCGTCTAAGCCGCATGGCAAGCGGAATGGCTAGAAAGGGTCATTTTTGCGACGTTTCGGGACTATGTCTCAGATAGTTACCTTCAACTAGTCCTAAACGTCCTAAATCGCCAATTCGGCCAACCCTCTTTCAGGGAACGTACACGGCGTACAAAGGGCGGGGGCCGGGCTCGGGAGCCTTAGTTCATCACCTCGTGGGCGCGGACGGCGCTCCACCGCTCGCTCAACGTCGCGAACAGGCGGCCAGCCCGCACCAGGTCCCCCGCCGCCAGAGCATCCAAGCAGGATCGGACCTCGGACGCCGAAGCATCGTCGACCAGCTCCTCGTCCTCGAACATGCCGGCGACGAGGCCGTAGTCGAGCTCGACCAGGCCCTCGCCCGTGAACCCATGGATCCAGTCGTAGAGCTCGCGCACGGCTACCGAGACGTCTTCGTCGATCCCCGACCCCTCCAGGATCTCGAGGGCCCGGGACAATCGTTCCCTCGCGGTCCCGAGGGAGGTTTCGTAGCGGATCCGAAGACCCTCGCGGTCCTCGATCAGGATCCGTTCCGAGCCCTCGAACGCGGCGAACCATCTGAGAGGAACGTGCCAGTTCGCATGAAGGATGTGAGAGCGGATATCCGGTTCCCGATCGCTGAGGGCAGCGAGCTCCCGGGCCGCCGAGTGAGCGACCTGCTCGGGCACGAACGCCTCCGCGACCTCCTCGGGGACGCTCTGACGGAAAGCCAGCAACCCGGCCAGCATCCTGAGGCGGGTGCGGTAGGGGCACACGTAGATGTCATCGTCGATCCGGCGGACGAATGCGCCTTCCGACTCGACCCCGGCCTCGGAAGAGGGCAGGGTCGACGCCACCAACCATTTGCGAGAGGGCCCCCACAGCGTCTGGTTGTGGTGTTCCGGCTGAGCGAGCCAGCGGCCCCTCTCCTCCTCGGAGAAGGCCGACAACGGCTGGTACACCCTCAGGTAGGCGGTTCTGATCACGGGCGCAATCGTAACCACCCTGTGGGACAGGCCTCCGTCATTCAGGGGGCGTACCATTCAGGAAAACGATTTGACCCACCACAGGTAGAGGAGATGGCTCATATATGAGCGTGTTCGAGCACATCGATGGGGATGGCTACGAGCAGGTGGTCTTCTGTTCCGACGATCAATCCGGGCTCCGGGCGATCGTTGCCATTCATTCCACGGCCCTCGGCCCGGCTCTCGGGGGAACGCGTTTCTACCCATATCCCACCGAGGAAGAGGCGCTCGTAGACGTCCTGCGCCTCGCGAGGGGGATGACCTACAAGGCCGCCGCCGCCGGGCTGGACCTCGGCGGAGGAAAAGCCGTCATCATCGGCGACCCGAAGCGGGACAAGACCGAGGAGCTCCTGAGGGCCTACGGCCGTTACATCGAGACCCTTGGCGGCCGGTACATCACGGCAGAGGACGTGGGCACCGCGCTGGGAGATATGGACATCGTTCGAAGAGAATCCCGTTGGGTGACCGGCTGCTCTCATACCTGGGGAGGGTCGGGAGATCCCTCACCGGTCACCGCCTACGGAGTCATGCAAGGCATCAAGGCCTGCGCGCTCGAGGTCTTCGGAGATCCCGACCTCACCGGTCGGTCGATCGCGATCCAGGGCGTCGGCAAGGTCGGCCACGCCTTGTGCGGATACCTGGTCAAGGAAGGAGCGAAGGTCACCGTTGCCGACATCGACGTCGACAACCTGGCCCGGGCCGTGTCGGACCACGGGATCGAAACCGTCCCACTGCCCGAGATACACAAGCTCGAGGTGGACATCTTCGCCCCCTGCGCTCTCGGCAGCTTGATCAACGACGACACCATCTCGGAATTCAAATGCAAGGTCATCGCTGGTGCTGCCAACAACCAGCTCGCCACCGATGAACACGGCGACAAACTACGCGACATGGGCATCCTCTACGCCCCGGACTTCGTGATCAACGCCGGCGGACTGATCAACGTCGAAGACGAGTTGCGCGGATACGACCGCGAGCGCGCCATGGCACGAGGTCGAGGGGATCTACCGGCAACTGCAGCACATCTTCGCGATGTCTCGGGAGCGGGATCTGTCCACTGCGCGTGCGGCGATGGAATACGCGGAGGACCGCATCCGCAAGATCGGGCGCATCCGCCTCGTACGAACCAGCGAGTTCGGCCCAACGTCCGCGCACTGACCGTGACTCAGATCCTCAGGTACATAGGCGATGGCGCGGGGGTGCCCGATCTCGACGTTCCGGACGGCCTCACGGACAAGGATCTCATCGAGCTCTACCGGTGGCTCGTGCTTCTCAGGACGTTCGACGAACGGGCGGTGGCGCTACAGCGACAGGGACGGATAGGTACCTACGCCCTCTACTGGGGTGAGGAAGCCACGCAAGCCGGCGCCCTGTACGCGTGCGAGGACCGCGACTGGGTGTTCCCCTCGTACCGTCAGAATTCGATCGGGATCCTGCGCGGGGTGGCTCCATCTACCGTTCTCGCGTGGTGGCGTGGATACGGAGGCGAGCACGGCTTCTATAACCCTCGCGACCATCGCGTCGGCTCCGATCTGTGTCCCGATCGCCACTCACCTGCCGCACGCGACCGGCCTGAGTTGGGCCGCGAAGATCCGCGGGGACGACGTTGCCTCCCTCTCCTGGTTCGGCGACGGTGCCACATCGGAAGGCGACTTCCATGAAGCTATGAACTTCGCAGCGGTTCTCAAGGTGGCCACGGTCTTCTTCTGCGTGAACAATCAATGGGCGATCTCCACTCCGATCAACAAGCAGATGGCGACCCCCACGATCGCGGAGAAAGCGGCGGGTTACGGGATGAATGGGATCCGCGTCGACGGCTTCGATCCCATCGCCTGCTGGAAGGCCACCAAGGATGCCTTGGATCGCGGCCGCAACGGCGAGGGCCCGACCCTTATCGAAGCGTACTGCTACCGCCTCAGAGCGCACGGCACCGCGGACGATCCGAAGCTCTATCGCGATGAATCCGAGACCGCCAAATGGCTTCCGCTCGAGCCACTCGGGCGCACCTGCCGCCTTTTTGAAGCGCATCGGGGTTCTCGACGACTCCAAGGAGCAGGAGTTGGCCGATGAGGCAAAGAGAACGATCGCCGACGCCGTGACGGAGATGGAGGCGATCGAGCAGCCGGGCCGCGAGATCCTCTTCGAAGGAATCTACGCAACGGGGATGCCCTGGACGTTTCGACGAGGGGCTCCGCGAGCTCGAAGAGGTCGAGCGTCCGCCGGAGGTCAAGCCTCTCGGACCTCAGCCGGGACCCACCACGGGCGATCACGAAGAACCCAAAGCGGAAGGCACGAAGTGAGCCAACTGACGATGGTCGAGGCGCTCAACAAAGGCCTGTATCAGGCGTTGGAAGCCGACGACCGCGTCGTTCTGCTGGGTGAGGACATCGCGCAAACGGGGGGAGTGTTTCGCGTCACCGCGGGGTTGCTCGACCGCTTCGGGGAAGAGCGGGTGGTCGACACCCCCCTGGCCGAGGCGGGCATCGTGGGGAGCGCCATCGGGATGGCCGTCTATGGTCTGCTGCCGGTGGTCGAGATCCAGTTCGATGTCTTCGTCTACCCGGGATTCGAACAGATCGTGGTGCAGGCGGCGCGATACGCCTGGCGCACGAAGGGAGAGCTCCCCGCTTCGATAGTCATCCGCATCCCGTTCGGCGGTGGTGTGCGGGCGCCGGAGTTGCACTCCGATTCTCCCGAGGCTCTCTTCTGTCACGTTCCCGGTTTGAAGGTCGTCTGCCCCACGACGCCCCACGATGCCCGCGACATGCTGCTCGCCGCCATCGAACATCCCGACCCGGTCGTTTTCATGGAGCCGAAGCGCATCTACAGAGCGGGACGCGAAGAGGTTCCAGACGAACCCCCGTTCACCATCGGCGACTCCAATGGTGCGGCCGAACGACTCCTGTCCCACGGCGCGCATCGCCCGCGAAGGCGATGACCTCGCGATCGTCACCTATGGACCCACGGTGCCACTAACCCTTCAAGCGGCCGACCGGCTCGCCGAGGAGCGGGGTGTCCAGGCCCGCGTTGTGGATCTCCGGTCTCTGTACCCGCTCGACGTCGACGCCATCACCCAAGCGGCGTCGGAGTGTGGCCGGGCCCTTGTCGTTCACGAAGCGCCCCGAACCGCCGGCCTCGGAGCTGAAATCTCGAGCCTCATTCACGAACGAGTGATGCTCGACCTCGAGGCCCCCGTTGGTCGCGTAACCGGATACGACGCGCCCTTCCCGCAATTCGCGAACGAAGACGACTATCTCCCATCGGTCGATCGGATCTGCGCCGGCGCTTACAAGGTCCTCGACTTCTGATGCCGGTTTTCAAGCTGCCCGACCTCGGAGAGGGCGTGGGCGAAGCAGAGATCGATCGCTGGCTCGTCCAGGAGGGGCAGGAGATCGCCGAGGATGACCCCCTCGTTGAAGTGATCACCGACAAGGCGACGGCCGAGATTCCCTCACCCTTCGCCGGGGTGGTGAACCGGATCCACCATGCGGCGGGTGAAGTGGTGCCAGTTGGCACCACACTGGTGACGATCGGAGAAGAGGTGCCCTCGCGCGACCGAACGGAAGCTCCTCCGCCTCCAGCCCCCGCGGCGGTCGCACCCGGTCCTGTGGTGACGCAGCCGTCCGAAGCCTCGAGCAATGGTGAGGACGCCGTCAAGGCGATGCCTCCGGTGAGGAAGCTGGCTCGGGACCTCAACGTCGACCTGATGCAAGTGACGGGAACTGGGCCCGGGGGGCGCATCCTTCGCAACGACGTCGAGGCGCATTCCGCGCCCGCCGCTCGGTTTGAAAGCTCGGCAGAGGCGGGGCGGCGTGAGCCCTTGAGGGGGGTACGCCGAACCATCGCACATCGGATGAGCGAAGCCCACCGGATCGTGCCTCCCGTCACGCATGTCGAGGAGTGCGACGTTACCGAATTGGACGCTACGCGCAAGCTAGCAAACGAACGCAATCCCGACGGCATCAAGCTGACGTTCCTCCCGTTCATCGTCAAGGCTGTGGTCACTGCACTGCAGGACTATCCCGCCATGAACGCCTCGCTCGACGAAGACGCTCAAGAGATCGTCTTTCACGACAGCTATGACATCGGTGTCGCCGTCGACACGGATGCCGGTCTGACGGTCCCGGTTGTCCGGAACGCAGAGGAGAAACGGCTCGCGGAGATCGCATCGGATATCGAGCGGTTCGCCACTGCTGCGAGGGCGGGGACCTTGAAGACCGAAGACCTACGTGGGGGAACGTTCACCGTCACCAGCCCCGGGCCCTTCGGCGGATTGATGGCAACGCCGATCGTCTTTCACCCTCAATCCGGGATCCTCGGCGTGCATCGCGCTATCGACCGCCCCGTCGTACGTGACGGTCAGATCGTGATCCGCAAGATGATGAACCTCTCGGTCACGTTCGACCACCGAGTGCTCGATGGGATGACCGCGGCGAAGTTCGTCTTGGACGTCGTAACTCTTCTCGAGCATCCCGCGGTGCTGGCTCTGGAGAGCTGACCAGAGCGAAGCGGAGGATCGCCCTAGGTCTCGGATCGCGGCCCGACCGGGTTGCGCAACGTTCCGATCCGCTCGATCTCGAGCTCAACGACATCTCCAGCCTCGAGCTTTCGATCGATGTCGAGACCACAGCATCCACCAGGAGTCCCCGATCCGAAGACGTCTCCCGGGAAGATGTCTTCTCCCCGAGAAACGTGAGCCAGCATGTCGCCCCAGCTCCACCGCGCATCTCCCGACCGGCCCCGACCCCACTCCTCACCATTGACGCGGCACATCATGGACAGATCGGGTTCCGGACCCAGCTCGTTCGCGGTGACGATGCACGGACCGAAGGCGTTGGCGAAGTCCTTACCTTTAGCCGGTCCCAACCATGCGCTTATCTCCTGCGCCTGCACGTCACGTGCCGAGAAATCGTTGAACACCGTGAACCCGAAGATGAACTCGGGGGCGGACTTCAGGGTCCACGTCACGCCCTCTCTTCCCGACGATCATCGCTAGCTCCAGCTCCAGATCCATGTGTTCGGTGTAGGCGGGCCAGGGGCATTCTTCGTCGGGTCCCAGCAGAGCGCGATGGTTTCCCTTGTAATAGACGGGCGCCTCATACCAGTAGCCCGGCACTTCGGTTCCCCGCCGCTCCGCGCCCCTTTTCACGTGATCCTCGAAAGCGAGGAAATCCTTGATCGATGCTGCTCTGTCGAGGGGGCACAACCAGGTCACGGACTCGCGCTCGACGTTCAAGGGTTCGATCGAGGTGGCTTGCACGATCTCTTCGACGTGATGCCACATCGCCGCGCCCTCTTCGATGAACAACAACGTCGAGGTGAGCCACCGGTCTACCTCGAAATCGAACCCATGGCCCTTGGCGTCCGACCATGCCTCGAAAAGATCGACCGGACCCCGGTCACCGACAGCCACTGCGATACGTGGCTGCCAGCCGCCGCGATTGGATGTGTAGCGGTAGAGACGCAATTACTCGTCCAGCAATCCCATCCCGCGCGCCCAGGAGGTCTCGTACTCCGTGATGACCACGCCTTCAGCCTCGGGCTACAGGACCAAGGGATGCTCCGACTCGACCATCACCGCAACCTCGTCCGTGCGCTCCTTGCTCTTGGATGCCTCGATGGCGGCCGGCTGTGGGCCATGATGCACCCCTTGCGGGTGAAGCGTCAGGTATCCCTCGTCGATGCCGGCCCTGCTGAAGTAGTCGCCGGAGTGATAGAAGAGCACCTCGTCCGCGTCGATGTTGGCGTGATAGAAGGGCACCTTCAGCACCTGCGGGATCCTCTTCGAGCGGTCGGGGAACGAATGAACAGATCACGAACGCCTGATTGGCGAACGTGCAATGCGCTGACGGGTGGCATGTGGTAGCTCGGCGAGTACACCGGCCGGTGCTGAAGGATGTTCAGCTTCACCGGACATAGGTCACCCTGCCATCCGACGACATCGAGAGGGTGCCACGCGAACCACAGGGATGTGAACACCCCGTCCCGCTTCACCCGAACCTCGAACTCGCCGGCCTCGTCGTGAGGATCGGGCTCGGGAATCTCGAGCACACCGGGGTCGAACTGCGCATGCCTTCCCATCAATCCACGTTCGGGGATGTGGTACTCACCGGTGCCTTCGATGATGAAGAAGAAGTTGTCATCGCCCTCGGGCACGACCCTGTGCGTGGTGCCCTTCGGGATGATGACGTAGTCACCCTTCTCGTACGTGAGCGGGCCGTAGTCGGTCTCGAACGTCCCCTCGCCCCGATGGACGAAGTAGCAAACGTCCCCATCGGAGTCTCTGAGGAAGTACTCCATGGGCTCGGCCGCGCCTGCTGACGAAAAGGCGAACGTCGTCATTGCCGGCGATGAGCTGCCAGCTTCCGTTCGGTTCCGTCATGTCGTCGGGCTTCATCTCGTTCAGATCGAAAGCGCGCGGCCGTAGGGGGCCATCGATCCGGGTCCACGCCGTAGGGGGGTGCGTGCGATAGAGGTGTGAGGCGCGACCGAAGAACGTCTCGCGACCGTGCTCTTCTTCGAAGGTGCCCTCGGGTATCCCTACGTGCGCTTGTCGGGTGACCTTGCCTTTTGAGAAGACCGCTTCCATCAGAGGTTCCCCCTAGCCGCTTGCTCCCGCTCGATGGCCTCGAATAGCGCCTTGAAGTTGCCGGCCCCGAACCCCTTCGCCCCGTGACGCTCGATGACCTCGAAGAACACCGTGGGGCGGTCCTGTACCGGTTTCGAGAAGATCTGGAGGAGATAGCCGTCCTCGTCCTTGTCCGCCAGGATGCCGTGCCGCTGGAGCGCGTCGATCTTGTCCGCGATATCCGGCACGCGTTGCTTCACGTCCTCGTAGTACGTCCCGGGAACCCGCAAGAACTGGATGCCTGCTGCTTGCATGCCTTCGACGGTTGCGACGATGTCCTCCGTCGCCATCGCTATGTGCTGCACGCCCGGTGTCTTGTAGTACTCGAGGTACTCCTCGATCTGCGATTTGTTCTTTCCCTCGGCGGGTTCGTTGATCGGGAGCTTGATCTTCCCTTCGCCGTCCCATACGACCTTTGACATGAGGGCCGAGTACTCAGTTGAGATCTCCTCATCGGAAAAGTGGCGGAGCTCGGTGAAGCCCATGATCCGCTCGTAGAAAGAGACCCACTCGTTCATCTTCCCGAGCTCGACGTTGCCGACGACGTGATCGATGTACTTGATCCCGAGGCCCCCATCGTCGTGGGCACCCTCGATCGGCTGGAACCCCGGGAAGAAAGCCCCGGAATAGTCGGGTCGACTGATGAGGGAGTGGATGGTGTCGCCGTACGTGGCGATCCCGGCCTTCACGACCTTGCCGTACTCGTCCTCGAAGACCTCCGGTTCGGCCACACTCGTCGCTCCACGGTCGACGGCCACCCGATGGGCTTCCTCGGCGTCGGGGACGCTCAGAGCGACGTCGCGGACTCCGTCCCCATGAAGCCGGATGTGATCGGCGAGCGGGCTATCCCCGTCGAGCGCGCCCGTGAAGACAAAGCGCACCTCGTTCTGTTGCACGCAGTAAGAGACGTGATCCCTGCTTCCCGTCTCGAGGCCCATCCAGGCGATCGGAGTGAACCCCAGCGCCTTGTAATAGTGAGCGGCCTGCTTGGCATTGCCAACGAGGAACTGGACGTAGTCGATACCGAGGATCGGAAAGGAGTCCTCTGTCGTGTTCATGGCTTCACCTCCATGTGCGCCAAAGGAACAGGATAAGGGAATGCGTGTTGCCCATCTGAGTCTAGTTACCGTCCCTGGAAGTTCGGCTTCCGCTTCTCCAGGAATGCCGAAACGCCCTCGAGGTGATCCCGGCTCAGCCCGGCAGCGGTCTGAGCATCGACCTCGAGGTCGAGTTGTTGGTCGAGGGAAACTTGAGCCGCCGACTGGACCAGGGACTTCGTGAGCGCGTAAGCGCGCGGTGGGCCCGGCCGCCAGCCGGGACGCCGCGGAACGCCAGGCGGACTCGAACTCGTCGGCGGGGACGACCTGATCCACCAAACCGAGGGCCAGGGCCTCCTCGGCTCCGACCGGGTCTCCGCCGGACGCCATCCGCCACGCCGCTGCGCTTCCCACGGCTTTCGTGAGGAACCAGAGCGCTCCAGAGTCGGGAACGAGCCCGACCTTGATGAACGCCAGCACCAACTTGGCGTGCTCCGACGCGATCCTCACGTCACAGGCCAGAGCGAGGCTCGCGCCGGCCCCCGCGGCCACGCCGTTGATGGCGGCGACGACCGGCTTGGGAGCCGATCGGATCGTGCGGATCAGCGGGTTGTAACGATCGGTGAGGGTCTTGCCCAAAGGAGGAGGCTCGCCCCTCTCATAGTTCCCCGCCAGGGCGCCGAGGTCCTCTCCCGACGAGAACGCGCGACCGGCCCCGGTGATCACGATGCAACGGATGTCCTCGTCGGCGGACGCCTCGCGCATCGCCTCGAGGGTCGCCATACCCAACTCGTCGTTGAAAGCGTTCAGGACATCCGGCCGATCCAGCGTGATCGTTCCGACGGCATCCTCGACCTCGAATCGGATCGTCATCGACCGAACGGTACCGCCGAGCCCGGTAGGGCGTCTAGCCGTCCGAGGCGCGCTTGGGCAGCTGGACGGTGAATACCGTGCCTTTCCCCACTTCGCTCGCCACGTTCACCTCTCCTCGGTGGGCGTCCACGAGATTTTTCACGATGAAGAGTCCGAGCCCGAAACCTCCGCCCGGGGGTGAGTCATCCTTGCCGGCTTGCCTGAAGCGCTCGAAGATCGTCTGTAATTGATCCTCGCTGATCCCTTGCCCATCGTCGGCAACCTCGATCGTGGCCTCGGATTCGGTCTCCCTCAAGGCCACTGCGATCCGGGCATCCGTGCCACCGTATTTGAGCGCGTTCTCCACCAGGTTCGAAAGGATCTGCTGCACCGAGGTCGAGTCACCCCAGACGATGGGGCGTTCCGGCTCCGTCACGAGTGACACGTGCCGATCCTTGCCGACGCCGATGTGTTGAAGGTCGTTGATGATGGTCTCCGCAACTCCCCGGAGATCGACGCGCTCCCGCTGCAGACGAGGGACCCCGGATTCGAGGCGAGACGCTGTCAGGAAATCCTCAGCAAGCTTCAGGAGCTTGTTGGCCTGGCGTTCGATGACGTCCATGAACTCCTGATGCTGGGCTTGAGACAGATCCGATCCTTTCGTCGACAAGGTCTTAGCCGCCCCGATGATGGATGTCAGCGGAGTTCGCAGCTCATGCGAGACGGTGGCAACGAAGTCACTCTTCAATCGGTCGAGCTCTTCGAGTCGCGCGATCGTCTCTCGCTCTCTTTCGAATGACCGCGCGTTCCCGACTGCGATAGCAGCATGCTCTGCGAAGAAACCGAGGGCGTTCAAATCCTCTTCGTCGAAGACCCGGCTGCCTTTGGTTTCCCTCACACTCAGGACGCCGAGCAGTTGGTCGTGCCTGATCAACGGGACGCACATTGCCGAACGCACCTGCGCGGGTAGACCGACGGTGTCCTCCTCGTTGGCCTGCACCAGCAAAGGCTCGCCGCGCGCCGCTACGACCCCCTCGAGACCGGCGCCCAGGGGGATCGAGCGCAGGAGGTCTCGTTCGAGGGTTCCCTGATGGCGCGCTACATCCAACGCCGATCCATCGTCGTTCAACAACATGAAGACACCGTCGTCCGCGTCCAAAAGCTCGAGGGCGGAGACCAGGATGCGATCGAAGACCGTGTCCGGATCCAGTGAGGTGTTCAGGGCGCGCCCCACCTTCGAGAGATTCGATATCTCACCGACCCTCGAACCAAGGGCTTCGGACCGCACCCTCTCCTCGACCAACAGGTGGGAAAGACGACGGAGGTGGCGCTCCTTCTCAACGATGTAGACGAGGAACGCCAGAGCCAGACCCACGACGAGGACGACCACGATCCACGAAGTGAGGCTTCCGAGCGATTCGGAGCGGATGTCGCGTTCGATCACGAACAACGCGATCGCGACGGTGATCGCGGTGATGGCGAAAAGCGAGGTCGTCCACAACTGAGCCCGGCGTCTGTCGACGTCGGAGAGGTTCAGCTTGCGTTTCTCCTGGATCCCCGCGGCTCGTGCCGCGGCGGTCGAGTCGGAGGGCCCGTCAGCCTCTTCCCGTGCTATTCCGCGCGCCCCTGAGGAGCCGGCGAAGGATCCTCGAGGACCTGCTTGCTCCGGAGCTGCTCCGCCGGGATCGAGACCGGATAGCGAGAGGAGAAACATGCGGTGCAGAAGGTGTCGCCGGGGATCTGGGTGGCGGCCACCATGCCATCGTGCGACAGGTAGCCGAGGGAGTCGGCCTCGATGTACCGCTGCACATCCTCGATCTCCCCACGAGCTGCAATGAGCTCGTCCTGATCCGGCATGTCGATGCCGTAGAAGCAGGGCCACTTGATGGGAGGTGACGAAACGCGGATGTGGACCTCGCGCGCGCCCGCCTCGCGCAACATCGACACAACCTGCCGGGTGGTGTTGCCCCGCACGATCGAATCGTCGACCACCACGAGCCGGCGGCCCGCGATCACCTCGCGTAGCGGGTTCAACTTCATCCGGATCCCTTGTTGACGCATCCTCTGGGTGGGCTGGATGAAGGTGCGGCCCACGTACCGGTTCTTGACGAAACCCTCGCCGTAGGGGATTCCCGACTCGAGTGCGAACCCCTGAGCCGCGGGTACGCCACTGTCGGGCAGCGGCATCACCAGCTCGGCGTCGGCGGGTTGCTCCTGGGCCAACCGTTGTCCCATCCGGTACCTCGTGGCATAGACGTTCTGACCCATCAAGGCCGAGTCCGGGCGAGCGAAATACACGTGTTCGAAGATGCATGCTGAAGGACGCGCCTCGTCGAAGCGCTCGCTGTGCACCCCTTCGTCGTCGATCGTCACCAGCTCGCCGGGCTCGATGTCTCTGATGAAGTGCGCCCCCAACAGATCCAGCGCACAGGTCTCGGAAGCGAGGATCCAACCCCCTTCCGGCAAACGCCCCAGGCACAGGGGCCTGAATCCTTGAGGGTCACGAGCGCCGAAGATGCTGTTCTCATCCATCATCGTGAACGAGTAAGCCCCCGACAATCGAGGCAGGACGGCTCTGATCGCCGATCGCATGTCGTCCTTGTCCGACGATGCGATGTGGGCCGCGACGAGATCCGTGTCCGAGGTGGAAGGCACGCGGGCCCCGGGGGGAGTGGGATCGCCACCCGCTTCCGCCAGAGCGCGTTTCAGGTCCAGGGAATTCACGAGGTTCCCGTTGTGGGCCACCGCAAGGTGCCCAACGGGGCCCGATTTGTAGGTGGGTTGCGCGTTCTCCCAGGAGGACGACCCGGTCGTTGAGTAACGGGTGTGGCCTATCGCGTGCTTGCCCCGCAAGCTCTTGAGGACCAGCTCATCGAAGATCTGGGACACGAGCCCCAGTTCCTTGTAGACGACCACCGACTGCCCATCCGAGATGGCCATCCCGGCGGCCTCCTGGCCACGATGCTGGAGGGCGTAGAGAGCGTAGTAAGTGAGCCGGGCGACGTCCTCGTCCGGCGCATAGATCCCAACGACGCCGCAAGCGTCCCGAGCCTCTCCCATCTCAGGTCATCGTAGCCGAGACGCGCGACGGCAAGGCGTCTTCAAAGGTCCTTACCGCCAGCTCCACGGGAAGCGCGAAAACGCCGAAGTCGAGCGCTTCCCCGCCGACCGCACCGATCACGCTCGCAGGGACGTCCAACTCGGAGGCGAGTCCCAGGACCTCGCGGACGTCTTCGCTCGCGCAGGTCACGATCGAGCGCGAGGGGCTCTCGGAGAAGAACCAGCGATGATCCTTCGCGCTCTGATCCTGTAGGACGAAGCCGATGCGGCCCGCCATCGCGGACTCCGCGAGAGCGATGGCCAGGCCCCCAGATGACAGATCGTGAGACGACCGAACCAAGCCCCGCCGCGCGGTCTCGATGAGGAAGCCATGCAGAAGGCGTTCCGCGTCGAGGTCGAGGGTCGGTGGCCGGCCCGCCACGGTGTGATTGACGACCTTGGCGTACTCGCTTCCACCGAAGTCGCCTCCGCGTGTGTCCCCGAGCAGCACGAGGGCATCTCCCGGAGACCGGAACGCGAGTCCGGTCGAGGCCGTCGCCGATCCGAGCACCCCAAGCATCCCGATCACCGGAGTGGGATAGATCGCGCGCCCCTGCGTCTCGTTGTAGAAGGAAACGTTGCCTCCGGTCACCGGCGTGGCCAGCGCCTCGCATGCGTCCCCGATACCGCGCACGACTTCCGCGAATTGCCACATCACTTCCGGTCTCTCCGGGCTGCCGAAGTTGAGACAGTTGGTGATCGCCACCGGTTGGGCCCCCACGCTGGCAACGTTGCGCGCGGCTTCCGCGACCGCGAGCCTCGCCCCTTCGTACGGATCGAGGAGGCAGAACCGGCCGGGGCCGTCGGTCGTCACGGCCACCGCTGTCTCGGTGCCCGGAAGCCTGATGACGGCGGCATCTCCACCCGGCCCCTGCACCGTTCCCAGGAAGATCATGTGGTCGTACTGCTCCCACACCCACCGCTTGGACGCCACCGCTGGAGACCCCAGGATCTCGAGGAACGCCTTCTCCAGATCCCCCGGGGACTCGTCGCCCGGCGCCGCGGCCTGAAGGGCGTCCAGCCATTCCGGGCGTCGCAGGGGCCGGTCGTACAAGGGTCCTTCGTCGGCAAGCGCTTCGGCCGGCACATCTGCGGTCGGGGTCCCGTTGAGTCGGACGGTGATGTTTCCACTCGACGTGACGCGACCAATGGCGCGCGCCTCGAGGCCCCACTTCGCGCAGATGTCGAGCACCGGTACGACCTTGTCGGGCTCGACCACCGCCAGCATCCGTTCCTGCGATTCGGAGATCATGACCTCGAACGGCTCCATATCCGCCTCACGAAGGTGCACGTTCTCGAGATCGATATCCATCCCGGTGTGGGACTTGGCGGCCATCTCCGCGGTGGGACACGAGAGGCCCCCCGCTCCTAGGTCTTGGAAGCCTGCGACGAGGTCGCTTCGGATGAGCTCGAGGGATGCCTCGATCAGGAGTTTCTCGGTGAAGGGATCGCCCACCTGAACGGAGGGCCGCTTCTCGTGAGATCGCTCATCGAACTCAGCCGACGCGAGAACACTCGCTCCCCCGATACCGTCCCGTCCCGTTGCTGAGCCGAACAAGACGACGGTGTGACCATCTACGTCGGCGCGTCCGCTCATCAACGGACCCTCGACGAGACCGAGACATGCGACGTTCACGAGCGGGTTCTCTTCGTAGCACTCCTCGAACACGAGCTCGCCGCCGACCGTCGGGACTCCGATCGAGTTTCCGTAGGAAGAGATGCCGTGCACCACGCCATCAACGAGATAACGCGTCCGCGCATCGTCGAGGTGTCCGAAGCGCAAGGGGTCCATAAGGGCGATGGGACGTGCCCCCATCGAAAGGATGTCGCGCACAATCCCTCCGACACCGGTGGCCGCTCCGTTGAATGGTTCGACGAAGGACGGGTGATTGTGCGACTCGATCTTCCACGCCACCGCAACGCCTGGCGACACCTCGATGATGCCGGCCCCCTCCCCAGGGCCCACGATGATGCGCGGCCCCTCCGTGGGCAATGAGGAGAGGTACTTGCGGCTCGACTTGTAGGAACAGTGCTCGCTCCACATCACGGAGAACATCGCGAGCTCGGTGTAGCTGGGATCCCGACCCAGACGCTCGACGATGGCTGCGAGCTCCGCGTCCGTGAGACCGAGCTCGCGGTGGATGCCCTCCCGCAACTTCACCGAGCGACCGGCGTCTTCCTCAGTACGTGGTCGAGCGCCGAACCGAGGAGGACGATGCCGTCCTCCGAACCCAGCAGAGCGTCACAGGCTCGCTCGGGATGGGGCATCAACCCGAAGACGTTCCCGCCCTCGTTGACGATCCCCGCAGCATCGTCCAACGCTCCGTTCGGGTTATCCGCATAGCGGAGAACGATCTGGCCGCGCTCCTTCATCCGACTCAGCGTTCCGGGATCGCAATACCAGTTGCCCTCGAAGTGGTTGATGGGGATCCTCAACACGGAGCCGGGGGCCGCGCGCGATGTGAATGGGGTGGCTGCGTTGTCGACGCGCAGTTCGGTCCACTTGCAGAGGAATTTGAGGTCCCGGTTCTTCTGCAGCGCTCCGGGAAGGAGGCCCGCCTCACACAGCACCTGAAAACCGTTGCAGATCCCCAGTACCAGCCCTCCCCGCGCGGCGTGGTCCGCGACCGCATCCATGATCGGTGAGAAACGAGCCAGGGCGCCGGTACGCAGATAGTCCCCGTGGGCGAAGCCCCCGGGAAGCACGACGATGTCGACGTCGGGGAGGGTGACATCGGTGTGCCACACCAACTCCGCCTCGGCATCCAGTTGCGCGAACGATCGAACGCAATCGCGCTCGCAGTTGGATCCAGGAAACACGACCACCCCGACGCGCGCCTTCACGCCTGCACCCCTTCCGTTCGCGCCTCATCTATCGAGACCTCGAAGGCCTCGATCACGGTGTTCGCGAGAAGCCGCTCGCACATCTCCGTCACGCGCGCCCGAGCCTCATCTTCCGTTCCCGCCTCGACCTCGAGCATGATGCGCTTGCCTACGCGCACACCGCTCACGCCCGTATAGCCGAGCGCGGGGAGGGCTCGTTCGATCGTTTGACCTTGAGGGTCGGAGATCCCGGCTTTCGGCATCACGTTCACCAGGACGGAGAAGGTCACGCCGGGCCGCCCGACAGAGCGGAGAGGCCCACTTGGAGACCGGCTATCAGGAGCGCGACGAGGGCGAGGCCGGCGACGATCGCGGCCACCGCCCGCCCTGCGTCGATCCGGCCGACGACCTGAGTTCCGCGGAAGAGGAGGTAGAGGGACCAGACGGCCGCAGCGACGTGGAGGGAGATCGACAGCGCTGCCCATGCGGTAGACATCGTCCCGCCGGGCGCCGAGCTCGTGACCGCCTCGGGGCCGACCACCACGAGATCCACCGGCAGCAGCAGTAGACCCAGGGCCATGGGACATGCGGCCGCGGCCCACACGAGCCGGAGCAGACCGGATGGGGCGCTGCCTCGTAGAGCCGAGATGACCCTGGGGCCCGCAAGCCCCCACAGAGCCTGGGCCAGGACGTAGACGAGTCCTCCGATGGCGAGAGCCGCCAGCAGCAGGCTCCATTCGAACCCTTCCGCCCCATCGCGCGCCCCCAGGAGCGCGCCGACCTTCAGCCACAGAAGCATGGCCCCCGCTCCGCCCGCGAACGCCAAGAGCGTCGGCAACGCCCCCTCCGACGGCGACTCCACGGTCCTCGATCGGCGGTCCCACGCGGTGATCGCCGCCTCGAATCCGGTTCGGGGGCTGAGCAGCATGGAGCGGAGGGTCAGGCCCAGTCGCGCGGAGGCTCGCCTGTGGCCGGCGGTCTGGGTCGCCTGACTCACGATCTCCTAAGCGCTCGACTCACCCACTCACCTCTTTCGTCCACGAGTCGAAAGGACGCCCGCTGATTCGTTCGTATGCCTCGAGATACCGCTGACGGGTCGCGGCGACCACGTCCTCCGGAAGATCCGGGGGCGGCGGCTCGTGGTTCCATCCGGCCGAGTCGAGCCAATCGCGCACGAACTGCTTATCGAACGACGGCTGCGAGCCACCGGATCGATAGGTGTCGGCCGGCCAGAAGCGGCTCGAGTCCGGAGTCAACACCTCGTCGATGAGGATCACCTCACCGTCGAAGATGCCGAACTCGAACTTGGTATCGGCGATGATGATGCCGCGTTCGGTGGCGAGCTCAGTGGCTCGCTTGTAGATCGTCAACGCGTAATCGCGGGCCGTTCGGTAAGTCTCCTCACCGGCGACCTCCGCAGCTTGGATCTCGGTGATGTTCTCGTCGTGCCCGGTAACCGCCTTCGTCGCGGGCGTGAGGATCGGTTCGGGCAGCTGAGCCGACTCGGTCAAGCCCTCAGGAAGCCGATGGCCGCAGACCTCTCCCGATACCTTGTATTCCTTCCACCCGGAACCCGAGAGATACCCCCGGACGACGAACTCGATCGCGATCGGCTCCGCCTTCTTGCACAACATCGCCCTGCCGCCGAGATCGTCCATCCCCACGGACGGGAGGTCCTCGGCACGGGCGGAGATCAGATGGTTGGGGATGTCATCCATGATCTCGAACCAGTAGTGCGACAGGCCGGTCAGAACCTTGCCCTTGTCCGGGATGTCCTGGCTGAGGACGACGTCGAAGGCGCTGATGCGATCCGAGGCAACCAGAAGAAGTTGGTCGTCCCCCACGTCGAAAAGCTCCCGGACCTTCCCCGACCCCACGTGTCGAACGTTCACGTCTACAAGCCCTCCAATCGCTCGAACACGATGCCTACGTTCTCAAGGTAACGCGAGGCATCGAAACAGCCGTCGATTTCCGCAGGATCAAGATGCCGAGTTACCTCCGGATCGGACTTCAGCAGCTCGAGAAGGGGCCTGCGCTCGTCCCAGGCCGCCGCGGCGTTCCGCTGGACGATGGCGTAGGCCTCCTCCCGCTGGAGGGAGCCGGTCGCCAGCAGGGCGGTCAGGACGCTCTGGGAGTGGACCAGCCCGTGGGAGGCATCCAGGTTCTCGAGCATCCGCTCCTGGTCCACGACCAGGCCCTCGATCACCCACCTCATCCTGTCGAGCATGTAATCGAGCAGGGTGCAGGCGTCCGGGAAGGTCACCCGCTCGACCGACGAATGCGAGATATCACGCTCGTGCCACAGCGCGACGTTCTCGAGTCCCGTCTGGGCGTAGGCGCGCATCAAGCGGGCCAGCCCACAGATCCGCTCGCACACGATGGGGTTCCTCTTGTGCGGCATGGCCGAGGACCCCTTCTGCCCCTTGCCGAAGGGCTCCTGCACCTCCCTCACCTCGGTGCGTTGCAGGTGCCTGATCTCCTGCGCGAACCGCTCGAGGGACGCTGCCGTCGTCGCGAGCGAGCTGAGGAACTCCGCATGACGATCCCGCGGCACGACCTGGGTCGCAGCGGGCTCCACCGCCAATCCAAGTCGGTCGCAGACGTACGACTCGACCTCGGGTGAGAGTTGCGAATAGGTCCCCACGGCGCCGGACAGTTTGGCGACGGCCACCTGGTCGCGGGCCCGGCGGAGGCGGTCCCGGTCGCGCGCCAGCTCGAAGGCCCACCCCGCCAGCTTCAGCCCGAAGGTCGTTGGCTCCGCGTGGATACCGTGAGTCCTGCCGACCATGAGCGTGTTCTGGTGCTCGACCGCTTTGCGTCGAACGGTCTCGGCGAGCTTGCCGACCTCCTCGACGAGAAGGTCCCCCGCATCCCTCAACGCCACCGCGTTCCCGGTATCGACGACATCCGAAGAAGTCATCCCGAAGTGCAAGTGACGCCCTGCCTCCCCGACGTTCTCCCGCACGTTCTCAACGAAAGCGACGACATCGTGGTGACGGACGGCCTCGATCTCCGAGATGCGATCCACGTCGAAGGCCGCGTTGGTCTTGATCTCGGTGAGATCGTCGGTGGGGACCTCGCCGAGGCGCACCCGGGCCTCGACCGCGAGGATCTCGATCTCCAGCCAGCGGGAGAACTTCGCCCGCTCCGAGAAGATCGCCTCCATCTCTTCACGGCTGTATCTGGGGATCACGCCCGCATCCTACCGAGGGCCCTTCGCCAATCCGTCGCGCTTTTTCCCTGCCTGGGCCCGGCTCCCCTCTAGAGCTTGAGGCCCTCGGCCAGCTCTTTCTTGTAGTCCCTCAGCTTCTGGGCGAGGGCGTCGTCCGCGGTGGCGAGGATCTGGGTGGCGAGCACCGCCGCGTTCTTCGCGCCGCCGATGGCCACCGTTGCGACCGGAACGCCGGGCGGCATCTGGACGCACGAATACAGCGCGTCGGCCCCCCCGAGAGCGTCGTTGTGGAGCGGTACCCCGATGACGGGCAAGGGGGTGTGCGCCGCCACCACGCCGGGTAGGTGGGCGGCCAGACCGGCGCCGGCGATCAGCACCTTCAGGCCCCGATCGTCGGCGCTCGATGCGTACTCCGCGACGCGTGCCGGCTTCCTATGTGCGGACATCACTTCGATCTCGAAGTCGACGCCGAACCGTTCGAGGACGCCGCCGGCCTTCTCCATGACGGGCAGATCCGAGTCGCTCCCCATCACGATGCCAACCAACGCACTCATACGTCGCTCCTCTCTGAGAGTTGGGCCTTCAGCGCGATGTCCGCACGCACGTGCTTCCCCTCGAAGTCGATGCGCGATGCGGCATCGTAGGCCAGTGCCCGCGCCTGCTTGAACGTGGGGGCTAGGGCGCTCACGACCAGCACTCGTCCGCCGGCCGTCACGACCGCTCCGTCTCGTCGTTCCGTCCCCGCATGGAAGATCTCGACGTCCTTTAACGCGCCGGCGTCTTCGAGTCCGTCGATCTCGATGCCCGTCGGATAGGCGCCGGGGTAGCCGCCCGAGGCGAGCACGAGCCCCACGCACACGTCCTCCGTCCACTCGACCGAGGCGCCCGCGAGATCCCCGGTGGCACAAGCGAGCGCGAGCTCGCCGAGGTCGGAGCGAAGCCGTGGCAGCAACACCTGGGTTTCCGGGTCGCCGAAGCGGGCGTTGAACTCGAGGACGCGCGGACCTTCGGCGGTCAGCACCACCCCTGCGTAGATCGCGCCCGAGAACGGTGCGCCGGTGGCGGCGGTAGCGGCGACCATCGGATCGATCACGCCCTGCACGATCCGTTCGGCCACATCCGGGGGGCAGACCGGGACCGGGCTGTAGCAGCCCATGCCTCCCGTGTTGGGACCTCGATCGTCGTCGAGGGCCCGCTTGTAATCCTGTGCCGGTTCGAACGGGATCACCGTCGTTCGATCCGCAAGGGCGATGAGCGATGTCTCTTCCCCGTCCAGGAACTCCTCGACCACAACGGTCGAGCCGGCCTCACCGAAGCGGCCTCCTTCGAGAGAGGCGCGGATGGTGTCGACGGCCTCTTCTCTCTCTTCGGTCACGATCACGCCCTTGCCGGCGGCCAAACCGTCGGCCTTGACGACGTATGGGGGGCCGAGCTCGTCCGCGAACGCGACGGCCTTGTCGACCGAGTCGAACGCGGACCAGCGGGCGGTCTGGATCCCCGCCTTGTCCATGAGTTCTTTCGCGTGGGCCTTGGACCCCTCGATACGCGCCGCGGCGGCGTTCGGGCCGAAGACCTTCACCCCGGAGACGCGCAGGGCGTCCGCGACGCCCGCGACCAAGGGTCCTTCGGGCCCCACCACCACCAGATCGGCGCTCGTTCGACGGGCCGCTTCCACCACGGCCTCCGGGTCCGCGATGTCGACGGCCACGGAGGCCGCGAACTCCTCGGTTCCGGGGTTGCCGGGGGCACACAGCACCTCCGAGACGGACCGCGACCGCTGCAACGCCCAGGCAAGAGCGCTCTCGCGCCCACCGGCTCCAAGAACGAGAGTCCTCACAACGCCTCTACCTTCGTGTCGACGATCTGGTCGCGGCCCGGCCCCACCGACGCCCACGACACCGGGGTTCCAGTGAGAGATTCGATCGCCTCGAGGTACGAGCGCGCCTCTTTCGGTAGGTCGTGCATCGAACGCGCTCCGGTGATGTCCTCGTTCCAACTCGGGAGCTCCTCGAAGACCGGACGACACTTGTTGAAGATCGTCTGGTTCGGCGGGAAATCTTCGAAACGTTCATCTTCGTACTCGTAGGCAACGCACACCTTTATCTTTTCGAACGACGACAGCACGTCGAGCTTCGTCACGACCAGCTCGGTCAACGTGTTCACTCGCGCCGCGTAACGCGCCGCGACCGCGTCGAACCAACCGCAACGTCTCTTGCGACCCGTCGTCGTTCCGTATTCGTTCCCCGCCTCGACCAGCATCTCCGCATCGGCGGGATCCGCCTCGGATGGGAACGGTCCCGAGCCAACGCGGGTGCAGTAGGCCTTTGAGATACCGACGATCCGTTGCAGGTCGCGGGGCCCGGCTCCACCCCCGACGCAGGCGCCGCCGGCGATCGGATTGGAGGATGTGACGAACGGATAGGTGCCGTGGTCGAGGTCGAGCATGGTCGCCTGGGCTCCCTCGAACAGAACCGTCTTGTCGTCGTCCAGCGAGCGTTGCACCACTCTGTTCGTGTCCGTGATGTGCGCGATCAGGCGTTCCCCGTAGGCGAGGTACTCCTGTTCGACCTGGAATCGGTCGAGAGGGAGTCGCCCGTAGACACGCGTCAATAGCAGGTTCTTCTCCTTGATCGCGACCTCGAGCTTCGCAGAGAAGATCTTGGGGTCGAGGAGGTCCTGAACGCGCAGGCCGATGCGCGCGGCTTTGTCCGCGTAGGCCGGCCCGATCCCACGTTTCGTAGTGCCGAGCCGGTTCTTCCCCAGGCGCCGCTCCGTGACCTTGTCCAGCTCCAGGTGGTAGGGCATGATCAGGTGCGCGTTCCCGGACAGCAGCAGCCGGGTCGTGTCGACCCCCCTCTGCTCGAGCGAGTCCATCTCCTCGATGAGCACCTGCGGGTTGACGACGACGCCCGGGCCGATGACGGGAACGCAGTGCGGATAGAGGATCCCGGTGGGGATCAGGTGCAGCGCGTAACGCTCCTCGCCCACCACGATGGTGTGCCCCGCGTTGTTCCCGCCTTGATATCGAACGACTAGCTCGGTGTGCTCGGCGAAGAGGTCGGTGACCTTCCCTTTTCCTTCGTCACCCCACTGGATGCCGACCAGCGCGATACCCGGCATCTAGTTACCCGTCCTCAACGCTCGATGCGGAAACGGATGCGAACGTGAGTCAGGTATTCGGCGATGCTCCCGTCCTCGACGTTGCACGAGGTATCGAGCACCTCCATGGAGGTGATCCCCCGGATCGTGCGGGCGGCCTCTTCCAGCGCCTTGTTGGCGGCGTCCCGCCATGACTCGCCGGACACGCCCACCAGGTCGATCGTCTTGATGACGGCCACGAGATCCCCCTACCTTCCGGTTGGCCCCAGCTCCGAACGTCTGCACTCTCCGCGCGGATTCTACAGAGGGCGACCCCCGATCCCCCGGAGTAATGAGCGCTCGATCCTCCCGCCTCTATAGTTTCGCGATGAGTGGGGCGCGGCTGTCCAGGGGTGAACAGATCATGCTGGGAGCCGGCGTCGCGCTCGTTGCCCTCTCGTTCGTACCCCTCTGGGGGGAGGTGAGGTTCGAGGCCTTCCCGAAGGCCGCTCGAGGAGCGTTGCCGAAAGGGATCGTTCCCGGGACCGTCGAGGGATTCGACGCCTGGTCACCGGCGTTCGGGGTGCTCTTGCGGGCCGCCCTCATCCTTGCCGCCGTGATCGTCGTGCTCGTGATCGCGAGGCTGGCGAGTCCGACGTTGCGGATCCCGAGCCGTTCGACCCTCTATGTGGTACTCGCCGGGATCGCCCTCGTCTCGATCATCCTGGTCCTTCTAACCGGCCCCACCGCCGGCGGCGTCGACGCGGTTGAGGCGGCACGGGCCGGCATCGACCTGGGCCGCGATGTCATGATGTTCCTCGCACCGGTTCTCGCGGCGACCCTCCTATACGGGGCTGTGCTGCACGCGAGGGGGACCGGCGCGAGGGCGTAACGTAGTTGCCACGCACGGCAGCAGAGTTTCGGCGAAGATTTACGAGACAACGGAACCACCCGAGGAATGGACCTGCAAACCACCCGGCCTCTAGGGGGACCTGATGCCCGAGATCGATACAGACCTTTTCCAGACACTGACGCTGGGAGGCCTGGCTCTGACCCTTCTGTTGACGCTGATCGCACTGTCCTCGATCTCGAGGCTGCGCAAGCGGGTCGAGGAGCTTGGCGGCACCGAGGGACGCGCCATCGAGGAGCGAGCCGCGGTGGTCGAGCCAGAGCCGCGCCGTGATGAGGTCGCAGCCGCCGCGCCCGTCCAAGAGACGAGCGAGCCTGAGCCCGAGCCGGCCCGAACGTCGGAGCAGGAGCAGCCCGCCGTCTCTTCCGCGTACGCCGAGCACCACGACGAGACATCCGGCGCCGGAGCGACGTCCGCGTCGGAGGTGGCCACCTCCACCGCGACGGAGGAGGAGCCACAGGAACAACCATTCGAACGTGACGGGCGCTGGTGGTTCAAGCGGGGGGACGAACTGCTCGTGTACGAGGAGACCACCGGCGAGTGGGTTGCGGCAGGCAGCGACTCGCCGGGTGGAGGCGCTGCTGCGGCTCAAACCAGTGGTGCCGAGCAGACCCAGCAGTTCGGTGGGGCCGCCTCCGGCGAGGAGAGTAGCGAGAGCAGCGGAGCCTTCTGGAAGTGCCCGTCCTGCGGAGCCACCAACGGCTCAACGGCGACGTCCTGCAGGATGTGCTTCGCCGCTCGTCCCTGAGTCCGGCGGGGCCGTCTCCCCGGGAGGGATCTCGGTCGCCCTGCTAAGGGCACCTCTGGTTCCCGGCACCACCGGATCCAAACCGAATGCCGTCGACACGATGAGCCCTATCCAGAGAGCGGCGAACACGACGAAGGCGACCCTCGTCGCGGCCGGGGATATCCACGAGCCCACGTAAAGAGCGGAGGGCCACAAGATCCCGAGCACAACCGACTGCAGGCCGTGGAGCCGCACCCTGGGGCTCGATCCCTTGAGGTAGGCGAAGAGCCCCGTGACCGGGGGAATGAGATAGGCGAGCGCCGACATGTCCGGCAGCCTAATGGCGTCCGTGGCCCGGGCGAAGTAGCGGCGGGGTGATGATGGGGCGATGTCCAACCGACTGGCCGGCGAGGCGAGCCCCTATCTGTTGCAGCACAAGGACAACCCTGTCGACTGGTTCCCCTGGTGCGAAGAAGCACTCGCCAGGGCGCGCTCGGAAGACAAGCCCATCCTGCTGTCGATCGGGTACGCGGCCTGCCACTGGTGCCACGTGATGGAGCGAGAGTCCTTCGAGGATCCGAGCACCGCCGAGCTGATGAACGCCAACTTCGTGAACATCAAGGTGGATCGGGAGGAGCGCCCCGACCTCGACACGATCTATATGGAAGCGGTTCAAGCCCTCACCGGTCAGGGCGGTTGGCCGATGACGATGTTCCTCATGCCCGACGGCAAACCCTTCTATGGCGGCACCTACTTCCCGCCCGCCGATCGCCACGGCGTGCCCTCGTTCCAGCGCGTCCTCACCGCGATCGCGGAAGCGTGGAGAGATAGGCGCAGCGAGGTCGAGGGCCAAGGCAAGCAGCTCGTCGATCACATCGGGGTCACGGGGCGACTGAAGCCCTCGTCGGACCCGATAGCGCCGGCCCTTCTGGACGAGGCTTTCGAGGCCCTCCTGCCCGCTTTCGACCGGGAGTACGGGGGGTTCGGAGGCGCTCCGAAATTCCCGCAACCGATGACGACCGACTGGCTCCTCCGCCAGGCGAAGAGAGGGCGGGTAGAGGCGGGCGAGATGGCCTTGAAAACACTCGACGCGATGGCGTCCGGAGGCATGTTCGACCAGCTCGGTGGGGGATTCGCTCGGTATTCCGTGGATCGCATCTGGCTCGTCCCTCACTTCGAGAAGATGCTCTACGACAACGCTCAGCTGCTCAGAAGTTACGCGCGTTCATGGCAAGAGTTCGGACGCGAGTCGCACCGCGCGATCGCAACGGCCACGGGCGATTGGATGCTCGGCGAGATGCGCGATCCCGGCGGCGGGTTCTGGTCCTCGCTGGACGCGGACTCCGAGGGCGAAGAGGGCCGCTTCTATGTCTGGACGCTGGACGAGGTGCGCGACGTGACCGGAGCCGATCTCGACGAGGCGGTCGCAAAATGGGGGTTCTCCGAGGCCGGGAACTTCGAGGGCAAGAACATCCCCATCGAAGCAGGGAGTGGCGCGGGGAAAGAGGCCGTGGACCACGCGAGGGAGCGGTTGCTGGCGCGCAGGGCCGAGCGCGTCCGGCCGGGAACCGACGACAAAGTGCTCGCCTCGTGGAACGGCCTTGCCGCGGCGGCCTTGGCCGAAGCGGGACAGGCGCTCGATCGGCCCGATTGGATCCAAGCGGCCTCGGAGGCCATGACGTTCGTCTTCGAAGTGTTGCGGGTGGACGAGCGGCTGATGCGGTCCTACCGGCGCGACCCCGCACGGGGGGACATCGTGAAGCATCTCGGGTGCTGCGACGACTACGCCTTCGCGCTCGAGGCGTCCCTCGCCCTGTTCGAAGCGACACACGAGTTGATATGGGTGGAGCGGGCGCGCTGGTGTGCCGACGAAGCCATCCGTTTGTTCGCCGATGAGACGACGGGCGGTTTCTACATGACGGGCGCCGATGCCGAGACGCTCGTCATGCGACCGAAAGAACTCTTCGACAACGCGATCCCCAGCGCCAACTCGGTCATGGCTCTGGAGCTGCAACGGCTCGCCCTACTGATCGGAGAAGCATCGTACGAAGAGCACGCTCTCGGCGCGATCCGCTTGGTCAGCGACGCGGCAGTTCGATCACCGCAGGGCTTCGGTCACCTTCTCTCGGCGATCGACTTTTACGCCGGCGATCCCGTCGAGATAGTGATCGTTGGAGGGGATCCGAAAGGTCTCCTCGAGGTCGTCCGCCGGCGCTACCTGCCGAACAAGGTTCTGGTGGTGGCCCCCGACGACACGGCTCGCGATCGCATCCCGTTGCTGGCCGACCGGGCTCCGGCCGACGGCGAAACGACCGCGTACGTGTGCCGGCGCGGGGTATGCCGGGCCCCGGTAGCGGAGCCCGCCGCTCTGGCCGCAGAGTTGCCCGGCTAAATCGTCATGGTCATGCCGAACCGACTCTGAGAGAGTTGGTCGACGCGGAGCTACGGGAAGTTGGTGTCGCTGGTGGTTGATGACGTGCGGGTGGGGCGGTCGCTGACGATCCCCTCATCCGAGCTCGAGTTCAGTTTCACGCCGTCGGGGGGGCCCGGTGGGCAACACGCGAACCGGTCGTCGACGCGCGTCGAGCTCGTGTGGAACGTGGACGAGTCACGGGTCCTCACTCCCGCCCAGCGGGACCGCATCCGGCAGGCCCTGCGAACACGGATCGACTCCTCGGGCAATCTTCGACTGATAAGCGATGCCCAACGATCGCAGACGCGCAATCGCGAGGACGTCGTAGGTCGCCTCGCCCGCCTCCTCGGTGAGGCGCTCAAGCCCCGCCGGCCTCGGGTCGCGACTCGCGCCACGAGAGCGTCCAAGGAACGACGACTTCAGGACAAGAAGAGACGCAGCGAGGTCAAGCGGCTGAGGCGGCCGGACCTCGATTGATCACAGGGACACCGGAAGCTCGACGAAGGAATCCCGGCGTCCGAACTCGAGGTGAGCCTTCCGGAGTGAGGTCAGGCTGGCGTGGTGAAGCCACGCAGCACCAGATCGACGATAGATCTCGATCCCCAGGTCCGCGACCTCGCTGTTGACGCAGAAACGTTTCGACCCATCCGGATCGATGTAGGTCACCTGGACCATGCGATCGACACCCGATCGTGCGGCTCCTGCGATACGCCAGTAGTCGTTGCGGGCCGAGAAAGCCCACGTAGGCATCTCGTAACGTCCTCGTGCACGTAGCGCCCACTCGAACTGATTGAATGTCATGTCTTCGCCCTCATGTCTCAGATAGATCAGGTGCATGGTGGGGACGGGGACCGGACCGATCGAGGAGCGCGCCCCCAGGGCCTCGAACACGGTGTCCTCAGCCGATCCGAAATCCGAGCAATGCGCCCAGGCCCACGAGGGAGCGTGCGCTCGTCCCCACCTGTGACCCTGTTGACCGACCTCGCCCGTGAACTCGTAGAGCTGGCCGCCCAGCTTCACGGTGCCGGTGAATGGCACCGAGAGGTTCGGCGCACACACCAAGGTGAAACGACGCTCCGCGCGCCGTCGCAAACGCGATGGGATGTGATGAAAGCATCTGGCCGCCGGTTCGATATCGAGGGACCAGGCCATCGACGAACCCTCGTCGCTCACCTCTCCCTCCATATGCGTTTCCGATAACCACGCGTTCCCGATCCTCATCGAGCGCGCCGTCGTCCCTCCCATTGGGTCCCCCCAGGAGATCGATCGAATGGCGATTCTTGGCCGCGAAGACGGGGCCTTCGTCGCGGTCGAACAGGAAGGCCCACAGCTCGCACACCGGTGGCTCGGTGCGCGCTCTGGGCGAGGTGATCGTGTACCTCAACCAGATGCCTGCGCCGCTTGGTCCATGATTGAGAGTTACGTACCAAGCCTCCATGAATCCCGCAGAGCGGCGGTCCCACATCATGCGGTTCTCGGTTCCGTCCGTGGTGAAGACCGGCATGGACCGAGATTAGCGTCCGGCCGCGTGAGCGAGAAGCTGCTCCGCCACGTGCTCCCACGACCACAGACGGCGCGCGGTCGAGACGGCGATCTCCTCCCACCTCCGCCGCGTGTTTGGATCGGCCCCCAGTACCCGCTCGAGTGCTCCGGCGATCCCTTCTATGGGAGCGGTGGGGTCGTACGTGAGGAGACCCTCCATCTCAAGCTCCTCCTCCAACACCCGGCCTACTTCCCCGATCCCCGAGTGGCGAGGGACGATCGGGAGCACGCCACTGGCGGCGGCCTCGGCCGCGACCATGCCGAAGGCTTCGGGAACGACCGAGGGAACAACGAGGGCGGAGAATCCCGGGAGGACTTTCGACAACGGTCCATGATCGAGCCGGCCGGGGAAGTCCAGCTGTATCTCGGCCGTTCGCGCGAAGTAGTCCGGCCCATCACATCCGGCTTGGACGAACTCGAGGGCCTCCTGCAGTGGCCGGCCGTCTCCCTCTCGAACCAGTGACTCGAGCGCGGCCGTGTCTGCACGAACGATCGCATCCCACAACGCCCTCAGCTCTCGCTCGTAGCCTCCGTATCCAACGATCGAGACCCGGAACGGTTCATGCACGAGGCCCAGGGACAACAGGAGATTGTGAACGCCCTTAGCCGGTATGAATTTTCCCACGTACCCGACAACAGGAGGATCCTGCTTCACGGTCTGCGATGGTTCGAACAGGCTCACATCGCAGCCCGGGTTCACCACCGCCGCACGCTCACGCCATCCCGGGATGTACCGCGCCGCCTCTTCGACCATGTAGCGGCTCCCCCCCGTCACGACCCTCGCTCCGGACAGCCCTTCCTTCGCGCGATGTAGGTAACGATCCTGTTGCTTCACCGCGTACTCGAGGGCGCTGCCGTGCAATTTCGCGATATAGGAAGCACCCGTGATGGCACACGCCTCCTTCGCGATGTAGGGCCCCATCACCTCGTGACCCGTGATGATCGCGTCCGGGCGATGCAGCTCGATAGCCGCGACCATTGCGTCCACGTTCGTGGTGGTGTAGTTGGTCAGCTCCTCGTCGGTGAGATCCACGAACCGCTTCGCGCTGAACCCTTCGTACTCGTCGTAGACGTACACGGGAAGAACGTCACCGATGTTCGGCCTCGCCAGCCTGCACCGTCCCGGCGAGCCTCCGTTCCCGGTCGACGCAAATCTGATCGTCGAGTTATCGGATGAGAACGTCCCGGCGGCATCCACATAGGGATGCTCCGAAAGATCTCTCTGCTGGCACATCAAGAGAACGTCGTGGCCCTCGGCGCGCCAGACCCGGGCGATGTTCGACGTGTACAGGTTGGATCCCGAGCCCGTAAGGAGGTATCCGTGCCATAACAAGATCCTCATCGACGCCGACCGATGCTCACCCGGGGATTATGAAGGGAGACGGACGTTCCCCGCTCGCCACGACAGCCGGCAAGCTCCGTCCTGTCTACACTCGGTCGATGCTCGAACGGGCGTTCAGCGCTGCCTTCCGCAACTTCTCCACGTTGTTCTTGATGGTCGCCCTTTTCACCGTTCCGCTGCACGTCGGCTACAGCTACATATTCCGCGACGTCATCGAGGTCAGGGAGATCCACTCGAGTATCGAGGGGTTCCCCGACTACCGGCAGGTCAAGAACGTGGGTCCGGATGAGCTCCGCACCGCTCGCCTGGCCTACCTGGGTCTCTCGGTGCTCGAATTGGCCCTTCTCCTACCGCTGCTGGCTCGAGCGACGGCCCGGGTGCTGGAGGTGGACGCTGCAGGAGGGGTCCCCACGATCCCGAGCGCCCTCAGGGCGAGCGTTCGGAGGGGGAACATCGCCTTCCGGGGGCTGTCCGGGGCTCTTCCAACGATCCTGATCGCCGCCGTACTGGCGCTCGCGGTCGGATGGCTGTTCGAGCGAACGGCCCTGCTTCTGGTCGAGGCCGTCCCCGATGAACACGCATGGCCGTTGGTGGGTGCGATCCAGGGCTGTTCGAGAGCCCTGGCGGCGCCCTTCCTGCTGGTCGCGATCGCCTCTTGCGCGGCTTTCGCTAAAGAAGTACCCCCCGACAGGCCGATTCAGTAGGGAAGGGAGGACTCCGCGTGGGCCCTCTCTTCACCCATGAAGATCTTCCAGGCCGACAGGAGACCAGGTGGACCAGGAAAAAGCCAGCACCGCTGCGGCTATGGGCGGCGGGGAAACCTTCCGTAGCGTTGCAGAACGCCACCGCGCGGACGTCGCCCGGACGAGAGAGAAGAAACGGCAACGCCGGTTGGCTTGGATCCTCGGTTGCAGCGTCCTTTTCCTCGCATATTTCCTGAAACGGCTCCTCGAAGGGGACCCGATCCAGTTCGGTCTCCCCTCGTTGGGATCCGATGCGATCCTGTGGCTCTTCCCGATCTCCATGATCTTCGTGATCGGGCTCGGGGTTCTGGGCCCCCTCGTTATCAACGGGCGTTCTCCTCATATCCGGTTCAGCCCCGAGGAGATCGGGATCCGATTCGCCGACGTGCGCGGGATCGACATCCTCCTCGAGGAGGTAACCCGCACGCTGCAGATCTTCCTCACGTACAAGACCTTTCGCGACGACCTGGGAGGGAATCCCCGACGAGGGATCCTGTTCGAAGGCAAACCCGGAACCGGAAAGACCCACATGGCGAAGGCGATGGCTGCCGAAGCCGGCGTTCCGTTCCTTTTCGTTTCCGCCCCTGCGTTCCACAGCATGTTCTTCGGGATGACCTCCTTCCGGATCCGGTCCTTCTTCAAATCGTTGCGAAAAGCCGCGCGCAAAGAGGGTGGGGCAATCGGATTCATCGAAGAGATGGATGCGGTCGGAAGCTCCCGAGGGGGGATGGACTCGTTCAGCAACAACAGAGTGAGCAGGTTCGGATCCCCCAGTTCGGGGGGCGGCATGGTCAACGAGTTCCTGGTTCAGCTCCAGTCATTCGACACACCGCCGTTCTGGCAGAGGGTCAAGAACCTGCTCATCGATGCCGCTAACAAGCTCCTCCCGGACGGACGCAGGTTCCACAAGAAGATCGTGCCCTACTCGAACGTCCTCATCATCGGCGCCACGAACAGAGCCGACTCCCTGGACCCGGCCCTCATGAGGCCCGGTAGATTCGACCGCACCCTGAACTTCGATCTGCCATCCAAGGCGGGGCGGCGCGAGCTCATCGATTATTTCCTCGAGCGGCGCTCCCACTCAGCAGACATGGATCGCGAAGACATCCGCGAGGAGCTCTCCGCGATGACGCTGGGCTACACCCCGGCGATGCTCGAGCACATCCTCGACGAGGGGCTCGTGTGGGCTATCCGCGAGGACCGCAAGGAATTGAGCTGGCGGGACGTTCAAAGAGCGCGGCTGTCCGAGGAGATCGGTATCGCGCAACCCGTTGCCTACACCAACAATGAAAAGGTCCTGATCGCCACCCACGAGGCCGGCCACGCGGTTGCGGCCTTCCTGTGCGCCGCGGGGGACCGCAAGCTCGAGGTCCTTTCGATCATCAAGCGCAAGCAGGCTCTCGGACTTCTCGCTCACTCTGACTTCGAGGAGCGATTCACGCGCACTCGTTCCGAGCTCGAAGGGCGTTTGAAGATCATGCTTGCCGGGATGGCTTGCGAAGAGATCTTCTTCGGAGAGTCCGGGACCGGCCCGTCATCCGACCTCATGGCAGCCACGGAAGTGGTGGCGCAGATGGTCGGGTCCTATGGGATGGGCGAGTCGCTCGTGTCGTACGAGGCGATCCATGAAGGCGCCTACTCCAGCACCAATATCGTCGCCCGGGTCCTCTCCAACGAGAAGGCGAGGAAAGAGGTCGAGGACATTCTTCGCCGTCAGAAAGACCAGGTCATCTACCTCCTCCAGCAGAACCGCGACCTCGTCGAGGCGCTGCGCGACGCGCTACTCGAGCACGAGGAACTGATGGGCGACGAGATCAACAAGTGCGTGGAAGAAGCACTGGCACGGCGGGACGGCGCGGAGGGCTAGAGCCCCTCGAAGAGGTCGCTCTCCGGCGGAGGACCATCCAAGGTCGATTGAGCAAGGGTGTAGTCCTCCCAGGGATAGACCTCTCTCTGCAGGTCATCGGGGATCGCGAACCAGAAGCTATCGGGGTCGATCTGCGTCGCGTGCGCCAAGAGGGCCTTGCTGCGCAGCTCGATGAAGTCGCTCACGTCTACGCGTGTGTCCAGTCGGGGGTCCTCGAACCCGATCTCCTCCCAGTTCTCGAGCCACCCGCCGAAGGGGCTCTCGATGCCGCGACCGAGCGCCGCCTCGTGCAGGATCTGCATCCGCTTCTTGCTGAAGGTCGCAAAGAAGAACAGCCGTGACGGCTGCCACGGCTCGCCGGCCTCCGGGAACCTCTCGGGGTCACCCGCCTCCTGAAAGGCACGGCGGCCCCACTCCCACACACGCACGTGATCGGGGTGCTCGTAGCCGCGCGATTCGTCGTAGCTGAGCACGACCTCGGGTCGTTCGGCCCGGATGATCTCGACCATGCGGCCCACCGCTTCCTCCGGATCGGCGTTCCAGAAAGCGTTGGGGTGGTTGTTGCTGTCGTTCTCGGGCATCCCAGAATCGCGGTAGCCGAGTTGGTAGATCTTCTCGACCCCAAGGATGTCGCACGCGGTTTCGAGCTCCGCCTCGCGGATCTCGGGCATCTTCTCTTTGATCCCCGGCTTGTCCATCCTTGGGTTGAGGACGTCGCCTTCCTCACCTCGCGTCGCGCATAGCAGAGCGACTCGCACCCCTTCGGATGCGTACTTCGCCATCGTGCCGGCGCCCTTGGACGACTCGTCGTCTGGATGGGCGTGTATCGCAAGCAGGCAACGGTTCTTCTCGGTCACGACGGTAGGCTAACCGCGATGTCAGAGCCCTCCGTGCGCGGCGATCCCTTCATCAAGGTGCGCATCGCTGCCGGCGCATTGTTGCTCATCGCCGGGGCCGCGGCGATCACAGGTTCGATGCTCGAATGGGTAACCATCTCCAACGCGCCGGAGCTCGTAGAGGGAGCCGACTTCGAGACCGAGACCGTTGCGCCACCCGACACCGATCCATTCACGGGGCTCGAGCACGGCGATGGCTGGGCGGTGCTCGTGGCCGGCGTCGTCATGATGGTCGGAGCTTCGCTGCTGCTCATCCGAAAACGGTCGGGCGGGGCATGGCTGGCGCTCTTCGGTGCGGTCGTGATCGGTGCCGTAGCGTTCGCCGACTACCGCGGCGTCGCCGAGCTGGCCCGGAACATGGACGTCAGCGGCGAGGTCGACCCAGGCCTCGGCCTCGCACTGGTGGCCGGAGCCGGGATCGTCGGCCTGCTCGCGTCCGCAGCGGGCATCGCGGCGACACCCGCCGAACGAGAATCGGTTTAGCGGAACCGCTCTTTCAACGCCTGAACGTTCGAGGCGTAAGAGCGCTGACCGGCGTCCAGAGAGCGGCCGACCGCGCGCGGACCGGAGTAGTAGGCGGCGAGCGCCTTGCGCTCGGTCGGCATCGTGTCGAGCATGTGGCGGAGGTACATGACACCCAGATGGATGTTGCCTTCAGCCGTGCGCACGCTGAGGCCGTGCCCGCCGAGGGAGGAGTTCACGTACTTCGCCGTGTCGGGCATGACCTGCATGATCCCGACGGCACCGACGCTCGAAACGGCGCCCTGCTGCCAGCCGCTCTCCTGCCACGCAACAGCTTTAGCCAGAGCCGGGTCGACTCCGTGCGCAACGGCTTGCTCGTGGATCTCGGCGCCGACATCCGTCACCGGGGCGGCGGAAGTCGACACCGCGGTGGTAGCGACCGCGGACCCACCACCGGGGATGCGCAACTTGGTTCCCGCAACGATGAAGTTGGGGTCGCGGATCTTGTTCACCCGCGCCAGGCTCGCGATCGAGGTTCCGTACCGAGACGCGATCGAGGACAGATTCTCGCCTCGACGCACAACATGAACCGAAGACACGGCGACGCTGGTGGGAACCCTCAAACGCTGTCCGGCGACGATGAAGTTTGGGTTCGCCAACCGGTTGGCGGAAGCCAGGGCACTCACCGACGTCCCGTACCGCGTGGCGATCCCCGACAGGGTCTCGCCGGGGGCCACGACATGCTCGGCCGCCTGGGCCGAGCTCCCGGAGAACCACACGGCCGCCGCGGTCCCGACCACGGCACGCCCCCTCTTACGAGACCTCATCCTGAGATGACGCCCCCGATAACGTCGAATCTTCATAACGTGAACCCCCATCCGCCCCAATAGCCCCAATACATAACAAGAACGCCACAGTTAACACCCCCCACCCCTCTTTATCAAACGAACCAAGCCCCTCTCCCCAGCCTTTGTGCCCGTTCCGGCGAACCCTCGGGGCGCGGATGACCGCCTTCCGGGGACGTCGTGCGCTCCGGGGACTCCACACCGTTTTTAGTCGCCCCTCCGGCACGCCGTCCCCTCCCGGCTTTTCGCCGCGTCCCCAGGGCCGAGTCCCAGCGCAGACCCGGCTCGGAGCTGGAGCCGATCTCCGGAGCCGATCCTTAGTCGGGCTGGGAGGGCCCCCGCTTTACTGAGGCTCGGTGGGGGCTGGTAGAGAGGGGTTAGAGCCGCTCCACTGAGTATCCGGCGTCGCCGAGTTTCGAGACGAGCTCGGCGATGTGGGGGGCGCCGCGCGTTTCGACCTGTAGTGCGACATCGACCTCGTCGAGTTGCACCCTGGCCCCCTCACGGCGGTGCTCGACGCCGACGACGTTGGCCCCGAGCTCCGCCATACGGCTCAACAGGCGCGCAAGGGCCCCGGGCTCGTCGGTGATGCGGGTGCGAAAGGCGAAGTAGCGGCCGGAAGCGCTCAGTCCGAAGCGGATCACGCGCAGCAGGAGCATCGGGTCGATGTTGCCGCCGGAGAGCACGACGACGATCGGAGGACGGAGATCGCCCAGATGCTCGAGCACCGCAGCGACGCCGGCGGCCCCCGAAGCTTCGAGCACCAGCTTCATGCGCTCCGCAGCGTAAACGAGTCCCTGCGCGATCGATTCGTCGGTCACGCACACCATCTCGTCAACCAACGATTCCACGTGAGCGAAGGTCAGGTCCCCCGGGCAGTTCGCTGCGATCCCGTCCGCGATCGTCGACATCTCCTCCAGCGCGACGGGTTTCCCGGCCTCGAGGGATTCGGGGTACGCGGCCGCACCGAGGGCCTGGACCCCGACGACGCGCGCAGACGGGCGCAGGGACTTCACGGCCACCGAGATGCCCGAGATCAACCCACCTCCGCCGACGGGCACCACGACCGTTCCGATCTCCTCCGGCATCTGTTCGACGATCTCGCATCCGGTTGTTCCCTGTCCGGCGATGATGTGCGGATGGTCGAATGGATGCACGAACTCCGCCCCGGTCTTCTGTGAATGTTCGACCGCAGCCTCGAACGCGGCGCCGAAATCCTTCCCGGTGAGATGAACGTCGGCTCCGTAACGACGAGTGGCCTCCACCTTGGGGAGGGCCGCGCCCACCGGCATGAACACCGTCGAAGGGATCTTCGAGAGGGACGCCGCGAGAGCGACGCCTTGAGCATGGTTCCCGGCCGAGGCCGCAACCACTCCGGACGAGCGCGCCTCCGGACCGAGGCGGCTGATCCGGTTGTAGGCGCCGCGGATCTTGAAGGAGCCCGTTCGCTGAAGGTTCTCGCACTTGACGAAGACGGGGCCGTCGATGTGGCCGGACAGCGCCCTCGATCGATCGAGTGGCGTTTCGACGGCGACGCCCTTCAGCCGTTGTCTGGCGTCCTCGATCTGCTCTATGTTGACGAGTCGTTCAGCCATCAGGCAGCATCGTCCCACGCGAGAGCACAGCTGGGTGACTCATGACGATTCCCGACTGGTCCCCCTCATCCTGGCGCCACCGTCCGGCCGCTCAGCAGCCGGAGTGGCCGAGCGAGCGCGAACTGAAAGACGCTCTGGAGACACTGAGTGCTCTGCCCCCGCTGGTGTTCGCCGGAGAAGCGAGGTCGCTGAAAGCGGCGCTGGCTCGGGCCGGTCGGGGAGATGCGTTCGTGCTTCAGGCCGGGGATTGCGCCGAGTCGTTCGGCAACTTCTCCGCCGACTCGATCCGAGACAAGCTGAAGATCATCCTTCAGATGGCGGTGGTACTGACCTACGCGTCGGGGCTCCCGGTGATCAAGGTGGGGCGCATCGCGGGCCAGTTCGCCAAGCCGCGGTCCTCTCCCAACGAGGCGGTTGACGGACGAGAGCTGCCTTCGTTCCGCGGCCACGCGGTCAACGACGTTGCGTTCGACGAAGTCTCGAGGCGCGCCGACCCGTCTCGGCTCGTGCGCGCCTACCACCAGTCGGCCGCGACCCTGAACCTCATCCGAGCGTTCACGAAAGGTGGCTTCGCCGATCTCAGACAGATCCACGTGTGGAATCAGGAGTTCGTCGCCGCCAGCAGTCAGGGCCGGCGCTACGAGGCGATGGCCGCTCAGATCGACGGCGCCATGCGCTTCATGGCCGCCTGTGGCGTGAATCTGGAGGCGGACTCCGCGCTGCACGAGGTCGACCTGTTCGTCTCGCACGAGGCACTGCTGCTCGAGTACGAGGAAGCGCTCACCCGGCGGGATTCGCTGTCCGGCGACTGGTACTGCTGCTCCGCGCACATGTTGTGGGTCGGAGAACGGACCAGACAGCCGGACGGCGCCCACGTCGAGTTCCTTGCGGGGGTCCGGAACCCCGTCGCTTGCAAGGTCGGCCCGATGGCCACGGTCGAAGAGCTGGTCGCGCTCTGCGAACGCCTCAACCCTGAGGACGAGCCCGGACGGTTGACCTTCATAAGCCGGATGGGCGTCGGCGTGATCGAGGAGGCTCTTCCCCCGCTATTGAATGGACTCAAGGCGTCGGGTCACGATCCGGTGTGGATCTGCGACCCGATGCACGCCAACACGTTCGTCACCGGGTCCGGCCTCAAGACGCGCCGCTTCAGCGACATCCTCGGCGAGATCAAAGCCTTCTTCGCGGTGAACCACCAGGAGGGAACGGTGCCGGGTGGGGTGCATCTCGAGTTCACGGACGAGGACGTCACCGAATGTCTGGGGGGCGGAGAGGACATCCTCGACGAGCACCTTCAAGAGAGATACCGGGCCCTGTGCGACCCACGGCTGAACGCCACGCCAGTCGCTGGACCTGGCCTTCGATGTCGGCGAGATGCTCCAGGCTCGCTAGGACCCGCGGTTCCGGATCGCCGCCAGGATCTCGTCGGGCTCGGCATGCCGCTTCACGGTCTTCTTCGAGAACACGAGGTCGCCATCGACCACGACCTCGAAGGCGCCGCCCCGAGAGGGGACGACGATCAGCTCCGAGATCTCGTGTTCGAACTCTTCCAGCAGGCGTTCCGTCAGACCGACGGCTCTAGGTGAGTAGCCTCATTGGGCGCAATATTCGATGGAGATCTTCATTCGGGCAGTCTAGCTGTGGGATGCGGTTGCCTAGGGTCCCCGAGTAGCGGATGGTAGAGGAAGACGACAAGGAGGAACTCAGATGGGTGCTATCGGATGGATCGTGCTGGGGGCAGTCGTGCTCCTGGTGCTGTTCCTCGTACTGACCTACAACAGACTGGTTCGACTTCGGAACCAGATCGAAGCGGCGTGGTCGCAGATCGACGTCCAGCTCAAGCGACGCTACGACTTGATCCCCAACCTGGTCGAGACCGTGAAGGGCTACGCGGCCCACGAGCGGGAGACCCTCGAGTCGGTTACGAGGGCCCGCCAGCAGGCGATGGACGCGCGGGGAGTCGAGGACCAGGCTCAAGCAGAGAACATGTTGACGCAGACGTTGCGGCAGCTCTTCGCCGTAGCCGAGGCTTATCCGGATCTGAAGGCCAACCAGAACTTCCTGGCCCTCCAAGAGGAATTGACCGGCACCGAGGGTCGCATCGCGTTCTCGCGGCAGTTCTATAACGAGCGCGTGCTTGCATACGACAACGCGCTCGAGCAGTTCCCCTCGAACCTCATCGCCGGAACTTTCAATTTCGACCCCAAGCCTTACTTCGAGGCCGAGGAGCAATCCAGGGCAGCCGTGCGGGTCGACTTCGGCCAGGGTGGCGGGGCCGGAACCACACCGCCCCCCGCCGGAACGACCCCGCCCCCCGCTGGGGGGCCGACCTCATCAGCTCCACCCGCCTAGACAGAAGCCGATAACCAGATGTACGAACGGATCTCTTCGAACGTTCGCAAGTCATGGGCGCTCATCTTCGTGTTCGTGCTACTCGTCGGCGCGATCGGCTGGTTCTTCGGGCTCTACACGGATACGGGCTTCTGGCCCTTGGGGATAGCGGTTGGTATCGCGATCGCGATGAGCTGGGGCTCGTACTTCGCCTCCGACCGCATCGCGCTGTCCATGAGCCGGGCCCAGCCCGCCGACCCGCACGAGTACCTACAGCTTCACAACATCGTCGAGGGCCTCAGCATCGCGGCCGGTATCCCCAAGCCGCGCGTCTTCGTCGTACAAGACGATGCGCCGAACGCTTTCGCCACCGGGCGGAATCCCGAGCACGCCGCGGTGGCGGTAACGACTGGCCTGCTTGCGAAGATGAAGCGGGATGAGCTCGAGGGGGTGATCGCTCACGAGCTCTCGCACATCCAGAACCGAGACACCCTCGTCATGACGCTCGCGGTGACCCTGGTGGGTGTGGTGGTTCTTCTCGCCGATTTCTTCCTGAGAGCGATGTGGTGGGGCGGCTCGGGCCGTGACGATCGGGGTGGAGGGCTGGGCGCTCCGATAGCGCTCTTGGGGCTAGGGCTGATGGTCCTGGCTCCCTTCTTCGCGCAGATGCTCAAGTTCGCCATCTCACGTCAACGTGAGTTCCTCGCGGACGCCGACGCCATCAACTTCACGCGTTATCCGCCCGGGCTCATCAGCGCGCTCGAAAAACTCCGGGATGACCAGACCGTCGTGAGAACGGCGAGTAAGGCTACCGCGCACCTGTGGATCGAATCACCGATCGCGCGGGCCGCGGGTGAGGGCGGGAAGGGCAAGCGCTCGGGCAAGTCAGGAGCCTGGCTCAACAGGATGTTCGATACACATCCGCCGCTGGACGATCGGATCCAAGCATTGAAGACGATCGGTTTTGGCGAGAACGCGCCCGCCGCCCCGCCGCCTGCCTAGCGGGCGATCACGTGTCCCGGCGCGCGTGGGCGAGCATCCACCCTGCGGCAGCCGAGGCGACCTCCGTCCAGGCCTCCGGGGTGGTCCGCCCGGATGCCTTCCTTACCTTGAACGTGTGATCGCCGTCGTCGATCAAGACCAGAGTGGAGTCGGGTATGCGCTTGCGGACCTCCTGCAAGGTGTCGATCGGACAGAAAGGATCGCGGGTGCCCTCGACGAACAACATCGGACGCTCGATCCGATAGAGATGGTCGTCCCTGATGCGATCGGGGCGACCCGGCGGATGCAACGGGTAGCCGAGGTAGACCAGACCTGTGCAGTCGACGTCTTTCGCAACGACCTGAGAGGCGATCCGGCCCCCCATCGATTTGCCGCCGAGGAACAGAGGTTGGCCGGTCGCGAACCCTCGCACGTGCTCCACTACCGACCGGAAGGTGTCCTCGAGGACGGGGCCGCGATCGGGACTCTTTCGGCCCTGCTCCGCGTAGAGGAAGTTGAAGCGCACCACGCGCAGTCCGCGCCCCGTGAGCTCGCCGGTCACCGCCACCATGAACTCGTGTTTCATGTCCGCGCCCGCTCCGGGAGCCAGGACGAGCGTCCCGGAGGCATCCTCGGGTCCATCAACCGCGATCGATACTGTCCCGTGCGTCGTTTCGAGAGGTTCGACCGCCATAGCGATGCCGGTTAGCCCAGGTCGACGGGCGGCGAGGGAAAAGTTCGTCGGCGACCCGCTCGCTCCAGGACGTCCGACTTCATCGCACGTCGCACTCGCCTTACGTCCTTGAACGGGACGAGAGCCATACGCTCCCGCTCGGACGTGAACTCCTCCAGGCGATCGCGCATCGCTTCGAGCTGGGTCATGGCCTGCGCGAGGTCCTCCCTCAGGGAACCGATCTCGAGCTCGAGCTCCATGATTCGCATCACGCCGGCGAGATTCATGCCCTCCTGAGTGAGCTCCTGGATCCGCCTGAGCACCTCGATGTCACGGTCCGAATAACGGCGCGTGTTGCCCGCGGTCCGCTGTGGTTGCAGAAGCCCTTTCCGCTCGTATACGCGCAAGGTCTGGGGATGCACCCCGGCGAGCTCGGCAGCCACCGAGATGACGTAGATCGCCTGGCTTTGCTCGTTCCTCTTCTCATCCGTCATGGCTCATCCCTTCCTAGGAGGCCCGTGCCGGGCGGTCGCCCATATAGCGCTTCAAGTGATCGCGCGGCGACTCGTCGTGCAGCGCAGCGAACTCGTCAAGCAACGCCTTCTCTTTACGGGAAAGTTTCTGCGGAACCTGAACCTCGATGGTGACGAGAAGGTCTCCGTTTCCGCCTCGAGGTCGAGGTGCGCCTCGACCCTTGACGCGCAGGACCTTCCCGGACGGAGTTCCCGACGGCACCTTCACCGTGACGCTTCCATCCAGCGTGGGAACCTCGACTTTGGCCCCGAGCGCTGCCTCTGTAAACGTCACCGGAACGGTCAGCTCGAGATTTCCGTTCTTGCCACGGCCGAAGATGGGATGTGGGGACACGTGGACCCGTACGTACAGATCACCGGCCGGACCTCCTTGAAGACCGGGACGACCCTTGCCCGCAACCCGAATGCGAGCGCCATCGCCCACCCCCGGCGGGATCCGAACGCGAGCTCCGTTCTCGAGCGTGAGGGTTGATCCCGCGATCGCGTCGTCGAAGCCGAGCGTCACCTCGGATTCGAGATCTGCGCCTTGACGCTGCGTGCGGAAACCCACTCCACCGAGTAGGTCCTCGAACAACGAGCCCGTTCCCTCATTGCCGAAGAGATCGCCGATGTTGATGCGAACGCCGCCGCCGCCCTCGGGTCCGTATCCGTAGATCCGATCCCCACCGGCCTCGAACAGGCGCCTCATCTCGTCGTACTCGGCTCGCTTATCGGGGTTCGAGAGCACGGCATGCGCTTCAGATATCTCCTTGAAGCGCGTCTCGGCTTGAGAATCGCCCTTGTTCGCGTCCGGGTGGTACTTCTGCGCGAGCTTTCGGTACGCGCGCTTGATGTCTTCTTTGGACGCGTCCTTGGAGACGCCCAACACCTTGTAGTAATCCTTCTCTGCCCAGTCCCGCTGCGCCATATCAGCCCTCGGCCACGTTCTCGTCTCGGTCGACTGCAGCTTCCGTCGGTCGAGCGACCGACACCATAGCCGGACGCAACACGCGCTCACCCAAGAGATACCCGCGCCGCATGACACTCGCCACCGTCGGTTGACTTACGGACTCATCCTCGTGCGCTTCGAATGCTTCGTGGATTCGGGGATCGAACGGCTCGTCCTGAGCTTCGATCTCCTTCAAACCCTCTTCCTCGAGGACCCGGCGCAGCTCCTTGTAGACCATCTCGACGCCGGCTCCGCCCTCGCCGTGGGCGATAGCGGCCTCGAAATTGTCGAGGATCGGAAGGATCCGCTCGATCACCCGCGCTGAAGCTCGGTCGGCGAGCAAGCTCTGCTCGCGGATCATGCGCTTACGGTAGTTCTCGAACTCCGCTTGCAGCCGGCGGAGATCATCCAGGTAGTCAGGCTGAGCGGCAGCGCTCACACGTTCCGCCGTCACCGGCTCTGCCTCGATCTCGACCCCCGAGGACTCGACTCCCGTGTCGCCGTGCCGTCCGGCCTCGATCACTTCGACCTCATCGACCGGCGCGCCCGCCCCCTCTTCGGGGGCGGGCTGTGCGCTTCGACGTTTGTCCACTATCCGCGGCTTCCGTGGTTCGGCCATGGCTTAGGCGCTTCTTTCTTCGCCGTCGTCCACTACCTCGGCGTCAACGACATCGTCGTTGGCCTCGGAAGCAGGATCCGAAGCGCCGGGCGCCCCGGCCTGATCCTGCTGGGCCTGCTTGTAGAGGACTTCGGCGAACTTCTGCGACGCCGTCAGGAGCTCCTCGCTCGTCTGCTTGATGCGATCGATGTCCTGACCGTTAAGCGCCTCTTTGGCGGCCGCAAGAGCAGACTCCACGTGCTGCCGATCGGACTCGTCGAGCTTGTCGCCGTGCTCCTTCATCGACTTCTCCGACTGGTAGACAACGTTGTCGGCCTGGTTGCGAGCCTCGACCTCTTCGCGCTTGCGACGGTCTTCGTCGGCATGGGCCTCGGCGTCCTTCATCATGCGCTGGATCTCGTCGTCCGCGAGCTTGGTCCCGCCGGTGATCGTCATCGACTGCTCCTGGCCCGTGCCCAGATCCTTCGCGTGCACGTTGACGATGCCGTTCGCATCGATGTCGAAGGTCACCTCGATCTGAGGAAGACCCCGTGGGGCCGGAGGCAATCCGACGAGCTCGAAGCGGCCGAGGGACTTGTTGCGGTACGCCATGTCGGCCTCACCCTGAAGCACGTGGATCTGCACCGAAGGCTGGTTGTCCTCGGCCGTCGTGAAGATCTCGGAGCGCTTGGTCGGGATCGTCGTGTTCCGTTCGATCAACTTGGTGAAGATGGACCCCTTGGTTTCGACTCCCAGCGACAGTGGGGTGACGTCGAGAAGAAGGACATCCTTCACTTCGCCGCGCAACACGCCGGCCTGGATGGCTGCCCCCATCGCGACGACCTCATCGGGGTTGACGCCCTGATGAGCGTCCTTGCCGCCGGTGAGCTCTTTCACGAGCTCGCGCACCATCGGCATACGGGTCGAGCCACCCACCAGGATCACATGGTCGATCGCCGACACGGAGATGCCGGCGTCCTTCACCGCCTGGTTGAACGGACCCTTCGTAGCGTCGAGGAGATCCTCGGTCATGCGCTCGAACTCGGCGCGCGACAGCGTCTGCTCGAGGTGAAGGGGTCCCTGCTCGGTTGCCGTGATGAACGGCAGGTTGACCGTGGTGCTCTGCGTCGAGCTCAACTCGATCTTGGCTTTCTCGGCCGCCTCCTTCAGGCGTTGGAGAGCCATCTTGTCGTTCGACAGATCCACACCGTGGTTGTCCTTGAACGTCTTCACGAGATGGTCCATGACTCGCTGATCCCAATCGTCGCCGCCGAGATTGGTGTTACCCGAGGTCGCCTTCACCTCGAAGACGCCGTCGCCAAGCTCGAGCAGCGAGACGTCGAAGGTTCCGCCACCCAGGTCGAAGACCAGGACGGTCTGGTCGCCCTCGGTCTTGTCCAGCCCGTAGGCCAGCGCGGCAGCGGTGGGCTCGTTGATGATGCGGGAGACCTCGAGGCCCGCGATCTGACCGGCCTCCTTGGTTGCCTGCCGCTGAGCGTCGTCGAAGTACGCGGGGACCGTGATGACCGCTTCGGTCACCGTGTCGCCGAGGTAGGCCTCGGCATCGCTCTTGAGCTTCTGCAGGATGCGCGCGGAGATCTCCTGCGGGGAGTAGTTCTTTCCGTCGATCTCGACCTTGTGGTCCTGGCCCATGTGACGCTTGATCGACCGGATCGTCCGGTCGGGGTTCGTGATCGCCTGTCGCTTGGCGACCTCGCCCGTAAGGACCTCTCCCGACTTCGAGAACGCGACGACCGAAGGGGTCGTGCGCTGCCCCTCTGCGTTGGGCAGCACGGTCGGATCGCCGCCCTCGAGGGCCGCGACCACGGAGTTCGTGGTGCCCAGATCGATCCCAACTGCCTTTGCCATTTCCGTTCCTCCTGTGCTAGCTGCCCCTGAGGGGCTTACTCTCGGTATGATGCTTAAGCACGCATTGTAGTTGAGTGCCTCTCTATCAACAAACCACAGCCCAATCCATTCCCGCCGGAGCCCCCCAAGCGCCTCCCGGGGCCGGGCGGGGGCGGGCGGGAACCCATCCACCCGGCGGAGCGTCCACAGAGCATGGAACGAGGGGCCGAGACGAGCGGCGAGAGGTTTGTCAGGATCACCATCGCAGCGCTGGTGCTTGCGGTCGCGGGAGCCGCCGTGATCCTCGGGGCACTCGAGTGGGCGGCCCGCTGAACCCCGAATCCCGCTCCCGGCGCGACCTATACTGCGCAGCGCGTTAGGCAGACGCGCAGCCGAGTGGTGGTCGTCCCCCGAGGAGGCTCAAGCGGTGCTCGAGAAGGTCGTCATGACGTTGTTGATCCTGGCGTCCCTGGCCGCCTTCGCTCACCGCTCGCGCGACCTCGTGGGGTTCCTGGGACTGGGCCGGCCCGACGACCGCATCCCGCGGCACTGGGGACGGAAGATCAAGGACCAGCTCGTGGTCGTGTTCGGCCAGCGCAAGCTCCTGCAATGGAGCGTGCCCGGCGTGATGCATTTCTTCATCTTCTGGGGCTTCGTGGTCCTGTTCACCACGATCGTCGAGGCGTTCGGAGCCATCTACCAGGAAGGCTTCCACCTTCCACTTATCGGTACATGGGGACCGCTGGGCGCCTTGCAGGATCTCTTCGTGGTCGCCGTTCTGCTCGGCATCGGGATGGCCTTCGCGATCCGCAAGATCCAGCGTCCCGGCCGCTTCCGAGGGTCGCATCTGAAGGAAGCCGACTACATCCTCTTCGCGATCGCCGGGATCATGCTCACCATCCTGTTCACTCGCGCGGCGGAGATCTCGCTCGGCCACTTCCCCTACGACACGAGTTGGACGCCGGTTTCCAACGCCTTCGCCCAGCTCTTCGATGGGATGGCTCTGGATACGCGCGAGGCCATCGACACGGTGTTCTTGTGGTGGCACTCGTTGATCATCCTGGCCTTCCTCGTCTACATCACCTACTCGAAGCATCTGCACATCATCACTTCGGGCTTCAACGTCTTGTTCACGTCGGAGCGTCCGAAGGGGGCCCTGAAGCCGATGCACCTCGACATCGAACAGATGTCCGAGGACGACACCTTCGGCGCCGCCACCGTCGGAGACCTGACGTGGAAGCAGCTGCTCGACACGTTCACGTGCACTGAATGCGGGCGGTGTCAGTCGCAATGCCCGGCGTGGAACACCGGAAAGCCGCTATCGCCGAAGTTGTTGATCATGGACCTGCGCGACCAGTTGTTCGAGCGAGGGCCCCAACTCCTGGAGGCGAAACGCGACGGTGATGAAGCCTTCCAGGCGGCCCTCGCCGAATTGCCCGCCCTGAACCCGGAGGTCGTCGAGGATGAGGTCATCTGGGACTGCACGACATGTGGCGCTTGCGTCCAGGCGTGTCCGGTGAACATCGAGCACATCGACACGATCGTGGACATGCGCCGGAATCTCGTGATGGGCGAGTCCAGGTTCCCTCGCGAGATGCAAAGCGCGTTGCAGAGCCTGGAGACGACCGGGAATCCCTGGGGTCAGCCTCCCCAGGCCAGGTTGGACTGGATGAAGGGAACGTCCACGCCAGGAGCCGCTCGAGATCCCGCACATCTCGGAGGCCCCCGATGCTGAAGTGCTGTTCTGGGTCGGTTGCGCCGGTGCGTTCGATGACCGCAACAAGAAGGTCGTCTACGACTTCGCGCGACTCATGCAGATAGCCGGTGTCAAGTTCGCGGTGCTAGGACCCGACGAGTCCTGCACCGGGGATCCCGCCCGGCGCATGGGGGCCGAGTACATCTACCAGATGCTCGCCGAGCAGAACATCGAGCAGCTCAAGGAGCACAAGGACCGAAGAAGATCGTCACGATCTGCCCACACTGCTTCAACACGATCTTCAACGAGTACCCGCAGTTCGGTGGCGTGTTCGATGTCGTCCATCACACGGAGTACCTCGCGGAGCTCGTCAAGGAAGGGCGGTTGAAGCCGACGGCTCCCATGGAGAAGACGGTCACCTACCACGACCCCTGCTACAACGCTCGTCACAACGACGTATGGCGCGGAGCGCGCGAGGTGATCGAGGCGATCCCCGGCACCGAGTACGAGGAGCTCCATCGCCATGAGCACTCCACGTTCTGTTGCGGCGCCGGCGGGGGCCGGATGTGGATGGAAGAGCGGATGGGCAAGAAGGTCAACATCGAGCGAACGGACGAAGCCCTCGCTTCGGCCTCCGACACACTCGCGGTCGGATGTCCTTTCTGCAACATCATGCTCTCCGACGGCATCACCGAGCGGCACGCCGATTCCCAGATGGCCGTGCAGCGACATCGCACAGATCCTGTTGGAATCGATCGAGTTCCACCCCGATTCGTCCGCGGGGACGAACGGCAACGGTGAGGGATACCCGGCCACGAAAGAGACCGAGGAGATGTCCGGAACGGCCGCGGGTCCCACCGATCCGCAGACGACCGACTGACATGCCCGCACTCAGCCTCGATCGCTACATGGAGCTGCTCCGAGCCGACGGTGACGCATTGCTCGAGGCGGCGCGCTCCGACCTGGGCCGGCGGGTGCCCGCGTGCCCGGAATGGACGGCGCGCGAGCTCGTGGTCCACATGGGCGGCGTCCACCGTTTCTGGGGCGACATCGCCGCGCGACGCTTGGCGGATCCATCGGAGGCCAGGGCCGACCCCCCGCCCGATGACGACGCAGGCATGGTCAGCTGGTACGGAGATGGGCTGGATCGACTCGTGGACATCCTGTCGGCGGCGGGCCCCAACGAGCCCGTGTGGAGTTGGTCGGCGCGCAAGGAGATCGGTTTCATCCAGCGGCGCATGCCGCAGGAAACCGCCGTCCACCGTTGGGATGCACAGGACGCCGCTGGGGACCCGGAGCCCGTCGACGGAGAGCTCGCCGTCGACGGCGTGGACGAGTGGCTCGAGGTGTTCGGCGCAGCGCAGGACAGGCGGCCTGAGGGGGCCGGCGAGACGATCCATCTGCATCGCACGGACGGTGAGGGCGAATGGCTCATCCGGGTTCAACCCGATGGCATCGAGGTGACCCGAGGACATGAGAAGGGCGACGCGGCCCTCAGAGGCAGCTCCTCGGACCTGCTGCTCGCCCTCTGGCGCAGGCTGCCACTCGACCGTCTCGAGGTGCTGGGGGATCGCGCCGTGGCCGAGCGCTTCCTGGGGTGGCAGGACCTCGATTAGTCCTTGAAGTTCTCGAAGTAGCGCGACGCCGTCGGCCCACGCTGGCCCTGATACTTCGAGCCCACCGCGCTAGATCCATAAGGATTGTCGGCATCGGATGTCAGCTTGAAGAAGCTGATCTGCCCGATCTTCATGTTGGGATACAGCGTGATCGGCAGATTGGCGACGTTGGAAAGCTCCAGCGTCAGATGCCCCTCGAATCCCGGGTCCACGTAGCCCGCCGTCGAGTGGATCAGAAGTCCCAGCCGGCCGAGCGAGCTCTTTCCCTCGAGGCGAGCCACGAGATCGTTGGGCAACCTCACGTATTCGCAGGTCGAGCCCAGGACGAACTCGCTCGGATGAAGGATGAACGGCTCGTCGTCGTGCACCTCGACCAGCTCGGTCAGGTCGTCCATCGGCTTCTTCACGTCGATCACCTGGTAGCGATGGTTGTGGAAGGTGCGGAAGAAACGGTCGACGTGAAGATCGACGGAGGACGGTTGCACATCACTCTCGTCGAACGGTTCGATTCCGATCCGCCCGGACTTGACCTCCGCGCGGATGTCGTGGTCGGACAGGATCAAGGCGCCTCCCGATACCCGGTGGTTGCGGCGCAGTCTAGCGAGGACTCCACAGGCCGGTTGGCAGCCGCCCCAACTCTGCGTGAGTGGCGGAAGAACGGGACGGGCATGGCCTCTCCCGCGCATCCCGCGAGGACCCGCGGTGAGCGGCTGCCTTCTATAATCGGCCGCTCCGCGGGTGTAGCTCAATGGCAGAGCTCTAGCTTCCCAAGCTAGTGACGGGGGTTCGATTCCCCTCACCCGCTCCACTAACGGAGCTTCGCTTAGCGAGCCTCGCCGGCGGCCAGTAGCTCCGGTCCCGCCTCGCACAGGTCGAACACCACACACTCGCTGCACAACGGCATCTTCGGTTTGCAGATCGTTCGACCGTGCCGGATCAGTGCGATGTGAAACCGGTAGCGGATGTCGGGAGGAACGCTCTGCCCCAGGGTTCGGTGCGCCCCTTCCGCGGTGACTTTGGGAGCGATGAGTCCGAGCCGCCGGCCGACCCTGAAGACGTGCGTATCGACCGGGAACACATCCCGCCCCATCGAGAACAACAGCACGCAGGCGACGGTCTTGGGCCCGACCCCCGGGAGCGAGCCGAGGTAGTCCTCGACCTCCTCGTCCCGCAACCGGTTGAGGCGACGTAGGTCGAGACTGCCCTCGCGCTCCTCGATCGCCTGGAGGATGGCCTGGATGCGCCGCGCTTTGACGTCGGCGATGCCCCCCGAGCGGATCGAGTCCGCGACCTCGTCGACCGGAGCGGCCAGTACCTCGTCCCAACTCGAGAAGCGAGCGGTGAGACTCTCGAACGCGCGACCCGAGTTCAGGTCCGAGGTCGCTTGTGACAGAACGGTCAGGACCAACTCATCAACGATGGGACGACGAGGCTTCGGTTCGAAAGGCGGGTCATCTTTCGTCAAACGCCGGAGCAGCGTGCGGATACGGCGCGGGAGATTGGACCCCGTCAGCGGCGCGCCGCCCTCGCGATGGATGCGAACTTCGTGTACTGGTTCATGAACGCGAGCCGGACGGTGCCCGTGGGACCATTACGGTGCTTGGCCAAGATGAGCTCCGCCTCCCCCCGGTGCTCGGTGTCCGGGTTATAGACCTCGTCCCGGTAGATGAACATGACCAGGTCACTGTCCTGCTCGATACTGCCCGATTCGCGTAGATCGCCCAGTAATGGGCGTTTATCCGAGCGGTATTCGACGCCCCGGTTGAGCTGCGATGCGCAGATCACCGGCACCTCGAGCTCCTTGGCGAGGATCTTGAGCCCCCGCGAGATCTCGGACACCTCTTGCTGGCGATTCTCGGACCTGCGCGGCGATTGCATCAGCTGCAGATAGTCGACGATGACGAGGCCGAGACCGAACTTCGCCTTGAGCCGGCGACATTTCGCGCGGATCTCCATCAACGTCACGTTCGCGGAGTCGTCGATGAAGATCGGGGCCTCGGCCAGCCGGCCGAGCGCGGAAGACGAGCGCGTCCAATCCTGCTCTTGCAGTGTGCCGCGCCGGATCCGTTGCGAGTCGACCTTGCCCTCGGACGACAGGAACCGCTGCACCATCTCGTGCCGAGACATCTCGAGGCTGAATATGACGCACGGCGCGTCTTTGGCGCGTCGCAGCGTTGAGCGCGAAGTCGGCCATCAGGGCGCTCTTGCCTTGGGAGGGCCGCGCGGCAACGATGATCAGGTTCGAGGGCTGGAACCCCGCGGTCATCTCGTCCAGATCGGGGAAGCCCGATGAGAGACCGATGATGCTCTCGCCCCGCTCGTAGAGCTGTTCGATCGCCTCCATGTTCTGGGTGAGCAACTTGCGGATCGGCTGGATGTCATCCCGCAGGCGTCGGTTGCCCACGTCGTAGATGAGCTCCTCAGCCGTGTCGATCGCAACCGGGATGTCCTCGGGGATGGAGAAGCCGATCTCCTGCACCTTCGTCCCGGCGTCGACGAGGCGGCGGAGAAGCGAATGGTCTTCGACTATCCGCGCGTAATGGCCCGCGGAGGACGCTGTGGGATAGGCCTCGAGTAGACCGTGGATGTACGGTTTGCCGCCGATCTGGTCGAGTGAGTTACGGCGATTGAGCTCCTCGGCGACCGTGATGGCGTCGACGCTCTCGCCTCGACCGTAAAGAGCCAGGATCGCGTCGTAGATCTCGGTGTGGGCCGGCTTGTAGAAATCGTCTGGGTTGACGACTTCGATGACGTTCGCGATCGCCTCTTTGGATTCGAGCATCGCGCCCAGCACGGACAGCTCGGCATCGAGGTTGTGCGGCGGTATCCGATTCGTTCTTACAGGCGCGATGGGCGCACGTTGAGCCACTCAGTTCCCCCTGGGAGCCGTCGATCGTTCAGTCAAGCATGAGCCTGCGACAAGTAATCGCCGGTCTTTCCGAGGAAGTGAGCCGCCCTGACGACCCGCGTACGACGCTATGCGCGACCGCCTGTGGGTAACAAGGGGCACATCCCTGTTGATTTAGGGGCCCGATCGTGTCCGGGGCTGTGGATAAGTCCGACCCGTCGTGGATACAGGCCGCGAATCACCTAGGGCATGGGTTCGGTCCAAAGGCACCAATCAGGCCCGGGAGACGTCGTGCCGGAGGGGCGACTAAAAAACGGTGTGGAGTCCCCGGAGCGCACGACGGCTCACGGGCCGGGCAATGGGGCGGCTAGGCCTGGGGCTCTTCCTCGTGGGCAATGACCTCCACGGTCACCAGAGCGTTGACCTCTTCGTGCAGATGGATCTCGACGCTGTGGCTACCGAGAGACCGGATCGGATCCTCGAGGCGGATGGAATGCCTATCGACGTCCTCCCCGAGCTGCTCCTCGATAGCGCGAGCGACATCGGCCTTGGTCACCGAACCGAACAGGCGGCCGCCTTCGCCGGCTCGAGCCGAGATGTAGACGGACGTTGCCCCCAGCTTGGCGACGCGGCCGGCGGCTTCTTCCTTGATCTTCTGCTGGCGCTCCTCGCGCGCTCGCCGCATCTGCTCAGCCTGCCGCAAGGCCCCCTTGGATGCCATCAGAGCGAGTCCTTTGGGAACGAGGTAGTTGCGGGCGTAGCCGTCCGCCACGGTCACCACGTCGCCCTTGGTCCCGAGACTGTCGATGTCGTTCGCGAGGATGACCTTCACGCGTCTCTCCTATCTCGCCGAGTACGGGATAAGGGCCATCTCCCGGGCGTTCTTGACCGCCGTCGCGACCAGACGTTGATGCTGCGAGCAGTTTCCCGTGACACGACGAGCCCGGATCTTGCCGCGTTCGCTCAGGAACTTCCTCAACATCGAGATGTCCTTGTAATCGATGTAAGCGGTCTGGTCCGCGCAGAACTGGCAGTACTTCTTGCGCCCCTTGCGGATCGTCTGCGGCTTAGTCTTCCGATCGCGGTCGCGATCACCTCTACCTCTCGCCACCTAGAAGCCCCCTTCATCCGCCGGTTGCGAACCGCCCACCGGGGCAGGCGCGCCCCAGTCGCCACCGCCACCGCCGCCACCGCCGCCGCCGGAGGACTGGCTCCCGCCGGAGCGCTGAGACTTCTGCACGGACGCGGTCGCCCACCTCAACGATGGGCCCACCTCGTCGACCTGGATCTCGAACGCCGAACGTTTGTTGCCTTCCTGGTCATCCCAGGAGCGCTGCTGCAAGCGGCCGGTGACGACCACACGCATCCCCTTCGTCATGGACTCGGCGACGTTCTCGGCCATGTCGCGCCAGCAGTTGCAGCGGAAGAACCCGTCGAGCTTGTCTTCCCACTGTCCTTCGGGCGTGCGCCAGCGACGATTCACCGCGACGGTGAAGTTGGCGACGGCCGCTCCCGACGGTGTGAAGCGCAGCTCGGGGTCGTCCGTGATGTTTCCTACGAGGGTGACTGTGTTGTCGGCCATGACTCAGCTCCTTGACTTGGACGCGGGGTTTACTCGGGCCTGACGATCTTGCCGCGGACGTACTCATCGGAGATCTGGATGACGCGTCTGAGGTCTTCGATCGCTTCTTCGGACGCCTGGAAGTTCGCCACGAAGTAATAACCCTCTTTCTGGTGGGCTATCTCGTACGCGAACTTCCGGAGGCCCCAGCGATCGACGCCACTGACCTCCCCGCCCGAGTCGGATACGACCTTCGAGAATCGCTCGACGGCCTTCTGGACGTCGCCTTCCTCCAGGCTGGAATCCACGATGACCATGGCTTCATAAGTGCGCAAGAGATCTCCTCCTCCGGACTCGAGCCCGTCGATCCGGACTCCGAGGCCCTCCCGGGATGCGCTCCGCGGGTCGGGCAGGGGACACGTCGCAGCGGTGAGGCTGCTCAGCGGGCATGGTAGCACCTCCTTTTCGCCCGCTTACTTCAGCCATTACCCCGGCCTCAGCCGCGGATCGGCCGCCTCGCTCCGACGTCGATCAGGCTAGGGGAACCGTGTGACACAACTGTGGTCTGGGCCTCGGTACGCGACCCGATGCGCACCGTCTTCGCCATCAGGAAGACGGCGAACAGGAGCAAGAGCAGCACCCCCCGGCCCCTCACTCCCCAGACGAGGGCCCACTTCGCGGGGGTCATGGCGGCGGCGTCACCACTGAGTGCGAAGTCGTAGAACCACCGAAAGATCCCTACGTACACCGCTAGGTCGACGATGGAGTAGGCGACCCACCAGAGCCAGTGCACCCCAACCAGAACGAAGAAGGGCAGCAGCCAGAGCGCGTACTGGGGTGAATGAACCTTGTTCCAGAGCATGAAGGCGGCGAGCAGGGCGGCGCAGACCTGGATCATCGGGTAGTTGCCCTCGCGTTGCGCGCGCCACCATCCCACCCCGAGGGCCACGAGGAACGAAGCCAGGGTGAGAGCCCCCGTGATCAGGTTCAGCCGTGATGCGTCGAAGGCGATCGACCCGGCATCCGACAGGGCGGAGCGGAGGCTCTCGCCCGAACGGAGCCCCCAGATCCAGATGCTGTTGAAGTCCGCGACTCGCAGACGATGGAACTCATAGGTGGTCCACCAACCGGTGCGATCGATCAGCACGAACGGAAGGTTGATGACGGCCCAGGTTCCGATCCCGGCGGCGCCGGTCTTCACCGCGCTGCGCCATCCCGCGGCATGGAGTCGCTCCAGGAACAGTGGGGCAAGGAAGAAGATCGGGTACATCTTCAACGCCGCTCCGATCCCGAAGAGGACGGCCGCCCAAGCCGGTCTACCTTTCGCCCACAACCAGAATCCCGCAACCGTCGCCGCAACGACGAGCAGGTCCCAATTGTGAAACGCGTACAGGACGATCGCGGGGGCTGCGGACCAGAGGAGCGCCCGCGCCCCGGACATGCGAGCGAGGAGATACGCAACCAGCAGTCCAAAGGGGGCCAGCAAGACCGAAGATACGAGCAGGTAGCTCGTCCCGTCAGTCGCCAGGAGGCCGCCGGCCCACATGAAGACCCCGGTCAGAACCGGGTATTCGATGGCGCCACCCGTGAGCTCGCCGTCGACCAGGCGACCGTCGACGTAAGGGAAGACGCGCTCTTGGATACCCCTCTGCGCGTACAGAGGTTGCAGGTCGTTGTAACAGAGCCGGGCGTACTGCCGCCCGTCCCAGGGGACGGTCGTGCAACGAGCCTTCAGTGCGTAACCCCCCGCGAGCGTCAGAGCGCACACGACGACAACAAGCGCGACGGTGTGAACGAGCGCGCGCTCGCGCCAGGAACCTATGGGCCGTCTCTCTTGCGCGCGTTGTTACGGGATGTGAGCTCTTCGCTTCCCGCGCCACCACCCGCGCTGCTCGGCGACGGCGCGACGGAGGGGACCCCCGACGGCGGCGGGACACTCGGGGTCGGAGGTGGCTCGGTGCTGGGCGTGGGCGCGACGGACTCGACCGGTTCCTCGGAAGGTTCCTCCGTGGGCTTGGCGGACGGCGCGGCACTGGGCTTGGGGGGCGCTTCGTTGAGGATCGTGGTCGGGAGACTGACCGGGGTCGGGAAGGACAGGATCTCGAGGCCCGCGGTCGCGTCGATCATGAAGTCCGCCCAGATCTCCGCGGGGAAGGAACCGCCGGTCACCTCTATCCCCTGAACCGGTCGACACAGATCCGGATCCGCGCAATAGCGCATCTCGGGGACGACCTGACCTTTCCTCTCCGACTTGTAACCCATCCACACGACGGTAGTGAGCTGAGGGACGGAGCCGGCGAACCACGCGTCGACGTTGTTCTGGGTGGTGCCGGTCTTGCCGGCGACCGGACGTCCGATCCCAGCGGCCGTCGCGGTTCCGCCTTCGACGACGTGAGTCAGGACTTGGTTGAGAACGTCGGCCGAGTTCTCGTCGACGACGCGCTCACCACCCGGCTCCTCGGCTTGCCTGCATCTCTGGTCCGTCGGCAGATACGCCTTGACGCAGGCCCCTTCCGAGTTCTCGATGAAGCGGACCGGCGACACTTCCGGTAGAACCCCGCGCGCCGTGAAACCCGCATACGCCCGTGCTAATTCCAGCGGGGTCGAGTTCACGTCGCTGCCCCCGAGCGCCAGCGCGCAACGCGGAGGGATCTCCTCCTCGCCCGCCGGTGGATCGAACCCGAAATCCTCCAGCAGGTCGGCGACGCCTTCTGGCCCGATCTCCGCGATCAGCTGCGCGTACACGGCATTGACGGAGTTCGTGGTGGCCTCGTCGAGGGTCAGGGTCCCGTAGGAGGAGCCGCCGTAGTTGTCCACCTCCCACGGCGTGCCGTCGGGGTTGGCGCAGGTCGGATCCTCGATAAAAGCCGGGGATGCCCCGGAGAAACGAGAGGAGGGGGAGATCCCCTGCTCGATGGCGGTCAGCAGCGTGAACGGCTTGTGAGCCGAGCCCGGCTGTCGCCCGTTATCGGAGACGAAGTTGAACCCGCGCGCCCTCTTGACGTTGTTGAAATCGCGGCCCCCAACGAGCGCTCGCACCTCACCACGCGGCGTCATCGACACGACCGCGGCCTCGACCTTGTCCTCGGCCGCCAACTGGTTGTCGACGGCTTCTTCGGCTTCCGCCTGTAGGCCCAGGTCCAACGTCGTGTAGATCTTGAATCCCGACGTGTAGAGGTCGCTGCCGTACTCGGGCTCGAGCACGTCTTTGCGGAGCCACTCCATGAAGTACGCGGCCTCTTGGGTCTTGGTCTCCCCGCTCTCGTCCTTGATCGCCTTGACCTTCTGATCCATCTCCTCGTCGGCTTGCTGCTGAGTGATCGATCCGAGCTGGACCATCGCCTCGAGCACGCGGTCGCGTTGCCCGCGAGCCCCTTCCTGGTTGCCTTTGGGTTGATAGGACTCGGGCGCCGAGATGATCCCAGCGAGATACGCGGCCTCGCCCAGCGTCAGCTTCGTAGCGGGCTTGTCGAAATAGACGCGTGACGCGGCCTCGATCCCATAAGCGCCCCGCCCCAGATAGATCGTGTTGAGGTAGAAGCCGAGAATCTGACGTTTCGTATAGCGGCGTTCGAGCTTCACCGCAAGGATGGCTTCCTTGATCTTGCGCGTGATCGTCCGCTCGGGGTCTCGTAGCACCGCGTTCTTGATGTACTGCTGAGTGATCGTGGAACCACCCTGCGAGATGCCGCCACCGGTGATGTTCTCCCACGCCGCGCGCACGATGCCGCGTGGCGAGATCCCGTTGTGCTCGTAGAAGTCGCGGTCCTCGGCGGCGATGACCGCCTGTCCCACGTACCCGGGGAGCGTCTTCGTATCGATGAGGAAACGACGCTCTTCGCCGGAGTAGATCCCGATCAGATCGCCGTTGCGGTCGTACACCTCGGCCGCGGAGGCCAGCTCTATGTCCGACGGCAGGGGGATAGAGGCGAAGGCATAGGTGACGGCGAGCACGCCCACCCCCACGGCCAGCGTCACGAGCGGGATCAGCCACCCATAGCGGAGAAGCAGCTTCTGGCCGCCGCTCCGGGGGTCCTTCGCTCGGCGGCGAGTCGTACTATTAGTGGCCATTTGCGCAGTCTAGGGCCGCACGGGGTCAATCTTTCGCCGCGGCCGAGGGACACAGCGGGGTGGGTCGAGACATCCTCCGGCTCGCCGGCGCTCGCTCGCTCGAAGGAGACCGACGTGTCGTCGCAGATCCTTGTGCAGGGAGACGGGTTGGTCATACGGCTCATGCGCGACTCGCGGGCCGACTACGAGCTCCTCGTCAGATGGAGGAACAACCCTCACGTGCGTCACTGGTGGGATCCCGATGAACCACCGATGACGCTGGCGACGGCAACCGAGGAGTACCGGCCGGACACTGAGCCAACCGCGGGCACAACGTTGTGCATCGTCGAGCTTCGGGGAGACCCGGTGGGGTTCATGCAGTTCTACCGGTGGAGCACGTACGGTGCTGAAGCCGACGAGATCGGTATCCCCTACGACGAACGCGCGTGGGGCGTCGACGTTTTCATCGGCGAGCATGATGCGCTCCGACAGGGCCTGGGCACCCGGATGATGGAGCTTCTAAGCGACTATCTGGAAACCGAGATGGACGCCTCGTCCATCGTTCTCACCACCGAGGTAACCAACTCCACGGCGATCCGCTGTTACGAGAAAGCGGGCTTCGTGAAAGGCCCGCGGGTACTCGACACCGACACCAGGGAAGGCGAACGCGTGTGGAGCTGGGTGATGACCAGGAGGAAGGCTGCGCCCGCCTCCTGACCTCCTCCGCGAGCTAGAGGAATCCCGTGCGCAAGCCCTCGACCGTGAACCACGCGGCGGCGGCGACCGTCCCGAGGGCGATGGTCAACGCGGTCCAGTCCAGCGCCTGCAGCCACCGGCGACTCAGGGTGGGCCCGTACCTGCGGAAATGGCGCGGGGGTTCGGTCACCGGTCCTCGGCCTCCCCAGTCCCGCTTCCGCGCGAACCAACCACCCACGGCTCCGAGAACGAGCGCGCCCCCGAAGAGCAACCCCGTTCGGCTCGGGTCGGGTACGGCCGCCTGGTTGAGATCGAGGACCGTCTCCGGCCACAAGCCCGCCCCGAGCGAGACCGCGAGCAGTCCCCAGCTGGCGACGACCGCCGGCTGCAACGATGCCACGCCCCGGGCGCGCGCAACTCGTGCACCGACCGACACGGCCGCTGCCACCGCGAACGGGAGCAGAGCGGAGACCACGACCCACGATGTCTCCTCCAGAACGTCCGGTGCCTCGATGAGACGACCGAACGAGTAGGTGGCTGCGGCCAGCACCGCCCAGAACCCGACCCCGGGAGGAACGAAGGCGAGGACGATGGCACGAGCGGGCGCCGCGCTGGAGGCCTGGGGCCACAAGGCGAACAGTGAGGTGGCGACGATCGCTCCGAGCGCGGCTGCCGTGACCGCCGACGGGCTGGCCAGTGCGGCTCCAAGTAGCAACGCCACCGGCCACGAAGCCATGACTCCGAACGGGGTACCACGCGCGACCGTTCCCCACAGCGCGACGACCAGCGCAAGGACCACGAGCGAAGCCGCTTCGAGCGGCGCTCCCCCGAACACGAATCGTTCCCCGATCGCGAACGCGCCTCCGACGGCGATCGGAACTCCCGCGGCAGCCGGGGAATCCAGCATCCGCCACAGCCCGAAGTACGGGACGGCGCCTGCCCGGAGCACGACCGCGCCGAGCGCCGCGTAGAACATCCAGCCCTCCAGCGACGCCGGCATGTTCCAACGAGCCTCGGACAGGCCCCAGCCCACAAGGGCCGCGTACAGCAACGCGTCCGACAGGAACAAGGTCACCCAGAGGCTCGCCCGCTGGCGCGCGTCGGTGCCGATCGTCGCGAGAGCCAGGGTCGAGCAGGTCCAGAAGAGCAGGCCCGGCACCAGCCACTCGTTCGACACGGCGAGGGTCATCGCGGTTCCGGCGACCCCGATGAGGGTGGGAACCATCCAACGATCCGTTCGGAGATCCAGCACCGCGGCCAGAAGGAACGAGCAGGCGATGGCCGCGCCGGCGATGGCGGAGGCCGGACCGAGAGTGACGGTGCGCCACGACTCCGCCGAAGATGCAACGACGAAGAGGGTCACGCCGGCCCCCCCACCGATCGCGTAGAGAACGATGCGCGCTCGCCACTCCTGCGGGCGGCGGAAGACCGCTCCAAGCAACACGGAGATCACGACGGGCGCGAACAGTAAGAACTCGATCATCTAGACGACGCTCCGAACCAAGCCGGCGGCCACCGCTATCGCGACCGCGCCGACCGCCAGTCCGATCCACGAGGCGATCACGGGCAGATGCTCTCGAGCGAACGCCAGCGCGGCGCCCACGATCGCCCCCGCGAACGCAACGAGGACCCACCGCCCGAGACCCAGAGCGACGGCTCCTATCTCGTCACCGCCGAAAAGCACCGCCGGCCCCCAGAAGGCGACCGCCAGGATCAATCCACCGGCGAGAGCCTCCAGGGTCCACCACACCCAGTGAACGACGCCGCTCGGGCGACCCGGCTCCAGCCACAGCCCCAAGCCGAGGAGGCCCGAGGCCGCTCCCAGCCACGCCGCCACCCCCGCGAGGGCCGGCCCAACCAGGACGGTCGCCCCCAGGACCGCCTGCGCCCCCCGCAGTCCCTCGAGCTCGAGGGTCCCCCAGCGGAGCGTCGCGACGCCGACGGCCCCGGCGATCAGGGCGAGGCCGGCGGCGCCGAAGCCTTGCTCAACCGGCGTTTGAAGGAGGGAGCGTCCGAAGGTCGCGAGGGCCAGGGCCGCCACCACGGCCACCACCGGGCCCGGCACGATGCCGACGAGATATCCGAGAGAGATGAGTAAGCCGGAGGCGCGCGCGGCGAACGCAACCCCTACGAGGGACTCGCTCAACCTCGTTCTCTGCGCTCGGTCCTGGCCGGCGGGGCCTGGTACCGCCTCCCGGCGGAATAAGCGCGGACGAGATGATTCCAGGAGCAGTCGACGCACACCTCGACGAGGTAGCAGGTGAAGTGATCGCAGGTGGCGACCAGCTCGCGCAGCCATTCGGCCGGGTAGACGACGCGACCGTTGTTCCGTTTGAGCTCTTCCCCGTACACGTAACGGACCCAGCGCATCGATTCGTGGGAACAGACGGGGCACTTCGTAGAACGCTCCTCGCCGATGTTCTTGGCCGCGCGCAGCAGCTCGGGGTGCGCATCGCAGACATCGTGGGTCCCCAGATGCCCTCGTTTGAGTGCGCTGAGCACCGATCGACGCGCGAGGCTGTAGTCCACGACGGGGCCGCCGGTAACGGACGAATGAGGTCTCGTTGGATCGAAAGATCTTCCGGATACGGCCATCACAGGATGGTACCCGCTGGTGGCCGGCGCCCCGCTGCCCCGGTCACGCCTCCGGCTCGTCCTCTCGGGCGATCCGGTAGGTGACCGACGCCACCATCACCGCGACGACCAGTCCGATGCCGGCGACCAGAAAGACGTCGTTCACGTCGGTCTCACCTTCGAGCCCGAGGAGGTAGGTCCCGGCCGCGGCCGCGGCTCCCGAGAGCGAGCCGATCACGATCGAGAAGACCGTCAGCTTGCGCCGACCCCTGCGTTGCGCCACCCCGCCCCTTTGCGCGCTATAGTATCGACCTGATATATCGTTTCGATATATCGAACTGATACCGTCAAACCAGAGGTCACAGCTTATGAGACAACCAGGGATGCTCGAATTGCCCGTTCTGGGGCTGCTCAAGGAGCGGTCCATGCACGGCTACGAGCTCCGGAAGCAGCTCGGGGCCATGCTCGGTCCCTTCTATCAAGTCTCGTGGGGATCGCTGTATCCGGCCCTTCGACGGCTCGCCAAGTCCGGGGCCGTGGAGAAGGTGGCCGAACCGGCGGTCTCCCGTAGGACCACCAAGAGCGCTCGGAAGGCCGGCACCCTCGAGGGGACCCTGACGTCCGGGCGGCGGCGCACCGTCTACCGGATCACGGACGTCGGCGAGCAACTGTTCACGCAGATGCTCGAGGAAACGGCGGCCGTCGATGCCGAGCACTTCACGCTTCGGCTCGCGTTCTTCCGCTATCTGCGACCCGAGACACGCCTCACGCTCCTGGAGCGCAGGCGGGCGTATCTCCAGGAGAAGCTCGCGCAGTTCAAGACCAATCTCCTCACTTACCGAGAGCGGATGGACAGCTATGCGCTCTCGATGCAGAGCCACGACATGGCGACGACGGAAAGCGACATCGCCTGGATCGAAGAACTGATCACCAAAGAGAGGGCGCCTGAGATACCGCGCCCTAAGTCGACGAGAGCCTGAGGGTGGCTTCGGACAAGGGGGCAACTGACGTGACGAAGATAAAGGTCGGGATCATAGGAGTCGGTAACTGCGCGTCCTCACTCGTGCAAGGGGTGGAGTTCTATGCCAAGGCGCGTTCGGACGAGCGGGTGCCCGGTTTGATGCACGTGGACCTCGGGCCGTACCACGTATCCGACGTCGAGTTCGTGTGCGCATTCGATGTCGATGCGAACAAGGTTGGGCTCGACCTCTCGGAAGCGATCTGGACGGAGCCCAACAACACGGTCAAGTTCTCCGATGTGCCCGAGGTTGGGGTGCGGGTACAGCGCGGACCAACCCTGGACGGCCTTGGGAAGTACTACCGCGAGGAGATCACCGAGTCCGACGCGGCTCCGGTCGACGTCGCTCGGGTGCTCAAGGACACCAAGGTCGACGTGCTCATCAACTACCTACCCGTCGGGTCTGAGCAGGCCGCCCGCTTCTACGCAGAGCAAGCTCTCGAAGCCGGCGTCGCATTCATCAACTGCATGCCGGTCTTCATCGCGACGAACAAGGAGTGGGAGCAGCGCTTCAAGGATCGGAACGTCCCGATCATCGGCGACGACATCAAGAGTCAGATGGGCGCGACTATCTCCCACCGAGTGTTGTCGAAGCTCTTCGAAGACCGCGGGGTGATCATCGATCACACCTACCAACTGAACTTCGGTGGCAACATGGACTTCAAGAACATGCTCGAGCGTGAGCGTCTCGAGTCCAAGAAGATCTCGAAGACCCAGTCGGTCACCTCCCAGATCAGCTCTGGGATCGATGCGGAGGACATCCACATCGGTCCGTCGGACCACGTTCCGTGGTTGAAGGACCGGAAGTGGGCGTACATCCGGATCGAGGGTCGGGAGTTCGGCGACATCCCGGTGAACATGGAGCTCAAGCTCGAGGTGTGGGATTCTCCCAACTCGGCAGGCGTCGTGATCGATGCGGTGCGGTGCGCAAAGCTGGCTCTCGACCGAGGGATCGGCGGAGCCCTTCTGGCTCCCAGCTCCTACTTCATGAAGTCCCCTCCGGTGCAGTACTCGGACTCGGATGCCTTCGAGCGGGTGGATGCGTTCATCCACGACAAGCCGGTGGAAACGATCGTCGTGCACCAGAACGGCGCCCGGGCCGCGAACGGCCACTCCACGGGGAACTTCACGATCGATCCGGATCCCGCCGCTCAGCCCCACGGCTAGATAGGCGATCGTCTCCCGCCGCCCAGCGTCACGGCTAGATAGGCGATCGTCTCCCGCCGCCCAGCGCCACGGCTAGATTAGCGATCGTCTCGACGATCGCGCAGAATAAAGAACGGCTTTCCCCGCGCGCGAAGCGGCGCATTATGGACCCGTGAACGCGCGCGTGGAACACCTCGTTGGGATGAAGCTCGAGCGGGATTTCGTGCTCCTACTCGCCGCGCAATTCTGCGCACAGGCGGCGGACGGTATCGCTCAGGCGGGCTTCGCGCAGGTCCTGATCCTCGAGCCTCTTGGCGAAGCTCCACTGCGCGTCCTCGGGATCTTCGCTCTCACCCTTCTGCCCTACTCGTTGGTCGCCCCCTTCCTCGGGGTCTTCGTGGACCGGTGGCGGAGGCGCGACCTGATGGTCTGGACCAACATCTCCCGAGCGATCCTCATCGCGAGCCTCCCACTGTGGTCGTCCTGGCTCCCAGGAGACCTCGCGGTGTATGGGGCGGCGCTCCTGATCCTCGGGTTGGGACGTTTGTTCCTGACGACGAAGGGAGCTTCGCTTCCGGTCGTCCTGCACGAACACCATCTCCTCAGAGGGAACGCCATCTCCGGGGGTGGGGGGATGATCGCGGCGCTCACCGGCGGGATCCTGGGCATCGGGGTCATCCGCCTGATGGATAGCGAGTCATCCTTCGCCCTGGCCGGCGTGCTCTACGTCGGAGCCGCGATCGCGTCGCGCGCCCTGTCCTCATCGATGGCCCATCCCCACCGCCATTCCGAAAGGATGCGGGAGGCGGTCGCTCGCGTCGCCGGTGAGCTGCTCGAGGGGATGCAGCAGGTGTGGGTACGCGAGCGTGTTCGCCTTTCGCTCGCGGCGATCTTCCTTCTTCGCACCGTGGGGATCTTCGTGGCGATCGCGGCCATCCTCGTGATCAAGCGCGACTTCCCCGGCGCCGGTGACAGCGGCGGGCGGCTGAACGCCAGCGCGCTGGCCCTCGGTGCAGCCGGGGTTGGAGCATTCGTGGGGGCTCTGTCGGCGCCCGCTATCGGGCGCAGGCTGACTAAATCCGGCCTCGTCATCCTCGGCTTCATCATCTCCGCCACAAGCCTGCTGGTGCTCGGCGGGCTGGGGACCCTTCCCTCGATCCTCGGACTCATGTTCGTCGGTGGTTACGGCGCGTTCGTCGCCAAGGTCGCGGTCGACGCGACCGTCCAGGAGGCCTTGCCCGACGCCATCCGCGGACGAGCGTTCTCTCTCTACGACATCCTCTACAACCTCGCGAGCGTCGCCGCCGCCGCGACCATGGTGGCGTTCAGCGGAACGTCGACGCGGATCGTGCTCCTCGTGGCGGGTGTCGTAACACTTGCGCTCGGCGGCGTGATGGGCATCGCCATGCAGCGCGCGGGGCTGCTCAGTGCCCCCGTTCCAGAGGCTTCGACGCCACGAGCATGAATTCCGGGTGGTCTATATCCGGGGGCCGGCGTGCGAAATCGCCGGGTTCGACCGACCACACCGCCTGAGGGATCAAGCCGACCCCGATGGCGAGCAACCGCAACTCCCTCGGGGTGTAGACGCCGGTCCATAGTTCAACCTCGTGCTCGGTTCCCGCTTCGTCCTTGACCGTCGTCCGCTCGTGCACGATCCCGGTGTCGGCGTCAAAGGTCGCGTCTGGCCGGCGATGGTGCGCCTCGAAATACGCGCTGAATGCGGTGACGACGACGCGGCCTCCCGGTTTCGCAGCCTCCGCCAGACGGCGCAGCACGAGCCCGTCATCGGAGCCCATGAGACCGAAAGCGCCCTGACAGATCGAGATCACCGCGTCGAACTCGTCGTCGAAGGGCATCTGGCGCGCGTCGACCTCGAAGAACGACGCCCCAACCTTGGCTCGGCGCGCTTCTTCTGCGGCGATCTCGAGGAAACGTCCGGAGATGTCGATGCCGGTCACCGCGTATCCCGCTTTTGCGAGTGCGATCGAGTGACGGCCCGGACCGCACCCCACGTCGAGGATCCGACCGCCGGCGGGAACATCCAACAGCGACACGAGGAACTCAACCTCCTGCGGGGTTCCTTGCGTGAAGCCGTATCTCAGATAGGCGCGTCCGAGGCGATCGGCGACCGCCTCGAAGTAGGGGCCACCGGGATGCTCTCGCGGGAGTGCTCACTGGGTCTTCTCTTCCTTGGGCGGCACCCGTGCCCCTTCGGGCTTCAAGCCACGCGCCCGAGCCCAGTCATCCAGGCGGGAGTAAACGGCGTCCTCCCCGAGGATGCCTTCGTCGAGCCGCACCTCCAACAGGTAACGCAGTGCTTCTCCGACGAGGGGACCGGGCGTCTCGCCCAGAAAGGCCATCACCTGCACTCCGTCGAGCTCGGGCCGGATCCGGGCGAGCTCTTCCTGCTGGGCCAGGAGGCGGATCCGCTCCTCGAGCTCGTCCATGCGAAGGCCCAGTTCCCGGGCCTTGGCGGGATTCTGGGTCGTGCAGTCGGCGCGAACGAGGTCGTTGAGCCGGCCCAGAAGAGGGCCTGCGTCACGCACGTAGCGCCTGACCGCCGAATCGCTCCATCCCAGTCGATAGGTATGGAAGCGGTGGTGCAAACGGATCAGCTCGGTGACGGCGAGCACCGTCTCGTTCGGGTAACGAAGTGCCCTCAAACGCTTCTTGGCCATCTCGGCTCCCACGACCTCATGGTGGTGGAAGGTGACACCGCCCGGTTCGATCTTTCGAGTCTTGGGCTTACCGATGTCGTGTAGGAGAGCCGACAATCGCAACACCTGATCGTCCCGCCGCGTGCGTTCGACGACCGCCAGCGTGTGAAGGAAGACGTCCTTGTGCCTGTGCACGGGATCCTGCTCCAGCTTCAGCGCGGAGAGCTCCGGAAGGAACAATTCGGTGATGCCCGTCTTGTCCGCCAGCTTCAACGCACGGCCGGGACTGCCTCCCGTGATGAGCCGGGAGAACTCGTCTCGGATCCTCTCGGCAGAGACCGTGGTCAGCGCGTTCCGCAGTTCCGCGACAGACGCAAGCACTTCATCATGGATCTTGAAGTCCAACTGGGAGGCGAACCGGAAGGCCCGAAGCATCCTCAAGGGGTCGTCGGTGAAGGACTCAGCGGGTTCTATCGGCGTCCGCAACACCCGAGCGTCGAGGTCCTTCAATCCACCGAATGGGTCTACCGCTTCCTTCTCCGGCAGTCGCAGCGCCATCGCGTTCACCGTGAAATCCCGGCGAGAGAGATCCGAGTCGATCGTGGGGGCGAACTCCACCTCTGGGTGGCGCGACTCGGGGCCGTATCTCTCTGTCCGAAACGTAGTGATCTCCACGCGCAGACCGGAGATCTGGGCTCCCACCGTGCCGAACTTCATCCCCTGCAACCAGGTCGCTTCCGACAGCGGGCCGACCAACTCCAGGGTGCGCTCCGGGGGCGCGTTGGTAGCGAAATCCAGGTCCTCGTGGGGTCTTCCGAGGAAGGCATCCCGCACGGTCCCCCCCACGAGATAGAGCTCCTGATCCGCGGTTCGGAAACGCTCCGCGACCTCGAGTACGGGAGACGTGGGCTTCAACAGCTCGGCGAACGCCGCGCGCGCGGACTCGCTTTGGGGGACGGACATGCTCCCAGCGTACGTTCAGTAGCCCAGAGAGGGCACCCGGGAAACTCCCAGGATGATGGGCGGACGAGGCGAAGATAGATTCATCTCCGTCCGTGCGGCCGTGCCAGGGTTAGGAGATCGCCTGCAGCCCTTCTTGCCGCAGCGCTATCTGGAAATCGTGAGGGTTCGTGGAAGCCGTCATGGCCTCGTCCAGAGTGATCAGCCCCGATCGGTACAGATAGAGCATCGCCTGATCGAACGTCTGCATCCCGTAGAAGTCGGACTCGGCCACGATGTCGTGGATCATGTGAGTCTGCTCGGCGTTGAGAATCAGATCCCGGATACGGCCATTCATCACGAGAACCTCGACGGCGGGAACGAGGCCCCGACCATCCGCTCTCGGTACCAGCCGCTGGGACACGATGCCTTTCAGCGATCCCGCCAGTGACACCCGGATCTGTTTCTGCTGGTGCGGCGGGAAGAAGTCGATGATGCGGTTGACGGTCTCGGAGACATCGGTCGTGTGCAGGGTTGAAACGACGAGGTGGCCCGTCTCGGCGGCCTGAAGCGCAGCTTTGACGGTTTCGGGATCGCGGATCTCACCGACGAAGATGACGTCCGGATCCTGCCGCATCGCGGCGCGCATGGCCGAAGCGAAATCGCCCGTGTCGTGCCCGATCTCTCGCTGGTTCACGATCGCCTGACGGTCGGCGTGCAGGATCTCGATGGGATCCTCGATCGTGAGGATGTGGCACGAACGCGTTGCGTTGATGTGATTGATCATCGCGGCCGTTGTGGTCGTCTTGCCGGAGGACGTGGGGCCCGTGACCAGCACGAGTCCCCTCTGCTCGTCCGCTAGCGCTTTGACGGATGGAGGCAGGCCCAGGGTGTCGAACCCAGGGCTTCCGGGCAGGACGCGTCGAGCGGCGATGGCCACGCTGCCACGCTGGAGGAAGACGTTGACGCGGAAACGACCGAGGCCCTGCTCGGAATATGCGAAGTCGGTTTCACCGCGCTCTTTGAATCCTTTGGCCTGAGACTCGTCCATCAGATCCATAGCGGCCCGCTCGCAATCGGAGGACGACATGGCCGGGAAGTCGGTCTTCATCAGTCGGCCGCTCACCCGCACGTAGGGAGGCCCCCCCGCTTTGACGTGGAGGTCGGACGCTTTCTTATCCACCACGAAGCGGAGGAAATCGTGAACGTTGCGCTTCTGTGCGGTCGGCTTTTCGCTCATAAGGTGAGGGCCCCTCGGCAAAGTGGTGTGGGCGTACCCTCCTTCCATCGGCAGCCGTCTCGCCCCGATTAAGTCCCAAAGTGGCGCCCGGAAAGTGGCTTAACTCGTTTTCGTCCCCCTCCCATGGGTAGGTAAAGGCAGACGAATCAAGCAGCATCGACCCCGTGGGGAGGCCTTGGGATGGAAGATAAGAGCACCAAGATGTCGCGAGCCGAGGCGGGCCGCAAAGGCGGCCGAACCACCAAGGATCGCTACGGTGATGAGCACTTCGGTCGGATCGGTCGGATCGGCGGCAAGAAGGGCGGCGAGACCACCAAGCAGCGGTACGGCTCGGAGTTCTATCAGAAGATCGGCCGCATCGGCGGCTCCAAGTAGCCCAGTCTGAGCCCCTGGAGACCCTTCCACGTTAGGGAGGGGGCCTTTCTTATGCTGTCCCCTACATGTCTCTCATCTCAGGTTGCTCAGGCCGTCTCTCCGCGCTCGCATGCTCCGCCCTCGCCTTGCTCTCGCTCGCAGGGCCCGGGCCGGCCGCAGCGGCCCAGGGAGGCCTAGAAGACCCGCCCGTTCGTCTGGTGTTGACCCGGCAACCCACCTGGCACGATGACACCGGTCCTCTCAACATCAAGCTGCGGATCGAGAACGATGGGTCCGAAGAGCTCGGGGGATTCACCCTCCAGCTGACCCGGTACGAGCGCGTGACGAGCCGCAGCGCCCTCGAGGACAGCTTCGACGGGGGGTTCGGACCCGCGACGGCCTTCCCGAAGGACTTCTCCCGCACCATCGAACCGGGCGAGGCCGATTCCGTGCAACTGAGGCAACCGATCTCCAAGCTCTTTCCTCTCGGCACCGGCGAGGCCGGCGTCTATCCGCTCACGATCGCCGCGCTCGACCCGATCACGGGGGAAACGCTCGATGCCGAGCACACCCAAATCATCTATTACCCCAGTAAGCCTGAGATCCGTTTGGTCATGGTTCCGGTCGTGCCGTTGAACGAGGTCCCGGCTCGGGCCCCCGACGGCAGTTACCAGCAGGATGCCTCGACCGGCGGGTGGCCCCTCGAAAGGGGGTTGGAGACCGGCGGGTGGTTGGCCGGGATGCTCGACGCGCTCCAGGACGAGGCCGGAGATCTCCGCCTGGGGCTGGCCCCTACCCCCCGGTTGGTGGAGGAGATCGCCGATATGGCCGACGGCTACACACGGATCACATCCGGATCCGAGCCCGTCGAAGTCGACGAGGGTGCGGATGGGGCTCGTGTGGCGGCATCCTTCCTCGAGAACCTCTCCGATACCCTCGAGGCGCCCGGCGTGCAGCCCCTGCTCGTGCCTTACTCGTTCCCGGACCTTCCCGCGTTGGTAAGCGAGCTGGAGAGCCCGGACCGCCAGGTGAGCATCGGACAGCAGGTGATGGCCGACCACACCGACTCCCTCATAGACACCCGCTGGCTCTTCCCGCCGGGGGGGAGGCTCGACGCCGGGACGCTCGACGACCTGCGCATCAGTGGGATCGCGGAAAGGACGTTCTTCTCCTCCGATTCGCTGGAGGGATCGAGCAATCCACTCGTAGGTTGTCCCGATCAGTCCCCATCCTTCACCTGTCCAGTGCGCGTGAGGGCCGAGGCAGAGGAAACGTTGGGCTACGTGTCCGACGAGCAGCTTCAAGCCCGCCTCAGCGCGCTCGAACGCGAATCCGATAAGCAGATCATGCTGCAACGATTCTTCGCCGAATCGGCGATGATCCGGGAAGAGCTCCCCGGAGTGCCCGATCGGATCGTTCAGGCGACGATCCCGGCGGGCTGGCGACCGACGCCGAGACTCTCCACAAGGCTGTTCCGGGGGCTGGCGAACGCACCATGGCTCCGCACCGTTACTCCGCGCGAGGGATTACAGCGAGCGCAACCCCAAACTCGCCGCATCGTCTCGAAGTTGCCCGATCCGACCCTGCAACCAGACCAGAGTTATTACGCGCAGATCCAGGACACGCAGCAAGAGGTCGAGCAGTTCAAGTCGATCGGGCCCCCGAACGATCTCTTGGTCCGGCTGCGCCGCAACCTCCTCGTCGCCCAGAGTCGCTCGTGGTGGATCGATTCCTCTCGCTTGGAGGAAGGCCGCGAGTACGCCACGCGCGCGTCCGAAGAGGTCTCGGCCGAGCTCGACAAGATCGATATGAGTGGCAGGGACGCGATCACGCTGACGTCTCGGGAAGGCCCCGTCTCCTTCGTCGTCTCGAACGACACCGGTTACAAGGTCACGTTGGATTTCCGACTGACCTCTCAACAACTTCGTTTCGAAGACGAAGACTTCACCGAGACGATCCCACCCGGCAACAAGATCATCCAGCGCCAGGCGACCGCGCAATCCAGTGGGACCTTCGCGATGGACGCTCTCATCGAAACTCCGGATGGATCGCCAGTGAGCGAGATACGCATCTACATAAGATCTACGGAACTGAACCGCGTGGCGCTAGGCCTGACGATCGCGGCGCTCCTTTTCGTGATCATCTTCTATGTCTTGCGCGGCATGCAGCGTCGCAAGAGTGGCGCTAGGGAACGGGCCGCGGAGACGACCTCAACTTGAAGTCCCTCGCTCGAGCGACAGCGGTCATGTCGATCGGCACGGTGTTGTCCCGCGCCACGGGACTTCTCCGCCTAGCTGCGATCGCGGCGGCGCTCGGAATCGTCACCGAGACGGGCGGCCTCGCCGACACGTACAACTTCGCGAACACTGCTCCGAACATCATCTACGAACTCGTTCTGGGCGGGATCCTGACCTCCGTCTTCGTCCCGGTGTTCGTCGAGCTTCTGGAGAAGGAGGGCCGCGACAGAGCGTGGCAGGTCGCGAGCGCGATCATCAACGTGTCACTCGTAGCGCTCACCGCCATCACGATCATCGGGATCCTCGCGGCGCCCGTCATCGCGAACATCTACACCTTCCGGCTGGACGACGCCCAAGCCGCCATATCTCAGCCGGCCATGACCTTCCTCCTGCGCCTCTTCATCCCGCAGATCATCTTCTACGGGCTAGCCGCGATGACGGCCGGGCTGCTCAACGCGCACAAGCGCTTCGGGGCCCCCATGTACACCCCCGTGTTGAACAATCTCGCAGTGATCGCGGTGTTCGTGGCGTTCCATCAGGTCTACGGAAAGGTCACGCTGGAGGAGATCACCACCGGACAGCTTGCCGTGATCGGTCTGGGCACAACGGCGGGGGTCGCACTGATGGCGCTCGCCCAACTTCCTTTCCTGCGCGGGCTTGGTCGCTATCGCCTCACTGTCTCGCTCCGGCATCCCTCCGTTAAGAAGCTGGCGAAGCTTTCGGTCTTCGTACTCGGGTACGTGGTGGTCAATCAGCTCGGGTACTTCGTCGCACAGATCCTCGCGAGCAGTGAGGTCGGCAACTACTCCGCCTACATCACAGCGTTCACTTTCTTCATGCTGCCCCATGGGCTCTTCGCCGTTTCGGTCATCACCGCACTGTTGCCCGGCATGAGCGAGGACGCTGTTAACGAGCGCTGGAGCGAGTTCCGCTCGCGGCTCTCCGTAGGCATCCGCGCGACCATCCTGATGCTCCTTCCGGCCGCCGTTGGTTACCTCGTCCTCGGTGAACCCATCGTTCGCCTCCTGGAGCGCGGGGTCGTCTCCGAGGAATCGACCGAGCTGGTCGCCTCCGTCCTCCGGTTCTTCGTCCTCGGTCTGGTCCCCTTCTCCCTCTTCCAACTCTTCCTGCGCGCCTTCTACGCCATGCACAACACCAAGACGCCTTTCCTCATCAACTGTGCCGCCGTGGCGTTGAACACAGCCATCAACATCCCCATGTACGTCTGGTTCGGTGTGCGAGGGCTCGCGGCCGGCCACGCGGTCGCCTATGCCTTCGGCGCAACCGTGCAGGGGCGCAACCTCAGCCGCAGGATCGGGGGCATCGACGGGCGCCGGATCGTGCGGAGTCTCCTCCGGATCGGGCTGGCCGCGACCGCGATGGGCCTGGTCGTGTGGCTGGCCTCCCGCCTGTCGGAGAACATCTTTCCCATCGAGGCCTTCGGAGGCCAGGTGGCAGCCGTCGCGGCCCCCGTATTGGTGGGCTTCGCCGCCTACGTTGGCTTCGCGGTCCTCCTCAAGGTGGAGGAGCTCGACTTCGTCAAAGGGATCGCCTCGAGGAGATTCGGCGGAAAGTCGAGCTAATAACCGCCCCTGGGGAAGCCGATAAAGGAGACATGGTTTCCCTGAGAGACGAACGCGGCGTCATCATCGATTGGCTTGGCAAGATGCTCCTGGTCATGGCCATCATCGGTACGATCGCCTTCGAGGCGGGCGCCATCGCGGTCAACTACTTCAGCCTCGACTCGAAGGCCAATGAGATCGCCCTCGAGATCGCGACCGATCTCCAGGACGGCAACCTCCCTGAAAACAACGATGTGGCCGTCGAGGCCGCCACTCGCGCTCTCGCTAAGGAAGCCGACGCCAAGCTGGTCGCCTACGAATACGACCGGGTCAACGATCTCTTCCACGTGACGTTGAAGCGCTCCGCCAACACCCTGATCATCAGTCGCCTCAGTGCCACGGAAGATTGGGCGGTGGCACGCTCGAACGGGCAGGCGCCCACGCAATAGTCTGACCCCCGTGACGCCCAACACGATCACACTCGCGGAACGATACGTACTGGAAAGTCCGATCGCGACCGGAGGCATGGCCACGGTGTGGCAAGCCCGGGACGACGTCCTGGCCCGAACGGTTGCGGTCAAAGTCCTGCACCCCCATCTCGCCGAAGACGAGGCATTCCTCGAAAGATTCCGCCGCGAGGCCCTGGCGGCCGCCCGCCTCTCCCACCCGAACATCGTTTCCATCTATGACACGGGGAGCGAGCGATCCGAAGACGGCGTCGTCAGGAACTACATCGTCATGGAGTACTGCGCCGCGGGGACCTTGACCGAGACCATCGAGGAGCACGGCCCTCTGGACGCGGAACGTGCTTTCGGCATCGCCTGCGGGATCTGCGATGCCCTCGCATACGCCCACTCGCAAGGCATCGTCCATCGCGACATCAAGCCGGCCAACGTTCTGTTGACCTCCGACGGCACCCTCAAGGTGGCCGATTTCGGGATAGCTAAAGCAGCCTTCGGAGGCGGGGACATCACCACGACGGGATCGATCCTCGGGACCGTGACCTACCTCTCGCCCGAGCAGGTGCAGGGCGAGGAGCCGAGTCCTCGCTCCGACCTCTACTCGCTGGGCGTGGTGCTCTACGAGATGCTCGTGGGGCGGCCCCCGTTCGTCGAGGAGAGTCAGATAGCCGTGGCCATGAAGCACGCTCGGGCCGAGCCGCCGGCCCCCCGAAGCGTGAGGGCGGGCATCAGCCGCTCCGCCGAAGCGATCGTCCTCAAGGCTCTGAAGAAAGACCCGGCCGAGAGGTACGAGTCCGCCGAAGCCCTGAAGACCGCGCTCGAGGGGTCGGCGGGACGCGGAGGCGCCCGAACGACGGCGTTTGGAGGGCCAACGACCGCGCTACCGAGCCAGCCCGCCTCGCCTCCACCCGGCCGGCCACCGGGTGTTGCCCGGGAGGCGCGCAGTTTCCTTCCGGTGATCCTTCTGATCATCGGGGCGATACTCCTCGTGCTGTTCGTTCCACGTTTCATCGAGGATCAGACCGATCCGGATCCCGGCGGAGGGTCACAGACAGAACCCGATGCCGGCGGGGCCGGCGACCTGGAGATCCAGAGTGCAGCCGATTTCGATCCACCGCCGGGTGACGATAGCGAGCATCCCGACGAGGTCGCTCTGGCCTATGACGGAGATCCCGGGACCGCGTGGACGACGGAGAACTACAACGACTCCCTCCAGCTCCTCGGGAAGCCGGGTGTGGGCCTGGTCTTCGACCTGGGAGACACCCGTTCGGTGACCTCGGTGGTGATCTCGGGCTCCGCGGGCTCGCTCGAGCTGAGAGCCTCGGATGAGGAAGGGGACGACGCCGAAGCTTTCGAGGAGGTCGGGACCGCCTCCGAAGTCGACGGCGAGGTCGAGATCGAAGCCGACGGTGCCGAGGCCCGGTACTGGCTTGTGTGGATAACCAGCTTGCCGGGGGACGGCGGCGGAAGCGCCACGATCTCCGAGGTGCGCTTCCTTGGAGAATGACGCGACGTCGGACAACGAGCTCCTGGCCCGGTTCCTGGACGGGGATCAGGCGAGCTTCACGACCCTCGTCGCCCGCCATGAGGACCAGATCTTCGCGCTCGCTCTGCGGATGACCGGCGATCGGGCCGACGCTCTCGAAGCCGCCCAAGAGACCTTCATCGCCGCGTTCCGGCGAGCCGGGAAGTTCCGCGGAGAGGCCGCCTTCGGCACGTGGCTTTACAGCATCGGCGTCAACGCCTGCCGCGACCTGTTGCGGAAGAAGAAACGGACACCCATCCCCACCGAAGAGCTACCGGAACCGACCTCCACCGGCACCTCTGTCGAGGACCTGGTGGTGACGCGCCTGGATCTTGCCAGGGCCCTGGACGAACTATCCGAGGAGTACCGGCAAGCCGTCGTCATGCACGATGTGGGGGGCATCCCATACGAGGAGATCGCCCTCCGCCTCGGCGTGCCGGTGGGAACGGTCAAGTCGAGGATCAGCCGCGGGCGACGAACGCTCGCCAGGTTGTTGGAACAAGCGCCCGAGGGACACACGTCGAAAGAGATGACATGAAAAGAGACCCCACGGACCACGCGAGCGAGGACCTCCGCGCCTACGCGATCGGCGAGCTCGGATCCGAGCGGACGCGAGAGGTCGACGAGCACCTTCGAGCGTGCGCCGAATGCCGCTCCGAGCTGGTCGCGGTGCGAGCGCTGGCGAGAGCCGAGCCCGAACCGATGAACGATCTCGAACGAGCTCGCTTGCGACAGGGCGTTCAGGCTGCGGTTTCGCCGGCCGGAGCCGCGCCCCGCAGCCGGGGGCCGGGTCGCCTCTACGCCGCGTTGGGCGCGGCTGCGCTGATCGCCGTCGCTCTCGTAGGGGGCTATTTCGGCTTCCGGGGCGGCCTCTCTGAGGACGATTCCGTAGCCGGAGGCGATGCGGGCACGGCCGAGATGGCCCCCGATGAGGCCGCAGGGGGAAACCAAAACCTGCGGACGTCGCCGCGCTTCGATCGGGATCTCGGCCGGGTCAGCGAGGAGCGGCTTCAAGCCGTGGGGGAACGCCGGCCGGGACGTGTGGTCATGTTTCGGTCGGGATCGGGCACGGAAGGCAAGCTGCTCGCGGATCTGTCGGGCGGCCTCGTGGAGCAAGCACCCCCCGAGGTCCGGGGTCAGGTTGAAGCGTGCATCGCATCGGTGGAAGGGACCAGCGGTTCGCTGAGCCCGGTCCCCTACTACGGCGCGCTGGCGGAGTTCGACGGACGTGAGGTACTGGTTCTGAGCTTCGCCTGGGATGGAAGCTCCGACGACGAGAACAAGCTGGATTCCTACATGATCTACGTGTGGCGGCGGGGAGGCGGGTGCGACTTCCCCGTCTCGTATCAGTCGGGCAGCTTCACCCGATGACGGAGAAGGAATCAGGGGGGCCCTTCGAGCGTTCGGTAAGGTGAGGTGAACGACATGACCGAAGACGTGAAGAAGCTGATCATCATCGGATCGGGGCCGGCGGGCCTAACCGCCGCGGTTTATGCGGCGCGCGCCAATCTCAACCCTCTGCTTATCGAGGGGATCGAGGCGGGCGGCCAGCTGATGCTTACGACCGACGTCGAGAATTACCCCGGTTTCATCGACGGCATCATGGGTCCCGAGCTGATGGAGCGCATGCGCAAGCAAGCGGCTCGGTTCGGAACTGAGTACCTGACCGACAACGTGACGGGCGTCGACCTCTCGACCCGCCCGTTCGAGGTGACAACCGGAGGCGAATCATTCCGGGCGCATTCGTTGATCATCTCGACCGGAGCCTCGGCAAAGATGCTGGGGGTTCCGGGCGAACGGGAGCTGCTCGGTCACGGGGTCTCGACGTGTGCGACCTGCGATGGTTTCTTCTTCAAGGAAGCGCCCCTGGCTGTCGTGGGTGGTGGCGATTCGGCCATGGAGGAAGCCATCTTCCTAACCAAGTTCGCGTCGAAGGTGACGGTTGTGCACCGGCGCGACCAGCTGCGCGCGTCGAAGATCCTTCAGGACCGAGCATTCGAGAACGATAAGATCGACTTCGTATGGGATTCGGCTCCCGTCGAGATCGCCGGTAACGGCAAGGTCGAGTCGCTGCGGCTGAAGAACACGAAATCCGGCGAGGAGCAGGAGCTGGACGTCGCCGGGGTCTTCGTGGCGATCGGCCATACGCCCAACACCTCGCTCTTCGAAGGTCAACTGGACATGGAAGGCGGCTACATCGTCGCCACCGAGGGCGGAACCCAGACCTCGGTCGAGGGCGTGTTCGCAGGTGGCGACGTCGTCGACTTCCGCTACAGGCAGGCCATCACGGCGGCCGGTATGGGCTGCATGGCCGCGATCGATGCCGAGCGCTACCTCGAGGCCGCCCGCCTCTCCTGAACCATCCGGCTCGTCCCCCGGTCGTAGTCTCACGAGGATGTCGATCAAGTCGCTGATAGCGCTAAGCCTGGCCTGGGTTGCCGTCGCGCCCGCGACCGTCGCCCCGGCGCGGACCGCACCCCCGGCCGTGTCCTCCGATGCCGTCTTCCCTGTCGAACGGACCGACTGGTACTCCGTGATCAACTTCGCCAACGACTGGCATGCTCCCCGGATGCGCTTCATCGGCGGTACCTGGGAGCAGATCGGCGTGCACGAAGGAACCGACATCTTCGCGGAGCCCGGAACTCCCGTGAAAGCGGTGATCGGAGGCCGCGTCGAGCAGGTGGGATGGACCTTCTACTCGGGATGGCGCGTCGGCATCAGGGGAACGGATGGACGCTACTGGTTCTATGCCCACCTCCGCGAATACCCCGTGGAGATGCAGGTGGGCACCCCGGTCGAAGCCGGCGCCCACGTCGGTCTCGTGGGGAACACCGGGTACGGAGCCGATGCCGGGCATGCGGATGAGTTCACCTACCATCTGCACCTGGGCATCCAGGAAGCGGACGGTACCTGGGTGAACCCCTATCCGCTGGTGAAGCGCCTCTATCGAGCCGCAACGAAGGGTAAAAACTGATGCCCGCCGGTCCCGCCAGCCCGAAGCTTGGACCATCGCTCATCCGAGAAGGGGATCGCTCCAAGCAGGTTGCGGACGTCCAGGCCCGACTTCGCTCGCTTGGGTTCCAGATCGAAGACTCGTCCGGTTACTTCGGACCCCGGACGAAGCAGGTCGTGCGACTCTTCCAGCAACAGCGACATATCAACGCCGACGGAATCGTCGGGCGAGAGACGTGGAACGAGTTGGTCGAGGCCGGCTGGCGGCTTGGCGATCGCGTGCTCTACCTACGCATCCCACTGTTGCGCGGTGACGACGTCCTCGCGCTTCAGGCCCGTCTCAACGCGTTGGGATTCGATGCCGGTCGCGAAGACGGGATCTTCGGACGCGATTCCGACCGCGCGGTACGCGCATTCCAGCGTGAGTACGGGATCGCAGAGGACGGCATCTTCGGGGGCCGTTCGAACGCAGCACTGAACGGGCTCCGAGCCGACCGCCCTCTTACGGCGGCTCCACTGCGAGAGGAGCTCCAGCGAACGCAACGCAAGGCCCTGGACGGAACCGTCGTCGTCTTGGACCCGGGGCACGGGGGTGACGACCGCGGCGAGGTGAACCCGCAGGGCACGTCGGAGGCGGACCTCTGCTGGGAGCTCGCGAATCGCTTGGCTACCCAACTTGCTGGCTCCGGCGCGCGCGTGCGGTTCACGCGAACCGAAACCGAAGCACCCGACATCACCGAGCGCGCCACTCGCGCCAATGCGCTCGGCGCCGAGATCTTCGTCTCGCTGCACCTCAACTCGCACGATGTCGAGGTAGCAGAGGGCGCTTCCACCTACTACTTCCCTCGCTCGAAGGGGGGCGAGCTGCTGGCCGACAAGGTTCAGCAACGACTGGTCCAGATGGGCCTGGGCGACTGCCGGAGCCACGCCCGCGCCTACCGCATCCTGCGTGAGACGCGCATGCCCGCGGTGCTGATCGAGCCACTCTTCATCAGCAATCCCGAAGACGCGAAGATGCTCGAGGATGCCGACTTCCGCAGTGCTCTGGCGGATGCAATCACGAACGCTATCCGCGACTACTACGAGTCCGAGGAGTAACTACTCCGGAGTGGTAGTGGAGGTGGTCATCGGGTCGCTCCCGAGGATCAATGACGTAAGCCGAGCCAGCTCGTCCGGGGAACTGAAGTCCACGACGATCTTCCCCTTGCGTTTGGATTGGTCGACCCTCACCCGCGTCTGAAGGTGATCGGTTAGCCGACGTTGAGCCTCGACCAGCTGGGCGTTGCGCGGTTGCGAACCCCCTGTCGAAGATGGCCCACCCGAGGCCATCGTCTGGTACTTCCTCACCAACTCCTCGGTGTCTCGTACGGAGAGACCCTCCTCGGCCACGCGTCGCGCCAGCCGTCCCACGAAGGGGCTGTTCTCGAGCGCCAAGAGCGCGCGGCCATGCGCGGCCGTGATGCGACGCTCGACGAGAAGTCGTTGCACGGGTGTTGGAAGGTCGAGCAACCTCAGTCCGTTGCTGATCGTGACGCGGTTGCGCCCGAGGCGCTCGCCGAGCTCCTGCTGTGTCAGATCGCCCTCGTCCAACAGCTGCTTATACGCGGCCGCCTCTTCGATCGGATTCAGGTCCTCTCGATGAACGTTCTCGACGAGGGCTCTCTCGAGCGATCCGCGATCGTCCGTTTCTACGACCACGACCGGTACCTCGGTCAATCCGGCGCGCTGTGCGGCACGCAGGCGACGCTCACCCGCGATCAGCTCGTAGCCATCATCCCTTGCGGAACGCACCAGCAGCGGTTGCAACACACCCAGCTCTCGGATGGAGGTAGCAAGCTCGTCGATCGGCCCCTCGTCGAACGAGACCCGGGGTTGCCTCGGGTTGGCGGCTATGGAGTCCAGGGAGACGTGGCGCAGGGTGGAACCGGCCGCCTCGTCATCGGGTGTCTGCGATGGAAGCAACGCATCGAGACCGCGACCCAGGCCTCCTCTGCGCTTCACGAGGCCGCGGTCCATGGTTGCGTTCGGGGCCACGCGCGGTCGAGCCCTTCCGGTTCTGGCGTGGCGACGCCGTAGCCTCGCCCTCCAGGCCCCGGCTCCGCGGACGCCGGACGACTCGCTTCCGTTGCTTCCGTCCGATCTCGTCCGGCCCCGTACCTGCTGATCAGCTCGCGCGGCGAGCCGGTACGCGATCGAGCCGCGCGAAGCGGGATCTAGTGTGAGCACGGGCTCTCCGAACGAAGGAGCTTCCGACAATCGAACACTGCGCGGGATGACTGTCGAAAGAACGAGCTCGCCGAAGTGACTCCGAACATCATCGGCCACCTGGCTGGACAACTTCGTGCGCGCGTCGTACATGGTCAGAAGGAACCCCGCGATCCGCAACCCGGGATTCAAGGCTCGTCGCACGCGTTCCGCGTTGCCCAGTAGTTGCCCGAGACCCTCGAGCGCGTAGTACTCGCATTGAACGGGCACGATCAGGTCCTCGGCAGCGGCGAGCGCGTTGAGCGTCAAAAGGCCGAGCGACGGAGGGCAGTCGATGAAGATGAAGTCGTAATCACCGCGCCCCTCCTTCAACGCGTCCGCGAGACGGAGCTCCCGCTGCGTCATGGCGACGAGCTCGACCTCGGCCCCCGCGAGATCCAAGGAGGCGGGCGCGCAGTCGAGTCCGTCCACCAAGGTCGGCACGGTGATCTCGGCCAAAGGCGAGCCCTCGATGAGGAGGTCGTAGGTGGACCTCTCGAGCGACCTGTGGTCGAGCCCGAGACCCGTCGTGGCGTTCGCTTGGGAATCGACGTCGACCACGAGAACCCGCAGGCCCTCGAGGGCCAGGGCGGCGCCCAGGTTGATCGCCGAGGTGGTCTTGGCCACCCCGCCCTTCTGGTTCGAGATCGAGACGATCCGGGCCCGACCGGCCGGCAGGGGCCTCTGTTCCAATAGTTTCCAGGTATCGGCTCCGGGGACGGTCGCGGCCGGCTCCTTTCTCCGGGCTACTCCAGATATTCCCAGTCCAGGTATTCCCAGTCAGTCACCTTGTGACCGGATGATAGCAATGCCCGGAGCCCACAACGCGGCTCTCGGCGGAAGTTCCGCCCGCGCGCCCACGAACAGCGCGGTCGCGCCCCCGGCGCGGACCAATGGGGCGACCAGGCTCAGCGCCTCGGCGGGTGCAGCGAGGGCCCGGGCGGCTCCCAGGGCGTGGATGCCGCGGAGCCGGGCGTCGACGGCCGCCCGCTCGGCGGTCTCCTGAATGACCTCACAGGTCAGATCGAGCGACCGGACCACCTCCTCGAGGAACCCCGCACGCCGGGCGCGTGGCTCGAGCAGGCGCCAGCGCCGGTCGGGTCGGGCGATCGCCAAAGGGATCCCGGGGACGCCGGCGCCGGAGCCGACGTCGATGCAGGGGCCTTCCGGAAGCTCGTCGAGCAGGGGCGCCAGACGCAGGCTATCGGCGATGTGGCGCTCTTCGAGGCGCTCCAGATCGCCCGGTGAAACGAGGTCCACTCGGGGGGCCCAGAGCCGCACCAGGGCCGCGTATTCGGCGAGTTTTCCCTGGTCAGGGACGTTTTCTCGATTTACATCGCTCATCCAGCCACCCTGCCGGCCCCGTGACTTACGCCTTCAGCGGTTCGGCTGACGAGACCCTCGCCGGCGACACGCCCCCCGGGCTAGGCCTGGACGTCGCCGCGGACGATGACCTTTCGCTGGGGCTCTTCGCCCTCGCTGAAGCTCGATGCTCCGTCGACCTCCGCAACCGCGTCGTGGACGATCTTGCGCTCATAGGCGTTCATCGGCTCGAGCTCGATCTCGGTCCCACGTTCCTTCGCCCGCGTCGCCATGGCGGTGGCGTATTCCGCCAGCGAGGCTCGCCGGCGAGACCGGTACCCCTCGACGTCGACCAGGAGCCTGACGCGGGACCGTAGCCGCCGCTGCACCGCCGTCCTCGTGACCTCCTGGAGGGCATCCAGGGTTTGGCCCCGGCGGCCGATCAGCATCCCGAGATCGTCCCCGTTCACCTCGATCACGGCCCGGTCGGGCTCGAGCGATGTGTCCACCGTGGCCACCAGCCCCATCGCCTCGAGGAGTCCCGAGACGAACTCCTTCGCGGTGGCGGCGATGTCCTCGAGGCTCGCCTGTTCCTGAGCCTCGGGGGCCTCCGCGGGAGCTGCCGAGTCGACCAGAACCTCTTCGTCGGCGGCTCCATCGGCGGTCGGAACCGCCTCGGCTCCCGGCTCGCGCTCCATCGATCCCTCCGTGTCGCTCATCGTTTCTTCTTCTTGTTACCCGATTGGCGAGCCGCGCCCGAGGTCTTTCCCCCCGAGCTCGTCTTCTTCTTCGGTAGCTCCTTCTTCGGGGTCACGGTTCCGGAGATCTCCTTCTTGGAGTTCCCCGTCTTCGCCGCAGCTCCCTTGGCTGGAGGTTCGTCGCTCTTGGGAGATCCGCCGAGGAAAGACGGCAACCCGTGGATCATCACGCGCTGTTGGGCGATCGTCCACACGTTGGTCGTGAGCCAGTAGATGACCACCCCCGTCGGGAACGTGAAGGCGAAGAACATCAGCATGAGCGGCATGATCCTCATGATCATCTGCATCTGCTGTTGCTGCGGATCCCCCGCACCTCTGGAGGCCTGCATCTGCTTCTGCTGGTAGAAGGTCGTGAAGCCCATCAAGAGCACGAGGACCAGATAGGGCAGCGCCGATATCACCCCGTCACCGCACACCTGGCCGAGGTTCGAGGGGTCGGCGCCCGAGATCGCGGCGGACGACGAGCAATCCAGGCGGATCCCGAGGAACTGGTGCGTGGCCAGCGGGTGGCTCACGAGGTCCTGAAACAGGCTCGTGGTGGCCGAGATGTACTTCTCGGGATCCCGGATGACGTAGAAGAGGCCGATCAATACGGGGAACTGCAGAAGGAGGGGAGCGCAGCCTCCGAGCGGATTCACCCCGTGCTCCTTGTAGAGCGCCATGAGCTCTTCGTTCATCTTCTGGCGATTGCCTTTGTTCTTCGCTTGCAGCTTCTTGATCTCGGGTTGAATCCGCTGCATCTCGCGCATCGACTTCGTCTGCTTGATGGAGAGCGGGAGCAGGAGCACCCGAACGAGGAGCGTCAGGAGGATGATCGCCAGTCCGAAACTCGGGATCAGGGAGTAGAAGCCGGCAAGAGCGGTCCCAAATATCTTGAAATATTCGGTCATTGCGCCGACCGTCTCACGGGAACCTCATCGCTCCTCACGGGAACCTCATCGATGCCTCCGGCCGACCACGGGTTGCATCGGGCGACCCGCCGGAGCGCGAGCCACGCCCCCCGGGCGGCGCCATGAACCCGGATCGCCTCGAGCGCGTAAGCGGAGCAACTCGGCTGGTACCGGCACCTCGAAGGCAGAAGGGGCGACAGGAAGCGACGATAGACGGTGATGATCCCCACGAAGAGGTGCGCCAGAGGGCTCACGATCGCCCTCCCGCTCCCAGCTCCGCGAGGGCACGCGTAAGATGTTGTTCCAATTCTTGGAAGCTCGCCCCCACGGCGGAGGACTCAGCCCGTACCGCGACATCGTGGCCGGTCCCTACGTGTTTCTTTGCCAGCTCCCGAAGGCGCCTGCGAGCCCGGTTCCGTTGCACGGCGCTGCCGGCCGACCGGGGGATGGCGAAGCCCACCCTGGGGTGGTCGCTGGGCGCGGCGTAGACCACGAGGCCATCCTGGCGACTGCGTCGCCCTATTCCGGTGACGCGATCGAAGTCGGTGGCATTCCGGAGTCGCGCGCTAGATCTCATCGCTGTAGGTAACGGCCGGGCTAGGCGGACAACCGGGTGCGCCCCTTGGCACGCCGATTCTTGAGGATCGCCCGTCCAGCACGCGTCTTCATCCGGGCGCGGAAACCGTGCTTGCGTTTCCGACGCCTGGTGTTGGGCTGGTATGTACGTTTTGTCACAGTCACGTCCCCGAGGCTCGATGATCAACCCACCGCGCCGACCGGAAATAGCATGGTCGCGAAATCACGGGGGCGTTTTGAGTGCCGGCGAAGTATAGCGGCATCGCGTTTCTCCTAGTAAACCGGCCTTAGCAACGGTGTGGGCAGGAAATGATCCCGAGCCCTTGACGACCGGGATGAGGCGCTGCGTAGGATAGCCATTGTCTCAAGTCCGGCCCTCGAGGGACGGGGTTGCGGCACTTCCCCCCGGTTAGGCCGGCGAGTGACGCGCGCGCACCAGAACCATTGTCCACAACTGTGGATATCTCTGTTGACTACAGTGCGCGTTGCTCGGCACCGATCCTCGTCTGGGAAGAAGTTCCTCGGAGCTCGTGCTCGAGACTGACGTGTCCCGGGCTTCGCCGCCTGTGGATAACAGCGCAGCGACAGCAAGGGGGACTCCAATTGAGCAGTCTGACTGGGGCGGACGCTCGGGACGCCACGCAGGCACCGACAGACACGATCGACTTGAAGGACGCGGACGAGATCTGGAAACTCGCCTCGGGGCGGGTCCAAGCACACCTCTCCGCGGGCAATTTCGCCCTGTGGTTCGGAGGTGCTCGTCCTCGCGGGGTGGACGGCGCGACCTTCGTCCTCGAGCTGGCCAACCCTTTCGCCAAGGAATCGGTCGAGGCGCGCTATCTCGACCTCCTACGTGACGAGATCGGACGCGCCGCCGGACACGACCTCGACGTGGTCCTCGTGGCCGGCAACGCGTACGCGGCGGACGATCCCGAGCAGGTGCTCGCAGACTCGGTCCCCGCGGCATCGCCCGAGACCCTCTCGTCACTCGATGACTCCTCTACGTTCCATCCCAAATACAACTTCGACTCTTTCGTGATCGGGTCGTCCAATCGCTTCGCTCACGCCGCCGCGCTCGCGGTTGCCGAGGCGCCCGCCCAGGCCTATAACCCTTTGTTCATCTACGGGGGAGCGGGTCTCGGCAAGACCCATCTGCTCCACGCGATCGGACGCTACGTTGCCGACTTCCACAGTGGTTTGGTGGTCCGTTACGTTTCCACCGAGCAATTCATGAATGAGTTCATCCTTGCGTTGCAGCGCCGGACGATCCCCGAGTTCCACCGCCGGTATCGCGCCGCGAATCTTCTTCTGATCGACGACATCCAATTCCTCGAAGGCAAAGAGCGAACCCAGGAGGAGTTCTTCCATACGTTCAACGCTCTGCACCCCACCAGTCAGATCGTCATCAGCTCGGATCGCCCGCCGAAGAAGATCTCCACGCTGGAAGAGCGCCTACGAACGCGCTTCGAGTGGGGCCTCATCACCGACATCCAGCCCCCCGACCTCGAGACCCGCCTCGCGATCCTCCAGCGCAAGTCCGAGACGGAGCGACTCAAGGTGCCCAGCGATGTCCTGTCCTTCATCGCGAGCAGGATCCAGACGAATATCAGGGAGCTCGAGGGGGCTCTGATCCGCGTCGCCGCGTACGCGTCCCTCACCCGCTCCGAGGTGACGCTCGAGCTCGCTCACAGCGTTCTTCAGTCCCTGCTTCCCGACTCCGCCGAAGCGCGCGTCACCCCCGACCTCGTCATCAGCGTCGCCGCCGAGTACTTCGACCTCACTCCCGATGAGATCCGTTCTTCGTCACGGTCGAGGCCCCTTGTGAACGCACGCCAGGTCGCGATGTACATCTGCCGAGAGCTCACCGACCTCTCCCTCCCCAAGATCGGAGAACGTTTCGGGGGCCGCGACCACTCCACCGTGGTCCACGCCACCAACAAGGTTCGTCATGGCATGCAAGAAAGGGAAAGTGCCTACGAGCAGGTCAGAGAGCTCACCACGCGCATCCGTCAACGGGCCACGCGGGGATAAGCCCATGACCCCTCCCAAGTCCGTGGATAAGCGAACCCATCCGGTACCGGCCCTCGGCCCCTGGGGATTACGCGCCGGCGCGTCCCCGGCTTATCCAAAGCTGCATCTGCGGGGTGACCAGCGGCGACGTCGCTTCTCCACCGTTTCCACAGCCCCTAGTACTAGTACTGAGAGAAAGATCTCTTTAATAGAAACCAACACCGTTGAAAACAACCCCACTAAAGTAGTGACGCAGGGTCACAGGATCGGAGGCATCGAATGAAGTTTCGCTGTGAGCGAGACGATCTACTCGAGGCAGTGCAGTTCGCGTCCCGAGCGATCTCGAACCGAGCCACACTTCCGGTGCTATCGGGCCTCCGGATCGAAGCCACCGAGGAGAACAAGGTCCGCGTGGCCGCGACCGATCTCGAGCTGACGATGGAAACCGCGTTCAGAGCGGCCGTGGACGAGCCGGGGAAGGCGATCGTGCCGGGGAGGCTGTTCGGTGAGATGTCGAGGAGCCTGTCGGCCGGCCAGGTAAGTCTCGCGACCGGCGACGGCGAGCTCGAGATCGGCTCCGGGCGCGGTCAGTTCCGCGTCAAAGCCCTTGCCCCAGATGACTACCCGGCCCTGCCGTTCGAAGAGCGCAAGGAAGAAGAGGGCTCCGTGAGCGTCGAAGTCGATGGTGGCGCCCTCGCGGTCGCCCTCTCCCAGGCCGTTCGAAGCGCTTCGAGTGACGAGAGCCGCCAGGTGTTGACGGGCGTTCTGTGGGAGATCGAGTCCGGAAACCTGACACTCGCCGCGACGGACTCGTACCGACTCGCGGTGCGAACGATCGCCGTCGAAGGCGGGAGCCACCGACGCGCGGAACGTGGTGCTCCCCGCGCGCACGCTGGCCGAGCTCGCGCGCGCGCTTCAAGCGGGGGGCCGGGTCCGCGCGGAGGTCAAAGAGAACCTGATCCTGTTCACGGTGGAGCCCCCAGAGGGTTCGTCCGAGCAACTCGTCATCGGATCGCGCTTCATCGAGGGTGAGTTCCCGAAATACCGCCAGCTGATCCCCGAGGGTTACCAGAACATCTTGACGGTGGACCGCGAGGCTTTGCTCGAAGTCGTGAAACGTGTTGGGTTGCTGGCGCAGAACAACATGCCCGTGAAGATGCAGCTGGGAGAGGAACTTGAGATCTCGGCCCACACCCCGGACGTCGGTGAGGGGCAAGAAGTGATCGACGCCGAGTACAAGGGCGAACCGATGGTCATGGCCTTCAACCCGCAGTTCCTCCACGATGGTGGGTCCGCGATCCAGGGGGACCGGCTGGTGCTCGAAGCCGGCGACGGGTTGAAGCCGGCGATCCTGCGGGCCGAGAACGACCAGAGCTTCACCTACCTGCTCATGCCGGTGAGGCTCTCCTAGCGGGGGAATTGCGAGTCGACCGCCTCGTCCTCGAGGATTTCCGGAACTACACGCTGGCCAGGGCGGAATTCGACCCAGGGCTCAATCTGATCGTGGGACGGAACGCACAGGGCAAGACCAACCTCCTCGAGGGCATCTATTGCCTCAGCGGACTGGGCTCTCCTCGGGGTGCGGATTCCACTCTCGTCCGTGATGGGGCGGAGCGCGCCTTGATCCACGCCGAGGTGGCCCGCGGCGAACGCCGGATCGAGGCGGATCTCGAGATCCGCCCGGGTCGAGGGACGCGGGCTCTGGTCAACAAGACGCCCGTCCCTGGTCTCGGGGCCCTCAGCGAGCTGATCGTGAGCGTCTTCTTCGGTCCCGACGAGCTCTCGTTGATCAAAGGTTCCCCCGAGGGCCGGCGCCGCTTCCTGGACGACCTGGTGGTGAAGGTCCGTCCCACTCGCGAGGGCCTTCGTCGGGAGTGGGAGCGCACCCTCAAGCAGAGGAACGCGTTGCTGAAGAGCGCTCCACGTTCGGCCGGGCCCCAAGTGCTCGAGACCCTCGAGGTATGGGACGAGGCTCTGTGTCGAACCGGGGCGACGCTAACAGCAGCCCGGTTGAGCGTGCTCGCAGACCTGATGCCGTTCGCCGCCAAACGCTACGAGGCGATCGCAGGGGGAGGTGAGGTGGACCTCACATACGAAAGCGCGTGGCTGGGGGATGAACTGATCGTGGAGTCGCTGGCTCATCCTCGCGGGATCGACCCGACGGCATTCGTAGTGGCCCTAAAGGAAAGCATCGAGAAGGTGCGAAGCAGGGAGATCGAGAGAGGGATGTCATTGGTGGGACCTCAGCGCGATGACGTGGTTATCAGGGTCGCCTCCGACGGCAGCGCCGCCGGCCTGCTCGACGCGCGCGCGTTCGCGTCGCAGGGAGAGCAACGGACTTCGGCCTTGGCTCTCAAACTAGGCGAGTTCGACCTCCTCGCCGAAGCGCTCGGCGAACAGCCGATCCTGCTCCTCGACGATGTCTTCTCCGAACTGGATCCGAGCCGGCGGGCGTGGTTGAGCGACGCGGTGCGCGCGGCGGGGCAAGCCGTACTCACCTCCGCGGAGCCGGGCGCTATCGAGGCCGCCGGCTCGGGAAGGATCATCGAAGTGGTGTCGGGAGAGCTGAGACCCAGATGAACGACCCGCACAGGATCAAAGACCTACTCCAAGGCGTCGGCGAACGCCTGGGTTTCGGTGGGGCGATCGAGACCGGGCTGGTGTGGTCGAGATGGAACGACATCGTCGGCGATACCGTCGCCGCGCATGCCGAACCCACCTCTTTGCGGGAGGGGGTATTGAGGGTTCGCACGGACTCGCCGACGTGGGCGACCGAGGTTGGGTATCTGGGACAGGAGATCAAGCGGGCGGCCAATCAGGTGGCCGGCAGGGAGCTCGTTTCGGAAGTGCGCGTGTGGACCGCTCCCGGCTCCATCGACGGGCCCGCGCGGGTCGCTCCCGACCTTCGCCGGACCGAGGTACGGTCGACTTCGGAGAGGGACCAGCTGGATCCGGAGACGGCGTTGGAGCGGGCTCGCAAGGCCTCGGAGAGACGGGGAAAAAAGGCCCGGTGAAGGGTCCGAGACGGGGCCGCAGAAAACCGGAAAATCCCTGGTAGATGGTAGTATTAGCCCAACGTGAACCCACCTGCAGAGCGGCCTTTCGCCGCGCGCCCCGGGGTGCCGGACTAGTGGGGCACAGAGCAGACTTTCGCGGGGGCCGCGGGCGTAGCGCGACCCCTCTAGATAAGGAGAAAGACCTCGGCTAAGGCACCGGCGGCCGCGTCCGCAACCAGCGGCAAAAAGACCTACACCGCTCAAGACATCACCGTCCTCAAGGGGCTCGATCCGGTCCGACAGCGGCCCGGGATGTACATCGGGTCCACGGGCCTGCGCGGCCTCCATCACCTCATCTACGAGGTCGTGGACAACGCCGTCGACGAGGCCATGGCCGGTTATTGCGACCGGATCAAGGTGGAGCTTCTGCCCGACGGTGGGTGTCGTGTAACCGACAACGGACGTGGGATCCCCGTCGATAAGGTCAAGGGCGAGGGAAAGCCCGCGGTCGAGGTGGTTCTCACCACCCTTCATGCCGGTGGCAAGTTCGGGGGCAAGGGTTACCAGGTGTCCGGCGGTCTGCACGGCGTGGGCGTGTCCGTCGTCAACGCGCTGTCGGAGAAGCTGATCGTCGACGTCGCACGCGACGGACATCTCTGGCACCAGGAGTACCAGCGCGGCCGGCGCCAGGCCGCGCTGAAGAAGGTCAAACCGATAAAGCGCACGGGCACGATCGTGTCCTTCTGGCCCGATCCCGAGGTCTTCACCGAAGAACGTGAGTTCAAGTTCGACACGCTGGTGCAGCGTCTGCGGGAGATGGCGTTCTTGAACAAGGGTCTCGAGATCCAGCTCATCGATCAGCGGCTCGAGCCGGAGGTCAAGGAAGTCTTCCGCTACACCGGCGGCATCGTGGACTTCGTCAAGCACCTGAACGCCTCACGGGATGCCGTCAGCAAGCGCGTCGTCTACTTCGAGGCGAAGGGCGAGAATCACGAGCTCGAGGTGGCGATGCAGTGGACCAACTCTTATAACGAGTCGGTCTTCACCTTCGCGAACAACATCAACACGCACGAGGGCGGCATGCACGAGGAGGGGTTCCGGCGCTCGTTGACTGGAGTCATCACTTCATACGCTCGCGCGAAAGGGATCCTCAAGGAAAAAGACGACCCCTTGACCGGTGAAGACGTGCGCGAGGGTTTGACCGCCATCGTCTCCGTGAAGTTGCGTGACCCCCAGTTCGAGGGCCAGACCAAGACGAAGTTGGGTAACACCGAGATCCGCTCCTTCGTGCTGACCTCGATGAACCAACGCTTCGCGGAATTCCTCGAGGAGCATCCGAGCGACGCTCGGGCGATCTGCATAAAGGCGCTCGCCGCCCAACGCGCCCGCCTCGAGGCTCGAAAGGTGCGCGACCTCGTACGGCGGAAGACGCTGCTCGAGTCTTCGACACTGCCGGGGAAGCTGGCCGACTGCCAGACTCGCGATCCCGCCGAAGCCGAGCTCTACATCGTGGAGGGGAACTCGGCGGGTGGAACCGCCAAGCAAGGGCGCGATCGGGCGGTGCAGGCGATCTTGCCGCTGCGAGGAAAGATCCTCAACGTCGAGCGTGCCCGACTGGCGAAGATCCTCGAGAACAAAGAGGTCCAGGCGATCATCACGGCGGTGGGAACAGGGATCGGCGAGGAGTTCGATCTCACTAAGTGCAGGTATCACAAGATCATCTCCATGGCGGACGCGGATGTCGATGGGTCGCACATCAAGACGTTGCTGTTGACGTTCTTCTTCCGCTACATGCCCGAGCTGATCGATGCGGGGTTCGTTTACGTCGCGCAACCGCCCCTGTATCGGGTGAAGCACAAGGGGAAGGTCTTGTATTTCCTGAACGACGAGCAGCTGGACACGTACCGTACGGGCTCCAACGGGGCGAAGATCGAAGCCGCACGCTTCAAGGGTCTCTCCGAGATGGACCCCTCCGAGCTGTGGGAGACGACCCTCGATCCCGAGCGACGCACGCTCCTGCGCGTGACCATGGATGACGCCGCCCTCGCCGAGGAGATCTTCTCCACGTTGATGGGTGAGGACGTGGACGCCCGGAAGACGTTCATCCAACGTAATGCGAAAGACATCCGTTTCCTCGATATCTAGGTAGAGACATTGGCTGACGAACCGTTCCAAGACAAATTGCACGATGACGCCGCCTCGGGCAACGGGATCGGCATCTCCGAGATAAGCCTCGAGGAAGAGGTCCAGTACTCCTTCCTCGAATACGCGATGTCGGTCATCGTGAGCCGTGCGCTCCCCGATGTACGGGATGGGCTGAAGCCCGTCCACAGGAGGGTCCTGTTCGCGGCTCTCGAGGCAGGGCTTCGTCCCGACCGCCAGCACCGGAAGTGCGCGGCCCTGGTCGGAGATGTGATGAAGAAGTACCACCCCCACGGAGACCAGTCCATCTACGACGCACTGGCCCGCCTGGCCCAGGACTTCTCCACCCGGTATGAGTTGATCGATGGCCAGGGGAACTTCGGTTCGATCGACGGAGATCCGCCGGGCGCGATGCGATACACCGAATGCAGGCTCTCCCGCCTTGCGATGGAGCTCCTGCGAGACATCGACGAAGAGACGGTCGATTTCGGGCCGAACTATGACGGTTTCGAGAACGAACCGCTCGTCCTTCCGGCGCGCTTCCCCAACCTTCTGGTCAACGGCTCCAGTGGGATCGCCGTGGGGATGGCGACGAACATCCCTCCCCACAACCTCGGCGAGGTCATCGACGCGGTGGTCGAGATCCTCGAGAACCCGGAACTCGCGGAAGACAAGGACAAGACGCTGTCTGCGGTGATGAAGCACGTGAAGGGCCCGGACTTTCCAACGGGGGCCCTCATCCTCGGACGCCAGGGGATCAAGGACGCCTACATGACCGGCCGCGGCTCGGTGAAGATGCGGGCGGTCTGCGAGGTCGAGGAGGGCCCCAAAGGGAACCCTCGGATCGTCGTCACCGAGATCCCGTATCAGGTGAACAAGGCGCGTCTGACGGAGAAGATCGCCGAGCTCGTTCTCTCGAAACGACTGGAGGGCATCGCCGACCTAAGAGACGAGTCCTCCCGCGAGGGCATCCGGATGGTCATCGACCTGAAGCGCAACGCCATCCCCCAGGTCGTGCTGAACCAGCTCTACAAGCGCACCCAGCTGCAGGAGAACTTCGGGGTCAACATGCTGGCTCTGGACGACGGTGTGCCGCGGACCCTCAACCTGGCCGAGGTCATCGAGGCCTACATCACTCACCAGATCGAGGTGACGGTCCGCCGCACGCGCTACCGCTTGAGGAAAGCCCAGGAACGCTCTCACGTGCTCGAAGGCCTCATCATCGCTCTCGACAACATCGAGGAGATCATCGAGCTAATCCGGGCCGCGGCCGACGTTGAAGAAGCGCGCGGCGGCCTGGTCGTACGCTTCGGGCTCTCCGAGATCCAGGCGCAACACATATTGGACATGCCCCTGCGGAGACTCACGGCCCTCGAACAAGACAAGGTGCGTGACGAACACGCGGAGTTGCAGAGCACGATCGCCGAGTTGAAGGCGATCTTGTCCGATCCCGCGAAGGTTCGAGGCATCATCGCCGGCGAACTCAAGGAGATCAAGGAGAAGTTCGGGGACGATCGCCGCTCGAAGCTGGTTCCGGATGAGGGTGAGTTCGACATCGAAGACCTCATCGCGGACGAAGATCTGGTGGTTTCCGTGTCGCGCGACCGGTACGTCAAGACCGTGGAGCTGGACACGTACAAGCGTCAGGGGCGGGGGGGTCGCGGTGTGCGCGGGGCAGCCCTCAAGGAAGGCGACATCGTCGATCACCTCATCGCGACCACGGCCCATTCGTATCTCCTGCTGTTCTCGAACACGGGAAGGGTTTACCGGCTCAAAGCGCACGAGATCCCTAAGCGTGACCGAACCGCTAGGGGGACCGCCGTGGTCAACGTCGTACCGATGCGACCTGAAGACGCGGTTGCGGCCGTCATCGACACGCGTGATTACGAAACGAACAGGTATCTCCTGATCGCGACGAAGCGAGGCATGATCAAGAAGACCCTCTTCCAGGAGTACGACTCGTCGCGGAAGGAGGGCATCATCGCCTTGAACCTCAAGGACGGCGATGAGGTCGTTAGGGTTCAGCCATCGAGCGGTGACAACGACGTCTTGCTGATCTCGAAGAAGGGCAAAGCGATCCGTTTCAAAGAAGATCGTGTTCGCCCGATGGGACGCACAGCGACGGGAGTGATCGGGATCAAGCTCGATCCCGACGATGAGGTCGTCGCGTGCGAGGTCGTCAAGCCGGATGCCACCACCGACCTGCTCGTCGTAACCGAGTTCGGGTACGGCAAGCGGACGAAGCTTTCGGAATTCCCTCGCAAGGGACGCGGGGGCAAGGGTGTCATCGCCGCCAAGCTCACCAAGCCGCGCGGCCCCATCGTGGGGGCCGTCTCCGTCGCCACCGAGGATGAGGTCTTCTTTATCTCGAGCGACGGCCAGGTCATCCGCGTGGCCGTCAAGAACATCTCGCGGCAGGGCCGGCCCGCAACCGGAGTCCGGATCATGAATCTCTCCGCGGATATGACAGTGTCGGCGATTGCTCCCTCCGTGACCGTCGCGGAGGAAGAGGACGAGAAGACTCAGGGCCAGCTCCCCACCTGATCGGATCGAACCCTGGTGGTTATCCGGGCGTCTAAAGAGTGCCTTCGGCCCGCCGAAAGGTAGGGAGGGGCGGGCGCAGGATCCCGAGATCGTACGCGGCCATTGCTAGCGAGATCGAGGGCGTTCGCCCATACTGAACCCAGATAGGCGACGAGGGAGAAGCGGTGGCCAGTAGGAACGAACGGACGGGTCCCTGGAACGCCGGAACGCCGGCGTCTTCGGCGACGGGCGGGCACGTCCAACCAGAGGCCACCGGCCCTTTGTTCGATCCCGTCGAACAAGTCCCGCCCGAGAGGGCCGAGGCCGTCGCCACCGGGCGTACCCCCCGACGAGCCCCCGAGCGTTCGACCTCCAAGACCCGAACCGATGGGATGGTGCCTACCCGGCCCGCACGGACCGATGTCATTCCCAGGGGGCCAGAACCCTATTCGGACCCACCACCTCGATACCGTCCGGCCGTTCGTCGAGTCAAGAGGACGCTCCGTCACGTGGATCCGATCAGCGTGCTCAAACTGTCATTCGTCTATTACGCGTGTTTCCTTGTGGTCGGTCTGGTTCTCGTCGCCATCCTCTACTGGTTGCTCGAGTCGGCCGGGTTGTTCCGCATGATCGAAGAGGTTCAGTCCGCCTTCGAAGTCGAACAGAGGGTGCGGATCACTCTCGGTTTCCTCGAGAAGTGGACGCTGCTCATCGGCTTCGCGCTGGTGGTTCTTGGTTCCCTCCTGAACACGCTGCTGGCGTTCCTCTACAACGTCGCGTCGGATGTTGTCGGTGGCGTCGAGATGACATTCTCGGAGCGAGACGACTAGCGTCTAAACGCGATCCGCTTCAAGACGCGCGATCCGCAGGCCCCTACGACTCAGGCTCCGCAGGAATGGCTTAGCCCCGAAGACCTCATCCGAAGCGTGCACACCGGGGGCCGCCGTTTCACCGCTACCGAGGGCGAGGGTTGCCTGCACCAACGGGAGGGCCGCCACGTTGATCAGATGATCGACGACCCCGTAGGTAATCGCGAGGGGCTTGCCTTCGTGGAGTCCCTCGACGTCCACGCGGGCGGCGGTCCACGGCGCGCTGCGTGCGGGCATCCGTTGCAGGAGACGCCGCAGGAGTCCCTGCGCGAAAGCAGACCCGCGACTAGAACCATCATCACGACCCAAGCCCGCGATCGCGCGCACCATGTCCATGTTGGCGGTCTCCGCGAGACCCGCTCGAAACTCCACAGAGCGCAACCCCGGGAAGGAACGATGCAGTGTGGCCCGCTCGGGATGCTCGAAACCGAACGTCTCGACCCACCCAACCGGGTCTGGGAAGAACGACGGCCGAGGGGCCGCGGATCCGGAGCTCGACGCCGTCCCGGTAGCAGGAGGGCCGCCGGCTACGGTTCGCATGAAGGATCGCAGAGATGCGGGCCCGGCCGCATCGGCCGTGGACCGAGCAACTTGGATCCCGAGCGACTGCACTTCGTCCAGCTCGGATGCAGCCATGCGGCACATGAAGTTGGTGAGCCCGGGGCTAAGGCCGCACCCGGTTACGACGGTTGCTCCCGCCTCAACCGCGCGGTCGTAGAAGGCCAGGATGCGTTGCACCGCCAGAGCGTCGTCGCACAAAGATACGTAGGAAGTGCCCGCACCTATCGCGGCGGCGACGTTGGCCTCCTCGAAGAGATGGGTTGGCCCGGCGCACGAAGCGATCACATCGAATCCGGGGGCGGCCTCCGCTAGAGCGTTGGCCCGAGCGAGATCCAGCTTGAGATGGAAGACGCCACGGTCCGCTCCGCCCAGATGACGCGCGACCCGCTCGAGAGTCGTGGCATCTCGGGCGGACACGACGAGATGGGTGACCGCCTCCGCGCGCGACAGCTCCCCGGCCACCCGCCTTCCGACGGCGCCGGTCGCGCCGAGCAGAAGCACCTTCATCCGATCACTCGAAGGCGTCGCCCGGTATCTCGCGCCAGTGGCCCTCGGGGGCGGGATCCTTCGAGTGCGCGATCAGGCGGCCCCACCAAACACCTGCGGCGGTGAGCGCCGCGAGGACGAGGATCCGTAAGACTTTCGCTGCCACGTGCTCACTATAGGTGGGACGTCAGCGAGTGGCCCAACTCCCCCCATAAGATGTCGCCCCGACGGTCCACCCCCAGGAGGCAGCCCCGGTGCCAGAGGCGATGATCCGGCTCGAGAACGTCACGAAGACGTTCGAGTCGACGGACCAACCCGCGGTGGAGGACCTCTCGATGGATGTCTCCGCGGGAGAGACCGTGGTCTTGGTTGGGCCCTCGGGCTGCGGGAAGACGACCACGATGAAGATGATCAATCGGTTGGTCGAACCGACCTCCGGGCGGATCCTCGTAGACGGGACGAACGTGCTCGAGCAAGATGCGGTCCGATTGCGCCGCGGCATCGGTTACGTCATCCAGAGCATCGGTCTCTTGCCTCACCGAACCATCGCGCAGAACATGGCTACCGTTCCGAAGTTGGAGGGGTGGGACCGGGCGCGGATCGATGAGCGCGTCCGGGAGTTGGTGTCGATCTTCGATCTTGACGAGCGGATGCTCGAGCGCTACCCGAGTGAACTCTCCGGAGGTCAACGACAGCGAGTGGGGGTGGCGCGAGCCCTCGCGGCAGATCCCCCGGTGATGCTGATGGACGAACCCTTCGGCGCGGTCGATCCGATCGTGCGGGAGCGGCTCCAGGACCAGTTCCTCGACATCCAACGGAGACTGCAGAAGACGATCGTTTTCGTAACCCACGACATCGACGAGGCCATCAAGATCGCCGACCGGATAGCGATCCTGAACGTCGGAGGAAAGATCGAGCAGTTCGCAAGCCCGGAAGAGATCTTGCGCGAGCCGGCCAACGATTTCGTCAGGAAGTTCGTGGGGGCGGAGCGCGGCTTGAAACGTCTCGCCCTTATGAGTGTGGATGAGATTCAGCTCGAAAAGGGTCCGGTCGTGGAGCCGGGCGCGAGTGCCGCCGAAGCCCGCAAGGTGATGGACGGATCCGACTTCGACTGGGTCAGTGTCGTAGAGGATGGGGAGCTGCTGGGCTGGGTGGATCGCGCGAGTCTCGAACGAGCGGAGAAGGTCTCCGACGTGAGACCGCGTCCCTTCAGCGCTTACGTGACGGGCGCAAGCACCCTTAGGCAAGCGCTCGATTCGATCGTTACCTCTCGGACGCAAGTCGCCGTGGTGGCGACCGAGGGGCAGCGTTACAAGGGGATACTGACGCTCGACAAAGTCTCGAAGGAGATCGTGCAGTGATCCTGGCTCAGATCGAGGGTCAGCCTTACATCGACTGGGGCTGGATCGCCGACCACCTCGACGACGTGTGGACGCGACTGATCGAACACTCATACCTCACGTTCCTCGCGGTGGGGATAGGGATGCTCATCTCTTTCCCCCTGGCGCTCCTCGCTTTCCGGCACCGGAAGACTTACGGGCCGATCGCGGCGGTCACCGGGTTGCTCTACACGATCCCCAGCCTGGCGTTGTTCGCCTTTCTGGTGCCCTATACGCATCTGAGCGTCTTGACCGCGTTGATCGGCTTGGTGAGCTACACCCTGTTGATCTTGATCAGAGGAGTGGTCTCGGGCTTGAACGGCGTGCCGCCCGACGCGCGCGATGCGGCGCTCGGGATGGGCTACTCGCGGTCGGAGCTGTTGTGGCGGGTCGAGTTGCCCTTGGCGGTGCCGGTGATCATCGCCGGCATCCGGATCGCAACCGTGACCACGATCGGGCTGGTCACCGTGACCGCGCTGATCGGCAAGGGGGGCTTGGGCTTCTTCATCTTGATGGGCATCGATCGGAACTTCCCGACCGCGGCCCTTCTGGGCTCGGTCCTTTCCTTGGCACTGGCGGTCCTGGCCGACTTCCTCCTCGTTCGCGTCGAACGACTGGCAACGCCCTGGGCACGGAGAGCACGAGGCGCGGTCGTCTGATGGACCTGTTCGGGGAGGTATGGGCGTGGCTGACCGCTGCTGAGAATTGGTCCGGCTCGGCCAGTATCCCCGTTCGCCTGTTGGAACACATACAGATGTCGGCGCAAGCGACCGCGTTCGGGGCCCTCATCGCGTTCCCGGCGGGCCTATACATAGGGCACAAGCGAAGGTTCGAATTCGTTGCGGTGACCGTGGGCAACTTCGGACGGGCGCTTCCGTCGTTCGGGATCCTCGGCCTGACCTACACGTTCACGTTGAACTGGCCGGGGAACATCGGTTTCTGGCCGACTTTCATCGCGCTGTTCCTCCTCGCCATCCCCCCTATCCTCGCCAACACCTACGTTGGGGTGAAGGGGGTCGACCCGGACACCGTCGAGGCGGCCCGGGGTATGGGCATGCGAGAGAGGGAGTTGCTCATGCGTCTCGAGTTGCCTCTGGCCACCCCACTCATCGTGGCGGGCTTCCGGATCGCCGCCGTGCAGGTGGTCGCCACCGCGACGCTGGGGGCCGTCGCCGGGTGGGGCGGTCTCGGCCGGTTCATCGTGGACGGGTTCTCGGTGTCCGACGATCCCCAGATCGTCGGGGGCGCTCTTCTGGTAGCCCTGCTGGCCGTGGCCACGGAGGTCGGGTTCGGCTTGCTGGAACGCGTAGTGAACCCCACGACCAGGTCTAAGAGCTCCTCGCGAGGGTCCCGCGTCCTACCCGGCGGCGCCGTGGCATCGGAGACCGGCTCCTCGGCCTGAAGGCGACGTGGGTCCCCGTCAAGTCGAAACGTCTTGTCCTTGGGCACGGGTAAGGTTGCGCTCGTTCAGGAGCGAGGTGACCTGCCTCGCCACAGATGATGGGAGGGAACCCATGCGGAGCTTCCGCAAGAACGCTCATGGGGCGGCCCTGCTCACGTTGCTGCTGTTACTTGGCGCGTGCGGGTCGGGTGTGAGCGATGACGAAGGAGACTCCTCCGAAGGAGGAGGCGGCGAGCCGGTAGCGAGCTCGATGATCTTGGGCGGGCCACCGGAGTGCCCCGATAGACCTTTCTGCCTCCCGGGTCTCGAGGAGACGTACGGGATCGAATTCGAGGAGTTCCAGCCGCTCGATGTCGGAGGTCCTCAAACCGTTAACGCACTGAAGGCGGGTCGCATCGACGTCGGTCTCCTGTTTTCGACATCCAGCGCGATCCAAGCGAATGACTTCGTCGCGCTCGAGGATGACAAGGGGCTGCAGACCGCCGAGAGCATCACCCCAATCATCCGCGAGGACGCCCTCGACGACACGGTCGAGGGAGCGCTGAATGACGTATCCGCGGCGCTTTCCACCGAGACGATGATCGAGTTGAACAGCCGGGTGGAGATCGACCAGGAAGATGCGGCGGAGGTCGCCGCGAGTTTCCTCGAAGATGAGGGCATCTCCGCGGAGGGGGGCGGTGGCTCGGGAGACCTCACGGTGGGCGCGGTCGCGTTCGCGGAGAACCAGATCGTCGCGGAGATGTACGCGCAGGTGCTCGAGCAAGCGGGCTTCAGCGTGGATCGCCAGACCAACCTACGGTCGCGCGAGATCCTGTACCCCGCGCTGAAGAGTGGCGACGTCGATGTCGCTCCGGAGTACCTCGGATCGCTCCTGCTCTTCCTCGACCCCGACGCCGCGGCGAGCGGGGACCCCGCCGAGAACGCCGACCTACTCCAACCGCTGGTCGAGAAGGATGGGCTCACCCTTCTGGAGCCCTCCGCTGCCAACGACACCAACGCGTTCGTCGTGACACAGGAGACGGCCGATGAGTTCGGCCTGTCGACGGTGAGCGACCTGGCGAAGCCTTCGGAATAGGTAAATTCGCTCATGTCAGGGGGCCCGCCTCACGGCGGGCCTCCTGCGCGTCTAGGTGCGTTCGTCAGTGTGCTTCTCGCCGCCGCGCACGGGCACCTGAAGTCGATTGGCCGGGGGGGCCAGAGGACAGACCCACCGGGGATCGTAGGAGCACGACGGGTTGTAAGCGAAGTTGAAGTCCAGGATCAAGCGGTTCCCTTCGCTGCCGAGGTCGGAACCTTTGACCGTGTCCAGGAGGTACCGCCCCGCGCCGTACGTTTCTTCGCCGCTGGTGGCGTCTGCGAAGGGGACGAACAGCCCCCCGCCATACCCGTCGAGCCAGTACATCTCCAACGAGAGCTCTTGTCCGCCGAGATGGAAGATGGTTTCCCCGATGCGCGTGAACCCCATCGTTTCATCACCGCTCGTCGGGATCTCGAAGTGCGCCGTCTCGGTCGCCCGTGAGTTCCCGGTGACGCGAAGGGCTGGGTCGTAGTCGAAATAGTCGAGTCCCGAGAACGCGGTTCGCTCTTCCTCGGGGATCGGCGATTGCGCATGATGACCGATCAGGTCGTCACGGCCAGCGCGCCACATTTTCCACCCATCCGCCCCGTCGGAGTGTGCGCGCACGGCCGCGTAGAGCTCGAACACGCTCCGTTTCCAATCGAGAAGCTCGAGTTCGTTCATATCGGTGTCCTCAGAAGCGTTAGTTGAGACCTTCGAATAGCGGAACTAAGTGGATGCTATTCAAACGTGCTTGGGCAGATGCGAGACCTTGATTCGTGTGAACGCCCCGAGGTCGAGAGCCCGGGGGCGAGAAGCCTAGCCTCCGTAAGCCCGCCTACTCGCCGGCGGGCTGGAAGAGCTCTATCGGGTTGCCGGAGGGGTCTTCCAGAAGAATCTGCTGGCCGCCGGGGCCGCTGACGATGTCATTGCGAAAGCTCAAGCCAACGGCGCGGAGCCGCTCGACCTCGCCGGCGATGTCGTCGACGATCAGGTGGATGCGGTTCCAGCCCCCTGGCGTCGGCGTGCGCCCGTCGGGCATCGGCCGGCCAGCGGAGCTCGCCGGCCCGCTGAGCAGCAGCCGCAGGTTGCCGCGCACGACATCCGCGAACGTGGGCGCGGCACTGGAGCGCAGCGCAAAGCCGAAATGGGTGGTGTAGAAGTCGACGGCCGCCTCGACATCGTCGACCATGTAGCGGACGTTCACGAGCTCGTCAGGCACGTTCGGTCACCTCCATGTTTGCTGTGGTCTGTCCAATCGCCCGGACTTCCATATGCTCGCCTCCTTCCACGCCCGCGCGATGAGCGAACCACCGGCCGATCGCAAAGACAAGAGGGCTGGCGGGTGCCTGAAAGAATTCAGGGGAAGCGCTCCGTGGGCCCAGATGGATTTGAACCATCGCTCGCTCCCCCTTGGCCCATCATTCCGTCATTCCTTTACGGAGTTTGCTTTGGCTTGGACTGCGAACGTATTGTCAGATGCATGCGGGACTCCGGTCATCGACCAGATGCATGTCCCCCGACCATCAAAGCGCGCGGCATACGCTTGGGGTGTCGAGCGCTGCGCTCCGGGATGAGGCGATCTACCGTCACGTCGTCCCCGAGCCTCGATCGTGGTTGAAGTCCGCGACCTCGGTGAGCCCGAGGCTGTGGTGAGGTACCCGCTTGGTGCGACCTACCAAGTACGCATCGCCGGTACGGTGATCAGCCGTCACATTCTCCAACCAGGGTGGAGCTGGGAAGAGCACGCGCAGCCCCTGGTCGGCACCCCCTCATGCGAGCTCTACCACCGCGGCATCGTTATCCGCGGACGGATGGGCGTCCGCACGGAAGAGGGCGAGGGGTTCGTTATCGAGCCCAACCAGGTCTTCGACTTAATGCCGCGGCACCTTACCTGGGTCGAGGGCGATGAAGAACTCGAGATGGTCGACTGGGCCGGCGGGGCCGGATTCGACACCCAGCCGGGTGAGGAAAATCGCACCGTGATCACGATGCTGTTCACCGACATCGTGGACTCCACGGTACAGGCGCGCAAAACCGGCGATGTGGCATGGAAACGAACTCTGTCCATGCACAACGACCTTGTTCGCAGCGTGTTCGTTCGTTTCGGCGGCCGCGAGGTCGATGCCGTTGGCGACTCGTTCCTGATCACCTTCGACGGCGCCGAGCGCGCCATCCGCTGCGGGTTGGCAATCGTTGAGGCATTAGCGGCGATTGGTATAGCGATCCGGGTTGGCATCCACAGCGGCGAAGTGGTTCTGAGCGGCGATGCCATCCGAGGCGTAGCCGTCCACACCGCAGCTCGCGTCATGGCCCAAGCAGGAGCAGGTGAGGTTCTGGTGTCGGGCAGCACTCACGACCTCGCGGAGGGCGCAACAGGGCTGACGTTCGATTCTCGCGGGCGCCACCGCCTCAAGGGCCTCGAGCGCGAGCGCGAGCTGTTCGCCGCAGCTTCGACCACTTAGCTGCACCGCCCGAGTCAGCTTCGATAAGGGCAAGGGATGCACGGTGGGCGAGCGCACAAAGGAACGCGCGTCGCAGCCCGGCCGAACACGCCAAACGGCCGAACCCTCTCTGACCGGAGAAACGCTCAGTGGGCCCAGATGGATTTGAACCATCGACCTCACCCTTATCAGGGGTGCGCTCTAACCGAGCTGAGCTATGGGCCCCGAACGGAACGGCATCCTACCCGCCGGTCAGGGCCGTCCCAGCGCACGAAAATGGGGGCCCGTAGGCCCCCGAGGTTCGCTTTGTCGGGCGGTGCTAGGCGTTGAGCCCGAGGCCCATCACGATGTCGTCCTTCGGACGGGCGCCGACGACCTGAGCCTTGATGTCCCCGTCCGCGAACAGGGCGATCGTCGGGATGCTCATGACCCCATATTTCGCCGCCACCGTCGGTGCTTCGTCGATGTTGAGCTTGACGACCTTGATCTTGCCCTCGTACTCCTGCGCGATCTTCTCGAGCTCGGGGTGTACGAGGCGGCAAGGGCCGCACCACTCCGCCCAGAAGTCGACCACAACGGGGGTGTCGGAGGTCAGTACGACCTCGTTGAAGTCCTTGTCGCCGACTGACTGCATGTCTCCCACGGCTTACCGCCTCCTGGATGAGTTATCTAGCGTTCAAAGGGTGAAAACGCCCTCCTCAGACCTATATTCCCCGCCGGGCCGCCTGCGAACCCGGCAATGCCCCCCGGCCGTGTTGCCAACGCCCGATATCCTGGGATCGTCGAGGGGCGGTAGCTCAATCGGTAGAGCATCTGCTTTGCAAGAGGAACCCGCAGAACGCTGCGCTCGACCGCCCGATCGAGTCGCTAGTAGGACAAGAGAAAGCGATCAGAAAGGAGGATCGTGGACCCGCAAGAGATCACCGAAGAGCTCGAGCATCCCGGTGCGCGGAACCTGCTCGACTCTGCGACGCTCCTTCGGCTCGCCTACAACGGATCGGACGGCTTCCCGCGGGTGGTCCCGATCGGCTTCTACTGGAACGGGCGCCAGATCGTCGTCTGCACGGCGACGACCGCGCCCAAGGTGAAGGCGCTGTCGTCGCGTCCGAACGTCGCGATGACGATCGATCTAGGCGACACGCCTACGGAGGCGAGGGCGCTCCAGATGCGTGGGCTCGCAAACGTGGACATCGTCGACGGCGTTCCCGACGACTTCATCGCGGCATCGACCAAGGCATTGGGCCCAGACCAGGTCTCGGAGTTCGAACGCCAGGTCAGGTCGACGTACGACCAGATGGCACGTATCTCCATCGAGCCGGTGTGGGCGCGGTTCTTCGACTTCGGTGCTGGCCGCCTGCCGTCCTTCCTGACGAAGCTGGCGGCCGACGCCTAGCAGGCAGTCCGCGCGCAACGTCGACGAACTTGACTCGTCTTTCGTCCTCTGCGAGCTGGCGACGTCAGGCGGTGGTGTCGAGCGGTGGGTGGTCGAGGACGCGGGGCCGGTACTCGACCAGCTGGATGCGGCCGTCGAAGGTGCGGTTGTCGATCATCTCGAGGGCGACGTCGGGGTAGCCGTCGTAGATGCGTTCTGCTCCCGTGGTCCCGGTGATCACCGGGAACATCACGACGCGGAATCGATCAACGAGTCCGGCTCGCAGCAGCGACCGGCAAAGACTCAGGCTGCCGATCGTGCTCATGAGGCCCGAGCCGTCATTTTTCATCGCCCGGACGGTTTCGACCGCGTCGTCGCGCACCAGCGTGGCGTTGGGCCACGTGAGCGGCTCCTCGAGAGAGGCGGAGAACACCACCTTCGTCGCTCGAGTGAGTCCGTCGACGGAGGCCCCCTCGTCGGCGCTGAACTCGTCCGTTCCCGCTGGGGCTTCTCCGGCCGCGAAGCCCGACATCAGCCGGTAGGTGTTCGCTCCCATCAGATACGTGACTTCGGGTTGTTCTTCGAGCCAGGCGAGGTACTCAGGCCCCTGTAGACCCCACCAACCGGGCCAGCCCTCCGCCGACGCATAGCCGTCGAGGGAGGTGATGAAGTCGACAATGAGTTCTCGCATGGTCGTGTCCTTGTCCTTGGATGTCAGGTGGCTGCTCCCGACTTCGTAACACAGCCGTGGTCGGCGGGGCTAAATCGAGGAAACATTTCCATGTTCAGCGAGGGTCATAGGGCCTGAAACGAAGCTCGCTTCAAGACGGGTGCGTTTGCGCAGGTAAACTGCTGTTTCTAAGGGGCGGTAGCTCAATCGGTAGAGCACCTGCTTTGCAAGCAGGAGGTCGTCGGTTCGATCCCGATCCGCTCCACTTGGATTGTCCAGGTCACCGGGCCACTCGCCCAACGCGGGTGACGGAGGTTGACTTCCTACCAGCGACCTACCGCCGGGCGTTGACCTGGTGAACACTCTGAGCTTTGCGCAAAAGGCTTTTGCGGGACGCCAATGTCCATCGTGGGCATCGGCGGTACGGTTGCTCCATGCGACCCCTTCGGTATTCCATCAACGTCACATTGGACGGGTGCTGCGATCATCGTGCAGGGGTGGTTGACGAAGACTTGCATCGTCATGCTGCCGAGAACATCGCGCAGGCCGATGCCCTCATCTTTGGCCGGGTGACCTACGAAATGATGGAGGCAGCGTGGCGGCCGCCGGCGCCGACGGGAGCGAGGCCTGATTGGATGGAACCCTTCGCGCGAACGATCGACGCGGCAAAGAAGTACGTCGTGTCGAGCACCCTGGACCGGGTCGATTGGAACGCGGAGCTCGTGCGCGGTGATCTGGGGAAGGCCGTTCAGCAGCTCAAGCGGGAGTCGGGTGAGGGACTGTTCGTGGGAGGCGTGAAGCTTCCGCTGGCGTTGGCGGAGCTGGGATTGATCGATGAGTACGAGTTCGTCGTGCACCCCACGCTAGCGGGCCATGGGCCGACGTTGTTCGCAGGGCTATCGCACCGTATCGACTTGAACCTCGTGAGTCGACTGGAGTTCGGCTCGGGGGCGGTAGCGATGCGGTACGAGCCGAGAAGGTAGCAGGTCGGCGAGTCGATCCCCGATCCGCTCCACTCGAATTCAGAATGAGCTACGCAGCGGCAGGCGGTCCGAACCAGGTGGTTACCGCGTCTGCGAGCCCCAGCTGGGTTTGGTCTCCGACCCAGGCCACGTATCCGTCGGGCCGTATCAACACGGCGGTGGGAGCAGCGACCGGCCCGAGTGCGGGAAGCTCCCACGTACCGATGTATTCGGCGTCGATCAACTGAACCCGATCTGCCCATGGCGTGATGTCGAAGCCGCCGGGCCCACCGAGGTTGAGCAGCACCGGCCGACCACCGTGCAGCAGCGTGAAGACCCGCAGCGGGCCCTCGGCGGTGACAAGTTCGAGATCGGGCATGCGGCGTCCGAGCAGCGGGTGGCCCTCGCCCAGGTCGTAATGGATGTCCAGACCGGACATCATCGCCGCGAATCGCTTACGCGGCTCGTCCATGCTCAGCAGCTCGGAAACCGTGTCGCGCAACGCCTCGATGCGATCGTCGGCGCGCATGAGCGCGACCTGCGCCATCGTGTTGCGCAGCACGCGGGCACCGACCGGGTGGCGCTCCGCGTGGTACGTATCGAGCAGGCTGTCCGGCGATGTCTGCTTGACCACCTGGGCCAGCTTCCAGCCCAGATTCACCGCATCCTGCACACCGGTGTTGAGGCCCTGTCCACCGACCGGGGAGTGCACGTGCGCCGCGTCGCCGGCCAGCAGGACCCGTCGGTCGCGGTAGGCCGCGGCCTGCCGAGTCATGTCGGTGAATCTGGAGATGAAGGTGGGACTGTGGATCCCGTAGTCGGTCCCGTAGACGGCGATGAGACCCTCGCTGAGATCGCGCAGGGTGGGCTCGCTCGTGCCGACCTCCGACTCGGTCAGCATGACCCCGACCGTCCCCCCTGGCTTGTAGACCACCTCGCCGTCCTTGACCTCGTACTCGACCTTGCCGAGAGCATGCATGCCCGTGGGAGTGCGGCGGATGCCCAATTCCGGCTCCTCGGTCATCTCGACCTCCGCGATCAGGGCGCTCGTCGTCGGATCCCACCCGGGGAACTCGATGCCGGCTGCTTTGCGGACCAGACTGCGTCCTCCGTCGCACCCGACGAGATAGTGCGCCCGTAAGCGTTGGCCGTCGGACAGCGCGACGTCCACGCCGGTGCCGTCCTGCGCGAACCCCGTCACGTCGCGTTCGCGATAGATCGGCACCGCCAGCTCGTCGACCCAGCCGGCCAGGATGCGCTCGATGTGGTTCTGCCACAGCGCGAGCCCGTAGGGGTGTCGGGTGGGAAAGTCGCTGATGTCCAAGGGGGTGCCGGCGAAGCCCGCGACCTGCGCCACCTGCCCCTCGGACAAGAATCGATCGGCGATTCCACGTTGGTCGAGCACCTCGATGGTGCGTGAGTGCAGACCGCCTGCGCGCGAGCCGGGGAGTTCCTGGCTGGCGCGTCGCTCGACGATGGCAACGTCCACGCCCGCCAACGTCAGCTCCCCCGCCAGCATCAGCCCCGTCGGACCTCCTCCGGCGATCACCACCGCATGCTCGGTCATCGCCAGACTCCGGCCGGAGTCACGCCGGTCGCCACCAGCGCACCACATCCCTGGGCGCCGAGTGCCCGCAACTGCACCGCGAGTCCAACCAGCGGTTCGACGTCCTCGCGCGTCCTGTACGTCGACAACGACACACGCATGGCACGACTCCCATTCCCGTAGGTTTTGGCCTGAGCCGGCGATTATGCGGCACGACCCGGGGCTTGCCGCAAGCCCCCCAGGGCGGCAAGAAATAGAGGCGGAGCGAGTGGACGATCTCCTCGCACAGTCGCAGCGCGCCGGCCGCTCCACTCCGGAAGCCGAGATCGTGGGGCTCCAGGCCCTCGGATAGGCGGCACTCTCGTCCGATCCTCGTTCGGATGGAACAAGGACATGAGGAGGATCGTCCTAGAGATATGAAGAAGATCGCGTCGGTGCTTATCGCTGCCCTGCTCCTAGTCGCGTGCACTGAGCAGACGGGCACTCAACCCGAGCAACCTGAAAGCGGCCAGAACTTGCCGTCCGCCTCCCCAGTCAGCGCGGCCGAGCGTCGAATGATCGATATCTACGCCGCGATCTTCCACCAACAGGTCACCAAGGATCACACCTTCGGCCGCGGCCCATCTCCTTTCGACCGAGTATTCATCGTCTCAGGGGTGGTGGAGAGCGCGGCGAACTGGCGCACCATGTGGAAGATCACCGAACCGTTCAGCGATGTGGTGAGGGCGGGCCTACGGGCAAAGCTCCGCGCGCTTCCACCGCTGACATTCGTCTCCGGAGCCGAGGCGCGCCGTATCTCCAAGGGGCGGATGAATGGAGGTCACAAGAAATTCGCGGTGATCCTCTCAGCTGGTCCGATCGACGGCAACGGGTCACGGGTGGAGGTATCGAACTCGCTCTGGTGCGGCGGTCTGTGCGCGCAAGGGTCGACGTACGTCCTCAAGTTGACCGATGGACGATGGAAAACCACCGGCACCACCGGCCCGATGTGGATCTCCTAGGTCCGAAACCAAGCCGGGGCGCCGGTCCATTTTGCTAGCGGTACTTGCGTGCTACGAGGATGGTGGCGACCGCGACGCAGAACGCAACGAAGTTGGGGATGACCAGTACGAGGTCGCTCTTCGACATGCCGTAGAGAGCCCAGAGCGCGAAGCCGAGGAGCAACACCAGGAAGTACGGGATCGAGACGTCGTCCGAGGACCGTCGTTGCAGGATCCTCCGGATCTGAAGGGTGGGGGACACGGCCATCACCAGTGCCCACGAACCGGTGGCGATTGCGAGCGCGTTCTCGAGCATCCCTGACTCCTCGTGTCGTCACGGTGCGCTCGGCCGGGGACCGCGCTCAGCCCGACGATCGAGGGCGGAGGAGCGCCTGCGCGATCGATTGCATGCTAGCGCCTGAACTCCCAGGGGCAGAAGGCCCGCCGGAGTGGATCGACCGACGCCGCGCAGGTTTCATAATCCTCTGGTGAGCTCCTCAAGCGAAGGAACCAGTCGAGATCAGGACGTTCGCGGGGCGGACGTTCGTTCCATCCTGCGCTCACCCGACGTTGGAACCATCATGCTCGTCTGCTTCGTACTGATGGCGGGCTTCGGCGTCGTCGCTCCGATCCTTCCGCTGTTCGCGCGTTCTTTCGGGGTCGGCTACGCCGCGGCCGGCGGGATGATCTCGGCCTTCGCGGCCGCGCGCCTCGCGTTCGATCTGGTTGCCGGCCCCCTGATCGACCGCTATGGCGAGCGGCGTTGCGCGACCCTCGGGATGACCTTCCTCGCTCTGTGCGCCCTACTTACGGCGAACGCTCCCAACTTCGCCCTGGCGACGATCTTCTGGGCCGCCGGGGGGGCGGGATCCGCCGTGGTGTTCGCCTCGAACTACAGCTATCTGTTGAAGGTCGTGCCGAAGGACCGGATGGCTCGGACCCTGGGCGTCTTCTACGGAGCCTTCAACGCCGGGATCATCACGGGAGGGTTCGCCGGAGGGTTCATCGCGGACCGGTTCGGGATCGCGAGTCCCCTACTGGCGTACGCGGGGCTCCTGCTCATCGCGGTGGCCGTCTACATGCGTTTCGTCCCGGCGCCCGTCAACACCGAACGCTGTGAGCCCGGCGTGGCCGATGAGGCGCGGGCCGCCCGTGAGGTGCCGGCCATCCGAAGAAGCAAAGCGCGCATCGTCGAGATGCTCAAGACCCCCGCCTTCAAGACCGTGATGGTCGTCAACTTCGCCTACATGTGGTTCGTTGCCGGGGTCTTCGACACTCTCGTTCCCCTCCTGGGTAAGGACGCCGTGGGCATGTCGACCCTGGGGATCGGGGCCGTTTTCGGGGTGGCTCTCGCCACCGAGTTCGCCGTCCTCTATCCCGCGGGGAGCCTGGCGGACAGCCGCGGACGGAAGGCCGTGATGGTCCCGTCCCTGATCGGCCTCGCCCTCGCGATCGCCCTGGCCGGCTGGGCCACAACGGTTTGGGGCATAGCCGCGGCGATGGCGATCCTTGGGGTCTTCTCGGGCTTCGCCGGGGTTCCCCCGGGAGCCATGCTCTCGGACGTGACCCCCGAGGGGAGCTCCGGAACGGCCGTGGGGATCTTCAGGTTCTCCGGGGACCTCGGGTTCGCTCTCGGCCCCGTCATCGCCGGAATCACGACGAACGCGTTCGGATTCCGGGGGTCGTTCGCGATCGCCGCTCTCCCCATCCTGGCGGCTCTGATACTGGTCCTCCGGACGCCCGAGACCCTTCGACGGCCCGCCGGTACCCCCTCGAAGAGCGTGGCCAGCCCCGTTTGACCCCGTTTGACGGATCCTCCCAGGGGTAACTAGGGTCTCGGGCCGGAGCCCGCTGGGGGGCTCCTTTTCTTTTAGCGACTCTTTTGGAGGTGTGGCGTATCAGGCGTGCTGCGATCGTCGTCGTCCTGATTCTCGGGCTGATGGCCGCTTCGGTGGCGCTGGCCCATCACCGAGTGCTACGAGGCAAGGCCTACTACTACGCGAACAAGTACGTCGGGCAGACGATGGCCTGTGGAGGCACCTACCGGCACCGCAAGATGGTGGCCGCGCACCGGAGATTGCCTTGTGGAACCCGACTCCGGGTGAAAAACCTCCGGAACGGCCGTCGTGTGACCGTCACCGTCAAAGATCGAGGGCCCTACGGTGACGAGGACTTCATCCTGGATCTCTCCAGGCGTGCGGCGAAAAAGCTCCACTTCATCCGAGCCGGAACCGCCCGGGTGCGCGCCGTCGTCCTGCACAACTAGTCCCGAAAAGTTCAAAGGGCCCCCGTCAGGGGGCCTTTGAATCCCGCAGGGAGCTCAGTACTGAACCTCGACCCCTTCGGCCGCCTTGGGCATCGCGTTGAACACGTTCTGAAGCTGCATGAGCTTCATCATGTTTCCCGAGATCTTCAATTTGCCTTGCATGAACGCCTGCTGTGCGTTCAATTCCGACTTGGTGATCGCCGAAGCGGTCTCGTAGGTCTGAGTGAGCGTCGCATCCGCATCGGACACCTCGCCGATCCCCACCTGTGCCTGACCATTTTCGAGGGTGAAGTAATACTTCGTCTCTCCCCCCTCTGGCAGCGTCCGTTACGACCTGCTGGAGCTTGACCTGCTGGGTTCCGGCGGCGCTCTTGAACTCATCCGAGGAGTTGAGCCTCTCCGTCATCTCGTTGGCCCATTCCTCGGAAAGGAACTTGACTGCCACGTGGCCTCCCTTGCGTGATGAATATTGTCTTGGGCGCGAGAACATACCTTTCCAGGTATGGATCCGACTACTCACGCCGACCCTCCCCCTCGACCGGCGGCGACGCTGGTGGTTCTCAGGGATGGAGCGGACGATCTCGAGGTCCTTCTCACCGTGCGCCCTCAGGGGATGAAGTTTATGGGAGGAGCGGTCGTGTTCCCCGGCGGCTCCGTGGCCGAGGCAGACCGCGATCCGCGGTGGGCTGGGGTGACCACAGTCTCGGGCGAGGAGGCCGCGGCGTCATTGGGCGACGCGGGCTCGCTAGAGGAGGCACTGGGGTATTTCGTCTGTGCCCTGCGGGAGGCGAGCGAAGAGGTGGGCTTCCCGGCCGGAGGCGGGACGGCGGAGCGCTCTGCAGCTGAGGACCCAACCGCTTGGCTCGAGCGATGGCTCGGCTCCGACGACCGCCTTCACGTGGAGCGATTGGTGCCGGCCGGTCGTTGGGTCACCCCCCTCGGCTCGCCGGTTCGTTTCGACGCCCGGTTCTTCCTCGTGGCGGCTCCCGAGGGCTGGGAGCCGGATCCCGATCCGAACGAGGTGGCGGCCTGCTACTGGGCGTCGCCTCCCGCCGCACTGGCGGCGCTTGCCTCGGGGAAGACGATCATGGCGCCCCCCACGATCGAGATGCTGCAGCGACTCCAACGGCACGACTCGCTGGAGGATGCGTTGACCTCGATGAGGAACGAGACCGCGCAGGAGTCCGGCGCGCTGTTGAGCGCGCGCTTGTCGCCTCTGGTGCAGGTGGTGCTGGCGCCCAACCCTGGGATCATGACCGGCCCGGGAACGAACACTTACGTCGTGGGGGCCGGGGCTTCCGTGGTGATCGACCCGGCCGTTGACTCCGCGGAGTTCCTGGAAGCGGTCGTGAGCGCCGCAGGCGAGGTATCCGAGATCCTCGTGACCCATCGTCACGAAGACCATGTGGGAGGTGCGGGTGCCCTCGCGTCCAGGACCGGAGCTCCCGTTAGGGCCTTCGGTCCGGAGCCGGCAGGAGGGGCGGATGTCGAGCCACTCATGGATGGTGAGGTCGTGCAGGTTCCACGCACCGGGGCCCTCCGCGCCCTACACACGCCCGGACATGCGTCGGATCACCTGTGCTTCTCGTTCGAGAACCTGGCGAGCCTCTTCTCCGGCGACAACATCCTGGGCGAGGGCACCTCGGTCATCGCGCCCCCCGACGGGAACATGGGTGATTATCTCGAGAGCCTGCGCCGTCTCCGAACGCTCGAGCTGGAAAGGATCTATCCCGGCCACTTCCGACCATTGGATGGCGGAGACGAGGTGATCGATCGATATCTGGAACACCGGGCCGCTCGTGAGGCGGCGATCCTCGACGGTATGAGAGCGGGTGCTAACACTCTGGAGCGGATCGTGTCACAGGCTTATGGCGACACTCCCGACTATCTTCACGAGATAGCTGCGTTCTCCGCCCTCGCTCACCTTGAGTTCCTGGAATCGAAGGGCGAAGTGGAACAGGATGGGGATGTCTGGCGGGTCGTTGGCGCGGGTCGTTGACGGATAACGAGCGAGACGAAGGGATCGGCCGACTCAGGCTGACAACGATGCTCTCGAAAACGGCGAGGGACGCGAACAGGGGCAGCTGGCGCTGGACCCTTCACATCGCCGAGTTGACCGCCTGGGCCACCACCGTGCTGATCTTCGTGATCATCCACGTAGCGGGTCTCGATTCGGATACGTACCTGCGAGCCCTCCTGTTCACCCTCCTGGTGGCAGCCGCCCTTCCCTTGCTGTTCCGCTACATCCTGCCGCGGGCGCGCGCCAATGCATGGTGGGGGTGGGCCGCGCTGTTGCTCTCTGCGCTGGCGGCGTGCGTGTTCTACGGGCTACTCCGGGCGGAGGTGCCCTCGGCTCAGCTCGTTTTCGTCCCACTCATCGTCATCGCAGGCCTCGTGGCTGGGTTCCCGGAGGGCTTCTGGGCGGGCGCGCTAGCCGCGGCCGGTTACTGGCTCACCGCCTGGATCGCCGGAGGCTGGCCGGACCCCGTGGCGGGGACGGTCAACTCGATGCTGTTCCTGCTCTCGGGATCGATAGCAGGGCTACTGGCCAGCGAGATGCGATCGCACTACCGCGCCGAGCAGGAAGAGCACCGCCTGGCCACCGCCGTTCGCCACAGGCTGCTTGCGGTCCTCGACGCCGTCGACGAGGCGATCGTCTTCCGGGACAGACGAGGGATCACGAGGGTGGTCAATCACCGCGCCGGCCGGTTGTTCGAGCTCGATCCCGACGCGTACCTCGGCGAGCCCGTCAACGAATTGCTGCGCAGCATCGCCCGCAAGACCGAGGACCCAGAGGGCTTCATGGAGACCTTCCAAGAGCTGCGCGACGACCCAGAAGTAGAGCTCCGCGTATGGGTCGATCAGATCCTTCCGCAACGCCGGCAGCTCCGCCTCTACTCGGGCCCCACCTTCGACGAGCACGGAACGCACGTCGGCCGCATCGACGTGTACACGGACATCACCGAGAGCGTCACGCGGGCCGATGAGGTGGAACGGCTCTACGAGGAAGCGCGCAAGACCGCCGAGAGCTACCAACGAGGTCTGCTTCCCGACACAGTGCCCGACGTCCCGCGCACGAACTTCGTGTCGCACTACGTCGCTGCGAGTGGACGAAGGGCGGTGTGTGGGGACTTCTTCGATTTCGTTCCGCTGAGGGATGGCCGGATGGGACTCGTTCTGGGAGACGTATGCGGCATCGGTCCCGGCGCGGCCAGTGATGCCGCGTTCGCTCGCTACACCCTCCGGTCTCTCGTGAACGATTCCCCGGAACCGGAACAGCTCATGAACCGGCTCAACGCACACATCCAGGGGCACATCGGAAGCGAGAGGTTCGTGCGCATGCTGTTCGCGGCACTGGATCCCGAGCGCGCCGTGTTCGAGTACGTGAACGCGGGCCACGTGCCGCCGGTCGTCCACAGGTTCGACACCGGCGAGGTGGAATGGTTGGAGGAGGGAGCCCTGCCGCTGGGCATCGAGGAGGATCTCCGCTTCAAGGCCGCGCGCGTCGAGCTCCACCCCGGGGACATGCTCGTCCTGTACACGGATGGCGTGACCGAGGCACCGCGTGCGGGAATTCCTTTCGGGCAGGGCAAGTTCGCAGACATCGTCTCCGAGTACGGGGTTGGAACCCCCGGCGAGCTCGTCCAGGCCATCCGAAGAGCGGTCGAGTCGTGGGCGTTCGGAGGGGAGTTGAGGGACGACATCGCGTTGCTCGTGTGTCAGGTCGTTCCCGACGCCACGATCGGCGAGCCGACGCGCGAGCTCGTGTTGCCGAACGAGGCCGCTCGCGTGGCCGAGGTGCGCGCGTTCGTGTCGAACTATCTCGCCGATCTCAGGGCGCCGATCGAAACCTCGCAGGAGCTTCTCCTGGCGGTGAGCGAGGCCGCCGCGAACGCGAGCCGGCACGGGCGCAACCCCGACGGGCGCAGCGAGCTGAGGATCCGGTGCGCTCTCGAGGGCGGCGTGGTGCGAGTGATCGTCGCCGACGACGGGCCCGGTTTCGACGCAGCCTCGGTCGGGCGTCCGGGGCTCCCGGATCGCTTCTCGGCCGGCGGCAGGGGGGTGTTCCTGATGTACCAGCTGACCGATTCGGTTGACGTCCGCAGCGGGCCCGGTGGGACCACCGTGGCCCTGTCCCGGGACGTCTTCGGGGGCCGGCGCCCCGACCCCCCGGGCTGATGCCATAATTGACTCGGCGGTCAAGAACTGACGGACGGAGGTTTATCAAGTGGCTCGTGAAGCGGTGATCGTTGAGGCGGTTCGCACTCCCGTGGGCCGGAAGAATGGGGCCCTGAACGGATGGCACCCGGTGGATCTCCTGGGGGAGATCCTCACCGAGCTCGTGGCCCGTTCTGGAGTGGATGCGGCGCTGGTCGACGACGTCATCTGTGGCTGCGTGTCCCAGGTGGGGGAACAATCGCTCAACATCGGCCGGAACGCCTGGCTCGCCGCGGGCCTCCCCGAGGAGGTGCCGGCCACCACCATCGACAGACAATGTGGATCCTCCCAGCAAGCGATCCACTTCGCGGCTCAGGGCGTCATCGCCGGCGCGTACGACGTCGCCGTCGCATGCGGGGTCGAACACATGTCACGCGTCCCGATGGGGTCGAGCGCACAGAACCAGGGGTGGCCGTTCACCGACAAGCTGATGTCACGGTACGAGGGCGGCCTGGTTCCGCAGGGCATCTCCGCCGAGATAATCGCAGAGCGATGGGACCTGACGCGCGGCGAGTTGGACGAGTTCGGGGCGCGCTCGCACGAGCTGGCGGGTGCCGCGACAACCTCAGGTTCGTTCAAGGACGAGATCCATCCGGTGAAGGTCGAGACGGAGGAGGGAACCAACCTCTTCGACACGGACGAGGGCATCCGAACTCCCGATCGGGCGAAGATGGCGACTTTGATGCCCGCCTTCAAGGCGGACGGTGTGGTGACTGCGGCCAACTCTTCGCAGATCTCAGATGGCGCGGCCGCGTTGTTGATCACGACTCCCGAGAGGGCCAAGGAGTTGGGCTTGACGCCACGAGCGCGGCTCGTGTCCTTCGCGCTCGCCGGCACCGACCCCGTGACGATGCTCACCGGGCCGATCCCCTCGACCCGGAAAGCGCTCGCCCGTGCGGGTCTCGAGCTGGGGGATATCGACCTGATCGAGATCAATGAAGCGTTCGCAAGCGTCGTGCTCGCGTGGAAGAAGGAGCTCGAGCTCGCCGACGACTGGTTCGACTCGCGCGTCAACGTTCACGGCGGAGCCATAGCGTTGGGCCACCCGCTGGGCGCCTCCGGAGCGAGGCTGATGACCACGCTTCTGCATTCACTCGAGCAGCGCGATGGACGATTCGGGCTTCAGACGATGTGCGAGGGCGGCGGCCTCGCCAACGCGACGATCGTCGAACGGATCGCCTAGGCGGCCAGCATCACAGGGGACGAAGGGGCGGCCGGCCCCCCTCCCGCACCAGCTCCATCGGCTCGGTGCAATGACGGGGTGCCGTGTCTTTCGCAGCTTTCTCGACCTTCAGCTCGAGTCCGCAGACCGAGCACACGTATCTCAACCCGTAGCCGCTCACGTCCGAGACCTCCGGTTCGGCGGGGGTTCTCATGAGGCTGTCCAAGTATCTGGTTCCCACGATCAGGATCCCGAAAAAGAGGGCGACCGCGACGGCGGCGCGGAAGTAGCCGAAGAAGTAGCCGAGGATGAGCGTCGCCACCAGAGCGAGCACCGCCAGTGCGGCCCTCATATGGGTTGTCCACAGCGGTATCCACAGCAGTGGATAAAGAACATCCTTGTGATTTACCTCCGGAGCGCAACGAAGCGCTCGAGCACGTCCATCAGCTCGCCGAGGTGCGATGCGGCGTCATCGCTGGAGGCGGCTTCGGCCATACAGCCCTTCATGTGGTCTTCCATGACCCCCAGGGCCACCCGGTCGACCGCGGCTCGAACGGCGGCGATCTGGGTCAGGATCTCGACGCAGTACTTCTCGTCTTCGACCATGCGGCCGATCCCGCGCACCTGGCCCTCGATCCGGCTGAGGCGCTTGCCCAGCTCATCCTTGCGGTAGCCGTACGATCCGGTTCGTTCGTGGTCCATTCAGATACCCTCCAGGGGTATCTTACCGCCCGACTCGCCTCAGTGCCACTGCGTGGCGACGAGGAATGCCACCAGCATCAATCCGAGGCCGTACCAGAGGTTGCCGTTGCTGGTCGGCCCGAACGCACCGAGGTAGTTGCCGACGATGACGATCACGCCCGTCGCCAGGAGCGTGAAGAAAAGGGCCGCCACGGCCGGAGGCGACGGTTTCGGTTTGGTCTTAGGTGGCGGTTGACGGGTCTGACGTTTCGATCTGCTTTTCGGCATAAGGGCAGATATTAGCCGCGGCTATCCTCTGTTCACATGCGCATCCTCGGATTCATAGGCAAGCTGCTCATCTCGGTCGGCTTCGGAGTTCTCCTATTCGTCGCATGGATCCTGTGGGGCACCGGGTTCTACACGCATCAACAGCAGGACAGACTGGCCGACGAGTTCGCCGACCTCCCCGCTCTGCAGGCCCAGGGCGGCGAGGATTCCGGATTCTCGGGCCCCCCCAAGGACTACGCGCCGGGTCCGGGAGATCCGGTGTTCAGGCTGCGGATCCCAGAGATGGAGCTCAACACGATCGTCGTCCAAGGCGTGGGCGAAGAAGAGCTGAAGAAGGGCCCGGGGCACTACCCGGGCTGTAGCGAACAGTTCTCCAGGCCGCTGTGCACCGACCTCGAAGAGGTCTGGCCCGGAGAGAAAGGTCGAGCCATCATCTCCGGACACAGGACGACCTACGACGCGCCCTTCTGGGATCTCGATCGTCTGCGGCCGGGTGACGCGATCTTCACCGACACGCGCTGGGGTGATTTCGAATACGAGGTCACCGGCAGAGAGATCGTGCTCCCGGATTCCCGCGACATCGCTAACCCGGTTGCAAGTGACTCCGGCGAGCTCGCGTTGACGACCTGCAATCCCCGCTTCTCTGCCGCCGAACGTCTCGTCGTTTACGCGGAGCTGAAGACATCGGTATGAACGGCGGATCGAAGACCCGGCGATCGTGGAAGTCTCGGCTGTTGGAGCTGGCCGCATGGATAGTGGTCGCGCTCATCACCGCGGGCATCCTGATCGCCCTCTCCGAGAACCTCCTCCCCACCAACTTCTGAGCAGGGCACAGAGCACAGCGTGCGATTACTCCTCGTAGATAACTTCGATTCCTTCGTTTACAACCTCGCGCAGGCTTTCGGCGCGGAGGGGGTTGAGCCCGTAGTGATGCGCAACGACTCCAGCCTCGAGGAGCTCGAGCGCGTGGAGCCTGATGCGGTGGTCATCTCGCCTGGTCCCGGATCGCCCATGGAGGCCGGAGTCTCGGTCGAGGCCGTGAAGAGGTTCGGCGAACGCGTACCCGTTCTCGGCGTGTGCCTCGGCCATCAATGCATCGGCGCGGCGTTCGGCGGGGCGATCGAGCGAGCTCCCGTCGGGCCGGTGCACGGGAAGACCTCCTCGATCGCGCACGGTTCGGCGGGGGTCTTCACGGGATTGCCCGACCCGTTCACCGCCACCCGCTACCACTCGCTTTCAATCGCCGAAGAGAGGTGGCCGGAGGCCCTGGACATCACGGCGAGGAGCGAGGACGGGGTGGTGATGGGCGTGAAGCACAAGAGCTTGCCGATCGAGGGCGTGCAGTTCCACCCCGAGTCGATCCTCACGACCGACGGGCCCCAACTCCTGAGGAACTTCCTGGCCTTCTCCGGCCGCTAGCCGGGCATCACGAACAGGGTGACGGAGTCCCCCTCTTGGACCGGCGTTCCGTCTTCCGGATCCTGACTGCACACGGTCCCGGGCGGCTGGGCGCAGGGCTCGTCCGTATCCTCCTGACTAACGTCGAGTCCGAAGTCGTCCTCGAGCATGTCCTCGGCATCGTCGGCATCCTGTCCGGTCACGTCCGGCATCGGCTCCCCTTCCGGACCGGACGACACGGTGATCGTGACGACGTCGCCCTCCGCGGCCTCCGAACCCTCGCCGGGATCCTGAGCGATGACCGTCCCGGCCTCTTCGTCGCTGGGAGCGTCGATCGAGTCGGCCCCGAGTCCCTCGGCCTCCAAGGTTGCGATCGCGTCTTCTTCCGACATTCCGATGACGCCGGGCACCGTCACGGTGGCGGCGCCGGACGAGACGACGAGGTCCACCTCCGAGCCTTTGTCCACGGTCGTTCCTTCGGCGGGGTCGGAGCTGATCACGAGGCCTTCATCGACGTCGGTGCTGGCCTCCTTCCTCACCCGTCCGACGGTCAGATCCGCCGCACGTAGTTCTTGTTTTGCGTCGACCTCGCTCAGGCCCTCCACTTCGGGAACCTGGGTTTGGCCGGGCCCGGTGGAGACGAACAGAGTTACGGTCTCTCCCTCGTCGGCCTCCTCGCCGCCGGCCGGGTCCTGATCGAAAACCTCACCCGCGGGCGCGTCGGGGTCGGCTCGCCGGCGCACCTCTGTGTCGAAACCTGCGTCCTCCACCGTTTGTTGAGCCTCCGCCAAGGGTTGCCCGACGACGTCCGGAACTTCAACCCCGCCCCCGAAGAAGTTGGTGGCGATGAACCAAGCCAGCAGGCCCAACAGCGCCAACGCCAGCAGGGTCAACAACACGTACCAACCCGTGCGCTTCTTCGACTCGTCGGGCTCCTCGTCGTACATGTCCGTCTGACCCAGCACCTGGGTTCCGCCCGCGGCGGCCGCGACCATCGTGTCGTCGAGGATCGGGGTGGCTTGCACCTTCTGGCCCGCTAGGAACCGGGCGAGGTCCTCTCTCATCTCGGCGGCGCTGTTGTAGCGATTGTCCGGATTCTTCGCCATCGCTTTCAGGACGATCGCATCGAGCTCGCGCGGCACGTCTGGATTCAAGGTGGAGGGAGGGACAGGGTTCTCGCGCACGTGCTTGTAGGCGATCGACAGCGGCGAGTCCCCCGTGAACGGCGCCCTGCCCGTGAGCATCTCGTAGAGAACGCAGCCGAGCGCGTAGACGTCGGACCGCGGATCCACGGGGTTGCCTTGGGCCTGCTCCGGCGAGAGATACGAGGCGGTGCCGATGACCATCCCGGTTTGCGTCATCGTCGCTTCGCCATCGGCGGTAAGCGCGCGGGCTATGCCGAAGTCGGTGACCTTGGTCTGACCGTTGGAGTCCAACATGATGTTTGCGGGTTTGATGTCGCGATGCACTAAGCCCGAAGCATGCGCGCGCTCGAGCGCCCGAGCGACATCGGAAGCTATCTCCGCAGCACGCTCGGGCATGAGTGATGCCTCGGCGTCGATGACATCGCTGAGCGGCTTACCGTCGATGTACTCCATGACGATGAAATAGGTGCCACCGTCGTCCCCGTAGTCGTAGATCGAGGCGATGTTCGGATGGTTGAGGTTGGCAGCCGACTGCGCCTCCCGTCTAAAGCGCTCAACGAACACGCTGTCGCGAGAGAACTTGTCGCTCAGGACTTTCACCGCGACATCCCGGCCGAGAAGCTCGTCGCGCGCCCGGTAGACCTCGGCCATGCCGCCGACCCCGGCGCGATCGATCACCGCGTACCGGCCCCCGTAGGTGCGTTTCGCCATCAATCCTCGTCCTTATCGTGGCCCTTGGCCTTGCCTTTGGGGTCCTTGGGAGGCTTTTCCTCGCCCTCGTCGCCCGGCCCCTCTTCGATCAGGGCGCCGTTACTGACCGAGAGCGTGACGGTGTCGCCCGGCTGCACGGTGGTCCCTTCCCCGGGGTCCTGGTCGACGACCAGCTCGCGGCTCCTCGGCCGAATCGACGTCCACGCGCGCTACCTCGATGCCCTCCGCCTTGAGTTGCTCCTCCGCATCCGCGTAGAACTGGCCGACGTATCCGTCGAGCGAGATGGCTTCGGGCTCCGGTTCCTCCTCGCCCTGGTTCTCATCGGCCGGCTGCTCCTCCTGGTTGGGCCCCGGGCCCCCACCTCCGGCGTTCTGCGTCGGATCGTCGTCGCCGAGGAGATTCACCAGCAGCAACAGCGCCGCGATAGTCGCGAGGATGCCCAGCGCGATCAGAGCGAAACGGCCCACGCGCCGGGGCTCCCAGCGATCCCCCGGGATCGGCCAGACCGTCTGAGGAGCTTCCTGGGTCTGACCCGCATGAGTCAGCACCGAGGTTCCTCCGGCCGCCATCGCCGCGGTCGGTGCTGCTGCGGCGCCGAAGGCTCCAGACGCCGCTCGGATCTCCCGCGTGGGCCAGGGCCGCGGCCATGTCGCGCCCGTCGGCGAAGCGATCTTTGGGGTCCTTGGCGGTTGCCTTGGCGACGACGTCGTCGACGGCCGGGGGGACATCCGCCGCGAGCGAGCTGGGAGGGGGGACCTCCTCCGACACGTGACGCATCGCGATCCCCACGGGCGATTCTCCCGTGAATGGAACGGCTCCGGTCAACATCTCGTACAGCACGCACCCCATCGAGTAGACGTCCGAGGGCGGACCGATGGAGCCTCCCGCCGCCTGCTCCGGAGATAGGTAGTGGGAAGTGCCGAGCACCGAACCGGTGGCCGTGAGGCTCGTGTCACCTTGCGCCCGCGCGATCCCGAAATCGGTGACCTTCACGCGGTCATCGTCACCGACCATCACGTTTCCCGGTTTGACATCGCGGTGGATCACGCCGGCGAGGTGAGCGTGTCCGAGGGCCTCACACGCCTGCGCGGCGATGCTCGCCGCACGCCCCGCGTTCATCGGTCCCTCCTCGCGCAACAGGCGAGCGAGATCACGTCCCTCGACCAGCTCCATGACGATGAAGTGCTTGCCGTGGTCCTCGCCGTAGTCGAAGACGTTGGCGATGTTGGGGTGCCCAAGTGCGGCTACCGCGCGCGCCTCGCGCCGGAACCGTTCCACGAAACGGGGGTCACCGGCAAGATCGTCCTTGAGCATCTTCACCGCGACGCGCCGGCCCAGCCGTTCGTCTTGGGCGGCCCATACCGTCCCCATACCACCCGCGGCGATCCGTTCCTCGAGGTGGTAGCGATCCAGGAGTCGTGTCTCTACCATCCGCGCAACTCCCGGTCCCGCTCGATGATCGCTTTAGCGATGGGGGCGGCGACCGCGCCACCGGTCGCTTCCGAACCAGCGCTGCCGCCGTTCTCGACCAGTACGGCCACCGCGATCTGTGGGTCGTCTGCGGGCGCGAAGGCGATGAACCACGCGTGCGGCGCGGCCCCCTCCGCCGACTGGGCCGTCCCGGTCTTGCCGGCCACTGAGACCTCTGGTATCTGCGCAGCGGTGCCGGTCCCGCTCTCGACCACGGCGACCATCATGTTCTTGACCTCCTCCGCATGCTCAGACGTCATCGCTCGGCCGATGGTTTCCGGCGAGTACCGCTCGATGACGCCACCGCGGGGATCGATGACCTCTTTGACGATACGGGGACGGGGCACCTGCCCCCCATTGGCGACCCCCGCTGCGACAAGAGCCATCTGAAGAGGGGTCGCTGCGACGTCGCCCTGACCGATGCCGGCGTACGCCCGCAGTGGTTCCTGGTCATCGGGGATGTCGGGAAAGATGCTCGCGTCGGTCGTCAGGTCGAAGGGGATCGGCGAATTGAAGCCGAAGTCCTCCGCGGTGGCTTTCAACTCGGAGGGGATCTCGAGTCCGATCAGAGCGAACGTCGTGTCGCACGAGATCTCCAGGGCGGTGAAGAGATCGATCGGAGCGCCTCCCTGGCACGAGGTCTTCGTGAAGTTGGTCAACCTCTGGTCGGTCAGCGGGAGGTCGATCGACTCGGGGTCGGGGAACGTGGAGTTGGGCTGGTACTCCCCCGATTCGAGGGCCGCGGTCGCCGTGACGACCTTGAACGTCGAGCCGGGCGGATACAGGCGGCGCGGGACCTTGCTGATGAGTGGACTATCGGGGGCGCGCGGTTCGAGCGTCCTGCGGTACTGGAGGGCCTCTTCCTTGTCGTAGGAGGACAAGGGGTTCGGGTCGTACGAGGGGAAGCCCCACATCGCCCGGACGTCCCCGCTGTTCGGGTCGAGCGCCACCACCGCGCCGTTCTGCTCCCCGAGAGACGAGCTCGCCAGCTCCTGGAGCCGGGAGTCGATGGTCAACTGCACGTCGTCCCCTTGTGCGCCCGACTCGAGGAAGCGGTCCTCGAAGTCCTGCATCGTCAGCACGCCGGAGTCGCCCAACAGCTGTTCGTTGTAGGCGTTCTCGATCCCCGCCCGGGTGCCGTTGAGAAGGTTGTAATAACCGGTGATGGGGCCGTAGAGCTCACCCTCCGGATACACGCGCCGGTACTTCAGGTCCTGGTTCGTCTCCACGCTGCGCGCCAGCGTCACGCCATCTGCAGTAACGATCGTGCCGCGCTTGATGGCGGCTTCAGCAAGGAGGGCACGATAGTTCGCCGGGTTCTCCGCGATGCTTTCGGCGGCGAAGATCTGGACGTAGTTGAGGTTCGCGAAGACGAGCAACATCAGCACGATCAGGAGGATGCCCACCCGTCTGATCTGGGCGTCCATCAGCGACGGCCTCCGACGAGGATCTCCGCGGTGTGTGCGGGGTCGGGTTCGCTGGTTGTTTGATCCGAGATCCGGACCAACAAAGCCATGAGTATGAAGTTGGATAACAAGCTCGAGCCGCCGTAAGACATGAACGGAAGTGTGATCCCCGTCAGCGGCAGTAGGCGGGTCACTCCTCCCAAGATGATGAACGCCTGAAGGGCGAAGATCGCGATCAGGCCCGCGGCGAGCAGCTGCCCGAAGTCGTCGCGCGATTGCAAGGCCGCTCGAAGCCCGCGAGCGATCAGCAGGATGAAGCACAGCAGAACCGCGGTGGTCCCCACCAACCCCAGTTCCTCACCGATGACGGAAAAGATGAAGTCGGTGTGGGCTTCCGGGATCCGTTGAGGCTGTCCCTGACCCAGCCCCGTACCGAATAGACCCCCCGTCGCCAAAGCGAACAGCGACTGCGCGAGCTGGAAGCCTTCGTCGTTGATCAGTTTGGGGTCGAAGACGTTGAACCAGACCGTCACGCGGTCTTGTACGTGGGCGAAGATCGAGTAACCGACGATCGCGCCGATGGTGAACAACCCACCACCGACGACCACATACGCGATACGCGCCGTCGCCATGTAGAGCATCACGATGAAGATCGAGAAGAACAGCAGGCTGGAACCGAGGTCTTTCTCGAAGAACATGACCGATAGCGACAACCCCCACATCACGAGCAGAGGACCGAAATGCTTGATGTCGGGAAAGTGCAAGCCTGCGAATCGACGCGATGCGATCGCGAGCAACTCCTTGCGTTCCGCGAGATACGCCGCGAAGAAGATGACGAGGCACACTTTCGCGAGCTCGCCGGGCTGGAACTGGAAGGGCCCGGGAATCGTGACCCATAAGCGAGCGCCGTTGATCGTGGCTCCGATCCCGGGGGCTAACGGAAGCAGCAAGAGTCCAACGCCAACGAAGCCAAGTATGTATTTGAAGCGAGCCAGCACCCTGAAGTCGCGAACTACGGCGAGCGTCAGGATGAAGAGACCGATACCCAGAATGGTCCCCAAGAATTGAGGCGGCCCGTATTCGCTCGCGTCGATCCGGTAGACCGCCGCCAAACCCAAGGATGTTCAGCACCGCGATCAATGAAAGGATCATGTGATCACCTTGCTTGGCGAGCTTTCGCATCGCGATGTGAGCGGCCACGTATAGAAAGGCCAGTACAACGAGGTAGGGGGCGATCTCGTACACGTCCTCGGAATCGCGCGCCAGGGCCACTAGGGCCATCGCCCCCGCCCCTACGATCAGGGCAAGGATCAATAGAGACAGCTCGATGTTGCGTCTAGCCGTCGCCTGCATCAGTTGCTCTTCTCAGAGTCTCTTTTGCGGTTCTGCTCCTGGAATTCCTGCGCCATCTCCTCGAGGTTCGCGAGGGTGCTCTGGGCCTCTTCGAGGCTCTCCGTCTTGATCCCCGATCGGATGTCATCTCGTTTGAACTCCGGCAGATCCTCGAGGGCGATCGTCGATGACTCTTCCACCTCGCGCAGCTCGAGTCCGGCGATGTCGTCCGGGATCCCGCGGTAGATCGTGACCTCGTCCGAGGTCCCCACTCCCACGTACCAGGAGTTGCTCAGCGTGTAGCGGGCCGCTGCGTAGGCCCCGCCCGCCAGGAGGGCCACGACGACCAGGGCGACCAGGAGCTTCCTTCCCCAGCGACTCCCTTGCTCGGGTTCGTCATCGCGCTCGCCCGCGGAGACGGGGGGCGGCACTGCGGCGGGCTCGGAGCGGTCGGGTTGCGCCGTGTCGACAACCTCGCCGGCGGGTTCTGCTGCCGCCACGACTCGACGGCCGGAGCCGGAGCCTTCTTCGAAGTCGATCACCACGACGGTGATGTTGTCGTCGCCTCCAGCCTCGTTGGCCAGCTGAACCAGCCCGTCCGCCGCCTTCTGGGGATCGGTTTCCCGAGCGAGGACGTCCCGGATCTGATCGTCCTCGACCATGGAAGAAAGACCGTCCGAACAGATGAGCAGCCGGTCTCCGGCGCTGAGCTCGACCGTGTCGAGGTCGACCTGCACGTCCTCGTCGACCCCCAGAGCCCGAGTGATGATGCTCCGCTGCGGGTGATGTTGCGCTTCCTCCGCGCTGAGGCGCCCTTCCTGGACCATGCGTCCGACCAAGGTGTGATCCTCGGTCAGTTGCTCGAGCTGCCCCTCACGGAGGCGATAAGCGCGCGAATCGCCAACGTGTGCGATGTGGACCCGATCCTCATCGACCAGGACGAGGGTGCATGTCGTTCCCATCCCTCGAAGAGCCGGGTCAGATTGCGCCTTGTCCCATATCGCCGCGTTCGCGTCGGAGATGATCTTGGTCAGGGTGGCGGGATCTTCGGATGAAAGCTGGCTCGATCCGCCCTCGATGACCTTCACCGCGGTTGACGACGCGACGTCCCCTGCGATGTGCCCTCCCATGCCGTCCGCTACCACGAACAGAGGTTCCGCGACGAGGTATGAGTCTTCGTTCGCCTCACGAACGCGCCCGACGTCGCTGGTGGCTCCGTAGGCCACGTTCATCGGCGGAGCTCCATCACGGTCTTGCCGATCTTGACCTTGTCACCCCGGTGGATCTGGGTGGTACCGGTGATACGTCGCCGGTTCAGATAGGTGCCGTTCGTGGAGCCGAGGTCCTCGAGCATCACGGATCCATCTCGTTGAAAGATACGGGCGTGCATCTGCGACACGTAGGTGTCGTCGAGAACGATGTGGCACTTGTCCGCACGGCCGATGATGAGCTCGTCTCCTAATTCGAAGCTCTTGCCCTTCGTGGACGCTCCTTCAACGATCGCGATCTTTCGGGCCGCCTTGCCCCTTCGCGAGGACGGTCGCGCGGGACTCGGGGCCGGCGCGCGACGACCGGATGCCCTTCTGCCCGTGGACTGTGGGCGAAGCTCCACGTACACGGCTTTAACCGCCCGAGCGATGAAGATGTACAGCATCACCAGGAAGACGTACTTGAGGAGCTCCAGAACGAGTTGTGGCACCTCAGTCTCCCTGGGAGGCGGATGACTTGAACATGAGCTCACTGGTCCCGAACGTGATCTTGTCGCCGTCGTTCAACTGATGCTCCTTGGCGAGCTTTCCGTTGACGAGGGTGCCGTTGGTGGAACCGAGGTCGGCGACCGACCACTGTCCTCCCTCGTTCCTGAGCTCAGCGTGCCGGCGGCTGACGTTGGAGTCGGACAAGACGATGTCGTTGGTCGACATACGTCCGACCGTGACGGGCGCCTTCGTTATCGAGATGCGGTCCTTGGTTTCGCCCCGCTCGTCCAGGACCACGAGCTCCGCCTTCCGCTGGTTCCCCATGCCCAGCCGGTCCGCCGTGAGCGATGACACGGCACGGGTGGCGGAAAGGTCCTGCTGGTTGGGCTCACGAGTAGACGCCTTGGGCATCTCTTGATTCGCGTCGGCCGCCAGCGACGCCTCCACCTTGAATTGACCCTTGCCCATCCCTTCGGTTTCCTGGAAAGAGATTCGGGGCAGCCCCATCAGGTTCCACCGGTTCGTTTTGGCCTGATCGATGACGAGCTCCGAGAATTCCCGGGTCAGTCCCGATTCCATGGGTCCGAAGCGCGTGAAGTCCTCGGGCCCCATCATCACGTGGAACTCATTGGGGGCGTAGATACGGTTCACAGAAACGGTCCGGCCCTCCTCCATCTCCCGCAGGATCCGCTTCCCGATCTCCACGGGTTGCAGGCCGGACCGGAAAACTCGCGCGAAGAAACCTTCCACCATGCCCTCCAGGCGCTTCTCGACGTCACGCGCGACTCCCATAGGCCAGGATTATGCCTCGCATCCATCCCCCACCCGAATCGGCCGCGCCCGTGGGCTTTTCCCCCTGCTAGCCTCTTTCGTAACCCGGCCCCGAGCGGGCCGCATCCTCTTGGGCGAGTGGTGGAACGGTAGACACGCTGGCTTCAGGAGCCAGTGCGCGAAAGCGTGTGGGGGTTCAAATCCCCCCTCGCCCACTCCGGACGGCGTGGAGGGGACTCCGCCTTTCGTCCCGGGTCCTGTGTTCCAGGGTTTGGATGGAGGTTTCCGCGTATATTTCGGCGATGCGCCACACGACGAAGGGGGCCCGCAAATGCCGGACGACACCGATGGCGATCCCGTTGTCAGACACGGAGATCCGGTACCTCGAGCCATCCCGGATGTCCCTCGATCCACCCTCCCGCGAGGCAAGTTCGGGAGGTTGTTCCCGGACCTGACACCGTTCGAGCCGCCCGAGGAGCTTCTCCTCGAACTGGGCGCGAACGGGGGCCCGATGGAGGAGAGCCGAGGCGGCGACAACCCTGAGATCCCGGCCGGTTTCACCTACCTCGGTCAGTTCATCGATCACGATGTGACGTTCGATCCGGTTTCCTCGATCGCCCGCCGCAACGACCCCGATTCACTGCATAACTTCCGCACGCCCAGATTCGATCTCGATTCCTTGTATCTGTTCGGACCGAGCGCGAGTCCCCACCTGTACAACCGCCGCGATCCGGACCGGTTGCTCACGTCGAAGAATCGAGTTGGCGAACCCGACCTTCCGCGGAATCAACAGAACATCGCGCTCGTCGGTGACCCGCGGAACGACGAGAACATCCTGATCTCCCAGATGCAGGTCGCGTTCGCTCATTTCCACAACGCGATCGTCGATCATCTCCGAGAACGAAGGGCGAATCTCGAACGCCACAAACTCCCGGGCGAGAAGCTGTTCGAAACCGCTCAGCGATTGGTGCGCTGGCACTATCAATGGATCGTTTTACGTCAGTTCCTTCCGACCATCGTCGGCCGCGGGGTCGTCAACTCGCTGGTGACACGAGCATCAGACGGGACGGTCACGATCGAGCTCGATCTCTACGAGCCGACGAACAATCCCTTCATCCCGGTGGAGTTCGCTGCGGCTGCATACCGGTTCGGACACAGCATGATCAGGTCGGACTACCAGTTGAACAACGAGATCTTTGCTTTCATCTTCGGACGACCGGACGACCCTCCGCTCGTTCACCTCGGAGGCAACAGGATGCTCCCGGACTTCTGGCAGATCAAGTGGCCCTTGTTCTTCAAGTTTCCGCGGAAGGGGGTCCCGCAGAAGAGCCGCAAGATCAACGGCAAGTTGGCGGGTCCCCTCATGAGCTTGCCGTCGAGCGTCATCGGCGAGAAGGAGCGCGAGACACATCCGCAACGCCGCTCCCTGGCCGCGCGCAACCTCTTGCGTGGCAAGGCCCTGGGTCTCCCGTCGGGCCAAGCCGTGGCCACAGCCATGGGTGAGACCCCGCTTTCGAACAGCGCTCTCGGTCTGAGTGGAGCGGGTTGGGGGGGCGAGGCGCCCCTGTGGTTCTACATCCTCAAGGAGGCCGAGAAAGCGCCCGCTCGAGCGACACGACTAGGACCTGTCGGAGGCCGCATCGTTGCCGAGGTGCTGTTGGGTCTCCTCGCGGAGGATCAGACCTCGTTCGTGAATAGTCCTACCCCGTGGGAACCGAAGAGGCCGATCGCGCCCCGCGCGGGTGACTTCGGGATGGCGGATCTGTTGACGTTCGCGGACATCGTCGAAGGCAGCTCGAGCCCGGGAGACTGAAGGCGGTCCGGGAGCCCTAAGCTCCGGGCTTCACCGCCATGTCGAAAACGATCACGATAAGAACGACGAGCTCGATCCGCGAGAAGGTGAAGAGACGCTTGATGCGCTCCTGCACCTCCGGATCGGCCGGGCCCTTCTCCTCCATCGCCTTCCCCAACCGTCCCGATTCAGGCCCCAGGAACAACGCTCCCGACAAGAAAGAGAACAGGTACGCGCCGAGGCCGATGAGGATCCACGCCGAGGTGAAGCCCCAATCGCCCTCGACCGTGAGCCCGATGCCGGTGAGCAAGAGGATCAACGATGCGGGCATGAAGACTCGTTTGCCGACCCATTCCGACGATTTCGCGAAGCTGGCCTGGGTCTCCGGACTCGTGCCGTCCACCATGCGTAGAGCGAAGAACTGACTGGCAAGCGCCCCGCCGACCCACGTGATCGCCATCAGGATGTGAAGGAAGAGCAGCAGTTCGTACACGTCGCAGCCTCCTCGTTCGGGTTACGTGAGTGGCCTCCTGAGGAGGCGGCCGTGATTGTAGCTAGGGAAGACCTGAGCGCCAAGGATGGCCGACGCCCGGAGGCGCGCGGTCTAGGAGCGCCGGCGAACCTTGATCGACCCGCACATCCCGGAACACAGGTTGCCGTGGTGCGGTTATGGCCGGAATGGAACGTGCAGCGGTACTTGTACGTGCCGAGTCTGCCAAAAACGCTTCGAGGTCGTGTCTCCGGGATCGAGCACCGCGTCCTTGCTCCAATTGCGAGACCGTAGGCGTCATGTCATGCGTCTGATTCGTCGGGTTCTTCCACACGATCTTGTCGCCCTCGCACGATCGCTTTGAATCTCGGCATGCCAGACCAGTCGCCGGAGGCCTCGCGGCCTTGACCTTGAAGCTGGCCGCGGACGCACCGGCCGCAAGCAAGAACGTGCCAGCGATCACGAAGATGAGGAAAAAGATGGTGACAATCGGGGGTTTGGGAGTCTTAGCAGTTCCGTCTTCTTCTCGAGGAGGTAACGACCGTAACGGACGGACGGTCCTCTGAGTCAACGTAGGCAAGCGGTCCCGGGCGACGCCTGGGCTGGGTGGGTCATAGCGGGAGTGGGGGGAACGCGGTATTTTTCCTGCGGCTGTACGGGCCGGCGGTTCAGGCTGCCGGGGATCGGGGTTCGAAAAAGCGGTGCTGGCGTCCCTACGACAGCTGTAGTAGGGTCGGCAGCTCAGATAGGACCGGGGGAATATGGCTCAAGCGGCGTCCGATGTTGGCACCGGCCTTCACGGTGACTATGAAGCGACCCAAGAGGGGTCGAAAGCTGTAGAGGGGCGCAGCCCCAGCCAGCTCTTCTGGTCACGGTTCAGGCAGGACAAGTTCGCCTTCGTCGGCCTGGGCTTCATCATCATCCTGACGCTTATCGCGGTCTTCGCGGGCGTCATCGCCGACCTCGTCGGGCACACCCCGAACCAGGTCTTCGTCAGCGGACCTACCGCCATGCTCGATGAGTTCGGTCTACCCAACGGTCCGGACTTCGCCCGGCACTTCTATTTCGGAGCCGACACCGCGGGCCGGGATCTATTCGTCCGCGTCATGTACGGGACGCGTACCTCGCTCACCGTGGCCCTCGTCGCCACCGGGATCTCCGTGATCATCGGGGTCCTCCTGGGGCTGACGGCCGGCTTCTACCGAGGCAAGGTCGACACGCTCATCTCGCGCAGCACGGACGTGGTTCTGGCTCTTCCGGTGCTCTTGCTGGCCGTTGGCCTCGCGGCGGCGTGCAGTGGCCGAGAGGGATGCCTCAACGGCGCTTTGAAACCGGGACTGGGCTTGATAAGTCTGATCATCGGACTGTTCAGCTGGCCGTACATCGCGCGCATCGTCCGAGGGCAGGTTTTCTCGCTTCGTGAGAAGGAATTCATCGAGGCGGCCCGGGCACAGGGGACGACCGACTGGGCGATCATGTGGCGCGAGCTTCTACCCAACATCGTGGCGCCGATCATCGTCTACTCGACCCTGATCATCCCCAGCAACATCTTGTTCGAGGCCGCGTTGTCGTTCCTCGGCGCCGGGGTGCCGCCGGAGGTGCCCTCCTGGGGCAGGATGCTGGCCGAGGCCTCGGGCATCTTCACGACGGCGTGGTGGATGATGCTGTTCCCCGGCCTGTTCCTTTTCTTGACGACCCTGTCGTTCAACCTCCTCGGAGATGGACTGCGCGACGCGCTGGACCCGAGGACCGCAACCAGATGATTACCGCAAGTAATCGTGTAGGAGATGAAGCCGTTCGGGCTTCACAAGTGGAAGGAGAAGTGTTTGAGGCGCAAGCTTAAGTTGATTGCGATCATCGCCGTTCTGGGGATGGTCACCGCCGCATGTGCGGCAGCTAACGACGACAGCGAGGGCGAAGATACCGGGTCGTCCGCCGAAGAGCCGCAGCCCGGGGGCACCTTCCGTGGCGCGTTGATATCGGACGTCGCGGACGCATGGGACCCACACAAGGCCTATTACACGGTCAACTGGGGTTTCTATCGTTGTTGTTTGCTCAGGACCCTGTTGAACTACAACGGTCTACCTGCCGAGGAAGGCGGGAACGATCCCCTACCGGATCTGGCCGCGGCTCAGCCCGAGGTATCCGAAGACGGCACCGAGTGGACCTTCACGCTGAAGGAGGGCATCAAGTATGCGCCTCCTATGGAAGACGTGACGGTGGTCGCCGAGGACTTCGTTCGGTCGTTCGAACGACTGGCGGACCCGAAGGCGTCGGAGGGCGGATACGCCTTCTACTACTCGATCATCGAGGGCTTCGATGACTTCTCGGCGGGCGAGGCCGACAGCATCTCGGGGATCGAGGCAGTGGACGACACCACCGTGAAGTTCACGTTGACCGGTAACTACGGCGACTTCGGGATGCGCCTTGCGATGCCTGCTACGGCGCCGCTGCCCGAGGGCGTGTCGGATGGTCACGTCAGGGACTACGGCCGTTTCTTGGTCGGTACCGGCCCGTACATGTTCGAAGGGTCGGAAGACCTCGACTTCGACGCCGCTCCGGAGGACCAGAAGCCGGTGGCCGGTTACAAGCCGAACCGTTCCTTCACCATGGTTCGTAACCCGAGCTACGACCCCGATACCGATGACCTTCGCGGAGCATTCGTAGACCGCATCGAGGTCGAGATCGGTGGTACCGAGGAAGACATCGCGAACAAGATCGATGCCGGCGAAATTGATCTCAGCATCGACGGTGTTCCGCCCGCGCAGCAGATCCGCGAGTTCCTGGCCGATCCTGAGCGCGAGGATCAAGTCTTCTCGAACCCGTCGGACGCCGTGCGGTACCTGTCCTTCAACATCGCCGAGCCTCCTTTCGATGACGTGAACATGCGAAAGGCAGTCAACGCGGTACTCGACAAGGACGGGATGCGTCGTCTCCGTGGTGGGCCGCAATTCGGCGACATCGCGGGCCACATCATCGTGGACAACCTGTTGGACGATGAGCTCGCCGACTACTACCCCTATGGGAATGCGGACGGCACGCCTGACCTCGAGGGCGCCAAGGAGTTCATCAAGGAGTCCGCGTACGACAGCGACGGCGACGGTATCTGTGACGCACCGGAGTGCAAGAACGTCTTCGCCGTGACGGACCAGGCGGACCCATACGCCGACCAGGCAGCTCTCATCGAGGACAGCCTGAAGGAGGTCGGTATCGAGCTCGAGGTCCAGTCACTCGAACGTGACCCCATGTACGAGAAGTGCAACGACCCCGGCGCGCACGTCGCTATCTGCTTGGGGCCGGCTTGGGGCAAGGACTACGCCGACGCGACAACGTTCGCTGCACCGCTGTTCGGTTCGGTGAGCGTCGGTCCGGACTCGTGCTGTAACTACTCGCTGGTGGGCGCGGACCCGAAGGCGCTCGCAGACCTTGATTACGACGTCACGGACGTTCCAAACGTCGACGACCAGATCGAGGAATGCGACACCTCGTCCGAGGACGAGCGGGTCGGTTGTTGGGCCGAGTTCGACCAGATGCTGATGGAAGAGGTCGTTCCATGGGTGCCGTACCTGTTCGACAACGACGTGGACGTCGTGTCGGACAACGTCGTGAACTACACCTTCGACCAGTTCCACGGAGGTATGGCGATCGACCACATCGGGATCACGTCGGAGTAGGCAACGGAAGTAGGTAGTACCAGCGGTTAGAAGCGACAGGTGAGCCGCCCATCTGGGCGGCTCACCCTCGCTTCCCGTCAGAGAGGTAGGGTGCAGGGGTCATGGGTCAATACCTGATTCGACGCTCGCTCTTCATGGTCTTGGTCCTTTTCATCGTCTCCGTCTTGACGTTCCTGATCTTCATGAAGCTGCCCGCCGGCGATCCCGCTCGGATGATGGCGGGTCAGAGAACCAATGCCGAGGACCTGCAGGAGATCCGCGAGAACCTGGGTCTCGATCAACCCTTCTGGGTCCAGTACGGGCGATTCGCGAAGGGCATGATCCCGTGGCCGGGTCTCTGGCTGAACGAGCAGATCTACTACTCGTACACGAACAACGTCGCGATCAAGGAAGAGATCTACCCCCGGTTCCCGTACACCTTCGCCCTCGCCATAGGCGCTGCGGTTCTCTGGTTGGCGGTGGGCATACCCGTTGGCGTGATCTCCGCGATCAAGCGCGGATCGTTCGCCGACCGAGCGAGCATGATCATGGCTTTGATCGCGGTATCCGCTCCCGTCTTCTGGCTCGCCTATCTGTTCCTCTACCTGTTCTGGTACAAGTTAGGCATCGCACCACCCAGCGGGATCCCTTCGGATGAAGGGGTGGTCGAAGCTATGGTGACGGGGCGTTTCGTCCTGCCGTGGATCGTCCTCGCCGCGGCTTTTGCCGCTTTCTACTCGAGGATGACCAGGGGCAACCTGATCGAGACCATGGGCGAGGACTACATCCGCACCGCGCGTGCCAAGGGACTCTCCGAACGAAAGGTCATCTTCAAACACGGCCTCCGCTCCGCCCTGACGCCGGTAGTCACGATGTTCGGGATGGATCTGGGCATCCTCTTCGGTGGCGTTTTCATCACCGAGACCGTGTTCAACATCCCGGGACTCGGCCAGTACGCCGTACGGGCGATCGGGAACAACGACATCCCCGCCGTGATGACGGTGGTCACCATCGCTGCAGCCTTCATCGTCGTCTTGAACTTGATCGTCGATGTCATGTATGCAGTACTGGATCCGCGCGTAAGGTACAGGTGACCAGGGCGGCGAAGCCGCCCCCGACCTCAAAGGAACCGATGGATGGCCGAGCCGCTTCTTGAGGTACGCGACCTAAAGGTTCACTTCCCCACGGACGATGGCGTCGTCAAAGCCGTCGACGGGGTCTCCTTCACTCTCGAACCCGGACAGACGCTGGGCGTGGTCGGCGAATCGGGCTCCGGCAAGAGCGTGACGTTCCTGACCGTCATGGGCCTGATCAATCGGAAGACGGCTCGCGTCGAGGGCGAAGTGATGTTCGACGGACGAAATCTGCTGGCCCTCCCGGAAGACGAGATGCGTCACGTGCGTGGCAACAAGATCGGGATGGTGTTCCAGGATCCGATGACGTCGTTGCATCCCTATTACCGGGTGGGCTCACAGATCGCCGAGGCCATCCGAACCCACCGAGATGTCAACAAGGACGACGCTCAGAAGCAGGCGATCGAGATGCTCAGACGCGTCGGTATGCCCCGCCCCGAGGACCGTGCCAAGGCCTATCCTCACGAGTTCTCCGGGGGTATGCGCCAGAGGGCCATGATCGCGATGGGCCTGGCTTTGAACCCGTCGCTGTTGGTCGCCGACGAGCCAACAACCGCTCTGGATGTGACGGTGCAAGCTCAGATCCTCGAGCTGATCGGTCGACTCCAAGAGGAGTTCAACGTCGGAGTGGTGTTGATCACCCACGACCTGGGGGTCGTTGCGGACGTCTCGAAGATGGTCATGGTGATGTACGGCGGCAAGGCCGTCGAGAAGGGCACTCGCGACGAGATCTTCGGTCAGCCCCTGCATCCGTACACCTGGGGTTTGCTCGAGTCCATCCCGACGGTCGACAAGAGGGTCGAGAGGTTGGTCCCGATCAAGGGGTCCCCTCCCTCGTTGATCAATCGGCCGGCGGGCTGCTCCTTCCACCCCCGGTGCCCGCATCGATTCGAGCCTTGTGACAAGGACATCCCAGAGTTGAAGGATCGCGGAGGCGGTCATCCCGAGGCGTGCCACCTGCCGATCGAGGAGAAGAAACGTCTGTGGACGGAGCGGGAGCAACACCGCGCGAGGGCGGCATCGTGAGCCTCACCGCGGAGACCCCCGCATCCCAGCAGGCCCGGACCGGCGAGCCGCTGCTACGCGTCGAGCACCTGACTAAATACTTTCCGATAACGAGCGGCATCATCCTCCAGCGCGAGGTCGCCCGCGTTCACGCGGTCGAGGATGTGAGTTTCTCCATCTATCCCGGCGAGACTGTCGGGCTTGTGGGCGAGTCGGGCTGCGGCAAGTCGACCACCGCGCGACTCGTGACGAGACTCCTCGATCCCACATCGGGCACGATCACCTTCGAGGGAAACGACATCTCGAATACGAGCCAGCGGGCGCTGCGGCCAGTCCGGCGTGACATGCAGATCATCTTCCAGGACCCCTATGCCTCACTGAACCCTCGACAGACGATCGGGCAGATCGTTGGGGCGCCGTTCCGGATCCACAAGACCGAGGGTGACACGAAGAAGAAGGTCCAGGAGTTGATGGAGAGAACCGGCCTCAACCCGGAGCACTACAACCGTTATCCGCACGAGTTCTCCGGCGGTCAGCGTCAGCGCATCGGGGTGGCTCGAGCGCTCGCCCTCAGGCCGAAGCTCATCGTGTGCGACGAGCCGGTGTCGGCCCTCGATGTTTCGATCCAGGCGCAGATCCTCAATCTGCTGGAGGACCTCCAGGACGAGTACAACCTGACGTATCTGTTCATCTCACACGACCTCGGTGTGGTCCGGCACGTTTCGGACCGGATCGCCGTCATGTATCTGGGCCGGATAGTCGAGCTCGCGGGCGCGGACGAGTTGTATGACAACCCGAAGCACCCCTACACGGCGTCTCTGCTGTCGGCGGTCCCGAAGGAGCACAGCGAGTCGACCGTCCGCGAGCGGATCGTCCTGCAGGGCGACGTCCCCTCACCGGTCGACCCTCCCTCCGGCTGCGCGTTCCACCCCCGCTGCCCCAAGGCCCGGGCGGTGATGGGCAAGAGCATCCAGCTAACGAGCGAACAGGCGGAGGGACAGGAGGGCTCTCTCGAGGAGGCCGCCGGTCGCACCGCCGCCAAAGGTGAGCGCGGCCTGCGGCCGACCTCTCGCAGGACGTGCCGGAGAACTGCCGCAAGGAGGTGCCTCCGTTGGGGGAGGTCGACCCCAAGCACCACGCCGCCTGCTGGTACCCGCTGGAGAAGGGCGAGAAGTTGCAGCAGGCCGCCCAAGCCTGACCCTCGATGACCTTCTCGATAGTGGCGTGGGACCCCCAGGCCGATCCGTCGCCCGAATGGGGCGTGGCGGTGGCCTCGAAGTTCCTCGCGGTGGGATCCGCGGTCCCCTGGGTGCAAGCCGGGGCGGGAGCCGTGGCCACCCAGGCGCTGGCCAACCTGTCCTATGGCCCGGGCGGACTGAACCGTCTCGCTGCGGGGGGATCGGCGTCCGAGGTCGTCCGGACACTTACGGCCGAGGATCCCGAGCGCGAGCAGCGCCAGCTCGGGATCGTCGATGCGTCGGGAGGAGCTGCCACCTTCACCGGGAGCGAATGCTTCGATTGGGCCGGAGGAGTAACGGGCGAGGGCTACTGCTGTCAGGGCAACATACTCACCGGTCCCGACGTGGTCGAAGAGATGGCGAGCACTTTCGAGGGCACTGAGGGCGAGCTGGCGACGCGTCTGCTGGCCGCGCTCGCCGCCGGCGACGAGGCCGGAGGTGACCGGCGCGGTCGTCAATCGGCTGCGCTCTACATCGCCCGCGCCGACGGTGGCTATGGAGGTGGCATCGACCGTGCCGTGGACCTGCGGGTCGAAGATCACCAGCGGCCCGTCTCCGAGCTCAGCAGGTTGTTCGAGATGCATCGTCTCTATTTCCCGCGCCCAGAGGATCTAGCGTTCGTCGACATCGACGAGGATCTGGCCGCGGAATTGCGCGCCCTATTGAGCGATGTCGGATACGACTCCGGCGATGCGACCGGTTTCGACGAGCGACTACAAGCGGCCCTCTATGCTTTCTCCGGCACCGAGAACCTGGAGGAGCGTTGGAGCGATGACGCGAAGATCGAGCGCCAGGTGCTCGACCATCTCAGGATGATGGCGCAGGATCGCCGGGTGCTGGATTAGAGTTTGCGCGCTTTCTCGGTCGCCATGTCGTAGATCGCCTTGAGAGGAAGACCGGATTTCCTGGCGGCCTCCGCGCAATCCTCGTACTCGGGAGCGACCGTAAGCACCTCGCCCGCCCGGTGGCCGCGCTTGACCCCGATGCGGAAGCCCTCGACCTCCACCTCGAGGAGATCGCGGTCCAGAACGTCGCGCGTAACTGACTGAACCCGGACGCCCAGAGTCGTCGTTTCCTTGAAGAGGATGTCGACCATCCGCTCCTTGTGCGCCGTCGCGGTGAGCACCGAAAGGGTGACGGCGGGGCGCCCTTTCTTCATGACGATCGGTGTGGTCCACGCATCCCTGGCCCCCGCGTTCAGCAACGATTCGATCACGTAGGGGATCAGTTCCGGGTTCAGGTCGTCGAGGTTCGTCTCGAGCTGCATCATGTCGCTCTCCGAGGTGCCCGCAGATTCGCCGACGAGGACGCGCATGACGTTCGGCCATTCCAGATCCCTGCGCCCCGCGCCGTAGCCGGACGACACGATCGTCATCGTGGGCGGTTCCCCGAACCGGGCCCCGGCGGCCGCCAGGATCGCCGCCCCAGTGGGGGTCGTCAGCTCGTCGCTTCCCTTGGCGACGATCGGAGCCCCGACGCTCTGGAGGATCTCGGTGACCGCGGGGACCGGCAGTGGGAGCTCGCCGTGCTCGGTGACGACGATGCCCATCCCGGTCGCGATGGCCGACGAGAACACCGCCTCGGGGGCCAGGTGCTCGAGCGCGGCGCACGCTCCGACGATGTCGATCATCGCGTCGGTGGTGCCGACCTCGTGGAAGTGGACCTCCTCGAAGGCCTGTCCGTGTATCCGTCCCTCCGCGCGGGCGAGCGTCTCAATGGTCGTCAACGCCCGCGTGCGGACGCCGGCGGGAAGCGGTGAGGCCTCCAGCAACGACCTCATCTCCCGGTACGTCCGGGGGCCCTCGGCCTCCGTCACCGAGACGTCCGCCCGGCTCGCCCGGATCCCATTCTTGGTCGTGCTCGATACGTCGAGCGCCCAATTGGCGAGGCCGAGAGCATCGAGGCTCGAACGCACGACATCTTCCGGAACGCCCGCGTCCAGCAGTGCCCCCAGGATCATGTCGCCCGAGACGCCTGAGGCGCAGTCGAAGTAGAGGACCGTCATCGCCGGAGCCGGCGAAGGGCACGCAGGGCGAACATAGCCCCGCCGAACCCGTTGTCGATGTTGACGACGGCGACGCCGGCGGCGCAGGAGTTGAGCATGGTCAGCAGCGCAGCCAACCCGTCGAACGCGGCGCCGTACCCGACACTGGTTGGCACCGCGACGACCGGCGCTTCGACTATCCCGCCGATGAGACTTGGAAGCGCGCCGTCCATCCCGGCGACGACTACCACGACGTCCGCGGCCCTTATCTCGTCCTGAACCGCGAGCACGCGGTGCACACCCGCGACGCCGACGTCCGACACGCGCTCGACCGTGGCTCCCAGGGCCTCGCCGGTCACGGCTGCCTCTTCCGCTACGGGAAGGTCTGAGGTCCCCGCGCTGACCACGGCGATCGTTCCGAGCCTCTGGACATCTCGAGTGGGGCGGACGACGACGAGCCTAGCGACCTCGTGGTGCCGGGCATCGGGGAAGGCGGCCTGTAGCGCGGCGACCGTGGGCTCGGGCACCCGCGTTGCCAGGATCGGTGCGTCCGAGTGCTCCGCCAACCGTGTTGCGATGGCCACCACCTGGTCGGCGGTCTTGCCTTCCGCATAGATCGCCTCGGCGAAGCCCTGGCGTAGCTCTCGGTGGGTGTCGATACGGGCGAAGCCAAGATCCTCGACCGGGACACGCTGTAGCAGAGCGAGGACATCATCGACCGAGGTGGTTCCCTCCCCCATGGCCGTGAGCAGGTCTTTCACCTCTTCGGGGCGCATACCCCAGTGTAGGATGCCGAACCGTGCCAGACCTGACCAACGAACAGCTGACCATAGCCCTCGCCATCGTGGCGGCGGTCGCTCTTCTCTGCGTTCTGTTCGTGTTGCTACTCGCGGCCAGGCTGCGGAAGGCGAGACGTGAGTACATGTCTCTCCGAGGTGAGGACGGGCAGGAGCGCGACATCCTGAGCGCCATGGGCCGGACGATCAAGCGCGTGCAGACGCTCGATGGGCGGATCGCCGAGCTGGCCGCCGCCCACAAGGCTCACACGGCGCTGAGTCGGGCGTCCATGCAGAAGTTCGCCTTGGTGCGGTACGACGCGTTCGAGGATATGGGGGGCCAGCTGTCTTTCTCGGCCGCGATCCTCGACGACCATGGAGATGGACTCGTTATCACCTCGATCAACGGGCGCACCGAGACACGCACATACGCGAAACCCATCAAGGGCCGGGTATCGGAGCACAATCTGTCCGACGAGGAGCGCGAGGCGATCGAAGCGGCCGGCTCCGGGGTGGGTCGGGGCGAAGCTCTCCCGGCTCCCAGTCGGTCTCGCTGACCCCTCGGGTCCCGTGATCGACCTCAAGCGACTCCGAGAGGATCCCGACGCGTTCCGCGCCGCATACGAACGGCGCGGGGGAGTCGAGATACTGGATCGGGTAATCGAGCTCGACGCACAGCACAAGGAAGTACTCGCGGAGGTCGAAAGGATGCGCGCGGAGCACAACCGCGCGTCGAAGGCCATCGGGCTGGCGTCAGCGGAGGAGCGTCCGGCGGCGATCGAGGCCGCCCGGCACCTAGCCGACGACATCAAGGAGCTGGAACCCAGGCTCGAGCGACTGGGCGAGGAGCTCGAAGAGGCGGCTGCTTACCTTCCCAACCTTCCTCACGAATCCGTGCCGGAAGGGACGTCGGAGGACGACAACGTGGTCGAACGCGAGGTCGGCGAGCGCGCGGAGCTCGACTTCGAGCCCCTCGACCACGTCGCCCTGGGCGAACGCCTGGGATTGTTCGACAGCGAGCGAGCGGCGAAGACCTCCGGCAGCCGCTTCGTGTACCTGACCGGGCCCGGGGTGATCCTCGAGCTGGCCCTGGTCCGTTTCACGATCGATTTCCTGACCGATCGTGGTTTCGAACCGGTGGTCACGCCGGTTCTCGTGCGGCGGCAGGCGATGTTCGGCACGGGGTTCCTCCCGACCGAGGAGCACGAGTTCTACAAGGTCGAACGGGACGAGCTCTACCTGACCGGCACCTCCGAGGTCGCCCTCGCATCGATGCGGGCCGACGAGATCCTGTCCAAGGACGAGCTTCCGGTTCGCCTGGCCGGTTTCTCCACCAACTTCCGAAGGGAGGCCGGCAGCTACGGGAAAGACACCAAGGGGCTCGTCAGGGTGCATCAGTTCGACAAGGTCGAGCAGTTCTCGTTCGCTCATCCGGAGGACTCGTGGGACGAGCTCGCAGCGATCCGGGCGAACCAGGAACGCATCCTGCAGGCGCTGGAGATCCCGTATCGCGTGCTGGTCATGTGTGGGGGGGACCTCGGTAGCTCGGCCGCGAAGAAGGTCGACAACGAAGCGTGGTTGCCGGGGGCCAAGCGATACATGGAGGTCACGTCCGCGACGAATGCAACCGACTACCAGGCCCGGCGGCTCCGCGTTCGTTTCAGAGACGGCTCGGCGACCCGGCTGGTCCATACGCTGAACGGCACCGCGTGCGCGGTCGGCCGCATGATCGTCGCCCTGGTCGAGAACCACCAACGCGCCGACGGGAGCGTCTCGATCCCCGAGGTCCTGAGGCCCTACACGGGCTTCGCGGAGATCACCCCCCGCACCTAGCCTCGTTTCCCGTTTCCCCGCACCGCTCGCGGCAGGGGCGCAGCCGCAGCCCCGCCTCCAACCGATCTGATCCGCATGAAGGTCCTATAGGACCTGGTGCGGATGAGTTCGCGGGATATGGAGCACGGATGGGGAGCCGAGCGGCTGAAGGGTGACGGCTAGGCTAGCGAGCGGAGGGCTACGGTAATTGGCAACCGGACGGTCTTGAAAACCGTTGTCCGAAAGGACTTGTGGGTTCGAGTCCCACGCCCTCCGCCGCCTGTGACCTGGGTCTATTTGGCCTAGACGAACTTTCTGTTCGAGTGGATGCAACCCCTGGCATTCTGGACGTGTGGCCGAAGTGAAGGTGTTCCGGACGGACGACGCAACCGTTGGGTTGCTGGACGAGGCGCGGCGCAGTTGTGTTCGCGGCTTTCGACGGTGGCTTCTCTGAAGACGACTGGGACCACGCGCTGGGCGGCTGGCATGCCGTCGTCACCGATGCCGGTCGCGTCGTGTCGCATGCCTCGGTGATCCTGAGAGAACTGGAGATCGGCGACCGGAAGTTCGCGGCCGGATACGTCGAAGGCGTCGGGACGGACTCCACCACCCGAGGTCAGGGTTACGGGTCCCTTGGGATGACTGAGATCAACAAGATCATCCGCCGTGATTTCGAGCTCGGGGCGCTTTCAACCGAAGCTCACCAGTTCTACGAGCGCCTCGGTTGGGAACGATGGCGAGGCCCAACCTTTGTTCGCAGCGCAACCGGCCTCACGCGGACGGAAGACGAGGACGAGGGCATCATGGTTCTCAGGTTCGGACCCAGTGCAAGCTCCGATCTGACCGCGGCCATCTCATGCGAGGAGCGAAGCGGTGACGACTGGTAACCGCGCGGGGACTGCGGGGAAACCCACGAGCCACGGTGTCCCGACCGGATGCGAATAAGCAGGGATGGTTTCACACCTGCAGCGGGCGGCTGCAGCGTCGTCCGACGGGTTAGTGAGCGGCGTCTGGACTCGACAACCGTTGTCCAAGAAGGACTTATGGATTCAAGTCCCGCGCCCTCGCCATCGGACCGTGAAGATCAATGCCCTCGAGTCAACTCGCGGCCAGAAGCTTGTCGATCCCCTGGAAAGGAGGCGGGCCCAAAATCTCGATACCGCCGTTGCTCTCGGCCGACTGGCGCAGGCGATCGAAGTCAACGGGACCCGACGGGTCGGTGGCCGAGTTCGCAGGCTCGCTCGCTCCGCGGTAGAAGGCTTCGGCCTTACCCGGCGCCAGGACGGCCAGTACGCGTGCAACCTTCGACGTGACGAGGAAAGCATGGGGGACTCCCCTCGGTGCGACGAACAGTCCACCGGCTTGAACTGAGTGCTCCTCGCCATCGACGTGTATCAACAACTCGCCTTCCAGCACGTAGATCGCTTCTTCTTCATCGGGGTGCAGGTGCAGTGGGGTCGTTTTGCCCTGCGCCATTGAGTCCTCGAACATGAACAGCGAGCCGCCCGTTTCCGCGGAGCTCGCCTTGACCGTGAAGACGCCGCCACCGAAGAACCACAGCCGCTCGCCTTCGCCCTGGGCTCGGATGATCGCTTTGGCCTCAGCCATGTGGTTCTCCCTCAGTATTCGCCGCTCCCAAATGAGACGGCATTTGGTGAGACTAGGGTACCATCATGGGCATGTCAATCCCATATGAGATGACGGGGCGCCGGAAACAGAAGGCGCGGACTCGCGGGGCGCTGATCGAAGCCACCCGCCACCTCCTTGCCGAAGGCATCACTCCGACCGTCGAACAGGCCGCCCTGCGTGCGAACATCGCCCGGACAACCGCGTACCGTTACTTCGCCAACCAGACCGCGCTGCTGCTGGCGGCGTACCCGGAGCTGGATGAACTTTCCCTGCTCGGCTCGGATCCTCCAACGGACCCAGCCGCTCGCCTGGATGTCGTCGCCGAGAAGCTCACTCATCAGGTCGTGGAGCATGAACCGGAGCTACGGGCGAACCTTCGCCTCGCCTTGGGCCCGGACGGCCCAGACCCCGAAGGAGCGCCGCTTCGTCAGGGTCGCGGTATCGGCTGGATCGAGGACGCGCTGGCTCCTTTACGCGGACAAGTCCGAGACGAAGACCTTCGCCGTTTGGTGCTTGCGATCCGGACAACCATCGGGATCGAAGCGTTGGTGTGGCTGACCGACGTGGGCCATCTTTCGCGGGCTCAAGCGGTCTCGACCATGCGGTGGTCGGCTCGCGCTCTCTTGCGCGCCGCGCTTGAAGCCCCTTCTCAGTTGTCGGATAGCGCGGCTGACTGAACAAGACTCCGGAACGAGCTCGAGCCCTGCGATCGCAGAGTCCCACGCCCTCCGCCCGTAGCGGGGGGGCGCGAGCTCGATGCTGCTTACGCGTTGACGGGCTGCTCGTAGGCCTGCCGTAGCACCGCGCAGTCGATCTTCTTCATCTGGAGCATCGCCGCCATCACGCGATTGGCGGCGGCCTTGTCGTCATCCTTCAGGAGCTCGTCGAGGAGCTTCGGGATGATCTGCCACGAGAGTCCGTACTTGTCCTTCAGCCATCCGCACGGGCCCTCTTCGCCCCCGTCCGCGGTGAGCTTGTTCCAGTACTCGTCGACCTCTTCCTGCGTCTCGCACTCGACGAGGAAAGAGAAGGCTTCGTTGAACTTGAACTCCGGGCCACCGTTCAATCCGAGGACTCGCTGTCCCGCGACCTCGAATTCCACCGTCGTAACCGTCTGATTGCCGTCGGGTCCGGAATTCTCGTAGTGAACCGTCTCGTGGAACTTCGAGCCGGGGAAGATCGAGCAGTAGAACTCCGCTGCTTCCACCGCCTCGTTCTCGAACCAGAGGTGTGGCGTAATGCTGGGCATGGCGTCGTCCTTTCTCGTCGGGTCTGACTCCTTACACGTACCGACCGGCCGGCGTCCGGAAACTCATCGCGGCGCGCCCCGATCGAAGCGAATGCTCCTGGGAGCGCTTCTAGCCCGTCACCTTTCTGCGGCCTCCGGCCGGGCCCTCTTGACACGCCGGCAGGAAGTGGTACTTTACCATCTAGTTATTTAACTGAAAGGTTGAGTAGTGACGACGGACAGGCTCGACAGGACCTTTGCGGCTCTCGCCGATCCCACGAGACGGGCGATCCTCGCTCGGCTGGCGGGCGGGGAGACGTCGGTCACCGAGCTTGCGGAGCCGTTCGAGATGAGCCTTCCGGCGGTCTCTAAGCACCTCAAGGTGCTCGAGCGAGCCGGGCTCATCGTGAGGGGTCGGGAGCGTCAGTGGCGGCCGGCCCGGCTGTCGGCCGGCCCCCTGAAAGAGGTCGCCGAGTGGACCGAGGACTACCGGAGTTTCTGGCAAGAGAGTTACGAACGGTTGGACGAGTACCTGGAAGAGCTCCAGGGCCGAGGAAAGGAGAAGGGCGATGGGTAACGAATTGACGGTGACGACTCCGTCGGACAAAGAGATCGTGATGACAAGGGTGTTCGACGCCCCGCGTGAGCTTGTCTTCGAGGCGCACAGCTCGTGCGAGCACATCTCCCACTGGTGGGGGCCGAGGAAGTACGAGGTCGCGAAGTGCGAGCTCGACTTCCGGCCGGGAGGGAAGTGGCGGATCGTCCATCGTGATCCGGATGGTCAGGAGTTCGCGTTCCGCGGGGAGTATCGCGAGATCGTGCGTCCGGAACGGATCGTGTGGACGTTCGAGTTCGAAGGCATGCCGGGCGCCAACGTCGAGTCCTTCACCTTGGAAGAGCGCGACGGGAAGACCCTCTTCACGGGTACTTCGGTGTTCGACACGGTCGAGCAGCGCGATGGGATGCTCGAGTCGGGGATGGAAGGCGGCGCAGCCGAGTCCATGGACCGCCTGGACGAGTACCTCGTGGTGCTCGCACAGGGCTCGAGCCGTTAGTCCCGGCGCTACCGACCCCCACCGAGCGAGGCCCGACAGGCATTAGCCTCACGCCATGGAACCAGACGAGGCGCTGCGTATCGCAGATCGACGCAGGCGGACGCAGCGTCTCACGGGCCCCCCCTTCGAGAGTCCCGAGGACGTCGTTGGCTGGCTCGGGGGGGTGCAATCTCAGGAGTACGACTACGCCAAATGGTCACTCGGGCAGCGTAGCCACCACGCCGACGACGCTCTCGTCGAGAAGGCGGTGTCCGAGGGGACCATCTTGCGAACGCACGTCCTGCGGCCGACGTGGCATTTCGTTCTCCCCGAAGACATCCGATGGATGCTCGAACTAACCGGTCCCAGGGTCATGACCAGCACCCGCTCTTACTACAGCCGGCTGGGCCTCGACGCCGCCGCCCGAAAGAAGGCCAACGCGAGGATCGAAAAGGCGTTGCGCGGCGGGAACCAGCTCACGAGGAAGGAACTGAAGGTCGTGCTCGAGAAGGCCGGGATCGAGGTCGACAACATGCGGCTCGGCTTCATCATGGGCCAAGCTGAGCTGACCGGTCTCATCTGCAGTGGCGCGAGGCAAGGAAAACAGCACACCTACGCACTCCTCTCGGAGCGGGCCCCCGACGCCGCTGTGCTCGATCCCGACGACGCTCTCCGGGAACTCACGGCCCGGTACTTCACGAGCCACGGGCCCGCGACGGTCAAGGACTTCAACTGGTGGTCGAGCCTGCGGATGGGCGATATCAGGAAAGGCATCGAGATGGCCGGGACGCTGCTGCGGTCCGAGGTGGTGGCTGGGACGACGTTCTGGTTCGGCGATTCCCCGAGGGTGAGGAAGGCTCGATCACTGAAGGTGGACTTACTACAGCCCTACGACGAGTACTTCGTCGCTTACACCGAAAGCAGGGGCGTGATCGACGCGTCCGGGCGAGTCGCCGAACACCGCGGGCGGCCCCCCGCATTCTTTGGTGCGGTGATGGTCGATGGTCAATTCTCCGGGCACTGGAGGCGGAAAACCTCCCGGGCAGGCGTGCTCGTCGAGCTAGAGCTCTACGCCCCATTCGACGAGATCCAAACCAAAGCTCTCCACGACGAGGCCGATCGCTTGGGAAGGTTCTTCGACCGTCCCGTCTCCGTCGAGGTGTCGTCCCTCTGGAGTCAACGAGGCCTAGAGGGTCCGGCAAGCGAGCTCGCGTCCCGCGTTGAGGGACATCGACCTAGCTTCGTGTTCCGACCGCCAGGAGATATTCCATCTCGAACCGTGCCTTTTCCTCGGTGCCTCGGTTCGACTCTTCGAAGAACGCGTCGAGCGCCTTGTTCAGCTCTTCCTCGCGACCGTTATTGCGCGCGTTCCCGAGAGTCGTGATGGTCGGACCGTAACGCTGCTTGAAGTGCTCAGCGAAATCGAGTGGACGGTCGAAAGCAGTGACCTCCAGTACCTGTTTTTCGAGAGTCGCGAAAGCGACTCGATCGCCGAACAGGTCCTTGAGATGCTCCTCTGACCCCCACAACGGGGGCGGCTGCGCGCCGGGTGGCGGGGTGGGAGCGAAGGGCCCCATCGTCCGAAAGAGTCCGCCGACAAGCCCTTCCGGCGTCCAGCTCAAGAGACCGATCGTCCCGCCGGGTCGACAAACGCGGACAAGTTCATGGGCGACGGTCTCATGTCGCGGTGCGAACATCGATCCGATGCAGGACATCACGACATCGAAGTCTCCGTCGGGAAACGGCAGGTCTTCCGCGTCGGCCTCCACCCACTCGAGCTGGACCCCCCTCGATTCCGCTTCGCGACGGCCAGCTTCGAGCAAGCTCGGTGTCAGGTCGCTGGCCACGACCGAGGCGCCACGCTCGGCTGCCGGGATAGAGGCATTCCCGGAGCCCGCGGCGACATCCAGAATCCTCTTTCCGGGACCCGCCGCGCAAGCCTCGACCAGGCTCTTCCCGAGGGGTAACAAGAAGGTGTCCACCATGGAGGCGTAATCACCCGAGGCCCACATCGCACGGTGACGCGCCTTCAGTTGCTGATCTGGATTCGTCGCAGACATTCGTGAACCTCCCGTTGGCGTTTCTGGCATGCTATCGCCCGGTGACTAAGTCTCGGCTGGAAGCTTTCAGCGACGCGGTGATCGCGATCTTGCTAACGATCATGGTGCTCGAGCTCGGCATTCCCCATGGGACGGATGCCGAGGCGCTGCGCCCGCTGCTGCCGGTGTTCCTCGCGTACGTGTTGAGCTTCGTCAATCTCGGGATCTACTGGAACAACCATCACCACATGATGACCGTCACCGATCGGGTGAACGGGAAGATCTTGTGGGCCAACATGCACTTGTTGTTCTGGTTGTCGCTGTTCCCCTTCGCGACGGGCTGGATGGGCGAGAACCATTTCGCTCCGCTACCCGCCGCCTTCTACGGGATGGTGTCGTTGATGGCGGCCATCGCCTACTACATCCTTCAGACCGCGATAGTGAAGGACCAGGGTTCGGGATCCCGGCTTGCTCGCGCGATCGGCGGTGACGTGAAGGGCAAGATCTCACCGGTGCTGTATCTCGCCGCCATCCCCCTTGCCTTCGTTAACCGTTGGATATCTATGGCTCTTTACGTGGCCGTGGCTCTCCTGTGGCTCGTGCCGGATCGCCGGATCGAGGCGAGCTTCGCAGCCGAGGCCACCGGTTCGGAGACGGCGAAAGGGGCCGACGCTCCCGACGTGCGGAGCTAACGAGTCAACGCGCGGTGACCGTGGATCCGGGGAGCGAGACTGAGCCCCTAGGAAACCGGTGGCTCGACGGGGGTCCACGCTTCCGCCCAGTCGGCCACCGCGTGAACCACGGCCGCGAGTCCCTTGCCCTTCTCGGTGAGTGAGTATTCGATCCGCACCGGGGTGGACGGCACCACTGTCCGCTCGACGATGCCCTCCAGCTCGAGTTCCTTGAGCCGCTCGGACAAGAGCCTGTCGCTCAGCCCGGGCACCGCGGCCAGGATCTCGCTGAACCGCCCCGTTCCGGCCAGCATCGACCGGACGATCGCCCCGGTCCACCGCCGGCCAATGATCTCGATCGCCTGGGTATAGCTGGCGCAGAAGGGGGTGAGGGCGCCGACGTCTTCTCTGGTTGCCATACGGGAATACTACCCCCTGCCCTAACGGTTGAGAAGGGAGTAACGAAAAAATAGCTTCTTACGTAAGGTAATGAAGCAAGCGAGAGGAAGGAACAACGATGGCTTGGACGATCGACACGGCACACACGACGGTGGGCTTCAGGGCCCGTCACATGGGGCTCTCCAAGGTCAGGGGCCAGTTCAATAGCTTCAGGGGCGAAGTAGAGGGCGACCCCACCGATATCACGACGGCCAGGGCGCGGTTCGAGGTAGATCTCGCGAGCGTTGACTCCGGGAACCCGGACCGGGACACGCATCTCAAAAGCCCGGACTTCTTCGACGTGGCGAACCATCCCACGATGACCTTCCAGAGCAAGTCGGTCATACGCGAGGGGGACGACTACAAGCTCGTGGGGGACCTCACGATCAAAGGCCTCACCCGCGAGGTCGAGCTCACCTACGAGCACGGCGGCGAAGCGACCGACCCATACGGCAATAGGAAGGTCGGCGGAACGCTCACCGGAACGATCAAGCGCAGCGATTGGGATCTGACCTGGAACGTTCCCCTGGACACCGGCGGCTGGCTGGTCAGCGACAACGTGACGATCGAGATCGATCTTCAGGTTGCCGAGAGCCAGGAGGCGGTGGAGCTGGAAACGGACATAGAGTCCAGGATCTCCGCCTAAGGCGCCTCAGGTCGCCGGAAAGCCCCGATCGACGCAGTGAGATCGGGGCTTTTTCGCGCCCGGATGGCTCGCCAAGCAGACAAGCTGCACTCCCGCACTCCTCACTGGGGCGCCGGGGCGCGGCGTTCGGGTTCTCGCTGGTTTTCGTTACCGGCGGCGGCGCCGGCCCCGTGCCTTCTTGCCATTGCGGGAGGAGTAGACGATCTGGGGCGGTGCGATGGTCATCCCCTCGGCCTGGAACTCGTCGTGGAGATTGAGCCGTGCGGCCGTGCGGCCCACGTCTCCCATCTCGCTCGGCAACACGAAGGTGATCCCGAGACCACTGCGTCCCGCTCGGGCCGTGCGACCGACGCGGTGGACGTAGCTCTTCTCGTCCTCGGGAGGGTCGTAGTTGATCACTCGAGCGATGTCGTCCAGGTCGAGCCCTCGAGCTGCGACATCCGTGGCGACGAGGGTATTTACATCACCCGTATCGAATCGCTTGAGGGCTTTCTGGCGAGCGGCCTGAGTCAGGTCCCCGTGCATCGCCAGGGCTTTCACGCCCTGGGCCTTCAACTTGTAGACCAGCCGGTCCGCACCCCTCTTGGTCCTGACGAATACCAGGGAGAGTCCCCGGTTGTCCTTAAGGATCCGTGCGAGGGCTTCGACCTTGTTCCCGACCGTTACCGGCACGAAGGCATGGTCCACCTCTTCGACCGTCTGCTTCTCCACCTTGACTTCGTGGAGAGTCGCATCGCGCGTGTAGCTCTTCGCAAGGCGACCGATCTGTCCATCCAGGGTGGCCGAGAAGAACATCGTCTGCCGTTGCTTGGGGAGGCGTCGAACGATCCGGTCGACCTGCGGCTGGAAACCCATGTCCATCATGCGGTCGGCTTCGTCCAACACGAAGACCTCGACCTTGTCGAGTGAGATGAGGTTTCTGGTAGCGAGATCCTCGAGCCGACCCGGCGTTGCAACTACTATGTGCGCTCGGTTCAGTGCCTTAGCCTGGTCGCGCACACTTACGCCGCCATAAGCCGCCGCAACATGGAGGCCCTTGGCGCGCCCGATGTCGTTGAATTCGTTGGCGACCTGTGAGGCGAGTTCGCGTGTGGGGACGAGGATCAGGGCCGACGGTCGTTTGCCGCCACCCTTGAGACCCTCGACGATGGGGATCGCGAAGGCCAGGGTCTTCCCCGAGCCGGTGCGCGACTTGGCCAGGACATCGCGGCCCGCGAGCGCGTCCGCCATGACCATCGCCTGGATCTTGAAGGGGCCGTGTATGTCGCGTTTTGCGAGCGCCCGGATCGTGGGATCGGAGATCCCCAGATCCTCGAAGGACTGGCGAGGTCCGTCGTCGTACACCACCTCGAGAGTGGGCTCGGACAGGTCTAGATCCGTGTAGGACTCTTGGTTCATCTCAACTCCTTGGAGCCTCGCAACGTGCGAGGCGTGGCATCGGGAGATAACTACCCGAAACCACCTGGAGGAGGAAGGGGAAGCAATCTCACAGGACGATGATTCGTCCGTGTCGACAGCTTAACAGCTGAGGGCGGCGGCGCCGAACATCAACCGTCGCACCCACTTCTAGTATCGGTCGCCGACGGTAACAAGTGAAACCCTGAGATGCCGCGCCTAGAAGCTGAGTCCCGTCATCTCGTGGAACGCGTCGGCGAGTTCGGAGCGACTCTCCAGATCCAGTGAGCGAGAGATCTGCGTGGTCAGCTCCGCTTGTCCCTCCGCGGGGAAGTCGAATCGATAGCGGATGCATCCCCCGGCGAAGGTGTAGTACCTGGTGCCGGAGTAGCGTCCTTGCACGCTGTCGATCTGCTCGAACCTCCTCGCCCCGGGCTCGTCCGAGGGAACTTCGGTTGCGTTGGTGATGTCGCACGAGTCCGAAAGGCGGACATGCACGGCATGGATCCCGGCGCGATCGGAGTCGAGGAAGAATTCGGTCGTGCCATCGAAGACTCGCATCCCTGCGAAGGACCACCCGGTTTCCAATGCGCTGATGCAGGGGATCTGCGATGCCGTCGGGACCGATTGGGCGGCCAGGACCATCTGCTCTCCCCGGAACTGACCTCCGCACTCCGGGCTTCTCGTGACCACCGAGTACGTCGGCTGTCCCGTCCAGAGCCCGGCCCCCTGCAGGTTCCCCCCTACGATCCCGGCCATCAGAAGGGTCGCGAGAAACACCACCGTGGTCAAACCAACGCGGCGCCAGGTCCAGCGCTGGATCGCGATCGGCCGGCGCTTGGGGGCCAGGTTGCGGAACGTCTTGACGAGGTCGCCTCGTTCCTTCCGGATCATCTTGCGTGACTGGCTGGGCATCGTGACGCCGCGCGTCGCGGCGAATCCTTCAGCGATCTCCTGCGGAGTGAAGTACTTCAGGGCGCGGTCGTACACCCGGTGAGGGTCGCTGCGCAGGGCGAGGACGATCATCATGTTCGCGAGGTCCACGGCTTCTCGCCACGGAGAGGGACGGACCTGGCCGAAAGCCACGTCGATCAGGAAGACCTCGTTGCCTCGAACGAGGATGTTCGATGGCTTGATGTCGCGATGTGCCACCCCCGCCTGCCACAGGTCGCGCACGCTCGAAAGAGCGGCGTCGATGGTCGCGTCGTCGAGTTCTTCGGCGTCCAGCAGCTCGTGCGCATCCTCGACGAAGTCGGTCACGATGAGGTATTCGCGCTCGGGCGTTATCTCCACGAATCCGTGTGACTTCGGAGACGACAACTCTGCGTCGTGCATCACCCGAAGCATGTAGTCCTCGTATTGCACCAAGCGACGAACCGTGGAAAAGGAAGCTTCGTCCTCCAGTCGGCCGTACAAGAGGGTTCGCCCGAGCTTGTACCACCTGTCCGCACGCAGGTGATTCTTTGCGTAGAGCTTGGCGAACAGCCTCCCCGTTGGCTGATCGGCAACCGTCAACAGTAGTGGAGTGGAACCGCCCGAACCCTCCAGATTGAAGGGCTTCATCTTCACCACGTCGATCCCCAGCTGCTCGTCCAAGGCGCGTTTGATCGCTTCTCCCCGCTCTCCACCCACATCCAGATGGGCGGCGCGCCCCTTCTTGTACACAACGGGGAAGCTGTCGTTCGGCGTGAAGACACGGAAGGCGACGATCGGGATCGTCACGCCGAGGATCGCACCCATGATCACATCCAAGGGGTGGTCGACCCCCAGATACAAACGCGCGATGCATAGGAGGAGGATCAACGCGGTTGCTACCCATTTCGCGCGGTTGCGAGGGCGACCGGGGACGAACAGTGAGTAAAGGATCACGATCATCGTCGCCGCGAATGCAGCTACGGGTCGAGACGGCAACGAAGATCCCTGCCAGTGCCCGATGATGTCGACGCCCAACGGCCTTGCACGAACGGCGGCCTGGGCGATGATCGTGGTGATCCATCCGCCGATCAGCAAGGATCCCAGCATCACGAAGAGGTGGCGGAAACGTTTGAACGCCAGCAGCGCCAGGATCGTCCCCCACCTCAGGATCCCGATGGTCCATCGCGATCCCAACGCGTCGAGACCTTCCATGATGGTGGTCAGAGCCGGCGTCCGCAGGTCGGCGATGGCGCTGACCACCGAGTTCTCGACGCGGTCCACCTGCGAGCTGAGGTCCCTGGTGATCGCGATGACGAACAACAGGAGAACCATCCCGATCGCGGCCGCGAGAAGGACTTTCCCGCTCCACTCGAGGCTGTGTGGAAGGGGAGGCGCCTCTCCCGAAGGGCGGCGACGCCGTCGCCGGGGCCGTCGCTCCTCGCTGTCTACAGCGGTGGGGATGACGTCGCTCATCGGGCCGGCTGTTCTTCCGCTACCGTTTCTTGCCGTTCCAACGCGCGTTCTCGCCGTTCCTCTGATCCGGCCCTCCACCTCAGGTAGGCCATCAGGCCAAACCCGATCGGCAGCGCCCAGGTAAGGAAGCGATGAACGAGAACCGCCGCGACGACCTGCGCCTCGGGCCCGCCCGCCGCAACAAGCCCGGCCGTAAGACCCAGCTCGACCACTCCTACTCCGCCGGGAGTGATCGGGAGAGCCGAGATCAAGCGGACGAAAGCGAAGACCGCCAGCACCTGGACCCAAGAGACCTCAGCTTCAGAAACGCCTACGTTACGTAACGTCACAAGTAGGACGGCATACAGGGAGAAGTGGCTCACGATCGTCGCCGCTGTCAAGGGTAACCACCGGCGGCGCAACAGGCCTATTGCGTCGGTACGGAAGCGGGTCACGGATTCGCGCATCGAAACCGGCGGTTTGTGAACGATCTTTCGGAGAGCTGACACGAACGTCCCCAGGCCCTCCCCGAATGCCCCTGCGAATCGGGCGCTCCTCAGGATCAGAGCAAAGATGATGATGGCTCCGATCAACACCGCCACTCCGACCAGAGATGCGGTGACGAGGGCGGTCGTCACATCTCCCTGGATCGCCAGTAAGGCGAGAGCGATTACCGGCATCCCGAGTTTGACGAAGTTGTTCCAGATACCTGTGACCAGGATGGACAACGAGATCTCCGTGCCGGTGAAGCCGTAGGCCGAGTACATCGCGTACGTCACACCGATCCCGACGGCGCCGCCGCCGGGGATGGAGTTGGCGACGGCCGTCGAGGTCAGGTTCACCTTGATCGCCTGCCAGTAGTTAGATCCCGGCAGGGAAGCGACCATCACGAACCAGTAGGTCGCGAGGTTCCAGGCCGCCACCAACAGCAGGATCCCGATCTCTATCGGGGTCATGTCGCCGATCACGCTCCAGACCTGGCTGAAGTCCGCGAACTGGGGGAGCGCGAAGCCGAAGATCGCAACCACCACGACGAGGGAGAAGAGCCCCTGGATCAGGCGGCGACGCTTGTTGCTCGTTTTCGCGGGAGCGGCATCCTGCTGCATCGACGGTCCTCGGGATCGTGTCGGGAGTGGCGGTTGTGTCCCATTGTCGGTCGCCTGTCGTGCCGGGACAAGGGGGTGAGGGCGTCCCATGTGGGTGAATTAGCCGGAAAGAGACAAGATTTCCCGTCCGAAGGCGTTTCCGGCTTGCACTGGTGGGTAACAAGGCAAGCAATAACAGCCGTGCTGTCGGAACACGGGGACGGCGCCAACGCTGGGTAGGTCCGGAGAGGCCGCTCGCTGGTGCCGGGAGCAGGCGGCGAGGACAGCCTCGAGTTCGTCACAGGGGGGCGATCTTGTGAGAACTTCGTTTCGCTTCACCGTTGGGATCGGCATCACGGTCCTCTTAGCCGGCGTGTTTCCCAGCGGCCCGGCTCAGGCGGGATCTTGCTGGGACTACAAGCGGGCGGAGCGCCGCATGGCCAAGAAGATCAACCGAGCCCGAAACCGTGCGGGGGACCGCCGGCTCCGGCTGGACCCTCAGTTGTCGAGGGTCGCTCGGAAACACACCCGTGAGATGCTGAATCGCCGCGTGCTTTATCACACGCCATCCGATGTCTTGGGCCGCCGCGTAACGCGCTGGCGCAGCCTCGGAGAGAACATCGGCGCCGCGGGCGGTGTAAAACGACTCCACCGACTATTCATGAACAGCCCGACACACCGAGCCATCACTCTGACGAACTCGTTCCGGCACATGGGTATCGGGACGAAACGTAGAGGAGGCCGGCTCTGGACGACGGTCGTCTTCGAATCCAGGAGAGACCCGGGAACGAGACTGAGCATGCCCTCCTGCTGACCGATTGAGCTTCATCGCCCGAGGGTAGGCTTGCAGAGCGGGTGGCGATGTTCGTCGCTCGCTCTTCTCTATGGAGGCGAGGTTCATGACGGATTCACCCGACGAGGATCAGAACGTGGTTGTGCTCGGGGAGCAAGAGTCGTCCGACGCCGACGCGAAGGAAGACGGCGGCCCCGAGGCCGTTCAGCATCCTGCCAAGGTCATGCGGATCGCCGCTATGGCGCGCCAGCTCCTCGAGGAGGTCCGCCAGGCACCCCTGGATGATGCGAGTCGCTCTCGCTTACGCGAGATCTACGAGACGTCCGTTTCCGAACTAGCCGAGATCCTGTCGCCGGAGTTGCGCGAAGAGTTGACTCGGCTAAGTCTTCCGTTCAACGACGCTTCCCCCAGCGACGCGGAGCTCAGAGTTGCTCATGCTCAGTTGGTGGGCTGGCTCGAGGGCCTGTTCCACGGGATCCAAGCGATGCTTTTCGCTCAGCAGATGGAGACGCGCCAGCGGCTCGAGGAGATGAGGCGCCCCGGCCTTCCAATGGGTGGTGGACCCCCGGGAAGCGCACAGGGACCCGGCGACGCGACGCCCCCGGACCACGGCCAGGGGACCTACCTCTAGAGGCTCAGTTGCGCACGATCCTGAAGATGGCCGAGGAGGTCATGAAGTAGAGCCAACGGCCCGGCCCCTTTGAAACGTCGGTTATCCCGCCGGGTGCGTTGTGGATGATCCGGTGTCGACGGATATTTGTTCCGGCATTGTTGAGATCGAAGCGATGGATCCGGCCCGTTCCGAAATCGCCGGCGTAGAGATCGCCACTTAAACGGCCTAGCCTCCCCGCGTACCACCAGGCGTCCGTAACTGCGATCGTGTCGCTCCACCGGAACAGTGGTCTCTTGGGGTTCGGCCCGGCGCCCGCGGTTCCGCATTGGTAGGACGCCCCCCACCCGTAGTTGCGGCCTTTCACGATGCGGTTTATCTCGTCGTCGCACTCCGGTCCGTTCTCGGTCTCGAACAACTGTCGGGTCCCGGGCTTGCGAGCGAGGCCGAATGGGTTGCGATGCCCGTAGCTCCACACCGGGTTCCGGTCACCTGCTGTGCTGAAGGGGTTCCCATCCGGGATGCTCCCGTCCGCATTCAAGCGCAAGATCTTGCCTTGGCGCGAGCCGGTGTTCTGCGCTCGGGCGGCATTGTGACTCTCCCCGATGGAAACGAACAGATGGTTGCCCACGAATTCGAGTTGTCCCCCGTGATGGTACTGACCGGAACCATCTATGTTTGAAAGGATCCTCTCGGGAAATCTGCATCGTCCCCTCACGACCTTGAAGCGCGTCACGCGATTCTCCAACGGAGAGGCATTCGTGTAATAGACGTAGAGCCAGTGATTGCGTTTGAAGTTCGGATGTAGCTCGATCCCCAAGGCTCCGCCTTCGCCCGAGCTATTCACATCGAGGTTTTTGCAAGCCCGGCCCTTCAAGCGTTGGCCGATGAGGATCCGTATCTTGCCGGTGTTCTTCTCGGTGAAGAAAACCTTGCGCGTTCCCGGGACCCAAGACATGTCGACCGGAAAAGACAGGTTGCTCTTATACGCTCGGACGCGAAGGCCTCGAGGCAGCGCCGTCGCCGGAGCGATCGATGCCAGGATCCCGATCGCGGCCAGCGCGGCACAGATCAGTGACCTTCTGGTTCTCATCGGGCTCTCCTCGTTCGCGTCGTATGTTCGCTGGCATGGACCATTCTCGCGGGGTTCGGAAGCAAGTGGGGAGTCTGGTGCTTGCGGCCGCGCTCGGCGGCATCGTGGCACTCCTCGGCATCCGGTTCATCCCCGCTACGAATCACGACCTGGGCCCCGCGTCGGTCGCGACCCGTACCTCTATCGGGACCGGCCTCACCAAGGTGATCGTGCCCCCACTGGGAACCGTGTCGGCGCCGACCCACACCTCGCCCCTGGTCTTCGACATCCAGCTCAGCAGGCTCGACTTCACGGCGCTCGGCGAGGTACTGGATTCCGGGGGGACGGACGAGCTCGCGACTCAGCTCGAGGACGGCCTCAGGGGCCTCGCAGCCGCGCTCACGGTCCGTCTTCTTCTCGGAGGACTCGTGATCGGAGCGCTCACGGGGGCGCTGCTGCCGCGCCGTCGCTGGACTCTCGTGGCCGCGGGAGCAGCCGGCGGATTGTTGGTGACCGGTGCGTGCATGCTCCTCTCGGCCGCGACCTTCGACGTGGATGCGTTCGAGCAGCCGAAGTTCAGTGGCGAGCTCGTGCGCGCGCCTCAGGTCATGGAGGCGGTCGATCGCGGTGTGCAATCGTTCGAGGAGCTTCGCTCGCGCTACGAGACGGGAGCGGAGAGACTCTCCGAACTGCTTGCTCTCGTCGCCCAACCCAACCAGAGTCCGGCAGAGGACAGCGTTTCGATCCTCCATGTCAGCGATATCCATTCCAATCCTCTGGGCGTCGAGGTCGCCAAGCAGCTGGCTCGGAGGTTCGCGGTCGATGCCGTGATCGACACGGGTGACCTGACGTCTTTCGGCGAGGCGATCGAGGGACGCATCGGAGACCTCATCGGAAGCATCGGGGTTCCCTATCTCTTCGTCCCCGGGAATCACGACTCGTTCTCGACCCGGGCGGAGCTGGGTGACGTCGACAACGTCGAGCTGCTGGACGAGACCCTCGCTGAGGTGGAGGACGTTTCTATCCTGGGATGGGCCGATCCAACCTTCACGGCGTCGAACGAAACCTCGACGGAAGAGGGAAACGAGATCCGGGTGGCTGAGGCGGAGGATGTCGCCGCCGAGGTCGAGAGCGCTATGCCGGATGTGCTCGCCGTTCACGACGCCCGCATGGCCGAGTCCTCGATCGGCGCGGTTCCCCTGGTGCTGGCCGGCCATACGCACGAGCGCTCGCTCGAGGAGAGAGACGGCACGATCGTGCTGACCGTCGGCTCGACGGGAGCTACGGGACTGGGCTCGTTCGTAGCCGAGACCGAGCTGCCGTTCGAGGCCGAGATCGTGTACTTCCGTCTCGGCGCGCCGGTGGCGATGGACTACGTGAGCTTCAGAGGGGCCGGGAGCGAGTTCGAGATCGAGCGCAGCACGCTCGAGACCCAACCGGAGGAGTAGCCGCCGACGGCTATCATTCCCCCATCACCGGGAGGCGTGCCCGAGCGGCCGAAGGGAGCGCACTGCTAATGCGTTAAGGGGTTTAAACCCCTTCCAGGGTTCAAATCCCTGCGCCTCCGCCGAGTTCCTGCGACTCGATCAGGTCGAGTTCGTCGCGGCGTCGCGATAGCCTCTCTCACAAGGCGCCCGTAGCTCAGTGGATTAGAGCGTCCGGCTACGGACCGGAAGGTCGGGGGTTCGAATCCCTCCGGGCGTACTCGTTCGACGGCAGGGCCGGCTGCTCGGACCAGCGGGGGAGGAAGCGTCTCGTGGGAGTCAGCAGCTTCATAGGCGAGCAGCGATCCAAGCAGATCGAGGGCCACGCTCGCCCCTATCTCGAGGATGGCGAGGCGGTCGTCTTCTGGGCCCACGCCCGCGATCCCGAGAGCCGTAAACAGGGATACGCCTACGTGACGGATCGTCGCTTCATCGTCCACTGGTCGGGGGGAAGCGACGGCCACGCTCCCGTCGAATGGGACGAGATCGTCTCCTGGGGGATCGATCGCGACCCGCATGGCGGTCCCCTACTCGGCGTGAAAACTCCCCAAGCATCCGTGTGCGTCCAGGTGCCGGTCGGTAGCCCCGCAACGGCATCACGTTGCACGAGCTTCCTCCGTGCGTTCGCTCGACGGGCACCCAGTGGGGACGGACGGTTCGAGCACGAGCGCCATCCCGGACGCTTCGATCCCGACGTAGAGAAGGACTTCCTACACAAACCCCGGTCGATCACCGCCTTCACGCGCCGGCTCATCGTCACGATCCTGGGTGTACTCCTCGTGGCTTGCGGGATCGCGATCATCCCCCTGCCGGGCCCGTGGTCCCTGCCGATCGTGTTGGGGGGGCTGGCGATCCTGGGATCCGAGTACGACATCGCCACCGACATCCTCAACTGGTGCAAGGAGAAGTACCAGGTTGCAGCCCGTAAGTTGAAGTCACGCCGCACGGAGTGACATCCGACGAAGACTTCATGCGCGTCGCGCTCGACCGAGCGCGCGACGCACTGAACAACGGCGAAGTCCCGATCGGTGCTGTTGTGGTCGTGGATGGCTCGGTAGTCGCGGAGGCAGGCAACGAGCGGGAGGCGCGGAACGATCCAACGGCGCACGCGGAGATCCTCGCTCTCAGAGCCGCGGCCGAAGCACTGTCATCGCGACACCTCGACCAAGCATCCATCTACGTGACGCTGGAGCCTTGCGCGATGTGCGCCGGGGCCCTGGTACTCGCCCGGGTTCGCAGGCTGATCTATGGCTGCCCCGACCCGAGGGCGGGGGCCGCGTACTCGCTCTACAACATCCCTCAGGATCCCCGCCTCAATCACGAGGTCGAGATCACGACCGGGGTCCTTGCGGACGAGTCGTCGGACCTGTTGCGCGGCTTCTTCGCGAGCAGAAGAGGCTCCTGACCCGCCCTTATACTCGCCCCTTCCAGGTGGGGTACCGAAGCGGCCATAACGGGATCGCCTCGAAAGCGATTGAGGGTTCACGCCCTCCGCGGGTTCAAATCCCGCCCCCACCGCTCGTCTCCGCTCTCGGCTCGTTGGTCTGGTCTGGGTCCTCCTGCGGGGGCGGCGCCGGCGCTCCGGGAGGCAAAACCTTTTGAGCCTCCCTCCGGCCGACACCGCCTCCTCGTCGGTTGCGCAGACCAAGTCCAACGAGAACCAAGAACCCTCGCTCGCCTCCCCCGCGGCGGTCTGGGTCCTCCTGCGGGGGCGGCGCCGGCGCTCCGGGAGGCAAAACCTTTTGAGCCTCCCTCCGGCCGACACCGCCTCCTCGTCGGTTACGCAGACCAAGTCCAACGAGAACCAAGAACCCTCGCTCGCCTCCCCCCGCCGGTCTGGTCCTCCTCTTTTGCGCGGACTGGGCCGGGTGTGGGGCGCACTTAGAATCCCGACCGGAGGCGTGCGAGAGCGGCCGAATCGGCACGACTGGAAATCGTGTGGCCTGAAAGGGCCCAAGGGTTCAAATCCCTTCGCCTCCGCTGGCTGAGACGATCCACTGGGGGAGGCCCCTTGCGACTGACGAACGTGCGACTTCTGACCGACGACATCGACCGGGCGGTCGCTTTCTACCGCGATGTGCTGGGCCTCGAAGTGGCGACCGACGCAGGCGTGTACGTGGAGTTCCGATGGGAGGGAGTCGCGCTGGGCCTCTACCGCCGGGAGCTCGCGGATCAGGTGATCGGTGCCGAGCACCGACCGCTTCCACAAGGTCGCCCCGATGGGGCGATCGTGAGCCTGGAGGTCGACGACGTCGATGCCGCTCACGACCGCCTGGCGCGCGCCGGCGTGACCTTCGTCAAGGACCCCCACGATCAGGAAGCTTGGTTCATGCGGGTGGCATACCTGCGGGACCCCGATGGCCACTTGATAGAGCTGTACGAGCCCACGCATGAGGGCGTAGACGGCGCCGGCGGTTAGGCTCGGTGGCGGTCGTGCTAGGCGGGGGGCTCGGGGTCCCCTGAATCGGAAACCCTCGACATGCCGGGCCGATTACCCGTCCGCGGCCCTTGAGGGACCGGGCAGCCCCCGGTGTGCAGCGTTGATGGTTGGGTCCTGCGCGACCCGGAGCCGTGAACCCGGTCAGGCCCGGAAGGGAGCAGCCGTAAGCGGTGTACCGGGTGTGCCGCAGGGACGCCCGGCCGGAGCCGGCTGCCGGGGATAGCGTCGGTCGTTCGAGGGTCCAGGACGGGGTGCACGGCCGTCACATCGAACCGACACCACCCCCGAATAGGATGCCCCTCGATGGCCTATCTCTCGCTGTATCGCAAGTACCGGCCCCAGAGCTTCTCCGAGATCCTCGGGCAAGAACATGTGTCCTCGACGCTGTCCAACGCGATCACAGAGGACCGCGTCTCGCACGCGTACCTCTTCACCGGCCCACGCGGGACCGGGAAAACAAGTACCGCGCGGATCCTCGCGAAGGCGCTCAATTGCGAGAAGGGTCCGACCCCGGATCCCTGCGGGGTCTGTCCGGCATGCGTCTCGATCACGGATGGGTCGTCGCTCGACGTCATCGAGATGGACGCGGCGTCGCATTCGAAGGTTGACGAGACGCGGGACATCCTCGCCGGGGTACCTCTGGCCTCCGCAGGGGGGCGTCGGAAGGTCTACGTGATCGACGAGGTGCACATGTTGTCGGCCGGATCCTTCAATGCGCTTCTCAAGACGCTCGAGGAGCCCCCCGGCCACGTCCTCTTCATCCTCGCCACGACCGAGGCTCACAAGGTGCTGCCGACGATCATCTCGCGCACGCAGCGTTTCGATTTTCGTCGGGTTCCCGCCGAGATCGTCGAAGACCATCTGGCTCAAGTAGCGAAGCTCGAGACGATCGACATCGATCAGTCAGCTCTTGCCTTCGTTGCGCGTCATTCCGAGGGAAGCGTGCGCGACGCTCTGTCCGCGTTGGATCAACTCTCGAGTCTCCAGGGCCATATCTCCGCTGAAGAAGCGGAACGGATGCTGGGCGAACGCAGCGAAGAGGTCTTCTTCGAGATGTTCGATGCGATCGTGAGGTCCGACCCCGGAGGGGTGTTCTCCTCACTCCATCAACTCGTGGCCCAGGGGGCGGACCCGCGTCAACTCGCTCTCGGCGTGCTTCAACACGCGCGCTCATTGTTATTGGTACGGACCGCTCCGGATGCGGCAGGGTTGCTGGACGTGAGCGAGGAGGACCGCGCCGGTCTCCTCGCACAATCCGAGAACTTCACGAACGGGACTCTTATGAGGATCCTCGACCTCGTCGCGAAAGCGATCACCGAGATGCGCAACTCCCCGAATCACAGGCTGCTCCTCGAGGTGGCTCTCGTGCGTGCCGCTGCTCCCGAGACCGATCCTTCTGCGGACGGGCTGATGGGTCGCATCGAGAGACTCGAGCGCCGGATCGGCCTGGAGGGCAACGTCACGATCGCGGGCAACACGATCGAAGCCGAGCCCGCGGGACGGGGCGAGGTCGTGAAAGAGGAGGATCTCGGGAAGAGCGCGGCCTCTGTACCGTCTTCGTCCTCACGGAGCTCCAAGCCGGCGACCAAGCCGTCTACTCCCGCTCCCGAGCCAAAGGCCGAACGCGGAACACCGGCCTCGGTTCCCACCGAGGTCGCAGCCGACCCGCCCGCGGATCCCTCCAGCGCTCCGGCGGCGCCCGAACATCTCGGACTCGGGCACGTGCGCGACGCGTGGCCTGCCACCCTCAAGGAAGTGAATCGGGTCAGCAAGCGCGTCTGGGGTTTGTTGAGCCCCTCGCGACCGGTGAGCTTCGACGCCGGGACGCTCGTGGTCGAGGTGCAATCGGAGTTTCACCGATCCTCGATGGCCGACGAACGCGCGCGCAGCGCCTTCTTGGATGGGATCCATGCGGCCCTCGGCATCCGTCCCGAGGTTTCATTCGTCGCGCGCGGCCAGGACGCGGCCGTCGAGCCCGCCTCCGCGGACGAGGCTGCGGAGTACGCCGAGGCTCGCCCCGTCAGCGAAAGTCCGCAAGACCCCGTCGAGATGCTTAAGAAAGGCTTCGGCGCCGAGGTCGTCGAGGAGAGATAGGAGACTCATGAAGGACATGCAACGCATGATGAAAGAGGCTCAGAAGATGGCCGCGCAGATGCAAGAGGCGCAGGCCGAGCTGGCGGAGGAGCAGTTCGAAGGCAGCGCCGGTGGCGGAGCCGTGAAAGTGCTGGTCACAGGAGATCAGCGCATCGTGAATGTGACGATCGATCCCTCCCTCTTCGACGGGGAACCGGACGCAGACGACATCGAGATGTTGGGGGACACGGTTACCGCCGCGGTCAACGACGCTTTGGGAAAGGCAGCCGAAGCGCAGCAAGAAGCGCTCGGCCCCCTGGCGGGTGGGATGGGGGGCATGGGGCTCCCCGGCATGTAGTTGTACGCGGGCCCGGTTCAAAGGCTGATAGACGAGCTCGCAAGGTTGCCGGGGGTCGGACCCAAGAGCGCCCAGCGGGTCGCCTTCTACATTCTCAAGATCCCCACCGCGGAGGCCTCGCGTCTTTCCGAAGCGATCGTCGAAGTCAAAGAGAAAGTGCGTCTGTGCCGCGTTTGCTTCAACGTCTCCGATGAGGAGGTGTGCGAGTTCTGTCGCGACGGACGGCGCGATCGCTCCATCATCTGTGTCGTTCAGGAGCCCCCAGATATCGTCGCCATCGAGAGAACGCGGGAATACAAGGGCCTGTATCACGTCCTCCAGGGCGCCATCTCGCCGATAGAGGGGATCGGTCCCGAGGATCTGCGCATCGCCGAGTTGTTGGGCCGTCTCCAGGTGAGCGATCCGGACGAGGCCGTGTCCGAGGTCATCGTCGCAACCAACCCGAACATCGAGGGAGAGGCGACCGCCATGTACCTGGCTCGCCTGATCGGGCCCTCGGGGATGGTCGTGACCCGGCTGGCCAGTGGATTGCCCGTGGGCGGGGATCTCGAGTACGCGGACGAGGTCACGCTCGGACGGGCGCTCGAGGGTCGTCGGGCCATCGGCGGCTGACCTCTAAGGAGGCTCAGGTACCCCCTTGCCATAGCGTCACCGTTCAGTGACGATGTGTCATATGGGCTGGTGAACCGGCCTTGTTTGCGCTGCCTGCGCAAGCGCTCCCGATGTGCGATGGCTGGGCCCGTGGGCCGGAGGAAATCCAATGGATCGTCACCCAGGACGGCATAGGGACTTTCAGGAGCTCCTTCCGACCGCGCTCTTCGCCACTTTCCTGGTCGTGATGCTGCCCGCCTTGCTCGTGTTCGGCGCCCTGCCCATCTTCGTCCCTAGCCCAACAGCCCCTCTCTCGGTAGGCCTGGGTCTGGGCGTGGCCCTGCTGGTCGGCGTTGCAGGGTCCGCGTTCTGGCAACGCCAGGCGGAGTCCGCGGAGGTCAACTTCGGCGAGCTGATGATCTGGTCCTGGATGCGACGCAGGAACGCGGAGGAGCGCGTGGCGACCAACGCCCATCTTCTGGGAGTGGACACGAGCGGCCGCCCACACCGTGGTGCATGGCTCGTGCGCGAGAAGAAACTGGACGTGCTCTACGACCTGACCGCCGCGCTCGAGTCGAAGGATCCCTACACCCATGGTCACAGCAAGAGGGTCCGTCGCAATGCGGTTGCAACGGCCGAACAACTGGGTCTTCCAGAGACTCTGATCAGCGAGCTCGACAAGGCAGCGGTGTTGCACGACGTCGGGAAGATCCGATTGTCCGACCGGATCCTGCGCAAGCCCGGGAGCCTGACCGATGAGGAACGCTCGTTGGTACAGGAACATGTCGAGATCGGTGCCCGGATGGTCGCCCTCGTGGGCAGTGCGGAAGTCGTTGCGGCCGTACGCCATCATCACGAGAGATGGGATGGGACCGGGTACCCGGTTGGGTTGAGCTCCTCCCAGATCCCTTTGCCGGCTCGGATCATCTCGGTTGTGGACGCGTACGATGCGATGACCACCACGCGTCCCTACCGATCCGCGTTCGGACGAGAGCGAGCGATCAGCACGCTGCGGGAGGGAGCCGGCACCCAGTTCGATCCCGAGGTGGTTGAAGCATTCATAGCGATCCTCCCGGATCGGGTTCGCGTCGGCGCGGGGATCCTGGGGCTTGCGTTCGTATCGCGCGCAACGCTGTGGTCGAAACACGTCGGTGCGAGTGGTCTAGCGTCCGCGGTTGCAAGCGCGGGACTCGTGGCGATCGTCGGCGCGTCCCTCCTGCCTCCCGGTGCCGGCCCTCTGGATAGAGCCCTGGCGGAGCCCGCTCAGACCGAACGCTCGAACGGGTCCGGTGCGTCCGACAAGAGCTCAGCCCCGGGCGACTCCGAGGGAACCGTCTCGGAGGGCCCGGAGACGCCGGTCCGGGGCCCTCGTGGGCCGGAGGCAGGGCGGCGCTCGCTCACGGCTGAACCGGGGGCCACAGGTCTCATGCAGGAACCCATGGTGCTCGGCGGAGGATCGGATGGGGATGAGGGGCCCGCGGCTGAGGAACCCGGCGGGGAAGGCCCGGGTGAGGAACCGGGCGGCGATGGACCGGGTGAGGAACCGGGCGGCGAAGATCCCGGGGAAGAGCCCGGTGGAGGGGGCGATCCCGAGCCACCCAAGCCACCGAAGCACCCGAAGCATGAGAATCAGGGTCGGGGCCCGCGCCCGACGGAAGGCGATCCGAACCCCGACAGAGGACAGGATTGTCCCGACCACAGCCGCCATTGCTAGATGGAGACAAAAGGAAAGAGGGGGCCCGATCGGGCCCCCTCTTTAGTTCTGAACCAGCAAGCGTCCTATAGACGCAGGATGCCGAGGATCGCGTTCAGGATGTCGGCGATGCTGCCCAAGACGGCATCGAGATCCAGGCCACCATCGAGAAGACCTGCAACGGCACACAACAGGTTCCCGAGGAGATTCCCAGGTCCGGATTCAGCGTCGATGACTAGAACGACCCTGTTGAGATGGACCACAAGGCCCAGAAGGTCCAAGTCGAGCGGACCGAGAGTCAACCTGAGGATGTTGCACGTGGCGGCGGACGCCGATGCGTCGAACGTACTCGTCGGCTCTGCGCCGTCTACGCTGATGTTCTGGACGGGTCCGACGACCTTCTTGCCATCGACCCGCTTGAGGACCTTGCCGTTGGCATTCACCAGACGACCGCTGACCTCGCCCACGACCCTGAGCTGGTCGCCGGCGGCGTTCGTGCGGAACTTCTTGACCTTCAACGTTCCGAAGAACTTCTTACCCGTGCCCTCGACATGTCCGTGGATCGGAAGGCTCTTGACGTTGCTTCCTCTCGTCCTCGTCGTGTGAGCGCTCGTGAGCGCTGCGGGTCCGATGACGAGTCCTGCGGTGATCGCGACAGCCAGCATCGCCGCGATCGGCTTGCGCTTACCCATTGTTTCTCCCCTCAGTTGTCCGCCCGGGGCCGTGCCTGACCCCGAAGTGCAAGACAGGTAGTTACCCTCCGGCCGGGGCGCACAAACCGCGCGAGGACGCTCCGCGCGATGCAGAATGAGCCGTTCCCGCCCGGGAAGGGGCTAGGTTTGCTCCATGGCCCTCATCGTTCAGAAATACGGTGGCACCTCGCTGGGGGATGCTCAGCGGATCAAGCACGTAGCGCAGCGCGTGGTAAAGGCCGCCGAAGCCGGACAACGGGTGTGCGTGGTCGCCTCGGCGATGGGCCACACCACCGACGAGCTGGTGGATCTCGCAGCCCAGATCTCGCCGGCGCCCCAGGCCCGGGAGCTCGATCTGCTACTCACGGCCGGCGAACGGATCTCGATGGCCTTGCTATCGATGGCGATCAACGAGCTCGGTCGGGAGGCGATCTCTCTGACGGGTTCCCAGGCGGGGATCGTGACCGATACGAGTCACGGTAGGGCTCGGATCGTAGACGTCCGGGCCCGCCGGGTCCTGGAGGCCCTCGATGAAGGCAAGATCGTCATCGTCGCCGGCTTCCAGGGAGTGTCGACGGCCTACGACGTTACGACCCTGGGCCGAGGCGGTTCGGATACGACGGCCGTTGCTCTCGCCGCCGCTCTCGAAGCGGATGCATGTGAGATCTACACGGACGTAGAGGGCGTTTACACAGCCGATCCCCGCATCGTCCCCGACGCGCGCGAAGCTTCACGCGGTGTCATGGGAAGAGATGCTCGAGCTCTCCGCTGCCGGTGCCCGCGTTCTGATGCTTCGCTCCGTCGAATACGCTCGGAACCACGGCGTGCTCCTCCATGTGCGTTCTACGTTCTCAGACCAGGAAGGCACGTGGGTGAGAGAGGAGGACCAACGGATGGAACAAGCGATCATCTCCGGCATCGCTCACGACACGTCCGAGGCGAAGGTCCGGATCGTCGGGGTCCCGGACACGCCGGGCATCGCCGCGCGCGTCTTTCGCCCACTTGCCGATGAGGGCATCAATATCGACATGATCGTGCAGAACGTGGCCGAGGAGGGCCGAACCGACATCTCCTTCACGTTGCCGGCCGAAGATCTCCGTCGTGCGGAATCGGTTTTACGCACAACGGTGGAGCAGGTGGGGGCCTCAGGGTTGGAGACCGACGCGGACATCGCGAAGGTCTCGTTGATCGGCGCGGGGATGAAGACACATCCTGGAGTTGCCGCCGAGATGTTCGACGCGTTGTCCGACGCCGGGGTGAACATCGAGATCATCTCGACGTCGTCGATCCGCATCTCTTGCGTGGTGCGTGCCACGGATGTCGAACGGGCCGTCCAGGTCGTCCATGAGCGCTTCAAGCTGTCGGAGGATGTTGTGCTTCGCGAGCAGCACCCGGCAACGGCCACGGATCAGATCCGCGCGTTGCGTGCTCCTGGCAAGGCGGCCGAATGAAGCTCGTGATCGTCGGCGCAACAGGCGCGGTGGGGGGCGAGATCATGTCGATCCTCGCCGAGCGTCCGGCCTTCGATGACCTTGAGCTGTTACCGGTCGCCTCGGCGCGGTCCGCCGGCCGGCAGCTCTCCTACCGCGGCGGGTCCCTCGAGGTGATGGAACTCGACGACAGTGTGTTCGACGGAGCAGACCTGGCCCTGTTCGATGTTCCCGACGATGTCTCGAAGGAGTGGGCTCCTCGCGCCGTGCAACGAGGGGTCACGATCATCGACAACTCGGCCGCGTGGCGCATGGATGAGGACGTCCCGCTCGTCGTCCCCGAAGTGAACCCGGACGAGGTAAGGAACCCTCCGAAGGGCATCATCGCCAGCCCGAATTGCACGATGCTGGCGATGGTCCTCCCGGTGGCAGCCCTTCACCGCCGCTTCATCCTGGCCCGGTTGATCGCCTCCTCCTACCAAGCAGCATCCGGAGCCGGGAAGGGCGGCGTCGACGAACTCTGGGACCAGACCGAGACGGTGGCCAAGGAGCCGGATCTCGTCGGCCGGGGACTGGCACGCGAGGTTCTCGAGGCCGGCGCGGTATTCGCACATCCCCTGGCCATGAACGTGATCCCGCAGATCGGTTCGATGCGCGATAACGGTTACACGAGCGAGGAGATCAAGGTCGGCGAGGAGACCAGGAAAGTCCTCGGGATCGTCGGGCTTCCCGTGACCGCCACCTGCGTGCGGGTGCCGACGATGGTGGGCCACGGGGTCTCGGTCCATGCCGAGTTCCATCAGCCCGTCGGCGTCGAGGAAGCGCGCTCCGTGCTGTCGGAGGCTCCCGGCGTCGAGGTGGTCGACGACCCGTCGCGCGGCATCTACCCCACGCCCCAACTCGCTGCGGGTCGCGACCCCTGCTACGTGGGTCGCATCCGTCAGGATCTCGACGACCCCAACGCCCTCGAGTTCTTCAGCGTCGCCGACAACCTCCGGAAGGGCGCCGCGCTGAACACGGTCCAGATAGCGGAGCTTGTGCTGGACGATTGACCAGTGGGCAAGCCAACTTGTCCAAAAGGTCACGAAGATCAGGATGTAGTCGAGTCGAGAGTCGTCTTGAGCGGGCCGAGAATGTCGCCCCTTGGAAGAAGAGACAGTAGGAATGACGCCCGCTCGCGCGGGTAGGAAGTCTCCGAAAGTACCTTGACCCCGGCCAACCCGCCGAGAAGGATAGTCACTATGGCTGAAGCTTTTGACTCGAGTTTGCTCGATGATCCACCCGAGGAATTAGAAGAACTCTTAGCTGGCGCCGAGGAGGCTGACCCGCAGGCGGAGGTTGGCGACGTTGACGCCGCCCCCGGAGAAGTCGTTGGGGTTGTGGATGGCGTCGAGCTTCGCCATCTGACGGACGAGAGCGATCATGTCCTCCCCATCGAGGATGAGAACGGCGAACTCATCGGAAAGGACAGCTTTCCGGAGGTACCGCATTCCCCCTCAGACGACGGGGGTGATGAGTAATGGCCGGAGAGGAAGTAATCAAACGTCTTCGGAACCTCCACCGCCAAGAAAATGGTAAGAGCAACTCATTGCAGTCCCCGTTGGGGTCTAACAACGTCAAGTACAACACATGGTTCTACGAACATGCCGTTAAAGGCGACGCTTTCATGTGGTGCGCGGTGTATCAGTCTTGGGTTGCCTCCGCTGCGAAGATTCCCACATCGATCATTCCCAAGAACGCGGCCGTGCGGGGGATGCGGGACTTCTTCCAAGCACGAGGTCGGATATTTGACACACCTCGCGTAGGGGATCTCGTCTTAATAATTTCGGATGATGAGTCACGGCGGCACATCGGATTTGTCGACTTGATTCGGCCGGATGGGCACTTTGACTCGATCGAGGGCAACTACAACGACAGGGTATCGCGCGTGACCCACAGCCCTAGCGAAAAGGACATCATCGGATTTGGGCGGCCTGAGTATCACAAGGTTCCAGGAGAGGAGTTTGACGAGATGGCAACTAAGGCGGAAATCAAAGAGGCGGTCCGAGACGTAGTGACCGAGGTGGTGCGCGATGAACTCACACAGGCGCGCAAGATGCTCACGAACGGTGGCGACGGTACCGGGAGCGTCAACAAGGAAAAGAACAATCTCCAGAACATCCGCGAGGTCATCAACAAGGCGAAGGACGACATCATCGCAAGGCTGAGTTGACCCGTGTCTGAGTAGCCTCCCACCAAGCTGCATCCGGAGCCGGTAAGGGCGGAGACATTACTGGACGTTTGATCGGCGGCGTCAACGTGCTTTGAGGTCGCGAAAACCCAGGAGGAAGTCGAAAAAGTCATTTTAAGTTCACAAAGCTTGGCTATGTTCCGCGCTATGCCTCATGCCGGCGAGCGTGGCCCCGACCGTTTTCTGAACCGAGAGCTGTCGGTACTCGACTTCAACGAGCGGATTCTCGATTTGGCAGAGGACGGGTTCTCGGCGTTGCTGGAACGCGCTAGGTTCCTGGCGATCTTTGCGTCAAGCATCGATGAGTTCTACATGGTGCGCGTCGCGGGGCTGAAACGGCAACTGGCCGCCGGCATGGTCACTCGCTCCCCAGATGGCCTGACCCCACGCGATCAACTGCAGGCTATCGCCGAAAAGGTCGAGCCGATGGTTAGGAGGCACGCGGACGTCTTTTCCGAGGATGTGATGCCCGGCCTTGCCAAGGCTGGGATCCAGATAATGAGTTATGAGGAGCTCGCTGGGTCGCAGCGTCGCGAGCTGGACGAACTCTTCCTCCAACGGATCTTTCCGATAGTCACACCCCTTGCCGTTGACCCCGGCCATCCGTTTCCGTACATCTCGAATCTTTCGCTCAACCTCGCCGTGACCGTGCGAGACCCGCGGGAGGATCGTGAACACTTCGCGAGAGTTAAGGTGCCGCCTCTGCTGCCGCGCTTCATCTCTCTTCCTAAGGATGACGTTCTCGTCCCGATCGAGGATGTGATCGCCGCACATGCGAACCACCTCTTTCCGGGGATGGATGTAGTCGAGCATTACTCGTTCCGCGTCACCAGGAACGGCGATGTAGAGGTGAGCGATTTCGACGCCGAGGACCTTTTGCGCGCGCTAGAAGACGAGCTCCGAAGGCGCCGCTTCATGCCGGCCGTTCGACTCGAGATCGAGGAGGGAATGCCTCCTCATATCGTCGAACTTCTCGCGCGGGAGCTAGACGTAACCGCTCAGGAGATGCACCCACTTCCGCGGCCGCTAGACCTTTCGGCCCTATGGGACATCTATGATCTCGATCGTCCAGACCTCAAGGACGAGGCGTTCCAGCCCGTTACTCGTCCGCCCCTTCTGGAGACAGAAGATGCCCCCGTCGACATCTTCGAGATCCTACGAAGACGAGAGATCCTGGTTCATCATCCCTATGACTCCTATGCCACCAGCGTTCAACGATTCATCGAACAGGCAGCGGAGGACCCCGACGTGCTCGCGATCAAACAGACCCTCTATCGAACTAGCGGTCAGTCGTCCATCGTGGACGCGCTTGTTACCGCAGCTGAATCAGGAAAGCAGGTTGTGGTTCTTGTCGAGATAAAGGCGCGCTTCGACGAGAAGGCGAACATCAACTGGGCGAGAGCCCTCGAGCGGGCAGGGTGCCATGTCGTCTACGGGGTCCTCGGTCTCAAGACGCACTCGAAGCTCTGTCTCGTTGTCAGACAGGAGGGAGAGCGCCTTCGTCGATACGCGCACGTGGGAACGGGCAACTACAACCCGAAAACGGCCCGCATCTATGAGGATTTCGGTCTGCTCACGGCGGACCAGGAACTGGGAGCGGATGTCAGCCACTTGTTCAACTACCTAACGGGATACTCGCGGCGTACGAGCTACGGATCCCTGATCGTCGCACCGCACGGCATGCGCGCACATATCGTCAAACTGATCGAGGGGGAGATCCAAGCCGCAGAAAGTGGCAATACTGCGCGCATCATCATCAAGGTCAACGGTCTCGCCGACGAAGCGATCATCGATGCCCTCTACCACGCGTCGCAGGCAGGGGTGCAGATCGACCTGATCATCCGTGGCATCTGCATGCTTCGACCGGGTGTGAGTGGCCTGAGCGACAACATCAGGGTTCGCAGCATCCTCGGTCGGTTCCTGGAACACTCACGGATTCTTTTCTTCGAGAATGGCGAGGATCAGCTGTACATCGGGAGCGCCGACCTGATGCACCGGAACCTGGACCGTCGCGTCGAAGCGTTGGTGAAAGTGAAGTCCGAAGAGACCGCTTCGCGCTTGCGGTCGGTCCTAGACCTTGCGCTTTCTGACAACGCTACGGCCTCGACTTTGGGACCCGACGGCCGGTGGACGAGGTTGTCGCCCGACAACGGAATCGTGGTCTCTCACCAAGCAGAATTGATGAGGCGGGCCGCCGAAGATGCGTGAGATCGAGCTCAAGCTCGAGCTCGACGATGGTTTCGATCTCTCGACCCTCCACGTCCTGGAAGACTACGAAGTAGGAGAGCTGCCCGAGCAAACGCTCAGCGCGACCTACTACGACACCGAGGATCTGAGGCTTGCTCGGTGGCGCGCGAGTCTTCGCTTTCGCACCGGCGAGAACCGAGGGACCTGGACGCTAAAGCTCCCGGGGGACGATGGGCGAGATGAGTTGAAATTCGTGGGCAAACAGGCGCAGATTCCGACCGAGCTCAAGAGGCTCGTTGCTGCAATCATCAGACACGAGGGGCTGAAGCCGGTCGTGCGCTTGCGCACCAAACGTAAGCGTTGGTTGGTGCGAGACATGGGGACGGACGAGCCTCTTGCTGAACTCGCGTACGACGAAGTGGCCGTGTTGCATGGTCGGCGTGTGACGCAACGCTTTCGTGAGCTGGAGATAGAGGCCATCGATGGAGATGGGATAGGCATCGCGAAGATCGGCAACGCGATTCGAAGGAAGGGGGCGACAGAAGGGCCCCAAACCCCGAAGGTCATTCGCGCCCTGGGCGAGAAGGCTTCGGCAGCCTCCGATCCGCCCCCAACCGGCCCGGTGAAGCCCTCGGACCCTGCAAGGGATGCGGTCCGGGCCGCTATGACTGCGAACGTTTCTCGCCTCATTCGCAACGATCCGCCGACGAGACTGGGTAGCACCGAGGGGTTACATCAGATGCGGGTCGCCTGCCGTCGCCTGCGGAGCGACCTGAAGACTTTCGCTAGTCTTGTCGAAAAGGAGTGGGCGCAGGATCTCGCCCGGGACCTGAAGTGGATCGGGGACGTGCTAGGCGAGGTTCGCGATCTCGACGTCATGATCGATCGCCTGCATGCTTCCTCGAAAGACCTCGAGACTCAGCTCTCTCAGCTTTTTGCGGTCCTCGCGGATCGCCAGGCCGCCGCGCGCCAGACCGTGATAGCCGCCTTGCAGTCAAAACGCTACATCGACCTCCTCGAGGGGTTGGTGGCGGCGGCGGAGCGGCCGGTCACGACCCAGGAAGCGGAGCGACCGTGCCAGGATGTGCTCGTGCCGCTTGTGGCTACTCGATGGAGAAAGCTGTCGGGCGCAGCCAGAGCCGCATCTGCCGAGGCTTCCGATGAGGTCTTGCATGACATTCGTATCAAGACGAAGAAGGTCCGGTATGCGGCCGAGGCCGTAGCTCCAGCGCTAGGCAAGAAGCGCCGTAATGAGTTGCTCGTTTTCGCAGAGAATGTCGTCTCTCTGCAAGCCGCGCTGGGGGCGCATCAGGACGCGAGTGTGGCGATGAGCACGATACGGGGCAGCGTGTCTGGGGATGTCGTAGACGCTGACTTTGTGTTTGCGGCGGGAAGATTGTTCGAGCGGGAAGCGGCCGAAGCAAGAAAGTCCCGTAGGGAAATCAAGAAAGTTTGGGCAACGATCGATCGCAAGAAGAACCTGGGTTGGCTGACGAGATAAGAGAGTCGATCATCCGCGCCGCCGGCGGTGTCCTGTGGCGGAACAATGACGAAGAGGGCCTGGAAGTGGCCCTCATTCATCGACCTCGATACGACGACTGGACGTTCCCCAAGGGCAAGCTCACACCCGGCGAGTCAGACGTCGACGGAGCGGTCCGTGAAGTCCTCGAGGAAACCGGATACCGGGTGACCATGGGCCGGCCTCTAGGTGAGGTCCGCTACGTCAAGAAGCAAAGGGGCGCAGCACGACCCAAAGTTGTGAGGTACTGGGCGATGCAGGCGGATGGGGGCTCCTTCTCAAAGAGCCACGAGGTCGACAAACTGAGGTGGGTGTCAACCGCCGAAGCCGAAGGCACGCTGACTCATCCTCACGACCAAGAACTATTGAAACGGTTCGTCAGCGGCCCGGCCCTGACGGGAACTGTTTTACTCGTCCGGCACGCGAGCGCCGGTGACCGCGCCAAGTGGCAGGGGGACGACCGGGAGCGTCCCCTCGACGAGATCGGATGGCTACAGGCTCAAGAACTGGTCCGTTTGCTGTCCCGGTTCGAGGTTCAACAGATCGTGTCGGCGGACTACACCCGCTGCGTCCAGACGGTTGCTCCTTTCGCCGACGCTAGAGGATTTCGCGTCGACGAGGATGATCTCTTCTCGGAGGAGGGTTACCCCGCCCACGAGCAAGAGGCGATCCACATCCTCAGGAAGCTGGGCGAGTCGCTGACCACCACGGTCGTTTGCAGTCAGGGCGACGTGATCCCGGACCTGCTCACGAGGCTCGCCTTAGAGGACCAAGTTGATCTGCCCGATCCTCTCCCGAAGAAGAAGGGCAGTGTATGGATCCTCACTTTCGACGGGCCCCGCTTGTTCTCGACGGAGTATTTCCCTCCACCCCGCGTGGAGATCCACACCGGCTGAGGCCCCCGTGTCGAGCTCAAAGGGGTCGAATAACGCGAGCCGCGTGTACCGAGGTGCGACCAGGACGGTCTTGGATCAACCTCTCATCCGGGTTTTGGTCGGGAAGGCGGGATTTGAACCCGCGACCTCAGCGTCCCGAACGCTGCGCGCTGCCAAGCTGCGCCACTTCCCGTAAGCCCAGCATCCTATAGCGCCCACCTTTCGGCCTCAGCGCCGGGGTGTTCGCACGGAGTTCATGAACAGGATGCCGGTCTGCCACATGCCGTTGCTAGCTTGCCCTCAGGTTGGGCTCCATATGGAGCTTGGGCCCGTGGCGGGTCCTCAAACGAGGAGGAAGCGATCTCAATGACGAAAATGCGCGACGCGGTCTGGCTGAAGACCCTGCTCGTCGCTCTGACCCTCACCCTGGTAGGTGCGGCCTGTGCCGACACCTCCGACGATACCGATCCAGGAGGAGAGGGTTCAGAAGACCTCTCCGGGGATGTGGTGGTCTCCGGATCGTCCACGGTCGAGCCAATCTCTGTCGCCGTGGGTGAAAAGTACATAGCTGTGAACCCCGACGTCGCGGTCAAGGTCGATGGGCCGGGAACGTCCGACGGCTTCGAGCTCTTCTGCGAGGGTGACACCGACATCTCCGATGCTTCTCGTCCGATCGACCCGGAAGAGGTCGAGGTTTGCGAGAAGAACGGCATCGAATTCATCGAGTTGAAAGTCGCGATCGACGGACTTTCGGTGATCACTTCCGTTAACAACGAGGTCGATTGCCTCGACTTCTACGATCTGTACGCGCTCCTGGGACCCGAGTCCGAGGGATTCGAGAACTGGTCGGATGCAAACGATCTTGCGGCGGAGGTGGGCGCCGGCCACGTGCCCTACCCCGACGTACCCCTGGACATCACGGCACCGGGTGAGGAATCGGGGACCTTCGACTCTTTCGCGGAGATCGTGATGGAGGACATCGCCTACGAAGAACGGGGGATCAAGGAGGACGCCCCGGTCATCCAGCCGGACTACCAGGCATCTGCGAACGACAACGTCATCATCGAGGGGATCGCGGGCAGCGACACCTCCTTGGGCTGGGTTGGCTATGCGTTCTACAAGTCGAATGCAGAGACGGTGAAGGCCCTCCCGATCGCGGAGAAGGGCGATGACTGTGTCGAGCCAAATCCAGAGACGATCTCGACTGGCGAGTACCCGATCGCTCGGGACCTCTTCATCTACGTGAAGCAGGAGAGCGCGGACCGGCCGGAGGTGCAGGCGTTCGTCGACCTCTACCTATCCGAAGAAGGCATCGCTTCGGTGAGCGAGGTGGGCTATGTAGACCTCGCCACTGAGGATCTCGAGGCGTCACGCGGGATTTGGGATTCCAAGGAGACCGGATCGCGCGAGCAGTAGCGAGGAATAAGGGTTCGTAAGGGCTGGTGCCGGGGTCGAGGATCCCGCACCAGCTTGACCATTCGAGGAGTTGGTTTGGCGCAAGAAGCATCGAGCCCCACCGGTATAGACCTATCGGGCAGCCCCCGCCGGCGCCGGAAGGAGGCGCTCATCCGCCGAACCTTCAAGGGAGCGGCTGTGATCTCGGTCGTGATCAGCGCGGCCATCGTTTTTTCGTTGTTGGGCAGAGCCGCGTACTTCCTCACTCAGGTTGATCTGAGCACTCTTCTCGCGCCGAGCGATGGCTGGTTTCCGCGGAGGGGTTCATTCGACGTGATGACCATCTTCGCCGGCACGCTTCTCGTATCCGGTATCGGGATGCTCGTTGCCGCTCCGCTTGGGTTGGGAGCTGCGATCTATCTCTCCGAATATGCCAGGCCTCGCGTTCGCAGATACCTGAAGCCCATCCTGGAGGTCCTCGCCGGCGTGCCAAGCGTGGTGCTGGGCTTCTTCGCCATAACGTGGATCACACCCCAGATCGTCGAGCGGATATTTCCCGGCGCGCAGTTCTTCAACATGGCCGCCGCCGGGATCGCCGTTGGGATCCTCATCACGCCTCTGGTCGCGTCGGTCGCGGAGGACGCGTTCCGGTCGGTTCCCCAATCCCTGCGGGAGGCGTCCTACGGGATGGGGGCCCGGAAGAGGTCGACCACCCTCAATGTCGTGGTGCCTGCCGCGGTCTCGGGAGTGGTCGCGGCGCTGATCCTTGCCCTGTCGCGAGCTATTGGCGAGACGATGATCGTGGCGATCGCCTCAGGTGCAACCGGAGGGTCGGCGTTCACGGTTGACCCGGCGGCCCCAGGCCAGACGATGACGGCAGCGATGACCGCGCTAGCGATCGGGAGCGACCAGGTGCGAGGCACAGAAGGCACTTTCGAGAGTCTGTACTTCATCGGATTGCTGCTATTCCTGATCACTCTCGCTCTCAACGTGATCAGTGACAGATTCGTGCGACGCGTGAGGCAGAAGTACTGATGGCCATCGCGGCGAAGGGGCCCCGGACCGGCGATATCGTTGCTCACCACCTGAGACGCCGGCACTCTGATATCAAAGGCACCCTCTTTGAAGCGGCGCTGTTGATGGCTCTTCTCCTGTCCCTTCTGATCCTTCTTGTCTTGCTGGTAGACGTGTTCCGCGGGGGCATCGGAGTGTTCCAAGAGCGCGGAGCAGGGTTCCTGCGAGGTCGATTGACGGTGGTTTCTCCCACTACGGCGGGTGTGGGGCAGGCCATCGTCGGGTCCCTGACGTTGCTAGTGGTCGTTGTGATCCTTGCCTTTCCGATCGGCATAGCGGCCGCGATCTACCTCGAGGAATACGCATCGGACACGCGGTTCAATCGATTCATCGACGTGAACATCCGCAACCTCGCAGGCGTCCCGTCGATCGTCTACGGCCTACTGGGCCTCGTTATCTTCGTTCAGGTCCTGGCCCCCCTCACGGGGGGAAAGACCGCTATGGCCGGGGGCCTGACGCTGGCGGTTCTGGTCCTTCCGATCGTCATCATCACTTCCATGGAGGCTCTCCGGGCCGTTCCCGACAGCATCCGTGAGGCCGGCTTCGGCGTGGGGGCTACTCGCTGGGAGGTCATCCGTAGCCACGTTCTGCCGGCGGCCGCGCCGGGCATCCTGACCGGCACCGTCCTATCGATCTCCCGCGCGATCGGTGAAACGGCCCCACTCCTCGTCATCGGCGCAACCACGGGTCTCCTGGCGACCGGGGGAAGTGGTTTCTTCGAATCGTTCCGAGAGGGGTATACGGCTCTACCCGTTGTGGTTTTCAGATGGACCAGCCTTCCGAACGAAGACTTTCGTGCGTTGACGGCGGCGGCAATCATGGTGTTGCTCCTGATGACGCTGACGGCCAATGCGATCGCGATCGTCCTGCGCAACCGCTACGAGAGGAAATGGTGATGGAGACAGCAATTACGGACACGCCTCGCAACGTCCACATCAATATGGAACCGCGCGCTTCTAACGAGCGTCCCCTTGGCGAACCTGTGTTCGAGGTCTCTGATCTAGCGGTCTATTACGGAGCCTTCCGAGCGATCCGAGATGTGACCTTGTCGGTGGCGCAGAATCAGATCACAGCGCTGATCGGGCCCTCGGGCTGCGGCAAGACAACCATGCTGCGGTGTTTCAATCGCATGAACGACCTCATCGAGACGGCCCGCGTCGAGGGGTCGGTCAAGTATCACGGGGCGGACTTGTATGACAAGAGGGTGGATCCCGTGGAGGTGAGGCGTCGGATCGGGATGGTGTTCCAGAAACCGAATCCCTTCCCGAAGTCCATTTATGACAACATCGCCTTTGGCCCCAAGGTGGCCGGTTACAAGGGCAATCTGGACAACGTCGTCGAGGAATCGCTGCAGAAGGCAGCTCTGTGGGACGAGGTGAGAAACCGGCTGAAGGAGTCGGCGATGAGCTTGTCCGGAGGGCAGCAGCAGAGGCTGTGCATCGCTCGCTGCATAGCTGTGAAGCCGGACGTCATCCTGATGGACGAGCCGTGCTCGGCCCTCGACCCCATCGCTACAGGCCGCATCGAGGACCTGATGCAGAATCTGAAAGACGAATTCACGATCGTCGTAGTCACGCACAACATGCAGCAGGCTGCCCGCGTCAGTGACATGACTGCCTTCTTCACGTCGGAGGTCAACGAGGAACAGGATCGTCGTACGGGTGTCCTGGTCGAGTACGACAAGACGGAGCAGATGTTCACGAATCCTAGCGACGAAAGGACCGAGAACTACGTCACGGGACGCTTCGGCTAGAACGCCCGCGGTCGACATCGATGTCCCCGATGGGGACGAGGTCACACCGCTTCGGGCAGCATTTGCCCTCGACCTGCAACATCTGGCGCTTCAGGTCGACGTGATGGGCCTCATGGTTCGAGATGCCTTGGAGGATTCCTCCGTGGTGCTCTTGACTGGGGACCTTGACCTAGCCGAGAAAGTGGTCGACGGGGATGATGCGATCGACAGCATGTTCGTCGCGCTTACGGAGCGGTGCTACGACCTGTTGTGCCGGCAAAGTCCGGTTGCTTCGGACCTTCGCCTGGTCGTTTCGGTCCTCCGCATCGTGGGAGACCTCGAACGAACCGGCGACCTCTGTCTGCGCATCGCCAAGCTTGCACCTGAGCATCACCTGCTTGCGGCGAATCCCAAGTCCTTCGACATACTTGGAACGATGGCCGCGGAGGCGCAAGATCTCTTCGCTACAGCGGTGAGGGCGTTCACTCAACGCGATCTCCGGACGGCGCTCGGGCTCGAACAACGCGATGATGCTATGGATTCCTACCTAAGGCGGTTGATGACCGCGATCCTTGAGCTGCAGGGCCCCGATGCGGTTCCCGAGGCGATCCAGACATTGGTTGCGGGGCGTGCTCTGGAACGGATCGCCGATCATTCGGTCATGATCGGGGAGCGCCTGCGTTACATGCTGACGGGAAACGTCGAATCATTGTCGCGTGAGGTCGGTCCCTAGGGCATGAACTTGTAGCCGAGACCTCTGATCGTTACGAGGTGCTTCGGCTCATGGGGGTCCTCTTCGCACTTCGCGCGGAGCCGCTTGATGTGCACATCCAACGTCCTGGTGTCCCCGAAATAGTCGGAACCCCAGATGTGGTCGATCAGGGTCTCCCGCGTCAACACGCGTCCGGAGTTCTCCATCAGAAGCTCGAGCAGCTCGAATTCCTTTCTGGGCATGTGCACGCTGTTGCCTCTCACGACAACCTCGAAACGATCCGGATCCAGTCGTATCCCTCCACCTTCCAGCACACCATCGTCGGAGTCTCGGTCGGTGGAAATGCGCCGCATCACGGCCTTGATCCGCGCCATGAGCTCGCGCGTACTGAATGGTTTGGTGACGTAGTCATCGGCTCCGATCTCGAGCCCCACCACCTTGTCTATCTCCGAATCCCGTGCTGTAAGCATGATGATGGGAACGCTTGACGAGCGCCGGATCTCTTTGCAGACCTCTTCTCCGGGTAGCCCGGGAAGCATCAGATCCAGCAGAACGAGATCTGCGCCCTTGGTTCTGAATCGATCGAGGCCTTCAGCACCATCGGTCAGACGCTCTACTTCGTAGCCTTCGCGCTGAAGCTGGTATTCGAGTGCCTCTCCGAGACCTGCTTCGTCTTCGATCAAGAGGACCCGTGGCATGGCCGCCTTCTCAGCTCGCGACCGATTGCATCGCTCTGCGCTCTGGTGTTCCGGATGGGAGTCGAACCGTGAACGTCGATCCCTCACCTAGCTCGCTGTCCAGCGAAACGTGCCCCCCGTGCAACTCGACGACGTGTTTCACGATCGAAAGGCCGAGGCCAGTACCGCCGCGATCCCGCGATCGATCCTTGTCCACCCGGTAGAAGCGTTCGAAGACCCGGGCTTGGGATTTGAGTGGGATGCCCCTCCCATTATCGGACACCGAGATCAAAGCGTCTCTCTCATCACGCGATACCGATAGCGTTACCGTGCCTCGCTCGGGCGTGTATCGGATGGCGTTGTCGAGAAGATTTCGGATCATGAGACCGAGCTGTTGATGGTCTCCCTTCACCCATACTTCGTCGCTGATGCGCGACTGAAGATCCATCGCTTTGGAGCTGGCTGCGCCCCGCACTTCTTCGAACTGCTCCTCCGCTACGAGGGAGAGGTTCGTGGAGCGCCTTGAGACGTTTGCCGGGTCTTCCAACTTCGACAGATCCAGCAGATCGGAGATGAGTCTCCCAAGCCGCTCCGTTTCCCCGACCAACTTCTCTGAGAAGCGTTGCGCCATCGCGGGGTCATCGTGCACCGCGTCCCTGATCGCTTCCGACAGGGCTTGCATCCCCGCGACCGGGCTTTTCAACTCATGAGAAGCATTAGCTACGAACTGACGTCGGATCCGCTGGGTGCCCAATTCTTCGGTTACGTCTTGGAGCACGATGGCGACACCCCCTTGATCCTCGAGGGGGATCGCCCGCACCCGGACGGTGACCCGTTGGGGCCAGAGTTGTAGAGCCTCTTCGAGGTGACGGCCCTCGACAACCGCCCCTCTAGCAAGCGACAGGATCTCATCCGAACCGAGATGGGCGGGAGCGCTGCTACCGAACCCGAGCAGCCTTCTGGCAGCTCCATTGGCCATGACCGGTGTCAGCGATTCGTTCAGAACCAGGACACCTTCGTCCATCTTCTCTAGCAACTCGACGGACCGACGTCGTTCTCGTTCGAGGTCGGAGACCTCGCTGCTGGATCGATCTTTCCGATCGGCGCCTGGTTCGGTAGTGGGCTGGCCCAACGTCCGGAGCCTCGCAAACAAGACGAGACAGATGCCCGCCAGTACGGCGCTGAGCCCGATCAGCATGATTTCGTTCATTCTGTGCTCACTCTTGTCACAAAGTCTATGGGGTAGAGCACCGCTTCGTGCCCGTGGTGGAACCTCTATTCGTAGAAAGTTCGCGTGAAGTTCAGGCCCCGTAGGCGCGATCGATCCGCTTCCCGACTCTGGAGTCGTTAGGGTTCTTTCATGCCTAGGATCAACTTCGCGGAAGAGCTCCAAACCGCATCGAACGGACTGATCGCCGAGGCCGGCCTCGTGCGGGCCCAACTGGCTCGCGTCATCGCGGCCCTCGAGAAGCGAGACGCCGACATGGCTCAAGAGGTCATCGATGGGGATGACCGGGTCGATGACATCTATCTGGCTACTCAGACCCGCGTGCTCAACCTAATCGCACTGCAGGCACCCGTTGCCAAGGATCTGCGCCTCGTAAGCGCCATCCTGCACTCGAATGTCCACGTTGAGCGCATGGGTGACCTGTGCGTCAACATCGCAAAGTTCGTTCAGAGCGAACACCCATATCCGCCGGACTCTCCGATGGTTCACCGGTTGGCGGAGATGGGCGCCCGCGCCGATGAGATGCTCGACACTGCGATAACTTCCTTCTCCTCTTTCGATGCGGATCTCGCCGAAGAGCTGCCCGACAAGGACAACGTCCTGGACCGGCTCAACCGGGGCATGCTCGATGAGCTGAAGGATTACGCCGGTGACGAGGAAGCGTTCGAGTGGGCTACGAATCTCATCCTCGTCGCCCGGTACCTCGAACGCTTCGGAGACCATGCAGTGGACATCGGAGAGCAGACCTCGTTCCTAGTCACCGGCGTCATGCGCGAATTCACGGATGCCTCGCATCCAGAACGCGAGGACCACACCTAAGACGGCACGAGTTGGAGCAAGGTGGCCTCGGGGCGACACGCGAACCGGATGGGCGTGAACCGGCCGGTTCCGAGACCCAGCGAGACGTGAAGCCAGCCGCGCCCGATGGGATGTAACCCGCCGGCGAGCGCTGATGGAAGATCGCTGTTCGTCACGAGCGCGCCGATGCCGGGGACTCTGACCTGCCCCCCGTGGGTGTGACCGCCGAGCACGAGATCGAAGCCCGCCAGGATCCATTCCGACACGACGTCTGGTGCGTGCACGAGACCGATCGCGGCAACGTCCTCGGGCGCACGTTCGATGTGGTCCGTGGAATGTCGGCCGAGGTAGGGGTCGTCGACACCCGACACTCGAACGCGCCCAGCCGGCGAGTCGATCACATGGGTCGTGTTGCTCAAAGGTATCCAGCCTTTCTCCTGCAAGCCCGACTCCAGGGTCTGAGTGTCTGCCCGTTGTGCTCGGACGGGGGTGTGCTCCTTAGCGAAGTATTTGGTGGGAGGCCGGAAGCGCGACACGTAGTAGTCATGCGATCCGAGTACGTAATAGCGTCCGAGCCGGGCTTCGAGCGCGTTCAGAGCCCGAACTGCATTGGGGATGCCTGAGTTGTCCTCGATGAAATCGCCGGTGGCCAGAACGAGATCTGGGATGCGCCCGATGCGTTCGGGAATCGACTCCACCCAGGCGGTGCGACCTCGATGCTTCGACTGTAGGTGCGTGTCTGAGATGTGGAGGATCGAGAGCGGTGGTGTCCCCGGTCCCACGGGGACCCGAGCGAAGCCCAGCCTGTACCTGGAGGGCTCATACAAGGCGTAGGCAGCGGCCGCACCGGCGGCCAAGAGGAGACTGTGTCGGGCTTGCATCGGTCGAGGATACTTTCACGGTGAGACTTTCAGTGAGGCAGAAGATCGTCGGAGGCTTTGGTCTCCTGATCTTTTTGATGTTGTTGCTGGGCTGGGTGACGTTGTTGCTTTTCGGGTCCGTCCGAAACGTTCAGGGACGCGTCTTCGACTCAGCCGTGCCCGGCCTTATCGCTGTTGATGAGATCGTTCGTTCGTACACGGCCCAATCGGCGGCGATCCGGGGATTCGTGATCAACCCCAATCAACCGCTACTTCTCGAGGAGTATCGCAACGAAGTTCGTGCCTCCAGGGCCGCCGAAAGGCGCGCCGGGAAGCTACTGACATCGAACCGGGAGCGAGAACTGCTCCAGGATGTCGGGGAAGAAGGAGAAGGGTTCCAGACCCTCGTGGATGAGCGCGTGATCGGGCTGGCTGAGAGCGGTGATCGGGGCCTCGCGTTCAGTGCCCTCGGGAGCGAGGGAGCCGCGGCGATCGATCGGATCCAAGCCCTCGGCCGCGATCTTCGCAGGCTGCAGGCGGATGCACTGGCCCAAACGGAAGCCAATCTCGTGACGCGTTCGAATCAAGCCGTTGTCACGCTGCTGATCGTCTTGGTCGGGGTCATCTCTATCGGCATCTTCCTGGCGCTCTTGTTCCCCCGGCGTCTGGCTGAGAACCTCTCACGACTGGTCGAAGCAACGCGTGCGATCGGGCGCGGAGACCTGCATCAGCGCATAAACATCAGGTCGGGCGATGAGGTCGAGGAGCTGGCCTCGCGGTTCGAAGAGATGCAGGCGGGTCTTCGCCGCCTGCAGCAACTCGCCCTCCAGGATCGCGAGCTTCAGATCGCGGGCTCGATCCAGCGGAACCTACTGCAGCGGACGATGCCGGACACACCGGGGGCGCGACTGGTTCCACTGCAGCGTCAGGCCAACCTCGTTGGGGGAGACTGGTACGACATCGATGTCGACGGCCGGATATTGACGGCCGTGGTCGGCGACGCATCGGGAAAAGGGATCGGCGCCGCGCTGATGGCGACCGTCACTCTGTCGGCCCTGCGCGCTGAGCGAAGTATCGGAGCGGGACCTCAGCGGGTGATCGCCAGAGCTAACGAGGCGCTGCTGGAAGCCACGGAACCGGATTCGTTCACCACCATGCTCTACGCCTGCATCGATCTGGTGACGGGCGAGGTTCGTTGGCTCAACATGGGACATCCATCGCCGTTCTTGATCCGGTCCAACCGGAACGGAGAGCGCGGGGGCTACTTCCTCGAGGGGCCCCGCAACAGGGCATTGGGCTGGTTCGAGGAACCCGGGCTGGCCGAGACCGTGATCAGGCTCGAGCCCGGGGACCGGCTGGCCCTCTACACGGACGGGTTCCTGGAGGCCAAGTCCCCGGAGGGCGAGATATTCGGTGAGGGCCGCCTGGCACAGGCCATCACCTCGCTTGCCCCGCTTGATTCCGAGGCTGTGGGCCAGGAGCTGGTCAGGGAGGTGGAGGGTTTCGCGGCCGGTAAGCTGGACGACGACCTCACGATGCTGATCGTCGAATTCGAGGGATCTCCGGCGACGGAGGCGGACCCGGAAAAGCTGACAGGAGAAGAACCGTGGCACAGCAGAAGGTAGAGATCGAGATCGAGGATGCGGGCGGATATCAGATCCTTCGCCCGAGCGGAGACCTCGATGTCTACACGGTTGGCTCCCTGCGAGACGCCCTCGCCACGCTGATCGAGCAGAAGACGCCGAAGGTGGTGGTCGATCTCGACGGCGTTCCGTTCATGGATTCGTCAGGCCTTGGGGCTCTCATGGGGGGTGTGCGCCGGATGCGGGAAGCTGGGGGCGACCTGGCGATCGCCTGCACCCGCGAGCAGCATCTGAAGCTGTTCACGATCACGGGATTCGGCGAAGGAGTGTCCATCGCACCAACGGTGGACGAGGCCGCGAAGGGTTTCCGGGACTAGCGTCGACCCGTAGATACGTAGATGTAGCCCGCAGCGCCACCGATCAGGATGGCGCAGATCACGCCGGCGATGAATGCGCCGATCGGGAGATCGAACAGCGAACTTTCGGCCACGGAGTCCTGGCCGGCGATCGCTTCTGCGCACTCCTCCCCCTCGGCCACACGGAATGTGAACGAGCCCCGTTCGGGATGCCCGTCGAGATCGGAGAGCACGTTGTATTGGACCTCGTACACACCCGCGAAGGGGCTCGTCGTTTCGACCGCCAGTTGGGTGTCGACCGTCTGCGTTGGTCCTCGATCCGCTCGGTCGCCACAGGGATCCAAGACCAGAAGCCTCGACGCGTCATCGGGCGGCTCGGTGAACCCGGCTGTGACTCGCGCGGGCGGGGCATCGATGGTGGCGCCTGCGGCCGGAACGGATGTCCGGAACTCCGCGTGGCCGAGCGCGGGGCCGGCCCCCACGGCGAGGAGGAGAAATGCTCCGCCTCCGGTGATCATCACGCGGGTTACCGAAGGGCTCACTCGTCCCTTCGCCTTCGAGCCCGCATGACCATCGCCACGGCCAGCATGGAGAACACCGCGACGAGGGCCGATGTCACCGACACCAGGATGAGTTGCGCCGATGTCATGCGAGACTCCTGCACGTTGATGGATAGTGGCCGTCCTGCTGCACCAGTATCTCAGGAGACCACGGATCGGATCTGCAAGTGACAGACCGGTGGAAGGCGATAGCCAACTGATGGGTTTCGAGGAGATACTCCGTTCGGTCTCCTTCGCGCTAGTTCGCTTCACCTCTTTCAGCGCCCACGCTTTCCTCTTCGGAACCGCGGTCATCACTCTCTTCGTTCTCCGCCCGGCTTTTTCGTCGGGATGGCCCGGTCAACAGAGCGCGGACCGGTTGGCCACGAGGTTAGAGGGCTTCATTCGCGCATCTCTCGTAGCGTCTTTGACGGCGACATCCATCGGTCTCCTGCTGCAAGCCCTTCTCGTGGCGGAGTTCGAGGGCGGCGAGGTGACGGGGTCCAGTTTCGATGCTGTCTTCGCCACGACGTTCGGTCAGTGGTATCTGCTGCGCCTTCCGCTGCTGGCGGGGGCCATGATCCTCTTGGTGGGTCGTGTCGGGAAGGTGGCCCTCAGGGGGGCGGGCGACGAGGAGGACGCTCCGTCCCGGGCGTGGTGGGCTGGGTGGCTGGTGATCGGACTGTTGCTTCTGTCGACCAGTACGTTCTCCGGGCATGCTGCGGTCGCTTCCCCGCAGGTCGTAGCCCTCGTGAGCGACGTCGTCCATCTCGCGGCCGGAGCGATCTGGTTTACGGGGATCATCGTCCTCGCCTTGATCTTGCCGGACGCCTGGCATGGTGAGGAAGAACAGACCCGAATCAACTTGTCGGCGCCGGCGGTCATCGCTTTCTCGCGCGTCGCTCTGATCTCGATCTTGATCGTCGGAGTAACGGGCGTGATCAACTCGTTCTTGAACATCGAGAATTGGAACGATCTCTTTGACACCGGCTATGGCAGAGCCGTGTTCTTCAAGATCATCCTGTTCCTCGCCGTGCTCGCGCTGGGTGGGATCAATCACACCTACGTTCGCTCGCGCCTCGATCTCGCAGCGCAGAGCGGTTCGTCCAACGGAGCTCATCAACTCTTTCAAAGGACGATAGCGGTGGAGGTCGCTCTCGCGATCGGGTTGATGAGCGTGACGGGGGTTCTGGTCGGTTTGGCTCGCACGCGTTCTGAAACGGTGCAGGGGGCGGGCGTGATCAGCGACCGGAGGCCCTGAGGGCGAAACCTCCGAACAGCCCCAGGGCGATACAGAGGGCGAGGGCTGTGAGAGCGATCTCGGATCCGGGAGGCGGCGCCAGATCGCTCACATCGGAGCCTTGAAGGGCGACGTCCGGCCCTTCGCCGCCGTCGCCCTGGCCGGAACCGGAACCATGTCCCCCATGGCCCTTTTTGTGCTCGGACCCCCCGTGCCCTTTATCACCATCGTGCGAGTGGCCCCCTGCGCCGGTCGGATGATCCTCGTGGCTAGCCAGGGTGGGGTCGTGCCCGACGTGGCCACTCGGACCGGAGTGAGCCGTGTGATCGCCCGGCGACCCGGTGTGGCCGCCGTGTGGCGCGTCGCCCGGTTCGCCCCCATGGCCTCCGTGCCCACCCGGCCTCACCCGGCCCATTCCCATGGCCCCCATGTCCGCCCGGCCCGTCGCCCGGCCCATTCCCATGGCCCCCATGTCCGCCCGGCCCCCCTCCGCACGAGGGACCGAAATGGACCCTGAACGTGAAGGACCCTTCGGCCGTGCCCGCTTCGGGCCCTTCCGCGGACGCCGAGTACACGACCAGGTAGCGGCCGGCGGGCCGGAGAACGAGTTGGGCCCAGAGCGTGTCCCCCCGGATTTCGGCCGCGCCATCGTCCAGACGTCGCCCGCATTCGTCGTACACCTGGGTGGAGGACGAGGGGCCGAGGCTCTCGGAGAACTGGATGAATATCTCGCGTGGGGCCTCGTGCTCGAAATCGCCCTGGTCGGGGCCGCTGTCTTCGAACGAGGGCCCGGCGGTCTGTGCCCCGGCGGGCGCGGCGAAGCCCAGCCCGAGCACGAGGGCCGCAAGTAGCGACAAGGCCCTGTTCATGGGTCAAGGGTCGCACTTCGCCCCGGATAAGCCAACCGACGGCCGTCCGTCCCCCCGATAGCCTCGTCGCCAATGGGCCTAAAGCCCTACCCATCCCGAGGGACATAGTCTGGAATGACTAGGTCCCGCATGGCCCTTCAGGACTGCCCGAAACCCCTCCAACGGGCTATCGGTTTTCGAAGCTCCCCGCACTACTGTTGTCACTTCCGGAGGGCGTTCGATCTTGATCACCTTTCGGGGGGCGTTTCAACTAATCGAGAGGGGACGGGGGACTTGTCCATAGCCGCTGCTGAGGTGGGCTCCTACGACACCGTCGACCAGAACTGGCGTGCACACGCTACGTGCGCCCAGATGGATCCAGAGTTGTTCTTCGCAGCCGGTGCTCTCGAGCACAAGGTGGCGAAGCGTATCTGCCGTTCCTGTCCCGTCCGTCGTGAATGCCTGGCTTACGCCATGGAGGCGCCGGTCGATCATGGGATCTGGGGTGGTCTCACCGAGCGCGAGCGACGCCGTTTCCGGCGTCGCTCGGGGAGCGACTGGCGCGAGGGGCTCGCTCAAGGCGCCTAGGTAGCGCCCCCGAACTGCTCTCTTCCTAGGTCCTCAAAGTGATGTCGAGGATTTCGCATTCATCGCGCCACCTCTTCGCAGTGTCCTCCGGCAGCCCGGGGATGTTCAATCGTTTCTCCGCGATCTTCTCGGCGGCGGCGTCCCACTCGGGGCCGGGCTCGAGGACGCGCACCGAAGCCGGGATCTCGGCGACCCGAGAGTTCCTTCCCTTCCATCTGAGGATCACGTCGGCATCGCGCATATCGCGGGCTCCGGGAAGCATCTGCTGTCTTTCGCCCGACAGGACGTAGAGCTTGTCGGCTTTTTGGTCGAAGAGGAACCACACGGGCATCGTGTGAGTCTCCCCCCCGTGTTTCCAACGTAGCCAGATGATCGTCGACTTCTTCAGCGACTCCTGGACGGCCTTGCTCGTAGAGGTTCCCGCCAGCGCCTTGTGATGCTCCGAGAACCCGATGCCGTCCTGTGCTTCGTAGACGACATCGCTCCATGTCAGATCGGTTGCCGTCAACACGTACCAGGATGACAGGTTGAAGAAACCCTCCACCGCCTCGTTAGGTGTTGGGTAATCGCGGTGGTACGCGAGTTGGATCTCGCCGTCTGCGCGTTCGTGGAAGCAGAACACCCAATTGCTGGAGTCCGGAGAGAGATATGCCTCCGCCCAATGGACGCGGGGCTCGGCCACGTCGAGATGGAGAGCGATCGAGCGACCTGGGACCGATGCTTCGAACGGGGTCCAGTAGACCTGCACGATGCGCTTGACGTTGTCCTCTTCGGTAACGCGGAGGACGCCTTTCGCCCCCGCCGCGTCTCCCTGTCTGACACCGTGACGGCCGATGGCGCGGGCAACTTCATCCACGATGGGAGCTAGTCGATCGGAAGCACGATCTTCGGCGACCGCCATCAGGCGAGCGGTGAAGTCTCGTAGGCGGACCGGAGCATGAAGAAGGCGACGGGGGCGAAGCCGATCGCGAAGAGCACCAGTTCCGCGTAAGCGAACTCCTTCTGCTTCACTGCGAGAGAGGGCCAGAAGTCGAACAGGATGATGCGTAGGCCGTTTAGTGCGTGATAGAGCACGGCACCTATCAGCAGCACCTCGAAGGGTTTGAACCACCACTGCTTGTATAGCTCGATCGTGTCGTTGTAGAACTCGGGCCCGATCCCGGCTCCGAACGTGTCGATGATGTGACCGAAGAGGAAAACGAGAACACCGAGCCCGGTGATGCGATGGGCGGCCCAGGACCACTGCCCGATGCCGCCCTTGTAGGCGGGCCCTTTCTGGCTGCTCTTGAGCCGGAGAAGATCGACGAACAGGAACAGCGCGAAGAGGCCGGCTCCAACCGTGAGCACAAACACGATGCCTTCGATGATCTCCGGACCCATGTGTGCCGCGATGTTAACCGCTGGGTGCGAGCCTCGTCCTTCTTTATCCCTTTGTGAACAGCTGCTCGGCGATCGCCAGGAGGCCGGGGAAGTCCACGGCCTCCTGCTCCAGGTACGGCACCCGTACCCAGCGGTGACGCGGGACGCTGCGCGCCAGGTGGTCGAGATTCTCCTCTTCTAGGCGAACCACTCTCATGAAGGCCTCCTCGTTGTCCAAGAGCTTGGCGAGGAGTTGAGCTACGTCTCCGTCCCGTTCGAGTTTCGCGAGCTGGCGAGGCTTCACGTCGGTCCCATCCCCGAATCGGGGGTGCACCCGATTGACCACCAAAGCGCCGAAAGGAAGGCCCGCTTCGTTCAATCGCGAGGCGAAGAAGGTTGCTTCCGACACCGATTCCTCCGCCGGGGAAGTGACCACGACGAATGAAGTCGATGGGGATTGAAGAAGAGCAGCTACCTCTCGAGCCCTCTGCTTGAAGCCTTCGTACATGCCTTCGAGGTTCGAGAAGAACTCGGCCGTGTCTTCGAGGACCTCGCTGCCCACGATGCGTTTCACGATCTTCAAGAAGGTCACGGCCGCCACGTTGGCGACGCGGATGATGCCGCCACCGGCCTTCATATATGGCATCAAGAACCACCGTAGGACCCGGCTCTCGAAGAAGTCAGTCATCCTCCTCGGAGCGTCCAAGAAGTCCAGGGCGTTCCGGGTGGGAGGTGTGTCGATGACGATGAGGTCGTAACCACCCTCGGAATAAAGCTCGTAGAGCTTTTCCATCGCCATGTACTCCTGGGTCCCCGAGAGTGTCCCCGAGATGTTCTGGTAGAAGCGGTTGGCCAGGATCCGTTCGGCTTGCTCGGGCGTGGGGGCGTAGCGTTTCACGACTTCGTCGAAGGTGGATTTGGTGTCGAGCATCATGGCGTGAAGCTCGCCCTTCGGGTCTAGGCCGGCGGCGGTGAATTTTCGCTTGTTGACCTTGGTCGGCGAGTTGGTTAGCTCTTTCAGCCCCAGCGAGGATGCGAGCCGGCGGGCCGGATCGATGGTCAGCACCGCGACCTTCTTTCCTTCGACCGAGGCCTGTAGGGCGATCGCGGCGGCGGTCGTCGTCTTGCCCACGCCCCCCGACCCCGCGCAAACGATGATCTCTTTCCGGGCGGTCAGCTCCGCGATGGGATTCATAGATCCTGCGCTTCGTTCTCGATCACGTCGGCAAGCGTTTCGATGTCGGGCAGTGCGAGACCCGCGGAGAAAAGGAAGGGAAGTTCGAGGATCTGCTGGTCGGCTTCCTTCCTCAGCTGCTTCAGGTATCGACCCTGGATCGCGCGTCGTGACGCAAGGAATCTCTCGTACCCCAAGAGTGCCTCGATGTCCTCTCGCTCGAGGTCGAGGCCCACGGACTCCGCCTCGGCGCTGAGTTCCTTGATGGGGTCGTTCGTGGCGATGCGGGCCAATGCTTCCTGCTCCTCGGCGGCCAGGAGCCGGCTGTATATCCCGTTCGCGATGATCGGACCCTGCTGTATGCCCAGGCGTCCGTCGAGCGCAGCCGACGTCTCGAGGCTTTCGGTCACCGGCATCTCCTCGGCGAGGGTGACGAGGTGTACGCGGGTCCGCGCCGGGTCCTCGAGCATCTCGACCAGCCATTGCGCTTGGCGGCGGACGGGTCCCACGCGTATGGCATCTGCGAGACCGCTGGGCGCAGAAAGGAACGTCAACATGTGACCCGCTGCGGGGGCATCCACGATGATCGTGTCGAAGCCTTCCCCGCCGGTGCCGGGCCGGTTCTGTTCGAGGTACCAGATCTTCCCCAACACGAGGATGTCCTTGAGGCCCGGAGCGGCCGTGGTGATGTAGTCGACGAAGTGCGTGCTCGTGAATACCTTCGAGATCCGCTTCATGTGGTACTGGACGCGAAGGTATTCGGCGAGGGCATCCTCGGGGATGATGGTCAGGCCCCACACTCCCGGAGTGAGTTCCTCCGATTTGTATGTGCTCCCCTTGTCGGTGCCGAAAAGCTTCGGGAGGGTCCCCTTCCGATCGACCTCCGCGATGCAAACCTTGCGACCGTGGCGCGCGGCAACGAGGGCGAGGGCGGCTGCGACGGTCGTCTTGCCGACGCCGCCCTTGCCGGAGACGATGATGATCTTGGGCCCCAGGAACTCGTCGATGTCCATGGCCTCTGTCTACCCCAGGGCGCCCGAACTCCACCTGGGCGCCCTTCGACTTCCCCTACTAGCCCCAGATGACTAGTCACTCTTGGCCCTATGACCTGCGCATTCAATCTTTTTGTCCATCCAGCCGATAACAAAGAAGCTGGGGATGGTCCCCTACGCGCTAGGATCCGGAACGAGGTCAAGGAATGGGACGCCAGATCAAGGTTCTGTTGATCGGAGCAGCCTTCACGGTTGTCGCTATGGGATTCGCGTACGCCGTTCCGCGTGCGATGTCCACCGCGGCGGGTGGATCGGCACGAGACTCGATCCGGCTCCTCACCGGTACGGAAGAGTCGCCGGCCCCATCCACTCCATCCGACGACTGCGATGAACCCGTCTCGTCCGAAGATCCGGTCGGGTCGGAGGAGCCTGCAGCCTCCGAAGAACCCGTAGCGTCGGAGCAGCCCGCGTCGGAGGCTCCGGTCGCCTCGGAGGAGCCATGCGACGACGGGGACGGCGAGGAGCCAAACGATCCCGCCGATGAAGAAGAGAACGGCGAGGACGGCGATGGTAATGGTGGGTCGACGACGAACCACGGCTCCGCCGTCCGCGTAGCGGCGCACTGTGACGTGCACGGGCGGGCCCACGGCGAGCTCGTCAGATCCGTAGCACAGGACAAGGACGCCACGGTCGCAAGTGCCGAGCAGGCTTGCGCCGACGCGCTGTCGGCCGCAGAGCAAGACGATGCGAAAGGCAAAGGGAACCCAAAGAACAAGAAGCCCCACGACCCAAAAGCCGCACCCGGAAACAGCGGACATGGCGGTGGGTCGGGTCCATCGAAGAAAGCACACGGTCCTCCCGCCCCGAATGCTGCGAAGCCGGTAAAAGTGAAGGCGAGCAGCGGCGGCGGGTCGACAAGCTCTGCGCCCGGAAACTCTGCGAGCAAAGGGAAGTCGACGAACAAGTAGCGCGTTTCGTGTAGCGACAGAGGGGCGACGTCACCGGCGTCGCCCTTCGTGCGTCCCGGGACGTTCTCTCCTGGGAGGATGGAGGTATGCCTCTCGTCCGAACGCGCTCGCGCGGTGCCGCTGCCATCCTCCTGGCGGCTGCATGCATGCTCGGCCTGATGGCATGCTCGGGGCAGACCGCCTCTCCCGGGACGATCGACGTCATCCAGATCGAAGGCCTTGTCGATCCCAGCACGGCCACGTATCTCGTGAGCAAGCTTCGTCAAGCAGAGGCTGACGGCGTTCAAGCGGCGGTCATCGAGATCGACACGTCCGGCGGGTTGGATGTGTCCACCGACGAGATCGTTCGGCAGATCGTGGAGTCAGACGTCCCGATCGTCTCGTGGGTGGCTCCGAATGGAGCCCGGGCAGCATCCACGGGAACGTTCGTCGTCTACGCGTCGGACCTCGCTTTCATGGCGGATCCCTCCGAGTTGGGCCCCGCCTATCCGGTCAACCTGGCGGCGCCGGTACCCGACCCCCTGGATGGCGAGGCGATGGATGACGCAGTGGCGGTCCTACGAGAGCTGGCGACCGCTCAGGGGCGCGCTCCCGATCGAGTCGAGCAAGTCGCTGGAGCGCCTACGGATGCGGCCGCGGCCGCGGATGCGGGAATGATCGACGGTACCGCCTCGTCGCTGGCAGATCTCCTGGAACAGGTAGACGGTGCGGACGTTCAGGTCGCTGGTGGTTCGGATGTCGTCATCGAGAGCTGGAACGAGGACGAGGATGCCCTTTCGACCTCGCTGCGATTTCAGAACCCGACCTTGCTACAGCAGCTACTGCACCTCGTGACGGATCCGGAAGTTGCCTTCTTCCTCTTGTTGGTCGGCCTCTTCGGACTCATCTTCGAGGTGTACAACCCCGGGATCGGCCTGGCAGGGGCTTTGGGCGCGTTGTCGCTCTTAATGGGTTTCTATGCACTATCCGTGCTGCCGACCGACTGGTCGGGAGTGTTCCTCATCGTGCTCGGCGTGATCTTCTTCGTCGTCGATCTGCAGATAGCGGGTTTGGGGATGTGGACCGCAGGTGGCCTGGTTTCCTTGATCGCGGGGTCGATCCTTCTCTTCAGGGGGGCCGACGCATCGCTGAGCTTGGATGCGTGGGCGATCGCCGGCGGCGTTGCTCTAACGTTGTTGTTCTTCATCTCGATCATGACGGCAGCGTTACGGGTCCGATTGCGTCGTCCGATCTCCGGCGAGGAAGCGATCGTGGGCGCGCTTGGCGAAGCCAAGACGGACATAGCCCCGGAGGGCACCGTGCTGAGCAAGGGAACGTTGTGGCGCGCCCGGACGATGGAGACTGGGATCGCCGCGGGAGCGCGCGTCCGCGTAATGGCGACCGAGGGACTGGTACTTCTCGTCGAGCCCGACCATCACGGATCGGGATCCCCGGATGAGGCCGACCTCGACCAGTCCTAAGGGCGGCCTTTGCGACCCGGGCTCACTAAGCCTCATGGGGTGGAACGTCATCCCTCGTGAGCGCGTCTGCGATCGCTCGAGGGAGAGGATCGCTCCGCATCTGTTCGAGCGTGCGCGGTAGCGCTCGTGACCAGTTCGGGAACTCGTCGATGGTGCCGGGTTGGTTCGGTCGCTCCGGGACTTCTAAGGCATCCTCTAGCGTCGCGGTGAGGATCGCGCTCGGTGCGGAAGCCAGAAGACGGTAGGCCCTCTGGACGACGGTGCTCACGGTGGCATCGGCGTCGAGTCTCGTTGACTCGGACAGCTTCCGGCGCAAGCGCGCGGCCGCCTCGACGTCGGGCTCGAAGCCGGCTTCCTCCTGGTCCTCCTGGTCGCGGCCCGTCCAGACCCCTGCGATCGTGGGTAGATCGTGATTGGTGATGGTGGCAAGGCTCCGTTGTGGATAGTTCAGTGGGGGCCCCTCCTCGAACCAGAAAACGCGATACGACAGCATGTCCCTGCGCCTCATCTCTGCGCGCACCACCGCCTCGACGGTCCCCAGGTCTTCGCCCACCACGAACGCTTTCGCCCGCCGGCTCTCGAGCGCCAGGATGTCGAGCATCTTGGTGGTGGGGTACCGCACGTAGGTACCCGCCTCGGGACCTGCGCCCTCGGGTATCCAGAACAACCGCCACAAGCCCATGACATGGTCGAGTCTGATCCCACCGGAATGACGAAGCGCCTCCCGGATGGTTTGGATGAACGGTTCGTACCCGGCTCGATCGAGTCGAAAGGGATCGAACGCAAGGACGCCCCAGTCTTGCCCCGCGGCATTGAACTCATCGGGAGGCGCCCCAACCGTGGCCCCCCTTGCGAATTGGTCTTGCCATAGCCATGCATCCGCCCCATCCGGATCAACACCGATGGCGAGGTCGTTGATCAAGGACGTCTTCCGCCCGGCTCGTTCGAGCTGATCGTCCAGCAATCCCTGCACCCAGGTATGGAATGCGATCCGCTCTGCATGATCGCGCGTCCATCCGTCGATGTCGGGACCGTCGGGATGCCTCAACCCCTCAGGCCACTCTCGCCACGATCCTGCGTTCGCCTCTGCCAGCGATGCGAACAGCGCGAACCCTTCGATATGAGCGCGCTTCGGAATGTCCGATCGCCCTCGGCTTGCCATCCAGATCCTTTCGAGGGCTTCGACCTTGATCTCCTGGATCCGTGTCCGGTCGATGATGCGCTCGTCATTCAGTGCCCGTCCGACCGAGGCGAGGTCGTCGAGGTTCACGCGTACCTCGGAGGCCCCCTCGATGTCTTCGATCCGCAGATAAAGGAGATCCCGCGCGCAGCGGCTGCTCGGGAAGTACGGGCTGGGTTGATGCGAACGCTGGGAGCCCGACGCATGCAACGGGTTGATCATGAGGGTCCCCGCGGCGAGCGTGCTGGACCACTCGGCGAGGTCCGCTAGGTCCCCAAGGTCGCCTATCCCCCAGCTGCCCTTCGAGCGGACCGAGTAGAGCTGGGCGGCCCATCCCCACGTCTTGAGGCCGGCCGGGAGCCAGCACCTCTGCGGAGCCACGATCAGATGCGTATGTCGCTCCGTCTCCAGGTCGATCAGCAGGTGATAGCCCATCGGGACGTCAGCCGGAACGGCATCCCGGATCTCCTGGCTCGAGCCGTCCTCGAGCCGCAGCTCGTGCCGTTGGACAACGGCATCCCGGTGCCGGCGGCGAGGCTGCATCGTCGACGTGGCTGGAGCGCGTGGGTCGGGCTGCAGGATCTCGCGGAGGGCTTTGACGGACTCCATAGGAGCGTCGTGCCAGGTGCCACGGTGATCCCGATAGCCCGTTGCGATCACATCGTCGTCGATCCCAGCGCGCGCTTCTCGATCCACGGCGCCAGTGTCTCACCCGGGCGCTGGATCGATCCGTGCCGGCGCGTCGCCGATCTCCTTCCTAGGCGCGCCATGCCGCCGCCTCCGCGAGAATGCTCCGATGGGTCGGGAAGGCACGTCGAAAGATGAGGATCCCCTCCTCCGACTCGCCGTGAGAAGGACGGCTCGGCGGGTCCGAGACGAAGCGGCCACCCCCGAGTTCGCCAGGCTGTTGTCGATGCAGGCCCTGGGAGCGGCGGGTGATGCTCTGGTGGCCCTCGCTCTGGCGGGATCGTTGTTCTTTTCGGTTCCCGAGACGACCGCTCGGGGCCGGGTCCTCTTGTATCTGCTGCTCACCATGGCGCCTTTCGCCATCGCGGCTCCCCTTCTGTCACGTGCACTGGACCGCAGCGCAGCCAGTCTTCGCGGAGCGCTGGTTCTGGCCGCCGCCGGCCGGGCCCTCGCGGCGTGGCTGCTCGCGTCCCGGCTCGATTCCTTGCTCCTATTTCCACTCGCGTTTGCGATCCTGGTCCTTTCGAGGGCGGCTCTGATCGCGCGCGGAGCCTTGCTTCCCGCCATCGCTCCTGAGGGCCGCAGCCTCGTGCGGGCGAACTCGTCGCTGTCCAAGGCCTCTGCGATCGCGGGCATCATCGCGGTCCCCCTCGGCCTGGTGATCCTGAACTTCTTCGACGCTCCGACCGAATTGGTCGTGGCGGCAGTCGTCTACGTCCTGGGAGTGGTTCCGGCCGCGCGGCTGCCGGCGCCTCAACGCAAGCGCGCGTTGGTCGAACGCGTCGAGGCGCGAGCCGCCGCGCGGACGATGACGGTTCGACAGGCGGTCCTTGCGACGGGAGGCATGCGCTTCCTGGTCGGCTTCCTCGTGTTCCACCTCGCGTTCGCCTTGCGACGAGAAGACCTCGCAGCGGTCGGTCTGGGCCTACTCGTCGCATCCGCGGCTGTGGGGAGCCTGGCGGGAGCGTTCGTGGCGCCTCGCCTTCGACGCAGTCTGAAGGAGGAGGGGATCATCGTCCTGAGCCTCGTCGCCGGGGGTCTTGCCGGGGTTCTAACCGGAGCGAGGTTCTCGGTGGTGTCCGCGGCCGTCCTGGTGGGGGTCTTCGGAGTTGCTGCCGGGGCCGCGAAGGTCTCGTTCGATTCGATCCTTCAACGAGACATCTCCGAGGGAGCGCGCGGGTGGGCATTTGCCCGTTTCGAGGCGGTTCTCCAGTTCGCGTGGGTGTTGGGGGCCACGATACCGGTGGTCCTAACGATCCCGGGAGCGGCCGGCGTCGTCGCGGTGGGCATCCTCGCCAACTTCATAGGGCTGGTTTATGTGGTCGGGCGTCTTCGCGCTCGGACCGTGGCTTTGCCGTAGCATTCCGAGCGGAGTCACTCGCGTCAGGAGGCGTTCATGAACATCGTCTTCAACCCATCGGAGCAACACACCCTCGGCGTCGAGGCGGAGCTCCAAGTTGTCGATTCCGCCGGTGCCCTGGCGACGGATACGGCGGCTACCAAGATCCTGGCCGAGTTGGACGACCCCCGGTCCTACAAGCACGAGTTGCTCGAGTGCACCATCGAGGTGATCACCGATGTATGTCCGACGGTGAAAGCTGTGAGGGCGGACCTCGGAGGGAAGATCGACAGACTGATCGATGTCTCGGAGGGTCTCGGCTACCGGGTTTTCTGCACCGGAACGCATCCGTTCTCGGCGTGGGCCGACCAAACGGTGTCTCCGGACCCGCGCTATCACAGCCTCATCGAGAATTGCCAGTGGACGGCGCGCCGGCTCCTCATCTTCGGCATCCACACTCACGTTGGTCTGAACTCCGGCGAGCAAGCGATCGCAGTCGGTAACGCCCTCGCCACCTACATCCCACACTTCCTGGCGTTGTCTTCCTCCAGCCCCTTCTGGCAGGGCCGTGACACGGGCCTCTCGTCGACCAGGTCGAAGGTGTTCGAGTCACTTCCGACCGCCGGCCTCCCCTACGAGATGGAGAACTGGGGTCAGTTCCAAAGGTTCATGCGCACGTTGATCGGCGCGGGAACGATCAGGAGCATCCGAGAGGTGTGGTGGGACATCAGACCTCACCCCGGATTCGGGACCCTCGAACTACGCATCTGCGATGGGATCCCCACCATGGACGAGCTTTGCTCGATCGTCGCCCTGTCGCAAGCACTGGTCGTGTGGCTGGCGGATCGGTACGACCACGGACTCGAACTGCCCCATCACCACGCGTGGACCATCCGCGACAACAAATGGCGTGCGGCTCGTTATGGGCTCGAGGCCGAGATCATCCGCGACGAGGAAGGGAATCTCGTAAAGCTGCGGCGTTCGATCGGTGATCTGATCGAGAAGCTCGAGCCGACCGCCGAACGGCTCGGCTGTCTGGACGAGCTGCGTGGCATCAACGACATCCTGGAACGTGGGACCTCTGCCACGCGACAGCGCGAGGTGTTCGAGGAGACGAAGGACCTTAGCGCCGTGGTCGACTCGCTCGTCGAAGAGATGAAGACGGGCACGGCTCGACCCCTCCCCGACTCGAGCCTCATCGGGGGCACCGTCGTTCAGGGAAGCCAGCTCGCCGGCGAGAAATAGAAGCTACGCGCGCGGTCCCAACGCTCGCAGGTCTCCCTGGCGGCGCGTGGCGCCGATCGAATCCAACCATTCGCACATCGGGACCGCGTACCTACGTGTTGTTCCAAGAGCGTCCCTTATCTGCGCCACCGTTTGCGGGCCTTCGATCGAGATCCGATTTCGCACGACGTGACGCGCCCGCTCGGCGCCCCCGCGCGTAAGCAGGAAATCGCCCACCCTCACGAGGTCCCCGGACGCCAGCAGGTTGCGGATGAGGGCCGGGTCCACTCGCAACTCTTTATCTGTTGGCGGAGAGAACCCGGCGTCTTCGATCGCGCTCACGACCCGATCGCGCTCGCGAGAGTGTTCTGGATCCAGATCCACTGCGAACGAAGCGAGGCGGAGCAGCGACCCCTCTGCCACAACGTCGTTGAGGTGTTGGAGCAGGGCGTCGAATGAAGCTGGATCCAGTTCGATCGAGGCGCGCAGTTCCTCCCTGCGCAGCCCCCCTTCCAACGGGTGCGCGGTGTGATGAGCGCGGAGCCTCGACCGGACGGTTGAAGCCAAGTGGTCCAGGTGCTCCTTGGAGACGACGTACCTCCCGAGGCGAGGTAAGTCCCGAGGCTCCTCGACGACCCCGCTGCGGAACAGCGCTTCATCGTGATCGATCCGGCCCTCCGATCGGACGAGCACGCTCAGCGCAGCCAGAGGGTCGGCACCGACCAGATCCTTCGACACGCCGGACGCGATCGGGATCCGACCGTCGAGCGTGTGGGGGTAGAGGATCGAGCACGATCCCCCCGCCGAAGGTGAGCATCCGGCCTGCGTCGCGGAGCACGAAACGATCGCCCCACTGGAGGACGAGGGGATCGCGAGTGTGCAGCTGCGCCACCGTCGACCGGCCCGCGACCGTACGCTCATCCTCGAGCAGCCTGATCCGCACGGGCGTCTCGGCGGTTCCCACGTAGAGGAGGTGGGATCCGCGGGCGGTTAATTCGTAGGGTTCGCCGATGAGGCCCGGATCGAGCACGTCGACGTGGGCATCGAACTGCCTGGTGGCGCGCCACCTTCCCGGTTGCACGATCGCGTCGCCGCGATCAGCGCTGGTCCTGTCCAATCCCGCGAGGTTGATCGCCACTCGATTGCCGGGCGCAGCCGAATCCAGCGACTTCTTGTGACTCTGGAGCACGCGGATCCTGGCCCTCCGGCCTTCGGGAGCGATCTCAACCTCCATACCCGTCGACACCGTCCCCCCCATCAAAGAACCCGTGACGACCGTTCCCGCGCCGGCGATGGTGAAGACACGATCGATCCACAGCCGTGGCCGGCCGGCGTCCGTCGGGGAGGGGGTTCTCGCAACGACCTCGTCGAGGGCGGCCGTCAACGCATCCAGTCCCTCCCCGGTTGTCGCGGAGCAAGCGATAACCGGAGCGTCCTCGAGGCCCGAGCCATCAAGGCGGTCCCTCACCTCGGTCATGGTGTGTGCGAGCGTCTCTGCATCGACCGAGTCCGACTTGGTTACGGCGACCACACCCGATCGCACCTGGAGGATCTCGAGGATCGCGAGATGTTCGGTCGATTGCGGCATCCACCCTTCGTTGGCAGCGACCACGAAGAGACAGATCGAGATCCCCCCGGCTCCCGCGAGCATGTTCTTGACGAACCGCTCGTGCCCGGGCACATCGATCAGGCCGATCTCGTTGCCCGACGGCAAAGTGAGCCAGGCGAAACCGAGGTCGATCGTGAGTCCGCGTCGCTTCTCTTCATCGAAGCGATCCGGGTCTATCCCGGTCAATCGTTCGACGAGGGTGGACTTTCCGTGATCCACGTGACCCGCAGTTCCGATGACGTGCATACGAGGCAACATAAACCTGGCCGCCGCGGCAACCCCTCGCAGGGTGGCGCCGTCATGGCGCGTGCCGTATCCCCCGGCCATGCCGGACTCAGAGCGCTCCAGGAGTGGTGCCGAGAGACGCAGCGCGCGAGTACCTTGAACGTATGAGCGATGAAGGAGGTCGCCGCGGGGCCGTGGAGCGCGTTCGAGTGCTCACGCACGAGGGCGGGGAGGCCGTTGAGCGCATCGATGCCGTGGCCGGGGAGGAGCCCCTCGAGATCCGGCTGCTCCTAGGGGGGAGACGCGGACGGTTGCGATCACCATGCGGACACCTGGGAGCGACTTCGAGCTGGCCACCGGGTTCCTCTTCGGAGAAGGCGTCATCTCGAGGGGGGCGGAGGTGTCCGAGATCAGCTATTGCGTAGATCGCGACATCGGCGAGGAGCAGAGGTACAACATCGTCAACGTCAAACTGGCTCCGGGGGTGCTGCCCGACCTTCGACCCTTGGAGCGTCACTTCTTCACCTCCAGCGCCTGCGGGGTGTGTGGCAAGGCGTCGTTGGAAGCTCTGGCGATCCGCCGCCAACCTCTCTCCGATCGCGTGTTCTGGATCCTGCGACCGTCCTCGAGTTGCCGGAGAGACTCCGCGCCGCTCAAGGAGTTTTCGATGCCACCGGCGGCTTGCACGCGGCGGCTCTCTTCGACGCATCCGGGGACCTCATCGCGCTCCGGGAGGATGTCGGCCGTCACAACGCTCTGGACAAGTTGATCGGCTGGGCCCTCCTCGAGGACCGGGTGCCTCTCAGCCAGAGCGTCTTGCTCGTGAGCGGGCGGGCGAGCTACGAGTTGATGCAGAAGGCGGTGGTGGCGGGGATCCCCATCGTTTGCGCCGTATCGGCCCCCAGCAGCCTCGCGGTTGCGGTCGCCGAAGGATTCGGTCTGACACTCATCGGGTTCCTGCGAGGTGACAGGTTCAACGTCTACGCCGGGAAGGACCGCCTGAACCCGACCGCGGTCGATCCAGATCGCGCTAAAGCTCGCCCCGCCTCACGCCGATAGTTGGGGCGGAGGTACGCGCCTCCACGAGAAGGGCAAACCCGCCGCGAGGTGGGGACGCAAAGCCAGGGGCCTCGAAGCGAGGTCGCCCAGCCGCCGAATGGAGGGCAAGTGATTCTTCTACGAACCTCAGACCCGGAAACACTCCCTTCCCTTCTTCGTGTGCTCGTCGTGCGGCCACCGCTGGTGACCCCCCCACCTGTGGAGCCCACGCACGAGTAGAAGCGACCTTCAAACGCCCGAATGATCGGGACGGGGTCCCCTCCCCCGGAAGTGAAGAGAGAAGAAGCGGCCGTGCCCCCGGCCGCTTCTTTTTTTTGCTTATCTGAGGGCGCCGACGATCGCCTCGGCAACCGCGAGGTCGTCCTCGGGGGCGACCGTGCGGAGGTCCAGGAGCACGCGGTCGCCCTCGACCCGAGCCACTATCGGTGGATCGGACCGGCGCAGCGTGCGTTGTATCTCGGATGCTCCTGTTCGACCGGGGATGAGCGCGATCGCCCATGAGCCGAGCTCGACATCGGGAAGTGAACCGCCGCCGCTCACGGACCGCGTGGGCGAAGCCTCGACCTTGACGGCACCGGAGATTGAGGTCAGTCGTTCCGCGATGCGGCGTGCCCTGGATTCGAGCTCGTCGAGGCCCGCACGGGCCATGCGCCATAGAGGTAGGGCCTCGGTCCGGCCCCCCAGGTACGACCGGAAGGTCGCCTCGAGGGCGGCGAGGGTCATCTTGTCCACCCGCAGCGCTCGCAGAAGCGGGTGGCGCTCCAGCCGCGCGATGTGATCCGAGCGACCCACGATGATGCCCGCTTGAGGGCCACCCAACAGCTTGTCACCGGAGAACATCGCGACGTCTGCTCCATCCTCGAGGGCGACCTGGACCAGCGGCTCCTCCGTGAATTCGGCCGGTGCGTCCTCGGCGACTAGGCCGGAACCGAGATCGTGCAGGAACGGGACGCCACGGCCGGTGGCCAGGCGCGCGAGGTCCCGCGCCGGGACCGTCGATGTGAAGCCGACCATCTTGTAGTTGGAGGGATGCACCTTGAGGATCGCGGCGGTTTCCGCGGTGATGGCGCGTTCGTAGTCGACGAGATGAGTCCGGTTCGTGGTTCCCACTTCCACTAACCGAGCTCCCGAGATCGACATGATGTCGGGGATACGGAACTCTCCGCCGATCTCAACGAGTTCGCCCCGGCTGATGATGACCTCTTGGCCGGAGCACAATGCTGCGAGAGACAACAGAACCGCGGCGGCGTTGTTGTTGACCACGATGGCGGCCTCGGCTCCGGTAACTCGCGCGATCAATCGCGTCGCATGCGCGTAGCGGCTTCCCCGCCTGCCTTCCGCCAGGTCGTATTCGAGGTTGGAATAGGTTCCGGCGATCTCAGCCACGGCATCCAGCTGTTCCCTGCCTATCGGCACTCGGCCCAGGTTCGTGTGGATGATCACTCCGGTTGCGTTGATCACCCGAACGAGGCCCACGCCGGCTTCCTCGATCTCCAGGGTCCTGATCCGGGCGACGATGGCGTCCACTCCCGGAGCGGGGCCTCCTCCTCGAACCTCCATCCGGGCCTCATCCAAAGCCCTCCGGGTCAGGGCCGTGGCTCGGGGCTGAGGACCTTCGAAGTTCAGCGCGTGGAGCACGCTGTCGACCGAGGGAAGAGATCGGAGCCGCTCGTGCTCAGAGCTGGGGGAACGGTCTCCTTCCACGGCTACGGGTTGTAGTCGAGGATGCGCCTGCGCATAGCTTCCTGGATCGCGGAGACGCGGTTGTTGACGTGGAGCTTCGCGTAGATGTTGGCGACGTGAGTGGTCACCGTGCGCTCGGAGATGGACAAGCGACTTGCGATCGTCTTGTTGGGAAGACCATCGCTCATGAGGCGGAGGATCTCCTTCTCTCGAGGCGTCAGAGGCTGAAACACTTCCGAGACCTCGGCCTTCTGGTAGCGCTGGAACTCGGATAAGACCTGGGAGGCGAGCGCGGGGTCCAGGCGACCCTGGCCCTGGGAAACCGACTTGACCGTGTTGACGACCTCATCGAGCTCGGCCGTCTTCAGGAGATACCCCGATGCTCCCGCCTTGAGGGCGTCGAACAAGAAGCGCTGCTCATCGTGACCGGACAGGACGACGACTCCGACGTTGGGGAACGCGTCCTTGATCTCGCGAGTGGCCTCGATCCCATCCTTGTTCGGCATGATCACGTCCATCAGAACCACATCCGGCATGTTGGCCTCGACGGTTGCCAGCGCCTCCATCCCGTCGGCCGCTTCGCCCACGACCTCGATGTCGCCTCCGCTCTCGAGCATCGTCTTCATCCCCCTACGCAAAAGGGTCTGGTCGTCGATGAGGACGACCCGAACGACATTGGGCGACGATGCCATACGGGGATGATAGGCCGCGTGGGGTCGACATGTCGGAACAGGCACCAGAAAGGTGGCGTAATGGACAACGAAGACATCCAGATGCGCCTCTCGCGGCGATCGGTATCTCTTGCTGGAAGGAATTGTGATTTAAGAGTGGGCTACCTTGAAGCCGACAAAATGGTCATGGGACCCTCTCTGCGAAAGATCTCGATCGTTTGCGCGCTGGCGCTGTCATGCGCACTCGCCTCGGCCGCGCCGGCCTCGGCTTACGACTTCAAGCGACCCCTCACCCTCGGAGATTCGGGGCCGGATGTGCGCGCCCTCCAGGTTCGGATCGCGGGCTGGTATCCAGGCGACGAGCACAAGGCCCTCTATCTCGATGCTCATTACGGACGCATGACCAAGGACGCCGTCACCAATTATCAGAAGCTGCACGGATTGAAAGCAACAGGCGCCGCGAACAAAACCCTGTTCGCAGCTCTTAATCGGTTGCAGGATGCAGACGGCTCAACGGAGCACTTCGATTGGGATGAGTTCAACCAGAACCGGAACAGCGGATGCGGAGCCCAGGCGAACGCGTACGCCGGGAGTTTCGGAGGTGGAATGGTGTCCGCCTTAAGAGCCAAAAGGAACGCTCGGCGCCTGATGTGGAGGCTCGAAGCCGTTCGGGACAAGGGCGGCAGCAATCCCGTCGGCATCAATTCCGGCTTCCGGAGTGTCCCCTACAACAATTGCATCGGTGGAGCGAGCAGATCGCAGCACCTGTATGGAACCGCTGCGGACAACCGAATGGCCGAGCTCACCAACCACCGCCAGCGGACGATCGCGATGCACAGCCAGATTCACGGCGTGGGCTGCTACTCATCCCAGACGCACAATCATTTCGATCTACGCATCAACAACGCGGCACTCCCCTCGTCGAGATTCTGGTGGTGGCCGCAGAAGGATGGGCGAGGACGTCATCTTTCGGACGAAGGCGCTCCATGTTGGGGCGAGACCCGGCATGCGACCTCATCGCGGTCGAGCGCGGCGATCCTGAGAGCCGTTGTTCTGGCCACCCCGGGGGCCGGTTCGCTCGTCCCGTCCGCCGAAGAGGTCGCAGCGTTCGAGTCCGCAGGTGAGCCGGAGGACCTCAACGGAGCGGACTGAGCGAGTGCTCACGGCACGCCTCTGCGTGGCAGGAGTGCTCCTCGTGGCGGCCCTCTCCATCATGGCTGCATGCGAGTCCCCATCCGTGGAAGATCGAGCCGCGGAGCCCTCGCCGACACCCACCAGCTCGACCGCTCCGCAACCCAGCGCGGAGCCATCGCCTTCGTCGACCCCCTCCAATGAACCCGAAGACGGGACCGCTCTCCTCTTCCTGAGAGGTCGCGTCATTCGCAGCTTCGACCTCGACGGAGACGTGCAGGAACCGGTGCTCACGCTGCCGACCGGAGACGCGGTCCTGTCTCCCGATGGGGCGACGGTCGCCGTCGTCACCCCGGCGATCCCCACGGGGAACGACGAGGACTTCCTCGAGTACCCCGAATTGCTGACGATCGAGATGGTCGAAGGGGATCGCTCGACTGTGGGGCCGGGGTTCTCGCCCCAATGGTCTCCCGCCGGCCACCTCGCCTACCTCGAGCCGGTGGAGCGTCGGGCCTGTGATGGGGAGATGTGCTCCGGACGTGTACGCGTGGCGATCCTGCAGGCTGGCGGGGCCCTGCGCCGAGCCACCCCCCCAGGTCACTGGGGTCTCCTGGGCTGGGCCGGCGAACGTCTGCTGGTGGCCGATCTAAGCGATCTGAGTGGCACCCTGAGCCTAGGTGTGGATGGAGCGTCGCAGATCCTGCTGGACATCCCTCCCAGCGAGATATGGGGCGGCTCGCCGGATGGGAGATGGCTGATCCAGGCGAAGGCTCGAACCACACTGATACGGCCGCTGGACGGCACCGGGGCGCCCTCGGGTCGTGGTCCCCGGGTGGATCTGGGCGGGGCGAGGCTGGGGCAGGGGGCCTGGGCTCCCGACTCCTCGGTCGTGGCCGGCGTCGCCATCAAGGTCTCCCCCGGCGGGATCCCCGGCTCCACCGTGGTCACGTTCTCGACGGACGACCCCCATCCGAGCGTCCTTCCGGGGTCTCCTCGAGCCGCCGGCAACGTCATCTGGGCCTCGGACTCCTCGCGCTACGCATACGTCCAGGCGACGGGCCCGCGAGGGGGCCGCCTCACGGCTCGGATGTGCGATCTGGGCGGGGCGTGTCGGGATCTTTTCCACTGGACCCAGGGCGTGACGCTCCTGGCCTTCAGCTAGGGCCGGGTCGCCGGCGAAGCCACCCAGACCCAACCATTGACGCATTTCGCCAAGTAGGGGAAGGTTAGGGAAGGCCCCGTGGGGGAACCACGTTGTGGCGGAGGGAGGACATCCCTCGAGTAATCCGGCAGGGCAGCCTGGGTCGAGGAATATCTACGCCCGCCGGTCGTTTATCGAAGCGAGCGAGTGGCTATGAAGGAGAGAGACCATACGCCCCGCTCGGAAAAGGCATCAATCGGAGGAGGTTCCAGATCCAATCTCTTGACCCCGTCGAGAAGCTCGACTGGCAGGAAGACGCCGCCTGTAACGAGTACGACAACGTCCTGTTCTTCGGTCCCGACCAGGGTGAGTCGGAGCTCGAGAAGCAGGCCCGAGAGGCGCGCGCTAAGGCCGTATGTCAGCGCTGCCCTGTTTTAGAGCCCTGTTTGGAGTTCGCCATGGAAACCAATCAGAAGTATGGGATCTGGGGTGGCCTTACGGACAAGGAGCGGGCGTCGCTGAAGCGCCGTCGCGCTCGCGCTCGCCGCGCCTCCTAACCAACAAGCTCGGCCGGCTTCCATCGTCACAATCGGCGCTACGGCGCCCAGCGTCGATCGCGCGCGAGCCGCGCGCGAGATCGTGCCTGCCTTCTCCTAGCCGGCGTTGTCCGCGATGGTCTTCAAACGGGTAGCCATCTCTCTGTAGCGACCGACTGGTATCAGGTGTATCCCGTCGAACGCTCCTGAGGTCTTGATCCGTTCTATCTGCTCGCACGCGAGATCGATGCCGACCTCGGCGTCGTCCAATTTGTCCACGACCGTTTCCGGTATCCGAATGTCTGGGATCGTGGCGTTGATGCGCCGCGCCATCCGCGCGCTGGCCAAAACGAGGACGCCTGCGTACATGTGCCCTTCGAAGTCGAGCGACTCCCTCCATCGGAGCAGCCGGTCGAAGGCGTAGCTGACTTGTACGAAGACGAAATCGGCTTGCCGGCGCCACGCAAGAGGGCGGCCGACCTTGGCGACGGTGCCGATCTTGAAGTCGGAGAAACCCTGGAACAGGGGCCCTTCACCGAAGGAACGGACCTCGTTGATCATCCCCCGAACGGTCAGATCCATGGTGCGGCGTCCTTCTTGGGGATCGTCGCCGTAGACGAACAAGAAGTGGTCGACCCCGTACGAGGCCGCGGTGAGCAGGTCTCGGCGGAACCCGAGGAGGTTGCGGTCACGCGCGTTGAGGCACGCGATCCCCCTGCCTCCCAGGTAAGCGACCTCATGAGCGACGGCGACGCTCGAGACGGTCGCACGCCCGAGGTGGTTGTCGGGGATGAGGAATGCGTCGGTGACGGGCTTGAGGAATTCGATCTGTCGCCGGACGTGCTCGATGTCGGGCCGGCGTGGAGGCTCTATCTCGGTGAGGATCCCGAAGCCCCCGCGCTCGAGGAACGAAGGTGGTGGCTGCGGTGGTGGGGGGGCGATGTTGCCCGAATCACTCATCCGCTTCATTATCAGGCCCCGGCATGAGCCGGGGCCTGATATGTGTCATCTAACCGATCAGCCGATCGGGGCGCTGTGTGGTGCGTTGTCGTTCAGGTTGATGGAGGTGCCGGAATCTTGTGCGTGACGCGGCGCCGCCTTGTCTCCGCCGGCGAACGACTTCGCCTTGTCCAGCAGGGGCTGCAGCTTGCCGTTCTTCGCGAGGACATATGTCCCCACGCCGACTCCGGCGATCAGAGCGAGAGGACCGAGGCGCGAACGCCGCTTGGGCTGCCGCATCTCCTGGATCCTCTCGATACCTTCTTTGATGGCCAGCGCAGCAAGCGCCTTCTTCAACAATGGATTCATACGAACTCCTTCTCGATAAACGGCCTCCCTCGATAGGGCCTTCGGTAAAGCTTACCCACCACCCTGTCGGACAATCCGGGCGGTGATTGAACAGTCGTTCAGAGACGCCGAACGGTCGTCCAACCCCAATCGACTTCAGTTAGGGAAGAATGGCTCCGTGGTCGTTTTCGAAGCCATCGAAACCAAGACGGGCGGACGTTTCGACGCGCTCGATATCACGAACGATGTCCTGAAACTGGTCGAGTCATCGGGAGTGCGTGGCGGAAACGTGCTGGTGTTCTCTCCCCATACGACCTGCTGCGTCGTGATCACCGAATCGGGTAACGGCACGCTGAAGGCTCTGGAGCGAACGATGGAGACCCTTGCTCCCAGAGACCAGTACTACGCGCATGATGATCTCGACATCCGCACCGAAAATCTGGTCGAGGAGGAACCGGCCAACGCCCCCGCTCACATCTTCCACGTGTTCGCCGGGAGCTCATCCGAGTCCATCCCGATCGTCGACGGCGTGCCGGTTCTCGGCGACGCTCAACGGGTCCTGTTCCTCGAGTTGGATACATCACGCTCGCGCCAATGCTTCATCCAGGTGGTGGGGGAGTGACCCAAGCCCCGAGCAGCGTCCCGGCCGGGGCGCAGGGGGGCCCGAGCTGGCTGGTCGAGGACATCCTTAGGGTCGAGGACCTCTTGCTTCAAACCGCGGGAGCATCGGGCCAGCCCCTGGTCTCCGAGCCTTCCCTTCACCTGCTCAAGGCGGGAGGGAAACGCCTACGTCCGGCCCTCGTGCTGCTGTCGTCACACGCGGGGGAACCGGGGCTTCGAGCGACCGATCTAGCGGCGGCCGCGATCGAGCTCGTTCATATCGCGACGCTCTATCACGACGACGTCTTGGACGAGACCGACACGCGCCGGGGGGTTCTCACGACGCATGCGAAGTGGGGAACCGAGGTGGCGGTTCTGGCCGGCGATTACCTCTTCGCGTGTGGCTCGGCTTTGGGAGCCGATGCTTCCGGTGAGGTGCCGGGGATACTGGCGCGGTCGATCGCCGCGGTTTGTGAAGGGCAGATAGTCGAAACGGGCTCGGTGAACGACCCCGAGCGGACGCCGGACCAGTACCTCAACACGATCCGGCTGAAGACGGCGGCGTTGTTCGCGGCCGCCTGCGAGCTGGGCGCAGCAACCTCCGGGGCCGACCCGGTCCGCCGCGCGGCGCTATTGACGTACGGCGAGAACTTGGGGCTCGCGTTCCAGGTCGTCGACGACCTCCTGGATCTCATCGGGGATCCGCGCATCACCGGGAAGGAGCCGGGCACCGATCTGCGCGAGGGGGTCTTCACGATCCCCGTCCTCATCGCGTGCGAACGCGATCCCTCCCTGGCCCGCCGACTCGCCTCAGGGGACCGGGAGCTGGGCTCCGTCCTTCCGGCGCTCGAGGCCAGCGGTGCCCTCGAGGCCGCCCTCGCCCTGGCCCGCGCTCACGGGGAGCGGGCCGAGTCATCGCTCGAAGCGCTTCCTGCGGAGGAGTGGACCGAGGCTCTGAGGACCATCATCACGGGCGTCCTGGCCCAGGTGCCCGACGCCTCGCCCGTTTAGCTCTGGGGGTCTGAGGGTATACTAGAGCTAGCGAAGTTTTAACTGTAGCTAGCAGCCCAAGTCAGGAGGGAACCCCATGCCGAACATGAACGACACCATGGAGCGTGTCGCTTCACGTGCCGTCGAGATGGGCGTCTACCTGCCCCTCGGCGCGTATGCCAAGGTGCGGGACGAGATCACGGACGTCAACCGGAACTCGGTTCGCAAGCTGTATCAAGACCTTGTCGGTCGCGGCCAGAACCGCATGCAACCGATCGAGCGCGTCGTCAAACGCCGCGCGGAAGCCGCGGAGGACGAGGCCCACGGAGCCGCGGTCAGAACGCGCAAGACCGCTAAGAAAGCCACCTCTAAGGCAACGACCGCAGCCAACCAGGTCGCGCCGAAGATGCCTCGCGTGGGGGCCCCACGGAGGGCCAGCGACCTGCCGATCCAGAGTTACGCATCGCTGACCGCGGATGAGATCGTGTCGAGGCTCAAGGGGCTAACGCAGACGGATCTCGCCCGGGTGTACAAGTACGAGAAGGCTCACGAGGAGCGCGCAACGATCCTCGACGCCATCGATTCTCGACTCGTGGCTCTCCCGATAGCGACCTACGACTCGCTGACGGTCGAGGAGATCAACGGCCGGCTCGACGGCCTGTCGCCGCAGGAGCTCAAGGCACTTCGTCGGTACGAGTCCGACACCAAGGTCCGTTCGACGATCATCGAGAAGATCGACACCCTTCTCGCTTAGGCAGCGTCAACCGATCAATCGGGGCCCGGTCGACTTCGTTCGGCCGGGCCCTAGCCTTTTCACGAACATGTCGACCAGGTGCTCGACGTAGGTTTGCTCGTCCGCCGGCAGGATGTGCTTTCCGCCCAGGATCTCTTGTTCCACAAAGAACGCCAGCAGCGCGTTGAAGAACAGCCGGGCGGCGATTAGTGGGTCGACCTGGGACCGCGTTCGATCGCTCATCCGCTCTTCGAAGATGCGTCCCAGCTCGCCGATCGACTCGCTCACGGCGTCGACGAAGAAGACTTCCTTCTCCTCGGGGAATACCTGAACCTCTTGCAACAACAGGCGCGTGAACTCGGTGTTCTGGCGTAGGACGTCGAAGAAGCCACGGGCGAGCACCAGCAGCAGTCCTCGGGTGTCGAGCTGGCCGGCGAGATCGGGAAGCGTTCTCAGCAGTGGCAAGAACGAGTACTCGTCGATGATGGCCCGGAAGAGGTCCCTCTTCGATGCGAAGTAGTGATAGATGAGTCCTTCGGTGATGTCCGCCGCGCGCGCTATGTCGCGCATCGAGGTCCCGTGAAAGCCACGCTCAGCGAACAGGTGAAGACTGGCCTTCAGGATGTCCTCTCGTCGATCCCTGCGCGCTTGGTGCGTCGGTTCCCGCGTGCTCATCGGCGTTTGGCGAACGAGCTGTGGCCGCCCCGGGACTTGTCGTTGATCTGTCTGAGAATGTCTTCTCGAGCCTTTCGGACCGCTTGGCCCATGTCGGCGTTCTCTCCCCCGGCGACCACATGCTGTTTGCCGTACTGAACCTCGAGGGTGACGTCGAAACCGCGCGAATGCGAGTCCTTCTTGTTGATTCGCACTTCGACGAAGACCTCATCGAACCGGCTCAATCGTCGGTCTATCTTCTGAAGGTCCTTCTCGATGCGGTCGACCTCGGCGTCATCGAGATGACTACCCGGCGCCGAGACACGCAACTCCATCGTGTCCTCCTTGTTCGAGGCTGTCGAAAACATCGTAAGGCTTCAAGCCAGCCACTCGAGAAGGGCCTGTGGCTCGATCGCAGTGGAGAAGCTGCTTCTTACGTGGTCCCTCCCGGCCCTGCCCATGGCGCGGGCCAGGTCGTCGTCTTGGAGGATCCGGACGAGAGCGTTCACGAGGTCTTCGTGTCGCGTCGCTTCGACCACTAGACCCGTTTCGCCGTCGATCACGGCCTCGGGTGTTCCTCCGGAGCGCCCCGTCACGCAGGGGGTCCCCATGGCCGCGGCCTCCAGCAGCACGACTCCCAGGCCCTCTATCTCGAGGCCGAACCAGCGGTCGGCGACGGGAAGAGCGAATACGTCCGCCGCCGCATAGAAAGCGGGCGCATCCACGTCCGGCACGCGCCCCGCGAACACCACACGTCCTGCACCCTTCGCGGCCAGCTTCCTCAGCTCCGATTCTTCTGGGCCGGTTCCCGCGATCACGAGCGTGGTTCCGGGCACCTTCTGAGTGACTTGGGGCAAGGCCTCGATCAGTCGGTCGATACCCTTGCGCGGGACCAAGCGACCGAAACAAAGGACCACCTTGACACCGGGCGGGATCCCCAACCGCTGTCGGATCGCGCGCCCGTCGACTCCAGGGTTGAAGCGTTCCAGATCGACGCGCGCCCGCAGTCGCTCGATCCGGTCTTTACCTCGGTCCCCAACCAAAGCGCCGAGGCGCTGCGCCGTGAAATCGCTTACTGGGAACAACAGTTCGGCGCCGGCCAGGCTGTGTGCGAGATAGGAGCGCAGCCCCGGAACGGCCGCGGGAACGAGGAACTCGGCTCCGTGCACGATGACCGCGTAACGCAAGCCGCGGCGCACGAGCGCCGGTCCGAGGAGGGCAAGTGGCCACGGGGTTCCGAAGAGGATGCGCTCCACCTTCTCTCGCCGCGCGGTGTCCACGATCGAACGAAGTGTGCGCCGGCCCGGGGCGGGGAGGCCGGGAAGTGCATGCGTGGGATAGGGAAGGTCCCGGGGGAGCGTCTTCCCATCTCGTTTGGGTGGAGCGAGCACGGCCAGTCGGGGAGCCAGTGAGGAACAGAGCTCGGCGAGATAGCTCTCGATCCCTCCACGACCCGGGAGGAAGGATGACGTCACCATCAGGGCTTCGACCATCGCCCGATTATGAAGGGCTCGGGTATAAACGGTTCGTGAGCGATGATCGGGAAGAACAGCGTCTCCGGGCTCAACTGAGAGCCGACCGTAAGTTGATCCAGCAGGCCGCCGCCGCACTGGCGGAGATAGGTCGCAACGACGGTTTGTCGGATGAGCAGGCCGATGTCCTGGCCGCGCTGAGGATCCGCCTCGAGGGGAAGGCGCGCTCCTCTCTCGAGGACCTCCTGTCCGCCGCCGGCGAGATCTCCGGCAAGAAGGATCTCGGAGAAGTCCTTGCCCCTAAGCCCGAAGAAGGCTCGGACTGGCCGACGGTCGACGAGAAGAAACGGGACTGGCCGGGGGCCTAGGGGTCAGGCTCCGTCGCCTTGATTCCGTTGCCTCAGGAAGTTCTCGAGCTCCGCGGCCAGGGCCTCCCCGCTGGGTAGCTCCGATGTGTCGATCTCATCGGCCCGTTCCTCGAGCGCCGTGACGTAGGCCTGAACGTCTTCATCCGCCGCCACGATCTCTGACACGCGCTCTTCGTAGGTAGAGGTCGCGCGCTCCAGATCTTCGACCGGTGCGGGGACCCCCACGAGCTCGGATGCCTGCCGAACGAGAGCGAGCGAGGCCTTTGGGTTGGGTGTCACTGCGAGATAGTGCGGAACGGCCGCCCACAAGCTTGCCGACTCGACCCGATCGCGCCCGAAGGCGTCGTGCAACACGCCGACGATGCCCGTCGGACCCTCGTAACCCGAGCGTGTTAGGCCTAGCCGCTCGACGAGCGCCGGGTCCGCAGCCGTCCCGGTGATCGGGACATCGCGGGAGTGAGGTACGTCGGCCAGAAGGGCCCCCAGGGTGACGACGAAGTTCACTCCGTGTCTCCGAGCCTCGGAGACGATCATCTTCGAGAACGTTTTCCACCGGAGGCTTGGTTCGGTACCAATGAACAGGAGCACATCGCGATCCGCAGTGCGAGCGGCCCAGAACTCGTTCGCGGGCCAGGTGATCTCGCGCGTGATGCCATCCACCAGATGAACGTTTGGCCGAACGGCCTGGAAGTCGTAGAACTCCTCCGGATCGATAGAGGCGATCCTTTCTCCTCCCCATACCCGGCTGAGATGCGAGGTCGCAAAGGTGGCCGCGTCCCCCGCATCGTTCCAGCCACGGAAGGCCGCGATGAGGACGGGTTCGTTCAACTGGATATCGGCATGTCGCTCGACCGACTCGGGGGTTGGGTTCATGAACCCAGGCTACTCGCGGCGTACGCCCTAGTTGCCTAGGATGCGAGGGCGTCGCGCTGGTCCAGATGCTGCTGCAGCTTCCGCTTGATCCTTTGCAGGGCGTTGTCTATCGATTTCACATGGTTCCCCAGCGCGGCAGCGATCTCCTCATAGGACTTACCGGCCATGTAAAGCGTGAGCACGTCGCCTTCGAGCTGCGTCAGGTTCTCTCTCATCGTCTCGCGCAGGGCCTCTATCTCCTCCGCGGAGATGACCAGCTCGGCGGGGTCCGTGATCTCCTTCGCCGGTACGGTGTCACCCACCGAACGCTCTCCCTCTTCCCCGTGGACGGGGGCATCCAACGAGACCGAGCTGTTCAGGGGCTGGTGTTTGTTTCGATTCGCGGCCTTGATCGCGGTCAGGATCTGACGGGAGATGCACAGCTCGGCGAAGGCCCTGAACGGAGTTTCCTGTTCGAGGTCGAAGTCTCGGATGGCTTTGTACAGCCCGATCATCCCCTCTTGAACCACATCCTCTTTATCCGCGCCGGAGAGGAAGTAGGACCGAGCCTTCGAGCGGGCGAAGTTGCGATAGCGAGCGATGATCGTTTCGAGACAGCGTTCTTCACCCCCGCGTGCGCGCTGAACGAGGTCGTTGTCTTCGAGTGCCTCGATATCCTCGAGAAGGTAGCCGGCCTTCCCCGAGTCCTCTGTCATACGCTCTCCCCGATCGGCAAGTCACGCCTCGCCGATCCATCGCGGGCAATATCCTATTCGTCTTACTCCACGTAACCCAGGTGTCCCAAACCTTTCCAAGGAGACATTTTTGGGACCCGGGGGCCGGCGAGGTCCGCCGACTCTGGCACTATGCGCACTTCTGGAGGCGAAAGGGGACTGGTGTCCCTCCCGATCTTCAAAATCGGTGCGCCGGCTAACCCCGGTGGGCGGGTTCGATTCCCGTCCGCCTCCGCTAAAGCTCCGGCGGACCCGCCCCACCCGAAGCCCGATCTCACCCGCCCGCCGCTGCGCGGCTCGTGGGCGGGTTCGATTCCCGTCCGCCTCCGCTAAAGCTCCGGCGGACCCGCCCCACCCGAAGCCCGATCTCACCCGCCCGTGGGCGGATTCAATCCCCGTCCGAGTCGTACGCGGGGCATCTCATTCGGGGCTACCGTCCTGCGGAGGCGTCGAGACCGCTTCCTTGTCACGGTCCCAGAAGCGCCACCTGACCGCGCGTCTCGTCTCTGCGGCTGGACTCTCGTCATCGGTCTCGTCCAGCAGCTCGGAGCGGACGACCTCGTGTCGCCTCATGTAGGTCGACCCGATCGCCTGGACGATCGCGGCCGCGGGTAACGCAAGGAGCGCTCCGATGCCCCCGAGGACGGAAGCTCCTGCGATCACCGTGCCGAACGCAACCGCGGGATGTAACTGCATCGTTCGCGCCGTGATGCGCGGAGACAGAAAGTAGTTCTCTACCTGCTGATAAATCAGGATGAAAGCCAGTGTCATCGCTGCCTCTAGTGGCCCTTCCGTCAAGGCCACCAATAACGGCAACGCGCCCCCGATGTAGGTACCGACCGTGGGAATGAACTGGGAGGTGACGCCCATCCAGAGTCCGAGTGCGACTGCATACGGCACGCCGATGATCGCCAGGAAGATGGACATCAGGGTCGCGGCGATCACGGCCAGCAAGGCTCGGGAGTAGAGGTACACGCCGGTTTTCTCGATAGCGATCTCCCAGCCCTCCAGGAATTCCACCTGCCTCCGGGGAGGAAGGAACGAACAGATCGTCCGGCGCACCTTGGGACCATCTGCCGTCAGATAGAACGAGAAGAGAACGACCGCGAAGAAGTTGAAGATGACCGACACGGCCGAGAGCGTCAACGTCAGAGCACTGCCCGCCAGGTTCTCAGCGAATCTTCGGAGAGGGCTGTCGGCACTCGTCAGTTGGTCCCGAAGGTTCCCGCTCTCGATATTGAGATCGAAGTTGTCGTTCAGGAAGCCCACGATGTTGTCCACGATCGCGGGTGCCCGATCGATGAGCCCCGTCACCTGATCGACGATGAGCCGGCCCACTACGAAGAGGCCCACCACGCTCGCCACGAACGCGAGGAGGAAGACGAGACCCGTCGCAGCACCCCTCCGCCACCCCCTCTGGGCGAGGAAATTAACCGCCGGCTCCAGGGCGAAAGAGACGAACACGGAGACGAGCAGGAGCAGCAGAAGGCCCTTCAGGCGCGTCACCAGGTAGACGGCGATGAGGATGCCCAGCGCCCCGAAGAGGAACGTGAATATCGCCCGTGTGGTCAGGCGACGTTGCGCCGAATCGTCCTCCGTCGCCGTCGCACGAAGAGGTCGGTCCTCGCTCCTCAGATCTCCTCCTCCACTTGCCGCAAAGCTCGAGATTCCTACAGTAAGGGAGGGGGCCTGCCAGAGCCACATCCCCCCGAGGAGGCGTTCACCGAGGAATCGCAGGCCGTCCTGTATCCTGCGCGGCGACTCGTTCACGCTGCGTTCACCTCTGGAGGCCGATCGGGATGCGTCTCAGGCTGATTCCCCGCGAAGAGACTTTCTTCGACCTGTTCGAGGAGATGGGCGAGAAGGTGAAGCAAGGAGCCGACGAGCTTCTGGACTTGCTCAAGAATTACTCCGACCTCGAACGGAGAGCGGGGCGCGTGCTCGACATCGAGCACGAAGGCGACGAGATCACACACGAGATCATGCGGCGACTCAACACCACGTTCCTAACTCCGTTCGACCGCGAAGACATCCATACCCTTGGGTCGAACCTCGACGATGTTCTGGATCACATCGAGGCCGCCGCGGAGTATCTGCAGCTGCACAAGATCCTGGAACCGCTTCCACAGATGGTCTCGTTGGGCGAGACCCTCGCGCTGGCGGCCAGCAAGACTGCTGAGGCGATGCCCGGTCTGCGCAAGATGAGCGGGCTCGAGGATTATTGGGTTGAGATCAATCGACTGGAGAACGAAGGAGACAGATTCTACCGTCGCACAATCGCAGAGCTGTTCTCAGGTGATTACAAGGCGATGGACGTCCTGAAGTTCAAGGACATCATCGAGTCCATCGAACAAGCCATCGATCGTCTAGAGGATGTAGCGAACACGATCGAGGGAATCGTCCTGAAGCAGGGCTGACGTGCCTGTTTGGATCGTTCTTGTCATCGCGTACCTGTTCGAGTTCGCGAATGGTTGGACCGATGCACCGAATTCGATCGCTACCGTCGTTTCCACACGGGTGTTGCGTCCCTTCCCGGCGGTCATCATGGCCGGAATCCTCAACCTGGTGGGGGCGCTGGCCGGCACGGCGGTTGCCGAGACGATCGCATCGGGCATCGTCGATCCGAACCTGGTCACATTGGAAACGATCGCGGCGGCCGTGCTCGGAGCGACGCTGTGGGCGCTCGGCGCCCAGTACTACGGGCTTCCATCGAGCGAATCTCACGCGCTCGTGGCCGGATTAATAGGCGCGGGATTCGCCGCGGGCGGCGCCGATGCCTTAATCGGAGAGGGTCCTCGAAAGGCGCTCATCGGACTCGTCGCCTCGCCGGTGGGAGGGTTCTTCGTCGCGCTGCTCATCATGGTTCTCATCTATCGACTCTTCGCCAGGGTGCGGCCCACCGTCGTGCGACGCGTTTTCGGCAAGGCGCAGATCGTTTCTGCCGCGTTCATGGCCTTCAGTCACGGAACCAACGACGCGCAGAAGACGATGGGCGTCATCGCCCTGACGCTCTACCTGAGCGAGAACCCGGGCGCACCTGCTCCGGACAACTTCCCTATCGATACTTGGGTCATCGTGTCGGCGGCGCTGGTGATGGGTCTCGGCACCATGCTTGGCGGGTGGCGAGTGATCAGGACGATCGGGTTGAGGTTGACAAAGCTCGAACCCGTCCACGGCTTCGCCGCCGAAACCGGTGCGGCCCTCGTCATCACCGGAGCCTCTCGGTTCGGGATCCCCGTCTCCACCACGCATGCGATCGGCTCCTCCATCATGGGAGTGGGCGCCACACAGCGGCTCTCGGCGGTGCGGTGGGGCGTCGCCGGCCAGGTGGTGATGGCCTGGATCCTGACGTGGCCATCTTGCATGGTCTTGGGGTACGTCCTCGAGAAGATCTTCGCCGGAATCTTTACCTGAGACGGCGCAAGAGACTTGCGGTGATGCTGCTATTGCTGGCTTCCGTAGCCGGCTGTACAACGCCGGACGCTGGGGACGGGAGCCCGGAGGTCGCGGACGGACCCATACCCCGGCTGGTCGGCGATCTCGACGGCGATGGAAGGGAAGAGGCCGTCATCGAGCTCTCCGGCGAGGCCGACCGGCGGAAGGCGAGGTGGGGCCTCTACCGGCGGGACGGCGCTGACCTCGTCCCGGTGCATGTGAGGGGTGAAGGGGCCTTTCGCTTCGCGATCGGCGACGGGCCTCGATCGCGTGATGGACTGTGGTGCCGCGATGTGCTTGGCGCTCACGGGATCGAGGTGATCGTAGCGTCGGTGGCGGAGCGATCGGGCTCACCTTGGGTGAAGCGGATCTACAGGTGGGTCGGACGCGATCTGACGCTTGACGCCAAGCGGGACGGCGCTCTCGGCGAGGCTCGCAAGTCGGCTCGCCTGCTCGACCGGTTCCTCGCGCTCCGGTGTGGTCCGTTCGATTCGCGAGCCGCCTCCGACTGAGCGATGGCTTACCGTGTGTCTGTCCGTCCTCGACCGTGGGAGCGTGTGTGACGTTCGAGAGTCCTTTCCCTCCCGTCGACATCCCCGAACTGTCCTTCTCGGAATTCATCCTCGAGCGCGCCATCGACTTGGGAGAAAAGCCCGCGCTCATCGATGGCGCAAGCGGGCGGTCGCTCACCTACCAAGACTTGAGCCGGAGGGCGCACGCCGCCGCAGCGGCTCTTGCGGAGCGTGGATTTCAGCAGGGGGATGTGTTTGCGATCTTCTGTCCGAACGTGCCGGAGTATGCCGTGGCCTTCCACGCGGTCGCGATGTTGGGAGGAATCAATACGCCAATCAATCCGCTCTACACCGCATCCGAGCTCGCGTTTCAGCTGAGGGATGCCGGCGCGCGTTGGTTGCTGACCGTTCCCCAGTTCCTCGATCGGGCGCTAGAGGGAGCGGGCGCGGCGGAGATCGAGGAGATCTTCGTCCTGGGGGAGGCCCCCACCGCCACCTCGTTCGACGCTCTGACGTCGGGATCTGCCAACCCGCCCGAAACTGTCATCGACCCCCATGCGGACCTGCTGGTTCTCCCCTATTCGAGCGGAACAACGGGACTTCCCAAGGGCGTGATGCTGACCCATCACAATCTCGTTGCGAACATCTGTCAGGTGATGCCTTCGCACCGCGTCGAGCAGGACGACGTCGTGCTTGGGGTGTTGCCGTTCTTTCATATCTACGGGATGACCGTCGTGATGAGCCTCGCTCTCCGCAACGGGGCCACCGTGGTGACGATGCCGCGTTTCGACGTGGAGGCATTCCTGCGGCTGCTCGAATCCCACGGTGTCACGCGTGCACCGCTGGTACCACCCATCATCCTGGCCCTCGCCAAGGATCCCCGGGTCGACGACTTCGACCTGAGTAGCATCGACGTGATCATGTCCGGAGCGGCTCCCCTCGGCAGCGATGTCGCCGAGGCGTGCGCGCGACGCGTGGACTGCAGGGTGATTCAAGGCTACGGCCTCACGGAGACGAGCCCCGTAACGCATTGCATCCCCGAGGCGCCCGCGGTGAATAAGGCCGGTTCGATAGGACCGCTCCTCGCGGGAACACAGGCCCGCGTAGTTGACGTCGCCTCAGGCGAGGATCTCGGTCCAGATCGACCCGGCCAATTGTTGATCCGGGGCCCGCAGGTGATGCGCGGCTATCTGAACGATCCCGCGGCCACCTCCGAGATGATCGACAGTGAGGGATGGCTGCACACCGGCGACGTTGTTCGGGTAGACACCGACGGGTATTTCTATGTGGTCGATCGCCTCAAAGAGCTCATCAAGTACAAGGGATTCCAGGTTGCTCCCGCGGAGCTTGAGGCTCTTCTACTCACCCATCCCGACGTTGTGGATGCCGCGGTCGTTCCCGCCCCCGACGAGGAGGCGGGCGAGGTCCCGGTTGCGTTCGTCGTTATGAAACAGGGTCCCGGGGACGATCGCCAGATCATCGACTATGTGTCGGAACGCGTAGCACCCCATAAGCGTGTTCGGCGCGTGCGATTCGTCGACGAGATCCCGAAGTCGCCATCGGGCAAGATACTTCGGCGTCACCTGAAGGCTCTCGTCTGAGCGACCCCAGTTCAATCCTCGAAGTCGAGTAGCGGCTCGCCTTCGAGGAACGACGCGAGCCGTTCCGTTTCCTTTCTGACCTCCCGGCGCGCCCACGCTGGGATGTTTTCGAATGGCTCCACGCGTACACGCACGATGCCGCCTTTCTTCTCGTGTCTCCAGACCCCTGCGATCTTTCCGTTGACGATGACCACGGGGGACACCCAACCCTGCGGCCGGAAGACACGGGGCTTCTCCTCGGCGCCGAGGACCCGGGGCTGAGATCGCGGAGCGCCGATCACGTAGGGGTCGAATGCCGGCAACAATCGGGCGCTCTTCTGCGGGGTTGCGGCGGCGACCTCTTCCAGATGTTCCCGGAGCATCCAACTCTCGGTTCCCTCGACCTCAACGAGGAGCGCCTGATCTCCGAGGGCTTCGAACGCATTCCGTGCTTTCGCCGCCGAGAAACCACCCCACCATCGCGAGAGGTCCTCCTTCGTCGCCGGCCCATAGGCGCCAAGGTATCGACGGGTGACCTCCCGCATCGCTTCCTGGGATTCGACGGGACGGTCGGGCCTGAGCCACCCCTGTGGGCGAGTGAAGCGTACGTTGCGGCCGCTGCTGGGAGCGAAGCAGAGCTCGCCTCTGAAGGCGGCGGGTTTCAGCATCGAACCCCAGCTCCCCGTCATTCGTTCCGGAAGATCCTTCGAGCCGAGCTTCTCGCCGACCCGTTGCGCTAGTTCCTCGCGCGTCAACATCTGTCCATCGAGGACCTCGCCGATCACTTCGATGAGGTTCTCGAGCTGGGGTCCCGAAAGACCGTACGCCCGAAGCCAGGCGCCTTTGAGGTAATGGTCGTAGGTGCCCAACGACGCCCGCCACAAGGGGTACTCGGCCGACGGGAGGAGGTGCAGCGTCCCGCGCATCGCCCAGGTCTTGAGGAGTGAGCGCTCGTCCCACAGCGCGCGCTGGATCGCGTCGCGGGGCAGGTCCTCGACGCGCGCCCACACCGACAACTCCGCCGACGACATGAGTTGGGCGTGCAGACCACATATACGGGCGACGACCGGCAAGAGTCCGCCAGCCGCCGCTCGCTTTGTGAGGTGATGGCGCTCCACCCGCCAGTTCAAGACCTGTTTCCAGGTCAGTCGGGGCGGGGACGGCTCCCTGGGCAACTCCGAGCTACCTCCGGAGCCTGCGACCGAAGGTGCTCATTGTCCTCCCCTTGTGAAGTGGTCTGATGAAGTGACGCCCCCGGATACTACGACTGGGCCTCCAGGAGCGCCCTCGGGAGGCACGTTCTAGGGTGCGCCGGCCCGGGTAGAACCATCAAAGCGCCGAAAACGTCCCAATAAGGTTCCGCGCGAGCCACAATGGTGGCGAGGTGACAGCGATGGAGAGACAGAGACCTGAAGACAATGGGACCGGTGCCTGGGTGGCCCGCTGGAGTTTCGCCGTCCTCATAGCCTTCGCAGCCCTGATCGGTACTTTCGCCCTCGCGGCGATGTTGGTCATCAACTTCGACCTGCCGGGATGGCTTCAATGGGTGCTCGGTATCGGATTGCCCGTAGGGGCGGCGGTGCTGGCGTGGTTGGTCGCATCGGCTCTGACCTCGGCCTCACGGAAGAGGGGTTGACGAGACCGGTCGGATAGCCGGACGGCTCGTTATCTTTGAACGACTCAGATCCCTCCGGTTCGTGGCTGAGACGAGGGACGCCGATCTCTTGGAGGCGCGAAGGATGTGGGCCTTTCCATTGGCCGCTGCGGCGGTCAGCGGCATCTTCTCCACCGTCCTGTTCCGGCAATGGTGGTCTCGCCGCAAGCCTCACCAGCTGGCCTGGTCGGTGGCCCTCGCGATGTTCGGGATCGCGTCCCTCGCTGCGGCGGTGGGCTTGCTCTTCGGGTGGGACGGCGGCTGGTTCCGCACCTACTACCTGTTCGGAGCCATCATCAACGTTCCCGTTCTAGGCCTGGGAACGGCCTATCTGTTATTGCCTCGGCGATGGGCCGACGCGGCCGCCATCGTCGTGATCGTGCTTTCGCTGCTCGCCACCGTGGTCGTGTTCTCGACCTCACTTATTCCCCACGCCCGCGCCGAACTCGCGGGCCACGACATCCCACATGGCTCTGCCGTCATGCCCGATGCGGTCCGCATGATGGCCAGGTACTACTCCTTCGTCGGCTTCATCGCCGTGGTCGCCGGCGCGCTGTGGTCGTCCTGGCGGCTTCGACGGCAAGACGCGGAGCACCTGCGCGCGATCGGCGAGAGCCAACATCTTGATAGCCGTGGGCACCTTCATCGTTGCGGTGGGCAGCGGATTCGCGTTCTACGGGGAGGGCTGGCCGTTCTCGGTCGGTCTGCTCGTGGGTGTCTCGCTCATGTTCTGGGGGTTCCTCAAGACACGCGGCGTGCCGCGCTCCGTCGCGCCTTCGTGACCGGGCCGATGCTCGCTGAAGGCTGGTACCTGATGAACACGAGCGAGCTCGAGCAGGAGCTGCTTAGATTTCGAGACCCCGCCAACGAGCTTCCGACCTCAGGGGCCGTTCCCTTGAGCATCGAGGAGGCGCTCGCTTTCAAACGCTCTGGGAACCTCCCGGATGCTCGGGGCCGGTGGTTGCGTCTCGTCCTGCACGTCTCCGACGCCGCTGCACTCGACCAACTGAACGAGAGACGGCTCGAATTCGAACCCGATCTCCACCAAGCACCAGACTGGCGACGACCCGGATCGAAGCCGGTGAACGTCGTCCCACTTCGTACCCCGGACGTGAAGGCCCCCGATCCCGGTGCATGGTGGGACGATCCCGAGATAGGGGAGCTCGAGAACGAGTGGCGGTCTAGCGGGAAGGTTGGGGACCTCCGCATCCCCGGGGAGTATCGGAGCTTCGTCTTCAAGACCGTGCTTGCTTTGCGAGCTGCCGGCGAACCGGTGACGGCGGAGAAGATCGCGGACTCGATCCAGAGATGGCTCCCGGCGGAGGACGCTGCACGTATTCGTCGGGCTCTGGAAGGCGCAAGCTGAGCGACCACACGGAACCCCGCGTGTCCCTTCCCCGTGATGTGGGTAAGAACCACCGAGCACGTTTTCGATTTACGAGGAGGTTCCAAATGTCGACGATCGAAGAGTCGATTGACGTCCGAGTTCCCGTGAGCACGGCGTACAACCAGTGGACGCAGTTCGAAAGTTTCCCGCAGTTCATGTCAGGCGTCGAAGAGGTCCGCCAGCTCGATGACCAGCGCCTTTACTGGGTCGCCGAGATCGCCGGACAGAAGCGCGAATGGGAAGCCAAGATCACCGAGCAGCATCCGGACCAGCGCATCGCCTGGACGAGTACGGGAGGTGCCCTGCACGCTGGGGTCGTGACGTTCCATCGCATCGATGACGACCAAACGCGCGTCATGCTGCAGATGGAATTCGAGCCCGAGGACTTCAAGGAGAAGGCCGCCGACGCGCTCGGCATCGTCAAGAGCCGGGTCAAAGGCGACTTGAAGAAGTTCAAGGAGTTCATCGAGAGCCGCGGCTCGGAGACGGGCGAGTGGCGCGGCGAGGTCCAGCAGCAGCGGGTCTAGCCCTCAAACGAAGCGTCACAAGAGCGCCGGCTACGGCCGGCGCTCTTGCGTGTGCCGCACACGGGCAACCGCCTACGGGTGGTTCGCCAGAACGGACAAGGAGCCCCTGCTCGCGGCCGGGATAGGTTGAAAGCTGGGCCCCGAGGCGTTCCTCGAGGGGCGACGAGTGCGATCGATCAGAGGTGAGACATGGGCGAAGCGAGATCACTAGTGGACCGCCATCGGGCGGTCATGCCGTCCTGGGTGGCGCTCTACTACGACGAGCCGATCGCGCTCGAGCGGGGCGAGGGTCGCCACGTGTGGGACACACAGGGTCGCAAGTATCTGGACTTCTTCGGGGGCATCCTCACGACGATGACCGCGCATGCGCTGCCGGAGGTCGTCGATGCGGTGCGGGAGCAAGCGGGAAAGATCATGCACACCTCAACGCTCTATCTCATCGAACCGGCGGTGGAGCTCGCCGAGAAGATGGCGGACCTCGCCCCCATGGACGACGCGAAGGTGTTCTTCGCCACGTCCGGAACGGAAGCCAACGAGGCGGCGTTGCTGCTGGCCACCACGTATCGCAGGTCGAACCAGATCCTCGCGCTGCGAAACAGCTATCACGGGCGCTCGTTCACGGCGGTTTCAGTTACCGGCATCCGCGGGTGGTCCGCCTCTAGCTTGTCGCCCGTGCAGGTGAGTTACGTCCACAACGGTTACCGCTACCGGAGTCCGTTCGGCCACCTCGACGACGCTGGGTTCATCTCCGCATGTGCCGAGGACCTGCGCAACATCATCGAGACCACCACCGCCGGTGATGTCGCATGCATGATCGTCGAGCCGATCCAAGGCGTCGGTGGTTTCCTCACGCCCCCCGACGGTTTCTTTGCGCCGATGAAGGAGGTCCTGGATGAGTACGACATCCCCTTCGTCTCGGATGAGGTTCAGACGGGGTGGGGTCGAACGGGCGACCATTTCTGGGGGATCCAGGCGCATGACGTGACTCCAGACATCATCACCTTCGCCAAGGGCATCGGGAACGGGCTCTCGATAGGCGGGGTGATAGCCCGCGGCGACATCATGGACTCGGTCAACGCGAACTCGATCTCGACTTTCGGGGGGAACCCACTCTCGACGGTCGGTGCCCTCGCGAACCTGGAGTACGCGTTGGACCATGATCTGCAGACGAACGCAAAGAAGGTTGGGGAGCACCTCATGGGCGGCCTCAGGGATCTACAGCAGAGGTTCCCGTTCATCGGGGATGTGCGAGGCAAGGGTCTGATGATCGGCATCGAGCTCGTCCATCCTGGAACCGACAAGAAGCCCAACCTCGAGGCGACGGCTGGGATGATGGAAGAGACGCGCGAAACGCGGACTCCTGATCGGGAAAGGCGGGATCTACGGCAGCGTGGTCCGCATGGCACCCCCGATGACCGTCACCCTCGAGGAAGCAGACGAAGCGCTGGCGATAATGGCCGAGGCCTGTGACGCGGTTCAGGGAACGGGCCGATGAATCAGATCGGTCACTGGGTCGACGGTCGAGAATCTCCCGGTGGAGCCGAACGCCTGGGCGATGTTTACAACCCGGCCACCGGCGAGACCGCGGCGCAGGTTGCGCTTGCCTCGGCCGAGGATGTGGACCGCGCGGTCGCATCCTCTCATCGGGCGTTCATCGAATGGAGAGAGGTTCCGCTCGCTCGGAGGGCCCGCATCTTCTTCGCCTTCCGCGAGTTGCTCGAAGCGAATAAGGACGAGCTTGCCCGCATCATCACTCGAGAGCACGGCAAAGTTTTGTCGGACGCGGCCGGGGAGGTGGCGCGTGGTCAAGAGGTAGTCGAGTTCGCTTGTGGTATCCCGCATCTGCTCAAAGGGGAATTCTCCGAGAACGTTTCGAGCAATGTGGACAGTTACTCCATCCGACAACCCGTCGGGGTCGTGGCGGGCATAACGCCTTTCAACTTCCCAGCGATGGTTCCGATGTGGATGTATCCAATCGCGATCGCGTGCGGCAATACCTTCGTTCTGAAGCCTTCCGAGAAGGACCCGTCGGCTGCCAACTTCATGGCCGCGCTCTTCAAAGAGGCGGGCTTACCGGACGGAGTGCTGAACGTGGTCCACGGAGACAAGGTGGCGGTCGACCGGCTCCTGGAGCACCCGGGCGTAGCCGCCATCAGCTCGGTCGGCTCTACGCCTGTGGCTCGTTACATCTACGAGACGGCGGCGGCCAGAGGTAAGAGAGTGCAGGCGCTGGGTGGCGCGAAGAACCACATGCTGGTGCTGCCCGATGCCGATATGGATCTCGCCGCCGATTCCATCGTCGGCGCCGCATACGGATCGGCCGGCCAGCGTTGCATGGCGATCTCCGCGGTGATCGCGGTCGGTGAGGCCGGCGACGCCCTCAGGCAGAAGGTGCACGAACGCGTTGCGACCCTCAACGTTGGACCTGGGTCCGACCCCGCCGCAGAGATGGGCCCCCTCGTCACGGGGCAGCACCGCGACAAGGTCCTCTCGTACGTCGAGGCCGGGTTACGCGAGGGTGCAGATCTGGCCATCGACGGACGGGATATCAAGGTGCAAGGACACGAGGACGGCTTCTTCCTCGGTCCGTGCCTTTTCGATCACGTTCGCCCGGAGATGTCGATCTACACCGACGAGATCTTCGGGCCCGTTCTGGTCATGGTTCGCGCGGAGAGCTATGCCGAGGCGATCGAGTTACTCAACGCGAACCCCTACGGTAACGGGACCGCGATCTTCACGAACGATGGGGGGGCCGCCCGGAAGTTCCAGCACGAGGTCGAGGTCGGCATGGTCGGAGTCAACGTTCCGATCCCGGTCCCGATGGCCTTCTTTTCGTTCGGTGGGTGGAAGGACTCGCTGTTCGGCGACGCCCACGTTCATGGGCGCGAAGGCGTGCAGTTCTACACGAGAGGCAAGGTCGTAACCAGCCGGTGGCCCGATCCAAGCCTGCGGGGAGTGAACCTGGGGTTCCCCCAGAACTAGTCTCCGCTCTGGTCACTATCGAACATACGTTCTATACTGTTCTCCATGCCAGAGCGGCTCTTCGAGCTCCGAAGGACGACCTTCGACACCCCTCGCTTCCGGGGGATCGAATTCATCGAGGTCGAGGCCAAGACGGTCATCAATCACGTCCCCGGCAATTACCTGCCGTTCAACTGGACCATCAACCCTTACAGGGGATGCACTCATGCATGTGCCTATTGCTATGCGCGGTCCACTCACACGTTCATGGACATGAACGCGGGGGTGGACTTCGAGACGAAGATCGTCGTGAAGGTGAACGCTCCCGAGGTCTTGCGGCGACAACTACGGGCGAAGCGGTGGAAGGGCGAGCACATCGCGATGGGGACCGCCACAGATCCCTATCAGCGCGCCGAGGGTCGGTACAGGCTGATGCCGGGCATCATCACGACGCTCACGGAGTACAGGAATCCGTTCTCGGTCCTCACGAAGGGCACCCTCATCCTGCGCGATCTCGATCTGTTGGTGGGCGCCGCAGAAGTGACCGATGTCTCAACGGCGTTCTCGATCGGCACCCTCGACGAGGACGCCTGGGCGAAGAGCGAGCCGGGAACCCCACATCCCCGCAAACGAATGGAAGCGGTGGCCAAGCTCAACGCCGCGGGCATTCCCTGTGGCGTGATGGTGGCGCCGATACTCCCCGGTATCAGCGACGACATCGAACAACTCCGAGACGTGGTGAAGGCAGCGGCGGATGCCGGCGCAACGCATATCACCCCGATACTCCTGCACCTGAGACCGAAGGTGAAGGAGGTCTACATGGACTGGCTCCAAAACTCATATCCGGAGCTGGTCACGCGCTACGAGTCGATGTACGGACGTTCCTCCTATGCGGCGCAGGGCGCGCAGGACGCCCTCTCTGCGGAGGTGCGGGGGTTGATCTCCGAGATACCGATGCGACGGGGAGGAATGCCACTCCGGGGCCGGCGCGTTGCGGACGCCCCCGCGGCCCCGAGGGACCGGGCGGACCAGCTCAGCCTGCTCTGAACGCGCGGCCGGCGGTTCGTAGAACAATGTGAACCATGAGGGTTCTGGAAGCTGAGGCGAAGGTGGTCGAGCTGGCCCTCGCGGAGCCGTTCTCGATCTCCACGACGACATGGGAATCCGCCACGAACGTGTTCGTCTCCGTGCGTTACGGAGACGTCGTTGGGATCGGAGAGGCGAGTCCCGACGATCGTGCCGGGGAGAGTCCGGAAAGGGTCGTGGAGGACTTGAACGGGCTGGACCTTTCGGGTCTCGAGGGTCCGTTCGATCTCGAGGGGGTCGCGCACCTGCTGCCGGCGGGTTCGGCGCGCTGCGCTCTGGACATCGCCTTCCACGACCTCGCTGCGAAGGTGGCCGGGATATCCGTTTCGGAGTTGCTCGGGCTTCGAACGCGTGGCCTGCCGGTGACGAGCGTGACGGTCCCGATAGCGGGGATCGACGACATGGTGGAGCGCGCACGCGGCCTGGCGGACCATCCGGTTCTGAAGACGAAGGTCGGGTTCGACGGCGACGTGGAGGTCGTAGCGGCCATCCGAGATGTGTTCGGTGGGCGGCTGACCGTCGACGCGAACGAGGGCTGGAGCTCCGACGAGGCCAAAGACCGTCTTCGAGCTTTGGAACAGTACGAGATCGAACTGTGCGAACAACCGATCGAGCGTGGCAACTTCGACGCACTTCGGGAGGTAACTGAGTCGACGTCGATACCCGTGTATGCGGATGAGGACGCCCGAGCCAGCGAGGAGGTCGGCCGTCTTTCGGGGGTGGTCGACGGCGTGAATCTGAAGCTGCGGAAATGTGGGGGCATACGAGAAACGGTGCGCGCCGCAGCGGTCGCTCGAGGGGTGGGACTGGGAGTGATGCTGGGATGCGATCTCGAGTCGGGGGTTGCAGCGACGGCCCAAGCGCGCGTCTCCGCGCTCGTGGATCACGCGGATCTGGATGGACCCTTGCTGCTTGCTCGGGATCCGTGGCCGGGCGTGTCGTACGACAGGGGCGTCATGACGCTCCCGCCCGGGCCCGGCCTCGGGGTCAAGGACTCAACCGGATGAACGACCAGAGGGCCTGGTTGGTCCTGGCGGACGGGTGGCTCACCGCCCGCAACGCCAAGACCGCTCATGGCGTCATCAAGTACGGACGTGGACGGATCGCGGCGGTCATCGATAGGAAGCACGCCGGCCAGTCGCTGATGGAGGTGCTGCCCCATCTGGGCCGGGATGCGCCGATCGTCGCCGGCGTCGAAGAGGGCCTGGCCCATGACCCCACCTCCCTATTGCTCGGCGTGGCGACCCCGGGTGGGTGGATCCCGGACGACTGGAGAGGGTGGGTCCTGACCGCGATCGAACACGGCCTCGAGATCGCGAACGGTCTCCACTCTTTCCTGAACGATGATCCCGAGTTGGTTCGTCTGGCTCGCCGGCACGGAGCGCAACTCTGGGACGTACGAGAGCCACCCGATGACATCGCGCTCTTCTCCGGACGACCCCTGATGCTGCCGAAGAGGATCGTGCTTACCGTGGGCAGCGACTGCGCGGTAGGGAAGATGACCGCGACGCTCGAGCTTGCGCGGCAGGGCCAGACCGAGGGTTATTCGACTCAGTTCGTTCCTACGGGGCAGACGGGGATCCTCATCGCCGGATGGGGCATCGCGGTGGACCGAGTCATCTCGGATTTCGTCGCCGGCGCCTCGGAGCGCCTCGTCTGTGAAACGCATCCCTCGACCGACGTGGTGATGGTCGAAGGTCAGGGGAGCCTGTGGCATCCGGCTTACTCGGCGGTCACGCTCGGTCTCCTGCACGGTTCGTGCCCAGACGTCATGGTCCTGTGTCACCAGGCGGGAAGGACTGCGATCGAAGAGCCTCCGTTCACGAAGCTTCCGCCTCTTGCCGAGATGGTGTCGACGTACGAGCAGATCGCCTCAACCGTCCGTCCCTCCAAGGTCGCGTGCATCGCCGTGAACTGCGGTGGCGAAGCGATAGACCGCGAGCGCGAGCTGCGTTCGATCGAGGATGAGACCGGACTCGTCGCTGGTGACGTCTTCGCGGGCGATGCTCCGCGACTGTGGTCTGCGATCGAGGCGGCGTTGCCTCCGCGCAGAGGCCATCATGCGTAGCCGGTATTGACTTCCTTCAAGACGCTCGTCGCCAGCCTCCAGGTCGAAAGCCGGCCCGCGGCCACGCCGAACATCAGGACGCTGAGAACCACGAACACGGCCGCGTAAAGGGGTTGTCCCCAACCGACCTGAAAGCGGGCCACGACCGCGTCGATCACGAAGTAGGCGACCGAGAAGGCGAACGTCGCTCCCAGAACCACCAGCCCGATCGGGCCCCATACGTAATTGATCGCGAAGCGCGTCCGGTAGGGGGCCGGGCACTCGGCGAGAGCGTCGGCGGCGCCGTCGAAGCTCGGATGGTCGTTCATCGGACGGCGGTAGGGCTCCCGCACTCTGGTGAACAACCACGTCAGCCGTTCGCGGCGTAGCAGCGCATAGAGGAGGCTGCCGGCGATCAGTCCCAGCACCAGTATCAGAGGCCACCCCGTCCCCAACGTGTTGGTGCCCGGAGCGCCGAAATTGTTCGGAGCGAGTAGCGAGATGATCCCGAGGACGACAAGCCCGGCGAGGAAGAAGCCGGCGAACGACCGCCACGCGAACCGGTTGCGCTCGACCCGTCGCGGACGGGCCGTCCGGAGCCACTTCTTCGCGTCCGAATATGCCCTTTCCGAAGCCATGACCATGAGAGGACACTAATGCTCACATCCCGGCCCCCTCATCGGTTACACCAAGCGTGATGAACAAAACGAGGCCTACTGACCGGCATCTCCCGCCGTTCTGGACGCTCGTCGACGCCCACGGCGGAGAGCTGCTGGTGCATGCCCGGAAGCTCGCCGGAGACGAGGCTGAGGACGTACTCCAGGAGGCTCTGTTGCGGGCCCTCCGGAGCTACGACCGGCTGACCCACGGCAACCACCTCCGGGCGTGGCTCTATCGGATCACCACCACGACCGCGTTCGATCATCACAGGGAGCGATCCAGGCGGCCCCTTCCAACGGCGGCTCCTCCGGAACCGGCCGTCCTTGATCATCAGTACCTCGATGGATTCGCCGTTCTCATCGAGGATTTTCCCGAGCAGGTCAGAGCGACTTTGAGGTTGCGATTCGTCGAAGACCTCGACTACGAAGCCATCGCCCGCCGGATGGATTGTTCTCCCGCAGCAGCCAGGCAGCGGGTATCGAGTGCGGTGCGAACACTGAGACGGAGGTTGACATGAAGCTGAAGCAGGAATTCCTTGAGCGCATCTCGGATGAAGCCATCGATCACGATTTGGTTGACGCGTGGTTCTCGAGCGTGTCGACCCCATTGGGCCGTTTGCTCGTCGTTGCCACACCGAAAGGTCTATGTCGGATCGCTTTCGATTCGGAGAGCGAGGATCACGTACTGGAGCAGGTTGCAGCCGGATTGGGGCCCCGCATCGTCGCTTCGAAGAAGGGTACGGAGACGGCGCGCGTCGAACTGCAGGCGTACCTCGAAGGTGATCTCAGATCCTTCGAAACTCCGGTGGATCTTTCCTTGGTTCGAACGCCGTTCGGTCGCCGCGTGCTCCAGGCAGCACGTCGGATCCCGAGAGGGCGTGTCGCGACCTATACGACGGTGGCTGCACGTGCTCGAAACCCCAAGGCCGTTCGCGCGACGGGAAGCGCTCTCGGTCGCAACCCGGTTCCCATAATCGTTCCCTGCCATCGTGTGGTGCCGAGCTCAGGAGGACTGGGGAACTACACCGGGGGCGTCCACATCAAGGAATTTCTCCTTCGATTGGAAGGCGCGGCCGAAGCGGATCGGGGTGGCGGGGCCGGGTGATCTTTGGATACTTCGGACTTTGCGCCTTTGCGGAAGACCTTGGGGCGCAGGGTGGTTTCCTAGTTGTATGAGTCGCCAACAGGAACGGCAGCGAGCGGACCCTCCCGTCTGGTTGTTCTGGACGGCGCTGTGGATCATCTACATCGTGTGGGGCTCCACCTACCTCGCTATCCGTGTGACCGTCGAAACGATCCCACCCCTCGCGAGTGCTGCCGTCCGCTTCTTCGTCGCCGGTTTGTTGATGTACGTGTTCCTACTGATCCGTCGGGGGCCCCAAGGGGTCCGGGTCAGTGCGCGGGAACTGGGCGCGAGCGCGCTGATCGGGGCCGCGCTCCTGTTCGGAGGGAACGGCATCGTGTCTGTCGCCGAGCAGTCGGTGCCTTCGGCTCTCACTGCACTGATCATCGCGGCGATCCCTTTGTGGGTCATCGTGCTTCGCGCCGTGACGGGCGATCGGGTGTCGGGAAAGACCGCTCTCGGCGTCATCCTCGGCTTCAGCGGCGTCGCGCTTTTGGTAGTGCCAGGCAGCACTTCAGGAGGGGCTGAAGGGATCGGCTACGTGTTGCTCGTGCTGGCCTCCCTGTCGTGGGCGACCGGTTCCTTCTTGTCCGGCAAGGTCGCTCTTCCTCGGGATCCATTCACCTCTACCGCCGTTCAGATGCTCTGCGGAGGTGCTGTCATCGCCGTCGCGGCACTCGTGGGCGGAGAATTCAACGATGTTGATCCTTCGTCCTTCTCGTTGAGTTCGATCGCAGGGCTCGCCTACCTCATCGTGTTCGGGTCACTCATCGCATTCACCGCTTACACCTGGCTCCTCCAGAACGGACCGATCTCGAAGGTATCCACCTACGCGTACGTGAATCCGGTGGTGGCTGTCTTCCTGGGGTGGTTGATCCTGTCCGAAGAGATCACATTGATGATCGGTATCGGAGCGTTGCTGATCATCGCCTCGGTCGCGTTCATCGTGAGGAACGAATCGCGTGTTGCGCGCCTACGGTCCGCGGAAGATGCGGGCGCCTCGGTCGCAACGAACGTGAAGCCGGAACTGCAGCGCGCCCGTTAAGGGCGGCCGGCCCCCACGTAATCGGAACGGTAAGGGGACACGACCCTGACGGAGGCACCGGTGTAGGGAGCCTCAACCATCTGACCGCCGCCGATGTACATCCCGACGTGGTGGATCGGGCTTCCGTAAAACAAGAGATCCCCGGGCTGCCAGTCGCTTTGCGCCACCCGAGAGGTCGCGCCGTACTGGGCTGCGGAGCTGTGGGGTAGCGACACGCCCGCGTGAGCCCAGGACCACATCGTGAGACCGGAACAGTCGTACGAATCCGGACCGGCGGCACCCCACTGATAGGGCTTGCCGACCTGCGAGAGAGCCGCATCGACCGCCGCCTGAGCGTTGCCGTTCGGCGCGGTAACCGTGGGAGCCGTGGATCCACCGATGGGGGGAGCCGGAGCGGCCGCAGCTTCTTGGGCTGCCTCGGCCCGAGCTTGCTCGCGGCGAGCGGCGGCCTCGACCTGCCGGTTCAGCTCGGCGACCTCGTCCGCTTGGTCCGCGACCTTGGCCTCTATCTGCGTGCGCATCGCGGCCAGCCGTTCCTCGGTGGCTTGCGCTTTAGACCGAGCCGCCTCCAGCGAGCGCAGTCGCGTTTCGAGAAGCCGTCTATCGACCGAGAGGCGCTCGAAGACCTTGGCCTGTGCCTGTTGTGATGATTGTAGGTAGGCGATGCTGCTCTCGATCTCTGCGATGCTGTCGGAGTCGAGCACAGCTTCGAAGGACGCCGTGGACCCGCCCATGTAAAGCTCCTGCGCCAGGGCGACCGCCGAGTCTTGCTCGATGCTCATGTGACGCTCGAGACGCCGGATCACGAGCTCGCTCGTAGCGATGTCTTTCCTGATCTCATCCAGTCGTTCGTGGACGACGTTGTACTCCTCGACCGCCAGCTCGAAGTCCTTCTCGAGCGCGTGCAGCCGTTCCTGCGCGGAATCGACCTCCGCCTGCGTCGGGGCAGCACGAGAGACTCCGGTGGCTCCGGCCCCCATGACTCCGAGGACCAAAAGGAGAGCACCGGCTCGTCGCTTTCTGGACGATCTCGTCGTAATTCTCATCACACCTTCGTGGTCGGCATCTTCAGTCGGTTCTGGAAGCTTTCCTAAGGAACCACCATGCCAGCCAGGCTCCAGCTGCGGCCGTCAATCCCATTCCCAATGCGGCCAAAGGCGACACCTCGGAGGGTCTCAGCTGCGGAAGGCGCCCCCTCAGGGGGATCGGGTTGCGAAACGCCTCCACCCGCCAGCCGTTTCGCTCGGCGATCCGCCTCAGCTCCTTGTCCGGGTTTACTACCACAGGATTGCCGACCGCCTCGAGCATGGGCCGGTCGGTGATGGAGTCCGAATATGCGAACGAGCGTTCGAGCTCCACGCCCTCCACATCTGCGAGTGCCTGCATCGCCTCGGCTTTGCGCTCTCCGTAGGCATAGAAATCCAGCTCCCCGGTGTATCTGCCATTGACCAACCGAGGCTGCGACGCGATCCACAGGCCGATGTTCAACATCTTCGCCATCGGCTCAACGATCTCCTCGGGCGACGAGGACACGAGGCAGACGAGCCGCCCGGCCGCTCGATGATCGCGGATGAGCTTCAGCGCCTCCGCGTAGATCAACGGCGAGATCACCTCGTCGAGTACCTCGGTGACGATCCTCTTCACGTTTTCGGCCTCCCACCCCTCGGTGAGCTTGGCCGCCTCCCGGCGCATCCGCTCCATCTTTCCTTCGTCGGCCCCCATGATCTGAAACATCAGCTGGGCGTACGCCGACTTGAGCAGGGCGGAGCGGGTGATCAGTCCCTCTTTGAAAAAGGTTCGTCCGAGAGCCAGGGGACTCGATCGCGCGACGATGGTCTTGTCGAGATCGAAGAAGGCCGCTTCCACCCGCTCATTGTTGCCCGGCCTGGTGGGTCACGCCACAACCCGTTGCGGCTGCGCAGGGGAGCCTTGTCGTCATGGGTGCGCTCGAGATCGCGGTCGTGAGTCGCGACGAGGACGTGCGACTGGAGGCCGCTCGGGCCTTCGATGCAGCACCGCGGTCGTGGAGCGTGCGACTCCACGAAACCGTTCCCACCGGGGTCGACGTGGTCGTGATCGGACCAGATGTCGACTACGAGGGCAGGGCTATCAGGTTCGAACCCGGCCGCACGGAGAACCTGGTTGATGACATCGAACGGTCCGCGGCGACCAGGAATCGCTGTGTCTATGTCGTGGGTCCATGCGGAGGAGCGGGCGTCACGACGATCTGCCTGCACCTCGCCGCCTCGCTCGCGAGGCGGAAGACCACCTGCTATCTGGAGTCGGTCTGGGGTGGCGCGGGTGCCCGTCTCGGCTTTCCGGACGACCATCTGACGTGGTCCGGCATCGAGGAACCCGATGGTTCCGTCGAGGCGGCGGCTCTTCCGGCTCCCGGTGGTTTTCGTGCGCTCCTCGCCGGCGCGGGTCGCGTTGTTCCCAGGGAGGTGTTAGCGGGTGCCCGGCGGAGTTTCGAGTTCGTGGTCGTCGACGCCGACGGCAGCCATCTCGATCCCTTGATGTCCGACGAGGGCGCTCTCGCCGTGATGGTGGTACCGCCGACGAGGGTTGGGGTTCGTCGAGCGCGGGCCACCTTGGCGACCCACCCCCATCTGCAATGGGGTCTAGTCACCAATCGAACCGGCCCGGGCGGCGATCTCGGACGGATCGAGCTTCAGGACGCGCTCGCGCACGCGGTGCTCGATCATCTCCCCTTCTCTCCCCGACTGCGGGGGGTCGAGGATGACTGCGGCCTGCTGCTGTCGCGGTGGAGCCTGTGGAACAGGAAGATCGACCGCCTCGCTCTTGCGTTGATCGGGGCATGAGCGGATCGCGCTTGTTGGATCTCGCCTTCGAGCGGGATTCTCTGGCCGAGCTCGATCCCGCGGCCCGCAGGCTCGCCCTGCGTGATCTGGTTCACGACCACGCCCACGAGGACGACGCGCGCCGACTTCTCGAACGATTGGCCGACACGATCGACGGCTTCGGGCCTCTCACGGAGTTCATGCGCGACCCGTCCATCACGGACGTGCTCGTCAACGGACCCGACGAGGTATGGGTGGAGAGACGGGGCCACCTCGAACGCACTCCGGTCGCGTTCGACGACCTCGCCGCTCTTGAGGCCTTCATCGATCGGTTCGTGAGCACGGCGGGCACTCGCGTCGATGCCTCTTCCCCACTGGGCGACGCTCGCTTACCGGACGGTTCACGGATCCACGTGGTCCTTCCTCCCATCGCTTCGAAGCCTCTCCTCTCTATCCGCAGGTTCCCCGACCGACCGATGGACATGGACGATCTCGTGGCAACCTCGATGTTGGACCGGGCATCTGCGGAACGACTCACCGGCTGGATAAGAGACCGTCGCAACATCTTGATCAGCGGACGAACCGGTACCGGGAAGACAACGCTGCTCAATGCCCTCCTGGGCGAGATCGCAGCCGGCGAGAGGGTCGTTCTCATCGAGGAAACGGCCGAGCTCCAATCTGTCGACACCCATGTGGTGGGGTTGGTGGCGCGCGGTCCTAACGTCGAGGGGACCGGAACGGTCGACCTCGTTGCTTTGGTCAGGGCCGCGCTCCGCATGCGACCCGACAGGATCGTCATAGGGGAGGTGCGAGGCGAGGAAGCGTTGACGGCCCTGGACGCATTGTCGACCGGACACGAGGGGTCGTTACTGACGATCCACGCGCGGAGCTGTGCCGACGCCCTTGATCGCGTCGCCTCACTGGCGTCGCGCGCATCGCCGGCCGAGAGGCTCGATGGGTTACGGGAGCGTGTTGGATCCATATTCGACGTGATCGTTCAGTTGGACCGTGGCCCGAATGGAGCGCGACAGCTGGTCGAATTGCGAGCGGGTCGCGATCGATGATCTAGCCGCCGTCGAATGTCTGCGCTCCCTGGCAGGCTTGGTTCGCACCGGGTTGCCTCTGCGTGCCGCCCTTCTGGCGTGGCCGGCCGAGGCTTCCGGTGACGCGCGACAGGCCCTGGTCCAGGTGGCGCGGAGGCTCTCGCTCGGTGAGGGGGTCGGGCCGGCTCTAGCGACCCTCGATTCGGTCTGGGACCCTCGCGCATCCTCGGCATTGCGCACGGTGCTGATCGTTCACCTACGCGTCGGCGGAGACGTCGCCTTGATGATCGATGCCGTGGCCGAGGGATTGGCCCGCCGGGCCGAATCCCTCGAAGCGGCGCGTGCTGCGGCCGCCGGCATGCGTTTGTCCGGACGGATGGTCGCGGCGCTACCGATGGTGTTCCTGCCGCTGACCGGCGTGACTCATGCTCCCCTGACCGACTTCATTGGGTTGTCATTGCTGGTGGCGGGATCGCTGCTATGCGTCTTCGGCCTGGTGTGGATGGATCGGTTGGCGCCCACCGCACCGGACAGGGATGGGACCGCATGGCTCGCCGACATCGTCAGCGGCGCGCTGCGAGGCGGGACCGGGCTACACCGAACACTCGAGGTGGTCGCCGAGCGGGCTCCCGTGGATATCGCCTCGGACCTTGAACGAGCGCGCCGCATGGTGGCCCTCGGTTCGACCTGGGGCGAGGGGCTTCGCCGCAGCGGAAGCACGAGCCTGGCGTCCCTGGCCGGGGCTCTCGATCGGAGTCGTGCGCTCGGGCTGCCGATCGCGGAGTCTCTGCGGGATCTCGCGCGGCGTCGGGATGAAGCGGCTGTGAACTCGTTCGAGGCGCAGGTGCGCAGAGCGCCCGTGCGGATGGTCTTACCACTGACCTTGTGCATCCTCCCCGCGTTCGGTTTCCTTGCCCTGGCACCTTTCCTTCGCGGGCTGGCTTCCTTCTGACGCGTCGCGACCCATACGCGCTCTCGGATGGGATGCTGGATGCATGAGGAAGGTGGTTGTGGCTCTCTTGTGCATCCTTGTCTTCGCCGCGTCCGCTTGCGGCGGCGACGAGCCGGAGGCGAACCCGGAGAGTTCCGCTTCGGTGTCGGAGGACGGCCTCACCCTGAAGACCGCGATCATCGAAACCGACCACGAGCCCGTGATGTTGACGGTGGAGATGGCCGAAAGCGAGGAAGATCGAGCGAAGGGTCTCATGGGCCGGACGTCCCTGGCAGAAGATCACGGAATGGTGTTCATCTTCTTCGAGAAACACTTCGGCGGCTTCTGGATGAAGAACACGTTGATCCCGCTATCGATCGCTTTCTTCGATCAGGATGGCGAGATCCTCGAGATCCTCGACATGGAGCCCTGCGAGAAGGATCCCTGTCCCACCTACGATCCCGGCGTGTCGTATTGGGGCGCGTTGGAGGTGAACGAAGGAGCCTTCGATGAGTGGGGGGTCACGGTCGGAGACACGATCCGCATGAACTGAGTCCCTTCGAGTGATGGCTGTCACTGACCTCGTCGCACCGGAGAGGTGACATCAGGCGACCGGCCGGATCTCGAAGGAGGCGTGATGCAACTCAACGATCATTACGACCGCATGCGGTCTCGGCTCATGGAAGAGACGGGTCAAACGACAGCCGAGTACTCGCTGGTCCTTCTCGTGGCGGGTCTGGTGGTCGGCGTGCTGGCCGCGTTCGTCAAGTCGGGGGCCCTCGACGACATGTTCAAGACGATCATCTCCGGCCTCATCGATCGTGCAGGGGGGTAGGGACGAGCGAGGGCAGTCAACCGTCGAGTTCGTCCTCCTTCTGCCGATCCTCGCCACCGTTTTCGCCGCGCTGGTCGAGATCGCGCTCCTGGCGGGTGATCAGGTCAGGCTCTGGCACGCCGCTCGTGAAGCCGCCCGGGTCGCGGTGGTGGATCCGGACCCGACGCAAGCCGCGATCGCAGCGGAGTCTTCCGGCTTGTGGCCATTGCAGCTCGACATCGACCCCGATGTGGCCCACCGGGTCCAAGGAAGTCCTCTGACGGTGCGGGTTCGGTACGAGCCTCGGGGTCATCTGCCCTTGCTGGGGTTCATCGCTCGGAGCGTCGATCTGGATGCCGCGGCGACGATGCGTATCGAACAGCCATGACGCTCGTGGTCGCCGGTCTCAGTCTCTCGCTCACGATCTTGCTGGGAACCTTCTTCGCGGACCTCGGTCGTGCATCCACCGCCCGGACGCGCGCGCAGACGGCGGCGGATGCGGCCGCGTTGGCAGCCGTGGCCGAGGTCGCACCGTTCGGCGCAGGTCGTCAGGAAGAGCTCGCCCGGGAGTACGCCGAGGAGAACGGGGGTCGATTGGTCGAGTGCCGGTGCGTCGCGGGCGCCTCCGCCGTGCAGGTGACCGTAGCCCTGGGTGCCGTCGAAGCCACGGCCAGGGCCACTCTGGACCCGGCGATGCTCGGGCCCGGTCTGCTGGCCTTCGACGGGCGGGGGCTGCATCCTCGTCTTGCCGCCGCCCTTCGCAGCTTGATCGATGCAACGCGCGGCGCGGTTCACGTCTCATCGGGGTACCGGTCGCCGCGGGACCAGGCGATGCTCTGGGCCGAGGCGGTACGCCGGTACGGAAGCCCGGAGGCGGCGGATGACTGGGTCGCGCCCCCAGGCTCATCGATGCACGAGAGAGGTTTGGCCGTAGACCTCACTGGCGATATCCCAACTGCGGCCCGGACGATCGAAATGCTCGGTCTGCCTTTGTACCGGCCTCTGTCGAACGAACCGTGGCACTTCGAACTGGTCGGGAGCCGCAGCTAGGATGCAACCTTCCCATCTGAAAGGAACGCGGCTCGGTGATCTCCGATCAGCCCCATCGTCTCGTCGAGACGCTCGAAGAGCGATTCAGGGATCTCGAGATCGACTTTCACCGCGCTTACTGGGATTCACAGGTCGAAGCTACGCCGGAGTCCGAGCGAAGACGAGCGGAACTCGAGCTGGAGCTGCGACGAGTCAAAGGTGATCCCGATGCTCTCGCCGCCGTAGAGGGGGCGCTCCAGGAGGACATCCACGAGCCGGTGCTCAAGCGACAGCTCGAGGTGCTGCGGTTGTCTCTCCTCGGCAACCAGATGCAGGAACCGCAACGAGAGCTACTCGTCGAATTGTCCAGTGCGGTCGAAAGTGATTTCGCGTCGTTCCGTCCCGAGCTTGATGGCCGCAGGGTCTCCGACAACGAGATCGACGAGATCCTGAAGTCTTCGAACGATCATGAGTTGCGGCAACGGGCATGGGAGGCATCGAAGGAGGTCGGGGACCTCGTAGCGGATCGGGTGCGCGAGCTCGCGCGTGTTCGTAACGAGATGGCCCGCGACCTGGGGTACGCGGATTACTACCAGATGTCGCTCGATCTGCAGGAGATGCCCGAGGAATGGTTGTTCGACCTCATGGAGCAACTCGAACAACTGACCGACGCGCCTTTTCGGAATTGGAAGGGCGCGCTCGACGACCGGCTGAGGGATCGGTTCTCAACGGAGCAGCTCTATCCGTGGCACTACGCGGATCCTTTCTTTCAGCAAACGCCACCCGATGGTCGGGTCAGTCTGGATCCCGCACTCCAGAATCTGTCTCCGCCGGAACTGTGCGACAAAACGTTTGGTTCCTGGGGTATCGATCTGGACTCCGTCTTGTCGAGGAGCGATCTCTACCCGCGGGAAAACAAGTGTCAGCACGCCTTCTGTTTGGACGTGGACCGCGTCGGCGATGTCAGGATCCTTGCGAATGTCGTACCCGGTGAGCGGTGGGTTGAAGTCATGCTGCACGAGTCCGGTCACGCGGCGTACGACGTCGCGATCGACCCGAACCTTCCGTACCTGCTCAGGCGCCCGGCGCACATCTTCGTGACCGAAGCGATCGCGATCCTGTCCGGCCGTCTCGCCCGCGACCCCGAGTGGCTCATCAAAGTCGCCGGCCTGGCCGCCTCGGAGGTGGGCGCGATCGAGGAGGACATCCGGCGGTCCCAGGCCGCCCACTCTCTGTTGTTCGCCCGGTGGGTGCTCGTGATGGTCCATTTCGAGCGGGACCTCTACGCGGATCCCGAAGCCGACCTCGATGCCCGGTGGTGGGAGTTGGTCGAGCGGATGCAGCTGGTTGCCGCTCCTCCCGGCCGAAGCTCCCCGGATTGGGCGGCCAAGATCCACACGGCCGTCGCGCCCGTCTACTACCACAACTACCTCCTCGGAGAGCTGCTGGCATCACAGCTCGAAGCAACCTGTGCGCGTGAATGCGGAGGGCTCGTTGGTGTGAAGGAAGCCGGAGCCCTTCTGTCCGAGCGGGTCTTCGCCCCGGGGAACCTGATGCGCTGGAGCGTACTGATCGAAGAGGCCACGGGACGGAGCCTCTCGCCGGATGATTTCGTGGCGGGGTTGACCTCGAAGACCAGCTGACCCTTAGCGGAAGCTGGCGTTGGCGCGGAAGCGCGAGTAGATGGCGTCGGCTCTGGGCGAGATGAAGACCACGCTCGAGGCCCCCACGCTCCCGATAGAGACGGGGACGGTGACGTTCCCGATGCGGCCGGCTTGGATCTGTGTGGCGAGGATGCTGAGGTGGAAGATCTCGTCGGCGGAGATGTTGAGCTCCGTGAACTCGCGCCCGGCCGCGATCCACTTGAACACCGCCGAGGGGTCCCTGCCCACCTGCTTGTGCAGCAGCTTGAGCATCTGAAGGAGGAAGTGTCCCTGGTTGGACGTGCGGGCGATATCCCCATCCGCGAACGCCTTCCTGGTGCGAACGTAGGCGAGGGCCCTCCACGATGGGAGCCGGCGGTCCCCGGCTTTCAAGCTCGCTCCGGAACCCCCCGGATCGAAGACGTCGCGCTTCAAGGTGATGGGAACGTTGCCGGTTCTCCGGATGATCCCCTCGAAGCCCTCGAATCCGGTCAGCACCCAATAGTCGAGTCGGATCCGGGTCAGGTTCTCGAGCGTTTGGGCGAGGAGTTGAGGGCCGCCCCTCTCCATCGCCTCGTTGATCTTCCCGGATCCGAATCCAGGGATATCGACCCAGGAATCGCGGGGGAAGTTGAGGATCCCGCCGCGCATGGTTCGAGTGTTGATCCCGACGATATGGATCGCATCGGAGCGCGCGGTGCTCGGGGTTCCCGTGGCGAGCGTCGCTGCCGAGCACAAGGATGTAGATCTTCCCGTCACTCGGCTGAAACGATTCGTGGACTCGCCCGGCGGAGACTCCCGAAGCACGGCTATCCGTTCCCCCATCGAGGAACGGGAACGCGGTGACTACGATCGCGATGAGGCCGACGAGTGCGAGCGCGCGCCGCGTCACTGGGACTTCCCTTTCTTGTTCTTGTCTTTGCGGCCTTGCTCTGCGTCCTTGTCGCCACCACCCCGTTCTTTCTCTTGCTTCTTCGGTAGGCGCCTCTGGTCGGTCTCGAACGCCACGACCCTCCACCGGCCGTTCGACTTCTCGAAATAGAGGTCCGACCGGTAGCCGAGGCGAACGGCGTCTTCGCCCCGGTCGACCCGTGCGACGATCGCAACCCTTCCGGCTGCTCTGCGGGCTCCGATCGCCTGGATGCCGATGCGACCCCGGCGCCAGACCGTCTTCACGGATTCTGCGTCCTCGAGTAGGCCTGGGCGAGCGGACAGGAACGAGCGCGCTGCAGAAGCGGTGAAGACGCGACCCACGATCCGCTTGCGCGTCGAGGGCTCGAGGAACAGAGCGGCGTGAAGGTCCTTCACCAACCGGGTGATCGGAGCGCGCTGGGCATGGAGTTGGGTCCTCTGCTGTTTCGTGAGCTTTGATCCGCCTCCCATCCCGTAGGTCTGGATGCGCCAGGGAGCCTGCTCCAGGATGGCTGGGGCTCCGGGCGGTGCCGGGGCCGATCTATGCCTCGGACCGGCTTCCGAGCTCAACAGGAGGTAGGCCACGAGAGCCGCCGCGGCGAGGAGTGCCACAACGACGATCGGGACCCAGGTCCTGCGTGAGTCTGTTACCGAGATATCCAATATCTTCCTTTGGGGTTAGCGGTCGGGCGACGAGGGTAGCGGTGCATCCAGAGTTCGCAAGTCATCACCCGGGCGCTCAACGGCGCAAGGTTAGGATTGCTCACCTTTTACTCAGCAGGAAGGATTTCCACCGATGGAACTCGGAATCGACGTATCGAAGGCCGACTCTCATGCGGTCGTGGATGTCAAAGGAGAGATCGACGTCTACACCGCGCCGAAGCTTCGGGAGAAGCTGATCGAGTTGGTTTCGGAAGGCTCGTACGACGTTGTCGTGAACCTGGAAGGCGTCGACTTCCTCGATTCGACGGGCCTCGGCGTCCTCGTTGGGGCACTCAAGCGCGTGAAGGCTCACGACGGCAGCCTGTCGCTGGTGTGCACCCAGGACAAGATCCTGAAGATCTTCAAGATCACCGGCTTGACGAAGGTGTTCCCGATCCACGCGTCCGTGGCCGAGGCGACCGGGGCTGCGAGCTAGCAGCCCGGTGGCCGACGTAGAGCTGTCGATCCCCTCCCGCTCCGCTTATGTGGGCGTCGTGAGGCTGGCGATAGGGGCGCTCGCTCGAGCGGTCCGGCTCGACGAAGAGGTCGTTGAAGATCTCCGCACCGCGGTCTCCGAAGCCTGCACCAACGCCGTCCTGTCCCACGAGCAACTCGGTGTCGACGCTCCGGTCATCGTGACTTGGCGAGAGGAGCCCGACCGTCTCTTGGTGGAGATCGCCGATGAGGGCGCCGTCTACGACCCGGAGAACCTGGACGTCGACGACACCCAGACACTCAGGCTCTCGATGTCCGTAGCGATGCTTCGGAGCCTGGTGGACGACTGCGAGATATCTCCGCGCTCGGGCCCGGGGATGTCCACGCGCTTCGTCGTGCCTCGAGCTCCTGCCGGCACGGACCCAATTTGACGTTTTGGGGGCACAAAAGCTAACTTAGGGCGCCCAAAATATGAACGCCCAACTCTCCAAATCCGACCGCGAGCTCTTGAAGGCCATCTACCGGTTGACCCGGGATGGTTCTTTCGCCCATACCGGGCGTCTTGCGCTGTCTCTGGGCCTGAGCCCGGGCACGGTGACGGCCGCCGTCAAGCGCTTGGCCGAGCGCGGTTTCCTGGAGCACCAGCCCTATCGGGGGGTCGAGCTCCGGGGGCCGGGACGAGCCGCCGCGGTCTCGGCGATCCGGCGCCATCGGATCGTCGAACGCTTCCTCTCGGACATGCTGGGTTATCCGTGGAACGACGCCGATCGTCTCGCCGGGACCTTCGAGCACGAACTTCCCCAGGAGGTCGAGGACCGCATGTTCGTGGCGCTCGATCGCCCGTCCACCTGCCCACATGGATTTCCCATCCCGGATCCCGACGTCGAGGAGATCCCGGACATGCCTCCTCTCTACGCGCTCGAGCCCGGGGATGTGGCCGTGGTGGCCGTGCCGGGATCGACCGACCCCGAAGTCATCGAGTTCCTCGACGCGCTGGGGCTTCGACCCGGCGTGACGGTCGAGGTCAAGGAGAAGCACCCGTTCGGCGGACCAATGGTTCTGAGGGTGGGCGGACGGGATCGAACGATCGGCGAGAAGGTCGCCACCCAGATCTACGTGCGGAAGGAACAGGCGGTCTAACGGTGCTCTGTCTCAAGAGCGATGCGCCCGTCGACCGCGATGAAAGTGTCCATGGCTGGATCAACGAGAAGGAGGAAGCAACCGCATGAATCATCTGCTTGCTGCGGAAGGGGGCTATCAGGAGTTCACTCTCGGCGGAGCCGAGTTCTTCTGGCTTTTCTTCTCGGCTGCCACAGCGATCCTGGCGCTCGGCATTGGGTTCCTCTTGATGCGCGGCGTCTTGGCCGCAGATCAGGGAACGCCGAAGATGAAGGAGATCGCCGCCGCGATCCAGGAGGGCGCACTCGCGTACCTACGTAGACAGTTCAAGACGATCGCGCTGATCACCATCCCCCTCGGAGCGATCGTGTTCGTGACCTCGACGGCCGTTCCCATGCCCAGTGGAGAGGAGGCGCTGAGCTTCGTCGAATCCGGCATCTTCCGGACGGCGGCTTTCCTCGCGGGCTGCTTCATGTCGGGTCTCACCGGGTTCATCGGCATGAGTCTTGCGGTGCGAGGGAACGTCCGGACCGCTGCGGCGGCCCGCTCGGGATCCCTTCCGGCGGCTCTTAAGGTCGCGTTCAGAACGGGCGGCGTCGCGGGGATGTTCACGGTCGGTCTTGGCTTGCTCGGAGCAACCGTCATCATCCTGATCTTTCAGAACACATCGTCCGCGATCCTGATCGGATTCGGCTTCGGTGGTTCGTTGCTGGCCCTCTTCCTTAGAGTTGGCGGAGGTATCTTCACGAAGGCGGCGGACGTCGGGGCGGACCTCGTCGGCAAGGTGGAAGCCGGCATCCCCGAAGACGATCCACGAAACCCCGCAACGATCGCCGACAACGTCGGTGACAACGTGGGGGACTGCGCGGGGATGGCGTCCGACCTTTTCGAGAGCTACGAGGTTACGCTCGTAGCCTCGATCATCCTCGGCGTTGCTGCCTTCAACTCGATCGGTCTGAACCCCGCGCTCGGGCTCATCTTCCCCGTGATCGCGCGCGCGATCGGTGTGCTTGCGTCGATCGTCGGCGTTTACATGGTCCGCGCGACCGACAAGGACAAGTCGGCGATGGCGCCGATCAACCGGGGTTTCCTGGCGGCCGGCATCCTGACCGTGATCGGGACCTTTCTGGTCGCCCAGTTCTACGTGAAGAACCTGCGCGTCTTCTGGGCCGTTGTCACCGGCCTCGTTCTGGCCCAGGTCGTCAGCCGGCTGACCGAGTACTTCACGTCCACCGAGACGGCTCCGGTGCGTGAGATCGCCGAAGCCACCCGAACGGGACCGGCTACGACGATCCTTTCGGGGTTCTCCTCGGGGCTCGAGTCATCCGTGTACGCGATCATCGCCATCGCCGCAGCGTTGGGCGTCGGCATCGCATTGGGCGACGGCAACCTGCAGTTCTCCCTCTACCTTGTCGCTCTGACGGGCATGGGCATGCTTGCGACGACCGGTGTCGTGGTGTCCGAGGACACCTTCGGACCGGTGGCCGACAACGCGGCCGGCATCGCGGAGATGTCGGGCGAGTTCAGCGGCGAGCCCGAGCGGATCATGGTGAGCCTGGACGCGGTCGGCAACACGACCAAGGCCGTAACGAAGGGATTCGCGATCGGCTCGGCGGTAATCGCCGCGGTTGCTCTCTTCGCCGCCTTCATCGAGACGATCGCCGGTGAGCTGGGGCTCGAGGCTGAGGGCTCCAGCGTTTTCAGGCTCCCGCAGACGCAGATCAACGTCGCGGATCCCAAGACGTTCATCGGACTCCTCATCGGAGGCTCGATCGCGTTCATGTTCAGCGCTTTGGCGATCCGGGCCGTCGGTCGAACCGCGGCCGTGGTCGTTGAGGAAGTGCGCCGGCAGTTCCGTGAGAAGCCGGGAATCATGCTCGGTACCGAGCGGCCTGAATATGGACCCGTCATCGACATCTGCACGACTGCGTCCTTGAGGGAGCTCGCAACGCCGGCTCTGCTGGCCGTCCTGACGCCCGTGATCGTTGGCTTCGGGATCAATTACTTCGCGCTCGGCGCTTTTCTGGCCGCGGTCATCCTGACCGGCCAGTTGATGGCGAACTTCTTGTCGAACTCCGGCGGGGCGTGGGACAACGCCAAGAAGTACATCGAGGACGGGAACCTGGGCGGCAAGGGATCGGAGGCACATAAAGCCGCGGTCATCGGCGACACCGTTGGCGATCCCTTCAAGGACACGGCGGGCCCCGCGCTCAACCCGCTGATCAAGGTCATGAACCTTGTCTCGCTGCTGATCCTGCCGGCCGTCATCAACCTCAGGGACAACGACGTTATGCGCTTCACGATCGCCGGGGTGGCGCTGCTCATACTCATCGGCGCCATCGCGTACAGCAAACGCAAGGGTGGCATGGCGATGGGAGGGCCGCACCCGGAAGCAGCCCCGACCTCGGACCCGGTCGGAGTTCACGCCGGCTGAGCCGCTCCTGAGCACGACCAAAGGGGGGCCCCGCGTGGCCCCCCTTTTTCGTCAGTCCAGGTGGTAGGGGACGCTTACGACGACGACCCCCGGCTCGAACAACAGGTGCCGTTTGACGATCAAGGCGGTCTGCCCGTGAAGGACCTGGTGGCGCCTCTTCGGCACGACGAACTCGGGGATGACCACAGTGACGACCCGGTCGACCCCATCGGCGTTGAACTGTCGTACGTACTGGATCACCGAGGAGCCGATGTCCCGGAACGGGGCGGCCTCGATCTCGAGAGGATGAGGGATGCGGGCGGTGAGCCAATCGTCACCGAGCTTCTCGACCGCTTCAGGTTCGAGTCCGAACGATACGGCGCGAAGGTCGGTGGGCCGCAGGGTCTCGGCGTACTCGATCGCCTGCAACACCGCGTTGCTGGTTCCGGAAACCATCACCAGCGCGAAGTTCCGCCCGGGCTCTTGGGCTTCCTCGGTGGTCATGGGACCCGTGTCGGATCTGGGAAGAGGAATATCGAGCACCTGGACGCCGGCCTCGGAAAGAAGCGATGCTTTGAGGCGGTGCATGCGAGGGTGGCGGATCACTTCGAGCAAACTCCGCGTCTGCAGCACCTCCGGGACCACGAATGTGAGGAAATCCTCGGTCTCCAGCTCCCGTCGCTTCTCGCGCAGGAAGTTCCGGATGCTCTTCGTGTTCGAGTGTCCGATGCGTTCCAGCAGTACGAGAGGTATGTCGGGAGCTAGCCTCCGCCATGCCTCGTCATTCGCCGAGTCGAACGTGACGGCAGTCCATTCCGCTGCGGGGATCGATCTCACGTAGCCCACGGCGCGCGCCGTGGCCGCATCCACCTTCGGTACGTACACGACGAAGCGCTGGTGGGTCGGCCGTCGATCGGTGGGTCTGCGTGCCGGGTGAGCCAGCTGTCGTGCTACGTCCACGTAGTGGGAGTGAACCGAGTACATCCCGAACATGATCACGGGGATCGAGGCGAGGATTATCCACGCCCCGCCCAGGAACTTGGTCTGAACGATGACAATGAGGACGACGCCCGTTACGCAAGCTCCGAACCCGCTCCGGATCGCTTTCGCCTTCCATCCCGGAGGTTGAACCCGGCGGAACCGCCGGACGAGTCCCGTCTGGGACAGCGTGAAGGATATGAAGACACCGATGAGGTAGAGCTGGATGAGCGCATTCAGTTCGGCATCGAAGGCCCATATGAGGATCGATGCGAGGGTGGCGAGGATTATCACGCCGTTCGAGAACACCAGCCGGTCGCCGCGGTTCCTGAACTGTCGAGGCATGAAGTTGTCGTTGGCGAGGATGGACGACAGACGAGGGAAGTCCTGATAGGCGGTGTTCGCCGCCAGGATCAGGATGGCGGCCGTCATGACCTGCAAGACATAGAAGAGGAAGCCCTCCCCGTAGATGGCGGCGCCGATCTGCGCCACCACGGTTCGCCCGGCGTCGTGGTGGAAGACGACGTTGGTGTGGTCGGCCAACCACGAGATACCGAGGAACATGGAGATCGTCAGCGCTCCCATGATCGAGAGCGTCGTCGCGGCGTTCTTGGACTGTGGGTACCGGAAGGCCGCCGTCCCATCCGCGATCGCCTCGACGCCCGTAAGGGCGGTCGTCCCCGCGGCGAAGGCTTTCAGGATCAAGAAGAAACCCAGCGGCTCGATGGCTTTCAGAGTGTCTCCGGCCGATTCAGCCTGGGGGCATCCTCCGGCGCACTTGATGAAACCCACGATCAATAGGAGATAGATCGACGCGACGAATCCATAGGTGGGGATAGCGAAGAGGGTTCCGGACTCTCTGACCCCACGAAGGTTGGCAAGTGTCACTAGGATCACGAAACCGATCGCAACGAGCACTCGGTGGTCGTCGACCGGAGGTACGGCCGAGGCGATCGCATCTACGCCGGCCGTGATCGAGACCGCTACCGTGAGAACGTAGTCGCCCAACAACGCAGCGGCGGCGAGGAGCCCCGGCCACATCCCGAGGTTCTCGGCCGACACTCGGTAGGCGCCTCCGCCGGACGGGTACGCATGCACGGTTTGGCGATACGAGCTGACGACGATCGCTAGAACACATGCGACCGCGATCGAGATGGGGATCGTCAACCCGAGGGCGCCGGACGCCGTGCCGGCCGTTCCGAGGACGAGCATCGCCTCCTGGGTGGCGTACGCGTTCGATGAGAGTGGGTCGGAGGCAAAGACCGGCAGAGCGATGGTCTTCGGAAGCAAGGTGTGCTCGAGCTCGCCCGACGACATCGGGCGACCAACGAAGAGGCGCTTTATCGATGCGGGGGCTCGGGCCATCTATCCGTGCTCGGGACTCGAGACGAGCTCGTACTCGGGGTTGAGGATCACCAGATCACCGCCGTCATCACGGCCGACGATCCCTTCCATGACCAGCCCTGTCCCCAGGGTGATGCCGGACATCGTGGGCCGGCCCAGCCATTTCGCGATCATCTCGCCCGTTCCATCGATGATGGTTGCCTCGACGGATCCGTCACCCTCGGTGGGGTCGATGCGGATGTTCTGGATGACGCCCGCCACTTTGAACCGCTTCCGTGATTCCAGATCGGCGATCGCGGTCGTTCCGGAGAGCGATTCTCGCCACGAACGAAGGGTCTCCGCGCGGACCTCTTCCGGAGCCCGCGAGATCTTCTGGAACGCCCGTTTGATACCTGCCACGATGGCGAAGTATGGCAGTATCGCCCGCGTTCTTTCAGACGGTCTCTAAGGAGCTCGAGAAGAGTGCACGTAGTCATAGCGGGCTGTGGGCGCGTTGGGTCGGAGCTCGCCGGCAACCTGGAGAGGCTCGGGCATTCGATCGCCGTCATCGATAAAACCGCCAAAGCATTCGAAAGGCTCAAAACCGACTTTGGGGGGAAGAAGATCGTCGGCCTCGGCTTCGATCGAGACGTCTTGGAGCGGGCCGGCATCGGGGAGGCCCAGGCATTCGCCGCAGTAACGAGCGGCGACAACTCGAACATCGTCGCCGCTCGGGTTGCTCGAGAGCACTACCGGATCCCTCAGGTCGTCGCCCGCATCTACGACCCACGGCGGGCACAGATCTACCAACGACTCGGGATCCAGACAGTCGCCACGGTCCGGTGGACCACCGACCAGATCCTCCGACAGGTGATCCCGGACGAGGTTCCCGTGGAGTACACGGTGGACAACGGCGAGGTGGTCATCACCGCCGTCGCCGCTCCCGCGGAGGTGGTGGGTAAGTCCGGCGTCAGCCTGGACGCAGACGGATTGAGGCGAGTCGTTGCAGTGAGTCGTTTCGGCGTGCCCCGCGTCCCGGACAAGAAGTTGACGATCCAGGAGGGCGACATCCTTCACGTTGCCGTTCCGAGGAGTGACGCGCCAGACTTGATCGAAAATCTCAAGAAGACCGGGGAACCGGAATGAGATCGATGAGGATCGCGATCGCGGGAGCCGGCAACGTCGGCTTCTATGTCGCCTCGGATCTCCGAGCCAAGGGGCACGACATCACTCTCATCGAGCAGAGCAAACAGCTGATCTCGCAACTCCGGGAGGAGCTCCCTATCAATTGGGTCGAGGGCGATGCATGTGAGCTCTACACGCTGGATGCCGCGGTTCTTTCCTCGTGCGAAGTCATGGTCGCCGCGACGGGGGACGACGAGGACAACCTTGTGATCGCGTTGCTGGCCAAGCAAGAATTCGCGGTGCCGCGCGTGATCGCTCGCGTCAACCACCCCGACAACGAGTGGTTATTCAACGAGTCTTGGGGGATAGACGTGGCAGTCAGCACGCCACACCTACTGACGTCCTTGGTGGAAGAGGCGGTTTCCGTAGGGGACCTCGTGCGGCTGCTCAAACTCGAGCACGGGAAGGTCGCCCTCATGGAGGTGACCCTTGCCGAGGGCTCCCCGGTGGATGGCAAGACCGTCGGCGAGCTGGACATGCCCCCTGACTGCACTCTCGTGGCCGTGATCCGGGACCGGCATGTCGTTCCGCCGCGGGATGAGACCCCCCTGCACGCCGGAGATGAGGTCCTAGCACTGGTCGCTGCCGACGCGGAGAGCGATCTTCGGCGCTTACTCACGGGTGAGGAGACGGAGTATGGATCGGGAGACAGCACGGCAGCTCGTAGATAAGTACGTCAAGAAAGACATCACTCGCCGGCACCTCATCTCCGTCGAAGGCGTGATGAGGGCTCTCGCCTCCCATTTCGGCGAAGACGTCGATCGCTGGGGGTACACGGGTCTCTTCCACGATCTCGATATGGACGAGACCGAAGGCGACATGGAGCGGCATACCCGTGAAACCGTCGCTTGGTTGCGGGCCGAGGGCTATGACGACGAGCAGGTCCTTAACGCGATCCTTGGCCACCTGCACAAGGACCACCAGACGGATCTGATGTCGCGCGCGATCGTGCACGCCGATGGAGTATCGGGGTTGCTGGTCGCCTGCGCTCTGGTTCGACCGGACAAGGCAAACGGCATGAAGGTTTCCTCCGTGAAGAAGAAGCTGAAGGAGAAGTCCTTCGCGCCCGGCGTCGAGCGCGACAAGATCCGGGGCGTCGAAGAGTCGATCGGCATCCCGATGGACGATTTCATCGCGACCTCGATCGGTGGACTTCAGGAAGTGGCGCCGGACATCGGTTTGGCCTAGAAGTCGAGAACGGTCGCGACCAACCTCCGATCCATCTTCAGTCCGGTGTCCCCTCCTGCACGGCGTTCTTCTGCCTTCGCCTTCGGACGTACCAGAAAACTCCTGCAGCTAGGAGTAGTCCACCGATGATGAATGTCGGGACACTGAAGTAATCCAATATTTGTTCCCAGTTATCCCCCACGAGTACGCCGACCCAGGTGAGAGCGAAGGTCCAGGGGATACAACCGAGAAACGTGTACAGCGTGAACTTGCCGAAGGGCATCCGGGCGATCCCCGCCGGCAAAGAGATGAACGTGCGGATGACCGGCAACAGCCGGCTGAAGAAGGTCGCGGCTTCCCCGTATTTCTCCCACCAGATCTCAGCCTTGTCGACGTCGTGGCTTCGTATCAGGACGTATTTCCCATAGCGGTCGAGCAGCTCGCGCCCCGTCACCCGCCCGACCGCGTAAGCGATCCACGATCCGACCAGATTCCCTAGAACCCCGGCCATCCCCACCAGGAAGAAGTCGAGCCGGCCGTCGGCCGCGTACCACCCACCCACGAGCATCGTCACCTCCGAGGGGAAGGGGATGCAGGCGGATTCGGCCATCATGAGAAGGAATATGGCCGCGTAACCGTAGGTTGTGATCCAGTGCTCCATCTGGCCTACGAGGGCTTCCATGGGCGCCGATGGTACCGGCGCATCCGCCGGAGCTGAGGTCGGGAACATGCCGGCCCCCCGTGGCGTTGGGTTGACAGCGACGGGGAAAGGATGCGATAAGGGCGCCGTTGGATGCGCCGATATCCATAAGAGGCTCCCGAGTCCTCAGGCGCTACCGAGATCCCCGACACCCCGCTACACGTAAGGAGAGGCGTGGCCAAGAACGTGGTGATCGTCGAGTCGCCGGCGAAGGCGAAGACGATCGAGAAGTACATGGGCAAGGACTACAAAGTCCTGGCCTCGATGGGCCATGTCCGGGATCTGCCCAAGTCTTCGTTCGCGATCGAGATCAACGGGGGCGTCAAGCTCGACTACGAGGCCTTGGCGCAACCATCGTCCAAGAAGGCTGTGGCTGCCATCAAGAAGGCGATCAAAGAGGCGGAAGCCGTCTGGCTGGCTCCCGACCCCGACCGCGAGGGCGAAGCGATCGCCTGGCATGTGGCCGAGCTCGTGAAGCTCGACCCGGCGATCACGCGGACGCGTCACGTTCAACGAGATCACGAAGCGAGCGGTTACGGAGGCCTTCGAGCAGCCGCGTTCCATAAACATGAACCTCGTCGACGCTCAGCAAGCACGACGCGCCGTCGATCGGATCGTTGGCTACAAGCTTTCGCCCTTGCTGTGGCGAACAGTCGGTCCGAACCTGTCGGCAGGGCGTGTGCAAAGCGCCGCTCTTCTGATCCTCGTCGAGCGGGAGCGCGAGATCCGCGCGTTCATACCGCGCGAGTACTGGGATCTGACCGCGGCTTTGTCGACCGATGACGGGGACAACCTCTCGGCCGTATACCCCGTTAGCGAGAAAGAGAAGTTCACCCTCGAGGACGAGCGATCGGCCGGCGAGGTGCTCGAACGGGTTCGACCAGGGCCATGGACGGTTGCCGAGGTCCGTAAGTCCGAGCGTCGCCGGAAGCCCCCTGCACCGTTCAAAACATCGACCCTGCAGCAAGCGGGATCAAGCAAGCTTTCTCTTCCGACGTGGAAGACCATGAAGATCGCTCAGTCCCTTTATGAGGCCGGACACATCACCTACATGAGGACCGACTCCACCAACCTCTCGAACGACGCCATGGGGGAGATAGGTCGAGTCGTCGAAGCACAGTTCGGGAAGAACTACCACCAGGTCCGGACCTTCACGGCCAAATCCAAGGGTGCTCAAGAGGCTCACGAGGCCGTCCGACCCAGCTCCATAGCCGTAACCCCTTCGGAGCTGGCGGGGCAGCTCAAAGGTGACGACCTGAAGGTTTACGAGATGATCTGGCAACGGACGATCGCGTCGCAGATGGCCGAGGCTGTGTACGACGCGACATCCGTGGACATCGTTTCGAACGGGGTGACTTTCCGCGCCACCGGTCAGGTTCTGAAATTCGACGGATACATGAGGGTCTATCTCGAACGAGGGGACGACGACCCGGAAGAGGTCGAAGGGCTGCTTCCGGAGTTGGCGGAAGGCCAGGTGCTCAACCTCCAGGACCTCACCTCGGAGCAACACTTCACCCAGCCTCCCCCCGGTACACCGAGGCGACTCTCGTGCGTGAGATGGAGCGCATCGGCATCGGCCGACCCTCTACTTACGCGCCGACGGTGCAGGTGCTGATCAACCGTCAGTACATCCGTGCCGAAAGCAGACGCCTGTTCGTGACGCCGCGGGGCGAAGTCGTAACCGAGTTGCTCGAAGCGCATTTCCCCGAGGTGGTGGATGTCGAGTTCACCGCCCGGATGGAAGAGGAGCTTGACGAGATCGCCGAGGGGGACAAGAGCATGGCCCCCGTGGTCAGCAGCTTCTTCGGGTCCTTCAGCGCTCACGTTGACGAGCAGAAAGACAAGATGAGCCGGCCGGAGCGCCCCACGGATGAAACCTGCCCCGACTGCGGGCGCCCGGTCGTGAAGAAGTTCGGCAAGCATGGCCTGTGGTTCCTGTCGTGCTCCGGATGGCCGGATTGCAAGTGGTCTCAGCAGCTCGATGAAGAGGGCAACGCGTTGCCCGATCCTGAAGGAACCGGTGAGGAATGCCCGCAGTGTGGCTCGGAGCTGGTTGCGAAGACGGGTCGCTTCGGTCCGTTCGTTGGATGCTCGAACTATCCGGGATGCAAGTACATAAAGAAGGAGCCGCCGAAAGAGACGGGCGAGACCTGTCCCGACTGTGGCGAGCCCCTGGTCGAACGCCGAGGTCGCTTCGGCCCGTTCGTGGGTTGCTCCAATTACCCGAAATGCCGTTACATCAAGAAGGATCCCAAGAAGAAGACCACCAAGAAGAAGGCTACGAAGAAGAAGACGGCGGCCAAGAAATCCACGACCAAGAAATCAGCGGGGAAGAAGACCGCGGCCAAGAAGACCGCTCCCCCCAAGACCACCCCTTCGCCCACCGGTCCCGAGGATCCATCACCGGCTCCCACATCCTGACCTGCCGCGTCGCGAACCCCATCAATAACTAGGATGGGAGAGTAGGCGACTCGACCAGGGATCCAGGGAGGGACCGAATCCAGCAGGCGCCGCGCCAGACCGATCTCCATGTCGTCACCGACTCGGAAGAGGGAGTCAGTTATCTCACCCTCTTGAAGAACCGGAACTTCCGCCGGTTCTTCCTCGCTCAGGCGGTCTCGAGCCTGGGCGATTGGATCGGAGTCGTGGCGATAGCCGGCTTCGCGTACGACCATTTCGGAACGTCGGGTGTGGGTTACGTCATGACCGCTCGGGTGCTGCCGGGATTCGTGGTCGGCCCCCTGGCTGGAGTCCTCGCGGACAGGTGGGACCGCAAGAAGACGATGGTCATCGCGGACATCCTCCGCGCCCTCATCATCGTCTCCCTGCCATTCGTGCAGAACCTTCCCTATTTCCTGGTCGCGTCGGCTCTACTCGAGAGCCTTACGCTCGTGTGGGGGCCGGCGAAGGATGCATCGCTGCCGCATTTCGTTTCCCCCGCCGAGCTCACGCACGCTAACTCTCTCTCGCTCATCGCGATCTACGGTCCTTGGCCCCTGGCATCGATCGTGTTCGTGGGGTTGTCGAGCCTCGGCGGGTTCCTCGGCGAACGGCCGTTCTTCCCGGACATGCTCGTGGATAATCCCGAGGCATTGTCTCTCTGGGTTGATGGGCTCACATTCGCATTCTCCGCATTCATGGTTTCGACGTTGGCGATACCAACCACTCGAACGCGTGCGCGCAAACTCGACTTCTCCGAAGTGAAGCGGGATCTAGTTGAGGGATTGCTGTTCGTCCGTGACCACAAGCAGGTTCGTCCATGGCTGATCGGGATAGCCATAACGTTCACGGCAGCGGGAGGCGTCTTCTCGCTCGGAACCGAGTTCGTGAGGGTGACGCTCGGCGGCGGCCGCACCGGTTTTGGCTTCCTGGTGGGATTCCTGGGCTCGGGCATGATCATCGGGCTGTTGGCATCTGGCCAGCTGGCGAAGCGTGTGAAACGCGATGTCCTCTTCTCCTCCGCCCTCTTGTTATTGGGTGTCGGGTTGATCGGTCTCGCCTTAGCCGGCTCCTTGAATGCCGCGATCCCCATAGCGAGCGCGCTTGGATTCTTCGGCGGCGTCGGGTACGCGACGGGTTACTCGTTGATCCAGGTCACTACCGAAGACGAGCTACGCGGCCGGACCTTCAGTGCGGCCTACACACTCATCCGGATCGGGACACTCATCGGCCTCGGGGTCTTCCCGCTGGTCGCAGGAGCGATAGGCCAGCGCAGCCTCGGGGGTGTGGAACTTCCGGGTAGCCGTGTGACTCTGTTCCTCGCGGGCCTCGTTGTCATCGGTGGTGGCCTCCTGTCCACGCGGGCGATCAAGGCCCGCCGCTTCGAAGAACCCGAACAATGGGGGGACAGGGGTTACTTCATCGTTTTCGAGGGTGGCGAAGGTGCCGGCAAGAGCACGCAGATGGCGGCGCTGCGCAAATGGCTCGAGGCGCGCGGCGAACAGGTGATCACCACGAGAGAGCCGGGTGGGACCGCGATCGGCGGACGCATCCGCAAACTATTGCTGGACAACGAGGCATCGGAGATGGAGCCGCGCACGGAGGCCCTCCTCTACGCCGCGGATAGGGCTCAACATGTGGCCGAAGTCATACGACCGAGTCTCGAAGCAGGCAAGATCGTCGTATCGGACCGTTTCGTGGACTCGTCCCTGGCTTATCAGGGGATCGCACGCGGCTTGGGGTTGGACGAGATCTATCAGATCAGTAGCTGGGCGACCGGGGGCCTGATCCCCAACCTAGTCATCTACCTACAGGTCGATCCTCAGGTCGCGATGCACAGGGTGGATCGTGATCGCGACCGCATCGAGAGCGAGGATCGAGACTTCCACGAGCGGGTGGCTGCTGCATACATCCAGCTTGCGAAGAAGTTCCCCGAACGCTTCGTGGTGGTTGACGCTGCGCGCACGCCCGCTGAGGTTCATCAGGAGGTCGTGACGACCTTCACCGATCGCGCTGCGGGTCAGGTCGAATCGGCCACCGACACCGTCCCGGTTGCGGCCCCGGCCCCCCCGACGCGCTGATGATCGGAATCGAGTCATGAACGTGTGGACCTCGCTCGAAGCCTCGCGTTCCGCTGCCGGGTTGGCGCGCCAGGTGGCTGCAGGCGAGATAGCTCATGCATGGCTCTTACTGGGCCCCGCGGGCTCGGGGAAGCACACGACCGCAGTCGCCATCGCCGCGAGCCTGAACTGTTCGGTCGAGCCGGGCGTGGGGTGTGGAGAGTGCTCCTCGTGTGCTCGCATCCAACGCGGAAGGCACCCCGACGTTCACCACGTCATACCCGAGGGACCGATCATCCCGGTCGACATCATCCGAGAGATCATCATCCCGGAGGCATCGCGCTCTCCGTTCGAGGGTCGATTCAAGGTCTTCATCATCGAAGAAGCAGATCGGATGAACGAGTCCGCTCAGAATGCGTTGCTCAAGACCCTCGAGGAACCTCAACCCGACACCGTGTTCGTGCTGGTGAGCGACAACGAGGAGGAGGTCCTGGACACGATCAGGTCGCGCTGCCGGATCGTCCGCTTGGAGCCGGTCTCCGAGGGTCGGATCGTGCAGCTGCTGGTCGAGGCCGGCGTGCCCGACGATCGGGCCCTCCTCGCCGCGCGCTTGTCCGAAGGGGATTTCGAGCGCGCTCACGCCCTGGGAACGGATCACCAGGTCGCGGAACGCAGGAGGTTCTGGATCTCGCTACCTAAGCAGCTGCATTCCCCTCTGGCTGCGCTCGACGCCGCGGCCGAGGTCGTCGACGTGGCGCGCGGTGTCGTGAAGGAACGTGAGCTGGCACAGAAACAGGAGGTCGTCGAGCTCGCGGAAGCCATGGGTGAAGGTCGGGGTACCGCCACGGCGCGTTCGACCCTGGCGAAACGCCACAAACGAGAGCTCCGGCGACTCGAGGAAGAGGTGTTGGGGGAGGCCCTGACCTCGATCGCCTCGTTCTACCGCGACGTGCTCACGGTTCGTTCGGGGGGTACCGAAGCCGCGTCGAACATCGACCTGCTGAACGAGATCGAATGGTGGGCGTCCGGGGGGGTGGAGGATCGCAACCTCGTCTCCGCGATGGAGCGCTGCGTTGAGGCTCGTGCGGGCCTCATCAGGAACGCGAACGTCGTGCTGGCGATCGAGGCCACCCTGATCGAGCTGTCCGCGCTCGTCCCACCGCCCGCCGGGGTGGGGGCCGGGACGCAGCCCGCCTAGTCCCCACTAGTCGTTTGTGACTACAGGAACCAAGCCCAACGGGCTATTCAGGAAAACCCGCTTGGGGGCGATGAGTACCCCAGTTGGAAAAACCTGGACGGTGGGGAACCAGCGACACCAGGACCGGGGAGGGGACCCTAAAGATGACGGTCGGGCCGGAAGAGTGGCCGGCCCGGCCGTCGTCTTCGGGCACGCCGTCCCCACGGCTCCCACGCGGAGCGTTCGACCGACCGGTCAGACAAAAAACCTCGTTGACGGGCGCTCCCGTTCTCGTTTACTTCTCTCGCGCGAGCGCGGTCCGGGCGCCGGTACCACAGGGCGACCGCTTAGACTCTCGGCCGAACCAGGCCGGGGTAGCTCAGTCGGCAGAGCGGCTCACTCGTAATGAGCAGGTCAGGGGTTCGATTCCCCTCCCCGGCTCGATGTTCCCGTGGATCCTGGAGGGTGAGCAAACTTAAGAGCTTGGTCAAGGTGGCCTGCTCAGCGGCGGCGGGCAGCGACGATCCAGGCACGGGAGTCGAACCAGATGCCGTCAGCCCCGGCGTGGGCAGCGAGGGTCTCGCGCAGGCGATCGAGGGAGCGCTTGGCGGAGGCGGGCTGCAACGACCTCAGCACCTCGTTCGTGCTCGTGAAGCCTCGGACCCACTCGAGCGCCCCAGCAACGTCCGCTCCGTAGTAGACGGGTTCGTGGACTTCGGTGAATGTCACATCCGCGAAGCCGGCTCCCTCCAGGATCCGAACCACTGTTCCGGGTTCGGCCAGCGAGAACGGATCAAGCGTCTCCGGAGCAGGGGGTAGGGATCCCTCCTCGCCCACGAGCGACCGCTCGATCTCCTGTGCCCACTCGTTCCGCTCATGAGCCTGCCAGACCATCATCACCAGCCTCCCGGCCGAATGCAGCGCCCCGGCGATGTTGGTGAAGGCGACGACAGGGTTGCGGAAGAACATGGTCCCGAACCGGCTGATGGCGACGTCGAAGCGTTCCGGTGGGAAGGGATGAACCTGTGCATCGGCGTGCACAAACGTGACGTTATGGAGCGCTTCCGTTGTGGTGAGTGCCCGAGCCTGATCGATCATCTGTTCGGAGGCATCGATCCCCACCGCGCTTCCTGCAGATGCCATCCGCCCGGCCTCACGAGTTGTCAGGCCGGAGCCGCAGCCGATGTCGAGCACGCGATCCTCTCGCCGGAGTGCGTAGGCGCGGCGAAGAACGTCGTTTTGCAGTCGCAGTTCCGCGTCGTAGTCCATCGTGTCGGATCGGTCGCGGGGGCTTAGTTGCCCGCCGGAAACGACTTCTGCTCCACTCGGCGAAGGGCCTCTTGCCCCCCAAGCTCTGAGCGCGCGTCGGGATGCTCGAGGTAAAAGCGAAGAGCGTGCAACAAGAGCGCCGGTTCGACGTTCAAAGTGCGCACCGGGTAAGCGAGATCGGTTCCGAACATCGCGTTGGTCTTCATCAGCATCCTGCCGGTCTTCGAGATCTCGATGAGCTCGGGATCCGTCGCCTTGATCCCTACATGTGGCTCGTGGTTGGCGAAGCCACGCGAGTAGAACGTGAAATCGAAAGCCTCCACCCACGCGATCGCATCCCAGGGCACGAACGACTTAGTGCCGGCTGCGGTTGCCTGGACGCCCTCGGGAAGCAACGTTAGCGACCACGTAGCCCCCGCGTTGCGGATCAGCATGAGGATTCCCCCTCCGAGGAACAGGACCGTACCGAGCCCTCCGAAGACGAGGAACGGTGTCGTGGATTCTCCAGCATCGGCGAACTCCTCGGCGAACAGCACGAAACCACCGGACGCGAGTCCCATGCACAAGGAAGCGTAGGCCGACACGCGCGTCAGGTCGCGCGAGTAGGGGAAGCCGAGACCCGTCCGGGTCCGTCCATCGCGATCGGTGGTCTGCATGACCGGTTTCCCTCGCGCCCTCCACGTCTTGAACAAAGGTGTCGTGAGGAGAACGCCGAGACCGAAGAACACGATCACCATTCCCGGCCCGCGCTCCTCGCCTCCAGACAGAGCCATGGCCGCTCCCCCGAGCGCCATCAGCGCTCCGACCAGAACCAGGAACCAGTACTTCAGCCGGCCCCCCAGTCGCGGTCGGTGCCAGCCATCCACAGGGGGAAGGTCGTGCCCGTCGGATCCGGTTCCGGCGGTAGCCGGAGCACGAGGGCGACCCCACGCGCGCGCAGAGGGAGAGAGAAGAAGCAGTGCGGGGGCCGCCCCCAGTACGAGCGCACCCATGACGCGGCTTACCGATATCTCGTCCACCAGGGAGAGCGATCCGAGGAGAAAGATGGATCCCACGCCGACGCTCGTGAACCAGTAGAAGAACCTGAGCCCGCGCACGAGGCCGACGCCACACGCCGCGAAGACCACGGCGAGAACGATCCGTGTAGGGGTGAGCTCGTCATCCCGAAGGGCCCCCAGGGTCCACAGCGTCGCGACAACCAACAGGATCAAGCCGCCGACGATCACGGTGCGCGGGGCTCGGGGGCTTTTCTCCCCGGGCTCGCCTACCTGTCCCGCCCGCACCGCGGCTGTATCCCCCTCCACGGGTGCAGCGTAGCAACCCGTTCGAGGTCAAGCGTTCCGAGATGCGGTGCGACCGATCGCTCAGAGGTCGCGTCGCCGGAAGGACCAGATGGTCGCCAAGCCGATTGCGATGAGGTAACCGACCGCCCACGCGTACAGACCGGGACCCGAAGCCTGGGCCCCGCCGAAGGGGCCCAGGCGGATCAGGAAGCCCGAGAGTCCCGCGATGTCTTCGGTCAGCGATGCCAGACCCGACTGATAAAGCGCCTCGAAGGGCAGAGCCCAGGACATGAATCTCGAGATGCTCACCAGCGACGGAGAGCCGAGCCCCTCGCCGATCTGTCCGATCAATCCTGCGACGAGGCCGGTGCCGAACATCATCATTGCCGTCACCCCGTTGGCGACGGTCGAGAGGAAGACCGACCCCAGCATCGTTAGAGCCCCTACGACCGCCACCGCACCCGCGAGCTCGAGCGCAGGTTGCAGGAGGTTCCGGGGAGACCACCCGGAGATGCCGTGGGTGATGAGCACGCAGAATGCGAACAGAACGATCACGTAGATCATCGACACGACCGCCGCCCCCAGGAAGCGACCGAGCAAGAAGGTGCGCCGCCCTAGGGGTCGCACCACAACCGGCTGGAGCAGGCCCTGTTCCGCATCGCCACGCGCAACCGTGAATGTAAGGAACACGATCAGGATGACGCCCAGGAAGAATGACCCGAAGAGTCCGAGGCCGAGCATGGTGGAAGCGATAACCAGTTGGTCATCGACCGGGCCGGGCGCTGATGCGGCGCTCGCGAACACCCGAGCTACGGCGAACCAGTAAAGCCCGAGGAAGGCCACCGACAGGATCGGCACGACGAGGAAGACACGGCGACGGACGCACTCGAGGAGTACGTAGCGGGCGATCAGCAGCTCCTTCATCCCGTCTGGCCCTCGACCGCTTCGAGGTAAACGTCCTCCAGCGAGCGTCGAGTCGTGCTCACCTCATAGACCCGGGCCCCCTCTGCGACGAGCTGCGCGACGATCCCGGGGGTCTCCTCACGAAGAGCGCCGGGGAAATGCTTGACTCCTCGATCCGTCTCGACCTCGACACCCGAACCGGCGCGCAGTGAATCGGGCGTGCCCTCGGTCACGATGCGCCCCTCAAGGATGATGGCTACGCGGTCGCAGACGAGCTCGACTTCGCTCAGTAGATGAGAGTTGAGAAGCACCGACACGCCCCTGCCCTTGAGCTCCTCCAGAAGCGCGCGGACGATGCGGCGGCCGGCTGGGTCGAGCGCGCTGGTGGGCTCGTCGAGGATCAGGAGGCGGGGTGAGCCCACCAGAGCTTGAGCGAGCCCGAGTCTCTGCTGCATCCCCTTCGACATCGTCTCGACGCGCCGGTGAGTTGCATCCGAGAGGTCGATCAACTCGAGGAGCTCGGCTCGCTCGTTTGCCCCACCGTCCGAATCCGACAACCTCTGATGCATCGTCAGCACCTCATCGGCGGTGAGCCAGCCGGGGAAGCGGAAGAGCTCGGCGAGATAGCCGAGTTGGGCGTTCGCGACGCGGGATCCGGAGGGGGTGCCACACACTTCGGCCCGACCGCGAGTCGGATGCACCAGCCCGGATCCGATCTTCACGAGCGTCGACTTGCCAGCGCCGTTCGGGCCGAGCAATCCGAAGAGTTCTCCCTCAGCGACTTCCAACGAGAGTCCGTCGAGGGCCCGGACGTTCTTCTTGTAGACCTTGGTCAGATCTTCGGCGACGAACGCAGCACCCATTCCCGCACCTTATGTGCAGGATGTCGAGGTGATGTGGAGGTGGTGTGCTGCTTCTGTCTGGGGTGCTGTCCCAAGTGCCGACCGAGCACGGTGGCGATGTGGACAGCTTGTCTCGCCCGGTGGAGGATGCCGCTCAGATCGCGTCGCGTGGCGCGGTGTGAGAGAGGCACTTCGACTTCGACGATGTCGAGTCCGGCCGTGGATGCGGCCAGCGTCATCGCGACTTCTACCCCGAAGTTTGGCGCGAAAGGCAGGACGGACGGGAGGGCCGTCCAGCGCAGTGCCCTTTGACCGGAAAGCGGTTGCTCCATGACGCGGCCGGTGAGATGACGTAGGCCGGACGAGGCCAATCCAGTAGCGACCCCGAACCCCGCAGAGCCCTGCTGAGGTGGAAGCGTTGCGATGGCGATGTCCGCGTTCGTGTCGCCAAGGGTACGCGTCAAGATTTCGAGATGTGATGCGGTTGCCCCAAGGTCGGCGTCGGCAAGCAGGAGTACGTCGGGAACGCCGAGCAATCCATCGACGATGCGTTGCCTGATAAGCGCAACGCCAACGTTCAACGCATCACCTTTGCCGACGTTGCGCGGCAACGCTATGCAGCAAGCTCCGGCCTGTCGAGCTTCACCGGATGTTCCGTCGGACGATCCATCGTCCACGACGACGATCCCGGCCACCGAAGCGATGTGTTGCAGCGCGCGCACCGTGTGGCCGACGCTCGGTGCCTCGTTGAACGCGGGAACCAGGACGATGGTTGTCCGCACATCGAAAGGATCAGCCGTCGCCCGCGCGTCAGAAGTGTCATCGATTGTCTGCACGTAAAAGGGACGAGCGGCTGGTCCCCTGGGTTGCCCGTCCGACGACATCGAGCCCGCCGGGTGTTTACCCGCAGAGGTCAGCCGCGCCCGTCGCCCTCCCAGGAGCGAAGCTCCCACCACATCACCCAGCCGGGGCCGCGGAGGCGACCGTTCTTCCACCGGGGCCGCTCCTTCTCCTTCGCCGCGGGATCCGCTACCAGCTGGATCGACCCGTCGGTGAGGACCACCGCAAGAACGTCCCGTCGGGGATCGCTCGGATCGGCGGCCGCGACCCCTTCACGGGGGGGCCGGACCACGCCGCCGCGCTCCGTCCTCACGACCGGTTGGTGCGCCCGGGAGGGCCGTCCGGAGATATCCCCTCCGCTCGATCGCTGCCGTGTCGGGCGTCCCATGAGTACCTCCTCCATCGACTGAATGGCGTTCATTATGATATGAATGAACTTCATTCATTGTCAAACGGCTCCCCGAAGCGGCACCCCGTAGGCTCCGAGCCATGGGATCTCAGGGGGCGCGCCGGAGGCCGAGGCGGCGAGGAGGAGGACGGTGAAGCCAAAGGGGGAGCGCCGGCAGGACATCCTCGAGGCGGCGCTGGAGCTGTTCGTAGAGAACGGCTTCGAGGACACCACCGTGCAGCAGATCGCCGACCGAGCGGGAGTGGCGGCCGGAACGGTGTATCTCTACTTCGGCTCGAAACGCGACGTCCTCCTCGGTCTACACGAGGAGTTCCACCAGGGGATGGAAGAGCGGTTCCTGGAGACCACGGGCGATTTCTTCGCACGGCGGGAGGACGGCCAGGATCTCGACTACACCCAGGCGATCGACGAGGCGCTGGATTCGATGGTGGCCTACAGCCTGGAGCATCGGACCGCGTGCGAGGTGATCGCGCGACACCTGTCCCAGGCGGGCCTCACGGATGAAGCCATGCTGGCCGAGCGGCGCTTCGCGGACTTCCTGGCGCGCGCGTTCGAGACCGGCGTCGAAGAGGGGCTCATCCAGGTCTCCGATCCACAGATGGCCGCGTACCTGCTCAGCGCCGCCGTCAGCTTCACCCTCGGACGGGCGATCGCCTATGGCGATCCCCCGGACCTCGACCGGCTGGTCGCCCAGGCCAAGGAGCTGTACCACAAGGCGCTCGCTCCGCATCCGGGCTGACCCCTCATAACGGCGGTCCCTCGCCCCTCCTTCCTTAATTCTCCAAGCCCCTTCCGCCTCGCTCCAGCCCTTGTTAACGTGACGAACCTCAACTAATCGGACACCAATGGAGGTGCCAATGCGCCGTCTCATCGCCGGGATCGTCGTCTCGGTCGTCGGTCTTGCTTTGTTCGCTCCCGCCGCGGGTGCCGCGGCGAACGGCTCGGGGCGCGTGTTCCTCCCCAATCCGGTAGCTCAGCTGCAGCGCCAGGGCCTGACCGATCAAAAGGATGCCGATTACGCCGCCCTGCAAGCGGCCTATCGCATCGTCACGCTCACGAACCTCGACGGTTCCGGGTACCTAAGGGGCGACTGGGCGAACGTAAGGAACTCGACGGGCGACCTCGCCTTCTCCTCCTCGCTCACCTTCCGTTACGGTCGCAGTGACGACCGGTTCGAGCAGGTCATGGCTTATTACTGGGTTACGGAAGCGCAGAAGTACATCCAGAGCCTGGGTTTCGGCTCGCGGTTCCGCCCGGTCAACAAGGAATCCCAGGACCTCCGCATCAACCAGTGGGGAGCGGACAACTCCTACTCATGGGACAAGCACGACGTTCTCCGGTTCGGTAAGGGTGGAGTGGACGACGCCGAGGACGCCGAGGTGATCCTCCACGAGTATGGACACGCGATCCACGACTCTCAGGTGGCCGGCTTCGGCTCCTCTCTGGAGGCGGGCTCGATCGGCGAGGGGTTCGGTGATTACTGGGCGGTGACGGTGTCGAACACGATCGCACCAACTCCCGACCCCGCATGCGTCGCGGACTGGGACGCGATCTCGTACACGAGCACCGTGCCGCACTGCCTTCGAAGGGTGGATTCGAACCGCCATTACCCGGAGAACCTGACGAGCAGCGTTCACGCCAACGGGATGATCTGGTCTCGTGCCTTGTGGGACATCCGCAACGCGGTCGGCTCGCGGACCGCGGACACATTGATCCTCGAGGCCCAGTTCGACTTCGCGCCCGACACGAGCATGCCCGCGGCCGCGCAGGAGACGGTGGATGCGGCTCGGCGCCTTTACGGCACGAACGTCGCGACGCAGGTGCGCTCGGCGTTCCGGGCGCGCGGCTTGCTCTAAGCGAGGGATCCGAGCCCGGGGCCCACGCCGAGGGTGGAAACCGGGGGTCGACGTAGCGCGCGACCGCATACAGGAAGGGGGCCGGGTCGACGACCCGGCCCCCTTCGCGTTCACCCGCTTGACCTCCCAGGGTTGCCCTGCATACCCTGGGGGGGTATCTACGAGGAAGGCGACCATGGAGCACGCAGGGCACGAGAAGGCGTTCCGAGATCGCTTCTGGGTCACGCTGGCGCTGGCGGTCCCGGTTGTGTTCTTCAGCGAGATGTTCCAGATGCTGCTGGACTACGAGGTCCCCGAGGTCCCCGGCGGGAGGTGGATTCCAGCGCTCCTGGGGACGGTCATCTTCGTCTACGGCGGCGCCCCGTTCCTCACCGGGGCGGTCCACGAGATCAAGATACGGCGTCCCGGAATGATGTTGCTGATCGGCGTCGCGATCTCCGTGGCCTTCCTCGCGAGCTGGGCGACCGAACTAGGCGCAGTCGATTTGGATTTCTGGTGGGAGCTCGCCGCGCTCATCACGGTCATGCTGTTCGGCCACTGGCAGGAGATGAAAGCCATCGGCCGCGCAGGCAGCGCGTTGGATGCTCTCGCCGAGCTTCTTCCGGACGAAGCCGAGCGGATCGTGGATGGTTCGGTCGAGACCGTCCGGGTGGATGAGCTCTCGGTCGGGGAACTCGTGCTCGTCCGTCCGGGAGGGCGGGTTCCCGCCGATGGGGAGGTTGTCGAAGGCGGCGCGGAGATGGACGAATCCATGGTGACGGGCGAATCGAGGCCCGTCTTGCGACAAGCGGGTGACCGGGTGATCGCGGGAACGGTGGCGACGGATTCGGCCGTTCGCGTCCGTGTGGTGGCTACGGGTGAGGGGACGGCACTGGCCGGGATCCGCAGATTGGTGGAGGAGGCGCAAGGTTCACGCTCCCGGGCGCAGGTGCTTGCCGACCGGGCGGCAGCGCTCCTTTTCTACGTCGCGTCTGGGGCCGGGATCATCACGTTCATCGTGTGGTCTCTGCTCGGCGAGACCCGCAGCGCCGTGGAAAACACGGTGACGGTCTTGATCATCGCTTGCCCCCACGCCCTCGGTTTGGCGATCCCTTTGGTTGTGTCAATCTCGACCGCTCTCTCCGCCCGTGCCGGCATCCTGGTGAAGGATCGCCTGGCGCTCGAGCGCATGCGCAAGGTGGATACGGTTCTGTTCGACAAGACTGGAACCCTCACGGCAGCGCGCCATGTGGTCACCGGGGTCGCTTCCACGGGGGATGGATCCGAACTTCTCGCTTTGGCGGGAGCCGTCGAAATCGATAGCGAACACCCTCTGGCACGCGCCATCGTGGCCGCGGCCCGCGATCGAGGCGCCCTTCCCACGGCCTCCGGCTTCCGCTCTCTCACCGGCAGAGGAGTAGAGGCCCGCGTAGGAACCGAGATGGTGTCGGTCGGGGGCCCCGCCCTTCTACGTGAGCGTGGTTCATGGGTGCCTCCCAAGATCGAACGCGAGACCCGGCCCTGGATAGAGGACGGCGTAGCAGTCCTCTATGTGCTCCGAGGCGGCGACGTATTGGGAGCCGTGGCGCTCGAGGACGAGATTCGGTCGGAGTCGGCGCCAGCCATCGACGCGTTGCACAACCGCGGCATCCAGGTCGCGATGATCACCGGGGATGCTCGTCAGGTCGCGGAACGCGTCGCGCGTCGGCTGGACATCGATGAGGTCTTCGCGGAAGTGCTTCCGGAAGACAAGGACGCTGCAGTGGTCGATCTGCAACGTCGGGGTCGGGTGGTCGCGATGGTGGGGGACGGAGTTAACGACGCCCCGGCGCTCGCTCGAGCCGACGTGGGTATCGCTATCGGTGCCGGGACGGACGTTGCGATCGAATCGGCTGGGGTAGTGCTCGCATCAGACGACCCACGCGTGGTGTTGGGAGCCTTCACACTGTCGCAGGCGTCGTATCGGAAGATGGTCCAGAACCTCGTGTGGGCGACCGGTTACAACGCGGTGGCGATCCCTCTGGCGGCCGGGGTTCTGGCATGGGCGGGCATAACGCTCGCCCCCGCGGTGGGCGCCGTGCTTATGAGCCTGTCCACGATCATCGTTGCGTTGAACGCGCAGCTGCTTCGGCGGTTGGACCTGAGTCCGGCGGGGATGGAATGAAGGCGTGCGAGGGAGTGCGAAGGTGAAGCTGGAACGCGCTCGTCAGACTCCGACGGCTTTCCGCTCGCGAGGGCTGGACTCGAGCATCGCCGCGAAGTCCAGGGCCTGACCCACGAGGTCGAAGGTCGCAACGAGATGATCGTCCAGCAGGACCTGCCAAGCAAGGCCGGCCGGTTTGACGTGTACTTTCCCTGCCACTGAGGTCTCCGATTCTTCGGGGCGTTCCTTCTCTATCGGAAACCAGCGCTCGTATTGGAAGCCTCAGGGCATACGCACTATGCGCAGGATGTGGCTAGCAAGACGTGAAAGCGTCGTTCCCGGCGCCCCCCAGGCACGCGTCGTCGCCTCCGCCTCCGTAGAGTGCATCGTCGCCGGAGTTCCCTCGCAACTGATCGGGGCCTCCGCGCCCCCTGATCACGTCTTGACCGCGACCGCCGGCAAGCGTGTCGCCATCCGTTCCCCCGCTGACGAGGTCGTCGCCGAGCCTGCCGGCGACCGTGTCGGCTCCGTGCCCGCCGAGAAGCGTGTCGATCCCCGCGTTGCCGATGATCAGGTCATCGCCTCCGAGTGCGCGGATGGTGTCGTCTCCAGCGGCTCCACATATGACGTCCGGCGCTTCGCTGCCGACGAGTGCATCGTTCTCATCGGTTCCGACTATCACGTTCTCACCTTCGCCAGGTGTGGCACATCTTCTGGGAATCACGACGAACCCTGCCTCGATGGTTTTCGCCTGGTCCATGGTCACGGTGCAGTCGCCGGTCTCGTTCGAGCAGGCGCCGCTCCAGCCGGTGAAGTAGGAACCCGGTTCCGCAGTTGCGGTCAAAGTTACTTTCGTGCCGTCGGCGTAGGCCTCGTCACAGTCCGCGCCGCAGTCGACGCCTGTGTACGCGGCCTGGATCCTCCCGATCGATCCGCGGCCTCGGTTGGTGAACCACATGGCGCCGTCGGGACCGGATGTGATGGCCCAAGGATTTTGCACGGCGTCTTGGTCCCTGTACTCCGTGATGTCGCCGCCCATAGTGATCCGTCCGATCGAGCTGCTGTAATAATTCACGAACCACATGGCGCCGTCGGGACCGGCCGCGATGCCGAAGGTCCCGTTGATGCTGTCGTCTGTGTAGTTGGTGACCGTGCCGGTCGTGCTGATCCGGCCGATCGAGTCGCCGCCGCTGTTCGTGAACCACATCGCCCCGTCGGGGCCCGCCGCGATCGCGGTCGGCCTGTTGATGGAGCTGTCCGCGAAGTTGGTCACCGCCCCGTCCATGGCTATCCGACCGATCGAATCGCCCTCGCCGTTCGTGAACCACATGGCGCCGTCGGGACCGGCCGCGATGTCGTTGGGTTCGGCATTGCTGGGATCGGTGAAGGCCGTGATCAGACCGTTGGTGGTGATCCGGTTGATGTTGTTGTCACTTTGGCTGGTGAACCACATGGCCCCGTCCGGTCCGGCGGCCAGGTGGAAAGGGGTCGAGTTGTAGCCCTCCGAATAGTTGGTGACGGTACCGCTCGTCGTTATCCGCCCGACCTCGTAGTCCCCTGCATTGGCGTACCACAGAGCCCCGTCCGGGCCGGGCGCGATGCCCAGAGGAAAGTTGATCCCCTCATCCGTGAAGTAGGTGAACGCTCCGTCCGTGTCGATGCGACCGATCGAGGAACCTGCGGCATCGATGAACCAGAGGGCGTCGTCGGAGCCTCGCGTGATGCCGAAGCCGTCGCCCACCCCGCTGTCGGGGTAACTGGTGACGGATCCGACGGGGGTCGACGTGATGGTGCCGGTACCGGAGCCGCCCTTGGTGACGGTAAGGCTCTGGCCCGGCGCGGCGAGCGCGGATACCAACGCCGTGTGCCGTTCGAGGGGCTCATGGCGCGTGGCCGCCGCAGGACCCAGCGCGGCACCAACGAGCGCTAGACAGATCAGGGTTGTCGCCGCGCGTCGGGCGGCCTTGAAGCCCAGCCGGTCGGTGCGTCGACGGTTGAAACGTTTGACGGCCGGCGCGTGTCCGCCCGAGCTGGATCTGCGAGATCCCATATCCGCCTCATCTCTATTCGGTTAGTCGGCGCCCACCGCTCGATGGACTGCGTGTGGCTCCGACCAATCGGGAGGACGGATGTTCCGTGAGGAACTCTTGGGGTTCCTTCTTTGTCGACGCCCCGGCAAGGGACCCTTAGCGAGGGAGGTTAGGTCCCCTGTACCTTGTGGCGCTCTCGATAAGCCTTGGTCTTCGTCCGATTGCCGCACACGGTCATGGAGCACCAGCGCTTGGACCTGTTCTTGGAATGGTCGTAGAAGACCCATTGGCAAGACTCGCGCGCGCAGGACTTGAGCCGGGCCCACGTCCCGTTCGAGATGGCGATGACGATTCCGGCCATGACCTCGCCGAGGGCCCCCCTGACCCCGGAGTCCGCCGGAGCGATCCGCGGGTTGGCATCGGGGCCGAACGCCACGGTGAGCGGATACCGAGCCACGGCGTCGTTGATGGCGGTCAGCTCCTGGGGCGAGAGGTCCGCTCCATCGTGTGCAGACAGGATCGCCCGCAACGATGTGCGGAGATCGATGGCTTCCCGGAGGTCGCGCGCGGTCACCGGATCCTCCGGTCTCACCAGGGAACGCTCCAGCAACCAGTCCCGGAGTTGCTCTGGGCGCTCGAGCTCTTCGACGCCCGGTTCGATGTCGACCGTGTTCGTGAAGGCGTGCACGAGCTCGAGCTCGTGCGGTAGGGCGTCGCCGTTACCCATCGTTCCTCCTGAGCCTTCCCTTAGGACACCATCGTAGCGGTTTAGCCGGTTGCGCGAAGGCCGACACCAGTATACGATGTTCACTGGTGTTGAAGTCAAGGGAAAGGGAGGTCGAGGGCATGCACACTCAGATGGCAGCAATGGCCGTGGGAGCCCACATCGACGAGCTCCGCAGGGAGGCCGCAGAGGCGCGCGCCGCTCGGAAGGTGAAGAAGGAGGCCCGGCGCAGCCGGACCCCTCTCGCTTCGCTGGAGTCGTTGATCCTCGCCCGCCGAGCCCGGCAGGCGGACGCCGGCGGGGCAGCCTGCTCTCCGGCCCCCCGGTAGTTCCTAGGCGGGGCCGGACTGGGGCGGTTTGATGAGATCGCGGGCGCTCTGGCGAGCCGCGCCGCTGGCGGCCCCGACCAGCGCGATCCAGGCCGCTTTCTTCGCCGCAGGCACCGCTTGATCGATCTGTGGGGGATCCTCTCGGGTCACGAGCCGCCACAGTGTGGTGATCACGTAGGTCGCGAGCTTCACCGCGACGATGCCCGCAAGCATCGCCCCGACCGTCTGGAACAGGGTCGGTTTCTGGGGGATGGAGCCGTCGGGTTGAGGTGTCTTCGAAGCCATATCGATTCTCCTTAGGTTGCCGCCGTTCGTACTATGCCCGACATCCGGCAGCCCTATGCCTGAGCCAGCTCCCTACGCATGCCCACGAGGTCGTCGAGCTCCTCGCCGCCCTCCGGAGGACCGATCGCGATAACGCGATCGCCGGGCTGGAAGACGAACGACGCTTTCGGCCGGTAGGTCCACCGGCGCCCCCGTTGGACCGCCAGTACGAACATCCCCGTCTCGGTCTCGACCGACAACTCTTTGATCGATCGACCCGCGGCTGGGGCCCCATCGCCCACGACGGACTCGTGGCCCACCTCGTCCGATTCAACGAGGGCGGCAGCGATGACGGGGTGAAGTTCTTCACCCTTCTCTACCAAGCGCGTCATCTCTCGCGCAGAGTCGAAGATCATCTCCGACGCGTGCGCGAGCCGTATCAGGCCGCGAAGGTCATCCGGATTGCGTGCCTCTTGCGCGCTCCGTAGGACCCAGGACTCCAACTCGTCGTGGATCGCGTCCGACCGAGCTTCGAGGTTCGAAACCTCGGCCGCCAGCGCCTGGTCGTTGAACAGCAATGCGGAGTACGCGAGCCCGACCGCGACTTCTGCGGAATTCTTCATCTCTACGAGGAGGTCGACAGCCCGGTCGAGGTCGGAGAGCACGATCTCCGGGCCTTCGGGAGGTTCGGGGAGGGGTGGCGCACCCATGATCTCTCTGGCCAGGTTGATCCCGTCCTCCGGCCCTTTCATGAGGAGCACGTCGCCTGTAGTTACGACGTAGTCCGGACCCGGGTCGAGATCCCATTCCCCGCCCCTTCGACGAGCGAGGACCCACATGCCGATCTCGACGGGCATCGACAGGGCCCGCAGCGGTTGTCCCACCCCCGGGGCCCCCTCACGCACCTTTATCCGCGAGTGGACCTCGTCTGCGTGTCTCAGGTCTTGTCGGAGATCCTCGACGATCCCAAGGCCCGAGCTGACCACCCGGGCGATGTCGTCGGCCGCGTCGGCGATGTGCTCGACGGCCGAGCCGATCTCGAGGACCCCGGCCATGTGTTCCGCATCCTCGGGGCTCCTTGCAGCGAGTATCGATAGCCTTCTGAGGTCGTGTAGGTGGCCGAACATCCGTTCTTCGAGACGCGTGACCTCGCGGCGAGGTCCTCGTCCGAGAAGAACACGGCCGCATAGGCCAGGTCGACCATTAGTTCCGAGGAGTCCTTTATCTCCGCCAGGACTCCCTTGACGGTTCTCGGGCCTTCTCCCGTATCCACGAGGTTAGGTCCCCCTTTCCCGCATCAGGCTACTCCGAAGATGGTCATTGCCGTGATCAGACAGATGACTCCCAGCAGGTCCATACCGCTCGTTACGAGTGGGATCGTGTGGTTGTCGGGATCGAAGCCGAACCGGTATGTGATCGTCGCGGCGTAATAGCCGATGACCGACGCGAGCAGCGTCGCGATCAAGCCACCGACGATGGTGATCCCGGCGAATCGGAAGGCACCCGGGTACGCGTAGCCGAACACGCTCGAGATCAATAATGTTGACGCTGCGGTGAGCGAATAGATGGTCAGGCCCAAGACGAGCACGATGGTGCCATCCAAAAGGGCAGGTGCTTCCGGACGGGCTCGTGGCGTGATCGCGCCCAGGTGCAGTTTCGAACCCAGACGCGCCGCGAGTATCGACCCGAGCGCACCGGTGTTCTCCAGGAAGCCGGGGATGATGATGAGGAACGCTGGGAACGGTAGGAACACTCCCTCGATACGCGGGTCCACCACGGCGCCGGCGAGAACGTCCAGGACGATCGCGATGCACAACACCGGGAAGCTCTCCCTGACGATCCGGCGCGCGAGGAGTTGCGCGGTCGACCAACCGTTGAACAGAGCGAAGACGCCGCTGGCCACCGATAGCAGGCCAAGGATGAGCGTGACGTATTCGATCTGAACCAGGAACGATGCTGCGAGGATCGCCGGCAGCGTCACGACGTCGCCGATCGCCGTAATCAACGGAGCGCCGACCGAATCGAGGTCCCACCCCCGTTGGAACGAGGTTATGGAGAGGACGATGGTGACGGCGAGTACCAGGACGGAGGAGATCAGGCCTCCGATCAACGCCACGACGATGAAGTCCCACACCGGGACGGTTGGTATCCCCAGCAGGTTCGCGATCGCCCATGCGATCGCGCCCATGGTCACGGACGTTGCGACGGTCAGCAGGATCGCCCCGTAAACGTTCTGAGCGAGGACGCCTTCCCGGTCGCGCGAGACGTTGAACAACCCGGAGTGGATGGACGTCCCGAGTCGCGCCGCTAGAGCACCGAAGATGTTCCCTCGCATCCCGATCGATACCGGGATCAGCACGAAGAGTCCGGCGACGGCCTCGACGCGGCCTCTCATCCCCGCGAGCGTGAGCCCCGCGACCAGAGAGGTGAGGGAGGCGATGGATACGGCGATGAAGCCCTGGCGAACGGTGACCCTCTCCGAGGACCAGTAGTCGACGACCACCCGGGCGGGGTCGGCCACCCGCCTCGCGGTCCCTCGCAGGGCTCGAGCCGGTGGCCCACCCAGGACCCGAACCAAGGCGCCGACCCACTTCAGGGGCAGCGAGAGGCGACGAGGCGAGCGGTTCGGCTCGCGGCTCACGATCTCCTCCAAACCGTTCCGGGCGCCCCGGGCGAATAGCAGGTGAAGGCCGGGACGTAGGTCATGCCCCACACGGTAAAGGGGAGGGGCGGCTTCGGCCCGGAGGGAGGAGTTTCGATGGGAGAGCGATCTGCCATCCGTGGATCCAAGCCGCAGTCGGTGCCGCGCGCCACACAGCGGAAGCCCGAGGGCCGCGTCTGCGCGCACGATGGCTGCGAGACCCTTCTGTCCACCTATAACAAGCGAGAAAGGTGCTGGGCCCATGCAGAGATGAGGGTTCCCCGCCTGCGTGGACGGAAGCCCGGCGCAGCCTCCGCCTGATCCTTCCTAGCGCACCGCCGGGGGCGAAGGGGCGGGATATCCTGACCCCGTATCTCGTCGCTCATCTCTCGGAGGCGCTTGCATGCACGGTCGTCGGACTGTCGTTCTGTTTGTTCTGGTCGCGCTGTTCACAGCCGTAGCGCTTCCGGCGGCACACGCCTCGTCCGGCCTGCCGACCAAGGGAACCGTCATATCCGCCCAGGAGGACACCGGCGGCGGGGACGACGGGGGCGCCGACGAGGAAAGCGGCGGGGCCGGCGAGGGGGAGGATGCCGCGGAGGAGACCGGACCGGTGTGGACCTATCAGATGGCGCGGCATCGTCGTCGTCCTGCTCGTCCTATTGGTGGCTGCGGTCGCCCTCCTCTACTGGCGCCTCGTGGGGCGGCCTCGCAGGAATGGCATCGTTTAGTTAGGACCTCGCGGCGAGTAGCCTCGTTAGCGCCATCCCCCAATCGGAAATACCGACATGTCCAGACTCATCGAACCCGCCATCGCACGTCCCGTCGCCCGTCGATTCGCGGGCTCCTCTCCGGTGGCCGGCTCGTACCTGATGGATCGTCTCGAACGCGATCTCGCCGTGGCCGTGTCCCGCTCCGAGGAGCTGGTTGCCGAGGCGAGCGGCATCCCCGCGCCTCCACCCGTTCGTTGGGCGATGATCGGTCGGGCGGAATGGGCCGAGGCCAACATCAACGCTATGGACAAGATGATCCAGCCGCTCGCCGACCGCATCAACCAGCGCCTCGAGGCGGCCCCCGGCCCCGTGCGGCTCGCTCAACGGACGCTGGTCTCGGTCGAGGCCGGGATGTTGCTCGGGTACGTGTCCCGGCGAGTTCTTGGCCAGTACGACGTTCTGGTGCCCGACGATCCCGAGCGATCCACACTCCGCACGCGCTGGACGAGACGCATCGCCGGAGGCGCTCCGCTCTACTTCGTCGGCACGAACATCGTCGAGACCGAGCGAAGACTCGGGTTCGTCCCGGAGGACTTCGCGCTCTGGGTTGCCGTGCACGAGGTGACGCATCGATTCCAGTTCGCCGGTGTGCCGTGGCTGAAGGAGCGTTTCTTCGGACTCGTTGAGTCGTACCTCGGGTCGATCGATCTGGACGCTCGGGGGCTGGCCGGGCGACTGTCGAAGGCAGCCCGGCGGATGGCGTCTGGCGGGGTCTCCCCCGAGGAACGTAATCCGGTGTACCTGCTGGCATCGGACGAGCAGAAGCACATGCTCGACGGCATCCAGGCATTGATGGCGGTCGTCGAAGGGCACGGCAATTACGTGATGGACAAAGTGGGCGCCGAAGTGATCCCCTCGTTCGGGCGCATGCGACGGGTCTTCGATCAACGCAGGGCACAGACGAATCTCGTGCAGCGCGTCCTGAACAATGTGATCGGGCTCGAGATGAAACTTCGGCAGTACGAGTTGGGGCAACGATTCTGCGAGGGAGTCGTGGCCGAGGGAGGCCCGCAGGCGTTGGGGCAGTTGTGGGCCGACCCCGAGAACTTCCCAACGCTGGAGGAGCTTCGTAATCCGGTGTCGTGGCTCCGCCGCGTCGCGTGATCCAGGGTCCTGAACGGCGGTCTCGGTGAGCGACGCCTCGTCCGACCCGGAGATCCCACGCCAGCTCGGGGGCCCCGGGTTCTCCCTCGTCGAACGCGCGCGCGACACGATCCAGGCACATCGAATGTTGTCCGGCGGGGAGACCGTCGTGGTCGGCCTGTCCGGCGGCCCCGACTCGACCTGTCTCCTGGATGTCCTCGCACGGTTGTCGGGATCGCTCGACCTCACTCTCGCCGTGGCACATGTCGATCACGGATTGTCGGAGGGGTCGGCCGAGGTGGCGGCGGGTCTCTCGCGCACCGCTGCGGAATCTGGTTTCGATGTGCATCTCATGCGTATCCAGGATCTCGAGGGCCCGAACCTGCACGCCAGAGCGCGCGTCCTTCGGTATGGGTTCTTCGAGACTGTGGCCGAGCAGGTCGGAGCGACGCGGATCGCGACGGGCCACACCCTCGACGATCGAGCCGAGACCACGCTCGCCCGTCTGGTTCATGGCGCCGGGACGTCGGGGCTGGCCGGCCTGCTTCCCGCCGAAGGCAAGCGCGTGCGCCCGCTGATCGATTCTCGACGTAGCGAGACGAGGAGCTACTGCGACGAGGTGGGCCTCCAGTATCACGATGATCCCGGGAACGAAGATGAGCGGTTCGATAGAACCCTCGTCCGCAGCCGGCTGCTGAGCGTTATCGAGGAGCACTGGGGAGACGGGGCCGTCCGCGCAATCGCGACATCATCCGCTCGGCTGGCCGAGGATGCGAACGCGCTGACGCGATTGTCATCCCGTATCTACACCGACCTCGCGCGGGGAGACGGAGACGTCGTGCGGCTTTCGTTGGATGGACTTCGAGTCCTCCCGAGAGCGTTGTGCCGCAGGTTGCTGGAGCAGGCGGTGGGGCGGGTCCGCGATCGCTCCGGTGGGATCGAGGCGGCTCTGGACGCACTCGAGGACGACGAACGTACGGGCACGAGGTTCGCGGTTGCCACGGGGATCGAGATCGAGATCGAACCGAAAGATCTCGTGGTTCGCCGTCCCTCGCGCGAGGAATCGTCCTGAGCCCGCCGTATCATGCGGTTATGGAACCCATCGGCCGGGGTGCCGGCCAGAGGATCAGATGAGCCCCGAGGTCCACGACGACATCGCCGAGGTCCTGATCACGTCGGATGAGATCCAGGACAAGATCCGCGAGCTCGCCAAGCAGGTAACGGAGGAGTACAGGGGCAAAGACGTCCTGTTGGTGGGCGTGCTCAAGGGCGCCTTCGTTTTCATGTCGGACCTGGCGCGCGAGATCCAGCTTCCCATCGAGTTCGATTTCATGGCGGTCTCTTCTTACGGGTCATCGACGAAGTCCTCGGGCGTGGTGCGGATCTTGAAGGACCTCGATTACGAGATCACGGGGCGGCATGTCCTGCTCGTCGAGGACATCATCGACTCGGGCCTGACGATCTCGTACCTACTCCGCTATCTCGAGGCCCGGGGACCGGCCTCCTTGGAGATCTGCTCCCTCTTCTGGAAAAAGGGCGAGCAGGCGGTGCCACTCGACGTTCGTTTCCCCGGATTCGAGATCCCATCGGTCTTCGTGGTCGGCTATGGGCTCGATTTCGACGAGAAGTATCGGAATCTTCCGTACATAGGCGTGCTAAAGCCATCGGCGTACGGTTCCGAAGCCCCTTAAGGGAGCCCTTTTAGGTACCGCCCCCTGCTACCCTCATAACTGACATGAATAGAGTCCTGAAGTCCGCCGTCTTCTACCTCGTGTTGATCATCGCCGTCGTGTGGGTGATCAATCTCTACCGCGCGAGCGCCGAGAAGCCCCAAGAGATCGGCTCGGTCAACGACTGGGTGACGATGGTCGAGAACGGGGACATCGCGACGGCGAAATTCCAGACCAAGGACGAGAAGGTGGTCGGGGAGCTCTCCGATGGCGAGCGGAAGTACGAGGTCTTCCTCCCCAAGGACACCGTCGACGAGTACTCCGACCTGGCGGTCCAGGCCGAGGTCGAGGTCAGCGCCGACCCGCAGACGGGGAGCCTGTGGGTCTCCGTGTTGTTCCAGTTCCTCCCCATCCTCATAATCCTGGCCTTTTTCTTCTTCCTGATGCAGCAGATGCAGGGCGGCGGCAATCGGGTCATGTCGTTCGGCAAGGCCAAGGCGCGGCTCGTAACGAAGGACCAGCCCAAGATCACGTTCACCGACGTGGCCGGGCTCGATGAAGCCGTGGAAGAGCTCCAAGAGATCAAGGAGTACCTCGAGGCCCCCCAGAAGTTCCAAGCCATGGGCGCCAAGATCCCGAAGGGGGTCCTGTTGTTCGGTCCCCCCGGAACCGGTAAGACCCTGCTCGCGCGGGCCGTCGCCGGAGAGGCGGGGGTGCCGTTCTTCTCGATCTCCGGCTCAGACTTCGTCGAGATGTTCGTCGGCGTGGGCGCCAGCCGGGTGCGCGATCTCTTCGAGCAGGCCAAGGCGAACGCCCCCTCCATCGTCTTCATGGACGAGATCGATGCGGTCGGACGCCATCGCGGTGCGGGTCTCGGCGGAGGACACGACGAGCGCGAGCAAACGTTGAACCAGCTCCTCGTCGAGATGGATGGGTTCGACATCAAGAGTGGCGTCATCCTCATCGCCGCCACGAACCGGCCGGACATCCTGGACCCGGCGCTCTTGCGCCCGGGTCGGTTCGACCGGCAGATCGTCGTGGACAGGCCGGACCTCAACGGACGAACCGGCATCCTCAAGGTGCACACGCGCGGCAAGCCGATCTCGAAAGAGGTCGATGTCGAGGTCCTCGCGCGACGGACCCCCGGGTTCACCGGAGCCGATCTCGCCAACGTCATCAATGAGGCAGCCCTACTTGCCGCACGTTTCAACCGGACGGAGATCGGGATGTTCGAGCTCGAGGAGGCGATCGATCGGGTTCTGGCCGGGCCGCAACGTCGGAGCAGGGTCATCTCGGAAAAGGAAAAGAAGGTGATCGCGTATCACGAGGCAGGTCACGCGCTCGTATCACATGCGCTCCCACACGCCGATCCCGTGCACAAGGTCTCGATCGTTTCCCGAGGCCGCGCGCTCGGTTACACGCTCACGCTTCCGACCGAGGACAAGTTCCTCGTCACACGTTCCGAACTGATCGACGAGCTGGCCATGCTGCTCGGCGGGCGGGTCGCGGAGGAGTTGGTGTTCGACGAGCCCACGACGGGCGCTCAAGATGACATCCAGCGGTGCACCCGGATCGCGAAGCAGATGGTCATGCAGTTCGGCATGTCGGATCTCGGCCCCCTGGCGCTCGGCGAAACCGAGAGTCAGCCGTTCCTGGGCCGCGACCTGGGACACGTCAAGGATTACTCGGACACGGTCGCTGCGAAGATCGATGAGGAGGTCCGCCGTCTCGTCGAGGAAGCCCACGATGAGGCACGCGAGATCCTGACGAAGTACCGCGACAAGCTCGACACGATGGTGGACAAGCTCATCGAGAAGGAGTCGCTCGAGAAGGACGAGGTTCAGGAGATCCTGGCGGAGGTGGCCAAGCAGAGCCCTTCGAACCCGATCGAGCGGACCCGCATTCGCCGTCGGGCGCGCGAGGAGGCGGACTCGGCCACGCGTGAGGCTGAGAAGCGGCCCCGGCTGCCGCGACCCGCGCCCAAGCCGCGCCTGGGAGAGGTCTAAGCCACCCTCGTTCCCCGGCTCGACCACTCGCAGCAGTGCGGGCCGATTAACCTGTGTCGATGGCCGAGCCAGAGGACGTCGTTCGAAGCATCACAGGCGGTTCCTCCGTCGACCGCGCTCCCATCGTGGAGGCGGTCCGAAAGATCCTGGAGGCTATCGGCGAGGACCCCACGCGCGATGGGCTCGTCCGTACCCCGGAGAGGGTCGCGGACATGTACGAGGAGCTCTTCGGGGGGGTAAAAGGAGATCCTGTCGATGTTCTCGACGTGGTGTTCGATGCGGGCCACGACGAGATGATCATGGTGCGCGACATGGTCCTCCAGGGGATGTGCGAGCACCATCTCATCCCGTTCATCGGGAAGGCACACGTCGCCTACATCCCGAACGAGAACGGTCAGATCACCGGCCTCTCCAAGCTCGCCCGCCTGGTGGACATGTTGTCGCGCAGACCTCAGGTTCAGGAACGGCTCACCACACAGATCGCCGACACGATCGAGCGCGCCCTGGAACCGCGCGGGGTCCTCGTCGTTCTCGAGGCGGAGCATCTCTGCATGAGCATGCGAGGCGTGCGTAAGCCGGGCAGTCAGACCGTCACCTCCGCCGTCAGAGGGATATTCAGGGCGCAATCCGCCACCCGCGCGGAAGCCATGAATCTCATCTCCCGGGGATGAAGCTCGTTTGCCGGGGCCACGCCCTGTCTCTTGATCGCGCCGCGATCATGGGGGTGCTGAACGTAACGCCCGACTCATTCTCCGACGGAGGGCTGTGGCTCGATTCGGATGCAGCCGTGGAACGCGGAGAAGAGATGGTTGCCGAAGGGGCGGCGATCGTGGACGTTGGCGGGGAATCGACCAGGCCGGGGGCCGACCCGGTATCCGAGGATGACGAGCTGAAGCGCGTCCTGCCAGTGATCTCGAGCCTCGTGGAGCGCATCGATGTGCCCATCTCGATTGACACGCGGAAGCCCCAGGTCGCCCGGCGAGCGGTGGACGCAGGAGCATCGATCATCAACGACACGGCGGGCGAGTGGGGGGGCCGGGGTATGGATCAGGTCGCCGCAGAAACGGGCGCCGCGATCGTCGTCATGCATTCGCGCGGCACACCGGCCACGATGAGATCGTTGACCGATTACTCGGATCTCGTGCGAGACGTATGTGACTTCCTCGACGGGCGGGCACGCGAATTACAGAGGCTCGGCGTGGCCGCGGACTCGATCGTGATCGACCCCGGCTTTGGCTTCGCCAAGACGCCCGCCCAGAACCTCGAGCTTCTACGAGACCTGCACGAGGTCGTCGGGCTCGGCCGGCCGGTCCTGTCGGGAACGTCTCGGAAATCGTTCATCGGTTCGGTGCTGGGTCTGGAGACGGAGGATCGTCTGGAGGGGACGCTCGCCACGGTTGCGTGGTCGGTCGCGAAGGGCGTTCGGATCGTGCGTGTGCACGACGTCACACCCGTGAGCCGAACGGTGAGGATGATCGAGGCGGTAACTTCCGGCGAGCCGAAGGCATGAAAGATCACATCCTCATCAATGGCCTCCGGGTTCAAGCGCGGGTCGGCGTCGGCGAGGAGGAGCGAAGCCAACCTCAGTGGCTCGTCGTCAGCGTCGACATCGCGATCGACCTGGCCCCCGCGGGTGAGAGCGATGACATCGACGACACGGTTGATTACGGGGTGCTGACGACAGAGATCGCCGACCTGTTGCGAGGAACAGAGGCACGTCTGCTTGAACATCTGGCGGAAAAAGTCGTATCCCTGATTGCTCCAAATAAGGCAGTTGTTGGGGTTACGGTTGAGATCGTCAAGGAGGCTCCTCCTATCGCCGAAGAACTAGGAGGGGTCGCTGTAAGACTTGAGAGGGCATTCATATGACGGTCGCGTATATCGGAATCGGATCGAACGTCGGAGAGCGACGCGAGTTCGTCCGGCGCGCGGTTGCGGCACTGGATGGCGATCCCGGCGTCGAAGTCTTGGCCGCTTCGAGCCTGTACGAGACGACACCCATCGGCGGTCCACCACAGCGTTCCTTCGTGAACCTCGTGGCGAAGATAGACACCTCCCTCGAGCCGCGTTCGCTCTTGGAGCTCTGCAAGGCGATCGAGTCTCGTCTCGGGCGCCAGCCCAGCGACATGCGATGGGGCCCTCGGGTCGCCGACCTCGATGTGCTGTTGTTCGGGGACGAGAAGGTCAACGAAGCCGACCTCGAGATCCCGCATCCCAGCATGTCCCGGCGGAAGTTCGTTCTGGTCCCTCTCCTCGAGATCGATCCCGAGATCGCCGATCCGTGGGGCGACCCGTACTCGAATTGGAGCGACGAGGCAGAAGGGGAAGTGACCCTTCTCGAGCCGTTCGTCACTCACCTCGGATAACCGCTCCGAACGAACCCCGGTTCGAGATCTAAGTAAATGGGGCAATCGGTCCGGCGACTCTTCCGGTATCGACCTCTCTGTCCTAAAGTGACCGCTCCAGCGTGTGTTTCCTCCGGGTCCGCCATCCGAATCCCGCGGTCCGGCTCGTGATCGTTTAGGGAAGGTGGACTCAGAGGTGAAGCGGATCGGGCTCGCCGCCCTCGTCGTATGTCTCTGTGTCGGGTCGGTCGCGGTCACCTCCGTCTCCGCTCAACCACGTTCCCCACGGGTCGTTCGGAGGTCGGGAACCCAAGCCCCGGCACTCGTGTCGGGGATCAACTCGGCCGCTCGCCGGGGCTCCGCGCTGGAGGTCGCGCGCGATCACCTGCGTTCGAATCCCGACCGTTACGGGATCGTGGATCCTGGCGGAACGCTCGAGACGCTCGAGGTCATCGAGGGCCGGGGCGGTACGCGTACCGTTCGGTTCGGACAGCGAGTTGGTGACGTTCCGGTGTTCGGGGCGCAGTACCTAGTGCACATGAGGAAAACATCCGGCGGCCTCGAGACGGAGAGCGTCAACGGTCACGTGTTCACCGAGTTGGACGTCGCCATCGCGCCCAAGGTGAGCGTCGCGGCGGCCAGGCAGCTCGCCGCGACACGCGTCCGTCCGATGATCGTCGAGCGATCCGAGTACAAGGGCCTGACGGTGTTACCTGCGGGCGAGGGCGTGCTGAGTCACCGCTTCACGCTCTGGGGCTCCCAGCGCGGAGCGCCTGCCCAACAAGAGATATTCATCAACGCCCAGAACGGTTCTACCAGCCTGTCCTACAGCGGCATCCGATTCGTGGCTCCCACGACCGCTCCCGGCCGAACCGCGCACGGCGACACCAGAACGCTTCACGTATTCGAACGATCCGGGTCGCTCGAGATGCGCGATCGGTCGAGGGCGATGTGGCCCTCGGACGGCGGCGAGATCACCACGCACGACGTGAAGTTCTCTCCGTTCTACGACGCGGTCGCTTCGAACATCGAGAAGACCGGCGGGAACAACTTCAATAACATCGCTGACTTCGGTGCCGCCGTCGACGCGCATCATGGTGCTGGAGAGACCTTCGAATACTTCCGCGCCCTTGGTCGCAACTCGATCGACGATGACGGTATGGACATCAAGTCGTCGGTGCACTACTCCGAGGGGAACGGGCCCTACTGCAACGCTTTCTGGGATGGCGCCCAGATGGTTTACGGGGATTGCGCTCCCATCGAGACCTACCCGATGTCGGCGGACCTCGACGTCGTCGGCCACGAGCTGACTCACGGTGTCACCCAATTCACGGCCGATCTCGTGTACCTGAACCAGTCCGGCGCGATCAACGAGGCGATCTCCGACTACTTCGGGAACGCCATCGACAATCTCGATACCGGCCTCGCGACGAGCGCCCCCAACTCCGGAGAGATCGGCGAGGATCTCTGCAAGGTCGCCAATCCCACGAACTGGGAGTGTCCGCTGCGGGACATGAACGACGGCAGGACGACCGATGACTACCTCTTCTATCTGGCCGACTTCGATCTCGGTGGCGTACACGACAACTCGACTATCTTCTCGGGAGCCTTGTGGGACATCCGCGAGTCGCTCCCCGATGCGGAAGTCGACAGGTACGTGTACCGGGCACTCGCCGAGTACATGACGCCGCTGGATAGCTTCGTCGATGGCCGCGAAGCGGTGCTCGCCGCCGCCGCAGCGGAAGGTGCGGCCCCCGGTGAACTGGCAACCGTCGCGGCGGCGTTTGACGCCAAGGGAATCGTTCCGGGGTGGGACACCGGCGCTCCGAACGATGCTCAGATCCTGGCGGGGAACCTGGCGCCCTTCGGCTTCATGTTCTCCGAAGGACCGGAGGCGACATCCGAGAGATACGTCACGGGTAACTACAAAGATAAGAAGGACTTCTGTTGCAAACCGGTGGAGATATACGTCGGACGGGTGGACACATCCGGCGGACTCAAGAAGATGAGCGGATCTCCCGGGCCCAGCGTGGTCTCGGATGAAACGCCGGCGATCTCGGGCAAGCGCGCGGTGTGGGCGCGGGTCACCCAGGGATTCTTCGGTCTCGACTCGAACGTGGTGGGACGAAAACTCGGTGGCGATATCAAGACCCTCGCGAAAGGCCCGGCCCAGCAATGGTTCCCGGCGATCGATGGTTCCGTCCTCGCATGGGAGGACACGCGCGCCGGCGATACGAACATCTGGGTTCGACGTCTCGGTAAGACCCCCAAGCGGCTGACCACCGGCGGGGGCGAGCAGTGGATGCCCGACGTGTCGGGCAACTGGGTGGCCTGGTGGCACATCGGCTCGGGGTCTCGCGCGGAGCAGATCGGCTTGAAGAACATCAAGACCGGCCGGAGCGTACAGATCAAGTCCGCGAACCCCTCGGCTCGCCTCGGCCCACCGGCCCTCGGACCCGACCACATTGTGTGGTACCAGGACAACGACGGGGACGGCCGCGGGGCGATCATGAAGATGCGTCTCGGGTCTAACGCCAGGAAGACCATCGTCGCCGTCGGACCCAACTCTCCTCGGTGGGAGGGATTCGCGGGGCTTCCGTTGGTGGACGCGAATGGGACCTACGCCGTGTACACGGACGAACGCGGTTACCTGAACAGCGGACCCGCGTCGGAGGTGGGCCGCGATGTGTGGATCGTCCCCTTGGCCGGTGGAACTCCTGTCAAGGTGACTGACAATCGCGGAGACCAGGCGTGGCCGCAGCTCGGAACCGGCCGGCGGGCGCTCTGGCTCGACTCCGCCCGCGCCCGTACCGACCTCGTGACGCGCATCGTTCCCTAAACGTTCGACCCCCCTCTTCGCCTCTATGCTGGGCGCAACGACCGGTACCACTTGTGGACTGGAGCGCCCGATGACGACCACCCGCGACGAGCCCGCCGCCTCCTCCGTGTTCCTCTACGGAGCCGGCCGGGTAGGTACCGCGGTCGCAGAGCTCCTGCGTAGGAACGAGCACGAGCTGATCGGCGTCGCTTCCCGGACCACCTCATCGGCCCAGCGGGCGGCGAGCTTCCTGGGCTGTCCGATGGTAAGTCCCGAAGAGGGCGCATCGGCCGCGAGCCTGGTGCTCCTCGGGGTCCCGGACGAGGCGATTACGCGCGCCGCAGACGAGGTCGCGACGTCGGTGGCTGCGGGGACCGTCGTGTGCCATTTCGCCGGGTCATTCGGCGTGGACGTGCTGCGTCCGGTAGCGGAAGCCGGCGCTCGACCGGCGGCGCTGCACCCGGTTCAGGCCTGCCCCGACGTGACTACCGCGATCGAGCGCTTGCCGGGAAGCGCGTGGGGCGTCACCTGCGACGAGGATCTGAAGGACTGGGCCGAGGAGTTGGTCACCACCAGCCTGTCGGGGGTCGCCGTTCCGGTAGAGGAAGCAGCGCGGCCCCTATGGCATGCCGCGGCCGTGACGACGTCGAATGGCATCGCCGCGCTCCTCGCCCTCGGCGAAGAGCTGTTGTCCAGCATCGGCGTGGAGACCTCGGACGCGGTGCTGGGACCTCTGGCCGAAGGAACCCTTGCGAACGCGCGCGCCGGCGGCGGCGGAGGAGCGACCCTCACCGGCCCGATAGCTCGGGGTGAGAGCTCAACGGTCGCGAGACATATCGCGGCCTTGCGTTCGCGAGCTCCACAACTCGTCGACCCCTACGTGACGATGTCTCGCATGATCTTGTCGGTCGCGGTGAGAGCCGGGCACCTCGCGCACGACGAGGAGGCGGAGTTGCGGTCGCTGCTGGACGGGTCGTGAAGATCGCGCGCACACGCGGGGAGTTGGCGGCGGTGCTCGAGAAGGAACGCGAGGCCGGAACGCCGGTGAACCTCGTTCCCACGATGGGGGCTCTCCACGAGGGACACGTTTCCCTCATACGCGCGGCCCGTTCCAGCGGCTTCGTCGCGTTGAGCATCTTCGTGAACCCGCTCCAGTTCGGGCCAAGTGAGGACTATCGGGTCTATCCGCGCGACGAGAAGCGCGACTTAGAGAGCGCGGAGGCGGAGGGGGTCGACGTTGTCTTCGCTCCTTCCGTTGACGACATGCTGGGGCCGGCTCCGACCACCACGGTGTCCGTTGGACGTCTGGGGGACACGGTTGAAGGACGGGCACGACCGGGCCACTTCGATGGCGTCTGCACGATCGTCGCGACCCTGTTCAATCTCTTCCTGCCGGACAGGGCCTTCTTCGGCCAGAAAGACGCTCAGCAGGTGGCCGTTATCAAGAAGATGACCACCGACCTCGGCTGGCCCGTAGAGATCGTGGTGTGTCCCACGATCCGAGAGGCGGATGGTCTTGCCAAAAGCAGCCGGAACGCCTACCTGCAGGGCGAGGATCGAGAGCGGGCGACCGTCTTGTGGCGGGCCTTGAGGGACGGTTGCGACGCGTTATCGAACGGAAGGGACCTTGCGGGCGTCGAGACGGTCATGCTGTATGCCTTCCGATCCACGCCGGGAGTCGAACCGGGTTACGCGCGGGCCGTCAATCCGGATACCTTTGAGCGTCCGGCGCCGGGGGGGCCGGTGTTGCTCGTCGTTGCGGCGACCATCGGAGGAACGCGCCTTATCGATAACCTTTTGGTCGAGTGACCTTACGGAGGCCAGGATGCTGTTAGCGGTTGACGTGGGAAACACGCAAACCCATATGGGCGTGTTCGAACGCGACGTGCTCGAGCACGAGTGGCGTGCAGCCACGGTCCAAGAACGCACGGCGGACGAGCTGGCGCTGATGTTCGGGCAATTCCTGGCCCTCGCCGATCTCTCGTTCTCCAGGCAGATCACCGGTGTGGCCATATGTTCCGTAGTGCCCCGCGCTACCAGCGAGCTCCGTGAGATGACTGAGCGCTATTTCGGGTTTCCCGCGCTGGTCGTCGAACCGGGAACCCGTACGGGAGTCTCGATCCTCACCGACAACCCTCGTGAGGTGGGCGCGGACCGCATAGCGAATGCCGTTGCCTCCCACGAGATGTATCCGAACGAGCCGGTGGTGGTCGTCGATTTCGGAACGGCGATAACCGTGGACGCGGTTTCCGCGAAGGGCGAGTACCTGGGTGGGGCGATCGCGCCGGGCATCGACACGTCTGCGACCGCGCTCTTCCTGTCTACCGCCCAGATCAATCGCGTGGAGCTCGTTGCGCCGGGCACCGCGATCGGTAAGCGGACCATGACCTCCGTCCAATCCGGGATCGTTTTCGGAACTGCTGCGCTCGTGGATGGACTGGTCGAGCGTGTTACGGATGAGTTGGGCGGTGCGGCCCGGGTGGTCGCGACCGGTGGGCTGGCTCCTACCGTGGTGAAACACTGCCGCAGGGTCGAACGCATCGACCCGCAACTCACCCTCAATGGGCTGCGACTCATCTTCGAGCGAAACGTTGAGACCGGCACGTGACCCCTTCGGGCGACGGCGCCTACCCCTACAGGTTCGAGCGAACCGCTCTGACGAGTGAGCTCGCCGGGCGATGGGAGTCGCTCGAGTCGGGCACCGATTCGGGGGCTACGGCGGCCGTCGCCGGCCGGCTGCGCAGCGTCCGCCAGCACGGCAAGGCGGCCTTCGCCGACCTCGAGGATACGGAGGGTCGCATACAGCTGTTCGGACAACTCGATGTACTGGGTGAGGAGGGCTTCGAACGATTCACGCGCCTGGGAGTCGGAGACATCGTGGGGGCCGAGGGCGAGGTCATCAGGACCAGGAGGGGAGAGCTGAGCGTGCGGGTGGCGACCGTCACCTTGCTGGCGGAGTGCCTCCGTTCCATGCCGGAGAAATGGCACGGGATGTCCGACGTCGAGACTCGTTACCGGCAGCGCTATCTGGACCTGATCGTCAACCCGGAGGCGCGCCGGATCGTCGAAGCCCGAGCGGTTCTGAACACGGCGGCCCGGCGGTTCCTGGAGCAGCGTGGGTTCGTCGAGGTGGAGACACCCTTGCTCCATCACGTCGCGAGCGGCGCCGTCGCCCGACCGTTCGTTACTCACCACAACGCGCTCGACCTGGACCTCTATCTGAGGATCGCGCCGGAGTTGTATCTGAAGCGGCTGTTGGTCGGGGGGATCGAGCGCGTCTACGAGCTCAACCGCAGTTTCCGGAACGAGGGCGTATCGGCTCGGCACAATCCGGAGTTCACGATGCTCGAGGCGTACCAAGCCTTCACGGATTTCGAGGACACGATGAGCCTCGTGGAAGACCTGGTGAAGGAGATCGCCCTTGCGGTGACGGGCTCGCTTCGCCTCGACATCCAAGAGCACGCTCTTGATCTCGAAGAGCCCTTCGAGCGGATCACGATGTTCGAGGCCATCGAGAGGGCGACGGATGCCGATGTCGAGTCGGCCTGGAAGACGTCGGATCCAGCGGGGCCCCTGGGCTCGATCGCGCGGGAGCTCGAAGTCGAGGTCCGACCAGGCTGGGGGCCGGGCAAGATCGTGGCCGAGATCTTCGAGGCGCGCGCCGAGCGATCGCTGATCGCGCCGACCTACGTCGTTGGGTTCCCGAAAGAGGTCTCACCGCTGGCCAAGGACCATCGAAGCATCGAGGGCTTCACCGAGCACGCGGACCTGATCCTCGGCGGCGTCGAGATCGCGCCCATGTACTCGGAGCTGAACGACCCCGCGGAGCAGCGGCGCCGCTTCGAGGAACAGGCGAAGGCCAGGGCTGGAGGCGAGCACGAGGTAGCGATGCCGGATGAGGAGTTCCTCGAAGCGCTCTCCTACGGGATGCCGCCCGCCGGCGGTTTCGGCTTGGGCCTCGACCGTCTACTGATGTTCCTGCTCGGCGCGAGCTCGCTGCGCGAAGTCATCTTGTTCCCAGCGATGCGGCCAGAGGCCGCCGATCCGGCACCCGAGGAGCCGGGCACCTAGTCCCGGCTCAGTACATGGGATCCCTCTCCGGGCGCGTCCGGATCGTTCGGCTCTTCGCCGCCGCGCTCCTGACCGTGATCGCGACGACAGCGTGCGAACCATCCCCGTCGCGCTCTACACCACAACGTTCGCCATTGGCGACGCCGACCGAGGCGAGCTCGCGTCTCATCGGGCTCGTCGCCACGATGTCCGGGGATGACTCGTGGCGGGGGAAGAGCGCGTTCGAGGGAGCGGATCTGGGCGTGCACAAACTGAATACCGCCCTGCCCGAAGGTGAGAAGCCGTTCGAGCTCGTCGTCCGGGACGACGGCGGAGACCCGGCCCGAGCCGTTGCCTCGATCAGAGAGCTGGCGGCGATCGAACAGGTCCGGGGCATCGTGTTCGCCGGGCCCCCGGAGGCGCTCCCCGAGACGGAGCCGTCCCTGGCGGAGGCCGGCATCCCTGCGCTCCTCGCCTACGGTGACCTGTACGGGGCCCGTCTCCTCCGACCCCATCTCTTCCAGGTCTCTCCCTCCCTCTTGTGGGAGTCGCGCAGGATCGCCTCGTACCTCGTCCGCGATCGGGGATACCGGCGCATCGGACTCATGGCGTCGTTGTCGTTGGACGGAACCTCCGCGGTTCGCTCACTTCGTGCCGCGGCTCGGCCGCTGCCGGGGCGCGAAGGTGTTCGACACCCTCTACGGATCCCAACTGGAGGCGCGCGACGCCTCCGACGTGGAGCTGAGTCAGATGCTGCGGCGTCTCGAGAGGAAACGGGTCCAGGCCGTGGTCGTCGAAAGCCAGCCCCGGGTCTTCGGACGAGTGGTGGCGGAGCTGCGAGCGATGGGTTCCCTTTACAAGACCACGAGGGTCGCCCGCCGGTCGGCCGACCGGGGACGGCCCTGGCGCCCTCAGATCGTCGGATACGACATGGCGATCAGCCCGAGAACGTCTCCCTCGCTGCCGCCGGGCACCGTGGCGTCGGACTCCTACGCTCGCGGTGTCCACCTGCTGCCGATCCCGAACTTCCGCGCCTTCGACGAGGATTTCAACGCGTGGTGGGATTCCGAGCCGCTCGGCTGGCAGCAGAGGGCCTACGACGGGGTGGCCATGGTCGGCTGGGCCGCGCAACGTACCGGCCCCCGGGGGGACGTGGCACGAGCCCTCGAGCGACTGCGCGGCGTGCGATTCGGAGGCCTCGACGTGACCCTCGGCCCCGACGATCACACGTCGGTCGATCAGACCTCCGTCGGATTGTGGACGGTTCCCGATCCCTCGGACGAGCTCCGAGGAGCCGGCGCTCCTCCCGAGGAGCTTCCGTGGGTGCCACTGGCCCGGGGGTTCTCCATCAACGGACGACGAACCGACATCTCGGACCGGGACTGGCGCTACCTGTTCCGGAACCCACCCCCGAGGGCCGCCCCTGCCCCGTCCCCAAAGCAGATGAAATTCGCGGTCTCAACCGGAAAGAACGACCCTGTTCACTGACGAGCCAGGCCCGAGGGGGGTCTGGGGGGAGTAGGCCGTCTCGACGGCCGATCCCCCCAGTGGGTTGCCGCAGGCCGGCATGAAATGCCGGCCGGTAAGCAAGGGCTGCGTCAGCAGCCCGCCGCGAGCGGGCATAAGAACAGGGTTTGCTTGGATTCGGCCGCGCTTTGGCGCTGGATTGCCCTGGATCGCTAAGGACGAGACCAGGGGGGCCGATGAATGTGGCAGAGCCCATTTGCACACAGGTAAGGGGCCTGGAGCCGGCGATAGTGCCGGCGGTTCGGGGGAACGTTTTGAAGGGTTCCGGCGTTCTAACAGGGTGTCGGGCAAAGAGGGAGTTGTCGTCCCTCCTCCGTATAATGACTCTCGGAGCGCGAAGCGGAGCTTTCGAGCTCCCCGTCTGTGGGGATCGCACCCCGCACGGCGGGACTAGTAAAGGAGGCGTGGCCCTTGTTTGAGAGATTTACCGACCGGGCCCGCAGGGTGGTGGTGCTCGCCCAAGAAGAGGCGAGGCTGCTAAATCACAACTACATCGGAACCGAGCACATCCTGCTCGGATTGATCCACGAGGGAGAGGGCGTCGCCGCGAAGGCCCTCGAGTCGCTGGGGATCTCGCTCGACAAGGTCCGTCAGCAGGTCGAGGAGATCATCGGGGCGGGCCAATCGCCCCCGTCGGGTCATATTCCGTTCACCCCTCGGGCGAAGAAGGTCCTGGAGCTGTCATTGCGGGAAGCGTTGCAGCTCGGACACAACTACATCGGCACCGAGCACATCCTCCTCGGCCTCATCCGTGAGGGCGAGGGCGTCGCCGCTCAGGTGCTCGTCAAGCTGGGTGCAGACCTCGGGCGCGTGCGCCAGCAGGTCATCCAGCTCCTATCGGGTTACTCGGGCGCCAAAGAGAGCGCCGGTGCACCGGGTGGCGAGACCCCTCAGGGATCGCTGGTGCTCGATCAGTTCGGCCGCAACCTCACGCAGCTCGCTCGCGAGAACCAGCTCGACCCGGTGATCGGGCGCGAGAACGAGATCGAGCGCGTGATGCAGGTGCTGTCGCGGCGAACGAAGAACAACCCGGTGCTGATAGGCGAGCCGGGCGTCGGAAAGACGGCCATCGTCGAAGGACTGGCACAGAGGATCGTCAAGGGCGAGGTGCCCGAGACGATCACCGGACGCCAGCTGTACACGCTCGACCTCGGGGCTCTCGTCGCGGGATCGCGTTACAGGGGCGACTTCGAGGAGCGTCTCAAGAAGGTCCTGAAAGAGATCAAGACCCGCGGTGACATCATCCTGTTCATCGACGAGCTGCACACGCTCGTAGGAGCGGGAGCCGCAGAGGGCGCGATCGACGCCGCCAGCATCCTCAAGCCGATGCTGGCTCGGGGCGAGCTGCAGACGATCGGCGCGACGACGCTCGACGAATACCGCAAGCACCTCGAGAAGGATGCGGCCCTCGAGCGCCGGTTCCAGCCGATCAAGGTGCCGGAGCCATCCGTGGCGCACACGATCGACATCCTCAAGGGCCTGCGCGACCGGTACGAGGCGCACCACCGCGTGCACATCACCGATCGCGGCCTGGTGGCTGCCGCCAACCTGGCGGATCGTTACATCTCCGACCGGTTCCTGCCCGACAAGGCGATCGACTTGATCGACGAGGCTGGTTCGCGTCTGAGGATCAGACGGATGAGCGCGCCACCCGACTACAGGGAGCTCGAAGAGAAGATCGCTGAGGTCAGATCTCAGAAGGAACAGACGATCGAGGCGCAAGACTTCGAGCGCGCGGCTGCTTTCCGTGATGAGGAGAAGCGGCTGATGGAGGAGCGCGCGCTCAAAGAGAGCGAATGGCGCATGGATGAGGGCCAGGCCCTCGCCGAGGTCGACGAGGAGGAGATCGCCGAAGTCCTGTCGTCGTGGACCGGCATCCCCGTTACCTCATTGACCGAGGAAGAGACCGCCAAGCTCCTGCGCATGGAAGACGAGCTTCACCGTCGCATCGTCGGCCAGCACGACGCGATCGGCGCCGTGTCTCGCTCGATCCGCCGTACGCGCGCAGGGTTGAAGGACCCGAAGCGTCCGGCCGGCTCGTTCATCTTCCTAGGCCCGTCCGGGGTCGGGAAGACCGAAAGCGCCAAGGCTCTGGCCGAGTTCATGTTCGGTGACGAAAGCGCTCTGATCCAGCTCGACATGAGCGAATACATGGAGAAGCACACCGTGAGCCGCCTGGTTGGCTCGCCTCCGGGGTACGTCGGTTACGAGGAAGGCGGCCAGCTGACCGAAGCCGTCAGGCGCCGGCCTTACTCGGTCGTGCTCCTCGACGAGATCGAGAAAGCACACCCAGACGTCTTCAACACGTTGCTGCAGATCCTTGAGGATGGTCGTCTGACCGATGCTCAGGGCAAGACCGTGGACTTCAAGAACACGGTCATCATCATGACGTCGAACCTGGGTACAGCGAATCTGCGTAAACCGGCGATGGGCTTCGGTCAGGGGAGCGAGCAGCTCACCTACGACAAGATGAAGGAGCGCGTGGAGGAAGAGCTGAAGAAGAACTTCCGTCCCGAGTTCCTTAACCGTATCGACGAAGTCATCGTGTTCCACGAGCTGTCGAGGGAAGAGGTCAAGTCCATCGTCGACCTCATGATCACTCGAATCGAGAACCAGCTTGGGAGCCAGGACGTCGACATCGAGCTGACAGAGCCCGCGAAGGATTTCCTCGCTCGAACGGGATACGACCCAGCGTTGGGGGCCAGGCCTCTGCGCCGCGCCATCCAACGTCATGTCGAGGACTCCGTGTCCGAGAAGATCCTGTGGAAGGAGTTCGAGGCGGGCGACGTGATCATCGTCGACACCGAGAAGAACGAGAAGGGCGACGAGGTCATCGTGTTCCGCAAGGCGGAGCGGTCCCCCGATCATCCGCCGGTCGAGCTCGCGGGAGCAGGGGTCGCAGAAGGCGAGCCCGAGGCGCTTCCCGAAACCTAGAAGTCGAATAGATAAGGCAATGGGACCCGGCTTCGGTCGGGTCCTTGCGCGTCCGGACCCGAAAATCGTCGTACCTCACACCTAGGCTGTTTCACATGAGCCGATACGCCTGTTCCGAGTGCGGACACACCGCGGCCCGGTGGTTCGGGCGCTGTCCTCAGTGTTCGACGTGGGGCAGCGCGATCGAGCCGGACGCGACCGAAGACGACGCCGCGGGGGGCACGATCGTCAGCCTGGATGCTGCCGGAACCGAAGGCGATCGGCTCGCAACCGGTATCGGCGAGGTCGACCGTGTGCTCGGTGGGGGCCTCGTGGGCGGAAGCGTCGTGTTGCTGGCGGGCGAACCGGGCATAGGCAAGTCCACCCTCGTCCTCCAACTCCTTCAGGGGCTGGTGGCCAACGGCTCGAACTGCCTACTCGTGACGGGCGAAGAATCGGTGTCGCAGGTCGCGCTACGCGCTCGTCGCCTGGGTGTGGACTCCAAGAGCATCAGGGCGTTGGCGTCGACCTCGTTGACGTCCCTGCTGGGCGCCGCGGAACGTGAGCATCTAGATGCCGTCGTCGTAGATTCCATCCAGACTCTCGAGGATCCGTCCCTCGAGCAGACCGCGGGGTCCCCCCTCCAGGTTCGTCAATGCGCAACCCACCTCGTCCGGATGGCCAAGCGATCGGGCACGATAGTGATCCTGGTCGGTCACGTAACGAAGGAAGGGACCGTCGCGGGACCCAAGACACTCGAACACGTGGTCGATGTGGTCATCTCGCTCGAAGGAGAACGTTCCGGGGCGTTGCGACTTCTTCGTGCCGCGAAGAACCGGTTCGGGTCGTGTGAGGAAACAGGCGTGTTCGTCATGGAGGGGCGGGGCCTGGAAGCTGTTCCCGACCCGTCCGCCCTGTTCCTGGCGGACCGGCGCTCAGGGGTCCCCGGGTCGGCGATCTTCCCCAGCCTCGAAGGTTCCCGGCCGTTGCTCGTTGAGTTGCAAGCCCTGGTGGCCCAGACGAACCAGGTTCAGCCCAGACGCGTGGCTCTCAGTATCGAATCTCGTCGGCTGGCCATGCTCCTCGGCGTCCTGGACAAGCGCGCCGGGCTGGGTCTGGGCTCTCACGATGTGTTCGTGTCCGCCGCCGGTGGCTACGCTGTGCGCGAAACGGCCTCGGACCTGGCCCTCTGCCTGTCGTTGTACTCGGCCCATGCCGATCTGGCGCTGGATCCCGCGATGGTCGCGGTCGGCGAAGTGGGACTGGGTGGCGAGATCCGTCGTGTTCCGGGCATCGAACGCCGTTTGAGTGAAGCTCTCCGCCTCGGATTCAAGCGGGCGATCATCCCGCGCGACATCGACGTTCGCGTACCTGAACTCGAGCTCATCGAGGTGGCCGACCTGCGTTCGGCGACCGACTTGGTGGCTTCGATCCGCGCGCCCGTCTAGGCCGCGGGCCGTTGATAGAGGGGACGGCGTGCTACCCTTGGTTCCAGAAAAAGGAACCCTAACGGTCCCACTTTTCCCGGCAGCACTCGCTTCCGAGCGCCGGTGAGCCACATACATGCAGGGAGGAACCATTTCGTGCGTTTTGCCATAGGCGACAAGGTCGTATACCCGCACCACGGGGCCGCAGTGATCGAAAAGGTCGAGCAGCGAGACCTCCTCGGCGAGAGCCGCCAGTACTACATCCTCAAGCTGGCTTACGGCGAGTTAACCCTGATGGTGCCGACGGACTCCACGGACGAGGTCGGGTTGCGGGAAGTCACCCCCGCCAAAGAGGTGCCCAAGGTCTTCAAGGTACTGAAGAAGAACGAGCCCACCACGAACACCACTAACTGGTCCCGGCGCTTCAAGGCCAACGTCGAGAAACTCAAGTCGGGTGACATCTATCAGGTGGCGGACGTCGTTCGGAGCCTGCATCAGCGCGACAAGGAAAAAGGCCTTTCCGCCGGTGAGAAGCGCATGCTCACGAAGGCTCGGCAGATCCTCGTTTCGGAACTGACCTTCTCGAAGGACTGCAACGAAGAGGAGGCCGAGAAGATGCTCGACGAGGTCCTCGGATAGCCACAGCCACTCCTGCAGCGATAATCGCTGCGGGCGGGCGCGGTGAGCGCACCGGCGACGGGACCTCCAAACAGTTCCGTTTGCTGCGCGGACGCCCCCTTCTTCGTTGGTCGGTAGACATGCTCGCCGAGGTGGGATGCGATCCGATCGTCGTCGTGGCCCCGGAAGGGGATCTGGAACGGGCACGAGCACTCGAGCTCGACGTCACGATCGTCGAAGGTGGGCCAACCCGGCAGGAATCGGTGGCCAACGGGCTCGAGGCGATCCACTCTGAGATCGTCTTGATCCACGACGCGGCCCGTCCGTTCGCGACGGTCGAACTAGCCGCCGACGTCCTGCGCGCGGCGGATGGGGCCGAGGGTGCCGTGCCGGCGGTCCCCGTCGACGAGACCATCAAACGCGTGGACGGCGATGCGGTGATCGAGACCCTCGACCGTGCGACGCTGTTGCGCGTGCAGACTCCACAGGCTTTCCGTACGGCCGTTCTCGTCGAAGCTCACCGCCGTGCGCGTTCCGAGGGCTTCCTCGCTACCGACGATGCCCAATTGATCGAGCATTTCGGCGGGCGCGTGGTCGTCGTGCGAGGCGCAAGGACGAACATGAAGATCACCCATCCCGAGGACTTCCCGATCGCCGAGACGATTGCGGGAGGTCTCGAGTGAGCCGCGTCGGACTCGGATTCGATGCCCATGCTTTCGACGCGGGGAGACCGCTGATCTTGGGAGGGGTGGAGATCCCCGACGCTCCGGGGCTCGCCGGTCATTCCGACGCCGATGTGGTGAGCCACGCGATCGCCGACGCGCTTCTCGGCTCGGCCGGTCTGGGGGATCTGGGTGGGTCTTTCCCGCCGGACGATCGGTGGAAAGATGCCTCGAGCCTCGAGATCCTGAGGGTCACCGCGATGGAACTGAGCCGGGCCGGCTGGAAGATCCAGAACGTGGACGTCACGGTGGTGGCGGAGCGACCTCGCATCACACCGCATCGGAACGCGATGGTCGAGCGCGTCGCCGAAGCCCTGGGTGCAGACCCCTCGGATGTCTCCATCAAGGCCACGACGACCGACGGGATGGGGTTCATCGGGCGCGCGGAAGGCATCGCGGCGCTCGCCGTGGCTTCGGTAGAGAGGGATTAGGGTCGGGACGATGTCGGTTCGGATCCACGATACGAGATCGCGCGCAGTGGTCGACCTCGAGACGCGCGAGCCAGGACGCATCTCCATGTACGGCTGTGGGCCGACCGTCTACAACTACGTGCACATCGGCAATGCCCGGACGATCCTCTGGTACGACCTGATCCGGAGGTACCTCAGGTATCGGGGATACGACGTCACCTACGTGATGAACTACACGGACATCGACGACAAGATCATCGAACGCAGCAACGTTGAGGGGGCCGATCCGCAAGAGGTAGCCGAGAAGTATGCGTTGGCCTTCGAGCGAGACATGGCGGGGCTCGGCGTGGAGCCCCCGGACGTCCTCGCCCTCGCGACGAACCACATCGTTGACATGGTCCAGGCGATCGAAGGGCTCATCGAGCGTGGCGTCGCCTACGAGGTCGACGGCGATGTGTTCTTCGCGGTGGAACGTTTCGAGGGCTACGGAAAGTTATCGGGGAGATCCCTCGACGACATGCGGGCCGGCGAGCGCATCGAACCGCACGCCGGCAAGAGATATCCGCTCGATTTCGCGCTGTGGAAAGCGGCCAAGGAGGGGGAGCCTTCCTGGCCCTCGCCCTGGGGGCCGGGTCGACCTGGCTGGCACATCGAGTGCTCCGTGATGGCGGTGAAGTACCTCGGTATGAGCTTCGACATCCACACGGGGGGGACCGATCTGATCTTTCCTCACCACGAGAACGAGGTGGCGCAAGCCGAGGCGCTGGCCGGGGAGGAGCCCTTCGTCCGTCACTGGCTCCACACGGGCATGGTCCAGATGGGCGATACGAAGATGTCGAAATCCCTGGGCAACGTTGCGCTTGCATCCGATGTGCTCGCGAGCTATCCCGGCGAGGTGGTGCGTTACTGGTCACTGGGGGGGTCGTACCGGTCCCAGGTCTCTTTCTCCGACCACGCTCTCGCCGATGCCCGAGCGGCCCACGGACGCTGGCGCACGTTCGTCGAGGCCGCCCGTCACACGCTTGGTGATGCGATGCCGCAACAGCATCAGACTCGCCGGAGGGATATCGGAGCGGAGGCCTTCGAAGGCGACGGGGGGCCGTTCGTCCGGCGCTTCGTCGAAGCGATGGACGACGATTTCAACTCGGCGGAGGCTCTGGCGGCGGTTCACGATCTCGTCCGCGAAGCGAATCGACGACTCGAGAGCGTTCAGGGCGGGGAGCCCAACGATTCCCTCGTGGCCCTGGCCGACGCCTTCCTGGAGATGACCGGGGTCCTGGGATTCGATTTTCCAACGGAGGCGGCGGGGTCGGGCCTGCTCGGCGAGCTCATCGATTACCTCCTCGAGCTGAGAGAGAAGGCGCGCGTGGAAAAGGCCTTCGAGCGCGCCGACGAGATCAGAGCAAGGCTCTCTTCCCTTGGAGTCGCCATCGAGGACACCTCATCGGGCCCTCGGTGGCGGATCTCGGGCGGCAGCGATCCCGGCACGTAACCGCGGGGGGCGTGCGTCGCAGGACCCGGACGGCTCGCCGGCCGAGCGAGTGCTCGCCGGCAGAAGACCCGTCATCGAGCTCTTGCGGTCGGGTCAGAGCGCCGAGCAGGTGCTGATCGCGCAGGGACTTGCGCCCTCCGGGACCTTGGGCGATATCCGCAAGCGCGCCGAACGAGCACAGGTACCGGTCCGCAACGTTCCGCGCGCCGAGATCGACAAGCTCGCACAGGGCGCGAACCATCAGGGCGTCGTAGCGGTAACGGCACGCTATCGCTACACCCCTCTGGACGATCTTCTCGATCGCGCGGCGGGAACCTTGCTGTTCCTTGACGGCATCATGGACCCCCACAACCTCGGGGCGCTATTGAGAAGCGCGGATGTCGCCGGGTTCGAGGGGGTCGTCATCCCATCGCGCCGTGCGGTCGGGGTGACTGCCGCGGTGCGTCGCGTATCGGCCGGCGCGGCCGAAACCGTCGTGGTGAGCCGGGTGGGCAACCTCGCGCAGGCGATCGGGCGCTCTCAGGAGAAGGGATTCTGGGTGCTCGGACTGGACGAGAAGGCGGCCGAGGATCTGTGGACCTCGAAGCTGATGGAACCGCCGGTTGCTCTGGTCTTGGGTGCTGAGGACCGAGGTCTTTCGAAACCCGTCCGCGATCGCTGCGACGCTCTCGTTTCCATCCCTCGCGCGGGCCGGATCGATTCACTGAACGTCGGTGTTGCCGGAGCCGTGGCGATGTTCGAGGTCGCGCGACGCCACGCGATGCAAGAAACGCCGTGAACGAACGGTCGAAAACCGAGAGGGGGTTACCCTGGGACCGTGCTGGAGTAGCTCAGTTGGTAGAGCAGCCGCCTTGTAAGCGGCAGGTCGCAGGTTCGAATCCTGTCTCCAGCTCCGTACGAAAGCCGACGAACCGTCAACGGAGACGCCGTGGGGAACGAAGTGCCTGAACCGAAGCCCGTACTCGACTCCGCCTGGGAGACGGCGCTCGCGCAGCTGGATGAGGTGGCCGAGCTCATGGGGCTGGCCCCCGGCGTTCACGAAACGCTCAGAGCGCCGAAACGATCTCTCTCGGTGTCGGTTCCGTTCCGCCTGGACGACGGTTCGACGAAGGTATGTCAGGGATACCGGGTCCACCACAACGTGACCCGAGGTCCCGCGAAGGGCGGGATCCGCTACCACCAGGCCGTCGATCTCGATGAGGTCAAGGCACTCGCGATGTGGATGACGTGGAAGAGCGCGATCGCGGGGATCCCCTTCGGTGGAGCCAAAGGCGGCGTGGCCGTGGATCCCAAGGGCCTGTCTCGGGGTGAGCTCGAACGGATGACGCGTCGTTACGCTTCCGAGATCCTTCCGTTGATCGGCCCGGAACGTGACATCCCGGCCCCCGACATGAACACGAACGAAGAGATCATGGCCTGGATCATGGACACGTACTCGATAAACCAGGGCTACTCGGTTCCGGGGGTCGTGACCGGCAAGCCGGTCGCGATCGGTGGGTCGAAGGGTCGCGGCGGCGCGACCTCTCGCGGCGTCATGTACATGATCTTCTCCACGCTCAAGGCGCTCGGCAAGGGGATCGACGAGGTCAGCGTGGCGATCCAGGGTTACGGAAAGGTCGGGGGCTTCGCAGCCCAACTCCTGCACGATGCCGGTTGTCGTGTCGTCGCGGTATCGGACGTCGAAGGAGGCCTCTACAGGGAGCACGGGCTAGATCCCGAGGCCATCAACCGGCACAAGCGCGAGGCCGGAGCGGTCACGGGCTTCCCCGGGGCCGATCCGATCTCGAACGCCGATCTTCTCGAGGTCGATTGCGATGTCCTGGTGCCCGCCGCGATCGAGGGCGTGATCACGGTGAAGAACGCCGACCGGATCAAGGCTGGCGTCGTCTGTGAGGCGGCCAACGGACCCGTGACCTTCGAGGCGGACAAGGTCCTCGGATGATCGCGGCGTCTTCGTCGTGCCGGACATCCTGGCGAATGCCGGCGGCGTGACGGTCTCATATTTCGAATGGGTTCAGGACATCCAGGCGTACTTCTGGTCCGAGGAGGAGGTCAACGATCGCCTCCGCCAGATCATGGAGCGGTCCTTCCACGAGGTCCACTCGATGTCGTGTGAGAAGGACCTGACGATGCGCCAGGCCGCCCACTGGATCGGCGTAGGCCGGGTAGCCGAGGCGCATCTCACTAGGGGCTTATTTCCGTAGTTCTATGCCCGCCCGCGGCGGGCTGCTGACCGCAGCCCTTGCTTACCGGCCGGCACTTCGTGCCGACCTGCGGCAACCCACTGGGGGATCGGCCGTCAAGACGGCCTACTCCCCCCAGAGCCCCCCTGTTCTTATGCCCGCCCGCGGCGCATTGCTGTCGCAATGCTTGCTTACCGGCCGGCACTTCGTGCTGGCCTGCGGCAACCCATGGGGGATCGGCCGTCGAGACGGCCTACTCCCCCAAGCCCCCCTCGGTAGTGATTGGGCGTGCTGGACGTGGCCCTGGTGGTGAAATCCGCCTGTTTGGGGGGTGTCGCCTCTATGTTGAGGGCATGGACACACACGAAGGACTTGGGCAACGCGAGATCGAGATCCTCGATTTCGAGCGGTGCTGGTGGAAGCATGCGGGCATCAAGGAGCGGGCTATCCGCGAGCGGTTCGACATGTCGGCGACGAGCTATTACCAGGTGCTCAACGAGCTGATCGAGAACCCCGCCGCTATGGATCACGATCCGATCCTCATCAAGCGCTTGAAGCGGCTCCGTACCTACAGGCAGCGGCAGAGGGTCGCGCGCCTACTTGGCGCTCAGTACCAGCCGGCTAAGAGATAGGGCGCGCCATGGGGCGCCACTCCTCGGATCAGCAGTGGCATTTCTATCGTTCCGTCGCGGGCTGGCTCGTCCCGTGGTTGCTGGTCGCAGCCGTCGCGATAACCGCGGTGACGATCGCGGTCGATGCGATCGGTGGGAACAGCGACGAGGATCCGCCTCCGGTGGCCCAGAGCGAGACGAGAGAATCCCAGGAGCCGGCGTCGCCGAGCCCCTCCCCGTCTCCAACCGTTAAGGCGAAGAAGATCAAGAAGAAGAGCCCGGCCCCCAGCGAGGAAGTCGAGCTGGTAACCGAAGGGATCTCTGTGCAGGTGTTGAACGGGACTGCCTCTCCCGACGCCGACACGCTGATGGCCGATCGTCTCGCGGGCCTCGGCTTCGATGTGTACACGGTGGATTCCGCTTCGTCCGCTTATTCGCAGACCACAGTGTTCTGGTCTTACGCAGAGGCTCGTCCCGCTGCCGAAGCTCTGGCGAAGAAGTTCGGCTGGGCTTCGGGGGAGAAGCCCAGCAACCTCTCCACCAGCGTCGCCCTACACGTCGTCGTGGGAACGGACGAGGCCTAACTCAGATCCTTACGAGGTGCAGCTCGAGCACTTGATGAAGGCTGCCACTCAGCGGGCTGCCCTCGTTGCTTGGAAGTGCCCGCACTTCGAAGTCCCCTTCGGTGGTGGTGGTCGACTCTCGTACGAAGCCTCCATCGATATCCACGATCGCTTCGCCGGAGATGGACGCGGAACCCGCCAGCTCGGCATCTCCTTCCGGGAGCGTCGTGGTGCGCGTCAGCGGGCTCTCGCCCGAGTAGGAGATCGACGCCATCCGTCCGTCCGCATCGCGGTCAAGGCGATCCAGCTCAACCAGTGAGACGAGTTGTTGGAACCCCTCTTGCGTAATGGGCGGTGGAGGAGCCACCCATTCCTCGCGGAGGCGGATCGTGTCGGTGGGAAGAGGCGGGCGGTAGGTCCCGATGAACGCGACCTCCTCGGGGTCCAGGTCCTCAGCCGGGACGCCGTCGATCTCGATGACCTCGAGGACCCGCCCCTTGTCGTCGACACGGATACTGAACGTCTTCTCGTCGGACCCGGGTGAGAGCAGCCCCTTTTCTTCGACATCCGTCGGCGCCAGCGTGACTTCCACCAGAGCCCCCTCGTCGTCCACCTCCACGACGCGCTCGAAAACCTCCGCCGCCCATCGATACGACCCTTCGCCGGCTCCCCCGATGTCCCACTCGGCATGAGCGGTTGCTTCCATCGTGTACCTGAGGGTCTGGTCGGTTTCGTACTGGTAGGAGAGCGTTACCTCGTCGGAGCGACACGCGATTGCGATCAATGCGAACAATACGCAGGCGAAGCGCACGCGGGTGACCGGCATCTTTCCAGTGTAGTCAGACCCCGGGATAGCCTGGCCTGATGAACGAGGCTCGGCTTCGCCCATTCGTCGAGGCCCCCGGTGAAGCCGGTTTGTTCTTCGACTTCGACGGGACCCTGTCCGAGATCGTGGACGTTCCCTCGGACGCGCGCCCCGTTGCAGGTGTGAGCGAGTTGTTGTCGAGTCTGTCCCGACGGTTCCGTTCCGTCGTGATCGTGTCGGGTCGTTCCGCCGCGGAATTGGTGCGATGGCTCGACGCCGAGGTCGAGATCTGGGGGGCGCACGGTTCTCAACGAGCGGTTGACGGGCGCGTGGAGCTCACCGAGCGAGCCGCTCCGTATTTGGATCTCATGACTCGGGTGAAGAAGGAGGCGGAGGAGGCCTTGAGTGAGATGGGCCTGACGGGAATCGTGCTGGAGGAGAAGGGTGTACTGCTCAACCTCCATTATCGGAACGCGCCGGAGCACGACGAGGCGCGGGCGACGATCGAGGATGTGGCGGCCGGGCTCGCCGGCGAGCATGGACTCTCGATCCATCCCGGCCGGATGTCGGTCGAGCTGCGACCCCCGGTGGAGTTCACGAAAGCCACTGTCGTGCGCGATGTCGCCGCCCACGATGGATTGGGAGCCGCAGCTTTCTTCGGCGACGATCTGGTCGACTTGCCCGGCTTCGACACGTTGGACGAATTGGACGACGTGGGGATCGCCACGCTTCGTGTGGGGGTTGATTCAGATGAGACTCCGCGCGAGTTGCTCGATCGCGCCGACCTGATCGTTCGGGGGCCGGCCGGGGTCGTGGAACTGCTCGGGACGCTGACTTAGTCCCAGTTGCAGGGAGGAGTCTTCGGCTCCCGGCCCTCCTGCACCTCCGTAAGGTCGTCGATCTGCGATTCGATCCAGTCTTTCGGGGTGCGGGCTTCGATCAGGGTTCGTAGCTCCGTTGCCCTGCGCTCCCGTTCATGACCCGGCATCCCGATGGCAACCTCGAGCACGTCCGCGATGGCTTCCACATCGACCGCGTCCCTTATCGCTACAGACATCCCTCCGAGTTCTTCGAACGACCCGGCTTGGGGCGACAGGACGAGAACGCCATCACCGCGTTGATGGTGGGTCCTTCCTTGGAGACCAGGTTCATTCCATCCATGATCGGATTCACTAGCAAGACGTCGTACTCGCGCAGTGCTCCGAGCGTACGGTCGTAGTCGTCTTCCAGAAAGAGATGGATCGAGTCTTCGTGGCGTTCGTTCACCGCCGCGACCGATGCTTTGATGTCCTCGATGTAGCGGCGGTACTCGGGCATGCTTTGGCGCGATTCGTAAAGGCAGGCGACGAACCGACTCGAGGCCCTGAGGTCTTCTCTGCGATCCAAGAGCCTTCCGAAGGCTTCGAAACCTCTCACGATGTTCTTCGACGGCTCCGTACGGTCGGCGCGCACGATCAGCGATCCGTCGGTGAGCTCTGAGAACCTCCGCGCCCAGGCACTTGCTTCTTCACCACCACTTCGATCGCGAAGTGCTCGAGGGTCGATCGGTATCGGGTACTCCCGTACCCAGGTCCGCCTGTCGAGGTGCTCCACGATGCCGCCGGCCCAGTCCACGTTCGCTCCGATGCGTTCACAACATCGCAGGAAGCCTTCGACCCACGCGGCCACATGGAAGCCGAGCAGGTCGGCCCCCAGCATCCCCTCGATCACACGTCGTGGGATCGGAGCCGGTAGACGCTCCAAGCCATCCGGCCCGCAGAATGAAGAGTGGGTGAAGTGGAAGATCGTCTGGTTCGGTCGCGCCGCTCTCAAGAATCCGGGTGCGGTCGTGAGGTGGTAATCCTGGATGAGCACGAGCGAGTCGCTGTCGGCGATCTCCAGTACGGCCCGCGCGAAACGCTCGTTGATGGGCTGGTAGGCATCGTCCCAGGCGGCCACTTCGCGGTCGCCGAACTCTTTGACGCCCATCTCGTCCCACAGACAGTGCACCGCGAACCACAGCATCCGGTTCGATACGACGTCGTAATACTCGGCGTAGCTTTTCGGGTCGAAGTCCAGGAAGTAGACCGGGTAGCCGAGCTCGTCCTGCAGACCATCCGCCGCCCCGGCCGCCACGGCCCGGCGATCCTCTTCCGAAGTGGTTGCGGCGATCCACACGACGCGCCCCCCGAGACGCCTGGCGACCGGATCGAGAGCGCCGGAAAGCCCTCCCGCGCCGCGTCTGAGCTCGAACCCGCCATCTTCTTCCGCGAAAGAGACGGGGCCCCGGTTCGATACAAGCACCACACTGAGGTCGTCTCTCACCGCTCGTATCCTAGTCGTGGTGCGCGTACTCGTAGCTCCCGACAAGTTCAAAGGAACCCTGGATGCGCGCGAGGTGGCACACGCTATCGCACGCGGCCTCCAAGGATCGCTTCCCGGTGTCGAGGTGGTCGAGCGACCGATGGGGGATGGAGGTGAGGGCACCGCCTCGGTGCTCGTCGAGGCACTCGGTGGTGGTCGCGAGGAGTTCGAGGTCGACGGACCGCTGGGCGAACCGGTTCGAGCCCCCCTCTTCCGACTCGCCGATGGACGAGCGATCGTCGAGATGGCGGATGCATCCGGGTTGCGCCTCGTGCCGGAAGCGCGTCGGGACACGCTGGCCGCATCATCGCGCGGTACGGGACAGCTGATCTCGCACGCTCTCGATTCGGGTTCTTCCGTGCTGGTTGCGCTAGGCGGAAGCGCGTCCACCGATGGCGGCACCGGGGCTGCCGCCGCGACCGGCTGGAGGTTCCTGGACACGCGGGGAGTGCACCTCCCTCCCGGAGGTGGATCCCTCGAGCGCCTCGATCGAATCGTTCCCCCCGCCCGGTCGCTGCGACGCGGCTCGATCACCGGTCTCTGCGATGTGAGCACCGAACTGCTGGGCCCGAGCGGCGCAGCGCGTTCGTTCGGGAGGCAGAAAGGAGCCGACGACGCGCAGGTGGCTCAACTCGAGCGTGGGTTGGAGGTGCTGTCGGAGAGGATCCGCACCGATCTCGGCAGCGCGGTGGATGCGGAACCCGGTGCGGGGGCGGCGGGGGGTATGGGGGCGGGGCTGATGGCGTTCTTCAAGGCGCGGTTGCTGCCGGGATTCGAGTTCCTCGCCGAGGCTTGCGGACTGGATCGCGCGATCACCGGCGTGGACCTCATCATCACCGGCGAGGGCACCCTCGACCAGGGGAGCCTCGGAGGGAAGACCCCGATAGCCGTTGCGAGGATGCGCGCGCGACGCGGGCGTGTCATGTCTCGCCCTCTGCGGTGCCATCCATCTGCCCGACGAGGTGCTTCGCTCCGCCGGCTTCGTGGGGTGGTCGTCGCTGAACGCCGAGGTCGGACAGCGCCGGGCAGTGGACGATCCGAGTGGATCGCTGGCATCCGCGGCGGGAGAGCTGGTGACCCGCTATCTGTCCGGCTAATGGACATGGCATCGGGGCATACTGACCCCGTGGCCACTCCAGCTTCGCCGCGATTGCCGGCGGCCGAACGCCTACGCCGAGCGGGGATCGCGGCCTGGTCCCTGATCGGGATCTTGGTGCTGATCTATATCGCTTTTCAATTACTCGTCCGCATCAGCATCATCTTTCCTCCGCTGGTACTGGCCTTTCTCGTCATCTACACGCTGAATCCCATCGTCACCCGCCTGGAGAAGAGAGGGGTGCCGCGCCTATTGGGCGCGATCGGTGCGTATGTTGTCCTGCTCGGAGGTCTTGCGCTGGTCATAATCCTGTCCATCCCCTTCATCTCCCATCAGGTGCAACAACTGAGTGACAGATGGCCCGAGTATCGCGGGGAGCTAGTGGTCTTCGTCGAGGACACCTCGAACTCACTCGAAGACTCCGTCGGCATCGCGCTGCCTGCCGACCGCATCGAGTGCCTCCTTGGGGCGGACGAAACCAACGTGGACGATGCCCCCAGCCTCGCGCGCTGCGATGAGGTCACCGAAAAGCTAAGAGAGACGATCGCCGCGCAGACCGACAGGCTGACCGAGATCGGCTCCTCGGTGCTCGAGGTCCTGTTGATCTTCGTGCTGGCCCCTCTGCTGGCCCTCTATCTACTCGTGGACCTCCCACACCTACAACGGGATGCTCTGAACTTGGTCCCCGCGAGTCATCAGGACGAGTTCAGTGATCTGGCGGGGAAGGTCGGGCGAGCGGTCGGAGGCTTCTTCCGTGGGCAGTTCCTCGTCGCTCTGACCGTCGGCCTGATGTCGGCCCTCGGCTTCGCGCTGATCGGTCTGCCGTTCTGGTTCTTGATCGGAGCCATCGCCGGCTTCTTCAACCTGATCCCATTGGTGGGGCCGTACATCGGAGGCGCGATCGGATTCCTGGTGGGCACCGTGACCGGTGGGGTCGGGCTCGGGCTCAAGGCCGCCCTGGTGGAGTTGATCGTGCAGCAGATCGACAACCACGTCATCAGTCCCAACGTCATGAAGAGGACCGTGCAGATCCATCCCGCGACGGTGATGCTTGCGATCTTGGCGGGAGGCGCGGTCGCGGGGTTCTGGGGCGTTCTTCTGGGCGTTCCCGCCGTGGCGGTCGGCAAGCTGCTTCTCGGACACGTCTGGGCGACCCGGGTTCTCGGCGAAGATATCTCCCCGGTGGGACCACCGGGGATAGCCCTCCGGACCGACACGAAGGATCCGGAGGCCGCGGCCACCCCAGAGGAGAAGCGAGAGGCGGCACACGAGGACACGGTCAGGTCCCATCCCGATCCGCCCTCCCCCTAGGCCTCGCGCTTCGGCCCGTCCTGGAGTAGCGTAGTGATGCAACTCGTTGCAATAAGCCCGCCCTGTCGGGCGAGCCCGGGTGCCAAGCGCTTCGAGGAGGGTCGGCGGTGCACATCCCGGACGGATTCATTAATGCCCAAACGTCGCTCGGGGCGGGCATGGCGGCTTTCGGCGGCGTTGGTGTAGCCCTCCGACGGAGCGCCCAGACCCTCGAGGACCGTCAGATCCCGCTCGCCGGACTCGTCGCCGCATTCGTGTTCGCGGCCCAGATGCTGAACTTCCCGATCGCCGCGGGCACGAGCGGGCATCTGATCGGCGGCGTCCTGGCCGCGATCCTGGTTGGTCCCTGGACGGCGGTCCTCTGCATGGCCATCGTGGTTTTCGTCCAGGCGCTGTTCGCGGACGGGGGCGTGACGGCCATCGGACTAAACGTTCTGAACCTCGCCGTGATCCCGACCCTGGGGGGCTACGCGATCTTCCTCGGCTGTGTGAAGCTGCTGCCCGCGGGGAAGTGGGGGTTGTCGATCGCTGGAGGAATCGCGGCCGGCGTTTCCGTACTGCTCGCGGCGATCGCGTTCGTCGTGGAGTTCGCCTTGGGTGGCCCCGGCGACGTCTCGCTGCGATCGGTGACCACCGCGATGCTCGGAGTGCACGCTCTGATCGCGGTAGGAGAGGGATCGATAACCGCGGCGGCTCTCCGATTGGTGCTCGGCACCCGTCCTGACCTCGTACACGGCGTTGGGGTCGTTGGTTCAGGAGGGATGTCCGCGCCGGCGCGGTCGGCGGTTGGAGCCGGCTGATGAAACGGTCGCTTCGGTCCCTCGTGATCGCGGGCCTGGTTTTATCGAGCCTCCTGGCCGTGTCGTCTGCGTGGCTCGCGGACGACGCCCCCGATGGGCTGTCTTCTGTGGCCAGGGATGAGGGATTCGCCGACCGGGAAACGGCTCATGTCCTGGAGGATTCTCCGGTCGCGGGTTACCGCATCGAGGAGATCGACGACGAAGGGATGGGGACGGCGACCGCGGGCCTCCTCGGGGTCTTCTTGACCTTCTCCTTGGCCGTCGTGGCCGCGGGCGCCGTGCGTCTCCGGCGGAGACGGGCCTCGGAGCCCGGCGACCGCTCATGAGCGGGGGCCATGCCCACGGTCTCTACTGGCATGGGGAGTCGCGCATGCACGTTATCGCTCCCCAATGCAAGATCGCGGCGGCGGGGCTCTTCATCGTCGCGGTGGTGCTGACGCCACCGCAGCAGCTGTGGGCCTTCGCGCTCTATGTCGTCCTTCTCGGCGTGGCCGTCGATCTGAGTCGCGTCGGCGTTCCTTTCATCGTTCGCAGGATGTCGTTTGGTATCCCCTTCCTGTTGTTCTCGCTGGCTCTCCCTTTCCTCGGAGACGGACCGCGCATGGAGGTATTGGGCGTACAGGTCTCGTCGGAGGGATCCTGGGATGCGCTCAACCTGGTGATCAAAGGCGGGTTCGGCATCGCCTGCTGCGTCTTGCTGACGGCCACTACTTCGATGGCGGATCTACTGAAGGGATTCGCTCGTCTCAGATTCCCCAGGGTCATGGTCGCGATCGCCGGATTCATGATCCGATTCGGCGATCTGACGACCGGTGAGATGCGGCGGATGCGCACGGCCCGGTTGTCTCGTGGCTACGATCCGGCTTGGTGGTGGGAAACCCGGGCACTGGCGGCATCGATCGGCACGCTGTTCATCCGCTCCTTCGAACGAGGCGAGCGCGTCTACCTGGCGATGGTGTCGCGCGGTTATCGGGGAGAGATGCCCGACCTCGCGAACAACAAGGCCGCACCCTGGGATTGGGTACGAGCGTCGATCGTGTCCCTCCCCGCGGCGATCATCTGCCTCATGGCGCTGGGAGTTCATCCGTGAGCGGCGAAGCCATCGTCATCGAGGGGCTCTCCTTCGCGTATCCGGACGGGCATGAGGCCCTGTTCGACATCGATGTGCGCATCGCCGGCGGGGAACGCGTCGCGTTGCTCGGCCCCAACGGTGCCGGCAAGACCACCCTGGTTCTGCACCTCAACGGCATCCTGTCGCCTACGGCTGGAGCGGTGTCGATCGGGGGAACTAGCGTGGACAAGGCTTCGCTGAAGGAGATCCGTCGCAGGGTCGGCATCGTGTTCCAGGATCCCGACGATCAGTTGTTCATGCCCACGGTCCGCGATGACGTTGCTTTCGGCCCCGCCAATCTGGGCGTGACGGGGCCGGACCTCGATCGCGCGGTAGAAGGGGCCCTTCGAGATGTCGGGATGGAGGGGTTCGCCGACCGCCCTCCGCATCATCTGAGTTTTGGCCAGCGCCGGCGCGTTGCTCTGGCAACCGTTCTCGCGATGAGCCCGGACGTCCTCGTTCTCGACGAGCCCACCTCGAACCTCGATCCCTCTGGCCGCCGGGAGTTGTCGGATGTGCTCCGCTCGCTCCGGATGACGACGTTGATCGTGACCCACGATCTGCCCTACGCGTTCGAGCTCTGCCCCCGTTCCATCGTGATGAACGGTGGTGTCGTCGTCGCCGACGGGCCGACGGACGTGATCATGCGGGACGAGGATCTTCTTCATCGCAATCGACTCGAACTGCCATTCGGATTCGACCCCCGGACGGTCCGGCCTTAACCGCTTCCGCCGGCGCACTTGGCGCAGAGCCCGGAGATCGCGAAGTGGGTGAAGTCCGGTACGAACCCGCTTCGTTCGGCGACCGCCGAAGCCGCCGCGGCTACGTCGTCGGGGGCGATGGACTCCTGTCGTCCGCAGCGCGCGCAGACCAGGTGCACGTGATCGTGCTCGCCGACGCGATGGTATTCGGCGCCCTTCTCGAGGTGGGCGTGTGCGACGACACCAGCGTCCTCCAGCATGTCGAGGGTCCGGTAGACGGTTGAGGCGTTCACTCCGGGGATCCTCTCCTGGACCCTGCCCACTACCTGTTGGGGTGAAATGTGACCCCGGACCTTCATCACCTCGCGAACGATCGCCCTCCGCTGTTCGGTCAGCCGGTAGCCCCGCTTCCTGAGGGAAGCGAGGACGTCTTCGGTCTTCTCGCTCTCCGAGCTCATGTCTTTGAGCCTAGCTGCGCCCTGGGGGTGGCTCTTGGACGCCCCGGGTGCTTCTCAAGAGGGGGTGCGGGCCCGCCGATGCAAGGGGTGTATGCCCGCGGGCAGATGTCCGCGGTCTTTGGAGGTATTGGCGATGGCACGGATCTACATAGCCGAAGATGACTCGGACATCAGGCAGATCATCAGCTTCTGCTTCCTCGACGATGGCCACGAAGTCTGCGCGCTCAAGGACGGAGAGGCCGCCTGGGAGCAACTGCTTTCGCATCCCCCCGATCTCTTGATCCTCGATCTGATGATGCCGGGTATGAATGGCCTCGAGATCCTCGCCTCCATGAACAGCTGGGGCATCCGGGACTCGACGCGAGTCGTCGTGGTGACCGCAAAGGCCTCCGACGCGGTCCAGGACGAGGTCCGGAATGCCGGCGCAGACCGGATGATCACCAAACCATTCGACCCCGACCGGTTGACAGAGATAGCCAAAGAGGTCCTGGCCACGCCCCTCGCGGACCTAGCGATCGAGCGCGAGGCCCGTCGAGACAAGACCGACCTTCTCTCGCAGCTCGAAACCCTGCTGGGCGACGTCTAACACCTCAGCCGTGGGCCACGGGCTCGGACGCCTGTAACCTTCGCGACAGTGAGGCGTCCTAACGACCGAGGCACAGCAGCGAAAGAGCTCGTATCTCCCGAACTCGTCGACCGTTGTAAACGAGGTGACGAGGCGGCGTGGTCCGAGCTCGTCGAGGCGACGCATCGAGAGGTGTTCACGGTCTGTCTTCGGATCCTCAGAGATCGCGACGACGCCGCAGAGGCGACGCAGGACGCGTTCCTCAAGGCGTGGCGAGGGCTCCCGAGGTTCCGGGGCGATTCCATGTTCACCACATGGCTGTACCGGATCGCGGTTAACGCCGCTATCTCGAAACAACGGACCCGCGCACGGCGGAGGATGCATGAGACGGACAGCGATGATGAGATGCTCACGCAACTCCCGTCGGCTGGATCGGTCGAAGCCACAGCGGGGGCCAGGATCGAGGTCGGCGAGCTCGAGAAGGCTCTCGGGCAGTTACCCGAGCACTACCGGACGGCCGTCGTGCTTCGAGACGTCTACGGGATGTCGATCGAGGAGATAGCTCGAGAGACCGAGATCTCCGCGACGGCCGCAAAGGTACGGGTCCACAGGGGCCGGAAACGACTGAAGGAAATGATGTACCCGGACGAAGCCGGGACGCCGCAAAGGAGCAGCGAATGAAGTGTGCAGAGGTAAGAGAGGAGCTTCCCGCCTACATAAAGGGGGAACAGCCTTCGCTTGCGATCCGCCGCCACCTGTCCACCTGCGAAGGGTGCAGGGAAGAGAGCGCGCGCTACGAATCGCTGACCGCAGCCCTCGGGTCCCTCGACGCCATGACCGTGGAGCCCCCGTCCGGACTGATGCACTCGCTCGCGGCGATCCCTTCGAGCCAGCGCCGCCTGGACGCCGTGCGGACACATGTCGCCAGGCATCGTCGCGGCTACGTCGGAGGCGTTTCCGTCGCGGCGGCGGGGATCGCAGGAGCGCTCCTGCTGCGCCGCCGACTCGTCGCCGCCTGACCAAGCACTACACCACGCTCTCCGACGGGCCGATGGTGCCCGTAGGGCCGGACTAGACTGGGCCTCATAGGGCGGTAGCTCAGTTGGTAGAGCCCTGGTCTCCAAAACCAGTGGTCGGGGGTTCGAGTCCCTCCCGCCCTGCTAACCAGAACCGCAGGTCAGCCCGCCTTTTCCGCCCGCTTGCTGTCTAGGTCACCCGAGCCCCTCGGGCCGTCTGGAGGCCGTGAGCCTCGCTTGCCGTGGTGCGCTGTCGGCGCGGGCGCCGCGCTCATCCGAGATGAGAACCGTTCGAAGGTGTCAGGCGGTGGCGTCAACTGGTGGGGCCCACTCAGGCCGGGCAATCAGACAGAACGGGTGGCCGGCAGGGTCCGCGTAGACGTGCTCCCCCTCAGCGGCCGGGCGCCTAGCGCGGAACTTCACGTTCGGCTTGTGCCAATTCATCCACCATCACGTCGAGGTGAAACTGCTGGGGATGCTCGGGGTCAGGCCACCGAGGCGGGCGGTGGATTGTCACCCTCTGAAAAGCGAACCCCGAGGACGTGGTGCTCTGCGAAATCACCACCCAATCATCAGATTGGTAGGTGATGGGAAGCCCGATCAGAACCGAGTAGAACTCAGCCAAGGCCGCAGGGTCGGGACAGTCGATCACGACGTGATGGCACCTTCCGATCATCGGGCAAAGTTGCCACGAGAGCACCGCCACCGTCCACTCATGCCGCAGGGTCGTATGGACCTTCCCCGGAAGTAGTGGAGCCCAACGACCCCATGATCTTGATGTTCGGCCCTCCGGGTGCAGGGGCGCAAGAAATCGTTCGCTCGGAATGACGATCAATAGCAAGGCCGTCTCCATGCCCTGGGTCAGTTGCTCGGACAGGGCCGGGAAAACGTGGCTGTAGGTGTCCAGCGTGACCGAGGCGGACGAGCGCCCGAGCATCCCCTGGACTACTTTCACGTTGGCCCCCTGGTTGATAGCGAGCGAGGCGGCGAGTGGCGCAGATCGTGGAAGCGGGTTGCTGGGTTGAGGCCCGCCGAATCCAGGGCCCGTTGGGCTCACCCAGGAGTTGACTCACCCACGGCTAACGCTTCAGATCTCGGGTCGCAGCTTCGCGAGCTGCTTTTCGAGCTTTCTAACGCGTTTGAGAAGGCGCTTGCTCTCGGCCTCGGCATGTTTCGCTCGATCGCGCTCACGGGCGAATTCAACTTTGAGCTCATCGGGGCGTCTGCGCCACCCCTCGACCTGTTGACGAAGCCCATCATTCTCGGCCTGCAGTCGCTGGATCCTCTCGCGCAGGAAGTCGAGTATGGGGGTATCCGAGGGGGCGACCCCGTCCGTCAGATCGATTCTGGTATCGGGACGCAGGGGCGTAGGCGATTCTGTTCGTTGGTTTGTCCCTGATGCTTGTTGGATTAACCGGATCATCACACCGCCTTCGTGTGTTCTGCCTGCACACCCTCATACCAGATTTTGCATATCACATCAGGGTTCCTGCCCGCTTGCCTTGGTCCTGTTGAAGGCCCCGCAGTTGCTGCACCTCAAGATCAGCCCATCAAGCTGCGCCGCGCGGACACCCTCAGACAGGGCATAGGCGCAGGACCCGCACTCCAATATCAGCCCGACGTCCGAGCCACCCCTGATGACGTTTCCCCGCCCCTTGGGCGCGATCAGCAGGGTTTCCTCAGACTCTGGAGGAGGCACCACCTCGAGCGGAATGCGTATTGTGTACATCTTCCAATTATCGGCAGAACGGCCCCCTCGGAAGAGGGTGATGGACCCCCCAGAAGGGGGGGCGTTGTACGTATTTTTCTAGGGTGTGTGGTAGGAAATGGGCCGTGAGGGGGGCTTGTCCCCCAGAGGGAGCACGAGCGACATAAGGAAGGGGGGCGAATGCGCTACGAGAAGCCCGAAGTCATCGACTACGGCCCGATCGGAGATCACACCTTCGACGTGCCTGGTGGCAGCTTCAAGGGAGAGTGCGGTTACGACCCGATGTTCGCCGAACCATCCTGTCCCTCCGACTGACACTGGTCGGAGACGATTCGGAGCAGCCCCCCAACCGGGGGGCTGCTTTCGCGTCAGGGCATACCTTCGCGGAGGAGGGGATCCTGCTTATTCGCAAGATCCCCCCAGAAAGACTTCCCCGTTTGGGCAGGTCAGAAGGCAAGAGGCTGGCAAATCCGCAGGTCGGGCCGCGGCTGCTACCGGTCTCCAAAACCAGTGGTCGGGGGTTCGAGTCCCTCCCGCCCTGCTAGCCAGCCCCCAGGTCAGCCCGTGCAGAGCCGAACAACGCCTCTCGAAGGGGGAACGCGGGGCCAGGGGGCCGAGTCACTGATCGAGCCAGGTGATGCCGTACTTGTCAGAGACCTTCGCGTACGCCTCCGCCATCGGCCCACCCGCGCGCTCCGCCTCCGCCAGCTCACGAAAGAACCCCTCGAACCCCGCTGGATAGAAGAATTCCAGGAAGCGACCAGTTCGGGGCACCACCCTCCGTTGGGAATGGGGAACGCCCCGAGGCGCGAACACCGTCTCACCTGGGCCGACATGGAACTCGTCGTCGCCGACCTGGATCACGTGCTCGCCTTCGAGGATGTACCACAACTCATCCTCGTTCTTATGAACGTGAAGAGGGGTGTCAACCGGCGCGGCCTCTTCGATCATGGTGAAGGCACCGCCGGTGGTCTTGGCAGAGGCTCTGACCACGAGCTCGATGCCGCTGAACCTGAGCCGTTCACCGCCACCTGCTTCGACTTTGTGACCGCGACCCCCTCCCATACAGCCAACTGTAGCTATAGGAGAGGCAAGTCGCTAGAGAGCGATTGCTCCTTCCCTCAGTTCACGACGAACCAGCCCACAGTTGCCGTCTTTCCCGCCGGAACGGCCTTGCTCAGGTAGATCGTGAACTTGTTGAGCGCTGGCTGGACCTGAACGCTGGCAACGTGCAGCCCCGTGATGGGGGCGCCATGAACGGTCGCGGTCACCACCGTGGCAGTCGTTAGCCCCGACATGGAAACGTCCTTCCTCGCGAGCCCGGCGGCGATGGCTGTCTTGCCGCTCCGGCTGAACGTGGCCTTCCCAGAGACGGACAGGGCCGTTCCGGAGTTCGACAGGGCCGCGACACCGGTCCCGCTACCGCTGAACCCGTGGACCCCCTCGGACGTCCCCTGCGCGTAGACACCGACGGAGGAGTCGTGGCCGTAGAGGCCGAAGGACCCTCCCTGGCCCTCCACGCCGTATGCGGCTCCGACCCCGGTGACGCCGGTTCCACCCACCTGCTGAGAGTTGCCGGAGACCCCAGGAGCACCGCTCAGGCTGACTCCGTTTAGGCCTGTGCCGTTATCGGCCCGGAAGGTGAGCCCACCGCTGTGGCTGGTCACGCCGGTGACGAAGTTCGTGCAGTTGGTGGTGCCAGGAGTGCAGGTACCGTTGGAGATGAAAGACCCCAACACCAGATCGCCGTCCGTGCCGGTGGTTGTGCGCAAGCTTGAGCGACCGCCGGTACCTGCGTTGGCGACCGGTATGACGACCATGGCGAAGATGCCTAGTACCACCAAGGTTGTGAAGGTCTTTCTGATGGAACCCATTTTTCGATCCCCTCTCTTCCAGCGGGGCTGTCGATGGGCACCCTTGCGCCGGTCTAGGCAGCCTCGTGTGCATCAGGGTCGCGTGAGCCACCTGGAAGAACAAGGGGGAACGGCTCAAGGCCGCTTTCACTTTCCGGTGCAGGTCAAGGGAGCGGTCCTCCACTTGCCCAATAGGTACTTCGCAACTTCTATTGCCAATAGGTATTCTGCTAATTCCGTTGCTTCTTACTTTGGGCACGGGAGTACGCTCGAACGGTTGGGGTCGCCGAAAAGGGAGGGGCACATGCGCAAAGGAGCGCTGAGTGCAGTCGTCATGCTGTTCGTTGTAGGGGCCATGGGCTTGCCGGCGAGCGCAACCCATGGCGGTGACGTCCTCATCACTAATGGGAGCGTCAATCCATTCTCGGGCAACAAGCAGAACGAACCGGCTATCGCCGTGGATGCTACTCGTCCCAACATCCTGGTCGCAGGTTCTAACGACAACATCGACATGGAGGACTGCAACGCCGGAGCCGACAACACTTGCCCGTTCACGCCCGGGGTGGGCGCGTCGGGCGTCTACTTCTCGTTCGACAGTGGGGATAGTTGGACCCAACCCACGTACACCGGCTACAGCGCGCGCAACTGCGTGGGTGTCCCAGGCGGGAGCGATGATCCACCCTCGGCCGATTTCTGTGACCCTCAGGAGAACGGGCCGATCGGAACCCTGCCCAACTATGACGAGAACGGCATGGTGGCCGACGGCGATCCGGCGTTGGCGTTCGGGCCGCGGCCCGGTCCCAATGGGTTCTCGTGGGCCAACGGTTCAAGGCTCTACTACGCGAGTCTTGCTTCGGCCTTCCCTGGGGAACAGCCGTTCAAGGGCTTCGAAGCGATCGCCGTCTCGCGCACCGATAATGTCAGCGCGGCCGCTGCGAGCAACGAAGAAGCGTGGAAAGACCCGGTCATAGTGAGCAAGCAGAACTCGGCGCTGTTCTCGGACAAGGAACAGATCTGGGCCGATAATGTCGAGAACAGTCCTCACTTCGGCAATGCCTACATCTGCTACGCGGCCTTCCGCGGGGGACCGGGAGCATCCCAACCTCTCATCGTCGCGACGTCCCACGATGGGGGATCAAGCTGGATAAACCACCAGGTCTCGCCGGCAACCAACAACACCTCGTCAAAGAACGGTTTCGGGCGCTCCGGTTGCACGGTCCGAACCGATAGCGATGGGGTGGTTTACGTCTTCTACTACCAGTTCGGCGCCGGAGAACCTGGGACGGGCGCGCAGATGTTGTCGCGGTCGTTCGATGGCGGAGACCACTGGAGCCGTCCGCAGAGGTTGTTCACAGCGGTCGACACGTGCAACGCGTTCGAGCCATCGATCGGCCGTTGCGTGATGGATGGCGTTGGCGGAGCGCGCGACGATCTTGGCCCGGCCCCCAGCGTTGACATCGCTAACGGCGCTCCTACCGGAGCAGATGCGACGGATGAGATCGTTCTTACGTGGGTCGATGGGCGAGACGGGTTGAACAATGAACACGTCATGTACACGCAGAAGCCCAAGAATGGATCCTGGGCTACGCCGCAAGAGGTCGAGACGCCTGGCGACCGTGGTTTCTATTCCGCGCCGGCGATTTCGCCCGATGGGCAGGATGCGTGGCTCGTTTACAACGCGTTCACGACGCCTTTCCGGCCGACGACCTTCACGCCTCGCAGCTTGATTGGGGTCGTGAAACACGCCGACGTGAATACGAATGGTTCTTTGGGGCCGTGGACGACGATGCACCGCTCGCCCTCCGGCGACCCTCGCAGCTCGAGCCAGAACAACCTGGCAGGAGAGTTCCTCGGGGATTACGTTTACGCAGTTGCGACAAGGGCCTACGGGGCCGCCGTATGGAACGATTCGCGACGCGGTGCGGTTTGTGAGGCGATCAACGAGTATCGCCAGGATCTCCACGAGTTCGCCGAGGAAACCGGCATCGCGGTCGGGCGAGAGTCCAGGCGGGATCGCGCAATGGGTATTTTCCCCACTGCACCAGCCGAAGCTCCTGTCGCTCCTCCAGTCCAACAGCAATGTGGGCCGAACTTCGGGAACTCCGACATCTTCGGCGGTTCTTACGCCGAGCCGTGATCCGGAGTAGATAGAGAGACCGATGCATCAACGGGGGCATCCGAAGCGGATGCCCCCGTTGGCACAAGGGGTCCTCATGGCGGGAGCGAGGGTATGAGTCCCTCCCCACCCTGCTGAATGTCCCTGCAGGTCGGCTTAGTCGAGGTTCCAAGCCAAGATGGCGAGGACCACGCCCACAAGAAGGAGCGGCACACCTACCCACGGGTTCCTTGACCAGAACGTGATGAGAACGCCTAAAGCCGTAAGGGCTCCGCCCAGCCTGCGTCCCATTCTCCCCATGGCGGGTCACTCCTAACAGGTCTTGGCTCTCTCCACGGCGCGTGAGGGCGGGCACCGTTTCTCCGGTTGTTTGACCAAACCTGATCTGATCCCGTAACGCGCGGGGAGGAACGGCGTTATCCAGAGGAATCCGCTGGCGGCGCAGCCGCACGACAGGGGGAGGCCCCAACATGGAAAGAACTTCCGGACAACGACGCTGGCTCGTCGTCTTGCTGGGCGCGCTGACTGCCGTCATGGTGTTGTCGGCACCCGCATCTGCTGCGAAGTCGCTCTTCTTCGAGGAGACGGCCACAGCTTTCTGGACGGCGCCGCACACGTGCGCCGACGGCTCGATCGTCGACGGAACATTGCTGGTAAGCACCACGCGCGATTTCGAGTCACCCGAGAAGGACGACGCCGACCCCACGGCCAGGGTGCAGTACCTTGCCGTTTGCCCCGATGGAACCTCATTCAGTTGGGGTGCGATCATCCCGGCGACGATCACGAGCGCCGACAACCTGAAGAGCGTCAGCGCGTCTGGATCGGGGATCGCGAGAGACATTCTCGGAGTCGCCCACGAGGTCTCCTTCGAGGTGACGTGGACGGCCGTTGGACCCTTGGTGACAACCGTGAACGGCCCGGGAAGCAAGCGGCAGCAACGCACAGCCGCGGCGACCGGCCAGGTGATCTTCGACGGTGACATCCTCGTCGACGGCCCCGCCAACCACCCAACCCGCCCGGCTCCGTTCATCCGGGTCGACACGGAGAAGTGAGCTCCTCAGTCAGCTAGCAAGCACGAGGTCACCAACGAGGGTGCGTCCAGCGAGGGCGCACCCTCGTCGCGTCATTGGGGTCGGCGGCTCGATTCCTCCATGGTGGCGATGTTGCAGCTGGCCTAGTCTTGAGCTTGGCCCGCGCGCAAGCCCGGAGGTGCAGGTATGGACGAATCCCCGCGATCACCCAATGCCTCGACCAGCTTCGGTCCACACGCGGCGACCATCCTTGCCACGGAGCACTGGAGTCTCCTGGGAACGCGCTCGATGGCATGGAACGAGGCCTTCACTCGCACGACCATCTTCCTCAATGCTCTTTCGGCATCGGTGGTGGCACTGGCCCTCGTGGCCGACGCGACCGGATTCGACGACTCTTTCACTCGCTTCGCGCTCTTTCTGTTTCCGATCGTGTTCTTCCTGGGCGTAACCACCTATGTGCGCCTCGTCCAGATCAACGAAGAGGACATCTTCGTGGTGTTGGCCATGAATCGTTTGCGACGCGCGTACCTTGATCTGTCCCCAGAGCTCGACCCCTATTTCACTGCGGGAACGCACGATGATGAGGCCGGTCTGTGGACCACATACTTCTTGGGCCTGCCGAGGAAACAGAGTCCGATGATGCACTTCTTCGTGACGACTCCGACGCTCGTGGCCACCTTGGATGCGATCCTGGCCGGCGCCTGGGTCACGCTTCTCGCCAGCCATTACGACGTATCCGGCGTCCTGTTGGCGGTGGTCTGCGCGCTATCAGTGATCCTGGTCTGGTTCGCTCTTTTCACGTTGCAGTGGCGGGCCTTGCTGAAGATACGCGGGAACGTAGGGATCCGCTTCCCATCACCCGATAACGACCCGATGCGCCGCATGAAGGTCTGACGGGCCAATTGACTCCCGCGTTGGAAGCAAGCGCACTAGGCCGGCTTCCGCACCCTCCAGATGGTTTCGCACGGCCAGCGACGTCCCCATTCGGTCGGCACCCCGTAGGTGGTGGGCGCCCCCTCGGGGGGCCGAGGCTCGATGAGGCCCTCGATGCTCAACCCGTTGGCCACGAATAGCGCCACCCACTCGCCGTAAGGAAGCTGGAAGTCGACCTCGTCGTCCCATTCCATCCGCCTGGTCTCGAAGTAGTCGAGCTTCAGCTCCGTGCCCGTCTCGTCGGTGTCGCGGTCGTAGCAGATCTGCCGGATGGGGCTCGGCACGCTGAATGCGAACAGGCCCCCGGGGCGAAGCGCCCGGGCCACTTCGGGCACCACCACCGTGGGGTCGGCGAAATTCATCGCGCCGTGATCGCAGAAGACGAGGTCGAAGGACCCAGGTCCGAAGGGGAGGCGTTCCGCGCTCGCCTGTACGAGCGGCACCCGGCTTTCGGATCGGGATAGCTGGCGGCGAGCCTGAGCGAGCTGGCCCTCGGACAGGTCCATCCCCACCGGCCGTCCCCCGCTCCCGGCCAGGGCGATCGACCACCGCGCTGCACCGCATCCGAGCTCGAGGATGTCGAGGCCATCCACCGAGCCGAGGATCCCGAGCTCCTTCTCCGGGATCGACCATTGGCCCCAGCTCATCGGCGTCTCGTCGAGCTGGCCCGCGTGCTCCGCCTCGTATTCCTCGGAGGTGGCGTTCCACCCGTCCCGATTGCGCCGGACGTGCTCGGGCTCACCCTTTGCATGCGCAGGCGTGTCTGTCATGCTTTCCATGGTAGGGGGAGTGAAGGGCGGCCGGGCTATGTGGCACGGATCGAACGTGCTAACCTTGGCTCTCCGTTTCCCCCCGCTCGTTCGGACCTTTTTCAAGCGCGTCCGGCGGCGGCGAAGAAAGGGCTTCAGAGTGAACAGGCAGTACAAGCGGCAGATGAAGAAGGAGCAGTCGCGCAAAGCCGCCGCTCCTCGACCGCAGGCGAGGACGTCCGGTGCGCCCGCGAAGAAGGAGCGGACGAGTCCGCGGCAATTCTTCAAAGAGGTGATCGCCGAGCTCCAGAAGGTCGCCTGGCCGTCACGGCAGGAGGTCGTGGCTTACTCCATCGTCGTCGTGGTCAGCGTGATCGTTATCGCCACGCTGATCTTCGGACTCGACTATCTGTTCACCAAAGCCGTCCTGGCCCTCTTCGGGGTCGACTCGGCATGACACTTTTCAAGGGAAGGCAAGAAACATGAGCGAAACCCATACCGAAGAGGACGAGCTTCAGGCTGCGGACCTGGCCGACACCGGCCAGGCCGATGCATCGACCGTGGCCGAGGAGGCAGCCTCCGAGGCGGACGTGATCCCTGCGGTGGACGCTCCACTCACCGACACCGCCGAGACGGCCGAGACCGAAGTGGACCCGTCCGCGCTCGCGGAGAGCTCGGCCCCCTCCCAGGAAGCGGCTCCCGCCGTCGATGAGGCCGAGGCTCCGGCCGAAGCCGAAGCGGCCGCGATCACGGAGGCGGAACCCGAGGCACCTCCGGTTGAGACGGCTGAGGCTCCCAGCGCGGAGGCCGTGGCCGATGCCGACGGGGGAACGGAAGCTCCGGCTGCCACGGCGGAGACGGAGGGCGACGAAGCCGAAGAAGATGAAGAAGAAGAGGTCTATATCTTCGATGAGGGCACGATCCCCCCGAACGAGCGTCCCGGCGATTACTACGTGATCCACACCTACGCCGGTTACGAGAACCGGGTGAAGGCGAACCTCGAGTCCCGCATCTCGTCGATGAACGTCGAGGATCGGATCTTCGAGGTCGTGATCCCGATGGAAGACGTCATGGAGATAAAGCAGGGAAAGAAGCAGGTCGTTCAGAAGAAGGTCTTCCCGGGATACCTGCTCTGCCGCATGTATCTCGACGACGACTCCTGGTACGTGGTGCGCAACACACCTGGGGTCACCGGCTTCGTGGGTTCGGGAGCGAAACCGACGCCGCTGTCCGAGAAAGAGGTCGACCGGATCCTGCAAGTCAAGCCCGAGGACAAGAAGAAGCTCAAGCCGAGGCTCGAATTCGAGGAGCAGGAGAGCGTCCGGGTCATCTCGGGTCCGTTCGCCAACTTCACCGGCACGATCTCCGAGATCAACGTCGACCAGTCGAAGCTCAAGGTTCTGGTCAACATCTTCGGTCGAGAGACCCCGGTCGAGCTCGGGTTCGACCAGGTAGCGAAACTTTAGGAACGAGGAGATCCGAGATGGCTAATGGTGGTGGGCGCCGGAAGAAGGTGCTCCAGGTACTCAAGTTGCAGATCCCGGGGGGCCAGGCGACGCCGGCTCCTCCCGTCGGCCCGGCCCTCGGTCAGGCGGGGATCAACATCATGGAGTTCTGCAAGCAGTACAACGCGGAGACGCAGCAGAACACCGGCACGATCGTCCCCGTCGAGATCACGGTTTTCGAGGACAGGTCGTTCACGTTCATCACGAAGACCCCGCCGGCAGCGGTGCTCCTGAAGCAGAAGGCCCGCGTCGATCAAGGGGTCCGCGGAACCGAATCGGGACAAGGTCGGTAGCGTGACGCGCGCCGACGTTCGCGAGATAGCCGAAACGAAGATGCCCGACCTGAACGCAACCGACATCGACGCGGCGATGAAGATCATCGAAGGCACGGCTCGGAGCATGGGCATCACCGTCAGATAAGCAACCCAGCAGTGTGGGAGGCGGGCTCCAGGCTCGCCGTGGACCACAGGAGGAGGAACGGCATGGCTGGTAAGAGATTCACGGAGGCCCTCAAGTCGGTGGACCGAGAGCGCCTCTACCCAGCGGGCGAGGCGATCAAGATCCTCAAAGGCCTGCCCGATTCCAAGTTCGACGAGACGGTCGAGCTCACCATGCGTCTCGGCGTGGATCCTCGTAAGGCCGATCAGATGGTGCGAGGCGCCGTCTCGCTCCCGAAAGGCACCGGCAAGACCGTTCGTGTGGCGGCCTTCGCGAAGGGCGAGAAAGCCCAGCAGGCGCGCGACGCCGGAGCGGATGCGGTGGGCGACGATGATCTCGCCGAGCGGATCAGCGGCGGATGGCTCGAGTTCGATGCGGCGGTTGCCACCCCGGACATGATGCCGGTCGTGGGAAAGCTCGGCCGCGTGCTGGGTCCCCGCGGCCTCATGCCGAACCCCAAGTCGGGAACCGTCACCGACGATGTGGCAAAAGCTGTGAGCGACCTCAAGGGTGGGCTCGTCGAGTACCGGACGGATCGTCACGGCAACCTTCATCTGGTGATCGGGAAGAAGTCGTTCGGGGAGCAGGATCTGATCGAGAATTACGCCACTGTCGTGGACGAAGTGATACGAGCCAAGCCCGCAGCCTCGAAGGGCCGCTACCTCAAGAGCGTCACCCTTTCGACGACCATGGGACCCGGCATACGGATCGATCCGACCAAGGTGAGGGACATCGATTCGTTGGAGCCGGCGGACGCCTAACGGCGGGCGCTCCTCCACATCACCCTCTGATACTCTGCGGGCGTTGCCCTAGACCGCCGGGGGAGCGTGCTCCTTAATCATCCGGCGCAGGTGGACGCACAGTTGTGACGCAAGCGTGCGGTCGCCTTCTGGGCGACCGCTTTTTTTGTGTCTCGAGATGGGAGCGGTGCGTATGGCAAGACCCGAAAAGGTGGAGGCGGTCAGGGACATCGCCAGCCGGTTCTCGGAATCCGACGCAGCCCTGCTGACTGAGTACCGGGGGCTCAGCGTGACCGATATGGCCGAGCTGCGGATCGCCCTGGGCGAGGCCGAAGCTGACTACAAGGTGCTCAAGAACACCCTCGCGCGCATCGCCGTTCGAGAGGTCGGACTCGAGGACCTCGTCGGCATGCTCGAGGGCCCCACGGCGATCGCGTTCATCAAAGGCGACGCGGCCGCGGCCGCCAAGGCTCTGGACGTCGCTGCGAAGAAGTTCCCCGTCCTGCAGATCAAGGGCGGTGTGCTCAGCGGTCGCATCATCGACGCCGATCAAGCTCGCGAGCTCGCCTCGCTCGAACCGCGCGACGTCCAGCTGACCAAGATCGCGATGATGATGAACTCCCCGCTCCAGCAGACCGCCAACGTGATCGGGGCCCTGCTGCGAGACCTGGGGTCGATGCTGGCTCAGGTCATCGAGCAGAAGGGTCCGGCCGAGGAACCCGCGGAGGAGTCGGCGCCCGAGGAACCCGCGGCGGCGGAACCGGCAGCTGAGTCCGCATCCCCGGCCGCTGGCGAGGACCCACCGGTGGAGGAGGAGACGGTCGAAAGCCCCTCAGTGGGACCCGCTCCCGAAGAAGCCCCGCAGGAAGCAAGCAAAGCAACGAACGACGAAGGCTCTGACGAAGGATCTAAGGAAGAAGAGGAGGCGTGATGGCTAGCAAAACGTTGTCTCAGGAAGACGTGCTCGACGCGATCGGCAACTGGACGGTGCTCGAGCTGTCCGAGTTCGTGAAGTCGTTCGAGGACAAGTTCGGCGTGACCGCGGCCGCACCGGTGGCCATGGCTGCCCCCGGGGGCGCTGCGGCCGGCGGCGGTGCCGAGGCGGCCGAGGAGAAGGACGAGTTCGATGTCGTCCTGAACGGCGCCGGAGACAAGAAGATCCAGGTCATCAAGGAGGTTCGGGCGCTCACGAGCCTCGGACTGAAAGAGGCCAAGGATCTCGTGGATTCGGCCCCCAAGCCGGTGCTGGAGAAGGTCACGAAGGAGCAGGCCGAGGAGGCCAAGGGCAAGCTCGAGGGAGCCGGCGCCAGCGTCGAGCTCAAGTAGCCGCTCGATCTGGGAGGGTGGACCCCTGTGGGGGCCCCGCCCTCCTGCCGCGTTCGGGGGTGGGCCCGGGAATGGACCGGGGCCGGACGTTGTTGACCAATTCGGGCGCTCGGGTCTAGAGTGTCCTCAGCTGGCTCCAAGGAGTATCTATACCGACGAACGCATCAAGCATCCGCTTGACGCCAGTATGGGCTGACGCCTATGCTGGCTTGCTGCTGTGCCCTACCCCCGACCGTTCGATACGACCTGTCGCGCGGCTAAGAACCGTCCAGGTGGTTCCGGTTGGGGACGACCTCGAGAGGGAGTTCGACGGCCCCCCTCCCGGGTTCGGATCGGATCGCCGTCCTGCAACAAGCCGAGGAGGATCGCTTGTCGTCTAACGCCCTGCGCGACCGCCGTACCTTCGCAAAGCTCCAAGAACCCCTTCCCCCTCCGAACCTCATATCCGTACAGCGAGAGTCTTTTCTCTGGTTCCTCAATGAGGGCCTGAACGAGACCCTGTCGGATATCTCGCCGATCGAGGACTTCACCGGGAACCTCGCGCTGCAGTTCATCACGCACGAGTTCAAGGCTCCGAAGTTCGACGAGGACGAGTGCAAGGAGAAAGACCTCGACTATTCCCGTCCGCTGTTCGTGACCGCTGCCTTCATCAACAAGGAGACCGGCGAGATCAAGGAGCAGACGGTCTTCATGGGGGACTTCCCGATGATGACCGACAAGGGAACCTTCATCATCAACGGCACCGAGCGTGTCGTCGTATCGCAGCTCGTCCGGTCTCCGGGCGTCTACTTCGATCGCAATGTGGACAAGACCTCGGACAAAGACGTCTTCGCCTGCAAGGTGATCCCGGCCCGCGGAGCTTGGCTCGAGTTCGAGACCGATAAGCGCGACACGGTCGGCGTGCGCGTGGACCGGAAGCGTCGCCAGTACGTCACGGTCTTCCTGAAGGCCCTCGGCTTCGGCAGCGATCAGGAGATTCTCGATCTCTTCGACGGCGCCGAGTCGATCGCTCTGACTCTCGAGAAGGATCCCATCGAGACCCAGGAAGAAGCTCTCATGGACGTCTACCGCAAGCTGCGGCCGGGCGAGCCTCCCACCGTCGAGAGCGCGAGGAACCTTCTCGACAACCTGTTCTTCAACGGCAAGCGCTACGACCTGGCTAAGGTCGGCCGCTACAAGGCCAACAAGAAGCTTGGGTTCAAGTACGACGAGAAGACGATCAAGGAGATGGGGACCGTTCTCCGTCAAGAGGACATCCTCGAGACGATCCGCTACCTCGTCCGGCTCCATGCCGGCAACCCCGACTACGAGACCGATGACATCGATCACTTCGGCAACCGCCGGGTGCGTCCGGTGGGCGAGCTCCTGCAGAACCAGATCCGAGTGGGGCTGTCCCGGATGGAGCGCGTCGTCAAGGAGCGCATGACAACCCAGGACGTCGAGGCGATCACGCCGCAGACCCTGATCAACATCCGCCCGGTCGTCGCCTCGATCAAAGAGTTCTTCGGGTCGAGCCAGCTCAGCCAGTTCATGGACCAGACCAACCCGCTGGCCGGTCTTACGCACCGCCGGCGGCTCTCGGCCCTTGGGCCGGGTGGCCTGTCGCGCGAGCGCGCGGGGTTCGAGGTCAGGGACGTGCACCCAAGTCACTACGGTCGCATGTGTCCGATCGAGACGCCGGAGGGTCCGAACATCGGCTTGATGGCCTCGCTCTCGACCTACGCGCTGGCTCAACCGGTACGGCTTCATCGAGACGCCTTACCGGCGGGTCGACAATGGCAAGGTCTCCAACAAGGTCGACTACCTGACCGCCGACGAAGAGGACTGGGCGGTCATCGCCCAGGCGAACGCCGTCCTCGACGAGAACGGCAGGTTCGACGAGGACAAGGTCCTCGTACGCGCGCGGCACAACGAGCTCGACTACGTCGAAGCGTCCGAGGTCGAGTACATGGACGTCTCGCCGAAGCAGATCGTCTCCGTGTCCGCCGCCTGCATCCCCTTCCTCGAGCACGACGACGCGAACCGGGCCCTCATGGGCGCCAACATGCAGCGTCAGGCCGTGCCCTTGATGCGTCCGACAGCCCCGATAGTCGGGACCGGCCTCGAGTTCAGGGCCGCGATCGATGCGGGCGACGTGATCATCTCCGAGCAGAGCGGAACGATCGAGGAAGTGTCCGCCCACCAGATCGTGGTTGCTTCGGGCAACGAGCGCACCGTTCACAAGCTCGACAAGTTCCGTCGGTCCAACCAGTCGACCTGCATCAACCAGCGTCCTCTCGTGCGCGAGGGTCAGAAGGTCAAGAAGGGCGACTCGCTCGCCGACGGGTCCTCGACGGATCGGGCCGAGCTCGCGCTCGGCGCGAACGCACTCGTGGCGTTCATGAGCTACGAGGGTTACAACTTCGAGGACGCGATCATCGTCTCGGAACGACTGGTGAAGGACGATGTTCTTACGTCGATCCACATCGAGGAGTACGAGATCGATGCCCGCGACACCAAGCTCGGTCCGGAAGAGATCACCCGAGACATCCCGAACGTGTCGGAGGAGGTCCTCGCGGACCTCGACGAGCGGGGGATCATCCGGATCGGCGCAGATGTCGGCCCCGGAGACGTCCTGGTCGGGAAGGTAACCCCGAAGGGCGAGACCGAGCTGACGCCGGAGGAACGACTCCTCCGCGCGATCTTCGGAGAGAAGGCTCGTGAAGTACGCGACACCTCTCTGAAGATGCCTCACGGTGAGGACGGCAAGGTCATCGGCGTGCACGAGTTCTCGCGCGACAACGGCGACGAGCTGTCGCCGGGAGTGAACGAGATGGTGCGGGTGTTCGTCGCTCAGAAGAGGAAGATCTCGGAGGGAGACAAACTCGCCGGTCGTCACGGGAACAAGGGCGTCATCTCGAAGATCCTTCCGGAGCAGGACATGCCGTTCCTCGCCGACGGGACGCCCGTCGACGTCATCCTGAACCCTCTCGGCGTGCCTTCACGGATGAACCTCGGGCAGGTGCTCGAGGCGCACCTCGGGTGGGCCGCGAAGCAACGATGGGAAGACGGAGCAGACCTCGAGGGCGGCGTCACCGGCGCATGGCCGAAGGCCGAGCCCACCTGGGTATCGACCCCGGTGTTCGACGGGGCACGTGAGAACGAGATCCTCGACGCGCTCGACACGGTGTCGAAGCGCAAGACCGAATACCCGCTGGTGAACGCGGTCGGTAAAGCGCGTCTGTTCGATGGACGCAGCGGCGATCCGTACGACAACGACATCACCGTTGGTTACATGTACATCCTGAAGCTGAGCCACATGGTCGACGACAAGATCCACGCTCGTTCGACCGGTCCTTACTCGATGATCACCCAGCAGCCGCTCGGAGGTAAGGCTCAATTCGGCGGCCAGCGCTTCGGTGAGATGGAGGTGTGGGCACTCGAGGCTTACGGGTCGGCTTACTGCCTGCAGGAGCTGCTGACGATCAAGTCGGACGATGTGCTCGGTCGCGTGAAGGTCTACGAGGCCATCGTCAAGGGCGAGAACATCCCCGAACCGGGGATCCCCGAGTCCTTCAAGGTCCTGATCAAAGAGATGCAATCGTTGTGCCTGAACGTCGAGGTTCTCTCGGCCGAGGGTGAAGAGATCGAGATGAAAGAGATCGATGAAGACATCTTCCGCACCGCGGAGGAACTCGGTATCGATCTGTCCCGCCGCGAGCCATCCAGCGTTGAGGAGGTTTAGCCACATATGCTCGACGTGAACTATTTCGACGAACTACGGATCGGTCTCGCAACCGGAGATCAGATCCGAACCTGGTCGAACGGTGAGGTCAAGAAGCCGGAGACGATCAACTACCGGACGCTGAAGCCGGAGAAGGACGGTCTCTTCTGCGAGAAGATCTTCGGCCCCACCAAGGACTGGGAGTGTTACTGCGGTAAGTACAAGCGCGTTCGCTTCAAGGGCATCATCTGCGAACGTTGTGGGGTCGAGGTGACCCGCGCCAAGGTACGACGCGAGCGCATGGGGCACATCGAGCTCGCCGCACCGGTGACGCACATCTGGTACTTCAAGGGCGTCCCCTCCCGTCTGGGATACCTGCTCGACATCGCTCCGAAGAACCTCGAGAAGGTCATCTACTTTGCCGCCTCCATCGTGACGAACGTGGATGACACCAAGAGGCACAAGGACCTTCCTCGACTCGAGGAAGAGGTGCAACGCGAGGTCGCGCAGTTCGAGACCGACCGGGACCGCCGCCTCGAGGAGATCCTCAAGGAGACGGAAGGTCGTCTCGCGGAGATGGAAGGTCGCAAGGCTCGCTCGTCCGAGAAGACGGCGGCCAAGAATCAGTCGGAGCGCCAGCAGAAGGAAGTACGCGAGCGCGCGGCTCGGAAGATCGAAGAGCTCAAGATGACCTTCGAGACCTTCCAGAACCTCACCGTCAAGTACATCGAGGAGAACGAGATCATCTGGCGGGAGCTGAAGGATCGCTACGGCGATTACTTCCGCGGCGGGATGGGGGCCGAGTCGATCCAGGACCTGCTCGCCGGTCTCGACCTGAAGGCGGAGGAGGAGTTCCTCCGGGATCAGATCAAGAACGCCAAGGGCCAGAAGCGCCAGCGTGCGATCAAGCGGTTGAAGGTCGTCGCCCCCTTCTCGGACACCACGAAGAAGAACTCTCCGATGGGCATGGTCCTCGACTGCGTCCCGGTCATCCCGCCCGACCTGCGCCCGATGGTGCAGCTGGACGGTGGCCGCTTCGCGACCAGCGACCTGAACGACCTCTACAGGCGTGTGATCAACCGGAACAACCGTCTCAAGAGGCTGTTGGATCTGGGCGCGCCGGAGATTATCGTCAATAACGAGAAGCGCATGCTCCAGGAGGCGGTCGACGCGTTGTTCGACAACGGTCGTCGTGGTCGCCCCGTTACGGGTCCCGGCAACAGGGCGCTCAAGTCCCTATCGGACATGCTCAAGGGCAAGCAGGGTCGTTTCCGTCAGAACCTGCTCGGTAAGCGTGTGGACTACTCCGGTCGTTCCGTGATCGTTTCGGGACCGAAGCTGAAGCTCCACCAGTGTGGTCTGCCGAAGCAGATGGCTCTCGAGCTCTTCAAGCCGTTCGTCATGAAGCGGCTGGTGGATCTCGGCCACGCTCAGAACATCAAGAGCGCGAAGCGCATGGTCGAAAGAAGTCGACCGCACGTGTGGGATGTGCTCGAGGAGATCATCCACGAGCACCCCGTGCTCTTGAACCGAGCCCCGACGCTTCACCGTTTGGGCATCCAGGCCTTCGAGCCCGTGCTCGTCGAGGGCAAGGCCATCCAGATCCACCCGTTGGTCTGCGTTGCGTTCAACGCCGACTTCGACGGTGATCAGATGGCCGTGCACGTACCGCTGTCGGCGGAGGCGCAGGCCGAGGCACGCATCCTGATGCTGTCCGCGCACAACGTGTTGTCGCCGGCCCACGGCGACCCCATCGTCGCTCCGACACAGGACATCATCATCGGCGCCTACTACTTGACCGTGAAGAAGGACGGCGAGATTGGCGAAGGCAAGGCGTTCTCCTCGGCGGAGGAGCTCTACAAGGCGTACGACGCGAAAGCGGTGGGCATCCACGCCCGGGTGAAGGTGCGTGGACTCAAGCGCTTCGAGGAGGAGCCTCAGGAGGAGTACGACGCCAATCCCGGTCGACTCAAGGAGACGACCGCCGGACGCGTGATTCTGAACGAGGCCTTCCCGGAGGAGTTCCCGTTCCAGGACGCAACCATCAAGAAGAAGGAGCTCTCGGCTCTCGTCGACCGCTGTGCGCGGATCTTCGGGAAGAAGGATCTTGCCGAGATCCTCGATGCCTTGAAGGCGACGGGGTTCATGTACGCGACCAAGTCCGGCGTAACCATCGGACTTGACGACGTAACCACACCACCTGAGAAGCCGAAGATCCTGGCCGAGCACGAGAAGCGGGCCGAGAAGATCGAGACGCAGTATCGCCGCGGTGTCATCACCGAGGAGGAGCGCCGCCAGGAGCTCATCGAGGTGTGGACCGAGGCCACCGATCGAGTGCGAGATGCGATGGAGGCCGGATTCGACGAGCTCAACCCGATCTGGATGATGGCCAACTCCGGAGCCCGAGGCAACATCATGCAGCTGCGTCAGATCGCAGGTATGCGTGGTCTCGTCGCCAACCCGCGAGGCGAGATCATCCCGCGTCCGATCCGCGCGAACTTCCGCGAGGGTCTGACGGTGCTCGAGTACTTCATCTCGACGCACGGCGCCCGGAAGGGTCTGGCCGACACGGCTCTGAGAACGGCCGACTCCGGCTACCTCACCCGTCGTCTGGTCGACGTGTCGCAGGAGGTCCTCATCCGGATCGAAGACTGCGGAACCGACCGCGGAGTCACCCTCAACATCGAAGAACAGCGAGCGTTCCTCAAGCAGAAGCTCCTGGGTCGCGCCCTCCTCGAGGACGCAAACGCACCCGACGGCACAGTGGTCGCAGCACGCGGCGACCTCGTCACCCCTGAGGTTCGCGACGCGATCCTCGAAGGCGGGGTCGAAGAGGTCAGGGCTCGCTCGGCCCTCACGTGCGATGCGCGCCACGGCGTTTGTCAGAAGTGCTACGGCGCGTCGATGGCGACGGGCAAGTGGATCGAGCTCGGCGAGGCGGTGGGCATCATCGCCGCCCAGTCGATCGGTGAGCCGGGCACCCAGTTGACGATGCGTACGTTCCACACCGGTGGTGTGGCCGGCGAGGACATCACGCACGGTCTGCCTCGTGTGGTGGAGCTCTTCGAGGCTCGGACCCCGAAAGGGAAGGCCGAGATCGCGAAGGCATCCGGCCGGGTCGAGATCCAGGAGGACGAGCGCACCAGGGCAATCGAGGTCATCCCGGACGACGGCAGCGAGCCGATCCCCTACAAGGTCCCGCGCCACGCCCGTTTGCGGGTACGGAGCGGCGACGCCGTGCAGGCAGGGGATGCTCTCACCGAAGGGTCGAAGGACCCGGACGAGATCCTCGACGTCATGGGCCAGCGCGAGGTGCAGAACTACCTCGTCGGCGAGGTCCAGAGCGTGTACCGCAGCCAGGGCGTTCCGATCCACGACAAGCACATCGAGGTGATCGTGCGGCAGATGCTTCGCAAGGTCACGGTCGTCGAGCCGGGCGAGACGGAGTTCCTCCCCGGCGAGCTGGTCGACGCCAGGGTGTTCGCAGAATCCAACGAGACCGTGGTGTCCAACGGTGGCGAGGCCGCGACGGCTCGCCCCGTTCTCATGGGCATCACCAAGGCGTCGCTGGCGACGGAATCGTGGTTGTCTGCCGCTTCCTTCCAGGAGACCACCAGGGTCCTCACGGAGGCCGCCATCAAGGGCAAATCCGACCCACTCCTGGGACTCAAGGAGAACGTCATCATCGGCAAGCTGATCCCTGCCGGTACGGGGATGACCCGCTACCGCTCCACCCGTGTGGAGGCGACCGGCGAGGGCGCGATGAGCGACGAGGAGGCTCGGGCCATGTTCGGTCTGCCGCCTCGAGTGGTCGGCGACGAGGATGCCGCCTCTGCGGCACGCGAGCTGTTCGGGTCGCCCGGATCGGGCCTGCAAGCGGTGCCCGACGATGACGGCGCCGGAAACGGAGCCGTCGAGGACGAGGCCGAAGAGGTCACGCAAGCCGCCGAATAGCAGGAGTCACGGGAAGGCGCCCGGTTGACCGAACCGGGCGCCTCACCTATCCTTGGCGGTCGTCCCCGGAAGGGGACGCTCCGCGCGTCCCAGACGTGTTGGTAGACGTTTGAAGGACTGGGAGCAAACCCGAGTCCGGTGAGCTTCGATAGGCCCTCACGGGGAACCGTCGAAGTTGGGTAGATCGCCGGACGCACGTAAGCGTCGTCGAGAGGACATCCGAGGCTGCCCGTCGTGGCCGCTCGGCCCCTATCTCTCGGAGAGTGACGCACAAACGACCTCGAGGCGAGGTGTACGCGGTCGCCGTGAGGTCCATAGAGGTGAGGCACCCGGGCCGAAGGTCCGGGAGCGTGGATCGGTTGCGTTGGAAAGGAACAGGTTGCCGACCATTCAGCAACTCGTCCGACAAGGACGCGAGACGAAGAAGGAAAAGTCGAAATCGCCGGCCCTCAAGGGGTCGCCACAGCGCCGCGGGGTGTGCACCCGGGTGTACACGAACACCCCCAAGAAGCCGAACTCCGCTCTGCGCAAGGTCGCCCGCGTTCGCCTCACCTCCGGTATCGAGATAACCGCGTACATCCCTGGCATCGGCCACAACCTGCAGGAGCACTCGATCGTGCTCGTCCGTGGGGGCCGAGTGAAGGACCTTCCGGGCGTTCGCTACAAGATCGTCCGCGCCGCCCTGGATACGGCGGGGGTGCGCGACCGCACCAAATCCCGCTCGAAGTACGGTGCCAAGAAAGGCGGTGCCTGATGCCTCGCAAGGGTCCCGCCGCCCGCCGGGAGCTCATCCCCGACCCCGTCTACAACTCCGCTCTGGTGACGCAGATCCAGAACCGCATCATGACGCGGGGAAAGAAGGGTCTGTCCGACAGGGTCGTGTACGAAGCGCTGGCCAAGGTGGCCGAGAGGACCGGACAGGGATCCCCTACCGATCCTCAAGAAGGCGGTCGACAACATCAAGCCTCTGCTCGAGGTGCGCTCGCGTCGCGTGGGAGGCGCCACCTACCAGGTGCCCGTGGAGGTGACGTCCCGCAGGGGGACCACCCTCGCGATCCGGTGGCTGGTCATCTTCTCGCGCAACCGCAGAGAGCGCACGCATGGCGGACCGCCTCGCTGCCGAGGTGCTGGACGCCTCCGGCGGCACCGGCGGCGCGGTGAAGCGGCGCGAAGACATGCACAAGATGGCCGACGCCAACAAGGCGTTCGCCCACTACAGATGGTGATGACGTTCCACTGACGTTCCTGCATCGCGGAACGTCCTCTGAGGAGAGAGATGGCTGAAGCAGCACAGAAGCAGAAACAACAGGATCGTCCGCAGCTCCGTGAGGTAAAGGGCGGCGGGCCGGTCGCGGCGAGTACCCGCTCAACCGGACTCGCAATATCGGGATCATGGCCCACATCGATGCGGGCAAGACCACGACGACCGAGCGCATCCTCTATTACACCGGCCGGACCTACAAGATCGGCGAGGTCCACGAAGGCGCCGCGGTGATGGACTGGATGGTCCAGGAGCAGGAGCGCGGCATCACGATCACCTCCGCCGCGACGACCGCTCACTGGAAGGGCTACTGGATCAACATCATCGATACGCCGGGTCACGTCGACTTCACGATCGAGGTCGAGCGGAGTCTCCGGGTGCTCGACGGGGCGGTCGCGGTGTTCGATGCCGTCGCCGGCGTGGAGCCGCAGTCCGAGACGGTGTGGCGCCAAGCCGACCGCTACGAGGTCCCTCGTATGTGCTTCGTGAACAAGATGGACCGCATCGGAGCCGATTTCTTCCGCACCGTGGACATGATCCAGGACCGCCTCGACACGCGGCCCGTCTGTCATCCAGCTCCCGATCGGTAAAGAGGACAACTTCCACGGCGTCGTGGACCTGGTCACGATGGTCGCCCACTACTGGCCCTCCGACGGGATGGGCGAGGAATGGGAAGACCGCCCGATCCCCGACGACCTCAAGGAGCAGGCCGACCAGTACCGGCACGACCTGATCGAGGCGCTCGCCGACTACGACGAGAACATCATGGAGACGTACGTCGCCGAGGGGGACCCGGACGTCGACGCTCTTCGCAAGGCGATCCGCAAGGCCACCCTGAACAACGAGATCACAGCCGTGTTCTGCGGGACCGCCTTCAAGAACAAGGCCGTGCAGCCGCTGCTCGACGCGATCTGCTGGTACCTGCCAAGCCCGAGCGACCTCCCTCCGTACGTGGGAAAGCACCCGATTACCGGCGAGCCGGCCGAACGCAAGCCTCAGGACAACGAGGCGTTCTCGGCCCTCGCGTTCAAGATCATGAGCGACCCCTACGTGGGCCGCCTCACGTACCTGCGGGTGTACTCGGGGACGTTGAAGAGCGGCGACGCCGTAACGAACTCCGCGCGCGACCGTAAAGAGCGCATCGGACGCATCCTCCAGATGCACGCGAATCACCGTGAGGACAAAGACGTGGTGTTCACCGGGGACATCGTGGCCGTCGTCGGATTGAAGCAGACCCTGACGGGGGACACGCTGTGCGACCCGTCCGATCCCGTCCTTCTAGAGGAGATGGTGTTCCCCACGCCCGTGATCGACGTCGCGATCGAGCCGAAGTCAAAGGTTGACTCCGACAAGCTTGGTAACGGCCTCCAGAAGCTGTCCGAGGAGGACCCAACGTTCCGCGTCCACACCGACGAGGACACGGGCCAGACGATCATCTCCGGGATGGGCGAGCTGCATCTCGAGGTGCTGGTCGACCGCCTGCTCCGCGAGTTCAAGGTCGGGGCCAACGTCGGGAAGCCTCAGGTGGCCTACCGCGAGACGATCGGCAAGTCGGTAGAGAAGGCCGAACCTGCGCTACGTGAAGCAGACCGGTGGTAAGGGTCAGTACGCGCACGTCGTACATCGAACCTCGAGCCCACGGGCCCCGGCGGGGGTTACGAGTTCATCAACAAGATCACCGGCGGTCGTATCCCGAACGAGTACATCCCCGCCGTGGACCATGGTGTGCAGGAAGCCATGGCATCCGGCGTGCTCGCCGGCTATCCCGGTGGTGGACGTGCGCGTGACGCTCACCGACGGCTCGTACCACGACGTCGACTCATCCGAGATGGCGTTCAAGATCGCGGGCTCGATGGGCTTCAAGGATGCCGTCAGGAAGGCCGGAGCCCGCTTTGCTCGAGCCGATCTTCGACGTCGAGGTCGTGACGCCGGAGGAGTACATGGGCGACGTCATCGGCGATCTCTCGAGTCGTCGAGGGCGCATCGAACAGATGGACCAGCGGGGAACCGACAGGATCGTCAAGGCGCAGGTTCCACTCGCCCAGATGTTCGGCTACGCGACCGAGCTCCGCAGCCGCACACAGGGGCGTGCGACATACACGATGCAGTTCAACTCTTATCAGGAAGTGCCCAAGTCAATTGCAGATGACGTTGTTGCAGCGGTTCGTGGCGAACCGGTCGACAAGTAGGGAGAAGGAGAGGCGATGGCTAAGAAGAAGTTCGAGCGGAACAAGCCGCACGTAAACATCGGCACCATGGGTCACATCGACCATGGGAAGACGACACTTGACAGCAGCCATCACGAAGGTTCTGTCCGACAGCAACCCGGAGGTCGACGTTCACCGCCTTCGACGAGATCGACAACGCTCCTGAAGAGAAGGAGCGCGGCATCACGATCGCCATCGCGCACATCGAGTACGAGACGGAGAATCGGCACTACGCCCACGTCGACATGCCGGGTCACGCCGACTACATCAAGAACATGATCACCGGCGCCGCACAGGTGGACGGGGCGATCCTCGTGGTCTCCGCGGCGGACGGCCCGATGCCCCAGACCCGGGAGCACGTGCTGCTCGCCCGTCAGGTGAACGTGCCTTACATCGTCGTGGCACTCAACAAGGTCGACATGGTCGACGACCCCGAGCTCCTCGACCTCGTCGAGCTCGAGGTGCGCGAGCTCCTCAGCGAGTACGAGTTCCCCGGCGACGACGTTCCTGTCGCCCGGGTGTCCGCGCTGAAGGCGCTCGACGGCGACGCCGAGGCAGCGGCCCAGATCCTCGAGCTCATGAAGAACGGTGGACGAGTACATCCCCGAGCCCGAGCGCGACACCGCCAAGCCGTTCCTGATGCCGATCGAGGACGTCTTCACGATCACCGGTCGTGGGACGGTCGTCACCGGACGTGTGGAGCAGGGCGTGCTGAAGGTCGGCGAGGAGATCGAGATCGTCGGTATCGAGCCCGAAGACCTCGAAGACGGTCGTCACCGGGATCGAGATGTTCCGCAAGATGCTCGATGAGGCGCAGGCCGGCGACAACGCAGGCATCTTGCTGCGTGGCACCAAGAAGGACGAGGTCCAGCGTGGCCAGGTCCTCTGCAAGCCGGGCTCGATCACGCCGCACACCAAGTTCAAGGCTCAGGTGTACATCCTGTCCAAGGACGAGGGTGGCCGGCACACGCCGTTCTTCAACAACTACCGTCCTCAGTTCTACTTCCGCACCACGGACGTGACCGGCTCCGTGCAGCTGCCTCGGGGCACCGAGATGGTCATGCCGGGAGACAACACCGAGATGGAAGTCGAGCTGATCCAGCCGGTGGCCATGGACGAGGGTCTTCGCTTCGCCATCCGTGAGGGTGGTCGCACCGTCGGCGCCGGCCGAGTCACGAAGATCGTCGAGTAGAGCGGAGAACGCAGTGGCGAGCGGAATGAAGATCCGGATCAGGCTGAAGGCCTATGACCACGAGGTCATCGACCAGTCGGCGAAGAAGATCGTCGAGACGGTGACTCGAACGGGCGCGAGCGTCAACGGCCCGATCCCACTTCCCACCGAGCGTTCGATCTACACGGTCATCCGCTCGCCGCACAAGGACAAGGACTCGCGCGAGCACTTCGAGATGCGAACCCACAAGAGGTTGCTCGACATCGTCAATCCGACGCCGAAGACCGTGGACTCGCTTCAGCGCCTCGATCTTCCGGCCGGCGTCGACATCGAACTGAAGCTGTAACGAGTAGAGAGAGGCACAGAAAAAGCCCATGGCAGAGATGAAAGGGATCCTCGGTCGCAAGATCGGGATGACTCAGGTCTTCGACGAGGACGGTCATGCCGTTCCCGGTTACCGTCGTCGAAGCGGGCCCCTGCCGTGTCGCACAGGTGAAGACGCCCGGACACCGACGGTTATACGGCCATCCAGCTGGCTTTCGGCGTCGCGGCAAGCGGACGAACAAGCCGACTTGGCCGGCCACTTCGCGAAGGCGAGCATCGAACCAGCGCGCCATCTCGTCGAGCTTCGGCTGGACGAGTCTCGGCGAGTTCTCGTCGGGCGACGAGATCAAGGCGGACGTCTTCGAGAACGGCGAGATGGTCGACGTCATCGGCGTCACGAAGGGCAAGGGTTTCGCCGGACGGTATGAAGCGTCACAACTTCAAAGGCCTCTCGGCGCGTCGCACGGTACCCAGAAGAAGCACCGCTCGCCCGGCTCGATCGGCGCCTGCGCAACACCGGCTCGCGTCTTCAAGGGCACCCGCATGGCGGGCCACATGGGCCATACCCGGGTGACCACGCTGAACCTGCAGGTCATCAAGGCGGACCCCGAGCGCAACCTCCTGTTGATAAGGGGAGCCGTTCCCGGGCCGAAGGGTGGACTCGTGATGGTGCGTCGCGCGGTGCGGCTGCGGCAGCGGAGCAGCGGAAGGAAGGCAAGCTGATGGCGAACTCAAGGCGAAAGTGATCGACGGCGCCGGCAAGAGCGACCAGCAACCGCGATCTCCCCGACGAGATCTTTCGGCGGAGAGATCAACGATGGCGGTCATGCACCAGGTCGTGACGGCCCAGCTGGCCGCGCGCCCGGTCCGGGACCGCTTCGACGAAGACGACGTCGGAGGTTCGCGGCGGTGGCGCGAAGCCGTGGCGGCAGAAGGGAACGGGGCGCGCCCGTCATGGCTCGATCCGCAGCCCGATCTGGGTCGGCGGAGGCTCTGTGTTCGGCCCCAAACCCCGTGACTACACGGTCCGCGCTGCCCAAGAAGATGAAGCAAGGCGGCATTGCGCTCTGCGCTGGCGGACAAGGCGAACGCGGACAGGATCTGGATCCTCGACGGGTTCGAGGAGCACCAAGACCAAGGCGGCGGCGGCCTGCATCGGTGCAGCGGGCATCGAGGGACGAGCTCTCATCGTGCTCGACCCCGAGGACGAGACCTCCAGGACCGTGGACCGGGCGTTCCGCAACCTCGATCACGTTGCGTTCTCTCTGGTCGGATCGCTGTCCACCTACGATGTGCTGGTTGCCGACGCGGTCGATGTTCACGACGGCGGCGTTCGACCGGTTCGGCCGCAAGGCCGAGAATGGAGGCGTCCGCATGAGTCCGTCGACCAAGAACAACCCGCGTGACGTGATCCTGGCGCCGGTCGTCAGCGAGAAGTCGTATTCGCTGATCGACAACAACGCCTACACGTTCCTCGTTCACCCGGACGCCAACAAGACCGAGATCCGCCAAGCGGTCGAGACGATCTGGGACGTGAAGGTGTCTCGAAAGTCAACACCGCTGAACCGCAAGGGCAAGGTCAAGCGTTTCCGCTTCACGACAGGGAAAGCGCCCGGACACCAAGCGAGCGATCGTGAAGCTCGCCGCCGGGCGACAAGATCGAGATCTTCGAGCAGCAGGCTAAGGGGTCATAGATGCCGATCCGCAAATCGAAACCGACATCGCCGGGCCGTAGGTTCCAGTCTCACTCGGATTATGCCGAGCTGACTCGGGCCGAGCCCGAGAAGTCGCTTCTCGAGCCGAATCCGAAGAAGGCCGGACGCAACAACTACGGCCGTATCACCACGCGCCACCAGGGCGGCGGGCAACAAGGTCCGCTACAGGGTCGATCGATTTCCGGCGCAACAAGGACGGTGTTCCGGCCAAAGTCGCTCACGTCGAGTACGACCCCAACCGCAACGCACGCGATCGCTCTCCTCCACTACAAGGACGGCGAGAAGCGATACATCCTCATGCCGAACCGCGTGAAGGTCGGCGACATCCTCCAGTCGGGTCCCGGCGCAGACATCCGTCCCGGCAACGCGCTGCCGTTGAGAAACATCCCCGTCGGTACGGTGGTGCACAACGTCGAGTTGAAGCCCGGCGCCGGCGGCAAGATGGCTCGCTCCGCAGGGTCCTCGGTGCAGCTCGTCGCAAAAGAAGGCGCCCAGGCGACCCTCCGGTTGCCGTCGGGCGAGATGCGCATGGTCCGGATGGATTGCCGAGCGACGGTCGGAGAGGTCGGCAACGCGGAGTCGGAGCTCATCTCGATCGGCAAAGCCGGTCGCAACCGCTGGAAAACAAGCGTCCGTCGGTGCGCGGCGTCGTCGATGAATCCGGTCGACCACCCGCTCGGCGGTGGAGAGGGAAAGTCGTCCGGTGGGCGCCACCCCGTCAGCCCATGGGGCAAGAAAGAGGGCCGGACGCGGCAGTAAGAAGCAGTCCGACGCCATGATCGTCCGCAGGCGCGGCAAGAAGAGAGGTCGTTAGTGCCTAGGAGTCTGAAGAAGGGCCCGTTCGTGGACGACCATCTTCTGGTCAAGGTCGTCGAGATGAACAAGAAGAACGAGAAGCGCGTCATCAAGACGTGGTCTCGTCGCTCGACCGTGATCCCCGAGATGGTCGGTCACACGATCGCCGTCCACGATGGGCGCAAGCACGTGCCCGTATACGTCACCGAGTCAATGGTCGGTCACAAGCTGGGCGAGTTCGCGCCCACACGGGCGTTCCGCACGCACGGTGGCTCGGCAGAACGAACCACGAGGGTCAAGTAGATGGCACGCAAGATCGCACCCGACGCTCAGGAGGCCATCGCGACGGCCCGATTCATCCGCATGTCCTCGACCAAGGCTCGCCAAGTGGTCGACCTCATCCGCGGTCGTCACGTGGAAGATGCTCGTCGCGTCCTGCGGTTCACGCCGAGAGGAGCCTCGACGACCGTTGCCAAAGGTCCTCGAGTCCGCGGTCGCCAACGCCGAGCACAATCGGGGATTGCCTACCGACGAACTGGTGGTGCAGCGCGCATGGGTCGACGAGGGACCCACGCTCCGGCGGTTCCGGCCACGAGCGATGGGCCGCGCTACCCGAGTGAGGAAGCGGACCTGCCACATCTCGGTCGTCGTCGGACGCCCCGAGGAGATCGTGGAAGAGTTGCCGGCCGCTCGGTCGTCGCGCCGCGCGGCGCGCAGGACCCGGAAGGATTCCGCGGGGACGGGCCCGGCTCGGGGTGCCGCCTCGGACGCGAGCGAGGCAGCTTCCGGGGAGAGCTCGGCGAGCACCGCCAAGAAGACGCACCGCCAAGAAGACGACCGCCAAGAAAACGACCGCCAAGAAGACGACCGCCAAGAAGACGACCGCCAAGAAGACCACGGCGAAGAAGACCACGGCGAAGAAGTCGACCAAGAAGAAAGAGGGGGAGTCGTAAATGGGTCAGAAGGTTCATCCCTACGGCTTCCGGCTCGGGATCCATACGGATTGGAAGTCCCGGTGGTTCTCGGAGAAGCAGTATCGGGACTACCTCGAGGCGGATCTCAGGATCCGTGAGTACCTGATGGGGCAGTTGCCTCATGCCGGGATAAGCAGGATCGACATCGAACGCACGCGCGAGCGCGTCCGCATCGACGCTCACACCGCGCGTCCGGGGATCGTCATCGGTCGACGGGGCTCCGAGGCCGAGAGGCTGAGGTCGCATCTCGAAACGATGGAGTCAAAGATCTACGGGAAGCCCGTGGACGTGCGACTCAACATCATCGAGGTGAAGCAGCCCGAGCTCGACGCACAACTGATCGCCCAAGGCGTGGCCGAGCAGTTGGCGAGCCGTGTCTCTTTCCGGAGAGCCATGAAGAAGGCGGTCGGGACCGCGATGCGTCACGGCGCCAAGGGGATCAGGGTGCAGTGCGGCGGACGACTGGGCGGCGCCGAGATGAGTCGTAGCGAGTGGTACATCGACGGTCAGATGCCACTCCATACCCTTCGAGCCGACATCGATTACGGCTTCTCCGAAGCCAAGACCACCTTCGGTCGGATCGGAGTGAAGGTGTGGATCTACCGGGGACCGTTCCAGGATATCTACGCATCCGTGCGAGACACGGCTCGTCTGCGGAGAGAGGCCGCTCTCGCGGCCGGTGAGACCGTGGGGCGTGGAGCCGAGGAGCGCGCACGAGCGCGACGCCCTGAGGGTGGCCGGGGACGCGCTCAGGCCGAGGCCGGGGCGTCGCCGAGCCAGCCAACGGCCGCCAGCGCGGCCGCCAAGGTCGATGCCGCGAAGGGCAAGTCGTCGTCGACCCCGAAGAAGACGGCGAGCGACCCGGCGAAGAAGGCGGCCAAGCAGACAGCCGAGGCGGCGCCCGTCGAGGCCCCCGCCGAGGCAACTCCCGAGTCGCCGCCAGCGGCGCAGGTCCCCGATGACGTTCAGGTGACACCCGCGGACAGCGTCGACGAGCCGGCCGCGGCTCCCGCGCCCGAGGAGGACAAGTAGAGATGTTGCAACCCAAGAAGGTTCGTCACCGCAAGCAGCAGCGTGGACGCATGCGAGGGCGCGCCAAGGGCGGGACCACCGTGAACTTCGGCGACTACGGACTGATGGCGATCGAGCCCGGCTGGATCAGTAACCGTCAGATCGAAGCGGCCAGGATCGCGATGACCCGTCACATCAGGCGAGGCGGGAAGGTCTGGATCAACATCTTCCCGGACAAGCCCGTGACCAAGAAGCCTGCGGAGACCAGACAGGGTTCCGGTAAAGGGAACCCGGAGTTCTGGGTCGCGGTTGTGCGCCCCGGTCGTGTCATGTTCGAGTTGGCCGGCGTGCCCGAGCCGCTCGCCAAGGAAGCGATCAGGTTGGCTGCCCACAAGCTGCCCATCAAATGCAGATTCGTAACGCGCGAGCAGACGTTAGAGGTGGAGTGATGGTGAAGGGATCTGAGATCCGGGACCTCTCGGATGACGAGCTGGCTAACCGTCTGGCGGAAACGAGCGAGGAGCTCTTCAACCTTCGTTTCCAACATGCGACCGGGCAGCTCGACAACTACCGTCGCCTGCGCGAGCTGCGGCGAGATATCGCCCGCATCAAGACCATCGCCCGGGAGCGTGAGCTCACGTTGCACGGCGAGGGATCGAACGAGGAAGCGAGTAGAGGATGAGCGAGACCCAGACCACAGAAGCTAGAGGGAAGCGCAAAGGTCGGCTCGGCCGCGTCGTGTCCGATGTGATGGACAAGACCGTGGTGGTCGAGATGATCGATGCCGCTCAGCACAAGACGTACGGAAAGATCGTGCGCCGGACGACCCGCCTCAAGGCTCATGACGAGTCGAACGAGTCCGGCGTTGGCGACACCGTTCGGATCGCGGAGACGCGTCCCTACTCGAAGACGAAGCGGTGGCGCATCGTGGAAGTGGTGGAAAAGGCGAAGTGATACAGCAAGAAAGCAGATGTCGTGTCGCGGATAACACCGGCGCCCGCGAGGTGCTGGTGATCAAAGTGCTGGGCGGTTCCAGGCGCCGGTATGCCGGCATCGGGGACATCGTCGTGTGCACGGTGAAGGACGCGATCCCGGGCGGAGCCGTCAAGAAGTCCGAAGTGGTCAAGGCCGTTGTCGTCCGGACGGCGAAGGAACGTAGGCGCATCGATGGCTCCTACATCAAGTTCGACGACAACGCCGTCGTGATCGTGGACAACCAGATGCAGCCTCGCGGGACACGCATCTTCGGCCCGGTGGCTCGGGAACTCCGCGACCGGCGCTTCATGAGGATCGTTTCTCTCGCACCGGAGGTGTTGTAGTGGCTCTCAAGGTCAAAAAAGGTGACAAGGTCGCTATCATCGCCGGCAAGGATCTCGGCGCAGAGGGTCGCGTCCTCGAGGTCCTTCCTCGTAAGCGGAAAGTGATCGTCGAGGGCGTGAGCCGGGCGACGCGGCACGAGAAGATCCGCATGAATCAGCGAGGGGGCCAGGAGGGTGGCATATCCCACAAGGAGGCCGCGGTCGACATCTCGAACGTCGCGCTGGTCTGCCCCACCGATGGACCAACCCGATCCGGGTACCGGATCGACGCATCAGGCAACAAGACGCGCGTCTGTAAGAAGTGCGGAACGGAGCTATAGACATGGCAACCCAAACGACATATACGCCCAGGCTGAAAGAGCGCTACTTCGGCGAGCTGCGGAGTCAGCTGCAAGGCGAGCTCGGCTTGAGCAACATCATGCAGGTCGCGCGGCCGGAGAAGGTCGTCGTCAACATGGGTGTGGGCGAAGCCTCCAAGGACGCACAAGCTGCTCGAGGGGGCGGTGAAAGACCTCACGATCATCACCGGACAGAAGCCTTCGATCCGCAAAGCCCGTAAGTCGATAGCCACCTTCAAGATCCGCCAGGGGATGCCCATCGGTGCCGCAGTCACGATGCGCGGCGACCGCATGTGGGACTTCCTCGACCGGCTTCTCTCGATCGTGCTTCCTCGCATCAGGGACTTCCGAGGGCTCGATCCCCGTTCGTTCGACGGCCACGGCAATTACAGCTTCGGCGTGAACGAGCAGCTCGTCTTTCCCGAGGTGGATTACGACGACATCGATGCCACGCGGGGCATGGACATCACGATCGTCACAGACGCAGATTCCGATGAAGAGGGCCGGGCGCTGCTCACAGCGCTGGGGTTCCCGTTCAGCCAACAGAGGGTGGAGGCGTAGATGGCCAAGAAAGCTCTGCGCGAGAAAGCGAACAGGAAGGCCAAGTTCAAGGTCCGTGAATACACCCGGTGCGTTAGATGTGGCCGGCCTCGCGCCGTCTACCGCAGGTTCGGCCTGTGCCGGCTCTGTTTCCGCGATATGGCGCACAACGGAGAGATCCCGGGCATCACGAAAGCGAGTTGGTAGCGAATATGACGATGACTGACCCCATCGCCGACATGCTGTCCCGCATCCGCAACGCGGCTCGTGCGGCACATGAAGACGTTCTGATCCCGTCGTCCAAGATCAAGGAGAACATCGCGAAGATCCTGGTCGAGGAGGGCTACGCGCTCTCCTACAAGGTCGAGGAAGACGGAACGCACCCCGCGATCAAGGTGGTGCTGCGCTACTCCGAAGACCGGGAACCGGCTATCGCAGGTATCCGGCGCGTCTCGAAGCCGGGCCGCCGGGTCTACAAGGGGGCGGGAGAGCTCCCGCGCGTCCTGGGCGGTCTCGGTGTGGCGATCATCTCCACATCTGCCGGTGTCATGACCGATAAGCAGGCCCGGCAGTCGCGCGTAGGCGGCGAGGTGCTGGCATATGTCTGGTAGAGGAGTGACTCAAGAATGTCTCGCATAGGTCAGGCACCGATCCTCGTTCCTTCGGACGTGGAGGTGCATATCGACATGGGCTCGATCACCGTTCGGGGTCCTCGGGGCGAGCTGAGCAGGGCGCTCCCGGAGAAGATCGAGATCGCGCAAGGAAGACGACGAGCTTCGCGTCACTCGGACCACCGACCAACGCGAGGTCAAAGCTCTTCACGGTTTGATCAGGAGCTTGGTCGCCAACATGGTTCAAGGCGTAACCCAGGGATACGAGAAAGCGCTCGAGATCCAGGGCGTCGGGTACCGTGCCGCGAAGAAGGGAAACGACCTCGAAGTCCAGGTCGGGTACTCGCACTCGGTGTCCAAGCCCGCCCCCGATGGGATCGAGTTCGAGGTTCCCACGCCGACCCGCATCGTGGTGAAGGGGATCGACAAGGAGCTCGTTGGGCAGACGGCCGCCGAGATCAGAGCGATCCGCAAGCCCGAGCCCTACAAGGCGCAAGGGCATCCGTTACGAAGGCGAACATGTCCGTCGCAAGGCCGGTAAGGCCGCGAAGGTCGCAGGTTAGAAGAGGTCACGATGACACACACGAAAGTGAGATCGAGGAAGCGGCGCCATCTGCCGCGTGCGCAAGAAGGTCGTCGGCACGGCGGAGCGACCGCGGCTGGCGGTGTTCCGCTCCAACCGGCACATCTATGCTCAGTTGATCGACGACATGCAAGGCCGAACGATCGCCTCGGCCTCGACCCTCAAGGATGGGGACGGGGCCGATCCGAAGGCGGCTGCCAAGGCCGTCGGCTCGGCGGTGGCGGCCCGGGCGAAAGAAGCCGGCGTTAAGCGGGCAACGTTCGACCGGGGAGGCTTCATGTACCACGGCCGGATCGAAGCGGTGGCCGACGGCGGCTCGCGAAGGCGGTCTGGAATTTTAGATCTATAGAGGGAGCAGTTATGCGTAGAGGTGGTGGCCGAGGCGGGCGCGATGACGACCGCTCTCAGTACGAAGAGAGGGTGGTCTCGATCAACCGCGTCGCCAAGGTGGTCAAGGGCGGCCGGAGGTTCTCCTTCACGGCCCTCGTCGTCGTCGGCGACGGGGCCGGGCAGGTGGGCGTCGGCTACGGCAAGGCGCGCGAGGTTCCCGCGGCCATCCAGAAGGGCATCGAGGAGGCCAAGGGAGCATTCTTCCGGGTCCCGATGGTCGGTCAGACGATCACTCACGAGATCCTCGGAGAGGATTCCGGCGGCGGTCGTCCTGTTGAAGCCCGCCTCACCGGGTACCGGCGTCATCGCCGGAGGTCCGGTGCGCGCGGTGGTGGAGTGCGCGGGGATCCGCGACATCCTGTCCAAGTCGCTGGGGTCCGGCAACGCGATCAACATCGTGCACGCCACTGTGAAGGGCCTGAAGGGCTTGTCCACGGCCGAGGGGGTCGCCAAGAAGCGCGGCAAGACCCCCGAAGAGGTCGCCCCCCGGTACATGTTGAACCAGCCCACACCGTCCGGAAGCTCGAGCTGAGGCGAACCACATGGCGAAGCTTAAGGGTCACTCAGGTTCGTTCCACCCTCTCGCGCGGCGCGAAGCAGCAGGGCACGATGAGGGCGCTCGGGATAAGGCGCATCGGTCAAACCGTCGAGCACGAGGACGTCCCTGTTATCCGCGGGATGATCCGCAAGGTCGAACATCTGGTGGAAGTCGAGGAGATCAAGTCATGAAGCCACACGAGCTGAGGTCGCCCGAGGGAGCCCGTACCAAGCGCAAGAGGGTCGGTCGGGGCGATGGGTCCGGGCACGGCAAGACCGCCGGCCGGGGCACCAAAGGAACGCGCGCCAGGGGCACCGTTCACGCCTTCTTCGAGGGTGGACAGATGCCGTTGGTCCGGCGCGTTCCGATCCTCAAGGGATTCACCCCTCCCAACCGCAAGAGGTACGGCGCGGTGAACGTTGGACAGCTTGACCGAGCTGGGGCTGGACCGGATCGGTCCAGACGAGCTCCGCGCGGCCGGCATCGTGCGCAAGCGGGACAAGCTCATCAAGGTCCTGGGTGAGGGCGAGGTGTCCAAAGCGATCACGGTCACCGCTCATGCTTTCAGCGACTCCGCCGTCGCCAAGGTCGAAGCCGCCGGCGGCAAGACCGAGGTCATCGACCTGACGCCAAAGAAGAAGGCATAACGTGAACCTGCTCGGAGCTTTCGTAAACGCTTTCCGGGTCCCGGACCTTCGCAAGAAGATCCTGTTCACTCTGCTGATCATCGCCGTTTACCGGTTCGGCGCTCACGTGCCCACGCCGGGTATCGATGTGGATGCGGCGCAACGTTTCGCAGCCGGCGCCTCGGGTGGCGTGTTCCAGTTCATCAATCTGTTCTCGGGCGGCGCGCTCACGCAGATGGCGATCTTCGCGCTCGGGATCATGCCGTACATCACCTCGTCGATCATCATGCAGTTGTTGACGGTCGTGATCCCGAAGCTGGAAGCGTGGTCCAAGGAAGGGGAGACCGGGCAGAAGAAGGTCACCCAGTGGACCCGGTACCTCACCGTCGTGCTGGCGATCCTTCAATCAACCGGACTGGCCTTCCTGTTCCACAACGGATCGATCCAGGATGCGGCCGGGAACCCAGTCGACCTGATACCCGACTTCAATGGCTGGCGACGTGGCCCTCATCGTGCTCTCGCTGACGGCCGGTACCGCCTTGATCATGTGGCTCGGAGAGCTCATCACGCAGCGAGGCATCGGCAACGGGATGTCGATCCTGATCTTCACGTCGATCGTTTCGAGTCTGCCCAGTGAGGGCAACGCGATCCTACCAGCAGGAGGGACTCGCTCCGTTCTTGATCATTCTCGCCATCGGTCTTGGCGATCGTCGTCGCCATCGTCTACATGGAGCAGGGCCAGCGTCGTATCCCCGTGCAATACGCCAAGCGGGTTGTGGGCCGAAAGATGTACGGCGGTAGCTCCACGTACATACCGCTGAAGGTCAACCAGGCCGGAGTCATCCCGATCATCTTTGCGTCCAGCGTCCTCTACATCCCAACGATGTTGCAGAACGTGATCCAGGACAATGCCGTCGGTCGTTGGATCTCAGAACAACCTCGTGAACTCCGATAGCCCGACCTACATGATTGTCTACGGGCTCTTGGTCGTGTTCTTCGCCTACTTCTACACGGCCATCACCTTCAATCCCGCGGACGTAGCCGACAACATGAAGAAATACGGCGGCTTCATCCCTGGGATCAGGCCGGGCCGGCAGACGGCCGAGTATCTGGATCGCATCCTTACGCGGATCACGCTTCCGGGCGCCCTGTTCATCGCCTTCATCGCGTTGTTGCCGTCCGATTTTCCTCGCGCTGCGGGATATCCAGGCGCTGCCTTTCGGAGGCACTTCGATCTTGATAACCGTCGGAGTGACGCTCGAAACGATGAAGCAGATCGAATCGCAGTTGATGATGCGTCACTACGAGGGGTTCCTCAAGTAAGTATGCGACTAATCATCCTCGGCCCCCAAGGGGCCGGTAAGGGCACGCAGAGCGCCCGAATCGTCGAGAAGTACGACATCCCCGTGATCGCGACGGGCGACATGTTCCGTTGGGCCATCTCGCATGGGAACGAAGTGGGGCAACAGGCCAAGGAGTATGTCTCCCGAGGCCGGCTGGTCCCGGACGATCTGACGATCGAGATCGTGCGAGAGCGCTTGTCTCAGGACGATGCGTCCGATGGGTTCCTGCTCGACGGCTTCCCTCGGACGCTCGCTCAGGCCGAGGCTCTCGACGTCATCCTCGAGGACCGCGGCCAAGCTCTAGATGCGGCGCTGGCGATCGAGGTGCCCGAAAAGGTCTCGCTACGCCGTTTGCTCGGTCGTCGGGTCTGCACGAACTGCGGCCGGAACTACCACGTCGACTCTCCTCCTCAGAATGACTGGACGTGCGACCGTTGTGGCGGAAAGGTCGAGCGACGAGCCGACGATGATGAAGAGGCAACGATCCGTGAGCGCCTGAAGAACTATCACAACAGCACGGAGCCTCTAAAGTCCTACTACGAGGACAGGGGCACCTTGCGTGTCATACCCGGCGAGGGGACGATGGACGAGGTCTTCGACAGGATCGTGACGGCGCTCTGATGATCTACAAGAAATCGGCCGAAGAGATCGCATTGATGCGGGAGGGCGGGGTCATCCTTACCGATACCCTCGACCGGCTCGAAGCCGCGCTTCGACCCGGCGTCACCACCGCCGAGCTGGATGCGATCGCCGAAGAATCGATCGTGGGGGCCGGGGGCCGGCCATCGTTCAAGGGGTACCGGGGTTTCTCGGGGTCCATCTGCTCATCGCCGAACGAGGTCATCGTTCACGGCATCCCGTCTCCAGATGTGGTTCTCCGGGACGGCGACACCATCTCGCTGGATGTTGGCGTTCTGTACAAGGGTTTCCACGTTGACTCGGCGTGGACCTTCCCGGTGGGATCCATCGATCCGAAGGCGGCGGAGTTGCTGAAGGTGACCGAGCAGTCTTTGGAGGCCGCCATCACCCAATGCCGTCCCGGCAATCGGCTGGGGGACGTGGGCTTTGCCGTCGAAGAGGTGGCTAAGGCGGCGGGCTATGCGATCGTGCGGGAGTACGTGGGTCATGGGGTCGGTCGTGCTCTTCACGAGGAGCCCCAGATCCCCAATTACGGCCCTCCCGGGCGCCGAGAGGTGCTCAGCCCGGGGATGACCCTCGCGATCGAGCCGATGATCAACGCGGGGTCGGCCGGCACCAAGGTGCTCGACGACGGCTGGACCGTCGTTACGGCGGATGGCCGGCGTTCCGCGCACTTCGAGCACACGGTCGCGATCACTCCCGACGGTCACGAGGTCCTGACCCGGCGCGAGCCGGTCTGATGCCTCTGACCTGGGGCGACGCGACTCTGAGCCGTTCGACCGCCCGTGGCGCATCTGCTAATCTAGGCGGCCGGTTCGGCCCCCAAGTTTCGCGCGCCCCAAGCGGCAGACGGCCTATCTCATCGTTCCAGAGGTGGGAGGGAGCGCTTCTTATGGGCCGAACGCACCAGGGGGGTCCGGCCGAAGATGGATCCGGCAGAGGCACTCCGCCCGATCAGCTCGAGGGAGAGTAGGGACGCCGCGCGTGGCCAAGAAGACCAAGAACAAAGAACAGAAGGCCTCGAAGGAAGAGGGCATCCAGATAGAGGGGACGGTCATCGAGCCGCTCCCCAATGCGATGTTCCGCGTCGAGCTGGCCAACGGCCACAAGGTCCTGGCGCACATCTCCGGAAAGATGAGGATGCACTACATCCGGATCCTTCCCGGGGACCGGGTATTGGTCGAGCTATCGCCCTACGACCTGACCCGTGGCCGCGTCGTCTACCGGTACAAGTAGGAGCGTCATGAAGGTGCGTCCGAGCGTCAAGAAGATGTGTGACAAGTGCAAGGTCATCAGGCGGCGGGGCCGCGTGATGGTGATCTGTTCGAATCCGCGCCACAAGCAGACGACAGGGATAGGAGTCTAGATTGGCTCGAATCGCAGGCGTCGACCTTCCTCGTGAGAAGCGTCTCGACATAGCTTTGACCTACATCTACGGCATCGGTCGGACGACGCTCCATGGAGATGTTGTCTCGGGTCTCAGGTCGACCCGACGACCCGTGTACGCGACATGACCGACGAAGAGGTCGTTCGCGTCCGCGATTGGATCGGTTCGAACTACTGACGTCGAGGGGGACCTGCGCCGGGACGTCAATCAGAACATCAAACGCAAGGTTGAGATCGGTTCATACCAAGGGGTACGGCATCGCCGCGGCCTTCCCGTGCACGGGCAGCGCACTCACACCAACGCCCGGACGCGGAAGGGGCCCCGCAAGACAGTGGCCGGCAAGAAAAAAGTAAAGAAGTAGAGGGGACTTACGGTTGGCAAATCCAAAGAAGTCAAAGAAGCCCCGTCGGCGGGAAAAGAAGAATGTCGTCCACGGCGTGGCGCACATCAAGGCGACCTTCAACAACACGATCATCTCGATCAGCGATGTCGAGGGGAACGTCTTGGCGTGGGCATCCGCCGGCAACGTCGGATTCAAGGGCTCACGCAAGTCCACTCCTTTCGCCGCCCAGATGGCCGCCGAAACGGCTTCTCGTCGCGCTCAAGAGCACGGCGTCAGGCGCGTGGATGTGTTGGTCAAGGGACCTGGCTCTGGTCGGGAGACCGCGATCCGCTCCTTGCAGGCCTCGGGCCTCGAGGTGATCGGGATAAAGGACGTGACTCCGGTGCCGCACAACGGTTGCCGGCCTCGGAAGAGGAGGCGCGTCTAGTGGCTCGTTACACCGGTCCCGTGTGCAAGTTGTGCAGGCGGGAGAAGACCAAGCTGTTCCTCAAGGGGACCAGGTGTGAATCGCCGAAGTGCCCCATCGAGAAGGGTCGTCCTCCTCCCGGGGAGCACGGTCGGGACCCGCGTGCGGGAGAGCGAGTACCTGCTCCAGCTTCGCGAGAAGCAGAAAGCGAAGAGGTTCTACGGGATCCTGGAGAAGCAGTTCCGCGGCTACTACGCGGAAGCGGCCAGATCCAAGGGAGTAACGGGCGAGGAGCTCATGCGCATCTGTGAGTCTCGTTTGGACAATGTCGTCTACCGCGTCCGGGCTGGCGATGAACCGGCCTATGGCCCGTCAGTTCGTTTCTCACGGTCACTTCCAGGTGAATGGCCGCAAGGTCAACATCCCGTCGTTCCGGGTGAGGCCGGGAGACACGGTGGCAGTTCGAGGCCGCTCGAAGAAGATGGGCCGGATAATCGAAAACACCTCCTATGCGGAGGGACGCGAGATCCCCGACTGGCTGAGCTCGAACCTCAGGGAGATGACTGTCGAAGTGCGCGCTCTACCGGAGCGGACCCAGATCGACGTTCCGGTGCAAGAGCAGCTCATCGTTGAGTACTACTCCAAGTAAGCCGAGCGATACGGCAGGAGAGGAGCTACATGAATCTGTTGATCGTTCAACGCCCTCAGATCTCTGAGGAAGTGATATCCGAGAACCGCAGCAAGTTCACCATCGAGCCTTTGGAGCCGGGTTTCGGCTACACGCTCGGGAACTCGCTGAGGCGAACGCTTCTGTCATCCATCCCAGGGGCAGCGGTTACGCAGATCAAGATCGATGGGGTGCTCCACGAGTTCTCCACGATCGATGGCGTGACCCAGGACGTGACCGATGTCGTCCTGAACCTCAAAGAGCTCGTGATCCGAAGCGAGAACGAAGAGGCCACTAACGTGCACCTGCGGGTGAGTGGTCCGGCCGAGGTGACGGCGGGTGACATCGAATTGCCTGCCGGGCGTCGAGATCCTCAACCCGGATCACGGCATCGCCACGCTCAACAAGAACGGCAGCGCTCTCGATGGAGCTTCGCATCGAGCAGGGCCGGGGCTACGTGGCCGCCGCGGCGGCTCCGAATGAGGCGATCGGAACCATCCCGATCGACGCCCTGTTCTCGCCCGTGAAGCGAGTGACGTACGAGGTCGAGCCGACTCGCGTCGAGCAGATGACCAACTACGACCGTTTGATCCTCGATGTGGAGACGGATGGGTCCATGACCGCGTCCGAGGCTCTCTCGGCCGCGGGTTCCACCCTCGTCGAGTTGTTCCAGCTCTTCTCCAGCGTCGGCGAAGGCGCCGGGGGGCTCGTTCTCGGTCCGGAGACCGGCGAGGATGAGGCTTCGGGCGTGATGGCACAGCCCATCGAGGAGCTCGACCTCACGGTTCGTTCCTACAACTGCTTGAAGCGCGAGGGGATCACCACGGTCGGTGAGCTCGTTGAGAAGTCGGAAGAGGACCTTCTCGAGATCCGCAACTTCGGGCAGAAGTCGATCGACGAGGTCAAGGCGAAGCTCGAGGAGATGGGTCTCGAGCATCGAAGAAGAAGGAGTTCTAGATAACGATGCCACAACCGAAGAAGGGGGCGAGGCTCGGTTCGGGTCCCGACGCATCAGTCACTGATGTTGCGTGGCCTCGCGTGCTCCCTCTTCGAGCACGAGCGGATCCGACCACGGAGGCCAAGGCCAAGCTCTTGCGCCCATACGCCGAGAAGCTGATAACGAAGGCGAAGAAGGGCGGGGTGCACCAGCGTCGATTAGGTGCTGTCCGAGGTCGAAGATCGCGCTCTGGTGCATAAGCTCTTTGACGACATCGGTCCGAGGTTCGCGAGTCGCAACGGCGGTTACACGCGGATCCTCAAGCTCGGACCGCGCAATGGTGACGCTGCACCAATGGCGCTGATCGAGCTGGTCGAGATGGCTGCTCGAAGGTCGACGACAACGACGGCCGCCGATGGTGACGAGGACACCGGTCGAAGACGGCGTCTCAGGCGTCCCGGCCGGCGCCGGGGGGAGGGCACGGCCTCGGAGGCGACCGCCGATGACGCGCCCGAGCGAGACGCCGCTGCCGGCGCTCCGGATGAACCGGAGGTCGAGGACGCCCCGCCCGAGGCCGAGGCGGACCAGCCGGAGGGCGAAACGCCCGACGGCGACGAGGACAAGTAGATCCACTGAACCTCAGGCTCGACCTGGCGTACGACGGAACGCCCTATCCGGGGCTTCGCACGTCAAGACGGTTTCCGGACCGTGCAGGGTGATCTCGAGCGCGCTCTTGCGAAGGTCTTCGATCGAGAGGTGGAGACGTTCGTCGCGGGTCGTACCGATGCGGGTGTCCACGCGCTCGGTCAGGTGGTGTCCGTTCCCGGAGCTCCCGACGACCTCGACCCGATCGTGGCTCGAGACGCGTTGAACGGGATGTGCGGTCCCTCCGTGGTGATCTGGACTTGCCGGGAGGTGGAGGAAGGGTGGCACGCCCGTTTCAACGCCAGATCCCGGGCTTACGTGTACGCGATCCTCCAGGGGGAGACGTCCGACCCGTTCCTGGCTCCAACGGCGCTCTATCACCGCCCGGCCCTGGACATCGCCGCCATGAACGAGGCGGCCGGGCACCTGGTGGGTCATCGTGACTTCTCCTCCTTCGGTCGTCTCCGCGATCCCGAGGCCCCCGCCGAAAGGCTCCTCTACGAGCTGCGCGTGTTGCGGCACGGACGGATCGTCAAGGTACGAGCGCGCGCCAATGCCTTCATCCAGCAGATGGTTCGCTCGTTGGTCGGAACCTTGATCCAGGTGGGAGCGGGCGTTCGTTCGCCGGATGAAATGCCCGCCATCCTGGAGGCCCGCGACCGATCGGCAGCCGGTCCGGTGGCGCCGGCCCACGGGCTTTGTCTGGTCGCCGTCGAGTACGACGAAGGATGGAGTCGTCCGCTCGACCTCGAGGAGGGGGCCGAGTCCGGCCCGCAACCGGTTTGACCCGTCCTAAAGTGCCCGTTATCCTGCACTTTCTCTGTCCAGACGCGTTCGCCGCGTCGAGCTGTCCTAGCTCCGGGCCCGGTTCCGTGGACCGCGAGCGGCTATCTAATAGAGGCAGGTAATGAAGACCCATTCGACCAAACCGAGCGACGTAACGCGCGAGTGGTGGATCGTGGACGCCGAAGGCGTCGTGTTGGGGCGCCTTGCATCCGAGGTCGCCAAGATCCTCCGCGGCAAACACAAGCCGATCTTCGCTCCCCACGTCGACGTGGGCGACCACGTGATCATCATCAACGCCTCTAAGGTCGTGCTCACCGGCAACAAGCTTCTCGCCAAGCAGTATTTCCGGCATTCCGGCTACCCCGGCGGACTCCGCTCGGTGCCGTACTCGAAGCTCATGGCGACGCGGCCGGACCTGGCGATCGAGAAGGCGGTCAAGGGCATGCTGCCCAGCGAACCGACTTGGCCGGGCCATGATCAAGAAGCTCAAGGTCTACTCGGATTCCCAGCATCCTCACTCCGCGCAACACCCCAAGACGATGGATCTCAGAGAGGTCGCCGCTCCGCAGGATCCGGAGCAGGCGCACACGATCGAGGAGGTAACCGGTGGCTGAGATGCTGACCAGGGCAACGGGCCGCCGCAAGGAGGCCGTTTGCCGCGTCCGTCTCCTCGAGGGCAGTGGACGCTGGGAGGTCAACGGTCGTCCTCTCGAGGACTACTTCCCGAGTCAGACGCACCGCATGATCCTGTCGGAGCCGCTCCGTCTCACCGAGACCGAGGGCCGATACGACATCTTCGCGAAGGTCGAGGGTGGTGGGATCAGTGGTCAGGCCGGCGCTCTCCGGCATGCCATCACGCGTGCACTCACGGACCTCGATCCGGAACTACGCCCGATCCTCAAGAAGGCCGGTTTCCTGACGCGCGACGCGCGAGAGAAAGAGCGACGTAAGTACGGACTAAAGAAAGCGCGCAAGGCGCCGCAATACTCCAAGCGCTAGATCGCCAGTGCGGCGGATTGAAGCTTCATGAAAGAAGCCCGGGGCAGTCGCCCCGGGCTTCTCTGTGTTCGCTATGAACGTTCTGCTCAGTAGAGCGCTGCTACCCCGTTTCGGTCGCCCAGGGCCGGGCTCCGCTTGAGTGTTTCGCCGGAGTATCCGTAGGGGTACATCGTTTCGAATCGCCCGTTTGCCGCGTGGTCGAGTCCATAGGCATGACCGAACTCGTGTGTAGCGATGTTCGCAACGTCGTACACGTTCCCGGCCGTTTCGTAGCAGCCGTCACCCTCGCTCGGGGCCTGCCACCACGCCACCTGCTTGCTGAATACGACGTCGCTCTCGATCGTTCCATCGCTCCAGCGCCACGTGTAGGTGGTGGCGAGGGAGCCGCCGGTGCTGCCCCACAGGATGTCGTAGCGCTGGTTGGCCGTGTAGCGGTTCACCGTGCCGTCGGTCGCGACGCTAACGGCCGGGACGGCGGAATCCGCCGAACGCCATACGTTCCAACTGGTCTGCAGAGCAGACGTGACGCTGCCGAGACCGGAGGGCACGGTGGCGGTGTTCAGGTGAGCGGTCTTGTTGCCGGAGACCTTCCAGCCGGTGTACGCGTAGGTTCCAGACTCCGCACCCGCGTTCGAGCAATTCGCAGCGCGGACGGGCTTCGCTCGCCCCTTCTGGATCTCGCTGACATCGATCAAAACGGCATAGGACCCCGGCCCCGCGGCACCGCGTCCGTAGATCGCCCCGATCACGGGCCTTTCGTAGGCTCCCGACTTGCCGGCTGCCTCGACCGGAACAACCGGCAGCAGCGAAGCCGCCGTGAGCCCAAGAACGATCAGGATCCGTCTCAACCTCATGTGCGTCCCCTCCCTGTGTCGTCGTGACGTCGTCGACGTCCGAATGGATGCCCCGCCCAAAAGGGGCATAGGGGGGCAATCCTAGACGCTTCGGTCTCTAGACTCCACAGGAAGTAACTGGCATTCAGGCTTCCAGCATGCGGCGAAGCACCATCTGCAGGACGCCGCCGTTGCGGTAGTAATCCACCTCGACGTCGGAATCGATCCTGCACTCGACCGTGAAGGAGACCTCTCCTCCGTCGTCGGTCGTCGCCTTCACCTCGAGGTCTGCGTGGGGGGCCAGGCCATCGGACACTCCGGTCACGCTGTAGATCTCTCGCCCGTCGAGGCCGAGCGAATCTGCCGTGTCTCCGCCTTTGTATTGAAGCGGCAGGATCCCCATGCCAACGAGATTGCTGCGATGGATCCGCTCGAAGCTTTCGGCAATCACCGCCTTCACCCCTTGGAGGCGAGGCCCTTTGGCGGCCCAGTCGCGCGAGCTCCCCGACCCGTATTCCTTGCCGGCCAGGATGACGAGTGGCGTGTCCTGCTCCGCGTAACGCATGGCGGCGTCGTAGATCGTCATCTCGTCTCCGTCGGGCAGGAACGTCGTCCAACCCCCCTCCTTCGAGGCGAGTTTGTTCCGTAGCCGGATGTTGGCGAAGGTACCTCGAACCATCACCTCGTGATTGCCGCGCCGCGATCCATAGCTGTTGAAGTCCCGCGGTTCCACGTCATGTTCGATCAGATATCGGCCTGCGGGCGACTTCGGCGCGATGGAACCGGCCGGTGAGATGTGATCGGTGGTCACTGAATCGGCGACGTGAACGAGCACTCGGGCGTTATCGATGTCGCTCACCGCAGGAGGTTCCTCACTGAGGTTCTCGAAGAAGTTCGGCTCGCGCACGTAGGTGGAATCGGGATCCCAGTCGTAGAGCACGCCTTCCGGCGAGGGTAGCTTCTGCCAGTTCTCGTTGCCGTCGAAGATCTTGGCGTACTCCTCGTGGAAGAGCTCGGAGTTGACCGCTTTCATCGCCTCCGTGATGTCCTCGGGCGAGGGCCAGAGCTCTTCGAGCAAGACATCGTTGCCGTCCGCATCCTTGCCGATCGGGTCTTTCGTCAGGTCGATCTCGGCCGTTCCGGCCAACGCGTAGGCGACCACCAGTGGCGGGGAAGCGAGATAGCTGGCCTTCACCTGTGGGTGGATCCGGCCCTCGAAATTGCGATTGCCCGACAGCACCGAGACCACTGCGAGGTCGTTGGCATCGATCGCGTCGGCCACCGCCTCGGGCAACGGCCCCGAGTTGCCGATGCATGTCGTGCATCCATACCCGACAACATGAAAGCCGAGTTTCTCGAGATAGGGCATGAGGTTCGCATCCTCGAGATACCGAGTAACCACGCGCGAACCCGGAGCTGTGCTCGTCTTCACCCATGGTTTGGTCATCAGCCCTCGATCCACCGCGTTCTTGGCCAGCAGGGCTGCCGCCAGCATGACCGATGGATTCGATGTGTTCGTGCAGCTCGTGATCGCGGCGATGACCATAGATCCGTGCTTGAGGGGAATGACGTCACCGGATTCGAGCTTCACCTCGACGCCTTCGTTGCCGGCGTTCACCTCTTCTCCGTAGACCTCCATGAAGCTGTCCCAGATGTGGTCGATGGTGACCCGGTCCTGAGGCCGGCGGGGGCCGGCGACGCTGGGCCTCACCTCCGACAGCTCGAGCTCGAGCGTCTCGCTGAATACAGGGTCGGGAGTGTCATCCGTGCGGAAGATCGTCTGAGCCTTCGCATAGCTCTCGACGAGCTCGAGGAGGTCGCCCTTTCGGCCCGACAGACGCAGATACTCGAGGGTTTGATCGTCTACGGGGAACAGAGACGCGGTGGCGCCGTACTCAGGACACATGTTCGAGATCGTGGCGCGGTCTGCGACCTTCAGGTTGGAGAGACCGTCACCGTAGAACTCGACGAACTTCGAGACGACGCCGTGCTTCCGCAGCATCTCGGTGATGGTTAGCACGAGGTCCGTCGCCGTCACGCCGATCTGTAGCGAACCGGTCATCTTGAACCCCACAACCGTGGGCGTCATGAGGGGCATGGGCTGCCCCAGGACGGACGCCTCGGCTTCGATGCCGCCCACGCCCCACCCCAGGACGCCGAGACCATTGATCATCGTGGTGTGTGAGTCGGTCCCGACAAGGGTGTCGAACACCGCCAGCTTGTCACCGTCTTCCTCGAGCGTGCGGACGACGCTGGCGAGGTACTCGAGATTCACCTGATGAACGATCCCCATCCCCGGCGGCACGACCCGGAAGCCGGCGAAGGCCTGTTGGGCCCACCTCAGGAGGGAATAGCGCTCGTGGTTCCGCTCGTACTCCCGGTCGACGTTGATCTGAAAGGAACTGGCGGCTCCGAACGCGTCCACCTGGACCGAGTGATCCACCACGAGATCGACCGGCACGAGCGGATCGACGCGGGAGGCGTCCCCGCCGGCCCTGTCGATGGCCGAGCGCATCGCGGCCAGATCGACCACGGCGGGCACCCCCGTGAAGTCCTGAAGGATGACGCGCGCGGGCGAATAGGGGAACTCTCGATCCTCGACCTGGTCCCGACCCCACGCGGCGAGTGCGCTCACATCCTCTTCCGAAGCGTGTTCCGTTCGAGCGGTCCGCAAGAGATTCTCGAGCAGGATCTTGACCGTGACCGGGATCCGCTCGAGATCGGCGAGGCCCTGTTCGGCCAGCGCCTCCAGACTGAAATAGGCGAGATCACCGGAGCCCGTAGATAGGGTGCGGCGGGCCCCGAACGGGTTCGAGGTGCCGTTTGTGGTCGTCATAGAACCTCCCTGGATGGGTTGTTCCGATGATATCGGCGACGGAGGCTACAGCCGTCCGCCCTTGTATCCCGTCGATGGTAAAGAGAGGCATGAGCACTCACCTGACCCCGCCGGACCACGTCATCGTCATCTTCGGCGCGAACGGCGACCTCGCCCGTCGCAAGCTGCTGCCCGCTCTATTCCATCTTCAGTGCGAGGGCCTGATGCCCGAGAACTACCGGATCGTGGGCAACTCCCGCAGCGAGCTCACGGACAAGGAGTTCGTTAACTTCGCCCACGATGCGATCTCCGTGTTCGGCCGCTCGAAGAATTTAGACGAAGACAAGCGGTGGCCCATCTTCTCCAGCCGGCTCTCGTACGTGTCGCATGAGTTCGGACCCGATGAACCCGAGCCGGTGTTGGAGGCGGTCGAGAAAGCCGAAGCCGAGCTCGGAGGGAGTCCTCAGCGCTTGTTCTATCTGGCGGTTCCCCCATCGGCGTTCGCGACCATCATCCGTGGGATCGGCGAGATCAACCTCGTCGACCGGACGAGAGTGGTCGTCGAGAAGCCGTTCGGTCGCGATCTGAAGTCGTTCCAGAAACTCTCAAAGACCGTTCACAACGTTCTCGATGAAGAGCAGGTCTACCGCATCGACCACTTCCTCGGGAAGGAATCCGTCCAGAACATCCTCGCTCTACGGTTCGCCAACGGGATGTTCGAGCCGATCTGGAATCGAACGCACATCGATCACGTTCAGATCGACGTGCCCGAGGATCTGGGAGTGGGCACTCGCGCTCCGTTCTACGAGCCCACGGGAGCTCTGCGCGACATGGTCGTGACGCACCTTCTCCAGGTCCTTGCCCTCGTCGCGATGGAACCCCCCACCGTGTTCGCGCCCAAGCCGTTGACGGATGAGACCGTCAAGGTCTTCGAGTCGATCATGCCGTTTCGAAAGGATCAGGTCGTGCGCGGCCAGTACTCCGGTTACCGGAACGAGGAGGGGGTGGCCCCCGACTCGGACACGGACACGTTCATCGCGGCGATGGTCTGCATAGACAACTGGCGTTGGGCCGGCGTGCCCTTCTATCTACGAACTGGAAAGCGGATGGCCGTCTCCCGCCAAAGCATCACGCTCGCCTTCCGGGAGCCTCCGCGACAGATGTTCCGAGAGGCGCCGATCAAATGGTTCGATCAGGACCATCTCACCTTGGATGTGGGCACGGACGAGGGCATAACCCTTACTTTCCTCGCGAAGAAGCCCGGCCCCGAGATCGAGCTCGCCCCCGCGAGCATGGTGTTCAAGTACGAGGGCTCGTTCGGGTCCCAGTTGATCGAGGCCTACGAGCGGCTGATCCACGACGTGATGATGGGTGACCGGACGTTGTTCACCCGGGGTGATGGGATCGAGCGCACCTGGGAGCTGATCGCCGATGTCCTCGCCGATCCGCCACCCCTCCACCCCTACGAGCAGGGTTCGTGGGGCCCGTCCGCGGCAGACGATCTGATCGCTCCCAAGAGGTGGGCGCTCGGGTCCTCGTCGGAGCCCGCGTGAGCACGCCCGTCCGGTTCCACTTCGATCCGGCATGCCCCTGGGCGTGGCAAACGTCGAAATGGATGCGAGAGGCGGCTCACGTTCGGGATCTCGACGTCGAGTGGCGCTTCTTCAGCTTGAAGATGGTGAACTCCGAAGACCCGGAGAAGGCCGACATCAGCCCCGCCTTACGAACCCTTGCCCTGGTCTCCCGCGAGTTCGACAACCAGCGCGCCGGACGGCTGTACGAAGCTTTGGGTACCCGCATGCACGATAGCGACGAAGGCCGTTCTCTGGAGGTCGTGAGGGCCGCGGCGCAGGACGTCGACCTCGATGAATCGATCGTCGACCGGGCCCTTGGGGACGAAGAGAGCGCGGCGACCGTGCGAGCCGACTTCCACCGAGCGGTGGATGAAGTGGGGTGCTTCGGCGTTCCCACGATCGTGCTCCCCTCGGGTCGAGGGATATTCGGTCCCGTTGTGGCCACCGCACCAACGGGCGAGGATGCGGGCGAACTGTGGGATCACTTCTCGTGGTTCATCGAGCAGAAGGACTTCTTCGAGATCAAGCGGGAACGCGATAGGGAGCCCGGTGCCCAGCCCCGTTAGGGGAGGTCCTCGATCACCTCGTGAACGCTCTTGCGGGTCCCTGTGAAGAACGGGATCTCCAACTTCGTGTAGCGCCGCGCCTCGGTTCCTCGTAGCCGCCTGATCAACTCGACGATACGTTCGGGGCCATCCGCCTCGAAGGCGAGGATCCATTCGTAGTCGCCGAGACCGAAAGCGCTCGTCGTGTTAGCGAGCACATCCGGAAACTCCCGGCCCGCCATCCCGTGCTCCTGCAGGAAGCCGCCTCGCTCCTCGGGGGCAAGCAGATACCAATCGGGAGTTCGGACGAAGGGATAAACGCACAGGTACTTCTTGGGCTCTTTGCCCTGTACGAACGCGGGTTGATGGTCCGGCGTGAACTCGGCCGGACGCACGAGCCCGAAGAAGATCTCCCGTTGTTCCAGGGCACGCCCGAGCTGCGTCTTCCTGAACGCTGCGGTGATGCCCTGGAGATCGTCCGCGGAGCGGGCCACCCACCACAGCATGAGGTCGGCGTCGGCGCGGAAACCCACGGTCGAATAGATGCCGCGGGTATCCACCCTGTCGCTCCAGTCCTCGAGCAGCTCGGTTACTTCCTTGGCGGCGACCTCCCGGACGCTCTCGGGCAAGCGGTCGGGAATCAGCCGGAACACCGGGTAGGTGGTGAAGATCAGATCGTCGCTCACGATTCCTCCTTATGGCCCCCGCAGCGAGCATAGGGCCACCCGATGCGGTCAAGCGCTGTCCGGCGGGTCCGGCGATAGCCCGATGCCCTGAGCAACGGTGTGGGCCGCCGCCCGGGCACTCCGGATGCAATCGGGGATACCGGAGCCCCGGAATCCGGCTCCGGTAACCGCCACGCGGGGATGCCGCTCGAGCGAACGCTCGATCTCTTCGACGTGACTCAGGTGTCCCACCTGATACTGGGGGAGCGATCGTTCCCATCTCGACACCCGGACCTCATCCGGGAACGCATCCGACGCGAGGATGTCGCTCAACTCGGTCGCTGCGCGACCGGCCAGCTCGGCGTCGCTCAGATCGAGAGCACGGATCCGCCCCGCCCGTCCCACGAAGGCTCGCACGATCTGAGCGTCGTTTGGGGGGCGGGTGTGCGGCCACTTCTGCGAGAACCACGTGACCGCGCTGATCGTCCGTCCGGCTGAGCTGGGGATCAAGAGCCCGCTCGCGTCGGCGGGTATCGGCAACGCGCCCGATGGATACGCCAGCGAGACGACGGCTACCGAGGCGTACTCGATCTTCTCTAGCAATCGTGAAGCTTGCGGCACGAGCTCCTGGAGCAGGGAAGCCGCCGAGTAAGCCGGAACCGCGAGCACGACGCCATCCGAATGCACCTTCTCGTTTCCAGACAGGATGAGCTGGTACCCGACGCCGGCCTCCTGCCGCACGCCCTCCACGGTGGTGCCGGTGGTGACCGAGTCCAGCCCCTCGCGGAGGGCGTCGACGATCCGCGTCATGCCCCCGTGGAGTCCCAGGAAGGGCGGCGCTCCGGTCTCGCCCGACGCCTTACGCGCCCGGCGCAGAGCCAGCATGACGCTGCGGCTCGTCCTGGCTGCTTCATCCACGGCCGGCAGCGCAGCGGCCAGACTCATCTTTCCGGTCGCGCCCGCGCGGGTTCCCGCCAGCAAGGGATCCACCAGGCGATCCAGCGTCTGTCGACCGAAACGCTTACGGACGAAGGCCGCCACCGAGACATCCCGTCCCTGCAGCCGGCGACCGGTCACCGGTTCCGCGGCGACGCGCAGGGCGCCCGCCAAGGACAGGGCGCCGTTGCGGTATGCGCTCCAAGGTGAGACCGGGATGCCGTAGGGGAGCCCCGGCGGAAGTTTCACGAAGCGACCCTTCAGCAGGATGTGGGCCGCGAAGATCGCGGGGGCGACCAGGTCACCGGCCAGACCCAGGTCATCACATAGCCGGACGGCGACGGGATCTCGGGCGAGGAAGGAGTCCGGGCCCTCTTCGACGGGCGCGTCGCGGAGCGTTGCAGTTCGGATCTTCCCGCCGACGCGAGAGGCGGCCTCGTACAGATGAACGCGGATGCCTTGGGACTGGAGCTCCCGGGCGGCGATCAGCCCGCTGATACCCCCGCCGACGACAGCGACGCTTCTCGTCGGTTGGGCGGTCACCCGGCTCCGCGGAACGCTCGACCTACCAGGTCCGCGAGCATGTTCAGAAAGCCCGGGTCGTCGTTCGGCGCTCGCGTCCGAACGAGGGCGATCCCTAGATCCTCGGCGCGGGCTCTGGCCTCGATGTCGACGTCGTACAGCACCTCGAGGTGGTCGGCAACGAATCCGCAAGGACAGATCACAACGGCCTTCGTTCCGTCACGCGCGAGCTCGTCGAGGATGTCGAGGATGTCCGGCCCCAACCACTCGTCGGCGGTGCGTCCCGCGCTTTGCCAACCGACCCGCCAGTTCGTCGATCCGGTTCGAGAGGCCACCGACTCGCCTGTCGCTCGGAGCTGATCGGCGTAAGGGTCGCCTTGCTCGAGGATCCGAGCGGGGAGGCTGTGCGCGGTGAACACGATCGCAGCATCAGCACGGAGTTCCTCTGGGAGCTCCACGAGCGCTTCCCCGACGCGGGCCGACAACCACTCGATATAGCCGGGCTCGACGTTCCAGCTCTCGATCATCTCGAGCTTTCCCGACCACCCGACATCCTCGGCCGCGCTCTCCGCCGAGGACGCGTATTGGCCGATGCTCAGGGCTGAGTAATGGGGGGCCAGCACCAGGCCGACGGCGCGCTCGATGCCATCTTGCGCCATCCCGGCGATCGCGTCGCCGATGTATGGCGTCTGGTGTTTCTGACCCAGGTAAGCGGGCACTCCAACGCGCTGAGAGATCCCATCTGCCTGCGCTCGGGTGATCTCGAGCAGAGGCGATCGCCCCCCAATGGCGCGGTAGCGATCGGTCAGCTCATCCAGTAGCTCCGGCGGGGGAGGGCGGCCCCTGCGGATGTGGGTGTAGTACGCCTCGACGTCATCGAGTCCGCGCGGCGTCCCGTAGGCCATCACGAGCAGCGCCCTGCGCTCAGTCATCGCCGTCCCAACCGTGAACGAGGTCGACCAGGCGCGTCAAGACCGCGGGATCGGTGTCCGGAAGTACGCCGTGTCCGAGATTGAAGATGTGTCCGGTCCCTCCACCGCGACGGAGGACCTCTCGAGCCCTCACCTCCAGTACCTCCCATGGGGCGAGGCATGCGGCCGGATCGAGGTTCCCTTGGAGCGCCACGTCCGGGCCGACCCGAGCGCGGGCGTCGTCCAGCGGGATCCTCCAGTCGATCCCGAGCACTTCGGCTCCGAGCGTTCCGAAGGAAGGCAGGAGCTCACCCGTCGCCAGTCCGAAGTAGATGCGAGGAACGCCGAGGTCCTTCAGCCCATCGAGGACGTAGATCACTGCCGGCTTGATATGCGTGTCGAAGTCGTCCCTGCTAACGGTGCCGATCCAACTGTCGAAGAGTTGGATGGCCTGTGCTCCGGCACCGACCTGCGCGCGTGCATAAGCGACGACCATCTCCGCAAGTCGCATCATGAGGCCTCTCCAGGTCTCGGGCTCGGAGTACATGAGCGCCTTGGTGCGCGCGTGATCCTTCGACGGCCCCCCTTCGATGAGATAGCAGGCGAGGGTGAAGGGAGCCCCCGAGAAACCGATCAAGGGAACCTTCAACCTCGGGACGAGCTGCCGGATCGTTTCGAGCACGAACGGCACGTCGGCGTCGGCATCGAGAGGGCGAATCCGTTCGACATCCGACTTGTCCCTCACGGGCTGGGCGAATACAGGTCCCGTTCCCGGCACGATGTCCACCTCGATACCCAGGCCCATCAGCGGGACCACGATGTCGCTGAAGAGGATGGCCGCGTCGACGCCCAGTCGCTCGACCGGTTGGAGGGTGACCTCGGTCGCGAGGTCTGGCTTGCGGCACAGGTCGAGGATCGAATGGTTCTCCTTCAGCCGGCGGTATTCGGGCAGGCTGCGGCCCGCCTGGCGCATGAACCAGACGGGGATGCGATCCACCGGTTGTCGACGGCAGGCGCGCAGGAATCGATCGTTGACGTTCCGTGCGTTCGTGAGGACCTCCTCGGCCGGGCTCGAATCCTAAGCGTCGGTGGACAAGGGTCCCGCCTTAGGCTGGCTCGATGGTGTTCGACGCGATCATCTTGGCAGGCGGCAAGGGGACCCGGCTGGGGGGCCGGGACAAAGCCGAGTTGGACGTCGGAGGTCGCAGGCTGCTGGACATCGCTCTCGCCGCGACCGAGGGGGCGGGGCGCGTCATCGTGGTGGGTCCCCGGCGGCCGGCGCCCCCCGAGGTCCTATGGCGGAGAGAGGATCCGCCCGGTGGTGGACCTGTGGCCGCGCTGGCGGCCGGAGCACCCGAGGTGGTGGCGGATCGGGTCATCGTCCTCGCGGTTGACTATCCGTTCGTCGACCCCCCTTCCGTGGCCCGATTGCTCGCGACCCAAGGGGACGCCCAAGGCGCTCTGGCGCTCGATTTCGAGGATAGGGCTCAGCCGCTTTTCGCCGTTTACGAGACGGAGGCTCTCCGCGCCGCCCTCGCGCGGCACCCGGCTCCCGAGGGGGTTGCGGTCAGAGACCTCGTTCACGACCTCGACCTGAAGCGCGTGGAGGTCGGGCCCCGTGCAATGGACTGTGATACGTGGAGAGACCTCGCCGCCGCTCGCAGAGCGGTGGACGGGGAACGCTAAGGGCTCGGCTCCGGAAGGCGATCGGCGCGGAGTCCCAGCGCGCGGAGTTCAAGATCCGCCAATGCCCGGTAGTTCCCGGCGGCCAGATCTCCACCTGGGTCGGGGGTCGCGCTTCGCAGCTCGTGCAAGGGACGATTCGCAATCGCCCTGAGGGCGAACAGGTGTAGATCGTCGGCATCGAACCTGATGCGATGCGCCGCGGTCGCCTCGCGCACCCAGCGAACGCGGTCGGGAACGTACTTGAACAACACGTAAAGGATGGGGATGACCGCCAGGAGCACCCCAAGGTAGAGAGCGAGCGTGTGGACGAGCTCCTGTTGTGCGCGACCCGCGTCTTGGAGCGCTTGACCTCCCGAGGACACGGCCTCGAAGGGCGCGCGTAGCAGGTCACCGACGAGAGGGACCCCTTCCACATCCTCCGCCACCCTGTCGAGTGCTCCCGAGAAGTCGCTCCCGGCGCTCTGGATCGTGCGCCCGGGTGCCCTAAGCGCGTCCACTAGTTCGTAGACGCGCATGCCGATCCGGGTCCAGATCGCGACCCACAGTAAGAAGGCTGCATCGAGCAGCAGCTGGCGCGTCCTCTGCCGGGACGTCTCGGCGTAAAGCTTCACCTGTGACACCTCCCAATGGAGTCGAATGAGGCCCCGATCGGGCGGCCGCCTCAGCCTTGGATCAGGTCGGTGATCAGTACGACGTACTGCATCAGATGACGGGGGCCCAGGAACTCCGCTCGTACCCGCTCCTGGGCGTCAGTTCCCATCTTGGTGGCTCGATCCGCGTCGGTCAGAAGTCCCCGAACGGCCCCTCCGAACTCCGCTAGGTCGGTGGGGTCGAACACGAGCACCCCCGAAACGCCGTCTTCGATCTGATCCTGGATACCCCCGATCCTGCTCGCGACGACGGGCCGCGCTTTCCACATCGCTTCGGCAACGGTGAGACCGAATCCCTCGGCGAGGCTCTTCTGCACCACCACGTTGGCTCTCCTCTGCAGCGCGTTGACGATGGCCGCGTTCTCCTCGCCGTCGTCCATCGGGAGAGCAGCGAGGTGAACGCGTGGCTTCAGGTCGTCGCTCAGCGCGCTCCACGCATCGCGCGCTTCATCGAGCACCTGGGCTCCCTCGGGATCGTCGGAGACCGCTTCCACCGCCGGCCCCGCCATGATCAGGTGGGCGTCCGTGTGGGCGGCGACGTGTTCGGCGAATCCCCGGATGACGCCGACGGGATCCTTCAGGCGATCCCACCGCGAGACCTGCACGACGAGAGGCACCCCGGAAGGCGGCGCGTCACCGCCCTCATGAAAGTCCACAGCGCTATCCACGCGGCCCGGACTTCCGTCCTGCCGCACGAATGTGGCGCTGCCATCACGCGCCTCGTGGATGATGCCGGCGTCGTCGAGGATGCCGGCGACGTTCGCCTCGTCGAGGTCCTGATTCTTGGGAGAGAACGCGTCGATGCTGGGGGCCACGATCGTGATCTTCGACCCATCCAGACCCTCCCACGCGAAGGCTCGGCGCGAGAAGATGAACTGGTCGGCAGGCTTCACGTATGGGATCAGGAAGTTCCATGCCCGCCGGGCTGTTTCGTTCGGCAGGTCGAGTCCCACGTGGCAGCGCCAGATCACCGTCGCACCGAGATCCTTCAGAGGCTGGATCAAACCCGATGGCTGCGGGTCGTGCACGATCACCACATCGTCTGGCCGGACGCGCGCGCCCAACTCCTCGACGTTCGGCTTCAGGGCGTCTTCGTAGATCTTGCGTTCGTGATCTCCGAGCGGCCCCCCGTCTCCCCCCGCGCCATGGAGGTTGTTGTGGATGCGCTTGGTGACGGTGAAGAATTCGGGATTGCCCGAGATGACCACCCAGCGGGCGTCCACGCCGGCCCCACGCGCGTAGGCGAGCAGCGAGCGCAGCATCTCGGCGACGCCGCCACCAGCGGCCGTTGAGTTGATGTTCCAAACGACGCGCCCTTCGAGTGTCTCCCGTGCGCGGCCCACGGCCTGCATGAACTCTCGGAAGCGTTCCTCGGGGATGACGGATTCGAACCTCTCCGGCGGGAAGACGCCGACGGCCACCTCGTCGATGCTCATGCCTACTTCTACCCCCTTTTCACGCCCGGTAGCGGTCATCCCCGGCCCCCGCTGGGGTCTGCCAATATGAGACGATGCCAAGTCTGTTCGGTACCGACGGGATAAGGGGTGTCGCTAATCGCGATCTCACCCCGGACCTCGCGCTCGCGATCGGGCGGGCCGCCGGACAAGCGCTGGCGCCCACAGGCGGCGCGGTCGTCATCGGCCGCGACACGCGTGTCTCGGGTCCCATGCTGCAGGGCGCTCTGATCGCGGGTCTCTGCTCGGCGGGCGTGGACCTCTGGCTCTGCGGGATCATCCCTACACCGGGCGTGGCCTGGCTGACGATCGAGGAACGAGCGCGAGCGGGGGCCGTGATCTCCGCATCCCACAACCCGGTCCAGGACAACGGGATCAAATTCTTCTCCGACGAGGGCTACAAGATCACGCCCGAGGTCGAGGAACAGATCGAGAAGTTGATGACGGAATCGCCGGCGGAGCTTCCATCCGGGATCGAGATCGGCCGCTCGATGCCACTCGAGCGCGCTCACGAGCGTTACTGCGACCATCTGATGTCGACCTTGCGAGGCGACCTGGCGGGGCTCCGAGTCGTTCTCGATTGTGCTCACGGGGCGGGGTGGAAAGTCGGGCCGCACGTCTTCGAGGAGGCCGGGGCCGATCTCACCACGATGAACGCAGAGCCCGACGGAGGGCGCATCAACGTCGACTGTGGGTCGACGTCCCTCGGAGGTCTGTCCGAGCGCGTGGTCGCCGAAGGGGCACAGCTTGGCTTCGCGCTGGATGGGGACGCGGACCGCGTGCTCGCCGTCGACGAGCGGGGCGAAGCCGTGGACGGCGATCGGATGCTGGGACTTGCGGCTCTGCGGCTGGCAGGCGAGTCGTTGCTAGAGAACGACGTCGTGGTCGGGACCGTCATGTCGAACCTGGGATTCGTGCGAGCCCTCGAGGCCCAGGGCATCGAGTTCATCGCGGCACCGGTCGGGGACCGGTACGTGGTCGAGGCGATGAGCGAGAGCGGAGCCATCCTCGGTGGCGAGCAATCGGGCCACGTCATCTTCGGCGAACACGCCACGACGGGGGACGGGTTGCTCACGAGCCTTCAGATCGCTCAGATCGTCGCCCACTCCGGTGAGCCTCTCTCTCGCCTGGCGGGTTTCTTCGAGCCGTTCCCGCAGGTGCTGATCAACGTCGAGGTCGCCTCCAAGCAACGCCTCGACTCGGAAGAGGCGATCTGGGACGAGGTCGCACAGGTGGAGAAGAGCCTCGGCGAGGACGGTCGGGTCCTGCTCCGGCCCTCCGGCACGGAATCGCTGGTTCGGGTCATGGTCGAGGCCCGGGATCCGGCGACCGCAAAGACCTCGGGCGAGCGCCTCGCGGAGGTCGTGCGGGCCCGTCTGGGGGCGTGAGGACCGGCTCCACGGGTATGCTTGCCCTGCCCGAGAGAGGGCGGCGGTATCCACGGATGCCGTGCGAGAGGAGCTTCACCTAGTACGGATCTAGCGCCAGGACTCGCCGAGGAGGGGGCGAGTCGACGAGGTAGGGGATCTCGGAGGACCGTTGATTCGGTCCACTCGGCGGGTGACCCTCGGCCGGCCACGGTCGTGACGGTGTCGACAAATCCCGGGAGCGATCCCGGAACACAAACCGACGCCGCAGTGGCCCTCTCGCTTCAGATCGTGACTACGCGCGGCGAGCGCGCCGAGAGGAGGACGCCATGTGCGGCATCGTGGGCTACATAGGCGACGGACAGGCGCTACCCATCCTGCTCGATGGGATGGCGAAGTTGGAGTACCGGGGGTACGACTCGGCCGGCGTGGCCGTCGCCTCGAACGGTTCGTTGCAGGTCGAACGCCGGGCGGGGCAGATGCACAATCTGGTCGAGGCCCTGAAGGAACGGTCGTTGTCCGGCGGGTTGGGCATCGGCCACACACGATGGGCCACGCATGGCCCCCCCACGGACGAGAACGCGCACCCGCATGTTGATTGTTCTGGGCGGGTCGCGGTGGTGCACAACGGGATCATCGAGAACCACGACGTTCTCCGCGGGCGACTCGAGGACGAAGGGCACGAGTTCCGCTCGGACACCGACACGGAGGTGGTCGCGCACCTCATCGAATCGATCCTCCGCAAGGAAGACTGCGACCTCCGTACCGGGATGCTGCGCGTTGTGAACCAACTCGAGGGGGCCTTCGCCCTGGTGTGCATCTCGGTCGACCATCCGGGATCGATCGTGGTCGCCCGCCAGGAACCTCCGATCATCGTGGGTGCCGCCGACGGGATCGGTCTGGTCGGCTCCGACATACCGGCCCTACTCGATCACACGCGTGACATCGTCCCGTTGGATAACCACCAGGTGGCCGAGGTGTCTCCGGGTTCCGTACGCGTTTGGGACTTCGACGGCAAGGAGGTCGAGTTCGAGACCGTCCACGTCGATTGGGATCTCGCCGCGGCCGAAAGTGGTGGCTACGAAGACTTCATGTTGAAAGAGATCTTCGAGCAACCCGAGGCCGTCAGGAACACGATGCGCGGCCGGCTCGATCCGAGCCGGCCGCATCGTGCTGGACGAGGTGCACTGGGACAAGGCAACGCTGGACTCGATCACGAAGATCGTGATCGTCGCTTGTGGGACCTCGTTCCATGCAGGCATGGCCGCCAAGCACGCGATCGAGCACTGGACGCGCATTCCGGTCGAGCTCGATCTCGCCTCGGAGTTCCGGTATCGAGACCCGGTGCTGGACTCGACCTCTCTGGTCATCGGCATCGCGCAGTCCGGCGAGACCGCGGACACGTTGGCCGCCATCCGTTTCGCTAAAGAGATGGGCACGCACGTCGCTGCGGTGACCAATGTCGTGGGTTCCTCGATAACTCGTGACGCGGACGCGGTCTTGTTCACGCATGCAGGCCCCGAGATCTCCGTGGCTTCCACCAAGACGTTCTTGGCGCAGCTAACGGCCTTGAACCTGTTCGCTCTGTACCTCGCTCAGGAACGGGGGTCGATGACCGAGGCCAAGATGACCGAGACGATCGAGGCGATGCGAGCTCTTCCCGAGCAGATCGAGGACGTGCTGATGTTGCAGGACGACATCCACCGCGCCGCTAAGCGCTACGCGGACGTTTCGGATGCCCTGTTCATCGGGCGTGGTGTGGGTATGGCCGTGGCGATGGAAGGTGCCTTGAAGCTGAAGGAGATCTCGTACATCCACGCAGAGGGATACGCCGCTGGAGAGCTGAAGCACGGGGCCATCGCCTTGATCGAGGACGGCACTCCCGTCATCGGGATCCTCACCGGACACCGTCTATACGACAAGATGCTGGCCAACATCCAGGAGGTCCGCGCTCGCGGGGCTCAGACGATCTTGGTCGCGCCGCGTGGAGACGAGCGGGCGCGCTCGCTGGCGAATGAATTGTTCGAGGTCCCCCTCACCAAGCCATTGCTCACCCCGATCCTCGACACGGTTCCGATGCAGCTGTTCGCGTATTACGTCGCGAAGGAGCGCGAACTCTCCCCGGATAGGCCGCGCAACCTCGCGAAGAGCGTCACCGTCGAGTAGCGTCGGCGATGTCGATGGCGCGACCAACAGGAGGCTTCTTATGGGATTGATGGACAAGGTCAAAGCGGCGGCGCAGGATGCTCAGGTTCAAGCTAAGAAGGCCACCGCGCAGGGGCAGGAGAAGCTCGAAGGGCTGAAGGAGCGCAAGAAGATGGACGATGCCGCCAAGCAACTCGGCTACCTCATCTTTCGGGAACGCTCCGAAGGCACGCCCGGCGGAAGCGACGTCGATCGCCTCGTCGGCGAGATGAAGGAGTTGGACGAGCAGATCCGGTCGCGCGGCCCCGAGTCCCCCAACGTCTCCGCTGAGGCCGGACCTCCGGTGGGAACCGCGGAAGGGTCCGGCGAGAAGCAGGCCACCGACGAGGGATCGGGAACGACCGCTTCGAGCGACGAGGGCGCCGGCGAGAAGACCGGTCTCTAGGGCGCGGGGCGCGGCTCCGAAAGATGAAACCGCTTCTCACGCCTGAGGAGATGGCGGAGGCAGACGAGCGTACGATCTCCGCCGGCACGCCGGCGGACGTCCTGATGGAGCGCGCGGGACGCGCAGTGGCTCACCGGGCGATCGTTCTCGCGGGCGGCCGGTACGGCAAACGTGCCGCCGTCGTATGCGGGGTCGGGAACAACGGTGGCGACGGCTTCGTCGCCGCGCGGCTGCTGACGGCCGCTGGTATGAGTGTCCGTTGCTTTACCGTCGACCCAGTCCGCGAGCCCCGTGGAGCCGCCGCGTCCGCCCTCCAGAAGCTGAGGGCCGCCGGTGGCGTCACGCAGCCGTTCGAACGGACGTGGCTGCAGCGCGCCGATGTGATCGTGGACGCGGTCTTCGGCACCGGATTCCGCGGCTCGGCCGAGGGAGATGCGGCGAAGACGATCGGTGCGATGAACGAGGCTCCGGCGCCCGTGCTATCGGTCGACATCCCGTCCGGCGTCGAGGGCGCTACGGGTCGGGCCGAGGGCTCAGCGGTCGAAGCGCGCACAACCGTGGTGATGCAAGCCCAGAAGGTGGGCACCGCGGTGGGCCGTGGCGCGGCCCTGGCGGGTCAGGTCGAGGTCGTCGACATCGGCATCGGGGTGGAAGGCGCTCGAGCGTGGATGGCCGAACCTTCGGACGTCGCCCACACTTTGCCGCGGCGCTCGGTCGATGCTCATAAGAGAAGCGGCGGCTCGGTGGTCTCCATCGGAGGTTCCGCAGGTATGTCCGGCGCCGCGATCCTGGCGGCCCGCGCTGCGGTGCGCGCGGGAGCGGGCTATGTGACCGCCGTGGTTACCGCCGCCGTGGAACCCATCCTGTCGGGGACGTTGCCGGAGGTCCTCACGGTCACGGGCCCGGGCGATGCGTTGGGCTCGAGCGCGATGCAGGCGTTCGCTCCGGCTCTCGAGCGGGCGGATGCGGTAGCGATGGGTCCCGGGCTGGGAACCGGTGACGATCAGGCGGGTTTGCTCGACGCGCTCCTGACCGCAGTCGAGGTCCCCCTCGTCATCGATGCCGATGGTCTCAACCTCCTCGCCGGTCGCGAGGCAAGACTGGAGGGGCGGGCCGGGCCGACCGTCCTCACTCCGCATCCCGGTGAGCTCGCGCGCCTATCGCGCACCTCGATCGATGAAGTACAGGCCGACCGGCTACGAAGCGCACGGAACGCCGCGGAGCGTTACGACTGTGTCGTGTTGCTGAAGGGACACCACACTGTGGTCGCCCAACCGGACGGTACGGCGGTGGTCGTCCCGGCCGGCGGCCCCGAGCTGGCGACGGCGGGGACGGGCGACGTGCTGACGGGAGTCGTTGCCGCTCTGCTCGCGGCGGGACTCGATCCTTTCCAAGCCGCCTGGACGGCAGCGTACGTTCACGGCGAAGCAGGAGCTGTGGCGGCGAGAACGTACGGCGTCAACGGGGTGGTCGCGTGGGATGTCGCCGAGGCGTTGTCCTCGGCGGCGGCCGCGCTGTCCCCGGGATCAGCCCCCTAACCGAAGTCCATCGGAAGCTCGGGGTCCGCGCGGCTACCCAGGGTCCCGGGGCGGGACGGGCCACGGTTTACGCTAGGTCGATGACCGGCTTCACCAGAGACGAGATCCTGGGCCGGGGCCATCCCGTGTGGGCCGAGATAGACCTCGCCGCCATCCGACACAACGTGGAGACGCTCCGGGGGCTCGCCGCGGGGCGGAGGTCATGGGCGTCGTCAAGGGCTACGCCTACGGCCATGGGAATCCGGCATCGGCCCGAGCGATGCTTCAGGCGGGAGCCGGTCGGCTCGGCGTCGCCAGGGTGGCCGAGGCCATCCATCTCAGAGAGTCGGGCATTGAGGCTCCCATCCATGTGTTCACCGAGCCCCCGGCCGAGGCGGCCGGAACCATGATCGACCTGAACCTGATCGCGACGATCTACACGCAGGCGTTCGCTCGAGCGCTGTCGGACATAGCGACGTCTCGGGGCAAGACCGCGACGGCCCACGTGAAGCTCGACACAGGCATGCACAGGGTCGGTTTGCCCCTGGACGACGTCGAGAACGCGGTGCGGGAATTCCGCTCTCTGCCCGGTCTCGACATCGAGGGAGCGTGGAGCCATCTCGCGGTGGCGGACGTTCCCGACCACCCATTCACTCGCAAGCAACTCGATCTCTTCGTGGACACGATCGGGAAGTTCGAACGCTCGGGCATCGAGTTGCGATACAAGCATCTGGCAAATTCGGCGGCGACGTTGTCGATGCCGGAGACTCATTTCGACCTCGTTCGCTGCGGGGTCGCCTCCTACGGCCTGTGGCCGGGGCCCGATCTGGTTGGCTCTGCGGATCTCCGCCCCGCGATGTCTCTGCGCGCTCGCGTCAGCATGGTCAAGGTCGTCCCCGCGGGCGATGCCCTCTCCTATGGGTTGAAGTACGAGCTTCCAGAGACCGGCAGCGTCGTGACCGTTCCCGCCGGTTATGCCGACGGGTACGACCGCCGTCTGTCGGGGCGCGGAAGCATCCTGATAGGGGGCCGAGCCTTCAGGGTCTCTGGAACCGTGTGCATGGATCAGTTCATGGTCGACGTCGGCACGGAGCCGGTGGACGTCGGCGACCAGGTGACGCTCATGGGCGCGGACGGCAGCGAGTCGATCACGGCGGAGACGCTCGCGGATCAGATAGGGACGATCAACTACGAGGTCGCCACGAGGGTTCCCTCGCGCGTGCCGAGGATCTATCTGAACGAGCTGCCGGATGCCTAAACGCAACCGATTGATAGCGCTGGGCGGCGCGGCGGTCGGCTTGACCGCGGGCATCGTCGCCGAGCGCGTCGCTATCAAACGTCGCCGTCGCGTGGACCCCGAGGCGGATGAGCCGCTCGGCACACACAGAGGAGATCGCAACCATTTCATCGACCTGGAAGATGGAGCACGGATCTTCGTCGAGGAAAGCGGCCCCCGATCGCGTCGGGGCGTCATCTTCATCCACGGCTCGACGCTGCGGACCGACGCCTGGCACTACCAGATGTCGATCCCCGGGCGGCGGCTCATCTTCTACGACCTTCGGGGGCACGGTCTTTCGCAACCGAAGGGCGAGTCGGAGTACTCGATCGAGACCCTGACCGAGGACCTGTTGTGCGTGATAGAGGACGCGAAGCTCAAAGAGGTGGTTTTGGTCGGACATTCGGTCGGGGGGATGATCGCTCTGCACCTCTGCGCTCGCCACGAGGAATTGCTGGGCTCAAAGGTCAAAGGACTGGTTCTGGCTCACACGACCTATCGCCCGGCGATCGAGACGATCGCCGGCGGGGCGAGCATCGCTCGCCTAGAGCGCGCGATCCGGCGACCGTTCGACGTCATCGGTGGACATCACGAACGGATCGACCGCTTGCGTCAGATCGTCCGCCCCACGGATGCGATCTTCTGGGGCGTGTCGTTCGCCGGGTTCGGTCCCAACCCTTCCGCAAAGCAGGTGGACTTCACTTACGACATGGTGGCCGAGACGACCAGCGATGTGGTGTTCGATCTCTTCAGGGCCTACCGCGGTTTCGACGTGACGAACGAGCTCGGCACGATCACTGTTCCATGCCTGGTTTTGACGGGTGCCCACGACCGTTTGACGGTCCCCGAGGCGTCTCGACACCTGGTCGAGCATCTTCCGAAGGCCGAGCTCCACGTCTTCGAAGATGCCGGCCACATGTCCATGCTCGAAGAACATGAGGAGTTCAACGCTCTCGTCGAGGCCTTCTTCGACGACACGATGGGAAGATGATGGAGGAAGCATGAAAGACGAAAGGGTCGAGCGGCTCGCCGACATCCTGGTTGATTACTCGGTTCGCGTGACGGAGGGGGACCTCGTTTCCATCCGAGGCACCTATCTAGCGGAGCCTCTCATCCTCGCGATCTACCAGAGGTGCCTCGAGCGAGGCGCACATCCCATGATCCGCTCGACGGTTCCGCTAGCGGCCAACTACTTCTTTCGCTTCGCGAACGACGAGCAGCTGGAGTTCATATGGGAGCCGGACCGGTGGTTCTCGGAGAACCTCGACTGCTCTTTCAGCATCATCAGTGAATCGAACACGAGGCAACTGTCACGCATCGACCACTCCAAACAAGGAGCCATGGCTCGAGCGCGTAAGCCGGTAAGCGATCGCTGGTACGAACGCGCAGCGGCCGGCGAAGCGCGTTGGAACGTCACGCTGTTCCCCACGGAGGCCCACGCGATGGATGCGGAGATGAGCCTGCCCGAGTACGAGGAGTTCTACTACGGCGCTTGTTTCGTCGACGCCGCGGACCCGGTGGCCGAATGGCGCAAGGTGGCCGAACGTCATGCGCGTTTGCTGAAGTGGATGGAGGGCCGCAACGAGGTGCATATCCAGGGAGAGGGGACCGACCTGATCCTCGAGGTGGGCGGTCGGACGTGGCTCCCCGCGGACGGGAAAGAGAACTTCCCTGACGGCGAGATCTTCACCGCGCCGATCGAGTCGAAGACCCGCGGACACATCTCGTTCTCGTTTCCGGCGATCCACAACGGCGTTGCGGTCGAAGGGATCAAGTTCGAGTTCGAGGACGGCCGCATCGTCGATGCCTCCGCCGACAAGAACGAGGAGTTCTTGATCAAGTCGCTCGACACCGACGGCGGCGGCAGGGTCCTCGGCGAGCTCGGGATCGGCACGAATTACGGGATCCCCGGCTTCAGCGGCGAGATCTTGCTGGACGAGAAGATCGGCGGCACGGTGCACCTGGCGGTCGGGATGCCATATCCGGAGTGCGGAGGGACCAACGAATCCGCGATCCACTGGGACATGGTGTGCGACCTCCGCAAAGGAGGCCGCATCTCGGTGGACGGCGATCCGTTGATGGAGGACGGGCGCCTGCTCGTCTGAGGTGGGTGGGTTGACCCGGCCAGGGGCCACGCGTACTGTCGGTTCCATGCCATCCCCCGTTGGGCCGTCCGGCCCCCCCGGCGGCGCGGCGCGTCCGGACATAGAGGCGGTCAAACACCAGGCCCTGGGCTGCACGAGTTGCCGGCTGGCTCAAGGCCGGACCCAGGTCGTGTGGGCGGACGGCAACCTCGACGCTGAGCTGCTCTTCATCGGCGAGGCGCCGGGCTTCCACGAGGACCAGGAGGGCATCCCTTTCGTAGGGGCGGCGGGGCAACTGCTGGACAAGCTCCTGGCCGATATCGAGCTGGACCGGACGAAGGCCGCGATCGTCAACGTCATCAAGTGCCGGCCCCCGGGGAACCGCGACCCGCTTCCAGACGAGATCGAATCGTGCCGGCCCTACCTGGAGGCCCAGCTCGCCCACATGCAGCCGAAGGTGATCGTGACCCTCGGCAACTTCGCGACGAAATTCATCCTTCAACAGCAGATCGGCATCACGCGCGCCCGAGGGCAGAAGTACCGGCGTGGTGAGACCACCGTCATCCCGACGTTTCATCCCGCGGCCGCGTTGCGAGGGGGCCGCTTCGGGGGGATGAGCCCGATCGACGCGCTCAAGCAGGACTTCCAGCTGGTGAAAGAGGAGCTTGCCTCACGACGCCCGGTCAAACTCGAACCCGTGGCGAGCGCGCCGGACGAGGCCCGGCAACTCGACCTGTTCTAGCTATGGGGCGGGTCCTGACGATCGTCACGTCCTCGCCGGAGGAGACCCGGATCCTTGGCGCTTCGCTCGCCCCCGCGTTGTTGCCCGGGGATGTGATCAGCCTCACGGGCGACCTGGGGGCCGGGAAGACGATCTTCGTTCAGGGCCTGGCCGGGGCCCTCGGGGTCGAGGCACGGGTCACGAGTCCCAGTTTCACCATCATCCACTCCTACGAGGGGCGGTTCCCGATCGTGCACATGGATGTGTACCGGCTCGACTCGTTCCAGGAGGTCATCGACCTCGGCTTCGATGAGCTGATCGATCCCGAAGCGATCCTCGTCGTGGAATGGGGCGAGGCGGTCGCTCCCCTGCTTCCCACGAGATATCTCGAGATCGAGCTCCGGCAGCCGCTCGGCCCCGAACCCGAGAACACTCGTCACGTATCCATCCGTCCACATGGCGCGGAGTGGCTCCGCAAGCTGGAGGCCATGCAACAGACCGCCGACGTTCTCCTGGACGCGGTCTCCCCGGGGGTATCCGACGGAAGCAGATTCCTGGACTCGTCCGCACTCGTGGCACGCGACCATAGGGACGGCCCGGACCCCGATGAGGAGGCCTGATGTTGGTTCTGGGGATCGAGACCTCGACCCCTCAAACGAGTGTGGCGATCGGATCCGAGCAGGGCGTTCTCGCGAGCGCCCTGGTATCGCGCGGTGCCTCCCACAACGAGTTCCTCCTTCCCGCGGTGCGTTTCTGCCTGGAGCAGGTGGGTCTGGGTTTCCGGAACCTCGGGGGGATCGCGGTGAGCCTGGGGCCGGGCCTCTACACGGGCATGAGGGTCGGCGTGGCCACCGCCAAGGCTCTGGCGCAATCGCTCTCGATCCCGATCGTCGGCATGGCCAGCCTCGACCTGCTGGCCTACGAGGTGCGCTACTCGTCAAAGGGGATCTGCGCCGTCCTTGATGCGCGCCGGGGCGAGGTCTTCACCGCGTTCTATCGAGCATCACCCGGCGGGATCCAACGCATGAGCCCTTACCGCGTGGAGAAGCCGGATCAGCTCGCCGTAGGCATCGCGTCCCGTACGGAGGAAGTGTTGATGATCGGTGACGGCGCCCTGGCGTACCAGGACATCTTCGAGGAGATCGGCCCCGTGGTCGAGGTGGGCACCATGAGTCATGCCTTTCCGAACGCGCGCGCACTGGTAGAGCTGGCTCTACCCCGGATGTATCGCGACGACTTCGACTCGCTTTACGCGCTGAAGCCGTTGTACCTGCGCCGTTCGGCGAAGCGTATCCAGTGGCAGCGCATCCGTGAAAGGCGAAGGTCGGCGTGATGGCCCTCGCGCGCGCCCCTGAGCCGGGGGCCCTGATCCCTATCGAGATGACCCGCATGCGCCGCCGCCACCTGCGCCGGGTTCTCGCGATAGAGGCGCGCGTGTACCCGCGGCCCTGGAGCACCTCGTTGTTCCTGTCCGAGATGGCTCAGCGAACGACTCGCACCTACCTCGTCGCGAAGTACGAGGGCGACGTCGTGGGTTACGCCGGGATGATGTTCCTGCCGCAGGAGGCTCACGTGACCAATATCGCCGTGGATCCTGAGTGGCACAGTCACCGGATCGGGTCGCAACTGCTGTTGAAGATCATCACCGAGGCACTTGCCCGGGGGTCCGACCGGATCTCCCTCGAGGTTCGCGTCTCCAACGCGGTGGCTCAAGAGATGTACGCGAAGTTCGGGTTCTCGGTCGTCGGGGTTCGCAAGGGCTATTACATCGAGACCAACGAGGACGCCTACGTGATGGTCGTGGAGGACGCCCTGTCGAACGACTATCGCGACCTGCTGGCGGGCATCCGCGCACGGGTCTATGGAGACAGCGATGGGTCCGAGCGATGAGCGAGGTGGTGTGGGTCGCTCCGCGTTCCCTGGCGCGCAGTCGTCCCATCGAGGAATGGGACGAAGACACCCTGGTGCTGGGCATCGAAACCTCGTGTGACGAAACCTCAGCATCGGTCGTTCGGGGTGGACGCCGGATCCTCTCGAACGTGATCGCATCGCAGGTCGAACTGCATGGGGAGTACGGCGGGATCGTCCCTGAGATTGCGGCACGCGCGCACGTCGAGTCCCTGACTCCGGTCATCCGGGAGGCGTTGCTCGAGGCCGATGTGACGTTCTGGGACCTCGATGCGGTCGCCGGAACGCTGGGCCCTGGGCTCATCGGCTCGCTCCTGATCGGGGTCGCGGAGGCCAAGTCCATGGCCGCGGTTCTCGACGTCCCCTTCGTGGGAGTCAATCACCTCGAGGCCCACATCTACTCCAATCTCCTCGCCGACGCCGAGGCTCGCTTCCCGGCCGTGACCCTACTGATCTCGGGCGGCCACACCCTTCTCGTAAACGCGCACGATCACGGCCACTACGAGCTCCTCGGTGGAACGATCGACGATGCCGCCGGGGAGGCGTTCGACAAGGTCGCGCGGTTCCTGGGGTTGGATTACCCGGGAGGGCCCGAGATCGACAGACTCTCGCTGCTGGGCGACCCCACGGCGGTCGACTTCCCCCGCGCCATGTCGCGGGAGCCGGGCTTCGATGTCTCCTATTCCGGGCTGAAGACGGCCGTCATCAACTACGTCCGCAAGTGCGAGAGCTCCGGAGGGGAGATCTCCGTCCAGGACATCGCGGCATCGTTCCAACAGGCGGTCGTCGACATCCAGGTCCTCAAGACGATGTCGGCCGTCGCCCATGTATCCGCGGAACGGCTCTTCCTCTGCGGCGGGGTCGCCGCGAACTCGGGGTTGAGGAAGGGCCTTCAGGACGCCTGCGAGACCGCCGGGATCTCGTTCTACGTGCCCCCGCTCGATCTGTGCACGGATAACGCCGCCATGGTCGCCGCCTGTGGGACCGCCATGTTGCGGCGGGGCCTGTACACGGCTCTGGACGCGGCCCCAGACCCGAATCTCCCTCTGGTCGCCCCTTAGACGGCCCGCCCGGCGGGGCCCCCTGCAGGGCCCGGATTTGACCGCGATATGGACCTCCGCTACTCTTAGCACTCTACATACGGGAGTGCTAAAGCAGATCGCTCAGGAGGTATGAATGGCCACCGCAACGAAGACGATCAAACCCCTCGAGGACCGCATCCTGGTCCGGCCCGAGGAGGGCGAAGAGACCACGGCATCGGGCATCGTGATCCCCGACACCGCCAAGGAGAAGCCGCAGGAGGGCACCGTTCTAGCGGTAGGCCCCGGCAAGCGGTCGGACACCGGAGACCTCATCCCCATGGATGTCAGCGAAGGGGACCGGGTCATCTACTCGAAGTACGGCGGCACCGAGATCAAGCTCGAAGGCGAGGAGCTTCTCGATCCTGTCCGCCCGTGATGTCCTGGGAATCGTCGGTTAAGTAACCCAACCCGCACACCCTGAGGCGTAGGGCGAAGCGTTCGTCTTCGCGCCTCATCCAAGGAGGAGCTCTACATGGCGAAGATGTTGCAGTTCGATGAGGAAGCCCGGCGTGGGCTCGAGGCCGGCGTCGACCGGCTCGCCGCCGCCGTGCGCGTGACGCTCGGGCCCCGCGGCCGGAACGTCGTCCTCGACAAGAAGTGGGGTGCGCCGACGATCACCAATGACGGCGTGACGATCGCGAAAGAGATCGACCTCGAGGACCCGTGGGAGAACATGGGCGCTCAGCTCGTCAAAGAGGTCGCCTCGAAGACCAATGATGTGGCCGGAGACGGCACCACGACCGCAACCGTGCTCGCGCAGGCGATGGTCAAGGCCGGCTTGCAGCACGTGGCGGCCGGCGCCAACCCGATGGGGATCAAGCGTGGCATCGAGAAGGCCGTGAAGGCCGCTGTCGAATCGATCAAGTCCCAGGCGCGCGACGTCGAGGGTCGCGACCAGATCGCTCACGTCGCATCGATCAGCGCCAACAACGACCCCGAGATCGGCGAGATGGTTGCCGAAGCGATGGACAAGGTTGGCAAGGACGGCGTCATCACCGTTGAGGAGTCGAACACCTTCGGGCTCGAGCTAGAGCTCGTCGAGGGTATGCAATTCGACAAGGGTTACATCTCTCCGTACTTCGTAACCGACCAGGACCGCATGGAAGCGGTGCTCGAGGATGCCTACATCCTCATCGTGCAGGGCAAGATCTCCACGGTCCGCGACATGCTGCCGGTGCTCGAGAAGGTCATGCAGTCCGGCAAGCCGCTCCTGATCGTCGCCGAGGACGTCGAGGGGGAAGCCCTTGCGACCCTCGTCGTCAACAAGATCCGCGGCACCTTCCGCGCGGCTGCGGTCAAGGCTCCAGGATTCGGCGACCGCCGCAAGGCGATGCTTCAGGACATCGCGATCCTCACCGGAGGGCAGGTCGTCTCCGAGGAAGTTGGACTCAAGCTCGAGAACGTGGGCTTGGACCTCCTGGGCCGTGCCCGCAAGATCGTCGTCACCAAAGACGACACCACGGTTGTCGAGGGCCAGGGCAGTGACGACGAGATCTCCGGCCGGATCGAGCAGATCAAGGCCGAGATCGAGCGCACCGACTCCGACTGGGACAGCGAGAAGCTCCAGGAGCGCCTAGCGAAGCTGGCCGGCGGTGTGGCCGTTCTCAAAGTCGGCGCCGCGACCGAGGTCGAGCTCAAAGAGAAGAAGCACCGCATCGAGGACTCCGTGAGCGCCACCCGAGCTGCCGTCGAAGAAGGCATCGTGGCCGGCGGTGGCACGACGTTGGTGCGTGCCCGCGAGGCCGTCGACGCCCTCGACCTCGATGGCGACGAGAAGGCAGGCGGCCGAGTTGTCGCCGAGGCACTAAGGGCTCCGCTGTGGTGGATCGCTCACAACGCGGGTCTCGAAGGCGGGGTCGTGATCGAGCGGGTTCTCAACGAGAAGCCCGGTCACGGACTGAACGCCGCTACCGGCGAGTACGTCGACCTCTACGCGGACGGGATCATCGACCCCGCGCGCGTAACCCGTTCGGCGCTCGAGAACGCGGCTTCCATCGCTGCTCTCTTGCTGACCACCGAGGCGACGATCGCCGACAAGCCGGAAGAGGACGACGAAGCCGGTCACGCTCATGCTCACGCCGGTGGTGGCGGCATGGGTGGAATGGGCGGCATGGGCGGCATGATGTAAACGGTTCCACCCGAACCGAGACACGAGGAAGGCCCCCGCGCGAGCGGGGGCCTTTTTCGCGCGCTCGGCACTCGGTTGCCAAGGAAAGGCAGAAGAGAGCGAACCTTTCGACCGCTTTCGACCGATTCGGTGCGAACCCGGTGTGCGTTCGCGCGGGCAACGAGTCGCCAAGAAAACGCTGCGGTTGTTCCGCGTCTAACAGAACGCGCGGCGTCATTACCCGACCCTTACCGAGGAAGTGCGTATAGGAGAGGGAGAAGCCTGTGACATCGACACGAAAGTTTCGTTGGGTCGTCATCGTCATGGTGATGGCACTATCTGGGATCGTCGCCGTGCCGGCCGCGGCTGCTCCTAGATGTGGGGGCCGGCGCGCGACGATCGTCGGAACGAAGAACAACGATGATCTGAAAGGGACGAACCGCGCCGACGTGATCGTCGGGCTTGCGGGCCGCGACGAGATCGTTGGGCTCCAAGGCCCCGACGTGATCTGCGCCGGTCTGGGCAACGACGAGGTTTATTCGGGCTCCGGTGACGACGTCGTTCTCGGAGGCGACGGAAGAGATTCCATCTCTGGAGGAGACGGCGACAACCAGCTGCACGGAGAGGGGTCGAGGGACGATCTCTATGGAGGTCATCAAGGCGAAGCACTCCTCGGCGGTGCGGGAGACGATGCCCTCTACGGGAACGAGGGGGCGGACCTGCTCGACGGCGGTGGGGGCGAGGATTACCTGCAGGGAGGCTCCGGCAAGAACCGCCTCCAGGGGGGCGAGGATGACGACGGCCTGATCGGTGGAACCGGTAGCGACAGGTTGCACGGCGGAGATGGCGACGACAGCTTGGTCGGCAAGGGCGCCGACGACGTGCTGGTCTCAGGCGATGGACGAGACCGGCTCCAGGGCGGCAAGGGCGACGACGAGCTCCGCGCGGGTTCTGGGGACGATCGGTTAAGCGGAGACGATCCGTGGTGCTGCCGCCTCGAGGACGTCCCGTCCCGGGGTGACGATCACCTCGCGGGTGGCGAAGGTTCGGACACGATCTTGTTGTGGCGCCACCGCGACGCATCCGGCGCGATCGATGTAGATCTGTCGGGCGGGACGGCGACAGGTGATGGCAAAGACCGGCTGACCGATATCGAGAACGTGGAGGCGTCGAGCTCGGCCGACGATCACCTGAGCGGATCGCAGGCGGATAACACCTTCTGGTCCGGCGATGGTAACGACGTCGAGTTGGGGCTGGGCGGAGACGACGAGTTCATCGGCGCCGATGGAGACGACGAGCATGACGGTGGTAACGGCGTCGACACGATGCACTTCAGAGCGTCACATTTCGACATGGTGGTCAACCTCAAGGGCGAGACCGCACAAGGGATGGGCTCGGACTCGATCCCCGACATCGAGAACATCTTCGGATCTCGTCTTAACGACATCATCAACGGGGACGATGGAAACAACGTGCTGAGAGGTTTCGACGGCGAGGATGTCGTACGGGGTGCCGGAGGCGATGATGTGATCCGAGGCGGGCTGAACAACCTCCGTGCGCCCGACCGGGTGGATCAACTATCGGGTGGCGCCGGGGACGACATCATCGATGGCGGTGACCCGGAGGATCTGGACCGCGAGGGCGACATCGTCGACGCTCGCGATGAGGTGGACTTCAGCACGGCCAACGCCGGCGTCACCGTGGATCTCGTCGCAGGCACGGCTGTGGGCGAGGGTGATGACCAGCTCATCCGCGTGGAGGACGTCGTTGGCTCTGGAGATGACGACGAGATCACGGGTGACGACGGGCCCAACGAGATCAACGCGAGTGCCGGCGATGATGTCGTTGACGGACTTGCCGGCGACGACGAGCTCGAGGGAAATGGCGGGAACGACTCGTTCGTGGGCGGTTTGGGGATCGACGCATTGGAGTTCAACTATTCCCCAAACTCCGTGAACGCCGACCTGCTCGCGGGAACCGCAACCGGGCAGGGTACCGACTCGATAGCGTCGGTCGAGAATCTGAAAGGGACCATCTTCGACGACAGCCTCACAGGTGATGATGGGGTCAATACGATCCTGGGCGGCTTGGGAGACGACGCGGTATCTGGCGGCGGCCAGAATGATCTCCTGTCGGGTGGAAGGGGCGCCGACTCCCTCGATGGTGACGCGGCGAACGATGATCTGCAGGGCGATCCAGGTGACGATGTCCTCGCCGGTGGGGAGGGAGACGATCTGGTGACAGGTTCGATCGGTAACGACACCCACGACGGCGGCGCGGGCAACGACTGGATCGTGGACGAGGCTGGAGACGACGGGTATCAGGGCGGAGATGGAGTCGACACGCTCGACTACTCGACCACCGCGGGATCGCTGGATGCCGACCTGGTGGCAGGAACCGTCCTCGGCGCGGGGACCGACACCGTGTCCGGTGTAGAGAACCTCATCGGAGGCAGCGGCAACGATGAGTTCCTCGGTGATGGCAATGCCAATCGTTTGATAGGTAACCGGGGACTGGACAAGCTGGCGGGCGCCTCCGGGGACGACTTCTTGCAAGGAGGTTTGGGACAGGACGCGATGGACGGCGGGGAGGGTACCGACACGGCTTCCTATGAGGACGCTCTCAAGCCCATCGTGGTTGACCTCCGGGCGGGATTCTCACAGGGTTCGGGGTCCGATGCGGTCATCTCGATCGAAAACCTGTTGGGCTCCCTGTTCAGCGACTACATGCGAGGGGATGCCGGCGACAACGTCATCAACGGCGGACCGGGCGATGACGTGCTCGAGGGCCGAGAGGGCGCGGACGAACTCTACGGGGACATCGGAGCCGACTCCGCCGATGGTGGTAACGACACCGATGTCGATGTCTGCGTCGCAGAGTTCATGACCGCCTGTGAATAAGGCTTCTTAGACATCCATCACGGGGCGGTCGCGCGGAGAGCGTGACCGCCCTTGTCGTTCCAGGAACGCGGCTATATGAGCCGGACGAGGGGATGATCGGACGCTTCGAGAGGTAGGAGCTAGGGCAAGTACCGCATCGGGTCTACGGGGTTGCCGTTCACGCGCACCTCGAAGTGGAGATGGTCGCCGTAGCAGTTCCCGGTACAGCCCACGTAACCGATGATCTTGCCTTGGTCGACGAAGCCCCCAGTGAGCTCGTATTCCGACATGTGCCCGTAGAGGGTCGAGAGGCCCCCTCCGTGGTCGATGATTATCGCGTTGCCGTATCCACTCATGCTCGAGCTGGCGTAGATGATGTTGCCGCTCTTGGAAGCCACGATGGGCTGCCCCGTGAATCCGTCGATGTCGATACCGGTGTGCATCCGCCCCCAACGTGATCCGTATGGCGACGTGACGGCGCCGTTGATCGGCCAGATGAACCCGCGCGATGACTTACCCAGTGCCGCGACATCGGTTTCGACCTGTGCCTGAAGGATCTGCTTCTTGATCTCGGCCTGCGCGGACTCGAGATGCCGCTCTCGATCGCGCTCGGCTCCCAGCTTCACGTTGAGTGCCTCGAGGTGCTCTGCGAGCTGGGCTCGATCCACACTCATCTGTTGCTGGTAGGTGGATCGTCTCGCCAGCTCGGCTTCCAATTCGTTCTTCTTATCGAAGAGCTCGGCGGACTGCTCTTCGATCGTCTGCTGCAGGCGCCCGAACTCGACGAGCGCTCCCGTGTTCTCCTGAGCCGCGACCCCAAGCAGCTCGACCCGGTCGGTCAGCTCGCTCAGGGATTCCGCTTCGAGCAGCGCGTCGATCGTCTCCGTAGAGCCCGACTTGTACAGGGCGACCGCCTGATCGGTAGCGAGGGCTTCGACCCGGTCGATCTTCTTCTGGGTCTCGTCGATCTGCGACTGGGCGACGTCGACCTCTGCCTTCACCTCTGTGACCCGCTCGTCGAGACGGTTGAGCTCGATCTGGGTCTTCGTGATCAGCCGGTTCAGAGCGTTGACCTGTTTCTTGAGGTCGCTCGCCTTGTCGACGCGGACATCGATCCGGTCGCGGATCGCGTCGAGCTCCTCTTGCGTGTTTTGGAGTTGATCTTTGGGACCGGCGATGGAGGCGGCGGGGACGAGAAGGGTGCACAGAAGAACGGCCGCAAGCGACACGCGTCTGGACCTTCTTTGCAAGTTCACTCCCTCGTCGACGACTTGGACGCGGACGGCCGAAGCCAGGTCCGGTTTTCATGTGCCCCGCCGGCCCCCTCCGAGCCCCTCCCATGCCCCCACGGAAGGTCGTTCATCAGCTCGGGTCGGGCCGCTGGCATCCTGCCACAAGCATCCAGGTTTGTTCAACCAGGGCTAGCCTCTTCGGACTAGTTATGCCGTGGGGATCGTGCGGGAACCTACCTGGGTGCGTGGAGAGACGGGCTCTCGGCCCGGGGGAACAAAAATGTACCCGCTGAGCCTTCGTCCCGGCCGAAACCGGTTTACGACTCAACGGGTACAAGGAGCACTTTACCCAGGGCCCGGCCCCGAGAGCAAGACCGAAAAGCGAGGTTTCTTCGCGCTTTCCGGAGGTTTCTTCGCGCTCTCCGGGATCCTCGCGACGCCGGGCTCGGGGCTGGGGCTTGTCCACCGGACGCCCGGCGCCGGTATCCTTCACGTTCGCGGCGGATCCAAGGGATGGGAGCACCGAATGGCGGACCAGGGCCTCATGGAGCTAGAGGGGGCCATCAAAGAGATCGCAGGCGTGCTGGGCTGCGTCATCCTCACCCATTCGGACGGACGCCCCGCCGAGGTCCAGGCTTTCATCCGGGCGGGGTCCGAGCGGTCCAAGATCGAGCGCGACATCCTCGATCGCGTGTCGGGGGCCGGTTTCGCTCCCCTGCGGCAGGTGCACGTCTTCGAGCTGGATGCGGAGTCGGTTTTCGGCGACCGGGAGTCGCTCAACCGGGCCGCCGAGGTCGCCGAGCAGGAGGCCCGCGCGAGGGGCCCGATCGGAACGGAGGCGTCGTCGCCGGGAGGGTCGGATGACCTTGCGGCCCTACGCCACCGGCCCCCGCTCAGGAAGGTCGTGCTCACCTCGTCCTCGTGGCGATCGGAGGCGTCGGTGGCTCTCGGGTCGGAGGCCTTGGAGGTGGTCGGCGAAGCCAGCGGGGAGAAGACGCCCCACGGGCTGCGGGTGCTGGCCCAGGCGACGCTCGAGGCGTGCTCCCGCCTGGCGGAGGGGCTCGAGTTCGACCTCAAGGGCGCATCGCTGGTGGAGGCCCTGGGACGGGAGGCGGTACTCGTCCTCGTGGAGGTGGGTGACCCCCCCGAGACTCTCGGCGCCGCCCTCGTGAGGGGCGGGCCGGTCAGCGAGGCGGCGGTGAGGGCGACGCTCGACGCGGTCAACCGCAGGTTGGCTCAGGACGCCTAGGCGCGGTCGTCGGGGGGCCCGATCGAGCCCTCCGGACCGGACGGCAGCGAGCGTTCCAAAGTGGCGTGCGGGGCCTACGTTTGGTACCCTGGGAGTGCTATAGGAGTGTGCCGGGAGTGCGGCCCGTTTCGGTGGCCCAAGAAGCTCCGGGAGCACCTCTCTCAACTCACCACGTCGGATGGCGGCGAGATCGCAGAAGGAGAACACTTATGCCCAGCACCCTTAAGGACGTGCCCGGATTCCAACCTCACGGCGGGGCTCTCGAGCTTCGCATGGTCGGAGACGACGAGCGCGCGGACCTGCTGACCAAAGCCGAGGCTCTTCCGAAGATCGAAGCCAAGGCGAGGCGGGTCCTGTCGGATCTCGAGCTTCTGGCCGTCGGCGCCGTCTCTCCCGAACCGCGGCTTCATGAACGAGGTCGGACTACAAGTCGGTGGTCGACGAGATGCGTCTGTCGAGCGGTCTCCCCTGGAGCCTTCCAATAACTCTGTCCGCTACCAAGGAAGAGGCGGAGGGTCTCAAGAAGGGCAAGGAAGCCGCGATCGTCCACGAGGGTCGCCCGATCGCGATCATCGAGGTCGACGACATCTACGAATACGACGTGAAGCACGAGGCCGAGAAGACTTACAGGACGACCGACGAGAATCACCCGGGCGTCGCGTACCTCTACTCGCAGGGTCCCTATCTACGTCGGTGGCGAGGTCACCGTGCTCGAGAACGTGTTCGGCCACGAGTTCTCGGAACACCGTCTCACTCCGATGCAGCTGCGGGCGAAGATCGCGCGAGCGAGGCTGGACGCACGGTCGTCGCGTTCCAGACACGTAATCCGATCCACCGGGCCCACGAGTACCTAACTAAGTGCGCGCTCGAGATCGTCGACGGACTCGTGATCCACCCGCTGGTCGGCGGGACGAAGGGCGACGACATCCCTGCCGAGACGCGGATGAAGTGCTACGAGGTCCTGATGGAGAACTACTACCCGAGCGACCGCGTCGATGCTGTCGGTGTTCCCGGCGGCCATGCGTTACGCCGGCCCACGTGAGGCGATCTGGCACGCGCTGCTTCGCAAGAACTACGGGATGACCCACTTCATCGTCGGCCGCGACCACGCCGGGGTCGGCGACTACTACGGCACCTACGATGCACAGTTGATATTCGAGGCAGTTCGAGCCGGGCGAACTGGGTATCTGGCCCTTGAAGTTCGAGCACTCTTTCTTCTGCAAGAAGTGCGAGTCAGCATGGGCTCCGACAAGACCTGTCCTCACGGCAAGGAGGACCGCGTGTTCCTCTCGGGCACTCAGGTCCGCCAGATGCTGACCGAGGGCCAGGAGCCGCCCCGCCGAGTTCTCCCGTCCGGAGGTCGCTCGCATCCTCATCGACGACACCCGTAAGGCTTAGGAGGTCTCGCGTTGGGTTTACTCGACAAGATCAAGAAGAAGGCCGGAGACGCCTCCGGGCAGCCGAGCGCGAGCACTCAAGGCGTCGCTTCCAGAGAGAAGAAGAACCGAGTGATGGTCATCGGACTGGACTGTGCGCCGCCGCGAGCACATCTTCGACGAGTACGCGGGCGATATCCCGAACCTCACGAAGCTGAGGGAGAACGGTGTCTGGGGGCCTCTCGAGTCGATCGTCCCGCCGATCACCGTTCCGGCGTGGATGTGCATGATGACGTCCAAGGACCCGGGCACGCTCGGGATCTACGGCTTCCGGAATCGCAAGGACCACACTTACGACGGTCTTTCGTTCGCGACATCGTGGGCGATCAAAGAGCCGACGGTGTGGGACATCCTCTCGAAGGAGGGCAAGGACTCGATCGTCATGTCGGTGCCTCCCTCGTATCCGCCGAAGGAGCTCAAGGGCGTGCAGATCGGATGCTTCCTGACGCCGAATGACGAAGCCGACTACACGTACCCGAAGGAGCTCAAGGCGGAGCTTAAGGAGAACGTCGGCGAGTACATCTTCGACATCCGCAACTTCCGAACCGACAACACCCAGTACATCCTGGATGAGTCCTACAAGATGACCGAAGCAGCGGTTCAAGAACGCGGACTACCTATTGGCGAACAAGCCGTGGGACTTCTTCATGATGGTCGAGATGGGTCCCGACCGGCTGAATCACGGGATCTGGTCGTTCATCGATCCCGACCACCCTCGTTACGAGCCGGACAATCCGTACCAGGAGTCGTTGCGCGACTACTACCGCTATCTGGACGGGAAGATCGGCGAACTTCTAACGAAAGTACGCGGACGACCGCACGACGGTTCTCGTCGTGTCCGACCACGGCGCCAAGGCGATGGTCGGCGGGGTCTGCTTCAACGAGTGGCTCGCACAACGAGGGCTACCTCGACTTCGAGGACGAGATGCCCGATGAGATCACGCCGATCAACAAGATGAAGATCGACTGGTCGAAGACGAAGGCGTGGGGAGACGGCGGGTACTACGGCCGCCTGTTCCTCAACGTCGAGGGTCGTGAGCCCAACGGGATCATCCCGCAGGCGGAGTACGAGAAGGTGCGCCAGGAACTGATCGACAAGATCGAGTCGATGGTCGACCACGAGGGCGTGCCCCTGGGCAACAAAGCTCTCAAGCCAGAGGAGCATGTACAGCCGCGAACAACGGCGTCGCCCCCGACCTCATCGTGATTTTCGGTGAGCTTCGCTGGCGTTCTGTTGGATCCCTCGGACACGACGCGATCTACACGTTCGAGAACGACACCGGTCCCGACGAGGCGAACCACGCCGAGCAGGGGATCTTCATCATGAACAACGCTCCCGGCCAGGACGGCGGGCTCACGGAGGGCCTGCACTTGTGGGACGTGCACTGCACGATCCTCGATCTGTTCGGTCTGGAGCCCGCCCAAGGAGCGCTCGGCAAGAGCGCGCTCAAGAGTTAGGAGCAAAGACATGAAGCAAGCGAACAGAGAACGCGGCTCGGTCATCTGGTTCACGGGCCTCTCGGGCTCGGGCAAGACGACGATCGCGCACCTCGTCGAGGAGAAGCTGCTCGAGGCCGGCGTGCCCGTCGAGATCCTCGACGGTGACGTCGTACGAGAGAACCTATCGAAGGGTCTCGGATTCTCGAAAGAGGACCGCGACACGAACATCCGCCGGATCGCTTTCGTGGCGCATCTGCTGCAGCGCAACGGCGTGTTCGTCATCACGGCGGCGATCTCGCCTTACCAGTCCGATCCGCGAAGAGGCCCGCACGATGATCAAGGACTTCGTCGAGGTCTACGCCGATGCACCGCTCGAGGTGTGCGAGGAGCGGGACACCAAGGGCCTTTACGCCAAGGCACGAGCCGGCGAGATCAAGGGCTTCACCGGCATCGACGACCCGTACGAGGCCACCCGCGGGCCCCGAGGTCGATCTGCCACACCGATCAAGAGAGTCCGTCGAGGAGTCGGCACAGAAGGTCATCGACAAGCTCGTCGAGGGCAAGTACCTCGAGCTCTAGCCCGACCTCGTTGATCGATCTTCACGCGCACACGACCGTCTCCGACGGAGGGGACTCGCCCCGCGAGCTCGTCCGGAAGGCGGTCGATGCCGCGTCTGGACGTCATCGCGGTCACCGACCACGACAATGACGCTGGTTGCGACGAGGCTGTAGCGACGGGTCGCGAGCTCGGCATCGAGGTGCGTTCGTGGGGTCGAGATCTCGTGTGACGTAGAGGATCTTGCCGAGCGTGGGTACACGCCGACGGCTCGCCCGACGATGCATCTCCTGGGCTATTTCATGCCGGAGGAACGTAATCCCTTGTCGGCTGCTCTGGCCGAGCTGCAGCACCATCGCGCCCATCGGAACCGAGATCATCGTCGCGCGCTTGAACGAGCTGGGTATCCCCCTCACTTTCGAGGAGGTCGAGACGGAGGCCGGGGGCCCGGGGGCGCAGATCGGCCGGCCGCATTTCGCAGCCGTCCTCGTCCGCCACGGCGCGGTGCCCGACTACCAGACGGCTTTCGACGAGTACCTCGCGAAGGGGGCCAAGGCGTACATCGCTCGGAAGCTCTACCGGCCCGGCGAGGCCGTGGAGCTGATGATCGAGGCGGGGGTCGTCCCCGTACTCGCGCATCCTTTCACTCTCAACCTGCCCATCGAGGAGCTCGAGCGTTTCGTGGACGAGCTCGTCGAGGCGGGGCTCCGGGGCATCGAGGGATATCACGGGGACCTGCCGGAGATCGAGCAGGAACCCTTCCGCGCCTTGGGCCGAGCTCGCGGGCTCGTGCTCAGCGGTGGGAGCGATTACCACGGCGACATGCGTCCCGACCGTGGCCTGCCCGGCGGGAAGCACAACGTCACCGTGCCTCCGGAGGCGCTCGAGGGCCTTCGCCTGGCGCGAGAGGCGCTCTCCCCAGCCGTCTGACCGTCTGGTAGAACCGACGCGTGGAGGTCGAAGGAACCCTCGTACGCATCAGACCGCTCCGGCGTTCGGACGCTCCCGCGCTCCTCGATCTGCGGGTTCGTAATCAGGAGGCGTTCGCTCCTTTCTTCCCGCGTCAGAGCGGGTTCTTCTTCACCATCGAAGGGCAGGAGCGCGAGGTCGAGCGCGGCAACCTCGAATGGCAGAGTGACGAGGGGTACGTGTTCGGGGTCTTCGTGCATGACGACGAAGCGCTCGTCGGCAACGTCGTTCTTCGGAACGTTGCTCGCGGGGCGTGGCAGAACGCGACGTTGGGTTATTGGATCGACGAGGACCGACGAGGGCGAGGCTACGCAACCGAGGCGGTCCGGCTGGCTTTGATACTGGCGTTCGGCCCGATCGGGCTTCATCGGGTCCAGGCGGGAACCTTGCTTCACAACGAGGCATCCATGCAGGTTCTGAAGAAGGCCGGTTTCAGGTTCGAGGGCGTCTCGGAGAGATACCTGCAGATCGATGGACGCTGGGAGGACCACAACATGTACGCCATCACCGTTGAAGAGTGGGAGGCTGCCGACGACGATGTTCATAACGAGGGCGACACGACACGATAGAGACGACATCCAGGAGCTCCTGTCGACTCAGGGACGCACGGATTCGGATCTATCGGAGGGAGTGACGTATTTCGCTCGGGACGGTGGAGTGATCGGGTGCGTCCGTCTTATCGAGGTCGAGCCCCAGACCGTCGTCGTCGACGATGTCTTGGTGGCGGAGGCCCGCCGGGGCCAGGGCATCGGTCGAGAACTGATGAAGGCGGCCATGAACGCTCTCGGGGGCAAGCTCTTCCTCTGTTGCCACGACGAGCACGTCGCGTTCTACGAGAGCTTCGGCTTCTCGCTACTGGCCAAGGCCGCTCTCCCGGAGAAGGTGAGCGTGTACTTCGGGCGTACGGGCGACCTGGATCCGGGACCGGACCACGTTCACCATTTCATGACCGCCCGCTGAGGGCTCAGGCGCAGTTGGGCCAGCGACTGGATTGGCCGGCAGCGAGAAGACGTGCGGCGGTGCGCGCCTGCGCGGTGGGGTCGTATATCGAACCGTAGCCGTAGGCGCTCCAGGTCTGCTCGTCGAACTGGAACAGACCGTGGTAGCCCGCCGGATTGACGGCGCCGGGATCGAGTCCGGATTCGCAGCTGGCCACGGCCACTAGGTAGCCCCCATCGAGGCCGAACTCCGCCGCAGCGGCGTAGATGATGTCCGTCACGGTCGCAGGGGCCTCGGGAGCAACGGGCTCGGCCTCTACCGGCTCTGGCGTCTCTTCGGGGGTCGGTTCGGGCTCGGGTTTCGGTTCCGAAGGCGTCGGCCGAGCCTCGAATACCTCGCGCCGGAACTTCGTCGACGAGGCCACCGGGCTCGAGCCCTTCATGGTCACGATGTCGGCGACCTGTAGGGCGGACTCGGGGGCGCTACCGTCCAGCAGACCCAGACCCGCAGAGGCGCCGGGGACGCCGGCGAGGATCGCGGTGATCCACGCTCCGACGATGAGACGCCGACGCCGGCGCTTCCGGCGGGCGCGCTCGATCGCCCTCCTGTTGAAGCGGATCGGTGCCGAGCTTCGCGCTCGAGATACGAGCCTCCTAGGGCGTGACGGAATGGATGGACTCAGGAGTCGTACCCCCACAGGTTCTTCCATAAACTTCTGCAAGCAGACGTGAAATGGTTCACAAGCGCACATTTGAGGGCGCGGGGCCGCGAAAAGTGGGGCGTGGAGGCACCCGGCGGGGGCGTAAAGCTCTTGGAGTGGGGACCCGGGTTGGGGCTATCCTGACCCCATGACGACCGCCCTGATCACCGGAGTCACCGGCCAAGACGGGTCCTATCTGGCCGAACTGCTGCTCCAAAAGGACTATTCGGTCCATGGCCTCATCCGGCGGGCGTCGTCGTTCAACACGCACCGCCTCGATTCGATCTACCAGGACCCCCACGAGGCCGGCGTCCGCTTCCGGATGCACTACGGGGACCTATCCGATTCCGGCTCCCTCGTGAACCTGATCCGCCGGCTCGAGCCCGACGAGATCTACCACCTGGGGGCCCAAGCCACGTCAAGGTCTCGTTCGAGATGCCGGAGTACACCTCCGATGCGACCGGCATGGGCACGGTACGGATCCTCGAGGCGATCCGCGCGTCCGGCGTGAGCACCCGCTTCTACCAGGCCTCTTCCTCCGAGATGTTCGGCGCGGCCCCACCCCCTCAGAACGAAGAGACCCCCTTCCACCCGCGCAGCCCCTATGGGGTCGCCAAGGTGTTCGCGCACTGGATGACGGTGAATTACCGCGAGGCCTACGGGATGTTCGCGGCGAACGGCATACTCCACAATCACGAGAGCCCCCGGCGCGGCGAGACGTTCGTCACGCGCAAGATCACCCGGGCGGTCGCCCGTATCAAGGCGGGCCTGCAGGAGAAGCTCTACCTCGGCAACCTCGATGCGAAGCGGGACTGGGGGTACGCGCCCGAGTACGTCGAGGCGATGTGGCTCATGCTCCAGCAGGACACGCCGGATGACTTCGTGATCGCGACCGGAGAGGGCCACACGGTCCGGGAGTTCGCGGAGGTCGCTTTCGACCACGCGGGCCTCGACTGGGAGCAGTACGTCGAGGTCGACCCGAAGTACTACCGTCCGGCCGAGGTCGACGATCTCGTCGGCGACCCGAGCAAGGCCAAGAAGGTATTGGGATGGGAGCCCCGGACAGCGTTCGAGGAGCTGGCGCGGTTGATGGTCGAGGCAGACGTGAAGCTTCTCGAGGACGAGCTCGCGGGGCGTCTGGTGCGCCTTGACCGCGATCAATGACCGTCTCCCCGTATCGCGAAATCATTTTTTGGATGAAGTCGCAGGTGGGAGGCTCGCCGCTCCGGCCGGTCGTTGACCCCGGTGCCGCGCCCCTCGACAATCGGACGAGGGAGGCTGGCAGTGGAGCCGTTGAGGAAGGAGCGCCGCGCAGGTGGAGATAGAGATCGGGATCGGGAAGTCCGGCCGGAAGGCCTACGGGTTCGATGACATAGCGATCGTCCCCTCCAGGAGGACGCGGGACCCCGACGACGTGGACATCAGCTGGGAGATCGATGCGTTCACGCTCGACCTGCCCCTGATGGCTTCGGCCATGGATGGGGTCGTATCGCCCCGGATGGCGATCGAGATCGGCCGGCTCGGCGGTCTTGCGGTGCTCAACCTCGAGGGCCTTCAGACACGCTACGAGGACGCGGATCAGGTCCTCGCCGAGATCGCGGAGCAGGGGGACGACAAGGCCACTCTGCGCATGCAGGAGATCTATCAAGAGCCCGTCAAGGAAGAGCTGATCTACAAGCGCATCCGCGAGATCAAGGACGCCGGCATCACCGCCGTCGCCTCGCTCACGCCGCAGAAAGTCGAAGGCTTCCACAAAGATAGCTCTCGAGGCGGAGCTCGACATGCTGGTGATCCAGGGCACGGTCGTCTCGGCCGAGCACGTGTCGACCAACACCGAGCCCCTCAACCTCAAGACGGTTCATCTCGACCTACGAGATCCCCGTCATCGTCGGGGGCTGCGCGTCGTATTCGACCGCGCTACATCTGATGCGCACGGGGGCCGTCGGCGTTCTCGTCGGCGTTGGCCCGGGGGCCGCTTGTACCACCCGTGGGGTCCTGGGCGTCGGAGTGCCACAGGCGACGGCGATCGCCGATGCGGCAGGCGCGCGCATACGTCACCTCGACGAGACGGGCCGCTACTGTCACGTCATCGCGGATGGCGGCATGCGCACCGGCGGAGACATCGCGAAGGCGATCGCATGCGGAGCCGACGCGGTCATGATCGGATCACCGCTCGCCGCCGCCTCCGAGGCGCCGGGACGCGGGTACCACTGGGGCATGGCGACGTTCCATCCCACGCTGCCCAGCGGGGCGAGGGTCAAGACGTCGACGCTCGGAACGGTCGAAGAGATCCTCACCGGGCCGGCGCGCGAGAACGACGGACGCCTGAACCTGTTCGGCGCTCTGCGCACGAGCTTGGCCACGTGCGGCTACGCGAACATCAAGGAGTTCCAGAAGGCCGAGGTCATGGTCGCCCCGTCCCTGCAGACCGAGGGCAAGCTCCTACAGCGAAGCCAACACATAGGCATGGGCGCCTAACCGACCACACGGGGCGAACCCGCCCGACCCGCAGCAACCTTTCTCATCCACACAGAGGGTCCTATAGACCCCCACTGCGGATAAGAACGGCCGGGCGTCCGCCGGTGGCCCGGACCCGCTTCCGGCGTGCTGGCGGGCCTCGTATCGCCGCTCTGCGATCAGCGCCGCGACCAAAGCGACTACTTTCCTGGCTCCTGGCCTGGAATAGAGGAGAATCCTAGGCGTTATAGCTTAAGGACCGTGGAATCCTCATTCAGGAGGAGATTTTCCTTAAGAATGAGTTTGACGGTGTCGATGTAGGGAATTAGGATACAAACGTATCCAAGTGCAGTAGCCTAGGAAAGTGGTGGTAGCGATGATCGTAGGCCTCATATTCTTCGCCGTCGCTGTTGCGGCCCTACTGGTCCTCAGCGCCAAGTTCGGAGTCGATTCCCGAGACGGAGACGACTGGCTGAACCACCGCCCCATCTAGAAACCCACAGAGGAGTTGCAGTGATGAACAGTTGGTTGCTCTACAAGGTCGACCCACGGCTGTCTCCGACGAGGACCTTCCCCCGGTCGCTTCGGAGCTATCCCCGCCAAGGGTCAGCGCGGAGAGGCCGGTAGCTATGGCTGCCGGCCTCGACCGCGTCGACCGGCAGATCCTCCGCCTCCTGCGGGAGGACGGACGGATGGCGCACGCGGCGATCGCCAAGGAAGTAGGCCTCTCCGGTCCCGCGGTTCACGAGCGGGTGCGCAAGCTCGAGCAGCGGGGCATCATCGGTGGATACACCGCGATCCTCGAGCCCGAGAAGCTCAATCGCCCCCACGTGGCGTTCGTACAGATCACGTTGTCAGAGGGCAACGAGTTCGCGATGGACGAGCCGATCGTGGCTCGCATCTGCGAGGAGCCCGACGTTCTGGAGTTCCACCGGGTAGCCGGGCAGGACTGTTACATGGTCAAGATCCGCACCGCCACCAACAAAGACCTGGAGTACCTGCTTCGCCGCATCCGGTCGATCCGGGGCGTAGCCCGCACCCGCACGACGATCGTGCTCTCGACGGAGCTCGAGAAGCCGGCGATCGAGGTCCCGCAGGAAGCCGACAGCCCGGTCCCCGAACTCGCGTAAATCGCAGCGGAGCAAAACTTCCTCGACGTATCGATCCTCGAGAAAGACGCGCTCCCCGATCCCGCGAGCGGATGATGGACGCATGGAGCCCACGATGATCTCCGAACCTCCTATCGTCGAGGCAACGCCAACCGAGGATGGGAAGTGCGAGCTCTCGACGGTGTGTCCGGATTGCGGCGTCGAGATGAGCCCCGAGCACGCTCACTACCGCTGCCCCTCGTGCGGTTACCGCGACTCCTGCTGCTTCTAGACCTTCGCCTCCCCGGCTCTGAGTCGTTCTGGCCCGGCTTAACACGGTGAGGGGCGTGTGGGGGCCCGTAGACGACGTCTTCGCTGCAGGGGCCGGACGCGCCGGCATGTAGGCTCGCTCGCTGCCGATGACTGAACCCCGAACCGTGGCCGAGTTGCTTCGTGTGGGCGAGCGCGTGCTCGCCGATTCGACGCACATCTTCGAAGATCACGACACCGACAACGAGGCCCTCGAGTTGATCGGACTCGTCCTGGACATGGACCCCGAGGACGTCGACGAGGACGATCGCCTGTCGAAACGGGATGCGGACCGCTACCTCGCCCTGATCGCCCGCCGGGCCGCGGGCGCTCCTTTCCCGGTCCTCATGGGGCGGATCGAGTTCTACGGGCTCGAGCTGCAGGTGTGGCCGGGGGCTTTCGTTCCTCGACCGTCTTCGGAGCTGCTAGTGGACCGCGCGGTTCGCCGGTTGCGACGCCTCGACGATCCCGTCGTGGTCGACATCTGCACCGGAGCCGGGCCTATCGCACTGGCCATCGCGGACGAGATCTCCGACGCCACCGTTCACGCGACCGATATCCAGGAGGAGGGTCTGGCTCAGGGCCGCAAGAACGCGCGGGCGCTCGACATCGAGAACGTGACCTTCAAGAAGGGGGACATGTACAACGGTTTGCCGGCGGATCTGCGTGGGCGTGTGGACGTCATCACCGCCCACGTCCCCTACGTGCCGCTGAGCCGAGCTGGATGACCTTCCCGCGGAGGTTCGGGAGCACGAGCCGCTCTACACGCTCACCGACGAGTCCGACGACGGCCTCTACCTCATGCGCCGGGCGATCCTGGAGGCCCCCGACTGGCTCAAACCCGGCGGTTGGCTGCTTCTCGAGATCTCCGACGACCTGATCCCGAAACTGCAGGATCTGTCCAGGGAAGCGGGCCTCGAGAACAAGGGTGTGGCCTCGGATGATGACGACCTCAGCGTCGTGGTGGAAGCGCGAAAGAGCCGGGGATGAGCGAAGCCCGCGCGGTAATCTGACCTATGCAGAAAGTCCTGGTGATCGACTACGGAGCCCAGTACGCCCAGCTGATCGCCCGGCGGATCCGCGAGTGCCACGTGTACTCCGAGATCGTTCCCCACGACACCCCGGTGGCCGCCCTGGCCGAGGCGCGTCCGTCCGGCATCGTGTTGTCGGGAGGGCCCAAGTCCGTGTATTCGCCCGGAGCGCCGGATGCGGATCCGGCGATGTTCTCGTTGGGCGTTCCGGTGCTCGGGATCTGCTATGGGCAACAGGTGATGGCGAGGGCCCTGGGCGGCGAGGTCGCCCGCACCGGGATCGCCGAGTTCGGCAAGAGCGACCTATCGGTGAACGAGCCTTCGTCTGTCCTGTTCGACGAGCTACCCGTTGAGCAAGTCGTGTGGATGAGCCACAACGACGCGGTCGTGCGCGCGCCCGAGGGTTTCCGGCAGGTGGCCTCCACGCCGTCCTCGCCTGTCGCCGCCTTCGAGGATCCGGAGCACGGGCTCTACGGTGTTCAGTTCCATCCTGAGGTGTCGCACACACCGCGCGGCACGGACGTCTTGAAGAACTTCCTGTACGAAGCGTGCGATCTGCTTCCGTCGTGGACCATGACCTCGATCATCGACACGGTAGTGAAGGAGGTCCGGCGGACCGTCGGCAAGGAGAGGATCGTCTGCGCACTCTCCGGTGGGGTCGATTCATCGGTGGCGGCTGCCCTCATACACAAAGCCGTGGGGGATCAGCTCTCGTGCGTCTTCGTGGACCACGGTCTGTTGCGCGCCGGCGAAGCCGAGCAGGTTGAGGAAACCTTCAGGCGTCACCTGAAGATGGATCTGATACACGTGAAAGCCGCCGATCGTTTCCTAGAGAACCTGTCGGGCGTCACCGATCCGGAACGCAAGCGCAAGATCATCGGCGAGACGTTCATCCGGATCTTCGAAGAGGTCGCTCGCGACGAGCTCAACGATGCCCGCTTCCTGGTTCAGGGCACCCTCTATCCCGACGTGATCGAGTCCGGCACGAAGGACGCCGCGAAGATCAAGAGTCATCACAACGTGGGCGGCCTGCCGGCCGACATGAAGATGACGCTCGTCGAGCCGCTGAGGAACCTCTTCAAGGACGAGGTGCGGAGGGTAGGCGAAGAGCTCGGTCTTCCGGAGGAGATCGTCTGGCGCCAACCGTTCCCTGGCCCCGGGCTCGCCGTTCGGATAGTGGGCGACGTGACGCACGAACGCCTCGAGACGCTTCGGGCAGCGGATGCCATCGTCGTAGAAGAGATCAAGAAGGCGGATCTTCAACGTTCGATCTGGCAGTCGTTCGCCGTGCTCCCCGCCGTCCGCTCCGTTGGGGTCATGGGCGACGAGCGAACCTACGGCTACCCGATCGTCCTGCGAGCGGTGACCAGCGAGGATGCCATGACCGCCGACTGGGCCCGCCTGCCCTACGACCTGCTCGAGCGGATCTCCAATCGGATCGTCAACGAGGTGCCGGGCGTGAACCGCGTCGTCTACGACATCACGTCGAAGCCCCCCGGCACGATCGAGTGGGAATAAGGGGCGAGCGCCCGACCCCGGCTGACGAAAAGCAGCGATCTCCGACCGAGGGGATCGGCGACTACATCAACATCCTGTCCGGGACCTCCCAGAACATCGTTGGGATCGTCATCGCCGCGATCGCAACGTTCGCCGCTCAGATAATCCTGACGAGGACGCTTGGACGCGCGGGGTACGGAGTCGCAACGGTCATGACCCAGGCGGCTTTCGTCCTGTCGTTCGCGACGCGCGCGGGGATGGACATGGCCGTTCTGCGCGACGTCGCCGTCGAGGCCGGCGTGGGTCGGTTCGACCGCCTGCGTGTTCCAGTCGCAAGAGCGACGTTCATCGCGGCGCTCGTCAGCCTGGTGTTCGCCGCCGGCGCGGCGGTGGCTTCGGACTCGGTCGCTTCTGTCTTCTCCATAAACACTGAGGCATACCCGTGGGTGGTGCCAGCCGCCGCGCTGGGGCTCCCGTTCCTGGCCCTCGCCAACGTCTGGCTCTCCGCCACCCGCGGACTCAAGATCATGCGCTACACCCTCTATATCTTCTGGGCCGGCCAGCCGATCGTCTGGGTCGTCTTCATACTCATCGGCTGGCGGTTCTCCACCACGACATGGATGAGCATCCTGGCTTACTCACTGTCGTGGGTGTGGGCCTCGGCCGCAGCCTGGTATTGCTGGCGACGCGAGAGCCGCTTGTGGGTCGCGGCCCCGATGGAGCCGGGCGCGCTCGAAAAGCTGATGCGCTACGCGGGCCCCCGCGCCCCGGCCGCGCTGTTCTCGCAACTTCTGTTCTGGACCGATCTCTTCGTGCTGACGCGTTATGCGACGGAGAACGAGGTCGGCGTCTACTCGGCATGTTTGCGGGCCGGCCAGGTTCTCGTGTTGTTCCTGACATCGGTGAGTCTCATGTTCAGCCCGTTCGTCGCGGACCTTCACAATCGTGGCGAGAGAGATCGTCTCGACAAGCTCTTCAAGGCCCTGACGAGATGGACGCTGGTCGCGACCATGCCGGTCTTCCTGGTGCTCGTCGTGGCTCCGGGCGACGTGCTGAAGGTCTTCGGATCGGAGTTCTCGGAAGGACAGGCGGCCCTGCTGATCATCCTGGCGGGCCAGTTCATCAACGTCGCCACGGGCAGCGTCGGATTCGTGCTCATCATGGTGGGCCGCACGGGATGGGACCTGGTGATCTACGCGGGTTCGCTGGCGATGAACCTGGGGCTCGCGTTCTGGCTCTGTCCCAAGTACGGCATGGAGGGGGCCGCGATCGCGAACGCCGCCACCTTCGCCCTCTCCAAGTGGGCGCGCCTGGCTCTCGTCAAACGGTTCGTCGGCATACAGCCCTACGACCGAACCTACGGGAGACTCATCGCACCCTCTCTGGCCGCCCTGGGCGTCATGTTCGTGGTCCATGCGGCCGTCACCGGAAGTTGGGTCCTCGACCTGGCGCTGACGACGTTGGTCGGGCTGGTGGTCTATACGAGCGTCTATCTCGTTGTGGGGCTCACAGACTCGGAGCGCAGGGGAGCCAGGATGGTCATAGAGAAGCTCCGAACCCGCACGCAGACCTCATAATCGATACGTGAGCGAAGACCTACTTGCCAACCTGAACCCCGTCCAACGAGAGGCTGTCCTCCACGGTACGGGCCCCGTCCTCGTCGTGGCCGGGGCCGGCTCGGGGAAGACCAGGGTCCTGACCCACCGCATCGCTTACCTCCTGGGCTCCGGCGTGTCTCCCTACGCGGTCCTCGCCATCACGTTCACGAACAAGGCGGCCGGCGAGATGAAGCGCCGGGTCGCCGAGCTGGTGGGTCCCGTGGCCCACAGCATGTGGGTATCGACGTTCCATTCCGCCTGCGTGCGGATCCTCCGTCGGGAGGCCCCCAGGCTGGGGATCCGGTCGTCGTTCTCGATCTACGACAAGGCGGACAGCGAGCGGATGATCAAGCTGTGCCTCAAGGAGCTCAACATCGACCCCAAGAAAGTGCCGCCGCGAGCGGTGGCTCACACGATCTCCGACGCGAAGAACAAGTTGATGGACGCCAGCCTGTTCGCCAACTTCTCCTCGAATCCATGGGAGCGAACGGTGGCCGAGGTCTACACCGAGTACGAGAACCGACTCAAGGAGGCCTCGGCGTTCGACTTCGACGACCTCATCATGCGCTGCGTCGAGATCTTCGATCGATTCCCGGACGCTCTTCAGCACTATCAGGAACGCTTCTCGCACGTTCTGATCGACGAGTTCCAGGACACCAACCACGCTCAGGCGCGATGGGCAACCCTCATGGCGGGGAAGTGGCGGAACATCATGGTCGTCGGCGACGTGGACCAGGGCATCTACGCCTTCAGGGGGGCCACGATCAAGAACCTCCTCGACTTCGAACGTGACTGGCCCGATGCGAAGGTGATCACCCTCGAACAGAACTACCGGTCGACGCGCACGATCCTCGATGCAGCGAACTCGGTGATCGAGAACAACCTGATGCGCAAGCCCAAGTCGCTCTGGACCCATTCGGTCGCCGGCGAGCTCATCACTCGTTATCACGCGCAGAACGAACACGACGAAGCGGGATGGGTCACCGATGAGATAGCCCGATTGCGGGACGAGTTCGGTTATGGGCTCGCCGACATCGCGGTGTTCTACCGGACGAACGCCCAGTCGCGCGTTCTCGAAGAGGTGTTCAGCAGCCACGAGCTCCCCTACAAGGTCGTCGGCGGCGTCGGCTTCTACGACCGCAAGGAGATCAAAGACGTGATGGCGTGGCTGCGCGCCGCGATGAATCCCTCCGATTCCGTCAGCCTCGAGAGGGCCGCGCAGGCTCCGCGGAGGGGGATCGGGGACGTGAGCCTGGCCAAACTGGGCGCTTTCGCGCGCGAGCGGGGAATCGCTCCCGGCGAAGCCTTCGATCGGGCGGAGGAGATACCCGGCCTATCGAAGCGCGCGCTCGGCGGGGTCCTCGAGGTGGCTCGGGTATTCCAGCGGATCCGGCTTGCAGCCGAGGAAGGCCTCCCGCTGCAGGACATCGTCTCGATGACGTGGGATATCAGCGGCTACATGAACGAGCTGACGGCGGAGCGGACCTTCGAGGCGCTGTCCCGTCAGGAGAACCTCAAAGAGCTGGCCGGCGTCGCCGCCGAGTATCAGGAGAACTCCGAAGAACCGAGCCTCACGGACTTTTTGGAACGCATCGCTCTCATCACCGATACCGACCTGAGCAAGGGCGAGGAGGCCGGCGTCACCTTCATGACCCTTCACAATGCGAAGGGCCTCGAGTACCCGGTCGTTTTCATCGTGGGCCTGGAGGAGGGCGTCTTCCCACACATCCGTTCGCTCGCGGAACCCGATCAGCTCGAAGAGGAGAGACGCCTCTGCTACGTGGGCATCACCCGGGCGATGGAGAGGCTCTACCTCCTCAATGCCTGGTCGCGGAGTCTGTGGGGGAACACGGGATACAACCCACCGTCGCGCTTCCTGAAGGAGATACCGGACGACCTGATCCGGATGGAGAAGGCGAAGGAGACCAAGAAGTCCGCTACTAAACCGCGCGAGAGAGACACGACCGGCTACAAGGTGGGGCAGGAGGTCGAGCACGATCGGTGGGGTCGCGGGATCATCCTCGAGATCTCTCGCTCGGCGGTGGGTCTCGAGGCCACGATCAACTTCCCGGCCGCCGGGGGAGAGAAGAGGCTGGATCTCACCCTGGCCCCCCTGAAACAACTCGGCTGAACCCCACCCCGCCTGGCCGGCGGTCAGCGGCGCGGGTGGAGCACCGCCGATAGCGGCATCTGGCTGAACCGTTCAGCACCGCTCGCGAGGAGACCTTTCATGAGCCGGAACACGATGTATCCGACGATCGGCGGAAGGGCGAGGACCAGGATCCGGTAGACCGAGGTGACCGTCTCGACGCGTACCTCCATGATCTTCGCCACGAGGTCGTTGCTCGCCGCGAAGAACAACACGACGTAGAACGTAAGTGTCGCGGCTCCCAGCGCGGTGCGGGCGGGATGATCGCGCGCGCGGTCCAACAGGTGGTGAGGCTCGAGGTCTTTGGTGAAGCGCGCCTCGAGGAAGGGCCACGCGTAGAGAAGAAAGAAAGTGATGCCCGGCAGAAGCACCGCGGGGAAGAAGGGGTTCGGGATCTCGTAGCCGAAGGCGCGGAGCTCCCACGCGGGCATGAGGCGTAAGGCTCCTTCAACCCATCCCATGTACCAGTCGGGTTGGGCGGGGGAGCTCACCTGCTCGGGGCGAAAGGGGCCGTAGAGCCACACGGGATTGATCTGGACGAGGCCTCCCAGTAGCGCCGTCACGGCGAAGACGGCGAGGAACAGCGATACCGATTTGGCCGCGTAGGTGGGCCACAACTTCGATCCGACGACGTTCGTCTCGGTGCGTCCGGGCCCGGGGAAGTCGGTGTGCTTCTGACGCCAGAGGATCGCGAGGTGGGCCACGATGAGTCCGCCGATCGCTGCAGGGACGATCATGATGTGCACGACCAGCAGCCGGCCGATGATCTCGTCGGCCGGGAACTCGCCGCCGAAGACTAGAAAGGCGATCCACGATCCCACCAGCGGCATCGAGAGGGCGATCGAGTGGGCGATACGCAAGCCCGTGCCCGACAGGAGATCGTCCGGCAGGGAGTACCCGGTGAATCCGTTGAAGATCCCAAGCAACAACAAGGTCACCCCGATGATCCAGTTGATCTCGCGCGGTTTGCGGAAGGCTCCCGTGAAGAAGATCCGGCACAGGTGGATGACCATCGCCGCGATGAACACCAGCGCGGCCCAATGGTGGATCTGTCTCATCACCAGTCCGGCCCGAACGTCGAAGCTCAACTCCACGACCGAGTTGTACGCGTGTGACACCTCGACGCCCCGCAGCGGGTCGTAGGACCCCTGGTACACCACCTCGCCGGTGCTGCCCTCGAAGAAGAGGCTCAAAAACACGCCGGTGAGGACGAGGATCAGGAACGCATAGAGCGCGATCTCACCGATCATGAACGACCAGTGGTCCGGGAACACCTTATTGAGGGCTTGCCGGGTGAACGAAGAGGCACCCAAGCGCTCGTCGATCCCGCGGACGAATCGCTTAATCACTGTCGCGATCCCAGAACCCGGGGCCGACCGGCTCGGGGAAATCGCCGGTGGCGATCAGATACCCCTCGTCGTCGAAGCCCAATGGAAGTTGCGGGAGCGGCCGTGTCGCGGGCCCGCCCGTCGGCTCCGCGCCCTGGAGCACCTGGAAGATCGATTGGTGACAGGGGCAGAAGAGCTCGCGCGTCTCCTGTTGGTAGAGGCCAACCGGGCATCCCGCGTGCGTGCAGATCTTGGAGTAGCCGACGAAGCCCTGGGGGGCCCATCCCTCCCGCCCCGGGGGGTCCTCGTATTCACCCTCGTCGAGCCGGATGATGATCGTCTGCGAGTCCGCCGCGTCCAGATGGCCTTCTGGGAACACCGTCAACAAACCCCCGACGTCGAGGTCGTTGACCGTCAGTGGCGTTCCGGCACGCGTCACCGCCCGGGCCCCCGGCGTCCAGTGGGTCTTGAAGAGCTCACGACCGGGTCGCACTCCCAGTGAGCGGATCGGGAAGAGGGCCGCCACTCCGAGCGCGGTAACCGCGACCCCGAGCATCTTGAGAAGGAAGCTTCTGCGCTCGACGGGCTCCGGATCTCCCTCGAACGCTTCTTCGGCCTCCTCCCTGTCGGCGGGCGTGTCGTGAAGGGCTTTGCGGGCTTCGACGAAGGGCCCCTGGGGGAGGAGCTCCGCCGCCCACAGACCGAGTCCCACTCCGATTCCGCCGAGGGCGACGGCGAGCAAGATCCCCTCCAGCTGCGGCTGCCCCCCCAAGAAGTACACGACGGCCAGCGCCAGCGACGCGACGGCGCTGATCGTGAAGCCGATCGCGATCCACCGGACGGCGCTCCTCTGCGCTCCCTGGGCGCCGGGGTCGGCCCCCGCCTCGGCGGGTGCCCGGTTCGGTGTCATGGCTTCCCCGATCTCGTCCCGAGCAGACGGGCGACGCCGAGGAGGAGGCCGATGCCCAGCGCCCAGGCGACCGCGCCCTCGGCGACGGGGCCGATGCCGCCCACGGGCTCGCCCCCTCGGTTATCGGGGTGCTGCAGGTAGACGACGTACCGCACGATCGAATCGATCTCTTCGTCGGAGAAGGTCTCGTTCCCGAACACCGGCATCGTTCCCGGGCCCGTGATCATGGCCTCGGCGATCTCCGTTGGAGTAGAGGCGTCGATGTCCGGAGCGATGTTCGCGTGCGGCTCGCTGGCGTAGGACCCTCCACTGCCGACCTCGTCCCCGGTCGCCAGCGCACCGCCCACTCCGGAGGTGGAATGACACGCCGCGCAGTTCTCCTGGTACAGCTCGAGGCCCAGGTGAAGCTCTGCTTCCTCCAGGTTCGGTTCGGGGATCGCGGGACCGCTCTGGCCGAGCGATCCGACATAGTCGACTATCTCGGTTATCGACGCATCGTCGTATGCCGGTTCGGTTCGCTGCACCCTCTGTTGCGGGAAGTTCAGCGGCATTCTGCCGGTGGTGAGGACGAAATGCGTCAGCGCCGGACCGTTGGTTCCGTCGAGCAAGGTGGGGGCCCGGTCGGTGCCCGCTCCATCCGACCCGTGACACCAACCGCAATCGCGTTGGAAGAGTCGCTCGCCGGTGGCGCCGTCCTCCGCGGCCGCCTCCGTCGCTGGGCGGTAGGGCCGGGTGGGCTCCGGGTAGTTGCTGCACGCGCCCAACACCAACAGCAACAACAGCGCAGCGCGAGATCCGAGATTCACGAGGGTTCCCGCGTTTCCACCGCGGCCACCTCACGAGGCGGTAGGCGGCGATCCATCTCCCGCATCCAACCGAGGAACAGCGCCGCGATGATCGCGATGTAGAGCCCACCCATGGGGACCCACATGATCACCCCCGCGAGCTGCTGATCGGTCAAGGGACTCAAACCCCAGGCGGCTGCGCGTTCGGCGTGCGTGGGAAACAGCGGTTGCGTCGCAAACGCCAGGATCGCTCCTAGTGCTGCGCTCTGAAGACCGGTCGCGAAGGTAAGGGCGATGGCGGAGGCGTGGCGCGTGAGGCGAGCCCTGCGAGGAACCACAACGGCCCAGTACAAGAGCGCGGTCGCGACGAAGCTGAGGTGTTCGAGACGATGACCCACGTCATTCCGCAGCGCCCAGTCGTAGGGTCCGGGCAGATGCCACAACCATAGGGAGGCGGCCCCCAGGACCCACACCACCGGCGCGTTTGCGATGGCGCGCCGGAGGATCCGCGACACGCGCAGCACGGGATCGGTACGGAGGGCTCTCTGTAGAGGTGCGGGAAGGCCCAGCATGATCGGCAACCCCGGTCGCGCGTATGCGAGTAGCGGAGCGGCCGCGACGATGAGTGCCACGTGTTGGACCATGTGCGCCGAGAGCAGGGTTTCGGCGAGCGCATGGAGGGGCGACATGACCGCCAGGGCGACCACCGCAAGTCCCGCGTAGAACGCGACGTTGCGTTTTCGCTCAGGCGATGGCCCCGTGCGACGCGAGCGAAGCGTCGCCATGCCGCGGGCGTACAGCACGGCCGCCACCACGAGAGTGATGCACAAGAGCGGGTCGGGATCCCAGGCCCCCAGCCAGGCACGGTCGACCAGAGCCGCGTGAGCCAGGTTCACAGCGAGTCTCCGCAGGCGCTCAGGAACAGGAGCGGGATGAAGCCGACGGCGATCGACAGGATGAAGAGGCCGTTCACGAACAGGCCGGCTCCGGCCATCCACGTGGCTCGACGTCCTTCGGTGGCGTCGGTGGTTCGCTTGAGTCGTCGGTAACAGCGGATCGTCGCCAGCAATGCCAGGATCCCCACGAGCAAGAGCGCGGCGTCCATGAAGAGGATGAACGTCTTCGTGCTCATCCCGAGGACCTGCCCGCGTTCGGAGCCCGCCCCGCCCGCACAAAGGACCTCGTTGAGATCCGGCGCGACGAAGACCTGAGTCGCCCAGGCGATCGGCGCGCCCAACAGGCCGAACCACAGGAGGCCGGAACCCCGGGTTTCGTCTCGTGTGATCTCGTGCGCCATCGGCTCCCCTAGAAATGCGGTGACAGGTAGATGGTGAACAACACGCCGGCCCAAACGGCATCGACGAAGTGCCAGTACATCGCGAAGTTCTGTACGGTGATGTGCCGGTGCTCGTCGAAGTGTCCGCGCCACGCGCGCGCCTGCGTCCACAGGCTGAACAAGAGGCCGACCGCGACGTGAGCCCCGTGCAGTCCCGTCAGGCCGAAGAAGAGCGACCCGTAGACGTTCGTGCTGGGGCCGAACTCGTGAAGGATCTCGGGATACTCGACGGCGATCTGGATCGTCAGGAAGGTCGCGCCGAGCAGGAAGCCCAGCATGAGGCCCAACTTCAGTCGGCCTTGTTTGCCCTTCTTGATGCCGGAATCCGCGAAGTGCACGGGGATGCTGGATGTCCACAGGATGGCGGTCATGATGAGCGGAAGGGTGAGTGAAGGCTTGGCTATGCCGTCCGGGGGCCACACCACCGAGCCGGACGTGAAACGCAGATAGAAGTAGCTCGAGATGAGAGCGCCGAACAGGGTGGCTTCGGTCGCTATGAGCCCCACCATCCCCCACCAGCCGAATGCGCGCGCTCCCGACGTGTGATGAGGGAGGACCACGTCGGGCACCCTGTCGTCCGCAGCTCGAGCGCTCATGATTCTTGTGTCTCCCCGCGCGGCCAGAACCAACCGGCCATTCCGACCAGCGTCCCTGCCGCGCCCACGCCCGCAAGCACCCACGCGTCGAGCAGGACCCCGTAGGCGAGCACCATGAGCGCCAGGGTCAAGGCGAAGGGCCACGGTGATGCGTGAGGCATGTGGGCGACCGCTTGCGGCCTGGCGTCCAGCACGCTCGTGATGAGCACCTGGTGTCCTTCGGCCAGCTCCAGCCCGAGAGCGGGCTCGCGCTCGTCCCGGCGAAGCTCCGGTTGATCCCACATCGGTTCCTTGCTCCTGATCTGCGGGATCGCTGCGAAGTTGTAGTCCGGGGGTGGGGAGGTGGAGGCCCACTCCAGAGTCTCCCCCTTCCAGGGATCGGGCCCGGCGAGGGCGCCTCGGCGGCTCCGGATGAATGCCATGACGGTGAACAGGACGCCGAGGGCAAGGATGAAGGCTCCGATCGTGGAGATGAGGTTCCCCACTTCCCAACCCAACCCGGCTTCGTAGGTGTAGATGCGCCTCGGCATACCGAGCAACCCGAGGATGTGTTGCGGGAAGAACGCGATGTTGAAGCCGAAGAACATCAGCCAGAAACTGATCTTGCCCAGCGTCTCGCTCATCATCCTTCCGGTCATCTTCGGGAACCAGTGATAGAACGCGCCGAAGATCGGGAACATCGAGCCGCCTACGAGGACGTAGTGCAGGTGAGCCACGACGAAGTACGTGTCGTGTACCTGCTGGTTGAACGGCACGAGTCCCAACATCGGCCCGGAGAGGCCCCCGATCACGAAGATGAAGATGAAGCCGAGCACGAACAGCCCGGACGTCCGCAATATCGGTTTCCCCGTGACGAGGGTCGCCAGCCAGGCGAAGACCTGCACGCCGGTCGGGATCACCACCATCATGCTGCCCGCCGAGAAGAAGCTGAGGCTCAATCCGGGCAGGCCGGTCGCAAACATGTGGTGCACCCACACGCCGAAGCCGATGAGCGCAGTGGCCATCTCGGCCAGCACGATGTAGGTGTAGCCGACCATCGGTCTACGAGCCATCGTCGGGATGATCGCGGAGGCGATCCCGAAGGCGGGAAGCACGACGATGTAGACCTCGGGATGACCGAAGAACCAGAACAGGTGTTGCCACAGGACCGGGTCCCCGCCGCCACCGGGTTGGAAGAAATGGAACCCAAACTTGCGATCCAGCTCCAGCATCGCCACGGCAAGCGTGAGGGTCGGGAGTGCGAAGACGATCGAGATCGCCATCGCGAGCTCACCCCAAACGAAGATCGGGACCCGGTTGAGCGACATCCCGGGAGCTCGCATCTTGAGGATCGTGACGATGAAGTTGATCGCGCCACCCGTAGACGAGATGCCCAACAGGATGATCCCCAGGCAGTAGAAATCGATGTTGAGACCGGGACTGAACTGCTCCGACGCGAGCGGCAGATAGTTGAACCATCCGTCGTCGGGGGCCTGTCCGATGAGGAAGCTGGAATAGAAGAAGATGCCGCCCGCGACGAAGATCCAGTACCCGAACGAGTTGAGCCGGGGGAACGCCATGTCCCTCGTCCCGATCATCAGGGGCACGAAGTAGTTGCCGAACCCCGACAGCATCGGCATGGCGAACAGGAACATCATCGTGATGCCGTGCATCGAGAAGAGTTGATTGAAGAACTCCGGTTGGATGATCTCGAGGTTGGCGTCGATCAGCTGCGTGCGGATCAACAGCGATTCGATCCCCCCCAGGATCAGGAACGCGAACGACGTGTAGATGTACTTGAGACCGATCTTCTTGTGATCGACCGTCGTCAACCAGCTCGCGAGTCCGGGGCGCTCCGCCCAGATCCCTCCTAGTCGCGCTGCAAGCGTCGCCATCAGTCCAACCCCTCGAGGTAGTCGAGCAGACTCTCGAGCTCGGCGTCGCTGAGGTCGGTGGGTGGCATCGCCACCCCGGGCTTGACCGACTGTGGATCCGTTATGACGCGCTCCAGGTTCTCGCGATCGTTGGGCAGGGTGCCGGCGAACAACGTCTCACGATCGGCCAGATGGGTGAGGTCGGGACCCACGGTTGACGCCGCCTCGGTTCCGCGCACCGCGTGGCAACCCGCACAGGTGCTGGTCAAGAACACGTCACTTCCGTCGGCGACCGCCGCATCCTCTCCTTCGCCTTCCATCCACCGCTCGAACGATTCCGGCTCCTCGGCGACGACATAGAACGCCATCTTTGCGTGTTGGAGCCCGCAAAACTCCGCACATTGGCCCCGATATCGACCGGGTTCGTCGGCCTCGAGCCACAGGTGGTTCTCACGGCCGGTGATGTGGTCGATCTTTCCCTGGAGTTGAGGTACCCAGAAGCTGTGGATGACGTCGGCGCTCAGAAGTTTCATACGCACGGGCTCGCCGGTGGGGATGTGTATCTCGTTGGCCGAGATCGCTCCGTTGGGATAGCGGATCTCCCACCACCAGTCGTGGCTCACGACTTCGAGAGTGATCTCCGCGGTCCGGCCGCGGTCCGAAAGCTCCGACATGTCCCGCAGCGTCACGATGAAGACGCCGACCAGGATGAGAGCGGGGAAGATCACGCCGGCGAAGATGATGAAGCGATCGCCCCATGACACGTCTCTTTCGATCGTGATCCGGCGACGACTGCGGAGCACCGCTACCAGCAGGAACCCGACCACGACGAGAAAAACCGCGGTGGCTAGCCAGAGAAGCAGCCACCACAGGCTCTCGATCCGCGATGCAGCGGGTCCTCGAGGTTCGAGGATCGAGGGCGAGTCGGCGTCGCAAGCCGCAAGGAGAAGAAGGAAGGCGAGACCGAGCGCGAGGCGTGCCGGCGCCGCGTGGAGCTTGAAGGTCCGCGACTCCCTACGTTCGGTTTGCGTCGAGTGCTCCCAGCGCCGTCACCAAGCCTTCGGGGGGCCGATTGTGCCCGTACGCGCGCCCGTCACGCAAATCGAGGAGTCCGCGCCGCCGTCAGCTTTCGGTGATCTCGACCGAGTCCACGAACACGGGCACCTTGGGTTGCACGGCTTCGGCCGATCCCTCCGGCGCGTCCGCGTTGATCGGAACCTTTCCAAGCGTTTGCAATGTCTCCCAGGAGCCTTCCGCGACCTCGCCGAAGATCGTGTAGTTGGGTGGATAGGTGGCGGGCTCCGGGGCGCCGCTCTGGGCCCCCTCGTAATCGTGGATCACGATGAAGAACTGGCTGCCCCCGGTGCCGGGGCCGGCGTTGGCCATCCCAACCACGCCGTAGACGTAGTCGTTGGGCTCCACGCCCTGCAACTCGTCCGGGATCGAGTATTTCGGTCCATCCGGCGCCTCACCGTTGATCCCATTGGGGTCGCCGGTCTGGAGAACCGCGTTCTGCTCGATGCGATGCCACGGGAGCCCGTCGAAGTAGCCCTCCCGCGCCAGGAACATGAAGTTGTTCACGGTACGGGGGGCCGTTTTTTCCAGCAGGTCCATGTCGATCTCGCCGCAGGAGGTCTGTATCACCGCTCCGTAGTCGACCCCCTCCTCGAGCTGCATCTCGGGCGCCTCCTTAGTGAACAGGGGTGGGACATCCTCCCGGGCCTCGGTGCGCTCGCAGCCTTCGGGCAGAGTGGGACCGGAGGCCTCTTCCTCGGGGGCAGGGTCATCTCCGCCCATGAAGCTTCCCGCCACGATCCCCACGATCGCGAGGAGGACGAGAGCGATTACACCGATCCGGATCATCCTCCTCCGGCGCAGTTCCGCGGCCTGCTGTGCCAGGACTCGGTCCCTGTGCTCCTTCTTCCGTGCTCGCTTGTCCGGTCTGCTACCCAACGGTCCTCCAACGTCGCCGGCGCTGCTCCGGAAGATCGGCGCTCGAGGGTCGATCGACCAGGCGGGCGAGATGATAGGCGACCGCCGAGCGGAAGGCCTCGGTGCGGGTCGGGGAGGGAATCAGGGCATCGGCGATCCCGAGCTCGACGAGGTCGGCAGCGGTCGGCTTGAGCAGTCGGGCCGCTTCAGGGCCTCTGCCCGGGTCGCGCCACAGGATCGCGGCGGCAGCCTCCGGAGCGATGACCGAGAAGATGGAGTCGGCACACGCCAGCAGGAGGTCCCCGGCGGCGAGAGCCATCGCTCCTCCGCTCCCGCCCTCCCCGGTCACGACGGAGAGGACTGGAGCGGTCGCGCCCAGCAGCGCATCGAAGGTCTCGCTGATGCTCCAGGCGATCCCCCGGGCCTCGGATCCCTCGGAGGGATCGGCCCCCGGCATATCGATCAACGTCACGATCGGGAGTCCCAGTCGCTCTGCTATCCGGATGCAGCGGATGATTTTGCGGAAAGCACCAGGGCCGGGGGCCACCGTTCGGTCCGAAGCCACGAACAGCGCCCTGCGCCCCCCGATGCGCCCGATCGCGCACAGTGCTCCCGACTCGTCTCGTCCCGCGCGATCGCCCCTGAGGTCCACTCCATCGCCGCCGAGCAAAGCGATCACCGAACGAGCCGTCGGGCGCTCAGGACCTCGGGCGCGTTGCACGATGTCCGAAGCTTCTTCCTTGGGCGCCTCGACCGGGGCCGGTCGGTCGACCGTCCGCGGAGTGTCTGGGCACAAGATGGACAGGGTGCGTCCGATCGTGGCGGACGCCTCCGCGGGGGCGACGACCGCATCGATCATGCCGTTGCGGAGAGCGGCCTCGGCGGTGTGGGAGGCGGGGTCGACGGCCTTGCCGGTTAAATGCTCGGCCACGCGGGGGCCCGTGAAAGCGAGCGTTGCTCCGGCCTCCGCGTATGTGATGTCCGCGAGTCCCCCGAGGCTGGCCAGTACTCCACCGGTCGTGGGATTCCCGAGGAGTGCGACGAAAGGTACGCGCCCAGCCGAGAGGCGGTAGCGCGCTGCCACCAGCTTGGGCATCTGAGCGAGCGAGATCATGCCCTCTTGCATGCGCGCGCCACCGGTGGAGGTCCTGAGGACGAATGGCACGGAGCGCTCCGCGGCCCGCTCCATCCCCCGCGCGAGCCGTTCGCCGGCGACCTCTCCCATGCTCCCGCCCATGTGATCGAAGCGGAACTCCGCCAGTTCGACCTCGTGCCCAGCGATGCGGGCCGGACCGGCGGCGACCGACTCGTCCTGTGACGCGGTGGCTGCGCCGGACTCGTACCCGGGCCATCGCAGCGGGTCGCGCGTTTTCAGCCCGTCGGCGACGGGTTCGAACGTCCCCGGATCGGCGAGGACCGAGTGGCTGTCGACTACGGCTTCTCCCACGGGGCTCCCTGGTACGCCTGTTAATCTCGCCGAAACGGTAGCAACACATCTACCGGCGATGGAGCCGATGCCTTGGTGCCGGCGATCCAGAGAGAAACAGACGCTCTAGCAGGGGAGAGTACGGGCTGTGGCATCGGGACGCCCTCGGATACTCGTGGCCAAACCAGGCCTGGACGGGCACGACCGCGGGATAAAGGTGGTCGCCCGGGCTCTTAGGGATGCGGGTATGGAGGTCATCTACACGGGACTACACCAGACCCCCGAGCAGATCGCCTCGGCCGCGATCCAGGAGGACGTCGACGCGGTGGGGCTCTCGTGCCTCTCGGGGGCGCACATGACGCTGTTCCCGCGGGTGGTGGACCTCCTCCAGGCGCAGGGGGGAGAAGAGATCATGGTCTTCGGCGGCGGGATCATCCCCGAATCCGACATCCCCAAGCTGCGTGAAGCGGGCGTCCGGGAGATCTTCACCCCCGGCACCACCACTACGGAGATCATCGATTGGGTGCGTGAGCACACCGGCGGGAACAAGCAGGGCGTGGGCGGCTGACCGCCCGAGCGTCCCGACACAGGAGGTTTGGTGGACCTATTCGAGTATCAGGGCAAGGAGCAACTCAGGAAGTTCGAGGTGCCCGTGCCGGAGGGACGCGTCGCCACTACCGCCGATGAGGCCGCCGAGGCCGCGGGAGGCCTCGGCGGGCGCGTTGTCGTCAAGGCGCAGGTTCAGGTTGGCGGACGCGGCAAGGCCGGGGGTATCAAGCTCGCCTCATCGCCCGATGAGGCTAGAGAAGTCGCCGGCAAGATCCTGGGGATGGACATCAAGGGGCACACCGTCAAACGCGTGCTGGTGGAGCGCGCCGGGGACATCGTCTCGGAGTACTACGTCGCCTTCCTGCTCGATCGCTCCGAACGCAACTATCTCGGGATGATGAGCGCCAAGGGGGGCGTCGACATCGAAGAGGTCGCCGAAACGGATCCCGATGCGATCTCTCGAGTACATATCGATCCCTTGCTCGGGATCTCCGACTTCCATGCCCGCAAGCTGGTTTTCGGCGCGGGGATCGATCCCCGCGCTCGCAAGGAAGCGATCGCGATGATCCCCAAGCTGTACAACGCCTTCGTCGGTTTGGACGCGAGCCTCGTCGAAGTGAACCCCCTGATACTCACCGGCGACGACCGCGTCGTGGCGCTCGACGCAAAGGTGACGCTCGACGAATCAGCCGAGTACCGTCACCCGACCTTCGCCGAGCTCAAATCCGCGCACGAGGTTCCCGAGCAGGAGCGGCTGGCGAAAGAGAAGGGGCTCAATTTCATCAAGCTGGACGGCGACGTGGGCATCATCGGCAACGGAGCCGGACTCGTAATGTCGACGCTCGACGTCGTCAAGGCGGCGGGAGGAGAGCCCGCGAACTTCCTCGACGTGGGAGGCGGGGCAGGGGCGGAACTGTTGTCAAACGCGCTGGAGGTCATCACCTCGGACAAGGGTGTGAAGGCGGTCCTGGTCAACATCTTCGGTGGGATCACTCGGTGCGATCTGGTCGCCGAAGGGATCATCGACGCGTTCGGTCGACTCGATATGCAAGTGCCGGTGGTGATCCGGCTTGACGGGACCAATGCCGAGCAAGGCCGCAAGATGCTCCAGGACGCTCCCAACGAACGGTTGATCCCGGCCGAGACGATGCTCGGGGCCGCCGAGAAGGCCGTCGAGCTCGCTCACGGGGGGGCCGCCTGATGGCGATCCTCGTTGGCGACGACACCAAGCTGGTCGTGCAGGGACTCACCGGACGCGAGGGATCGTTCCACGGAAAGAGGAACCGCGATTACGGCACCGATCTGGTCGCGGGCGTCACACCCGGGAAGTCGGGAGAGGACGTCGATGGTGTCCCGATCTTCGACACCGTGGCCGAGGCCGTGGCGGCTACGGGTGCCAACACGTCGATGGTATTCGTGCCCCCTCGTTTCGCCGCCGATGCGATCCTCGAATCCTCGGACGCCGGTATCGACGTAATCATCACGATCACCGAGAACATCCCCGCGATGGACATGGCTCGCACCGTGAACTACATCCGCACGCGCGACGATGGCCCGCGCTTGATCGGCCCGAATTGCCCCGGCGTCATATCTCCCGGTAAGGCCAACGTGGGGATCATCCCCGGCGAGATCTGTGAGCCGGGCCCAGTCGGGCTCGTCTCTCGCTCTGGGACGCTTACCTATCAGATCGTTCACGAGCTGACTCAACGCGGCATCGGACAATCCACGTGTGTCGGGATCGGGGGCGACCCGATACCCGGTTCCAATTTCATCGACATCCTCGAGCAGTTCGAGGACGATCCCGGCACCGACATGGTCGTCCTGGTGGGGGAGATCGGGGGAGACGCCGAGGAGCGCGCCGCCGAGTTCGTGAAGGAGAGGATGAGCAAGCCGGTTGTCGCTTACATAGCGGGCGTCACCGCGCCTCCCGGGAAGCGGATGGGCCACGCCGGGGCGATCATCTCCGGTTCCAAGGGCACCGCGGAGGCGAAGGTGGAGGCTCTTGGGGCGGCGGACATCCGCGTCGGCGCGAACCCGACCGAGGTGGCCGAGATCGTCCAGGAGCTGCGCGGCTAAGTGACTCTCCGCGAAGCGCAAGGGTCCCCCGGCCCTCCGTGGGAGCGTCCCCTGCGAGGTCACCTGACCAAGGTCGTCGTCGAATCCGAGTTGCTCGAGGGGAACCCGCTCGGGGACTCGGCCCGCCGGCCTCTCGCGATCTACGAGCCACCCGACACACCTGATGGCGAGAAGCTCCCATCGATCTACGTGATCCAGGGCCTCACGGGTCAACTCGACATGTGGTTCAACCGCGAGGCGTTCGAGGCCACGATGCTCGAGCGCGTCGACGCGCTGTTCGCCTCGGGGGAGTGTCCGCCTGCGCTCGTCGTCTTCGTGGACGCGTGGACGTCCTACGGGGGCTCTCAGTTCATCAATTCGACCGCGACGGGGCCCTATCTGGATTACCTCTGTGACGAGGTGGTGCCGTTCGTGGACGAACGCTGGCCGACCGTCGCCTCGCGCGATCACCGCGGGCTGACAGGGAAGTCGAGCGGAGGGTACGGCGCGATGGTCGTGCCGATGTTGCGGCCCGACGTGTTCGGAGCCCTCGCCTCTCACGCGGGTGACGCTCTGTTCGAGACCTGTTACCTCCCCGACTTCAGAGACGCGGCGCGCACTTTGAGGGACCATTTCGACGGATCCTTCGAAACCTTCTGGGAGTCCGCTCGGTCGGCGGAGAAGTTCGAATGGGAGCGACACGGGGGGCCCATGAACGTTTACGCCATGGCGGCGTGCTACTCGCCGGACGACGAGAACCCGGGCAAGGCGATCCTCCCGTTCGAGATCGCCACCGGGCGCCTCATCGATGAAGTGTGGGCCAAGTGGCTCGAATGGGATCCGGTCCGGATGGCCCCTCATCATGGCGATGCGCTGTCGTCGATGAAACGCATCTATCTCGATGCGGGCAAAGGCGACCAGTTCTACCTGGACCTCGGCGCGCAAGCCTTTGCTGAGGAGCTCGACAAGCTGGGCGTCGACTACACGCTCGAGTTGTTCGAGGGGACCCACATGGGACTCCAGTACAGATACCCGGGAGCGCTGCGCGCGCTCGCGGAGGCTTTATCCGATCGCGGATGAGCGATCACAGCATCGTCGTCCTCGTGTCCGGCTCTGGCTCGAACATGCAAGCCCTGGCGGAGGCGTGTCGGGACGGGTCGGCGCCGGGCGAGGTCGTCGCGGTCGGAGCCGATCGCGACTGCCCGGGATTGGAGCGGGCTCGTGCACTGGGCCTGGACACCTTCATGCTGGCTCCGAGGGACTTCCCCGATCGTGATGCGTGGAGTGCCGCGCTGCGCGATGAGGTCGCGCGCCGGAAGCCCGACCTCGTGGTGTCCGCGGGGTTCATGAGGATCCTGGCCCCCGTTTTCGTCGACAGCTTCACGGGAAGGCTGATCAACCTCCACCCCTCATTGCTGCCGGACTTCCCCGGCGCCCATGCCGTCCGGGATGCTCTGGAAGCGGGGGCCAAGGTGACGGGTTCGACGATCCATCACGTCGATCACCTCGTCGATCACGGTCCCACCATCCTGCAGGAGAAGGTCGAGATCCAGGATGGCGATACGGAGGAGACCCTCCATGCACGCATCAAGGAGGTGGAGCATCGGCTCCTGCCGCAAGCCTGCAGGCTCTTGCTCGAGGCTTAGGATGCCGCCGTGGCGATAGGTAGAGCCTTGATCAGCGTCTCCGATAAGGCGGGGATCGTCGACCTCGCGCGGGGCCTCGACGACATGGGTGTCGAGTTGATCTCGTCGGGAGGGACGGCCGCCGCCCTCGAGGATGCCGGCGTCCGCGTGCTGAGGGTGGCGGACGTCACCGGTTCTCCGGAGATCCTCGATGGCCGCGTGAAGACCTTGCACCCCAAGATCCACGGGGGGATCCTGGCGGATCGAAGCAAGCCGGAGCATCTCGAACAGCTCCACGCGCAGGGGATCGTCCCGATCGACCTCGTCGTCTGCAACCTCTATCCGTTCCAGGAAACGGTCGCGCGTCCCGGTGTCGCGGAGGACGAAGCGGTCGAGCAGATCGACATCGGCGGGCCGGCCATGGTCCGAGCCGCGGCGAAGAACTTCTATTCCGTGACGGTGGTGGTGGACCCGCTGCGGTACGCGGAGGTTCTCGACGCTCTCAAGACGAAGGGGGAGATCCCACTCGGCATGAGGCGCGGCCTCGCGCAAGAGGCCTTTTCTCACACGGCGTCTTACGACTCGGCGATCGCCGGCTTCCTCGCGGAGGACGCGGATTACGCGTCGACGCTATCGCCGAGCTTCCAGAAGGTCATGGACCTTCGCTACGGCGAGAACCCACACCAGACCGCGGCCTTCTACCGGAGCGCCGCTGTGAACGGAGGCCTGGCAGCCAGCGAACAGTTGCACGGCAAGGCGCTCTCGTACAACAACCTGATGGATGCGGACGCTGCGTGGCGGCTGGTCCTCGAGCTGCCCACCACAGGGGCCGCGATCATCAAACATTCGAACCCGTGTGGCGTCGCTGTAGCGGGTTCACTCGAGATCGCGTACCAGAGGGCGCTGGATTGCGACCGCACATCCGCTTTCGGCGGCATCGTGGCTCTCAATTCACCATGCGATGCGGCCACCGCTCAGGGGATAGCCGAGATCTTCACCGAGGTCGTGATCGCGCCGGCGTTCGATGAAGCCGCGCTCGAGATCCTCAGGGCCAAGAAGAACCTGCGTCTGTTGCGCGCACCGGTCGATCTTCTGGCCGAGCCAGATCTTCGCAAGGTAAGCGGCGGTTTGCTGGTGCAGTCGTCGGATCCCCCGGACCCGGCGACCGAGGCGAAGGTCGTCACTGCCGCGCAGCCTTCAGAGCAGCAGCTGCGCGACCTGCGCTTCGCGTGGATCGTCGCCAAGCACGTCAAATCGAACGCGATAGTGCTGGCCGCAGATGGAGCCGCCGTCGGCGTCGGAGCCGGTCAGATGAGCCGCGTCGAATCCACGGAGCTTGCTGCCCGCCGTGCCGGTGAGCGCGCGGTGGGGACCGTGTGTGCGTCGGATGCCTTCTTCCCCTTCCGGGACGGCCTGGATGCGGCCGTAGCCGCGGGGGCGCGAGCGGTGATCCAGCCGGGAGGCTCGGTGCGCGACGACGAGGTCATCGCGGCTGCCGACGAGCACGGCATCCCGATGCTCTTCACCGGGCGCCGCCACTTCCGCCACTAGGCGCCGGCCGCTCCCGTAGCGCGCTCGTGCAGGCGCGGGTCGGTCTCGATCCGTCGAAGCCCCGGGGTCGCGAGGAAGGCGAGGATCGTTATCCCCGCAAGCACTCCGGCGCTCGCCAGGGTGGCTTTCTCGCCGAGGGCGTGCGCGATCGGGCCGGTGAGCGCGAACGACAATGGGATCAGGGTTGTGGACACCATCCAGTCGAGGCTCGAGACCCGGCCGAGCAGCTGGGAGGGAACGAGCTTGTGCATCAACGTCCCCCAGACGATGATCCCGTTCGTGAAGGTTGCCGTCATGACGAAGCTGACGAACATCGCCTGCCACGTCGAGTTCACTATCGCGAAGAAGCTGAACACGAAGGTTCCGGCAGCGAGATTCATGAACATGACGGTCACGCTTCGGCGCGGCAGACCCCGCTGTGCCATGACCAGGGAAGCCAGGATCGCGCCGACGCCACCCGCGGCGAGCACCAGGCCGTAGTCGCTCGCCGAACCGTTCAGGTCGTTCTTCACGATGATCGGAACCAGCACTTGAAGGGGGCCGAAGAAACAAAGAAGGCCCACCGCCTGTGCCACGAGACTCACCCACAGCCACGTCTGGGTCCTGACGAAGCGCAGTCCCTCGGATATCTCGCGCATCACACCGGTTTTCAACGTGCTCTCGCGGGGGGCCTGCCGGGTGCGCCGCATCAGCAAGATGCACATGGCGGAGAGAACGAAGGTTCCTGCGTCGATCATGAACGCGGGGCCTGCTCCAGTGGCCGTGACGATGAGACCCCCGATGGCGGGCCCGACGAAGCGAAGCATCAACGGACGCACGAACTGGTCCAACGAGTTTGCCTCGACGAGGCGGTTGCTCGGAACGATGTCGGGAACGATCGCACCGAAGGCTGGCATGAACAGCGCGTCCCCGGTTCCGTAGATAGCGACGAGGACGAGTATGTGCCACAACTCCACGTCGCCGGAAATGGTTAGCAGACCGACACCACCGATGGCCAGGGCTCTCGTCGCGTCTGCGAGGACGAGCACCTTCCGACGCTCGAAGCGGTCCGACATGACCCCTGCGAAGAGGAGGAAGAGAACCTGCGGAACCGTCCACGCGACGCCCACGAGGGACAGCGCGGTCGCCGCGTTCTCGAGGCGAAGCACCTGCCACGCGATGGCGACAAAGTAGATCCCGTCGCCCAGCAACGAGATCGCCATGCCCGCCCACAGCAACGCGAAGTCACGATTGCGGAGTGGTTCGAGGATCGCGATCCCTCCGAAGGAACGCTTGCTACCGAGGGGCGCGGCATCTTCGGATCCAGGGTTCAGGTTTCGGGGTGGGGGAGGGGTCGCCAGGGGCGCGGGTGTAGAAGGAGGAGGAGGTGGCGGAGACGCGCCGGCCTCGAGAGGGGCCCTCACTTCATTCATCGGGCTCATCCTAGGTGGCATCGTTGCCCAATGACATGGGAAAAGTAGGATGCTCCACGATTGGGGGGGAAAACAACACAGGTGAGGGGCGAGTGACCGCAACGATCATCGACGGCAGGGCCATCGCGGCAGAGGTAAGGAGTGAGGTCAAGGCGGATACCGTCGAGTTGGTGGAACGCGGCATCACGCCCGGGCTGGCGACGGTCCTCGTAGGAGACGACCCCGCCAGCCACGTGTACGTCCGCTCGAAACGGAAGGCTTGCGCCGAGGTGGGGATCAAGGCGTGGGATCACGATCTCGACGCGAGCATCCCCGAGAACACGCTGTTGAAGCTGATCGCCGACCTCAACGGCGATGCATCGGTGCACGGGATCCTCGTGCAGTTGCCGCTACCCGAACACATGGACGAGCAGAAGGTCCTCGACGCCGTGTCGCCACTCAAGGACGCGGACGGGTTCCATCCCTACAACATGGGCCGGCTCCTCGCCGGAGAACCCGTCGTGGCGCCGGCGACGCCGTCGGGTATCCAACAGATGTTGGTGCGCTCCGGCATCGAGACGGCCGGGGCCGAGGTGGTTATCGTCGGCCGCTCGAACATCGTCGGGAAGCCGATGGCCGCCTTGCTCGTGCAGAAGAGCCAAGGAGCGGACGCAACAGTGACGGTCTGTCATTCCCACACGCAGGACCTGCAGGCGCATACCCTGCGAGCGGACATCCTTATCGCTGCGATCGGACGGGCCCACGCGATCACCGGACCGATGGTCAAACCGGGGGCCGCCGTGATCGACGTCGGCATCAACCGCACCGCCGACGGACTGGTCGGAGACGTCGATTTCGATGCGGTGAAAGAGGTCGCGTCGGCCATCACGCCCGTCCCCGGCGGCGTGGGACCGATGACCATCGCGATGCTGCTGGCCAACGTGGTCACGCTCGCGCAGCTCAGCGCCTAGCAGCCGGGATCAACCTGGGTTGTAGGAGGAGCGAACCTCTAGCCGCTGCCGGAGGAGTCGTCCGAGCCCGACCCCTTGCCCGATGAGCCGCTCCCCGAGGAATCGTCCCCGGAGCCGGAGCCGCTGCCCGAGGAGTCGTCCCCGGAGCCTGAGCCCGAGGAGTCGTCTCCTCCCGAACCGGAGCCCGAGGAGTCGTCTCCTCCCGAACCGGACCCCGAGGAGTCGTCGGAGCCCGAGCCGCTGCCCGAGGAGTCATCCGAACCGGAGCCGCTGCCCGAGGAATCGTCCCCGGAGCCGCTGCCCGAGGAGTCGTCCGAGCCCGAACCTTCATCTCCTCCGCTTTCTTTCTGCTGTTCCTCGATCGCCTCTGTGTAGACCTCTTCGGCCTCTTCCCTAACGTCCCGGATCTCGTCGATGGCGTCACTGCGCTCGTCGGGTCCGAGCTCGTCCGCCAGCACGCGGGCGTCATCGAGCCGGCTGCCGGCTTTGAACACGAGCCCTTGCGCTACCTCCAGGTCGTCGGCGTCTTCCGCTTGATCGATGAAGTCCTCCGCCCGCTCGATGTTTCGTTCGATCTCCTCCTGGGGATCCGTGGCCAGTCCCGCATCCGCCATCGCCTTGCGCACGGGGAACAGCAAGTCTCCTCCGGTGGCGCTCCGCCCGAAGTAGGCGGTCAGAGCGAGGAGGAGCATCAGCGCGGTCGCCGGGACCGCGAACCTCAGCGAGGGCATGTGAGAGGCCTTGCGGCCCGACAGCGCGTGAACGAACATCGACCGTTCGCGCCGTGCGGGAGGCGTCTCGACCGCGAACGCCGCCTCTATCTCTTTGGCCAGCTGGGCGATCGACGTCTCGTCCTCGTCGCCCGGTTTCCCGGCGCCGGACAGGACCTTGTCGAGGTCTCGCTCGGTCTTGCGCGTCATCGTGCCTCCACCTCCTCCCTCATCATCTCTCGTAGGTTGGTCAACGCTCTGAACTGGAGTTGTCGCACCGCGTTCGGCTTGCGCCCCATGACGCTACCGACCTCGCTGGTGTCGAGCCCCGCGGCGAACCGCAGGAGCACCACCTCACGCTGCTCATCCGCAAGCGAGTCGAGCATGGTTCCGAGGCGTTCGGCCTGCTCTCCTGCGAGCACGCTCGCGAGGGGATCCAGTTCCTGCGTTGAAACGGCAGTATCCATGGCGTCCTCACTGGGTGTCTCGCGCCGGCTCTTGCGGACGTGATCCACGACGAGGTTCGCGGCGATACGGAAGAGCCATGCTTCGAATCCCGACCCCTTCCAGCGGAACTTGTCGATATCCCGAAGCACGCGAGCGAATGCCTCGGAGGCCACATCCTCCGCGTCGGACCTGTTCCGAAGCTTGCTGAGCGCATAGGCGAAGACACGCGGGTGGTAGTGATCGAAGAGCGTTCCAGCGGCCCCCTCGTCTCCCGCGATCGCCTTGCGCACGATCTTTCTCAACTCCGAAGTTTCCACGCGTTGTCTGCCTAACGGTCTCGGGGGCCCCAGCGTTACGCCCTCCCTACCGGCCCGGAGGGCGATCCGGCTTCCGCTCGGAGACCGTAACGCGCCCCTCCGGCCCCCGTTGAACCGACGACACGCACCGACGGGAGGAGATCCCTCATGAACAACACACACAAGATCGCCGCAATGGCCGTCGTAGCCCTACTGGCTATCGGTGGAGCGGCCTTCGCTCTGACCTCGAGCAGCCCCACGCCTTCGCTCGGAACGACCGGTGGCGGCTCGATCTCCGGCGGCTTCGCTGAGCCCAGCGGTGTTGTCCCCTCAGCGGGGCCGTCGGGCTCTCCCCAGGGCTCGCAAGCCCCCTCGGCGGCTCCGTCCACAGCACCTTCGGCGGCCCCATCGGCCAGCCCCGCCGCCTCGGCCGCTCCTTCGGGTAGCCCCGATGCCTCGGACGACCACGGTGGCAACAGTGGTCCGGGATCGGGCGATGACGATGGCGACGACAACAGCGGTCCCAGCGACAACTCCGGGCCCGGTGGTGGCGACGATGACACCAGCGGTCACTCCGGCCACGACGGCGACGAGACAACAGCGAAACTCCGGCCCGGTGGTGGCGACGACGACAACAGCGGCCACTCCGGCCACGACGGCGACGACGACAACAGCGGCCACGGGGGTGGCGATGACGACAACAGCGGGCCCGGCAGCGGCAACTGATCACGGGTTCCGCACGATGAGAGAGGCGCTTCGGCGCCTCTCTTGCGCGTCGGGGCATCGGGTAGGTTGGGAAACCCTTTCTGAGCTTCGACCTCGACACAGGAGTTTCCATCATGCCCAAGACGCATCGCGTGACCCTGATCCCCGGAGACGGAACGGGGCCGGAGATATCCGAAGCCACCCGTCGCGTCCTCGAGGCCACCGGGGTGTCGTTCGACTGGGACGTGCAGCACGCCGGACAGGACGTCATGGAGGAATACGGGACGCCTCTTCCGGATCACGTACTGGAATCCATCCGGTCCAATTCGGTCGCCATCAAGGGCCCCATAACCACGCCGGTGGGGACCGGGTTCCGGAGCGTCAACGTGGCTCTACGCAAAGAGCTCGATCTCTACATGTGCCTCCGGCCGTGCAAGTCCTATCCGGGGGTCCGATCGAGGTACAAGGACATCGACTTGGTGATCGCCCGCGAGAACCACGAGGACCTCTACGCCGGCATCGAGTTCGAGCAAGGTTCCGCCGAGGCAGCGAAGCTGATCGATTTCATGGCCGATCTGGGAGCTCGTAGGGTCCGAGAGGATTCCGGGATCTCGATCAAACCGATCTCTGTAACCGGGACCCAGCGGATCGTGCGCGGCGCCTTCGATTACGCGGTCAAGCACGGCCGCAAGAAGGTCACCGCCGTTCACAAGGCCAACATCATGAAGTTCTCGGACGGGCTGTTCCTCCAGACCGCGACCGAGGTGGCGGAAGAGTACAAGGATTCCGGCGTCGAGTTCGAAGAGCGCATCGTCGACAACATGTGCATGCAGCTCGTGCAAAAGCCGGAGCTCTACGACGTACTCGTGCTCCCCAACCTCTACGGCGACATCGTCTCCGATCTGGGGGCGGGGTTGATCGGCGGATTGGGAGTTGCCCCGGGAGGGAACATCGGCGATGAGGCTGCGGTGTTCGAGCCAACGCACGGATCGGCGCCGAAATACACCGGGCAGAACAAGGTGAACCCAATGGCGATGATGCTCTCAGGGGTATTGATGCTGCATCACCTCGAGGAGATGGAGGCCGGCGATCGCCTGGAACAAGCGATCGCAGCGGTGATCGAGGAGGGCGACAAGGTGACCTACGACATGAAGCCGTCCAGGGACGATCCCTCGGCCGTGGGAACCTCCGAAGTAGCGGATGCCGTGATCGAGAAGCTCTAGTCCGAGTCGTTTAGAGAAGGGGTACCTGAGTATGGCTGGAGGAAGTCGGAAGGTAACCGTGGTGGGCGCGGGAAACGTGGGTTCGAACACGGTTCGCCGGATCGCGGAGAAGGATCTCGCCGACGAGGTCGTCATGATCGACATCGTCGAAGGCCTCCCTCAGGGCCTCGCTCTCGACATCAATCAGTCTGCCCCTGTCGAGGGATTCTCGTGCCACGTCACCGGAACGAACGATTACGCGGATACCGGCGGTTCCGACGTGTGCGTGATCACCGCCGGGCTACCGCGCAAACCCGGCATGAGCCGAATGGATCTCCTCGAGAAGAACTCGGAGATCGTCGGCCAGGTGACGGAACAACTGGCCAAGAACTCTCCCGATTCGACGATCATCGTGGTGTCGAATCCGCTCGACGAGATGACGTATCTCACCTCCCTCGTGTCGGGCTTTCCGAAGGAGCGCGTGATGGGCATGGCAGGAGTTCTGGATTCTTCTCGTCTGCGCTACTTCATCGCTCGGGAATTGAACGTGGCTCCGGGGGCGGTCGAAGCGATGACGCTGGGCTCGCACGGAGACCAGATGGTGGCCCTTCCGCGTCACGCAACGGTCGAGGGGAAGCCACTGCCGGAACTTACGGACGACGCCACGCTGCAGGAGCTCTTCAAGAGGACGCGCGACGCCGGGGCCGAGATCGTCGGCTACCTGAAGAAGGGCAGTGCCTTCTATGCCCCCTCCTCCTCGGCGGCGGCGATGGTCAACGCGATCCTCGAGGACACGCGCGACGTGTATCCCACCTGCGCCTGGACTACCGGTCAGTACGGCATATCGGATGTCTATCTCGGCGTTCCGGCGAAGTTGGGAGCTGGGGGAGTGGCCGAGATCGTCGAGCTCGATCTCAACGAAGACGAGAAGACCCAGCTCACGGAGGCGGCCGAGGCGATCCGAGCCAAGTGCGAGGAACTGTCGAAAACCCGACGGTGATCTAGCCGGGTCTGCGCAGCTTTCCAGTCGGCGTGCGGGGAAGAGCATCAACCGTCTCGATCTTTCGAGGGCACTTGGGGCCGGACAGGTGCTCCCGCGCCCACCCTCGCAGGGCTTCTGGGTCGAGTGGTTGGCCGAACGCCGGAACGACCAGTGCGCGCACCTCCTGCCCCCACTCGTCGTGCGCGGCTCCGTAGACCAGAGCTTCAGCCACCGAGGGGTGTTCCATCAGGACGTGCTCGATCTCCTGCGGGTAGACGTTCACTCCGCCCGTGATGATCATGTCGTGCTTGCGTCCGGTGAGGTACAGGTATCCGTCCTCATCTACGAGGCCCAAGTCGCCGGCGGTCCAGGCGCCATCGCGCCACGCCGCCGCGGTCCCCGCCCGATCGCGCCAGTAATCGAAGCGCTCGGTTGTCGGGTCGTCGACCCAGATCTCCCCGGTGGCTCCGGGAGGGAGCTCGGACCCGTCCTCGTCGAGGATCCGGATGCTCGCTCCGGAAGAAGGAAGCCCTACGCTGCCCGGTTTCCGCAACCATTCGTCGCTCGAGATCCGAGACACCTGGCCCTCGGTCGAACCGTAGAACTCCCACACCGATCGCGGGGGGAACAGCTCGAGGACCGCGCGCTTGGTGGCTTCGCGGATAGGAGCCCCCGCATGAGCCATCAAGCGGAGCGACGAGAGGTCGTGACGTTTGCGCGTGACGGGGGGCAGGGCCAGGATCCGTTCGAGATGCGTTGGGACCATGAACGTGCTCGTGACCCCAAAGAGCTCGAACGAAGCGAGGACGTCGGCAGCTTCGAAGCGGTCACGGACGACGACCGTCCCGCCGGCCTCCAGCACTCGAAGCGCGAAGCGGTGGGGTGCGGAATGGCTTAGAGGGGAGCACACCAGATGAACCTCGTCCGCGTCCAGGCCCCAGAGCGACCGGAAGTCGGCGGAGACCTGGGAGGCGGCACGCTCGCCCACGGGTGACACCCACACCCCTTTCGGCACGCCCGTCGTTCCGGACGTGTAGTGCATCGGCCGGCCGAGCGTGACATCCGCGAGATCGATGGGCTCGGACTCGTGCAATAGCCGTTCGTACGCGTCGCCGAAGGTGACTACCCGGTTGACGCCGGGGTGTCCGGCGAAGGCGCGATCGCAAAAGAGCCACCTCGCTCCGGAATCCTCGAGGACGTACGCGATCTCGTGCTCCGTCTGCACCGAGTGGATCGGGACGGGCACTATGCCGGCCCTCAGCGTGCCGGTCGTCACCTCGAGATACTCCGGTCGGTTATCGGCGAGGATCGCGATGCGGTCGCCTCGACCCACACCCGCCCGGGTCAAGGCACCGACCAGCGATCGTTGCCGAGCGTCCAGGTCGGCGAAGGAGACTACGGAGCCGAGCGTGACGAGGGCGGCCGCATCGGGGGCCGACCGCGCTCTCTCGCCGATGCCGGGCATCTCACCGGGGGTGATGTCGGGGGCCGGGAAGCATCTACCGAGTATGGCTCGCGCGCACGCACGGAGAGCGGAAGCCGAGGGACCTTCGTGCGCCGCTCAGCGGTCATACTGGCGCCCATGACCGACCCTCGACGAGTCGTCTACATCATCATCGACGGCATGAGCACCGACGCCTTGGAGCAGGCGATCGGTTCCGGCGACGCTCCGGCATTCGCCTTCCTGAGGGCTCACTCGAGCTACGTCCGTGATTCCGTTGCGGTGTTCCCAACCATCACTCCGGCGGCGACCGCCTCCTTGGTCACGGGGGAGGTACCGGCTCGCCACGGGATCCCCGGCATGTGCTGGTACGACCGGGAGGCCCAGCGGTTCGTGAACTACGGGCAGAGCCCCCGGGCCGCCGTCGTGGAAGGCGTGACCCAGGTCGTGAGGGATTTCCTGGAGAACCTCAACTCGGTCCACCTCAGCCCGAACGTCAAGACGATCCACGAGAGGTTGCACGAGCAGGGCCTAACCACCGCATCCGTCAACTTCATGATCTTCCGCGGCCCCTTCACGCACGAGCTCGAGCCGAACTTCCTCGAGAAGTTGTTCCTGAACAAGCATCTACCGGACTCGATTCCCGGTCCCAAGGAGCACTATTTCGCGGACATCGTCAGCGGTCCGACCGATGCGTGCTCCGACCTTCTCTCGGTGCGCGGCGTTGCTAGGAGGATCAGAGCCACCGACGGATGGGCCGCGTGCGTCACTCGAGAACTCCTCGAGAAGAAGGCGGCACACATGATCCTGTTCTACCTGCATGAGAACGATCACACCTCTCACGCGGAGGGACCCGCCTCGCAGGTGGACAACCTGATCGAAGCGGACAAGCACCTCTCGTACGTGCTCGATGCTTTCGATAGTTGGGAACAAGCCGTGGAGGAGGTTGGCTGGGTGCTGACGGCCGACCATTCGCAGAGCCCCATCTCCGATGACAAGGAGCGGATCTGCGATCTCTCGGAGGTCCTGGATGATTTCAAGCAGGTGCGACCCGAGAAGGGGAAGGAACCCTTCAAGCGCAACGACCTGGCCTGTGCCGGCAACGGGAGGGTTGGGTTCATCTATTTGAACGAATCGCGCCGCGACCTCCTTCAGGAACCGGTCATCGAAACGCTCATGGAGCATCCGAGCATCGATCAGGTCATGTGGAGGGACGACGACGGTTACGCGGTGCGTAGCCAGAGCGGACATCTTCGCTTCACCGAGGGCCATCAGGTGATCGACGAACGCGATAACCGCTGGGCATTCGAAGGCGACCTCGGCCCGGTTGCCGGAGTTGTCGACGACGGCCACATCCGAACGCCGGAGTACCCCTTGGCGATGTGGCGCATCAAGTCCGCGCTCGATCTCGATCGCATAGGCGACGTCGTGGTCACCCCCAAATTGACCCACGAGTTCTGCGACCTTGCGGGCGGCGATCACAGAGGGGGCGGGGACCACGCCTCGTTGCACGCGCAGGACTCGCTGATCCCGTTCATGTCGACGTTGGGGGATCCTCCTAAGCGCCCCACCTCAGTGGACCTGGTACCGCACATCGTGAACCACTTCAGTTCACTGCCGCGATGAAGACATTGCTCGTCTCGAACGCCCAGTCGGGCGGTTCGGATGAAGAGACCGTCGCCTCGATCGCTATGACACTCGGTGAGATCGGCGAGGTGGAGCAGATCAGTCCTGACTCCCTCGACTCCTTCTACGACGACGTCAGGGACGCGGGGCGTCGGTGCGACCTGATCGTGGTGGCCGGCGGAGATGGCACCTTCAACTGCACGGTCAACGCGCTCAAGGACGATCTCGACGGGAGATCGTTCGGGCTCGTGCCGATGGGGACGGGCAACGACCTGGCCCGCACCCTCGATCTGCCTCAAGATCCGGCCGACGCGGCACGCGGCCTCGTCGATGCACGGGAGCGCGAGCTCGATGTGTCCCGGGCGTCCGGACCCAGCGTCGATCGGTTATTCGTCAACGCATGCATGGGCGGCTTCCCGGTGGACGTGAACGAAGCGATCGAGGAGGGCGACATGAAACGCCGGCTCGGCCCCCTCGCCTTCTGGGTGGGCGGCGCCAAGGCCCTCACCGACATGACCCGCTTTACCGCGAAGGTGAATGGCCTGGCCGTGGAGAACTGCGTGGCCGTGGGAGTGGGGAACGGACGGACCTGTGGCGGTGGGATCGAGGTGTGGCCCCAAGCGGACCCGGCCGACGGGCAGCTCGACGCCTGCGCCCTGCCGGTCGGCGGTGCGGCCGATGCGGTGAAGCTCGCGGCGAAGGTCCGGGACGGCAAGCACCTCGACCTCGAGGGTGTGACCACCACGCGGCGGAGCAGGATCGAGATCGGCGCCAGCGAAGACATCGAGTTCAACGTCGATGGGGAGTTGGTGGGTCTGAAGGCACCCGCGGTCTTCGAGGTGATCGGATCGCTCACCATGCGCGTCCCCGCGTGAGGTGACGCCTGGGTGAACATGAGGGAAGCGATCCTTGCGGCACTGCGCCGCGATCCCGAGCTCGTTCCCAAGATGGCCGAAGCGCTGAAGGAAAAGATCGGCGACCAGGGCAGAGCGGCGACGGTCGTCCAGGCGGCCGGGGCCCTCGAGCCGGTCCTGGAGGACGCCGTGAGGAAGAGGCCCTCACGCTTGGGATCGCTGGGTCTGAAGAGCGCCCACATACTCGCCGGCCTCGCGCTCGAAGACGACCGATCGAACCGGCTGTTGGAGCACATCGGAAGAGGCTCATCGATCGGGATCACGTTCGTAGACCTCGCCGATTTCGTGGCCTTCACCGAGAAACACGGCGACGACGAGGCCATCTTCGTCGTCAATACGCTCGCGGAGATCGTCGAGAGCGCGATCCGGCCCTGCAAGGGTCAGCTGGTGAAGCGATTGGGCGACGGGTTCCTGGTGGCTTTCCCGTCGGCGTCTCAGGCGATACGTGGGGCGGTCACGATCAGAGACCGAGCGATGAAGCGGCGGAGCAACGGGCCGAACTTCCCTCTGATGGTGCGGATCGCCGTGCACGCCGGCGAGCCGCTGATCGAGCAGGACGATCTATTGGGCCACGACGTCAACCTCACGGCTCGACTGCTCGACCACTGTGCCCCTGGCGAGGTGGTCGTGTCGAGCGCGGCCAAGGACCTGGCGGAACGCCGCCTCCGCGCGGTGGAGTTCGGCCCCCCGAGAGAGGTGAAGATCCGAGGTCTGGCCGGCCGAGTAACGATCCTTTCCGCCGATCCTCGGAACGCCACCGTTCGGTCACCGCACGGGACCGGCGGAGGATCCTGGCCCCAACCGAGCGGTCAGCGGTCGAGGAATTGGTAGGCGAGCATCGAGCCCACTTCGTGTAACAGTTCCTTGGCTTTGGTGACACGGCTGCGGTTGAGGGCCAGATAGGTCGCGAAGCTCGCGTAGGCGCGTTCGAAGCCCAGGTCCTCCGCCATCGTCTTGATCCGCATCGAGTGCATCGGGTCGGACACCAAGATCACAGAGTCGTAGCCGAACTCGTCGCCTATCTCGCTGACCCCCTCCATGCTCTCGAGCGTGGTGCGTCCCTCAGACTCCAGCAGGATGCGGTCGAGCGGAACGCCCTGCTCCTCGAGATACATCTCACCGGCCTCCGACTCGGTGAACCTATCGCCGCTCTGTTTCCCGCCCGTGACGATGATCACGTCAGAGAAACCCCGTTCGAAGATGTCCGCCGCGTGATCGAGCCGAGCTTGAAAGACCGGTGACGGGTCTCCGTCGTACTGAGCGGCGCCCAGCACGACGATCGCGTCGGCCGATTGCAACTCGTCCAGCTCGTCGTCACGCGACTGCTGCCAGATCTGGAACCCGAGGATCACTGGGTAAGCCAGGAGGATTACGACGACGAGAGCGACAAGCTTTAGGAGCCTAGAGGGAGTCAAATAGTGCGGCCCGCTTAACTTCCTGGATGGCTTTAGTCACCTTGATGCCCCGGGGGCATGCAGCGGTGCAGTTGAAGGCGGTCCGGCACTTGAAGGCGCCACCGCGACTCGACAGGATCTCGAGTCGCTCCGCCCTGCCATCGTCGCGAGAGTCGAATATGAAACGATGCGCGTTCACGATCGCGGCCGGCCCGACGTACTGCTCATCGGCCCAGAAGATCGGGACACGAGGTCGTGCACGCGGCACACAGGATGCACTTGGTCGTGTCATCGAATCGCTCGCGCTCCTCCGGTGACTGGATCCGCTCGCGCTCCGGTTCGTGTTCACGGTCGTCGGTGATGAGCCACGGCTTCACGGCGAGGTAACCGTCGAAGAATGGTTCCATGTCCACGATCAGATCCTGCAGCACGGGGAACCCACGGATCGGTTCGACCCGGATGGGTTGCTTGAGGTCCTTCACGAGGACCTTGCACGCCAACATGTTCACGCCGTTGATGACCATCGCGTCGGATCCACAGATCCCGTGGGCGCAAGAACGCCGGAGCGCCAGCCGGAATCGTGCTGCCACTTGACCTTGTGCAGGCAGTCGAGCAGCCGTTCCATCGGATCCGCATCGACCGTGTAGTCCTCGAAGTGGGGTTCCTTATCGGTTTCCGGGTTGTACTTCGAAGCACCTTCAGCTGGACGTCCACGTCAGTACTTCCTTTCCACCGGCTCGTAGCGACCCATGCGTGACGTCCTTGTAGTTCAGCGTCGGTCTCACCGGTGGGTGCTCTTCGAGATGAAGGAGTGCTTAAGCCAGTGGTCGTCCTCGCGTAGTTGGTGGTCCTCGCGGTAGTGGCCCCCCCGGCTTTCGGTGCGGGCTCTCGCCGAGACGACCAGCGCCTCAGCCATGTCCAGCAAGTATCCCAGCTCGATGTGCTCGACCAGTTCCGTGTTGAAGACCTTGCTGCGATCCTTCACGCGTGCCCGGGCATATCGCTCCCTGAGCTTCCCGATCGTCTCGAGGACGTCCAGCAGAGAGTCCTCGGTCCGCACGACCGACGCCTTGTCCATCATCTCGTCCTGCAACATCGTACGGATCTCGTGGGGTGACTCCGAGGAGTCACCCTCGGTGAGGGATCGCAGCCACTCCTCGGTGTGAACCTGGACGTCGTCGGGGATCGCGGGCATGGGACTGGTCGCTGCGTGCTCGGCCATCGTCGATGCCGCCCCGCCGCCCGAACACGACGATGTCGAGGAGCGAGTTGGTCCCCAGCCGGTTGGCCCCGTGCACGGACACGCATGCACACTCGCCCGCCGCGTAGAACCCAGGGACGACGGCGCCGGTGTGATCGAGGAGAACCTCGGCCTCGACGTTCGTCGGGTATGCCGCCCATCGCATAGTGCGCGGTGGGAACGATCGGGACGCCCTCCTTGAGGGGATCGACGCCGAGGTAGGTTCTGGCGAACTCCGTGATGTCGGGGAGTTTGGTCTCGACCACCTCGGGATCGACGTGCGGTGAGGTCGAGGAGGATGTAGTCCTTCTCAGGGCCCGCGCCGCGGCCCTCCTTGATCTCGAAGAACTCGGCGCGCGAGACCATGTCGCGCGGGGCCAGGTCCTTGATCGTCGGCGCATACCGCTCCATGAAACGTTCGCCGTCGGCATTGCGGAGGATCCCGCCCTCGCCGCGCGCCGCCTCGGACAACAGGATGCCGAGCCGGTAGAGACCGGTGGGGTGGAACTGGAAGAACTCCATGTCTTCGAGCGGGAGACCCTTCCGGTAGACGACGCCCGGGCCCGTCGCCGGTCAGGGTGTGGGCGTTGGAAGTGATCTTGAACATCTTCCCGTAGCCGCCGGTCGCGAACAGAACCGACTTGGCGTGGAAGACGTGGAGCTCTCCGGTTGCGATCTCGTAGGCGATGATCCCGCCGCAAACTCCGTCGACCATGATGAGGTCGAGGACGAAGAACTCGTTGTAGAACTCGACGCCGTGCTTGTTGCATTGCTGGTACAGGGTCTGAAGGATCATGTGACCGGTGCGGTCGGCGGCGTAGCAGGCGCGCTTCACCGGAGCCTCGCCGTGGTTCCTGGTGTGTCCACCGAAGCGCCGCTGATCGATCTTTCCTTCCGGTGTGCGGTTGAACGGGAGGCCCATCCGCTCGAGCTGCAAGACGGAGTCCACGGCTTCCTTGCACATGACGTCGACGGCGTCCTGATCCGCGAGGAAGTCGCCTCCCTTGACGGTGTCGAACGCATGCCATTCCCACGAGTCCTCTTCGACGTTGGCGAGCGCGGCGCACATTCCGCCCTGCGCCGCCCCGGTGTGGGACCGGGTCGGGTAGAGCTTCGAGACGACGGCGGTCTTGAACCTCGTTTCCCGGATTCGAGCGCCGCCCTAAGACCGGCGCCTCCCGCTCCCACGATGACCGCGTCGTAGTGGTGGATGCTGAGCCAAAGCTAGCCGCCGTCGCTGGGTCGAAGGTCACGATGACGGCCGTCCCCATGATCATCAGGATGACGGTGACGGCGTACAGGGAGCCCTTGATGGCGGTCCTGAGGCCGGCCGAATGCACGTAGTCATCGATGATGATCCGGAGCCCGTTCGCCCCGTGCAGCAGCGCAAGGAACAGCATGATCCAGTCGAAGCGTCTTCCAGCCGACGTTGTCCCATCGCTCGCGACGAAGGCGAAGTCGACTCGCTCGACGCCTGCGCCCACAACATGCATCACGTAGAGGTGGATCGAGCACGAGGAAGACGAGGACCACGCCCGAGATCCGCATGAAGAACCACCACCAGACCTCGGTGTTGAGGGCCGGCGGTCCGCCTCGAAAGCCTTGGGCTTGTGCTTCCGATAGATGTCTTCGACCGTCGCCATGCCGAGCGGCATCCTAACCTCGCCGTATCCGGAATAGCATCCTCTGCGTGGACCAAGAACGGCGAACCGATTCCGGCATCGAGGTACAGCCCGTCTACGGTCCGGAGATCAGTGGGGTCGACCTCGACTCTCGAGCTGGGCGCACCCGGCGAGGACCCGTTCACCCGCGGCATCTACCCGCGGATGTACCGGGATCGGCTATGGACCATGCGGCAGTACGCCGGTTTCGGGAGCGCCGAGGAGACCAACGAACGATTCCGGTACCTGCTGGCCGCCGGCCAGACCGGACTCTCGGTAGCGTTCGACCTGCCGACGCAGATGGGCTACGACTCGGACCATCCGAAGGCGGCCGCCGAGGTGGGTCGGGTGGGGGTGGCGATCGATTCGCTCGCCGACATGGAGCTGCTCTTCGATCGGATCCCGCTGAGCGAGGTCTCCACGTCGATGACGATCAACGCCACCGCCGTCGATCCTGCTGCTCCTGTACGAGCTGGTGGCCGAGAAGCAGGGCGTCGCGCCGGAAGCCGATCACCGGAACGACGCAGAACGACATCCTCAAGGAGTACACAGCTCGCGGGACCTACATCTATCCGCCGAAGCCCTCGATGCGGATCATCACCGACCTCTTCGCCTACTGCCGCGACCGAGCTACCCCGGTGGAACACGATCTCCATCTCGGGCTATCACATGCGGGAGGCGGGATGCACGGCCGTGCAGGAGGTCGCCTTCACGCTCGCGGACGGCGATCGCCTACGTGCAGGCCGCGGTCGACGCCGGTCTCGACGTCGACGACTTCGCTCCGCGCCTTTCGTTCTTCTTCGCTTGCCACATGAACTTCTTCGAGGAGGTTGCGAAGTTCCGGGCCGCCCGGCGGTTGTGGGCGCGCGATCATGAAGGAGCGGTTCGACGCGAAGAATCCACGGTCGATGATGCTGCGCTTCCACACTCAGACCGGAGGGGCCACGCTCACGGCCCAGCAGCCGGAGAACAACATCGTGCGCACTGCGATGGAGGCACTCGCGGCAGTCCTCGGCGGGACCCAATCGCTCCACACCAATTCCTTCGACGAAGCCCTGTCGCTCCCGATCGGAGAAGGCCGCGACGATCGCTCTTAGGACGCAACAGATCATCGGGTTACGAGTCCGGCGTCGCCGATGCGGCCGACCCCTTGGGTGGTTCGTGGCTCGTCGAATCGCTAACCGACGAGATCGAAGAACGAGCGCGTGACTACCTGAAGAGGATCGACGAGATGGGTGGAGCCGTCGAGGCGATCGAGTCCGGGTGGATGAAGGAGGAGATCGAGGAAGCCGCTTACTCCATCATCCAGCGGGTGGAGTCGGGCGATAGAGCGGTCGTGGGAGTGAACCGGTTCGCAGCTGGGACGAAGAGGAGCCCGTCGAGATCACCCCGCTCGATCCGCAGTTGGAAGAGGGGCAGATCGCGCGCCTGCGTGATGTGCGCGGTCAGAGAGACCAGGGAGCGGTTGAGGCCGCATTGAAGTCCCTGCGCGAGGCAGCTGAGGGTCAGGACAACCTGCTGTACCCGATGAGAGAAGCTCTGGCGGCCTACGCCACGCTGGGGGAGGTTTCCGACGTGCTACGCGATGAGTTCGGCATGTACGAGCCGAGGTCGATCTGACGTGACCATCGAGCGCGTCACGGTCGTCGGCGGCACCGGTCAGGAGGGATCCGGACTTGCGCTGCGATGGGCTTCCGCCGGGATCGAGGTGATCCTTGGCTCACGCTCAGAGGAGCGCGCGGCTGCGGCCGCGGACGAGATGATGGAGCGCGTCCCGAACGCGCGGATATCGGGTCTACAGAACGAGGCGGCCGTCGCCGCGTCCGACGTGGTGGCGGTGGTGGTCCCGTATGCGGGGCAAGCGGCGATCTACCGGTCGATCGCCGAATCGATCCGGCCCGAGACTGTGGTCATCGATTGCACCGTCCCGCTCGCCGCGGCGGTCGGCGGGCGAGCCTCGCAGGTGCTCGGGGTATGGGAGGGGTCGGCCGCGCAGCAGGCGGCGGCCCTGTTACCGAAGGGCACGACGCTGTGCGCCGCCTTTCACACCCTGTCGGCGGAGCTGCTCGGGGATCTCGATATGCCGATGGCAGGAGACGTGCTGGCGGTGGGCGCGAAGGCCGGCAAGCCGGTCGTGAAAGAGCTGGTGGAGGCGATCCCTGACCTACGGTTCGTGGACGCCGGCCCCCTTGCGAACGCCCGCCTGGTCGAGCCGCTCACGGCTCTGATGATCGGGTTCAACCGCCGCTACAAGGTGCACGGGGCGGGGATCAAGATCGTCGGCCTACCGGACGAGTGACGGACCGTAGGGCCACGAGCCGGGAGTCGTAGGGCGTTCGACTAGAAGCAGCTATTCGTGCTTCAGCAGCGAGTCCCCGATCAGCCAGAACATCGGAGGCCATAGACCCACGAACAGGGCACGCCGTTCGGCGTTGCCTCGCTCCTCCTGGTCCACGGTCTTCGCTCGTATCCACAGGGTGATGCAGAGACCGATCGAACCCAAGGACGCGCTGTGCAGGTACGAGCTTCGTAGGCCGAGGCGGTGCATAGTTTTGGTCAGCATGGGGTGTTCATACCCAAGCGGCACGGGTAAACCGTCCGCATGTCGACCAAGATCCCAACGTCGGGCCGGATCTCGGCCCTCGCCACCTGGCCATTCGGTATCGGGCTGACCTCCTGGCGTTACATGTGGCGGACCACGCCCATGAGCCGGGGAGAGGCCGCGGCGGACCTCGCCGGACACGCACCACCGGACCTTCCGGATGGTTTCGATATGGCCCTGGTTCAGACCCACGAAGTGGGGACCGGGCCGCTGTTCCACCGGCTCTATCGGGCTCACATCGACGACGCCCAGCTCTCAGCGACGGAGGTGATGGCGCGCGTGCAGGGGGATCCGAATGTCATCGCTCCAACCGAATTCGCGCGCTTCCACCGTTTGTCGGCGGGACCGGATATGCGGTTCGGTGACGATTACGTCGTTCACATGCCCGGTCCGTGGAATGGGCCCGTGCGTGTCGTTGACGTGTGTGCCACGTCCTTCCGGTTCGTCACGCTCGGGGGGCATCTCGAGGCCGGGCAGATCGAGTTCCGAGCCGACGACCGCGACGGCTGGCGATTCGAGATCGAGTCCTGGGCGCGCAGCGGCGACACGCTCTCTCGGATCATGTACGACGGGTTCCGGATGGCGAAGGAGGTGCAGTTGCACATGTGGACCTCGAGCCTCGAACAGGTCGTTCGACTCTCCGGTGGAAAGAGGAAGGGTCGCATCGAGATCGTCACCCGGCGCGTGGAGATGGATGGCTGAGGTCAGGTTGATTTCCGCACCCGATGTCGAACGCGAGCTCGGCCGGTTGCGTGAACTGGACCTGAACTTCGATCCCACCGATCTCGCTCGGTTGCGGCGCGATCCTTCCTGGCATGTGGATCACTACTGGAAGGAGCTTCCGGCCGAGCCGGCAGGAGCACCGGTGGATGGAGGTAGCTGGGCCACCGCCCGGCTTCTAAGCATGGAGTATGAGTTCGTCGATCCACGTATCGTTCACGCCTACTTCGATCCCCGCGAGAACTTCGAGCACCGAACCGTGCTGCTCGACATCCGCTTCTGGGGCCTGCGTATCTACACGGGCGTCCGAATCGGTGGGGTGGACGAAGGCAACAGGACCGAGAACGGCAGGAGCGCGCGGGTGTCCGCCTGGAACTACCGCACGCTCGCCGGCCACTTCGAGAAGGGTCAGATCGACTACGAGGTGTGGAAATGGCTCGACACGGGCGAGGTCGAGTTCAGGATCGACGCCGTCTCGCAGGCGGCTCGGGGGAGCCATCCACTCGTCGACGTCGGCTTCAGGATCTTCGGCCGCGCCAGACAGAGGAAGTTCGCGCGGAATGCCTGCGAACGCATGGCGAGCCTGACGCGAGAAGCGTTGGATCAGGAAGGAGGCGGTGCCCCCGCCGCCCGGCCCGGCGCAGGTTCGCCGCCAGAACCGATCGCGATCCGGCCCACGGGAACCCATTAGGACCGGATCGCCCTCGCAGGGCCATCGACCTGGGCCGCCGCGGTCGTCCGACTTTCTTCCGGGCGCGCGGGTTTCGCTCGTCCCCGAGGTCGCCTCGCAGACCCGTGGTGCACGTCGTGCACGTGGTGCAGAGTGCACCGCACGCACCGCACGCACCGCACGCACCGCACGCACCGCACGCACCGCACGCACCGCACGCACCGCACGCACCGCACGGACTGCACGCACCGCACGCACCGCACGCACCGCACGCACCGCCCATAATCGGCTGATGCTGCGGCTTCCACGTGCTCATCCAGTCCTCGCGGCCGTCACCCTCGGATATCTGCTGGGGTTCGTGATCTTCGGGGTGGCGGCCGATAAGGAGCAACTCCTGCCCTACGCCATCTTTACGGCGGCCGCCATGCTCATCACCTCCCTCGTCTATCAGCGCCACGAGCTCAGGGCAGCAACGCTCTGGGGACTGGCGGCCTGGGGGTTGGCCCACCTCTCCGGAGGCCTACTCGAGGTGGATGGAGAGGTCGTTTATCGCCTCCAGTTGATCCCCGATCTCTTGCGCTACGACCAGGCCGTACACGCGATCGGTTTCGGCTTCGCCACGGCCGCAGTCTGGGACGTGATGCTCGATGTGGCGCCGCAAGTCTCTCGCGCGCCGGCCGCCGCGATCTCGGCTTTGGGTGGAATGGGACTAGGCGCGATCAACGAAGCTGTGGAATTCATCATCACCCGCGTTCAGCCGAACTCAAATGTGGGAGGGTTCGTAAACACGGGGTACGACCTGATCTTCAACGCCATCGGATGCGTGACCGCAGGCCTCATACTCGTTCGTAGTCGGAGCGCGTCGCGCTCCACAACCTCCGAGAGCGCGTCGCCCGTTCGGAAGGGAGCAAGGGCGGAGTAAACGACCCGCGCCCAGGTCAGTGGGCTTCCACCCGGGATCTCAGAACGCAGAACTCGTTGCCCTCCGGGTCGGCGAGCACCACCCACGTCACGTCGTGCTGGCCGGGCTCCCGCTCGTGCTGGCCGACGTCGACGTCGGTCGCGCCGAGCTCCTTGATGCGGGCGACCTCGTCCATCTGGTCCCGGTCGGTCGCGTTGACGTCGATGTGGATGCGGTCCTTTCACCGTCTTCGGCTCCGGAACCTCGACGAAGACGATCGACGGACCTGCCGGCGCGGCGATCTCGGCGTAGTGCTCGTCCTGATCGGTTATCGGGTAATCGAGAACCCGGCTCCAGAATCCGGCCAGGCCCACGGGGTCGTTGGCGTCGATCACCAACTCGGTCCATCTGCATGCCATGGTCGTCCCTCCCGTCGTGGTTTGAATGTCGGGCGATTATCTCGCGTGAAACGACGGTAGAGGTATCGAATGGTCCTCGAGGTGAGCAGACTCGTCGCGCTCCTGTGCGCGTTGTCGGTGGTGGCCTGTGGTGTCCCCCGGGATCCTGAGGGCACGCTCGACCGCGCCGGCGGTGGTGAGATGCGCGTGGGCGTCTCCTCCAGCGACCCATGGACCGCGTGGTCGGGAGACGAGCCATCGGGCGTGGAGGTCGAGCTGGTCAAGGAGTTCGCCGCCGAGATCGACTCAGAGATCTTCTGGGTGGAAGGCTCGGAAGCCGAGGTCATCGAGGCGCTCGAGGCCGGCGAGCTCGACCTCGTTATCGGTGGCCTCACCTCGACGTCGCCTTGGTCATCGATGGCGGCTCTCACCCATCCCTACATCACCACCAAGGTCGTCGTGGCGGTTCCGAACGGTTCGGAGGTGCCGGATGACCTGGCGGATGTGGACGTCGCAGTCGAGAGAGGCAGTGCCGCGGGCGGCATCCTCGAGAAGACCGATGCCAATCCCCTGATCGTCGAGGACATCGCGCAGGCCGAGGGCCCGGCCGCAGTCGAAAATTGGTTGCTCGACGATCTCGATCTGGTGGAGACCGACGTCACGCTCGAGGAGACCGACCACGTGATGGCGGTCCGTATGGGGGAGAACGACTGGATGACCGAGCTCGAGACCTACTTGCTCGAGCGCCAGGACGAGGTCGAGCGGCTCCTGGCTGAGGTGGAGCCATGAGGCAGAGCTACGAGCTCCCGCCCGATCGAGCCGCTCTTCACCGCAAGGCCGTGCGGCTCGAGTGGATAACGATCGTCTATCTACTGTCGGCCATCGCCGTGATCTACGTGACGCTCGGCGCGTCCCAGGCGATGAAGGCCGCGTGGTTCGAGGACATCCTCAGTCTGGTCCCGGCGATCGCGTTCCTGATCGGCTCGAGGATCCGCTGGCGCAAACCGAATTCTCGGTTCCCCTACGGCTACCACCGCGTCATGTCGATCAGCTTTCTCGTCGCATCCCTGGCCCTCTTCTTGATGGGCCTGTTCATCCTGTACGACTCGGTCTCGCAGCTTCTGAGCTTCGAGCATCCGCCGATCGGGACTGTGCAGCCCTTCGGGGATCCGATCTGGCTCGGGTGGCTCATGCTGCCCGCTCTCGCGTGGAGCGGGCTCCCGGCCGTCTTCCTCGGACGAGCGAAGCTCCCCCTTGCGCGCGGTCTTCACGACAAGGTGCTGTACGCCGACGCCGAGATGAACAAGGCGGACTGGCTGACGGCCGGAGCGGCGATGGTGGGTGTTATCGGGATCGGGTTCGGCCTCTGGTGGGCGGACGGAGCCGCGGCGACCTTCATCTCACTCGACATCACGAGCGATGGGTTCAAGAATCTGAAGCGCGCGGTCTCGGACCTGATGGATAGCCGTCCCACCGTGGTCGACGGTTCGGAGCTCGACCCCATCGTCGCGCGGGTCGAGAACGAGCTTCGCAAACGGAGCTGGGTCGAAGATGCCAGTGTGCGATTGAGAGAGACCGGCCATGTCTTCTTCGGCGAGGCACTCGTCGTGCCGAGCTCCCGGAGAGACCTCTCGGTCGAGATCCAACGCGCTCGTGAGGAGATACTCGAGCTCGACTGGCGCCTCTACGACATCGCCATCTCGCCGGTAGAGTCAATGGAGCCACCGGAGGAGGAGCCGTCCGAGCCATAGGAGCCGTTCGCTAACCGAGGTTCAACCGGCTCCCACCGCGTTGAAGGCTCCGGGGTTCCCGCACATCCGATCGTCCGCTAAGAGGAGCGATGGCGGCAGTACGAGATCTCAGCGTTCGAACGGTCTACCTCGTGCTCGAGGGCGTCTCCGGTCTGAGCTTCTACGCTCATTCCACGATCTTCGCCGTCTACCTCATCGTCGAGGTCGGGCTCAACCCACTGGAGTTGGTGCTTCTGGGCACGGTGCTCGAAGGAACCGTGCTGGTGTTCGAGGTTCCCACCGGCTTCGTCGCCGACGCGATAGGCCGCCGTATCTCGATCATCGTCGGCGTTGCGTTGAGTGGCGTCGCGATCGCGGCGTTGGGATTGGTGGAGGATTTTCCGCTCATCGTCGTCACGCAGGTGGTCTACGGCATCGGATTCACGTTCATGAGTGGGGCCGAGGAGGCCTGGATCACCGACGAGGTCGGCGAAGCGAGAGTGGGCGAGGTCTTCCTTCGAGGAGCGCAGGCCTGGCAGCTGGCCGGGCTGCTGGGGATCGCCATCAGCGTGGCACTTGCGAGCATCGCATTGTGGATCCCCTTGGTGGTCGCCGGGGCCATCAACATCGCGCTGGCGTTGTGGCTTTGTTTCGCGATGCGAGATGAGCATCCCACTGCCGCGCACGCTGACACCGAAAGCGTCAACGTGCTCAGGCAGACGCTCCGAAGCGCGCGGTCGAATTTCAAGTCGCGCCCCGTCCTCATCCTGATCCTGGCCGTTGCGGTCTTCCAGGGGATGTCGACGGAGGGCTTCGATCGTCTGTGGGAGTTGCATCTTCTGAGGGACATCGGCCTCCCATCGCTCGGAGACCTCGATCGGGTCGTGTGGTTCGGCATCATCCAGGGCGTCGGGTTGCTCTTCGCGATCGGCGCATCCGAGTTCATCCGCCGGAAAGTGGATGTCTCGAGTCACTCCGGAGCGGCGAAGGCATTGGGCGCCATCAATCTCCTACTGATCGTGGCGGTGGTCGGATTCGCGGTTACGGGCGATTTCGCGATCGCGCTGGCTGCCCTGTGGGCGACCGCGTTGCTTCGGGAAGTGGGGGATCCCGTCTTCGCCGCGTGGCTGAATCAGGGGCTCGATCCTCGCTCGCGCGCGACGGTCAACTCCCTGTGGGGCCAATCGGATGCCCTGGGCCAGATGTCGGCGGGACCCATCCTGGGGTGGTTGGCCATCGCCCGGTCCGTTCCCTTCGCCCTCGTCGTCTCGGGCGTCTTGAGAGCTCCCGCTCTCGGGCTCATAGGCCGGGCTCTCAGCCGAGGGAGCGCCGGGACGTTACCTCCGGACGAGATGGAGCCGCAGGACCTGAGCCGGGTCGTGGTCGAGCCGCCCGAGGCGCAGCGGCCCTCCTGAGCCGGCCGTCTGCAGACTCTAGGGCGGAAGATTCAGTGCTCGTTCTGGTGGGGAGATGCTTGACTTGTTTCACGCCGCTCCCGGCCAGCCACGCGGCGGCTCAACGGATGACGGCGAGGATCGCCCCCGTGTCGACGGCCGCTCCAGCCTCCACCTTCAGCTCTTCGACCGTTCCGGCGGTGTGGGACAGGATCGAGTTCTCCATCTTCATCGCCTCGAGGACCAGTATCGGTTGTCCCACCGTGACCTCGTCACCTTGGCTGACCAGAAGCTTCACGATCGTCCCTTGCATCGGCGCGGTGAGTGCCTCGCTTCCGCCCCCCGCGACGGCTCCCGCCGATGCCGGCGGCGTCGGCTTGCGTGGGCGGACCGCATGCTCGAGGTCCTCCCTCACGTGCACCGCGAAGCGCTTGCCGTCGAGCTCTAGCTCGAAGCGACGGTCCGCGACCTCCGCGTCACCCGGTTGTGGCTGTGGGGCGGGGGCACTCGCTAAGGGCCCTAGATCCATCTCGCGTTCGACCGTTCCGGTGTGGTAGTCGCCGGAGATGAAACGCGGGTCGGCGAGCATCATGCTGTGGAAGGGGATCGTCGTCTTGACTCCCTCGACGACATACTCGCCCAGCGCCCGCAGCATCCTTCGCCGTGCTTCGTCGCGATCCGCGCCGAAAGTGATGAGCTTCGACATCAGTGGGTCGTATGCCTGAGGGATCGTCCCGTGGGCTTCGACGCCGGAGTCAACGCGCACGCCGGGCCCGGACGGCTCTTCGAGGTTGCCGATCTTTCCGGGGGCGGGCATGAACTTCTTCGAGGGGTCTTCGGCGTTGATGCGGCATTCGATCGCGTGACCCCGGAGCCCGATGTCCCCCTGATCGAAGCCCAGAGGTTCACCTGCGGCGACGAAGATCTGCGCCTTCACCAGATCGATCCCCGTCACCAACTCCGTCACGGGGTGTTCTACCTGGAGCCTCGTGTTCATCTCGAGGAAGTAGAAGGTGCTGCCATCCGAGTCCAATAGGAACTCACACGTGCCCGCGTTCCGGTATCCAACCTGCTTGCTGACGCTGCGCGGCCGCTTCCATGATCGCCTCGCGCACGTGGGGGTCCAGTGCCGGGGAGGGGGACTCTTCGATCAGCTTCTGGTGCCGTCGCTGGAGGGAGCAATCTCGTTCCGGGAACGACAGGACCGAACCTCCCGAGTCGCCCAGCACCTGCACCTCGATGTGGCGCGGGCGCTCCAGGTATCTCTCCAGATACACATCGGGCGACGAGAAGTACGCGCTCGGCCTCGCGCGCGGCCCCCGAGAGCGCGTCCTCGATCTCATCGGGGGAATGAACGACCCGGAAGCCTTTGCCGCCTCCTCCGGCGGAGGCCTTTATCGCGAGGGGGATCCCGTGCTCGTCCGCGAAAGCCGACACCTCCTCGGCGGTCGTGACCGGCTCCGGCGTGCCGGGCACGGTTGCGACTCCGGCGTCCGAGGCAGCCCGGCGCGCTTCGGTCTTGTCCCCCATGGCGGCGATGATCTCGGGAGCGGGACCGATCCAGGTCAGGCCGGCTTCGATCACCGCCCGAGCGAAGTCGGCGTTCTCGGCGAGGAAGCCATAGCCGGGATGGACCGCCTCGGCTCCCGCTCGACGCGCCGCGTCCAGAATGGCGGGGATCTTCAGGTACGACTCGGATGGTGGGCCGCCACCCACGTTGTAAGCCTCATCCGCGAGACGCGTGTGGATGGCTCCGGCGTCGAGTTCGGAATAGATGGCGATCGGTGAGATGTCGAGGTCCCTGCAGGCGCGCAGGATGCGTAGCGCTATCTCTCCTCGGTTCGCGATCAATACCTTCTTGAACAAGCCGTTCCTTTCGTTGCCGTAGCCGTCCGTATCCTACGAGTCGTCATGATGGATGAACCCGGGGCAGCCGACGACCTGAGCGTGGCCACCATAGAGGCCGCTATCAAAGGACGTCTCGGACGGCCCCTCCGTTACCTCGACGTCACGGCCTCGACCAACTCCGACGCCCTCGGATGGGCCGGACAAGGCGCTCCCGAGGGGGCTCTCGTGGTGGCCGGTCACCAGACGGCCGGTCGCGGCCGGTGGGGCCGGGGATGGTTCAGCCCCCCGGGCTCCGCCCTGACGTTCTCCTTGATCCTGCGTCCTCCACTGGAGCCGTCGTCCGCGGGCCTGCTCACCGCGGCGGTGGGAGTGGCCTGCGCACATGGGATCGCCTCCTCCTGCGGCCTGCTCCCGCGGCTGAAGTGGCCGAACGACGTCATGATCGAAGGTAGAAAGCTGGGGGGCATCCTTCTGGAGAGCAGGGTCGAAGCCGGACGGATAGGCACGGTCGTTGCGGGCGTAGGCATCAACGTGATGACCCTTGCGGACCCACCGCGCGAGGTGTCGGAGCGTGCAACGGCGATCGCCGACCACGTGCCGGACCCTCCGTCACGGCAGGCGCTCCTGGGGAACATCCTGGAAGAGTTCGAGAGCCTCTACGCGACCGTATCCACCGCCGGGTTCGCCGGGCGTGTCGTCGACGAGGCGTCGGCGCTGTCGGACGTCCTGGGCAGGGACGTGACCGTTCGATTGGCGGGGGGAGGATCCGTCGAAGGCCGAGTGACCCGGCTGACCCCGCGTGGCGAGCTGGAGGTGAACACCGTGGACGGCTCCGTCACCGTCCACTCCGGCGAGATCGAACGATTGCGCACCGCGTGACCGAGCCGTGGAAGCCCTCCCCGGAACAGCTGGAGGCGGCACGCGCGAAGAGGGTTCGCGATCTCGTGGCGCCGGATCTGGCGGTGCTCTTCTGCGGGATCAACCCCGGGCTGTATTCGGGAGCGGTCGGACACCATTTCGCCCGGCCCGGGAACCGTTTCTGGCCCGCGCTCCACGGTTCCGGATTCACGCCGCGGCTCCTGTCTCCCTTCGACGAGAGCGAGTTGCTCGCACACGGCCTTGGCGTAACGAACTTCGTGTCGCGGACGACCGCCACAGCCGCCGAGCTGTCCCCGGAGGAGCTCGAGTCGAGTGGGTCGCGTCTGAGATCGAAGGTCCGGCGACTCCGCCCCCGCTGGCTCGCGCCGCTCGGCGTGACCGCCTACCGTCGGGCGTTCGGCCGACCCCAGGCGGCGGTGGGGCCCCAGGAGGACGTCATCGCAGCCACACGTATCTGGCTCCTGCCGAACCCCAGTGGGCTCAACGCTCACTACCAGCTCCCCGCCCTGATCGCCGAGTTCGGCCGTCTGCGGGCCGCGGCCGAGGAGTCGGGTTCGGGGCCGTAGCGAGCCGGGCACATTAGGATTCGGGCAGACCCGAACGAAGGAGGCCCGCCCTGAACGTGTCGCACGTCTCCCACCTGGCTTGAGTGGCTCAACAGGTGGACGAGCTGCGGGTCGCGCAGCTCCAGAGATCCAAGCCCAGGCGCAAGTCCTTCTTCCGCCGCCGTCGAGGCGCGCCTCCGGCCGCTCCGGGCCCCCCTCCGAAGGTGTTGGACGCGGCCGAGATCCTGTTGTGATCCTCAAAGGGGTGGGATGGTGAGCGACGTGCAGCCTGCGCCTGGAGTGGGGCCCCTTTCGGAGCGCATCCGTTCGGGAGGAGCGCCGAAGTATCACGAACGCTTGACAGAGCAGAACAAGCTGTTCGTGCGCGATCGCCTCGCCCTGCTTCTGGATTCCGCCGACGATTTCGTCGAGGACGGGCTGCTCGTGAACGCTCTGGCGGGCGACCTCCCGGCCGATGGCGTCATCACCGGCGTGGGGCGCGTGGAGGGCCGTCCGATCGCGGTGATGGCTAACGACTCGACGGTCAAAGCCGGTTCCTGGGGAGCTCACACGGTCGAGAAGATCATCAGGATCATCGAGCTCGCCCGGAAGCACGAGCATCCGATCGTCTACCTCGTCGACTCCGCCGGCGCGCGCATCACGGATCAGGTGGATCTCTTCCCGGGCCGCCGCGGAGCGGGCAAGATCTTCTACAACCAGGTGCAGGCGTCGGGTCTCATCCCGCAGATCTGTTGTTTGTTCGGGCCTTCGGCTGCCGGCGGCGCTTACATCCCGGCCTTCTGCGACGTGGTGTTCATGGTTGACGGCAATGCGTCCATGTATCTGGGCTCGCCGCGCATGGCGGAAGAGGTCATCGGCGAGAAGGTCACCCTCGAGGAGATGGGTGGGGCCCGGATGCATTGCGAGGTATCGGGGTGTGGGGACCTACTGGTGGCGGATGACAAGGCGGCGATCGAAGCCGCCCGAGGATATCTCTCGTACTTCGGTCAGAGCTTCAGAGACTCCGCTCCCGCTGTGGAGAGCCGGGGGCCCGCTTTCGGAACCTCACTTGCGAGCATCGTCCCGGACGACGAGAGCCAGGCCTTCGACATGTACGCGTTCGTATCGGGCCTGGTCGATGAAGCTTCGTTCTTCGAGATCAAGCCGGACTTCGCGAAGGAGCTCATCACGGGTCTCGCTCGCATCGAAGGACGGACCGTTGGCGTTATCGCCAATCAGCCCGCCGAGAAGGGCGGCGTTCTATTCGTCGACTCCGCCGACAAGGCCGCACGGTTCATCTGGTTGTGCGACGCGTTCAACATCCCTCTCGTGTTCCTCTCGGATGTGCCGGGGTTCATGATCGGAACCGCCGTCGAACGGCAGGGGATCATCCGTCACGGCGCCAAGATGATCACCGCGGTGTCCGAGGCGACCGTTCCGAAGCTGTGTGTCGTCGTGCGGAAAGCCTACGGGGCCGGCCTCTACGCGATGGCCGGCCCGGGGTTCGAGCCCGATGCGACCATCGCTTTGCCGACCGCTCGCATCGCGGTGATGGGACCGGAACCCGCAGTCAACGCCGTTTACTTCAACAAGATCCAGGCGATCGAGGATCCCGATGAACGCGCCGCGTACGTCGCCGAACGCCGAGCCGAGTTCGAGAAGGACATCGACATCGTTCATCTGGCCTCCGAGAACGTCGTGGATGCCGTCGTCGAACCCGACCACCTGCGATCCGAGATCGTTCGACGACTGGACGCAGCCTCCCGGAAGGCTCGTGAGTTCTCCGACCGCAGGCACGGGGTCCCGCCCGTATGAGGGAGGCCGAACGGCCTCTCGTTCGAGGCGCACGGAGTTGAGCGAGGGGAGTTTCATCTCCCTTCGGAGCGAGGGGCGCATCCGGATGGTGACGCTCGAGCGCCCGGAAGCCCGCAACGCGATCTCAACCGAGGTGGCTCGAGAGCTAACCGATGTATGCAGCGCCGTCGCCGAGGACGAGGACGCGTGGGTGGTGGTCCTCACCGCTGCGGGGGATAAAGCGTTCTGCGTCGGCGCGGACCTCAAAGAGAGGGCGAGTTTCTCGCTCGACGACTACCACGCCAACCGGGGGCCGATGAAGGCGATGTTCGAGGCGGTCCGTGCGATCCCCCAGCCGTCCATCGCGTCGATCTTCGGGTACGCGCTCGGCGGCGGCTTCGAGCTCGCTCTCTCGTGCGACCTGATCGTCGCCGCGGAGGGGACCCAGGTTGGCCTGCCCGAGGCGCGCGTGGGCCTTCTGCCGGCAGGGGGCGGCACGCAGCTGTTGACCAGGAAGGTCGGACCGAGCAAGGCGAAAGAGCTGATCTTCACCGGAGAGCGAGTGGACGTAGGCGCGGTCGGCCAGGGGCTGATCCAGGAGATCGTTCCCTTCGACTCCTTGCGCGCAGCCACGATGCGTCTGGCGGAGCGGATCACTGAGGCGTCCCCGATCGCGGTGCGAGAAGCGAAAGCATCGATCGACGCATCGGTGGGGATCCCACTCGAGGAGGGGATCGCGGTCGAGCACGAGTCGTGGGCGCGAGTGGTGGCCTCCGACGATCGAGCGGAAGGGATCGCCGCTTTCAATGAGAAGCGGCCGCCGGAATGGACTAACCGGTGACCTTCCCGAAGGCGATAACCGTGCGGGAGGTCGCGCCCCGCGATGGCATCCAGAGCGAACCAACCCGCGTTGCGACGCGCGACAAGATCAGGTTCATCGACGCGCTCAGCGCGACGGGGCTCCGTCACATCGAAGCGGTCTCCTTCGTCTCGCCCAAAGCGATGCCACAGATGGCCGACGCTGCAGACGTCCTCGCGGGGATTCGGCGCGTCCCGAGGGTCGGCTACTCCGCTCTGGTGCCGAACCGGCGCGGGGCGGAAGCTGCGATCGAAGCGCGGGCCGATGCCCTGCAGGTATTCATGGCGGTCACCGACTCTTACAACCTGAAGAACGTGAAGAAGAACGTCGAGGAATCGATCGAGGACGTGGCAGATGTCGTAAAGGAGGGGGCGGCGTCTTCGGTCCCGGTCGAAGGAACCCTGTCGACGGCTTTCGGCGATCCTTACGAGGGAGATGTGGAACCCGAACGCGTCGTCGAGGTGTCTCGCCGGATGGCCGACGTAGGTATCGACACGATCTCTTATGGAGACACGACCGGGATGGCGACCCCGCGTCGGGTTATCGACCTCATCGCGGCCCTTCGGGAGGCACTGCCGGCTCTTCGGTTGAACATGCATTTCCACGACACTCGGGGCACGGGATTGGCCAACGTTCTCGCCGCGCTCGGATGTGGGGTCGACTATTTCGATGCCTCGGCTGGGGGGATGGGCGGCAGCCCCTTTGCCAGTGGTGCGACCGGCAATGTCGTGACTGAGGATCTCGTTCACATGGTCGAGGACATGGGCATCGATACGGGGATCGACCTGGAGGCGTTGTTGTCCGCCGCCCGTATCGCTCAGAGCTTCGTTTCCGGCGAGCTTCCCAGCCGCCTACTGAAAGCCGGCCCCCGAGATCGCGTCGACCCGGCCGGGGGGGCGGTCTGATGTTCTCGAAGATCCTCATCGCAAACCGGGGCGAGATCGCCGTTCGGATCGCTCGTACGTGTCGCGAGTTGGGCGTGGGATGCGTGGCCGTCTACTCGGACGTGGATGCTGGAGCTCGCCACGTGGACGTCGCGGATGAGTCGATCCACCTTCCCGGCGTGTCCCCGGCGGACACGTATCTGGATGTGGACGCTCTTCTGGCCGCCGGCCGGTCTACCGGGGCCGAGGCGATCCATCCCGGATACGGCTTCCTGTCCGAGAACGCCGACTTCGCCGAGGCCGTCGCCGAAGCAGGTTTCACGTGGATCGGCCCCCCGCCGGACGCGACCAGGGCGGTGGGCGACAAGGTCGCCGCTCGTCGCATCGCGCGGTCCGCAGGAGTTCCTGTGGTTCCGGGCGTGATGGAGCCCGTCGAGGATCTCGAGATCGTTCGCGCCTTCGGCCGAGAACACGGCTATCCGCTGGCGATCAAGGCGGCCGGCGGCGGGGGCGGCCGGGGATTGAAGGTCGCGCGTACTGAAGACGAGGTGGAAGGCGCGTTCGACAGCGCACGTCGCGAGGCGCAGGCGTATTTCAGCTCGCGCGACGTTTACGTCGAGCGTTACCTCGACCGGCCGAAACATCTGGAGGTTCAGATACTCGCCCCGAACCGCGACGAGGCGTTGTGGTTGGGCGTGCGTGATTGCTCTCTGCAGCGTCGTCATCAGAAGTTGATCGAGGAGACTCCGCCGCCCTTGTGGGCCGAGCGCAGCGCCGACATGGGCGCCGCTGCCGTCGCCCTGTCGAAGGCGTGTGGATACGTCAACGCCGGAACGGTCGAGATGCTGGTCGACGAGGACGGCAGCTTCTACTTCCTCGAGGTCAACGCACGGTTGCAGGTCGAGCACACCGTTACCGAGGAGGTCCTGGGTCTCGACCTCGTCGCGTGCCAGTTGCGCATCGCGGCCGGGGATCCCGTGGGCTTCGACCAGTCGGACGTCGAGTCCCGGCATCACGGACATTCGATCGAATGCCGCATCAACGCCGAGGATCCGGCTCTTGGATTCGCTCCCGCTCCGGGAGGGCTCGATGCGTACGCGGAGCCGAATGGGCTTGGGGTGCGGGTGGACTCGGGATACGCCGCCGGCGATTCCGTACCCGATGCCTACGACTCGCTCGTCGCCAAGGTGATCACGTGGGGTAACGACCGGGAGGAGGCGCGACTGAGGATGTTGCGCGCGCTGGAGGAGTTCACGATCCGGGGGGTCCCGACAACGATCCCCGCGCACCTCCTCCTCCTACGCTCCGAACCCTTCGTCTCCGGCGAGCACACGACGAGAACCGTCGAGGAGGATGACATCCTCGCCCCGCTGCGGGACCCGGGCGACGAGGAGGTACAGGACGTGCTGCTGGTCGGGGGCCGGCCGGTGCGGCTGTGGAGCCCCGCCATGGCCGCCTCCGCGCCAGCGGCGGTGCATGGATCGGTGGCGGGTGGGAGAGATGTGGTCGCCCCCATGCAGGGAACGATCCTGGCGGTGTTGGTCTCCGACGGCGATGAGGTCACGGCTGGGCAACCGATCCTCGTGTTGGAAGCGATGAAGATGGAGACGACCGTCCCGGCCCCCCGCGCCGGCACCGTTGAGCTAAAGGCGTCGCCGGGGGACACGGCGGGCGCGGGGCAGGTGCTGGCGGTTATCGAGTGAGCCTCGCGTCGCTCGCGGCGGCGCTCGCAGGGATGGCCGTGATGCTGGCGCTCGGTTGGATCGTTGCCGACGTGCTGCTGAGATCGCTGATCGGACGTTGGCCGGAGCTCGACGACCGGTTGGGAACCCCCGAGCGCCTCTTGTTGGCCATCTGTTCGTTCGTGTTGCTCAGTGTCGGATTGATGCTCTGTCACATCATCTCCGGTGGCGCGGTCTTCGGCATTCCCTGGGTCGTCCCGGTGATCGGCGTAGCCATCGTGATCTTAGGAGTGCTGCGCAAGGTGACCTGGCCGCAGCCGCGCTCACTGCTCGCATGGCTCGCGGCGGCCGCGATCGTCGGGACGCTCTACCTCCTTCCGCTGTTCATCGCCGGCACCGGCGCACGCACGGGCGATACCCCATGGCACATGGGGTGGACCGAACAACTGCTGGCGGGGGACCCGGTGCCCACTGGACCGGCCCCCGAGTTCGGGAGCAACGCCTACCCGTGGGGCTGGCACGCAGTCAACGCGACGCTGGTGCGAGCCATCCCCGGATCGGATGTGGTGACGTCACACGACGCGCTGCAATTCGTGCTGGTGCTGGCGATCCCTCTCGCAGCGGCATGCCTCGCGCGCCTGGTCCACCGGCGCGCAGGTTGGGCGGCCGCGGCGGCCGCCTCATTGGTGGGCGGATGGGGCTGGTTGAGCACACTGGAGCCGACGTTCATCGCCAGTCCGACCTCGGCGCGCTACGGAGCGGACCTCGTCGTGGCCTCGCCCAACTCCGTGTACGAGTTGTTCGCGCCGGCGTTCCCGCGCGAGCTGGGATTGGTGCTCTTGGCCGGCGCCGGGATGCTGATCGCCATTGGCGCCGCACGGTCGATAACCCAGCCCGCGATCGTCGGGGGTCTGATCCTCGGGACGGTGGGCCTCGTGAGCGTCCCGATGCTGTTCAGCGGGATCGTGTGGACGCTACTCGCCCTCCTGGTTGTGGAACGAGGTGGTCGATTGCGGTTCGGCGTCCTCACGCTGGCTCCGGCCGCACTCGTCTTTTCCACGTGGGCCACGCCCGTCCTGGTCGACTACCTTCGATTCAACGGCTTCGTCGATGTGACGCCACAGCTGGGGGTCGAATGGCCGCTGCCCACCGCACTCGGGGCCTGGGGGTTGCTACTACCGCTTGCGCTCGCGGGCGCGGTGGTGGCGTTCCGCGCTCGAGCCGTCCGGGAGGGGCGGGTGGTCCTGTGGTTCCTGTTCGGGACGATCGTCATGCTCGCTCTTGCGCGTGCGCGCGCCGCCCTTGATTGGGATCTGTCCGGTAACGCAACGGTGTTGCATCAGGGGCGGGTATGGCCGGTAGCGCATCTCCTCGGGGCAGCTCTCGCCGGGGTCGCCATCGTATGGATCTTCGATCGGATCGAACGCCGCCGACCTGCGCTGTCGATCGTCTTCGTCACGCTCGTTCTTCTCGTGGGTTCCCTGTCGTTGATCGTGGCGGCGACGGGATTCGGGCGGGTGCTCGAGCGACATGAGGACGGCTTCGAGTTCAACAAGGACGACCGGGTCTCGGGATCCTTCGTCCGTCGTGCTGCGTCCCACCTTGGGCCCGACGATGTCGTGGACGTGCAGGGGTCCAACGAGCTCGCCTTCATGTTGTTCTCGTTCTCCGGGATGCGGATCGCGGCGTACGACGACCCGCGTCTCGACGGCAACGATCTGCGCATCCGTTTCACCGATCCCGCGGCGTCCTGGGACGAGCGGGTGGCTGCGGGAGGGTTCCGACCGGACTACGAGGTGGTTCCCGGCGAGTCGATCGGAGATGAGGTCGCGATAGAGGAGGGCATCTTCGAGGGCCAGACCTATGTGCTACGCGCCGTCGACGACGGCTAAGCGAGCCGGCGCTCCGCCTCTTCGATCAAGCGAGCGGCCGCGGTACGCGTGATCCGCTCCTCTTCGGGCGTCCGAGCGTCGATCCGCTCCTGAACGAGGCTCTCGCACCGGGCGACGATGTCGTGCCAGCCGCGAGCACCGTCTTCGGAGTCGAGCAGAGCCTTGATCCACCTGCGTCCATAACCCGCGTGGATCGCTTCATCGGCCCAGTCGAAGTCCATGTCACGCCTGCTTATCTGATCGCCTATCTCCCCGAACGCGATGGCACGATCCTTCTTCTTGCCGATGTTCTTGGTCTCGAAGAACGCGAGCATCCCCAGACGGTAGATGGGGTCCTGCTCGCGGCACGCTTCGTAGATGAAGCTGCCCAGCGGGATGCCCGCGCTTTCTAATCCCCAATCGTTCAGGCGGTTCGCACCCATCATCATGTGACGGCTCTCGTCGTAGAGCCAGCGCGCGGCGTCCTCGATGTAGTCCCACCCGAGCCGATCCGCGAACGTGTGCAGGATGGCTCCGGCGGTCTCGACGGCCCACACCTCGTTGAGATGGCTCACGGCGCTGCGAAGCCGGAGGCGGACCCCGTCACCGTATGGATAGGACGGATCGAAGTTGTCGGGCCAGTAGAAGCTACAGGCGAGGTAGCGATCGTCCCGCGCGGGCTGTTGCGGCAGCCGGAACGCGAACTCGGGAACGGGACGAGCAGGGCTCGGTGGCGCTTCCGTGGGTTCCGCGGGGGCTGCGTCGAGCGCGGCCGCCAGGCCTTCGACCCATTCCCGGTGGGCCAGCGGAAGATCTTCTCCGGCTTCGCCGGCCGCTCGGATGAATGCGTCGCTCTGTGTGGCCTTCTCGTCGCGGGCGACGTTCAAGAAGCGCCGTGTCGGACCGTCCGCGATGACGTCTGAAGCATCCAGGTAGGCGCGATAAGCGTCGCGTAGAGCCGGAGCGAACACCTCGCCAACGGCCGTCAGGAACGCCCGGGCCCCCGGAGCGTGGATCACCGAGGCGAACGACTCCACGAGCGACGTGTTGGTTCCGGTTATCAGATCGCGTTCCGGATACCTCAACTCGAAGACCCGCTCCCTTAAGGCCGCGGCGGTCAGCGAGTTCTCCCAGGCGGAGCGCGCGAGCAGCTCTTTCGTGTCGATACGGTCGACACCCGGGGTCCACGCGGCGCACGCAATGGTCAGCGAACGTTCGCATCGGAAGAACCGTCTCAACGTCGTCGCCGTGTCCTGTCTGAAGAGTGGCTGTGCCTCGCTCATGCGGTCGTCATCAGCTTGTCGACGTCGGCGCCGTGGGGCAGTGAAGGTATGACGCCCAGTTCCGTGCACGCGAGCGCGCCGGCGGCCGCCGCTCGGCGCGCCGACGTGGACAGGGGGTCGCCGCTCGCTAGGGATGCGGCCAGCGTCCCGTTGAAGGCATCGCCGGCCCCCGTGCTGTCCACCACCTCGACCGGGAATGGTTCGACGTGTTCTTGTCCCTCGGCTCGGACGATCGTTGCACCGCTCGCTCCTCGCGTCAGGATCACGCAGCTCACCCCGCGTTCCAGGAGTAGGTGGCAGACGTCGAGATCGTCCCTCGGGTCCTCTGCGTCGAGGCCGGCGAGCATGCGCGCCTCGATCTGGTTGGGAGTCAGCACGTCAACATCGGCCAGCACTCGAGGGGGCAGAGCTTGTGCGGGCGCCGGGTTGAGGATCGTCGTCGTTCCCGCGGCGCGAGCGATCCTCAGCGCCGCAGCCGCGATCCCGACGGGGATCTCGAGCTGCGTGATGACGACCTCGCTCGAGCCGATCCCGTCTGCGGCGGCGTCCAGGTCGCCCACGGAGAGAGACGTGGTGGCGCCCGGGTCGATGAGGATGCGATTCTCGCCGGCGCGATCGAGGATGATGAATCCCAGTCCCGTATTCAGCTCCGCGATCCTGCGAAGGTGACCCGTTCCAACTCCTTCGGCGGCGAAAAGCTTCTCCGCCATGAGGCCGAAGTCGTCGTTCCCCACGGCCCCTACGAAATCGACGTCCGCTCCCATGCGCGCCGCCTGGACGGCCTGGTTGCTCCCTTTCCCACCGGGGCCCTGGTTGAAGTCCCCTGCGATCACGGTTTCCCCGGGGGCCGGGAAGCGCTCCGCGCGCAGGGTCAACCCGACGAGGAAGCTTCCGACGACCGTCACCTTTCCCACGGGTTGAGTCTAGAGTTCCGGGGTCGCACGATGGGGCGGGCGCGAGAGGAGCATCGTTGAGCAAGCCGGTTCTGATGGACGCCGATACGGCGGGCGACGACGTCACGTCGATGCTCTTCGCCCTGAAGTCATCCGAGCTCGAGCTCGTCGCGGTGACCGTCGTGGCCGGAAACATCTACCTCGACCAGGCGGTCGAGAACACCCTCTACACCTGCGAGATCGCCGGCCGATCGGACGTGCCCGTTCACGCGGGAGCGGACCGGCCCCTGATGAGGGAACTAGTGACGGCGCACTACGTGCACGGGGAGGATGGCGTTGGGAACTCCGGCTTCCCAGCGGCCCAGAAAGGGGTCGAGAGTCAACACGCGGTCGACGCGATCGTCGACCATGCGAACCGGTACCCGGGAGAGCTCGAGATCATCGCTCAAGCTCCGTTGACGAACGTCGCTCTGGCGCTGGCCCGCGACCCCGACCTGCCGAGCAAGGTCAAGCGGATGTGGATCATGGGTGGAGCCAACAACTTCATGGGGAACGTCACCCCGGCCGCCGAGTTCAACTTCTACGTCGATCCCGAGGCCGCGCACATCGTCATCAACGCGGGATTCAACACCACCCTGGTGCCATGGGACGTCTGTCTCAAGGACGGCATCCTTTACGGCGACGAGCTGCGGTCGATCGAGGAGATGCATTCGACGCTGAGCGAGTACTACCTGTCTGTCAACCGCTCGGCCCGCGAGTTCATCCGCGCCGAGTACGACGTCGACGGCATCAGTCACCCAGACGCCATCATGACGGCGATGGTTATCGACGAGGAGATGATCATGGAGCGGGGCCACTGGCATGTCGATGTGGAACATCGCAGCGATCTCACGTCGGGTTACAGCGTGGTGGACACGCTCGGCGTGATGCAGAAAGGGCGGGCCGGCCCCCGCGTGTCGGGCGAGGGCCGCGAGCCGAACGCCGACGTCGTCGTGCGAGCCGATAAAGAGCGATTCAAGCAGATGCTCGCGCAGGTGCTTGCTTCGTAGGGTTTTTATTCGCGCTCTGAGACCCATTGGCAACATCCTGATACCTCTTCCGGCGGATGGGTAAGTAACAAGAAGGTCCGTTAACCCACAGCAAAGGGAGGTATCGCGATGGCAACCACTGCACGCGAACTGTTCGAGCACGAGCTTCGAGACGCATATGACGCCGAGCACCGCATGGTCGACTCGCTTAAGGAGATGTCTTCCAAGGTGCGCGATCCCGAGCTATCCAAGGCTTTCGATCTGCACCGGCAGCAGACCGAGCGTCAGATCAAGCGGCTCGAGACCGTCTTCTCCTCGATCAACGAGACCCCTCGGCGCGAGGCGTGTGAGGGCATCAAAGGACTCATCGAGGAGTTCAAGACGTTCACCAAGGAAGAAGACCCTTCCACCGAGGTCCTCAACCTCTTCGCCTCGGTGTCGGCCAAGAAGGTCGAGCACTACGAGATCGTGGCCTACGAGTCGCTCCTGCAGCTCGCCACGCAGCTCGGTCTGCGTGACGCCCAGGCCGCTCTACGCGAGAACCTCGCGGAGGAGCTCGCCACGGCCGACCAGCTTCAGGGGATGTCCGAGAAGCTGCTCACCGAGCTGGTCTAACCCGAAGTAAACCAAAGAGACCGCGCCCCATAAGGGGCGCGGTCTCTGCGCGTCTGGGCCCTACGCGAGCAGGGCTCGGGCGATGACCATCCGCTGAATCTCGGAGGTGCCTTCGAAGATCGTGTAGATCTTCGAGTCCCGGTACCACTTCTCGACGGGGAAGTCCTTGATGTAGCCGTAGCCGCCGAGGACCTGCACGGCCTGCTCCGTGACCCTTACGGCCGTCTCGCCCGCCTTCAGCTTGGACATCGAGCCTTCGGCTTTCTCGAACGGCTGCCCGCTGGCCGCCAGCCAGGCGGCCTTGTGCACGAGTAGACGGGAGCACTCGACCTCCACCGCCATGTCGGCGAGATGGTTCTGGATGCTCTGGTGCTGGCTGATGGGTACCCCAAACGTCACCCGTTCCTTCGAGTACTGGATGGCGAACTCGAGCGCCGCACGCGCGATGCCCACGGCCTGGGCGGCGACCGAGGGGCGGGTTACTTCGAACGTCCGCAATGCCGCGGAGGAACGCCCGCTCGACTCGCCCTTCCGGGCCTTGGCGAGCTTCTCCTCGACGCGCTCGACCCCTCCCAGGACACGATCTACGGGGATGCGACAGTCCTCGAGGAGGACTTCCGAGGTGTCGGATGCCCGGATGCCGAGCTTCTTCTCTTTCTTGCCCGGGCGTATCCCGGCGTCATCCTTGGTCACGACGAAGGACGCCTGGCCGCGGTGTCCGAGCTCTGGATCGATGGTGGCAACGATGACGTACACATCGGCGACGGTGCCGTTCGTTATGTAGATCTTCTGACCGTTCAGGACCCATTCATCGCCCTCTCGCTTCGCGCTGGGTGCGCAGCGAACGGACATCAGACCCGGCCTGGGGTTCGGTGACGGCGAAGGCGGCGACCTTCGGGTCTTCCGGGCTGCCGAACATCCGCGGCGCCCACTCGAAGAGTTGCTCCTGGGTGCCGACCGCGGCGAGCGCCGAGAGCGGTAGGCCGGTGCCGAAGATCGACAAGCCGATCCCGGCGCAGCCCCAGAAGATCTCCTCCATCACCAGGGGCAGGGTCAGCCCCGTGGGGTCCTGCTGGGCCTGCATGTAGAGGTCGATCGAGTAGAGCCCGGCCTCGGCCGCTTTCTTCACCACCGGCCAGGGGAACTCCTCGGACTCGTCGTACTCGGCGGCCACGGGCCGTATCTCCCGCTCTGCGAACTCATGCGCCCACTTCTTGAGCTCGAGCTGTTCCTCGGTGAGCTTGAAGTCCAACGCTCGTCCTCCTGTTTCGGGCGCAACGGGACTCGGCGGCGCCACGGATCTTGTGTGTCCGGCCCTGAGTGTGCCCATATCTTGACTCCCCGGTCAAGTTAGGGGTGAGCAAGGATGGATGGATGGCCCGACCGGTGGATGGCCCCGGATCCTCCTACGAGGAGCTCTACCGGCGCTGGGAGGCGAGCAATTGGAGCGCGACGGCGATCGACTTCTCGAAGGATGCGTCCAACTGGGCCGATGAGCTCGACGAGGTGCAGCGCAAGGGGGCTCTGTGGAATTACTCGATGTTCCTCCACGGGGTGCAAGGCGTCGCGCGAGCGTTGTCTCCGATGATCGACGCGGCTCCGGACACCAGCCAGGCTCTGTTCCTATCGACTCAGATCGCCGATGAGGCACGCAATCGCGTGTTCCTGGATCGCTTCCTTCGGGAGGTCGCGGGACAAGGGCACGATCCGAGGTCGACGATCCTCGCGGTCGACAGACACCTGACGTGGGGATTCAAGCAGATCTTCAGCGAGCTTCAGCGCCTGAGCGACGAGTTGAGAAAGAAACCGGGGGACCGGGCGGTACTGGCGCAGACCGTCGCTCTCTCCCACATCATCGTTGAGGGCGTGCTCGCGATCCCGGGCGAGCACTTCATCCAGCGCTACGTGCTTCGCCACGGGATCCTGCCCGGCTTTTCGAAGGGTCTCGCGGCCATCTCCCAGGACGAGGAACGTCACGTGGAGTTCGGAACGCGCATGTTGCGCGAGTTGATCACGGCATCCAACGATTGCCGCTCGGCGGTCATTGAGACGTGGGACCGGGTGCTCCCGTGGATGGTCGGGGTGTTCGTTCCGCCCGACCTCGATCGAGCCTATGTCGAGTGCTTCGATTTCCGTCTCGAAGAGATCTACGGGTTCGGCCTGCATTCACTCGAAACCAAGATGGTGCAGGTTGGTATCGATCCCAGCGAGCTGTTCCTGCTGTCGCTCGATGACAGGTCGCTAACCTATGAAGAACGCGCCGCGAGAACGTTGACGTTGGTCGAGGCCGGGATCGTGGGCGACGACAGGCGGGAACCGGTTGTGACGCACGAGGCCCTCGAGATCCTTTTCGAAGGTACGACTCGTGCGCTGGATGTCGAGACGGCCCGCGCCGTGGGGGGGCCGATCGAGTGGGCGTTCACGGATCGTGAGCCGTGGCACGTCATCGTGGTCGACGATCATGTCGAGGCCAAGCCCGGCAGTGCCGGCGCGCAGGCGCTGCAGCTCGAGATCTCGTCAGGCGATTGGGCCAAGATCGCGGTACGCCGTGGGGATCCGAGGCGCGCGTTGCTCACGCGCAAGCTGCGTGTGCATGGGCAATGGCAAGCGAAGGCCAAGCTGGCGAAGCTTTTCAACTAGGCTCTGGTTCGTGGATCTGGATCTCTCTCAGGAGCAACAAGACTTCGTAAAGCGTCGTGCGTGGGTTCGTAGACGATGCGATCCGTCCGAACGCCGAGCGCTGGGACGAAGAGCGCGCTCTGCCTATGGACGCCGTGAAACAGATGGCGGAGCTGGGCCTGTTCGGGCTCCCTTTCCCGGAGGAGTACGGGGGGTCGGGAGGCGACTTCCTCACGCTGTGCCTGGCGATCGAAGAGATCGCGCGGGTGGACTCGTCCCTCGCGATCACGCTGGAGGCGGCGGTCGGGCTGGGCGCGATGCCGATCTACCGGTTCGGCTCGGACGAGCAACGGGAGAAGTGGCTTCCGGCTCTGGCCGGTGGGGATTCGCTGGCGGGCTTCGGGTTGACCGAACCGGGAGGTGGATCGGATGCCGGCGCGACGCTCACCACCGCCAAGATCGACGGCGGGGAGTGGGTGATCAACGGGTCCAAGTCCTTCATCACGAACTCGGGAACGAGCATTACTTCATTCGTCACCGTCACCGCGGTTACGGCGTCCGAAGATGACCGCAAAGAGATCTCAGCGATCATCGTGCCGACCGGGACGGCGGGCTTCGAGGTTGGTCCGGGCTACCGCAAGATGGGTTGGTGGCACTCGGATACCCACGAGCTTGCATTCAACGATTGCAGGGTGCCTGAGGAGAACCTTCTGGGTTCCCGCGGCGATGGATTCAAGAACTTCCTGAAGATCCTGGACGATGGGCGGATCGCGATCGCGGCGCTGGCGGTGGGCCTCGCCCAAGGATGCGTCGACGAGAGCATCAATTACGCAAGCGAACGGAAGGCCTTTGGACAGCGCGATAGGAAGCTTCCAGGCGATGCAGTTCAAGATCGCGGACATGGCGATGAAGACAGAGCTTGCACGTTCCGCGTACTACCGAGCAGCATGGCTGAAGCAGCAGGGCCGCCCTTACAAGAAGGAAGCCGCGATGGCGAAGCTCTACGCATCGGAGATCGCGGTGGACGTGGCGCGTGATGCCGTTCAGGTCCACGGGGGATACGGGTACATCGAGGAGTTCCCGGTGTGCCGGCACTTCCGCGACTCGAAGATCCTTGAGATCGGTGAGGGAACGTCGGAGGTGATGCGGATCCTGATCGCGCGCGAGCTCGGGCTCCCCGAGTCCTGACCGTCATCGGCGACGCAGCCCCGCCACTCGTCACCACACGGGACGAGCTCGACCAGGTGGTCGCGGCGGCTCAATCGGCTGGGCGGGTCGCGGTAGACACGGAGTTCTTCCGCGAGCGAACCTACCGGGCCAAGCTGTGCCTCCTGCAGATCGCCACCCCTGATTCTTTATGGCTCGTCGATCCTCTGGAGGCGATCGACCTGACCGGACTCGCGGGCATCGTTGGTGACGATCGGGTCGAGGTCGTCGTGCACGCGGGCAAGCAGGATTTCGAGCTTCTTCACGACCACTACGGGGTGGTCCCCAAGAACATCTTCGACGTTCAGATCGCAGCCGGGTTCGTTGGCCTCGGGGCCAACCTTCCGTACGGCCGCCTGGTGGAGTCTCTCGTGGGTGTGAAGCTCCAGAAGGGGGAGTCGTACACCGATTGGTGCCGTCGTCCCCTGACCCCGGCGCAGCTCGATTACGCGGCCGACGATGTTCGTTACCTCCTCGAGGCGGCGGAACGCTTGAAGGAGCGCTCGCGTGAGCTGGAGCGGTACGAGTGGGCCATGGAAGAGATGGAGGCGTTACAGGATCCCGATGCGTACGGTATCGATCCCGACCGAGCCTGGGAACGGGTAGGGGGCCGGGGGACCCTGTCGTCGCGACAGACCGCCGTTCTGAAGGAACTCGCCCGGTGGCGTGAAGAGACGGCGGCGCGTCGCGACGTCCCTCGGGGCTGGGTGGTGAAGGATCCGACGCTCATCGAGATCGCGCGTCGTATGCCGGGATCGGTCGGGGAGCTCAAGTCGATCCGCGGTCTGAACGCGAAGGAGGCGGACCGTTCGGGGAGGCATCTCATCGGGGCCGTCGAGAAGGGGAAGGCCGCCCCTCCCGTGCCGTCTGTTCAAGCCCCTTCCCGAACGGCGATAGCCCGGGCGCGCATGATGTCGGGTCTCGCGGACGCGATCGTGCGGGCCCGTTGCGAGCACGCGGAGATCGCCACGGAGCTGGTGTCCACCCGGGGCGAGCTGGAGAGCCTACTGGCGGCGGCCGTGGCCGGGACACTCGAGGGGAACGAGGACCGGCATCGCCTGCTGCGCGGGTGGAGACGGGACCTCGCGGGCGATGCCGTTCTCGACCTCGCCGCCGGACGGCTCGCCGTGCGAGCCATCGAGGTTCCGCCCTATGTGGAGGAGGTGCCACTCTAGCCCCCAACGGGAGGCTAGGGTCGGAGAAGACATGGCCAGCGATGACGAACGCATAGCGCTATTCATCGACTTCGAGAACCTCGCCATCGGCGCGAAGGACCGGGGCGAGAAACTCGACATGTCGGTGATCATGGACGCCCTCTCGGAACGGGGGCGAGTAGTGGTCCGCCGCTCGTACGCGGACTGGAACCTCTTCAGCGATCACCGGCAGGGCCTCGTCGCACAGAGGATCGAGATGATCGAGATCCCCCAGCGAACGGGGATGGTGCGCAAGAACGCGGCCGACATCAAGCTCGCGGTCGACGCGTTGGAGCTGGCTTTCGAACGCGAGTACATGACGACGTTTGTCATCGCTTCGGGGGACTCGGATTTCACTCCTCTGGTGCTCAAGCTCCGCGAGTTGAACAGGAAGGTGATCGGCGTCGGGGTCGAAGGATCGACTTCGGAGCTCTTGCCGGGCGCCTGCGATGAGTTCCTGTTCTACGAGCGACTGTTGGGACCCGGCACTGCTCGACCCACCTCGCGACGGCGACCGAAGAAGGCGGCCGAGGAGGACGACGAAGCCACCACCGACCTGGGTGGCGTCGCGCGGCTGGTGACCGGCACGCTCTCGAATCTCCAACGGCTCCAGGACGGCCCGGTCCTGTCGTCGATGATCAAGAGGGCGATCCTTCGCAAGGATCCGACCTTCTCTGAGGGCGACTACGGCTTCCGCGCGTGGGGTGAGCTGATGCGCCACCTCGAGAAGATGGGCATGATCGAGCTTCGCTCCGGCAGCGCGGAGGGAGACCCAACCGTGGGGTTCCCGGCCGACGGTGGAGGCGAGGAAACAGCTTTCGAGCTGTTGAAGGAAGTCGTCGCCGAGCTCGAACAGCGCGACGGTTCGCCACCTCTGTCCGGCCTGAAGAACGAGTTACGGAAGAGGCAGCCCGCTTTCAGCGAGAAGGACTTCGGCTACGGAGGCTTCCTTCAATTCGTTAAGGCTGCCGCGGCACGAGGCGCGGTCGAACTCGAGTGGGATGACGACGACGAGGATTACTTCTTGACGGCCGGCGCCGGCTAGCCGGCTACCCCCTATCGCAACCAGGTCTTGAAGATCGCTCTCGAGAAACCCCATGCGTAGCGGAAGGTGGTCGGCTTCTTCGAACTGCCGGAGGCCCGGGCGCTGATCGTTATCGGGACCTCTTTCACTACGAACCCTTTACGAGCCGCATCGAGGATCATCTCGGAAACGTAGAACTGATCCTGCCGGAGATCGAGCTTGCGGAGAGTGTCGGTCTTCATCGCGCGGTAGCCCGTAGAGGGATCCGTGATCTTGGTCCCGCTCAGCATGCTCAGAAGCCGGGCGAAGAAGACGACTCCCCAGCTGCGAGCCCGCGACTCCTTCTCGAACGAGCCGAGGATGCGCGAGCCCTGAACCATGTCCGCATCCTCGAGCAGCAGGGGCCTCACGAGGGTCTCCATCTCTTTCGGATCGTGCTGACCGTCTGCGTCGAACGTCACGATCACCTTGGCGCCGGCCTTCATCGCGGCTTGGTAACCCAGGCGGACCGCGGCCCCCGAGCCCCGGCGCAGGTCACGCCGGATGACGATGGCGCCCATGTTGCGCGCGGCCGCTTCCGTTGCGTCTGTGCAACCGTCGGCGACGACGATGGGGATGACGGGAAGATCGAAAACGTGGGTGGGGATCGCTCCGAGGACGGCGGGAAGACATTCGGCCTCGTTGTAGGCGGGGATGACCGCCATGCAGGCGTTCTGGGTCGCCTCGATCCCCCCTTCCTCGAGTCGCTTGAGAGCCATGTAGTCAACGAGGTCGCCGATCTCGTTGGACATCTCGTCGTCTCGCGAGAACCCTCGGAACACGAGCGCGAGGGTGAAGAGGTTCGATATGACGAGGAGCCCGATGATCCGACGGTCGTTGCCTCGCTGGAAGCCCAGGGCGTTGAGCAAGGGGTCGAGGAGATCAGGGGAGATTGCGGCGATGATGAGCCCGATCGTCACGGCGGACACGGCGACGAGCTCGCCGCGGCGGAGTTGGGCGCGCCGGTAGCGGATCGCAGCGAAGACGAAAAGCAGCAGCGCGACGACGGCGCCGAAGATCCTCAGACCCATAACCCGTGATGCCTCCGGATAGCAAAATCGCAGGTCAGAGGCCTGCGATGACGTTTAGAGGGTAGCACGGCGCCCTCCCGACACCGGTGATCGCGCCCCCGCTCCGAGCTACGACATCGACCCGGTACGGGCGTGTTTGACTCGGGTGATGGAAGAGTACGGACCAGATACCTACGGCGAGCGGATAGCTCCGATCTACGACGACCTCTACGACCATCTCTTCGATGTGCAGGGGGCCGTGCGGTTCCTCGCGCCGCTCGCGACGGGCCGGGCTCTCGAGTTCGGGATCGGCACCGGAAGGATCGCCCTTCCACTCGCGGCTGAGGGAGTCGACGTCGTGGGGGTCGATGCCTCCCCGAGGATGGTCGAGCGCCTTCGAGCGAAGCCCGGTGGAGCGGACATCGACGTGGTCATGGGCGACTTCTCGGAGGCCGAGGTCGAGGGGAGCTTCTCCCTCGTCTACCTCTTGTTCAACACCATCTTCGGCCTGCCGGATCAAGAATCGCAGGTGCGTTGCTTCGCGAACGCAGCCCGGCATCTCACGGATGACGGCGTTTTCGTCATCGAGGCCTTCGTGCCGGACTCGGGCCGGTTCGACCGGGGGCAGCGCGTGTCCGCCAACGACGTGGGTCCGGACTTCATCGACCTCGAAGCGTCCCGGCACGACCCGGCCGCGCAGCGGGTCGAGAGTCAGCACGCGATCGTGCGATCCACCGGTATCGAGCTCTATCCCGTCGTCATCCGTTACGCGTATCCGCCGGAGTTGGATCTGATGGCCCGCTTGACTGGTTTGAGGCTCCGGGAGAGGTGGGCGACCTGGGGCAGGGACGGGTTCGACTCCGACAGCGAATCCCACATCTCGGTGTACGAGCGCGACCACGTTGCGTAAGGGCCGGGGAACCCGCACACTGAACCTGTGAAGCTGAAGGTCACGCTCGTGGTCGCGTGTCTGCTCGCCGGGACGGCTTTCGCCGCGCCTCCGGCGCAAGCACTCGAGGCCGGCTGCCGGCCCACGGACGCGGGTTTCCGCTGTCTCTATCCCATGACGATCAAGTACGACGGCATGACCGAGGTCTTCCGGATGGTCGAATCTCCCGGGACGCCCGGGTTCCTCACATCGGCCCGCGCCACACTCGTCGATGACGAGGGACGCCGCGTTGGGCATCACATGGCTCATCTCCACCACGCCGTGTGGGTCAACCCGCAGAAGCAGGATCTTGCCTGCCCGGAGTGGCCGGATCGCTTCTTCGGGTCGGGTAAGGAGCGGACGCCGATGCGATTGCCGGATGGCTACGGCTACGAGGTGGGTCCGAACGATTGGGGCTTCACGGCCCACGTCGACGGTATGCACGCCGGTCACCCAGGCACCTTCGAGGCGTTCATCAGGCTGGACCTTGGGTTCGCTCCGGCGGATGCGGGGTTGACCGACATCGCGCCGGTCTGGTTCAGCGTCACCGGCGAGTGCGATGCCGATGCTGAGTTCGATGTCCCCCGTAATGGCGGTCGCTATACCAAGAGCGATTCTTGGGCCGCGCTGCAGCCGGGGCGTTTCATCGCGGCCGCCGGCCATCTCCACGACGGCGGGATCGAGCTCAGGTTGAAGAACGCCACGACGTCCGAGAGCATCTTCACCTCGCGTGCCCTGTACGAGCGCCGCCCACGCGAGTTCTGGTACCTAACCGGGATGACGTCGTTCGCGCGGACGCCGGGCATCGCCGTTGCCGAGGGCGATCGTCTCCGGCTGACCGCCGTCTACAACGGCAAGCGCAGGTGGCCGAGCGTGATGGGCATCATGCTGGGTGCCTTCGTGCCCGACGAGGCCGCGACCGGCATGGCCTACGCGTTCTCCGCCCCCGACCTGGGCTGAGATTCAGCCCTGAACGACCTCTTGGAAGAGGTCGTTCCATGCCTCCTCTTCGTCTGCGGACAGCACTTTGTACGAGTGCAGGTTCGCTTTCATATCGTCGGTGGGGAAGACGAGCGGACTGTGGGCAAGCGTCTCTAGGTATTCGCGGCCGGCCCCCTGCGAGTCGCGAGCGTGGTCGAGGATGATCTCTTGCGCCGCGGGGACGGGCGTGATGTAGCCAACCCACTCCGCGATCTGGGCCGCGATCTCTGGCTGATAGACGAAGTCCATGAAGGCATGAGCGTCGCGGGGGTGTTCGGCGCCGGACGGGATCTCCAGGCCTGTGGCCCAGAGGATGCCGCCCTCTTCGGGCACCACGAACTTCATGTCGGGGTCGCTCAACTGCAACTGGAAGATGTCTCCCGACCACGCCATCGTCGCCCACAGGTCCCCACGCGCGAGCCCGTCCAGATAATCGTTGCCGTAGAAGCCGCGGACGATCCCAGCCTCTCGTTGTTCGATGAGTCGCTTCTGGGCTTGCTCGGCATCCTCGACCGTCGCGGTCTGTGGGTCGATGTCCAGCGACAACAGGGTGAGATTCATCGTGTCCACCATCTCGGTGAGCATGCCGACGTGCCCGGCAAGGGACTCGTCCCAGAGATCCGAGAAGCGGGACAGCTCGCGTTTGGCCAAGCGCGGGTTGTACGCGATCCCGGTGATGCCGCCTTGCCAGGGGACGCTGTGTGCGTTCCCCGGGTCGTACGGAGGGTCTCGGAACTCGGCGCCGATCTCTCCGTCGACGGTCGGCAGCAACGAGTAGTCCAGCTCCATCAACCATCCGAGGCGGGCCATCTTGGTGACGACCCAATCCGACAGCGCGATGAGGTCCCATCCCGTGGAGCGCTCTTGAGACAGTGGTTCGCTCAGCTTGGCGAAGAACTGCTGGTTGTCGTTGATGACTTCCTTGTAGGTGACCTCGATGCCGCTCGTGCGCTCGAACATCTGAAGGGTCGGACTCTCGCCCTTCTTCTTGTCGATGTACAGCGGCCACTGCGCGATCACGAGCTCGTGCGCCAGCGGCGGCAGCTTGGGAGCGGCGTCCCCTTCGCCCTCATCGTCTCTCTGGATCCCGCACGCGGCGAGGAGCGACAGCGCCGCGACCGACAGTCCCGCACGGCCCCCGCGCCGGAGGAACTCGCGTCGGGGTAGGGCCGGATGGGATGTCGAGCCGGCGGCGCCGGCGGGCCGATCGATCATGTGCGTCCCCCGGGGAAGCGATTGCAGGGGGCGAGCGTATTATCGAGCAAGCGCTTGGTCAAGAAAGGAGCCCGATTGCGGCCGTTCACCGTTCTGTCCGCCCAGGTTCGGCCCGTTCCGTACGATCCCGAGGCCACGTTCCAGAAGTTCGAGCGCGAGGCGAGGACCGCGGTGGATTCCTGGCCCCGATCGGATCTGCTCCTGTGGCCCGAGCTCTACCTCTCCGGCGAGCACCCCTTCACGGGACGGGAGCCGCCGGGGTTCGTCGAGGCGGTCGCCGAACCCGTGCCCGGCCCCCTCACCGAGCGGATAGGCAAGGTCGCCCAAGGGGTGGGCCGAGCGATCCTCGCGGGCACCATCTTCGAAACGGTCGGCTCCCGGACGTTCAACACCGCGCTCCTGTTCGGCTCCAGCGGGGAGCTCCTGGCCACGCACCGCAAGGTCTGGCCGTGGAGGCCCTACGAACGGGTCGCGTCGGGGGACCGGTTTGAGGTCGTCGATCTGCCCAACGGACCCAGCGTCGGGATGATGATCTGCTACGACGGCTGGTTCCCAGAGTCATCCCGCTCGCTTGCGCTGCAGGGCGCCGAGATCATCCTTCAGCCTTCGCTGACATCGACGCCCGACCGAGAGCAGGAGCTTGTGCTGTCGCGCGCTAACGCGATCGCCAATCAGTGTTACGTGATCAATGTCAATTCCTCCGTGGATGTTGGCGGGGGTCGGAGCATCGGTGTCGACCCCGAGGGCCGCGTGTTGTTCGAGGGCGGGATCGGTGAGGAGTTCTTCGTCGAGACCCTCGACCTAGAACGCGTCGAGTTGGTGCGGAAGCACGGAACGCGCGGGATGAACAAGGTTCTCGAGGACCTTCACGACGCTCCGCCAACGCTCTGGGATGGATTCGAAGGCTTGTTGCGCGGTTAACGTCCCGAGACGCGTTCGAATAGCGCTATGAGCATCGAACGCGTGTCGATGGCGGGGTCCAGCGTCTGTTGCTGCACCAAACCGTCGGCTGCGGAGGCGAAAGTTTCGCCGATGGCACGGGCATCGAACCCGTCGAGCCCCTCTTCGGCAGCGAGATCCTCGAACACTCTTACGAACTGAGCGCGCCAGAGAGCGTATTCCGAGGCCAGGCGTTCTCTGATCGGATCCTCCGCAAGCGCGAACCAGTAGAGGGTGGAGTGGACGCGCATGACTTCACCCGTGGCGGGCTCGGCGATCCAATCGATGATGGCCCGTATGCGTTCCTCGGCGGGCCGTTCGGAGGCCACCATCCGTTCCAGAGGCTCGATCCAATCTGATCGTGCGTGCTCGACGAGGGCCAGGACCAGAGCTCGTTTGTCGGCGAAGTGGTAGTGACACATCCCGTGTGAGATGCCTGCTCGAGCCGCCACGCGCCGGGTCGTGAAGCCCTCCATCCCTTCTTCGGCGAGCACCCGGCGCGCGGCATCCAGGATGCGCTTGCGGGTATCGGTTCCCTTCGGCGAGCGAACGACCCCCATCAGGGATCCAGGTAGGGGCGGGAGGGACGAGGAACCCCCTCGACCTGCGCGGTATCGACGATGACCTCGCCTCCCAGCGGATAGAGACGACCTTCCGCCCGCACCCAGGCATCCGCGTCGAACCGACCCGGTGGGGCTCCGACGACGCGGACCTGGATGCTGAGTGCGTCGGCCGCGCAACAAGACACGAGGAATCGAGTCAGGAGGAACTCGTCCGCGGGCATCCCCTGATCCCGGGTGACGAAGCCCACGAAGCTCACTTCGGCACCCGCCCTGCGGGTCAGCTCCTGCATGCCCGCACCGGATCTCAGGGCTGATGCAACGTCCACCAGCGTCACCTCTCCACTCGCGATGTCCGCGGGGTCGCCTGCGAAGCCGCCCGACGCGAGACTTGACCGGCGATCAGCGGCGAAGGACCCCAACGAAGCCGGCGGAAGGGCCAGGATGGTAACCACCGGCAGGACGGTCAACCCGATAGCCAGTGCCTCACGCCTCGTCAACGCGTCGGTATGGTCGGTGCGGAGTGAGAGCAAGCGGCCGGCGAGGGCACCCGTCAGGACGATGGCCCCCACAGGCACCACCCAGTCGGTGCGCGAGGAGAGATACAGGGACGTTCGTCCGCTCCAGATGAGGAACCAGAAGAGTCCGGCCCACGCGGCCAGCGCGACCGCACCCGCCACGCGCGCGGGGCTCACGTGGGCGCGGCCCGCCCTCTCGGCGGCGCGATCCAATCGAGCGTCGAGTGCCCTAGCCAACCAGAACCTCGATCCAAAGGGTTCCCATTACCGTCACGGCGCCGACCACGAGGACGACGGTTCGGAAGAAACCCTTGCTGAACGTCGCGGAATAGAGGATGCCCAACTTCGTGTCCACCATCGGCCCGAAGACGAGGAAAGCGAGTTGAGCGCCGACTCCGAACTGAACGAAGGAGGCGGCCACGAAAGCGTCGGACTCCGAACAGAGGGAGAGCACGAACGCGAGCCCCATCATCGCGAACAGTGCGAGTACGGGCTTGTCTGCCACCGAGCCGATGACGGACTGTGGGACGAATGTCTGTAACAAGGCCGCCGCCGCCGCTCCGATCACGAGGAAGCGGCCCATGAAGAGGAAGTCGCCGGTCAGGTGCCCCGCGAAAGCGGCCCACCGCGGTCCGTTCTCGTGTTGATGCTCCTCGGCCGGTTGAGCACGCAGTATCTGCGTGGAGCTCCGGCCGCCCACCACCCAACCCACGGCCATCGCCGCCAGCAGCCCCAGCAGCGTCCGCCCAACCACCATCGGCCACAAGGTCTCCCGACCTCTGTAGGCCACGTAGGTGGACGCGATGACGATGGGGTTGAGGATTGGGGCCGCCAGCATGAAGGTCACGGCCGCCGCGGGAGACAGGCCCTTGGCCGCCAGGCGTCGAGCGACCGGCACGGATCCGCATTCGCACACGGGGAACGCGAAGCCCGCCAGTCCCGCCACCGGAAGTTGCATGGGCTTGGGCAGGTTCGCCATGCGGTCGAACGCACGCGCGGGCACGAATACCTCGATCGTGGCCGAGACGACCGCTCCCAGGAGGATGAACGGCACGGCCTCGATCAACAGGGAGCCGAAGATGATGAAGAAGTTCTGCAGGCCGGCAATGCGACCCGGGTCGACCGTTCGCAGAACGAGCGCGATCAGCGATAGCCCCGCCCCCAATAGGAGGAGACTTCTCCATTGCTCCGTTCGGGCCGGTGCTGGCCGGGCGAGGTCAACCATCAGCAATACCTCGCGAACGATACGGCGATAGCGGGGAACACGTCCGCGAATACCACCCTTCCCGAACGCTCCAGCGCGGCCATGCGCTCCATCACCTCATCCTCCGTTATGGCCTCGCGGGCGAGGACCTTCTGGTCGAGGAAGAGCCCCCCGGGTGTGGCCGCCTCGACGACCGGGGCTCCGGGCGAGAAGCCTCGCTCCACCCATGCGGCTACCGCCCGGCCGGTCAGTCCGTCTTCGGAGGGCGCTGCGGTCGACCCCGACCCGGTGACGACGATGAGAGGTGACCGTGAGCCCTCGAACATGCCCGCGATCGCTCCCAACTCGGCGTCCATGACCGCCGGCGTGCCCTGGAGGGTCACCGCGATGAGGTCCGGCACCTCGTCGCGTCCGTAGCCGTCGTCCAGCAGCGAACGGACGGCGCGAGCCGCTCCTCGTCGACGGATGAGCACGTCGTCCCGGTCGACATCCACGTACCAGTCGCCGCCGATCAGACCGCGGTCCTCGGGAACGCTCGCGACGAGGCCGATCTTAGACTCGCCGTGAGTCTCCTCGTCCAAGTCGTCCGGCAACGTCGCGACCACTGACGGCGGAGCCCCCCGGCCCCACGCTCGAACCAGGCGGCCTTCGTCATCGCGCAGGCTGGCGCCCGTGATCCCGTGCTGGAAGGGGAGCGCGCCCGTCCCGATCGTGGTGAGGATCGCGGCTGGGTCCAGCGGCAGTGAACCGGCGTCGGCATCCAGGGTGGAAGCTCCCTGGCCCATCAACCTCCCTAGGTGTGACCACGGTCCTCGCTCCACATCGGAGCTTCCGATCCCCTTCAAGACCACCTCGACCACGAGATCGGCGGATGCGGGTCCGACCGCGTCGAGAGCCCGCCCGGAGCGCACCTCGGGGTGGGGTCGCTTCAGCCCGATGGCGCGGGCGATCGACGGCGCGATCGAGTCGAGCGGCGTTCCGCGTGGGATCGAGACTCCCCTCCGAACGCCGGGCCCGGAGAGAACGAGAGGGACGCGAGAGCCGGCGAGGTCATCCGACGCCGAGGGCCACCGTGACGCGGGCTCACCGGGGGAGACGGCCGTGCCCCCTCGGACCGGCGTCACACCGGCGACCGCTAGGACGTCGGGTGAACGACCCTCCCGGAAACCCGTCGCGATGCGATCACGTGCCTCCGCTTGCAAAGAGCAGAACGGGATCCGAGCTCCGGCCCGGGCCGGCGTGTCGCATGAGTGGCCGACGCAGAAAGCCCGCAGCGCGAGGGCGGGTAGGGCCAGCAGGGAGGTGATCGCCAGCAGTACGAGGAGGCGGGAACGGCCGGCCATGCGTCCACGCTACCGTGTATCGGATGGCCAGCAGCAGTCCCTTAGTGATGCTTCGCAGGCCCGCCGGCGTCCCGGTATTCGTTGGGCTGGCTCTCGTTGTCGCAGTATCGATCGCCGCCGCTCGCTTCGCCGGTCTGGCGAATTGGGCGCTCGCCGAAACATTCGTCTTGATCTTCACCTCGATCGTCGTAGAGGCGCTCCCGTTCGTGTTGTTGGGAGCCCTTGTTTCGGCTCTCATCGAGGTGTTCGTCCCGGATTCAGCGTTCGAGCGACTAGCACGGCTACCACTCCCGCTGCAGGTGCCCGGGGCAGCTCTCAGTGGGCTCGCCTTCCCGGTGTGCGAGTGCGGTTCGGTGCCGGTCGCTCGGAGGTTGATCATCCGCGGCATGCATCCCGCCGCTGCTCTGGCGTTCATGCTCGCATCGCCGATCATGAATCCGATCGTCCTCGCGTCGACGTGGATCGCGTATCAGGGCCGCGATATCGCGCTGGCTATGGTGCTCGGTCGCGCGGGTCTGGGACTGGTGCTTGCGATGGTGGCAGGGTGGGCTTTGGGGGGAGACGGCGCGCGCGACATCCTGAGGACTCGGCCGGATGCGGAGAACCCGCCGCACGAGTCGGGGGTCGCCCCGCGCGAGAGATCACGCGTGTTCACCGACCATCTGGCCGCCGACTTCTTCTTCATGGGCAAATTCGTCGTGATCGGGAGTGCGCTGGCCGCGGCATTGCAGACAGTGGTGCCTCAGTCGCTCGTGTCCGGTGTGGCCCGCACGCCCGTCCTGGGAACTCTGGCGTTGATGGGCCTGGCGTTCCTGCTGTCGCTTTGTTCTGAGGCGGATGCGTTCGTAGCGGTCTCGTTCGTTCAGTTCCCGGCGGGATCGCAACTTGCTTTTCTCGTCTTTGGGCCGGTGGTCGACGCCAAGCTTGCGTTCCTCTACGGCGCGACCTTCCGGCGGCGTTTCATCCTGAGGCTCGTCGTCGTTGCCGCCCCAATCGTGCTGGCGGGATCGCTGTGGTTTGAGGTGGTCCTGCGATGACTACCGATACACGACGGTTGATGCGGGCGACCGTCTTGGGCGCGTGGGCGCTTTTCTTCGTCTACCTTCGGATCAGCGGCGCGATGACGCGCTACCTCGGCCCCCGCACCTACTGGGTCGTGACGTTCGGGGCCATCGCCCTCGGTGGAGCGACCCTCGCCCATGTGATGACCCTCCGCGCACCGGTCCGAGGGCCGAGGCCGACATTTGGCGAGTTGTCCGGTGCTGCCGTCCTTCTGATCCCCATCGTCGCCGTATCGATGATCCCTTCCGCGGAGCTCGGTGCCTTGGCTGCATCGAAGAAACTCTCCTCGGCGGGGGGAAGCCAGGTTGGAGCGTTCGCTCCGCAGGCGCCGGGGCCGGGCGGGGTGATCTCGTTCGCTGAGATCCACTACGCGAATCAGTCCGCCGACTACGCCGCGCAAGCCGGGATCGTCCAAGGAACGCCCGTTCGCTTGGTGGGTTTCGTGACCCACGACCCGGACGCTCCCGAGGGCGGGTTCGCTTTGACGCGCTTCTACGTTTCTTGTTCCGCGGCGGATGCCCTTCCCTTCTCGGTCCGGATCAGGCCACCCAGTGGTTTCGTGGACCCGCAGGAGAACGATTGGCTCGAGGTGAACGGGCGGATGGCTCGGGACGAGAACGGCCTCTTCCTCGATGGTGAGGAGGCCGCCGAGGTCCCGGAACCCGCCGTTCCTTACCTGTATTAGTGTGCCCGCGTCCCCACCGTAGTTCTCCTCGGAGGTTGAATCTTGTCTTGGCGCGTGTGGATCGCGGCTGCGGTCGCGATCGTGGTGGCCGGCCTAGCCGCCATCCTGCTTCGACCACCCAGCGGCGCGCCCGACGATGCTCCGAGTCAGGACGAGATGGCCGAGAACATCGGGGCCCCCGTCATGGGGATGCTCTATCGAGGACACGTTCCGGGCAGATCCGGAGAGATCATGCTCGTCCCGAAGCCCAACAGCTACCTGTACGGGCAGCCCGACCTCACCGTTCTGGGCACTCCCGACTTCCAGCTCGGTAGCTCCCACCCGAACCCGTGGCGCTACCTAGTGCACGTCCCGATCATCTTCTGGGGTCCCGGCCTGATCGAGTCTGGCCTCGCGGTCGATCGCCAGGTTGACATCTCGTCAATCGTTCCCACCTACGCGGAGATGCTGGGGGCCGAACCTCTCGAGGGAACCGGCGAGCCCCTGGACGAGATCCTGAATGCGACCCAAGGAAAGCGGACTCCGAAGGTGATCTTCAACGTCGTGATCGATGGGGGCGGATGGAACGTCCTGGAGGAGCACCCGCGCGCGTGGCCCACGATCGCCGGTCTGCGTGACGGGGGGACCGTTTACACGAACGCCAACATCGGTTCGTCGCCTTCGATCACGGGCGCCCTGCACGCGACCTTCGGAACCGGTCACTACCCGCTCGAGCACGGCTTCCCGGGGAACCAGATGAGGGACCCCGAAGGCGAGGGCCGCGAGGGTGACCCGACGATCGACACCTGGCTCGAGAACGCGGACCCGCGCTACATGGAGGAGCCGGCGCAGGCCGAGCTGTGGGACGAACAGAACGGGAACCGTCCGCTGATCGCAACCGTGTCTTACGAGGGGTGGCATCTCGGGATGATCGGGCACGGCGCGCAACGCGACGGTGGCGATAAGGACATCGCGGTCCTGTGGGAGAAAGACGATTTCGAGTGGTTCATAAACGAGGACTTCTACACGCTGCCTTCCTATCTGAATGAGACGGACCTGACGACCCTCGAGAGATACGAGCGGCAGCTCGACGAACGCGACGGCGAGGATGATGGTTTGTGGTTCGGGAACGACCTCGAGTCGATCCAGGATTCAACGGATCCCGAGGATTCCGATCACGCTGCGCTCGCGAGCCTTCGGCCCGGCACTCCCGCATTCGCCAGGTTCACGGGCGACGCGGTCGTCGACGTGATCCGGAAGGAGGACTGGGGTGGTGACGATCTCACCGACGAGTTCTGGGTTGAGATGAAGATGCCCGACTACGCGGGTCACGCGTGGAACATGATCTCGCCGGAGGAGGAGGACGTCATCGCGGAGGTCGACGCTCAGATAGCCCGCTTCCGAAAGGAGCTGGATCGCAAGGTGGGGCGCGGCAACTACATCGTGATGATCAGCGCGGATCATGGTCAGCAGCCAGTGCCGGAGGTCACCGGGGGGTGGCGCATCAACTCGGCGGAGCTCGGAGCCGACATCAAAGAGCGCTTCGGCGAAGAGGTGGTAACGAAGGTGACTCCGGTCGACGTGTACCTGGACCTCGACTTCGTCGAGGAAGAAGAGATCGACATGGGCGAGATCGCCTCCTTCCTCGGGACCTACACGATCGACGACAACATCCCAGAGGAGCAACCCGGCGCGGATCGAGTGCCAGAAGCTCGACTGGAGGAGACGGTCTTCGCGGGGGTCTTCTCCACCGACTATCTCTCGTCTCTCACGTCCGAGAAGATCGAGACGTTCGGCGAGGGCGACTACCCGGAGGGACGCCTCGACGAAGAGCCTGAGGGGTAGGGTCGACCGGCTATGGACATGATCAAGCGCGGTCTGAACCTGCTGGTGAAACGGCGGGACTTCGGCAAGCTGATGGGCGTGCAGTTCTCTGCGCAGGCCGCGGACGGCCTCGTGCAGGGTGCGCTGGCAGCCGTGATCGCTTTCGGCGGTCAGAAGGGTTTCGACCTCGAGGGTGCCAAGGATCCCGAGGACATCCTTCGGATCGCCCTCTACATCTTCATCCCGTACACGATCATCAGCCCCTTCCTGGGCGTCGTCATCGACCGGTGGGATCGCCGCCGGCTGCTGATCTTCGTGAACGCGCTGCGCTTCGTGGTCCTTCTGCTCATCGGGCTCGTTGGCGTCTCCGACATCGGCGAGGTTCCATTGTTCCTGGCGTTCCTGCTGACCCTTACGTGCACGCGCATCGTGCTGGCGACGAAGGCCGCCGCGATCCCGGAGACGCTCGAGGCGAACACGCTTCACGAGGGCAACGCGGTGTCCCAACTTGGCGGAGCGCTTTTCCAGTTGGGCGGCACGGGTGTCGCGCTGGTCGGGAAGGCCGTTCTCGATTCCGAGATCATCGTCATCGCCGGTGCGCTCGTTTATGCGATCGGGGCGGCTTTCGCCTGGACCCTGCAGCGGGTTGGGGAGCCACGGGCCGAGACGACGTTCGGCCGGGAGCTGGCGCGCGTCGTGGGCAACATCGTCGACGGGCTGCGGGAAGTCGCCCGCCGCCCCCAAGCGGGGGCCTCGATCACGACCTACTTCTGGCTCCGACTCTTGTGGAGCTTCACGCTCGCGGCGGTCGGATTGGTCGCCCGGGAGTTGCTCGGCGACGACGATCTGGTACTGGCCGCCTTGACCGGGGGCGCGGGCGCGGTTGGAGCCGTCCTGGGATTCATCCTGGCTCATCGACTACTGGAGCGGATGAGCAGCACCGCGCAACTCGTTCTTGCCGCTTCGACCGTGGCGGGAGCAGGTGTCGCGGTATTCGGCTGGTTCGAGAAGGGGTTCACGCTCGCCGCGCTTACCTTCTGCCTCGGATTCGGGTTCTTCCTGGCGAAGATCTCGCTCGACACGATGGTGCAGGAGGCCCTCGGGGATGACTTCCGAGGCAGGGCGTTCTCCCTCTACGACATCGCCTACAACCTGGCGTGGGTCCTCGCGGCCGCGGCCCTGAAAGTGGCGGGAAGCGGCAACATCGACGGTCCTTTGATCGCCGGCGCGGGCGTCGTCTTCCTGATCGGACTTGCGGTTCTGGGTGCCTGGTACCGAAAGGCCGGGCTCCTGACTCCGCGTGAGGACCGCGCGCGGGCCGCGTCGTCGCACGGCTGAGATCGTGAGGCCGCCGACCCTGTGGTGAGGAACCTTTCCCGCGGGCGCATCCTCATCGCCCTGTTGCTCGCCGGGGTCCTCGTGGCCGCCGCGGTGCTGGTGCCGGCATGGTTGAACCGTGGTGGGGGACCAGTGCCCTCGTTCCTCTCTCAGGCCTGCGGGATACCGGGTCCGTGGCTGGAGCGGACCCAACGGGGGTATTTCGAGGGACGCTCCGGGCAGATCTCTCTGCTCCCGCGACAGCCGGCCTACATGGCCTCCGGAGCCGGGGGATGGAGCCATTCCGGGCCGTGGCCGTACCTCCAACGGGTGCCGCTCGTGGTCTACGCGCCGGGGATCGTGCGCGCGCTGGGGGATGTCGACCGTCCCGTAACCACCGCGGATGTGGCTCCCACCTACGCGGCCATGTTGCGAGGCAACATCGCGAGCGACGGCAGCCCTCTGCGCGAGGTCGCGGCATTAGACGAAAACACCCTCACTTCCGATCCACCCAAGCTCATCGTGACGGTCGTGTGGGACGGCGGCGGCTGGAATACGCTGGAACAGTGGCCCGACGACTGGCCCGAGCTCCGCCGTCTCATGGAGGAGGGCGTGTCCTATGTCGACGCGACCGTCGGGTCGTCTCCCTCCGTGACCCCTTCGGTCCACACGACGCTCGGCACGGGAGTGTTCCCCGCAACGCATGGCATAACTGGCGTCCCGCAGCGCGATGAGGAGGGAGAGATCGTGGACTCTTTCCTTAAAGGCGAGTCGTCGCGTTTCATCGAGGTCGAGACGCTGGCCGAACGTTGGGACGAGCAGAACGGCAATCGCTCGCTCGTGGGGATGGTCGGTTACGAGCCCTGGCATCTCGGGATGATCGGCAAGGGGGCCGAGAAGCCGGGGGGTGACAAGGACGATGCGGCGTGGCTGGACGTCGAGACGAACGAGTGGATCACGAATCCCGATCATTACCGTTTGCCTCCGTCCCTGCCCGAGACGGAAGGGCTCGAGGAGGACATCGCAGAGCTCGACGCGGCTGATGGAGAGGTCGACGACATGTGGCGCGAGAACGTGTCACTTGATGATCCCGAGCGCACCGAAGAGACGCCCGCGTTCATCGCTTATCACGGCCGGGCCCTGATCGATCTGATGCGCGCGGAGGGCTACGGGCAGGACAACCTGACCGACCTCATGTTCACGAACTTCAAACAGATCGACAGGATCGGTCACTACTACAACATGGCCTCGGAAGAGGTGCACGACTCCGTGATCGCTTCGGACGAGCAGTTGGGCGAGCTGGTCTCGTTCCTCGACTCGGACGTGGGTCGCGGCAACTACGTGCTGACCGTGACCGCCGATCACGGTCAGCAACCGGACGCCGCGGCCGTGGACGGGTACGGGATCGACCCCAACGAGTTGGAGGCCGACATCAACGAGGAGTTCGGCGGGGACATCGCGCTGGCTGCATGGCCCACCGAGCTCTTCGTGGACGAGGACGTCATGAGCGAGCTCGCGGTCTCGATCGAGGACGTCGCTCGGTTCATCGGCGGGTACACCCTGGAAGACAACTCGATCCGGCCGGATGAGGACGTTCTGGGGGCCGGGCGCTTCGAACCGGGGGACCGGTTGTTCGCTATGGCCATCCCCTCAGCATCGCTCCCGTCGATGAGCTGTCGGGGTGCCGAGGCGTCGACCACGGACTAGGATGCCCCCGCCTATGAGCCAGACGACGATCGCTCCCCCCGCCGCCGAACCCCCGGATCCCCGTGGGTCCCGGCGCGTAGACCGCGTGCTGGGACATCCGCTGGCCTATCTGGCGACGGCCGTGCTCCTCCTCGCGCTCTTCGGGTCGACCTTCATCACGAATCCGGATCGGGTGGCTCCCACTAAGGATCCCGCCTACTACACCTGGCGAACCGAGGCGCTGGCTTCTGAGGATCCCGGGACGCTCCTCGATCTCCAGGGAGCTTTCGACATGTTTGCCGGGGGCTACCGGGTGGCGGCCCCCATCCTCGGTGGGTACCTGCGCGAGGCGGCCGGCTTCTCGTCGCTGAAGGTCACGGCGGTCCTGATGGTTCTCGTGCCGGTTGTCACCGCGCTGCTGCTGGGAGGTTTCGCATACCGGCAACGGAAGGACCCGTTGATCTTTCATCTGGTAGCCATCGGGGCTGCGAGCTTGTACCTGACCCCGCCTTTCGTCGGCTACCTCGACAACATCCTTTGTTTGATGTTCCTCGCGGCTGCCATCTGGTTCATCGGCCCCGCGCGCGACGGGTCGGGCGCGCGGATCGCGCTCTTCATCTTCTTGCTTCTCGCGGGTTTCACTCATCCCACGACGCTCGTCATCTTCTGTCTGGTGCTCGGAGCGATGGCGGTTGTGCGCTTGCTCTTCCGTAGGTTCGATCTGCGCTCCGTTATCCGAGACGACGGGCCGATGCTTGTGACCGCATTCGCTGCAGCACTCGTCACCGTACTGATCTGGCAGATCGGCTTGTGGGGGACGTCGGCTTCGTTGGGTGAGGCGGCGTTGCCGCCACCGTATGGGTCCAGCTTCTTCGTCGACCGCATGGTCCTGTGGCTCGAGGCCATGAGACCTGTTCTCAACGGTCCTTTGTTCCTTATCGGGATAGTCGGCGTGCTCGCCACCGGACGCCGCTGGGTGGAGGATGATCTGAGCCGGCTTTCGATCGTGTGGTTGGCCCCTCTCGCCGGAGCCTTCGGGTTCCTCGCGGGGATCGCGTACCCGTACTACCGTTTCTTCAACACCACCTTGTCGTGGGTCCTCCTGGTGGGTCTGGGGGGCTATTTCCTGATCCGCTTCTTCCTGGACCGCGCGGGCGAGACGTTGTACGCGGTGGGGGCCGTTCTGGTGACCATCGCCGTGGGCTTCATCTTCGCGACCAACTTCGCCGATGGCTTCAGCGTTCAGGGGTGGAACGATCCGAAGAAGGGTTGGCTGTCACCGCAGACCCGGACCGACCTCGATGCATTGCGGGGCGCCCTCGACGAGAACGTTTCTCGCGACACGCCGGTTGTATTCGTGATCGACGACGAGGATGCGAGTTTCCAGATCTGGGGCCATACGAAGCTGTCGGGAAACACCTCACGCTACGGTTTGCCACGGGGGCAGGTCGATCAGGCCTACATCTACCTCGGGTCGCTGGAGGGCTTCCTGGCCGGAGAACCGACGACGCGCGGTGAGGAGACCTACGACGATCTGTCGCCGGAGTTGTTGGAGGAGAGCGATCGGGCGATCGAGGCGGCCGGCGAGGAGCCGGTGGTGGTCGTCGCGAGCGCGTTCAACACCAGCGGAGCCAACGCCGAGATCGCCACCCGCGAGCGTCAGGCATCCGAGGCGGGCGAGGGTCGGATCTGGGTCCTCCATGACGGCGAGGTGACGACCCTGGACGGCGAGCCGGTGGCCGGGGCCGCGCCCGAGCCCGAGGATGATGCCGGGCCGTTTCACATCGTTCTGGTCGTTCTCGCCCTCGCGCTGATGCTGGTGCCCGGCCTGATCGCTTTGCGTGCAGTCTTGCCCGCCCCCGAGTTCCCCGAGGCGCTAGCGCTGGTACCGGCGTTGTCGATGGCGCTCCTCGCTCTGGCGGGGGCGATCGTTCTCGCCGTGATCCGGTCGCCGTTCTCGACGCCCGTCGCGTGGGCCTCGGTGGGCGTTGCCGCGCTCGGCGCGGCGGCGCTGTGGTTCTTCGTCGGGCGCTCGGCGCGGGAAAGCGGACGCCGCCCGGCCCAAGCGTGAACCTGCGGTCGGTCCTCGACGGCCTCCCGGCGGAGGGGGGAGCACCTCGAGGGGACGCATCGGGAGCGTCTCGGTCGCGCGCTTTGTTAGTAGGGATCGGTGTGCTGGCTCTCGTCGCCGGCATCGCGTGCCGCTTCCTGGATCTCGGGATCGTTGCGATGTGGCTCTTCGTCGTGGCTGCGGTCTGCGTGGCGCTGGTTCTCCCACTTCCTTACGCCTTCGTGTCTCCGCTCTTTATGTCGTTGTTCGCGTGGCTGGTGAACATGGTTCCGCTGGTGCTCTTGGCTGCGTGGACGGCCGTCTCGATCCGCTGGGCCCTTCGCGTTCTGAAGGAGCGCCGCCTACCGCGTGGCGGTCGGTGGATCTGGCTTCCCATCGGTCTTGCCGCGTGGACCGCGCTCGGGATCCTGGTCGTCTCGAGCCTGGACCTGAAGAGATTCCTACTGCTCTTCGGGGTCCAGGTCTTGTCCAGCGCAACGATCCTTGCCGTGGTGGACTCGATGGCGACGCTCCGGGACAGGCTGGTGATCGTGTGGGGACTGCTCGCCTTCGTCGTTCTGTTGTCCGTTGCGGTGCTGGCTCAGTGGGTCGGGATCAACATCCAGGCTCTTCAAGACACGAGCGTTGCGGCACGAGCCGAAGCCGCCTACGGATTGGACGCGTTCCCGAACAACATCGGCATGATCAAGTACGCCCGCGCGCAGGAAGGTGGGGCGCCGGCCTTCAGAGGGAAGCTTGAGGCGCTGGCCCGGCAGACTCCGGAGATGCCTTCCTTCGAGGTCTTCCGGCCGGGATTCAAGGCGTTCGAGACCGACCTGGTCGTTCGTTTCGACGGTTCCGCACGCGCGGTCGAGGACGAGCTCGCATCACTCGACATCGAGCTCATCTACGACAATGTCGGGCTCGCGCCGGGGGCCGGCGTCCCGCGGCTCCGCTCGTTCCCTCGCAACGCGCTCACCTACGCGGGGGTCTGTGCGGCGCTGTTTCCCCTCGGGTTCTTCTTCGTATGGCGGCGACGAGATCGATCGAGATGGTTGGGGATCCTTGCCATCGCCTCATGTCTGTTCGGCGCTGGGTTCTCGCTGGCCCGTGGGGCCTGGGTGGCCATCCTGATCGGAGTCGTCTACCTGTTGGTCGACGGGGTCATCGACCGGCAAGCGAAGGTGGGAGTGGGCGCGGCGTTCCTCGCCGGAGCACTCATGCTGACCGGAGTCTTCGTGTTCAAGTACAACTCCGATCCCCTGAACGCGCGGGCGGGCGCCGAAGGCAGCGTGACCACGCGCCAGAACGTCTATGGCGAGACGGTGGATTCCGTCGTCCAGGGCATCCACATCGTCCTCGGTTACGGGACCGAACGGCCGCGCTCGGACACTGGAACTTCTCACGTCGGAACCCAGTACATTCCTAACGCCGGAACCCATTCGACCTATCTCAACTACGCGTTCCGCACCGGAATCCCAGGAGCGCTAGCGATCGTCGCCCTTTACGCGCTGGCGATCCTGTACTCCCGAGCCCGATCGAGGCGGGAGAGGGACGAGGACGGACTCTTCAGGTCCCTCATCACTGCGTCCGTGATCATCGCAGCCGCCCATGGCGTGATCCTCAGCCTGTATGTCGAGCCGGTCTATACGTTGACGATCTCAATGCTGGTGGGGATCGCCATGGCCGGCGTGGGGTCGTTCCGGGGTTCGTTGCTTCCTTGGAAGCGATCGACGGTGGCCGGAACTTGACCGGTACGGGAGACCCGCTCAAGAACGAGCAATCCCTATCGAAGGAGGCAGCCACAGACGTCGGCGTCGTCGCGAAGGGCGGCGCGGTGCAGATCGTCGGACAGATCACCTCACGTGGGGCAGCGTTCCTGTTCAACGCTTTCGCCTTCCGGATCCTCGACGCGGCGGGCTTCGGTCTCTACCGGCAGGTCGCCCAGGTCCTGACCATCGCGGGACAGGTCGGTATCGCGGGCTTCAACTACGCGGCGATGCGATTCATCACACTCGCTCGTGTCCGCAAGGACGCGCCGGCCGTGCGTGGTGCAGCTCGCGTGTCGCTCGCCGGCTCCGGCGCCGCATCCCTGCTCGTGATGGGAGGGATCATCCTGGGTGCCGACCTTTTGGCCGGGGTCTTCAAGTCGGGGCTTCCCGCGGCCGAGAGGGCCGAGCTGGCGGAGCTGTTCCGTCTCGGGGCGGTCTACGTACCGCTGTTCGCGATCATGCAGGTTCTGCGTTACTGCACCCAGGCGTACAAGACGATGGTCCCGTCGGTGGTCGTGGGGAACATCATCCAGCCGGCCGCCCGATTCGCGTTCGGGGTCGCCGTACTCGCGATGGGAGCGTCGGTCGCGGGGGCCGTTGGCTCCCTCGCCGCCAGCATGGGCGTGGGAGTCATCGCGGGCGTGTGGGCGTGGCGTCGGATCCTGACCGAGGAGGAACGGACCGCGTCGCCTCGTAGCTCGCCGGGGCCCATGATCCGTTTCGCCCTTCCACAGGCAGGGGCCTCTCTGCTGGGGGTCCAGTCGCTCGGCCTCGGCATCATCATCCTCGGCATCATGGAGACCGATGCTGCGGTGGGTCTTTTCGCCGTCGCACTGGCCCTCCAGGGGCCGGGCGGTGTGTTCCTTTCGGGGATCGTCAACATCTGGGCGCCGGTCGTCTCGGACCTTCACGAACGGGGGGCGATCGATCGGCTCGAGTCTCTCTACCAAACCATCACCCGCTGGGTGGTGACCTTCTCGTTCCCGGTCTTCGCGGCTCTCATACTGGAGCCGGACCTGTTCGTCCGTCTGTTCGGCGGCAGCGAGGGGGCGGAGGCCGCCCCGATCGTCGCCGTGCTGGCGGTGGGAAACTTCTTCTACACGGGCACGGGCCCCACCGGCTACGTCCTGTCGATGACGGGCAGGCCGGGCATCAACTTCATGAACTCACTGGCCGGGGTGATCCTGTACGTCGTTGGAGGGATCATCTTCGTGCCTCGCTACGGCGTCATGGGGATGGCCGTCGTGGACGCGGTCGTCACCGTACTCGTCAACTCGGCGCGCGTGGTCGAGACCAAGATCTTCGTCGGCATTCAGCCGTTCGGTCGATCGATACTCAAGCCGCTTGCCGCCACCGCCATCGGGGCCTTGGTCCTCCTGTTGTGGCGCCTGCTTCCGGGAGACTCATTGGCCCTCCAAGCGGCCGGAGTTGCCGTCGCGGGCCTCGTTTACCTGATCGCACTGAGATCGTTCGGCATCGATCCCGAGGAGCGATACGTATGGGATCGGATCCGGAAGCGAGCGTTCCGTCGCAAAGGGCGCTCCACAACGGACTCTTAGGATGGGCCGGTGACCATCGACAAGCGAGCCTTGCGGCGCGGGCTCAGAACGAACTTCACCCCGGGTGTTCGCGACCGCCTGGGCCACGCGAAGCTGCGACTTAGACAGGCATCGCATCTTCCCTACCTGGTGGCAGGGCGGAAGTTGGATCGCCCGGTCTTCATCATCGGCGCTCCGCGCTCGGGCACCTCTTTGCTGTACGCGATCTTGAGGACCTCCAGCCATCTGGCGCACTGGCCCGGTGAGGCCCACGAGATCTGGGAGGCGGACTACCACCCCGCGTTGCGTGGGTGGCGCTCGAACGTGCTCAGGGCCGAGGATGTCGATCCCGACGCAGCGGCGGCGATCCGCCGGAACTTCCTTCTCGTAACGGGGGCTCGCAAGCGCTTGATCGACAAGACTCCCCGGAATGCCCTACGGGTCCCCTTCGTCGATGCGTTGTTCCCGGATGGGCGTTTCGTATTCCTCCAGCGAGACGGGAGGGACAACGTCAACTCGCTGATCAACGCGTGGCGGACTCCTCGTTACCGAACCTACGAGATTCCCACTCCTCATTCGATCCCGGGGTGCGATCCGAAGTGGTGGAAGTTCGTCCTATATCCGGGATGGGAGGAAGACAGGAAGGGGCCCCTTGAGCTCGTGTGCGCGAAGCAGTGGACGAGCTGCAACGACTTCGCCATGAACGACGGTAGGTCCTTGCCGGACGATCGATGGGCGACGGTGAGGTACGAAGAACTCGTGCAGAACCCGGTCGATGAGGTCGGCCGGTTGGTGGAGTTCCTCGACCTCCCATACGAGGACGTGACGAGACGGCGGGCGGCGGCTACGTCGACGACGCCGATCAACACGGTGACCCCGCCGGAGCGCGGGAAGTGGAAACGCGAGAACCCGGTCGAGGTCGAAGCGATCGAGGATGTGATCGCGCCGACGATGAAAGCGATGGGATACGAATGAAGACTGACCTCAGGACCTTCGATACGTCGTCATCGCGCTTCATCGACCTCACACACGAGATCGCCGGCTTCGTATCGCGGGCTGGTCGGGATGGGCTCGTGAACGTCTTCGTACCCCACGCCACCGCGGGGCTCGCGATCGTCGAGACGGGATCCGGCACCGAGCAGGATCTGGAGGCGACCGTCGACCGGTTCCTCCCGAGGGACGACCGATACGTTCACTCCCACGGGTCGCCCGGTCACGGAGCGGATCACGTCCTTCCCGCCTTCCTGGCACCGTCCCTCACGGTGCCCGTGATCGACGGCGAGATGCAACTGGGCACCTGGCAGAGCATCGTCCTGGTCGACACGAACCGCGACAACCCCCAACGCCGGGTGCGCATGAGCTTTATAGAGGCTTAGCCCCCGTTCTCATGCCCGCTCGCGGCGGCTCGCCACAGGCGAGCCTTGCTTTACCGGCCGGCACTTCGTGCCGGCCTGCGGCAACCCACTGGGGGATCGGCCGTCGAGACGGCCTACTCCCCCAGACCCCCTGTTCTTATGCCCGCTCGCGGCGGCTCGCCGCAGGCGAGCCTTGCTTTACCGGCCGACACTTCGTGCCGGCCTGCGGCAACCCACTGGGGGATCGGCCGTCGAGACGGCCTACTCCCCCAGACCCCCTCCCGCCGCGCCTAGCGCGTGGATCTAAGTCTGCCTATGGGGAGGCCTGCTGCTCCTAGGGCGGCCATCGCTTTCGCTCTGAGGGATGGGTGGGGGAAGCGCGCGGGTATTCGAGGCCCGCAAGGAGGTCCCCCGCGACGGCCTCGAAGACCTCTACCTGGATGCGAGGCATGTCCTCCTCCCACGACCGGACCTGGCTCATGGGCTTGGATGTGAGGTTGGGGTTGTAGCGGGCCGCCCTATCTAAGACGTTGCCCCGCGCCCGCTCGGTGTATTCGAGCATCCCGGGGTCGTACGCGACCTCGAGGAAGTCGCAGAGTCCCTTCACCGATCGTTCGGCTTCGGCCACGAGATCCTCGTACCGCAACTCTTTGTAGCGAGTGGGTCCCAGAGGACGTCCATCCCGGATCCCCGCGACGACGCGTCGCGCCCAGAGCTTCGCCGCTTTGCCGACGTTCTTCGGGCCGAAGGGAACGTCCGCGTAGGAGAGCGCTACGTTCCGTCCATCCCGCACCTGGTGTACGAACTTCGCCTCCGGGAAGAGCCGAACCAGGAGGGGGATGCTCTCGACGTAACGAGGTGTCTTGTCGCCCCAACAGCTCTTCCCACGCTCCTGCGCGTAGGCTCGGTACGAGGCTTCGACCGCTGCGGCGAAAGAGACGCGCGTCCGGTCTGGTAGCTGCGCCCGCACAGCGTCTATCGGTGTCTCCCACGCCGGCCACCGTGTGTGGGACTCCAGCTCCCGCAGGAAACCGTCGGCTTCGACCTCGTCCTGGCCGGTCCAGAGTTCGACGATGAAACGAGACTCGGGAGGTACGGCGATGTCCGAATGGGCGTTGAGCATCATTCGGACGAGGGTTGTGCCCGAGCGCGCCGATCCGACTACGAAGAACAACGCGTCACCTACAGATAGCCGAGGTCGCGAAGGTGTTGTTCGACCGTGGCTTCTTCCTCGCTGGTCATCCCCGATTCGGCGACGACCTCGGAGGAGTTCACCTCGTCGATCACGCTTTCGAGCTTGCGTGCGACCTCTGGGTAGCGGCGATAGAGGTTGTGTTTCTCGTCTGGGGGCGTGCCTCCATCCAACTTGTACAGGGCCGACTTCCCGGACGGGGGTTTTAGCAACTTCCAATCCGAGGTCCTCACGCCCGCTATGCGATCGCCGCCCAGCTTGACTCCCACGGCCTCCATATACGCCGGTTCCTCCGCGAGGGAACCGCCGTCCATGGCGGCTCGCAGGCTGCGTCCGTCGATGCCGGGGGGGATGTCCACGGCGCACAGGTCGGCGATCGTTGGGAAGAGGTCGATATGGCGGACCTGCTCTTCGATCACGCCGGGGGCGACTCCAGGCCCCGAGATGATCAAGGGAACCCGCACCAGATGCTCGTGCAGAGCGAAGCCATGTCCGATCTCGAGCCCTGCCAGCTTGTTGTCCAAGAACGGGAACCAACCTGAGAGCTTGAACCCGCGACGGAGACGCCGGGCCGCCCGAACCATTTGGAATTGGAGATGCGTGTCCGGGTAGTCCTCGCCATGGTCCCCGGTGATCACGACGATCGTGTTGTCGCCGGCCGCCTCGAACACCGGCGCCAGCCATTCATCGGTGGCATGAACCGCCGCCTCGTAGCCCGCCTTGTCCTTCCGCTTGGTGAAGTCTGGCGGCGAACGGTAGGGGCGGTGCACTTCCCAGATGTGGAGCATCATGAACCACGGGTCCTTGTAGGCACGTATGCGCTCGACAACCTCATCGCGCCATCCGAAGAAAGGGACGCGGTACGCGGGCCTGTGGCGAGCCTCCTGGAAGCCTCGAAGGATGCCCGTCTCGGGTAGCAACGGACCCGTCACTTCGGCGTGCGTGTTGTATCCGGCCTCGCCGAACGCTTGGCCCCACGTCGTCACGTTCTTGGACAACTGATACCCCTGAAGCCCACGCACGCCGTGTTTGGGGGGGTAGCAGCCTGTGAGCATCGAGGAGAAGGATGGGGTGGTGGTCGTGGTCGTTGCCACGCATTGTCTGAAGGCCGCACCTCCGCTTGCGTGCGCGTCGAAGTTGCGGGTGGAGATGTGATCTCCGAAGACGGCGTCCGCTCTCAACGAGTCGATCGCCAGGAAGAAGACGTTCGGGGGGCTCAAGCTGTCCTCCGGTTCATGTGAGTAGCGCCCGCGTGGCTCGTGCCGTAGCTCGTCGTGCGCTCCTCGTGCATCCTAGAGGTCTCATCGATCGAGCACACACCTCTCCCAGATCTCGGGCATCCAGCGATAGGGATACGCGGCCGCGATCAACTTCTCTTCGAGCCGAGAGCGATACTCCTCGGGCACGTCGCCGGAGGCGTTGTCCTCCAGCCGGTAGTCGAGGATGAATTCCGCTACATCACGTTCTGAGATGTTCTCTTGTTCGAGAGTCTCTCGATCCAGCCACAAGGCTCCCGGCCGTTGCTCTTGGAAGAGTTCGCCGGCGCTCACGTCGAAATGCTCTGCGGTGTCCTCCATGAGGGGCTGGATCGCTATGGGCCACGCCCCGGTGGATTCGGCTGTGGGAGCTTGTCCGTGGTCGGCCGTCATGGCGATGACCCACTCGTTCCTGCCAACGGTGGCGTTCAGGTGGTCGATGAGCTCGCCCAGCGCGTCGTCGGAGTATTCCACCGCGTTCTCCACCTCGGGACTGAGCATGTTCCAGTCGTGGCCGATCAGATCGATCTGCTTGTAATTCGTGTAGATCAGATCGGTGACCTGGTCCTGTCCGAACCCACCCTCATCCAGGAGGGCCTTCAGCAGTCGTGTCTGGAAGAGCGCCCAAACCGGCGTATGGCGGATGTCGCTCGGGTTCGTGAGCAGGTCGTGCCCCATCCACGCGGAGTCGACCTGACCGTCAGCCTGATCCACCGCGCGGACGTCCTCCTCCAAACCCTCTGTGTCGGCCAGGTAGTTGGGGAGCGAGTACCACTCCGATGTGACGAGGGAGCCGTCACTCCCCTCCACCATCGCGGCGATGTCCTTGTCTCCGCCTTCGATGTAGGAGCCGTGACCGATCATCCCGAGATGCCAGTTGTTTTCCGCGACCATCGCGATCTGGGCTTCGTTGTTCGTCGTCGGGTCGTAGATGTCGGCGAGCGTGGTGGACTCGAGATAGCGGGGGGACTTCTTGGCGGCATCCCACGACCCCACCATCCGGTCTCCTCGCCGGATCGGGATGTCGACGATGCCGTGCTGCTTCGGGAACGTCCCCGTGCCTATCGAGGCATGGATGGCCGGTGTGACCGAGGGGCTCGATCCGACCTCCGCGTTGGTGACCGTGGTGCCCGACCCCATGGCCTCCTTCAGGTTCGGCCACGCGCCGGCCCACCGATGGAGCACGTTCCATCCGCCGCCATCCCACACGACCACCAGGATCAGTTTGGGCGTACCGCGTTGGTCGTCGGGCAGCAGGGCTTCTTCGATGGGAACGCCGGGCCGATCTTCGGGCCACTCGATCCGAAGGAGCTCGGCGAGCGTCGGCGAGATGTCGGCGACGCTCGCTCCTTCGACCGAGATCTCCCCCTGCGGTCGGATGAATCCCGGTCCATAGAACGCGACCGGCACTTCCTGCACGTAGTCCCACGGGCCGGAATGGGTCCAGGCGGTGAAGCCACCGAAGAAGTTCGGCTCTTTGGGCACGGCCACGATCTCGGGCGAGCGACCCGGCATGTAACCCCGCCGCAATCGTTGCAACTGTTCGGTCGGGAGATCGCAGGCGGTCTCGAACGCGGGCCCCGCCGCCCGTTCCTTCGTCGTCTGCTGGGAACCGGCGTCGCCCTCGTCAGGATCCGTCGGCTCTTGATTCGAGGTGCATGCCGCCAGAGCCAATCCGAGTAGGACGAACAGAGCCACGGAGCGGCGCGCAGTCGCTCGGGTCACGGACATTCCGCGCCCACGCAGGCTTTGATCGCGTCCAGGTCATCCCCCAGCGTCCGAACGTCGGGATCGTTCTCCGGGTCGTCGTCCCCCAACAGGTTCTCGAGCGCGAACGGGTCGGATCCGAGGTCGTAGTACTCGCGGTACATGAGGCTCCCGGTCTCCTTCTCGTAGTACTCGGTGTACTGGTAGGCGTCGCTCTGGATCGAGGCCCAATCGGGAAGACCGTGCACGGAGTTCTCGTACTCCTCGAGGAGGATGCGCTCGCGCCGCCCATCCGACAGGAGTGAGCGACCGTCGATCGGAAACTCGTCCGATGGTTCGATGCCGGCCGCCTGCAAGATGGTAGGAGCGAGATCGATATTCGCGACGATGCGGTCGTCGGATGCTCCCCCTTCGATGTGCCCGGGCCACCTAGCCAGGAGAGGTATGGCAACCGATTGTTGATAGGGGACGCGCTTCGCGAAGAGTCCGTGTTCCCCGAGCATCAATCCATTGTCCGACATGAAGAAGGCGAGGGTGTTCTGCTCGGCGCCCGCTTCGATCGCGCGAAAGACCTTAGCCACGAGGTCGTCCACCGACATCAGGAGCCGGAGCTGTTGGGTCCAGATCTGCGCGGGGTCTCCCAGTGTGAAGTCCGTATCGGTGACGTACGGGGGTTTGTCGGACACATCTTCCTCGAGGGCTGCCTCGTCCGGCTCGAAAGCGGGGACCTCGGCGTTCGCATACTTCTTCTCTGGCTCGAAGGGCTTGTGGGGCGCATTGGGCGCGATGTACAGGAACCATGGTTGGCCGTCACGTTCCTCGAACCTCCTCACGTAACGCGCAGCCATGTCTCCCATGAAATCCGTCGCGTGGCGCGCGATGATCCGTTGCTTCCCATCGACGTTCGTAGGTCGGTCGTGGTACCTGAGTCCACCCGAGATGGCGTAGTCGTCGAAGTACGGGGGGGCCTTGATACCGAGGATGCCCTGGAGGTACTTGCCGACGAGCGCGGTTCGGTACCCCGATTCCTGCAGGTAGAAGGGCAGCGCCGATCGTTCCTCCATCTCGGGGCCTTTGTTGTTGCGTGTCACACCGTGGTTGTGGGAGTACTGCCCGGTGAAGATGCCGGCGCGGGAGGGGCAGCACAGGGGAGTGGTCGCGACCGCGTTTGTGAAGGTGGTTCCCCCTTCTTCGAACAACCTGCGCAGGGTGGGCATGACGTCCAATGTGCCCTCTGCGCGCTGATCGTCCGTAACGATGATCAGGATGTTGGGCGGACCCTGTGAGCCATCCGGCGCGCCGCCGGGATCCTGGGTTCCGCCTGAACCGGTGCATGCCACGAGAAGGGCGATCATCACGAGCCCACCGGTGAATGGGGGTCGCGCGGATCGACGCCGGGTCCTGATCGTCAACTCTCGCCCTTCACACAGCTCCATATCTCGCCCATCGCGGCGCTCGGGAACGCAGCGTCGAAGATAGGTTCCCTGAGCCGGTCGCGGTACTGACTCGGAAGGTCCTCTCCGGCGGGGATGTTCTCCTCGAGGCGGTAATCGACGAGGAAGTCCGACACCTCTTCCGATGTGATCCCTTCCGCTTCCATCGTCTGTTGGTCGAACCAGAATCCCACCGGGCTCGTCTCCGAAAACATCTCTTCGACCTCCACCCCGAAGTGCTCGGCGACGTCGCTCTGCAGATACTCCATCCGGATCGGCCAGGCGCCGGCGGCCTGAGGGTCGGGGCCGACGCCGTGGTCGGCCGTCATGACGAGAACCCACTCTCGTTCGCCCACCCGACGATCCAGGAAGCTCGTGAGGTCCTTCAACGCATCGTCGGAGTACCGGACGATCTCGCTCATCTCCGGCTGCAGCATGTTGAAGTTGTGACCGATCTCATCGATCTGCTTGTAGTTGGTGAAAAACAGATCGGGGATGTCGTCGGACCCGAACCCCTCGCGACCGAGAATGTTCTTGATCAGCTTGGTCTGGAACAACGACCACGCAGGGGTATCTCGTCGTTCGGAAGGTTCGCCCAGCACGTCGTGCCCCATCCACTTGTCGTCCAGTTTCCCGTCTTCCTCGTCGACCATCCGCACGTAGTCGTCGAGACCGGTGACTTCTTCGAGGTATGGAGGCATCTCGAACAGGTTCGGATTGGTGACGAATTTCTCGTGCGTATTCGCGAGGACCGCGATGTCTTTGTCGCCGCCGGGCGTGAGGGTGCCGTGGCTCATCATGCCCATGTGCCAGCCCTTGTACGCGAACATCCCGATCTCGGCCGCGTTTCCCGTTGCAAGGTCGTACGTATCGGCGAGCATCGGTACCTCGACGTGGTCAGGGCTTTTGTTATCGAAGGCGATCGACATCGTCCCGTCCTCCTCGCGGATCGGGATCCCCACCGTGCCGTGTTGCTTGGGAAAGGCGCCCGTGCCGATGTTGGTGTGGATGGCCGGCGTGACCGAAGGGGAGGAGCCGACTATCACGTCCCTCACCGAGGTCCCCTCGGCCATGAGCGCCCGCAGGTGCGGCCACTGATCGGGCCACGTTCTAAGGGTGTTCCAGCCACCGCCATCCCACACGACCGTGAGGATGAGTTTCGGCGGGCCGGATCGGGCGGGGTCGAGGACCCCTTCGATCGACTTGCCGACGGCGGTGGGGAAATCGACGTCGAGCAGCTCGGCCAGCGTGGGCGCGAGATCCGCGACCGTCACCTCACGGTTCAGGGTGAGATCTCCCTGCGACCGGATGAACCCGGGCCCGTAGAAAACGAGAGGGACCTGCTGCAGGTAGTCCCAGGGGCCCGAGTGACTGGTGGAGGTGAAGGCGCCGAAGAAGTTCGGCTCCCGCGGGACGACGATGACGTCGGGAGACCGGCCGGGATAGTTACCCCGTCGGATCCGGCGGACGTATTCCAGGGGGAGCGCACATCCAGACTCACGCCATCCAGCGGCCGGCTCGGTAACGCGCTCCACGTCCATGGGGGTGAAGCGCGCTTCGGGGGGGATGCTGGGTGCGGCGACCTCGTCCGCCGCCATCGGGTTCCTCGCTCGTGCAAGCGGCTGCTAACAACGACATCACCAGTACCAGCACGACGGCGCCGCTTGCGCGACCCTTGAGGTGGATCACTTCTCGGGTAAGGACCACAGCTCCTCGGGAGCGTTGGTAACGACGCGCCGCGCGATGTCGACCCCCATCTTCACTGCGTGGTCCATGTTCCCCATCTCGTATCGCCAGGAGCCGAAGCGACCTCGGGAGAAGATGTCCCGATCCATCATCCAGGGGTGGATCGTGCTCAGAGCTGCGTCCCGTTTGATGGTCGGAACCGGATAGGCGTAAGGGATGTCCTCGAGGTGCATCGAGGTAACCTCGGGCCTCCCTTCGACGACCCCTGCGGCGCGCAGGCCCTCTTCAACGGCTTCCTCCAGCCCAGCGCGCGGCGTGGGCTTGTAGCCGGAGTACGAAGTCTCGGTCATGTACGCGCTGTAACGAGCGGTGTCGGAATCGGGGACGTTCGAGGGGGAGTACTTGGCGAAGTTCGTCGACCGGTAGAACGGCGTCGTGTCTTGCGGGTAATAGCTCCACGACATGTCGTCCTTGAGCGGAGTCTCGTATCCGATCCCGACCATGTAGACGCCGTTGTGCTCCAGGTCCCTCGATGCTTCTTGCAAGGTTTCGGGTGCATCCTTTACGACTCCAACGAGGAGATCGATGGGCATCGTCGAGATGAGGATGTCGTAGTCCTCTTCGGAGCCGTCCTCGAACCGAAGCTTCTTTGCCTCCGAGTCGATCGACAGCAGCGTACGGCCGTAGCTGATGTGATCCTCCAACTTCAACGCCAGCCTGCGATAGATCTCACCCGTCCCGCCGACCGCGGGGAAGACGAAGGTGTTGTTGGGTCCCCACGCGACATCGTCTTCCTGTTGGATGAGGCCCTTCAGAGCTCGTTTGTAGTCGATGACGGCCACTCGTTCCCCGATCCACATCGATTGCATCCTGTCCGCAGGGGTGGCCCAAACCTTGAAGTTGTACGGCTCCATGAAGTGCTTCGTGATTCCGTCGCCGAAGGTCGCGCGCATCCACGTCGCGAAGTCTTTCGTGGGATCGCCGCCCGGTGCCTCGATAAGGCCGAGCATGCACTCGAGCGCCACCTCCCCGGGAAGATAGCGAAGGTTGTTCTGAAAGGGGTATGGAACCCACCGATCGTCGAAGCGGATGTAGGAGGATCGTTCGTGTCGGTGGACGTCGTCCCCCATCACATCTTCGAGCAGCCGGTCGAACTCTCCGAAGTGACTGAAGACCACATGACCGCCGTGATCCCAGGTGAATCCCTGGGGATCGACGACGGATGACGCCAGACCCCCGGCGTGCGATTCTCGCTCCATCAGTCGCCAGTTGTGATGGCCGAGGCGTTCGAGCTCGCGCCCGCACCCCAGGCCGCAGGGACCCGCGCCGATGATGACTATGCGTTGCTGTTCGCTCAAGGTGTGTCCTAACTCTAGGAGCCGCCGGCTTCATGGGCGTCGGACGAGGCCTCCAGGGCCGGTGGTCATCCCGGGCCGTCGCCGGCGGCGAGTCTACCTGTCTCCCGCGGGAACGGGAGCCGAGGCCCGGTTCCGCCGGTCGTGCTGGCATACTGCACGCCCGTGAGAGCCGACATCCCCAGCATCGAGATCTCCGGCGTACCCGTCGTGCGCCTCACACCCAGAGGGGCGCTCGATGCCGTCGAGGAGCTGGCGCAGACCGTTCCGCCGGTGATGGTGGCCCACGTGAACGTTCACACGCTCAACCTGGCCGCCGCAGACGACTCCTACAAGGAGCTCCTTCGAGCCACGGACCTCGTCCTGAACGACGGCAAGGGGATCATGCTCGGGGCCCGCCTGCTGCGCACCCCCCTCCCCGCCGATCTGAACGGCAACTTCTTCTCGCCGTTGCTGCTCGAGCTGGCGGCCGGGCGGGGGTGGCCGGTGTACTTCCTCGGCGCCAAGCCGGGGGTCGCCGAGCGGGCGGCGGCCATCGTGGCCGGCCGGATCCCGGATCTCACCGTGGCCGGCGCACGCGATGGGTATTTCACCTCCGACGAGGAGGAGGAGGTCGCGGCCGCGATCCGCGCGAGCGGAGCCAAGGTGGTGCTGGTGGGCCTCGGCAATCCCCGGCAGGAGCGGTGGCTCGCCCGCTGGCTCGGCTCGACCGGTGCCCTGGTCGGCAGTGGGGTGGGGGCGTTCTTCGACTTCCAGACCGGTGAGGTGGCGAGGGCTCCCGATTGGATGAATCGGATGGGTCTCGAGTGGGTCCACAGGCTGGCGAAGGAGCCCAGAAGGATGTGGCACCGGTACCTCGTCGGGAACCCGCGCTTCTTGTGGCGCGTGGCACGTGAGAAGCGCGCTTCCCGAGCGTCCTCGCCCCGATGACGAGCGAGGCAGGCGATACCCTGCTCCTTCGATGACAGACGACAACAGGGCGCATTCAACGTTCATCATCGCCACCAGGAACCGACCCGAAGAGCTGCTGACGACGGTCGAGTCCCTGGTCGGCCAGACGCTCCTTCCGAAAGACCTTTGCATCGTCGACTCGAGTGACGATACGCCGGTGCGCACCAAGATCGAGGAGCTGTGCGAAGGCGTCGGGCTGCCCCTCGATTACCACCATCCGGCCCCCAGAGGGTTGACGGTGCAAAGGAACGTCGGTATTGCTCGCACCGATGGCGACCCCGTGTTCTTCATCGACGACGATGTCTGTCTTGCTCCGGATTGCCACGAAGCCATCCTGGAGGAGTACGAGCGGTGGGGGCCCGAGCTCGGTGGCGTCCGCGCCACCCCCGTTCATCCCGCGCGTCCTCCTCTGATCTCGATCCTGTGGCGCAAGCTGTTCGGTATCGGCGGCTGGTGGCCGGAAGCCAGTGGCCGGATGCGTCCCGGCTTCTGGGTCGAGGGCGTCTCCGAAGCCGCGGGGGTGCGCAAACTTGAGTACATGACGGGTTGGTTCATGTCGTTCCGGCGAACCGTGGTCGATGAGTTCCGCTTCGACGAGGCCCTATCCGGCTACGGACACAAAGAGGATGTCGACTACACGTATCGAGTGTCCCGTCGTTACGTACTCCTGCAGACCCCTGCGGCGCGGTGCGAGCACTTCCAGACCGTGACCTCCCGAATGTCTTCGCACCAACTCATGAGGATGAACCTCGGGAATCAGTTCTATCTCCATCGCAAGAACATGCCTCAGGATGCTCGACACGTTGCCGCGCTCTGGTGGGGCCTCCTGGGCCTCTTCGTTCTCAACGTTGGACGAGCGCTGTTCAAGAAAGGACCCCGGTCTGGTGACGGGCATGATCGTGGGCGCCGTCGAGCAAGCGGGCGGCAGAGGGTTGATCGACCCCGCATCCGAGCCGGCGCGCCGGTGACCGCACTGGAGGCTGCCGGGGGAGCCAAGAAACGCGACTATCCGTGGACGGTCCTCGTCGTCGATCCTCTCGCGTTCCCCCTGGTTCGATTGCTCGAGCGCCGGCGGTGGCTCACGCCGGACCAGGTCACGTACGTCTCCCTCGTGCTGGGTCTCGCTGTCGGCCCGTTGTACGCGCTCGCCAACCGGGGTGGCCTGATCGCCGGAGCGATCGTCTACTACCTGTCGTTCGTGTTCGATTGCGTCGATGGGAAGCTCGCGCGCCTTCTGGGGGTCAACAGTCCGCGGGGGCAGGAATTGGACGCTCTCGCCGACGGAGCTCGAAGGGGCAGTGCGGTGATCGGGTTGGGTTTCTACGCGTGGCGCACGGACGAGCCGGTCACAACCCTCTTATGGATCCTGGCCTTCGGCATCTTGTCGTTCTATTTCATGGAGATCTCCGGCGCCGAGAAGCAGCCCGCTGAGGGCGGCGCTGGGGGCCGGTGGACGCAGGCGATGGCCCGGCGACGGTTGTTGCCGACTCCGGGCATGCCGGACGTGTCGGCGATCGTTTTCGTCATCGGACCTTTGTTGGGGGCGATCCTGCCCGCGCTGTACGTGGGTATCGTGATGGTGATCTTCGGAATCCTGCTTACCTTCAGACGACGATTGCGAGTACCAGATTGAGTGACAAAGTTCTACTGCTCGGCCTTGACGGCATCACGTACTCCGTCCTGGAACCTGCGTTCGAGGCCGGCCACATGCTTCGCTACAAGGCGCTGCTCGATCGGGGAGCCCAAGGCATCCTTACCTCGACCGTGCCTCCCTATACGCCGCCGGGGTGGACGTCGATCTTCACGGGTGTGAACCCGGGCAGGCACGGCATCTTCGGCTTCACGCTCGGGAACGTCCAACGCAAGGACGGCTTGGTGCGACTGGATCGCGTGAAGGCGCCCGCGCTGTGGAACGCCGCAAACGCTCAGGGCGCGCGCGTCGGTCTGTTCAACATCCCGATGACGTATCCGCCTCCGCCGGTCGATGGTTTCTCGGTGTCCGGGATGCTCACTCCGGAGGGCGGAGGCGGCACTCCGGATGGCTTCACTCATCCCGAGTCGCTCGCGTCGAGGATCTCGCAGGAGGTCGGTGAGTACGAGATCGATATCGAAGTCGACTACGACCAGGACTGGCGTTCCACAGCAATCATCGATCGTCTGTCACGCAACCTCGATCTGAAGCGGAGGGCATTCCGGATGCTGGTGAGGGAAGAGGCCGATGTTCCGATCCTCTTCGCCGTACTCGAGGCGCCGGATCGGTTGATGCACGTCCATTACAAATACATCGACCCTCGCTGCGAACACTACGGGCGGCCCGAAGCCGGGCCCATCCGGGAGCGGGTGTGGTCGTTCTTCGACGAGATGGACGAGTTCATCGACGAGATGATCGCCTGGGCTGGGGACGACGGGTACATCATCACGATGTCGGATCACGGCTTCGGACCGAAGGAAAAGGTCGTCAACGTGAACCTGGCCCTCAAAGAGGGCGGTTTGCTGTCGGTGGGCGGCGCGGGGGCACTGGGCGGAAGCCGATCGCTGCGAGCCGCCGGCCGCAGGGTGAAGAAGGTAGTGCCCAAAGCGGTCTACAAGAAGGCCAAGGGAGCGGCCCACTCGGCCATCGACTGGAGCAGGACGAAGGCGTTCGCGTCGCCGAACCCTCAGCAGGGGATCTACATCAACCTCGAGGGCAGGGAACCGAACGGATCCGTGGCCGCCGCCGACTACGAGCGTGCGCGCGAGGAGGTCATCGCATGCTTCCAGGATCTCCGTGACCCGGATGACGGCCGGCCCGTGCTGGACCGCATGTACAAGCGGGAGGAGGTGATGGAGGGACCGGAAGCGGACCGGGCCCCCGACCTCTTCCCCGTCTGCCGCGACTATTCGTTCGAGCTGTCGGAGGGATTGTTCTCGCCCTCCGTCATCACCGACTACCGGGAGCTCCCGAGGGGTTTCCACCATATGGACGGGGTCTTCGGGCTCAGCGGACCGGGGATCGCCCCGCGCCCGGGGGCCACGGCCCACCTGTACGACGTCGCCCCCACCGCCTTGTACCTCGCGGGCTTGAAGCTCCCCCCGATGGACGGCCGGGTCCTGACCGAGTTCCTCCCGGAGGCCCTGGTGAGGGATCGCCCGGTTCAGGAGGAGGCCATGGACCTCCCGCTCGCCGGCGCGGGCTCGACCGCCACGCCCTATTCCGCGGAGGAGGAAGCCCAGATCGAGGAATCCCTGCGCAATCTGGGGTACCTGTAGCCGGCCGTCTCAAACCCGACAAGATGGGTAAGGACAACCCCGGCCCGGTGCGCCAGACCGGCCGCCGAAGATCGGCTTCGAGGTTTATCTGAGGGGGTAACCTCGGTCGTGTCGACCAGGATGGATACCAATCCACTTTCGTTCCTTCGACCGAATCCTCATGAGGACCGCGACGACTCTCGGTAAGCAATGGCATCGGATAGATCATCGGGACGGAAAGGGGCAACATGGCTACTGCAGGAAGCAATAGAGGCGTCCGCGATGGGAATACCCCCGCGCAGACCTTCGCGCTCGTGTTTGGGATCGTGTACCTCGCGGTCGGACTGATCGGGTTCGCCGTCACCGGGTTCAATGGCTTCTTCGCGGAGTCGTTCAGCGAGAAGCTGATCTTGTTCCCACTTAATCCGGCTCATAACGTCGTGCACATCCTCATCGGTGCGGCGTGGCTCGCCGGGTCGAGGAGACACGATTCCGCGAAGACGATAAACCTCGTCATCGGTGTCGCGTACATCGCCGTCTTCCTCCTCGGATTGCTGGGCGTCCTCGAGTGGCTGGCCATCGAGAAGGGGTTCGACAGCGCCGACCAGTGGCTGCACCTCGCCTCAGGAGCGATCTCGGTGTACTTCGGGACCGCCGGCGCGAGCGTGGGTCGACGGGTCACCACGGCCTAGCGAGTTTGCTGATACGGATGACCCCGCCGGTTCGCCGGCGGGCTTTTTCGCGCCGGGTCTCAGCCGTCGGAGCTGTCTACCGCGAGGATGAGCTCGGTTTCGCCCCCCGCGCGTTTGGCCACGTACGCCGATCGGATCTCGACCCCTGAGTCGGCGAGCTTCCGGCAGTAGCGGCCGAGCTCTCCCGGGCGGTCATCGATCGTCGCGGTGAGCACGGACCTCGTTTCCACGAGCTTGAATCCCGCCGATGCAAGCGACTCGCCCGCGTCGTCCCCATCGTCGACGACGAGATGGATGACGCCCTGTCCGTTGTGTGCCGAGGCGCTCAGCGTCTCGATGTTGACACCCGCTCGGCCCAGCAGCTCGCCGATGTCCGCGAGTACCCCCGGCCGGTCGTCAACTGCGACGATGATCTCCTCCAGCATCACCCGAGCCTACACATCCGGAGCGAAGGTGGCTGGGGTGACCTAGTGGGCCCCCTCCGGCTGCACGACCGCTCGAAGCGTGCGCCAGAGGATCCACAGATCGAGAGACAGGGACCAGTTCTGGATGTAGAAGAGGTCGTACCGGATGTAGTCCGAGAAGGTGGTTTCCGCCCGGCCGCTGACTTGCCAGAGTCCGGTCATGCCGGGCTTGACCCGAAGCCGGTTGCGGACCCAATCGTCGTACTGCTCGACCTCGGAGGGGAGTGCTGGGCGAGGGCCGACGAGACTCATCTCGCCCTTGAGCACGTTCCACAGTTGGGGAAGCTCGTCGAGAGAATGTCGGCGAAGGACGCGTCCGGCCCGCGTGACACGTGGATCCTCCTTCAACTTGAAGAGCAAACCGGGTCCCTCCGAAAGATGTTCGAGCTCGGCGAGTCGGTCCTCGGCATCCTCGACCATCGTGCGGAACTTCCAGCACATGAACGGCTCGCCATCTCGTCCGGACCGTGTCTGCTTGAAGAACACGGGTCCCTGAGAATCGCGCTTGATCCACAGCGCGATCACCGCGAGTACGGGAGCCAGCGGCACCAGACCGATCAGGGCTCCGACGATGTCCAGGCTCCGCTTTACGGTCTGCTGGAACTTGTCCATCCCGGCTCGCCGGATGTACAGCAGTGGAACTCCTGCGACGGATTGGACCACCATGCGAGAGGCCATCAGATCGATCGTGCCCGAGGTGATCTGAAGGTCGACGTCGACATCCTGGAGCTCCCAGATGATCCGGTTGAGTCGCGCGGTATCGAATGCCGATGCCGCGATCAGCACCAGACCGGCCCGCTTCTCGATCACAAGGCGCTTGAGGTCGGAGGGGTGTCCGATGACCTTGTGATCGGCCGTCGCCTCCTGACCGGCGGGTATCGCGTCGTCCACGAAGCCGAGGACCCTGTAGCCGAGCCACGCCTCGCGTTCCAGGGTGCGAGCCACAGTGCGCGCCTCGTGATTCGCGCCGAGGACGATCGTGCGCGTCGGGTCTCCTCCTCGCCGCCTGAGGAAATGGAGGACCTTGCGCACGGCGAGACGCTCTCCGCCAACGACGATGAATGCGGAGATCGTGGCCGCGAACACCCACCCTCGGGACAGGTTCATATCGAATATGGAGTCCGCGAGGAGCAGCAAAACCGTCCCCGCGATAACCCCGTTGAATAGCGCTTTGAACTCGTTGATGGGGCCCAGCACCTGCCGGGGCTCATAGAGGCCGTAGAAGAAGAAGAGGGTCATGAGCACCGGGGTCGCCACGAGAGTGATCAACGTGTAGTCGACGTTCTCGCCCGGAGCCTCCGGCAGTATCTCGAAACGGACGATCGAGGCCAGGAACATCGCAGCTGAAGCGCCCAACGCGTCTGCCGCTACCCTCAGTGCGATCCTCCGCGCGCTGCGCCGCTGAAGAGGTTTCGGGGTAGGCCGCGGTTCTTCGGTCTCTATGGGTGCCGGCTGGGCCATGGGTGTCTAGAGGTAGCCGAGTCCCCTCAGGGACTCTTCGATGACGGCCTCTTCCTCCTCCGAGTAGGGCGAGCTCTCGTCTCTCTCCCCAGATGATAGGGCGGGCATCGTCTCGATAGGCCGATCCTCGAGGTGCCGGGGTTCGAAGGCGTCGTCGATCACCCCTCCATCGAGATGCTCCGGAACCTTGAGTCCGGCGAGGTAAAGAAGAGTCGGCGTTACGTCCAGGACCGATGCCTGGATCGTCCCGCTCCCGCGTACGCCGTGACCGGCAACGACGACGACTCCGTCCGGATGGTGCACGCCCCGCGGAAGATGAGTCACGTCGGTGAAGGGGTCCCGGTGGAAGATCTCGTCATCGAGCTCGAAGTGGTGGTCCCGCAACACCGGGAGGACGTCGGGTGCTCCTCCCAGGGCGTCTCCGTGGAACACGTTCTGGGACAGATGGACCTCGTCCGTGATCGGTCGTCCGTCGGGGCCCGTCAGGGAGCGGAAACGATCCGCGATCTCCTCCTTCAGTGATTCCAGCTCGTCCTCGGGGACGATGCCGAAGCGCTCGCGGCCGCGGAGATTGACGAAGATGCCCTGCTGCGGGATGGGGGAGGCGAACGCCTTCGTCCGAGTCCAGTCGATCGCGGCGAAGGTCCGTCCCTTAGCCTCGCGCGCCACCTTGGCGGGGAGGATCCGCTTTGCGATCGGCACGAGACGTCTGGCGGCGGCGGTCTGCATGGCGCGCGCCTGCGGCTTGACCCGCAAGAGCCCCCAGCTCTCGAGGAGAGCGTTGGTGTGAACCGAGACCTCCCATGACGTGAAGCCGTGATCGGAACAGACGAGCACCCCACCGTCATCACCGGCATATTCGTCCAGCAAGCCGATGATCTTGTCCATCTCTGCGTAACAGCGCTCGACCGTAGGCCGTATCCGTCGTCCGTCGTCGGAGTCGTAGAGCTCGTCCCGTGGATCCATGTACCGGTAGTACACGTGTTGCAGGCGATCGGGCACCTCCTGCACGCTGAAGACGATGTCGGGGGGATCGAGCTCCAGCAAACCTTCCAGGACGCGCAATCGCTTGCCGAGCAGCGCGATCGCCCGCTCCGCGAGGGCCGTATCGCGCCAGTCTTTCTCCCAGTTCGCGCTCAGGTCGACCTCGTAGCCGGGGGCCCAGTCGAGGATCTTCGGCTCGTACTCGGCGGGCGTTGCGAAACCCCGAAGCTGCTCCCCGAAGCCCGGCGTCATCATCCCCGAGACCATCCATCCTTCAAAGGACTGCGGCGGATACGTGAGCGGCAGGTTGTAGATGCCCGCCCGCGCTCCCTGCGCGTTGGCCATCTCCCAGATCGTCGTGGACTTGACCTTGCCCGCGTGCATCATCTCTTGCCGCTCGGACTGGGCGTTGCCTCCGTAGAAGCCGTAGATGCCGTGCCGTCCCGGATTCACACCGGTCGCGGCCGACGTCCAGGCCGGTGGGGTGTAGGTCGGGATCGTCGAGGTGAGGGTTCCCGACGCCCCCCGTTCTTTGATGTCCGCGAGGCGCGGCATCAAGCCCTTGTCGATGAGCGGATCCAGGAGGTGCCAGGCGACCCCATCCAGCCCTATGACGACCGCTCGCTGCGACATCCGTTCAGGCCTCCTCGAGGTCGGGCCAGATCTTACGAACGAGTTTCGCCGCCGACCCGTTATCCAGGTTCGCATCTTCCAGGATCGTGAAACGACCGGGCCGCGTATCGGGGGCGCGAAGCAGGACGCGCACCATGTCCGAGGCCTTCAAGTCCAGTTCGCTCGGATGTTGCGGGAGCTTCAAACGCGACAGCCGGGCGCGGAACTCATCCGTGTCTTCACCGTAGAGCGCCACCGAGACGATGCACCCGAATGCGACCTGTGCTCCGTGCATCGCTCGCCCGGCGTATAGGCGATCGATCGCGTGCGAGATCTCGTGCTCCGCTCCTGACGCTGGGCGAGAGGTCCCTGAGAGGATCATGGCGTTTCCCGAGAGGATCAGCGCGTCGGCAAGCTCACGCAGGAATCGGGGATCGGCCGAGGCGCTGTGTGGGTCTTGATCGAGATGAGGTTCGATCAACGCGTACGACTCGGTCGACATGTCCCAGGCGCGCTGGTCGATCTCCTCCAGGCCCCGCTGGGCCGCCAGGGCCCAGTCCCGGAGGGCGAACGGGTTGGCCAGGAGGTCTCCGATGCCCGCGGCGACGGATGCTTCGGGGGCCCCCACCAGCGTGGGGACCGAGATGAACACCGTCCGAGGGGGATGGGCGCCGACGCTCTCCGGGATGCCGGCCCCATTGGGCACGACCGCCACGGGGGATGAGATGCCGTCGTGAGAGAGCTGCGTGGGAACCGCAACGAGGCCGAGACCCGCGCGGGCCGCGGCGAGCTTGCCGATATCGAGGCACCTGCCACCGCCGATCGCCACGACAGTGTCGGCCCCCATCGAGCGCGCGCGCGACCCGATCTCAGCGGCGGATTCCTGGTCCGCCTCATCCTCGGGGGTGGAGATCTCGAGTGCCTGGAGGGGCCGGGCCAAGCGATGACCGTGCACGGAAGAGACGATCAAGGGCGCCTTGGCGCCGAGGTCCGAGACGATCTCCGCCAGCTCGATGGCCGCCTGGTCTTCGTCGTCGGAGCGATCGAAGATGTGGACCTGAGGAGACTCCACTAAGTCCGCTCGCCGGCGGTTTCCGGCTCGTTCGACCATGCTTGCCGGTGCGCTTCGATCACGCGCTGCGCGGCTGCGACATCGGCGGGCTCGTCGACCTCGGCGTACTCGTCGTCCTTTACATCGACCGCCCGGGAGTCGACCGCGGACAGCATGGCGGCGTAGACGCCCTCGTAATAACCGTCGGTATCCGACGTCCACTCCGAATCCGTTGCGATGTCCAGGTAGGCACGTGCAGCCTCCGAACGGATGAGCGACACGCCCGAGTACTCGCCATCGCTCAACGACATCCTCAGGTCCTTACCGATCGAGATGACTCGGTCACCCTTCAGCCGGACCCGCATGTCTTCATCATCCAGTCGTCGGCGCCGTTGTACGGCCAGCACCAGGTCCCCCGTGGCCTCGGCAACCCGGCGGTACACGTCAGGGTGCACTAGCACGTCGCAGTTCACGATCAGGGCATCCGCCCCCGGCGATTGGTCCAAAGCGACGCGGACCGAATGGAAATTGCCCCACGACGCGTAGCGCGCGTTGAAAACGAACTTGGGCTCGTTTCCCTTCCAGTGCTCGGTTACGAAATCCTCTACGTCTTTCGAGGCGAAGCCGGTGACCACCATGAGGTCCGTGATGCCGGCCCGATGCAGACCCGTGAGGATGTAGTAGAGCATCGGCTCCTGATCACCCAATGGGATCAGCGTCTTCGAGGTCGCGCCGCCCATGCGGATACCCCGGCCCGCAGCCAGGACGACCGCTCTCATCTTCGCCACGAAACCTCCAACTCCAAGTCCTCCTCGAGCGGCCCGGTCCACACCAGGAGCTCTCCCTTCCTGGCCCAGCCGGGGGCGTCGATCTCCGTTGCCCCGGATGGCGGAGTCAGGTTGACGGTCATCGTCTCCGGACGAACCTTCGGCTGGTGCTGGACGACCAACCGATAGATCTGTCGGTCGCCTTCCGTGCGGACGACCCCGGGGACGCGGTACTCGAATCGTACGGTCCCCGTCTCCTCGGGAAGGATATCCAGTGTCGTGGACCACACGACCTTGCCTCTTTCGGTGTGCTCGGCAGGCGTCGAGTCGGAGGGCCAGACGGCAGGCAGGGGCGTGTCCAGACGGGTGCCGCGCACCGCCGCGGAGGTGAGCTCGGCGTTCTCGGGCACGTAGACGTTGATCATCGGCCGGTGGGGAGGTGCATCCTTCTTGGCGACATCGCCCTTGGACGAGTCCCCCAGCACCCAGCGAGGCTGTGGGAAGAAGATGGAGTGGGTGATGGCGACGCTCGTCGTCACGTGCGCGTCCGGACCATCGAATGAAACGTCCATCTCCGTGTTCTGCTCGTCGAAGTAGTCGAATTTGTTGCCACCAACGTTTTGTTCGACCACGTACATGTAATCGCTCTTAGCTGCCTTGCGGATCTCGCCATCCCAATCCATCCGTTCGACGAACTCCTGCTCGCTGGGATCCGCCATCCACATCTGCATGTTCTTGAACCGGAGGGCATCGCCGAGCCCCTGTGCCAGATCGGTTGGATGTGCGGGATCGATGAGTCCGTCGTAGAAGCCATCGACCACCTCTTGCAGCACGGCCCGGCGTTGGGCGGCGATGGGGTAGGCGGCGTAGGCCTTGTACAACACGAAGTACAGGACGGAGTCGGCCGTGATCCGATTGCGGTAGTCCGGAAGCACGTACGCTCCGACACCTGGCATGAGTTTCTCGACGGCCATGGGGTCGACACCGATAACGCCGTCGATCTGGGTGGGGAACCGCGTGTCCTTGAACTCGCGCGCCGCCCGTTTGCCGTAGGCGACCGTCAGCTTCGACGACAGCGGCCAGTCCGGCGACCAGTTCGCGTTGCCGAACCGCTGTGCATCCTCGATCGAACGGACGTACCAGGCATCCTCGGGCAACGGGATGTCGAAGGTCTTCCGATTCTGGTCGATCTTGTAGACCGAGCCGCCCTTCTCCAGGGTTGGGATGCCGTCCTCGATGTGCAGCTCGGCGAAGCGGAGTATCGATCCTCCGGTTCCTCTCAGTTCATCGGGATTCTGGAAACCCAGGAGATAGGAACGTGGACCGTCCTCCCCAAGGAAAGCGGGAAGGATCTCGAACCCGGCCTCGGCGTCCGCCAGGAGGCGGTCGGCCGAACGAGCTTTCACGAGTGCGTCCTCCAGGCGGGGGCGGGCGCGCCTAGGAAGGACGCTCAGGTCCACCCGCTCCAGGTCGTCCGCCGCCGCGGCGATGTCGCTGCGTACCTGGGTAATGACCTCGCCGAGGGCGCGCACACGATCGATCCGGATCACCGAGCCCTTCTGATCCTCATCCTCCGCGACGATCCTGTCGGGCCCCCGAAGGGCCCCCTGGGCGATCTCGAGCGTGCCCATCGCCGCGTCGGCTGAATGTTCCGCGGCACCGACCAGCAGATCGGTCTGACCGAGGATCCGATCGATGCGCGGCACCACCCGCGCGAGATCGAGCAACGGACTGGGGGAGTCGTTGCCGGCGCGCGCCCGCTGCGCGGCGGCGGCTCCCGCCAGCGTCTCGTAACGCGCGTCCTTCAGCGCTCCTTTCGATAGCTTGGCCCGAGCGCGATCCAGATGATCGCCCGCGTCCAGTAACCCCGTCGCGAGCCTCCAAGGCCCCACCATCATGTAGACCCACAGGAAGATGCCTACAAGGGTCCCGACGAGCGCAAGAACTCCGATCGTTCCGCTTCGGTTGGTCGCGACCGGTTGCGTCATGACGAGTTGCGCGCCGCGCGTTCCTTCAAGCGAGGCGCGACGTGTTCCGCGAGCAGGTCGATCGCCCGCGCCGCCGGCGCGGCTTCCATCCCCGGGTAGTGAAGCCTGAGGATGAGGTGGCTCTCGGGGTACGCCCCCAGGGTTTCTGCGAGCGGTTCCAGGGAACGAAGGACCTCATCCGGGGTTCCGAAGGCCGTCGTCCGCCGGATGTCGTCCTCGTCGGGCGGCACCACCTTCAGTGGCACGCCGGGGGTGTCGGTTCCCTTCCGCCATCCCGCGTAGACCCCGAGCTGGTGACCGATCCCATCTCGCACCATCGGCCAGTCCCTCTCGGGATCCTCTGTGACGAACGCGTTCTGGAGAAGCGCCACGATCGGGGGACCCTGCTGCCCGGCTTCGGCGCGCGCTTCGGCGGCCATCCGGAATCCTTCGGCCACCCGTTCGGGCTGTGCCCACGACGAGATGTAGCCGTCGCCGATGCGCCCCGCCCGTCTGATCGCGGCATCCACGAATCCTCCGATGAGGATCGGCGGGACACGCGCAGGTTTCGGGGTGACCGTCGCGCCGGAGTACGAGTAGTACTGGCCTTCGTAGTCGAACCGATCCTGAGCCCAAGCCAACCGGAGCACGTCGACGATCTCCTTCAGCCGTCGAGCGCGCGAGCTCACCTCGATGTTGAACTGCCGGAACTCCTCCTCCCGCCACCCGATCCCGAGCCCGCAGATCACACGACCCCCCGAGATCTGGTCCACGACGGCGAAGTCCTCGGCCAATCGGATCGGGTCGTGGAAGGGGGCCAGGACCACGCCGGTGCCGAGCTCGATCCGGTCGGTCACGGCGGCCAGCGCCCCGAGAAGGGGCAGCAGGGCAGGGAGGTAGCCGTCGGCCGAGCCATGGTGCTCGGAGACCCACGCGCCGTCGAGCCCGCGCGCCTCGACGCGCTGGACGAGCTCGATGATGTCGCGGTACTCGGTATGTGGATCGCGCTCGCTGCCTACGGGCAGCTGAGCGGTGAACAGCCCGATCCCGAGCTTCACATGGTCCCTTCCTGGTAGACGGCCCCTACAGAGTAGGGAAGGCGGCATCGTAAGGGAACGCTCACGATGGACCGGGAACCTCCGGGCCGGTCGCGGTGTACCCCTGTCACGAAGATCCTTCCCGAGTCTCAGGAGGCTCCGATGCGTCGTCGATTGATGGTGGCTGTGGTCCTAGGGGTGATCGTGGGCGCTTTCTGGCCTTCTGCTCCCGCGACGGCCGGGGGCGGCGGCTGCCACGACCAGCAGCTCGTCGACGAGGGGGCCGACCAGGTCAAGATGTCCGATCTCTGCTTCTACCCGACCGTCGCCCGTGTCGAGCCCGGGACCGAGGTCACCTGGTTCAACGGCGATTCCCTCGTCCACATGGTGTCCGGGATCGGCTGGGGTGCTCCTCAAGAGGTGGGCCTGAACGGCCGCGCGAGCTTCACTTTCGACGAGCCCGGCGTGTTCCCTTACTCGTGTCCGCTTCACCCCGGCATGGTGGGCGCAGTGGTCGTCGGAGATGGGGTTGCCACAGCGCCCGGGTCAGGCGTGAGCGAGGGTGGAGTCGCCGCCGCGCCGCTTACCCAGACCTCGGACCGGTCCCCCGAGGAGGGCGGCTTCAACGTCTTCCCGGTCCTCGCCCTGGGCGCACTGGTGGTGGCCGGAGCGGGACTGTGGGCCGTCGCTCGTCACCGGCGGGTCTCCGGCCGGGATCCGGTCGGCGGGGCCGCGGCCTGAGCCGGTCAGCGACCGATGAGGTCGGCCATCTCTCCGATCATCGCGGTGAGATCGAAATCCCGGGGGGTGTAGACACGGGCGGTCCCCAGCTCCCGTAGCTTGGCTGCGTCCTCGTCGGGGATCACGCCGCCCACCACGACGGGCACGTTGTCCGGGTCGATGCCCTCGGTCCGTAGCTCCTCGATGATCTCCGGCACCAACAAGCCATGGGCGCCCGACAGGATCGAGATCCCGATGAGGTGCACGTCCTCCTCCGCGGCGGCCCGGGCGATCTGCTTCGCCGTGAGCCGGATCCCCTGATAGATGACCTCGAACCCGGCATCCCGGGCCCGCAGGGCGACCTGCTCGGCCGCGTTCGAATGGCCGTCGAGGCCGGGCTTGGCGATCAACATCCGCACCTTGGTGACTCCAAGGCGGGTGGCTGCCTCGGCGACCTTGTCCCGGGCTCGATCCATTTCTTCGGGCCGCCCCGCGCTGCCGCGTGCGCCCATCCCCGTGGGGGCCCGGTACTCGCCGAAAGCGTCCCGGAGCGCATCGGCCCATTCGCCCGTGGTGACGCCGGCCTTGGCCGCGGCGATCGATACCGGGAGGAGGTCCGCTTCTCCGCTCGCTGCCGTGCGAAGGTCGTCGAGGGTGCGCGTAACGTCCGGAGCATCTCTCAGGACGCGCCATCGCTCCAAGCGACCCACCTGCTCGGCTTCCATCGCGGGGTCGATCTTCTCGTAAGCAAGCTCGTCCAACCCCTCCACCAGAGGTGAAGGTGCGCCCTCCGTATAGCGGTTGAGCCCCACGACCACCTCGTCGCCGGACTCGATCGCGCGCCGTCTCTCGGCATGAGCCGACACGAGCTGCTCCTTCATGTAACCGAGAGCGTCGATGGAACCGCCGCGCTCCTGCACGCGCTCTAGCTCGGCCCAAGCTTGTGTGGCGATCTCGTCCGTGCGCGCCTCGATCACCTTCGAGCCCTCGAAGATGTCGTCGTATTCGAGCAGGTCCGTTTCGAGGGCGAGTATCTGTTGAGCCCTGAGGGACCATTGCTGGTCCCACGCACGAGGCAACCCCAATGCCTCGTTCCACGCTGGCAATTGCACCGCCCGCGCTCGCACGTCCTTCGAACCGGTGACGGCCAGCATCTCGAGGAGGATGCGATAGACGTTGTTCTCGGGTTGCATCGACGTCAATCCGAGCGAGTTCACCTGCACTCCGTAGCGGAAGCGACGGTAACGCTCGTCCTCCACCCCGTAACGTTCCTTCGCGACGCGGTCCCACAACCTGTCGAACGCGCGCATCTTGCAGGTCTCCTCGACGAAACGGATCCCCGCATTGCAGAAGAACGAGATGCGGCCCACGAGGCGCGGGAAGTCTGACTGCGAGATGCGTCCGGTCGCCTTTACGGCGTCCAGCACGCATATCGCGTTGGCGAGCGCGTAAGCGATCTCGTGGACGGGCCCGGCCCCCGCCTCCTGGAGGTGGTAGGAGCAAACGTTTATCGGGTTCCACCGAGGCACGTTATGCAAGGTCCAGGTGATGAGATCGCTGGTCAATCTGATCGATGCCTCGGGCGGGAAGATGTAGGTGCCCCGGGACAGGTACTCCTTCAGGATGTCGTTCTGGGTCGTGCCGGCCAGGGAGGAACGATCCGCCCCCTGTTCGTCCGCTACGGCCACGTACATAGCGAGCAGCCAGACCGCGGTGGCATTGATGGTCATCGAAGTGTTCATCTGGGCCAGCGGTATCCCGTCGAAGACCCCGCGCATGTCGCCCAGGTGGCAGATGGGTACGCCCACTTTGCCGACCTCGCCCTTGGCCATCGTCGCATCGGAGTCGTAACCGGTCTGTGTTGGCAGATCGAATGCCACGGAGAGGCCCGTCTGCCCCTTGGCGAGGTTGTCCTTGAAGCGGCGGTTGGTCAGAGCCGGCGTGGCGTATCCGGCGTAGGTTCTGAAGATCCAGGGCTTGTCCTTCTCACGTCGAGTCATGACTTGCCCCGAAGCCACGTGGGCTCGTTGTGGGATGCCGCGGCCCTCACCATCCTCCAATCGTAGCGGCGGGTAGGCTCTGGCCCCACGCGGTGCCGCCCTGCCGCGCGAAGCACTTTCCAAGGAGCGTCGATGAGCATAGAGATCAAGAGAGTTGGAGTCGTGGGCTGCGGAACCATGGGTTCCGGCATCTGCGAGGTCTGCGCCCGGGGTGGCTTCGACGTCATCTTCGTCGAGAGCTCCGAAGAAACCGTGAAGGCTGGCCACGATCGGATCGCACGAAGCGTCGAACGCGCGGTTGACCGGGGCAAGATGGAACGCGTCGAGGCGGATGCCGTGCTCGGCCGCATCTCATCGACCACGAAGTACGAGGAGCTGGCGAGCTGCGATCTCGCGTTCGAGGCGGTTCCCGAGAAGCTCGAGCTCAAGAAGAAGGTGTTCTCGGAACTGGACGAAGTGCTGAAGCCAGAAGCCATCCTCGCGACGAATACCTCGTCGCTTCCCGTCATCGACATGGCTGTGGCCACCAAACGACCAGATCGGGTGGTTGGGTTTCACTTCTTCAACCCCGCTCAGGTCATGAAGCTCGTTGAGCTTGTGCACACGGTTGCAACGGACGCATCTGTCGTCGACTCCGCGAAGGCGTTCGCGGAGGGCCTCGGGAAGACCCCCGTCCCATGTAGGGACCGCGCGGGCTTCATCGCCAACCTGTTGCTCTTCCCCTATCTGAATTCCGCGGTGCGCATGCTTGAGCAGGGCTACGCGTCGCGTGAAGACATCGATGCAGCGATGCAGCTGGGGTGTGGACACCCGATGGGCCCTCTTGCCCTGCTCGATCTCATCGGTCTCGACTCGGCGTACGAGATCTGCGAGGCCTTGTGGCGCCAATGGCGAGACAGCCAGGACGCCCCCGCTCCGCTGTTGAAGCAGCTGATGGTGGCCGGCTTCCTCGGCAGGAAGACCGGTCGTGGGTTCTATCGTTACGAGTCGCCGGAGTCGTCGAAGGTAGTGGATGCGGTCCCCGAAGGGTCCGGTGGTGGAACGTCCGACATCGGCAGCGTTGGCATAGTCGGGACCGGGCTGATGGCGACGGGGATCGCCGAGGTGGTCGCTCGAGCCGGCGGGCGGGTCATCCTGCGCGGCCGGAGCGACGAGTCGACGACCAAGGCCCTCGCCGCCATCCGATCCAGTGCGGACAAGGCCGAGTCGAAGGGCAAGCTCGAGACGGACGAGGCCGGTGCTGTGCTCGATCGGATCACGACGACGCTCGATCTCGCCGATCTGGCCGAGGCCGACCTGGTGATCGAATCGGTGGCGGAGGACATGGAGACGAAGGTCGAGATGTTCCGTGAGCTGGATGGTTCGGTGAAGCCGGACGCGATCCTCGCCTCGACGACCTCGTCGCTCCCGGTGGTCGACCTGGCCGTGGCTACCTCCAGGCCGGAACGCGTGGTCGGACTTCATTTCTTCAATCCGGCCCCGGTGATGAAGCTCGTCGAGGTGGTCAGAACGGTCACGACGGGAGCCGACGTCGAGAAGCGCTGCACGGCATGGGTGCGATCGATGGGGAAGCGGCCGGTTCGGTGCCGCGACCGGGCGGGGTTCATCGTCAACTTCATGTTGTTCCCGTACCTGAACGACGCGGTCAGGATGCACGAAGAGGGCTACGGCAGTCCTTCGGACATCGACGCCGCGATGAAGTTGGGCTGCGGGCACCCGATGGGGCCCTTCGAGCTGATCGACATCGTCGGCCTCGATGTGACCTACGCGATCCTCGAACAGCTGCACGACGAGTTCCGTGAGCGCCGGCTGGCTCCCGCCCCCTTGCTCGAGCACATGGTGCGGGCGGGTTACCTGGGACGGAAGACCGGGCGGGGCTTCTACGACTACCCGTCCTAGGCCGTCGTGAGCGAGGCGCCGGAGGATCGGGGATGGGGGCCCGTGGTCAAGCGCTTCCTACTCTCGGGGCTGACCCTGGGTCTCTACGCGCGCCGCACGCACGGATCGACGGATGGGCTGACGATGATCAGGTTGCTGTTCCTCTCGGTGATGCTAGCCGGGATCCTGGTGGGCGTCGTCCTGTTGTTCATCGTCGAGGTTGGTTCGCCCGGAACCTTCGAGTTGTTCCCCATCATCCTGGGAGCGGCGGGAGTTGCCGCCGCGGTGTGGTCACGCGGCCGGCCGTTGCACGCCCGGAACGAGAGGGAGCTGGCCCGCTCTTATAACTCGAACTTCTTCCGGAGCTTCGCGCTGGCGGAGGCTCCGCTGATGATCTCGGTCGGGCTGGCGCTATGGCGACAGGAGCTCTGGCCGTACCTCGTGTGCCTCCCGTTCTTCATTATCGCGATGGCTCTGGTGGCCCCGGGTCCACGGAATCTCGAAGCTCAACAACGTGGGCTGCAGTCCGCCGGCGCGTCCCTGTCGCTGACGCACGCTCTCTTGACCCAGAGACCGGGTCCGAACTAGACCGGCGCCTATCTGGTGTCGCCGCGCCCGTTCCGTCCGGGGTACTCGCGGCCCCCGAATGGGAATCTGGTCGAGAGGCGCCACGCGTCCTCGTGGGAGAAGCGGTCCCGGTAGTCGGACATCCCTAGCCGTCGGCCCTGCGAGCGCCCGGCCCTCAACCACACGGAACTCGCGCGCGAGGTTCGCTCGGTCTCGGCCATACGTTCGAGGGCGGCCTCGAGGGCCGCGCGCTCGGCCTCTGTCGGGTCGCCTTGGACCGAGACGATCTGTAGATGCCTCCGGCGTCCCGGACCGCTCATAGGGGGATGTTCCCGTGCTTCCGCTGCGGGATGGTCTCGCGCTTGGAGCGCAGCATCTCGAGCGATCGCACGAGCTTCCGCCGCGTCTCCTGAGGCTCGATCACATCATCCACGTAACCGCGTTCCGCCGCGATATAGGGATTGGAGAATCTCTCGGTGTAGTCCGAGATGAGCTCTGCGCGCCGTGCTTCGTCATCGTCGGCCTCGGCGATCGCTCGGCGATGGATGACGTTGACCGCCCCCTCCGCGCCCATCACGGCGATCTCCGCGGTGGGCCAGGCGAAGGACACATCGGCCCGGATGTGTTTGGAGTTCATAACCACGTACGCGCCCCCGTAGGCCTTCCGGGTGATCACGGTCATCCGAGGGACCGTGGCTTCGCTGAACGCGTACAAGAGCTTGGCTCCGTGCCGGATGATGCCGCTGTATTCCTGTTCCGTCCCGGGCAGGAAGCCCGGAACGTCTACGAACGCGATCAGCGGGATGTTGAAGGCGTCACAGAAACGAACGAAGCGCGCCCCTTTCGTCGACGAGGTGATGTCGAGGGTTCCGGCTAGCACCTGAGGTTGGTTGGCCACGACTCCAACGGGATGCCCGGCCAGCCGGGTGAACCCGCACAGGATGTTCTGCGCCCAATGCTGGTGCACCTCGAAGAACTCGCCGTCATCGAAGATCGAGCCGATCACCTGGTGCATGTCGTAGGGCTGATTGGGAGAGTCGGGGATCAGGTCGAGGAGCTCGTCGCACGACCTCATGGGGTCGTCGGTTGGCGGGAAGTACGGAGGCGACTCGAAATTGTTGGACGGGAGGAACGAGAGCAGATAGCGGATCTGCTCGAGACACTCTTCGTCCGTTCCGGTCACGAAGTGGGACACACCCGACTTGGAGCCGTGGCTCATCGCGCCCCCCAGCTCCTCGTGCGTGACCTCCTCGCCGGTAACCGTCTTGATGACGTCCGGACCCGTGATGAACATGTGCGAGGTCTCGCTCACCATGAAGACGAAGTCGGTCATCGCGGGGGAGTACACCGCGCCCCCTGCGCAGGGCCCCATGATCGCCGAGATCTGTGGGATGACCCCGGACGAGCGCACGTTGCGGTCGAAGATGTATCCGTAGCCGGCCAGGGACGCCGGTCCCTCCTGGATGCGGGCTCCTCCGGAATCGTTCAGCCCGATGACGGGGGCTCCGGTCTCGAGCGCGAGGTCCATGATCTTGCAGATCTTCTCGGCCATCACCTCGCCGAGCGACCCGCCGAAGACCTTGAAGTCCTGTGCGAAGACGAAGATCTTGCGGCCGTCGATCGTGCCCCACCCCGTCACGACGGCGTCTCCGTAGGGTCGGCGTTCCTCGATACCGAACCCGTGCGAACGATGACGCACGAGCATGTCCGTCTCCACGAAGGAACCGGGATCGACCAGTTTCTCGATCCGCTCGCGGGCCGTGAGCTTGCCCCGCTCGTGCTGGCGCTCGGTGGCTTTCTCGCCCCCGGCCCCCAGGGCCTCGTCTCTCAGGGCCTCGAGGTGGGCCTGGTGCCCCTGGATCGACGCCGCCGGGGACGCCGACCCCTGGAGATCCGACTCGGGCCGCTCCTGGGAAGCCATAGACGCAGTCTAACCAGGCGATTCCGGGCGGCTCGAAGGTCCCGGAATCGCGAGCAGGAGCCGGGGCCTTTTCGGTCGAACCACACAGCATGGGGATGACGGTTTCAAGATCCGCGTTCGGCGCGCTCAGAGACATCTTGCTGGGGTTCTTCTCCGAGCCCGAAGAGGCGGCTCCGCGCCACAGCTTCGGGATGATCCTCGAAACGCAGCGCTTCTCTCAGCGCGTCTGTGGTCGGGTCGACGGAAAGCTCCGGGTGGCGGCGCACTCGGTGCGTGAGGGTCGGGTCCGCAGCGCACTCGACCTGCTCAACGAGGTCGAGGACGACCTGCGCATCCACGAACGCGAGCTGGCCGACTCTTTCTCGATGCGCTGATCCCGTCGGGGGTTAGGAAGGGTTGAAGGCGCCGGACTCGAGTGACCCCGCGAGCCCTCGCTCGGGGAGGCGGACGATGCCACGCTCATCCGTGACCGTCCCGATGCGGCTTACAGGATGTCCGTGTTCGGACACGATACGGAGCGCGTCCGTGACCTGGTCGGGCGGCACGACGATCGCGAGGCCGATGCCCATGTTGAAGACCCGGAACATCTCGGCATCGCCGATCCCGCCTCGCTCCTGGATCATCCCGAAGATCGGCGCAACGGGCGGGAGCGCACCGATCTCGTAACCGACCTCCGCCTCCAGCCGGCTGAGGTTCAACAGGCCGTCGCCCGTGATGTGTGCCAGGCCCCGGGTCTCGACCCCCGCCCTCCACAGCCCTTTGACCGCTTGGACGTAGATGGTCGTTGGTTCCAGCAGCTCTTCTCCGAGGGTTCGCCCCAGCTCATCGGGAGCGGCGTCGAGCGAGAGGCCGCTCTCTTTCAACAGGACGCGCCGCGCGAGTGTGAATCCGTTCGAATGCAGCCCCGAGGATCCCAGTCCGAGGATCGCATCTCCCACCCGGACTTCCGCACCCACGTTGACGGCCCCCGGAGCGACGAGTCCGATGCTGGTTCCCACGAGATCGAACGCAGTCTCGTCGCCGTGCGCGCGCCCATCCGATCCGATCACCTCGGGGAGTTGCGCCAGTTCGCCCCCGGGGATCGCTATGCCGGCTTCCTTGGCGGCGGCCCCGAGCCCCGCGAGGATGGCGTCGACCCGCTCGGGGTCCAAGGTGTGAACGCCGAGGTAATCGACCATGGCTATCGGGGTGGCCCCCACGCAGATGAGGTCGTTGACGTTCATGGCGACGCAGTCGAACCCGATCGTGTCGTACCGACCCGTTCGGGAAGCGACGATCGTCTTGGAGCCGACTCCGTCGGTGCAGATCGCGAGCCCGACATCCTCTGAGATCCGCAGAACGCTCGCGTAGTGTCCGAACTCCGTCAGCACCTCGGCCCCCTCGGGGAGCGAGAAGGTCGGGCCTAGATGGCGGGCGACGGCGGAGAGAGCCTCGTCTTGAGCCCTCACCCCCGCCCGTTCGTACGTGCTCGCGTTCACGACTTCACGCTAACCCAGGGCAGGGCTCAGCCGACGGGTTCGTGGACCTCTGATCCGAGATCGCGGCGCCCGCGTCCTGCTCCAGGAGGAAGCTTCAGTGCCACCGCGAAGGCCACGGCCGCCGGAAGTGCGGCGACCCAGTAGGCGAGGGAGAAGCCACCCCCCTGGGCGATCGCGCCGACCGCGGCAGGAGCGATCATGTAGCCGAGATCTCCCGCCATCTGGTTCACGCTCACCGCGGTCCCCGAGCCGCCCTCCGGAACCGAGTCCGCCAGCAAGCCGCCCGCGGCCACTCCGCCCGCGGCCACCCCGGCCCCGATCGCGACCATGAGCGGGAAGAATGCGTTCGGCAAGGATTCGACCTGGCCCAACAGGGCCGTCGCGATCGCCGTGACTGCCAGCGCGGGGATCAACACCGCCCTTCGCCCGTACCGGTCCGCCGCTTTGCCGGCCGTGAACAGCACGAACACCTCACCTATCGACAGCAGGAACAAGGCGAGGCCGAACTTGGTCCCGCTGAAGTCGAGCACTCGCTGGGCGTAGACCGATCCGATCTGCTGGGTCGGGCCGGACAGCGTCCACCAGCCAACCAGCGTCGCCAGCAACGCGACCACGTAGCGCACGTCCCGGAAGAGTGGTCGCGCCGCCCGTAACGCTTCGATGGGTCGTTTCTTGTCAGCTTTGGCCCCCTTGAGAGGCGCGGTCATCACGAACCAGGCGATCGCAGCGGCGACAAGTAGCCCGGTCGCGTAGATGTGGAAGGGTGCGCGGAATCCGAGTTGATCTTTCAATACCCCACCGATCACGGGCCCGATCGCGATCCCGACGAGGAACGACGCGCGCCACAGACCGGTCGCGCGCCCCATCGACTCTGCGGGGATGATCTTCAGCAGCCGGTTCATGAGGCCTGCGATGAACAGCGCGGATCCCGCCCCGCCGAAGCCTCGGGCGAGCACGAGTTGGGGGAAGCTCTGAGCGAAGCCGGCCGCGTAGGACGAAACCGCGACGATCAGGATCCCCGTGACGGTCGATGCCCGCTCGCCGAAACGGTCGACCACGAGTCCCGCCGCGATGCCGAACGAGAAGCGTGTGAACCCGAACACGAACTGCACCAGCCCCATCAGGGCGATGCCCACTCCGAACGAGAGCGCGAAGGGGGCCAAGACGGGCACCACCAGCCCGAAGCCGAGCGCAACCGTGAAGCCGATCGGCAGGAGGCTGCGGAATTCGGGGACCGTTAACGGAGATGGGGAGTCCGGCGCGCTGGTCCCGTGGGGCACGCGCGACATCAGCCCCCTCCGGGGGACTGGATCAACTCCACGAGCAGACCGTGATTGCTCTTCGGGTGAACGAAGGCGACGAGGTGGCCTCGTCCGCCGCGACGAGGGACCTCGTCGATCAGTTGCACGCCCTTGGCCTTCAGGTCCTCCAGGGTTCGGGCCAGATCGTCGACCTCGTAGGCCAGATGGTGCATGCCCTCGCCTCTACGGGCCAGGAAGCGGCCGACCGTCGTCTCCTCACCGGTTGGGGCGACGAGCTGCAGGAATGTGTCCCCCAACGGCAGCATGGCTTCTTCGACGCCTTCGTCTTCGACCTTCTCGCGGTGGCTCACCTCGATGCCCCAGACGTCCCGATAGTGGGCGATGGCGGCGTCGAGATCCGCCACCGCGAGGGCAACGTGTTCGATCTTCTTGGGCATCGTCGGCGATCCTACGTGCGCTGGGAGTGGTGGCTGTCAGTGAGCGCGGAAGGGTATCTGGATCTGCTGCGCGGCACCGTCCAGCCAGCTGACCAACTCGTTCGGAGTCATGGGATCGGCGAGGTAATAGCCCTGGGCGACGTCGCAGCCGAACGAGGCCAACCGGTCCCACGTCGCCTTGTCCTCCACCCCCTCGGCAACGACCTCGAGACCGAGGTTCCGACCCAGCTCGACGATGGACTTGACGATCACGTCGTCGCTTTGGTTCGTCGTGATGTGAGACACGAGGGATCTGTCGATCTTGATCTCGTTGATGGGAAGGCGCTTGAGATAGGCGAGCGAGGTGTAGCCGGTCCCGAAGTCGTCGACGGAGAGCGCGATCCCCATCTCGCTCAATTCAGTCAGCACGCGCATCGCTCTCATCGGGTCTGCCATGATGCTCGATTCCGTGATCTCGAGCTTGAGCTTGCTCGCGTCGACCTTCCACCTTTCGAGGAGGCCCTGAACCTCTTCCGGAAGCTGCAGATCCAACAAGCTCTGAGGAGAGAGGTTCACGGCTATGTCCAGGTCGATGCCCTTCTCCCGCCATGCGCGGTGCTGCTTCAACGCGCGGTTGAGCGCGTACAACGTGAGGGGACGTATCAGTCCGGTGTGCTCCGCGAGAGGGATGAAGTCGTCCGGCAGCATGAGTCCGTTGTGCGGGTGTCTCCAGCGCGCGAGAGCCTCGACGCCCTTCACCCGCCGGGAGCTCAGCTCACCTTTCGGTTGATAGTGCAAGACGAGTTCCTCGTGATCGATGGCGTGGCGCAGCTGTGCGACGAGGGCCAGCCGGCCCGCGCTCTGCTGGTCGTGCTCGGTTGCATAGAGCTCCCACGAGCGAGGGCCGCTCTTCGCGGCATACATAGCGACGTCGGCGCGTTGCACGAGCTCTCCCATGTCGGAAGCATGGTCCGGATAGATCGCGATCCCAATGCTGCCGCCCGCTTCCAGCGACAGTTCGGAGATGGCGAACGGTTCGTGGAGGGACTCGGCGAGCTTCTCGGCGATGGCGATCGCCGCGGAATGGTCCGCGACGTGGGGCAAGAGCACCGCGAACTCGTCCCCGCCTAGACGGGCGACGGTGTCGCTTTGGCGAAGCGCCCGGCGGAGTCGCTTGGCGATCTGTGACAGGAGGATGTCGCCACTGTGGTGGCCCAGTGCGTCGTTGACCTCCTTGAAGCGGTCGAGGTCCATCATCATCAGAGCCAGCCTGTGTCCGTCTCGCTCGGCGCGAAGGATCCCCTGCTGTATGCGGTCCTGCAGCAAGGTCCTGTTGGGCAGGTTGGTGAGCGGGTCGTGCAGAGCTTGATGCCGGTTCTGGTCCGCCTGTTTCCGTAGCCTCGCCACGAGCTTGCTGTTCTCGTGGGTCAGGATGTAGACGCCCACGAGTGGGACGAGGAGCAATAACAAGAACCAGAGATCCATCTCGGCAACGATCAACGTCACCGGCGCCAGCATCAGCAACACCCCGTCGCCGAAGAGGCTCGACGAAACGTCGGCGCGAAGGAAGTCTCGTATCGATCTTTGGTGATGAAGAGCCATGCCGGTGCCGGTGATGACCAGATTGAGCGCTAGCAGGGTCGCCATCGCAAGGATGATGAAGGGGAGGTCGCGGGGAAGGAAGTGCGGCGTGATGGTTCGTGGGATCCCGGTTGTCACCTCGAGGACGGCGTAGGCGGCTCCCATGCTGATCGCGTACTGAGCCGCATTGAAGGCGGTCTTCCACCACGGTTTCCGGCGCGCCAGGTCTGCGATCAACGACGCCATCACCTGCGCGAGGAGGGCCGGGCCCACCCCCCATGACAAGAGGAGGGCGAAGCTGAAGGTGGTCGAGGTGACGACCTCGGTCATCTCCCCGTGGCGTGAGTAGCGGATCGGCAGCATCTCGCCGACGATGACCAGCCCGGACAGCACCCACAGCTCGAGCGAGGACGCATGCTCTCGGAAGGGGTCGGTGGTCAGGACGAGGACGACCAGGACGGCGAACCCGAAGGCGATGACGAACGCGATGTATCGCCCGCTGGAGCTGGCCATGCCGGCGCCAAACCGTGACGGTTGCCGTCTCCCGCCGGCGCCGGAGAGGTCCCGATTTCCCATCATCAACAGCATCCTGTCAGGTCGAACGTGGTCCATGGATGCAAAACGACTACGTAAGATGGGATTCTCTCGTGCAAGAGCCTCAATCGGAGGTGAAAGGAGCTCGTCATGGCCCATTCGGTCATCGTCTCGGCCGCTCGCACCGCGATCGGGAAGTTTGGCGGAGCGGTCTCGGGTGTCCCGGCAGTCGATCTCGGCGCGCGCGCGATCGAGGGTGCCCTGGAACGGGCCGGACTGTCCGGCGATCAGGTCGACTACGTGATCATGGGACAGGTTCTGCAGGCGGGAACCGGACAGATCACTGCCCGCCAAGCCGCGATCAAGGCGGGGGTTCCCACCTCGGTTCCCGCGATCACAATCAACAAGGTCTGTCTTTCCGGCCTGAACGCGATCGCTCTTGCCGACCAACTGATCCGAGCCGGGGAGGTATCGGTGGTGGTCGCCGGCGGCATGGAGTCGATGGATCAGGCTCCCTACCTGCTGCCGAAAGCGCGGCAGGGTCTGCGCATGGGAGATGGGCGGATCGTGGACTCGATGATCCACGATGGTCTGTGGGATGCGTTCAAGAACAAGCACATGGGGGATCAGTCCGACGACGTGAACGCCGAGTTCTCGATCCCCCGCGACGAGCAGGATGAGTGGGCGTCTCGTTCACACTCGCGCGCGGCAGCCGCTCGCGAGAAAGGGTCCTTCGCGGAAGAGATCGTCCCACTGCAGGTGCCCCAGCGGAAAGGCGATCCGCTGGTCTTCGACACCGATGAGGGCATCCGTCCCGATGCGACCGTTGAGTCGCTGGGGAAGCTCAAGCCGGCGTTCCAGCCCGACGGCACGATCACCGCGGGGAACGCGTCCCAGATCAGCAACGGTGGAGCCGCTGTGATCGTGATGAGCGCGGAACGGGCGGCGGAGCTCGGTATCGAGCCGCTCGCGGAGGTTGTGGCCCACGGCATGTCCGCGGACCGGCCTCCCTATCTACATACGGTTCCGGCTCTCGCTGTTCAGGCAGCGCTCAAGAAGGCGGGTTTGAGTGCCGGCGACCTCGACCTTGTCGAGATCAATGAGGCGTTCGCGGCCGTCGCCCTGCATTCGACCCGGATGCTTTTCAATGGGGACAAGACCGCCGAGGAGAAGGTCAATGTGAATGGAGGCGCGGTCGCGCTGGGTCACCCGATCGGGTGCACGGGGGCGCGGCTCGCGGTGAGCCTGATCTACGAGCTGCGTCGAAGAGGCGGGGGTATGGGAGCCGCGGCACTGTGTGGCGGCGGGGGCCAGGGCGACGCGGTGATCTTCAAGGTGCCGGGCTGACGTCCACGTAGCCCGACAAACACCCCAAACCCTCTCTGATTACTTATCCAGACTCACCCCCGGCCAGACGATGTAACCCATAGGAAGCCCGAGACCCCGTCCCGCCACACGACGCAGGCCCTCCGGGTGGTCAACCTCTCGACCTAGGAGCGCCTTCCCGACGTGAGCGACACGACTATCAACGGTTCCGAGCCCACACGGGCCTGGTTCACTCCGCCCGACCCCGACGTGGGCAGGGCCCTCATTGAGGCCGAGGACCGCTATCGCATCCTCGTTGAGAACCTGCCCGCGTGCACGTACATCTGCGGCGTAGAGGAGCAGGACTCCAACGTCTATATGAGTCCGCAGATCCAGGGCATCCTCGGTATCAGCCCCGAAGAGATGGTCAACGATCCCAGCGCGTGGCTGGCTCTGGTGCATCCCGAGGATCGCGACCGGGTCGATTCCGAGTGGGAGGCCTTCAAGCGCGACGGCCACGACTACCGGAGCGAGTACCGGATGGTGGTTAACGGCGAGGTCAAATGGATCCGCGACTACGCCGGCCTGTTGCCCGGATCGGAGGGAAGGCCACCCCTCGCGCAGGGCATGTTCGTAGACGTCACCGAGCAACGCCGCACAGAAAGGGCTCTGCAAGAAACACAGGAACGCCATCGTTCGCTCGTCGAGCACATCCCCGCGATCACATACGTCTACGAGATGACCAATGAGGAAAATACGGTGTTCATGAGTCCCCAGGTGGAAGGGCTGCTGGGTTACACGCCTGCAGAGATGATCGACCAGAGTGAGCTTTGGTGGAACCGCATTCACATCGAGGACCGCCAGCGGATCATCGACGAAACCGATGAGTTCAACAAGAACGGGGATTTCTACCGCGGCGAGTATCGCATGATCGCACGCGACGGCACCGTGGTGTGGGTCCAGGACGAGGCGCGGCTTCTACGCGACGATCAAGGTCGACCGAAGATGGCCCAGGGTTTCTTGATCGATATCAGCGAGCGCAAACACCTCGAGGAGCAACTCCGCCAATCACAACGTATGGAGGCCGTCGGGCGCTTGGCCGGGGGGGTTGCGCACGACTTCAACAACCTGCTCGCGGTGATCCAAAGCTACGCGCGCTTCCTGTTCGACGATCTGGGCGGGGCCGACCCACGCCAGGAGGATGCAGGGGAGATCCTGGCGGCAGGTGAGCGCGCGACGAATCTGGTCCGCCAGCTCCTGACTTTCTCGCGCAAGGAGGTGGTGGAGCTCGAGGTCCTCAATCTCAACGATGTCGTGACCGATATGGAGACGCTGCTTCGCCGATCGATCGGTGAGGACGTTGAACTCGAGACGCACCTCGCCGTCGACCTGTGGCCTTCCAAGGTGGACCAAGGTCAGATGGAGCAGATCCTCGCCAACCTCGCGGTGAACGCGCGCGACGCGATGCCCGACGGCGGACGCCTCACGATCGCCACCGAGAACGTCACCCAGGGCGAGGGATGGTTGGAGCAGTTCGCCGATGAGGGCGCGATCGAACGCTACGTCTGCCTCACCATCAGCGACTCCGGCCATGGGATATCGGATATGGATAGGGACCACGTCTTCGAGCCCTTCTATACGACGAAGGAACGAGGGAATGGGACGGGACTGGGACTCGCGATCGTGCACGGGATCGTGCAGGGGGCCCTGGGTCACATCTCGGTTTACTCCAGCGATGGCGAGGGGACTACGTTCAAGGTCTACCTGCCCGCCACGAATGAGAAGGCAAGCGTCAAGGAGATCGAGACCCGCAAAGAGCCCGCGTCCGGCGACGGCGCGGTCATAGCCGTGGTCGAGGATGAAGATGCCGTTAGGAGGCTCGTCGAGAGGATCCTCACATCGAACGGTTATCGAGTGGTTTCGATGGGTCCCGAAGAGGCGCTCGATAGGGTCGGGGCCGGCCTCGATGTCGATCTCTTATTGACCGACGTCATCATGCCGGTCGTTTCCGGAAAGCAGATCGCCGAGCTGCTTCTGTCTCGCACCCCCGATTGTCCGGTGATCTTCATGTCCGGCTACACCGATGACATCATCGCCCGGCAACGCGAGGTGGGCGAAGGGCCCGACTTCCTACAGAAGCCGTTCGCCGCAAACGACCTGCTCGGCAGGGTGCAGCGATCGCTCGCCGAAAGCACGGCTCGGGCGAGCTGATCAGTCGAAGCGGCGGAAGAGCTCGATCCTTTCGAGGTGACGGGCTCGAAGGTCTTCATCAGCGACACCCAGTCCGTCTTCCTCGGCCAGAACGCGGATCCCGACCTTGCCCGTGTGGAGGTTCTGGTGCACCTCGTAGGCGGCCTCACCGGTCTCCTCGAGTGGATAGGTAGTCGACAGGATGGGGTGGATCTTCCCGAGCCCGGCGAGCCGGTTGGCTTCCCACGCCTCTCTGTAGTTGGCGAAGTGCGAGCCGATGATCCTCTTGAGGTGCATCCACAGATAGCGGTTGTCGTAGGTGTGCATGTATCCGGAGGTAGACGCACACGTCACGATGGTTCCGCCGCGCTTCGCAACGAACACGCTTGCACCGAAGGTCTGCCGTCCGGGATGCTCGAAGACGATGTCGGGGTCCTCTCCCACGAGCGAGCGGATCCGTTTTCCGAAGCGTCTCCACTCTTTCTGGTCCGGCTCGTCGCCGTTCCAGAAGTTGTAGCCCTCCGCCTTGCGATCGATGATGTGTTCTACGCCGATCGATTGGAGCAACTGGCACTTCTCGGCCGATGACACGACGGCGACCGGAACACCGCCGCCGTTAAGGACGTACTGGCACGCGAAGCCGCCGAGGCCGCCGGTCGCGCCCCAGATCAGGACGATGTCGCCCTGTTTCATGCGCGCCCCGTTCCCCGAGACCAGCATCCGGTACGCGGTTGATGACACCAGGCCCAGGCACGCGGCCTCTTCCCAGGTGAGGTGACGCGGCTTGGGCATCAGCTGGTTCGCCTTCACCATCGCGATGTCGGCGAGCCCGCCGAAGTTGGATTCGAAGCCCCAGATGCGCTGATTGGGGTCGAGCATGGAATCGTCGTGTCCGGTGGGTGCTTCCAGGTCCACGTAGTTGCAGTGAACTGTCACCTGGTCGCCGGGTTTCCAGCGCGTGACGCCCGGCCCCGTCTTGAGGATCACTCCCGACGCATCGGAACCGAGGATGTGATAGTCGAGGTCGTGCCGCGCGCCTAGATCGCTCTCGAGCCCCAGCTTCTCGAGGAACGCGAAGGTCGGAACCGGATCGAAGATCGAGCTCCACACGGTGTTGTAGTTGATCGCCGAGGCCATCACCGCGATGAGGCACTCGTTCGGTCCCAGGGGCGGCGTCGGCACCTCGTCGACGTGTATGGATTTGCGGGGATCCTTGGCCGTGGGGTCCATCCCACGGAACATCTCCCGCTCGTCCTTGCGGATGAATGCCGCCCGCATGGTCTCCGGCAACGCGAGGGCTCCGATGGCGTCCCCGGGAGCGCCATCCACGATGGCTTTCCTGATCGCGTCTATCGATCCCGCCACTGTCTCTCCTTGACCCTCGGGTCTATTTGGGGGGTCAGCTTACCGAACCCCCCGATGGGGCAGGCGTCCGGCACACCGTGGGGCCTCGCGGAATCGCTACGATGGCCTCATGAAAGAAGGGCTCAACTTCCACCTCTCCGAGGAGCAAGAAGCGTTCCGTCGCTCGGTGCGGCAGCTGGTCGAGGACAAGATCGCGCCCCGGGCAGCGGAGATCGACGAGGCCGACGAGTTCCCCTGGGACATCGACGAGCTCCTCGTGAAGAACGGCTTCGCGGGCGTGTCCTATCCCGAGGAGCACGGGGGAGCCGGCGGCGGCGCGGTGGAGCTCTGCCTGCTCGTGGAGGAGATCTCGCGCTGGTCTGCGGGGGTCTCGCTCATCCCAGCGGTGAACAAATTGGGTGCCATCCCGGTTCTTCTCGCCGGTACCGACGAACAGAAGCGCCTCGTCTGCGAGGGTGTCACGAACGGTGAGCACCGGATGTCCTATTGCCTGACCGAGCCCGGCTCCGGATCGGATGCCGCCGCGATGCGAAGTCGCGCGGTGAAGGACGGCGACGGATGGGTGCTCAACGGGTCCAAGAGGTTCATCACCGGCGCGGGCGCCACCGATCTGTACACGTATTTCGCCGTAACCGATCCGGAGGGATCCAAGGGCAAGAACATCACGGCCTTCCTGATCTCCAGCGACGCGAAGGGCTTCTCCTTGGGGCGCAAGGAAGAGAAGATGGGCATCCGCGGGTCACCCACGCGCGAGGTGATCCTCGAGGATTGCAGGGTCCCGGACGCGGCCGTCATAGGTGAGGTCAACGGTGGCTTCCCCGTCGCCATGCGTACCCTTGACTTCTCCCGACCGACGGTCGCCGCCCAGGCGCTCGGTATCGCCCAGGGAGCTTTCGATATCGCGGTCGAGTACTGCGGCGAACGCAAACAGTTCGGAAAGCCGCTGTCTGCATTCCAGGGACTGCAGTTCATGTTCGCGGACATGGCCATGAAGATCGAGACCGCGCGACTGGCCGTCTACAAGGCAGCCGCCGCCATCGAGGAAGAAGATGCCCGCGTCTCCTATTGGGCGGCGATCGCGAAGTGCTACGCCTCCGACGTCGCGATGTCCGTCACCACCGACTGCGTGCAGGCCCTCGGCGGCTATGGATACATACGCGAATACCCGGTCGAGCGCATGATGCGGGATGCGAAGATCACCCAGATCTACGAAGGCACCAACCAGATCCAGCGCGTGGTCATCGCCCGGTCGCTCTTCGGGGGCCGCTGAGGTCATGGGCGTCCGAGTAGACCTCCCGCCGCCTCCCGACCTGGTCGATCCCAGCGGCGGGGGATCGTGGGTCCAGCTGGTGACCGCGACCAACGATATCGACGCCCATCTGCTGGCGGGGCGCCTGGCCGAAGCGGGTATCGACACCCGCACGGTGAAGGATCGAAAAGCGCCCGGCGCGTGGTTGTACGGCGGCTCGAACCCCTGGGCTCCCGCGATCATCTACGTGAGGAGCCACCTACTCCAGGACGCGAGGCTCGTTCTCGCCGAGGTCGCCTACAGCGACACTCCCGCGCTCGATCCCACGGAGACGCGCTGCTCCCGACCGGTGGCGGGCGCCGACCGTATGGTGGGTGACGGCGCTGGCCCTGGGTCTGGTGCTGTCCGGTCTGGTCCTGGCGCAGGTGTCGCGCTGGACGGGCGCCTGCCAGTTGCCCATCCTGTGCAGCCAGGATCGATAGCAGGAGCCCGCGTCCCGCCGGTTTATCGTCGAGTTGTACGACCCGAATCGGATCCGGCGGCGAGGAGGCCCTACGGTGAGCGAGCACAGGATCGAGAAAGACACGCTCGGCGAGGTTCGGGTCCCCGCCGATGCGCTGTTCGGTGCTCAGACGCAGAGGGCCCGCGAGAACTTCCCGATCTCCGGACTGCCCCCTCAGCCGGACTACGTGTGGGGCATGGTCATGATCAAGAAAGCCGCCGCCCTGGCGAACATGGACACCGGGCGGCTGGACGAGGAGATAGGGCGGGCGATCGTCTCGGCGGCGGACGAGGCGCTCGAGGGCAAGCTGGACGACCACTTCGTCATCGATCCCTGGCAGGCCGGCGCGGGAACGTCGCACAACATGAACGCCAACGAGGTCCTGGCCAATCGCGCATCGGAGCTTCTCGGCGGGCGTAGGGGTGTCGATCGAAAGGTCCATCCGAACGACCACGTGAACCTCGCTCAGTCCTCGAACGACACGAACCCCACTGCGGTACGACTGGGGGCGTTGCGCGTCGTGCCCGGCCTGATCGAGGCTCTAGAGGGGCTCCGCGGCGCCCTCGATTCGAAAGCGCGCGAGTTCGACGGGATAGTCAAGTCGTCGCGCACCCACCTGCAGGACGCCGTGCCCATCCGCCTCGGACAGGAGTTCTCCGGTTACGCGGACGCCATCGGGAAAGCGATCGAGAGAGTGAGGGACGCGGCGCACACCCTCGAGGAACTGAACATCGGAGGAACGGCTGCGGGGACGGGGATCAATGCCGAGCCCGCCTACATCGACGCGATCGTGAAACACCTTCGAGAGATGACCGGGTTCGATGTTCGGCGCGGGGAGAACTTCTTCCGCCTGACCCAGTCCGGCGGCGACATGGCGCACCTTTCGAGTGCGGTGCGCAACAGCGCTGTGGAGATCTCACGGATCGCGTCGGATCTCCGGTTGCTCTCGTCCGGCCCCCGCACCGGGATCGCCGAGATCGTCCTTCCTCCGGTGCAGCCGGGCTCGTCGATCATGCCTGGAAAGGTCAACCCCAGCATGGCCGAGATGATGAACATGGTTTGTTTCCAGGTGATCGGGTTCGACGAAGTGTGTTCGTTGGCCGCCCATGGGGGCCAGCTGGATCTGAATGTCTTCTGGCCCTCCTTCGCCTTCAATCTGTTGTTTGGGATGACGATCCTTCGTAACGGCGTCACCGCGTTCACGGAGCGATGTGTCAAGGGCATAGAAGCCGACGAGGAGCGCGCCGCCCACCTGATGGAGCAGTCTCTGATGCTGTGCACCGCGCTCACGGACTACATCGGCTACGAGGAGGCGGCCGGCCTGGCCAAGCAGGCCTTCGCCGAGCGCAAGACGATCCGTGAGGTCGCCCTCGAGAACGATGTCATGTCCGAAGATCAACTCGACAAGGTCCTCGATCCCACGCCGATGACCGAGCCGGGCGTTCCGGGCCGGGCCTGAGATTTGGAGATGTTGTGAAGGATCTCTTCTTGAGCGCGCGCCTGGCCCATACTGGCTGACCTATGCGGAATCCGTTCAAGAAGAAACCGGCAGGCATGTTCGGCTCGGGCAGCCCCGAGGTGTTCCGGAGCTACCGCCAGCGCGAGCACAAGAGGTGGCGCTTCCTCCGCAAGAAGTGGGTCCTGATCCCGCTGATCGTCCTGTTGGTGCTCGCCGCGGGAGCCGGATACGTCGCCTACCTCTACTTCGACGCCAACAACGAAGTCCAAATCCCCGAGGGCGCTAAACGTGAGTTAAACGTGAAGCCAGAGGGCGAACCCTTCACCGCGCTGCTCGTCGGTTCGGACTCGCGCGGGGCTGACCGAGGGCGAGCAGGACAGCCTCGGCGCGGACGATGTCGATCCCACGACCGGCGAGGCCATCACCGGGCAGCGCGCCGATACGTTGATCCTGGCGCACATCGATCCGGACACCGATCACGTGATCATGGTCCAGTTCCCGCGCGATCTCTACGTGCCCCTGGCGGATGGCGGCAAGGGGAAGATCAACACCGCGCTCGAATCGGGGATCCACAGTTTGATCCGCACGGTGAAGGACCTGACGGGTCTCGAGATCAATAAATACGCGCAGGTGAACATCGCCGGGTTCCGGGATGTCGTCGACGCCATCGGGGGAGTCGACGTTTGCATCCCGAAGGCGATCCCGTTCGATTCCGCTACGGGGATCGAGATCAAGGAACCCGGCATGATCCACTTCGACGGAGAGAAGGCGATCCGCTACGTGCGGTCGAGGAAGGTCTTCGAGGAGGGGGACTTCGCCCGCATGCAGAACCAGCAGGCGTTCCTCGCGGCCGCGATCGACAAGGCGACCTCGGTCGAGACCTTCCTCCACCCGAGCAGGATCCAGAAACTCTTGTCGGCCGCGGGCGAACACCTCGAAACCTCCGAGACATTGTTGGGGCTCAAGCATCTCGGCGAGCGTTTCCGCGCGTTCAACGGGGAGGACTACGAGGCCTATACGGTGCCGAACCTCGGCGTCGTCGAGGACGAGCGCGGGTCGATCGTCGTCCCCGACGTCCCGACGATGCGCACGATGTTCGAGGCGATCGCAGACAACGAGTCGCCGGCCGAGGCGGATGACGTCCCCAACATCGATCCCTCCACGATCCGAGTCGGCGTGTACAACGGGAGCTTCAAAGAGGGCGTCGCGAGCGAGGCCGCTGAGGATCTGATCGCAGCTACCCAAACGGAAGAGGGCTCGCTCCGGATCGACGGCGCTGACATCGCCAACGCCGAGCGGTTCACGTTCAAGCGAACCGTGATCCGCTACGACGAGGATGCACCGGAGGCCCGGCAGATGGCGACATACGTGTCGGCGGCGGTGCCCGGCGCCCAGGTCGAGGCCGGTCACACGAAGCCCGGCATCGATGTAGCCGTCATCGTCGGCAAGCGACGCTTCCGGACCGAGCGCGTGACTCAGATCCTGCCCCTTCCCATCCCGGTGCCTGGAGAGACCCCGGCGGTGTGCAGGGAGGACGCGTGATGGGCGACATGGGAGCGCTCCGGTACCGCGAGCGACCGGCGGCTGCCGAGCCCGAGGGCCTGTTGCTCCTGTGGCATGGTCGGGGCGCCGACGAGAACGACCTGTACCCGTTGTTCGACATCCTCGACCCGGACCGGCGGCTGCGGGGCTTCGCTCCGCGCGGACCGCTCTCTCTACCCCCCGGGGGAGCGCACTGGTACGCCGTGAAACGCGTTGGCTATCCGGATCCCGAGACCTTCTGGCCCACTCTCGAGGCCGTTCGTTCGTGGCTCGATGGGGTCGAAGAGGACACCGGCATCGGCATGGACCGCACGATCGTCGGCGGGTTCTCGCAGGGTGCCGTGATGACCTATTCGGTAGGGCTGGAACGGGGACGGACCGAGCCGGCCGGACTGATCGGACTCAGCGGTTTCATACCGACGGTCGAGGGGCTGGACCTCGACCTCGACGACCGTTCCGGACTTCACGTCGCGGTTGGTCACGGCACTTACGATCCGGTGATCGGCGTGGACTTCGGCCGCGATGCGCGTGAGCGGCTCGAGGCGGCGGGAGCGAACGTGCTCTTCCGTGAGTCGCCGATGCCACACTCGATCGACCCCGGGTTCCTGCGCGAGTTGAGACCGTGGGTAAAAGAGCGGATCGCAGCGATGCCCGGAGCTACGCAGCCTCGCTGATGGCCCGATCCTTCTCTCCTGCAACGACCGCGAGGTCGCGCTGCCGGCGTGCCCACAGCAAGGCCACGAGTGCGGCGGCGAGCGTCACGCCCCCCGTCAGGTAGAAGGTCTCGCGCACCCCAACGGTTTCCGCCAGCCAGCCCGTGATCGGACTGCCGATCGGCGTGCTCCCCAAGAACACGACCGCGTAGAGAGCCATCACCCGACCTCTCATCGAGTCGGTCGAGTTGAGCTGCATCGTTGCATTGGCGGTGGACAAGAACGCGATCCCGGCGCCGCCCATGGGGATCAATAGTGCGAGCGCCCAGGCCATCGTCGGCGCGGCGCCCGTCGCGATGATCAGAATCCCGTACGCGAGTGCGGAGCCGACCAACACCCTGCGCCTTGGTCGCCGGCGACTCGCGACGCCGAGGGCCCCCATCACGGTGCCCGCGCCCATCATGGCTGCGAGCGCTCCGTAGGTGCCTGCATCCCCTCCGAACGTGGTCTTGGCCATCAAAGGAAGAAGGATGCGGAAGTTGAACGCGAACGTGCCGATGACGCTGACCATCAAGATCGCCGATCGCAGCTCGGGGCGCGTCCACACGTACCGGAAACCGGCGCGTAGCTGTCCTCTAGAGCGTGGGACGGGCTCGCTTCGATGTAGCTCGTCGGGACGCATCGCGTACAGCGAACCGATGACGGCGACGAATGACACGGCGTTGATGAAGAAACAGACCGTCACTCCGAAGGCCGCGATCAGGATCGCAGCCAGAGCCGGCCCCAACATTCGCGCGGACGTGAAGATCGTGCTGTTCAGCCCGACCGCGTTGCTCAGGTCCTCTGGGCCGACCATCTCCACCGCGAAGCTCTGACGGGTGGGGTTGTCGATCACGGTCACGAATCCGAGTGCGAGAGCGAAGCCGTAGATCATCCACAGCGTCAGAACGTCGGTAAGTGACAGCACCGCAAGGGCGAAGGCCAGTGCGGCACCGGCGGACTGCGTCCACATCAGAACCCTGCGTTTGTCGAAGCGGTCTGCGACCACGCCGCCCCAGATGCCGAACAGCAACATCGGAAGGAATTGGAGAGCGGTTACCACGCCAAGTGCGACGCCGCTCCCCGTGAGCTCGAGCACGAGCCACATCTGCGCGACCGACTGCACCCACGTTCCGGTGAAAGAGACGACCTGCCCGAAGAAGTACAGGCGGTAGTTGCGGATCCTCAGCGATCGGAACGTCCTGTCGGCGGCCAGCATGAGCTTCGTCATCGGGCCTCCTCGTCCAACAGGCGCTGGATCACTTCGACCCCGGCCTGCAGTTGCGAGCGCTCGCGTGAGGAGAGCTGCCTGAGCCGGTCGGCGAGGTAAGCGTCCTTGCGCGTCCTGTTCTTGGCGATCAATTTGCGACCGGTATCCGTGAGGCTGAGCCGGGTGATCCGCCGATCGGACCCATCCGGCTCCTTGCGGACTAGACCGTCCTCCTCGAGCCGGGCGACGATGCGGGTCATCGTCGGCGGCCGCACCCGCTCGAATCCGGCGAGATCTCCGAGGGCGATCGGACCGAGGCTCTCGACGACGGTGAGAGCCGAGAGCATCGAGGGCGTGACATCGGCGGGGGCCTGCTGCCGGAGCCGGCGCGCTGAGTCTCAAGACGGCGAGCCTCAGCTCGGCCGCCAGCCGCTCCTCTTTCCGGGTCCTGTTGGAAGACATAGTTGTGCTCATACTTAGCACAACTAATTAGCAACGCAAACTATTCCTGTTCTCATGCCCGCACGCGGCGGGCTGCTGACCGCAGCCCTTGCTTACCGGCCGGCACCTTCGTGCCGGCCTGCGGCAACCCACTGGGGGGACCGGCCGCCTAGGCGGCCTACTCCCCCCAGACCCCCCTCGGGTCTGTCGGGCGTGCTCCGACTCGCCTTCGGGTCTGCCGGGCGGACTATGTTGAACTCGCTAATTCCTCGAATAGATGTTCGTAGGCTTCGGCTATGGCGGCGGGGGAGGCCCAGGTTTCTACGAAGGCGCGGCCTGCGGCTCCCATCGCTTGCGCCTCGGCCGGGGATTCGATCAGCTTCCGGATCGCTTTCGTGAAGGATTCCGCATCCTCGGGAGGGACCGCGATGCCGGCCCCCGTTCGTTCGAGGACCCTGGCGACCTCGCTCCCGCGGTCGACGCTCGCCACGATGGGTCTTCCCGCAGCCAGCACCGAATAGGTCTTGGACGGGACGCTGGATCGGGCTAGACCGCGTTTCAAGGGCACGAGATGGATGTCGGCCGCCGCCAGGACCTCCGGCAACCGGCCGACGGGTTGCATGTCTACGAAACGCACGTTCGCCATCCCGTGAGCCGCACGCTGGAGCTCGTCTCGTTTGGCGCCGGCTCCGTTGATGACGAACATGAGATCGGGTTCGTACGCGAGGGCCTCGGCGGCTTCGAGAACGAGCTGTATCGACTGCGACAGGCCCACGTTCCCGGCGTACATCACGACGGTCTTGTCCTCGAGTCCGAACTCGCGCCGGTAGGCGTTCTCTCGTTCACCCGGTGTAATCCAGGTCGTGTCGACGAAGTTGGGGATGACTCGCACCTTGGCGGGCTGGGAGGTCTTGGCGCCTACGTTGTCGCGCAGATCGTCCGAGAGGACGGTGACGGCATCCGCCCGTTCGTAGCAGAAACGCTCGAAACGTCGCGCGGCCGCGATGATCGTCGAGTTTCGCAATACGCCGAGCTCGACCGCGACGTCTGGGTAGACGTCCTGGATGTTGAAGACGAAAGGCGCCTTGCGGCGTCGCGCTATCGCCCAACCGGTAACGCCGAGGGTCAACGGCGGTGACAGCGCGAGAACCCCATCGACACGCGGCCCCCGCGCGCCGGCCGCGGCCAGGATCGTGCTGAATCCGAGGAAGGAAGCCGCCCGGCGCAGGAGGTCCAGCTTGTTCTGAGCCGGGAAGGGATGCGCCCGGGTGATGCGACCCCACGGGGTGTCTTCATGTCGCAGCAGCCGCCCCCCGTAACCCGGCTCTACGGAGTGTCCGCGATACCAGGGAAGGGAGGTGAGCACCTCGATCTCGTGTCCCCGGGCGGCCAGCTCTTCCACGATGCGTGTGACGACCTCGCCGGTGGGAGCGACGTCTGGAGTGAAGTGCGGCGTGACGACGACGAACCTCATAGCGTCGTACCGAGAGCATGGAGATATGCCTTCTCGAGGATGTCGGCCGAGTGCCCCCAGGTGAACTCCCCGGCCCTGGCAAGGCCGGCCTTCGCGTAACGCTGGGCGTCCTCACCGTTCTCGCTCATCTCGATCATCGCCTGATGCCACTGGTCTGCGTTGTCCGGTGACACGAGGCACCCCGAATCCCCGACGACCTCCGGCAGGGCGGTTGCATCGGCGGCGATGACGGGGCAACCGCGGGCCATCGCTTCGAGGACGGGGGCCCCGAAGCCTTCGAAGCGCGAAGGAAAGGTGAGCGCGATCGCTTCGTCGTACAGCGCATCCAGATGCTGCGAAGGGACGTAGCCGAGCCGGCGGACGTTCGACTCGATGCCGAGCTCCCGCACGGCCCTGGCGATCCGCACTTCCATCGAACCCTTCGCCCCCGTTAGCACGAGGGTGATGTCTGGGTGCACCTTCAAGACCTTCGCGAACCCCTCGAGGAGAACCAGGTGGTTCTTGTGCGGGTACGTGATGGCCGGATAGAGGAAGAAGGGCCCATCGACCCCGTAGCGCTTGCGCACGTCCCCGCGTTCGTCGCCGGACTCCCGTGGGGAGATGCCGTGCGGAACCACGAGGACGATCTCCGGGTCGATGTTCATCCTCTCGATGACCGTTCTTCGGGAGAATTCGCTGGGCGTCAGCACCAACCTCGCCGCTTCACATGACCTGGGCACCATGCGTTTCAGGTACGAGAGTTTGGCTCGAGTGAAGTATTCGGGGTAGTAGAGGTACTGCAGGTCGTGGATCGTGAGGATCGGTCTTGCGGCTCGCACTATCGGCACGATGCCTCCGGCATGGTGCACCAGATCGATATGCCGGCGTCGGCACTCACGTGCCAGCCACGAGTTCTCGCCTGCCACGCGGAAGGATTTCCACGAACCGCTCACCGGTGCATAAGCCGTCTTGAAGGTCTTCGCGAGACCCGGGTGTGCGTCCTTGAACGGCGGAAGAGCGAAGATCGTGTAGTCGAGCTCGGACGAACGCTCCGCCAATCCGTAGAGGAGGCGCGCGAGATAGGTCTCGGAACCACCAACCACGCCGGGCACCATCCACAGCAGGTTGATCCCGACTTTCTTCATGCGATGACCTCTCTGTATGCGGCCTCGAGCAGCTCCCCGGTTCGGTCCCAGGAATAGGCGGCCGCCCGTTCCCGCCCCCTCGCGGCGAGCTCCTCGCGCTAGTTCTTCGTCCGAGATGATCCTCTCGATACCCTCCGCGATCGCCGCCGGATCCCCGGGATCGACGAGGATCGCCGCGTCGTGGGCGATCTCTTCGGTGGACGTGCCCTTAGAGGTTACGACGGGCGTTCCCTGCGCCATCGCCTCTAGCACCGGAAAGCCGAATCCCTCGAGGAAGCTGGGCCAGCAGAAGGCAACCGCACCGGCGTAGAGGGGTGGGAGATCGTCGCGCGGAACGAATCCCAGCGTCTTGATCCGCTCCGCCTGGTTGTTCAACAGAGGGTCCAGATCCTCGTTCCAGCCCTTGGGCCCCACGAGAACGAGATCGATCGGAGCATCGATCCTCCTGAATGCGCGCAGGAGACCGGGGAGGTTCTTGCGCGGCTCGATCGTCCCCGTCCATAGGACGTAGGGGCGCTCAAGTCCGTAGTTCCGCTTCACCCGGAGGATCTCGTCCCGGGTTGCGGGGTGAGCGTCGACGCCCAGGGGCAGAATGCTCACCCTGGCCTCCGCGAACCCATAGTCGACGCATGCGTCCTTGGTCGCGCGCGAGGGGCAGAGAATGAGGTCTGCCTCGTCCTTGGCGATCCGAAGAGCTCGATCGAAGAACCGAACCCCGCGCGGCGTGAAGTTCTGCGGTGCGTCAAGCCACGCGACGTCGTGGATCGTTACCACGAGGGGAGCCGTGCGAGGAGGGATCGTCAGCGCGGTCGCGTGGATCAGATCGATGGGGCCGGTGGCCCGCTCGACGCGTGGTCGTCGGAAGCGGTGCCACGACTCGTAGAGGGCGACGCGTGGCAAGGGAAGGTGCTGCGTGGTGATGGGCGGAACCCAAGGGGCGGGAGGTGGCGCGCGATGGGCGGCGGCAACCCCGATCACGTCAACGTTCTTGCGCGCGTCAAGGGCCCGCGCCATTCCCAACCCGGCGACCGCGGTCCCGCCGGGCACCCGGTGCCAGCACTGTTCGAGGGTCAAGGCGACGGTGATGCGCTCGGCTTCGGGCATCGTGGGATTGTCCCACGCTGGGGTTTCGCACCCGGGTACCACCGCTCACACCGTTACGATACGAAAATGGACCCGTGGAGCAGCAAACGCTTCCTTGTGACCGGGGGAGCCGGTTTCGTTGGAGGCGCGCTGTGTCGCACGCTCGCCGAACGGGGAGCGAACGATGTGGTTATCGCGCGCAGTCGTGACTTCGACCTCACACACCAGAGTGACGTGGAGAAGCTGTTCGCGGAGGTTGCTCCGGACGTTGTGATCCACCTTGCCGCTCGCGTCGGGGGGATCGGCGCGAACCTCGGGCACCCCGCCGAGCTGTACATCTCGAACCTCCTGATGGGCACCTACGTGATCGAAGAGGCGCGCCGGCGTGAGGTCGAGAAGACGGTGCTGCTCGGCACGATCTGTGCCTATCCCAAATTCACGCCTGTCCCGTTCAAAGAAGACGATCTGTGGAGCGGCTATCCGGAGGAGACCAACGCTCCTTACGGCATCGCCAAGAAGGCACTCTTGGTTCACGCACAATCCAACAGGGCGCAGTACGGACAGAACGTGATCTACCTCTTGCCTACGAATCTCTACGGGCCCGGTGACAAGTTCAATGCGGCTGTCTCTCATGTCATTCCTGCCCTCATCAAGAAATGCGTTGAGGCCAAGGAGCGCGGCGATACGGAGATCGAGGTCTGGGGCACCGGGACCGCGACGCGCGAGTTCCTGTACGTCGACGATGTGGCCGAGGCGATCGCTCTGGCCACCGAACGCTACGAGTCTCCCGAACCTGTCAACCTCGGTTCGGGGGTCGAGATCCCGATCAAGGACCTGGCCGAGCTGATCGCACGCTTGTCCGGATTCGAGGGCCAGCTCCGTTGGGACCCGTCGAAACCCGATGGGCAACCGCGCCGGAGCCTCGATACATCGCGCGCGGCCCGCGCCTTCGGGTTCACCGCCGCGATCGACCTCGAGGAAGGGCTACGGCGCACGATCGACTGGTACGTGGCGCACAGAGAAGAAGCCGAAGCGGCAACGATCTAGGTGCGCGTTGCCTTCGACGTCGGACCACTGCTCGATCCACCAACCGGCGTAGGCCGCTATACGCGTGAGCTTGCAACGGCTCTAGAGGCCTTGGATGTGGATCTGGTTCGCTACGCGATCGCTCTGCGCGGGCGGGCCGGCCCGGGAGTCGCGCGCTGGCGCGTCCCGGCACGCGGGGTTCAGTGGACGTGGCGAAGGTTCGGTAGTCCGGCGATCGAACGGCTGGCCGGTCAAACGGATCTCGTTCACGGAACGAACTTCGTCCTTCCGGCTCTCGGCGAAACTCGAGGTGTGGTCACCGTTCACGATCTCTCCTTCTACCGGGACGACACGTTCCCCGGAGGCGAACGACTTCGCGAGTTGGTGCCCTGGTCGGTACGCCGTGCGCACCGGGTCCTCGTCCCCTCGGCGGCGGTGGGCGAAGAGGTGCGCGAGCGATTCGACCTCTCGGCCGATCTCGTCGCGGTGACGCCCGAAGGCGTGTCTCCCGTGTTCTTCGGGGCGACTCCGCTGGCGGACTCCGTTCTCGAGCGTTTCGGCATCCGTCCGCCGTTCGCCCTCGCGGTGGGGACGATCGAGCCTCGAAAGAACCTGGTTCGTCTGCTTCAGGCATGGCGGGCCGCTGCCGACGCCCTAAAGGAATGGACTTTGGTGCTGGCAGGCCCCCCCGGATGGGGCCCCGAGATCCCGCGGACGCCGGGCGTCATCCCCATCGGTTGGGTGGGGGACGAGACGCTGCCCGGCCTGTTCGCCGCGGCCTCCTTCTTCCTGTATCCGAGCCTCTACGAGGGGTTCGGCTTGCCTCCCCTGGAGGCCATGGCGGCGGGAACCCCCGTGGCGGCGGGACGTTACTCGGCGGCTCCGGAGGTTCTCGGGGACTCGGCATTGCTGGTCGAGCCCCACGACACGATCGCCTGGTCGGAGGCGATAGTGAGGCTGGCCGAGGACGAGACGTTACGCCGGTCGCTGGCCCGAGCGGGCCGGGCGAACGCGGCGGGGTTCAGCTGGCAGAGCACCGGAGCCGCGACGAAGCGAGCGTACGATTCCGCCCTAACCACGTGATTAACGACCCCACCGGTTTACCTTCGAACGAGACGACCTGGAAAGAGAGCCTCACGTGAGAAAGATGATGATCGTTATGTCGGTGGGGGCAATGCTCGCCCTACTTGCCGCGCCGGCGCTCGCCGGCCGCACGGTCGTCATCTCCGGTGGTGGCTGGGGACATGGGATCGGCATGTCGCAGTACGGCGCTTACGGCAGAGCGCTCAATGGTCAGTCGGCCTCCGGCATCCTCGAGCACTATTACTCGGGGGCCCGCGTCCGAGGAGCGAACATGCCCGGGCGCATTCGGGTGGGGCTACTCGAGGGCCGGCGCTCGATCTCCGCTTCCTCGTCGAGGTTCTACTCCGGTAAAGGTCAGATCGTCTTCAAGATCGCCGGGGGGATGCGGGTCGCCAGCGGCAAAGCCGGTGCGAACTGGCGAGTGGTCCCCAGCTCAACGGGCGGCATGCGCCTCTACAAGGGCGGCAACAGGATCAGGCGTGACGGGCGGTCGGTGTTCGGCTCCCCGAATCATGCGCTCGTTGCTCAGTACGAACGGTTCCACTCATTGATCCGGATCAACGAGAAGGCCAACAACTACGCGTTCGGGCGCATGAACTTCGGGACCTACTCGTCCGGATCGTGCGGCGACTACTGTCTCCGGCTCGTGCTCAGGATCCCCATGCAGAAATACCTCTTCGGTTTGGGCGAGGTTCCCGCCTCGTGGCCGCAGGCATCCCTTCGTTCGCAGGCCATCGCCGGGCGGACCTACGCTTTCGAAAAGGTGCGGCGGTCGGGGCAGCACCGGTATCCGTGCGATTGCGCCGTCTACGACTCCACCTACGATCAGGCGTATATCGGCGACGCGAAAAGAACCGGGTCGGGCTCCTACTGGGATGACTGGAAGCGTGCAGTGATCGCCACGCGGTCGCAGGTGGTCCTCTACAAGGGCTCGCCGATCCAGGCGTTGTATTCCTCTTCGTCGGGCGGCCACACGGAGAACAACGAGAACGTTTGGGGCGGAAGTCCTTTCCCCTATCTGCGCGGCGTGTCCGACGGTCCCGATAAGGTCGCAGCCAACCCCAACTTCAAATGGCGCGTATCCATGGGCTGGAAAGCATTCTCGTCGAAGCTGAACGCGGCGTTCAACACGGGACCGCTTCAGAAATTCCGGCTGGTGAAGCCGTTCGGCGTTTCCGGACGGGTGACCGTCGTGAAAGGTCCCGATCGCGGAGGCGTCCGGATCGTGGGCGCCAACAGGACGGCTCGCGCCAGCGGATGGGATATCCGGGGGGCGCTTGGTCTGAAGGACTCGCTCTTCAGGGTCGACGTCCGGTATGACGGTGCCGGTTTCACCACCGACGGCGGGGCCCGCACGCGGACCTCGACGGCCCGAGCGGAGGCTGCAGGAACGGCGATCGCGCCCCCGTCGTGGCAAACGAAGGCGATGCTCTCCCCGGCTCCTTAGTGTCGGGAGCGACGTCAAAGGTCACTAAACTGCCCGTATGTCCCTGGAGATACCGCAACCCGAGACCCTTCCCATCGCCGCTCCGTCGCGGCCGGGGGTCGGACTCGCCTCAATAGCACTGGTTCTGGTCAGCGTGGCCTTCTCGATCGCAGGGCAGCTGACCTTGCGCGCCGCGATGGACAGGGTCGGCTTCATCGGCCGAGCCGAGGTGTCCACGCCTTTCGCCACGGCAACGCGCGTGGCCAAAGAACCGCTGCTGTGGGTCGGCCTGTTCCTGTTCGGGATCTCGGCGATCTTCTGGCTCGTGGTTCTATCGCGCGTCCCGCTCTCGGTCGCCTACCCGTTCGTGGGTCTCTCCTACATCCTCATCGTTGCCTTCTCGCGCCTAGTGCTGAACGAGTCGGTTCCGCTCCTGCGTTGGGTGGGCGTCATCGTGGTTGCCGCAGGGATCGTGATCGTGGGGCTGTCCTTCCGGCGCGTATCCGGAATCTGAGTGAAGGCCCTGATCCTGGCCGGTGGCTTCGGCACCCGGCTGCGTCCACTCACCCTCACACGGCCGAAACACCTGTTGCCGATCGCGAATCGCCCGCACATCGAACATGTCTTCGACCTCTTGTTGAAGCACGATATCGACCAGGCCGTCCTGATGACCTCCTATCTCGCCGAAGCATTCGCGGACACCATGGCCGGCGCGGCGCAGAGGGGCATGAGTCTTGAGATCACGAACGAGGTCGAGCCGCTCGGCACCGCCGGAGCATTGAAGAACGCGGAGCATCTCGTCGGTGACGAACCGTTTCTGGCGTTCAACGGTGACGTTCTGACCAACGTGGACCTTGGCGCGGTGCTCGACTTCCATCGGGCACGTGAGGCCGAGGCATCGATCGTGTTGACGCCGGTTGAGGACCCATCGGCTTACGGCGTCGTGCCCACCAAGGAGGACGGAACCGTCCTGGGGTTCATCGAGAAACCGCCTCGCGGGCGGGCCCCCACCAATCTCATCAACGCGGGGATCTACGTGTTCGAGCCCTCCATCCTCGACCGTATCCCGCCGGACCGCGTGTGGTCGGCCGAGCGCGAGCTATTCCCGCGACTCGTCGCCGAGGGAGCTCGCCTGTTCGGTACCGCTACTGACGCGTACTGGATGGACATCGGAACACCTCAGAAGTACGTCCGGGCCAATATGGATGCGCTGTCCGGAGACTTCCCAACGGATGCGGTGCAGGGCGTTGGTACAGACCTCGTGTTGTCGGGGCCGTCCAGCGAAATCGCAACGGACGCACGAGTATCCTCCGTATGCATGGGAGAGGGATCACGAGTCGCCTCGGGAGCATCGATCTCGGGCTCGGTGCTTCTTCCGGGGGTAAAGGTCGATGCCGGTGCGACGGTGACTGGTTCCGTTCTGGGAGAGGACGCGGTCGTCGCGGCCGGCGCAAGGGTTGAGAATGCAGCGGTAGGAGACGGCGAGGTGGTCGAGTGAACGATCGTGAGGGGTGGCTTACGTGCGTGTGATGGTGACCGGCGCGGCCGGCTTCATCGGATCCCATCTGGTGGATCGTCTGTTGGGCGAGGGCGAAGAAGTGCTCGCCGTCGACGACCTGTCGTCGGGCTCCCTCGCCAACCTGGCGGATGCCCGACGCTCACAGATGGGTAAGTTCACCTTTCAACGCGCCGACATCACCTCCACCGCCCTATCCGACCTGATCAAACGCAACAAGCCGGAAGTGGTCTTCCATCTCGCCGCCCAGGTTGACGTTCGGAAGTCGATCAAGGATCCGGTCCACGACGCGATGATCAACGTCATCGGCACGTTGAACCTTCTGCAGGCCGCGTTCGAAGCCGGCAGCAAGAAAGTGGTCTTCACATCCTCGGGGGGCTGCATCTACGGTGAACCCGACGAATCTCGTCTACCCGTAACCGAGGATCAGGTGTGGACACCCGAGGCGATGCCTGAATCGCCATACGGGGTGTCGAAGAAGGTCGTCTTCGACTACTTGCGCTACTTCAAACAGGTCCACGATCTCGACTACACCGCGCTGGCTCTCGCGAACGTGTACGGCCCGCGACAGGAACCTGCGAGCGAGGTAGGACTCGAGGGGCAGGTCGTCGCCATCTTCTCGCGCAAGATGCTGGCCAATCGGCCGTGCACGATCTATGGCGACGGCACCCAGACCAGAGATTTCGTCTACGTGGATGATGTCGTTTCGGCATTCGTTGCAGCCCGCGATCGCGGAAGTGGACAACTGATCAACATCGGGAGCGGCCGCGAGCTCTCGGTCAACGAGCTGCATGCAAATCTCGCCGGATTGACCGGGACCCCGCACGAGCCCCGGTACGCGCCCGCACGAACCGGGGAGCTGCAGCGGATCGTGATCGATTTCGCGAAGGCCGGGCGGGAGCTGAGCTGGGCCCCCACGACGGAATTGCAGGAGGGCCTGAAGCAGACCGTCGCCTGGTTCCGCGCCACCGCCTGACCTTGCTCGTGTCGAAGAAGGGGTAGCCTGCGCGTCAATAGGCTGATTCGGGAGGATGTCGTAGCGGCGCGCATCGCTTTTCTGTCTTGCTTCTTCCCTGCCTATAACGAGGCCGAGAACATCCCCCGGCTATTGGATGAGGCCCTGGAGGTGCTGCCCGCCTACGCGGAGCGCTTCGAGATAATCGTCGTCGACGATGGGTCTTCCGACGCGACGGCGCAGATCGTTACCGAGATAGGCGAGAGTCACCCCGAGATCAGGCTGATGTCGCATGACGGGAACCAGGGGTACGGAGCCGCCCTTAGGACTGGACTCAAGAGCGCTCGTGGGGATGCCGTGTTCTTCACCGACGCCGACCGACAGTTCCGCCTAACGGACATCGGACGCTTGACCGATGTCTTCGAACCCGGACTTGTGGCGGTCGGCTATCGCATCGAGAGACACGATCCGTTCCACCGTCTTGTCGTCGCACGCATTTATCACTACGTTCTTCGCCTGGTGTTCGGATTGCGATTGCACGATGTCGACTGTGCATTCAAGCTCCTCGGTAGGGATGTCTTAAACGAAGTGATGAACGATCTCGAGTCTGAGTCGGCGTTCATCTCGCCAGAGCTCCTGATCCACGCGCAGAAGAAGAGATTCGCGATCGTCGAAGTTGGTGTCCCTCACTACCCACGCACCGCTGGCCGGCCCAAGGGGGCGACGATCGGTGTGATCCTTCGCACCGTTCGAGAGATCGTCTCCATGCGTCGGAGTATGGGCGCCCTGAAGGCCGGGGAAAGCAGACTCATAGGCCCGCCCCCCGCCTAGTCTGTCAAGACCTTGAACGAACCCACCGAAGCTCGCTCCTTCACCCGCCGCGTCATCGATGGGGTTGCCACCCCCAGAGGCATCGCCATCCTGTTCGCCGCGGGCACGGTCCTACGACTTGTGCTGGCGATCTGGGGGGGATTCCAGGGCGACCTGGACATCTTCAAGGCGTGGTCGCAGCGACTCGTCGACGTTGGCATCGGTAACTTCTACGATCCGGGTTACTTCGCCGACTACCCACCCGGCTATCTCTACGTCTTGTGGCTCTTTGGGAAGCTGTCAGCGTTGTTCGGTAGCGACTTGCCGTCCAACTACCTCCTGAAACTTCCGGCGATCCTGTCCGACATCGGTCTCGCCTACGTCGCGATGCAGATCGCCGCGCGCTCGACTCCCCGTTCGTGGAAAAACCGAGATGCGGTTAGAGCCGGAGTGGCAGCCGCGGTGTTGTTCAATCCCGCTTTCTTGTTCGTGTCGGCGATCTGGGGTCAGATCGACTCCCTGACGGCGTTCCTGGTTCTCGTCGCTTTCCTGCTGCTCGCAACCGATCGTCGCTCACTGATCCGAGAGTTCGGTGGTGTGGCCGTTCTGATGCTTGCTTTCGGCTCTAAGCCTCAGGCGGTCCTCCTGTTCCCGGTCGCCGCTGTTTTCCTCGTCTGGCGGCATCTGGGAGCATCCGATCGCTCCTCCTCACGCGAGGGGATACTCAAGCTCGGCGGTTTGGCGCTACTCGGCGCGGGGGTACTCATCCTCCTCGGCCTGCCCTTCGGGTTGAGCCCGATCGAACTGGTCCGTTTCTATCAGGGCGCGTCCGGCACCTATCCGTACACGAGTGTCTGGGCTTTCAACCTGTGGGCGCTGGGGGGGTTCTGGCAACCGGACGTCGGGGCCGACGCCGTCACGATCTTCGGTCTCCCCGCGTTCTACGCCGGTCTGGCGGTGGTCGCGGCTGGAACTGTCGTCATCCTGGTGCGACTCTGGCGCGCGTTGCAGCGCGGAGAGCACGAGATGCGCGCTCTGCTCCTCGCCGGCGCGGCCGTGAGCCTCCTTACGTTCGCCGTGTCTACGCGCATGCACGAGAGATACCTGTTCCTCGGGATCGCCTGTTTGGCCCCCTTTGTCGTTGTGAAGTGGGTGAGGAGGGTCTTCGTAGCTCTGACGATCCTTTACCTGGTGAACCTGTATTTCCCGTACGCGTTCTACGTCGAGGAGTACAAGAATCGACATTCGTTCAAGATCGATCCGCTGTTCAACGTGCTCTATGGGACCGAGTTCGACAGTGTCCAACGAAAGGTTCTGGGACTCGTCACCGGGGCCGTCTGTCTATTCACCGCGTGGGCCATCGCCCGGTGGTTGGGTAACCGGCCCTTCGCGCTACTGCGGAGTCGTGCGGAGTCACGGGCCGCGCGCTCGGAGCTGACGCTCCGGTTCGGCTTCCACGAGCTCGGCCGCCGGGGGGCTTTGCTTGGCCTGGTGGTCTTCCTCGTGGTTCTCCCCACCCGGCTGGTCGGGCTGTCCAGCCCCACGGGGATGCAGTTCGATGAGGTGTACCACGGGCGTGCGGCCGGAGAGTATCTCGCCGGCGAGGAGATATTCGAGTACACCCACCCACCGCTGGCTAAAGAGCTGATGGCCCTCTCGCTGGGATCGCTATCGCCGGCGCGGGTTACGCGCGGAGCCGAGTCTCCGCCGGGCATGTCGGAGGGACTCGTAGCAACGGACGGGCGGAATGTGTCGTGGGCATCGTCCTCGGAGGGCGGGACATTGACCTCCGGAATCTTCGACGGTGACTGCTCGGTAGCGCCACGCGGAACACCGACCCCTCTCGAATTCGAACCGACGGCTGTGGTTCAGACGCTCGAAGGTGTCTTCGTCGGTGGTGACGACGGCAGCGGCGGAGCCGTTGCATGGGTCGTCGGCGGGGGGGTGCAGTGGCGGGCGAAGATCCCCGAGGTGCCGGTGTCCGTCGGCGTCGTCGGTCAAACCGGCTTCGTCCTCGATGCCGAGGGGACGCTTCTTCTGGTGCGAGACGGTGGTGGCCACTCGGTCGTGGCCCGCCACGTGGGGACGATCGCATCCGATCGCTCGGCGGACAAGATCTGGGCGTCACAACCGGATCGGGTCAGGGTGCTCGCGTTCGATTCCGCCGGTGAGAAGAAGGCGAACGTGACCCTTGCGGGGAAACCCGGTGCGATGGTGCTGGCTCATGAGATCCCTCGTCTCGTAGTCGCCGGCGCCGATGGTCCGCGCCTCGAGGGCGTCAACCCCGACGAATCGGAATGGGCGGGGGAGTCCGATGGTCTTTCCGTGGAGACCTTCGGTCACGTCCCCGAGGCGGATGTTGTTTGGGGGGTCGATGGTCGCAGGGTGCGCTTGATCGAAGCGCTCGGCCTCACCGAGATCGGCACCGCGGAGCTTCCCGATACTCCCGTGGCGTTCGTGGGTGACCTCGAACGCAACCTGTTGATAGCCGTGGGATCCGACCGCCTCACGTGTGTCTCTCAGGATCACGCGTTCGGCTGGCGTTTCCCCAGCGCCCTGCTGGGAGCCGCCGCGGCGGCACTGGCCTTCCTGCTGGCCCTGCGCCTGTTCGGGAGTTTGCTGACCGCGTTGCTGGCGGCCGTCTTCGTGGCCCTGGACGGGCTCCTCTTCGTAATGTCCCGCGTCGCCATGATCGACTCCTACCTCGTCGCGTTCATCCTCGCTTCGTGGTTCTGCGCGGTCTCCGCGATGCATCATTGGGGACGCCGCGACGAAGCGCGTTCAGAACGCCGGGGGATCGCGCCGTTCTTGTGGTTGTTCGGGGCGGGGCTCTTCGCCGGTGCCGCGATCTCGTCGAAGTGGACCGGCATCTATTCGCTGTTCGCGATCCTGCTTCTGTTCGCGTGGGACGCTTTCAAGCGGCGCGATGCGGGCCTACTGGGATTGCTCGGTCGTCGTTACCTCTCGATCATCGCGGTTGCCGGACTCATGCTCGTCGTGCCCGTGGCGATCTATCTGCTGACCTACATCCCGTACTTCAGCCTGGGGCATGGATTGAGCGACTGGATATCGCTTCAAGCAAACATGTACGACTACCACGCCCATCTGAAGGCCGGGCACCCGTACAGCTCGTTCTGGTACGAGTGGCCGCTGGCGCGCGGTGCCGTGTACTTCTACGCGAGCGCCAACGGAGTCGATCGATCCGAGATATGGACGATCGGCAATCCGGTGGTCTTCTTGGGAGGCCTGGTCGGGCTCGTCGCCTTGACCGTGTCCGCGTGGCGCCGCCGCGATGTGGCGATAGGGGCCATCCCCTGGGCCGTCTTCGGCCTGATGGCACCGTGGGTCCTCGTCAGCCGGGAGCTCTTCCTGTACCACTACGCCCCCGTGATGCCATTCCTTGCCATAGCGCTTGCGTGGTTGATCAGCGCACGTTCCATCGGACACCGCCCGTCGTGGATCGAGATCGCCACGGTTGTGGGCGGCGCCGCGTTCGCCTTCGCCGCGATGTTCCCGATGCTCGACGGATGGTACGTGCCGCAGTCCTATCTGGATCAGGTCCGCGCCTGGATCCCCTGGGTCTTCTAAGTCCGGACACTCTCGCCTGCGAAGGTGCAGGGAGCCTTGTCAGCCCTCGAAGGGCGGAACGCCCACAGCTTCGGGTCCGTTGCCTTGGAAGCGCCCGCGGAACTCGTCGAGCGCGTCTCTGGAGTACTTAGCGCAGGACTGACTCGCGGCCCACCCGGTGACCGCGTAGGTCGCGTCTCCCTCGAGCTGGGTGTAGGGGACGGCGAGTACCGGGCGCGGGGCGGTGGCGGGAAGATCGGGGTTGTTGTTCGCGGCTTCCACGTAGGCCTCGAGGTCGTCGACCTCGGCATCCGGCGCTTCGGGGCTGTACCAGATGGCGATCTGGCCGTGCTCGAGGTTATGTACGACCTGCCCCTCCGGCTGCTCTGCGGGGAAGAAGCCTGCATCCAGAGGAGTGTCGAAATGGTTTCCCGAGGTGGGCGGGGTCGTTCCATACTCGACGGGCTCCGAGGGGTCGACGTGCTCGCGGCCCTCCGCCTCGAATTCCTCGATGTCGGTGCATCCGGCCTGGTCCACCGAGACGCCCGCTGGGGCGGCCGTGGCCTCGCCTCCTGAGTCGTCCCCAGCCTGCCGGATGATCAGAACCACTACGACGGCGGCGACGAGCAGGGCGATGCCCAGTGTGATCAGGTTCGACCGCCTGTGAGCGCGCTGTTGTTGAGCCTTACGGGCCTCCTCGGCCAGCCTCTTCCTCTGCTTCTCCTGGAGTTTCTTACTCACGGCGGCAGAGGCTATCAGGCGCCCAGACGGTTGCCGTCGTTCCGCGGTCACCCGCGGTCACCGGAAGAGGTCCTCGCCGGGAGGGCGAACGATCGAGCCGGCCGCGCCGCGACCCCAGGACACTTCCGCCCCGCGTACGACGGCCGCACAGATGCCCGTCGTCTTCTTCATGACCATCTCGGCGGCACCGGCGATCTGATCGGCGACGCAGATGCGCGTTGCGACCAGTTCCTGACCGAAAACGTCGGTCTCACCGACGTAGTCGACGAAGGGATCGAACCCGGCTACGCCGATCGCGACGTTTGTCTGGCCGATCCTCCAGGCGCGGCCGAAGGTGTCGGCCACCACCACGCCGATGTCGATCTCTCGCAGATGTGCAACGCGTGCGCGGATGCGCCGCGCGGACAGATCTGGATCGAGAGGGAGGAGGACCACGCGATCGCCCTCGACGTTCGAGGCATCGACTCCCGCGTTCGCGCATACGAAACCGTGGCGCGTCTGGGAGATGATCATGTCTCCTTGCTTTCGCAGCACGCGGGTGGACTCCTGCAAGGCCGCGCCTGTCCTGTCCTTCGCCACGACGAACCTGTCCTCCGCTTTGGAAACGACCTTCTGCGCGACGACCAGGACGTCGCGGGGAAGGAGTTCCACATCCGTGGCCAGGATGAGCGCCGCGAGATCGTCTCCAGCCTCGATCTCCGGCATCCCCTCGATGGGAATCACCGTGACGGCGCTCACGGATCCACCAGGAACCGGGCCAGCCGCTCCGAAGAATCGTGATCTCTCATGATCGTGTCGAAGGAGACGGCGTTCATCCCCGCGGCTTCTACCTTCACCAGCTCCTCTTCGTCGCTCGCGTCGACCACGAACGTGTCGCAGAAGTCGGCGTACATCTCGGCTACACCGGACGCCGACGCTTGCGCGCCAAGGCTTCGAAGGAGCCGGTCGGCCGGTCCCTTCAAGGCCGCGCCGCGCACGATGGGACTGACCGCGATGACCCGCGGATGCTGGCGCAGAGCGGAACGCACCCCTGAGAGCCCGACGATCGGGCCTATCGACACGATCGGGTTCGACGGGCACACGACGACCACGTCCGCAGCGGCGATCGAGGCGAGGGCGCCTGGAGCGGGCGCGGCCCCCCCGATGCCGTCGAAGGACACCTCGATCACCTCCGGGTCCGTGCGTTCCTTGACGAAATACTCCTGGAAATCCAGCACCCTCCCATCGCTGGTCCTGACCATCGTGGCCACGCGCGCATCCGTCATCGGCAGGATCGTGGGTCGGGCCCCCAGTGCAGTGCGGATGTCCTCCGTAATCGCGCTGAGAGGTTCGCCGCTATCCAGTCGTTCGGTGCGATAGAGACACGTTGCGAAGTCTCGATCTCCGAGGCGGAACCACGACTCGTGACCGAGACGAGCCAAAGAGTCCACCAGCTCGAAGGAGTCTCCTCGGATGCCCCAGCCCCGATCCGTGTCTGCGAGGCCGGACAGCCAGTACGTCACGATGTCAACATCCGGTGAGACGTGGACCCCGTACAGACGCGCGTCGTCTCCGGTGTTCACGATGGCGGTGAGATCGGTCCCGACGGCCCGATCCAGGCCCACGAGGAGCTTCGCACCGCCGACGCCGCCCGCCAGAGCCGTAACTTTCACGAGCATCGAGTCTAGTAGCGTTGCGGCGATGGACGACCTTGGAGCGCTCTTGACCCGCGCCGGCAGGCACGAGCGCCTGTCCGACCGTGAGGTCCGCACGCTCTCGTCCCTGGCCCAAGGGTCCCCCTCGTCGGTCATCGCAGCGGCCGGAGAGCTGAGGGACGACGTGACCGGGCCACGGGTGACGTTTTCGCGCAAGGTCTTCATCCCGCTGACGAAGCTGTGCCGGGATAGTTGTGGTTACTGCACCTTCGTCCATCCTCCCCGCCCCGGGGAACCCGCGTACATGTCCCTCGATGAAGTCGTGGACGTGGCGCGTCGCGGAGAGGAGGCCGGTTGCAAGGAAGCTCTCTTCACCTTGGGGGACAAGCCCGAGCGGAAGTGGCCGCAGGCGCGCCGGGAGCTCGACGAGCTCGGCTTCGGCTCCACCATCGAGTATCTGGCCGCCGCCTGCGCGGCGGTGCTACGCGAAACGTCCCTGCTGCCCCACGTGAACCCCGGGGTCATGACCGCGGACGAGATCGGGACTTTGCGTCCCGTGAGCGTGAGCCAGGGGATGATGCTGGAGACCATCTCCGAACGTTTGTTGGGGCGGGGCATGGCCCACTTCGCCGCTCCCGACAAGAAGCCCTCCGCACGGCTGGCGACGCTCGAGCATGCCGGCGAGGCCGCCGTCCCGTTCACGACGGGGATCCTCGTGGGGATCGGCGAGACCTTCGACGAACGGATCGACGCTCTTCTGGCGATACGCGCCACTCACGAACGCCACGGTCACGTGATGGAGGTGATCGTCCAGAACTTCCGCGCTAAGCACGGGACGGCCATGGCGGATCACCCCGAGGTATCGGTGGAGGAGATGAGGCTCGCGGTTGCGCTCGCCCGCCTCATCCTGCCTCCCGAGATCGTCGTTCAGGCGCCCCCCAACCTGACTCCCGACGAATACGGCTCGTACCTGGATGCGGGACTGGCCGATTGGGGTGGGGTGTCGCCGGTCACGCCCGATCACGTCAACCCCGAGGCACCCTGGCCGAAATTGGAGGAGCTGCGCGCGGTCACGCAGGGACGGGGCTTCTCGCTGGTGGAACGCCTTGCCGTCTACCCAAGGTTCTGTGCCTCGCCTGCCGCGCGCTCTACCTGGATCGACCCGGCGCTGCGACCCGCTGTCCTGGACGCGACCGACGCAGAGGGCTACCGGCGGCTCGACGGGTGGTACTCGGGCGGGGAGGAGCCACCGCCTCGTGCCGCCGCCATCGCGATCGAACAGGCGAAGGCGGGGGCCTGGCGCGTACCGGGTCGATCGGTCCGTCGCTCGATCGTCGACTGTCTCGATCGGGCCGCTGCCGGCGAGGAGCTCGACGAGGAACGGATTGGTCTCTTATTCACGGCACACGGAGCCGAAGCGGAACGTCTCTACGCGGTGGCGGACGATCTGCGCAAGGCGACGGTTGGGGACGACGTGACGTACGTGGTCAACCGCAACATCAATTACACCAACATGTGCTACTTCAAGTGCGGGTTCTGCGCGTTCAGCAAGGGGCCCAAGTCGTTGAATCTTCGCGGCGAGCCCTATCTGTTGACTCCCGAGGAGGTCGCGAAGCGCTCGCGCGAGGCTTGGGATCAGGGCGCGACGGAGGTATGCATGCAGGGGGGCATCCACCACTCGTTCACCGGAGACAACTACGCGGAATATGTCGAGGCCGTGAAGAGAGAGGTCCCGGGGATGCACGTGCACGCGTTCACCGCCCTCGAGGTATGGCAGGGAGCGCAGACCTCCGGCGTGAGCGTTCGCTCGTTCCTCGAGCGGCTTAGGGATGCAGGCCTGGCGACGTTGCCCGGTACCGCCGCCGAGATCCTCGACGATGAGATCCGCTCGATCATCTGTCCCGACAAGGTCAACACCGAGCAATGGTGCGAGGTTCACAAAGTCGCACACGGTTTGGGTCTGCGCTCGAACGCGACGATCATGTTCGGCACGGTAGAGGATCCGCACAGTTGGGCGCGGCATCTCTGCGTGGTGCGCGACCTGCATAAAGAACTCGCCGACGAGAGTGGGGGACTATTCGAGTTCGTCCCTCTGCCCTTCGTTCACATGGCATCACCGATCTATCTGAAAGGAAAAGCACGGCGCGGGCCAACCTTCGCGGAGACGCTAAAGATGCATGCGGTGGCGAGGATCGCCCTGCACGGCCAAGTACGGAACATCCAGGTTTCGTGGGTCAAGATGGGGGCCGAGGGGGCTAAACTCGCCCTTCAAGCCGGTGCCAACGACCTCGGCGGAACCCTCATGAATGAAAGCATCTCGAGGGCCGCCGGAGCGAGCCACGGGCAGGAGTTCGACGCGGGGAGCATGGAGGCGTTGATACGCTCCATCGGAAGGACCCCCAGGCGCCGAACGACCTTGTACGCAACGGCCCCCGTCTGACTAGGAGCGCGGTGATCACTTGATCTTCGCGCGCAAAGAGGTCTAAGAGATGGCCACCACCATTCGAACAGCACAGTCGCGCACCGAGGCCACCGCCACGAAGCCGGGCTCGCCCAGCATCCTCGCGGTGGTGGTGACTCATCGCGGCCGCGAGTGGCTGAAGGATTGCCTCGTCTCCCTGAATCAGCAGACGTACGGTCCGATGGATGTCCTGGTCGTGGACGATGCCTCCCCGGATTTCAGGAGTCGCCCCCACCTCAAGCGAGTCGTAAAGCGGCACATCCGCCGTCGTCGCTGGGGTTTCCTCCGGACGCCCCGATCGCTGGGGTTCGGCGGCGCTATCAACTGGGCGTTATCGCGGATACGTACGGATGCGGACCTGCTTCTCTTCATTCATGACGACGCGGCTCTCGAGCCTGACTCCGTCCAGGAGATGGTGCGGGCGATGCTCGCTGAGCCGTCGACCGCGATCGTGGGTCCGAAGGTTGTCGCCTGGGACGATCCCGCTCGCTTGGAAGAAGTGGGTATGGCCGTCGACCGCTTCGGCTATCCCTACAAAGGGCTCGAGGCCGACGAGATCGACCTCGGCCAGCACGACGCGCCCTTCGGAAGTCTTCTACGTCACCTCTACGTGCATGCTCATCAGGCACGAGATCTTCAAGCAGCTTCGAGGCTGGGATGCTCGGATGCGAGCCTTCTCGGAGGACCTGGACCTGTGCTGGCGCGCGCGCGTGGCCGGACACGGCGTGCGGGTCGAGCCGCGCGCCAGGGTCCGCCACGCGATCGCGCTGGCAACAGGACAGCGGGCATCGCGCTTCCTCCCCAGCCGCTACTACATCCGGCGGAACAGACTGCGAGCCGTCACCAAGAACGTGTCAACGCTTCGCCTTCTGTTCCTGATACCGCAGTTCATCTTAGTGACGCTCGCGGAGATGTTGGGTTTCATCATCCTGCGTCAGCCGGGCGAGATCGTTAACCTCGCCCGAGCCCTGGGATGGAACCTGTTGCATTTCCCACAGACGTTGACGGCGCGGGCGCGGGTTCAGCTGGGCCGGAAAGTCTCGGACGGATCCCTTCGACGCTTGACCGTAAAAGAGTCGACCCGCGTTCGCTCGTACGTTAGCCATCAGGCGGAGCGCCTGGAGGAAGCCTGGGGGAGGCGCGCCGAGTTCGTCTCCGAACGCGGAACGCAAGTTCGCTCGATGAGCCGGCAGGCCTCCGGACTGCCGGTACTTCTCGGAGTGATCGCGATCGCGTTGCTGCTGGTCGGCTTCCGTCACTTCATCTGGGGACCTCAGGCGTCCGTCGGCGAGCTCCTACCTTTCCCAGCTCGGGCGACCGGGATGTTGCGGGCTTACTTCTCCTCGTGGGAACAGGTCGGTCTGGGCCAGCCGGGGCCGTCGTCCCCCGCCTATTTCTTGCTCGGGATCTTCCCGTTGGTCACTCTTGGAGCGGCCGGTGCCGCCCAGAAGCTCCTCATTCTGACCTTGGCCCTCGTCGCTCTGTGGGGCGCTTACCGGCTGATGGCCGATCTCGTTGACCGTCCCGCTCGCTGGGCTGCTGGCGCCACGTACGTCTTGAGCACCACCGGCTACGTGGCGTTCCGGGAGGGATCGCTCGGCGCTCTCGTCTTCGCATCCGCCGCGCCTTTCGCGCTGCACTCACTGCTGCGGTTCACCGGCTGGGTACGCCCGGCGGCGTGGTCTGCGGGGCGCGAGGCCGCGGTGCTGGCGGTCGCCGGCGCGGTGTCCGCGGCTTTCGTTCCTGGAAGCCTCTTCATCTACCTGCTCGCCCTCGTGCTGCTAACGATCGGTCGCGCGCTGCTCGGACTGCATTCCTCAACCATGAGGAGCGTGCCTCTGGCGCTGGTGGGTCTTGCCGGGTCCTGGATTCTCCTGTTGCCCTGGAGCCTCACTTGGTTCTCTCCGGGTGGCCCCCTCGCACGATTGACCGGCGACGACACGTGGCGTTCCTACGCCTCCGAGTTCCGCGGTGACTCGATGATGAGCGTGCTGTCTGGGCAGACCCCCGGGGGCCCGCTCCTGATGGGACTGGCGTTGCCGTTACTCGGTCTCATCGCGGTGCTGATATCGAGCGGCCAGCGTCGCCGCACCGGCTTGGCGATGTGGTTACTGGTGGTCGGCATCGGCTTGATGGTCGGGCTCACGGCGACCGGAGCCGTGCGGCCGATCGTGGCATCTCCGGCCGAGGCGGGTGTGCTCGCGACGCTCGCGTTCTCTGGGCTCGTCGGATTGACCATCGGCGCTTTCCGCATCGACCTTCCTCGACGAGGGCTGGGACCGGTGCACGCTCTCGCGCTGGCCGGCATAGCCGGCGCAGGATTCCTCTTGTTGGCCGGGTTGGTTCCGTCCCTCTGGGACGGGGAGTGGGCCCCAGGCGAGGATTCGGATCAGATCGCGACCACTCGCGTCGAGCAGATCCATTCGCTGCTGCTCGCGGAAGCCGAGCAGCAGGGGCAGTTCCGCGCCCTGTGGGTGGGGGAGGGATGGCAGGGGGGGACCCAGAGCGCTCTGCGTCCCCCCGACGAACCCCTGCTCACGGGTCCACGTGGGGCGGTGCTGAACGAGCTGTTCCACCGGGGCGAGGGCACCGGTGAAAGGCGGCTGAGCGAGGCGATCGCAGCGATCGAACAAGGGGCGACCGACAGCGGGGGCCGGCTGTTGGGCGCGTTCAACGTGCACTTCGTGTTGCTCGAACGAGCTCCCGGGGCGGCGGAGTGGCTCGCACAGCGCGACCTGGCGGTCGCGCGGTCGGAGCCGGACTACCTCGTCCTCGAGAACGCGTCGTCGCTGGCGCGCGCCGGCGTGTACACGGAACTGCCCGCTTACGTGCAAGCACTCGAAGAGAACGACCCGACGCTGGGGGCCGGCGCGGAAGACGTCGAACGCTTGACCGCTCAGCAGGCGTCCCCGTCCCACTTCGAGGCAGCGCGCGTCGCGGGCCCGGGAGTCGTCTTCCTGTCGGAGCGAACTGACGAAGGCTGGGGCGCGACCGTCGATGAGCGCTCCTTGCAGGACATCGATGTCCAGTGGGGCAACGCTTGGGAGATCGATTCGGGAACGACAGGCGAGTTGGACATCTCGTTCGAACAGGGGCTCGACGACATCCTCTGGTACATGTTCACGGCCCTCGCTTGGATCGTCGCGATCGGTGCTGTCTCATCGAATGGCGGCCGTCGACGAGCGACCGCTGGTACGCGGGTGGCGACATGACCGAGCGCGTGCGCGAGTTGCTGCTCCTCGCCTTGGTGGTTGCATTGGCCGCGGCTTGGAGTTGCATACGGAGAGGCCGCCGAGGACACGGCGGTGCTCATCGGTAGGACGGATCCCGCGGGCTTCGTTGAGCGCGCGGTGTACTGCCCTCCGGCGCTGATGGAAGACGACAGCGAGGCTCGCTTCTCGGTGGCCGCCGGGGAGAGGGGCGCGACGGTTGGGCTCCAACCCTCGGACCAGGAGGAGCTCGAACTCCCGCCGGGCCGCATGCTCGTCGATACCCCCGCCGAGGGCTCCGCGGTCGATGTGGTTGGTTTCGGCACCCCCGTTGAAGCCACCGCGTTCCAGCGGACGCCCGGGGGGGCTGGGGCGACCGGATGCTCCTCGATCGCCGGGACCCGCTGGTACTTCGCCGCGGGATCCAGTGCGCTCGGCTACGACGAGCGCATCCTGGTTTACAACCCGTTCCCCGAGGAGTCCGTCGTGAGGCTTTCTTTCTTCACTCCCACCGGAGCGAAGGTGAAGGCCAACCTGTCCGACATCCCCGTCCGCGCAGGCACGACGCGCGAGATAAGCGTCAACGAGTTCATCACCCTGCAGGACGAGCTCGCAGCGTCGGTGACCGCGGTCAGGGGTCGCGTCGTCGCGTGGCGCATGTTGGTTGCGGATCCCAAGGAGGGAACCAGCGGTACCGAATTGTCTTTGGGCACGACCGGAACGTCACCTACCTGGTACTTCCCTGCGGGCGGCGCCGGGAGCGAAGTCACCGAAGAGATCTCGCTCCTCAATCCATCGGCGACGGAGGAGGCTTCGATCACGATCTCCTTGACTACTAACGAAGGAAGTCTGCAACCGCAGAAGCTGGTCGAGATCACGGTTCCTCCGGCGAGCTCCAAGAGGGTTCCGCTCTTCGAATCCGCGCCGGACCGACTTGGATCCGTGACCGACGTGAGCGCACTCGTGACCTCGAGCAACGGGGTCGAGGTCATCGCTGAACGCACGACCGCCTACAAGGGAGAAGACGCGGGCCATGCGAGCGAGATCGGGGCCACCCAGACCGCGCGGGGATGGCTCCTCGGCCCCGCCGCGCTCGCGCCTCGCAACGATCGCATCTCGGTCATGAACCCCGGCTCGCGGGATGCCACGGTCGACGTGACTTTGATGTTCGAGGACGCGGATCCTCGCAGTCCCGAGGCGTTGCAGGATGTGGTCGTCGGGGCGGGACTCCGGAGGGAGATCGCCTTGGACCGGTGGACGAACGGACGGGCGGCGTGGGCGCTGATCGATTCGGATGCCCCCGTCGTCACGGAGCGGACCGCCTTGGATCGGGATGCGGGGGACCCCGCCGCAGTGATGGGTGTGCCGGTCAGGCGCTGATGGATACGGCCGTTTCGAACCGGCGGACGGCCCTCACGAAGCAATCGAAGATCTGGGCTTGATCGTGATGAACGGGTGCCATGACCTCGGGGTGCCATTGGACACCCACGATCCAGGAGTGCTCCGTCGATTCGACGGCCTCGAGGACGCCGTCCTCGGCCCACCCGATCTCGCGCAGGGGGGCCGCGACGCGGTCGAGGGCCTGATGATGATGCGAGTTCACCCCGGTCTCGGCGGTGCCCAAGCACCGCGATAGGAGGCTGTCTTCCATCAGCTTCACTCGATGGACGGCTTCGACCCGGGGCCGATCGCGGTCGTGCGGAAGGCGGTCGGCGACGTCAGAGAGGTTCTGCTCGAGCGTGCCCCCCAGGTGGACGTTCAGGAGCTGCATCCCCCGGCAGATCGCGAGGAACGGCAGGTCGCGTTCCACGGCTACGTCCGCCAGAGTCATCTCCAGGTGGTCGCGGAGTGGATTGACGTTGCTGATTCTCGGGTGCGGGTCCTGCCCGTACAGGGTGGGGTCGACGTCTCCGCCGCCCGACAGCACCAGTCCGGCGATCCCGTCGAGGAGCGATCGATCGTCCGGGTCGACCGAGGTTCGCACGGTCAAGCCCTCCGGGGGCTCTTCCTCGGGGTGGAGCTCGTAGGCGCTCAGGACCTCGGGGATCCCGCCGGCTGCCAGCACGGCGTGCACGTAATGGATGGGGATCCGGCCGACGTCGCCGGGGTCCTCTCTCCGCTTGAGGGCTGAGATGGCCACCCTGGGCCGGGCGCCGTCGTGGCGCTCGGCCCGGTCTGTGGCCCGGTCTCTGTCCTCTTCCGTGGTATCCAGATTGCTCAGCTCAGACAGTCCTTCCGCTTCCCGAGAGCCGCCATGGAGTGACCATGACCGACCCTATGCGCTTCGAAACCGCCGCGATCCACGTGGGCCAGGATCCCGACCCGACGACCGGTGCCGCAGTGGTTCCTATCTATCAAACATCGACCTACGTCCAAGAAGCTGTAGGTGACCACAAGGGGTACGAATATTCTCGCACCGACAATCCCTCGCGGACGGCACTGCAATCCTGCCTGGCAGCTCTCGAGGGGTCGTCGCACGCCCTGGCCTTCGCTTCCGGCATGGCCGCCACCACGATCCTGTCGATGACCCTGGCTCCCGGCGATCTGGTCCTGATCCCGGACGACGTGTACGGGGGGACCTACCGGCTCTTCGACAAGGTCATGATCGACCGCAACCTCCGATACGAGACCGTCGACATGACCGACGTCCCGGCGGTGAAGGCCGCCCTGTCGGATGGCGCCGGCATGGTCTTCGCCGAGACGCCAACGAATCCGACCCTGAAGATCCTGGATCTCGAGCTCCTAGGTGACCTTGCCCACGAAGCGGGCGCATTATTCGCCGTCGACAACACTTTCGCCACACCATTCCTGCAGCGTCCCCTCGACCATGGTGCCGACGCCGTCGTCTATTCGGCGACGAAGTATCTGGGAGGACATTCGGATCTCGTCCTGGGTTCACTGGCGACCAACGACTCTGACCTCGCCGACCGGCTGAGGTTCCTTCAGAACGCGGTCGGGGCGGTGCCCGGGCCGTTCGACTCCTGGCTCCTGCTGCGCGGTTTGAAGACGCTCGCGATCCGGATGCGTGCTCACAGCGAGGGAGCCGGACGGGTCGCCCGCTGGCTGGCCGACCATCCCGGGATCGAACAGGTCTACTACCCGGGGCTCGAGAACGACCCCGGACACGATGTGGCGCGCAAGCAGATGGCCGCCGCGGGGGAGCCGCTGTACGGAGGAATGGTGTCCTTCACCGTCGAGTCCGAGGCGCACGCCCTGTCGGTGTGCGAGAAGACCGAGCTGTTCTTCCTGGCGGAATCTCTGGGGGGCGTGGAATCACTCATCGAGCACCCCGGCCGCATGACGCATGCAAGCCTCGCGGGGTCCGGGATGGAGGTGAGTCCGGCGCTGGTGCGGCTCTCGGTCGGCATCGAACATCCGGACGACCTGATCGCCGACCTTGAGCGGGCGCTCGCCTAGCTAGGAGCCTTAGCTTGCGGTCTCGGGACCTTGGTGAGCAAGGAACTCGAGGAGATCGGCGCGCGTCAGGACGCCCGACGGCCTGGATCCCTCGGCGACGACTATCGCCTCGGCGCCCTTCGCGAGATCGACGACCATCTCCTCGACCCCAGAGGTCGCCTGGATGACGGGAAGCGGCGGATCCATCACCTCGAGTACCTCACGGTCGATCGCGTCGCGGTCACGGAAGACCCGGTCCAGGAGGCTGCGCTCGTGGATCGATCCAACGATCTCGACGATGTCGTCGGGAGTCTCGCTCTTCGCGATGGGTATCTGCGAGATCCCGTAGGACTGCAGGATGTCGATTGCCCGCCCCACGCTCTCGTGACTTCCGACCGCGACCAGATCCGGGATGTCGGGCTCGAGCCGGCGCTTCGCCGTGAGTATCTCGCCGATCCTCGCCTGAGTTCCGGGGCGGTCGATGAAGCCGTTCTGGAGCATCCACGCATCGTTGTAGACCTTCGACAGATATCCGCGTCCGGAGTCTGGGATTATCACGACCACCACGTCGTCGGGCCCCGACTCGCGCGCGACCTCGAGCGCAGCGCACATCGCCGTACCTCCCGAACCACCTACGAGTAGACCTTCCCGGCGCGTCACCCGGCGCGCCATCACGAAGGAGTCGCGATCCGAAACGGTCACCCACCGGTCAACGATGGACTTGTCGAAGGTGTCGGGCCAGAAGTCCTCGCCGATGCCCTCGACGAGATAGGGGCGTGGTTCGCTGCCGGTGTAGATCGAGCCCTCCGGGTCGCCGCCGACCACGACGACGTCGGGGTTCTGCTCCTTGAGGTAACGGCCGGTCCCGCTGATCGTCCCGCCGGTACCTACCCCCGCGACGAAATGCGTGATCTTCCCCTCGGTCTGTGCCCAGATCTCGGGGCCGGTCGTTTCGTAGTGCGTGCGTGGATTGTCGTCGTTGAAGTACTGGTTCGGCTGGAACGCTCCGGGGATCTGGGCCGTCAGACGGTCGGCGACCCGGTAGTACGACTCGGGCGAGTCGGGAGCCACTGCGGTCGGAGCGATCACAACCTCCGCTCCGTATGCCCGGAGCAGAGAGATCTTCTCTTGGCTCATCTTGTCCGGCATGATGAAGATGCACTTGTAGCCTTTGATCGCGGCAGCGATCGCGAGCCCGACGCCCGTGTTGCCCGAGGTAGGTTCGACGATCGTCCCGCCGGGCTTGAGCTTGCCCGACCGCTCGGCAGCCTCGATCATCCGGATGCCGATCCGGTCCTTGACGCTGCCCCCCGGGTTCATCACCTCGACCTTCGCGAGGAGGGTGCAGTCGAGGCCTCGCTCGACCCGGCTGAGCCGTAATAGGGGTGTATTCCCGATCAGATCTATGAGAGAGTCGTGGAAATCCATGAGCCCATCGTGGCCTACCGGACGGTATCGGGCAAGGGTGGGCGGCGGTCCCCTTCCATCGGTCTGCAACCGATCTGGATGACCCAGCGTCAAGTCAGGGGCGGAGGGCGTCGTCTATATAGGTGAGGTAACGCCTATAACATGGTGAATCGGGAACGGAGAGAGCGGATGAGCACTGCCGAGATGAAAGCCAACGGAGAAGTGATCTCCTCGCGCTCGGGTTGGTGGCGTCCCGACTCCGCCGGCAAGAAGGCTCTCCTCGTGGGTGGGATCCTGGCCCTCTTGCTCGTTCTTGGCGGCGGCGCGGCCGCCTACGTGACCTACGACTTCGGCCGGCAGTACGAGGGCCGGATCTTTCCCGGGACCACGGTCGCCGGGGTCGACCTCTCTGGGATGACCCGGAGTGAGGCGCTCGCTGAGGTCAACGCCACGATCGAGCCGCAGCTCACTCGCGAGATATCGCTGACGTGGAAGAAGAAGGAGTGGACTACCAGCCCCCAAGAGCTGGGTGCCCGCAGCAACGCCGAAGCCGCCGTCACGGCCGCGGTGGCCGCCAGCGGGAACGCGTCGTTCTTGGATCAAGCTCAGATGAAGCTGCTCGGGCAGGACATGGACTTCACCAAGTCCGTGGCGATCACGAAGCCCCGCGAGGGCGCGAAAGAGTTCGTTGCGGCCATCGCCAAGGAAGTGAACGTCAAGCCCGTCGACGCCGGCATCGACTATTCGACCGGATGGGTCGAGATCACCCAGCACCGCGCGGGCCACACCCTCCAAACCGAGGAGGCCACCAAGGCGCTGACGAAGGACCTGAACGGTGGCTCGGGCGACGCCCAACTGGCTCTACCGGTCAAGACCACCCAGCCGGAGACCACGGCCGACGAGTTCGATCAGGTGCTGCTCACTCGCATCGGCGAGAACAAGCTCTACCTCTACGAGAACGGCGAGATCACTCACGAGTGGATCATCGCGACCGGGCTTGCCGGAGTACCCGACGCCCACCGGACTGTGGGAGGTCACCGAGAAGCGCTACATGCCGACCTGGATAAACCCCGACCCGAGCGGCTGGGGCGCGAGCATGCCCGCCTCGATCCCGCCCGGCCCCGGCAACCCACTCGGCTTGCGTGCGATCAACTGGTCTGCTCCTGCGATCCGCTTCCACGGCACCGACGCGATCTACTCGCTCGGCTACAACGCGTCTCACGGATGCGTGCGGATGGCGAACGCCGACGTGATCGAGCTCTACGACATGATCGAGGTCGGCACGCCGATCGTGTCCGTCCAGGCGGGGGCCTACCGGCCGCTCTATTCGGCGCCCGCGGTGGACGACCCGACCGTGGTGGCCGACTCCGATTCCGACTCGGGCTCCGCCGAGGGCGAGAAGAAGGAAAACGGTTAACTGACCGACCACAGCCCCCGCCGTCCGCGGTTCGGCGAGGAGGACAGGGAGCTGTCCTACGGCTCCTACCTTCGGGTACCGGAGCTTCTGTCCCTACAGACCCTCCAGTCGGATCCCCCCGCTCACGACGAGATGCTGTTCATCATCGTCCATCAGGCCTACGAGCTGTGGTTCAAGCAGCTGCTGTTCGAGTTGCAGTCGATCCGCAACCTCTTGCTCCGCAAGGAACCTCAACCCGCCCGCCATTACCTCGAGCGCGTCCACACGATCGAACGCGTGCTGGTGGAGCAGGTCGCGGTCATCGAGTCGATGTCTCCGCAGGACTTCCTCGAGTTCAGAACCCACCTTGCGCCGGCGAGCGGATTCCAGAGCGTCCAGTTCCGTGAGGTCGAGTTCATCTCCGGTCTCAAGAACGCCGGCTACCTGAACCGGCTGGCCTCGGACGATGACGAGCGTGCACGCCTCGAGCGCCGCCTCGAGGAACCCTCCGTGTGGGATGCGTTCTGCACGCTCCTCGAGGCGCGGGGGCTCCCCATGCCCGCGGACGACGACGAGGCGCGCCGGGGGAGCCTGCTCGCGATCGCGCGGGACCGCGCTAAGTACTCGGACGAGTTCTACCTGTCCGAGGCGCTCGTGACCCACGACGAGCTGTTCGCGATCTGGCGCCAGCGACACGTTCTCATGGTCGAGCGGCAGATCGGCTCCAAGACGGGCACCGGCGGGTCCACGGGGGCCAGCTACCTGCGCACCACCCTGGACAAGCGCTTCTATCCGGACCTCTGGGACCTCCGCAGCTACCTCTAGGCTCGCCCAGAACGCGAAGAAAAGTGCCGAAAACGCGAAGAAAGTCCTCAAGGGGACCTTGATTCCGGGGCGGAGCGCCTCTTACGATGCTGGCGTACTCCGTAGAGGCAAGTAGGTCTCGGCCGAACGCCACTGCGGGGTACATTTTTTGTTGCCCCAAACCCTCCCTTGTACCGAAGCGGCTGAGCTTCGTCGCGAGAATGCAGGCTATGGAATTGAATGCGGTGCTGGAAACCGCTCGCACCCGAATGCGTCCCTTCACCACGCGGGATCTCGATGTCCTCGCGACGATGGTTGAGGACGAAGACCAGATGCGCTTCTACCCCCGCCCGCGGACCAGGGATGAGGCTGCAGCGTGGATCGAACGGAACCTGAGTCTTTACGAGGAACACGGCTACGGCGTCTGGTTCATCGAGTCGATCGAGACGTCCGAGTTCCTCGGCTACAGCGGCGTCAGGCCCATCACGGTCGAGGGCGTCGAGGAAACCGAGATCGGCTGGCACACGAGGAAGAAGTTCTGGGGCCAGGGATTCGCTACCGAGGCCGCCCGTGCGTGTCGAGACCTGGCTTTCAGTCAGCTGGGAGAGAAACGCCTGATCGCGCTCATCGACCCCACGAACGTCGCGTCGGTCCGAGTGGCGGAGAAGATCGGCATGCAACCCGAGAGAAAAGCCGTGGTCGATGACTACGCATGCGTCATCTACTCGATCGAACGCCGGCCGGCCGCGTCGGGCTAGTTCGTGGCTTGTAGGAACTCGGCGAGGCGGCGGTTGAAGGCGTCCATCTCCTCGACCATCAGGCCGTGGCCGGTGTCGAACATCGTGAGCTCCGCGTTCGGGATGGTCGCGGCGATCTCTTCGGCGGCGAAGCCCGGGACCATCATGTCCATCCGGCCCCCGACGACCAGGGTGGGGCAGGCGATGCGGCCGAGGTCGGCGATGACGTCGTGCTTGTTGATCGCATCGAGTTGGGCGAGGAGCACCTCGGCCGAGGCGGGCTCCGGACCCGATCCGGCGAATAACGCCATGACCATCTGATCGATCACGTCGCGCCCGACCTCGAAGAACCTCGGCGTGAACATCCAGATGAGCGATGCGTCTACCAGGGCCTCGGCCCCGCCCATCTCGATGACCTTCGCGCGAGATCGGTCTGGCGCCTCATGAACTCGATCGGCCGGGCCCACGTGATCGCCAGGATCAGGGCGCTGACCCGCTGGGGGTGGTCCAGGGCGAGCCTCTGGGCGATGGCCCCACCCATGGAGGCCCCGAATACGGTGGCCCGCTCGATCTCGAGGTGGTCGAGGAGGCGGACGGCGTCGTGGGCCATCTGCTCGATATCCGAGACCATGGCCCCCGTGGAGCGGCCCACGCCCCGGTTATCGAAGGTTATGAACCGGTTCGCCTCGGTGCAGGGCCCGATCTGGCCGGCCCAGTACCGCTGGTCAAGGCCGAACCCCATGATGCCGAGTACAGGAGGACCATGACCACGCTCCTGAAAATGAAGTTGGACGTCTCCTAAGTTGGCGATAGGCACGTGCCGATATTAAAGGCGCAGGCGACCGAGACCCACTCTCAAGGACAGGCATACATATGAACATGAGAAGAATCACCACGATCCTCTGTCTGACGGCCATCATGTTGCTGCTGGCCGCCCCTGCGTTCGCGCAGACCACCCGGGACCCCTTTGACCCCGCGATCGAGCCGGCCGCAGAGGCCCCGACCACCGGCGATCCCGCCGACGGCACGGGTACGACCACCGAAGGAACCACCGAAGAGCGCTCCGAGACAGCCGGACTTGGCGAGGGACTCCCCACCACGGGTGGAGCCACCGAGCCGTGGGTCGTGGCCGCTTACGCGCTCATTGCGATCGGCGGCGCCGCAGCGGTGGGCTCCAGGATGATGAGAACCAACAGCTAGGGACTACCTGCTGTACGTCTTACTTCCTGCTCTTGGAGGCGAGATCGAGTACGTCGCCCAGTGCGATCGTGTCGCCATCTCGCTGCCACCACTTCGCTTCGCAGAGGCGACAGGAGTAGAACCTGACGTCGTCCTCGTCCTTCAGACGGATCTCGATCTCGATGCTGTCTTCACCACGGCATTGCGGGCACTGCATGCGGCCTCCCAGGAGTCGTTAGTCCCATTGTGAAGCACATTCAACGGCTTGGGAAATAGTCTTTCCTACGTATTCCTATGTCCGCTCGCGGCGGCTCGCCCTTTGGCGAGTCTTGCTTCCCGGCCGGCACCTTCGTGCCGGCCTGCGGCAACCCCTTGGGGGATCGGCCGTCCAGACGGCCTACTCCCTCAAACCCCCTCCGGCCTGAGCCCGAGCGTGGATCCTGTTGCCAACTCGATTCAGGCCTCTAAAGCGTGTTCACGGGGGAGAAAAAGTGGGGGTTCGTAGCGGTGGTCTTCCAGGATCCAGCCCCTTGGTGGGCTCAGGCGGTCCGCGCAGGTCGCGCATAGCGCGTAGAGGTGGGGGGCGACCTCGGCGCAGGCGGCATCCTCGAGCAGGGCGCGCTTCTCGGCGTAGTTGTAGCCGAGGACCACTACGGCGGCGCCGGCACAGCCGGGCTTCGAACAGAGGCGCATCGGGGGGCACGTTAAGCGAGGCTCGCGCGCACGGAGCGGATTAGACGCACGCCCGACGGAGAAGATGCGGACGCCCGGAGCCACGAGTCCGACATTCCGGCAACAGGTGCCAGTTGAGGGGGTCGTGCCGGTACCACTCCTACGGCGAGAGAACTCTCATCGCGGGAGCAGCGATTGCGGATCAGGTCGCGGGCGCCCGCAAACCTGTTTGATTGGAAGCCACCCCAGGCGAGGATTATCGCTCGCTCCGCTCCAGAACGCAACGCTAGCCCTCGGGGCGGCGGGAGATCCATCTGTGGCCGTCGATCGACGCCCCCGGCCCCCGTGGAGCGTCGACCCTAAGAATTCCCAGGCGCCGGCGGTACGTGATCCGCCAGGCCTCCTCGAACCCCCCTTTGGTCACCGCCTTGAGCGATGGGATGTTGTCGACCTCCACCGCGACCCACACGCGTGCGACGCCCTCGGCGGATAGCTCGTGGCAGATCTCACGCAAGGCGAAGGGGTAAGCGCCTTTCCCGCGAGCATCCGAGCGGGTGAAGGATTCGAACACGTAGGCGTCGCCGGGCGGGGGCCGGAAATAAGCCCTCAGCTCGCGGGTCCAGGCGGCCTTCGTGGTGATCCAGGTCGCGTGAAGGAAGGTCCCGCCCGATCCGACGACGACATAGCAGCGGGTGGTATCCGAGAGACGCCCGGCGAAGGTGCCGGCCGAATCGGTGCCGATGTCCGAGGCGTAGCGGTCGGCGTCCTCGGCGGTGGCTCGCCGCAGGATCAGCCCTTCAACGGGGCGGCGCTCGCCCTCGGCGGGTCGAACGAAGACGATCAGCGACTCGGACGACGCCAGGTTCTCCTTCAGACGGTCGAGAGTCAGGTGCGCGATATCGCTCAGACCCCGGGCCCTCGCTCGCGCCGCCAGCTTACGGAGCTCCGCGATCGGGCCGAGACGGGTATCGGACACGGCGAGAACATACCGCCGGACTGGGGGGAACTACTCGAGCTGGAGAGGGAGTTAGTTGATGCGGCCGTGCTGGCGAGCCCGGCGCTCGACCTCGGTGAGGCCGCCCCAGATCCCGTACGGCTCCTTGGTCGTCAGCGCGTACTCCAGGCATTCGCGCCTGACGGCGCACGTGGAACAGACCCTCTTCGCACGATCTTCACGGCCTCGCCGCTCGGCGGGAGGCTCGGAATCATCCAGTCCGAAGAACAGTACGGCCGGGTACTCAAGGCAACTGGCGTGTTCGCGCCATGCGGTGTCGGGAGCTAGCGCGGTCTCTCGCATGAGGATATGGATGCTTCCAGTCAAAACGGGCTAAGTCAATAGGGAATCTTTCGCGACCTCGACCCAATCGCACGCTCTCGGGCCGAGCCGTCGGTCCCGACGGCGGCCACTAAGATGCGGACGGTGACCAGAGACCTCAGCGGCATCTTCAAGGCGTACGACATCCGAGGCGTGTACCCCGACGATCTGGATGAGGATGCGGCTCGACGGATAGGGGGAGCGTTCGCCCGCTTCGTGAAGGCTCCCAAGGTGGCGGTGGGGCGGGACATGCGGATCTCATCGCCGGCCCTGGCGGACGCATTCCGAGAGGGGGTCCACGCTGCGGGCGTCGGGACGGTGGACCTCGGACAGGTTTCGACCGACGCGCTGTACTTCGCTTCGGGGCGGCTGGATGTGCCCGGGGCGATGTTCACCGCCTCACACAACCCGGCCCGCTACAACGGGCTCAAGCTATGCCGGGAACGAGCGGCTCCGATCGGATCGGATTCCGGGCTCGAGGACATCCGGGCTCTGGCCGAGAGCGACGAGGTTCCGACCGAGGGGGTCGGGGCCGGAGCGCGACCCGAGGCCGAGTCGACCGAGATCCTCGGGGACTACTCCGACCACTGTCGCTCGTTCGTGGACCAGAGTCTCCTGCGCCCCCTCAAGGTCGCTATCGATGCGGGCAACGGGATGGCCGGAGCGACGGTGCCGGGCGTCTTCGAGCCTCTTCCTTTCGAGGTCCTGCCTCTCTATTTCGAGCTCGACGGGACGTTTCCGAACCACCCGGCGAACCCGATAGAGGCGGAGAACCTCGTGGAGCTCCAGACGGGTCGTGCGCGACGAGGGCTGTGACGTAGGGATCGCCTTCGACGGGGACGCGGACCGGATCTTCCTCGTGGACGAGACCGGCGAGCCGGTGACCGGGTCCCTCACCACCGCCATGGTGGCCGCGCGGCTGCTCAAGCGGAATCCCGGAGAAGGCGTGATCTACAACCTGATCTGCTCTTGGACCGTCCGAGAGGTGATCGAGGAGAACGGCGGGACCCCCATACGGACGCGCGTCGGCCACTCGTTCATCAAGGAAGTGATGGCCGAGACGGGCGCCATCTTCGGAGGCGAGCATTCGGGCCACTACTACTTCCGCGACAATTTCCGGGCCGACTCCGGGATGATCGCCGCCCTGCTGGTGCTCGAGGCGATGAGCGAGGCGGGCGTGCCTCTATCGCAGACGCTCCAGCCGTTCCAGCGATACTCGGCACTCGGGCGAGATCAACTCCGAAGTCTCCGACCAGGGCGCTGCTCTCGAGAAGCTCAAGCTGAAGTACGGCGATGGCAAACAGGACCTCACCGACGGCCTTACGGTGGAATACGAAAACTGGTGGTTCAACTGCCGGGCCTCGAACACCGAGCCGCTGCTTCGACTCAATCTCGAGGCGCGCACAGAAGAACTGATGGAAGAGAAACGAGACGAGGTCCTGGCGGTAATCAGAGGAGGGGCGTAGATGGCACTAGATCCCAAATTGATCGAGATCCTCGCCTGTCCGAACTGCAAGGGCGAGATCGAGTACATCGAGGCGGAAGACATCATCGTTTGTCGTGGCGAGTGCGGTTACAGGTACCCAGTACGCGACGACATCCCCATCATGCTCATCGACGAAGCGATCAAGCCGTGAGCCCCTTCGACTTCGATGACCTCAACGCGATAGCGTCGCTCGATTCCGAGGACGTCCTGACGGCGGTCGAACGCTTCGCCGATCAGTGTCGTGAGGGGTGGGAGATCGGCCGCTCCGTGGAGGGCCTGCCGGATGCCAACGGCGTCGACTCGATCGTGCTCCTCGGAATGGGCGGCTCCGGCGTCTCCGGGGACGTGGTCGAGTGCGTGGTGGAACCGCGGCTCCCGGTGCCGTTCCGGACGATCAAGAGCTACGGGCCCCTCCCGGAATGGGTCGGGCGCAACACGCTCGTGTTCGCCGTGTCGTACTCGGGCAGCACGGAGGAGACCCTGACTGCGGTAGAGGAAGCCCACCAACGCGGCAGCCGGATCGTGGCGGTGTCCTCGGGCGGCCCCCTTCAAGAGCTGGCCGCGACGAAAGGCTTCAGCCACGTCAAGATCCCGACCGGATTGCAGCCGAGGGCATCGCTCGGCTACCTGACGATGCCCCTCTTCGGGATCCTCGTGGAGATGGGTCTCGTGCCGGAGATGCGGGATGACGTCAACGACGCGGTAGCGGTTCTGGGAGACGTCGCGGAGAGGTGCCACCGGAAGCATCCCGCCGGATCCAATCCGGCGAAGGATCTCGCTGCGAAGATCTCCGGCAAGGTTCCCGTGATCTACGGAGGGTACGGGGTCGGGGCCACGGCGGCCTACCGGTTCAAGTGCGACCTCAATGAGTACGCGAAGACGCCTGCATTCTGGAACGTTCTCCCGGAGCTGGATCACAACGAGATCGTCGGTTGGAATCAGCTCTCCGACGTTACCTCCGAGCGCTTCGTGCTCATCTTGTTGCGCGACCCCGAGGACCATGACCGCGTCGCTCTTCGATTCGATATCACCAAGAGACTCGTGGAGGATGGGCTGGCCGATGTGGTGGAGATCGGGGCCGAGGGGGCCAACCCATTGGCACGTGTCTTATCGCTCGTGCTGATCACTCAGCTGGCGAGCATCTACCTCGGGTTGTCCTACGGCGTCGATCCCGCGCCGGTCGAGGTCATCCAGAAACTCAAAGCCGAACTGGCAGAGAAGTAAAAGGAGAAGCAGATGACGATTGATTCCGACGTCCTCGATCTCGCACAAGCCGACGAGGGGCGTCTCAAGATCGAATGGGCGGACCGTCAGATGCCGGTCCTCGAGCGCATCCGAGCGCGGTTCGAGAAAGAGAAGCCGCTTGAGGGTCTGAGGATCGCCGCGTGTCTTCACGTAACGACCGAGACCGCCAACCTCATGCGGACCCTGAAGGATGGTGGAGCGGATGTTGCTCTGTGCGCATCGAACCCGTTGTCGACCCAGGACTCGACGGCGGCATCGCTGGTCGCTAGTTATTCGGTGCCCGTTTTCGCGATCCGTGGCGTCGATGACGCGCGTTACTACTCGCACATCAAGGCGGTGCTCGACCGGCAGCCGATGATCACGATGGACGACGGCGGTGACCTCGTCACGATGCTGCACCAGCAACGGCGTGACCAGCTCGAGGAGGTCATCGGCGGCACGGAGGAAACCACCACAGGGGTGATCCGGCTGCGTGCGATGGAAACCCGCGGCGTCCTCGGCTACCCGGTAGTCAGCGTGAACAGCGCGAACACCAAGCACATGTTCGATAACCGATACGGCACGGGCCAGTCGGCGATCGACGGGATCATCCGTGCGACGAACGTCCTCCTGGCGGGCCGCACGATGGTCGTCTGCGGGTATGGCATGTGCGGTCGGGGAGTGGCATCGCGCGCCCGAGGGATGGGGGCCGAGGTGGTCGTGACGGAGGTCGACCCTCTGCACGCGCTCGAGGCTGCGATGGACGGTTTCCGCGTGATGCCGATCCACGAGGCGGCGACTCAGGGAGACATCTTCATCACGGTCACAGGAAACAAGCACGTACTCGCATCCGATCACTTCGAGGTGATGAAGGACGGAGCGATCCTCGCTAACGCGGGGCACTTCAACATCGAGATCGATATCGATGCCCTCCGCGCGATGTCATCGAACGCTCGGAGGGTCCGCCAGGAGGTAGAGGAGTTCTCCCTCGGGGGCGACCGAAAGATCTACGTGCTCGCCGAAGGTCGCCTCGTCAATCTGGCCGCGGCCGAGGGGCATCCAGCCTCCGTGATGGACATGTCGTTCGCCAACCAGGCCCTCTCGTGCGAGTGGCTCGCCAAGAACGCGGCCTCGCTGGAGAAGAAGGTCTACAACGTGCCCGAGGACATCGACCGGGAGGTCGCCCGCCTCAAGCTCGAGACCATGGGCGTCCGCATCGACGAGCTCACCGGCGAGCAGCAGGCCTACTTGGAAGAGTGGGAAGAAGGAACTTAGTTCTCTCTCCCCAGACCGCCCTCGCCTTCTTATGCCGCGCGCGGCGGGCTGCTGACCGCAGCCCTTGCTTACCGGCCGGCATTCCATGCCGGCCTGCGGCAACCCACTGGGGGGACCGGCCGTCGAGACGGCCTACTCCCCCCAGACCCCCCTCGGGGGTGACGGGCCGGCGCTGACTAGTGTCACGGGGTCTCTCTAGGCTGATGCCCATGTGGAGAACCGGTGCGGTGCGGTCGCCTGGGGTGCATGCCGTGGTGGGGGAGGCGCGCTGCGTTGGGTGTCGTCGGCGGGCGGGTGTTCTTTGCCCGGCGTGTTCGGCCGATCTCCGGCCCGCGGATCCTCGGGAGGCTCCTCCCGGAGTGGATCGCATCCTCTGCGCCCTCGATTACTCCGGGGCGGCGCGGTCATTGGTCCTCGACCTCAAGCTGCGGGGCCGGAAGGGGGCCGCGCTGCCACTCGGGACGCGGATGGTCGACCTCCTGGCCCGGTCCGGCGCCCGGGCGCGGGCGATCACCTGGGTCCCCGGGCGTCCGCCGGAGACCAGGCGTCGGGGGTTCGACCACGCAGCGGTGCTGGCCCGAGCCGTTGGCCGGCGCGTCGGCCTACCCGTGCGGCCACTCCTCGAACGGGTCGGAGGCGTCGCCGACCAGACGACTTTGTCGGCCGCCGAACGGTGGGCGAACCTCGAGGGGGCCTTCATCGCTCGACTCTGCTCGGAGCCCGCCCTGGTCGTCGACGATCTCGTGACCACGGGAGCAACGCTCAGCACGTGCGCTCAGGCACTGGTCGAGGCGGGCTGCCCCGGGGTCGAGGCCCTCATCGCCTGCAGTGCCCAGGGCACTACTGATGGGGTCCGCCCCGACTATCTAGCCCTAAATGCCCACACGAGCATGGCTAAATAGGCAGAATTGCTTAGGGCATCCGGGTGGTGCCGGGACTATGATTCGGCCGGACGACCGAGAAAGGCAAGCATTTGTCTACAAACATGGGGAATCCGGTAGAGCCAGTGGAGGACGACGCGATCCGTGTCCTCATCGTCGATGACCACGCCCTGTTCCGGCGTGGGCTGCAGATGGTCCTCGAGGGCGAGAAGGACATAGAAGTCGTGGGCGAGGCCAACGACGGCGCCGAGGCGATCAAGCAGGCCGAAGCCACCTCTCCCGACGTCGTTCTGATGGACGTCCGGATGCCCAAGCGGACCGGGATCGAGGCCACGAGGGCGATCAAGGACACGCTTCCGCTGACGAAGATACTCATGCTGACGATCTCGGACGAGGAGGCGGACCTCTACGAGGCCATCAAGGCGGGCGCCTCCGGGTACCTCCTGAAGGAGATCTCGATAGAGGAGGTCGCCAACGCCGTCCGCAGCGTCCAGGCGGGCCAATCGCTCATCTCACCGTCGATGGCGAGCAAGCTCCTGACCGAGTTCGCCGCCATGGTCAAGCGTCGTGATGAACGCAATTCCGTGCCCGGCCCCCGACTCACGGACCGCGAGCTGGAAGTCCTCAAGCTCGTTGCAAAGGGCCTCAACAATCGCGACATCGGGACCGAGCTCTACATCTCCGAGAACACGGTCAAGAACCACGTGCGCAACATCCTCGAGAAGCTGCACCTGCACTCGAGGATGGAGGCGGTCGTCTACGCCGTGCGCGAGAAGCTCCTCGACATCAAGTAGGGAGCCCCGCTACTCGGATCGCGGCGGTGTCAGGACGCCGATTCCGCCAGGAGGTTGATCGCCGCTTCGCGGTCCGACACGTGGAGTTTCTTCAATATCGAAGAGATATGCGTTCTGATCGTGACGGGCGACACGAACAACCTGCCGGCCATCTGCTCCGTTGTGCATCCCTGTCGCATCAGATCCAGCACTTCCCACTCGCGGCTCGTGAGTTCGACCCCGCGCGTGCCCAGGAGGGGCAACTTCCGGCGCCTTCCACGCTCCCGGAACTCCTCGATCAATCTGGCGGCAAGGGTTCTGGGGATCGCAGCTTCTCCGGCCAGGACGCCCCGCAGAGCAAGGGGCAATCGTTCGGGTTCGGTCTCCTTCAACAGATATCCAGATGCTCCGGCACGCAGGGAATCGAATAGGTCTTGGTCGCTGCGCGACACCGTCAGCATCACGATGGCCGTTTCTTCGACCACCGAGCTGATCCGGGAGGCGGCCGCGATGCCGTTTCCCGGCATGTGCACGTCCAGCAAGCACACGTCCGGTCGCTCTCTCATGGCGACCTCGATGGCCGCCTTCGCGTCCCCGACCTCCGCACAAACGCTGAAGCTGTCCGCCTCGAGAGCCGCCCTTATCCCGGCTCGAGTGGCCGGATGGTCGTCGGCGATGAGCACGGTTAGGTCTTTCTGCATTTTGGTCCCCCGACCGCGGCTGAATGGATCTCACCCGCTTGTCTGTCCCTTCCTATTTCTGGATGGTGCGTCAGGGAGGCGCACGGGTCAAGGGCGGAAAATCGGTTTCGCACCAATCGCCCCAACTTTTGACGATAGGCATTTCCCGCAATGCGTTATTCCTCGGGGACCTCGATCACGCGGACCCTCGCCGCTGGAACCCGCGAAGGCGACCCACTGGTCGCGTCCGGCACGCTTCGGAAGGCCAGGGCTGCGATGATCGAGGTGAGCCCCTTGAGCGTTTCCGCGACCGTGAGACCGTTGCTGAGACGCCGGTGGCCCAGTGACACCCTCATCTCATCGGCGGCTTTGAGGACCTCGTCGACCTCGCCATCGCTCATCGCTGAGTACCTCTGCTTTCGTCCCTCTCCTGAGGTCGGCATCAGAGACCACCCAGTATCGACTCCATGATCCCGATGGCCGCAGGCCCGACCAGCACGACGAAGAGCGGGGAAGATGCAGATAAGAAGGGGGAAAAGGAGCTTGACGGGGGTTTTCGCAGCGCGTTCTTCTGCGGTCTGGCTCCGCTTCAGGCGAAGTTGGTGCGCTTGCACCCTCAGGACCTTTCCGATGCCGATCCCGAACGTGTCCGCTTCCGCGATGGCAGTAATGAAGCTGTCGAGGTCGTCTACCTCGCTTCGACTCGAGAGGTTCTTAAGCGCGTTGGGGCGAGGCACACCGATCTTTAGTTCCTGGAGCATGCGGTAGAGCTCGTCACTGAGCGGTCCCGGGATCGAAGCCACAACCCTCGATATCGCCGCATCGAACCCGAGGCCGGCTTCCACCGCGATGGTGAGGAGGTCGAGGGTGTCGGGCAACGCCAGCTGTATGCCTTTCTGGCGACTCTCGACGTTGCGCGTTAACCACATCTTCGGGACGAATGCCGTAAGGGGAACGGCGATCCAGATGAGAAGCGGCGTCGCCCCCACGGCATTCAGTGCCAGTAGGAAGGCGAAAACAACGACCGGGCTCGCAACCGAGATGGCGAAGAAAGTGTCGGCATCGATGCGCTCGCTCAGCCCCGCAAGAACGAGTCGATGTCTCGTTTGTTCGGCCAGACCCTTTGGCCCGAACCGGTAGACGAGGTTAGCCGCGCTCTTAGAGGCGGGCGCGAGCACGCGCTGGGAGAAGGGGCCTCGCATCGTCGCGGCCCGACTGTCTGCCACCGATGCACTGTTGAGAAATGGGTCCTCCAGCCCCGAACGGATCGCAAGCCGCGTGCTCCGCTCGCGCATGAGGAGGTAGACGCCCAGGAACACCCCGGTGAACGTCGCCAGCACGGCGATGGTCCTGAATAGTTGGATCGACGCGTTTCCCATCCGTTACACCTCTATCCGGATGATTTTCCTCATCCACAGGAATCCGATCGACATCATGAAAGCTGCCCCGCCGATCATCATCAGACCCAACGATGTGTTGACGAGTGGGACGAGGTATTGCCTGTTCGAGATGAACAGGAAGCCGGCCATAGCGAACGGAAGCGTCCCTAGGATCAGAGCCGACAGCCGCGCCTCAGCGGTTAGCGTCTTGATCTGCCGGTGAAGGCGTTGACGCTCGCGGATCGTGTCCGAGATGTTCTGGAGCACCTCTGCCAGGTTCCCTCCGACTTCGCGCTGGATCTGGATCGCGAGAACCGTCCAGTCGAAGTCGACGATCTGTACGCGTGCTCCCAGTGCACCAAGGGCATCGTCCAGTGAGGATCCCAATCTCACTTCGGCCATGGCCCTTCGAAATTCTTCTGAGGCGGGCGGACGGGCATCTTCGCCGACGGCACTGGCTGCTTGTTGCAGGCTGTAACCGGCTTTGAGAGCTCCCCCCATCAGCAACAACACGTCGGGAAGCTGCCCGGCGAAGGCGCGACGCCGACGCCTCGCCTTGAACTTGACGACGACCAAGAGAGACGTCACCCCAATGGCTCCCAGGATGATCGCGAGCATGAGGCTTCCAAGAAGGAGTCCCACCACGAATGCGGTGAGCCCGATCATGGCGCTCGTGACGAGGGCTTCGCCCAGGCGCCAGGTCATACCCGCGGCCTCTATCTCGCGTTCGAACTTTTCGAATCGGCCGGTTCGCCGAGCGAAATCGCTAGCGAGGGTCTGAGCTCGTTGCAGCACGGCGGCATTGATCAGCGCATCGGAATCGACTTCTGCAGTGCCATCAGCCGTGTACCAGACCAGTTGTTTGGCGACCTTGGATCGTCTCGCCCTCACCCACTCCAAGACCAGGAACGCCACGAGCCCCGCGACCAGGAAGACGCCGAACAACAACAAGGGAAGTGGCACGTCTGGAAGCTTTACCCCCGCGGCTGCGGGTGCCTGGGAAGGCACGTCGAGCTTGAAGCTGCCGGTCCCGGTCATCACCGCGTCGCCTTGTTCCACATCAACCTGCAGGTCGATAGTGGAGGCTTTGGGATCGGTGTCGGTGACAGAAACGGAGTATCCGGTCACCAGCGTGCGGGCGAGATCCTCGAACAGACCAGATAGCTCCGAGGAATCGGTCGTCTGCAGGAGACGACCATCGGTCTTGGCAGTGAGAGCTTCTATCGACCGACCGGAGAAATCCTCGCTCTTGAGTGCGACCCCGAAGATCCGCACATCGGCGCGTCGTGCGGCCACCAGAGCGCGTGAAAGCGTGCTCTTGCTGACCGTGTCGGCCCCATCCGTCAGTAGGACGATGTTTCTCTGCTCCGGGGGCCGCGCCTCCATCATCTTGGCGGCGTGGACGACCCCGTCATAGAGAGCTGTTTCTCCCGTGGCTTTCAGGGCGGAGACCTCGTCGAGGATGCGGCCGCGATCCGCTGTGAAGCCGGAAGCTACCCGCACTTCTGAGGAGAAGCGGACGAGAGCGACCCTCGTCCCTCTTCCGATCTCTCCGATGAAGTTTGAGATCGCGAGCTTCGCATCGGCGATCGGACGACCGGCCATGCTGCCGCTGGTGTCGATCAGCAAGACGACCCCGGCCTGGGTCTCGTAGCTGGACTTGACGGTCGCGATCACCCCAGCGGATTCCTCGCCGTTCAGCTCGACGGTGAGATCGCCACCCGTCAAGAGCGGGCCACCCGGAGTTGCGATATCGAAGGTGATTCGCCCGTCCTCACGCTGGGCGTCCGAGATCGTGACCTGCTCGCGCTGAACCGGCAGCTCCCCAAGGAGCCAGCACGGATACGAAGACGAACAAGACGACCAAGCGACTTCGAATCATGCGGGCATCGCCTTCGATCGGCCCGCCGCAAGAACGTCATCATCCAGGAACATCGCCCGGGACACCTCGATGCCCTGATCGGCCAGCTTTGTAGTGAACTTCGGTCTGAGGCCGGTCGGTTTCAGGCTGCCCAAGGACCGCCCTTTGTCGTCGAATCCGGCGCTGTAGTCGAACGTGAAGATGTCTTGAAGGGTGATCACGTCACCTTCCATGCCTTCGACCTCACTCACGTGCGTGATGCGCCGGCTGCCGTCCTTGAGCCGCGACTGGTGGACGACGACATCGATGGCCGAGCTGATCTGTTCGCGGATCGCGCGGATGGGAAGGTCCATCCCGGCCATCAGGACCATCGTCTCTAGACGCGAAAGACCGTCCCGGGGTGAGTTTGCATGCAGAGTGGAGATGCTTCCTTCGTGACCGGTGTTCATCGCCTGCAGCATGTCGAGCGCCTCTTGGCCGCGCACCTCGCCGACGACGATCCGATCCGGCCGCATGCGCAACGCGTTCCGAACGAGGTCACGGATCGTTATCTCCCCTCGACCTTCGATGTTCAGAGGACGGGACTCCATCTGCAGGACGTGAGGTTGGCTTAAGTCGCAGCTCCACGGCGTCCTCGACGGTGACGATGCGTTCATCCGGCGGGATGTATGAAGAGATCACGTTCAAAGTCGAGGTCTTTCCGGCTCCGGTTCCGCCGGATATCAGCATGTTGAGCTTCCCCTTGACGCAGGTCTCCAGGAACCGGGCGACCGGATCGGTCATGGTTCCGAATGAGATCAGATCCCGATCCGTGAACGGCTCCTTCGAGAACTTACGGACGGTCAGGTAGGGACCGCCTATGGCGACCGGGTGGATGACGGCATTGACACGGGACCCATCCGGCATGCGCGCGTCGACCATCGGAGACGACTCGTCGATGCGCCTGCCGACGCGAGCGACGATCCCGTCGATCACGCTTCTCAGGTGTGCCACGTCGGCGAAGCCTCGGTTGGTCTTGTAGATGCGTCCCTCTCGCTCGATGAAGACCTCGTCCGGCCCGTTCACCATGACCTCGGTGATGTCCGGATCCTGCATCAACTCCTCGATGGGCCCGTGACCGAGCACATCGGATTCGATGTCTCCGAGCAGGCGTTGGCGTTCGTCCGCCGACATGGGCGCCTGTTCGTCTCGCAGCAGGAAGGTGGTCTTCTCGCGAACCAACTCCTTGAGGCGCTCCGGGTGCAGGTCCTGTTGGTACAGGACGCTTCCCAGTTCCTTCGCAAGCTGGGCGTGTATCCGGCGCCTGACCGCGTAAAGCTCCGGCCGCGTGGCCTTCGAGCCGCCTTCCCATATGCCTTGCTCGACGGGTTTCCCTCCGCCATTACCGTTAGTCCGTCGAGCTTCCTCCAGGAGTCGTGAAAGGTTCGCCATCTCTAACCCTCAGACAATCTTGGCCGCATGACCCGGCGCGTTAGGGATCGGCTTTCTTGGGGCGCTTCGATGTGGAGTAGCTCACCGCGCATCTCCGTGCCGAGCTTCCCCAATGCCTTGGCGATCTTGCTGCGCGGATTCTCCTCCTCGACGCTCACGCCTCGATTGATCGACCGCGGTACAGCGATGTCGCTCGGGAGTTTCGCCGCGATGGAGCAACTGATGGCCCTCGTGACTTCCTCGAGGGGGAATCCAACGTTGGAGTCGGACCGGTTGATGATGACGCGCACCCTCTCCATATGCATCTGCGCCTGCTCCAGCATGGACAGACAGAGCTTGGCGTCCTTAACCGCCGGAAGCTCCAGACTTGTCACCAAGTAGGAGAGGTCAGCGGTCTCGAGAACGGTAGCCACGTGAGCGTCGAACGTGGGCCCCGTATCAACTATCACGAGGTCGGACGATCGGCTTAAGGCTCCCATCACCTTCCCGAGCATGGCTACGTCGACCGCTCCGTGGTTCAGTACCTGGTTGGAAGCGGTCAGCAACTTCAAGCCCGACCCATGGTCGATCATGACTCCGGCGACCGCCGAGTCGTCGAGCTCATCTCCAAGCCCCGCTATGTCGTCGAGGGTCCTTTCCGGACGCACTCGTAGGAATGAGGCGCAGTCGCCGAAGGTGGGGTTCGCATCCAGCAGCGACGTATTGATACCGGCCTTTGCACTCGATATCGCGAGGTTCGTTGCCACCGTGGTCTTGCCTGTGCCCCCCTTGGGCCCGAACACGGCGACGATCTTCCCTTTGGCGTCTCCCGCTGGAGGCGGGCTCCCCGCCGCTAGAATCGAGGAGGGATCGGGCGCGTTCCACGGCAGAAACCAGGTCCACCTGAACGTCGTGGACCGCCACTACATCGCGTATGCCGTTCCGCATCGCCGTTTGGAGCGACTGCGAGTCAAGCTCGTCGGTGACGAGGATGAAAGCCGAGTTGCGTGCTTCTTCACCGATCCTAGCTGCGTTGGGTAGGTCCGATTGGGGGACGTTCGGTCCGAGGATGACCACCGTTGGTTGCTGCGCCGCCTTACTGCGCACCTCTGCCCAGTCTCGAGCGAGCGACGCATCGACCGGCGCGGACATCCCCCCAAGCACATTGTGGAGCGTGTTTCCGATATGTGACAGTGGGTCGAACACGAGGACTTGCATCATTGGGCATCCTCCTGTGGCACCAGGGTGAGCCACAGCGTCCCTTTCTCCTGACCGAACACGAGCAGTGCCGCCTCCCGAGAGGTAACGGCCACCGTGAAATCGCCGGCGCTCTCGGCTCCCGCACCGTTGGATCCGCTTAACGGGGCGTTCGTTTCGACCACCGGGATCCCGTGCCCGATCTGAAGCGTGGCGCCGTCATTACCAAGCGACAAGACCTTCACGCCGGGGAGGAAGTTCGCCTTCCTGATGAGCGCCTGGGCGTTCTTCACCGCGTTTGTGAGGTCGGTGGAGCCTCCTAACGCGTTCGTGAAGTACTGCCCCTGCTTGAACAGGGCAACGATGTCCTGGACGCTCATGTATGCGTTCACTCGATCGCCGGCCTTCATGTGGCTCGCGACTCCCCGCAGGTGCTCGTACGGAAGAGACAAAGCCTCGGTGCCCTCCGGAAATTCGGCGAAGAAGGCATCCTGCTCGCTCTCCGCGAAGCGCTGGGCCGTGATCTGTTCGCCGGCGGCGATGTCGTCGGACAACGTCAGCCCTGAGATCTCCTCGGGGGTCGCTAGGGCTCCCGGAAGTACGTACCTGACGGGCACCTTCTTGGAATCGAAGGCTCCTGCTTCCAGGATCTCGTTCCCCGACATGCCCGCTTTGAGCGTCTGCGTGGAGATGAGTACCGCCTCCGTTTCTTCTCCCTTGAGTGCCTGGTCCTCGATCCCGGACACATACGCGAAGACGGCGGTCGTCGCTATCGCCGCGAGTACGAGAGCCAGGATCAATGCGATGGATCGGCTCTTCATTTCCTTCTCCTTTTCATGGCTGGCCCTTTCCGAAGATTCATTGGTTAACTATGGAAGCGTGAGCTTGATGGAGCAGATGCCGTCGGTCACGGTGCATGGTGATCCCGTTCCCCCCGAGCTACCGCTGTCGACGGCGCGGATGAACAGCCCGCGGTACGGACTCGACGGTCCCCCCAACTCGGTGAGGTAGAAGAACCCGAATCGGCGTATGACCATGGGGCTGCTGGCCCCGGTGGGCAGAGCGAATCGCCAATCGCGTGAGGTGGCGAGTCCTAGCGCATTCTTGTGTTGGAACTCGAGGATCCGGCTCCCTCCGGGAACGTCGGCGGACACAGCGGGGTTGCTGTAGTCCCCCTGCACGGAAAGCACCACGGCAAGCAGGCAAGGATTGTGGTGGTCGAGGATCTGAAAGACCCCATCGCCGTCCGGATCCTGCAGGGTTGCATCGAAGCTCGCCTGGTTGATGCAGCTCGCGACACCCCGATCGAGCAGGCCCTGCCGCGTCGGTCCCACCGTGGCACCCGTTTTCGGGTAGATCCGGGCGCCTTTGGCGATCGAGCAGGGGACGATACCCGGCGAAGCCTCTCCGGCGAGGAAGTCGCGATAGGCGCTCCCTCCGGAGCTCCCGGAGATCGGAAACAGGCCGTCGGGAGTGGTCGGCGGTGGACACGGTTCGGACGACATAGTGGCGCCCTGGAAGTTCCCGGACACACTGCCGCCGGTATCGAGGAACAGGTTTGTCCTCGGTCCGGACCATCCGGTCGTCGAAAAGACGTAGGGGCAGCGCCCCGGATACTTTGCGTTGACGGCTGCGACGATCTGCGCGTACGACGCAGTGTCGCCGGCTCCGCCATCCAGTCCTGGTGTCGGACAGTCAACCAGCAACCAGGGCACTAGTTTCTCCCCACCGGGCTCTGCGGCGCCGACTATGGCCCTGGCGCGCGCTGCGATCGCTTCGTCGGGATCCTCGTCGAAATAGAGACCGTCGAAGCCGAGGATGCGTGCGAACAGGAAATCGAACTCTCGCGCCCGTACCGTCACGTCTACGCAGTCGTAGTTCTGGCCGTCGACATTGCATCCTGCATCGCCGTCGGCGATGCGCTGGGCGCTGATCACGTCGGTCTCCGCGTCGTAGCCGTCATGGTGGACGCTGGGGTTCTCGTCGATGTAGAACTCCGCCGTTCCAGCCGCCGCGGCCTTGCTGCCCATCAATAGCTGAGCCCCAGAGATTGCCGCGACGTCGGCGGTTCGTTGAAGTTCTCGCCGCTCCTCGTACATGCGGGCAACGTCGATCACCAGCGCGGTGATCCCGAACAGGATCACCAGCAGGATCGCGACCAGCACCGCCGATGCGCCTCTCTCATCCTCGTGGAACCGCACGATCGTCGCTTTCACGCCTATTCCTTCCTCATCGTGGCGGTCGAGGAGATGTCGAGGTCCGTCTGAAAAACGAGCAACTCGAGGTCATAAACCGTCGTGCATTCCATCCGGACTTGCGTGAGAGAGGGAGCTGTTCCGACGCAGGAGATCTCTCCGAGTAGATCTGGGGCGGAAGCCTCGCCTGCGGCAGCTCCTTCGGCCGCGTCGCCGGTGAGCGAGTAGGTCCTGACGCCCTCTCGCGCCGCGTGAGTGACGCTCAACCAACGGTTGAACACGAGACCGAACTCCACGATCCCGAAGACCAGGAGGATAAGGACGGGAAGGACCAACGCGAATTCGACGGCGGCGGCGCCGTCCTCCGCGTTGATCCTTCTCATCCTTCTCGTGCTGGTTCGGGGGATGATGTTCGTACTCCTCAAGTTGAAAGTGTGTAGTTGATGCTCTAGGGCTCGAAGGCGTCGGGCCGGGACACGCCGCTGGCGGCCGTCCCGGCCCGATGCTGTTCTTTTAGCCGAACGGAAGCGCGTCGACGACGGCCTGAAATGCGGCCTGTACCTCGAGTCCCAGCGCGGTTACTACGGCGATGATGACCGCTGCGATCAGCGCGACCATGATTCCGTACTCGACCGCCGTGGCCCCTTTTTCGTTCTCGCTCTGGAGCTGGCGCATTCTTGCGATGATTACGTTAGGCATGTTTCACCTCCTTCAGGATCTCGATCCTTCTTGGGCTGGTGATGGCGTGGATTGGTGAGTTCATCAGGGCCAGGCATCCAGTACCGACTGGAACGCGTTGTTCGTTTCCTCGCCGAGGATCTGAACCGTGAGGATGATGATGGCGGCGATCAGGCCCACCATCACGGCGTACTCGACCGCGGTGGCGCCCGTCTCGTCCCTTGCGAAGAGAGATGATCTGGTTTCGATCAGTCGCCGCACGCGGTGGATACGTTCTCGCATTCCCGATTTGCCTTTCGTTGGGATTCCTTTCCCGGTTTGTGACGCAATGCTGAACCCATTCGTGCCGTCTGCATATGCTTCAGCCGGACCATTCGGTGTTGAGGTAGGTCAACTCTTTCGTTCCCGAAGCGCCTATCTCGCGCGACCGTTGTTAGTTAGTCCCTGCAAGCAAGCAGCTCGTATCTGTTGTCTCTCGTCGGCGGTGGTGCCGGCGAAGCTGTTCGCGTACGTGCGGGCAAAGCTCACGGGCTCGACACGGGCGCTCCGTCGGTCACCGCTCGCAGCGCCTGCGCTCACCAGGGCATTACCGAAACGACACTGGCTCTTGGCCGATCTAAGAACGCGCGTCAAACGCTCCTGACGCGGCGAGGTGTCTGTGGTCTTGAACGGAAAGTCCGTTACGCCGAGAAGGCTGAGCTCGAGGAAAACCGCTAGAACGACCAGAAGGAGAAGGGCGGCAGTGAGCGCCCAGCGTGGAGGCATGGCGAGCCGCATGTCCTAACTACACGGCTTGCGTCGTACGCGAACCCTGATCCTTCGCATGACTGCCGCTCCCTCGATGCAGTGGATTGATGTAGTCCATGCTCGGTGGAGGATGCGACGGTGCCAATCCTCAATCAGTGCCATCTACCGTTGGCTTAGGTCAACGCAACGCGTTCACTTTCGGGATGAGGTCCACTTCGGGAGCCTCGAGACGGATCTTCGTCCCTTGGTTCCGGAATGATGAGATCTGCAAGGATCCTCCCAAGACGTGTGCACGCTCGTGCATCGAAACGAATCCGAACCCGGTGCGACCCTTCTTTTCGATCCCCGTTGGGTCGAATCCGCTCCCATCGTCGGTGATCTCCAGGACGATGCCGTTTTCCTGGTGGAGTCCTACGCTCACGTTCCTGGCACGTCCATGACGTGCGGCGTTGGAGATCGCCTCCCGGATGATCCCCAGCAACTGCTCTGAGGCTCGAGAGCACAATTCGATCCGGGTATCGATATCCAGGCATGGAGTCATCCCAGCCCGATGAACAAGTTCCTCGGCCAACTCTTGTGCTGATTCACCCGTGGTGCGCGCGCTCGGGCTCGTCAGCGTGAGGATCGCCTGCCGCGCCTCATCGCTGGCCCGTTCCGCGGCGCTCGTGATCTGACGGAGACCATCCCGCCCATCGACGTTTGTTCGTCCGAGCAGCTTGTTCCCCTGGGACGCGATGAATACCAGCTCCTGCGTAAGGCCGTCGTGTAACTCTCTGGCGAGCCGTCGTCGTTCTTCTTCGGCAGCCACTCTGGAGTACGACTCTTTTTGCAGCGTCATCTCTCGCTGGGCGCCCACGAACAGAAGCAGAAGGAAGGCCAGTATCAGGATGTCGTGCACCTGCGTTTGAGCGGACTCCAGCACCGGAGCAACGAACGGGGGCGCCAGTGCGAATGCGGCGGTCGTGCTCGCAGCCATAGACCACCCGTAGAAGGGGTCGGACGTGCGATTCCGGATCGTGCCGAAGCATGCACCGGCTGCGATCAGCAGGACATAGACCACGCCGGCCCTAACGAGGTCGCTCTCCGGCTGGTGTAACGACACTTCACCCGCGCTGCCGGTCGCACCGACCGTCGCCATCATGGACAAAACCAATGGCACGGCGGCGGCCAAGCCCGTGCTCAAGAGGACAAGGCCCTTCGTGCCCCGGGTCTTCCCCACGGTTGTGGTCTGAACCAGTGCCGCGAGCGCAACAGTCGTCGCGACGATGAAGTAGCACGTGAGTACTGGGCCTTGGAGGTCGTCGACCCCGTCGAGCTCAACGCCTGTGTATGGGTTGAAGAACACGTGAGCGCACCCGAGGATCGTGACCGCGTGAAGCAGCAGCAGATCGCTCCACCGGTGGGTGCGACCGAACCTCAGGAAGAGAAGGTAGGCAACCGAGAACGCGAGTATCGGCTGTGCGGTCGTGAGGACCGCGTCGAGAAGCGGACTTTCGTAAGAGCCTTCGAGAAGTGACGCGGAGGCAGCAGCGACCGCGGTCAAGAGAAACAGCGTGACCCCGCCGGGCCCCGCCACGGTTTTCGACATCGCCGCCGAACGTCTCACGGTCCCCATTTCCGTTCCCCACGACGAGCTTCGTCGCGGCTCATTTGTTCGCTCCCGGTCGCCCCTCCGGCAGCCCGCCTTGTAACGATCCGTCACCATCCCGCCACGAAGCGTGAGAGTCAATTTCTTCCAATAAGGGTCCGACGTCAAGGGACTTGCTTCAAATGCCCGATATGAACCCTGCATTCTGGCGGCAGGCGCGTCCAAGCGCCCTCGTTGGCCGAAACCAACGCCGGATGACCCAACGCGGGGATATCCAGGGGCCACTTCCGTAGGCACGATGAATCAAACGGGGATCGCCCCCGTTAGGGATCGGCCGAGGTGTTGCAGGAAAGTGATTGCCATTACCCCATCAACCCGCCCGCCGGGAGCTCTGATCGTCTGTATCTCTCCGCGCCGGCAATCCGATGCGTGCTTTGCGTATTGGGTCTTCCAATCTTTGGCAGGAGACTGGCAAGAACGCCCAGGACGGGGCGTTGGGGCATGCGAGGAAGCGTGGGCCGTATCTGGTCGCCTGGGTCACGTGGAGCGAATGGCGAAACCGATTCCCGATCGAGCGCATGTACCGCGTCGCGTTTTCACCGGCTGAGGGGGATGTAGATGCTAGAGGGCTCTAAGTTGCGCAGGATCTTTATCGCACTGCTCATGACGATGCTGGTGGCTCAGGTTGCGGTGCCGGCATCATCTCTCGCGCAGGAGGCCGCCGATCCGGCACCCGATCCGACGATCGCGAGCGACCAGGCCGACTACATGCCGGGCGAGCTCGTCACCTTGCGAGGAGAGCACTGGCAGCCCGGCGAGGCGGTACGGCTCGTCGTGGACGACCAGGAGGGACGCACCTGGCAGCGGGACACAACGGTCACAGCCGACGCCGACGGCCGGATCCTCGACCAGTTCAACCTTCCGGACTGGTTCGTAGCCGTCTACTCAGTCAGCGCAACGGCGCCGTCGGGCACCGCCACCACGACCTTCACCGACGGCAACGTGCGCATCCAATCGGCTCCCTCGGGGGTCCTGTTCAACGCCACCTACACGCCCTATTCGAGCGCGGATTGCTCGACCGGAGCGGGAACCCCAAGCACGGCGGTTGTCGGTTCCGCCAACAACAACGACTTACAGGTCGGGTCGAACCAGGGCTCATCCCTTCGCGTGCAAGCTGCCGCGACGGCCTCAAACCCGGCAGGGAGGCCATTTAGTGGCTGGACCACTCCTGAAGGCGTAAGCACCTTCTTCGTTATCGACAGCAGGACTCTTTGCATCTTCGGGTTCGCGAGTGGCACGAGGATCTACCGGGCTAACTACGCCAACGGCAATTCGCCTCCCGAGATCACGGCGACCTCCGGTTCAGTGGCGGTCAACGAGGGGGCCACGGCAGTCAACACGGGCACATGGCTCGACGCCAACTTCAGCGACACCGTCGTACTCTCTGCGTCTTCTGGATCGGTCACCCAATCGGGCACGACCGTCCACGGCGATTGGGCCTGGTCTTTGGGCACAACGGACGGGCCGACACAGAGCCAGAACGTGACGATCACGGCAACGGATAATCCCGGCTTGTCCGACTCGGTTTCGTTCCCCCTCACGGTTGCGAACGTGACGCCGAGCCTCACTTCTCCGGGAAATCAGTCAGCATCGACAAACGTGAGTCAGGCCTTCAACCTCGGTTCGTTCGTCGACCCTGGAGCGGATTCACCTTGGAGTGTGACCGTTACATGGGGCGACGGGAGCCCCGCAACGACCTTCTCGGCCGGCTCAGCGGGTTCTCTCGGCACGCAAGCCCACACGTACACGACCACCGGTAACAAGACGGTCAACGTAAGCGTGAGGGACAAGGACGGAGCTACGGGATCGATCAGCTTCACCGTGAACGTCACGACTCCTGTGCAAGCTCCCACCACGGTATCGGTCGCCTCGGCGAGCGGGACCTACGGTGGAAACGCCTCTTTCTCCGCCACGCTGCGGAAGACTTCCGACAACACGCCGGTGGCCGGCAAGACGATCAACTTCACACGTAACGGCACGAGCGTTGGTTCCGCCACGACGAACGCGTCCGGCGTCGCCACGCTTTCGAGCGTTAGCCTTTCGGGCGTTAACGCCGGGACCTACGCCTCCGGCGTAGGGGCCAGCTTCACGGCCGACTCCACACACGGAGGCTCGACGGGGACCAACTCCCTTACGGTCTTGCGGAAGGAGCTCACCGGCAGCTTCACCACTCCGAACAAGATTTACGACGGCACCACTGCGGCGACCGTGGCGAGCAGATCGCTGCCGGGCGTCATCGGAACCGATGATGTCACCCTGAACGTTACGAACGCTCGATTCGACAACAAGAACGTGGGGAACGGCAAGGCCGTCACGGCCGACCTCGCCCTCTCGGGATCGAGCGCTTCCAACTACAGTTTGAGCTCGGCCGCTGCCACGACCACCGCCGACATCACGGCCAAGGAGATCACCGGCAGCTTCACGGCCCAGAGCAAGACCTACGACGGCGACACCAGCGCCACCGTCACATCCCGCGCCCTCAGTGGGGCGATCGCGGGCGACGCCGTGAGCCTCACCGGCGGCACCGCGACCTTCGCCGACCGCAACGTCGGCACCGACAAGACCGTGACCCTCACCGGGGCCACGTTGTCGGGGGCGGACGCCACCAACTACAACCTCACCTCGGTCTCGACCGCGCTCGCCAACATCACGTCGAAGGAGCTCACCGGCAGCTTCACGGCCAGGACAAGACCTACGACGGCAACACCGACGCCACGGTGGCGGGCAGTTCGCTGCCGGGCGTGATCGGGACCGATGACGTCACCCTCGAGGTCACCGACGCCAGCTTCGACGACCGCAACGTCGGCACCAACAAGACCGTGACGGCGGATCTCGCCCTCTCGGGCGCCGCTGCCGGCAACTACTCCCTGAGCTCGAACACGGCCACGACCACGGCCGACATCACGCCCAAGGAGCTCACCGGCAGCTTCACGGCCGACGACAAGACCTACGACGGCAACACCGACGCCACGGTGGCGGGCAGTTCGCTGCCGGGCGTCATCTCGCCGGACATCGTCACCCTCGAGGTCACCGACGCCAGCTTCGACGACAAGAACGTCGGCACCGACAAGACCGTTACGGCGGATCTCGCCCTCTCGGGCGCCGCTGCCGGCAACTACAGCCTCAGCTCCGACAGCGCCGAGGCCACAGCCGACATCACCGCCAAGCCGATCACGGGCAGCTTCACGGCCGAGGACAAGATCTACGACGGCACCACCGATGCAGGCGTCACCGGCCGCTCGCTCGACGACACCATCCTGGGCGACGCCGTCAGCCTCACCGGCGGCACGGCCACCTTCGACACCAAGAACGTCGGGCAGGACAAGACCGTGACCCTCACGGGGGCGGCCCTGTCCGGCACCGATGCCACCAACTACAGCCTCACCTCGGTGGCCACGACGACCGCAAGCATCACCCCGCGAGACACGATCATCGGAAGCTTCACCGTCGCGGACAAGACCTACGACGGCACGACCGCCGCGACGATCACGGGTCGTTCGCTCGCCGGAACCGTGCCCAGCGACGACGTCACCCTCACCGGTGGCAGCGCCACCTTCGACGACAAGAACGTCGGAGAGGACAAGACCGTGACCGGGACCGGCTTCACGCTCAGCGGCACGGACGCGGGCAACTACGCGCTTGGATCCGTCTCGCACGCCACCGCCGACATCGACGCCAAGGAGATCACCGGCAGCTTCGCGGCGGACGACAAGACCTACGACGGCGACACCAGCGCCACCGTGACGACCGGGAGCCGCGCCCTCAGTGGAACGGTGTCGGGCGACGACGTCAGCCTCACCGGCGGGAGCGCCACCTTCGACAACAGAAACGTCGGAGTGGACAAGGAGGTCACCCTCAGCGGGGCGACCCTGTCCGGCGCCGATGCGGGCAACTACGACCTCACCTCGGTCGCCACGACCACCGCCGACATCGACGCCAAAGAGATCACCGGCAGCTTCGCGGCGGACGACAAGACCTACGACGGCAACACCAGCGCCACCGTGACGACCGGGAGCCGCGCCCTCAGTGGAACGGTGTCGGGCGACGACGTCAGCCTCACCGGCGGGAGCGCCACCTTCGACAACAGAAACGTCGGAGTGGACAAGGAGGTCACCCTCAGCGGGGCGACCCTGTCCGGCGCCGATGCGGGCAACTACGACCTCACCTCGGTCGCCACGACCACCGCCGACATCGACGCCAAAGAGATCACCGGCAGCTTCACGGCGGACGACAAGACCTACGACGGCAACGCCGACGCGACGGTGGCGAGCAGTTCGCTGCCTGGCGTGATCGGAACCGATGACGTGACACTGGATCTGGCCAACGTTCGGTTTGCGGACAAGAACGTCGGCACCGACAAGGATGTCACCGCCGACCTGGGCCTGGCCGGTGCTCAGGCGGGAAACTACAGTCTCAGCTCGGCCACGGCGATGACCACCGCCGATATCAATGCCAAGCCGATCACCGGCAGCTTCGCCGCAGACGACAAGATCTACGACGGCACCACCGGCGCGATCGTGACGACCGGGAGCCGCGCTTTGGGCGGAACAGTCTCGGGCGACGACGTCACGCTTATCGGCGGTACAGCGACCTTTGCCAACAAGAACGTTGGCAATGCCAAGATCGTGACTCTCGCAGGGGGGACCTTGGCCGGAAGCGACGCAGGGAACTATCTGCTGAGCATGAACACTGCCACCGCCGACATCACGGCCAAGCCGATCACCGGCAGCTTCGCCGCTGAGAACAAGGTCTACGACGGCAATATCAGCGCCACGGTTACGACCGGAAGCCGCGCGCTGACCGGGACCATCTCCGGTGATGACGTGAGCCTCACCGGTGGCACTGCCACGTTCGCAAACAAGAACGTCGGCGCCGGCAAGACTGTGACGCTCGCCGGCACCACCCTGACCGGGGCGGACGCGAGCAACTACAGCTTGGCCTCGGTGGGCACGGCCATCGCCGACATCACGGCCAAGCCGATCACGGGCAGCTTCACGGCCCAGAACAAGATCTACAACGGCAATACCAGCGCCACCGTCACGTCCCGTTCGCTTAGTGGGTCGATCGCCGCCGACAACATCACCCTTTCCGGTGGGACCGCGACGTTCGCCGACCAGAACGTCGGTATCAGCAAGCCAGTCACACTGAACGGCGCGACTCTTGCCGGGTCAGATGCCGGTAACTACACCCTGAGTTCGGTCGGCACGTCATCGGCGAGCATCACTCCGGCACCGCTGACGATCACGGCCTCGAGCCCGGGGAGCATCCTCCTCGGTTCGTCCGTGCCCACGATCACTCCGAGCTATTCCGGGTTCGTGGCTGCGGAAAACGCGGGCAGCGCTCTCTCGGCGGCACCCACGTGCGGCACGCCATACACGACCAGCTCGCCGGTCGGGACGTACGCAACGAGCTGTTCCGGTGCGGCCGCGACGAGTGGGAATTACAGCATCTCGTACGTGGGGGGCACGCTGACCGTTCTCTTTGCCTGGAATGGGTTCTTGCAGCCGATCAACGACACCGCTCATCAGACGAGCCTGACCCAGAGCAAGTTCAAGCTGGGTCAGACCATCCCGGTCAAGTTCGTCATCAGGAATGCGGCGGGTGTGGTGGTCCAGCAATCCCCGAACCCGACGTTCAGTCGGTCCACCAGGCTAGGGGGTTGTGAGCCGGATGGGATCCTGGAAGCGACACCTACCCTGGCCCCCGACGGGGGCGCCGAGTTCAAGTGGGACGGGAATCAGTACCACTACAACTGGAGCACGAAGGGCATCACAACCTCCGGGGTGTACCGGATCTTCGCCTCCCTGTCGGATGGAACTGCTCGGTCGGTCGACATCTGCCTTACGAAGTAGGGGGAAGGGACTAGATCGATCGAAGCGCGAAGAGGGGGGCGGGATTGCCCCCCTCTTCCTTTCCGGACCTCGCTCATTTCCCCGGTGGCTTGGAGGAAGCCCATCGCCCTTGCGTGGGGACCGTTGCCCTCCGGCGCTGGGATAATGGGTGCCGAACCGGGCTCCGCCCCGGATGACCATCGGCTGAAAGACTGATCCATGAGCATCCTCAAGAAGATCCTCACCGCGGGCGAGGGCCGCAAGCTGCGGAGCCTCGAGGCGGTCGTTCCCGTCGTCAATTCGTTCGAGGACGAGATCCAGCCCCTCGATGACGCTGCTTTGCGCGGCAAGACCGCGGAGTTCAAGCAGCGGCTCGAGAACGGCGAGACGCTCGACGACCTTGTCGGCGAAGCCTTCGCCGTGACCCGCGAAGCCGCCCAGCGCACCATCGGTCAACGTCACTTCGACGTTCAGTTGATGGGCGGGGTGGCGCTGCACTACGGATGGATCGCCGAGATGAGGACCGGTGAGGGAAAGACGTTGACCTCGACGCTGGCCGGCTACCTCAACGCCCTCAATGGGAATGGCGTCCATGTCATCACGGTCAATGACTACCTGGCCAAGCGGGACTCCGAGTGGATGGGGCAGGTGTACCGATTCCTCGGGTTGCAGACGGGCCTTATCCAGTCGCAGATGGATCCCGCGGAGCGGCGCCCGGCCTATGGATCCGATGTCACCTACGGAACCAACAACGAGTTCGGCTTCGATTATCTACGCGACAACATGGTCACGGAGCTCGAGCGCTTGGTCCAGCGCGGGCACAACTTCGCGATCGTTGACGAGGTCGACTCGATCCTCGTGGACGAGGCGAGGACGCCACTGATCATCTCGGGCGCCGCTCGTGAAGCCACCAAGTGGTACGTGCAGTTCGCCCGCATAGTGCCCCGGCTCAACCCGGACGAGCACTACGAGGTGGACGAGAAGAAGCGAACGGTCGCCATCTCCGAAGAGGGAGTGTCGAAGGTCGAGGAGATCCTGGGCGTCGAGAACCTGTACGACCACGTGAACATCGACATGGTCCACCACCTCGAGGTCGCCCTGAAGGCGAAGGAGCTGTACAAGAAGGACGTCGAGTACGTAGTGCAACACGGCGAAGTGAAGATCGTCGACGAGTTCACGGGACGCATCCTCGCCGGTCGCCGTTACTCCGAGGGCCTGCACCAGGGGATCGAGGCCAAAGAGGGCGTCCGCATCAAGGAAGAGAACCAGACACTCGCGACGATCACGCTGCAGAACTACTTCCGCATGTACGAGAAGTTGTCGGGCATGACCGGAACGGCGAAAACCGAGGCGTCGGAGTTCAGCCACATCTACAAGCTCGACGTTTCCGAGATCCCCACGAACCTCCCGATGATCCGTGCGGACGAGCAAGATCTTATCTACAAGACCGCGGATGCGAAATGGAACGCTCTCGCCGACGACATCTCTGAGCGGAGCTCCAATGGCCAGCCGGTCCTGATCGGAACCGTGTCGATCGAGAAGTCCGAACACCTGTCGCGCGTTCTGGAGAAGCGCGGCGTACCCCACACCGTCCTGAACGCGAAGCAACACGAGAAGGAAGCCGCGATCGTTGCGCAGGCAGGACGGCTGGGCGCCGTGACTGTGGCGACCAACATGGCCGGACGAGGCGTCGACATCATCCTCGGAGGGAACCCCGAGGGCATGGCGCGGCAGGAGATGATCGCGGCGGGCTGGGACAACGACGCGTATCTCCTCGACCTCTATTCGCCTGAGGACAAAGCCGAGTACGAGGCACAGTTCGACCCGATGCTCGAGAAGTTCAAGGAGCAGTGCTCCCTCGAGCACGAAGAGGTGGTTCAGCGCGGGGGCCTGTACGTGCTCGGCACCGAGCGCCACGAATCACGCCGCATCGACAACCAGCTACGTGGTCGGTCGGGCCGGCAGGGGGACCCCGGTGAGAGCCGTTTCTACCTCTCGCTCGAGGACGATCTGATGCGACTCTTCGCGTCTGAGCGCATCGCCGGCATGATGGAACGACTCAAGATCCCCGACGATGTTCCGATCGAGGCCAAGATCGTCTCCCGCGCGATCGAGCGCGCGCAGACCCAGGTCGAATCGATGAACTTCGAGATCCGGAAGAACGTTCTGAAGTACGACGAGGTCATGGAGAAGCAGCGCCAGGTCATCTATTCCGAGCGCCGCAAGATCCTCGAGGGAGAGGACTTCCACGACGAGGCGCTCGAGCTAGTGAGCGACGTGATCGAGGGGGCCGTCGGACAGCACGCCAACCGCGACCTGCCCCCCGAGGAATGGGACTGGGAGCAGCTCATCGCCCGCATGCGCGAGATCTTCCCCACATCCCTCAAGCAGGCGGATTTCGACCCAGAGACGGCGACCTACGACGAGGCCCTCGAAGCGTTCCTGCAGGACGCTCTCGACACCTATCCGCGCCGCGAGCAGGAGCTGGGTGCCGAACAGATCCGCCAGATCGAGCGGATGGTGCTCCTCTCGGTCATCGACAACCGCTGGCGGGAGCATCTCTACGAGATGGACTACCTGCAGGAAGGGATCGGACTCAGGGCGGTGGGGCAGCGGGACCCGCTGGTCGAGTACCAGCGCGAGGGGTTCGACATGTTCCTGCAGATGCAGGAGACGATCAAGGAGGACTTCGCCCGGTACATGTTCCACATCGAGGCGGTCCACGAAGAGGAACGCAACAGCAACCAACCAAGCAGGATGCGCGAGGAGCGCCGTCAGATACCGATGGCGCAGATGAACCCGGCCCCTGCCGCGGAGGACGCCTTCGACGACGATGTGGCCGCGGGGAACGGCGAGGTAGTGGAGCAGGCCGTGTCGGACAAGATCCCCCGCAATGCCCCGTGTCCCTGCGGCAGCGGCAAGAAGTACAAGCAGTGCCACGGCCGCCCGGGCGCGGTCGGACTCAACTAGGGGAGAGCACCTCTAGCTCGACGATGCGCGGGCGCCCATCTATCTCTTGCCAGCGCGACCGCACGTCCACGGTTTTCTCGTCGCCCGAGTATCGGATGTCGGCCAGGCAGACGTCCCCGGCTTCCTGCACGGTCACCACCTCGGCTGCGGTGACGGGCCTGGGGAGCTGCTTCATGATGTCGGTGGCGTACTTGAGCACGTCGCCGCTCAGATCTCCGCCGGCTTTCTGCATGTCGTTGTCGACGATCGCCTGGCCGTGTGCCTGGGCGTGCTCTCTGACAGCAACCTGATCCATGCTTGGCCTCCCTGGTAGCGATGGGCTGGTCGCGGGAGCCTACTAAGCCGCGTCCCCGCGTCCTCAACCGGCTTGAGGTTGCCCCGCCCTGCGGCGGAGCTCCGCTTCGATGAACACCCCGATGTCGCCGTCGAGGACGGCGTTGACGTTCCCGACCTCCACGCTCGTGCGGTGGTCCTTGACCATCTGATAGGGGTGCAGCACGTACGACCTGATCTGCGAACCGAATCCGATCTCTCGCTTCTCGCCTCGGAGGGTGTCCATCTCCGCATCCCGCTCCTCGCGGGCACGCGCCACCAGGCGGGATTTGAGGATCCTCATGGCGACGGCTCGATTCTGCATCTGCGATCGCTCGTTCTGACAGGAGACGACGATCCCCGTGGGGAGGTGCGTGATGCGCACCGCAGAATCCGTGACGTTGACGTGCTGCCCTCCGGCCCCCGACGAGCGGTAGGTATCGATGCGTAGATCGTCGGGTCCGATCTCAACGTCGATGTCGTCTTCGACCTCGGGCGTCGCATCCACGGACGCGAACGACGTGTGACGACGTTTCGCCTGGTCGAAGGGAGAGATACGAACCAGGCGGTGGACGCCGCGTTCGGCCGCCAGAAGACCGTAAGCGTGGCGGCCTTCAACGGTGAGAGTCACCGACTTCAGCCCCGCTTCCTCACCGGGCGTCACCTCGACGATCTCGGTCTTGAAGCCTCGCCGCTCCGCCCATCTGAGATACATGCGCAAAAGCATCTCGGCCCAGTCTTGTGAGTCGGTTCCCCCCTCGCCGGCGTGCACCTCGAGGATGGCGGGATGGTCGTCGAACTCCCCACCAAGGAGCGCCAGGACCTCGAGATCCCCCAGCTCGGATTCCATCCGAGCGATCTCAGATTCGGCTTCCTTTCCGGTAGTTTCGTCCTTCTCCGAGTCGGCGAGCTCCCACAACACGCGCGCGTCCGAGGCGCGGTCGAGCATGCGGTCGAAGGAGTCAACGTCCTCGGCCAGACGTGAGCTTTCCGCCATGACCTTCTGAGCTGCGGAGGGATCGTCCCAGAAATCCGTTGCCGAGGTGCTCTTGCGCAGCTCGTCTAGACGGGCGCGCTTGCGATCCAGGTCAAAGGTACTCCTTAACCTGGGCCAGCTTGGTGTCTATGGCGGTGATCCGGTCCGAGAGGTCTTCCATGGGCGCAAGGTTAGGACATGCTGCCGGGACATCTCGCGCTCACGCTCGGACCAGACAAGCTGGGCCGGAGGTGACATGATTTCGGGGATGGGCGAACGAACTCCGGACGTCGTCACGCGGGTCGAGAGAGCCTCCCTCGAGGAGCTGCGATCCGTCGATATCGACGACGTCTACCGGCAGATGGACTGGCTGCTCCAGTCGCGACCGACCCCGATGGATCTCTACCACCGGTGGGAGAAGCAGAACTGGTCGACGCTCGACCTCGATTTCAGCGAAGACGCCGCGCACTGGCAGAGCATGACGGGCATCTTCGAAGGCTTCCGCACCGAGCTCCAGCGCAGCTTCACGCTGTTCTTCGTGGGCGAACAAGCCGTCACCGACACGCTCTCTCCGCTGGTGCACGCGGCCCCCGATGAACCGTCCCGGATCTTCCTGTCGACCCAGCTCGTCGACGAGGCGCGTCACACGGTCTTCTTCTCGCGCTTCTTCGACGAGGTCGTGGGCATCTCGGGCGGACTGACCGCGGCCCTCGACGTCCTGAAGGATCGGGTCGTCGGCGGTTTCCGGACGATCTTCGACGAGGACCTGGTCGCGGCGGTCGAGACGGTCCGCAAGAACCCCCACGACTACGGGGCCTGGGTCGAGGGCATCGCGACCTACCACCTGATCGTCGAGGGGATGCTGGCTCTGACGGGGCAGAAGTATCTCCTGGGCATCATCCGGGAGCTCGGGATCCTCCCGGGCTTCTACGGCGGCTTCACGGCTGTGGCTAGAGACGAGTCTCGCCACGTCAATTTCGGCGTGAGGGCCCTGATGGAGGCCGGGATCCGGGATCCGGAGTTCCTCGAGCGGGTCGAGCGGGTGGTGTTCCGGCTCCTCGAACCCGCCTGCCGGGTGGTGGCGGCCCCGGACCGCCGTTTCGCCGTCGATCCCGAGGAGACGCCCCCGAACCTCCTGATCAACCCCTACGAGGTCCGTTCCTTCTCGCTCACGTCCCTGACCAAGCGCCTGCGCGTGGTAGGAATTTCCAGAGAGGTGTGCGCCGAGGTAACCGAGCGCGGCCTCGGCTATTACGATGAAGCCTGGTCCGATTACGAAAATATTCACGGCGAGGAGCATCCGTACCGATACTTCGACCGAGTGGCACCGGCCGCCGGTTAGGGCGAAAGCCCCTCCAGCCGACCTAGAACAGCAGGGATTGATACCGCCATGATCAAGATGGTCGTCGTCGAGAAGACCTATAAGGGCGGGATCCATGCGCTGAACGGAATCTCCGTCGAGATGGAAAAAGGCGAGTTCGTGTTCATCGTGGGTCCGTCCGGGTCCGGCAAATCCACCTTCATGAAGCTCCTCACCAAAGAGGAGGAGCCGACCGCGGGCGAGATCTATGTCGCCGGCAAGAACCTGGCGAACCTCCCCCGCTGGCGGGTTCCCTACCTGCGTCGCAACGTCGGCTCGGTGTTCCAGGACTTCAAGCTCCTGCCGAACAAGACGGTGTTCGAGAACGTAGCTTTCGCGCTCGAGGTGATCGGACGCCCCAAGTCGGTCGTCCGACGCCAGGTCCCGCAGATCCTCGAGCTGGTGGGTCTGGGGGAGAAGCTCGACCGCTTCCCGGACGAGCTCTCCGGCGGTGAGCAACAGAGGGTGAGCATCGCTCGGGCGTTCGTGAACCGCCCGCTCATCCTCGTCGCCGACGAGCCGACAGGGAACCTGGACCCCGCCACCTCCGTCGGGATCATGCGACTGCTCGATCGCATCAACCGCACCGGGACCACCGTCGTGATGGCCACACACGACCACGCCATCGTGGACTCCATGCGTCGGCGCGTCATCGAGCTCGAAGGCGGACAGCGTCGTGAGGGACCAGAGCCGTGGGATCTACGGAGTGGGGACCTAACTCGTGCGCGCTAACTACTTCCTGTCCGAGACCGTCACGAACCTCCGGCGGAACCTGCTGATGACCGTGGCTGCAATCTCGACGGTCGCCATCTCCCTGCTGTTGTTGGGCGGCGTCCGCATCCTCGACCTGACCGTGAACAACGTCACCTCACGATGGGAAGCGAAGGTCGAGATCTCCACCTTCCTGCGCGACGACATCACGGAGCCCGAAACCCAGGCGCTCGAGACGGACCTATCCAACATGGACGAGGTCGAAAGCGTCACATACGTGTCGAAGGAAGAGGCGTTCGAAGAGTTCAAAGAGCTGTACGCGGACCACCCCGAGTTCTACGAGACGTTGCCGCGCGACTCGCTGCCGGCGTCGCTTCGGATCAAGCTCACCGATGCCGACTACACGCAGCTGGTCGCGGCTCGCATCCGGGGGGCACCCGGCGTCGACTCCGTCAACTTCGGCGGTGACATCATCAAACGCTTGCTGCAGGTCAACTCTTTGCTGCGCACGATCACCCTGGCTATGTCGGTGATCCTGTTGATCGCGGCCGCGGCCCTCATCGCGAACACGATCAGGCTGGCGATATACGCCCGCCGCGACGAGATCGGGATCATGAAACTGGTGGGCGCCACGAACTGGTTCATCCGTATCCCGTTCATGCTCGAGGGCGTGTTCGCGGCGATGGTGGGCGCAATCGTTGCGGGTGTCGTGGTGCTCTTGTCGAACGAATTCCTCTTCTCGAGGGTGGGGAACTTCCTGCAGTTCCTGGGCCCCGTCTTCGACTTCTCCGCCGGTGAGATCCTCTGGGTGCTCGCCCTGCTCGTGATCGTGGGGGCGGGGATCGGGATCGTCGGCTCCATGATGGCTCTCCGGCGCTTCCTGGAGGTCTAAAGGGGGGCCCTTGCGGCGTCGAAGTCCACAGGGGGGCGATCTCACGCCCTTCCGTTCCCTCTGTTACTGGTGTTGAATATGAGGCTAATGACTAGATCCCGCCCGGGCTCCCGCTCCATCGTGCGCCGGGCCCTCATCGCGCTTCTCCCGCTGGCATCGCTGGCGATCTTGGCCATCCCTGCCGCAGCCGGCCCCGAAGACAAGCTTGAGTCGATCCAAGAGCGCCAGGAGAAGCTCGAGAACAAGATCGAGAAGGTGGATCGGCAGGGCGACTCGATCGATCAGCGGATCCAGGCACTCGACGAGAACGCGCCGCGGCGGAACGCCAGGTGGAGACCCTCAGCGAACACGTCGCCCGTCTCGACGGCGAGATAGCCGAGGTTCGCAAAGAGCTCACCGCAGCTCAGCAGCGCCTCACGGTCCTCTCCGAGCAACTCGAGAAGTTCCGGGCCCAACTCGACGCCCGCATGAAGACGTTCCAGGACCGGGCGGTTGCGGCTTACGTCGCCGGACCCTCGGCTCCCATGGACGGGCTCCTGGGCGCGGAGGACTTCGGTGACCTGGTCGAGAGGTTCACCTATTACGAATCCGCGATGAATACCGACTCGGAGCTGATCGTCGAGATCCAGCGCCTGGAGGAGATCACCGACGACCGCCGGGCCCAGGTCGAGGAGAACAAGAACCAGATCGCGGCCCAGAAGCTGCGCCTCGAACAGGATCGCGCCAGGGTCTCGACGTTGCGCGATCAGCGCGCGAACGTGCTCGCGGCCCGTAGGGCGGCCATCAACGAGAAGAAGACCATCTTGTCCGGCGTCCGCTCGCGACAGGAACGCCTCGAGCGGATCAACGCGCAGCTTGAAGCCGATTCGAACGAGATCCAGGCGCTCCTCTCGGCACCGAGCGGTGGTCCGGCTTCGGTCGGCTCTCCTCGCCCCGGGGGACAATTCATGTGGCCGGCGAACGGACCGGTCACCTCCGGATTCGGATACCGGATCCACCCCATCTTCGGGACCAGGACCCTGCACGCAGGCATCGACATAGGCGCCGCCTATGGCTCTTCGGCGTGGGCAGCTGACGGTGGCACGGTGACTTTCGTGGGCGCCATGAGCGGTTACGGCAACGTTGTGGTCGTCGATCATGGCGGTGGCCTCGCTACGACCTACAACCACCTCTCGGCCTTCTCGGTTTCCAGTGGGCAGAGCGTGAGCCGTGGCCAGCAGGTGGGCGCCGTGGGCTGCACCGGGTATTGCACCGGGCCCCACCTCCATTTCGAGGTCCGCGTGAACGGGACCCCCGTGGACCCGATGCCCTATCTCCAATAGAGCCCTCGAAGCAACTACCCTTTAGTCATGGAACGGTGGCAGAAAGTCTCCCTCGTCGTGCTCAGCGCACTACTGCTGGTCATGGTGAGCTTCGGAGCCGGTTACACCCTTGGTGGCGACTCATCTGATTTCCCTCTCTTCGGAGGCGGAGATTCCTCTTCCGGTTCGGACGTCGTCGATGACGCCTACGAGCGGATCCGGACCACGGCGGTCAACCCACCCTCCGAGCAGGAGCTGACCCGCGGCGCGATCAAGGGCATGGTCGAAGCGCTTAAGAAGGGCGAGGACCCCTACGCGCTCTTCTATTCCCCGCAGAGCTACGCAGAGTTCCAGAACTACACCTCGGGTCAGTTCTCGGGGATCGGCGTGTGGCTGAAGAACAAGGGGGGAACGCTCGAGATCGTGTCGGTGCTTCCTTCGACGCCCGCGCTGGAAGCGGGCCTAAAGAGCGGCGACCGCATCATCCAGATCGACGGCAAAGATGCATCCAATCAGAACGTGGACGAGGCCGTGACGCGCATCAAGGGGCCCGAGGGAACCGATGTGCGGTTGACGGTCGAGCGCGAGGGCACGTCGCTGGACTTCACGATCACCCGCGAGGCGATCGAGTTACCTAACCTCCAAGCGCAAGTGCAGGGTTCTGATCTCGGTTACGTCCGGCTCTTCGGGTTCGCCCGGGGCGCCGGCAACGAGCTCCAGAACCGCGTCAAGCAGATGGTCGACAAGGGCGTGGAAGGTGTCGTGCTCGACCTGCGCGACAACGGGGGAGGTTTGTTCTCCGAGGCGATCGAGGTCGCGAGCGTGTTCCTGGAGGAGGGCGAGGTCGTCACGTACAAGGAACGCTCGGAGCCGGAGATCGTGTACGAGGCTGAGGGAGGGGCGTTCGAGGATCTCCCTCTGGTCGTCCTCGTGAACGAGGGAACCGCAAGCGCGTCGGAGATCGTCGCCGGTGCGTTCCAGGATCGGGATCGAGCCATCCTCGTCGGTTCCAAGACGTTCGGAAAGGGGTCGGTGCAGGAGGTGTTCCCGCTCGGCGACGCGTCGGCCCTGAAGTTCACGACCGGCGCCTACGAGACCCCCGCCGGGCGCGACATCAACGGCAAGGGCATCGAGCCCGACGTCGAGGTCGCCGCCGAGCCGAACGTTCAGAAGACGAGAGCTATCGAGATACTGAAGGGCATCGTGATCTCGACCACCGGCGCCCAGGGTTAGTGGCGACTGAAAAGGACGCGCCCGGCTCCAAGCTCATCACCGACAACCGCAAGGCGCGTCATGACTACTCGATCGAGGAGCGTTTCGAAGCGGGCATCGTTCTGACCGGAACCGAGGTCAAGTCGTGTCGCAACGGCAAGGCCAACTTGAACGAGGCCTACGCCGCGGTGCGCGACGGCGAGGTGTGGCTAATGCAGTGCCACATCAATCCCTATGAGTTCGGGAACCGCGAGAACCACGATCCCGTGCGCCCTCGTAAGCTCCTACTGAACCGCTCGGAGATCGAGAAGCTCGACGCGAAGGTGGCGCGCGAAGGCCGGACTCTCGTGCCGCTCCGGATGTACTTCAAGCACGGCTTGGCGAAGGTAGAGCTGGCGGTCGCCCGAGGCAGGAAGTCCTACGACAAGCGACACGCCATCGCCGAGCGCGATGCGGACCGGCGGATGCGCCAGGAGCTGGGTCGCCGCCGCTAGGAGTTGCCTTGCTGGGCCGCCGGGCCTAGGGTCGGGGGCTCATGGACTAAGGGAGGCGTCATGCGTGCCCTGGACTGCGACTGTGGACAACATCTCGAAGCGGACGACGACGCGGGCCTTCTTCGAAAGGCACAGGCCCACGTCGATCAGGTCCATCCGGACATGAATCTCGATGACGTGCAGGTCAAGGCGCTGATCGCCGAGCGCGGCTACGACAAGTAGGAGGTCACGATGCCCGAGAAAGTCATGAAGACAGAAGAGGAGTGGAAAGAGACTCTTCCACCCGAGAGGTATCACGTGCTGCGCGAGGCGGCGACCGAGCCCCCGTTCACGGGCAAGTACGTTCACTCGAAAGAGGATGGCGTCTATCGCTGCGGAGCCTGCGGCGCCGAGCTGTTCAGCTCCGACACCAAGTTCGACTCCGGGAGCGGATGGCCCAGCTTCACCGAGCCTGCCATCGCCGAGAACGTGGAGTTGAGACCGGATAACAGCTTGTTCATGCGCCGGACCGAGGTCCTGTGCGCGCGCTGCGGCTCGCACCTGGGCCACGTCTTCGACGACGGACCCGGTCCCACGGGTAAACGCTTCTGCATCAACTCCTGCTCGTTGGACCTCGAACCACAGTCCAAGTAGCCCGTCAAGTAGCCCGTGGGTCGCCGGATCATCGAGCCGCATCTCGGTGGCCGTCCGTGCGGCAGGTCTCACCGGGCCAAACCGCCTTCTGGCGGAATCTTCTGAGGACCGACCTCGTTAGACTGGGTGTGGACCTTGAAAAGGGTGTCCGACATGGGGCTGAACTGGTATCGACTCTGATCGGACCGTGATAGGAGAAGCGAGCCGAGGACTCCGAGTTTGCCTCGTTAAACATCTCGGAAACTTATAACTGCCGCTGCGTAAAGCACGGTTGCCATCCCTTAATTGATGGCCGTCGGCCCCAAGCTCGCCTGTGGTTTGGGGATCCGGCGTCGCTTAGCAGGCTTGCCGTCCGTAGCATGCTCGAGGCGAAGGACGGGACTCTTAACTTGAGCTAGACGCCGGCCGTTGCCGTCTGCGGGCCGGTCGGTGTCGAAACCTAACCGTGGACTACGCTCGTAGAAGCCCTATTGCGGGGTCGGAGGACCCGGGTTCGATTCCCGGCAGCTCCACTTTGCGCCGCGCCTTACTGCGACATGCGTGTTCAAGAACCAAGGCGCCACCCCAGCGGGATCGTGGCCGGCCAGCCATGCGCGCCGGGCGGGAGCCCCTTCGGCCCACGATTCTTCTCGCTAAAGGCCTTCTAAAGCTCTGATACATCCGATGCAGTGGGTCCATGTGGTGCACCGGTGGACCACGTGTACCAGTACATCGCGTGGACCACGGGTTCTCCAGAGGACTATCGGGCCCGGCAGACCGCCCAAAGACGTACCTGAATGGCAGCCCCGTTAACGGGTTTCGGCCGTGCCCGTCCCTTCTCATCCGCATCAGGGGTCTATTGCGACCTCCGTGTGGATAAGAAAGGGGCACCTCCTGTGCGTGCGGTGCGTGCGGTGCGTGCGGTGCAACGTGCACCACGTGCACCACATGCACCACATGGTTGGGAAGCAACCTACCGGGCGGAGGCCGAACCGCCAACACTCATGGCTGGGGCACGGATGGGTGTGGCCGGTGCGAGCGGGGCGACAGCAAACCCGCTCTGCTCCGAGGCTGGAGGCCGGGGCCTAGAGGGGGGCTTGCGGGTCTGACAATTCCCGATCGAGCTTTGCGATGAGGTTGCGGACCTTCATCTCGATCGAGTTGTAGATCTCCTCGACCTCTTCGTGGCTCCGGCCCTTAGGGTCGGGGAGGTCCCAGTCCTCGAGCGGCACCCTCAGGGCCGGGCAGGCCTCTTCGACCGCACAGCCCATCCCGATGACCCTGACCGCGTCGTCGGTGAGCTCCTGGGTCAGCATGCGGCCGGGGCGGTCCTCGATCGTCAGCCCGTTGGCCTGGGCGGCGGCCACCACCTCCGGATGAGGCCGGGGGGCCGGCTCGGTCCCGGCCGATATGGCCCGGTACCTCTCGCCCGCGAGTGAGTTGAAGATCGCCTCGGCCATCCGGGAGCGGCCCGCGTTGTGCACGCAGACGAACAGCACCGTGGGTCTGTCGAGATCCTCGGCCACCCGCTGCTGGAGGTGGACCTGATTCTGGCCCATGTTCGCTCGCCGGTACATGGTCCCTGCCTACCAGATTGTCGTGAACCGGTAGTGAACCGGGCAATGAGTTCGTAAGATTGGCTCATGGCTGCACGGAGGCTCACCCGATCGACCACCGACCGCAAGATCGCAGGCGTCTGCGGAGGGCTCGCCGAATACATCGGAACCGACCCGACTCTCGTCCGCATCCTCTGGGTACTGGCGGTCGTCGCCGGCGGATTCGGGTTCCTGGCCTACGTCATAATGTGGATCGCCTTGCCGGAGGGGCCGGCGGGCGCGGTTCCACCGGCGATATCCGCCACGCGGATCGCGGAGGAACGGTACGCCCGGGGCGAGATTACCGCTGACGAGCTGGCACGCATCCGCAGCGACCTTGGCTCCCCATGAGACACATGGCCCAGAGCACGCGCCCGCTGCCCGCCCCACACGGAGTCCCGCGTGTTCGGTAATTTCGGCCCTCTCGAGGCCCCGTTCTTCGGGCTGATGTGGATCGCGCAGATCGCGTTCTGGGTCCTCGTCGTGATCGTGGTCGCGAAGCTGGTTCAGAGCCACAACGAAGGCGCACGCTCGTCTTCCGCGCTCGACCTGCTCGAGGAACGCTACGCGCGCGGCGAGATCTCCCGCGAAGAGTTCCTCGAGCGCCGATCGGTGCTGCGGAGCGGCACCGGCTCGCAGCACACGCCCTCGGCGTAAGCACCGCTCGGCAACTCCGTTCGCTCGCCGCCGCTTGCCCGGCCCGCGTATATCGTCGGGGCCCATAGACCTGCAGCCCGAAAGGATCCCATCAGATGCCCCATGAGGTTCAGGGAGTGATCGCTCGCTCCAAAGGCAAGCCGGTGTCACTGGAAACCATCCGGGTCCCCGATCCCGGTCCCGAGGAAGCAGTCGTTCGCGTGCAGGCCTGCGGGGTCTGTCACACTGACCTCCACTACCGTGAGGGCGCGATCACAGACGACTTCCCGTTCCTGCTCGGCCACGAGGCGGCCGGGGTCGTCGAAGCCGTCGGAGAAGGCGTCCACAACGTCGTGCCCGGGGATTTCGTGATCCTGGCCTGGCGCGCGCCGTGTGGAACCTGCAGGTCATGCCTCAAGGGACGGCCTTGGTACTGCTTCGACAGCAAGAACGCGACCCAACCGATGACGCTCGCGGACGGGACCGTGCTGACCGCGGCTCTCGGGATAGGCGCGTTTGCCGAGGTGACGCTCGTCGATGCCGCTCAGGCCGTGAAGGTCGACCCCTCCGCCTCTCCGGCGGCCGCCGGTTTGATCGGTTGCGGCATCATGGCCGGGCTCGGGGCCGCGATGTACACCGGGGGAGTAGGCCGCGGTGACACGGTCGCCGTATTCGGCTGCGGCGGCGTCGGCAACGCAGCGATCCAGGGTTCGGCCCTGGCCGGCGCGCGGAAGATCATCGCGGTCGACATCGACGAGAAGAAGCTCGAGTGGGCCAAGGGGTTCGGAGCCACCGACACCGTGAACGGGGGCCAGGTCGATCCCGTCGAAGCCATCAAGGATCTGACTGGGGGCCTCGGCGTGGACGTTGCTATCGAAGCCGTGGGGCGCCCTGAGACGATGAAGCAAGCCTTCTTCTCACGCGATCTGGCCGGCACGATGGTTCAGGTGGGCGTGCCGGATCCGACGATGACGGTGGAGCTCCCGATGTTGGAGTTCTTCGGCCGAGGAGGCGCTCTCAAGCCCTCCTGGTACGGCGACTGCCTGCCCTCGAGGGACTTCCCCATGCTGATCGACTTCTATCTGGCCGGCCGTCTGGACCTCGACAGGTACGTCTCCGAAACCATCGCGATCGATGAGGTAGAGGATGCGTTCCACAAGATGGAACTCGGCGAGGTCCTGCGATCGGTGGTGATGTTCGATGCCGCGCGTTGACATGGTGCGGACCGCGGGCGTATTCACGCTCGACGGCGAGGACTTCGACGTCGAGGACAACATCTGGCTCGTCGGAGACGACGATGAGGTCCTCGTCGTGGATGCCGCGCACGATGCCGATCCGATCGTCGCTGGGATCGGAGGGCGGCGCGTGACCGCGATCGTGTGCACCCACGGGCACAACGACCACATCAATGCGGCAGTCGAGCTCGCCGATCGGGTCGAGGCTCCCATCTACCTGCACCCGGACGACCGCATGCTCTGGGACGAGGTGCATCCAGATCGGTCTCCCGATGAGGTCCTGACCGACGGCGACGTGCTCGAAGTCGCCAACGCGAAACTGACGGTGATCCATACACCCGGTCACTCCCCGGGGGGTGTCTGCCTCTACGATGGGGTGAGCCGGGTCTTCGCGGGCGACACCCTGTTCCAGGGTGGGCCCGGCGCAACGGGGCGTAAGTACTCCGACTTCGCCACGATCATCGCCTCAATCCGCGACAAGCTGTTGGTGTTGCCTCCCGAGACCGAGGTCCTGACCGGCCACGGCGAGTCGACGACGGTCGGCGCCGAGGCACCTCACCTACAGGAATGGATAGAGCGGGGTCACTGACCCGCGACCCATACGCCGCTACTGATCACGACGGGCGTGACGATGTGGATGGCGACGGTGATGCCATTCCGAGAAGGTGGCATCGTCGAGCTCCTTGATGTCCAGGTGGAGCTTCGGATGGTCGATCGCGATGTGCTGTCGTAGCTCGCTGGTGTTCCTGAACCTCAACTCGCAGTCCGGGCACTGATAGACGTCCATGTGCACCTCCTTCCCTCGATGCTACGTCGAGGCGGACCTTAGCGCCGGTCAACCGGCTTATATGCTCGCTCGAAGACCGATCCTGGTAGGCGCGGGGGGTAGACGATTCCACATCTGGAGATCTGGGAGGTGATACTCAGGGTCGTCGCCGCGGGCGCGCTGGGCGGCCTCATCGGTTTCGAACGAGAGTTCCGCGAGCACGCCGCAGGGTTCCGAACCCACATCCTCGTTTCGATGGGGGCGGCGCTGTTCACGCTCGTGGGGGCCTACGGGGTCGAGTCGTTCGCCGGCGCGGGCGACGGCATCAGGGTCACGTTCGACCCCACACGCGTCGCCGCTCAGGTCGTGACCGGAATCGGTTTCCTCGGCGCCGGCGCGATCATGCGCCAGGGTGTGAACGTACGAGGGCTGACCACGGCCGCGGCCCTGTGGGTCACCGCTGCGATCGGAACCGCCGTCGCTCTCGGGTACTGGGTCGGTGCGATAGTGACCGCGGTGGGCGCGCTGATCGCCCTGACCGCCCTCCGGTGGATCGAGAATGTCGTCTTCCCCCGCCTTCGAGCCGACACCATCCGCTTCATCATCGAGGCGGCGAGCACGGTGCAGCTATCGCGGCTCGCAGAGGTCATCGAGGGACATGGAGCGCGCGCCGAGTCGATCAAGCTCATAAGCGATGAAGAGGGCAACCGGCATATGAGCGCCACCGTCCAACTCCCGGAGGGCCTGTCGAGCCTGGACCTGGCTCGCGAGATCGAGGCGGTCGAGGGCATCGAGCGGGTCGACGTCTCGCACAAGAGATGAATCAGTGCGGGGGCGGCAAGAACATCTTGACGACCGACCCTCGGCTCGGATCGGTGTCGATCTCGAGCGCGCCCCCCGATGCTTCCAGCACCTGACGGGCGATGTAGAGCGACAATCCCAGGCCACCGACCCGGCGGGTCGTCGAGGAGTCGAGTTGGCTGAAGGGGCTCTGGATGATCGCGTTGAGCTTGTCGGCTTCGACCCCCGGCCCCTCGTCGGCCACGCTTAAGAAGGGCTTGCCGTCTTGGGTCGCCGCCTTGATCGTGATGCTGCCGAAGGAGAAATCGAGAGCGTTCTGGATGAACGAGACGGCGACCTCGCGGATGCGCTCCTCGTCCCCCGATGCTCGCGCGGCTCTGATGTCCAGGCGCACGTTGCGACCGTCGAACTGACCGTTGAAGGTTTCGACCGCGTCTTGGGCAAGGTTCCCCAGCGAGAAGTCGTGGGGGTTCAAGCCGAGACCGCCACGCTGGATCCCCGACACGGTCACGATCTGACCGATCAGGCGTGAGAGTCGATCGCACTGCGCCGCCATCGAATCGAGCAACTCCAGCTTCACTTCCTCGTCGATGTCGCCCCAGCTGTGGCGCAGGGTCTCGACCCCACCCTTGATGGATGTGACCGGGGTTCGCAGCTCGTGAGACACGATCGAGACGAACTCGCTCTTCATACGATCGAGCTCGGCGAGGGCGATGGCGCGCGACTGGTTGTCCTTAAAGAGTTCGGCCATATTCTCGATGACGCCCTTGGTTAACTCCGGGTCGAGCGCACCTTGGCCTTTGGCGACCGCTCGTAGGGAATCCATCAGCTCGACCGAGGAACCGCCCTTGAGGAGGTAGCCGGATGCCCCCGCCCGCACCATGTTCGCCACGAGCTTGTCGTCTGCGAACGCGGTCAGCGCAAGGACCTGGACTTCAGGATGTCGTTTCTTGATCGCTTTCGTTGCCTCCACGCCGTCCATGACAGGCATGTTCATGTCCATCAGGACGATGTCCGGGCTGAGGTCGTCCACCGCTTGCACGGCCTCCGCCCCGTTGCTGCCCTCGCCCACGACCTCGAAGTCATCCCGCAGGTTGATGAGCTGCCGGAGGCTCTTGCGGATCGGAGCGTTGTCGTCGACCAGCAGCACTCTCATCGTGCGGCCACCTCGCTGAGTGCTTTCTGGTCGGTCGGTGTCTCGAGCGGCCAGTTCAAAACGAACTCAACACTGCCCTCGGCGGTTCGGACGTCGATCTTCCCGCCGATCGATTGAGCGAGGCGGGACGCGATGTAGAGACCCAGGCCAACGCCGTCGGAGATGGTGTCGGGACCCTTCTGAAACGCGGCGAACAAGCTCCCGGTGTCGAAGTCCTCCGGCAGGGAGCCCGTGTTGCGAACGGCGACGCAAACCTGCCCGTCGGCCGCCGAGGCCTCGAGGAAGATCGGCCCTTCGCCGTGCGAGTGGCACAGCGCGTTCTCGAGCAGGATGCCGATCACCTCGCGCACCGCTTGCGCATCGACACACACCAGTATCTCGGGCACCGAAGCCATGGTGAGGGCTCCCGACTCCTTGAACCCTTTGGCGGCGTCGTTGATCAGCTCCGGGAGGAAGGCATCCTGTTTGGCGGACGCGAGCTCGGCGCGAGCGCCCGCCAGGATCCGATTTATCAACCCGGACAGTTCCTGCGCCCGCTCGTGGGCGGTAGTCATCATCTTTTTCTGCAGGGGCGGGTCGATCTTGTGTTGGTTCTTGATCAATGTGTGGAGGTTGCCGACGATCGCGGCGAGCGGTGTTTTCAGTTCGTGGGAGACCATCGCGAAGAACATCTCTTTCGAGCGTTGCGCCTCGCGCATCGTTTCGACGACGCGCGCGTCGCTCAGGGCCAAGCTCGCGTGCTGGGCGAACGCTTGGAGCACCTCGCGCTCGGTGTGCGAGTAGCGCCGGCCCGGCGTGTACGAGGCGACCACGAGACTCCCCACCGGGGTTCCCTCCTCGTGCACGGGCGCCGCCATGGCTGCTACGAGGCCGTCCTCCACGAAGATGGGGAGCGACGCCTCGGACCCGCGGTAGTCGTCCAATACGACGAGCCGGTTCTCGAGGATCGCGAGACCTCCCGCGCCGTCGCCGACCTTCGTACGCCGCATGGCCTCGAGGAGTGAGGCCTTGACGCCGAAGGAGGACGCGATGATGCAGTGGGAGGGGTCGTCTTCGTCGATCAGCCGCAGGCCAACGACCTCGTCCCCGAGCAACTCGCACGCACCCCCGGTGATCGCGTCGAGCACCTCTTGCAGGGGGGCGTGGTGCGAGATGGACCGCTGGATCCGGGCCAGCCGCTCGAAGAGCCGCTGGCGTTGGAGAATGTTCTCTATGAGTGTCCCGCTCGCTTCTTCGTACTCGTCCACGAACGCTCCCAGGTCCGGTGAATCGAACGCCCCGACGGTCCGGCCAAAACGGTCGAACCCCTCATGACGTTAATCGGCAGGGCGGACGCCGCCCTGAACCCGATCTTGGGGTTCTCTGCCAAGATCGATGCTGTTCCGGACGAGGTCTGGGAGGAGATGGAAGAGTGAGCACCACAGACGAGGTACGTCTTACGTCCTACACGCACGGCGGCGGCTGCGCTTGCAAGCTCGGCACCGACGAGCTGGCGCAGGTCCTGCGTCACGTGAACACGACCCACCACGACCCCAGTCTCCTGGTCGGGCTCGACGCGCCCGACGACGCCGCGGTCTACCGGATCGGGCCGGAAGTCGCCATCGTGCAGACCGTCGACTTCTTCACGCCCATCGTCGACGACGCTTATTCGTGGGGACGTATCGCCGCGGCCAACGCCCTGTCCGACGTCTACGCGATGGGCGCCAGCCCGAAGACGGCCCTGAACCTCGTGGGCTGGCCGCGCGAGCTCGGCTTCGACCTCCTCGGGGCGGTCATCGACGGGGCCGGCGACGCTTGTAACGAGGCGGGGGTCACGATCGTGGGCGGACACTCGATCGAGGATCCCGAGCCGAAGTTCGGGCTCTCCGTCACGGGGGTCGTGCACCCGGATCGGATCGTGACGAAGACCGGCGCCGCGGCTGGGAGCGAGCTCGTTCTCACCAAGCCCCTCGGGATGGGGATCGTCTCGAGCGGGATCAAGGAAGGGAAGACGACCGCAGAGACGGCGGAGCGAGCCATCCGGATCATGTCCACGCTCAACCGCTCTGCCTCCGAGGCCATGATCCAGGTTGGCGTGGACGCCGCGACGGACGTCACGGGGTTCGGGCTGGTCGGTCACCTGCTACAGATGCTCGACGGTCGCCTCGATGCCGATCTGGACCACGCGAGCGTCCCCGTGCTCGAGGAAGCAGTCGAGCTCGCCGCCGCCGGCATCCTTCCCGGAGGGAGCCGTCGCAACCGCGACGCCGGAGCGCCCTCGGTCGATCCCGGTCCCCTGGACGAGGCTCGTACAGCAGTGCTCTACGACGCCCAGACGTCGGGCGGTCTTCTGATGGCCGTTCCACCCGGGAAGGTCGATCCCCTGATGCGGGCGCTGGCCGATCGAGGGGTGGACGGAGCGGCGAGGATCGGCGCTCTGGCCGATGGCAGGGGGAGGATCCGGGTTGGCTGAGGGCGTATGGATCGCCCGGGAGCTCGCCGACGAGATGATCGAGCATTGCCTTAAGGGCCGGCCGTACGAGGCCTGCGGGATCCTCGCCGTCTCGGATGGCGCCATCACCAAGGTTTTCCGCATGACGAACGCGGCCGGGAGCCCGGTGCGGTACGCGCTCGATCCCCAGGAGCAGTTCGCCGCCTACAAGAAGCTCGATGAGCTCGGCTGGGACCTCGGGGGCGTGTTCCATTCGCACACGCGCACCGAGGCCTACCCGTCTCCCACCGACGTGCGCCTGGCCAGCGAGGACGTCCCCTACGTGATCGTGTCCCTGGCCTCGGATCCGCCGTCGATCCGGGCGTTCAGGATCCTCAAGGAGAACCTCTTCGATACGGATGGCCGCATCGAAGAGGTCCCGGTCGTGGTCGACGAACGGGAAGGAGACGGCCCGTCCGGCGGTTGACTACGATTGGACGAATTAACACCATTTACAAGGAGGCAATGTGTCCGTCGAAGTCCACATCCCGACGGTGTTCCGAAGGTTCACCAACCAGGAGGCCGTGGCTCAGCTCGAGCCCGGCACCATCGCCGACCTCGTCACGCAGCTCGATCGCCGCTACCCGGGGATCGGGAGCCAGCTACTGGCGGAGGACCGCCAGCTCCACCGGTTCATCAACGTCTACCTGAACGACGAGGACATCCGCTACCTGAACAAACTGGAGACCGAGGCCTCCGAGGGCGACACGGTCTCTCTCCTGCCGTCCGTGGCGGGGGGCTGACCCCTCTCGGTGAGGTTCAAATCGATCCTGGATACGGTCGGAAATACTCCCCTGGTCCAGGTACCGAACCTGTCCCCGAGGGAAGACGTGCGGCTGTGGGTCAAGCTCGAAGGACAGAACCCGACCGGGTCGGTGAAGGACCGGATCGCGGTCGCGATGGTCGAAGCCGGGGAAGCGTCCGGCGAGCTGACCAAGGACAAGACGATCCTCGAGCCAACGTCGGGAAACACCGGGATTGCCCTCGCGATGGTGGCGCGCATCCGCGGCTACCGCTTCACAGCCGTCATCCCCGATAACGCCAGCCAGGAACGGACGCAGCTCATGGAGGCCTTCGGGGCGGACCTGGTCTTCTCCGACGGCGACAAAGGCACGAACGGCGCCGTCGCCCTTGCGCAGGAGATGGCCACGGACGATCGCTACTACATGCCCTTCCAGTACGGCAACGACGCCAACGTTCAGGCTCACTACAACGGGACGGGCGCGGAGATCATCGACGACCTTCCCGAGGTCAAGGCTTTCGTCGCCGGTCTCGGTACCGGGGGCACGCTGACGGGCGTGGGCCGTCGCCTGAAGGAGCACAACCCGGACGTGAAGGTGATCGCAGCCGAGCCCGAGCTCGGGGAGCTCGTCTACGGATTGCGCTCGCTGGACGAGGGCTACGTCCCGCCGATCTTCGACCCGGACATCCTCGACGGCAAGGTCAAGGTTCGGGCGAGGGACTCGATCCTGTGGACCCGTGAGCTGCTCAACCGCGAGGGCATCTTCGCGGGGATCTCCGCCGGCGCCGTGATCTGGGTGGCCCAGCGGGTGGGTGAGCGCCTGGGGGCCGAGGGCGGAGGGGATGTCGTTTGCCTGCTCCCGGACGCGGGATGGAAGTACCTTTCAACCGAGGCATGGACGCAGGACATAGACACCGCGGAGAGCCAGGTGGAGGAAGTGTTGTGGTGGTGAGTCGATCCGAGCGGCCTATCGGCATGTTCGATTCCGGCGTTGGTGGGCTGACCGTCGCCAGGGCCCTCATCGATCTTCTCCCTCACGAGAACCTCGTCTACTTCGGTGACACGGCGCATTGCCCATACGGCCCTCGACCCCTCGAGGAGGTTCGCAAGTTCGCTCTCGAGATCACGGACGCGCTCGTCGAGGAGGACGTGAAGATGCTCGTGGTCGCGTGCAACTCGGCTGCGTCGGCCGCTCTCGATGAGATGCGCGATCGTTACGACGTCCCCATCGTGAGCGTGATCGAGCCCGCTGTTAACTCCGCGATCGCGATCACTCGCAATCGGCGCATCGGCCTGATCGGCACGGAAGCAACCATCAACTCCGGCGCTTACGAACATGCTGTCTCCGCCACGAGGGCGAACGTGTTCCTGTGCGCGAAAGCATGCCCCCGCTTCGTCGAGTTCGTGGAACGAGGAGACACGTCGTCCGATGAGTTGCTGTCGGTGGCGCACGAGTACCTCGACGGGATGAGGGAGTCCCAGGTCGATACGCTCATCCTCGGATGCACCCACTACCCGCTCTTAACCGGGGTTCTGCGGTACGTCATGGGGGACGACGTGGTGCTCATCTCGAGCGCGGTGGAAACCGCCAACGCGGTCTACGCGGAGCTGCGCGACGCGGACCTGCTCAACAGAACTCCCGAACCCGGTACGCATCGCTTCATCGCGTCGAGCAAGCAGGGGATCTCCGGGGAGTTGGGGCAGAGGTTCCTAGGCCCCGAGTTCAGGGCCGTCGAGTACCGGCCCTGGGACAAACCGTGACCCTTGCGGTCACGATCCTCGGCTCGTCGGGCGTCTTCGGCACTCCAACCCGAGCAGCATCCGGCTACTTGGTCGAGGTGGATGGGGCGCCGTTGTGGCTCGATGCCGGTGCGGGAACCTGGAGGAACCTGCTGATGCTGTGCGACTATCCCTCGATCGAGGGGGTCCTTCTCACCCACCGGCATCCCGACCACACCACCGACGTCTTCCAGGCGCTCCATGCGCGCCTGTACGGTCAGGCGGAGCCGCTGTCGCCCATCCCATTGTGGGGTCCGGCCGAGACCATCGAGGTCCTACGGAACTACTCCCCGGAGATCTCGAAGAGCTTCGAGCTGCACGAGGTGTCCGAAGATCGGCCGATCACGTTCAATGGGGCGACCGTGTCGTTCGTGCGGATGGCCCATCCCCCTGTGACGCTGGGGGTGCGCGTCGAGCATCGGGGGAAGGTGTTCGCTTACTCCGCCGACTCGGGAATCGAAGCGGATTTCGAGACCCTTGCGCGCTCAGCCGATCTGTTCGTGTGCGAGGCGACCTTCCAGGATGCGGACGATCCATGGACGGGTCACCTCAGCGCATCACAAGCGGGCACACTGGCGGCGAAGGCTGAGGCCGGTCGGCTCGTTCTCACCCATCTGCCTCCGGGTCGCGATCACGCGCGGACCCTGGAGGAGGCTCAGCAGGCCGCCAGCTCGATCCCGGTGGAGCTGGCCGAAGACCGACGGAGGTTCGACCTGTGACGGATCGCTCCTACGGACGCACCGACGATCGGTTGCGGCCGGTGACGATGGTCCCGGGCTTCATGCCGTACGCCGAAGGCTCGTGTCTCATCGAGATGGGGGAGACGAAAGTCATCTGCACGGCGACCGTCGACGACTCGGTCCCGCGCTGGATGCAAGGCCGCGGCAAGGGGTGGGTGACGGCGGAGTACTCGATGCTGCCTCGCTCCTCGCCCGAACGCATCTCGCGCGAGGTCAACCGCGGACGCCCCTCCGGCCGGACCCAGGAGATCCAGCGTCTCATCGGCCGTTCGTTGCGAGCGATCACCGACATGAGCGCCCTCGGCGAGCGCAGCGTGCTCATCGATTGCGACGTCCTCCAGGCCGATGGCGGAACGCGGACCGCGTCGATCACGGGCGCTTTCGTCGCGCTCCAGGAAGCGTTGGTGAAGGTGGGGGCCTCGCAGTCCTCGGTCCTGACGGATTCGGTCGCTGCGATAAGCGTGGGGATCGTCGATGGGCGACCCTGCCTCGATCTCGACTACTCCGAAGATTCGACCGCGCAGGTCGACATGAACGTCGTCATGACGGGCACGGGCAAGCTCGTCGAGGTTCAGGGCACCGCGGAGCAAGGGACGTTCGAGCGCACCGAGCTCGACCTGCTGTTGGATCTGGCAACGAAAGGGATAACAGAGTTGACGGCCGAACAGGAAAAGGCCCTGGGCGCCCCCGATCAAGAGTGAGAGCGGTCTTCGCGTCGCGCAACCGCCACAAGGTCGAGCAGGTGAGGATCCTGCTCGATCGGATCGAGATAGTCACGCTGGACGACGTGGCCCCCGACCTGCAGCTCGAGGAGCCGTTCGACACGTTCGAGGACAACGCGCTCGCGAAGGCGCGGGCCGCGGTGCACGTGACGGGCTTCCCGGCAATCGCGGACGATTCCGGGTTGGAGGTCGACGCGCTCGACGGTGACCCGGGCGTGCGATCCGCTCGCTACGCGGGCGAAGACGCGACCGATGCAGCCAACAACGCGAAGTTGGTCTCTTTCATGCAGGGCGTCCCCGAGACCGAGCGAACCTGTCGCTACCGGTGTGTGGCCGTGTGCGTGATGCCGGACGGCTCGAGCGTCATTGCGTCCGGGTCCTGCGACGGGCACGTGGTCCTCGAGCCGCGCGGGGCGTTGGGATTCGGTTACGACCCCCACGTCGTCCCCGAGGGTCAGACTCGGACGATGGGCGAGATCCCGCTCGAGGAGAAGCTGGTTTTCAGCCACCGCGGCCGCGCGTTCCGCGCCCTGGCGGAGAAGCTCGAGGCGATGGTGTGAGCGATAGCGATTTCCGCGATATCAGCCGCTCGATCGCGCGTCTCGGGCGACCCCACGAAGAAAGGCCTCTAAACGAGGCCGACGTCGCGGAACATCCTTTCGCTCAGTTCGGCGCGTGGATGAACGCCGCTTTGGATGCCGGTCTCGCTTTCCCGAACGCGATGACTCTCGCTACCGCGACCTCCGACGGACACCCCTCGGCGCGCACCGTGCTCTTGAAGGGATTCGACGAGCGGGGCTTCGTGTTCTTCTCGAACTACGAGAGCTCGAAAGGGAAGCAGCTCGAGTCGAACCCGCGCGCCGCCCTCGTCTTCTACTGGTTCGAGCTCGAGCGTCAAGTTCGCATCACGGGTCGCGTCGAACGCGTCTCGGAGGTGGAGTCCGACGAGTACTTCGCATCGCGACCCCCGGGCAGCCGCATCAGCGCGTGGGCCTCGCGTCAGAGCGAGGTGATCGAAGACCGCTCCGCTCTGGAACGAGCCGCCGCCGACGTGCGGAGTCGTTACTCGGAGGGCGACATCCCACGGCCCCCCCACTGGGGCGGCTACCGTCTCGACCCCGATGAGGTGGAGTTCTGGCAGGGCCGCGACGACCGACTCCACGACCGCCTGCGCTACCGTCGCGACCCCCAGGGCGACTGGCTCCTCGAGCGACTCTCGCCCTGACCACATCGGTCAGGCTCCTCGAGGACAGACCGCCTCTCGATGGAGACGACACCCGGCAGTAATGTGGTTGGGATGAAACCGATCCTGTGCGTTCGACACCAGGCGTCGGCTCCCCTCGGCGTCATCGAGGAGGTATTCGTCGACCGCGGCGTTCCCTACCGATATATCGACGCGTGGGAAGGGACCGACTGGCCGCAGCCGAGCGATGGCTCTGGAGCCATCGTTCTGGGCGGCGAGATGAACGCTGACGAAGTTGGTGATTATCCTTTCCTCACGCAGGTCCGGTCATTCACGAAGGACGCCGTCGCCGAGCGGATACCGTTCCTCGGTATCTGCTTGGGCGCTCAGATCCTCGCTCGCGCCCTCGATGCGAACGTCGTGCGAGCGCCGGTGCGCGAGATCGGTTTTCGCCAAGTTCGACCTACGACCGAGGGCCGTGACGATCCTCTCCTCGAGGGATTCACGAACGATGCCCGGGTGTTCCAGTGGCACGAGGACACGTTCCACCTCCCTCGGGGGGCCACGCATCTATTCGCGAGCGACGACGTCTTGCAACAAGCGTTCCGTTTCGACAACGCGTACGGGGTGCAATGGCACCTCGAGGTGACCGAAGAGATCGTCGCCGCATGGTGCGACGAGACTCCGCCCCAGCGTTTGAACGGCTACTGGGGGGTCACCAAAGAGGACCTGGTACGCGCAGCGCACGACCACCTTCCCGCCCAACGTGCAGCGGCCGAGAAGATGATCGCGCGCTGGCTCGACCTAGTGGCCTAGTTGTCCTCGAGCTCGTCCCCGAGCTCACGGAAACAGGCCCCATGCTCGCGGTCGTTGTCGGCTTGCCTCATGCAGTTGCCGAACCTCCTGAGGCCCGACTCGTTCTCGACGAAGAGGCCGATGAGGCTTGCCCCCACGACGATGGCGAGCAGGATGCTCAATAGGCCCGTCAGCAAGCCGGCCAGGGCCTGGCCCCGGTTGGTCGCGACGCCCTTGGACGCCCGGCTCATCCCGACGGCCCCCAGGATGATCGCGATGATTCCAAGGATGAACGCGAACGGCGATGTGATCACGAGAATGGCCAGAACGAGGCTCACCACCCCGACGACGAGTGCGGCGACACCCATCCCGTTCCGTGGCTCGGCGGCCCGGTAGTCGCTCCGTGCCGCGGGTGGCGGCGGTGCTGTGCCCCTGGTTTCGCTCATCGTGCCCCCTGATTCTCGGCGGAAGACCTCGGGCCAAGTAAGACGCGCCGAGCGCGCTCGGTCAACCCTTTCGACCCACAAAGAGTCCCGATAGGGGGGCTATGCACCCCCACGGGCGATATGGGACCCACCCGAGCGGGCGTCCAACTGCGAAACCCAGGACTAGCTCCCTTTTTCTTGAACTAGTTACCTTTTTCTGGGGGCCCGCCTGGCATCGAAATGAATGACTAGTGCAAAAGAGCCTTTTTTGTTGGTGATTGCGGCAGATGACTATGTGCTGAGTCCCTTTCGGGGCCGAAACAGTAGTTAGCCCCCCTAGGGGACGACTAATGGGATGAGGAAATCAAATGCTGAAGCAGAGATCGATTTCGAGGGTTGTTCGCCTCATGGCGTGCGTCGGGATGATGATCTTCCTGGTCGCCGGGGCCGCACCTGCGAGCGCTCACGGGACCGGCAAGGGCATCCACGCCTGCATCAACAAGAAGACGCGCGCGGTGCGCATCGTGGGCCGCCATAAGTCCTGCAAGAGTGGCGAGAAGAAAGCTCATTGGCGCCGTAAGAACAAGCCCGGCCCCGCTGGAGCTACCGGAGCCACCGGAGCCACCGGAACGTAACGGAACTAATGGAGCCGATGGATCTGATGGAGCCAACGGAGCTGACGGGATCGACGGCGCTCAGGGTGCCGCAGGCACCAACGGCACTGACGGCACCGACGGAGTCGACGGCGAAGATGGAGCTGACGGCACCAATGGCACCAACGGAGTCGACGGAACCAACGGAGTCGACGGAACCAACGGAGCTGACGGAGCCGACGGAGCTGACGGCACCGACGGAGCTGACGGCACTGACGGACTGACGGAGTCGACGGAGCTGACGGAGCTGACGGAACCGACGGCACCAACGGAGTCGACGGAACCAACGGTGTTGACGGAGCTGACGGAGCTGACGGGATCGACGGCGCCCAGGGTGCCGCCGGGACTGACGGCGTTGACGGAACCGACGGAACCAACGGCGTCGATGGCGCTGACGGAACCGACGGAACTGACGGCCTCAACGGAACCAACGGAACCAACGGAACCAACGGCACTGACGGCGCACAAGGTGCCGCAGGTGCTGATGGATCTGATGGCGTTGACGGGACGAACGGCGTCGACGGCGCTGACGGAGCTAACGGAGCTGACGGCATCGACGGCGCCCAGGGTGCCGCCGGGACAGACGGCATCGACGGCACCAACGGCGTAGACGGAATTGATGGAACCGACGGCACCAACGGCACCAACGGCACTGACGGCGCAGACGGCATCAACGGCGTCGATGGCGCTGACGGAGCCGACGGCCTCAACGGAGCTGACGGCGCTGACGGAACCGACGGAACTGACGGCGCAGACGGAACCAATGGAACTGACGGCGTCAACGGCGCCCAGGGTGCCGCAGGTGCTGATGGATCTGACGGCGCAGACGGAACCGACGGTGTCGATGGCGCTGATGGCCTCAACGGAGCCGATGGCATCGACGGAACCAACGGAACTGACGGCCTCAACGGAACTGACGGCGTCGATGGCGTCGACGGAACCAACGGCGTCGCAGGTGCTGATGGATCTGATGGCCTTGACGGAACCAACGGCACTGACGGCATCGATGGCATCGACGGTATCGACGGAGCTAACGGAGCGGACGGAGTCGATGGAGCACAGGGCGCCGCGGGCACCGACGGAGTTGACGGGACGAACGGAGTCGACGGCATCGATGGAACCGACGGCCTCAACGGAGCTGACGGAACCAACGGAACCAACGGCGCACAAGGTGCCGCAGGGGATGACGGAGCTGATGGAGCTGACGGCGTGGACGGTGCACAGGGCGCCCAAGGTCCGGCAGGTCCGCAGGGTCCAGTAGGCCCGCAGGGTCCAGTAGGACCGCAGGGTCCGGCAGGTGTGTTGGGGACCAGTGGCTATCACGAGCACACGGTGTGCGTCACGACCAACACGTCCAGCACGATGAGCATCATCGGGCATGGTGGGAAAACGGCCTGCGCGGCGCAGGAGGTTCCGATCATCATGCTGGTGAAGGATCACTAGACCTGACGATGATGACGTTCGGGGCGATCCCGACGTCGACGCAGGATCGAGAGGGGGACCGGGCAGCAGCCCTGGTCCCCTTCCGCGTTAGCGGTCCTTGCCCAGTACCCGACCGTTGGAGGGCGTCATCCTTGGGGTTGGTGCTCGGCGAGAACTTGATGGATCAGATGCTGTGCCGTAGTGGCCAGAACGGGATTGATCTCCTTGTAGTAGGGCAGCGCGATCAGGCCGATGGAGAGCGCCCAACCGCGCCCACGCGCCCAGGTAGCGTCGTCGACGCCGAGGGCAACACGTAAAGCTTCCCTCGCGTCGGGCGGAAGCACGCCCCATGCGATGATCATGTCGCAGGCGGGATCGCCCACGCCCAGCAAACTCCAGTCGATGACGCCGGTAAGGCGGCTGGCTTGGAGTAGCAGGTTCCCCGGCAAAAGGTCTCCGTGAACCCAGATCGGCGGACCGGACCATCCCGGCACCCCGAGTGCTTCTTCCCATGCGACGGTCGCTGCGTCCGTATCGATCATGTTCTCCAGCTTGGCGACCGAGAAGCGCGCCGCTTCGTCTCGCTCTGCCAATGGCCCGCCGCGAGGCGAAGGCGGGCCGTCAGGAAGGTCGATCCGTTGCAGTGCATCGACGAATCTGACGAGGTCCCTTGTCAGAGCGTCGACGTCGACGACGTCGACAACATCCGGGTTTTCGCCTTCGAGCCACGGGTAGATGCCCCATTCCCAGGGATAAGTATCCGCGGGTTTGCCCTTCGCCAGCGGGATCGGGATCGCCACTGGAAGAAGGGGGGCAAGCTTGGGCATCCACCGAAGATCCTTGTCCACGTCTCCGACGACCCCAGGGGTTCGCGGGAGACGCACGACCATGTCGGCCCCCAGCCGATAAAGAGCGTTGTCCGTCCCGGAGGAAGGAACCGGCTCGATCGGAAGGTCCGCCCACGGGGGGAACTGTCCCGCGATCAACCGACGAACGAGAGATACATCGGTGTCTATCTCGTCGACATGCATCTTGCCAGGGCACACAAGCTGATCCTTTGGGCTGATTCAGTGCCGCTCGATCGTAAAACGTCCGGTCCACGCGATTCACTGGTACATGTGGTCCACGTTTGGACCGCGAGTGCCAGTGCATCAGGGATTCTCGAAAGGGGGTTCCCTCACAGACACATGGTGCACGTCTCCGTTGAAGTCTCAGTGTCGTTCAAGTAACGGGCCGGTGCGAGAGGGGGGACTCGAACCCCCACGTCCTAGGACACCAGCTCCTAAGGCTGGCGCGTCTGCCAATTCCGCCACTCTCGCTCACCTCCATCGTAACGAGGCGAGCATTGCGCACATTTCGTAGGTATTCGACCGCCCAAGAGGGATAGCCTTTCTATGATTTCCCAGATGCTCTGGGAACCAAGGCGGAGACATGCGTTCCAGGCTCAATCAGTGGCTCGAAGCAAGGTCTGCTCCCTATCTGATCGTCGTTGCCCTGGCGCTCATAACGATCGTTTTCTCCCTAGACCTCCTTACGGGCACCGAGGTGACCCTGTCGCTCTTCTATCTAGCGCCCACCGCGCTGGCCGGGTGGTACGCCGGGCGCCGAGCCGGCCTCGCGGTCGGTCTGGCGGCAGGAGCCGCCTGGTACGCGGCCGGCGCCCTCGAGTTCGACGGCTATTCGAACCTGCTCGTCTCCGGCTGGAACGCAGTGATCCGCATCGCTTTCCTGCTGGTAATAGCCCATTTGCTGACCACCCTCCGGGCGATGTTGACGCGCGAGAGCAGGTTGGCGCGGATCGATCCACTAACGGGTGCGGGCAACGCGGAGATCCTTCGCGGAGGTATGCCGGGCGGAGCTGTCGCGCAGCAAGAGACACAGCCGGCCGCTCACGATCGCTTACCTGGATCTTGACGACTTCAAGAAGGTCAACGACGAGCTCGGCCACGCGGCTGGGGACCGTGTGTTGCGTACTGTCGTCGACACCCTCCGTGCCACGCTTAGAACCTCCGACGTCGTCGCTCGTTTAGGCGGGGATGAATTCGGGTTGCTCCTTCCGGAGACCGACGAAGACGCAGCGGCGATCGCCGTCGCGCGGGTTCAGGAGTTCCTCGGGGCGGCTCTGGACGATCCCGGCTCGCCTACGTTCAGCATGGGAGTTGCAACGTTCACCACCGTCCCGGAGGCGGTCGACGCGATGATTCAGGCGGCCGATGACCTCATGTACGAAGCGAAGCGCGAGGGCAAGAACAAGATCCGGCATCGGGTGGTCGACCCGAGCAAGCGTGCGGTCAATCTCGATAAAGACTGGCAACCGGTCGCGCCGAAGCTGAGCTCTTAGCCGACCGCTTTTCCCAGCATCCTCCGCAGGGCCGGCTCCAGGTCGGGATCTTCGAACTTGAACCCGGCGTCGAGAAGCTTGCGTGGAACGACCCTCTGACTGACAAGGATCAACTCCTCCGCCATCTCGCGACCGAGTACGAGCTTCAGGGCCGGGCTCGGAACCGCGAAGAACCTCGGGCGATGCAACACGTCCGAGAGCGTGCGCGTGAACTCCGCGTTGGTGACAGGGTTGGGTGCGCTGAGGTTGAACGGTCCTGAGAGGTCCTCATGGTCGAGGAGGTGCAGGATCGCTCTGATCTCATCGCGCAACGTGATCCAGGGCCACCATTGCCCTCCAGTGCCGAGTCGTCCGCCCACCCCGAACCGGAAGGGCAGCAGCACCCGTGGGAAGATCCCGCCCTCACTCGTCAGGACCAGACCGGTGCGCACGCGCGGCACCCGGATCCCGGCCTCGCTCGCGGGGAGGGTCGATTCCTCCCACTGACGGCAGACGTCGGAGAGGAAGTCGTCGCCGCTGTCGCTCTGCTCGGTCAGGATCTCGTCGCCTCGGTCGCCGTAGAAGCCGACCGCGGAAGCGCTGACCATTACGGATGGGGGCCGGTTGAGTCCGGCGAGCGTCTCCGCCAGCAGCGTCGTGGCGCGGACGCGACTGTCGAGCACCCTGGCTTTATGTGCCTCGGTCCAGCGTTTGTCGCCGATACCCTCGCCGGCGAGGTGCACCGCCGCGTCCGCCCCCGCGACATCGGCCGGGTCGAGGCGGCCTCGCTGTGGATCCCACCGGACCGAGGGGCCGGACGCGGAGGGGGAACGGGTCACCGGGATAACCGTGTCTCCCCGGCCCTCGAGGGCGTTGGTCAGCGCCCTTCCGATCAATCCGGTAGCGCCCGTGATCAGTACATTCATCCGCCGCCAACCTCCCTCGTGGTCTCGATCATCCTTACAGGTGTTCCGGCGTCCCGACCCTCCGGGGGCATCCTCACGGCTGTCCTAGACTGCGCTTCGTGCTCGAGTCCGCACGCCGATAGGAAGCGAGGCGATCTTGCCGCACGCCCCGTCGGGAACCGTCGTGTTCCTCATGACCGATATCGAAGGTTCCACCAAGCTGTGGGTCGAGCGACCACAGGCGATGTTCAGCGCGCTACGACGGCATCACGAGATCATCGCCGACCTCGTCCGGCGGCATGAAGGCCATCTCCCGGTCGAGCAAGGTGAAGGGGACAGCACCTTCAGCGTCTTCGAGCGTGGCAGCGAAGCCCTCGCCTGTGCCGTGGCGATCCAACAGGCTCTAGGCACGGAGGACTGGGGCGATGGTCTCTCGCTGCGGGTGCGCATGGCCCTGCACGCGGGCGAGGTTGAGATCAGGGGCGGCGCTTACCACGGTGCCGAGGTGGGTCGCTCGGCGGCCTTGCGCGCCATCGCGCACGGTGGCCAGGTGCTGTTGTCGCAGACGGTCTTCGACCTCGTGCGTGATGCGATACCGCCCGATTGCGGCATCCGCGATGTCGGCGAGCACCGCCTGAAGGACCTCGCTAGAACCGAGCGCGTCTACCAACTGCTCTACGCCGGCATGCCCCACAACCTGCCCCCTCTCAGGTCGGTCGATCAGATGCCACAGAATCTGACTCCACAGTTGACGAGTTTCATCGGTCGCGACGAAGAGATGTCGCAAGTGGTGCAGCTCCTGCGCAGCTCGAGGTTGGTAACCCTCACCGGGCCCGGCGGGAGCGGCAAGACCAGGCTCGCCCTCCAGGTGGGTGCGGAGGTCCTGAAGAGGTTCCCGGCCGGGGTCTGGCTGGTCGAGCTCGCGCCCGTCGCGGACCCGTCTTTGGTCCCCGATGCCATCGCAAGTGCGTTGGGGATGCGGGACGTTCGCAACCAAGACACCATGACGAGCCTCGCAGGCTTCTTACTCGAGAAGCAGCTCCTGTTGATCCTGGACAATTTCGAGCATCTCCTCGAGGGCGCCACCCTCCTGACCCAACTACTCGAGTTCGCCCCCGAGTTGCGGATACTCGTGACGAGCCGGGCGATCCTGCGCGTGCGGGGTGAGCAGGATTTCCCCGTTCCTCCACTCTCGTCCCCGGTTCCGGGGGACGAGAACGATCTCGAAGCCTTGACCCAGTACGAGTCGGTGCAACTGTTCATCGACCGGGCGAGGTTCGCAAAACCCGATTTCGCGGTAACCGACGACAACGCTCCCGCGGTGGCCGAGATATGTCACCGGCTCGAGGGTCTCCCTCTCGCGATCGAGCTCGCGGCCGCGCGAACGAAGATCCTTCCGCCGCAGGCGCTCCTTGCGCGACTGACTAAGAGACTCGACTTCCTTACGTCAACGGCCCGTGATCTTCCGGCACGCCAGCGAACGCTGCGCGGCGCGATCGAATGGAGCTACGAGCTACTCGATGAGGACGAGCGCCGGCTGCTGGCTCGATTGTCGATCTTCGCCGGCGATTCATCGCTCGAAGCGATCGAGGCGGTGTGCGGCGTAGGCGGCGAGGACGTTCTGGACGGTATCGCGTCGCTCGTCGACAAGAGCCTCCTGCTTCAGATCGAAAACGAGGATCAGGAGCCGCGCTTCGTGATGCTCGGGATCATCAAGGAGTATGGCCGGGAGCGTCTGATCGGTGAAGGCGAGTACGAGCTCATCGCCGCTGCACACGCTCGCTACTTCGTGGAGCTGACCGAGAAAGGCGGCTACGCGCTTGTCCGGGCCAGATCAACGGGAGTGGCTCGAACTTCTCGAGAAGGAGCACGTCAACCTGCAGTCGGCCCTGGCGTGGTCGATCCGCGGCGATGTGGATGAGGCCTATCGCCTCGCTCACTTGCTGCAATGGTTCTGGTGGATCAGGGGCCATCTGTCGGTCGGGCGCCACTGGCTCGAGCGCGTTCTGGCGGTCCCCACCGAAGATCCGATCAGACGATCGCGGGCCCTGTCGAGCGCCGGAGCGATCGTTGTCGATCTCGGTGACACGAAGACGGCGGAGGCATATTTCAGCGAAGCGGCGCAGCTCGCTCGCGAGAACGACAACGACCTGGCGCTCGCATGGGCCGTGACCGGCCTCGGTTATGTCGCTTATCGGGATGGCGAGGGGGAGAAGGCGGTGGCCCTGCAGGAGGCGGCGCTGCGCGACTTCAACGAGCAAGGCGACCTGCGCGGCCGCACCATCGCCATGACTCGACTCGGCATGCTCGCGTTGCGCACCGGAGACTTCGCCGAATCGGATCGCTTCCACGTGGAGAACCTCGCGATCCGCAGACAGATGGGTGACACGTGGGGCATCGCGAGCGTGCTCAACAACCTCGGGTACAACGCGATCCTCCAGAACGATCCCGAAGCCGCGTTGCCGCACCTCGAAGAGGCGCTGCAACTATTCCGGGAGATCGGATTCAAGGAAGGCATCGGAAACGTCCTCGACAGCTTGGCCCTCGTCGCATCGGCGCAGGGGGACTGGGATCGTGCCGCCGATCTGTTGGAGGAGTGCCTCCAGGTCTTCCGATCCCTCGGCTACAAGCAAGCGATCTGCTTCGTGCTCTCGCAGTTCGGCCGAGCCGAGATCGAGCGAAAGAATCTCGTTCGAGGAGGAGTGCTCCTACGTGAGGGCCTGACCATCGCGAACGATCTGTTCGACACCGAGACCCTTCCCTATTGTTTCGAGGGCATCGCGGGCGGACTCGCGGCGCTGGGACATGGCGCCCGAGCGGCGTTCCTGTTCGGGTTCTCCGAGGTATTCCGCTCGGAGTCGGGGGAGCCCCTCCCGCCAGTGGACCGTCCACGGCGGGATGCACATCTGGCCCTGGCCCGGGATGCGGCGGGCCCAGAGGCGGTCGAGGAAGCATTGACACGCGGATCGGAGGCGACCCGGGCGGAAGCGGTGCGCGCCGCCCACGAGGGGGCCGATCTGCTCGAAGGCGCCGGCGCCCCCGCCTAGGAGAGGCCCCCGAGCGGGCCTGCATCGTGATCTAGGCCCTAATAGGTGGTTCAGGAGGGCTTTTACCCGGCCGATATCTCAGTAGGGCATGCCTCCGCGTGTCCGTTCTGATCGAGACGGGACGAGATGAACCTTTTCAGGCGGAAAGACGCCGCAGCCTCCTCGGAGGCTCGCTTCTTCGTGCCCCTGAAACACGCCCGCCTCATCATGATCCTTCCGTTCGTCCTCGCCGCCCTGGCGATCTACGGGCTGAACGCCGTGCGCGACTACTCCGACGACCGCCGGGTCGGTCAATTGATGCTCGCCCGGGTCGAGGCGGCCGCAAGCCGGCAGAACGTTCTCGAGTCCGGAACCCTCCAGCTAGCCGTCGTCGCGGATGCGAAGGACCCCGAGGTCGTGCGGGCAGTGACGGGTCTCCGCGGGGACATAGAGCCACTTCAATCCCTGGCCGAGACCTATATGGCGGACGTCAGAGCGCAGGGTCTCCCGGGACCGATCGCGGATCGGCTCGATGGGGCGCTGACGGCGTATCACACCACCCTCAATACTCAGGTGGACCTGCTTGAAGAAGGCGATTTCGATGAGGCTTTCCGCTACGACCATCTCCGGATAGAGGCGGCGGCCCGGATCCTGGGCCACGCGATCGACGATGCCAACGTCAGCTACGAGCGACTTGCCAAGCGCGCAAACGGAATCTCCGACATCGGGACGGTGGCGGTTGTGCTGTTCGCCGCCTTGATCCTGGCGCTGCTTCAGCGACAGCGCACTAAATGGGCCGGCCACATGGCGCACCAGGCGCTCCACGATCCCCTGACCAATCTCCCCAACCGCCTGCTCTTCAAGGACCGGGTGGAACACGCTCTCGCACGTTCGGAGCGGAACGGATTGAAGAACGCGGTGCTGCTGTTCGACCTGGACAACTTCAAATCGGTTAACGACACACTCGGTCACGAGATAGGGGACCATCTCCTCATCGGTGTTGCGGAACGGGTCCAGACCTGTCTCCGGCCCGCCGACACCGTTGCGCGCCTGGGCGGAGACGAGTACGCGATCCTGCTCGAGGATGTCGAAAGCGCGAAGGTCGCCGAAACCGTCGCTCGCCGGGTACTAACGAGCTTGGACCAGCCCTTCGAGCTCAAGGGACATCGTGTCCTCGTGAACGGCAGCATCGGGATCGACGTCTGCACACATCTCGATCCGATCGAGGACATCCTCGCCAACGCGGACGTCGCCATGTACGCCGCCAAGGCGCGCGGCAAGGGAACCTGCGAGCTCTATGAGCCAAACATGCGGCATGCGATCGTCACGCGGGTCGACCTCGAAAGCGATCTGCGGAACGCGCTGGACGCGAACGAGTTCATCCTGCAGTACCAACCGATCATCGAGGTCGCAACGGGGACCGTGGCCGGCGTCGAGGCGCTGGTGCGCTGGATGCATCCCACGCGCGGGCTTGTGCCCCCTCTCGATTTCATCCCCCTGGCGGAGCAGACAGGACTGATCCTGCCGCTGGGCAAGTGGGTGCTCGAGACGGCTGCGATCCAGGCGAAGAAGTGGCAGTTGGAGCATCCGATGTCGCCCCCCTTGCGCGTCGGAGTGAACCTATCTGCACGCCAGTTGCAGGACGATGGGCTCATCGGCGTGATCAGTGAGGTGCTGGAGGCCACGGGCCTCGAGCCCTCCAGCCTGATCCTCGAAGTCACCGAAAGCGTTCTGATGCGTGATACCCAGAGCACCATGGAGGTGCTCCGGGACATAAAGCGTCTCGACGTTCAGATCGCGGTGGATGACTTCGGGACCGGTTACTCCTCGCTCAGCTATCTCAAGCACTTCCCCGTCGACGTGATCAAGATCGATAAGTCGTTCGTCGACGGCATCGAGAACGGGAGCGAGGACGCCAAGCTAGTGCGCGCCATCATCCAGCTCGGCGAGAGCCTGGGCTTGAAGACAGTGGCCGAGGGGATCGAGACACGCGCTCAGTTAGAGGAGCTTCGCCGCCTGGGCTGCAAAGAGGGGCAAGGGTTCTACGTGGCGCGACCGTTGGATCAGAAGATGATGGACCTGGTGCTCGATAAGACGAGGTTCGAGGACGATCAGGAGTTCATCGATGCTACGCCGGAACCCGTCGGCTGACCCAACCCGGTCCGTTTCATCTCGAACCACACCGCCGTGTGGCCGTTGCGATCGATGCCCCAGGTGTGCGCGAGGTGCTCCACCCATCTGAGCCCTCTGCCCGAGGACGCGAACGCGTCGACGTCTCGTGGTGTGAGGTCGGCACCCGATCCGTCGTCGGTCACCACCACGCGGACCGAATCCGTTTCGACCTCGACCTTGATCGTCATCTCTGCGCTACCCGAGTGCTCGACGCTGTTCCGGAGCAGCTCGTGAGCCAGCAGTCGCAGTTGCTCTTGTTCCTCCGCGGGTAGCGGAACGTCGATGGAACAGAGCCAGGAGCGAGCCCACAACGCGGCCTGAGGCTGGCAGGGAAGCTTCAATTCGAAATCGTGAAGGACCGCGCGCCAGCAGTGCGCGGGGTCCGGCCGTTGCGGTGCAACGGCGATCTGCAGCTCGGTTCTGCGATCGTCCCGCGGCCTTGCTGGCCGCCGGATCTGGATCCTGCGAGCCACGGTGGAGCTCACAACACCACCGCGCGGAGGATCACGATGAGGGTCAGGAAGGGCCAGGTCGCCAGGAGGAATCCGAGAAGGATGAGAGCGAACTCGTGCCCGGCTTTCACGGGGTGGGCAACGAGGGTCAGAGGCCTGCGTCTTTGCATCTCTCTTCCTCTCTCGGCCGCCTAGCCGAGGGAGGATTACCCAGACACAGAGCAAGCAAACCAGACGAACGGAAAAATCAGGACTTGAGATGCGCTCTCGGGTCCGGCAGGGGGGTGAGCACGTCCTTGAGCTGGTCGCGTAGGTGCTCGAAGTTCGGCGGCAGCGCCAGGTCGCGGCCGAGAGTCTCGAGATCCTCGTCGGCGGTGAAGCCTGGACCGAGGGTGGCGATCTCGAACAGGACGCCCGAAGGCTCCCGGAAATAGATCGAGCGGAAGTAGAAGCGGTCGATCACCGGGGTGGGGGCGGCGCCCGCCTCCTCGACGCGCCGGTGCCATTCTTCGTGCTGATCCATCGGCGATGCCCAGGCGATGTGGTGGACGGTTCCGCCACCGCTCTGGGGGCGTTCGGCCGGCGGCGGGTCGAAGCGGTAGAACCCGCCCCTCTCCGAGCCGCGGGCCGTCCACGAGTTGTCTCCGTTGGGGTCGAACCCGAGGACCTCCTCGAACAGAGGAGTGCTGTTCTCGGGGGCCCGGCCATAAGCACGCACCCCCTCGAACCCGCGGATCGCGTGCTCTGCGGGGATCTCGGGATGCTCGGCCTGCAACGGTTCGTCACCCGAGGTGTCCGGGACGAGCTCCAGGTGCAGTCCCTCCGGGTCCGACAGGAGCAGCGAGCCGCTCGATCTCTCGAGCTTGGTGCCGGCGGACCCGAGCCTCTGCTCCCAGAAGTCGAGGGACGCTTCCGATCCGACCCGGAAGACCACCCGGTGCACCATGCCGTCTCCGGCCCTGCCCGGTGGAACGCCGGGATACTCGAAGAAGGTGATGTCGGAGCCGGCGCTGCCCCGCTCGTCCGCGTAGAAGAGGTGGTAGACGGTCGGATCGTCCTGGTTGACGGTCTTCTTCACCATCCGGAGGCCGAGGAGGCCGGTGTAGAAATCGACGTTCGCCGGAGCGTCGCCGGTGATCGCGGTGACGTGGTGGATCCCTTCGAGATTCATGGCTCTCCTCTGGACGGCGGGATGGAGATACGTCCGAGCCTAAGGGCCCTGGCCGTCGGGCGGAAGCCGTCCGCCTCGATCGGATCTAGGAAGTGGTCGGGCCCAAGGTCAGCCCGTCTCGAGCTCCTGGAGACTGTTGCTGACGCGCTCGAGGATGCCCCGGTTGTCGTCCCATCTGGAGGCCAGCGTCCAGGTGATGATCTGAGCGAAGCGATTCTCGGTCTTCAGGAACGTGACCATGTACGCGACGTTGAGGTTGTCGACAGTCGCTCGCACCTCATGTCTGATGGCGGGGCTGTCGTAGTCCTCCACACTCACGCCTTCGGACACGTCGACGGACCCCATCCGTTTGGTGAATAGACGGAGCTGGACATCCGCGAAGTCCTTCAGGGCCGGCGGATCGCCGAAGTCCTCCATGCTGTCGGATATGACGATCGCGTAGTTCTCATCGAACTTGTTGCCTACCTCGATGCTCGCTGAGGGGTTCAATCCCTTGAGTTCCTCCCACGAGTCGGGCACCTGAAGCTGTAGGTCCGAGTCTTCACTGACGACCATGACCGTCTCTTCGGAAGAGACATCCTCTTCCGTTCCGGTCGACAGGGATGTCTCTCCGCTCTCGGTGCCGAGGAAGGCGAGAGCGGCGACGAGTCCGATGATCAGAAGTGCGCCGGCGAACAACAGGAGCCCGATCCAAACTCGCTTGCCGCTGCTTTCGGGAGGCACCCCCCCTTGTGCAGGGACGGGTGGGATCGGGGGCCGGACCGGAGGCCGCTGGACGGTCTCATCGGCGTGGTGACTTCCAGCCGGTCGCTCTCCGTGGTCCGCCATCTCCCCCTCCTCACGAGGAGAGTAGCGCGCGGCGGCGTTTCTTGCGGCGCGATCGGGCGCGGGACTACGCTTCCTGGCCATGGTGGATGCGCCGCGGTACCGGAACTCCCTGCCCCAGTTGCGCGGAGAGCCGTTCCTTACCGACGGCGGGATCGAGACCACCCTGATCTTTCATCGCGGCCTCGATCTCCCTCTGTTTGCGGCATTCGACCTTCTAAAGGATGAGGAGGGGACCGAGACCCTCGCCGCCTACTACCGGCCCTATCTGGAGCTGGCGCGCGACGGGGGCCTGGGGTTCGTGCTCGAGAGTCCTACGTGGCGAGCCAGCCCGCGCTGGGCCGCTGAGATGGGTTACTCGAACGAGGAGCTCGACGCGATGAACCGCAAGGCGGTCGCGCTGATGGTCGGGCTGCGCGAGGAGTTCTCGAGCAACGCTGCCCCGATCGTTATAAGTGGTTGCGTCGGGCCTCAAGGTGATGGATACAACCCGACGGTGAAGATGACGACAGAGGATGCCGAGGCATATCACTCCACGCAGATCGGAGCGTTCGCCGATTCCCCCGTGGACATGGCGACCGCGGTCACCATGACCTACGTGGAGGAAGCCATCGGCGTCACTCGCGCCGCGCAGGCGGCGGAGGTTCCCGTGGCGGTCTCCTTCACGCTCGAGACCGACGGCCGGCTGCCGAGCACCCAACCGTTGGGCGAGGCGATCGACGAGGTCGACGCCGCCACCGGAGATGGCCCCGCCTACTACATGATCAACTGCGCCCACCCGACCCACTTCGACGCGATCTTCGAGGATGGCGCTCGTTGGACTCAGCGGATCCAGGGTCTGCGGGCGAACGCCTCGACGATGAGCCACGCCGAGCTCGATGAAGCCACGGAGCTCGATGCGGGTGACCCGGAAGACCTTGCGACCCGCTACGTGGGTCTACGGGTCCGGCTTCCTCGGCTAAGCGTTCTCGGTGGCTGCTGTGGGACGGACGATCGCCACGTTAAGGCCATCCGCGACGTGTGGCTCGAGGGGACTTCCACCTAGCATCGAGCAAGCAAAAGGCCCGCTCCCGGGGGAAGGAGCGGGCCAGTTGCTTTTCGCGTTACGACTTTCGGCGCAGGACGTCCTTACGCTCTCGGTACTCCTGCTCGGTGATCTCCCCTCGTGCGAAGCGTTCCGCCAGGACCGACTCTCCGGTGTCGAGTCGGTGGCCCCAGCCCCCACGTCGCTTCAGGAGGTAGATCGCCCCGAAGATGAGCACGAACCACAGAACGGGGATCAGGAAGTGCCACCCACCGTGCGAGTGGTCGTGAAACGCCATCAACTCTGCTGCTGTCAACAAGTGACCGCTCCTTTCGCCGATCGGACCATCCGTTCGGTGCTCATCACACTGACGAAGAGAAGGCTTACGGTCGTCCTGCAGGGGGAGTGACCTCGACTACTTCGTGCGGGGTAGCGAGCGAACGCTCAGCTACTCGACTCCGTCCACCCGGGTCGAACCAGTCCGGATTCGTAGGCCATGACCACGAGCTGAGCGCGGTCGCGGGCCCCCAGCTTCACCATCGCCCTGCTGACATGGGTCTTCGCGGTCATCGGACTCACGACGAGGCGATCCGCTATCTCTTCGTTGGAAAGCCCCTGTGCGGCGAGGCCCATGACCTCTTTCTCGCGGTCGGTGAGCAGGTGCAGGTCCGACGAAGGAGGCTCCTTCGCCCGAGTGGCGAACTCGGCGATCAGCTTCGCGGTCACCGAAGGGGATAGGAGCCCGGCCCCGTCGACCACGGCGCGAACCGCTCTGATGAGCTCGGTCGGCTCGGTGTCCTTGACGAGGAACCCGCTGGCTCCGTTCCTCAGAGCCTCGAACACGTACTCGTCGAGCTCGAAGGTCGTGAGGATGATGACCTTCGTCCCCGCGAGGTCCTCGTTCGAGGCGATCGCCTTCGTGGCTAGCAATCCGTCGAGCTTGGGCATCCGGATGTCCATCAGTACGACGTCGGGTTGATGGCGGCCGGCAAGAGCGACGGCCTCTTCGCCATCCGCGGCCTCGGCGACCACCTCGATGTCGGCCTCCGCGTCGAGGAGCGCCCTGAACCCCGCTCTCAACAGGGCCTGATCGTCGGCGAGCATGACCCGGATCACGAAGACGTCCCCAACGGGAGCCGGGCCCACACCCGGAACCCACCCTCCGGTCGGCGATCCGCTCGGAGCTCGCCCCCCAGTGCGACGGCCCTCTCGCGCATTCCCGGGATCCCGTTGCCGCCGCCGGATGTTCCCGCCACGCGGGTCCCGTCGTCGGTGACCTCCAGCTCCAACTCTTTTTCCTCATAGTGGATCGTCACTGTTGCGTGCTTGGCCCCGGAGTGGCGCGCTACGTTCGTAAGGGCTTCCTGCACGATGCGGAAGGCCGCGAGATCCACGTTCGCGGGCAGCGGGCGGACGTCTCCCGTGCGCTGGTGTCGAAGCTCGATATCGGCGGCAGCCATATTCGTGGCGAGTTCGTCCAGGCGTTCCAGGGTCGAGGCAGGGGACCGCGGGACCTCCTCCCCTTCTTGTCGCAGCGCGCCCAGCACGCCCCGGACCTCCTCGAGGGCCCCATGACTGGCCTCCTTGATCGCGGCCAGCGCGACGCGCGCTTGTTCGGGGCGTTCGTCCATCAGGTGCAGCGCGACACCCGCTTGGACGTTGATGAGCGAGATGTTGTGCGCGAGGACGTCGTGAAGGTCACGGGCGATGCTCAGCCGTTCATCCGAGGCCCTGCGCCGCTCTTCTTCACGACGATGTCTGGTGGCAACGGCTGCTTGTTCGCGTCGGCTCCGCATCATCTCGATGCCCGCCGTGCCGGCGATCAACCACGCCGCGGCGGCGAGGCTCCCTCCCAGGGTCGCCTCCGGTCGGTCCCCGATCAGGTAGGGGCCGGCGATGAGGCCCACGTACGCGACGCCGGCGGCCAGCCACGCAACGCGCCGCCGCCCTCGCTTCAATGCGTTCACGTAGGCGAAGCCGAGCGAGATGAAGATCGGGCCCTGGGGATAATCCGCGAGCCAGTACGTCAGGACCACCGCAAGGCAGAGGCCGAGAGCCAGGTCCGGATCGCGCCTCCTGAGCAGAAGCGTGAGAGCCGACGCGATCAGCAGGCCGTATCCGATGACGCCGAGGGGCCTGAGGTTCTGGTGCTCGGCGGCGAAGGTGGTTCCGACGACCTGGATGAAGCCGACGAGCACCACCGGCAGGACCAGGCCGGCGAGCGAGGGGACGCGCTCGCCTCCGGCCCACCACGGGCCGTATCCCCAACTCTTATGCCCGCCCGCGGCGGGTTGCTGTCGCAACCCTTGCTTCACGACCGGCACCGGGGTGCCGGTCTGCGGCAACCCACTGGTGGGATCGGCCGTCGAGACGGCCTACTCCCCCCAGGCCCCCCTCGGTGTGTCCCCTCAGGGGGCATTCCTTGGTGCGTGGATTCTTGTTTCATGTTCAAAGCGTAGGGGAGCCGGGCCTGCGGGGCGTCGCACGAGGGGAGCAGGGCTCCCTACTCCCCGGGGCGCAGAAGGACCCCGGGTTTCGGGAAGAGCCGGTTGATCAGCCGCTCATCTCGCGTTCCAGAGGTGTCCTGAATCGTGGGATTACTCGGACCTCGCCGAGCCATTCCTGCAGCGCTCCCACCTTGCGATCGATCGCTTTGCGCGCGTCGGAGCCGACATCTTCCAGGAGTCTTGCGATCACCTCGCCGTCGGGTCGCTGTGCCCATCCGCCGACGACCTTCCCCTGCCACCACACCGTGGGGCCGGCGTTCCCGTTGCGGTCGAACAACGACGATCGATGCTCGCCGAGGTACCAGTCGCGTTCGAACCAGCCCATGGTCGTCGCATCCAACGAGGGGAGCAGGGCCGCGGTCGGTTTCGCCGCACGCGCCGGCTCCCGATCGTCGGGGAGGACGTACCCCACCGCTCCGTCGAGGTCCACCTCGACCGCTGCGACGTCGCGCAACGCCTTGGTCGTGTGCGCCCCCGTCCATCCGGTCCACCACTTGATGTCTTTCGCCGTCCCGGGGCCGAACGACGCCAGCCACAGGCGCACCAGCTCCGCTCTCGCCGGCTCCGATCCGAGATCGTCGATGTCGACGCCCAGCCACGACCGCAACGGCGACCATTCGTACTGGGTGCTCAACCATGAACCTCGCGGCCTCGTCCGAACGATCACGCCGTCGTTCGCGAGGAGGAACAGGATGCGGGTCGATACCCCGATCGTGCTTTCCCATTTGGTTCCGATCCCCACGGGGATCTTCTTGCGGAGTGCGGGGATCTCGCGACTGAGCTCCCCTGCGGTTGCCGTACCTCTTTGCTCGAGCAGCTCGAGGGTTGCGGCCTCGATCTTCTTCAACCAGCGCGCGCCGTCATTGGATACCCCTCCTTCTTCGATGAAGCGGATCGTCTTTTTCCGCTCGAGCCTCGCCAGCGTCCTCGTGCACGCGCCGTGAACGACGGGCACCGAACGAACGGGTACCACGAACATCGTGCGACGCATCCCGAGAACCCGCGCCAGGGAACGCTCTTCGTAGAGGGCCTTCTCTAGCTGGTTCGCCTGAAACTTCCGCACGCGGGCCTGGGCAGCGAGGTAGACGGAGGCCGCGTCCGTGGAGTGAAGTCCCACGAGGTCCCCGGCCACCGTGGTTACATCAGCGCCCGTCGCCCCCAGGTGGTGCCGGCGCACGAGACGCGCCCGGCGCTCGGCCACGGAGACGCGGCGAACCTTAGTTCCCATCGTGGTGGGGCTTAGGGCCGGGAGTGAGCATCACAGGACGCTACCCCGGCCCGGCGGCAACCCCAGTCGGTAGTCTGGGTCGACGTCGAGTCACTAAGCGAGCCACGTATGTCGGCAACATCGAACCGAGGAGGAGCACATGCCCGTCGATCCGATCCCCCAGGGCTATCACACGGTCACCCCGTATCTATTCTTGAAGGACGCCAGGGCGTTCATCGACTTCGCCGGTCGTGCATTCGGCGCGCGCGAGCAAGTCAGCATGGAGGATGAGGCAGGCGCGGTGCGGCATGCCGAGATCGAGATAGGGGACTCGCGCGTCATGCTCTCTCAAGCCACCGACGATTACCGTCCATTGCCCCTCGCCATCCACCTTTACGTGGAGGACTGCGATGCAACCTACGCTGCAGCGATCGAAGCGGGCGCCGAGAGCACGATGGAACCGGCCGACCAGTTCTACGGCGATCGCATGGCCGGCGTCCGCGACGCCGAGGGACAGATCTGGTGGATAGCAACGCACGTGGAAGACGTCCCGCCAGAGGAGATGGAGCGCCGCGCGAAGGCGGCGAACGGCTGAGCGCCTCTGTCGTGCCTACTAGGGTTTGGGCGCGGAGGGTTTGAGCGCAAGGATCCGCTCGACGATGCGGCCCGGGCCCATCCGCTCGCTCTCCACAACGTCGAATCCTTCCGCGGCCACGTGGCCCAGCGAGCGGTACTCGCAGTTAGTCGCTAGAAGCGCCAGCGGGTCTGACTGAACTCGCCCTTACCGAACCCAAACACCGTCGTCGGCTTCACCTGGAAGACGAGAGCCATAGCCGCCCCGTCCTGCGTGAACGCGCCGTCCTTGACCTGCCAGCGCCACTCCTCCCCATACTTGTTGCCATAGAGATCGGCGAGGCGCCCCAACGTGGGTTGGCCGGTGATGTGCACCGCGTCGCCCTCGACGACGAGGTCGAGGCCCTCGCTGAGCGCGTCGCATCCGGTCGTCAGGATGACGTGCGGGTTACCGGCGAGGTTCTTCGCCTTTCGCTCTTCGGGACCGGTGCAGAAATACAGCGAGTCGTCCATCCATACCGACAGCAAGGGCGTGACGTGCGGGCGTCCGTCGGGACGCACCGTGGACAGCCAGTAGATCTCGGCCTTCTCTAGATGATCGAGCGCCTCGGCCCACGGGGTCGGCTTGGCGCCCTCGCTACTGAATTGTGCCTGCAGTTGTGATCTCGGTTCCTTGATCGTCATCTCTGTTCCTCCCTCACCCGTCGTCGCGCTCGATCCATTCCGTTACGAAGCGCGGGCTCACATGGATCGCGACCTGACGCAATGCGCCCTGGCCCGAGTTGAAGAATCGATGTGGCGTCTCGCCGGGCACCACGACGACCTGACCGGATCCGATCCGGCGCTCCTCGTCTCCTGCGATGAACGTCGCCTCACCTTCGAGGACGATGAACACCTCGGCGTACGAGTGTTTGTGGAGAGCGGGCCCGCCGCCGGGCTTCGCGTTGACCAGGAAGAACGAGATTCCTACGCCGTGGTCAACGCCCTCGAACGCTCCTTCGAGCTGGTCCTCGTTGACGACGTACATATCCCTATCCTCCGCTTGATATCCAGCGGGCCGCATCGGGCGGGCCCTGCTCTCTCACTACACCCATATAGACGGCCTGGGGGGACGAAACTCATCGGCGATCTGACCGAAGCCGCACTTGACTACGGGGCTCAGGGGAGTACAACGGAGGAAAGCGAGTAATGGAAAGGGAGGACTCATGTTCGTACAAGTTATCCAGGGCAAGGTCAAAGACGAAGCTGGTTTGAAAAAGCAGTGGGAGCGATGGAACCAGGAGATCAAGCCGCAGGCCCAGGGCTTCCTGGGAGGCACAAGCGGCGTCACGCCCAGTGGCGAGTTCATCACCATCGCCCGGTTCGAGAGTGCTGAAGCCGCCAAGGCGAACAGTGACCGCCCCGAGCAGGGCGCGTGGTGGGAAGAGACGTCGCAATACGTATCGGATGCCATGTTCCACGACTGCACCGAGGTCGATCTGCTGGACAACGGAGGCTCTGATGACGCGGGCTTCGTACAGATCATTCAGGGCAAGGTGACCGACATCGCCAGGTCTCGCGAGCTCGATGCCCGCATGGAGCCACAGATGAAGGAAGCCCGTCCCGATGTGATCGGAGGAATCACCGCCTGGCATCCCGAGAACGGCCGCTTCACGAGCGTGCTGTACTTCACCAGCGAGACCGAGGCCCGCGCGAAAGAGAAGGAGATGGAGTCGTCGGAAGGCTTCGAGGAGTTCATGGCCGAATACCAGGAGATCTCGGACGGAGAGCCGAAGTATCTCGACCTACCCGACCCCTGGCTGAACTAGCAGTACTCGACCCAACCGGACCACGACGAGCGCCGGCGCCGCTGCATCGACGGATGCGCGGCACCGGCGCTTCTCTATGCGCCGTGGCGTGATCTCCGCCCGTGGCGCGATAACAATGACCGATTAGTTTTCACCAGGCGGTCGAAGCCGACTAGGTAGATACGAGAAGCCGGAGGTTGCGATGAGGAAGGTGAGACTCAACACGTTTCTGACGCTGGATGGGGTCATGCAGGGCCCGGGAGGGGCCGACGAGGATCTCGAAGGCGGCTTCGCACACGGCGGCTGGCAGATGCCCTACTTCGACGAAGTCGGGGGCAGCGTGGTCGAGGAGGGCATAACCACCTCGGGAGGTTTCCTTTTGGGTCGCAAGACCTACGACATCTTCGCCGCCTACTGGCCGCAGGCCGCCGACGATGACATGGCGGCCGCGATCAATGGCCTGCCCAAGTACGTCGCTTCCACAACGCTGCAAGAGCCGCTCGAGTGGAACAATTCGACGCTGCTCAAGGGCGACATCGCGGAGGAAGTGAACAAGCTGAAGCAAGAGCCGGGGAAGGACCTGGACGTCATCGGCAGCGGCAGCTTCGCTCAAACGCTGATGAAGCACGACCTCGTCGACGAGTACCGGCTAATGATCCATCCCATCGTTCTGGGAACCGGGAAGCGACTCTTCGATGGCGGCCTCCCGATCCGAGCTCTAGAGCTGGTCGACACCAAGACCACCAGCACCGGCGTCCTGATCCTCACCTACCGACCGGCGGACAAGGCGGGGGACGGTCGCTGAGGATGGCGACGTTCGTATTGATCCACGGGGCCGCGTCCGACTCCTGGTACTGGCACCGGGTCGATCCCGAGCTACGGACGCGCGGACACGATGTGGTGCTGATGGATCTTCCTTGTGATGACGACTCGGCCGGGTTGCAGGAGTACGCCGACACGGTCGTCGACGCGATCGGCGATCCCACCGATCTAGTCCTCGTGGCCCAGTCCTTTGCCGGGTTCACCGCTCCACTCGTCTGCGAGCGCGTGCAGGTGGAGTTGCTCGTGATGTTGAACGCGATGATTCCCGCCCCGGGGGAATCACCGGGCGACTGGTGGGCGAACACCGGGCAGGCGGAGGCGGCGCGAGAGCAGGCGGAACGTGACGGCAGGCCCGTCGATGAGGACGATCCCATGGAGCTCTACTTCCACGACGTTCCGGAGGAGGTCAAAGCCGAGGCGATGAAGGCGAAGCAGAAGGACCAGTCCGGGACGCCGCTCGAGAAGCCGTGGCCGCTAGAGGTGTGGCCCACCGTGCCGACGAGGGTGCTTCTGTCCCGCGAGGACCGGCTCTTCCCACCGCACCTCCAGCGACGACTTGCGCGCGAGCGCCTCGGCACGATCCCGGACGAGATGGACGGCGGGCATCTGGTAGCTCTCAGCCGTCCGGAAGAACTTGCGGATCGCCTCGACGTCTACTGGACCGACCGCTGATCGCCGGCGCAGCCGCGACTAGGATTGCGAAGCGATGCACATAGATTCCGGTTCGAATCCAGCGCACTCAACCCACACTGACCTCCTCTCGTGACCAGAGCGATCGTCACGGGGGCCGCGGGGTTCCTTGGCTCCCATCTCTGCAGCAAGCTCCTCGCGAACGGGTGGGAGGTGGTCGGCTTCGACAACCTGCTAACGGGGGACATGGGCAACCTTTCCCACCTCGATGGCGAGGAGCGATTCTCCTTCGTCCACCAGGACGTCACCGAGTACGTCGACGTAAAGGGCGAGGTGGACTGGGTCCTGCACTGGGCATCGCCGGCCTCGCCGATCGACTACCTCGAGTTCCCGATCCAGACGATGAAGGTCGGCTCGCTGGGAACGTGGCGCGCGCTCGGGGTGGCGAAGGCCAAAGGGGCCAGCTTCGCGATGGCTTCGACCTCGGAGGTCTACGGGGATCCCCAGGTCCACCCGCAGCCGGAGACGTATTGGGGGCACGTGAACCCTGTCGGTCCTCGCGGCGTGTACGACGAGGGCAAACGGTTCGCGGAGGCTCTAGCGATGGCTTATCACCGCCAGCACGGCGTGCCGGTGAAGCTGGTCCGCATCTTCAATACCTACGGCCCCCGGATGCGCGAGCGCGATGGACGCGCGGTCCCCAACTTCATCAAGCAGTCGATCAAGGGCGAACCTCTAACCGTGCACGGCGACGGCTCGCAGACGCGTTCGCTGTGTTACGTCGACGACCTGGTCGAGGGGATCTGGCGATTCATCGGCTCGGACTTGTCCGGCCCGGTGAACGTGGGCAACCCGCGTGAGATCTCGGTCAAGGAGCTGGCGGAGCTCGTGGCCAGGATCGCCGGCAGCGATTCCGAAATCGCCTATTCAGAGCGCCCGGTCGATGATCCCGAGGTCCGCTGCCCCGATATCTCCCTAGCCCAGAAGGGGTTCGGCTGGGAGCCGCAGGTTTCGCTCGAGGATGGCCTCGGACGCACGATCGAGTGGGCCCGGGCCGCTTGGTTCTAGGTCCCAGACCCGGGCTGGAGGCTCTAGCATCGGGTTGGGAAACGGCCCGCGCGCTGGGCGGGGTTCCCCTTGGTGGCGAACAAATAAGGAGCTTGTCAGATGGACATGGAAGTCACCGCATGGATGGCGCTGTACAAGACCATGCATGCGGAGCAAGACAAGCGGCCGTTCTCCAAGGCGACCCTGAAGCGGATCCTCACCTTCGCCCGGCCCCACCGCCGGGAATTGGTCTGGTTCCTGCTGTTGAGCGTGGTAACGGCGGTGCTGGCGGTAGCGACTCCCGTCCTCGCGGGTCGAGTGGTGGACGCCATCGTCGAGAGCTCGCCATTGAATGTCGTTATCCGGCTTGCTGCGCTGATCGCGCTGATCGCGGTGGTCGAGGCGGGCCTTGGACTGTTGACGCGCTGGTTGTCGGCCAGCATCGGTGAGGGCCTGATCCTCGACCTACGTACGGCCGTGTTCGATCACGTGCAACGCATGCCGATCGCATTCTTCACGCGTACACGGACCGGGGCACTTGTCAGTCGCCTTAACAACGACGTCATCGGGGCGCAGCGCGCCTTCAGCGACACCCTCTCTGGTGTCGTCAGCAACATCGTGACTCTGTTGTTGACCTTCGTGGTGATGGTGGGCATCTCCTGGCAGATAACGCTGTTGGCTCTCTTGCTGCTACCGGTGTTCGTGATCCCCGCGCGGCGGATGGGGAGCCGGCTGGCGCGCCTCGAGCGCGAGTCGGCGAACCACAACGCCTCGATGGGCACCCAGATGACGGAGCGGTTCTCGGCTCCCGGAGCGATGCTCGTGAAGCTCTTCGGACGGCCGGAGGAAGAATCGAGCGGTTTCGCTCTGCGTGCCCGGCGCGTGCGGGACATCGGGGTGAAGACGGCGATGGTGCAGTGGGTGTTCGTCACCGCTTTGACACTCGTGTCCGCTCTGGCGCTCGCCGTCGTCTACGGACTGGGCGGCTATTACGCGCTACGTGGAGAGTTGGAACCCGGTGCCGTGGTTGCACTAGCGCTCCTCCTTACCCGCCTCTACGCACCACTGACCGCCCTGGCCAGCGCTCGCGTCGAGGTGATGAGCGCGCTAGTGAGCTTCGAGCGAGTCTTCGAGGTGCTGGACTTGAAGCCATTGATCGTCGACAAACCGGGCGCGCAGAAGGTCCCGGACGGACCCGTGGCGGTGTCGTTCGAGAACGTTCACTTCGCCTACCCCTCGGCGGACAAGGTGTCGCTGGCTTCCCTCGAAGAAGTAGCGCAACTGGACACGCGTGGCGGGGTCGAGGTGCTGCACGGGGTGTCGTTCCAGGCGGAGCCGGGACAGTTGGTAGCGCTCGTTGGATCCTCCGGGGCAGGCAAGTCGACCATGGCGGGGCTGCTGCCGCGCCTCTACGACGTGGACGAGGGCGCCGTGAAACTGGGCGGCGTTGATGTGAGGGACCTTACGGCCGAATCCATCCGCGAGACGTTGGGGATGGTCACCCAAGACGGACACCTTTTCCATGAATCAGTGCGCGCGAACCTGCTCCTGGCGCGACCGGAGGCGACGGAAGACGATCTGTGGGAGGTGCTGAGCCGCGCGCGGCTCGAGACGTTGGTGCGTTCACTGCCCGACGGGCTCGACACGATCGTGGGGGAGCGGGGCTACCGCCTCTCCGGGGGAGAGCGTCAGAGATTGACCATCGCACGCTTGCTGCTCGCCCGGCCCAAGGTAGTGATCCTCGACGAGGCCACCGCGCATCTCGATTCGACATCGGAGGCCGCCGTGCAGGCGGCGCTGGCAGAGGCCCTCGCGGGCCGGACAGCGGTGGTCATCGCCCACCGACTCTCCACGATCAGGGCCGCCGACTTCATCCTGGTGATCGAGGACGGACGGATCGTGCAACGAGGCACGCACGCCGAGTTGTTGGTGGCAGGCGGACGGTACGAAGAGCTCTACCGGACCCAGTTCGAGCAACCGACCAAAAAGGAGCCCGTCGCCGACTCCGTCGCCTGACGCCCGGACCGAAAGCTCGGGAGGGCCTCGGACGCTTTCATGTTGCGCCGCCAAGGGACAAAGGCCTACGCTCCCGCGGGATGGTCAACCTTGAGCTTCGTAGGTACACCGCGTCCCGCTCTAGCGTGCAAGGGGTGACGCACGGGTGTTGACGATCCCTCGTCCCCGATGATCGCGGCGCTGTACGCGTTCTTGGTGGCGTCGCTTGCGCTCTGTTTTGGCCGTTCGATAGTCGATGCGATCGTCATCCGCTGGGAGGTCGATCGCGTCACGCGGTGGGCCCTCGCCTTTCCCGCCCTTGTGCTCTTCTCGTTCGTGCTCATGCTTGCGCACCTCGCCACGGACGGAGCCATCTTCTCGAACGCCTGGCTGACCAGAGGACTGACCGTCGTTACGGCGATCGCCTGTGTGGCCCTGAATCTCTGGCGGCGACCTCGTTTGCCCGACGAGAGATTGCTGCGGTGGCAGGTCTGGACCCTGCTGGCGCTCTGCGCTCTCGGGGTCGTGGTGTGGGGCCTCCCGATAGCGCACGTGTGGCCCCTCAACTTCACCCCGGACACGGATCTGCACATGGGGTGGGCTTCGCAACTGATGATCGGAGAGTCCTCTCCCTCGACTGCCGTTACGGGTGACGTTCCCGGTTATTACCCGTGGCTCTATCACGCGCTCGTCGCGCTCCTGGCTCGTTTCACTCCAGGAGGACGCGCCTTCGATGCATTGGGGGCGCTTCAGTTGCTCCAGGTCGTCGGCGTCGTATCGGGCCTCTTCGCGGTCGGTAGATACATGACGAACAAGTTCGTCACCGGCGCAGCCGCCGCATTCTTCGGATCCATGTGCGGAGGGTTCGGAGTGGGGATGCTCTTCGACGAGCAGCTGCGGGATGAGGCGGCGCATCTGCCGGCTACTGCGATCCCGTGGCTGGGCGACGTCCTCTCCCGGCGTCCCTACAACTTCGGCTTCAACAACGTCGCGCCCGCGTATCCGCGGGATCTGAGCTTCTCCCTGTTGGTGGGGTTCTTGCTCTTGCTCTTGATAGGCCTGAAACGCCGAAGCTACGTTGCGCTTGCGGCCGGCGGGGTTGCCCTGGGGCTCGTGGGTCTTGCCGGGGGCGAGGCGGTGATCGTGGGTGCTGGAGCCGCCCTCGTGATCTGCCTCTTGCAGAAAGAGGTGAACCCGATCAGAGCCCTAGGGGCGGTGGTCTTGCCCATGCTTGCGGTGTACGGGACCTGGCTGGTGCCTCTGATCTTGAACTACATCGATCTCGGTGGGTTCGTGAACACGACGCACGTGGGCCCGGTCGTGTTGACGTTCCCGTTCCTGATTCTCTCTTGGGGACTTACGACTCCCTTCGCACTGCTGGGTCTCGCAGCGAGCTTTCGCTCGCTCAGGGAACCAGGCGTGCTGATCCCGCTCGCGATCGTTCTGAGTGCGGGTCTGATCATGGCGTCCAACCTCGCCTACGAGGCTCTCGGCAATGCTTTCTTGACGCTCGGACGCGACCACCGTTATTGGGCGCTGTGCCACTTAGGGCTCGCGCTCTTCGCGGCTCTGGGGGCCACCGTGGTGCTCGAGCGGATGAGGCGTTTCCCGGCTGTCGCCGTAGTCACGGCGGTATTGGTCGTCGGGCTGGGTGTCGTCTCGCCGGTGCTCGGCAGCACGATCTATCCGGAGAAGTTCCCCGCCAACCCGACGATCGCCGCGTCACTCGAGGGTGACATGACGTATCTGAACGCGATGGCTCCCGAACCCGGGGTGCGGTGCGTCGCCGCAGTGCCGGGCAACGGCGTGGCCCGACAGACGTTCTCCTACACCGGTTACCGGCTCGTTCAATGGGTGACGGCGGAGGACAGAGAGAACTGGGCACGGATCCGTTGGGCGGACATCTACCGCTACATCCCCGACGATCTCGAGCGAGCCAGGAGCAACCGGATCCTGACCCGAGGCCTGGGTTCCCCGGAAAGTTGGATGGACTTGGCTGAGAGGTTCGGCGTCAATTTCGTCCTGGTCCCGCGAGCGCGGGCGGACTCTGCCGTGTTCGAGGGTTTCCCACAGCAGGACTTCTCCATGAACGAGAAGTCCTTTACCCTCGTGCGTGTGAAGGACTGTTGACCCGCTCCTTCTTGTCGAACTTCGATCGTGAAGCGCCTGGTCTTGCTCTGCTTGGCAGCGCTCCTCACAACGGCCTGCCCCGGATCTGCCTCGGAGGAGGAGGCGAGCGGGCCCAACGTGTTGATCATCATCACGGACGATCAACGTGTGGGGAGCCTGGTTGTCATGCCGGAAACTCGGCGATACTTCGTGCAGGGCGGAACCAACTTCAAGAATGCCTTCGTGACGACCCCGATGTGTTGTCCGTCGCGCGCGTCCGTCTTCAGTGGTCTCTATGCTCACAACCATGGAGTCGTGAACAACCGACCTGGGCTGGCCGACGCTCTCGATCAATCCACACTCCTCCAGTCCTACCTTCACCGAGCCGGCTACAGGACGGGACTCTTCGGCAAGTATCTGAACAAGTGGGATATCACCCAGGCGCCGCCCAACTTCGACGAGTACGAGTTCTATTCCGAAGGAGCGCCGTACCACCGGGGGCACTGGAACCTCAACGGGGACCTGGCGAGTCCGTGGAAGTACTCGACGATCTACATCCAGCAACAGGCAGAGGAGTTCCTTCGGTCGTCCGAGAGCGGTGACGAACAGCCGTGGTTCCTCTACCTAGCCACGCCTGCTCCGCACGGCCCCTCGGCTGCCGAGCCGCAGTACAGGGGCGTTCCTGTGCCACCTTGGGCCGGGAACCCCGCCGTTCGCGAAAAGGACCGGTCTGACAAACCGATGTACGTACGTCGTGAACGTGAGGATCCCGCCTTCACAAGTCATGTCCGTGACAGACAGTTGCGCACGCTCATGTCGGTCGATGATCTGGTCGGAGAGATCCTGGGTCTCTTACGAGAGCTTGACGAGGAGCGGCGCACCCTCGTGGTCTTCACGTCTGACAACGGCGTCTCATGGGGAGAGCATCGCTTGCGCGGGAAGTCCACTCCCTACACCAACTCGATCAAGGTCCCGTTGATGATGAGGTGGCCGGAGCGGATACCTGAAGGCAAGATCGATCGACGGATCGTTGCCAATATCGATATCGCTCCGACGATCCTGGATGTCACCGGTATCTCTCCGGACGATCCCATGGACGGGCGATCAGTACTGAAGCGGTCGAGTCGCAAACAGTTGCTTGTGGAGTACACGTTCTTGGAGGGATTCGATGCCCCCACTTGGGCGTCTCTGAGGACGAAAGCCTTCCAGTACACGGAGTACTACAAGCCCGCCGGGAGTGGCGTTCGATCCAGGGAGTACTACGACCTCGAGCGGGACCCCTGGCAGTTACACAACCTGCTGGGGGACGAGCATCCGTCTAACGATCCGAATGTAGAGGCCCTTGCTCGTCGTCTCGCCCGGAGCCGAACCTGCGTGGGGGCGGAATGTCCCTGATGCGCGTCGACCGCAGGGGGACTCAGTCGCCGTAGCCGGCCCCCGTCTTGCCGTCGATCAATTCTCTCAGGATGTCGGCATGCCCGGCGTGACGCGCCGTTTCCTCGATCATGTGAACCACGATCCATCGGACGTTGTAGTCGGCTCTGCGCTGGGGGTTCTCCACCATGTCGTCGAGTGAGGCCTCCTTCAGCGCGCGGCGCGATCGATCACATGCGGCCTTGTAGAGCTCGAAGATCTTCTCCGAGGTCTCGTCTTCCTCCGCGCGGATGTCGGCCTCGGGGTCTGAGGTGTCGAAGGGATAGTCGAATCGCTCGTTGGCAACGTTCTCCTGGAACCAACCGCGCTCTACGTATGCGAGGTGCTTGACCATCCCCAGCAGGGAGGTCCCCGACGGCACCATCGGACGTCGCAGCTCTTCCTCGCTGAGACCTTCGCAGATGTCGAGCAGGGTCCTTCGGTAGTGATCGAGGAACCCGCTGAGCACCTCTTTCTCGTCCCCCGCTACCGGGGCCCCGTAACGCTTGCGCATGACGGGCATCGTAACCAGCGGAAGAGCCGAGCGGGTCAGTCTTGCTGCTGGCGCGCTATGAGGGAAGCGGTCGCCTGGGCGAGGGGGCGTACGACGATCTCGTCGATGTTCACGTTCGGGGGCCGGGTCACGGCCCATGCGATGCAATCGGCCACGTCGTCGGGCCGCAGGGGAGTGAAGCCTTCGTAAACGCGTTCGGCTTGCTGTTCGTCGCCCCCGAACCGGACGATGGCGAACTCGGTCTCCACATGGCCCGGAGCGATCTCCGTGACCCTGATCGGCTTCCCGACGAGCTCCTTCCTGAGCGTGTGGGTGATCGCTCGGACCGCGTGCTTGGAAGCCGTGTATCCCGCTCCGCCCGGATAGGTCTCGAACCCCGCGACCGACCCGACGTTCACGATGTGGCCGGCGCCTCCGGACTCCAAGCGGGGGAGCAACGCCTGCGTGACCCGGATGAGCCCCATGACGTTGGTCTGCCAGACCTTCTCTACGCCGTCCTCGGTCAGCTCGCCGACGTTCTCGAGGCCCACCGCAATTCCGGCGTTGTTCACGAGCACATCGACGCGGTCGACCGCGGCCGCGAAGCGATCCACCGAGTCCGGGTCGGCGACGTCGAGCTGTACCGCACGACCGCCGCTGTCATCGGCCACTTCCTCGAGTCGTTCCAGGCGTCGTGCCCCGAGGACGACATCGAAGCCCTCTTGGGCAAGGCGGCTCGCAGTGGCCGCGCCGATACCGCTCGATGCTCCGGTGATGACGGCGGTGCGGGTTGCGGTTGAGGTCATGGAAAGGAATCGTTGCACAGATCCCGGTAAGGAGTCGTGGCTCTGACCCTTCTCTGGGTTCCTTTCGAGCGTCCGATAAGTCCTAGGGACTGTGGCAGCGCGGCTTGCTAGGGTTCAAGAAGGATGAGCGGTATGACCGGGCGGAAGAGCCACCTCATTTGCGTTCGAGCAATCGGGAGATAAGACCATGGCGACCAGACACGAAACGCTGATACCACTCACCCACGATCACCATCACGCGCTCGCACAGGCTGGGAAGCTCCGCGAAGTGGGGGAGATGACGGATCAGACCGAGCGGCGGAACGTTGCGAACGATTTCCTTAACTTCTACTTCGGACGAGCAGTGCGTCACTTTCACGAAGAAGAAGAGCTCTTCTTCGCGCCCCTCATAGACGAGCCGGAAGCACGCGATCTCGTGCTGCGCGCAGTGTCGGACCACCTCCGTATCCACGCTCTCGTCAGGACCGTCAAGCGACAGCTCACAGACGGTGTCGCCGACGAGGAGACGCTTGGCGAGATCTCCCGGATCCTGACGGAACACGTGCGCTTCGAGGAGAAAGAGTTGTTCCCGCTCGTCGAGCGACTCATACCCGAGGAGCAGCTGAGAGATCTCGCTACGGCGGGACGCCGCGACGTCTGACTCTAGCCGTCAGTCGACGTAGCCGGCCCCCGTTTTGCCGTCGAGCATCTCTCTGAGGATGTCCGCGTGCCCCGCGTGGCGCGCGGTCTCCTCGAGAAAGTGCACTACGACAAAGCGCATGTTGTAATCGGCCTCGCGATCCGGTCGCGTGCACATGTCATCGAGCGAGATCGTCTCCATTGCTTTGCGGGAGTCTTCGCATGCCTCGCGATAGAGCTGGAGGATCTCCTCCGCGGTCTCGTGCTCCTCGACGCGATGCTCGGCTTCGTCGTCGGATGGGTCGTAGGGGAACCTGAAGGACTCGTCTCTCGGGTGGAACCATCCGCCTTCGGAGTGGGCGAGGTGCTTGACCAGCGAGAGCAGCGAAGTACCGGACGGGACCATCGGGCGCCGCAGCTGTTCCTCGGTCAGGCCCTCGCAGATAGCGAGCATCGTCTTGCGATAGTGATCGAGGAAGCCGAGGAGTACTTCCCTCTCGTCACCGGCAACGAGCGTTCCATATCGCCTCTGCATGACGCACATGCTACCCAGCGCCAGGCTGCCCTGTGCCGGGGCTCCTGATTTCCTAGGCGAGTACCCGCGCCGCGACCCTCGACTGAGGTTCGGGAACCTCGTCCTTGATGACGAGCGTGCGCGCGAGCTTCTCGACCGCGCGCTGACGCCGAGGGTTGAACAACGCGAAAGCCCAGTCGATCAGCTGCAGGGGTCCGGAGAACACGAGCGTCAGGCGGCGGACGACCGCCTGTCCGAAGCTCAACGAGATGCCCTCCTCCGATATGGCACGCAGTCCCAACATGGCCTTGCCCGGCGTCCGGCCGTAGCGCCATTCCATAACGGTTAGCCCAAGGGACCACCACAAGCCGGCGAGACCGACCATGACAAGCCCACTGACCTCCAAGACATTCCACGAGACGGACATCTCTTCGGACAGATCGGTGAAGAAGCTCTCGAGTCTCTCGGCTTCGGTACCCGAGCCGAATGCGGTTGCCAGCGCAACGAAGAGCGCCAAGATCGAAAGGGGTATCGCGAGGTCGATGACGAACGCGCAGATGCGCCGGAATAGGGGAGACGGCCTGAGCTCGCGGCCCGCTGCGAACGCTTTGGCGGCGTCGCGCGGGGACCCCAGACGCTCGAGCGTGGAGCCCAGCTCGCCGGCGGCCTCAGCCTCCCGGAGGTGCTCGGCAAACTCCGCGCTGAGAGACTCCCGCCGCTGCTGCGGGCCGGCCGTCCAACGCTCGAACTCCTTCAGGTAGTTCTGGTTCATGATTCCGCTCCTCCGTTCAACAACCTCTCCATCCCCGACGCGAGGCGGTGCCACTCCGTGCGCAGCGCCTCGAGCCGGGCTTGGCCGTCCCTAGTGATCCGGTAGTACTTGCGAGGAGCGGTGCGCCCCTCTGCTTCCCATGCTGCCGTTATGTAGCCCGCGTCCTCCATGCGATGGAGGGCGGGGTAGAGCGTCCCCTCCTTGATGGCGATCGAGCCATCCGAGGCGCTCCCCAGCGAGGTCAATAGGTCGTAGCCGTAGCGCTTACGGGCATCGATCAACGCGAGAACGGCCAGCTCCATGGTGCCTCTGGACAGCTCTCGCTGGATGCCTTCGTCGCCAGGTGCCACGCACGTCTCCTTGCCTCGTCCAGTACCTTGTCACGTAAAGTACTAAACACCTCTAGGGATGTCAAGGGGGGCCCCTGCACTTGGTCCTGGAGGTTGCGGGGAGTACTGTGATCGCTCAAGCCAACGCAGGCGCGCCTATCTGGTTCTTCGAACGTGCGGCCCCCATGAGACCCATGGTGGCCGTGCTCTAGACCTCGCCAGGGATCGTTCCCCGCTGGAGGTCCTACCCGAATGGAGTACTAGATGAGCGCAACCCGAGCTGCTACCCGCGAGGCGTCAGGCATGGGTCAAAGGACCACGATGAAGGCGATCGTCCAGGACGGGTACGGCCCGGCGGAGGCCCTGGAGCTCAGGGACACCGACAAGCCCGGCATCAAAGAGAACGAAGTGCTGCTACGCGTTCGCGCGGCGGGGGTGAACGTGGCCGACTGGGCGGTCATGAGTGGCCTGCCGTACGTCGCCCGCCCGGTATATGGGATGGGGAAACCCAAGAACCCCGTCCGAGGGACGGACGTAGCGGGAACCGTCGAGGCCGTTGGCAACGGCGTATCGCGGTTCAAGGTCGGCGACGAGGTCTTCGGGTCGGCCGAGGGCTCGTTCGCCGAGTATGCGACGGCTTCCGAGGACAAGCTGGCGATCAAGCCGGCCAACCTGAGTTTCGACGAAGCGGCGTCCGTTCCGCTGGCTGGACTGGTCGCACTCCAGGCGGTGCGCGACCATGGCAACGTCCAGACGGGGCAGAAGGTCCTGATCATTGGCGCATCCGGAGGCATCGGCACCTTCGCGGTTCAGATCGCGAAGTCATTTGGCGCCGAGGTGACCGGCGTGTGCAGCACCCGAAACGTTGACATGGTCCGATCGATCGGCGCCGATCACGTCATCGATTACACCAAAGAGGACTTCACGCAGAAGGAAGAGCGCTACGACTTCATCCTCGACAACGTGGCGGACCTTTCGTTCGCCGACCTCCGACGATTACTCACTCCGACGGGCACCCTGGTGCCGAACGGCGGAGGCTTCGACAATCTCTGGTTCGCAAGCGGCGGTCGCGTTGGTCAAAGCCCACGTCCTGAAACGATTCGTGAGCCATAACCTACGGCCGTTCCTCGTCTCTCAGAAGTCCGAAGACCTAGCTCCTCTCAAGGAATTGATCGAGGCGGGCGCGGTCACGCCCGTGATCGACCACATCTACCCGTTGAACGAGGCCTCACAGGCGATAGGCCACGTGGGCGAGGGGCACACGCGAGGGAAAGTCGTCATCACGATCTGATGTGGGACGTCTCGAGTGTGGCCGGAGGAGCGGCGGAAACCTCTCTGTAGCCCCTGGTAAATCCTCTGCTACTACCTAGACTGGAAGCTGATCCTAAGAAGAGGGAGGCCCCAATGGCGGAACAGTCGCCGCTCGCCAAGCGGGATGCGGAGAAGATCGTCGACTCTCTGTCGTCACTCATCCTAGGGGCGGCGCTCATCGGCCGGGACGCCCTGGCCGAGACTCTGCAAGAGCTCGAGGTCCAGTCGCCCGATCCCGCGGCTCCAGCGGTAAGCGGCTCTGTCATCGACGCGGCCGCGGTCGGCCTTCTGGTTGAAGGACAGCGGATCGCGATCCGATCTGCACGGCAAATCGCGCGGACGGGGTCAGCCGGGATGCGGATGACCCGATCGATAGCGGAAGCCACGGTTGGGACGCAGGTTGGTGCCAGGGCATGGTCGGCGCTACAACCGTTGGGCGGTCCCTTCGAACGCAGGTTCAACCAGCTTGTCGAGCTTGGCAGGCAGCAGCAGGCTAAGGCTCGCTCGCAGGCTGATTCCGCCTTCCGGGGGATGACTGAAGGGTCGATAAGGGAAGTCACAGTGCGCGCGGTTGAAGAGGTAGCGCGCAGCGAAGAGGCACGGGAAGTGATCCGAGTGCAGACGATGGGCGCTGCCGAAGCGGCGGTGGATGAGGTGCGTGGCATAACGAAGGAAGCCGATTCTCGTCTCGAGAACCTCGCTCGTTCTATCTTCGGGCGCTCGCCCCGACCTCCTGTTCCCGTAATAGATCCGAGCCCGTGAATACCAGCATGATCCTGGATGAAACGAACGAAGCAGGGTTCGTCACTCGCGCCGTTGCGATAGGCATCGATGCAGTGATCGTTGCCGCGTCCGTCTCCCTTTCCGCGTTCGCCCTTTCTTCGATCTCATCCCTGATCCACCTCTCGCTCGAGCCTCGACGTGACACCTGGGCGGCGATCGTGGTTTCTGTCGGAGGAGTCGTATTCGTGATCCTCTACAACTTGGTGGGCTGGAGCCTGGTGGGGCGTACACCTGGTAAAGCGATCATGGGATTGCGCGTCGAATCCTCGACGGGCGGTCGGGTGACTCCTCTGAAAGCGATATTTCGGATGGCAGGCTACCTACTATCGACGGTCGCGCTCGGGGCAGGATTTCTATGGGTGCTCTTCGACAAAGAGCGGAGAGCGCTGCACGACCACGTCGCAGGCACGCGTGTCGTCTACGCCCACGAGGTCCGCAACAGCAAGCGCATCGGCGAACTGTTGGCGCGGACGTCGCGAACAGTGACGATCCGGCAGACCCATGTGGAGGCCTCGCCGGAGGACTGAGGTGGACTAGTTTCCGGTGTCCTGCTCTTGAGGTTGCGACCGATCTGAGGCGCGCCCGATGGCGTACGCCATCACGGCGGAGAAGGCCGATATGACCAAGGCGGCAACTATCGCGCTCCCGAATCCATCCAGTTCGATGAGGGGTGTGATCCAAGCGGCGATCGCCAGCAAGGCGCCGTTCACCACCAGAGCGAAGAGACCCAGTGTGATGAGCGTGAGCGGCAGAGTTAGAAGCCGAAGGAGCGGTCCGAGTATCGCGTTCACGAGCCCGAAGACGAGAGCAACCACCACGTAACCGAGAACCCCTTCCTCCACGTCGAAACCGGGCAGGAGGGCCGCCGCAAGTGCGATCGCCAGAGCCAGGATGGCCCAACGCCATAGGATTCCCTTCACATCGTTCCTCCCTTTGAGACGGTGAGCAAAGCGCTCGATAGGACATTGTTCCAGGTCATGCGCGCGATAGCCGGTTCATCGCTGAAGAGTGGGACGTGACATGAGCTGGTGCGAAAGAGCCTGATGCGCGTTCGAGGAGCTAGGACGGGCTTGCGTACTATGGGGCCATGCCGGAGGAAGCTGACGATCTAAGTGCCGGGGAAAGTGGAGAGCCGGGGAGTGTGGTCGGCCGTCGTGTGACGACCGGGTCTTACGGGCTCGTACTGGCGCTGATAGCGCTGTCTTTCGTTTTCGGTATCGCGGCGGCTGATAAGTCGTGGGGGGCCTTTCCTTACTTCCTACTTCAAGCAGGCACGCTGGTCCTGGGCCTAAAAGCATCGGGAGCCGGGCGGCGTGCGTGGCGATGGGCCACCTTGCTATTGATGCTCATGGTCGTCGGAGTGATCATCTCAGCCTTTTTCTCCGGCGCCCGGCTGGACCGTGGGATAACGGCTCTGGCTTCGGCCGCATTGGTTCTCATCACGCTGATCGCGATCGGACGTCAGCTCCTTCGCAACCCTGAAGTGACGGGGCATACGGTGCAGGGAGCTCTCTGTGTGTACCTATTGGTCGGCTTATTCTTCGCCTTCCTCAACCAGTTCATCGGTGCTTTCGATAGCGGCCCCTTCTTTGCAAACCATGGAGATGGAACGGCTAGCGATTATCTCTATTTCAGTTACGTGACGCTCACGACAGTGGGTTTCGGGGATCTCGTTGCCATTTCAGATCTGGGTCGTGCGTTCACGGTGGTCGAGGCGATCATCGGTCAGCTGTATCTCGTTACCGTCGTCGGCTTCCTCGTTGCGAATTTCGCTGGCCGGGAAAGGCGGAGGTAGGAGAAGCCGGGACGCCGAGCCCATCGCGGCGTCGCGACGTTCACGCCAGCATGATGCGCACCTGGTGGCGCGAACGTCGCGAACGGCGACTATCCGACAGACTCATGTCGAGGCCGCGCCGGAGGATTGACGCGACCCGCCCGACGACTAACCCATGGGTCTTGGTGTCGAGGGCCCCTGCGGCATGTGGGGTATCAGCACCAAGGCTTGGGCGAGAAATGGCGTAGATCAGGATCCCTATGAACGGCAGGATCACGATGAGTATGAGCCACCCCGCCTTCCCCATCCCTGAAAGATCATGGCGTCGAAAGATATCCGCGAACACGCTAATGAACATCCAGATGAGCATGAACCAGAAGTAGAACAAGACCATCGTTAGAAAGATGTCCCCAAAGTCCCAATCCATTCGTCACTCCTTTTCTCGGTCGATTGATCCGATCTTTACCGTACTCCGCGAAGTCTCGAGCCGGCCGTCTATCGACGCCGACGTGAGACGCGACGCACGGTTCGCCTCGCACCGCGGCGCGCTACCCTGCGGGATCTGAACATCTCCTAACCTCCATCCGTATCGTTGATCAGCTGACAACTCCGCTGGCTGCGGTCTCCAGGTCGTGAAGTTCTTTAGCGTCCTCTGCCGACAGCAGGCCGACCTCGACCAGATCGAGTGGGCTGACAAAGCCATCACTGATCCGGAATCCACCGGCCGCAGCGACCGCGTCGCGGAGGGGAACCGCCCACTGATGCTCCAGTAGGACCAGCGCCGCTGCGGAGTCGTTGGGGATCTCCTCGATCACATCCCACGCCTCGTCCTCCTGCAGGAGGTGCCCCCCCTCCGGCGCTGCTTCTGTACCCGCGAGTGCGCCGGCCTCTGCACCCTCTTCTCCGGCTATGCCAAGACCGACAAGTGCGCCCACTACGGTTCCGAGTTCGACCGCTTCTTCCTCGCTCAGGTTGCTGAGGTGCTCGACCTCTACTTCACCCTCGGCATCCTTGTAGACGGCGAGAGAATCGATCACCCGCACCGTGTCGCTTTCGCGGAGCTTCTCCAATTCTGCGATGATTTGACCGTGGAAGTTTGGGTGGTTGAAGCCCAGGACGACGAGCTGAACGGGTCCGATGGCCATGAGCACTCCTTTCTGCCATGTGCGTGCAGTCGTACGAGGGACGTCGTCGCCGGCGCCAACAACCACATCCACAGCGTCGTCCGATCCGCGGGGCACCGCATCACCCCATCGGGGTGAATCGAGGCGGCCCGTTTTTCATCCCGCTGGGACCTAGCGTCACGTGGCCGCTATCCGTAGCGTTCTCTTTGCCGAAGGGGTCTCACCACGAGGGGTCTCACCGCGAGGGAGGGTGCCGTCATGGATCCAGGAAACGAACACTCAACAGCATCCCGGACGAGCATCGACGTTCTGGGTTCTCCGCCTGCGAAGGACATGCGCTGGATCCCGAGCACGACTTTCATGATGGGCTCCGAGGACTTCTATCCCGAAGAGGGCCCCGTGCGGCGTGTGGCCGTCGATGGATTCTGGATCGACGAACACGTCGTCACCGCCGCCGAGTTCCGCCGCTTCGTCAAAGACACCGGTCACGTCACGATGGCAGAGCGCGCCCCCGATCCGATGGACTATCCGGATCACGATCCCGACCTACTCGTTCCGGGATCGTTGGTGTTCCAGAAGGCGAACCGCCCCGTCGATCTCAGCGACTACCGTAACTGGTGGGCCTACGTACCCGGGGCCGACTGGCGACACCCAGAAGGACCAGGCTCGACACTCCATGGACGTGAGAGGCACCCCGTCACGCACGTAACCAACGAGGACGCTGAGGCGTACGCTGCCTGGGCCGGCAAGGAACTACCGACCGAAGCGGAGTGGGAGCTCGCCGCCCGCGGTGGCATCGAGGGGGCCGTCTTCTCCTGGGGAGATGAGTTCGCACCTAAGGGAAGAATGATGGCGAATACGTGGCAGGGAGAGTTCCCCTGGCAGAACCTGAAACTAGACGGTCATGAGCGAACGTCGCCCGTTAAGTCATTCCCACCGAACGGCTACGGCCTCTACGACATGGCCGGCAATGTCTGGGAGTGGACGAGCGACTATTTCACGTCGGTCATCGCGCAGCACGGCTGTTGTGTTCCACAGAACCCTCGAGTGGACAAGATCGAATCGGGTTACTCGCACGACCGCCCGGGGGAGCGGTTCCCGCGCAAGGTCATGAAGGGTGGTTCCCATCTGTGCGCTCCCAACTACTGCCTGCGTTACCGTCCAGCAGCGCGCCAGGGTGAGACGATCGAGACGTCCACGAGCCACATCGGCTTCCGATGCGTTATCCGGGTGCCGAAGTGATCGTTGGTGCGCACGTGCTGAGCCTCGTCGGCTGAGACGCGTCAAGGCGCCGGGCGGGATGCCCGACGCCTTGAAGGATCGGTGCTTCTACTCGCTGAGGACGACGTCGCGGCCGTGAGCCGTCAGAGCCCAGATCACGAACACCGCTATGGCTACGATCGTGATCCCCCAGATCGGGTAATAGGGCATCCACGCGAAGGCCGCGAAGGCGCTGATGACCGCCATGATCACCCCGACCGTTCGAGCCCAAACGGCTCCTTTGTAAAGGCCGAACGAGGCGAACAAGATGACGAGGCCGACGATCAGGTGGATCCAGCCCCATGTCGTCACATCGAATTGGAGGGTGTAATTGGCGGTCCTAACGTAAACGTCGTCCTCGGCGATCCCGCCGATACCGGTGAAGACGTGGAAGATACCGCTGAGGATCATCATCGTAGACGCGAAGAAGATCCATCCCACTGCCGCTCCGCTCGGTTGTCTGTCTCTCGCCATCTGGGACAATTCGGGCTCCTTCCCAATCACTCGAAGTCGTTCGGGCACCCAAGGAATAGGCGACCCTTGTTCATAATCATCGAAAGCCGTCCAGAGTTAAAGCACATCACGCCGATAGGATGAAGTCCCTTAGCCCACTGCTTTGATGTCGATCGGGGTGTTTATCGGCTTCAGGGCGATTTCGACCGGTTACGTCAATGAAGTCAGGGCTCCAAGAGCCCTAACTTCGCCGCTTGTTGCACGGCCTCGCCGCGCGAAGAGACGCCAAGCTTGCGATAGATGGATATCGCCTGCGACTTTACGGTGTGACGCGATACGTACAGTCGATCGCCCACCTCCGGGAAGGTCAGGTGGGTGGAGAGGTACGGGAGCAGGCGCAGTTCCGCGGAGGTGAGCGTTGAAACCCCGGGCGCGGCTATGGGGGCGCCTTGTGCCACCAGCTTGAACTCGTCCAGCTGGGTTCTCAGGACACCCAGGTCGGAGCGATGTCGAAAGATCGACTCGGCTTCCCGCAGGACGGTCCGTGCCCCAGCAGGGTCGGCCATGGCGAGATAAACGCGACCCAGTTCGAGGCGGACCTGGACCGCCGCCCACGGCATCGAATAGGTGAGCCTCGGGCGGAGACGTTGCGTCCGGATCAGCGATTCGCGAGCGGCGTCATGGCCCCGCTGGTGGAACAACGCGTGGGCAGAGGCCGCGTAGGCCAAAGCGCTTGTCGGGTACTCCCCGAGGTGGTGTTCTTCGATACACGAGAGCGCCCGGTTCGAGAGCTCTTCGGATTCGTCCCAACTCCCCCTCCTGATGGCGAGGATCGCTTTCTCCGCCAGCGCAACTATCACGGCATGAGGGGAATCCGTGCGCAAGCCGACCTCGATCGTGTCGACGAAGTCGGCCTCGGCGGCCTCGTCATTGCCGTGCAGGAGATCCGCCACCCCACGGAACAGGATCGCGGGCGCCCGTTGGGAGCTGGCCTCCGGCGTGAGATCGTACGAACGCCCTGCGTCGCGTTTCATTTTGTCTACGCCCTCGCGGCACCAGACGGCCGCGAGTTGGGAGGCCCAAGCAGATGCCGGCGTGATCCCATCCCACAACAGCTCATCTCCGAGACGCCCTTCAGCGAAGGCTGAAAAGGCCATAGCCATCTCCGCTTGGCCGGTGAGGGTGTGTATCCAAGCCCCCATGAGTGCGATTACGGGGTGATCCTTTAGGACTCCCCGTTCGTTGAACCATTCCAGCCACCGGCTGACCGCTGCCAAGCGGCCATGTCGATACGAGTCGAGGGCGACTCGATAGAAGAGCCGGGCTGCATGGTCTGCGTCGTTGGCCGACTGCGCATAGTCGAGCGCGAGCTCGTTGCTTCCGTTTGCTTCGTGCCAGTGCGCGGCGCGTCGTCGGAGTTCGTGGAGAAGGCCCGGTTCCTGTCTTTCTAGTTCCGCCTTCAGGAGGTCCCGGAGGAGATGGTGATACCGGTACCACTCTCCCTGGCGGTCTCGGGGGATAACCAGAAGGTTCTGCCGCGATAGTGATTCGAGGATGGCGCCCGATCCTCGTTCTTCCAGGATCGCGTCGCATATGGCCCCGTTCATCTCGTCCAGGGCCGAGGTCCGCACGAGGAAGGATGTGATCCGGGGCGATAGTTGGTTGAGGAACTCGGTTCGGATGTAGTCGCCAACGAAGGGGCCGTCGCCGCCGAAGGAGGATGCGCTGCCCGGTCGACTCTTCGAACTCATCGATAACGCGGCGAAATAGAGTCCAGCTGGCCATCCCTCCGTAGAGTCCAAGAGGTCGCTGACCTCTCCATCTGAAAGATCGGTTCCCGCTTCGTGCAATTGACGTCTCGCCTCGGCTGCGTTGAAGGCGAGATCGTCCTGGCCGATGTCAAGAACGGTTCCTTGGGCTCGCATGCGAGGTAGGGGAAGCGCAGGTTCACCGCGGCCCGCGATCGCAACCTGCACGGTATCCGGCAGACGAAGGAGCAAGGTCGCGAGTGCGTCCAAGCATCTGGGTTCCGTCAACGTGTGCAGATCGTCGAGAACCAGAACGATCGGCGAATCCATCGCTGCCGCCGCAGCACTAAGTCGGGGGATCACCCTGCCTTCGATCGAAGGGATTGCGGCGGCGAGGGCCTCGAACACGCCGACATCGATTGGGCTGATCTTGTTTAGAGCCACAGCTATGTAGGTGAGGAAGACAACGGGGTCGTTGTCTCGATCGTCCAGAGATATCCAGGCGAAGGACCGATCGTCCGACGCAAGCCATTCCGTCAAGAGCGTCGTCTTCCCGAAGCCCGGAGCCGCCAGGATGGTGATGACGCTGGCGCCCTTCGCGGCGCGCAGCCGTTCTACGAGATCTGTTCTTGGGATCAGCGCTCGGCTGCGGGCGGGACTCAGCAACTTTGTTTCGAGAAGCTCGATGGGGAGTGTTGCCACAGCTTCTCGGCCTCCAGTCGGCCCTAGACGCCCGCGGGCAAGAGTGCTTCGTAGCGAAGCAACCCCGAGCTAGTCATAGGGCCAAATAGGTGTCAAGGCACTTTCGATGATCCGTTCGGTTTCGCGGAGAAATGCGCGAAACGCATAGTTTCGACACTTCATTTGGATGCGCGTCTGAGATGGAAGATCCTTACTAGTGGTGGTTTTGGCCCTACGCCGAATCACCCTGGCAGAATGATGAGCTGGGCGCCCAACGGACCTGATCGAACTACGCCTCTGCCGAGGGTTCGCTATCGACTCTGCTCGCCGCGCTTTCCACAGCCTTCCGGACCGTCGGGAATTGGTTCTCGGCCATGATCAGTTCGTCCAATCCGGCGTCCTTGAAGCGTTTTTGAGTCGGTCCTTTCAGTCTCGCAATCATGAAGACAACTCCTTGGCGCCGGAGTGAGCCGACCAGAGCTTTGAGCATGCTCGCGCCCGTTGCGTCGACGTGGGTGACGGCCTCCGCATCGAAGATGAATGTGTGGATCGTTGACGGAGACCCGTCGATGGCTTCGTGCACGCGCCCCCGAACGTAGTCGGAGTTTGCGAAGAAGAGCTTGTCGTCCAGTCGGTAGACGAGAACTCCGGGGGTCACACGTGCGCTCGGATGGAGCCTGACGTCGGCGTAACGACCCATGCTCTCAACCCAACCCAGCACGGCGTCGTGGGGATCGGCGCTGCGCCGAACGACGTCAAGGATCGAGAGCACGACGGCGATCGCTAAGGCGTTCAAGACTCCGAGCGCAATGACCGCAATGGTTGTGATCGCAGCGATGACGGCCTCGAACCTCACAGCGCGCGCCAAACCCCTCCAGGCATCGACATCGATGAGGCCCACTGCCGCCGCCACGATCACTGCGCCCAGCGTGGCCTTCGGCAGGTACGCAAGAGGCTTGGTGAGGAACAGGAGGACCAGCGCCACAACCCCAGCAGCGAATAGTCCGGAGAACTGCGTTCGACTCCCCACCTGGTCGTTCACTGCTGTTCGCGATCCGCTCGCCCCGATCGGGAACGCTTGAGTCAATCCGGAGACGAAGTTGCCCACGCCCATCGCCGACAGTTCCTGGTGCACGTGGATGTGCTGTCGATGCTTCCCAGCGAAGGATCGTGCCGTCAGGATCTCGTCGGCGAAGCTCACGAAGAAGATGCCAAGAGCGGCCGGCAGCAGCTTGAGAACGTCTGCCATTTCAAAATCTGGAAGATCGAAGCTGGGAAAACCGGAGGGGATCGCCCCTACCACGTCGATCTGATCGCTCAACGTCAAGGCAGCTGACACCACTATCGCGAGGACAACGACGATGAGAGTTGCTGGGATCTTCGGAGCGAGCCACCGAAGGATCAGTAGGGGCAGGAGGCTCGCGATCGATACCACGACCGTTATGGCGTCAAGGTTGCCGATCTCCTGTACCGCTTCTACCAGTTGGGGTATCGGATCCCGCGAGGCGATATCGAGGCCCAACAGCTTGCCCAGTTGCCCGACGATCAAGACGAGAGCGACTCCGTGGATGTAGCCGATGAGGACGGCTCGAGAAAAATAGTCAGCGACCCACCCCAACTTGATCACTCTTGCCACGACGTAGATGACTCCCACGATCATGGCAAGGAGAGCGGCGAGGGATGCATAACGCCCTGCGTCGCCACGCGCGAGTGGGAACACGGCAGTGGCCACGAGAACCGAGATCGAACCCTCTGGGCCCACGATCAACTGCCGTGAGGAGCCTAGAAGCGAATAAGCAACCGCGGGGAAAAGTAGTGCGAATAGCCCGGCAGCCGGGGAGAGCCCGGCCAGTTCCGCATAGGCCATGGCGGCGGGGATCGCCAACGCCGCCACCGTCAGTCCCCCCAGCGCGTCTCGTCTGAGGGTGGAGGGTTGATATGAGGAAAGATCCTCGGTCACTGGAACGATGCGTTGTGCGAGAGGACGCCCTGCCTTTGGCCGGAAGGGGGAGCCCTTATGGGCGTATGGGCTTGGGGACCTCGCCTTTATCCCGTCGTCGTCGCCGGACTTATCGATCACCGAGACCCTCGACAACACTTTCGTCGCCCTCGAGCGCCGCTTCGACCGGGTAGCCCAATGAGATTGCGATATCGGACGCGGCCGAAACGATCCGGCCGGTGCCGACGAGTGGCGCGACCGTCACCAGCGTTCCGATGATCTCGTCGTCCGACGCGCCGGCCGAAAGGGCCGCCTCGGTCGCCCACTGGTACGTCACGGACGCTGCGCCGGCAGCAACTATCGCCCCTAAACGAACGAGTGCATAGGCCCGCGGGTCCAGTCCCGAGGCCTCTTGCGTTTCCAGGTCGAGTCCGAGGAGCGACGCGATGCTCGCTTGGTCGTTCATCGCTAGACAGCGGAGCTTGCGTTCCTGGTCCGACACGGGCTACTCGATTCCATCGACATGCGCGCTACCTATGCATGGATGACACCAGATTCCGGGTTGAGTGCGCATCGTCCGGTCGGGATGAAGTTAGGGCTTGCTCGAGGCAAACCCACTCCGGCCACCGTCATTCCAGGGTGATCCCTTCACCGAGTGACGAATCATCCGAAGAGGATGATGCAGTCTCCGCTTCCGAGGCGTGTGATGGAGATACAAGCGGCCGAAAGGCGGCCTGTCTTCTTAGGGAGGACTTACCCAGCACCGGTGAGGAGCGCGCATGGGTGGTACTGACGCGACGAACGGATCGAGCTCAGCGGAGACCGAGGAGCTCGCTAGGCTTCGTGCCGAGCGGGACGCTCTCCGCGCACAGCTGACGAAGAAGGAGAAGCAGGAACGAGGGGGCCGTGGACGGAGAACGTTGGTGGCCGTCCTCGTGCTGCTTTCATGCCTCGCGTTTACGCTAGCCGTCCCGGCCGTGTGGACGAGGCGGACTCTTTCAGACACCGATCGCTACGTCTCCACCGTGGCTCCGATCATCGAGAATGAGTCGGTGACCGACGCCTTGTCACAGAGGATCAGCGGAGAAGTCATCACCGTCCTGGATCCAGAGACCGTGGCCGCCGACGCCCTGCCTGAGCGCGCTCAGATCCTTGCCTCTCCGATCGCGAACGCGGTCGAGGGATTCATCGAGGATCGCGTCAACCAGGTCGTCGCGTCGGATCGATTCGCGGAGTTTTGGGCGAACGCCAACCGTTTCGTACACACCCAGATCCAGGCCGTGTTGCGGGGGGAGGGTGATGCCCTTGTCACCCAAGACGGTCAGATCGTTCTCAACCTGATCCCTGTGATCAACGAGGTTCTGGAGCACATCGAGGCGAGCGCGGGCAATCTCCTTGGAAGGGATGTGACCCTCCCTGATATCTCCGATGCCGAGGTGCCCGAGGCCGCTAGGGAGAAGCTCGAGTCGGCGCTTGGGTATCGCCCTACCCGCCGACCTTGGCCAGATAGTGATCTACGAAGCCGACAAACTCCAGGCGGTCCGAGACGCCACGACGACGGCCCATCGTGCCGTCTTCCTCGTCTTCGGCCTGATGCTCCTTTTCACTGCGGCAGCGCTCTGGGTCTCGAAGAGCCGGCGCCGGACGCTCCTTCAGCTGAGCACCGGCATGTTGGTGGGCTTGGTGATCGTGCGCCGCTCGGTGATCTACGCACAAGACCAGATCGTCGACCTTGCAAGGAACCGTGATGCCGCTCAAGCGATCGTGGACGACCTGATGAGAGGCCTCTTCTCGCTCACGCAGATGCTCATGATCGCTCTCTTGCTTGTCATTGTGATCGCACTGATCACCGGGCCATACGGCTGGGCTGTGTCGCTGCGACACCGCGGTGTTGCTCTCTACTCGGCGGTAGTGCAGTCCGCCCAGGGGCGGGCCAGGGACGAAGCAACCGTCGCGTGGGTGCGCTCGCACCAGGACGCTTTGAAGTTCGGGGGGATCATCGCGGGCGTCCTTATCCTGTTGCTCGTTGATATGTCGTGGGTCGCCTTCTTCGTTCTAGTCGGCCTGATAGTGCTGTGGGAACTGGCCGTTTTCCGGATCGCAGCAGACGAGCCGGTCGGGCACGCCGTTAGCTGAGCAAAGGCCGCCTTCCGCCTCGATCGACCCGGCCGGTCCAGATCGTGGCCCGACCGGGTCGTCAGAAGTGGCTGTTATTGCCTTGCCATCGCGATCCGGTAGCGCTCGTCGGCCGAGATCATGTGGTCGGCGTCCTCGGCGTCTTTGTCGAGATCTAGCTGAACCCAGTTGACCTGTCCGTTGAATCCAGTCTCCTTGGGCCCCAGATCATCGGTCACCGGTGTTCCGCTGTCGTAGCCGACGTCCGTCGTCTCGTCTGCGGAGAAGAGCATCGGCACGGTGTTGTCGACGCGCCCCTCGCCGACCTTCTTCCCGTCGAGGAAGAGCGTCACGTCGCCGCCCTTCCCCAGGCCGCCACCGTCATACTTGAACTCCATGCGCACCTGGTGGTCCCCCTCCGGCATCGTCTCCTCGCCGTAGATCTTGAAGCGCTGAAGGCCGAACAGGTTGTAGCAATAGGCCGGTTTGCCGTCCAAGGCGTACAGGGCAAAGCCGCCGAATGCTCCTCCCTGGGAGATGATCACGCCCTTGGCGCCCGCGTCGGGGACGGCGATATCGGCGGTGATGGCGTGCGACTTGTTCTTGAGCACGACGACCGAGTTCTCGGAGAGACGGCCCATTCCACCGAAAAGGAGCTGTGTGTTTCCCCGTATCAGCTGCGGACGTCCGGCGAGATCTGGATTGAACCTCTCGGCGCGCCGGTCGTCCAAAGGCAGGACGTTGTACCTAATCGCCTCCATCAAGAACAATCTCTGCAGCTCCTGCAGCTTCTCGGGCTGCTCCTTCGCCAGGTCATTCGCTTGCGTCCAGTCGTCCGGCGCATAGAGCTCCCAGACGTCTTCCTCGAGGGGCGGGTTCTCGGCCATCACCCAGGGGATGCTGTGGCGCGTGACCGCGGTCCAGCCCTTGTGATAGATGCCCCGATTCACGAACATCTCGAAGTACTGGATCTGGTGCCGCTCCTCGGCCGGCTCGTCGTCGAACGAGTAGGCCATCGACACACCTTCGAGCGGCTTCTGTTGGACGCCGTGAACGCTCCCGGGCTCAGGCAGGCCTGCAGCCTCGAGCACGGTCGGAGCGACGTCGATGATGTGATGGAACTGAGAGCGGACCTCGCCTTTGGCCTCGATCCCGTTAGGCCAGTGCACGACGGTTCCATTTCGAGTCCCGCCCCAGTGCGAGGCGACCTGTTTCGTCCACTGATAGGGCGTGTCCATGGCGTGCGCCCAACCGACGGCGTAGTGGTTGTAGGCCTTCGGGGTGCCGAAGTCATCTATGCGTGAGGCCATGAACTCGGTGGTCTCCAGACCGCCGGCCCCGTTGAGGACCACGAGCTCGTTGAAGCACCCGTTCGGCGTACCCTCGGCAGAGGCACCGTTGTCACCGATGATGGCGTAGACCAGCGTGTCGTCGAGAAGATCAAGGTCCGAGAGCGCGTCGATCAAGCGTCCAACATGGTGGTCGGTGTGCTCCAAGAATCCTGCATATACCTCCATCTGGCGCGCGAGGACGGGTTTGAGGTCCTCCGGCATGGCGTCCCACGCGGGGATCTCCGCAGGGCGCGCGGTTAGCTCGGCGTCTTGGGGGATCACGCCGAGATCCTTCTGGCGTGCGAATGTCTCCTCGCGGAGTTGATCCCAGCCCTGATCGAACTTTCCCTTGTATTTGTCGGACCACTCTGGAGCCACGTGATGCGGGGCATGGGTTGCACCTGGCGCGTAGTAGACGAAGAACGGCTTGTCGGCCATGAGCGCTTTCTGCTGGCGAACCCACTCGATCGCCCGATCGGTCATGTCCTCCGTGAAGTGGTAGCCCTCCTCCGGCGTCCGGTCGGGCTCGACCGGGACCTGGTTCATATAGAGCGCCGGCTCCCACTGGTTCGTCTCGCCGCCGATGAAACCGTAGAAGTGCTCGAAGCCGCCGCCGCCCGCGGGCCAAGCGTCGAAGGGGCCCATCGGACTGGTTTGCCACACCGGGACCTCGTGGCACTTACCAAATTGAGCGGTCGAGTACCCGTTCAGCTTCAGTGTCTCGGCAAGAGGCGCAGCGGTGTTCGGTCGCACCGACGTGTAGCCGGGCGCCGAGGTGGCGATCTCGGTGATGCCTCCCATCCCCACGGAATGGTGATTTCGGCCGGTCAAGAGGGCCTGTCGAGTCGGGGAGCACAGCGCGGTTGTATGGAACCGGTTGTATTTCAATCCACCCTCTGCGAGGCGGTCGAACGTGGGCGTGTTGATGGCCCCGCCGAACGTGCTCGAGGCACCGAACCCGCAGTCATCGATCAAGATGACAAGCACGTTGGGAGCCCCAGAAGGAGGACGCAGGGGCTCGATCGCGGGGAACGACGACTCGGGATCCTTGGCGTCGTAAGTCATCGGACCTCGATACTGTCGGTCCGGGATAGGCAGTACGTCACGTGGGATGCTGTCGCTCATCGCGTCTCCTCCAATTAACCCGCGTTCCCATCCAGGATTCAGCCCTAAAGGGAAGAGGTCATCATCCCGTCGGCGTGATGTTTGCACCGGCGCTAGCCGGCATCCTCTGCTTCGGGATGTTGGACGGGGCGTATCGCTCGCGGTCCTGATATCGGTAGTGGTCGGCTGTCCGTAGGTGGATTTCGCACCGACGTACTGCCAGGTTTACGGAGCGATGAGTGTCGCAATCCTCCGGAGGCTCATCAAGTGAGGCTGCGGCGTCGCACCCGCGGCTCCGGAGCTTTCGCCAGCTCTGGGATGTCTCCCGCTGTTTCGATTCGTTCTCCGTAGGCACGCGGCGAAGGGGGCGGCTGAGAGCCCGTGTGCCACAACAGACAGCAGGATCGTCCAAGTGGCGATCTCGGCGATCGTGTCGGCGACGGGGCCAGCTTCGTGCAAGGCTTCGACCGCTATCAATGTGAACACAACAGAAGCTAGGCCACGGGGCCCAAACCACCCCATGAAGCTGACCGTGTCACGGCGGAGTCCCGCTCCGGTCAGCGCCACAGCTACCGGCAGGATTCGCACGAGCGTGAGGCTCACGACTGCGTAAACAATCGCGAGGGGCTCGACCTGCCCCGTGATCACCGGACCGACGAAAACGGCACCGAAGACGATCCAAACGAAGAACGAAGCGTAGAGCCCGACCGTTTCGGTGAATTCAACCGCCTCGTGGGTGCGCGCGGCGGTCGTGGCGCCGAATAACAGGCCCCCAACGAACGCTGCGACGAAACCATTGCCGCCGATCGCAACCGCCCCCTCGTAGGCGAGGAGCGACAGTCCGACGACGACCAACTGTTCCGACATTCCAGACGCCCAGCCCCGGCGCCGAGCCAGCAGGAGTAGCCTGCCTCCCAAGATCCCGACCGCCCCTGCGGCTACGAGTGCGAGTCCAAGTTCCTTAGCCGACTCCGTGGCCCAGTGTCCGGACCCGATTCCTTCCTCGGCGGCCAAGAGCATGAGGAACAACGTCACGAACGGGGTAGCGATGCCGTCGTTGAGGCCGCTTTCGACATTGAGTGCTCGCCGGATCCTCGCGGGAACGGCGGGGTTCGACACTACGGCTAGACCAAGGGCGGCGTCGGTTGGCGCCAGGATCGACGCGATGAGAGCAGCAGCAGCCCAGCGGGCTTCGGGGAACAACAACTTCGCCGCGATCGTGCCCAGAATGATCGTAAGCGGCAGGCCCACGAGTAGAAGCCGGGTTGGGAAGTGCGAGTCACCCTTCACCTCTCGAAGTCGAACCGTCGCTGCATCAGCGAAAAGCAATACTCCTAGGGTCAGCTCGGTGATCACGAGGGTCGTCTCGCTGTCGAGATCGAGCGGAAGAAGGTCGGCGCCACTCGAGCCCAGGGCCGCACCCGCTGCGACAAAGAATATGGGTGCCGTGATGAGCCACCGCTCCAAGCGCGTGGCGAGAAGTCCGTACACCACGAACACAACGACCAACAGGACGGGCTCGTGCACGGTACCGACCCTAATTCCAGTCTGTCCCAAAAGGCCTCATGCCATCTGGATGGATTCCTCAGGATCGCTGGGTGCGAGCATTAGGTCGCTGGCCGATCAAACGAGTCCGGACGTCGATACCGAAGCAAGATCAGCTCGGGGCAAGGGCAAGAGCACAGCAAAAGGCCCATTGAGAAGCCTGGTTATCACCCTGAATGGGTGATGCGCATCGCCACTTGGTCCCCCAGAATAGAGTTCTGTCCCGCTGTCCCGACGTAGGCACGTCCGAAAGGGGGCTCGTTTGAGCACTTCAGAGATCGAGCTTGGTCCCATCGATTACCTCGTGGTCGAGTGGCCGGCCGGGAAACAGCCGACAGGTGAGGCCTTCCCGTTCCTGGTCGACCTTGTCGACCGCGGCCTCATCCGGGTGCTCGACCTGGCATTCGTGCGCAAGGACGACGATGGCACCATCATTGCCGTCGACCTGAATGATATGGACCTCGATGGAAATCCCCAGCTGTCCGTATTCGAAGGGGCGTCGTCTGGGCTGCTCGGAGACGAAGACCGCGAAGAGGCGGGAGTCGCCATCGAGCCCGGTTGCTCGGCGGCACTCCTCGTCTACGAGAACACATGGGCGGCACCGTTCGCAACGGCGCTCCGCCGCAGCGGCGCTCAGCTCGTCGCGAACGGAAGGATCCCCATCAACGCGATGGTCGCCGCCCTCGACGAGCTCGATGAAGCGAAATCCTAGGTTGATTAAGGCTAAGAAAGGGAGTGATCGGGTATGGGACTGCTCCGTGGTGTCGCACGAACCGCCGTAGTCGCAGGGACCGCGACCGCGGTTTCGAACCGTGTTTCGCGTCGCCAAGCGAGTCGCTGGGCGGAGCAGGAGCAACAGCCCGCTTACGACCAACCGCAGGCTGACGCGGCGCCACCCCCTGACTCGACCGACAACAAGCTTGCGCAACTCAAGGAATTGGGGGACCTGAAAGCGTCGGGGGTCCTGACGGAGGCCGAGTTCCAGGACCAGAAGGCGAAGATACTCGCCGGGTAGGTCGCGGCCGCTCCTTAGGGTGGCTCAGGCTTCCGGCCCTTTCTTTCGGACCTGAGCATGGGCTCTATGCGGTCCTTGCACTCAACCCCGAAATCCCGTAACAAGGCAAGGACGATGCACCTTTTCGCTAGCTCGTGTGGAGTTGCGACCGGAGAAGGGCAGGAGCTTGGCGGGAGGTCTCGCCTGAACGACGCGGAGGCTACTTCAACAACGCGACCCGGCTCGGGGGCCGAGTCGAGATGAGAGGGAGGTCGCAACATGGTTTGTTTGTTTGCGCTGATGGCAGGGTTCTTTCCTCGATTCGCATTGTTCGTCTTCTGGATCCTTAGGCCGGCCCGAGTCGACGCGGCTTTCGACACCTTCATCTTGCCGCTGCTGGGCATAGTCTTTGTGCCGTTCGCGACGCTTTTGTACGCAATCTTGTACACGCCGGGCGTCGGGTTGACGGGCTGGGAGTGGTTCTGGGTCGCAATTTGTGCGCTCTTCGACCTAGCTCATGTTGCCGCTGGGTACACGCAGCGGTCCGAGCGGCCTGGAAGGTCTAGCGGATACTCGACCCAGACTCCCGCGTAGAGTTTGGCCCAGGCGGGCCAACTTCACGCACAACCCAGGCGGGCCAACTTCACGCACAACGCGTCAGCCTCGATGTTCGGAGCATCGGACCACGAAGAGGAGGTCTTGGCCCGGCGACTGACCAAGTCGCCGGGCGGGGCGCTGGGTCATCGTCGTGGACGTCGCAGGCTCGACCGAGTTGGCTGCCGTTCCCTCCACTGTCATGTCAGACCTGCCTCCCGGTCATTCGTCCTCGTCGGTCCGGAACGCGTCGCGTAAGCTGAGATCGCGGGTTGGCGGCAGTAGTCCTGGTTGGGCGCCGGCGTTCAGGGTCCGAGGCTCACCACCGCGGATGAACCGGCCGATGCGACCGGTGTCCTCCGCACAGACGACGCCGGCGCAGGTCCCGATCAGGATGCAGGTTGCGGCGCCGGAGAACCACGTCACCAGCGCCAGGGCGACCCCGAAGAGTCCGAACTGTGCTTCGTTGCTCGTCACCACTTCGGGCATCCAGATCGAGGCAGATAGCGCGAACCCTGACATCGCGATACCCGTGATCACGCCAGTGGGCGCCAGCACCCGCAGTCGGACGTCACCCAACAGGAGCCACCACGCCGTGAACCACCAGAGCCCGGCGGTGATCGCCAGGGCCACCATCGCCCACAACACGATGCCAGCGCCATCGCCGGCGACGCTTCGCAACCCGCCGATAAGCGCCAAAGACGCCAGCACCACGAAGAGCGAGGTCGCGCCACGCCAATAGGTGTCGACTCCGGAGTGCGGCGGTCGTCGCCAGGCGCGCAGGTAGACACGCTGGAGCGCCGTCGTGAACGATGTTGCGAAGAGGATCGTGAGCCCAAGGCCGAGCAGTCCGGTGGCCCTCCGGATGTCGTCCGATGAAGCGAAGGACGACTGGACGAGTGAGAAGGCCTCTCCCCGCAGGCCGAGCCGTGCGGCGATGGTGGAGATGATGGAAGCGCGTGTGCGCTCGGGAACGAAGGCCGCCACTACGATCACGAGCGGGAAGAAGGACACGAACGCCTTGCCGGCGAGGGCGATGCTTCGGTCGAGGAACTCGATCTCGAGCATCCGTTCCCACACGCGCCAGATGAGGAGTCGTTCCAGCCGGGCCCGGAGACCGGCGATGCGTTCGCGAACCTCGTTGATGCCGGGGCGGCTCGTCATCTCGCCACGATGGCGATCAGGTCGACACCGAGCACCGCCGGGAGCGCGATCAGCATCGCGAGAGGTTTACCAGCTCTGCGCCGCAAGCTCGTAGGACTCGACCCCCACGACCTTGCCGTTCATCGCCTCCGCCACTTCGTTGCGCTGAGTCTTGACCGCGTCGGCGCTCCCTTCGAGCGCAGCCTCGCTGCCATAGAAGGCCACACCGACCAGCTTTCCAGCCGACCTATCGACCAAGAAGTTGGCCGCCATGAAACCGTCCAGCTCCTTCAGTGCGGGCAGGACCTTTTCGTTGATGACCTTGAGAGCGTCGTCGATCTTTCCCGGGTCACCTTCGACCGTGCTGATTCTTGCCTGCATAGCCATGGGCAGTCCTTTCTCTAGGGGGCCGGCCCAATCTAATCGGCTTCTTTGGCCTTGGCCATCGGAGTGTGCTGGAGGTGCGTGTAGGGCTGACACGGGCTGAACGAGTCGTCCGGGCCGGGTCAACTGACTGCCGGGGAAGAACCCGACCAGTCCTCCCAGCGGTCGGGCAGTCGGAGCCCCGCCAACCAGACGATCGGATCGCACGTAGTCCTCAAGCCCACGGGACCCTCAGCCAGGCTCAACCCACATAGAGTGGGATGAGAGCACGTAGTGCATCGCGCAGGGATGGAGAGCGGAGATCATGGGCGAAGCGATCGGTCAGTCGTTGTCATTGGCGGTCGGGGTCGCACTTAGCCCTATCCCGATCATCGCCGTCATCCTGATGCTCGTCACCCCTCGTGCAGGGGCCAACGGTCCGGCTTTCGTCCTCGGTTGGCTCCTCGGCCTTGCCGTCATCGGGGCGATCGTGCTTGCCCTCGCAGGACCTACCGACGCCGCCGGCGACGGCGGGTCGACAACGTGGGTCGAGGTCTTGAAACTCGTGCTTGGGGTGTTGTTGGTTCTGGTAGCCGTACGCCAATGGAGGTCGCGTCCCGAGGGCAAAGAGGATGTCGAGTCGCCGAAGTGGATGGCAGCGGTCGAAACTTTTACGCCGGTGAAGGCTCTCGGAACCGGGGCGCTTCTTGCGGGCGCGAATCCCAAGAACGTTCTTCTGGCCGTTGGCGCGGCAACAGCCATTGCACAGACGGGCATCTCCGGTGCCCAGCAGGTGATCGCATACGCGGTGTTCGCGATCATCGGCACGGTCGGTGTGGGGTTGCCTGTGGTTCTGTATCTCGTCATGGGTACGCGCTCCCGGGCGATCCTCGATCGGATGAAGGAGTGGATGTCCCACAACAACTCAGCGATCATGGCCGTGCTTTGCTTGGTGATCGGAGCGAAGCTCATCGGCGACGGGATCGCCGGACTCTGACCAGAACCTTGATGTACCGAGTTGAGTCGGAGGTACCCTCCCTAGTCGCGGGCCATCACGGCGGCGAGCTCGCGCTCGACGTCGATGTACGCGTTCTCAGCTACGTCGTAAAACGACCTCAATCACCCGCATCCGAGGTGCGGAGCCACCCTTTGGGTTGGGTCACGCTCTGCTCAGGTGACTGAAATCCGATGTTCGACCTACTGATTGAGAGTCCGTCCGCCTCGACCTTCTTGTCGAGCGCGTCGAGGAGTCTTAGGCGATAGCGTTTCTGCATGATTGAGGCACTCGGCTGGGGTCTGCTCGCGGGCTCGTCGATTCTCCTCGGCGGATTGTTCGCACTGCGCGTGTCCGTGAAATCGAGAGCGCTCGGCCTCGTGATGGGCTTCGGCAGCGGCGTCCTGATCAGCGCCGTGGCCTACGAGCTTGTCGGCGAAGCCTCAGCGACCGCCGATATGGGGGGGCCCGTGGCACTCGGGCTCTTCGCCGGCTGCGGCGTCTTCTTTGGCGGGGACACCATCATCGACCGCATGGGAGGTGCGGACCGGAAGAGTTCGAGCGGGCGTCAGGCATCTGGATCTGCGCTTGCGATCGTGCTCGGAATCGTCCTCGACGGGATTCCCGAGTCCGTCGTGATCGGGCTGGGTCTCCTCCAGGGAACGGGCGTCTCCGCGGCAATGATCGTCGCCGTGTTTCTGTCCAACCTGCCAGAGGCGATCGCAGCCACGTCCGGCCTCACCAAGTCCGGGTGGGCACAATCGCGAGTCGTCATGCTTTGGGTGGCCGTGACCGTCGTCTCAGGTTTAGCGGCGCTCGGCGGCTACGCGTTCTTCGAGAACGCTTCGGGAAACACCGTTGCGTTCGTCCTCGCCTTCGCCGGCGGCGCGATCCTGACGATGCTCGCAGACACGATGATGCCGGAGGCGTTCGAACATGGCGGCCGCCTCGTCGGCGTGCTCACAACTGCAGGCTTCGCACTCGCGTTCGCCATCAGCGCTCTTGAGTGACGGGCGTCGTGAGGCGCGCGGCCCAAGCGCACGAGCTGCGCCCCAAGAGTAGAGAAACGGGTGGGGCTGCGATGGACCGAACCTGGAGTCCAACTCGCTGGGGCCTGGCGGGCTCCAGCGAGTGGATCTCCATGTCGGTGCCTGATCGCTATGGGACGATGAACGTGAAGCTGACCGAATCGGACAGATCGAACGACCCGTCCTCACCGTCGAAGGTCAGAACGGAAAACCAGCCAGCGTTGCATCCGATGCCGGACGAGCGCCACTGCGCCATCAATGCGTCGCCCAGCGATGTCGACCAATCGACCGAAAGGGACGGCACAGCCTTGTTGACGTTGAAAGGCGAGGCACTCGGATCGATGCAATAGACGCCCGCGCTCGGATGGGTCACCGCTGCGATGCCCTTGCTGCGGACGACCGCGCCACCCGCTTGGACGAAGGCAGCGATCCTCGAATTGGGGGCCTGCGCGCCTCCGATGGCTAATGCGCTCGTTCGTGCGCTAGCGCTCGAGGAATCGTTGGATGATCCGCCGCCGAGCGCCAGTGCGCTCCCTCCCAACACAAGTGCACCCACGATAAGCCCCACTCCTGCAACTCTTACCTTGTTCATGTCGCGTCACCTCCCCTCCATGTCGTTCCGCATACCCAATGTTGAGCAGTATCGGACGCGCAAGCAGAGCGGTCAACGGGGTTCGAATGGATTCAACGAAAGTGTTCGACGCGTCGGAATGAAAGTGTGTAAGAAGCGTCGGAACGAAAGGTACGAAGCGCCGGAAGTCGTCGCGCTTCTTGTATCGGGGCCGACCGGCGCAGCTCGATGTTGTGACCTAAGTGTCCAACGTCTGTTGTGACCAAAATGTCTAACGTCTGTTGTGACGTGAATGTCCAACGTCAACCGAATCACGACAAAACAGAGGAGACGGCACGTTTTTTGTCCAGGTGTTTTCGGAAAGCCGTTTTCCCGTAAGTGTGGGATCACCGCAGGTGTCGCGGGCACCGCGCGCTGCCCCTGACGGATTTAAGGCGTTCGCGTTGGAGCTCATCGCCTGCGCGAACGATCACACGATCACGCCGTCCGGGTCCCGGCCGGGCCTCCCTCTCGTGGGTGCGTTCTCGTAGGGTTGTTGTTATGGATCCCGGGCTTGACAGCGACCGACAAGCGGAACTTGAGCACCGGGTCACCGCCTTAGAGCTCTTCTTCGATCTTGTCGTGGTCTTTGCCATCACGCAGGTGACGAGTTTCATCTCCCTCACTCCGACCTGGGGCGGTCTTGCCCGTGGCCTCTTGTTGCTCGGCGCGCTGTGGTGGGCATGGGCTGGTTACGCCTGGTTAACCAACATCATCGACCCAGAAGAAGGAGGAATACGCGTCGCTGTCTTCGGCGCGGCCGCCGCGATGCTCATCGTCGGGCTCGCGACCCCGGATGCATTTGGGGCGGACGGTGTCGTCTTCGGCATCGCGTATTTCGCTGTGCGCGCGATCCTTCTCGTTCTGTACGCGGTTGCCGCGCGGGGCGATCGCGATCAGCTACGCACAGTCGCAAGGATCATTCCCCCGGGGGTCTTGGGGCCGGCACTCATACTGATAGCAGGCTTCCTTGAAGGCTCGGGTCAGCTTGCGCTGTGGGCCGCGGCCCTGGCCATCGATTACCTGGGTGCCCTCGTAGCAGACCCGAGACCGTGGCGGATCTCACCAGAGCATTTCGCCGAACGCAACGGGCTGGTGGTGATCATCGCGTTGGGGGAATCCATATTCGCGATCGGCGTGGGTGCAGCAGGCGAGCCGCTCACCGGCTCCTTGATTGCTGCAGCGCTGCTCGGCATCACTTGTGCGGCTGCACTGTGGTGGTCCTATTTCGACTGGTTCTCCTTCGCCCTCCAAGCCAGGCTCACTGAGTTAACTGGATCAGAACGGGCCTCGCTTGCGAGAGACGGCTACTCGTACTTGCACCTACCTATGGTGGCCGGGGTCGTTCTCTTCGCCCTCGGCATGAAGACCACCATGGCCCACGTGGACATCCCTCTCGAGACCATCCCGGCGTTCGGACTTTGCGGCGGACTCGCGCTGTATCTATTAGCCCATGTCGTGCTGCGACTCAGGATGGGCGGCGGCCTTGCACGCGGGCGACCGGTTGCATCCGTGTTGCTGCTCGCGCTGATCCCGGTCGCAGAGCGTGTTTCATCACTTATTGCCCTCGGCCTTGTGACCGGCGTTTGCGTATCCCTTATCGTCTACGAGGTCCTTCGCCACCGGGACTCGCGAGCGTTCATCCGCAGCCGTCGGGGCCAGTTCACGACGGAGGAAGTACAACGTGTGGAACAGGGTCGTAGCAGATCCGATGGTGGACGACGACGAAGCTGAGCAGCGCGCCCGGTAGGTTCCAAGACACAGGAGAAGCAGCCCTTGACGGGGAGGATCTTGATGATGAGAAGCCCAGACGAGTACGCGGAGCTGGCAGAAAAGGCATTAGAGGACGCCACCTCTACGTCGGTCGCTGACCAAAAGCGGCAGCAGTTGTGGGTGGAGGCCCAGGTCTGGGCCTCGCTAGCGGTAGCTGCATCTAACCTCGAGTCGCGCTGAGATCCTTTGTGAGCGAGGCGTGTTCCCCACCTATGATGCGGACATCGTGGCTCCGGCGGGGGATGCATTATTAGATGAAGGACGGGGAATTCACGGTTCGGGCTGTCGCTCGGGTGGAGTCACCCCTGGTCGACCCAGAGCTCGCGCCGAAGCAAGGTGACGAAGGCGCCCCCGAAGCCTGGCTGATCTTTGACGGGCGGTATCGTGACGCCCTGCGCGACCTGCGGCCAGGTATGGAAGTGCTGGTACTGACGTGGCTGCATCGATCGCGTCGCGACGTCCTCGTTGTTCATCCCCGCGATGACCTCTCGAATCCCGAACAAGGAGTATTCAGCACTCGTTCCTCGGAACGGCCGAACCCGATAGGACTCCACAGGGTCCAGATCCGCGCCGTCGATGATTGCCGCATCTGCGTGAGCAACCTTGAGGCAATCGATGGGACACCGGTACTGGACATCAAGCCGGTGCTCGGCAGAGATGGTGAACGTTGAGGATCACACCCCCTATGGGAACCTGAGCCCCGAGGGAAAGCAGCTCCAAATCCAGGTTGTTCGAGGAATACACGGGCTTTGCCGACCTGGTTAGTGTCTTGCTGAGGGAACAGCCCGAGAAAGCAAGGCAGAGTCACGAAAGCATCGCAATAGGGAGGATCAGCCATGTCACTAGCCCGCGTCCACAACTTCAGCCATTTCGCTCGACGGTTTCGGCACCGGCGAAGGTCAGAGCGACGTCGCACATTTCGGTCACGCCGGGGATCGATTGCACCAATGGATGTTCGCCACTCGGATGTGGGACCCCAGCGGTAGCCGCGGCGTCGACGACGCTTTCGCCCAGCAGCACGAACCGGGGATTGGTGCCGAGATCATGGGTGCGGGGAAGTTCGGCCACCCCGGATGGCACGAGGACCCGGAGTGGAAGGGCGCGTGGGGTCCCAACCCGCCGTTCCATACACCGGTTTTCGTCCTCACCCATCACCCGCGCCCGTCCATCGAGATGGAAGGCGGCACGACGTTCCACTTCATCGACGTGTCGCCTGAGGAGGCGCTCAAGACGGCCCGCGAGGCTGCCGGCGGCCAGGACGTACGCATCGGCGGGGGACCCACCGTGATACGCGACTTCCTTGCTGCCGGGCTCGTCGACCACATGCATATCGTGGTGGTCCCGATCCTGCTCGGCCGAGGCGTACGCCTATGGGACGGACTGGAGGGCATCGAGAGGGACTACCAGGTCGAGGCCACCTCCTCGCCCAGCGGAGTCACGCATGTGACGTTCACCCGTGCGAAGTGTCTGAACCACCTCGGTCGAGAACGGGGCGCGGGGGGTGTGGATCGAGGCCCCCGTTTGCAACCGGACCAATACTCAAAGGAGATCATGTGACCGAGTACAAGGTTTTGACGGAGCGGGACGCGCCACGCAAGGAGATTTCGCCCCCAAAGGCTTGAGAGTGTCCTTAACGAGCACGCAGCCGACGGGTGGTGACTAGTCAGCTGTTACCAATCACACAACGTTTGGAAAACACCTAAGGCCAACATCGTCCTCATCCTGGAGCGCACGAGTCCATGTCCGCAATCACCATCACACCAGTCCGCGTTGCCGACCTGAGCGTCGAGGGCGAGCTGATGCCGGTCTACGTGCACGTCATCGACCATCCCGATGCCCGCGTGCTGGTCGACACCGGCATGACGGAACTGCACCCGGCGGCGGCCGAGCTCGATCCCCGCCTCTGGCCACTGAGCGAGCAGGACTTCGATCTCGCCGGCATCGACATCGTTGTCAACACTCACCTGCACGGCGACCACTGCGGCGGCAACCACCTTTTCGCCGGCAGGCCGATCTACGTCCAGCGCCGGGAGCTCGACGACGCGCGCAGCGAGGATGAATACATTCGCGAGTGGGTCGAGGCGCCCGGCGTGCGGTACGTGCCGGTCGACGGCGAGCTCGAGCTGCTTCCCGGGCTTCGACTCGTCCCGGCGCCGGGCCACACCCGCGGCATGCAGGTGATCGTCGTCGAGACTGGCGGGCGTCCGGTCGTCGTCGGCGGCGACGTGGCGGTTTGGTTTGGGGAGCTCGACGAGCCGCACACCGAAGGCCAGCTGCGGGTGCTTGCGCTCGACCCCGAGCTGGTCTGGCTCACGCACGAGCACGAGCCGTGGCGACCTCGCACCGTCTAAGTGGAGAGAGTCGACTACCAGTTGGAGCGCGACCAGGTGACAGCAGCGACGCCGCGCAGGAAAGGCGCAGAAAAGTGGTTGGTTTTGGTCGATTGATGAGGCTGCCGATATGTGGCTAGGGACTTGGGCCGGCCCTTCCAAGGCGTCCACCTGGAGGAAAGGCCCAGTCCCCTCTCTTGTAAGCCCAGTCCCCTTCCTGAAACTGGTGGAACCAGGCCGATCTGCTGATTGTCGAGTCCCCGGCGGGCATATCTGGCAGGGGCTGGGCCGGGGCGTCATCCCTTTTCCCGAGGTGTCCACCTGGGAGGACCGGCCTAGTCCTTTTTTTGCGAACTGGGCTCAGGCGGTGTCCACGCCGCCCTCTTGCTTTCGTGACGCCCCCCTCGGCCCAGAGGCAACTAACGGTCCTTCGCCGCCGTACGCTGTCCGGCGACAGGACGAAACGACCAGAGGACCCCCTCACGTCAGACAACGGGCTTGCAAATGCCGCCTTTCTTCTGGGAGCAGGGGCCGCCCTTACGAGCATGGTCTTCCCCCAGTTCGGGTGGGCCGTCTTTGGGATTCCCATTGGGGTTAGCCGCATTGGGCTGCGGGATCAGCGGCATCAGGCAAGCTAAAGAGAAGGGGGGTAGACGGCTTGCGGTGTGGGGCGCAGCGCTTGGCGTACTGGGGCCTATCGCTGGGCTAGTCGTCTGGACCTTGCTAATCGAGGTGTTCGGCGTCCCATGCTGCTGAGCAGGCTTCATGTGTTCCCTCCCGGTCGAGACGCGACCAGTTGCAAAGCGACGAGATGAGAGCAGCGACGTCGAGCAGGACAGGTGCAGAACCAACCTCCCCTTCCCGATAAGCCGTAGATCGCCAGCCCCCCGCCATTAATGGGTGTATTGGAGGAACCCCCTTGTGACGGGTAACGGCCTAAGTCACACTCGTCGATGGGGCTAGGCACGCCGATCCGGGAGGCAAGCAAATGAGCCAGCAGGAGCATCCAAACGCAACGATCGTGAGACAGGGATTCGAGGCATTCGACCGAGGCGACATGGATTGGATGCAGGAACATCTTGCCGATGACGTTATCTGGCACATAGGCGGCAAGAGCGTTATGGCGGGCGACTACAAGGGCAAGGAGCAGGTTCTCAACCTCTTCGCCCGGCAGGGGCAGGCTGAGGGAGGGCCCCCGAACATTAGCCTCGTCGACATCGTCGGAAACGACCAGCACGTCGTCGCCTTCGGCGATGCCACCCTCAACGATCCTGACGGCGGATCGGTCAGTTGGAAGTTCGCCAACATCTTTAGGGTCGCGGACGGCAAGGCTCTCGAGGTCTGGGGTCTGGCTGACGAGACCTCCGAGTCCGATGCCGTTCTCAACAAGATCATGGGAACTAGCTGACCGGTTCGGCTGATTAGTCACGAGTTCGCCTCCCCCCTCCCCGCTGAAAAGTCGGAACATGGAACATTCCTGGTAGGGGCCACCTGCGATGTTCCGTGTTCCGTGTTTGTAGGGGGGTGGGGGGAGAGGTAGCGAGCCCACACCGGCTCGAGGTCGTCGCGGACGTAACCGCGCATCGTTGTCGTTCCGTCACGGATCTCGTTCGAACCGGACGCTCCAAAGTGGGCGACATTCGGGATTAGCTGAGCAGCCCTTCGACTCCTGCTGTACATGCACGTCACGGCGATAAGCAATTTCCAGCGGTCGAGGGCGAAACAGCTGCATTACCTGGTCCTTTGAGGTGGGTCGCCAGGGAATCGAACCCTGAACCTACGGATTAAGAGTCCGGTTTGGCACAGGATCCTGACCAGCGGGTTTGCTCAGAAACGGACCTTGACCAGGACCTTTGATTAATCGTCACCGCGCGTTATTGAGCACCGTTTTCCGTTGTCTCGCGGGTTTTTTGTGGGGTTAAAAGCCTCACACACCTTTCTCATCTTTCTGACGGTCTAGCGGGTGTCTTCTGCTCGTGACTTGATTTGGCTGAGTAGTCGCCGCATCGCAAGAACATGACCTCGGGCTCCTAGGAGCACCGTCTTGTAGGCGACCCCGCGGAATCCCGGGAACTCCGCGTGCGTCGTGGCGCAGAGCTCCTTGTCACGAAGGTCGAAGGTGAGGCTGTACCGGGAGAACCGGTGCTTACCCTCGAGGACGACGCTGTGTTCTGGCTGAGACTGCGTGACACGGAAGCCAACGATGCTCGAGCCGACGGCTAACGGAGTACCAGAGACACTCCTGTGTTGAGTGCCGAGAACTGTGGCGATCTTGGCTGTGCCTATGCCCCCGAAACCTCTACTCAGTACTTCACCGAGAGCGATCCACGTTCGCTCTCTAGGCGCGGCTATGTGGATGCAGTGTTCGTCGATGAACGGCAGGTCGGTCTTGGCCATGCCGGGAGCATCGCACCCAGGAGGGTGTTGTTCGCTCAATTGGTAGAGCACCTGCGCCGCTATCGGCACCAAGGCCCGCCTAGACACACAACCGGCCCCAGCACTGGGGGCCGTCCGGCCCTATCTGGCGCCCGGTGATTCCAGCATCCTTAGGTCAAGGAATCGCCACTACGACCAAGGAGGACAAAGTGGCACACACAATGGCATCAAGAACAGTTGCACTCCCCAGGGATGGGGTGAAGGCTACCGACCTCAATAGGAACCTGGTCGATAGGCTCATCAGCTGGACCGGTGTAGTCATGACCATCGCCCTGTTGGCGCTCGGGGGAGCTGCAGTCTACGGCGGCTCTTTCGCCCTCGAGAATGTGAGGGACCGTCTGGCCCCGCAGAACATCACATTCCCTCCCATCAGCGCCATGACGCCGGTTGAGAAGGCGACGGTCGGGGAATTCGCCGGCCAAACCGTCGATACCGGCGTGAAGGCGGAGGCGTTCTCGCGCTACATCGGTGGCCATCTCACGGAGGTCAACGAAGGCATGACCTACTCGGAGACGTCGTCTGCAGCTAGAGCAGAAGGCATCTCTGAGAAGCAAGCTGCAGATCTCTCGATCAAGGCTGACACCTTGTTCAAGGGCGAGACCCTTCGAGCGATCCTGTTGAATGCCTACGGTTGGTGGACCGTAGGACAGATCACGCTGTGGGCGGGGATCGGCGCTGTGATCGCCGGGCTCCTCCTTGCTTTGTTCTCGGCCCTCGGTTTCTTTCACGCTCGTAGGGCGAGGAATGAATTGAGCTCGCTCACTGAGTAGCGGATCTGACCACCCGGAAGAGGCGTCCTTAGGGGCGCCTCTCTCGCGTCCAATCGCTAGGACAAGACCCCTTCCATTTTGGTCAGCCGAGGCTGAGGTCGCGACGAGGCCGTGAGCTACAGAAATTTCGGCCGTAAGCTGTTCAAGCTGGGCGGTGTCGTGGTCCTTAAAGATGGCCGTACCAGTCGAAGGTCGCTCGGATCGAGCCGTGCCCCAAACGCTCTTTGATCTGCTCAGGTCGCCATCCACCACGCGCGATGAGGGACTAGCGTGGGTGTGACGAAGATCGTGGAATCGAAGGGCGGATGGTAAGGGGGCTGGTGTGAGGAGCTCCCTAGCTCAAGCATGGGCTCCACTCGTTCGGCTCTTCGACGACGAAGAAACCTCATGCGATGAAGAAACCTCGTGCCTCGACGATAGCCAACGTGGTGCAGCTATGAAGACGCGGGGGGTCAGGAATCTCAGAGGCGGCCTGGGGACCGCTCTTGTCCGGTCTCGTGAAAAAAAGCCCGTCGAAGAATGAAGCACATGCCTGAAGGATTCGATCGAAATCGAGGTACTGGGGGGCGAACAGGGTTCCCCCTGGTAAGGGTTTGCCATCAGGGGCCGAACACCTCCGTCGAGGTTCTGAGAACTTGCTTTCGATGGAAAGGTGAGCGGCTTGTGGCCAAGGCCTGACTCGCGATCGATCGCGCGTTGGTTCGAGCCCCAGTCATGACCTCCGAGGGACGTATCGCCGACTTTCATACAGCGAGACGAAGCCCCGCGATATTCGAGCCGGAGCTCCCGGGACTGAGGGGCCGAACGGCCCTAACCGATCGTCCACGGTGCGCCCAGTATTAGCAGTAACTTCAATCGGTAGGAGACCGACATGCATGGTAGGACGACGGAAAGCCTCGACCGGGACGAGTGCCTCAAGCTCATGGAGCGCCATCCCTCGTGCGTCGGGCGTTTAGCGCTAGCGGGTCCGAGGCCGGTGATCATCCCGGTGAACTACGCGATTGATCGCGGCAACATCGTGTTTCGTACAGATCCGGGATCGAAACTCCACGCGGCAGTTCATCAGTCGTATGTGGCGTTCGAGGTCGACTGGGTGGAGCCTAGTTGGCAAGTTGGGTGGAGCGTCGTCGCGAGAGGGCAAGCTCACGTCGTTGCCGATCCCGGAGAACTCCGAAAGGTCCGGCAGCTTTCGCTACTACCCTGGGCCGCAGGAGAGAAGGAGCACTTCGTGAGCATCGAAACCAAACTGATCTCCGGCAGGCGTTTGAGCGAGTGATGGAATCATGAGCCGCCCTATTGTCGTTATCGGAGGAGGCATCGTCGGAACGGCGATCGCCCATGAGCTCCAAGAGGCCGACGCGCCGACGATCCTGGTTGAGCGAGACATCGAACCACAAGGTGCCTCTGCATTCTCTTTCGCATCACTCAGCGCTTTCGATGAACCACAACGCGATGCGTATCTCCTCAAGACCCACGGGATGATCGCGTGGCGCGAATTGGCGACGGCTTTCGGCGATGACCTCGGGATCCGTTTCCCTGGTGAGCTCCGCTGGGCTGAGTCGAGGGAGGCGGGCTTACATCTCACATCCTTGATCGAGCGTGCGACCAGTCGTGGGTACCCCGTTCGCTCCATCTCCGCTCAGGAGGTCACCAGACGCGAGCCGTCCAGCCAGGCAAAGGGCGTTGGTGCTGCGTGCTTCGCGCCCGGCGACGGCCAGGCGGATCCCGTTCGCGCGATCGAAGTATTGCGAGGCGCGTTTGCAGACGGTGGTGGAACGATCCTCATCGGCCGTGCAAGCCTCGTGGTTGAAGAGTCAGGCATCACGGTGCGCGTTGGGGACGACCGCGTCGAAGCATCGACTGTTGTGGTTGCGACCGGTTCTGAAACCACCACGTTGCTCGAGCGGCTCGGGTGGGAGATACCGATGGATCCGAGTCCGGGTTTGCTGTCGGTGACCAAGCCGATCGAACCATTCCTGACGGGAACCGCATATGTCTACCCCCAAAGCGAGGTGCCCGTGCATCTTCGGCAATTGAGGGATGGCAGCGTCCTTATCGGAGAACGCGCTCAGGATGAGGTGGCCAAGAACCCAACACTCGAGCATGCGCGTTCGTTATTGCACCAGGCTCAGCGGTCTTTCCCGGTCCTTGAGGCGACCCTGGTTGATCACTTCACGGTCGAATGGCGCCCGATGCCTCGAGACGGCATGCCTATCGTGGGCCGCCTACCGGGCTTGCCTTCCCTGTACGTCGCAACGGGTCATAGCGGCGTGACTACCGCGCCTGCTTTGGCCCGATTCGTTACCCAAGAGATCGTTCACGGGACGGAGGCCGAGCGCCTAAAGCCATTTAGACCTTCTCGCTTCTCGGCTCATCGGGCTGATGCGTATCGAAGCATCGAGGAGGCCTTCAGCGGAGCGTCTGAACTGTTCATCGGCTAGAGAGTCACCGGACGGTCCACCCTCGTCCAGCTTAGGTCGAGGACTCGTCAACCACAGGAGGCGGTTGCAATGCATGCACTCGTGTACCACGGCCCAGGTAACAAGGATTGGGATGAGGTTCCCAAACCGACGATCATTGAGGACGGCGACGCCATCGTTCGCGTTGACGCTGTAACTATCTGCGGGACCGATCTGCACATCCTCAAAGGCGACGTTCCTACTGTCACTCAAGGTCGCGTGCTCGGCCACGAAGCGGTCGGAACGATTGAGGAGGTCGGCTCGGGCGTCAAGGGCCTTACTGCGGGTGACCGGGTGTTGGTCTCGTGTATCAGCGCGTGCGGGACCTGTCGGTTCTGTCGGGAGAGCCGCTACGGTCTCTGTTCCGGGGGCGGAGGGTGGATCCTGGGTCACACGATCGATGGAACCCAGGCGGAGTACGTGCGGGTTCCGTTCGCTGACCGCTCCACCTATCTCATCCCGTCGGGCGTATCAGACGAGACTGTGCTCATGCTCGCCGATATCGGTCCCACTGGCTATGAGGTGGGTGTCATGAACGGAGGCGTCGAACCCGGAGACGTGGTTGCAGTTGTTGGAGCCGGGCCTATCGGTTTGTCGGCGATGCTGACTTCGCAGCTGTATTCGCCTAGCCATATCGTGGCTATCGACGTCGCCGACGCGAGGCTGGGGGTGGCAAAGGCTTTCGGAGCGACTGCAACGGTCAACAACTCGCACGAAGATCCCCTCGCTGCGATCATGGAATTGACCGATGGCCTTGGTGCCGATGTCGCGATCGAGGCGGTGGGCATCCCGGAGACGTTCGAGCTCTGCGCCGAACTGATCCGACCGGGCGGTCGGGTCGCTAACATTGGTGTTCACGGCAAGCCGGCGACGCTCCATCTCGAAGACCTGTGGATAAAAGGGATAACGATCAAGACGGGTCTTGTGGATACCTACTCTACGCAGACACTTCTAAAGCTGGTCGCTTCGGGACAGCTCAAGATGGATGAGCTTGTCACTCATCACTTCTCGCTCGACCAGTTCATGGAGGCCTACGACGTCTTCGCTAGAGCGGCAGATACCGGAGCGTTGAAAGTCGTGCTCACCAGGTCCTAGTCAATGGGAGGAGCGTTGCGGCCGATCCCGCAACGCTCCTCCTCCGTCGCCTTCGCGAGCTACTTCGTTGCAGCCGAGGGCCGGCTGACACGTCCGAGGGATGAGCTCACGACCACTCTGCTCTAGCGCGCCCGGAGGCTCTTGGCTTGTTCATTGAGCCACTCGAGGACGTCGACCCTCCTGTACCTGAGGTGGCGCCCTACGGCCGCTGACTTGCTCTTTTGGGTGGGTCGCCAGGGAATCGAACCCTGAACCTACGGATTAAGAGTCCGTTGCTCTGCCAATTGAGCTAGCGACCCAGCGGCGCAGTCTAACAACGCCCCCTGCGTACCCTTTCGAGGCACCACAGGGAAAGTGGGGCGACCGACCGGATTCGAACCGGCGACATCCTGGACCACAACCAGGTGCTCTAACCTAGCTGAGCTACGGCCGCCATGGACCGACAGAGCCTAGCAGTCCACTCACGGCCGCCGGGCGAGCGAACGCATCCGCAAGAGGGGTCTATATGACCGCTCATGTGGATGAGAACCTTCTCGAGCACGGGGAGCCATGGTCGAGCTAGGCCGAGAGGACGAGCGTCAGGCCCCCGCTATGTCGCGGAGCTCCGCCAGCACTCGGTCTACCTCTTCGAGCGTGTTGTAGTGGCAGAAGCCGATCCGCACGGCGCCGCCGGACTCCTCAAGGCCGAGCCGCTCCATCACCGCCAGGGCGTAGTAGTTGCCGTCCCACGTGAAGATGCCGCGACGACCGAGCTCCTCGCCGAGCACGCGTGGGGTGAACCCCTCTAGACGGAGGGCGAAGGTTGGCGTCCGCTCGTCGATACGATCGAGATCTGAGATGCCGTAGAGGGTCAGCCCGGGGATCGAGCCGATGCCCTCGAGGAACCGCCGGCTCAACTCCCTCTCGTGCGCCTCGATGGCGTCGAACCCGGCCACCACTTCGGCTCGTCGGGTGCCGTCCGTCCCGGCCCCGCGGCCGATCCCCGCGACGTAATCGACGGCCGCGGTGAGGCCAGCAAGCGCTTCGTGGCTCAGGGTGCCCGTTTCCCAGCGGCTCGGCGACGCGTCCTCCGCGGGCCGGACCTTATAAGGCTTCAGCTCGTCGAGCAGCTCCTTGCGGCCGAACATCATCCCGAGGTGGGGGCCGAAGAACTTGTACGGCGAGCAGAAGAGGAGGTCGACGCCGAGCGCCTCTACGTCGAGCAGCCGATGTGGCGCGATGTGAACCGCGTCGGCAACAACGTACGCGCCGGTCTGTCGAGCGATCCGAACCACTTCTGCCGCGGCGGTGATGCTGCCCACGGCGTTCGATGCGAGCGTGAACGCGACCCACGCGAGTCTTCGGTGACAGGATCGCTTCGAGGTTCTCCAGGTCCAGCGTGCAGTCCTGTGGACGCAGATCCACCCAATGGACGCTGGACTCGGCGTCTTCGGAGGCGGCGAGCCACGGCGCGATGTTCGCGTCGTGGTCGAGGCGCGTAACGACTATCTCTTCGCCGGGTGCGATGTTGCGCGCTATCGATCGAGCCATGGAGAAGCACAGGGTCGTCATGTTCTGGCCGAACACCACTTCGTCGGGGGAGCAGTTGAAGAAGTCGGCCCCCGCGCTCCGGGCCGCCGCAATGACCTCACCGGTCTCCTCGCTGGTGACGAAGGGACCGCCTGCGTTCGCGTTGCTGGTTTCGAAATAGCCGGCCATCGCGTCGATCACCGACCTCGGAACCTGCGTGCCCCCCGGAGCGTCTGCGTAGACGTACGGTCCGCGCTCGTCGCCTCGCTCGAGGGAGGGGAAGTTCTTGCGATAGTCCGACGAGATCGACGGTGGGCGTCATCCCTCGACCATAGACGCAGCCGCGACTTCACGAGGGTTGTTGCGTCGGCCCCGGAAGAGGAGGGTTGCAAAACCGGCGAGGGCCACCAGAGCTGCGGCTACGAACGACCCCGAGTAGCCGAGCAGCGCGGCGATCGCGCCGGACGAAACGGCTCCCAATCCGAACGACAGATCGAAGAAGGCGGTGAACGTGCCCACGACCGCGCCCCGTTCGGCGGGTGGAGCGTTCCGCATCGCGATGGTCATGAGCGCAGGGAAGGCGAGGGAGTGACCCATAGCGAAGATCGCCGTCCCGGCGAAGAGGCCTACGGGCGTCGCCCACAATCCGATCATCGCTAGCCCGATTGCCTGGATGCCCAGCGCGAGCTTGGCCGAGAGCGGGGCGCCGAGACGGTCGGGGATGCGCGCCCCGAACAACCGCAGCAGGATGATGATCATCGAGTAGCTGACGAAGACCATCCGCGACCCTTCGAGACCAACCTCGCGCGCGTACAGCGGGATGAACGTCACGAAACCGGCCAGGCCCCAGATGCTCGTGGACAGAACCATGCCTGGAAGCAGACCGGCGGGATGGATGATTCGCCGCGGGTCGTCGCTCATCACCTTGTTCTCTTCGGGGCGGGTGTCCGTTACGAGCAGCCCGGCAAGCGCAGCCAGGCCGGCGGCCAGCGCGGCCGCCAGCCACACCGCAGTGAAGTTGTCGTCGCCCAGGATCGTCTCGCCCAACACCGGACCGACCACCAGGCCCGCGTACAGCGCGAGGGAGAAGTAGCTGAGCGCCTCGCCACGTCGCTCGTCGGGGGCCAGGTCGTTGATCACACTGGCCGCGCCGACGTAGAAGGCGGCCTCGCCGGCCCCGGTGATCAGCCGGAAAAACAGCAACACCCAGAGTGACTCTGAGACGAGATAGCCGAGGGTGGCAAGCGACACGATGCCCGCCCCGCCAACGATCAGGATGCGGCGACCCCGGCGGTCGCCGACCGAGCCGAGTATCGGCCGGGTCAGGACGGCGGCCACGGCGAAGAATCCGATGGCGAGACCGACCTGTACCTCGGTTCCGTTCAGGGGTCCCTCGACGAACAGAGGCAACGTCGGCTGCAGTATCCCCACCGCGGTGAAATACGCCCAGGTCGACAGCATCACCACTAGGAATAGAGGGGTAACGAGACGCGGCTTTCGGGCGCGCCCGTTCGATCTGGTCCTCATGCGCTCTGCGAGCAAGAAGCCTCCGCTCGGGATCGGTACCTATCTATAGGTGCTACAAGTCGTTCTACCTCGCGACCATTCCCGTGGTGCAGGCTCTCTAGCATCCTTCGCAGAACGCGAGCGCGGATTTGTGGCCGAGCCACAAGCGCGACACCCCTCCTTAGTGGGTCGGTTCAGGTAAGACCGGTCGGATTCTCGCCGGACCCTCATCCAAAGCGAGCCTTCGGGTCCTTCCGACGTCCGTCCGACGGAGGCCGGTGGTGTCGGCGGCGGCCCATCTGGACAACTACTCTAGGTAGTGAGAGCGACCACCGATTCGACGGGTGATAGATGGCTGACAAGGAGATCGAGCAGGAGGCCTTCGGGCCCAACATCTGGCTCGTCGACGACATGTATCGGCGCTACCAGGAGAACCCCAAATCCGTGGGGGAGTCCTGGCAGGACTTCTTCGAGGACTACCGGCCCGACCGTGCCACCCCCCGCAGGGCCGACCCGCAGGACTCCTCCAACGGCGGCGCCTCCAAGGAGAAGAAGCCGAAGGACGAAGGCAAGGCCAAGAGCGACGGCGGGAGAAAAGGTGGCTCGGCCGCGACCCAGACGAAGGGGTCGGACGACCAGCCGAAGGATGAGAAGAAGTCCTCGGACGATGAGTCCTCCAAGGCCGACGAAGGAGCGGGCGAGGTAGAGGACGCCACCCCGCTGCGAGGCATCGCCGCGCGCATCGCAGAGAACATGGAGGCCTCGCTCGAGGTCCCCACCGCCACCTCGGTGCGGACGATCCCCGCTAAGTTGCTCGAGGAGAACCGGCGCATCATCAACAGGTACCTCGCCGGTCGTCAGGGCGGAAAGATCTCGTTCACGCACCTCATCGGCTACGCGGTGCTGCGGGCACTCGAGACGCGGCCCCGTATGAAGGCCAGCTACGACCAGGTCGATGGGAAGCCGCACATCATCGAGCGCAAGCGCGTGAACCTGGGACTCGCAGTGGACGTCGAGCGATCCGGGAACAGGGTGCTTCTGGTTCCGAACATCAAAGAGGCGGACCAGCTCGATTTCGCCGATTTCTGGTCCGCGTACGAAGACATCATCCGAAAAGTTCGCAAGAACGAGCTGAGCCTCGAGGACTTCTCGGGCACCACCGTGACGCTGACCAACCCAGGGACCGTCGGGACGAGTCAATCTGTCCCGCGACTGATGCCCGGTCAGGGTCTGATCGTCGGCGTCGGCGCGATCGGTTATCCCACCGAGTACGAGGGAGCCGACCCACGGATGATGGCGAGGGTCGGGGTCAGCAAGGTGATCACGATCACGAGCACCTACGACCACCGCGTGATCCAGGGCGCCGAGTCGGGACAGTTCCTCGCGGCGGTACACGATCTGTTGCTCGGCGAGGACCGCTTCTACGACGACCTGTTTGCCTCGTTGAACGTTCCATACCAGCCGGTTCGATGGAAACGGGACCACGGCCCGCTGGACGACGCGGACTCCACGCTGGTGAAGCAATCGCGCGTCATCCAGCTCATCAATATGTACCGCGTCCGAGGACACATGCTTGCCGAGCTCAATCCGATCGGTTGGGAGGTCCTGTATCACCCCGAGCTCGACCTCGCGACCTACGAGTTGACGGTATGGGACATGGACCGTGAGTTCCTCAGCGATGGCCTTCCGGGAGACAAGAAGCGGCCGCTGAGGGAAATCATCGAGACGCTCCGCGATGCGTACTGCAGGACCATCGGCTACGAGTTCATGCACATCTCGGACCCCACGGAGAAGCGTTGGATCCAGGAGCGGGTCGAGTCCTCGGAGGCCTACACGCTGACGAACGAGGAACGGAAGCACATCCTCGACCGGCTCAACGCCGCGGAAGCGTTCGAGCGCTTCGTGCACTCTAAGTACACAGGTCAGCGTCGCTATTCGATCGAGGGTGCGGACAGCCTCATCCCGATACTCGATGCGGTCCTCGAGGAGGCGACGAAGGCCGGGATGATCGAGATCGTGATGGGGATGTCACACCGCGGGCGTCTCAACGTGCTCGCCAACATCGTCGGCAAGCCGCTGCAGCAGATCTTCGACGAGTTCGAGGGCGATGTTGACCCCGACACCGTTCAGGGTTCGGGCGACGTGAAGTACCACTTGGGCATGACCGGCCGCTTTGCGTCCCGTGAGGGCAAGGAGCTCAACGTGGTCCTCTCGTCGAACGCCTCCCACCTCGAATCCGTCGACCCGGTCGTCGAGGGGATGGCGCGTGCGAAGCAAGGTTTGATCGGGCCAGAGGGGCACTTTCGCGTGATGCCCGTGCTGATCCACGGCGATGCCGCGTTCCCGGGCCAGGGCGTCGTGGCCGAGACCTTGCAGCTCTCGCAGCTGTCCGGCTACCGAACCGGCGGAACGATCCACGTCGTGGTCAACAACAACATCGGCTTCACGACGAATCCGAAGGAGGGCCGGACGAGCCTCTACGCAACCGACATCGCGAAGAGCATCCAGGCCCCCATCATCCACGTGAACGGAGACGATCCCGAGGCTTGCGTTCGTGTCGCGCGACTCGCGTTCGACTACCGGCAAGAGTTCAAGAAGGACATCGTCATCGACATGGTGTGCTACCGACGACATGGGCACCAGGAGGTCGACGACCCATCGTTCACCCAGCCGGCCATGTATCAGAAGATCAGCGACCGGCGCTCGGTCCGCAAGCTGTACACCCAGCAACTGGTCAATCGCGGAGAGCTCAGCGTCGAAGAAGCCGAGAGCTTGCTGGACGACTTCCGCAACAAGTTGCAGAAGGCTCTCGACGAAACGAAGGAGAGTCTGCCTCCGGAGCCGGCCAGGGCGAGACCGCCTAAGACGGTTGGCGTCCTGCCCCCGGTCGAGACTGGTGTCGAGCGCGATCGACTCGAGTTGATCCACGAGAAGTTGACGACGTGGCCGGGCGACATCGAGCCGCATCCCAAGATCAAGAAGATGCTCGAGAAGCGCAGGGGGTTGCTCGAGAAAGACGCGTCCGATTGGGCCCACGGGGAAGCTTTGGCGTTCGGATCATTGCTACTCGAGGGCTTCAGGGTGCGGATCGCCGGTCAGGACACGCGGCGCGGCACGTTCAGCCAGCGTCACAGCGTGTTGATCGACTACCGGACCGAAGAGGAGTACATGCCTCTGAACCATCTTGCAGAGGACCAGGCTCCCTTCCGCTCGTTCGACAGCTCGCTCTCCGAGTTCGCCGCGGTCGGCTTCGAGTACGGCTACTCGATCGCGAACGGCGACGCCCTGGTCTGCTGGGAGGCCCAGTTCGGGGACTTCGCCAACGGAGCCCAGGTGATCATCGACCAGTACATCGTTGCCGGGGAAGACAAATGGAAGCAGCCGAGCGGACTGGTGATGCTGCTCCCGCACGGCTACGAGGGCCAGGGCCCGGAGCATTCCAGCGCGCGGCTCGAGCGATTCCTTACTCTGGCGGCGGAGGACTCGATCCAGGTCGTTCAGCCCACGACGCCTGCCCAGTACTTCCACGTCCTTCGACGTCAGATGCTGCGGTCGGTCCGCAAGCCGCTCGTGGTCATGACCCCCAAGTCCCTGCTGCGTCATGCCGAGGCAAAGAGTAAGACCGACGAGTTCACCTCCGGCAGCTTCCGCGAGACGCTGGACGATCCGTGGTTGTCCTCGCCCGATGAGGTGGAGAGCATCCTTCTCTGCACCGGCAAGCTCGCGTTCACAATGAAGGACGAACGAAACAAGCGGGAGGCGAAGGCGGCGGTGGTGCGCGTCGAGCAGATCTATCCGTTCCCCGAGCAGCAGCTGGGAGAGATATTCGACAATTATCCGAACGCGAAGGACCTGTGCTGGGTTCAGGACGAGCCCGAGAACATGGGGGCCTGGACCTTCATCCAAGCTCGGCTCAACCGCATGGGATCCGATCGGCTGACGCTTCGCCACGCGGCTCGAGCGGAGAGCGCAAGCCCCGCCACCGGAAGTCCAAAGGTTCACGAACAGGAGCTTGAAGACATCCTGAACCGAGCGTTCGAGCCGCCGAGCGACTCCTAGAGCGACGCGCGCTACATAGGGCCGACGTGGTCCGGCCACGGCACGATCCCGGCCTCGCGCGCGCCGAGCACCGTCTCGGACAGCGTCTCCATAGCGTTGTACTTCGGTTCCCATCCGAGCTTGTTCCGCGCTTTCGTCGTGTCCATGAGCATCGGAACGCGCAGCGCGTCGATCCACTGCGCGGACGTGGGCAGGTAGGGGATCCTCTGCACCACCTTAGCCGTGCCCTGCATCAGGATGTCGGGGACGGGGACCGCGTACCAATTGAGCGCGTGGGCCAGGTCCGACACCGTGCACTCGCCTTCGCCCGCCAGGTTGTAGTAGCCGGGATCTCCGCGACCGAGGACCGACAGAACGAGGGCCTGCGCGACGTCGTCCTCGTGTACGAGCTGGAAAGGAGTACCGGGGTCGGGCACTACCGGCCTCATCGCCGGCAACGACGAGACGATCTTCTTGGCCCCCTCGGGAACCTTGTCTCCCATGCGCACGTACGGGATCTCAGTGATCAGCGACAGCGCGGTCGGCCCGGCGACCACACAAGGGCGTAGCACGAACAGGTCGGTGCTGGGGAAGCTATCGCCCAGCTTCTCGATCATCATTTCGAGCTCGGCCTTCTGCGCCGAGTAGTCGTGATTGTCGCTCCCACGGGCCGGAACGTCTTCGGTGATCATCGGAGGGTGGTCGTCGTGGAATCCGTAGGCTGCGACCGAAGACGTGTAGACGAGGCGCTTGACCTTCGCACCGAACGCGGCCTCGAATACGTTCCGAGAGCCCTCCAGGTTGATGGAGCGCGTCTGCTCGAGCGATCCCATGATCAGGAACGCGAGGTGAACCACGACGTCAGCGCCGTCCACGAGCGACTCAACCGACTCACGTTCGAGGATGTCGCCTCGCCGGTACTCGACCTTGGTCAGCCCTTCCTCGGATGGGTCGAACGGTCTGCGGGCCATGCCAACGATCGAGTCGATCCCCTCGGCTACGTCCATTTGCCGGAGAAAGGCCATGCCGATGTCTCCCGTCGGGCCGGTGACAACGACCTTCAGCCCGTGCCCGTTTCCGCTCAAGATGCTCAACCTTTCCTTCGTTGGATGCGCTCGCGCGCTTGCTCGAATACCCGCAATGCTTGCGGCTCGAACAACACGAACAGGACCTCATCGACGTTGGTGGTGACTGCGTTCGACGTCGCCGCGAGTGCGATGTCGGCCGCGGGCTCGAGTGGATAACCGTAGATACCCGTCGAGATCGCCGGGAACGCGATCGACTCGGCACCTAGCTCGTCGGCAAGCTTCAACGATTCCGTGTGACACGACGCCAGTAAGTGGGAGCGATCCTCGCCCGCGGCGTAGACGGGTCCTACGGTATGGATCACCCAGCGTGCGGGGAGGTCGCCAGCGGTCGTAGCGACCGCCTGCCCCGTCGGGAGACCTTCGGAATGCTCAGCCCGGCGGATGCGTTTGCACTCCACGAGGATGGCCGGCCCGCCTTTGCGGTGGATTGCGCCGTCGACGCCGCCCCCACCCATCAGAGACGGGTTCGCGGCATTGACGATCGCGTCCACCTCGATGGTCGTGATGTCTCCTTGGACGAGCTTCACGTGAGGCACGGCCCAACCTTAGGACACGCCGGACAGGGCTACGATTCGGATTCCAGGTTCGAGTCGAGGAAGGAGGCGGCTCTGGCGATCGTCAGATGGATCGGTTTCTCCTTTGGCCTGATCCTCTTCCTCGGAACCCTTTCGAGCCTCGTGCGAACCCTCGTCGTTCCTCGGGGACTCACCTCGAAGCTCGCGCTCCTCGTCAACCACCTGTTCACCCGTCATCTCTTCTTGTGGTTGGCACGCCGGTTCGAGGATTATGAGGCGAAGGATCGGGTCCTGGCGTTCGCCGGCCCCCTGTCCTTGTTGATGCTCCTGTCGGTCTGGTTGTTCTCGTTCTGGATGGCCTTCGCCCTGATGCTGTGGCCTTTGATCCCGCTGGGATGGTTCGAGGCTCTGCGGGAGAGCGGCTCTTCGATGCTTACTCTCGGCTTCGCGAGTCAACCGGATTGGGGGCCGACCGCCATCATGTTCGTGGCTGCGACGACGGGTCTGATCGTAGTTGCCCTTCAGGTGGCCTATCTCCCGACGTTGTACGGCGCGTTCAACCGGAGAGAATCGCTCGTGACATTGCTTCAGAGCAGAGCCGGAGCTCCCGCGTGGGGGCCTGAGCTGTTGACCAGGCATGTCGTCGTCGGACTGATCGACAACCTGGGGCAGCTCTATATGGACTGGGAGGAGTGGGCCGCCGACGTCACCGAGAGCCACACCAACTACCCGGTGCTCGTCTGGTTCCGCTCGCCTCATCCTTTGCGGTCGTGGGTCGTTGCCCTTCTCGCGGTGTTGGACTCTGCCGCGATGTACCTGTCGCTCAGCCCCTCCGCGGCGCCGACCCAGGCTCGTCTGTGTCTTCGGATGGGCTTCACCGCGCTGCGCAACATCGCGGATGTAACCGGGATCCCCTACGACCCGGATCCGCTACCAACCGAGGACATCGAGCTCGATTACGAAGACTTCCTCGGCGGCGTGCACCGGCTGAGGGACCAAGGGTTCCCGCTGGAACGAACGGCGGAGGAGGCGTGGCCGGACTTCAAGGGCTGGCGGATCAACTACGAATCCATCTGTTACGCGCTCGCAGACATGACGGTGGCGGTCCCCGGGCCCTGGTCGGGAACGCGCACACACTTGAGTGACATGACGATCGTCCCTGAACGCCCGGCGAACCGTCGCCCCGACGACCCTCGGATCGAAGAGGAGCCGAAAGCGACGCGCTTCGGGTGGCGCGTTTAAGCCCTAGATTTGTCGGTCATGTCGATCGATGGGGAAGCCGCGCTCGAGAGGGCGCTCGAGGAGGGCGATGAGTGGCAGTCGTGGCGCGCGCTGCGGCTCACCGGAGACGATCCGGGCGACCTTCCGGCACCACCTGCGCAAGACGACGAGGGAGCGTTCGTGGGACCGGGCGAGCGCCCCTCCCCGGGCGCGACCGGAGAGGCACTGTGCCACCTGGTGATCCTCGGGCTCAGGGCTTCGGGCCCGGCGGCGATAGCCGCGGACTGGCTCGAGGCCGCTCGCACTCCCGCGCAGGCGTGGCTCGATGCACCGGACGAAGTACCCGGGGAGCTCGATTCGTACGCGGGCGGCCGCGTGTGGGCGACCGCCTCGGCATCCGCCGGCCTCCTGGCGGTCGGACGCGACCCGGGTCCCCGCGCCATGGATCTTCTCCGGGGAGAGGCGGACACCGAGGGCCGGTTCACGGGAGGCGCATATCCCACCTTCGCCGCGGCCGCCGCCTACTGGTTGGCCGAAGGTCCCAAGACGGAGATGGCCGAGTGGGCCCTGCGCTGGGCGCGCGAGTGGGAGGCGGAGTGGTGGGGGCCGTGGGAGCGTGCCACTGCATTGACCTTCTGGAGCGCGGCGGGAGTTCCGGTCGAACATCCGACGATGGACGAGTTCCTCGACGAGTTGCGGGAGGATGCTCCACCAACGGGATGGTCGGACCTGGGCCTGACGCTGCGCGCGCTGGAGCTGATCACGTTCCTCGGGGCGTAGGTCAGGTGGAGTCCGCCCCGCCTATGTGACAGATGCAGAACTCGTTCTGTTCCGGATCTTCTAACCAGACCCACGTCTCGCCATCTTCTTCGTACCTCCCCACGATCGTGGCGCCGAGAGCCGTCACTCGCTCGACCTCTGCGTTCATGTCCGGTGTGTGGAGGTCGAGATGAACCCGGTTCTTCGTCTTTTTTTCTTCGGCGACCTTCTGCAGTAGCAATGTCACGTCGCGGCGTTCGGGGTCGGGGAGGGCCCAATAGGGATCTTCTTGTCCGTGATCGATGATCTCTCGCCCCGTGACCTGAGACCAGAAGCGACCCATCAGCTCGGGGTCGTTGCAATCCATCGTGACCGTCTTGACTCGCAGTGGCACCTCGTCCTCCTCGTTGTCGGGCTCGCTTGTCGCGTAACCGGCAAAGAAGTTACACTGGTTACATGAATAAGGTCAATCGGAGGTCGGACGAGGGCCTCGAGCTGGCCCTCGTGGGAGCGGGCGGCGAGCCGGTCGACCTGCGCAGGACCTTCCTGTCTCATGGTGTCGCATCTCTGCCCCCGCAGTCCATCGACGAGGACGCGGTCACGCTGGAGACGACCCTGCGCTTGCCCCGTTCGCGCCCGCGGACCGTGATCGTCTCCTCTGGCGGTGCGGGATCCGCCCGGATCGATGTTCGTGGCCGGGCGCCGGGCGCCGCAGCCGCCGAAGCGATCTTGGCGGGAATCGAACGGATGCTCAGGCTCGACGAGGATCTCTCGGAGTTCTACGACCTGGCGACCGAGGATCCCGATCTCGCGTGGGTGCCCGCTGCCGGCGCGGGACGAATGATCCGCAGCCCCACGGTGTTCGAAGAGGTCGTGAAGACGGTCTGCACCACGAACTGCACCTGGTCGGCCACCGAGCGGATGGTGGCGGCACTCGTAGAGCACCTGGGCGAGCCCGCTCCCGGCGCGGAGTCCGGCCCATTGGGGCGCGCATTCCCAACACCGGAGGCGATGGCCTCTGCGGGGAAGCGTTTCTACAAAGATGTGGTGCGTGCTGGGTATCGCGGCCCGTATTTCATCGAGCTGGCGCGGTTGGTTCGAGATGGCGAGGTCGATCTCGAGATCCTCGGTCACGCGCCGGCCGACGAGATACCCGACGACGAGGTCGAGGCGAGACTCCTTGCGCTGCCGGGAGTGGGGCCGTACGCGGCTGCACACGTGATGATGATGATTGGTCGTTACTCGAGACTGATCCTCGATTCCTGGACCCGTCCGAAGTACGCGCGGCTCGTGAGGCGAAAGACAGCGAAGGACTCGACGATCGAGCGGCGTTTCAGCCGCTACAAGGATTATGCAGGGCTTGCGTTCTGGATGTTCCTCACGCGCGATTGGGTCGAGGATCCTCTCCCCGCTTAGACGTTCTCCCACTCTTTGGGGGAGTGGAAGAAGAGGTCGATAGCGACCCACACGGTCTTGGAGACCGGGAAGAAGAAGATCGGGAACAGGACGTTCGTGACTGCAGCGACAAGTAGCACCGGCCCCCATCGCACGTCCGGGATGGTGGCGATGAGTACGGCGACGAAGCCGATGCCGAACAGAGCCATGGTCACGCCCGTGTTGACGATGATCGCGCTGACCCAGTAGCCCTCCTCGCGTTCGAAGTGCCAGTCGCAGCGAGGACAGTCGTCGACGAGCTGGGACCAGGAGCGCCACACCTTCTTCTCGCCACATCGGGGGCACCGGCGCGTCAGCCCGCGCGCAAGTAGGCCGCCGAGGCTCGGTTTCAAGGCGAGATGCGGATCGCGATGATCGCTACATCATCGCGGGGGTTATCACTCTGGAACTCGACGACCTCGCGTTCGACGCGTGCACTCATGTCCTCCGCGTTCATGCCCGCGCACCGCTCAAGCAACGCTTCCAATCGCGCCTCGCCGAACTCGTCCTCGGGGCCCTCCGCCTCAGTAACGCCGTCGGTGTACAGGAGCAGCGCATCGCCGGGGGACAGATCCAGCTCGTAGTCAGTCAACTCCGGCTCGTCGAGGACCCCGAGCAAGGTGCCTGCGCAGTCGACCGTCTGGACCTTCCCGTCGCTCTTCAGGATCAGCGGAGGCGGATGGCCGCCACAGGACAGCACCACGTGGGCGCCTTGCCCACTGGGCTGGAGCTCCGCGCACGCGACCGTGCAGAAGCGCGAGTCCGCCACCTGCCTGAGAATCGCTTTGTTCGTGACCTCGAGCATCGCGGCGGGCTGATGTCCCGCCACTGCGGCGGCCCGGATCGTGTGGCGCACCAGCCCCGTCAAAGCGGCCGCGTCCGGTCCTTTACCACAGACGTCGCCGATCACCACGGCCCAGTTGCCGGCCCTCGTCTCGAGCAGGTCGTAGAAGTCACCTCCCACCTCGTTGCCCTCTCCTGCCGCCCGGTAGCGGGCGCCCACCTCGATCCCTGGGATCTCGGGGAGCTCGGGCGGAAGGAGGCTCCGCTGCAGTGTTCGAGCGACATGACTTCTCTCCTGGAACAGGCGCGCGTTGTCGATCGCCTGGGCGACGCGTTGGGAGAGGTCGTCGGCGAGAGCTAGATCTCTCTCGCCATATCGACGGGCTCCCTCGGACGAGATGAGCGCGATCGCCCCCCGCATGCGTTCTCCGACGCAGAGCGGCAGGACCATGGCCGACACGGGCACGGGCACGCCGCCGAATCTCTCCATCTCCCCGCTCTCTATGCCGCCCGGGATCTCGCTCAACAGCTCGGCGCTACCCGAGTCGAGCACCTGTCTGACGGGAAGGAGGGCGTCGACCGCCGCTCGCTGGGATGGGGACGCGTTCTCCAGGATGAGTTCGATGCGGTCATCGGAATGAGCGAAGTAGACCCAACGCGGCGAAGGCCCCTCCTCTTGCGCGTAGAGCACGCACCAATCGGCAAGGCGGGGAACGGTGAGTTTCCCAACATTGCTAAGGATCTCCGCGTAGTTAAGCGATTGGTTCAGGATGTGACTGGCTTCGGCGAGGAATGCCAGGCGCGATCGAGCCTCCTCGGCCTCTGCGCGCGCTTCTTGTTCGAGTCGGAGGAGCCGCGTGCGCTCGGCCTCGGCCCACTTGCGTTCGACGAACTGTCCTATCTGGCTTCCCACCACGGCCATCACCTGCAACAGATCCCCGTCCGGGGGCCGCACCTCGGAGCTGAAGGCTTCGAGAACTCCGACGGTCTCACCACCTATGACGATCGGAAGGGCGAAACCAGCATGAAGTCCGGCCTTGATCGCCGTTCCGGTTCTCGCGAAGTTGTCATCCTGTGTAACGTCGTTCATCCATGTCGGCTTGCCCGCTTTCCACGCGTGACCGGGAAGACCTTCCCCATATGCGCGTGTGGAGGAGCGAGTCTCTTCGATGAATGCTGATGCCTCCGGCCAGGGCGCATCCGTGGTGACCAGGCAACGGAGTTGATCGGTGGAACGATCGCGTACCCACATCGCGCAGACATCCCAGCCGAGACTGTCCGATATGACACGCACGATGCGGGCTGCCGCGCTGGGGAGGTCCTTGGCATCGGCGAGCACCCGACTGATCGCGTACTGGGCCGCGATGCGAAGCTCTACCCGGCGTCGCTCGGTGATGTCGCTGGAGATACCGACGATCCCCACCAGCTCCCCCTCGGTGTCGAGGATTGGGGAGTCGCTGACGAAGGTGAGTAGCGAGGCGCCGTCCTTTCGCGTGAGCCTCATCTCGCCCTCCCACGAATGTCCCTCCCGCACGCGGTTCATGATCGCCTCGGCCAGGTCCAATTGATCTTCCGGGATCAGGAGCTCGCCGATCGACTGACCCAGCGCTTCGTCCCGCGACCACCCGTAGAGGGCCTCGGCGTGGTGGTTCCAGTAGGTCACGGCCCCCTGGAGGTCGGTGGCGATCACCGCCGCAGGCACCTGGTCGAGGAGATAGGTCTCGAGCCAGGCCGGCCGGTCGCTCACTCATGCTCCCGGAACGTCCGTCTGGCACCACTAAGGGGCCTGTGGGCGCGCTCGATGACGGCCGTCCCGTCTGCCCCCGGGCAAAACGCCATCACCGCGGATCCCTTCACTCGCTCTCGTCCGATTGCCACCACGGTTCTTCCCGAATCGGGGAGATTGAGTCTATTGCCGGAAGGGTAGGGACTCTCGTGGACGTGGCCCAGGATACGGTGGAACTGACGCTCTCCGGAGAACCGGAAGCGGCTGCGAAAGCGCGACAGGCGCTTCGAGCCTTGGGTGAAGCCATCCCCGAACCCCTGTACAACGACCTCGCTCTGCTTGTGAACGAGCTGGTAACCAACAGCATCCGGCACGCCGACCTCGGCGAGGATGGGTGGATCAAGATTTACGCCGCCGTCACATCGGGCGTGGTTCGGGCGGAGATCACGGATTCGGGTCGGGGGTTCTCGCCGGTCGTCCACCAACCAGCGCTCATGGACTTAGGTGGGCGGGGCCTCTACCTCCTCGAGGAGCTCGCCGATCGGTGGGGCGTGTCCGATGACGGGCAGACCAGGGCCTGGTTCGAGATCGACCTGTCCCGGTATTCCTAGCTAGTTCAGAGTGAGGGCCTGGTCGTTGGCGGCCAGACGTTCGGCGATCCTCGTGTCGACCACCTCTCTAAGGCGCGAGTCCGAGGCGAGGAGAGAGGAGAACGAGTCCCTGGGGATCGCCATCAGCTCGGTCTGATCGGTGGCCTGCGCGCTCTTGGAATGGGGCTCGTCGCGAATCAGAGATAGCTCGCCGAAGAAGTCACCGGGCCCGATCGACGCCACCTCGACCTCCTTCTCGTCGACCGTGGCAAAGATCCTTACCCTGCCTGAAAGGACGATATAGAGAGCGTCGCCCTCCGCTCCGTCCACGAACACCATGCCTCCCGGCGGCCATTGAAGGTTGGCCGAGAGCCCGACGATGTGAAGAAGATCGTGGTCGTCCAAGCCCTCGAACATCGGAACCTTGCGCAGGGTCTTCACGAGGCTGTGGCTGATCTGCTTATGGTCCACGAACTCTTCTCCGTATGATTGCCCTTGTGCTCAACGACGAGGGTAGCGTGAGAAGCAGATGAACGTCTCGAGGATCCCCCTGCGGATCGCCCAGATAAGCGACATCCACTGCGGCGAGCTGACCTTCGACGCCCACCTCTTGGAATCCGCCATCAAACGGATCAACGCCATGCGTCCAGACGTGGTCGTCATCGCCGGAGACATGACGGCTAGCGGGTACGAATGGGAGTTCGAAGACGCGGCGCGCTGGCTGGATGAGATCGAGCCCCCGAAAGTGATCATCCCCGGGAATCACGATTCACGGAACGTTGGATACGTTCACTTCGAGCAGTACTTCGGCCAGCGCTTCTCGTTGTTCAGGAAGGAGTTCGAGGGACTGCGGGCGGAACGCCTTCAAGCGACCGGAGTAACGATCGTCGCTGTGGACTCGTCATCCCCCGACCTGGACGATGGTCACGTGGGCCGCGAGCACTACGCGTGGATAGCCGAACAGTTCGCGCGGGAGCCCAACGATCTCAAGGTCCTTGCGATCCACCACCACATGGTGTCGATACCGGGGACCGGCCGCGAGAGAAACATCATCACGGACGCGGGAGACCTCTTGGCCGAGTTGACGAAGTTAGATATCGACGTCGTCCTCTCCGGCCACAAACACGTGCCGTTCTTCTGGGGGTTGAACGGCATGTTGATCTGCAATTCCGGCACGGCGTCCACCCGGAGGGTCCGAGGCTTCACGCCACCGTCGTGGAACGAGATCCAGATCGACTCTTCGACGATCAAGGCGTACCTGCATTACGAGGATGGCCGCCGCGAGCTGTCACTCATATTCAGCCTGAAGACCAGAACCTTGACGCGCGACGATTTCTACCTGACTGAGGATTTCGCGTCGTCGAACAGGATCTTCGAGGCGTCGAGGCCGCCGGCCGGCCGCTGATCGAGACGAGGGCTCTCTACGGTTGGGCTTGTAGCAGTTCGGTCGTCACGGCTTGGGTTGTCGCTTCGGACGCGCTGGCGACCATCACCACGAGGTTCTCGTAGTAGGTCAAGGATCCGGTCCACGATCCGGAAGAAACGTAGGCGACCTTGCCGTCTACGTCGAGCTTTTCGGCCGACGCATCGGTGGCCTTCTCGAGCTCGACGAGTCCGCTTTGTCGCTCGGCTTGGTCTTCCATGAACTCAGGACCGACGGAGATGACCACGGCACCCGCGACGACCTGGCCTCCCTGCATCACTCCGCGAGCGGTGATGTTCTTCATTGCTTCGGCTGCGGTCGCGTCGGCCGCCACGATCGAGCGGGCTTGATCGAGGAAGACCTGAGGAACCTCCTGGTACTTATAGCCGTCGAGGGGGCGGAAGAACTTCTTCGGCTTCATCTCCGTGATCTCCCCATCGGCGCCCGTGTAGAGCTGTGGCTCGCCGTTGAAGAACAGGGTGCTCGTGACGAAAAACGCCCCGACGGCTACCGCCGCAATCACCGCGAACTTGATCAACTTCGCCTTGTTCGGCCTAGCTGCCGACGCTGGTGCGTACTCGTCCTCCACGGAGGTTCGAGAGACCGTTGCCTTCTTGAAGTAGGCATCTCCGACCGATCCCTCCATCGGTTTGGATGGCTGGGACCATTCCGCGACGCTCGGCCCGATGGGGGGAGGAGACGGCGCCAGCAGGACCTGGGTCGCGGTCGAAGACGTGGCATGGACCTTCGAAGGGGAAGCGGCGGGTGAGGGTGCCATCATGGCCTGCGGCGTGCCCCACAGCGGCTGCGGCGCGCTCGGCGGGGGAGGCGGAGGGGCAGCGCCGGCGGACGCGGCCGGGAACAGCTCGGAATGGAAATCGTCCGCGGGACGCTCGGTGGAATCGTGATTCGGGTTGGTCATGTCTGCCACCGCGGTGCTCCCTCTCGGACGGTCGTTCGGGCGGATCGGATAAGCCCGCAGGTACTCTCCGTAATCGGCGCAACTCGGCCACTCCTGAAGCTTCCGCCACGTTGTGCCTCGGAATAAATGCCACCAAACGTTGCGGGAGGGACAGTGGAGCTACGAGATGCAGTGCGCAGACGCCGGATGGTTCGAAACTACCTAGACGAGCCTGTGCCGAGAGAGGCGGTGGAGCGACTCGTCGACCTGGCACGGCGGGCCCCCAGCGCGGGGTTCTCCCAGGGTCAGTACTTCGTGGTGGTCACGGAACAGGAGCTTCGGAGCCGGATCGCGGAGCTCGCGGAGGAGGAGCATTACGTTTCGCTCGGCTTCCCGCCGTGGATCTCGAAGGCTCCGGTTCATGTCGTCGTCTGCACCCGCGAGGACGATTACCATGATCGCTATCGGGAGCCGGACAAGATCGTGGATGACGGGAGCGAGATCGAGTGGCCGGTTCCTTACTGGTACGTCGATGCCGGCGCGAGCCTCATGCTCCTGTTATTGGGGGCCGTCAACGAGGGTTTGGGGGCGGGCTTCTTCGGGGTCCATCGCCTTCCCGGCTTGCAAGAGTTGCTGGGGCTGCCCCGGGATGTGACGCCCGTGGGGATCGTCACCCTGGGCTATGCGGCCCTCGACCAACCTCAGGGTTCCGCTCGTCGCGGCCGCAAACCCCTGGCCCACGCGGTGCGCTGGGAGCGATGGTGAGCCACGCGGGAGAACGCTGCCTAGGTGGGAAAGCTTCCAGAAGCGTCTAGATTTGGACCCGAAGGGGCGGTCAGAAAGGGGTGGCGCATGGAGCCGGTCTACCGGCCGGTGGTGGGTCTCGCTCTAACCATCTTCAAGGTCATGCGTTGGAAGGTTCGGACGACGGGCGAGCATCACGTTCCCTCCTCCGGTCCTGCCGTCATCGCTACGAACCACGTCGGCTACCTCGATTTCGTCTTCGTGGGCGCAGCAGCCCGTAAACAAGGGCGACTCGTCCGGTTCCTGGCCAAGCAAGAGGTCTTCTCACATCCCGTAGCCGGGCCTCTGATGAGGGGGATGAAGCACATCCCCGTCGACAGATACGGCCGGGCTCGCGACGCGATCGAAGCCTCCGTCGAGGCGCTTCGTTCCGGAGAGATCGTCGGCATGTTCCCGGAGGGGACGATCAGCCGTTCCTTCGTCCCAGCCGATGGGAGGTCCGGCGCCGCACGGATGGCCATGGAGGCCGGCGTGCCCCTGATCCCGGGAGCCGTATGGGGAACGCAACGCATCCTGACGAAGGGTCGTCCGAAGAACTGGCAGCGGAACATCACGATCACGGTCGATCTGGGACCGCCGATCCCGTACGACGCATCATCGGATCCCGAGACCGTCACGAAACGTCTGATGGAAGTGATCGAGGAGATGGTTCATCGTGCCTCGGTGTCGTACCCCGATGAACCTAGCGGCGCCAACGATCGTTGGTGGTTGCCCGCGCACCTCGGGGGAACCGCCCCGACGGTCGACGAATCGTTTGAGATGGCCCGAGCCGAACGCGAGGAGAGAGCCCGCCGGCGGCGGACGGAGTGATCAGGCGATGCTGGTGTGCGTGTCGGGAGGTACCGCCGGTCCCGCCCGCCCGACCGTGAACGCGGGTATGAAGACGTGAGCTAGGGGGCCGATGCCCAACGCGTAGGCGATCGTGCCGATCCCGACCGATCCCCCCAGCGCCCAACCGGCGCCGAGCACCACGACCTCCAGGCCCGTACGCACCATCCTTATCGAGTGCCCCCTGCCGGCGATTCCGGTCATCAACCCGTCGCGAGGGCCGGGGCCGAGTCCGGCTCCGATGTAGGCGCCGGTGGCCACTCCGTTCAGGACGATTCCGGAGAGTAGGAATCCCCATTGCCACAGGAGGCTCGGAGGCGCGGGGAGCAACGCGAGAGACCCATCCACCGCCAGCCCGATGAGGATGGCGTTGCTCACCGTCCCGAGACCCGGGCGCTGCTGCAGAGGTATCCAGAATAGAAGGACCACAACTCCGATCGCGATCGTGCAGGTTCCGATCGAAACGCCCGTCTGGCGGCTCAGTCCCTGGTGAAGGACGTCCCACGGGTCGAGGCCCAGCGCTGCTTCGACCAAGAGGGCCGAGCTGAACCCGTAGAGCGCCAGGCCGGCGTACAGCTGGATCAGCCGCCGTGGGCGCGCATCGGCGGGAACGGGTAGCAGCAGGGACATCGGGGGAGGATAAGGGTGGACAGAGCCGGACGACGCGGGGTGGGCATCGCCCGGCTCTGATCTTTGTTAGGGCGTTACTCCGTTACTTCGAGGGTGCCCGTCATCGAATCCGGGTGGTACTTGCAGAAGAAGTCATACGAGCCCGGCTCGACGTCCGCGAGATCGACCGTGGCAGACGAGCCCGCCTCCACGTCCTCGTCGAGGCCGGCATCTTCGGCCGTGAAGTTGTGCTCGGCGTCGTCCTCGTTCGTGAACTCGATGCTGTCTCCCGCAGCTGCGGTCAGCGACTCCGGCTGGAACGCGAAGTTCGCAGCGGTCAAGGTGACGGAGCCGCCACCGCCGCCATCGCCGCCCCCACCTGTCTCGCCACCGTTCGTCGCTTCACCGTCGTCGCCTCCACAGGCGGCAGCGAGCAGGGCGACCATCGCGGTCACGATCAACAAACGCTTCATCCTCATGTCTCTCCTTTCACTCGACACTCAGTACCGCTTTCATGTCCGGATGGATTTCACAGAAGTAGGCATATTTTCCTGGTTCGTCGAAGCGATGGGTGAAGGATCGGCCCGAACCGAGCGCCCCGGACCCGAACGCACCATCGGCCGCGGTCACGGTGTGCTCGGTGGGATCCTCGTTGTGCCAGGTCACCTCGGTGCCCACGGACACCTTGGTGGTGTCCGGCGAGAAGGAGAAATCGGCGATGGCCACGTGGTTCGAGCTCTTTTCCGGGGTCGTCCGGGGGAAGGGTGCTCCGGCTCGAACCTCCAGCAAACCCTCCATCCCCATGTCGTCGTGACCCTCGACGAGGCATTCGATCTTGTAGATGCCGGGGGCGAGCGACAGCTCCATCCGGGCCGAATCGCCGGGCTGGAGGAGGTTCGATTCTGCCTTGAGCCCGTCGCCGGACCCGTGTCCGCTGCTGTCGCCTTCGAGCTCGATCTCGAAGCCGTGCCCCATCGTCCCGTGGTTCTCGATCATGAAGGTCACGGGGCCGGGTCTGATCGCTTGGGCTTCAGGGGTAACCGCCCACTCGCCGAGGCCGATCTCGAACCCTCGTGCACGGGGGTCGACCCGTTGATCGTGGGCGGCGGATCCGGAGGACTGAGCCTTGCTCCTCTTAGCTTGCGCCGCGCCGCCGCCTCCGTCCTTCGCGGGTCTCTGATGGGCTTCTGGGGCCGCGCCGGCACATGCCCCCAGCAGCAGGGCAACGGCGCACGCGGCGGCGGCGTTCTTCAACGGTGTCCCCTCGTTCGGCAACTCTCCAGATTCAACGTGCGCAGGAGCCGGACGTTACGGCCAAGCCACGCGCTTGGGACCGGGCTGGGGATCGAGAACCTTTTGCTCGAGACCCTTCCCAGAGGGCCCTCGTGTTGCTAGCGTGACGGTCGGCGGCCGCCGAGTGTCGGGCGCGGACAAGGGGAGGACACCTAGATGCGGAAGTTCGGAATCATCGCGGCAGCCATATCAGTGGCTGCGCTATTCGTACTGCCGAACGCGGTACAGGCCGGCATTACAAACCAGATGGAGGCATTGCCCAACTCGGGATCTCCCGGCGATTCCTTCGTCGTGCACAACCTCCCGAGTTCACCGTGTCCCGGGTTCCAGGTGACCGTGACGATCGATGGGCCCGCGCCCTTCGGGAACGAATCGGAAACTATTTCCAGTTTCAAGGCTAATTGGGAGGTTGAGTTCACGGTGCCCGCGGGTTCCACGCCCGGTCCCTATGTGGTCAATGCAAGATGCGACACCGGCAAGGGCCAAGGCTTCGACTACGCGCCCGTGACTTACACGGTCCTGGGACAAGCCAGTCCGGCGCCGAGCCCGTCTCCGAACCCCTCGGAGAGCCCCGATGTGGGCGCGGGATACGAACAGGCTCCCGCGGCACAGCCGGAGGTCGAGGCAGCAGCCTTCACCGGGTAGGTGGTGGGTCCCTAAGGGCCCTTGGCAGTGATGGCGACGCGCTTTTAGCGCGGCTCGGCGACGGTCAACGGACGATCCTGACCGGGGTGCCTAGCGGGAGTAGAGGGACCAGCTTCTCGATGTCGCGGTTGAGCATCCGGATGCAACCGTGACTGAGGTTCTGACCCACGGTCCACGGCGCGTTGGTGCCGTGTATGCCGATGACCCCATCTCCTCCGGCGAAGCTGGTCAGCTGATTCGAGAACCCGGAGAGCCCGTACACGTAGGGGCCGTAGATCGTGCCGGGGTCCGGCGGCCGGAGCAGCTCCTTTATGTAGAAGAGCCCGCCGGGAGTGGGCGTGTCCTGGGTGCCGATCCCAACCGGGGCCTCGAGGATGGTTCTCGCCCCCTCTCTGACGGTTATCCGGTGGGCCCCCAGATCCACCTCCATGCGGAACCGGTGCTCGAGAAGCTCGACATCGGCGGTACGCAGCCAGCCTCGACTTCCATTCGGGCGGATCGGAAGGAGCACCCTGATCCAGTCGCCCATCTCTTCGGTAACCAGGAAGACCAGCGGCGCGCCCACCTCGGTCGGGTTGGACAATGTGACGAATGGTCTCTTCGCGGAGCGAGAGCGATATACCCCGACCCGGGGAAGACGAGCGTGGGCGACGACGCTTAGGAACCGGTCCAGTTGGGGGCTGGCCTCGGGTGGGGCGGAGGCGGTTAGCGGCGAGGGAGGGTCCATCGAAGGTGGCGGTTGCGCGCTCGGAGTCACGCCGGAGCATCCGGCGAGCAGTAGAGAGGCCGTCACGCCCAGGATCAATGGGCGTGCTGTTGGGTTGGACACCCTGCCCACGTTAGTAGGAATGTCTCGATAGAAGGATGAATCTGTGGATGCTCTAGCCGTCTTCGTGATCGCCCTCGGAACGGCCCTCGCTACGGGCTTGGGCGTCCTTCCCGTCATGGCTGCGCGTATGAACAAGGGCCGATCCATCGCTCTGTCCAGCGCGATCGCCGGTGGGTTCATGTTGGGGGCGAGCGCAGGTCTGTTCTACGAGGGCGCGACCCGCAGCCTGCCGAGGACCGTGGCCGGCGCCGTTGTGGGAGTCGGTTTCATCATGGTGACGACGACACTCCTGGGGCGAACCGAAGATGCCCACGTGGGCGACCTTCGGGGCGCTCGGGGGATGACGGCCGTCTTGGTCATCGGGGTGATGACCGTTCACTCCTTCACGGAGGGTGTCGCGATCGGGGTCTCGTTCGCCGATGGGCGATCCCTTGGGGTATTGATCGGCCTCGCGATCGCCGTGCATAACATCCCGGAAGGTGTGGCTATCGCTCTGGCTCTGATGCCGTTCGGCGTGAGCGCGGGCAAAGCCGCGGCCTGGAGCATCTTCTCGAGCCTTCCGCAGCCGCTGATGGCGGTTCCCGCCTTCCTGGCCGTGAGCACCTTCGAGCCTCTGCTTCCGGCCGGACTCGGGTTCGCCGGGGGGGCCATGGTGTGGATGGTGCTCACTCAGTTGCTGCCCGAGTCCATGTCGGCCGGTAATCGCCCCATGGCCTCGGCGGCGCTCCTGTCGTCGCTTGCAGTCATGATCGCGTTCGAGGTCGCGATCGGCCTGTGATCGTGGAAACCCATTCAAGGAACCCATCGCGTCTCTAGCAGGGGAAGGAACAGCGGTGAGTGAGATGAACGAAGTCGAGTTGCCGGGCGTAAGAGTCCGCTGCGGATCCAGAATCGCGGAAGGGATCGAACCCCGAGTCGAACAGGCCGTCACGATGCTCCGGGTGGGCTGATCGTTGGAGGCCGGCGCGCTCTTGCTCGAAGTCGGGGGGATCCTGGTGGGACTCGCGATCCTGTCCCGCCTCGCCGGCCGCGTCGGCATGCCGACGATCCCCCTCTACCTGGCTGCGGGTCTCGCGTTCGGAGAGGGCGGGATCGTGCCGCTCGTTACAGCTGAGGAGTTCGTCGGGATCGGGGCGGAGATCGGGTTGATCCTGTTGCTGTTCATGCTGGGACTCGAGTACACGGCGGCCGAGCTCGGCTCGACGATGCGGGCTCACGCCCGCGTCGGTCTGATCGACATGGTCCTGAACTTCACTCCCGGATTCGCTGTGGGTCTACTGCTCGGTTGGGGAGTCGTCCCGGCGATCGTTCTTGGCGGCGTTACCTACGTTTCGTCGTCCGGCATCGTTGCGCGCACCTTGTCGGATCATGCGTGGACCGGCAACCGGGAAACACCGATGGTCCTTTCTATCCTTGTGATCGAGGACCTGGTCATGGCCCTCTATCTGCCTGTAGTGGGGTCTCTGCTAGTGGGTGGAGGCGACCTCTCTAGTCTTCTCCCGGCGTTCGCGGGCGTGGCTCTGGTCGGTCTTGTCTTGGTGCTGGCTACGCGCTTCGGCGCTGGAGCCAGCAGGTTGGTGTTCAGCCGCTCCGATGAGTCGTTGTTGTTGACGATCCTCGGGATCACGATCCTCGTAGCCGGCGCCGCAGAGTTGTTCGGGATCTCCGCAGCGGTTGCTGCGCTCGTGGTCGGCATCGTCGTGTCCGGCCCCGCTGCGGAGGCGGCTGAAGGTCTGCTCGCGCCGTTACGCGATCTGTTCGCGGCGATCTTTTTCGCCTTCGTGGGGTTGAGCGTGGATCCGTCATCCATCCCACCGGTCCTGGTCCCGGCGATCCTCCTCGGGATCGTCACGTTGTTTACGAAGTTCGCCACCGGGTGGATAGGCGCCGCCAGGTCCGGAGTCGGCGTCCGAGGACGGACCAGAGCGGGGTTGATGCTGGTTGCCCGCGGCGAGTTCTCTATCGCGATCGCGGGAATGGCCACCGCGGCGGGCGTTGCGACCGACTTCGAGGCGCTCGCCATCAGCTACGTCTTCGTGCTGGCCATCTCGGGCCCCATCCTGGTGCGCTTCGCCGATACTTTCGGGGAGTTCCTAGCTCGTCGCTCTGCGATCAGGCAGACCGTGGATTGAAGGTTCTGCACCGCTTCGCACCCGGCTAGTCAGCCCCTTCGGCTCCGCGAGGATAAATAGGACTATCCGGGCGAGGTAGTCACATCGCATCTTTCAGGCGCTCGCATCCCCTGTCGAAGTCATAGGCATGACCGGAATCCTCAATCAGCTACGCGCGATGCCGGCTTGGTTCGCCGTGCTCGCCGGCGGCAGCGTCCTCACTTACGCGTACTTCAGCGTTAGGGGAGCATTTGCCCACGCACTGATCTATTCCCTGATCGGATGCACCAGCGCGACCCTGATATTCATTCGAGCTCGCTCGATGTCCGAAGGTCGCGTTCCCTGGTTCTTTTTGGGAGCCATGCAAGCCCTCTTGGCCCTCGGAGATCTGGTCTTTTCCGGCTACGAACTGGTGCTCCACCAGGTCGCCCCCTACCCATCGGTCGCGGATTGGTTCTATCTCGGCGCCTATCCCGTCGCCATGGTGGGCTTCCTGCTCTACCTGCGGAAGAGGGCTGGAACCAATTTTTTCGAGGTGTTCAAGGACGCTTCGATCGTCGCTCTACTCGTGGGTCTGTCCGCGTGGGAGCTCGTGGTGCACCCGTACCTCCTGGAGTCGGGCCTCCTGAGCTCCGTCGATCTCCTGGGTATCAGCTATCCGATCATGGACGTCTTGCTGCTCGCGGTGGCTTCGGCGTTGTTCGTCGGTCCCGGAGCGAAGTCGGCCTCGAGCCGGTTGCTTGTGATCGGGGTGTCAGCCATCTTCTTCGCCGACTGTATGTACAGCTTCGCTGTTCTCAAGGGCACGCATTACAAGGGGGTTTGGTACGAGGTCGGATGGTTGCTCGGTTTCGTTCTGTTCGCCGCGGCGGCCTGGCATCCAGCCGCCGACGTTCACGAGAAGGAACGGTCGGTGGATTCTCTCGGCCGGCACTTCAGGTTGCTGTTCGTCGTCGCCCTCGGCACGATGGGGGTCCTCATCGTGCAGGACTTCCGCGGTCACGAGATGGACCCGCTGACCCTGATCGTCGTGGGCGGGGTTGTTCTCCTGCTGGCGGTTACGCGCATCGGTGCTCTCTACCGTCACAGCCAGAGTCAGATAAGTGACATCAAAGCCAGCGAGGAGCGCTATCACAGCCTTCTCGACCAGGCGTCGGACGCCATCTTCATCCTGCAGGATGACCACTTCACAGACGTGAACGCCAAGGCGTCCGAGTTGACGGGATACGCGCGCGATGAACTCCTCGCCCTACCTTTGGAAGCTCTCCTGCTGGAATCCGAGAAGGTCGCGGACTCGATCGATCGAGAGCGAGACGGCGGAACGACGATCGCGGAATATCACACGATCCCGAAGGATGGACCGCCGATTCCTGTTGAAGTGAGTTCCCGGATGCTCCCCGATGGTCGGTTTCAAGCGATCGTCCGTGACATCCGCTCTCGTCGAGCGGCGGAGAACGCTCTTCGGACGAATGAAGAGATGCTTCGGAAGATCTTCGACTCCGGGGTTTCAGGGATCGCTGTGGGAACGACCGACTGGAAGCTCATTCGAGTGAACAAGACTTTTGCCAACATGCTGGGATATGAGCCCAACGAGATGGAGGGAATGTCCCTCAGCGATCTCACGTATCCAGACGAACGAGATATCAGTCTGGCGAGTGTGCATAGCTTGGTGATCGGGGAAGCGGAAGAGGTCAAGTTCGAGAAGCGTTACCTGCACCGCGCCGGCCACCCGGTGTGGGCGAACGTCGCGCTGGTTGTCGCCCACGCTGCCGATGGAACGACTCTGATAGTTGCCCACATACTCGATGTCTCTCACTCGAAGGTGTTGGAAGAGAGCCTCCGGCAGGCCCAGATGATGGAGGCCGTGGGCCAGCTCGCCGGGGGCGTCGCCCATGACTTCAACAACCTGCTCTCGGTGATCCAGAACTTCACCCGTTTCGTGTACGAGACGCTGGACCCGGCGGATCCGAACCGGCAAGACCTCGAGGAAGTGCTCAAGGCGGGGGATAGAGGCGCAGGCTTGGTGCGTCAGCTACTGACGATGGGTCGACGCGAACGCAGTGCCTCGGAAGTGTTCAACCTGAACGATTTGATAAACGACATGACCGTTCTACTGAGGCGTTCCCTACGCGAGAGCATCTCGCTCGATCTTGTATTGAGCGATGAGGATCCTCACATCGAGATGGATCGCTCCCAGGTGGAGCAGATCCTGCTCAATCTCACCGTCAACGCTCGCGACGCGATGACAGGTGGCGGCGATCTCAGTTTCCGCACCGATGTCATTTCGCTTTCGGTGAAGGAAGCCGATCTGGCGCAGATCGAGCCGGGAGAGTACGTGAGGCTCCGAGCCGCCGATTCAGGCACGGGGATGACACCCGAGGTGCGCCGGAGAGTCTTCGAACCGTTCTTCACCACGAAGGAGAGGGGCGCCGGGACCGGTCTCGGCCTCGCTACGGTCTACGGGATCGTGCTGGGCGCGAAGGGAGGCATCGTCGTGGATTCCGAGGTGGACAATGGGACGACCGTCGACATCTTCCTACCTCTCGTCAGTCAGGGACCGAATGAGGACACACAGCCCGAGATAACGGGAGGGCAAGGCGAAGACAGCTGCATCCTCGTCGTCGATGACGAGGATGGCGTGCGGGCCATCGTTCAGCGCATCCTTGAGGCGAACGGCTATCGCGTCGTTTGTGCGGGAGGGCTAAATGAGGCCCTGGCGATCGGCGGCGACGCCAAGCTTGCGATCCGGGCGGTCATATCCGACGTCGTCATGCCCAATGGGTCGGGACTCGAGTTGGTCGAGCAACTTCGGATCCAGCGACCCGATCTCCCGGCCCTGTTCATCTCCGGTTACTCCGGGGACGTGCTGGCTGCCCATGGCTTGGGTCGAGAGGATCGGTACGTTGGTAAACCGTTCAGACCCAACGAGATCCTCAGCGCCCTGTCCGCGGTTATCGGGTACGACTTCGCTGCATGAGCAATCTCAGTGGAGTCTTCGGAGATGTCGACTCAAGCATGACGTTCGACGGAACGGATCATCTCGACTATCAGCTGCTCGTGGAGCAGTTGCCCGGGGCCGTCTACCGCGCGCGTCCCGGTGCTCAGGGCGCCTGGCTCTACGTTAGTCCCAACGTCGAGAAGATCACGGGCGTCGCAGCGTCGGTATTCGAGTCCGATCCCAAGTTGTGGTTCTCCTTGATACATCCAGAGGATAGGGAAGCCGTTCTCTTGCTCGAGGACAGCGTGACGAAGGCGGGCGACACTTACGCCGCTGAGTACAGGGTGATCCGCCCCGATGGCTCGGTCGTCTGGATCAGTGATGAGTCGGTGAGCATGCTCGATCACGCAGGCGCGGTCGTCCTGCAGGGCGTGTTGCTCGATATCACCGATCGAAAGAGCGTCGAATCCGAGATGGAGTTGAACGTGTCGTTGTTGCGGGCAACCCTCGAGGCAACGGCGGACGGCATCCTGGTCATCGACCCCAACGGCAAGATCCTCGGTTTCAACCAAAAGTTCTTGGAACTATGGAGGATCCCCGACGAGCTCGCGAGGTCGGGTGACGACGCCTCTCTGCTTGGTCACGTTGTCGCTCAACTCTCCGACCCTCAAGCATTCCTCATGAGGGTTCAGGAGCTTTATGCGGATCCGGACGCCGAAGACTTCGCCATGATCGATTTCAAAGATGGCCGAATCTTCGAACGCTATTCGATCCCCCGACAATTGGGAGGAAAGAACATCGGACGGGTGTGGTCGTTCAGAGACCGCACCGATCAGCGAACGGCCGCCGAGCAGCTCCGAATCAGCGAGGGTCGGTTGAGGACGATCGTCGAATCCGAGCCCGAATGCGTGAAGCTCATCGATCGCGACGGCGTGCTGCTCGAAATGAACCCGGCCGGCCTGAAGATGATCGAAGCGGAAGATCTTTCTTCGGTCACAGGGGAGTGCATCTACGACTTGATCGTGGACGAAGACAAGCGGGCGTTCACGGAACTCAACCGAAAGGTTTTCAGCGGCGAGCGGGGATCGCTGACATTCGATCTGATTGGGTTGAAGGGGGGTCGCAGGACGATCGAAACAACCGCCGTCCCGTTCAGGGACGGTAGGGGCGTCGTGGTTGGGCACCTGGCGGTCTCTCGCGACGTCACCGAACGGGATCGTCTCGAGGAGAAACTCCGTCAGTCGCAGAAGCTTGAGGCTTTGGGGCGTCTCGCCGGTGGGGTAGCTCATGACTTCAACAACGTCTTGACCGTCATCGCGAACTACGCAAGTTTCATAAATGACGGACTCTCACACAACGATCAGTTCCGCACCGACGCCACTGAGATCATCCGAGCTAGTGACCGTGGGGCAAGCTTGGTGAAACAACTCCTGGCGTTCTCCAGGAAGGATGTTGTTCAACTTCGGGTGCTGGACCTCAACGAGTTCATCGTCAACATCGAGCGTCTCCTGCAAAGGACCATCGGCAAAGACATCGATGTGAAGGTGGAACCGCTGGGCAGGCCCGCTAACGTGTTCATGGATCCGGGCCAGGTGGAACAGCTTCTCCTCAACTTGGGCTTGAACGCCCGAGATGCAATGCCGGATGGCGGGACGTTAACAGTGTCAGCAACTATGGAACGGTTGGATAGCGAGGACGTGGCCGGCTTCCCGGATGCCGAGGCCGGCGACTATGCGTGTTTGGTCGTGAGCGACACGGGTCTGGGGATGAACGAGGACGTTAAGGCTCACGCGTTCGAGCCCTTCTTCACCACGAAATTGCGAGGTCTCGGAACGGGACTCGGCCTGGCTTCCGTTTACGGCATCGCCCAGCAAGCCGGTGGTCACGTAACGATCGAGTCGGAGAGTGGAAAGGGGACGACCTTCTTCGTCTACCTCCCGGCCAGCGACGAGGATCCGATGGCCGAGATTGAGCCGGACGCAGCAGCGCATCCCCAAGGGGCCGGCGAGAAGATCTTCCTCGTCGAGGATGAGGAGCCGGTGCGCCGACTGGTGACACGGATCCTGGAGGGCGCCGGATACGAGGTTGAGACTGTGGCGTCCGGAGCAGAAGCCCTCGAGGCGCTCGATCCTGAAGCCCGAGTCGATCTGTTGCTCACGGATGTCTTGATGCCGGGGATGTCCGGTGTGGAGCTTGCGGATCGCCTCACGCGCGTACGGTCGGGACTGCGAGTCCTATTGATGTCCGGTTACGCGGAAGATGTGGTGGTTCCTCATGTGAAGACTGACCGGATATATCGGCTTCTTTCGAAACCGTTCGACAAGGAGTCGCTGCTCGCTGAGGTGCGTGGGTGCCTCGAAGCACCTCCACCAGCCGTTCCTGATCCGGGAGAAGACGCGGAGGCGGTCTGACAACTCTTGTGTGTGAACCGATCGCTTCCTCCCAAAGCCTTTAATTACCAGAGAAACCGACACGTTTGCGGGTGTAAGGTTCATAGCAACCCCGTCGCTGTCGTTCTGCTTCGCAGAATCATCGGTGGTGGTTATCAAGGAGCTGCGCTATGAGCGCACCACTACCAAGGGTCCGCCGAGTGTGGCTTCCTATTTCCGTCGCGATCCTGATCTCGTTGAGCGCGTACCTCTTGATCACAGACGAAAACATCAGACTCAGCGTGTTCGCGTTGGCCGGCTGTGTGGCTTGCATCCTCATCTTGCTCGTTCTTCGCAGATCACGCGCCAATGAGGAAAGCGTTCAAGATCTGATGGCCCACGCCTCCGATGCCATCTTCGTGGTCGCCGATCGCCGCTACGTCGATGTGAACGAAGCTGCCTGCGTCATGACGGGCCGCTCCAGAGAAGAGCTCCTCGCCATGGAAGTGGCCTCGCTCGATCCAACGGATCGACGTGACGAAGTGAACGGGTTGTTCGCGAAGCTGGAGGCCGGCGAGACTGTTATCGCTGAGAGCGACCTCATCCGGAAGGATGGATCACGCATCAGGATCGAGGCCCACGCACGCCAGCTGCCCGATGGTCGCTTCCAGTCGATCGTCAGGGATGTCTCCGAACGTGTGGAAGCAGAACGTGCACTTCGGGAGAGTGAAGAATTACTTCGCCATGCGTTCGACGCAGGTGCGTCGGGGATGACGCTCGAAACGCTTGACGGCCGGCTGACCAAAGTGAATCCTGCCTTCGCAAACATGCTCGGTTACGAGCCTCAAGACCTGGAGGGCAGGTCGACGGTCTCGATCACGCACACGGATGACCGGGACGAGATGAGCGAGACGCTTGATCGGATGGCCCGCGGCACCTTCGACGAGTATCACACCGAGAAGAGATTCCTGCACCGATCCGGTCGCGCCGTATGGGCGCGGATCGACCTCGCGTTAACGCGATACGAACACGGAAGATCTCGTATGGTCGTGGGCCACGTACTCGACATCAGCCGCTCTAGAGAGCTAGAGGGCCGTCTTCGACAAGGCGAAAAGATGGAAGCGGTGGGTCGCCTCGCAGGTGGCGTGGCGCACGACTTCAACAACTTGTTGGGTATCGTTCTCAACTACTCGCGCTTCGTAGCGGAGGAGTTGGGACCCAAACACGCTTGCGCGGACGACGTGCACGAGATCATCAAAGCGGGCGAAAGGGGCGCCGCGCTGGTCCATCAGCTCCTGACCTTCTCCCGCAAGGATCTTCCGAACACCGAGGCGCTTCTCGTGAACGACGCAGTGAGCGAGCTAGAGCCCCTATTGCGGAAACTCATCCCAGAGAACATCCAGCTCTCCATACAGCTGGATCCCGATATCCCCGAGGTGGCCATCGACCAGACCCATCTCGACCAGATCCTCGTGAACCTCGCCGTGAATGCAAAGGACGCGATGTACGGCGACGGTGAATTGAAGATCGCGACCCGAAGTTTGACGTTGGGGGACGCCTCCGATGACCTGGGTTTGGAAGCGGGTCGCTATGCCGTGGCAAGCGTCAGCGACACCGGCACGGGCATCCCACAAGAGATCCGCGGCCACGTGTTCGAGCCTTTCTTCACTACGAAGGAGCGCGACAAGGGGACGGGACTCGGCTTGGCCACGGTTCACGCGATCGTCACCCAGGCGGGGGGGACCGTCCACATTGACTCGGTAGCGGGCCTCGGTACGAGGTTCGACATCTTCCTCCCGGCCACTCACGACGAAGGGGAGGAAAACCAGCGGAAGCCTTCGAAGATCGTGATCGACGAGGACGCCGCGGCCCTGGATCTATTGGTCGTCGAGGACGAACCTTCGGTGCGCTCTCTTACCTCTCGGATCCTCCGCTCGGCGGGTCATAACGTCGTCGAGGCAGGCGATGGGATCGAGGCCCTGGAGATCCTTCGAGACGCGAACTTCGACGTACTGGTCAGCGACATCGTGATGCCGGTGATGTCTGGGCTGGAGCTGCGGCGGCGAGTCGAATTGCCGGCCGTGCTGATGTCCGGCTATCCCGACGATGACATCCGCGATCAAGGTGAGCTTCCAACCGACACCGCCCTCTTGATGAAACCATTCACACCAGACGCGCTACTCGATGCGGTCTCTCATGCCGCCACCGATTCAACAACTCAGCGATCCTCGGAGCTCCCGTGGCCCTTGAAGCGCTCCGAGCGCCCGCTGGTTTAGAACTCCTGAAAGGAGCGAACCAATGGCACAAACGGTAGATGTAACGAACGCGTCACTCGCAGGTTTCGCGTCGACGGGCGAGGATGCCAACACGCCGAGCAGAAGGTCGATCGATCTCATGATCAGCTGGTCCGGCGCGGTCATAGCTGTGGCACTCGTCGCGCTGGGCGCGGCCGCGATCTTCGGTGGGACCTTCGCCCTGGATAACGTTCGCGATCGATTGCGCCCCCAGAACATCTCCTTCCCTCCCGCAGCGGCGATGACCGCCGAGGAGAAGACGGAGTTGGGCGCCTTCGCGGGTCAGTCGGTTGACACCGGAGGCGAGGCGGAAGCGTTCTCTCGATACATTGGCGGGCACCTCGCAGAGGTCAACGAGGGGGCAACGTACTCGGAAACCAGCGCCCAGGCGCGGGCGGAGGGCCTAGACCCCAAGGTCGCCGCGGAGTTGGGGGCCAAGGCCGACACGCTGTTCAAGGGCGAGACTCTGCGCGCCATCCTTCTGAACGCCTACGGATGGTGGACCGTCGGGCAGATCGCTCTGTGGGCCGGTATCGGAGCGGTCATAGCCGGACTGCTTCTGTCGATACTCGTCGGCCTGGGGTTCTTTCACGCTCGGAAGACACACATCCGGAGCGCGCCCGCCTAAGGACGAGCGGACTTGAAGGGATGGGCGCTCGAGAGGGCGCCCTTTCCTTTGTTTGCCCAGTTCAGAAGGATCGACGCGAGACTGTCGAGTGGATCGATGAGAACGGGCGCGCGTTGACTTCTAGTGGGAGGAGCTGCTATGGCCGAGGGGAACGGGAACCAGACCTACGACTTCAGCGATCTAGGTGCGCTGTTCTTCAACTGCACGCTGAAGCGATCGCCGGAGCCCTCGCATACGCAACTTCTCATGGACAAGTCGATCGGCATCATGCGCGACCACGGAGTCGCCGTCGAGAACCTGAGGACGATCGACCTAGATCTGGCGACCGGCGTCTGGCCGGACATGACCGAGCATGGATGGGGATCTGACGAGTGGCCACGAGTGTTCGAGAAGGTGATGGCCGCCGACATCCTGGTGATCGGGACACCTATCTGGCTGGGAGAGAAGTCGTCGGTCTGCACCAAACTGATCGAGCGGCTCTATGGGAATTCCAGCCTTCTAAACGAGAACGGGCAGTACGCGTATTACGGACGCGTTGGCGGGTGCCTGATAACGGGGAACGAGGACGGTATCAAGCATTGCTCGATGAACATCCTCTACTCGTTGCAGCACCTCGGATACACGATCCCGCCGCAGGCCGACGCGGGTTGGATCGGCGAGGCCGGCCCCGGCCCCTCCTACGGAGACGAAGGGATCGGACTCGACAACGATTTCACCAACCGGAACACGTCTTTCATGACCCACAACCTGTTGCATGCCGCACGTCTGCTCAAAGACAAAGGAGGCTTCCCCGCCTTTGGCAATCAGCGCAGTGAATGGGACGCAGGATGTAAGGAGGACCACGACAACCCAGAGCACCGCTGAGCTAGGGGTAAGCGCGCCGGCCGCGGGCTCTACTATGCTTAGGCAATGCCTAGGAGGAAGCCACACCCAGCCGGCGAGGCCGCCCGCTTGCTGGGCATCAGTCTGGACACCCTGAGACGCTGGGACGCCCAGGGACGCATCAAGACGCAGAGAGATTCCGCCAATAGGCGAGTCGTGCCAGCGGCCGAGCTCGACCGCCTCCTCGCCGAGAGGGCCTCAACCCTCAGCGCACGAAACCGCTTCAGAGGTGTGGTCAAGGAGATAGCCGTCGAGGGCCTGCTGGCCAAGGTCGAGATCCAGGTGACGGAACCGGCGCGGGTCGTGGCGATCATCACGAGTGAAGCCGTGGAGCAGCTGGGTCTCCGCCCCGGCATGGAGGCCGAAGCCGTCGTGAAGGCGACCTCGGTGATGGTGCAGCGATGAGGGTGCTGATCTGCATCCTCGCCCTGCTCGTGTTCGCCGCCTGTGGCGGAGAGGGCTCGGGGTCGGCCTCCGAACCGCTCACGATCTTCGCGGCATCGTCTCTGACCGAGGTCTTTCCACAGCTCGATGGCGATGCCCGATATCAGTTCGCGGGCTCGGACGATCTCGCCTTGCAGCTGCGGGAAGGGGCGCAAGCGGATGTCTTCGCCGCCGCTAGTCCCAAGTACCCGACCGAGCTTCATGACATGGGTGTCGTTGACGAGCCGGTGGTGTTCGCGACCAACGAGCTGATCCTCATCGTCCCTTCCGACAATCCGGGGGATGTCCACTCGGTCGATGACCTCGATAGACCGGGTACGCAGCTCGTCATTGGAGCCGAAGGGGTTCCGGTCGGGGACTACACGCGCGAGATCCTCCAGAACCTCGGAGCAACGAGCGTGTTGGATAGCGTCGTCAGCGAGGAAGAGGACGTCAAGGCGATCGTGAGCAAGGTCGCGTTGGGGGAGGCCGATGCAGGCTTCGTCTACGCCACCGACGTTGCGTCGGCGGAGGGTGACATCTCGTCGATAGAACTCCCGGTCCGGGCCCAACCCACCGTGGAGTACATGGTTGCGGTGATCTCCGATAGCGACCGGAAGACGGAGGCCCAGGCATTCGGCGACCTTCTGTTGAGCGATGAAGGCGCGAAGACCCTGGGGAGCGCGGGCTTCGGGATCCCCTGATGCGATGGTTTCACCTGGTGTCAGTCGCCGCCTGCGCGATCGTCTTGGGATTCTTCCTGCTGCCTATCGTCGCGCTGTTCTTACGAGTCCCTCCTGGAGAACTCGTTTCGACGCTCGGGAGCGGAGTCGCCCTCGACGCGTTGCTGGTAACCCTCAAGACCAGCGCCATCGCGCACGTGTTGATATTGGGTTTCGGCACTCCCGTGGCCTATCTTCTTGCCACGAGCAGGTGGACCGGGCGATCCGCGGCCATCGCTCTGATAGAGCTTCCCCTCGTCCTGCCGCCGGTCGTCGCGGGGATAGCTCTCTTGAGCGTCTTCGGACGGCTCGGGTTGCTGGGCCGGACGCTCGAGGTGATGGGGTTGTCGGTATCGTTCTCGCAGGCGGCGGTGGTCCTGGCGGTGGTGTTCGTAGCGAGCCCCTTCTATATCCGCCAGGCGATCGTGGCGTTCGAAAACGTGGACCCCGCTCTGATCGAGGCCGCGCGCACTCTTCGAGCGAGTCCGTGGCGCGTCTTCAGCCGTGTTGCGGTGCCTATCGCGGCGGGGGGTCTGGGAGCCGGATCCGCACTAGCGTTCGCACGAGGCATAGGTGAGTTCGGGGCGACGATCATCTTTGCCGGGAGCTTCCGAGGCGTGACGCAGACCCTTCCGCTGGCGATCTATGGGGAGCTCGATCGCGATTTCGACGCCGCCATCGCGATCAGCGTGATGTTGGTTCTGATTAGCGTTGCCGTGCTTCTCGCCGTCAGATGGCTGCCCTCATGGACACCTTTCACGTCGATCTCGCGCTAACCCGGCGCGCGTTCGATGTCGAGGTCCGCGTGGACCTGGCGAGGGAGATCATGGCCATCACCGGTCCCTCGGGAAGTGGTAAGACTTCACTCCTCCGAGCGATCGCCGGCCTCGAAAAACCAAAGCGGGGGCGTATCGCCACGGACGGACGCGTGTGGTTCGACTCGGCGCGTGGCATCAACCTTCGCCCGGAAGAGCGTCGGGTGGGAATGGTTTTTCAGGATTTCGCTCTGTTTCCGCACATGACCGTCCGCGGCAATCTCGGCTTCGGCGGGCGCCGCCGGACCGACGAGCTGCTCGAGCGACTGGGAATCGAACATCTGAGCGACGAGCGACCCGGCTCACTTTCTGGAGGCGAGCGCCAGCGCGTTGCGATAGGTCGGGCGCTTGCAGCCGATCCGGACATCCTGCTGCTTGACGAGCCCATGGCTGCTCTCGATCCCGGGTTGCGCTCCACCGTGCGCACCGAACTGCGCGGATGGCTGGACGACCTGAACATCCCCTCCGTGCTAGTCACCCACGATTTCGAGGACGCGGCTGCGCTCGCCAGGAAGATCGGAGTGATGGTGGAGGGGCGGATCCTTCAGATGGGAACGCCTTCGGAGCTAGTAGCGGCGCCGCACGATGGCTTCGTGGCCACTCTGACGGGGGCGAACGTCATCCAGGGCACGTCGCGCGTCGAGGGCGGGCTCAGTAGCATCGACCTCCACCCTGGACACACGGTGTTCTCGACCGATCTGGTCGATGGTGAGGTGAGCGTCGTCGTTTATCCGTGGGATATCTCGGTCTCACTGCTTCCTACAGATGATTCGACGCTGAATCACATAGAGGCTCCGATCGATTCACTCGTGACGTTCGGCAATCGAGCCCGCGTCCGGCTGGGGCCGGTCGTCGCCGAGATAACGATCGCATCGGTGGAGAGGCTGGGTCTGGCAGAGGGGAGGACGGCCGTCGCCTCATTCAAGGCCACCGCCACACGCCTGGTTCCCTCTGGATCCAAGGACGAGAAAGACACGATCTAACCGATCCTCGCGGGGTCAGTTCTCATGCCGTCTCGCTCGATCCGACGTGAGGTCGCATGACACGATGTAGGAGCGGTTCATCGTCAAGTGATGTCGGAGGTGACCGGTGGCTATACCAGCGCGCGTCAGCATCATCACGCTCGGAGTGAGTGACCTCGAGCGGTCAAGGTCCTTCTATCTGGCGATCGGGTGGGAGGAGGTGTCCTCGAGCGTCCCGGGAGAGATCTACTGGTTCAAGACCGCCGAGACGTATCTCGGTCTCCATCCTTACGAGGCGCTGGCGAAGGATGGGCGGATGCCCCTCGGAACCCGGGAAGGCTTCGGCGGAGCGACCTTCGCCATCTGCCTGGAGAGCGATGACGCGGTCGTCGCGGCTTTCGAGGCGGCTCTTGCGGCGGGAGCCACCGCTTTCAAGGCCCCCGAGCCGGCCATCTTCGACGGACTGTCGGCATACGTGGGGGATCCCGACGGCTATCCGTGGGAGCTCGCGCACAACCCGCATTTCCCCCTCGGAGAGGACGGACGCATCACGATCCCCTAGGAGCGCTGTCATCTACGGGGTGAGGTCGAGCTTCCAAAAGCTCAGATGAGTTTCTCTGCGCGGATCGGTCTACACGTTGTAAGCAACCACAGAGAGGAAGGGCTGAGACATGGGGCGCATCGTCGCAACAGAGTTCATCTCGCTAGATGGCGTGGTGGAGGATCCCGGCGGCTCGGAGGACTTCAAATACGGAGGGTGGTCGTTCGAGTTCGATCGGGGCGAGGAGGGAGGCAAGTTCAAGCTCGACGAGACCATGGCTTCTGAGGCCCTTCTCCTCGGGCGGGTCACCTATGAGGGTTTCGCCGAAGCGTGGCCGTCGAGGGATGGCGAGTTCGCCGACAAGTTCAACACGATGCCGAAGTACGTGGTCTCTTCGACGCTCCAGGCGCCGGAGTGGGCCAACACGACGGTTCTCGAGGGGGATCTCCCCTCGGCCGTGACAGCGCTGCGTGACCGGCACGACGGCGCCATCGTCGTGCACGGCAGCGTCCAGCTCGTACAAGACCTGATCGAGAACGATCTGCTGGACGAGCTGCACCTCATGGTCTTTCCCGTCGTCTTGGGGGCGGGAAAGAAGCTGTTCGGAGAAACGAGCGACAAGAAGAGTCTGAAGCTACGCGACTCCAGGGTCGTTGGGGACGGCGTGACGATCGCGATCTACGAGAAGGCTTCCTAGCCCCGCTTGTGGAGACGCGGATCGTTACAAGGGTGGCAGCGATCTACGACATCCACGGAAACCTCCCTGCCCTCGACGCGGTGTTACGAGAGATCGACCGGCACGATGTCGACCGCATCCTCGTCGGAGGGGATGTGGCCGCCGGTCCTATGCCCCGCCTTACGATCGATCGCCTCATGGAGTTGGGGGATCGAGCGGAATTCGTTCGGGGGAACGCAGACCGGCTGCTTGTTGAGCACTTCGATCGCTCGCCCTCGCAGGCCGCGCGTGAGGAAGACGTCTGGTTCCTGCGGGACCGATGGGCGGCTGCACGGATCACCAAGCATCAGAGAGATTTCCTGGACGGTTTCTCCGGGTCGATGGCGCTGGAGATCGAGGGACTGGGCTCCGTTCTCTTCTGTCACGGCTCTCCGAGAAGTGACGAAGAGATCATCACGGCGAAGACACCCGGTTCGAGGTTGCGGGGCGCCCTTGCGGGCATCGAACAACGTGTTGTGGTCTGCGGGCACACGCACATGCAGTTCGACCGATCGTTGGACGACTTCCGGATCGTGAACGCCGGGAGTGTGGGGATGCCCTACGAAGGAAAGCCGGGCGCGTACTGGGCTCTCTTGGGTCCGGAGGTCAGCTTGAAGCGCTCCGATTACGACTACGAGGAAGCTGCCGAGCTCTTCTCCGCGAGCGGCTTCCCCAACGTGGATGACGTCATCGAAAGCGTCTTCTGCAGCCCGCCTTCGCGAGACGAAACAACTCAGATGTTCGAGCGACGGGCCGAAGCGAGGGGCTAAGGAAGGCACCGTCTCACGTCTGGGTCTTGCTCTGACGGGACAGCGCAAGTGACGCGGCTACCCCGAACGCAACGTGGTCGGCGATCTGTGGGACAGGCCTGAGCGCACGGAGGCGCGGGAAACGTCTACCGATCACGCCCAGGTCGATGGCGGCGATCGCCAACCCCGCGAGCGCGCCCTCTGCGACGGGATTCCTCAGCGGGAGCACCGCGGCGAGCATGACCGCCCACCCAGCGGACAGCGCGGCATGAACGGGGACGGCAGCGAGCAGAAGACGGTACCTCCGACTCTCTCCGGGAAGCAGGATCGAACCCGCCGCGACGGATGCTTCTAGGGGATCGCTCTTGGTAACGAGTGCATGGGCGGTCGACGGCGCTCCGCTCAGCACCGCTGCCGGAACCGCAGCTCGGAGTCCCGCGCTCAAGGAGTTGCCCGGTGATCTCATGGATCGAGGTCGATCCGAACCGTAAGCAGATCGGTTCCCATCAGCCTCACGAAAGCGGCGTTGAACTTGCGCATGCTGCGTTGTCGCTGCCGGGCGTCGTCCTGCTCTAAGACATGGGCCGTGCCGATGCGCCAGCCACCGCCCACCCGAAGTCGCACGCGTGGGTTGGCGCTGATGTTCTTGACGTAACCGGCTTGATGCCCATGTTCTGCGACGATCCAGAAGGTGTCACCGTCTAGGCCATTACCAACCGGGTTGCGCCACGCACGGCCGGTTTTTCTACCAGTCGTTTCGAGCAGTGCCCACCAAGGCACGTATCCGGCTACGAGCTTGACGACTGGATTGACGACGTATTTGGCAAGCCCTCTCGAGAGACGGCGCTTGTCCACGAAGCCTTCAGACTTCCTCTCCTTGTGCTTTGGCCATTTCGACGATGTTCTTGACGGCCTCACCAGGTGAGATGTCGTTTGCCTCTGCCGAGGCGACGATCTCGCTCCAATTGATGTTGCGCTCGTCGTCGTGCTTGTTCTCGGGGATTCGGCAACCGCAGTTCGAGCACATGCAGATCTCCTTCCCTAGCCGTTGGAACCGATCAGTGAGAGGAACTCCTGTCTCGTTGCGAACCGCTCGCGCAGTAAGCCGTACATCGTCGAGGTGACGGTCTTGCTCCCGGCGGCCTGAACGCCTCGGATGGTCATGCACAGATGCTCTGCCTCGAGGACCACACCGACCCCGCGCGGCTCGAGCTCGTTTTCGAGCCAATCGGCGATCTGTTTGGTGAGCCGTTCCTGCACTTGAAGGGAGTGTGAGAAGTAGTGGACGGTGCGCGCAAGCTTGGAGAGACCCAGGATTCGCTCGCCCGGTAGGTAGCCGACGTGTGCGACGCCCGAGAATGGGAGCGCATGGTGGGCGCATAGAGACGTGAATGGGATGTTTTTTGACAGCACCAGTTCGTCGTAGCCGTCTTCGTTGGGAAACGTCGTCGGGTTGAAAGGCATGGGGGTCAAGAGTTCTTCGTACATCTCGGCGACGCGACGCGGAGTGTCATGCAGATCCGGGGCAGTCAGATCGACGCCCAATGCCTCGAAGAGCTCGGATACCGCGTGCTCGGCCCGTGTCCGATCGATCGGCGGCCTGTCCTTGACCATGAACAGGCGATCACGGTGACCGTTCAGAGATTCTGCGGTGGATGCGCTCATGCGACCACCTCTCCGGCGTCGATGCGAACGCAGCATTGGCCGGGATGTGGGTCCAGCTCAGCGCCCATAGCCTTGCTGCCCATTCCTTCGAGAAACCCCGCGATGAAGGCTTGGTTCATGCCACAGACGAGTTCGACCGACCGCCGGGCAAGGGAGTGGAACGGGCAGTTGCGAAGACGCATGGCGCCATGCTCGTCGCGATAGGGCTCGTAGCCGCGGTCGTAAAGGACTTCCTGAGCCACTTCCATGGCCTTGCGGGGGCCGGGGGAGCGCAGCCGCTTGTCGCGCCTAACCTGCCGCCCGAGCTCCTGGCCCTCTTGGTGTGCGGCGGCACGGATCGAGTCACGCGATCGGCGGCCTTTCGACTCAAGCGCCTTGAGAAGAATCCTGCCGGCGACGTCGTACGAACGCGAAGGGATCGACACGGTCAGATCGGTCTCGTCGGGCTCATAGACCTTGGAGGGCCGACCGGCTCCGGGTCCACGCCGGCCGGAGAGTCGGACGTAATGGGCCTTTAGCAGCCCTGTCTCTACGAGCTTGTCGAGATGGAAGGCCGCGAGCTTGCGAGAGATGCCGACCGCATCGGCGGCTTCATCGCGACCGACCGGCGTGCCGCGTTCGCGGATGAACAGATACATCTGACGCCGGAGGTCATCGGCCAGCATCCCGACCGCTTCGAGTGAGTGTTCGAATGAGTCCATGAGGGGTAATCTAACACCAATAGTTCTTAGTGCAAGAAGACCACCTCGAGGAAGGAGCCCATCGTGGACCTAGGGAGGCGGGATGTCTGAAGCTCACTCGACCATCAACGTGTCGTATTGGGTCGACTCGACCGATGGTCCCGGGCAGCCCGTCCTTGAAGGCGATGTCGAGGTCGATGTCGCCGTTGTAGGTGCCGGCATCGTGGGATTGACCGCGGCCCGCCAACTCAAGCGGGCCGGCAAGACGGTTGCCGTCCTCGAGATGGATCGGGTCGGGCGCGGCGTCACGGGCTACACCACTGCGAAGATCACCGCCGGCCATACCCTCATCTATCAACAACTCGAGAAGAAGCATGGCGAGGAGGTGGCACGCGCTTATGCGAGCGCGAACTCTGGCGCTTTGGAACAGATGTCCCGCTGGATCGTGGAGAACGAGATCGACTGCGACTTTGAACGACGTCCCAACTTGGTTTACTCCGAGACCACGGCCAAGAAGGATTCCATCGAGCAGGAGTTAGAGGCCGCTCGCCGCGCCGGTCTGGATGTGTCTCTCGTGACCGACACCGACCTGCCCTACGATGTCGCATCGGCCGTGCGTCTCGAGAGCCAAGCTCAGTTCCATCCGCGGAAGTATCTGTTGCATTTCGCCAAGGACATCATCGGCGATGGAAGTCTCATCTTCGAAAACTCCAGAGTGATCGATGTCTCCGAAGGCGACCGCTGCGAGGTCAAAACCGAGTCGGGAAGAGTGCTCGCGAGACACGTCATCCTGGCTACCCACTACCCGTTCTGGGATCGAGGGTTGCTCTTCCCCAGGGTCCACCCAAAGCGTTCGTACGCGATCGCTGGTCCTGTGGACGGGTCATCTCCCCTCGAGGGCATGTACATCAGTGTGGATCAGCCGACCCGCACCATCCGGACGATCCCCGACGGCGACCGCACACTCTTGATGGTCGGCGGGAATGGTCATGCAACGGGACAGAAGTACGACACCGAGAACGAGTACGAGGACCTGGAGCGCTGGATGGCCGATCGCTTCGGGATCACGGAGGTGACCCACCGATGGTCGACCCAAGACGGTGTTGCAGTCGACCTGCTTCCCTATGCGGGTACCGCCCGGCGCGGCACGGATCGGATCTACACGGCAACGGGCTTTGGCAAGTGGGGGATTACCAACGGTACTGCCGCCGCCAACGTGATTTCCGACGCAATCCTCGAACGAACCAATGAGTTCAGCTCCCTTTTCGATCCTCACCGCCTCACGCTCAAGGCGTCGGCTGCCAAGTTCGCCACAGAAAACGCCCATGTAGCGAGGCATTGGTTCGGAGATCGCATCAAACACCCGCAGGGTGGGTCGTTCGACGATCTCAAACCCGGCGAAGCCGCTGTAAAGCATGTCGGGTTGGGGCAAGTGGCCGGCTATAGGGATGAGAAAGGAAAACTCCACGCCGTCTCCGCAACGTGTACCCACCTAGGTTGCATCGTCGCTTGGAACGGAGCGGAGAAGAGCTGGGACTGCCCGTGTCACGGCTCTCGGTTTGACACAGAAGGGCGAGTGTTACACGGACCCGCAACAAGAGACCTTGAGCCAAAGGACCTTTAGTAGTCCATCGAACCTCGCCTTTCTTCCAAACTCGAGAAGGTGAACCGAGCTATCTAGCGGCTCAACCTAGCTCGGCTCGGGAGGTCCTTTGTTCAGGACTCGCCTTCCCTGGGTAGACCTAAGCTGTCCGACCGCTCCCTCGAATTAATCGCAGGGAGGCGCGCTCGTTCTGCGCACATTACGTAGGCCCTCCTGAACAGTCGTTACCTTCAGGAGGCGTACTCTGAGGCCGCAAGCCGACGTAGGTGCGCCTTTTCTGGTCACTTCAAAAGGTTCGTTCACACCCATCAGGCAGCGGTGAACGTTCTCTAGACCTCGCCAGGGATCCGTTCCCTCGCTGGAGGTCCCATCCGATTGGAGGGCGACCATGAGCGCAACTGCTGCTGTTACTCACGAGGCTATGTCGAGGAACACGCCGCGAATGAGCGGGCTAAAGCTCGTCTTCAGCTGGATAGGCCTCTCTCTTATCGCGTTCCCTCTTGCCGGCTATGCCGGATGGGGAATCGGTGGTCACGTGGACGGGGTTGGCCCTGCATTGATCGGCGGGGCTATCACCGGGGCGGGGATCGGGCTGGTCCAATGGCTCTTCCTCAAAAGAGATCTCGACGTGGGACCCGTATGGATCCTGGCTACCAGTGTCGCTCTCGCTGCAGGTCTGGCCATCGGTGCGGCGGTCGTGGGTTACGAGACCACCTCCGGCCAGCTCGCGATCATGGGCGCGGTCTCAGGGGCTGCCGTCGGGATCGCTCAAGGCATCCTTCTCCGCGACCGGTTCTCGCTGTGGCACGTATGGATGGTTGCGATGCCGGTGATGTTCGCGATCGTGTGGGTCGTCACCGCATCTGCTGGGATCGACGTTGACAACCAGTTCACGGTCTTCGGCGCTTCTGGATCCGTGGTCTTCGGATTGCTCTCGGGGTTGCTGATGATGGCGGGTAAGCGAACCAACGAGCGCGCATCCACGTGAGCGACGTCGTCTGGCCCATGGGGATGGAGCGGGACTTGTCCACTCGGCCCATGGTCTTCAACCCGGAGGGGTTCTTGGTAGCGATCCTCAATAACACTGAGGCTTGCGAGCGAGCCAGAACCGCCCTTTTGGAAGCCGGGTTCAGCGACGGTGATCTTCGTATCTACACGAGCCAACAGATCCTCGAGGACCACGAGATATTTCTCAAGACGCGCTCGAAGACGCGCAACGGGTGGTTGGTGCCCTCACAGACGATCAGTCGACGATCGATCTCTACTTTGGGTATGCGAAAGAGGGGCGAGGAGCCCTTTGGATCCACGTCCCAGAGAAGTCTGACGCCAATCGGGCCACGCGCTGCCTGATCGATCAAGACGTACTTCACTATCGTTATTTCGGCAGGAACGAGGAACTAGACATCCATGTGGGGGATGCGACGCCTTGAGGACCGAGGTCGTCACCGGCGTCCTCCTGATCGTTCTTCCAGTTGCGTACAACCTGCTCTACACGTTGCTCGCGCGTACTTTCGATTACCCCGACATCTTGAGACGTCCCACGGCCGAGGTTCTCGAGCGATTCACCAGCGGCGGGTCGAAGCTCATCTTGACTTGGTGGGGGTTCGCTATGAGTGCGGTTCTCCTCGTGCCTACTGCTGTCCTCGTCTCGCACACATTCAGTGATGCCAACGGGACGATCCTGTCTCTTGCCACAGCCATCGGTGTATTGGCCGGAGTCGTTCAATTCCTCGGTCTCATCCGGTGGCCCTTCGCTGTGCCTCATCTCGCTCGAGAGATGAGCGATCCAACATCGAGCGCGGGCAAGAAAGAGACGATAGACGTCACTTTTCAAACACTCAATAGGTACCTGGGTGTCGCCGTTGGAGAGCACCTCGGTTACTTGTTCACCGGACTGTGGACCGCCTTTGTGGGTATCGCCGTCCTGCAGTCCGAGCTGTTGCACGAAACCTTCGGCGTCATAGGTCTGGTCCTGGCTTCCTTGTTCCTTGTTGGATCGATGGAGTTCGTCGGGGGTAACGAGAAAGAAGGCTGGAAGCTCGCCGGAGCCTTGGTCCCGATCGCATACATCGGGTGGTCGTTGTGGCTTCTGGCCATAGGTATCGCGCTGTTGCTCTGATGATCAGATATCACCGGACAACATTGACCTCGACTTTGACATCCGGCGACGGTCGGGCGGGATTTTCTTCGCTTGCCTTCCTTAACTACGTACGACAGCGCGAGCCTTTGTTGGACAACAGCCTTGCTCGAGCTGCCGTTGGTTCCTACGTTTGGGCAGAGGCAGTATTCGAGTAATGGAGGGAGCACGACCACGAGAAGGCGCTTTACGTTCGGCTCCGACACACGCCTACAGGGGCCACAACCGATCCAAGGAAGGCGCTAGGTGTCGGAAGCCACGAAGATTTCCAAGGGACCGCAGGAGGTCGCCCCTCCGTGGACTGAGTCCTTGCGGACCCCCATCTTGTGGGGAGTCGGAGTAGGGATCCTTCAAGCCGCCTCACCTGTTGGCTTTCGGTGGCTGGACTCGGACCTGGTTTGGGCCATAGGCCTGGCGGTAATCGCTTCCATCTACATCGGATTCGCGGTCGCCGACGGGCGCCCGGTCGTCATCGCTGTCGAGGTGGGTGTGGCGGCGAGCTTCATCCTCCTCAGCCTTGTTGCAGTTACCGCATCACCGTGGCTCGTGGTGGTCGGTCTTGCGGGCCATGGCATCAAGGATATGTGGCAACACCGCACTCGATTCGTTGCGAATACCCGGTGGTGGCCACCCTTCTGTCTCGTCGTGGACTTTGTTTGCGCATCCGCCATCGCAGCTCTCTTACTCACAGGAGTTGATCTCAATGGATAGTTCGCCTGGCATGGAGCGACCTGGACTCGACCGCGAACCTCTCGATGTGCTGGTGATCGGAGGTGGCCAAGCCGGACTCGTCATGGGATATCAGCTGGCACAACGCGGATTGCGATTCGCGATCCTGGATGCCGGGACCGAGATTGGGGACGCGTGGCATCGTCGTTGGGATTCGCTGAAACTGTTCACGCCCGCCCAGTACGACAACCTCCCAGGCATGCCGTTCCCGGCCTCCCGGGACGTTTACCCCGGCAAGGAAGACGTCGCAGCCTTCCTCAAGGAATACGTCCGCAAGTTCAAGCTTCCCGTTCACCTCAACGCCATGGTTCGATCGCTAACGGTCGAGGGGGGGATCTACTCTGCACGAACGGATGCGGGGACCTTCACTTCCAGGCAGGTTGTGGTCGCCACTGGGCCATTCCAGATCCCGTTCATCCCGGCGATCGCATCTGATTTCGATGCCGATGTAGTGCAGTTGCACAGCGTCGACTATCGCAATCCCCGCTCTGTTCCCGACGGGAAGATCCTTGTGGTTGGAGGCGCGAACACGGGCTGCCAGATTACGCTTGAGCTATCGGCATCTCGGGAGGTGGAGATCTCGGTCGGGCAACGGCTTCCCACCATCCCGCAGCGGCCGTTGTCTCGGGACGTTTGGTGGTGGGGGACCAAGCTCGGCTTCACCCGTGTGAGCGTCGCGTCTCGTCTAGGCAGGCGTCTGTCCCAACGTGACGTGGTAATCGGGGGCGGGCTGCGCGAACTAGGAAAACGCGGCGTAAAGATACGTCCCCGTTTGGACTCTGCCCGCGGTCACCATGCGATCTTTGATGGCGGCGACACCTCCGAGGTTGCCGCGGTGTTGTGGGCAACGGGCTACCGCTTGGATCACTCCTGGATAGACATTCCGGATCTGAAGGACGACAGGGGCGTTGTCGTGCACGTACGCGGCGTCACCTCTTCTGCCGGGCTCTACATGCTTGGACTCTCATGGCAGCATCGGCGGACCTCCGCGTTGCTCGGATGGGTGGCCCAGGATGCCGAGTTTGTGGCGGACCGCATCGAGTCCTTCAGTCGAACTAAAGGACCCTCCCAGGCGTTCGCGAATTGAGGCGAGAAGGAAGGACGGAACAAATGGCGCAACAGCACGAGACATTTACGACAGAAACAACTGGTCTGGCGGAAGCCGTGCGTCCGAGAGATATCCGAATGAAGGACGGCGATCATCTCGATCTAACCATCGGCTCCGTCAGGAAGCGGATCGGGGATGCTGACATCAGGATGCTTGCCTATAACGGGTCCATCCCGGGTCCCACGCTGTACGTCGACCAGGGCTCGGTGATCACGGTAGAGGCGACGAACAACGGGGATGTCGATGCGACGGTGCACTGGCACGGGCTGCGCCTGGAGAATCGATACGACGGTGTTCCCGAGGAGACCCAGGCACCCATAAGGATTGGCGCCGCGTTCACCTATAGGGTCCAGTTTCCCGATCCGGGTCTCTACTGGTACCACCCCCATATGCGCGAGGACTACGCGCAAGAGATGGGGCTCTCCGGACCGATCGTCGTGCACCCATCAGACCCCTCGTACTGGGCCCCTGCGGATCGCGAGCTCACGATCACGTTGGACGACATCCTCCTCGAGGACGGGAAGATGGCCCCGTTCCGCCGTTCCGGCCCTACCTTTACGGCCATGGGTCGTTTCGGGAATGTGATGCTGATCAACGGGGAGACGGAGTTCGGGGACAAGGCAGCGGTCAGGGAGGTCGTGCGCCTTTATCTCGTGAACACCGCTAACACCAGAATCTTCAATGTCGGTCTGCGCGGCGCTCGGATGAAGATCGTCGGCGGCGACAGTGGACGTTACGAGCGAGAGGAGTTCGTAGAGGAGGTGATGCTGTCACCGTCGGAGCGGGCCGTCGTGGACGTTCTCTTCGAGATCGGAGGGGACGCGCGCCTCGAGCATCGCACTCCGGAGCATGTCTACGACCTCGGCGGCTTCACCGTGGAAGGGCAAGCACGCGGTGAGGCGGCCGCTGCGTTCGAAGAGCTTCGAGTCGATCCCGAACTCACGGCTGAGCGTCGATCGATCGCCAAGGACATCGAGCGCGAGCCGGACAAGACCCTGTCGTTCACCTCATCCATGCCGCTCCTCTATGGAGACGCCGAGGCGACCGCCTCGTCGTACGTCTGCCCGATGCACCCTGAGGTCACGGACTCCGAAGCGGGGTCGTGCCCCAAGTGCGGGATGAAGCTGATCCCGGCCGAAACGGAAGTCTCTGCTCCAAGCTCGTACGTCTGCCCGATGCACCCTGAGGTCACGGACTCCGAAGCGGGGTCGTGCCCCAAGTGCGGGATGAAGCTGATCCCGGCAGAAGGGTCGGCTGCTCCGGTCAGCAGCCAGCAAGAGCATCATCATGAAGACTCCGGGGACGGCCTCGAATGGGAGGACCTGATGCCGGACATCAATCGGCGGACGGATCCGAGCAACATGATCTGGAGGCTCGTCGATGGGGATACCGGTGCGGAGAACCACGAGATCTCGTGGGCCTTCAAGGTCGGAGATCGGGTCAAGATCCGGCTCGTCAACGAAATGGAGGGCTCAGACCACCCGATGCACCATCCCTTCCATGTCCACGGCGCCGGCCGCTTCCTCATCCTTTCTAGAGATGGTCGGCAGGAGGCTAATTTCGTGTGGAAGGACACGGTGCTCCTGCGCGCCGGAGAGACGGTGGAAATCCTTCTGTACTTGACGAATCCTGGGTTGTGGATGGCACACTGCCACATCGCCGAACACACCGAGAGCGGAATGATGTTCAGTTTTCGTGTCGACGAATTACCACAGTGACGTAGGCCGGAAGGCAGTCTGCCTATCCGGAGAGGCGACTCTGACCTTGACTGGCACCCACCTCGGATGATGGTGGGAAAGCTAGCCAACCATCCTTCTAGCTCTCCTCCTGCTTGAGGAGCTTGTGGATGGCGTGGACGATCGACCCGCTTCCTTGTAAAGCACCGATCGTCGCGTTTCGATCGCCGAATCGAGCTTCGTCCGCCCTGTCCTCGAGCACCACAATTGAAGGCGATGCCGAGTCCGCGGCGCACCTGAGTCGTGGAAGCATGCTCGCAGCGTTCCCCACGGAGTCGCCGCTCAAGTACACGACGGTCGCGTCCACCGACTCACGCATTGTGCACCTTGAGCCCCGCATGATTGGGCATCGGGCGAGCCCGGGCCCTTTGCATACGCTGACGTACCATCCTTCAGCCTCCAGCATCCTCTTTAGACCCGTTCCCTCCTCGTCGTGGCGTGTCACCAAGAGAGCGGTGGGATGGCCGAGGAGGGGCATCGGCGGGTCCTCACCCCGGTGGGAATAACGCTGCATCAATGGGGCGAGCTCCGGCCTGCCCATCTTCAAGGAAGGTGCGATCAGGTCGGGAACGCTATCCAGCGAGCTTGTCGCATTCATTTTCATCACCTCACGCACCAATAGACCTCGGGACAGCATCTTCAGGTAGGGCCAGTGGGCCCCAGACCAAGCGTCCATGTGGCCCTAGTGGTCGCGGCGTCACAACACGAAGCTCATGAGAGAAAGGCGCCGTACAGCGAAGAGCAGGACACCCGTACTCCGAAAGGAATCGCAATGAACACATCGAAGGCCGCAGACGTGATGACAAGTCTCGTCGTGACGGTCCGCCCCGACCATTCTCTGCAAGAGGCGGCCCTTCTCATGGCATCGAATGGGATCAGTGGCGCCCCGGTTGTCGAGGGACGCCGGCTGCTGGGAGTGGTGTCGGAGGCGGACATCGTCGGTGCTTACGCTCCGCCGGCTACCCGAGGGTCGGCTTTCCTTCCGAACCATCCCCTAATGGTCCTTCTCCGCGGGGACGTTCACAAGCATGTCGATGGCGTCAAGGTTCGAGACATCATGAGCTCTGATGTCGTCTCGATCTCGCCCGATGCGAGTGTTTGGCAGGCCGCCTCCCTCATCGATGCGCATGGAGTACGTCGCCTCCCCGTGATGGATGGGAACGCTCTCGTGGGAATCGTGACGAGATCGGACATCGTTAGAGCGGTGGCGCGCAGCGGCGACGATGTTTCCGCCATGGACGCTCTTGCTGCGAATGGGTAGAAGCAGGAAGTGCCATCCTTGCCAGATGGACTTATCGTGCAACGAAGCTCATACGAGGTTGTGGCGACTATCGATCACGACGAGGTTGGCCGCGGTCCTAGTCGTCCCAATTCTCGGGTTTGCCTGCGGAGGCGTGAGCGGGTCTGAACCAGGAGATGCGAGCGGCTCCAACGGGTCCGCAGCGCAGAATTCGGAGCTGGTCGCCGAGGGCAAGCAGCTGTATGAGCAGACTTGCGCAGCGTGCCATGGAGCAGATCTCGCCGGTACCAAGACTGGTCCTCCGTTCCTCTCGCCGATCTACGCGCCCAACCACCATCCCGATGAGGCGTTCTACGCGGCGGTGGCTAATGGAGTAAGACCGCATCACTGGAAATTCGGTCTCATGCCCCCACAGCCATCGGTTAGCCGACAGGAGGTCACGGCGATAGTCGCTTACGTCCGAGCCGAGCAACAGGAAGCCGGAATCACGGAAGATCCGTCTCACCCCTAATCTCCCCGAAACTATGTAACGGTGACGTGGCTCTGTGATTGGCAGGCTTCGGTCTGCATGCAACCGCAGCATGATTAGATTCTGCCTATGGTCACGGACGCTCGCCGGCAGGCCGCAGGTCTAGTCGAGGCGGGTCTAGCGCTCGCAGCGGAGCTCGATCTGGACGCTCTTCTCCAGCGGATAGCCGATGTCGCCCGGGAAGTGGTGGGGGCCGACTACGCGGCGGTGGGCGTGACCCGTGAGGACGGCCTGCTCAGTCGATTCGTTTATTCAGGGATCGATGAAGAAATGGCGCATCTGATCGGAGATCTACCTCGGGGTCGTGGCGTTCTCGGCCAGCTCATCGTCAATGGTCAGCCGCTCCGTCTGCGAGAGATCTCCCAGCACCCCCGGTCTTCGGGCTTCCCTCCGAATCACCCGCCGATGCACTCCTTCTTGGGTGTGCCAATCGTCGTGCGATCACGAATCTTCGGACGTCTCTATCTCACGGAGAAGCAGGGTGACCGCGAATTCTCTAAGGATGACGAGCGGATCGCGATGACGCTCGCTGCGCAGGCAGGAGTTGCTATAGACAATGCCCGATTGCTGGAGGAGGTCCGCGACCGAGGTGAAGAGCTGGCGGTTCTTGAGGAGCGGGATCGGATCTCTAAGGAGTTGCATGACGGCGTCATCCAATCCATCTTTTCGGTGGGTCTGTCACTGCAAGGCGCCATGGGTCTCCTTCAGAGGGACCCCGATGCAACGGCCAAGCGCATGGATGAAGCGATCGCGACCTTGGACGATGTCGTCCGGGATGTCCGCTCGTACATCTTTGCGCTGCAGCCGAAGAGCATGGAGGAACATGGCCTCAAACGAGCGGTCGAAGAACTAGGGCGAGACCTCGAAGTGAACGCGCTGGTGCATGCTGAGTTGAGGATGGACGACAGGGCTGTGGCAGCCGTTCCGCCCAGCGGCAAAGGAGAACTGATCCAAGCGATCCGGGAGATCTTCTCGAACATCGCTCGCCATGCCGCTGCGAAAGAGGTGAGTCTCGAGTGCTCGCTCAGCGATGGTCGTATCGTCATCACGATCGAAGACGACGGCGTCGGTTTCGATCCCTCCCAGGTCACGCGCGGCCATGGCTTGTCGAACATCGAGGCGCGGGCGGAGGAACTCGGTGGCGATTTCCAAGTGAGAGCGAGGCTCCCGAGAGGCACGATCCAGGTGTTGACGTTCCCGGAGGGCGGCGGTCGTGACTGACAAGTTGAAAGTGATGCTCGTCGATGATCACGAGGTCGTCCGGCAGGGCCTGCGCGCCCTCCTCGAAGCTGAGGAGGACATCGAGGTCGTGGCTGAGGCGGGTAACGGGCCGATCGCGGTATCCCAGGCGAGTGCGCATCAACCCCACGTGGTCGTCATGGACATCCGCATGCCCGAGGGATCCGGAGTCGAGGCGTGCCGCGACATCCGCGACCAGAATCCCAACATCCAGGTGATCATGCTCACGTCTTTCTCAGATGACGAGGCCCTATTCAATTCGATCATGGCGGGAGCGGCTGGCTTCGTGTTGAAACAGATACGCGGCCGGGACCTAGTGGAGGCGATCCGGACGGTTGGAAGCGGAAAATCCCTTCTCGATCCCGACGTCACAAAAAGGGTGCTGGAGCGCTTGCGAAAGGCCAAGATAGATGACAAGGATCCCAAGCTCTCGCGCCTGTCGCCCCAAGAGGAGCGGATCCTCGACCTGGTTGGCGAGGGAATGACGAATCGCGAGATAGCCGAGCGGATCCACCTTTCCGACAAGACCGTCAAGAACTACGTGTCCACGATCCTTCAGAAGCTGGAGGTATCTCGGCGCGTGGAGGCGGCTTCCTACGTCGCCCGGGTCAAGGCGAGTCATCCCCCGACCGAGAGCTAAGGGTTTCGATTTCAGAAGCATCCCGTCAGCGTTGATCCTCCGGTCTCTACGGAGCCGCCGGCGCGGGCTGCTTCCTACACCGTTCCCGTAGCTGTCCCGGGAGGGTTCGTTCTGACGGCCCCCGAGAGAGGGGCCGTCCGGCCCTAGGACCCACGGGGTGGGTCCTGCACTGTGGAGAGGTAAGGAAGAAGCCACTATGACCAAGGAGGACAAAGTGGCACAAACGGTAGAAGCAACCAGGAAAGCGCTAGCATTTTCCCACTCCCGAGAGGGAGCCAGATCGGCCCGCATGGATCGCGGGGTCCTCGACCTGATGATCAGCTGGGCAGGCGCAGTCGTCGCGATCGCGCTGGTCGCCCTCGGTGCGGCAGCCATCTACGGAGGCTCGTTCGCACTAGAGAATGTCCGCGACCGCCTCGAGCCCCAGAGGATCAGTTTCCCTCCGGCAGCAGCGATGACGCCGGAAGAGAGGGCCGAGGTTGGCGAGTTCGCCGGCCAGAAGGTCGACACCGGCACTGAGGCAGAGGCGTTCTCCCGCTACATCGGCGGTCACCTAGTCGCCATCAACGATGGCGCTACCTACTCGGAAACCTCTGCGGCTGCACGCGCCGAGGGCATCCCCGAGGATGAGGCTGCCGAGCTGCAAGGCAAGGCCGACACGCTGTTCAAGGGTGAAACCCTCAGGGCGATCCTGCTGAACGCGTACGGATGGTGGACCGTCGGACAGATCGCGATGTGGGCGGGTATCGGCGCAGTCGTTGCCGGGCTCCTCCTTGCTGTGTTCGTCGGACTTGGTTTCCTCCACGCTCGCAAGGCGCGAAGGGCACCAGAGCCTGCGTAACCGGTAGCCGGCCGGCACTCGATCTTCGAGTAGCCGCCGAGGGGAACCGAAGGAGGAGGTGCCGATGGCGCCTCCTCTTTTCGTTGAGGGCCGAATGATGGGTTCGTGACCTTCGGCGCCACAGGGGGGTGCCTTTCGGCACTCCCCGGCAAGGCCCCGTTCCGGTGGAATGAACCCTTACCGATACAACAGGAGGAATTATGCGCGATAAGAAGGACTCGAAGCTCGCATTGATGCTCGTGTGGCCCGTAGCGGGCTTCTTCGTCGTGATCGCCTTCGGGGTCGGGATGATCTCGATGGCGGCATTCAACGGAAGATCCGCGACCTTGCTTTCGGCTGAGGCTCCTTCTGGGGGCGAGATGGTCAAGGTTGAGCTTGGAGACCTTTTCATCAAGCCCGGGATGCTCCACTCCCGGGAGGGATCGGTGACTTTCCAGATCCACAATTCGGGCGGCACGACGCACAACTTCGCGATACAGGGTGAGGGTTCTACCGAGATGATCGAACCCGACGGAACGGCCGAGTTGACCGTCGATCTGAAGGAAGGCACCTACCAGGTGATCTGCGCCGTGCCTGGTCACGCGGATGGGGGCATGAAGGCGGAGCTCATGGTCGGCGGCGACATGCAGGCGTCCGACACGTCGGCGGGTGGAGGCATGTCCGGGATGAGCGCGAAACAGATGGCCGTCCACGATGCGAAGAGAACCGCCATGTTTCCGGCGGAGACCAAGGGCCTGGGCGGCGTTCCTTTGAAGCCGGAGATCCAGGGTGACGGAACCAAGAGGTTCGTGCTGACCGCCGACGAGATCGACTGGGAGACCGAGCCGGGTGTGATGAAGCAGGGGATGGCCTACAACGGGATGATCCCCGGGCCCGAGATCCACGCCTCGCTCGGCGACAAGGTGGAGATCGTTCTCCACAACGAACTGAAGGAACCGACGGTGCTGCATCTTCACGGCATGACGGTTCCCGCCGACATGGATGGCGTCCCGTCGATCACGCAAGACCCGATCCTGCCTGGAGACTCCTTCACCTACCGCTTCACGGTCCGGAACACCGGTTCGAACATGTACCACTCCCATTTCAATGCGGTGGCCCAGGTGCCCGGCGGGCTCTTGGGGGCATTGATCATCGAGGACCCGAAGGACCCCGACGTGGCCTTGGATCAGACGTTGATCTTGAACGACGGTCCCCTCGGCTTCACCATCAATGGAAAAGGCTTCCCCGCGACGGCCCCAATCACTGCTAAGGAGGGTGACCTAGTCAGACTCCGATATATGAACGAAGGTTTGCAGATCCACCCCATGCACCTTCATGGCCTCGCTCAGAAGGTCATCGCGAAAGACGGTCACATCCTGTCGCAACCGTACTTGGCCGACACTGTGCTCGTCGGTCCGGGGGAGCGCTACGACGTTCTCGTGCGAGCTTCGGAAGCCGGCGTGTGGGCGTTCCACTGCCACGTGCTGAGTCATGCGGAGGGACCGGACGGGATGTTCGGGATGGTTACCGCAATGATCGTCGAGTAAGGCTCGATCTAAACCGCTCAACTTTATTGCTGGTTTTGCCTCTGCTCCGCGGTCGGTTGGTCGTCGATCCGCTCCTTCCGTCTCGTGGACGCTCATGCCGAGGCATGTAGGGCCGAAAGGCTCAGAGATTCGAGGGCTGGTCGGCTCTTAGTGAGCTCGCAAACAAACCGTATATATGGTGGATCGTAGGACTAGGGAGGAACCCATGCGCCGATTGACCGCACCACTCGTCACACTCGCTCTGCTGGTGGCGGCCGTCGGCGGATTCGCCGCCCCTGCGGGGGCCGCGACGCCCTCGCAGCCCGACCGCGTGGCGTGGCGGATCAAGATTCCGCTCGACTACTTCTCCCACACGCCGGGGATCGGGCCGGACGGGACGATCTACGTCCCGAACCTGTACGGCAAGACCCAGGCCGTCGCTCCCGACGGCTCGACGAGGTGGACCTTCCCCGCGGGCGGCTCGGGAAGCCCCATCTCGGTCATGGGAGACGGCACGGTGATCGTTGCAGGCGGCGGGCCGGGCGCAGTCGGCGGCACCGACGGGATCTTCGCGATCAACCCGAACGGCACGCTGAAGTGGGCGTTTACGAAGACGGGCGACTACCTCTTGGCCGGGCCCTCGATCGGTCCGGACGGGAACGTGTACGCCGTGACCGATTCGACGGGGATCGGCTTCTTTTCGCTCACGCCGGCCGGCGGCCTGCGGTACGCGAAAGGGCAGTTCACCGACCACGGAGCCCACGGCCAGGCGCTCGCGTTCGGTCCCGACCGCGTGTACTTCGGGTTCGACATGCAAGGCCTCGGGCCAGCGTCGTTCTTCGCGTATGACTTCGCCGGCAGCCTGCGCTGGACGGTCGGATCGCCGGACGACCCGCCGCAGCCTGCCGCCGGCCCGAACGGCAACGTGGTCTTCCGGGCCTTCCCGTCGAATCAGGGGAAGTCGCTGTTCTCGTACTCCCCCACCGGGCAGCGCGTGTTCGCGTTCTACGAGTTCCCGGGCAACGTGCAGGACGCGCCGAACGTCGGGCCGGACAACGTCGTGTACTCGGTCCGGAACCTGAGCACGATGCTCGCGCTGAACCCGAACGGAACGGTGAAGTGGCGGCACACGGACGAGGGGATCATGTTCGAACCGGTCGTCGACCCCACGAACCGCGTGGTGTTCGCCGGCGGCCGGGTGACGTACGGTGAGCCCGGGTTCTTCCTCGGTGTGTCCACCACCGGGCAGCCGCTGTGGAAGGTTCCGCTGCCGACCGAGCCGGGATACGGCGACTACGGCCAGCTCGTGCCGGTATCCCGTCCGGTGTTCTCGCCCGATGGCACGGTCGCGTACGCGATCACCGACGTGGCGGGGGATGGGAACACGCAGTACCCCGACCTGTACGCGTACCTGTACGCCGTCCGAACCGGCGCGTCGTCCGCAACCCTGGCCGTGCCCGGGAACCTGACCGCACGCGCCATCGCCGGCGGGCGGGTCAACCTCGCCTGGACCGATATTTCGACCGGCGAGGCCGGATTCCGGGTCCAGCGATGCGCCGGCCGCACGTGCAAGACCTTCGCTCCCATCGCCATGACCGGGGCGAACGCCACGTCGTTCTCCGATACCGGCCTCGTAGCGGGGCACTACTACCGGTACCGCGTCCGCGCCGAGGGCCCCGCCGGGGCATCGGCCTGGTCCAACAACGTCAAGGTCCGGGCGCGGTAGCGCCCGGACCGTGTATGGCCACTTGTTCGATACGGATCTCGAGGCGTTCGCCGACCGGCTGGATTCTGCTGCACGTATGCTGCACGGGAACAGCGAGTCTCAAGAGGCCGAGGACGAAAACGCGGTCTGACCTGCACGTTCGGTTGCGCGCCCGGAGGGATTCGAACCCCCGACCCTCGGATTAGAAGTCCGACGCTCTTTCCACTGAGCTACGGGCGCAGGCCTGCAAACCTGCAGGTCAGACCAGTATAGGAGTGGGGTCTCCGAAGTAGTCGATCAGAAGTGTCCTGAACATGTCCTTGCGTCACGGAGCGACCGCTGCGTCGGCGGCCGGCTCTTCTTCCATCTCTGCCCGAACATCATCTAGAGAGTCGAAGGTACCTCGATGAGGCCTCGAGTCGGACGGTCGAGATCGAAGGAAACGAACAACATGAAACTCACTAGCGCCGCCGCCATCAATCGCGATCATGCCGCGGCTAACAAACGCCACGTGAGATGCGAGCATTCCGAGTGCGATCGTCGCGCCAATTACCTGCAAAAGGAGACCTGGGGTCGGGACTCGTTGTCAAGTCCAGCGACCCGACCGGGAGCGGTTCTTAGGGACCGGGCGCTTATTTGCGCCGTGACGCGGTTCAGAGCAATCGTGTTTGGTCAAACGCAACATAAAGTGAAGAAGTCACTATCTCCGATAGCGATCGTGGCGAAGGACTTCATCCCATCCGGACGATGAACCTCCCTCGGGGCTCCGTGAGACTGGGTGGGGACGGCTGAAGTACCTGACCTTCGGTCCAGTCATGAGCGTCGACCAAACCATCTGGCCGTTGGCATCGTCGACGAAAAGCGGCTGAACGGTGAAGTCGATAGAAACGGTGAAGTCGATAGAGAAGGAGGCAAATCATGCGGCCCACACGCTTCCGGAGTTTTGGTCTCCTAGCGATCGCCGCCCTCGTTGCGTTCATGGTGGCGGGATGCGGCGACAGTAGCGAAGGTCCCGAGGGTGATTCCAGCTCGGGCGATACCACGGAAGTCGCTTCGGGGTGCGAGGAAGTGAACGCCCTGAAGGATTCGCTCACGTCCCTTATGCAGATAGAGCCTGTGGCCGACGGCGTCGACGCGTTGAAGTCTGCCGCCACTGAGGTGAAGACGGATCTGGAAGCTGCCGCGTCGGCGGTGTCGTCTGAACTGCAGCCCAGCGTCGACGAGGTACAGGCGGCGTTCGACGAGTTGGCGTCGACGCTTGAGGGCATCTCTTCCTCGGGCGGGCTCGGAGCCGCGGCAACTGAAGTCGGCAATGAGCTAACGCAACTGGGCTCCGCCTTGACCGACCTATCGACCGAGATCAGTGACAGATGTTAGGGGAAACAGCTTGCTGATTAGTGATGGATCAGGAGTCTGGTCGAGCTCTGTACCTCTACCCCGAAACCTTGGCGGCGGGGCGTTCGCGACGGACTAGTCATCGGCTCTCGCGCGAGTCAGCCCCGTCGATCTTCTCGGCGTGCCACGCGGCGCCGATGTCGGCGCATCACGCCCAATCCGATCCACACGAGCGCGCCGACTACCGCCGACACGAGGGTGAAAAACCAAAGCGGCCAGGTGAAGCTCCAGAACAGGAAGTCGAGCGTTACGTCGTCGGTGTTCTGGATCATGAAGACGATAAGCAGCCCGACCTCGATGAGCGAGGCAATTGATACGCCGAGTCGGAAGCCTTGTCCTTCCGCGGAACCGCCGGCGCGCTCACCAGGAGTCTGGGTCGACATCGTGCTGCACCTCGCCTTCCAAACCGGGAATGTTGCACGGAGAATGCCGCTGGGAGCATCCTACGTCCCGAGCAACTCCTGCCGTGGTGATGCCCCACGCTCCCACGAATCATCCGAACGGGATGATGCAACCCTCCTCCCTGGAGGCGTGTGATGGACAGGTGGCTGACGGCCATTCATACATAAAGGAGAGTGAGTAGATGGAGTGGCTCTGGTGGTCGGGACTGGTAGTTCTGTACCTCGTCCTGGTTTTCACAGTGTGTATGACCTGTTTCAGGAAAGGCCACACCGTTCTGGGGGTCTTGGGGATCTTCCTTCCGCTCCTGTGGCTGATCGGTGCTGTTATGCCGCCGGTTCCGGGGTCCTCCTACTCGGTCGAAAGAAGCCGTCCGTAGACCGGCGCTTTGTTTCGAACATGATCCAACGCAAGGATTAGAAGTCCGACGCGCTTTCCACTGGGCCATGGGCGCATGCCGAGGTCACCCTACGGGCGACCGCCTCCCCCAGGGGAGTCGGCCACCGCCGCGTCCGGAATCAGGCGGGTGAGGTACAGCGCGACCAGAGCGATGATGGCGAGGACCGCCAGGCCCTCCCTGAGACCTGCGATCCGAGCTTCTTCGTACTGGTCGAGGACGATCTCCGCTTGATCATCGGGGACATCGTTCTCCCTGAGAGCGGATTCGAGATCCTTGTCCGAAACGAACGGGATCCCGGCCGCGAGCTCCACCTCGGCCTCCGACGCAACTTCCGCCGGGACCGCTGGGTTCGTCTGGATCCCTTGGATGAACGCCCCGGTCAGACCGGCGATAAGGATCGAGCCTGCGAGCGCCGTCCCGAGCGACGCACCGAGGTTCGTCATCGTGTTCTGCAGCCCACCCACCTCTCCGCTCAACTCATCGGAGACGGCTGAGACGGTCACGGCTCCCAACTGCGAGGCAAGAGCCCCCACCCCGAAGCCGGCCAGAAGGAGAGGGGGAGTCACGATCTCGGCGCCAGCTCCAACTTCGAGGGCCGCGATCAACGAAACGACTCCGGCGAACAGCCCCACTAGGCCCCACCGGACGACTCTGCGCGCCGAAGCGTGGGGGCGGAGTTTCGGGATCCCGACGGCGGCCAGAAGGAGTGTGATCGAGAGCGGTAGCAGCCGGACGCCCGTGGCTAATGCGCTGAGCCCGAGGGCCACGGAAAGGAACAAAGGCACCACGAAGAACAGTCCCGCTTGAACCAGGTACTGAAAGAAGAACATCGTGAGACCGCCGACGAGACGAGCGTTCCGCAACATCGTTGTGCGAACAAGGGGTTCTCGGCCGGCGGCCGCCACCCGCGCTTCCCAACCCAAGAAGAGTCGAAGGATCAGCAAGCCCGCGAGGATCAACCAGATGGTGGGAGATAGACCGAGCCATGAAGTCCCTCCCGTTTTGGGCTGCACCCATCCCCATTCTCCGGCACGGAGCACGCCGAACACGGCGAGCCCAAGCCCGGCGGATGAAAGAGCTACTCCGACGAGATCGATGCGATTGGTGCTCTGCGGCGGAGCGTCCTGCATCCTTCGTGTGAGCAAAAGGATCCCGAACACGATCACAACCTCGCCCGCGAACACCAGGCGCCATGTCCAATACGTCGTAACAAGACCGCCGATCAATGGACCCGCGGCGACCGCGATCGCGCCCGCAGACGCGACGAGACCGTAGGCCCGAGGTCGCCCTTCCGGTGGAAAGTTAGATGCGACGAGCGCGACGATGGCCGGCATGATGAGTGCGGCGCCGACACCCTCCAGGAATGACCAGCCGAGGATGAGTATCGGAAGGCTCGGAGCCAGCGAAGTGGTGAAGCTTCCGATGCCGTAGATCACGCAACCGATCGAGAAGGCTCGACGCCGGCCGATCAGGCTTCCTATCTTGCCGCCCGTGATCATCAACGTAGCCATCACGAGCGTGTAGAGAGTGATCGCTGTCTGTATCCCCGTGATCGATGTGCCAACGTCCTCGGCGACCTGTGCGATCGATACGTTCATCACGGAACTGTCGAGCGTCATCAGGAACTGGCCCGAGGCAAGGGTCAGGAGCACGACGCCGGCGGCGCTCCGACGTGCCTCGGTTGCTCGCTCGCTCACTTCGGCTCTACCCCCCGTTTATCGACGAGGTCGCTGTGCCCCGGCATCGTACGTGAGAGAGTCCCCTGAAAGGGCCGGTCCTCGCCCTTGACGGAATGGCTGCCATCGATCGGGTCCTTAGGAGACCATTCAGTTACCCCTTTGGGCTCACCCCCGATGTAGAGACTTAGCTGAACCTCAAATTCTGGGGAACGATCCCGAAGGGAATCCTCGCCAACCCTGGGATGCGCGCTGCTAGGCTTTCTGGACGTCGAGACGTCTAGTTCGGGGAACCTGTTGGATCACGAAACCTCTGGCATCGATCGTGCGCTACCTATGGTTGTGATCTTCCATGGGTGACGAACCCGTAGATGCCGCTAACCAAGACGAGCTGGAGATCCGGATCCAACAGCAAGCATCCGTCGCGTCCTTCGGACAGCAGGCTCTGGGCGATTCCACGATTCAGGAGTTGATGGACGAAGCGGTGCGGATCGTTGTCGATGGTCTGCGGGTCCAGTTCTGCGAGGTGCTCGAGCTGTTGCCGGGTGGGGAGCAGCTCCTGCTGCGCGCGGGCGAAGGATGGAAGCCCGGCTACGTAGGTTCGGCACGGATCGGGACCGGAAGTGAATCCCAGGCAGGTTTTGCTCTCCTCCATGACGAGGCTGTAGTCGTCGACGATCTGGCATCCGAGACCCGCTTCGTGGGCTCACCCCTTCTATGGGAGCACGAAGTCGTGAGCGGCATCAGCACGATCATCGGGGGAAGTGAGTCTCCGTTCGGCGTCTTGGGGGCCCACACGTCTGCGCTGCGAGAGTTCAACTCGCACGACGTGGATTTCCTCCAATCCATCGCGAACATCGTGGCCGAGAGCGCGATCCGGAACGAGGTCGAGGAGGGGCGACGTCGTCTCGCGTCGATCGTGGCCTCCTCGGATGACGCGATCCTGTCGAAGGATCGAAACGCGATCATCACGAGCTGGAACCAAGCGGCGGAACGGCTCTATGGGTATTCGGCGGAAGAGGCCATCGGCCTCCCGGTCGGGATCATCGTCCCCACCGATCGGAAGGGCGAGGAGATCACGATCCTCAACGTCATCTATGGGGGCGGCCACGTCGACCATTACGAGAGTCAGCGTGTGGCCAAGGATGGATCCATCCTCCACGTCTCTATCTCCGCGTCGCCGGTTCACAACAAGCGTGGAGAAGTGACGGGAGTATCTGTGATCGCCCGCGACATCTCGGAACGGAAACGTCTCGAGGAGCTGGAGCGCGATCTGGACAAGCGGGACTTCGTGCAAGCGGTAGCCCACGAGTTGCGTAATCCATTGAGCGCCCTCACGGGCCTTGCAGCGGCGCTGTCATCGAACTGGGAGCGGATGACCGAGAGGCAGAGGCGGGAATGCCTCGAGGGGATCGGGCGCTCGGGGAGCCGGGCTCAGCTCCTCATCAACGACCTCCTGGATCTCTCACACGTCCAGAGTCCCAATTTCCGGGTGCATATGGATACGGTGTCGCTGAAGTCCTCCATCGAGGAGGCTCTCGGATCGGTCCCTCCACCCTCCGAAAAATCGGTAAACGTGGAGGTCGATCCGGAAGCGATGGTGCGGGCCGACCCCCACCGGCTGGAGCAGGTCCTCGTGAACCTCCTCACGAACGCGTACAAGTACGGGGGTCGTAACGTGAGCGTTCGATGTAGTCACCGCCTGCTCCATTTCGAGGTGGCCATCGAAGATGACGGGCTCGGTGTGGCGGAAGAGTTGGAGGAAACCCTGTTCGATCCCTTCACACGCGCCCTGGAAGCGAAATCCGGTGGCTCGGGTCTGGGCCTCTCGATCGCTCGGGGACTCGTCAGGGCCTTCGGCGGTGACCTGTGGTACGAGCGTCTCGAGCCCCACGGAGCGAGGTTCGTGATGAAGCTCGCGCAGGGTTCGTCCTCTGAAGGAGCTAAGCCTCAGTAGCGAACGCGTCGATCCAGGCCGTGGTGTATTCGATCGTTCTGAAGAAATCGTCCAAAGCGACGTTCTCGTTCGGGGCATGGATGTTCGAGTCGGGTCGACAAACCCCGCCGGGCGAAACTGTGGGGATCCCCAGTGTCCCGGCGATGGGGTACATGGGTCCCGTCGCGATCATCAGAGGCGCGGGGGCCGGGTCCTTGCCGAAGACTTCCTTGGCGCCCCGTAACGTGGCGCGGCTCACCAACGAATCGACTGGCGATCGAACGGGACTCTGCATCGAGAACGAGGTGATGTCGATGTCGGCGAAGCCATTCGTATCGAGATGCCGTCGCAGTTTCGTGACGATGTCATGAGGGTTCTGGTCCGGCACGAGACGCAAGTCGAGCTTCGCCATAGCTTCCTTTGGGAGAACCGTCTTCGACGTCCCTCGCTCGGTGAATCCCGCTTCGAGACCGGCGATGTTGCACGTGGGTTCGAAGAAGTAGCGTCGCAAGAGTTCGGTACCAGTCGAGCCGCCGATGAACCGGTCCACTCCGAGGCGCTTCAACTCGCCTTCCTCGTCGTAGGGGAGCGTCTCGAGCATCTCCCAGTCTTCCTTCGTCGGCTCTTTCGCATCGTCGTAGAAGCCGTCGATGAGAACTCGCCCATCATCGTCACGCAAGGACGAGAGCGCGGCGATGAGGTGCCATACCGGGCTCGGGGCGATCACGGCAATCGACGAGTGCTGGTCGTCATTCAAGCCCCTGTGATTCAGCTCGACGTACGCAAGTCCTTTGGCGCCGAACACGAACTCGGGCCGGCCGGCATGATCGACGCCGGCTCCCTCCCACACGCATCCATCCGCCGTGAGCTTGTGTCCGTAGCGAGAGACGAACGCCTCGAAGTTGCGCGACCCGGTCTCTTCTTCGCCTTCGACCAGCATCTTGATGTTGACTGGGAGATCACCTACGACCTCTCGGTAAACCTCCAACCCGGCGAGGCGCGCGACGAGGTCCCCCTTGTTGTCGGCGGCGCCGCGCGCATAGAGGAAGCCATCCCTGATCTCGGGTTTGAAGGGATCGGACTTCCATAGCTCGAGTGGATCGGGAGGCTGAACGTCGTAGTGGTCGTACACGAGCACGGTTCGTTTGCCACCTCCGAGGTGCCCGAGAAGGACGTCGGGGGCCCCGTCGATCGTGAGACGTTCGACCTCTGCGCCGAGCGACTGGAGTTTCTCTTCGACCCAGCGCGCCATCTTGGCGAGACCGTCCGGCTGCATAGCGAGCGACGGGATGGTGCAGGCCTCGGAATACCAGCCCAGGTAGCGATCCCGATGCTGGGTCACGAACTCACGGACGGATGACAAGGAACTCCCTGTTGTAGTGGGGATGAAGCCGAGCGGGTGAAGGGAATCGAACCCTCATGACCAGCTTGGAAGGCTGGAGCTCTACCATTGAGCTACACCCGCGACACGAGCGACTCTACCGGGCCGGGCGGACTTTCAGGACCAGGATGGCGATGTCGTCGAGCGGCTCGTCGGACCAGAAGTCAACGACAGACCGTTCCACCAGGTCCGCGATCTCTTCGGCATCCATACCGATGCATGAGCCGAAGACGGCGCGGAGCCGTTGCTCCCCGAACAACTCTCCCTCGCGCCTACCATCGGTCACACCGTCGGTGTAGAGCATGATCGCGTCGCCGACGTTGAGCTTCACCTCGGCTTCCTGCAACTCGGGATCTGGAACCACGCCGAGCAGCATCCCCGGTATACCGACCTCCTCCACCTTGCCGTCGGCACGCATAACCAGGGGAAGGGGGTGTCCACCACTGACGACCTTCATGCGTGTCGTCGCCCCGGCGCTCTGTTGCAGCAGCGTATAGGTGACGGTGCAGAACTGAGCGCTGTCGTCCGAGACCTCATGACGTTGAAGAGCGGCATTGAGCGAATTGAGCACGCCCTCCGGGTTGAGGCCTTGCATGGCCGCCGCCCGGATCGTGTGGCGAGCAAGCCCGGTCAGGGCGGCAGCTTTCGCCCCCTTGCCTCGAACGTCTCCCATCACGGCGACCCATTCGCCCTCTTCGGTGTCGAATAGGTCGTAGAAATCCCCGCCGACCTCGTTGCCCTTGCCCGCGGCTCGATATCGGGCGGCGATCTCGACGCCGGGGATGGTGGGGAGCTCGGGAGGCAGCAGGCTTTGCTGAAGCGTCCGGGCGAGATAGGCGAAGCGTGCGTTGCTTTCCTGAAGCCGCATCTCGACCACTTTGCGACCGGAGATGTCGACGGTGAGCCCCCGCAGGGCGCGCGGCTTCCCGGACGCGTCCTTGGTCACATGCACGAAATCGCGCAGCCATAGCTCACGTCCGTCAGCCGCGATCGCTCGATACTCGATCTCTTGATCCAAGCCGGTAGCGAGAGCGGCCTCATAAAGGCCCATGACCCGCTCGCGATCGTCGGGATGAACGCGCTCCGACCAGAAGTTGGGATCCGAGGTCCACCGGCCGAGCGGGTAACCCAACATGTCCCGGGCTCGCTGGCTCACGAAGGTGAACCGCAGGGTTTCCGCGTCGCCTTCCCACACGATCGCATCAACGCTTTGGATAAGGCTGCGATGTCGCTCCGCCGCCTGCTGTGCCTCCTGGAACAGCCTGGCGTTGTCCACGGCCATGGCGGCCCGGCGCGCCATGTCCTCCGCGAGGACGAGGTCCTGCTTTCCGTATTCCTTCTCGGGACGGGACGAGGCGAAGGTGATCGCCCCGAAGATCCGACCCCGCGCCCTCAGCGGAACGACCATCGCCGACCGGAGCCCGAGATCCCGCAGAAGCTCGAGGTGCTCGTCGTCCTGGGCGCTCATACGAAGCATGTCGTCCTCGATGCGAGGGATCACCTCCGGTTCCCCAGTGCTGATGACGCGCGCCGATCCCTCGCCGTCTCGCGACGGATATCGCCGTCGGAGGTCGCGCGCCTGGGCGGCCCGCTTTGGATCCGAGTGTGCGACGGTCAGCTGATGAGGGACACCGGGTTGCTCGTCGGTCAGGTCGATCACGCACCAGTCCGCCAAGCGCGGGACGACCAGTTGGGCCACGTGGGACAGCGTTTTTCGGTAGTCGAGCGAGGAGCCCAGCACCCGGCTCGTCTCCGCGAGGAACTCGAGGTTCTCTCGCGAGGTCTGTTCCGCCTCGTACAAGCGGGATCGCTCCAGAGCTTGCGCGCACTGTTGAGCTAGAGCCAGCATGAAGGAATTTTCGTCCGGGCTGAAGCGCCTTTCGTCGGCGAAGCTCAGGCCCAGGGCTCCCAACGTCTTGCCTTCAACGATCAGGGGAAGTGAGACCGACGCGTTGAAACCATTCCGAACGGTCGCCAGGACCGGGTATCGAGCGTCTCGCTCTGCGCGCGACTGGACCGCGACCGGCTTCCCGGTGCGGATCGCTTCGGTTATCGGGAGCGGCATGTCGACGGTCATGTGATCCCACTCGCGGATATCGCTATCTTCGTATCCTTGCCACCCCTCGATCGCGAGGGTTCCGTCCTTGCCTGTAAGAAGGACGAGACACGCGGCGGCGTCGAGCGTCACCATCGCCTGGTCGACGATCACATCGGCCACCTGGCCCGATGTCACCGTATCTGCGAGAGAGGAGGTAACCGCCTGAAGCCGCGCAAGGTGTTTGGCAGCCTGCTCCGCTTGTGAGCGCGCTTCCATCTCGGCTTCCAGTAAGGCAAGGCGCTGTTGGTCGGTTCGCTTACGGTCGGTGATGTCATGGAAGATGTTGACCGCGTACTTCACCTGCCCGTCGTCATCAAAAACGGGCTTCGCCTTTACGATCGACCAGCGAAACTCCCCGCTTTCGACGATCCGGAAGCCGACGACGGTGTCGGGTTCCTCCACGCCGGCAAGCGCCTGACGACCGGGCAGGAGTTCGATGGGAAAAGGATCGCCCGACTCTTGGAAGAGCTCGAAGTTCTTCATGACCTCGGAGATGGGCGTCGCCATCAGCTTTTCCGCCGACCCATAGCCCATCGCGCGTGCTGCGGCCTCGTTCGCCCAGGCGAGAGCCCCGCTCGGCTCCTGCACCGTGATCCCGTCGGCGACGGCCTGGAGGATCTCGAACTCGTCGGCTTCTCTCACAAGGGCACGCCCGCCTTCGGAGTCTCTAACTGAGTGCCCGTGCCCTCCCACGGCATGCACGGTTTCTCCCCCTCGCTGCGCCTGCATGGCTTCGCGGACGATAGCACCAGCTACGCCCGATTAACAAAGCAGGCAAATCGTAAGGTGCGGACAAACGACCTCGGAGCGCTGTGCCCCGGGGCGCGCCGGTGATAGCGTGCGTCGCACTCGACGGGGTGAAGCAGGCCGCCCTGCGCGCCGGTTGGGTCGGGGCGGGCGGATTCGAACCGCCGGCCTCCTGCTCCCAAAGCAGGCGCGCTAACCAAGCTGCGCCACGCCCCGTGGTGAGAGCATCGCATGAACCCGGGGTCGATGTGGCGGCCATTAAGCTGTGACAAGGGGGCAACGAGGAGAAGAGCAAGCGAAGAATCCGGGTTGGGAGCCAGGGGCCGTCATCCCCACTTCGTCCGCCTAGCGCGGTTTCTGGCTCCCAACCCGGATCGTTCGAGGCTCTGAATACCCGAAACTCTCCTATCTAAAGGTTTGACGCCGGCTCACGATCTCCTGCCTCACGCCTCGGACCGAGGTACCGCACGTCTAGGATGCCCTCATGGCCACGGCAGCTCTTCAGACCACCTCCGAACGCCTCGAGAAGGACCGCGTGAAGATGCGCGTCGAGGTCCCGGAGGACGCCCTGGGGCCCGCCCTGGAAGAGGTGTACAGGCGCTGGGCCAAGGAGATAAAGGTGCCCGGATTCCGCAAGGGAAGGGTTCCCCGGCAACTGATCGATGCTCGTGTGGGGGCCGACGCCGTACGCGAGGAGGCCCTCCGGGACGCGCTGCCTCGCTTCTACAGCCAGGCTCTCGATGCCGAGGAGCTCGAGGCGATCGCGCCTCCGGAGATCGAGATCGTGGATTTCGACCCCGGCTCGCCGCTGGTCTTCGAGGCCACGGTCGACACGCGGCCCGACATCGTGATCCCTGACCTGGACGCGATCCAGGTGGATCAGCCCCCAACCGACGTGACCGACGCCGACGTCGACGAACAGCTGGAACGGCTTCGTGACCGCTTCGCGGAGCTCGAGACCGTCGGGCGAGATGCCCGCCGGGGTGATTTCGCCCTAATCGACCTCAACGGATACCGGAACGACCAGCCGGTCGAGGGCGCGAGCGCTCCCGATTATCTCTACGAGGTGGGCTCGCATTCCGGCCCCCCTCAGCTAGACGAACAGCTCGAGGGAGCCCGGCCGGGCGCGATCCTGAAGTTCAGCGACACCCTCGCCGACGGCGAGCTGGCCGGTGAGCAGATCTCCTTCACGGTCCTGGTTAAAGAGGTGAAGGCGAAGAAGCTTCCGCCGCTCGACGACGATTTCGCGAAGACGGTGGGCGAGTTCGACACCCTTGACGATCTCAAGTCGGACCTGCGTGAGCGGCTGGCCGGTGTGAAGAAGGAAGTCGTCGAGGAACAGTTACGCGGCGCGGTCCTCGAGCAACTGATCGCCTCCTCCGACCTCGATCCGCCTGCCAAGCTGGTCGAAGGGGAGTTCGAGCATCGACTCTCTCATTTCGAAGAGGAGCTGAAGCGCGCTGGGTTGACGATGGCCGACTACGCCGGCCAGGCGAACATGACCGAACTCGAGATTAGGTCCGAGATCCGGGGCCAGACGGCCCAATCGGTTAAAGCGGAGCTTCTCCTCGAAGAGGTCGCCCGTACGCAGGACATCGAAGTGACCCAGGAGGATCTGGGTCGTGAGGTGGCTCTGGCGGCGGCGCAAACGCAGCGAGACCCCCAAGAAGTGGCTAAGGAGCTGGTCTCAACTGGGCGTCTGAATGCCGTCGCAGCGGATATCATGCGGCGTAAGGCACTCGATCATGTGGTGCAAAACGTCAATGTCGTCGGCCGGTCGGTCGATGAAGAAAGCAACGGATGAACAACCAAGACATTTACCGCAACCATCTCGTCCCAATGGTCGTCGAGCAGACGAGCCGTGGCGAACGCGCCTTCGATATCTACTCGCGCCTCCTCAAAGAGCGGATCGTGATCCTCGGGACGCCGGTCGACGATCAGGTTGCGAACCTGATCGTTGCGCAGTTGTTGCACCTCGAATCCGAGGATCCCGACAAGGACATCAGCATCTACATCAACTCTCCCGGTGGCATGGTCTACGCCGGTATGGCGATCTACGACACCATGCAGTACATCAAGCCGGACGTGTCGACCATCTGCGTAGGCATGGCCATGTCGATGGGGGCGATCCTCCTGTGTGGAGGAGCAGCCAACAAGCGCTACGCACTGCCCAACGCCAAGGTGATGATCCACCAGGGATCCGCAGGCTTCCAGGGCACGCCCGCCGACATCGAGATCCACGCGAAAGAGGTTCTGTCGCTCCGCAAGAGGATGGCCGAGATCATCGCCCATCACACGAAGCAGACCGTCGAACAGGTCGAGAAGGACATCGACCGTGACCGCTTCATGACCGCCGAAGACTCAAAGGCCTACGGTATTATCGACGAGATCATCAGCAGCAGAGCACAAGCGGAAGACGGCGCGGCGCTCTTGCCGGGGGAGCCTTCTCGCCTCATGGAGGCAGAAGCAGAACCTTCTCCTGCGGAGAAGCCAGAGGCTTAGGGGGATACGGGTGCCGAAATTCGGCGACGGCGGTGACCTCCTCAAATGTTCCTTCTGCGGGAAATCGCAGAAGCAGGTCAAGAAGCTCATCGCGGGCCCCGGCGTCTACATCTGCGACGAGTGCATCGATCTCTGCAACGAGATCATCGAAGAGGAGCTCGCAGAAACTCCCGAACTGAAGCTGGAGGACCTTCCGAAGCCGAAGGAGATCTACGAGTTCCTCAACGACTACATCGTCGGACAGGAACAGGCGAAGAAGGTGCTCTCGGTCGCCGTCTACAACCACTACAAGCGCATCCAGGTGGGATCGCAGGCAGACGGCGAGGTCGAGCTGGCGAAGTCCAACATCCTCTTGCTCGGGCCGACCGGTTGTGGCAAGACCCTGCTGGCCCAGACCCTGGCACGCATGCTCAACGTTCCGTTCGCGATCGCGGACGCGACCGCTCTGACCGAAGCCGGCTACGTCGGCGAGGACGTCGAGAACATCTTGCTGAAGCTCATCCAGGCTGCGGACTACGACGTCAAGCGTGCCGAGACCGGCATCATCTACATCGACGAGGTCGACAAGATCGCCCGCAAGTCCGAGAACCCCTCCATCACGAGGGACGTCTCAGGCGAAGGCGTGCAGCAGGCTCTTCTGAAGATCCTCGAGGGGACGACTGCTAGCGTTCCTCCTCAGGGGGGCCGCAAGCATCCCCATCAGGAATTCATCCAGATCGATACGACGAACGTGTTGTTCATCTGTGGCGGGGCGTTCGCCGGTCTCGAGAAGCTCATCGAGGGACGCATCGGCCGCAAGGGAGTTGGGTTCGGCGCCGACGTTCGCAAGCTCGCGGAGAAAGACCTCGGCACCATCCTCGAGCACGTCCTGCCCGAGGACCTTCTTAAGTACGGGTTGATCCCCGAGTTCGTCGGGCGCCTTCCGGTCATAACCCACGTGCACAACCTCGATCACAAGGCACTCGTGAAGATCCTCACCGAGCCGAAGAACGCACTGATCCGTCAGTACAAGAAGTTCTTCGACTTCGACGGCGTCGAGCTCGAGTTCACAGACGATGCTCTCGAAGCGGTTTCCGAGCAGTCCATGCTTCGAGGCACAGGCGCCCGTGGCTTGCGGGCGATCCTCGAAGAGGTGCTCCTCAATGTCATGTACGACCTCCCCGGACGCGAAGACGTCGGCAAGTGCGTGATCAACCGTGAGGTCGTGCTCGAGAAGGTGAACCCGACGCTGGTGCCACGCAAAGCGCGACAGGAGCGTCCGGCGCGCGGCGAGCGCTCCGCCTGATAAGTCTGCTGGGTGGCCCTTCGCAGCGGACGTAGAACCTGGGTTGTCATCATCGCTGTGGTCATCATCGTCGCCCTCGTCGCCGCGATCGTTCTGTCGAGTCTGCAGTCCATATCTGCGAGCAGTGACGCCAAACCTCGAGCCCAATCCATGCCCAATGGCGGGTTCTCGCCGTCACTCTTCGGGGAGAACCTGTAGCGATTCGGAGAGAATAGGTAACGAACCGACCTTCCACGCGAGGGATCAGGTGCGGTACGAGCACCCAAGCCGCCGAGGTGGCGAGAGGAGCATCGACGTGCGGGTATCTAGAGGACGGGCCGCAGCGAGCCCCTCCTACAATCGGGGCCAGAACATCGCTGTATTCCAGGCGATCGGAAAGCCGTAACGTCCGAAAGGAGCACGAGATCGCTGCCACGACCCGCCAGGGGTCAGATCGATCGACCGCCTACGAGCCGCACGCCATCGAGCGGCACTGGTACCGGACGTGGGAAGAGGGCGGTGACTTCCGGGCCGAGCCGAACCCCGATAAGGAACCCTTCTCGATCGTGATCCCTCCCCCCAACGTCACGGGGGCGCTTCACATGGGCCACGCGCTCAACAACACGCTTCAAGACGTCCTCATCCGGCGCGCCCGGATGCAGGGCTTCGAGACGTTGTGGGTCCCCGGCACCGATCACGCGGGTATCGGCATGCAGAACGTGGTCGAGCGAGAGCTGGCCAAAGAGGGAACGTCGCGCCAGGACATCGGCCGCGAGGCCTTCGTCGAGCGCGTGTGGCAATGGAAGGAGCAGTTCGGCGACCGCATAATCAATCAGCTCCGTCGTCTGGGGTGTTCCTGCGACTGGGAACGCGAGCGTTTCACGATGGATGAGGGTTTATCGCGCGCGGTCCGGACGGTCTTCGTTCGGTGGTTTGAGGATGGATTGATCTACCGCGGATTGCGGATCATCAACTGGTGTCCCTTCCACACGACTGCCCTCTCGGACATCGAGGTCGAGCACGAGGATGTCGCGGGGGAGCTCATCACCTTCAGATATCCGCTCTCCGACGGCTCCGGGTTCATCCCTGTGAGCACGACGCGTATCGAGACGATGTTGGGCGACACGACGATCGCCGTGCATCCGAACGATGAGCGCTACACGCATCTCGTCGGAAGCTCGGTCGCTCATCCTTTCCTTCCGGACCGCCCGATGCCGATCGTCGCCGACGAGGCGGTAGATCGTGAGTTCGGGACCGGTGCAGTAAAAGTCACACCCGCCCACGATCCGGTGGACTTCGAGATCGCCGAGCGCCACGGCGTCGACAAGATCAACATCTTCGACGCCACGGCCACCCTTAACGAGAACGCGGGCCGGTTCGCCGGCCTCGACCGGTACGAGGCTCGAGGGGCCGTCCTGGCGAGTCTGGAGGAACTGGGCCTCGTCGACGAGATCGAACGGCCCTACGTCCACCCGGTCGGACACTGCTACCGGTGCAAGAACGAGATCGAGCCGTGGCTCTCGGAGCAATGGTTCGTCGCCATGAAGAGTCTGGCCGGCCCCGCGATCGACGTGGTGCGGGATCAAAGCGTCGATATCGTCCCGAAGCGCTTCGAGAAGGCGTATCTGGACTGGATGGAGAACCTCCGCGACTGGTGCATCTCCCGACAGTTGTGGTGGGGCCACCGGATCCCCGTCTGGTATTGCGACGAGTGCGGCGAGGTGTTCGCGAGCCTCGACGATCCGGGTTCGTGTCGAAGCTGTAGATCCAAGAACATCCGGCAGGACCCGGACGTCCTGGACACGTGGTTCTCATCACAGCTGTGGCCGTTCTCGACCCTCGGCTGGCCGGACCAGACCGAGGACCTCGCCTATTTCTATCCCACCAGTGTTCTCGTTACTGGTTACGACATCTTGTATCTGTGGGTCGCTCGCATGATCTTCTCCGGCATGTATTGCATGAACGATGTGCCGTTCAGGAAGGCCCTGATGACGGGACTCGTCCGCGACTTCGAAGGCAAGAAGATGTCCAAGTCCGCCGGGAACGTCATGGATCCGCTTGACGTGATCGAGCGGCACGGGGCAGACGCCTTGAGGTTCTCGCTGGTCTCCTCCGCGGTCCCCGGGAACGACACGAACGCGTCCGAGGAGCGGATCGAAGGTGCACGCAACTTCGCGAACAAACTCTGGAACGCGACCCGTTTCGTGCTGCTGTCGGTGGAGGACGAACGTCCCGAGCTGCCCGGCTCCGATGAGCTGTCGCTGGCGGACCGATGGATCCTGTCCCGGCTCGACGCGACGCTCGAGGCGGTTGAATCCGGTTACGACGATCTCTCTTTTCCCGAGGTGGTCAAGACTCTGTATCGCTTCATCTGGAGCGAGTACTGCGACTGGTACATCGAGCTCGCCAAGCTCGAGTTGAACGGCCCGAACGATGTACCGACCAAAGCAGTGCTGGTGCACGTGTTGGATCGGATCCTTAGACTCCTTCACCCCGTCACGCCGTTCATCACGGAAGAGCTGTGGTCGAAGCTGCGGCCCGCTTCGTCCCGCATCATCCGCAGCGACTGGCCCGAGGCCGATGACTACAGGGACGAGGGGGTCGAAAGCACGATGGAGCGGTTCCAGGATCTCGTCGGGAGCCTGCGGCGCCTGAAGTCGGACCACGCGATCCCCCCGGGCCGACGGGTGGCAGTGTCGGTCGTCGCCGGCGCTCATCGACAAGAGATCGAACAGATGCTCGATGCGATCAAGGCGCTGGCCAAGGTCGGTGACATAGAGCTGGTCGAGGAACTGGCGACCTCGCCCGCCGGAGCCCGCACTATCACGGGGGCCGGCATCGAGATCGAGATGGACTTCGAGGATGTCATCGACACCGAGGTCGAACGCGGGCGCATCGCTAGGAAGATCGAAGAGGTCGACGAAGACATAGACCGGGCCCGGCGCAAACTCTCGAACGAGGAGTTCGTCGCCAAGGCTCCGGAGGCCGTCGTCTCCAAGGAACGTCAGAAGCTGGAGGACGCGGCCGCCGCCCGGGCGAAGCTCGAGACCCAGCTGGCTGCGCTCGGCGCTCCTCGATGAGCTTCGGCGAAGCGGAGGCGTACCTGGATGGCCTCGGGATCGACGCGATGAAGAATCTCAAACCGTCGCTCGATCGCATCGAAGCGTTGTGCGAAAAGCTTAACCACCCGGAGCGCGCCGTCCCAGCCGTGCACATCACGGGGACCAACGGCAAGACGACCTCTGCACGGATGATCACCGCCCTCCTCGCGGCCACGGGGTTGTCCGTCGGGACCTACACCTCCCCGCATCTGGAATCGGTGACCGAGAGGATGGCCCTGTCCGGTGAGGCGCTGTCCGAAGAGGTCTTCGGCGAGGTTTTCGAGAACGTGTTGCCTTACGTACAGCTGGTCGAGTCCCGATTGGGGGAGAGGCTTTCGTATTTCGAAGTGCTCACAGGCATGTTCTTCTTCTGGGCCGCGGAGCAACCAGTCGACGCGATCGTTGTGGAAGTGGGCATGGGCGGCGAATGGGACGCCACGAACGTGGTTGACGGTGTCGTCTCGGTGATCACGAACGTGGGGCTCGATCACACCGGATTCTTGGGCACCGAGAAGGAGACGATAGCTCGAGAGAAAGCGGGCATCATCAAACCGGACGGTGCCCTGGTGACCGCGGAGCGCGTTCCCGAACTGCGGAACCTCTTCCAGGAGGTCGCGGTGAGCAGACGGTCCGAGGTCTCACTGATCGACAAACATTTCGCGGTTGACGACAACCGGGTCGCGTTCGGGGGCCGTTACCTGACCCTGACCTCGAGCGCGGGGACGTACGAGGAATTGTTCCTGCCGCTCCATGGAGCGCACCAGGGGCTGAATGCAGCTGCAGCGCTCGAAGCGGTGACGCGTTTCCTTCCCGCACAACGGCTCGAACAGGCCGTCGTTGAGGAAGGTTTCGGGAACGTGAACGCCCCCGGGCGGCTCGAAGCCCTTCGGCTTCGCGGTGAGATGGCACCGCCGGTGGTCTTGGACGTGGCGCACAACCCGGATGGTGTGTCGGCCATGGTTTCGAGCCTGGTCGAGGCCTTCGCCTTCAAGAAGGTCCGATTCGTGGTTGGGATCGCCCAGGACAAGGACTACGGAGGGATGCTTGCCGAGATCGGACGAGTGCCGGCGAGCGTCGTGGCCACCGAGCCCAAACACGTGCGTGCGGTTCCGGCCGCTCAGTTGAAAGTGGTGGCCCTCGAGCTGGGGCTGGCCTGCGAAGTGATCGAGGACGTTCCCAGCGCGGTCGATACGGCGATCGCTCAAGCGGAGCCCGTCGAGCTCGTGTGCGTCACCGGCTCCCACTACGTGGTCGGGGAGGCTCGTTCTCACCTGCTGCACAGATAACGGTCGCCGGAGGGGTGGGGGTCTCTCAGCCCCGTGGTGCACGTGGTGCACGCACCGCACGCACCGCACGCACCGCACGCACCGCACGCACCGCACGCACCGCACGCACCGCCCTTCGGGCTCGGTGCTTTCTCATCCGCACGGAGGTCGCTATAGACCCTTGATGTGGATGAGAAGGAGGAGCGGGGCACATGGCGGGCCTGCTACGGTGGGGTCTCCGAACGGACCGAGGTGAACCTCGCCGGGCGGACCCCAGATCGGACCGGGCTTCTACCCACGCGGAGGGATCGAGTGGCCGAGCAGGATCGCACGTTCGTCATGGTCAAGCCGGACGGGGTTCGGCGCGGCCTGGTGGGCGAGGTCATCCGCCGCATCGAGGCCAAGGGGTACTCCCTGGCCGAGATGAAGCTCTTCACGATCGACCGCAGCCTTGCGGAGGAGCACTACGGGGAGCATGCCGAGAAGCCCTTCTTCGGCGAGCTGGTGGACTTCATCACTTCCGGCCCGGTCGTGGCGATGGTGGTCCAGGGACCCGATGCCGTCGTGAGCATGAGGAAGATCATGGGGGCCACCAACCCGATCGAAGCGGACCCGGGCTCGATCCGAGGCGACTTGGCCTCGGTGATCACCGAGAACATCGTGCATGGATCGGACTCCGAAGAAAGCGCCGCAAGAGAGATCAAGCTCTTTTTCGGCTAGTCTCAAGGTCTTCGCGCTCTCTAGGGGCCCGATCTAAGATCAAGAAACGATTCTGAGATGGTGATGGGATTCTGAATGGGAGCTAGACATGGATAGCCTGTTTCAAATGATCGGCCGTGACATGGCCGTCGACCTCGGCACGGCCAACACGCTGGTGTACGTGCGCGGGCGGGGCATCGTGCTGAACGAGCCCTCTGTCGTGGCGATCAACACCAAGTCGGGCGCGATCCTCGCGGTGGGAACCGAGGCCAAGCAGATGATCGGCCGGACCCCCGCCCACATCGTGGCTATCCGACCTCTGAAGGACGGCGTGATCGCCGACTTCGACGTAACCGAGAAGATGCTCCGTTACTTCATCCAGAAGGTTCACCGGCGTTCGTTCCTCGCCAAGCCCCGCGTGGTCGTGTGTGTGCCGTCCGGCATCACCGGCGTCGAGCAGCGCGCGGTTGAGGAAGCCACGATCTCTGCCGGCGCGCGCAGCGCGTTCATCATCGAGGAGCCAATGGCGGCTGCGATCGGCGCGGGCCTTCCCGTTCACGAACCAACCGGCAACATGGTTGTTGACATCGGTGGAGGGACGACCGAGGTCGCAGTCGTCTCATTGGGAGGCATCGTCACGAGCCAGTCGATCCGCATCGGTGGGGACGAGCTCGACGAGAGCATCATCAACTACATCAAGAAGGAGTACTCGCTGATGCTCGGCGAGCGGACTTCCGAGGAGATCAAGATGGCGATCGGCTCGGCGTTCCCGATGCCGGACGAGCAACAGGCAGAGATCCGGGGACGAGACCTCGTTACCGGCCTGCCCAAGACCATCGTGGTTGCAGCCGAGGAGATCCGCAGAGCCATCGAGGAGCCGGTCAACGCGATCGTGGATGCGGTGAAGAACACGCTCGATAAGACGCCCCCGGAGCTGGCCGCGGACATCATGGACAAGGGGATCGTCCTGGCCGGGGGAGGGTCCCTTCTGAAAGGGCTCGACGAGCGACTCAAGCATGAGACGGGTATGCCGATCCACGTGGCCGAGGAGCCTCTATGGGCCGTGGCCATCGGTTCTGGTAAGTGCCTCGAGGAGTTCGAGTCCCTGAAGCGGGTCCTGATCTCCTCCACCCGCCACTAGCCCGCGGAGGCTTCGCCCGGCGTCGTTTCCGCAGGTCAGGGGGCCCCTGCAGGGGCGTTCGCCCGTGAGGCGTACCATGGTGGCGCCGGGTGGCCGGGCGCAGAAGGCGCCTGCACCAGCATGCCGCCCCCAAGTTTTCGCGACCAGCGATGAGGTTTTTGCATGTATCGCCGAAATGGGCGTGGACGCGTACTGCTCCTCGTATTCATCGCCCTATCCCTAGTCATAATCACGCTTGATTTCCGCCAGAACCCGGGCGGACCGCTGAAGCGGGCCCGGGATCTGGCCGCGACCGTCGTCGCCCCCGTTCAGAAGGGCTTCTCGACCGTGACCCGGCCGGTCGGGAACTTCTTCTCGTCGCTCGCCGACCTCTCGGACCTGAGATCCGAGAACGAGAGGCTCGAAGACGAGCTCGCCCAGGCGGAGGCGGACGCTGCCGCGCTTCCCGAGGTGGAGGAGGACAACGAGATCCTCAGAGACCAGCTGGAGCTGGACCGCTCCTGGCGACAGATGGACCGGGTCACCGCGACCGTCTTCGGCAACGCCCCCTCTAACTACAAGTGGGCGGTCGAGATAGACCGCGGGCGAAGCTCGGGGATCAGGCCCGACATGGCGGTCATCGCTCCGGAGGGTCTTGTTGGCAAGGTCATCCGAGCGAGTGGCAACACCGCGACCGTGCTGTTGCTGATCGACCCCACCGGAGCAGCGGGCGCGACCGTGGAGGGCGAAGGGAACACCGGGACGGTCCGCGGCAACGGAGGGTCGGAATTCCTCTCGCTCGAGTTCATCAAGACCGACGCTGATGTGACCGTCGGGGACACCGTCGTCACATCGGGTCAGGATGGAGGGATATTCCCGGGCGGGATCAACGTCGGGTCCGTTGCGGAGGTGGGGAGTGAGGAGGCGGACGCCTCCAAGGACATCTCCGTGGAACCCTTCGTCGACTTCGACGATCTGACCTATGTGACGGTGCTCCTCGAGACCGGCGACCGGATCGCCGGTGACGGGGGCGAGAGAAGGTGAGTGCGACGACGAGGGACCTCAGGACCCCCGGCATCCTCGGCGAGATCGGTGTCGCTCGGGGAGCCGCGATCGCTGGGCTGATCGTGCTCGCCGTCGCATTGCAGTCGACGCTGTTGACACGGCTCACCCTTCTGGGCGTTCGACCTCAATTGGTCCTCGTCGTCGTCGTCAGCCTCGCGTTTCTCGACGGCGAACGGGTGGGACTCGTGACCGGCTTCTTCGGGGGTCTGCTGATCGATTTCCTGTTGCCGGGTTCCATCATTGGGTTGACCGCACTCGTCTACACGTGCATCGGGTACGGCGTAGGACTGTTCCGTCAATTGGCCCCCACCGAATCCGTGTGGTCTCCAGTCTTCGGCGTCGCAATGGCCTCCGCTGTGGCTGAGTTCGGCTATGCCGCGATGGCCATCATGTTGGGACAACCGTGGGTCAGCATCGGATTCACCGCCAAGGTCGCCGGTCTGGTCGTTCTCTACAACACCTTGATGACCCCGTTCGCCTTTCCGTTGGTTAAGCGCGTGGCAGACAAGTTCCGCCCGGAGAGGGTGCACACGTGGTCTTGAGCTTCGGCCCCAGCAGCGGGAAGAACGAACCGGGCATCGACCGCACGAAGCTACGCCTTGCCATCTTCGGGCTGCTCGTTATCGGTGCCTTCTTCGCGCTCTTCTCACGCCTCTGGTTCTTGCAGGTGCTCGCATCCGAGGACTACCAAGAGCTCGCGAAGGAGAATCGCGTGCGGCTCACGCAGTCGGAGCCGCCTCGGGGGCGCATCCTCGACCGGAACGGCAAGGTCCTGGTCAAGAACCGCCTGTCCCTGAGCGTGACCGTCGACCGCCAGGTGGTCGACACCCCGCGCGAGATCCGAAGGGTCCTGGGCCGGCTCTCTTCGATCCTGGACGTTCCCTACAAGGACCTGAAGACAAATCTCGAGAACGAGGCGGTGTCCCCGTACAAGCCCGTGGCGGTCGCTCACGACGTCGACAAGGGTGACGTCAATTACATCCTCGAACAGAAGAATCACCTGCCCGGCGTCGACGCCGAGGAGCTCACGATCCGCGAGTACCCGCAGGGGGCAACCGCTGCTCAGATTCTTGGGTACGTACGGCAGATCTCCCCCGAGAACCTGAAGGATCCTCACTTCAAGAACGCGCGGGCCGCGCTACCTAGCGGGGGACCTCGTCGGGGTCGCCGGGCTGGAGTACACCTACGACCGCTGGTTGCGGGGGAAGCCGAGGATCAGCCAGGTCGTCGTGGACTCCGCCGGCCAGGTGGTGCGGGAACCAAGGTTCCTGCAGGAGGAGGAGCCGGGGCAGGACCTCTACCTGTCGCTCGACATCGAGATCCAGAAGCTCGCGGAGCGGGCTCTCGAGGACGGCCTGGCCGCGGCGCGTGTGTCGTATGCCGCCCCCGCCGGCGCCGCGGTCGTGATGGATGCGGAGGATGGAGACGTGCTCGCGCTGGCCAGCTCGCCGACCTTCGATCCGGCGATGCTCGCCGACGGCATCACCGAGAAGGAGTTCGATTCACTCGGGCAGGGCACCCCCGAGAACAACGACGACGACGCCCTTCTGGATCGCGCGATCCAGTCGGGTACGCCCCCCGGCTCGACCTTCAAGGTCGTAACGGCCGGCGCAGCGATGGCGACGGGCCTGGCCACGCCGTACACGTACCTGGGATGTCCTCCGGTGTTCGAGTACCGCGAGGTCGCGTTCAACAACTGGACGTCCGCGGACATGGGCACGATGGGCTTTACGCGCTCGTTGGAAGTCTCCTGCGACACCTTCTACTACACGCTGGGGGCCGAACTCGAGGAGGCTTTCGGCGCTTCTGCGGGGGACGGCAGCGAACGTTTCCAGAAGTACATGCGCACTGCCGGCTTCGGGCACGAGACGGGCATCGACCTGCCAAACGAGTTCGATGGGCGCGTGCCCGACGAGGAGTGGTGCCTCTCGGTCCAGGAATCAGGACTCTGCGCCGATGGATGGCTCCCTGGGTACACGGTGAACATGTCCATCGGCCAGGGCGACCTCCTCGTGACGCCGTTGCAGATGGCCGTTACCTACGGAGCGATCGCCAACGGCGGTGACGTGATGGAGCCGCACGTTGGAGATTTCTTCATGGACGAAGCCGCCGACGGGGAAGAGGAGGTCGTCAGGGACATCAAGCCGAAGGTGACCGCCAGGCTGCCGCTCGACGATGCCGAGATCCTCCCGATCCACGAGGGATTGCGCGACGTCATCTCTGGGGCCGAAGGGACCACGGCGGGAGCGTTCGCCGGATTCCCGACCGACCGCTTCCCGATCCACGGCAAGACGGGTACCGCGCAGATCGGATCGGTCACTTCGGGCCTGAACTACGCGTGGTTCGTGTCCTACAGCGAGGATCCGGATTACGTGGTCGCGGTCTATCTCGAGAAGGCCGGCCACGGTGGCGAGAGCGCGGCCCCCGTCGCGCGGCAGATCTGGGAGGGCGTCTTCGGTATCGACAAGACCACCGACGTCAACCTGAGCTCGGACGCGTCCGGCTGATGGCCATGGAGTGGAGATCGTGAAACTGGATGGTTTGTTCGGCGAGGCCGTCGATCGCATCGGCGGCGAGCCCGTTTCCTCGCGCATGGCACGTAAGGCTCCCATCCGCCACCTCGACCCCGCCCTTCTTCTGGCCACTCTTCTTCTGTCGGCATTCGGTGTCCTGATGGTCTTCTCCGCGACCGTCCACAAGCAGGAAGCGGCGGGCCTCGACCCGAACGCCTTCATGGAGCGCCAGATCATCTTCGCGATCGTCGGCGCCGGGCTCTTGATCGCGATGAGCATGTTCGATTACCGCCACCTACGCGCGTTCGCTCCAGTCCTTTACGCAATCACGCTGATGGGGCTCGTGCTCGTTCTCACCCCCCTAGGGGACGTGCGCGGCGGCGCGAGCCGCTGGATCAACCTTGGCGCGTTCCAAGCGCAGCCCTCGGAGCTCGCGAAGCTCGCGGTTCTGGTCGGGATGGCCGCGTTCCTCGCCGAACGCAAGGGCGACGTGAGGGCGCGCGACGTTGCCGCTGTGTGTGGCATCGCCATGCTTCCGATGATCCTGATCTATCTCCAGCCCGACCTCGGCACGACGCTGGTGTTCGTCATCCTCTTGTCCGTGAGCTTGCTCATCGGGGGAGCCAAGCTCCGGCATTTCGGTGCGCTTGCCCTGATCGGCCTGATCGCGATCGTGACCGTGATCCAGCTCGGAATGCTCGAGGAGTATCAGATCGAGCGCGTGACGGCGTTCCTCGATGCCTCTCCCGACGTGCAGTCCGAGGGCTACAACCTCACGCAATCCAAGATCGCGATCGCATCCGGCGGGATGCAGGGCAAGGGCCTGCGCGCGGAGAACACCCAGACGTCATTGGACTTCGTGCCCGAGCAACACACGGACTTCATTTTCACAGCCGTCGGCGAGCAGCTCGGGTTCGTAGGCTCAGCGACGTTGCTTGCGCTCTTCGTGCTGCTTATCTGGCGAGCTCTGCGGATCGCCACGATGTCTCGAGACATGTTCGGCACCCTCATCGCCGGTGGGATCGCGGCCTACTGGGTGTTCCAGGTGTTCGTGAACGTCGGGATGACCATGGGGATCATGCCTATCACCGGCATCCCGTTGCCATTCATCTCCTACGGGGGCTCGAGCCTGCTTACCAACTTTCTGTGTGTTGGCCTCCTGTTGAACATCCATATGAGGCGGTACGTCTGATGGCGTCCGTCACTCCTACCGCCCGGAAGGATCACGAATGAGCGAAAGCCCGGCGCGCAAGCGCGAGAAGGCGCCCGATCTAGCCGAGTTCGAGACGAGACAAGCCGCTCCCAGTCCCGAGCCGGAACCCACCAAGGAACGTCCCGCGCGGAGCCGCCGATCCAACGGTCGTTCCCGGCGTCGCGGCCAGCGGAGGCGCCCCCCTCACAAGCAAGCAGCCGAGCGCGTCATGCTCGTGCATGCAGATCCCGAGGGGTCGCAGATCGCCGTGCTCGAGGAGGACACGATCGTCGAGCATTACGTCACGCGGGAGGAAGACCGCTCGATCGTAGGCAACATCTACCTCGGTCGGGTCCAGAACGTCCTCCCGGGCATGGAAGCGTCGTTCGTCGATGTTGGTGAAGGGCGTAACGGGGTGCTCTACGCCGGCGAAGTGGGTATCGCCGGCGACGAGGGGGATGAGACGCCGCGGATCGAAACGGTGCTGAGGTCGGGCCAGCCGATCCTCGTGCAGGTAACCAAGGATCCGATGAAGTCCAAGGGGGCCCGCCTCACCGCATTGGTCTCCCTCGCGGGCCGCCACCTCGTGCTCGTACCCAACGCCCGGTCCCTGGGTGTTTCACGGCGACTTCCGGATTCCGAACGCACGAGACTGCGCGACCTTGGACAGGCGCTCCGCCCACCCGAGCATGGACTGATCGTTCGTACCGCGGCGGAGGGCGTCTCGAAACAGGATCTCGAGCGCGACCTCGAGCGGCTCATCGCGAGCTGGGCGGAGATCGACCAGCACGCCAAGCGGGCGAAAGCGCCATCTCTCGTCTATCAGGAGCCGGAGCTGGAGCTTCGTGTCATCAGGGATCTCTTCAACCGAGATGTCGTGCGCTGCGTCGTGGACGACCGCGAGCTCGAGGGCAAGTTGCGCGACTACGTGCGATCCACGTCCCCGGACCTGGACCATCGTCTCGAACTCTTCGAGGGTGACCTTCCGATCTTCGAGCAGTACCGGGTCACCGAGCAGATCCGTAAGTCGTTGGATCGCCGGGTGTGGCTGCCTTCGGGTGGGCACATCGTCATCGACCGCACCGAGGCGATGACCGTTGTCGACGTGAACACCGGCAAGTTCGTAGGTCGTTCGAACCTCGAGGAAACCGTGTTCAAGACCAACAAGGAAGCGGCCGTCGAGGTCGCCCGCCAGCTGCGTGTGAGAGACATCGGCGGGATCATCGTCATCGATTTCATCGACATGGAGGACCTCAGCAACAGGGACGGAGTGATACGGGCGTTCCGCAACGCCCTCGAGCAGGACAGATCGCGTACGCAAGTGTTCGATATCTCCCCTCTCGGTCTCGTTCAGATGACTCGCAAGAACGTCTCCACCGGGATCGTTGAGGCGTTCTCGGACCCCTGCCCGACCTGTGAGGGAAGAGGGATCGTGACCCACGACGTCGATTGACGGTTGGGTTGGGTCGCCGGGGCGCCTTTGGTATCCTGGGTCGCTGGATCGACCGATCCGGTGGCCCTAGGGGATATCCCAGGGCGGTTCTCAGGAGGAGCAGATCTTGTACGCAGTGATACGCGCGGGCGGCAAGCAGTTCAAAGTCGCCAAGGGCGACGTCATCCAGATCGAGAAGGTGAAGGACTCGGGGACCCTCGAGTTCACGCCACTGCTCGTCGTGGATGACGAGGGCGTGACCAGCTCGCAGAAGTCAGATCTCTCCGGCGCCCGGGTGACGGCCAAGGTCCTCGATGAGGTCAAGGGCCCGAAGGTCGATATCTTCAAGTACCGCAGCAAGACGCGCTACCGCCGCCACACCGGGCACAGGCAGCGCTATACCAGCGTCGAGATCGCTGACATAAAGCTAAAGAAGAGCTCGTCGAAGAAGAGCACGACGGCCAAGAGCAAGGAAGGAACGAAGGATGGCTCATAAGAAGGGAGCAGCGTCTTCACGGAACGGGCGCGATTCTGAGGCCCAGCGGCTTGGTGTGAAGTTGTTCGGCGGGCAAACCGTGAAGCCGGGAATGATCCTCGTTCGTCAGCGCGGCACCAAGTGGCACCCCGGGATGAATGTGGGCAAGGGCAAGGACGACACCCTCTTCGCCAAGGCGGGGGGGACCGTGACCTTCCATCGCATGCGGGGCCGCGAGGTCATCAGCGTCATCAGCGAATAGCCGCTTCGTTTCCGCAACTCCCGGGGATCCTGCTTGTGTGCGGATCCCCTTTTGCGTTCTGAGAGGTGTGTAGCAGTGTCGTTCGTCGACGAAGCGAAGATCCAGGTCCTGGCCGGTGGTGGCGGGGACGGCGCGACCTCCTTCCACCACGAGCCCTACAAGCCTAAGGGGGGTCCGGACGGGGGGGATGGGGGAGACGGAGGAAGCGTGATCATGCGCGCCGCCAACTCCGTCGGCACGCTTCTGGATCTGCGCGACCACCCTCATGTCAAGGCTAAACGCGGCGGTCACGGGCTCGGGAAACGACGTCACGGAGCCGACGGAGAGGACCACATCATCCTCGTTCCGCCCGGGACGGTCGTCTACAGCAGTGAGGATGTCTTACTGGCGGACCTTGCGGCCGAGGGCGACGAGTTCGTAGCCGCCCAGGGCGGCAGTGGCGGCAAGGGGAACGCTCGCTTCGCAACGGCGACAAGGCGTGCGCCGGCGTTCTCCGAGAAGGGCGGCACCGGTGAGGGCCGGTGGTTGAGGCTCGAGTTGCGACTTCTCGCCGATGTCGGGCTGGTCGGCTTCCCCAACGCCGGCAAGTCCACTCTCATCACGCGTATCTCGGCGGCGCGTCCGAAGATCGCCGACTACCCGTTCACCACTCTGGTGCCGAACCTGGGAGTCGTCCGAGTGGATGACGAAGCGTTCGTCGTCGCGGACATCCCCGGACTCGTCCCCGGCGCTCACGAGGGCAAGGGGCTCGGCCATAGGTTCCTCCGGCATGTGGGCCGTGCCGCGCTGCTGGTATTCATGGTCGACCTGACGGCGGTGGAGCGGGACCCCGTCCGGGATGTCGAGGTGCTGCGGGCGGAATTGGAGGCGTTCGACCCGGCCCTCGCCTCCAGGCCATCCCTGATCGTGGCATCGAAGATCGACGCGGGCAGAGAGCGGCTGGAGAACGTCACGCAGCGATACCCCGAGGCCATCCCGATCTCCGCGGTGACCGGCGAGGGGATCGAGGGGCTCCTCAGGACGCTTGAAAGCCGCGGTGGTGGCCGCGCGCGCCTCCGTCCCTCAACCTGTCGGGTACGTGCGTCACGTGGTTCCGCAGGATGCCGTTCGCGTCGAACGCGAAGAAGATGGGTGGCGCGTGCGCGGCAAGCGAGCGGAGAGAGCGGTCGAGGTCACCGACATGGACAACGAGGAAGCCGTCGTTCGCCTCCAGAAGAGATTGATCACCATGGGCGTGGAACGGCTGCTCGACGAAGCGGGAGCGATCGCCGGAGATGAGGTTCGCATCGGAGACATCCAGTTCGAGTACGAGCCCGAGGGGGTGACCGAGAGTGGGTCGTCCTGAGCTTGCGTCCGGAGATCGCCTGGTCCTGAAGGTCGGCACGGCATCGCTGGTCGATGCCACCGGGCGGCCCGACGACGACCGGCTCGCGACGCTTTGCTCGGGGATCGCCGAGCTCAAGGCCTCCGGCGTGGATGTGATCCTGGTCTCCTCGGGCGCGATAGCGGCCGGACTCACCCCTCTCGGCCTGACCGGCCGGCCAGCCGACATCCCGTCGCTGCAGGCCGCTGCGGCGGTCGGCCAGGGCCGCTTGCTGGCGCGCTACGCACGACTGCTGGCGGACCACGACCAGGTGGCCGCTCAACTTCTCCTCACGCGCTACGACTTCATGCACCGACAGCAGTATCTGAACTCGAGGAACACCCTCGACCGGCTTCTGGCCCTCGGCGCGGTCCCGATCGTGAACGAGAACGACACCGTCGCCACCGACGAGATCCGCTTCGGAGACAACGACAGGCTCGGGGCGCTGGTGGCCAACCTCGCTCGAGCGAAGCTATTGCTGCTCCTGACGAACGCGGGTGGCCTCCATGCCGCCGATCCGCGCGACCACCCCGACGCTCCCGTCATCGATGAGGTCGTCCGGATCACGCCCGAGCTGGAGCGAATGTCCGGCGGGCGGGGATCGGATCTGTCCACCGGAGGCATGGCCTCCAAGATCGCCGCCGCGTGGGTAGCTACTTTTTCTGGTGTTGGCGTCGTGGTGGCGGATGGAGCTGCTCCCAGGGTTCTCCAGCGCGTCGCCACAGGCGAGACGCTTGGCACCTATTTCCATCCTCATGCCAAGCGCGCGTCGGCTCGGAGGCTCTGGATCGCGTTCGGACAGCCTCCCAAAGGCACGGTCGTGGTGGACGAGGGGGCACGACATGCGGTGGTCGCGAGAAAGAAGTCGCTTCTTCCGGTAGGGGTGAGCGAGGTGCACGGCGGGTTCGGCGCAGGGGACACGGTGGATGTCGCGACTCCGGACCGGCGTGTTTTCGCGAGGGGGTTGGTACGCTATTCCGCGGCGGAGCTCGAGAGCGCACGCGGTCGGTCGACCTCCGACCTGGCGACGAGCGAGGTCATTCACCGTGATCAGTTGATAGTCCTGGAGGGCGATGCATGATGGCCGGCGTGGCGGAGATTTGCACTAGAGCAGTCGACGCGGCTCCGGCCGTCGCCGGACTCTCCGCCGAGGTCAAGAACGCCGCCCTCGGTTACATGGCAACTGCGCTCGAAGAGCGGTCCAACTTTCTCGTCGAAGCCAATGCCGAGGACATCGAGAGGGCCAAGTCCGAAGGTGTCTCCTCCACCCTGGTGGACCGGCTGCGCCTCACCGACGGCCGGATCTCCGCCATGGCAGACGGCCTGCGCTCGGTTGCGGCTCAACCGGACCCGGTCGGCGAGGTGGTCGAGGGGTGGAAACGTCCGAACGGCTTGCTCATCGAGCGTGTGCGCGTCCCGCTGGGAGTGGTGGCGGTCATTTACGAGGCTCGTCCCAACGTCACCGCGGATGTCGCCGGGTTGTGCCTCAAGTCCGGTAACGCCTGCGTCCTCCGTGGCTCGTCGGTCGCCACGTCATCGAACAACGCGATAGCGCATGTTCTGCGGGCGGGGGCGGCTCGTGCTGGTGCACCGGAGGACGCGATCCAATTGGTTGGTGGAACGGATCGGTCGTCTGCGGTCGATCTCATGCAGGCGAAGGGTTACATCGATCTACTAGTCCCGCGCGGAGGCGCGGACCTGATCCGATCGATCGAAGAGAACGCCACGGTTCCGTTCATCATCGACGGTGACGGGAACTGCCATGTCTACGTCGACCGGAGCGCGGACGCGAACATGGCGACCGAGATCCTGCTCAACGCGAAAACCCAACGTCCGAGTGTCTGCAACGCAGCGGAGACTCTGCTCGTCCACGCCGAGCTCGCCGAGAAGTGGCTCCCCGGCGCCCTGGACGCGCTCGCGGACAAGGGGGTCGAGGTGCGCGGCGACCAGGTCGTGCAGCAACTGTGGCCGGACGCGGTGCCTGCCCGGGACGACGACTGGGGGACCGAGTACCTCGATCTCGTCCTGGCCGTGCGGGTCGTGGAGTCACTCGACGAGGCGATCGATCACGTCAACCGCTGGGGGACGTCGAACGCCGAAGCCATCGTGACCCAAGACGTGACCGCCGCTAGGCGCTTCGCCACGGAAGTGGATTCCGGCTCGATCTTCGTCAACGCCTCGACGAGGTTTTCCGATGGTGCCGAGTTCGGCTACGGCGCCGAGATCGGCATCTCGACCCAGAAGCTGCACGCCCGGGGGCCCATGGGCCTCAGGGAGCTGACCACGACCAAGTACGTGGTGTGGGGCGAGGGGCAGATCCGGCATTAGAGGGATCTCGTCCGTGTGGCCCAGATGCCCCACGGAACCCCCCGCGTCCGGTTGACTGTGAGGGTGAATGAGCAGGAGGACCCCGGGCTGCGACGGCTGGGGGTGATGGGAGGCACCTTCGACCCGATCCACGTCGGCCACCTCATCGCGGCCTCCGAGGCGCTGCACACCTTCGATCTCGACCGGGTGATGTTCGTGCCGACCGGCAGACCGTGGCAAAAATCGGCCTACTCGGACGCCGAGGACAGGTACCTGATGACCGTGCTGGGGGCGGCGACGAACCCCCGCTTCGCCGTCTCCCGCATCGAGCTGGACCGGCGGGGGCCCACCTATACCAGCGACACCCTCCAGGCGCTCCGGTCCTTCCACGGCGACGACGTGACGATGTTCTTCATCATCGGGGCGGACGCCGTCCTCAGGCTGGGCACCTGGAACCGCGTGGAGGAGCTGGCGTCCCTAGCGAGCATCATCGCGGTTTCCCGTCCGGGATTCGATCTCGCAAAACTTAATCCCGAGCCCCAATGGCCCGAAGTTCTTATGTTGGAGATGCCCGGCATCGACGTCTCGTCGAGCGACATCCGGGATCGCGTCAGGAAAGGATCCCCGATCGACTATCTCGTGCCGGCCCAGGTCGAGGAATACATCTCAGAACACGGGCTCTACGTCGGGGGCGATGGTGTCTGAGGGCCGCGGGCGTCACAGTGCCGGGCGTCGCCGGCGAGGAGAGAGCCCGCCGCCTGCCTCTCGAGAGGTAACCCCGCCGCCACCCGGATCCGAGCAGCGGGAGGACTGGAAGCCGCGCTCGGGTGGGGGCCCTCGCCGATCGGCGCTCACTCGGAGGCGCAAGGAAAAGCGCAAGAAGGCGGCCTTCGGCACCGTCGCTCTCGGTGTGGGGGCGATCGTGGTCGCGGTGGGAGTGGGGATCGTGATCGCCAGGACCGTCGGTGATGATGACGACGGGGGTACAGGTTCCTCGGCATCGACGGCCGACTCCGTGACGACGATGCTCGTCTACGGGACGCAGTCACACGAACGCTCGACCACCGACACGGTGGCGTGGATGTCGCTTCTCTCCTACAACTGGGACGAGAAGGAGGGCGCGGTCATCTACATCCCCGCCCATAGCGCCACGGAGGTGCCGGGCCGCGGCCTCCTGGCGGTCGCCGACGCCTTCGATGGCGGGGTTCCGCTCCTGCTGGTGAGCGTCGAGGGGATCCTGGGCATCGAGATCGACCGGTATCTCGAGCTCTCGGAGCAGGACGCACGCCTGTTCTTCCAGCGCGTGGGCGAGCTGGAGGTGAACGTTCCAACCGAGGTTCGGGAGTCGGCCGGCGACGGAAACGTCCGCGTGCTCCTCGACGATGGGCCCCAACGACTCAACCCGGATTTCCTGAACCACTTGCTGTTCACAGTGGGCACCGACGGAGATGACCAGGAGCTCGGATCCCGCAACCTCGCGTTCTGGGATGCCTTGTTCGCTCGTTTCGGCGACGAGCCGGAAGACCTGGCGAGGATCTTCGAAGCGTCCGACCCGGCGGTGGCCAAGTCCAACGCCACCGTGGAGGCCAATGCCGCCTTCCTGGCCGCCCTGGCCCGGATCCCCCTCGAGGATCGGACGATCACCCTGCTTCCCGTTTCTCAGGTGAGCGTCGGCGCCTCCGAGCTCTACGAGGTGAACGAGGAGGACACCGAGGCACTGATCACGGAGGCGGTGGGCCGCGAGAGCTCCGACGATGGGCTGGCCTCCGTCCAGATCCTCAACGGGAACGGGGTGCCGGGCATCGGGGAGGAGGTCGCCAAGGACCTCGTGGGCAATGGGTTCAAGATCGAGGTCTCCAGCAACGCCCGGAGCTTCGACCACCGGCGCACGCTCATCATCGTCTACGACGACGACCCCGAATCACTGGCCCTGGCGGAGCGAGCCAAGGAGCTACTGGGGGTCGGCGAGGTTCAGGTCCAGGTCCAGCAGCAAGATATTGTGGACGTGACGATCGTAGTTGGAAAGGACTTCCAGAAGTCGAGCTAACCCAGGCAGCACAACGGAAGGTCGAGCCCGAGCTTCCCCTCGAGGCGGCGGCTGCGGCCTCGTCGAAGAAGGCCGGCAGGATCGTCCTTCTCGATGTCTCGCAACAGTTGGTGATCACCGATCACTTCGTGATCTGCAGCGGCAACACCGAGAGACAGGTACGCACCATCGCGGACGAGGTGGAGCGTTGCCTGCTCCAGGATCATCGGGTGAAGCCCGCCCGGCGCGAGGGCGAACGGCAGGGCCGGTGGGTCGTGCTCGACTACGTCGACTTCGTGGTCCACGTCTTCCATCACGAGGACAGGGACTATTACGAGCTCGAGCGACTCTGGTCCGACGCTGCGGTTGTTCCATTCGAAGAGCAGTGGGAGGACAAGGATGAGTCAGCCTCGACGGAGGCGACGCCGGCGTAAGAAGGGCGGACAAGCCGCCCCTCGCACCGACGCGCAGGGCGGCCAGAACAAGACCGTTAGGGAGCAAACGCCGCAGGCGTCGAGCGCCTCCCGCCGTTCGCGCCGCAGGCGCCGACGGGGAGCCGGAGGCACCCGCGAGAACGCGATGGTCTCTCCTTCCTCGTCCGAGGACATCGTTGCCGGGCGATCCAAGCCGGCCGCCAGCGATCTGGCCGATGCCCCCGACGACACGACCCTCGAACAGGTCATAGGCGATCTGCAGTCCGAATGGGGCGTCCCCAACAGCCCACAGGAGTTCCGCATCACGATCAAGGTGGCCGACAAGGAACGGACCAGAGCGCCGGTGGACCCGAACCAGAACGGGGGCAACGGACGTGCTCCGGCCACCAAAGCGGAACCGGCCCAAGGCGAGGATCGCCCGAAGCGCGAGAAGGCCCCCGCGGCGCCGCGCATCGTCTCGGGAGCGGACGAGGAAGACGGCGCGCCTAAACGGCGCAAGAGGGGCAGGCGACGGAGACGGCGTAAGGGCGGCTCGGGGGCCTCTTAACCCTCCTGCTAGCATTCTGTTCGTTCGGGCCCGTAGCTCAGTTGGTAGAGCGCTTCCATGGCATGGAAGAGGTCCGGGGTTCGATTCCCCGCGGGTCCACCCCGAAGATCCCCAGGCCCGGGAATGACCCCTAGCCTCTCGAGTAGCTCTGCATGACCCCCATTGATGCCCCCTTTGGAGAGTGCGAGGATGGCAGAAATCGCCATCTGGGGAGGGTGGCTAACGACCAAAGGGGAGGCTGATGGCCAAGAAGTTAGGGGTAATGGGTGTAGCGCTGGTAGTGGTGGCGCTCGCACTAAGCATGGTGATTCCGGCCGGTGCACAGGACGACGAGGGTCGAACGATCCGGGTGGCATCAGTCACCGCGCAAGAGCGCTTTCTCGACTTAGGCCCAGAAGGCTTCACTCTTGGCGACAAGCTCGTCTTTTCGACCAATCTGTGGAGACAGGGAGAGAGAGTCGGGCGGCTAGGCGTCGAGTGCACGGTCACTTCCACCAGGACAGAGGACCTTCAGTGCCTCGCGACTGCGCGGTTTGGCAATGGACAGATAACCGTTCAAGGTCTGCTCCGCGGCGAGCCAGAGAGCTTTGTCCTAGCGGTCACCGGGGGCACGGGTGCTTATTTCGGTGCAGAGGGTTCAGTGCACGTGCTTCAAGTGTCTGAGAACCGCGAGATTCTCACTTTCCATCTCGAAGACTGAAGCCGGTTTCGAACCAGTAAGCAGCTGAGAGGCGTCTAGTGGGACTCGGAACCTAGTTCCGAGTCCCCAAGGCAACCTGGCATCGGCGGGTCAATGGAGTGTGACCCCGCCGGATCGATGGTCCGTCGTTCAGACTAGCTGCGGACCCCCTCCCTCCCCCCCGATGGGGGGAGGCGGCTCCCTCAATCGGGGGAACCTTTCTGCCGATACCCCTTCATGGAAACCGAACGCGTCGCGCTCAAAGTGGTCCCGCGGCCCGAAGATGACGACTCGCTGCTCCTTACACCGACTGGGCGCGGCATCGTGATCACGGGGGGATTTGCGGGCGTGGCGCTTGAATGCGGCTCATGCGCCCACGCCCTCGCCGAGGGCGTTCAGCCGCGACAGCTGCGCGGGCTGACCATCAAGTGCAATAACTGTGGGGCATACAACACCGCGATCGGCTGACACTCACCTCAAGGTAGTCAGCTAGACTCCCCGCGCGATGGGCGATCAAAACAATGGAGGCGCTTCGAGCGAACCACTTGTTGTGCTCGAAAAGGTCACTAAAAGTTTCGACGGCACCGTTGTCCTCAAGGACATCGACCTTCGGATTGGTCGAACGGAAGCCATCGTCGTCGCCGGGCCTTCAGGTTCCGGGAAGTCCACCATGTTGCGATGCATCAACGCACTCGAGAAGATCGACTCCGGCGAGATCACGTTCGACGGTCAATCGATCTCGTCGGCCGGGAACAAGGTCTACGGGATGCGCGCCGACATCGGAATGGTGTTCCAGCAGTTCAATCTGTTCCCCCACAAGTCCGTCATGCAGAACATCACCCTGGGTCCGACAGAGGTCAAGGGCGTATCCAAGTCTGAAGCGCGCGACCGTGCCCTGAAACTGTTGGAGAGGGTAGGCATCCCCGAAAAGGCCGATTCCTTCCCCGCGGATCTGTCGGGGGGCCAACAACAGCGTGTGGCGATCGCCCGAGCTCTCGCGATGGAGCCGAAGTTGATGCTCTTCGACGAACCGACCTCGGCCCTCGACCCCGAGATGATCCGGGAGGTACTCGACGTCATGAGGGATCTCGCCCGCAGCGGTATGACCATGATCGTGGTGACCCACGAGATGGGGTTCGCGCGCGAGGTGTGCGATCGCATCGTCTTCATTGATGAGGGATCGATCGTCGAAGAGGGCCCCCCTGAGGAGTTCTTCAAAGCCGCGCGCAGTGAGCGCGCTCGCGATTTCGTGGACAAGATCATCCACCACTAGAGGTTGAAGAGGGAGCGGATGGGGCTCCCGAACAAAGCCGGGCCGCAGTGGCCCACGACGAAGGGGGAGTTGGATGTCGAGATTCAGGGGCTCACGTTGGATGCTGGCCCTCATGGCGAGCTTCGCGCTGCTGGCGGCGGCGTGTGGCAGCGACGATGACGGTGGTTCGGACACGGGTGACGACGGTGGAGAAGAGGTAGAAGAGTTCGAAGCCGGCACGACGATGGCCGACCTCCAAGAGGCTGGCGAGATCAAGATCGGCGTGAAGTACGACGTGGCGCCGTTCGGCTTCAAGAATCCCGAAACGGATGAGGTGGAGGGCTTCGACGTGGAGCTCGGGAAGATCATCGCGGACAAGCTGGGCGTCGAGCCCGAGTTCGTCGAAGCGATCTCGGACAACCGCATCCCATTCCTCGAAGACGGAACCGTCGACCTGGTTCTGTCGACGATGACCATCACCACGGATCGAGATGCGGAGATCGATTTCTCGCGTCCCTACTACATCGCGCACGGGCGCATCTTGGTGCCGACCGATTCGGACATCCAGGGGATCGAGGACCTGACGGAGGGAACCTCGGTTTGTACCGCCCTTGGTTCGACCTACGAGTTGACACTCAAGGAGCAGGCGCCCGACACGAAGCTGCAACTCGTCGACTCGTACTCGGAGTGCTACGAACTGGTCCAGAACGGCTCCGTGGATGCCGTTTCCACCGACGACGTCATCCTGACCGGGATGGTTATCCAGGACGATTCGCTCAAGCTCGTGGGCGAGGAGCTCACGACAGAGCCCTACGGCGCGGGGGTCACGGACGGTGACACCGAGTTCACGGCTTTCCTCGACGAGACGATCGAAGAGACCTTCGAGGACGGGACCTGGGACGAGCTGTACGAAGAGTGGGTCGGCCAGTACACGGGTGAGGAAGCCGACGATCCTTCACAGATGACGCTGGAGCAAGCGCTCGAGCTGTTCCCGTGCGTGGAGTTCTGCTAGCCGCGCACCAGCGGTAGTCCGAGGGAAAGGGTCCTAGCGTGGAACTGTGGGCGGTGCTGATAGATCACTTCCCACAGTTCCTCGACGGATTCCTGGTAACGCTCGGCCTGATATCTGTCTCCTTCGTCATCGCGGCGATCGTGGGTACCTTCGTTGCGGCGTTAAGGGTGCAGCCGATCGTGCCGCTGAGGTGGATCGGCACCGTCTACGTCGAGTTCTTCCGCAACATCCCACTACTCGTGTTGTTGTTCATCGCATTCGCAGGGCTCAGGCGCGCGGGCGTGAACATCGGGCCGTTCGCAGCGGGCACCGGCAGCCTGGGCCTGTATACGGCGGCCTACGTCGCGGAGGCGATCCGCTCGGGCGTCTTCGCGGTCGGTCAGGGGCAGATCGAAGCATCGTTGTCGTTGGGTTTCACCTATCCGCAGACCCTGAAGAAGATCGTACTTCCCCAGGCGATCCGCACGGTTATCCCTCCCCTCGGGAACCTTCTCATCGCGATGATCAAGAACTCGGCGATCATCGGCGTGGCTCTCGGGCTGGCGCAGGATCTGTTGAAAGAGGCCCGGATCATCAACTCGAACACGTTCCAGACGAACGAGGTCTTCTTCTGGGCCGCCGTCGGGTATCTCATCATGACGGTCTCCGCGACGCTGGTGGTCCGCCGGCTCGAACAGCGATTGGCGGTGCGCCGGTGAGCTATCTCTTCGACCCGGCCAACTGGGAATGGATAACCGCGGGCAACAACTTTCGGTTCATCCTCACGGGGTTCATCATCAATCTCCAGATAGCCTTCTTCGCGATGATTTTGTCGCTGGGTATCGGGCTCGTCCTGGCCCTTATGCGGGTGTCGAAGAGGCGGTTCGTGAGCACCCCGGCTTCCCTTTGGGTCGAGGTGTGGAGGAACCTGCCCCTGATCTTCATCATCCTGTACCTCGCGCTGGCGATCCCGGAGTCTTGGAGGAACGCGTACGAGAGCAGCGTGCCGTCGTGGTTCCCGGAGGCGTTCCAGTCCCCCTTCTTCCTCGCGGCGGTGATGGGGCTGACGCTCTACAACTCGGCCGTGATCGCAGAGATCATGCGAGCCGGGATCGTGTCACTGGAGCGAGGTCAGGGCGAGGCCGCGGCCGCCCTCGGCCTTCCTTACTGGAAATCGATGCGCCTCATCATTCTCCCGCAAGGGCTTCGGCGGATGGTTCCCGCGACCGTCTCGCAGCTGATAACGCTGAACAAGGACACCACCCTTGTCAGCATCATCGGGATCCAGGAGGTCATGAGGCAGGCGCGAATCGTCACCAACACGAGTGGGAGCCCCTTCACCGGTTCGGGCGTCGACGCCCCCCTGCTTCAGGTGTTCCTGACGGTTGGGGTCATGTTCGTCATCGTGAACCTCCTGCTCTCGCGTTTATCCACTCGCCTCGAGATACGCGAACGGCGTAAGACCGGGACGCAGGTCGAAAAGGTAACCGGGCTCGAAGATCAGATCGCCGCAGACGCCCAGACCTGGTGATGGCCGTCCCATCACGCGCTCCTAAACGCGGCGTTCGGACCACTCGGGCTTCGTGATCGCATAGAGCGCGTAATCGTGGCGCCCTTCGGGGCCCGGCATGAACGCGCGCATGACGCCCTCAAGAGCGAATCCGCACTTCTCGAAGGCACGCCGCATCGGAGCATTCTCGACCCATGTGCTGCCGCACACGCGCTCGGCCCCGTAACTATCGAAGAGATAGCCGGTGAACAAAGTGATCGTCTCGGAACCGAGGCCGCGCCCTCTATCGCTGTCCTCGTACAGCTCGATGCCGAGTTCGAAAACCCCGGGCGGCATCGAACGATCGATGTGGCGTGCTTCCACCTCACCGATCAGCGTCTCGTTCGCCTCTATCGCGAGGAAGAGCCAGCCATCGGCTAACCGCCCCGAATTCTGAACCCGGCCCTTCAAGCGCTCGTACGAATTGGGGCCGATCGCCCATGTCGCGGCCGTGGTGACCCTGCGCGCCCACAGTTCGTTCAGCTCGTCCGGGACGAAGGGTCTCAGCTTCACGGTGGAGCCTTCGATCGGGAGGTTTCTCATGTGAGGTCGATGGTGCGCCGGATCCTGCCGGCCCGTGCGTGACGGGCTTCCAGTTCGACGACGGCGCCATCCTGGGCCTCGACGACCCATTCCGCCTTGGCCCGGTCGCTGGTGCCCTCCTCATGGCCCCACCAGAGCGTGCTCCGTTTGTCGACCCGGCCCTCGAGCTCGCCCACCTCGAGCTTGCGTTCGCCCATCACGAGGCGCGCTCCGTCGGGAAGTGTCAGCTCGACCTCCACGGGCCGCGATGCCTTCCTCTCTCTCGCCTTCTGGCTGACCGATGTCGGGAGCCACCCGGTGTTGACGACGACCAGCCGGATCGAGTGGACGCCCGGCTTGATCTCAGTCACATCCAGGGTATGGATCTCGAGCCTCGGCGAGACCAACGCGTGGAAGATCGCGAAGTCGGAGTGGGGAGCTATCTCGGCCTCGAGGAGCTCGGGCGGTGGGTTGGTCCAGCAGTACATCTGGTCCCATCCGCCCAGCTCGACCGGCCCCAGCTGCGGATGGTCGAACGAGTACCAATCGACGTATCCCTTGCGATCGAGCTTCTCGTCGCTCCACCGCAGGAGTTTGAGATCATCCTCGACCGGATGATCGCGGAACCAGTCGATCAGGTGGAAGCTCTCGATCCCGGCCTGTTTCTGGGGACTCCAGAACTCGGTCGTCCAGGCGAAGATCCCGAGATGCTCGTAGAGCCAGTCATCGGCTCCACCCTTGATGGTTTCCTTCGGCTCGTACTTGAAGTCGTGGAACACGGAGGCATGCGGGTATCCGGTGATCTCCGTCGCGCGATCTCCGATGAGCTTGTATGTGCGCAGGTCGAACGTGGGGAAGTGATCGTCGTCATGCGCGCTATAAGGGCGGAGGTGCACGCCGCTGAACGTGTGATAAAGGATCGCGGCAGTGATGTTGGGACGGTCGGTCACGCCCTGGACCATGGCCCGCACCTCGGGCTCCGAGACCGGGTAGGGACCGGCGCCCAGCTGCTCGTTCTCGGTCGTCCATTCCATGGGGAAGTTCCGGTTGAAATCGAGCCCTTCGAGTTGGGGCGGGACCTTGATGGTCACTCCGTCGTAGTTGCGGATCGAGCCTTCGGGCAGCAACCTGAAGAAGTCTCCATCTTCCGGCCATTCATCGGGCCCGCGCGGGACCATTAGGCGGGGGTCCTCCGAGAGTTTCTTCCACGCGCCGTGGGGATCGGGGATCCGCATCATGAGGATCCTCCCGTCCCCGTCGAGATCCTCTTCGCGGAACCCCTCGAGTTCGTCGATCAGCGGATACGGCCGGACGCCGGACCGGATGAAGCGAGGTCGATCTGCGAGCGCCATTTCGGCGCCATCGGGGTTGAGTCGAGGTACTACGTAGAAGGACCGGGTGTCGAGCGCGCGAGTCACGCGCTCGTCGCGTCCGTGGTTCTCGAGAAGCCTCCAGATGAGATGCAGGGCTGCGGTGCAGCCGGTCACCTCGGTGGCATGGATGTTCGCATCGACCCACAAGGCGGGCTTGTCCCTATCGTCACCGGTGGCGAAATTGGTAAGGGTCATCAGCCAGATGTCGCGACCCTCGTACGACTTGCCGATGCTCTCGAGCCTGCAGAGCCCCCCGAATTCCTCCGCCCAGGTCTTCAGGACGGTTGTGAGCTCCTCGTACCGATGGAAATGATCGAAGCGAACCTGCGACACGCGCGAACCTCCGTAGCCATCCGTGGGCGGGGTGATGATACGCACTAGCATGCTTCGGTGACCATCCGCATCCGTCGTGGCGCCGCCGTCGTGTTGCTCCTGCTCTTCTCCACGGGATGCTCTTCAGTAGACCTACCACTCCGAACGGATGGCCCTACGCCCGCCCCGAGCGAAGCGCCGGCGTCGACCACGCCGGACGTTACGCCCGTCCCCTCCCCAAGCCCCACCGGAGCGGAGCCGCCCGGGCCGACCTGTCCGAATCAGGCCGAGGCGGTCGGCGCCGCGCTCCAGCGCGGTCGGGCAGGATCGGGTGACATCGATGGGCAAGGGGGCCCCGACCCGATCTTCGTCGTGGCGGACGAGCAGGGCGCGCCCGGCTGCGCGGGATTCGTGGTGGTGGATCTGGGGACCGAGCCCATCGAGCGCGGCGGTGAGCTTTCCGGAGATCGACCCCCGGTTCGGTTTCCCGTCTTTCAACTCAACCGCTGACATCAACGACGTCCCGGGTGAGGAGATCGTGGTCAACGTCATGGCGGGGGCGTCCACGCAATTCGTCTCGGTCTATACGTTTGATGGAGCCGCCCTGGTCGAGGTCTCGTTCGAGAAGGCCCTGGGAGACGAGACCTCAGGGGTCTTCGGATTCGGGGGGAGCGTGGGTCACGTGGAAGCCGTCGACTGCGTGGCGGACTCTCGTGTTGTCGTTAGCTCGGCGACTCCCCAGGGCAGGCGCTACGCCTTGAGCCGGCTGTTCCTCGATCCACTTGGGGCTGTCTGGAACGCGGTCGGAGCCGAGCGGTCGATCGGATCCCTTCGGCAGGTGACCAACAACCCCGAGTTCGCCGGTTCACCGTTCCTGAACTGCTCGTAGACGCCCGGACCCAGGCTTTAGGGTTGACCTCATGGCAGCCGAGTACGACTTCAAGACGATCGAGGACCACTGGAGCCGGGATTGGGTCGCCAGGGAGCTGTGGGCGGCGCCCGAGTTTCCCGACCCGGAGCGCAAGAGGTACGTGGTCACGATGTTTCCGTACCCTTCGGGCGACCTGCACATGGGCCACGTCGAGATCTTCTCGATCCACGACGCGATAGCTCGATTCATGCGCATGCGCGGCTTCGACGTCTTGAACCCCATCGGCTGGGATGCCTTCGGCTTGCCTGCAGAGAACGCCGCCATCAAGCGGGGGATCAATCCCAAGCAGTGGACGTATGACAACATCGATATGCACCGGGCTTCGATAGAGCGGCTGGGCTGCTCATTCGATTGGACCAGGGTCTTCTACACGTGCGACCCCTCTTTTTACCGCTGGAACCAGTGGATATTCCTGCGCCTCTACGAGAGAGGTCTCGCGTACCGGCAGGAGGCACCGGCCAACTGGTGCCCGAACGACAAGACCGTTCTTGCCAACGAGCAGGTCATCGCGGGTAGGTGTGAACGCTGTGGCGCTGAGGTTGTAAAGCGGAACCTGACGCAATGGTTCTTCAAGATCACCGATTACGCGGATCGGCTGCTCGACGACCTCGCCCTGAACACGGGATGGACCGAACGTCTCAAGCTGCTCCAAAGCAACTGGATCGGACGTTCGGAAGGCGCCGAGGTGGACTTCGACATCGAGGGCCTGGACGAACCCGTCACCGTGTTCACCACACGGCCCGACACGCTGTGGGGAGCGACGTTCTTCGTCTTCGCGCCGGAGCATCCTCTCGCCGAGAGACTGGTCGCCGGCACCGATCGCGAGGAAGAGTTCGCGCGCTTCAAGGATGAAGCGACGAAGATGACCGAGATCGACCGCGCCTCCACCGAACGTCCGAAGAAAGGCGTGTTCCTCGGCACATACGCGATAAACCCCGTGAACGACGAGCGCATCCCGGTATGGGCCGCCGATTACGTGCTGATGGACTACGGAACCGGGGCCATCATGGCCGTCCCCGGTCACGATCAGCGCGATGGGGAGTTCGCGCGCACCAACGATCTCCCGATCCGCGTGGTTGTGAAGCCCGATGCATCCACGCGCGTGGAAGACGTCCCTGAGGCCTACTCGGGTCCCGGGGTGTTGGTGAACAGCGGTCCCTTCGACGGAGTTTCAACCGACGAATCCGTCCCGCGCGTCATCGAATGGCTCGAGAAAGAGGGCCGGGCCCGGCGGGCCGTGAACTTCAGGATCCGCGATTGGTTGATCAGCAGGCAGCGCTACTGGGGGACGCCGATCCCCATCCTGTTCTGCGCCGACTGCGGCGAGATCCCAGTCCCCGAGGACGAGCTTCCCGTGGAGCTGCCAGACGTCGTGGACTTCAATCCGACCGGCGAAGCCTCCCCTCTAGCATCCGCCGAGGAATGGGTCAACGCCCCCTGTCCCAAATGCGGGGGCCCGGCGCGGCGAGAGACCGACACGATGGATACGTTCGTGGACTCCTCGTGGTATTTCCTGCGCTATCTGGATCCCCGGAACGACTCGGCGCCGTTCGACCCGGCGAAGGTCAAGTCATGGATGCCGATCGATCAGTACAGCGGCGGTATCACGCACGCCGTGATGCACCTGATCTACGCACGCTTCTTCCAGAAGGTCCTTTGCGACATGGGCATGGTCGAGGACCCTGAGCCGTTCCCGCACCTCTTGAACCAGGGGATGGTCACGATGGGCGGCAAGGCGATGTCGAAGTCCAGAGGGAACCTCGTCGAGCCCCAAGAGGCTTTCGAAAGATATGGAGCCGATGCCCTGCGGCTCTACATGCTGTTCTCCGGCCCCGCCGAGCAAGACTTCGACTGGCCGTCCGAGGGCGTCGGTGCGATCGGGCGGGTCACCCATCCGTGGCTCCAGCGCGTGTGGCGACTTTGCGAAGAGGTTCGCGACGCGGCGGGGGAAGACTCTCAGGGAGAGGCCGATCTTGGCCTTCGCCGTGAGCTGCACAAGACGATCAAAGTGGTGTCGCAAAACTTCGAGGACATGTCATTCAACACTGCGATCGCGCGGCTGATGGAGCTCGTGAACGCCGCTTACAGGTACCGAGCGGCGGGTGGCTCGAGCCGCGACCTCTTGAAGGAGGTGTGCGAAGGCGTCCTGAAGATGCTCGCCCCGATGACTCCGTACATCGCGGAGGAGCAATGGAAGCGTTTCGGACACGACAGTTCGATCCACCTGGAGCCATGGCCGGCCTTCGAGCAAGAGCTGGTGGCAGAAGAACGTCTAACGATGATCGTTCAGGTGAACGGGAAGGTCCGGGACACGATCGAGGTCCCGGCGGACATCGACGAGGCGGGCATGACGTCATTGGCGCTCGGGTCGGAGAAGGTCCGGACCTACCTTGGGGAACGGGAGCCCTCGAAGATCGTCGCCCGCCCTCCGCGCCTGGTGAACCTCGTCGCGCCCAAAACCTAGAAGATCTCGGGGCACCAAGGCTTTCGTTCGGTCCGGAACATCCCATCGGCGCGCCACGCTGCTCCCGGCTGCAGCTCGTCGAGGAACCCAGCTCGAAGCAGCTCGCCGAACGTGTTTCCGCCCAGGTAAACGGATCCCAGCTCGGACGGTCCGATCCTGAGGTCTGCTTCGGCATCCGTGGACTCGACGAAGGCGTTGTCGCCGGACGTGTCGAGCTTCCATCGCCCGGTGTTCCACGGGCAGAGATCGTCCTCGAACTCGATGACGAGGGAGCCGGCCGCCGCGTAAGACCTCCGCGCGAGGGCCTGTTCGATGTCCACGATCCGGAGCCACACCGCGTCTTTCAGGCCCATGCGGAGTCTCCTGGATTCGGCCAGGAGGTGCTGCAGCGGGTGGTCCACCGACAGGTGCATCGCCTTGATCGTCTTGATCAGGTCGATGCCGACCAGGAATCGCCATATCTGAACTGCGGCTTCCGGGGAGGTCGAGATCTCCTCGATGACCTCGAGCCATCCGATACTTATGCCGTCGAGGTTCCAATCCGGGTGTACCTGGTAGGCGGCGTAGGCGGCGGCCCGATCGTCCAGCTCGAGCACCGCATAGAGGGCCGGGGGCTCTTTCGGCTCGTCGTGGTCGGCGAACGTGTGCGATTCCCACCACTCGCTGGAACGCGTAAGCATCCCAGGGACCATCGTCCGCGCGCGGTCGTAGACCTCCGCCATCACCTTCGCGGCATCCGCTCGCGGCAGCAGACGCACCCGACCTCGCGGATCGACAGGGGTCTTGAAGGCGGCGCGGTCACGCTCGAGCTCGATCGAGATCTCGGGAACCGCCAGACCGTAACCGTAGCGGCCGTAGATCGGCCCTTCAGAGGCCCACAGGATCGCAACCGGCTCGCCCCACTCATGCACATCTTGTAGCTGCTGTTTCATCAGCGCGGTGAGGATGCCTCGACGCCTGTGGGTGGGAAGAACGCCGGTCACGGTTACGCCGCCTGCGGGGAGCTGACCTCCGGGGACGGTCACGTCGAACTGGAACGCCCCGGTCACCCCGACCATCTCATCCCCGTCGAACGCGGCAAGAGCTCGTTCCATGGGAAGGATCTTCGCTCTCTGTTCGATCTCTTCGTCGGTCGCTGCGCCCCCGAAGCACGCGGACACCGTCTTGAAGAACCTGCTGGGGCCTTCCGCTATCGGCGGCCTGATCTCGATGCTCATGGCCTCCGATGATGCACGTTCGTGAGAGGAAAGGAAACCTGTGACCCCGATCACCGTCGCCCGCCGGCCTTCACGCCAGTCTGGCGTCATGCCCGAGATAGTGCTGCCGAACACCTGGCGCGACAGAGTCGATTCGGTTCTGGGACGCAGGCGCGATCTCCTGCTGCTCCTCGCGGTAGTGGGGGTCTCGGCGATCGCCGCCCTCTTGTTATGGGGTCGTGGCGCCCCGGCGCGAATAGCACCTCCGGCGCGGTCGATCACGGCCGTCGGGCCCTCGGCCTCCCCTGTGACCGGCGCGGTCCCGACGCCGGCGACGGGTCAACCGATACTCGTTCACGTCGCGGGCGCCGTGCGGCGGCCGGGGCTCTACGAGTTTCAGCCGGGAGCTCGGGTGGCCGACGCGATCGATGCAGCACGAGGGCCGCGGTCACCCGCGACACTCAATCAGCTCAATCTGGCGGAGCCTCTCGTAGACGGCCAGAAGATCCAGGTCCTCGGGCGAGGAGCTGCGGTGCCTCCGACCGCCGGCGGAACCTCGGGGTCGACGGTTTCGGGATCGCCGCCGGCCGGCGGTGCTCCGCTCGTGAGTCTGAACTCCGCGGACCAGGTCGCGCTCGAGACCATCCCCGGCGTCGGCCCGGTGACCGCAACGGCGATCCTCGATTTCCGCGCACAGGTCGGAGGTTTCTCCTCGATCGACCAATTGCTCGACGTGTCGGGCATCGGTCCGGCGACGTTGGAGTCGATCAGGCCTTACGTCACCCTCTGACGACCCCGCCGGGGGACGATGCGCGTCTGGTTCGTGACCGCGGCGGTCGCCGCAGGGACGAGCTGGGGCTGTGGAAGGAGCGTTCCCGCCCCGTTCTTGCTTCTGCTACTCGTGGGTGGCGTCGCGACCGTGGCGCGCAGTACACGCCTTTACACCGCGACGGGTGTGATGGTTTGTAGCTTCGCAGTGGCGACGCTCGGCGCGTCATTGAGATGCGATCAACCATCGGCCCTTTCAGAACTTTCGAAGGACGTCCCCACCTGTGACCTACGCGGGGCCGTGCTCGAGCATTCGGGGGGATTGGGAACGCTGGTGTCCGCCGACGTGTTGACCTGCGATGGTTCCGCGACGCTCGCGGATATGGGCCCGGTCATCATGGAAGGGACGGTGGGTCAGCCGGGCGGCACCGTAGTCAGCGCGCGGTCTTCTCGCGCCGTTACGTGACGACCCATTCGACATGGCGCGGCGGCGCCTGGGAGCACGAACCATGTTGCACGCGCGAGACGTAACAACCGCGCCCCCTTCGGGCGGGCCTCACCTGGTGGCCGCGCGCGTGCGGATGGGGCTGACGCGAGCCACGGAACCGCTGGACGAGTCGACGGGCGCCCTGCTCCGCGGTTTGACGATCGGCGATACGTCGGATCTCGACGAACGTTTTCTCGGGCTCTTCCGGCGCGCCGGCCTCTCACACCTCTTGGCCGTTTCCGGCAGCAACGTCGCGGTGGTCCTGGCCAGCGTGGGTTTCCTGTTGCGCCGCTCCGCGCTGATAACGCGGTTGTTGCTCGCCGCCGGCGCATTGTGTCTGTTCGTTCTGATCGTCGGGCCCGAGCCCTCCGTGCTGAGAGCCGCGACGATGGGAGGAATCGGGCTGGCAGCTCTGGCCTGGGGCGAACGCCCCGAGCCTCTCCAGGCCCTCGGCCTTACACTGGCCGTCTTGCTTCTGATGCGCCCCGGCCTCCTCTATTCGGTGGGTCTGCACCTGTCCGCGGCCGCCACTGCCGGCATCGTCCTGTGGGCCGAACCTCTGGCCCGGAGGCTGCGGGTCCTGCCGCGCCCGCTTGCGCTCGCTCTCGGAGCCACGCTCGCGGCGCAGTTCGCGGTGGCACCCATCGTCCTGGGAGTGTTCGGCGAGGCGAGTCTGGTGGCGCCGCTGGCCAACATATTGGCGTTCCCTGCGGTGCCTCCAGCGACCGTCCTCGGGCTGGCTGCCGGCGCGGTGGCAGCCTTCTCGACCCCTTTGGGGGCCGCCTGCGCCCACATCGCGGCCCCCTTCACCCGGTGGATCCTCGTGGTTGGGGAGACCCTCGGAGAGCCGCAGTGGGCTTCCATCGAGGTGGGGCGCGCGTGGGGGTGGTACGCGGCCGCGCCGGTGCTCGCCGCCGTGGTTCGTACCCTGGTGCAGCGCGCGACGACGGCCGGGCCGGGCGGTCGGAGGGGGCCGGAAAACCCGCCGGGTAGTCTTCCGCGATGAGCGCGTATAAGTGGGTCGTTCACGACGCGAAGGGCGCCGACATCCGAACCAGCGAGGCCTTCGATTCGAAGGAGCAGGCGGAGGCCTGGATGGGCAGCGAGTGGTCGACCCTCGCCGAGGCGGGGGGTGATGCGGTGACCCTCATGCACGGTGATCACGTGGAGTACCGCATGGGTCTCGGAGAGGGATAGTCATCGCCGATCCCAAGCCCATCTATCTCATCTCCGGCGAGCCATTCCTCGCGGAGGAAGCTCTGGAACGGGTGCGCGCTGAAGCCGGGACCGACCCGTTGTCCGAGGTCGTCCTCGACGCCTCTGCGGCGGCGGCCGAGATCATCGAGGCTCTGGACACACCGTCGCTCCTCGGGGGTCGGCGCCTCGTGGTGATCCTGGGCGCGCACGAGCTCAAGAAGGACCAGCTCGAGGCGATCCAGAAGTATCTGGAGTCTCCTTCACCGCATTCGATCTTGGTCGTGGTCTCCTCCGGTCGATCGAAGCTGGCCCCGGCGGCCAAGAAGGTCGGCGTCACGATCAACCAGGATGCGCCGCGCGGCCGGGCGCTGGCGAAGTGGGTCCGGGATCGTGCCCGCGAGCATCGCTTGAAGGTGGACGACCGCGCCGCCTGGGCGCTGATCGATACGGTCGGCACGAACCTGAGGGATCTCGACGGCGGTCTATCGCAGCTGGCGACCGGTCTCGGAGGGAACTCCACGGTCGCAGTTGCGGACGTGCGCCGTGCCTTTCCTCGACTAGCCGACGAACGTATCTACGTTTTCACCGATGCGGTTGGTGAGAGGAAGTTGGCCCCGGCTATGGGAGCCCTGCGAAGGCTCCTTCAGCAAGGTGACGAGCCCTTGATGGTTTTCGGCGCGTTGACCTCGCACATGCGGAGGGTGCTGGTGGCGCGCGGCTCCGGAGCGACCGGGGGAGTGAAGGCGGTGGGTGACGTGCTCGGCCTTCCCGACTGGCGAGCCGAGCGCCTCTATCGACAAGCGCGCACCTATCGCGAGGAGGAGTTGGTCAAGGTGATGGAGGTCCTCGCACAGACCGATGTCGAGATGAAGGGCGGAGACCTGCCCCCAGACATCGCGCTCGAGCGCGCGGTCGTTCAGATCGTGGACGGGGCTTGAGGCGGGACGAGCCCGCCTAGAGGTTGTTGAGTCTCTTGGCTAGGCGGGCCTTTTTGTTGGCCGCCTTGTTCTTGTGGATGATGCCCTTGGCGACCGCCTTGTCGAGCTCGCGGGCGGTGGTTTCGTACGCCTCGCGGGCGGCGTCCGCGTCGCCGGACCCGATCACTTCGTCAAGGTTGCGAGAGCGGGTCTTCAGCAAGCTACGCACGCTCTTGTTGCGGGCGCGCTGGCGATCGTTCTGGCGGTTCCTTTTGATCTGACTCTTGATGTTGGCCATGGATGTAGAGAAATGCTCCTGAGATGGGGGTTTGAGACGGCGCCAAGGATAGCAGAACCCCTTGCTACCCTCATCTCATGGATCAAGCCCATCAGCGGGCCATCGCCGTGATCGCTCACATCGACCACGGGAAGAGCACCCTCTCGGACCGTCTTCTCCAGCTCACGGGGACGGTCTCGGACCGCGATATGAGAGAGCAGTACCTCGACCGCATGGATCTCGAACGGGAGCGCGGCATCACGATCAAGGCGGCAGCGGTCCGGATGGGCTACACCTCGGCAGCCGGCGACACCTACGAGCTGAATCTGATCGATACGCCCGGCCACGTCGACTTCGGCTACGAGGTCTCGCGGTCGCTCGCCGCATGCGATGGCGTGCTGCTGCTGGTCGACGCGGCTCAGGGGATCGAGGCCCAGACGCTGACGAACCTCTACCTCGCCGTGGATGCTGGGCTCGAGATCATCCCGATCCTCAACAAGATCGATCTTCCGGCTGCACAGCCCGACAAATACGCGGAGGAGCTGGCGGCTCTCATCGGGGGCGACCCTGATCAGGTCCTGCGGATCTCGGCGAAGACGGGTGAGGGTGTACCCGCGGTGCTGGAGGCGATCGTGGAGAAGGTCCCCGCTCCTTCAGGGAACCCGGACGCTCCGTTGCGCGCCCTGGTTTTCGATTCGATCTACGACTCGTTCCGTGGGGTCATCGCCTACCTCCGCGTGGTGGATGGCCGCCTGACCTCTCGTCAGCCGATCCGTTTCATGGCGGCCGATCTGGACGTCGATGCCGACGAGATCGGAGTCATGGCGCCGGACGCCCAGCCGGTCGATGTCCTGAACACCGGAGACGTGGGGTACCTCATCTCCGGCATCAAGGAGGTGGGGCTGGCGAAAGTGGGCGACACCGTGACCGAACGGCCCGACCCGGCCGTATCCGCGCTGCCGGGTTACCGCGAGCCCAAGCCAATGGTCTTCGCCGGCATCTATCCGGTCGAGGGCGACGACTTTCCCTTGCTCCGCGATGCACTCGACAAGCTGAAGCTCAACGATGCCGCGCTGAGGTACGAGCCGGAGTCGTCGGGGGCCCTCGGGTTCGGTTTCCGTTGCGGCTTCCTCGGTTTGTTGCACATGGAGATCGTCCGGGAACGGCTCGAGAGGGAGTTCGATCTCTCCCTGATCGCGACCGCCCCCTCCGTCGGCTACGAGATCGAGCTGACCGACGGCGTCAAGCAGGTGGTGCGCAACCCGACCGACATGCCCGACCCGAGTCAGATCCTCGAGATCCAGGAGCCGTACGTCTCGGTGATGATCGTTACGCCGACGGAGTTCGTGGGCACCGTGATGCAGTTGTGCCAGGACCGGCGGGGGGAGTTGAAGGAGATGCACTACCTGTCGACTGAACGCGTCGAGATCCGCTATCAGATGCCCCTCGGCGAGATCATCTTCGACTTCTTCGATCGACTCAAGAGTCTTACGAAGGGCTACGCGAGCCTCGATTACGAGCCCGCAGGTCTCTACGGTTCGAACCTCGTCCGCGTCGACGTGTTGTTGAACCAACAGCCGGTCGACGCCTTCTCGACGATCGTTCACCGCGACAAGGCCTACGACTACGGGAAGACGATGACCGAGCGGCTTCGCAAATTGATCCCACGACAACTGTTCGACGTGCCGATACAGGCCGCAATCGGCTCCCGAGTCATCGCGCGCGAGACCGTGAAAGCGAAGAGGAAAGACGTGCTCGCCAAATGCTATGGAGGCGACGTCACCCGGAAGCGCAAGCTGCTCGAACGCCAGAAGGAAGGTAAGCGGCGGATGAAGCAGATCGGTTCCGTCGAGGTCCCTCAGTCCGCGTTCATCGAGGCTCTGCGGGTGGACGCGGATGGGAGCACGCCGTGAGCAAGGTGGCGGTCGCCGGACGCACCGGGGAATGGCTCGAGTCACCGGGGTTCGGCGTCTACGTGCACATCCCGTTCTGCAGACACAGGTGCCACTACTGTGACTTCAACACGTACGCGGGCATGGACGATCAATACGAGGCGTACGTGGACGCCCTCGTCACGGACATCTACAGGTGGGATGGACCGGCCCCCGATGCCACGTCGGTCTTCTTCGGTGGTGGAACGCCGACGCTGCTCCCGGTCGAGTCGTTGTCTCGCATCCTCGAGGCCGTAAGGGATCGATTCGGGTTCGCGCCGGATCCCGAGATCACGATCGAAGCGAATCCCGAAGGTGTCGACGAGAGGGTGTTCGAGGGTTTGCTCCTGGCCGGCTTCAATCGCGTCTCTTTCGGCGTTCAGTCACTCGTTCCGTCGGTGCTGGCCGGCCTCGGCAGAACCCATTCCCCGGAGACGGCGCGACTTGCCATCGCCGCCGCCCGCAACGCGGGGTTCGAGGATGTGAACGCTGATCTGATCTACGGCTCCCCGTGGGAGTCCACCTCCGATTGGCTCGTCTCGCTCGAGGGGATCCTCGAGATCGACCCCGATCACGTGTCGGCGTACACGCTCACGATCGAGGAGGGCACGCCTTTGGCCACCCTGGTCACGACCGGACGGGTGCCGGATGTCGATCCAGACCTTCAGGCGGACGCGGCATGCTGCGGCCGAGGCGCTGCTCGGGGCTGCGGGATTCGACCGGTACGAGATCTCGAACTGGGCGCGGCCCGGCCGCGCCTGCAGGCACAACGTCCTGTACTGGTCGGCGGGGGACTACGCAGGCTTCGGAGCGGGGGCACACGGCCACATCGCCGGACGGCGCTCGTGGGTCCGGCGACTCCCGCGCGAGTTCATCGGGGCGGTCCGCGCGGGTGACTCGACCGAAGCGGGAGACGAGGTCCTGGGAGCCGACGCTCGCTGCGGAGAGGCGCTCATGCTCGGACTCCGTCTCGCATCCGGGCTGGATCTGGACGCTGTGGGCCGGCGTTTCGGGACCGAGGCACTGGCCGCACGGTTGCCCGTCGTCGAGGAGCTCTCCGGACGGGGCCTGCTGGAGCGAGCCGGCCCCCGTGTGAGGGTCGCCCCGTCGGCCACGATGGTCACGGGAGATATCTCCGCCCGTTTGCTCTAGTTGTCCACATTTTGAGATGGGTTGAGTGGGTAAAGGCGCGCCTCAACTCTGTCGACATTTAACCGTGTTCGTCTAATCAAGCGGGGGCCATGTCGGATTCGAAGATGTCGCTGATCCACGGCGACGGCAGTGATAACGCGGATGACGTGATCTACGGGATCCCGCGCCCGGAACGAGGGATCTCGGATCTGATCCACGACCTCGGCCCGATGCAGGAAGCCACCGATCTCCCGGATCTGTACGCCGGCCTGGCTCGCTCGGTGGTCGGAGCTCTCCGAGCGGATGCGTGCCTCATCTCGCTGCTGGACGAGCGACGTGGGGTACTGAGGGACGTCGCGGCGAGCGTCGTGCCTCCCGCCCGCCTCAACACCGTCGCCGAGGAATACCGGCTTGACAGCTTCCCGGCGACCAACATGGTGATCTCGACCGGCCGCAGCTACGAAGCGTCGATCTCCGATCCCAGCGCCGACGACTCCGAACGAAACTTCCTCTCCACCATCGGCTTCGGCCGGGTGCTCATTTGCCGTTTCATGGTCGAGGGTCGACCGGTCGGGACCGTCGAGGTCTACCGGCTGGAGGACCGTCCCTTCCGGCGCGACGACTCGAGCCAGGTCGAAGTGCTGTGCAGCTTCGCCGGCAACGCCTACTCGCGCATCCAGCTCGCAGCGAAACTGGAGGTTCACTACACCGAGACCATCGAGGCCCTCGTCTCCGCTCTCGAGGCACGCGACCCCTACACGGAAGCTCACGCCGGACGGATCCGCGATTTCTCGATGGCGCTGTCGGTGGCTTTGAAGGTCCCGCTCGAGGATCGCCAGGCTGTGAAGCTGGGCTCGATCCTGCACGACGTCGGGAAGATCGGGGTTTCCGACTCGATCCTCCTGAAAGAGGGTCCCCTCGACGACGAGGAGTGGCGACTCATGCGGGCGCATCCGTTGATCGGCGAACGCATGCTCGGCGGGATCGACTTCCTGCGTCCCGCCCTCCCTATAATCAGGCACCACCACGAACGCTGGGACGGGATGGGATACCCGGACGGGCTCCTCGGCGACGAGATACCGATCGGCGCGCGGATCGTGTCCGTCTGCGACGCGTTCGATGCCATGACCTCCGACCGGCCTTACCGGAAAGCGTTGCCCGTCGGAGTGGCATGCGAGGAGATCATGAAGCACGCCAGCCTCCAGTTCGACCCCGAGTGCGCCTCCTTGCTCGTCGACGTCGTGACCAACATGGGCGAAGATCAGCTCGAGAATCGCTTCGTCCGCTACGCCAGCTAGCGCTGCCGGCCCCTCACTCGTACCCTGCACTGATGGACGATCGCGCGCGCTACATCGGGGTCATCGGGGCGGGTGAGCCGGACCCGGCGACGGAGAAGACCGCGGAGGAAGTAGGGCGCCTGCTCGCCGAGGGTGGAGCGGTGCTGGTCTGCGGCGGCCTCGGTGGAGTGATGGAGGCGGCCTGCAAGGGCGCCAAGTCGGCGGGTGGAACCACCATCGGGATCCTTCCCGGCCCCGATCGGCGTCATGGAAACCCTTATCTCGATGTCGCCTTGCCGACCGGCATGGGCGAGATGCGCAACGCTCTCATCGTCCGGGCCTCCGACGCGTTGATCGCGGTTGCTGGGGAGTTCGGGACGCTGTCCGAGATCGCTTTCGCCCTCAAGACCGGGGTGCGAGTGATCGGCATCGATACGTGGGATCTATCCAAGCGTGGGCGCGCTGATGCCACCATCCTGCGCGCCTCATCCCCACGAACCGCGGTCGACCTGGCTCTCGGAGTAGTCAGCTGAAGCGTTTCCATTCGAAGTGCATCCCATCGGGTACGAGCCAACGTCCACCCCAGGTGAATCCCCACTTCTCGATCACCTGAACGAGACCGGGATCGAGGTTGGGCCTCGATCCGATGGGGTTCTCCGCCACGTTGAGATCGAAGGCGATCCCCCACGCGTGGTGTGAGATCCGTCCGCTCGGGTCGCGCGAGATGAACCGCGGGCCGAAGCAACCGCCGAACTGATCCTTGTTGATCGCGTAGGCCGCACCTGTAGCCCGGGCGTCGGTTAGCGCCCGGCGCAGTTGAGGGAAAAGGTGGCGGTGACAGGTCACCTCACCGAGGACCGGCACGCGCTCGCTTCGGATGTTGGCCCGGACCCAACGTGGGTCGATCCTCAGCGTTCCGTCGGGTTGAGGCTGTGCCGAGAACTCTCCGAAGTTCTTCTTCACGAGCAGTTGTGGGAGGACGGCATCCCCGTATCTGAGGAAGGGTGTCTCACCCTCGATCCGGACCCTCGCAACCTGGCCCACCGGGAGCATCGACCGAACCGCGCGAGCCACCCTGCTACGGGCGCTCCGCTTGACGTGAGCGAGTACGAAAGTCTCGACGCGTTCCCAGGCCGGCACAGGTGGACCCGCGACGATGCCCTCGTATCCATTAGCGGCGATATCGCTCAACACTCCGGATACGGTCGCAACGCGATCGCGCATCCGCAAGCGCAACCCCATCCCCACCCGCCTGAGCTCCACGGAAGTCTCCGCGAGCAACATGTCATCGGGTCTCAAAGCGAGGATCGCCGAACGCTCCCCGGGCGGAACGAAACGGGAGTACTCGGCGGGTTCGACGGCCGCGACTTCCATCGGGATCGCAAACCCCGGTGCCGGTCGGTCCACCGTTGCTCCGTCGGCGTCCTTGGAGCTAGTGATCCAGTCCAGCCCCGCCCGCACCGTTGTGGCGTCGATCACGCCCGGCACGTTTTCGAGGCGGGCCTCCGCGTCCGGCGGCAGGCCCTGAGACCAGGCGAGCAACACCCTGGGCCCTGCTATCGGCGGTCCGCTCGAATCGTGCCGGCCCGCCGTCGTGGCCGGGGGGTCGCTGCGATCCGATCCGGTGGGTCCGGTAGCAGCGGGTCGGGACGATCGAGCGGGCGCGGCGGCGCCGTTGGTCGTGGCGCCGTGCGCCCACAGGATCGCCACCCCGGCCAGGAGGGCGCCGGCGAGCGCGGCGAGGGCCCGCCCTAAGAGCCGTCCACTCGTCCTCACCGAAGTCCTCGGGCGATCCGCAGGACGGCCGCCCGGGAGAACGAGGGAGCGGCTACCGCCCGGTAGGCGCCGTTCTCGATCCATTCGACTTCCGCCCGTTCCGCGGACCAACGCGCGGTCGTCCCTCGCAACGCCAGCGGATCCATGTCCTCGGAGGAGGGGGGGAGTAGTTCCGTGGCCGGTGATTGCGTTATGCGGATACCGGCCGGATCGAACTCCGCCTCGGAGCGCCGGTACGACAGCGTCAAGGTCTTCGCGCCCGTTCGGGTCGTCGTTAGGAGCGCTCCGGTGGGGACGTAGCCGGGCGGGAGCGACGTGGGGGTCACGGCGAACGCGGGCAGAGGGCTTCGGGGAGCCAGTCGCCTGAACGTTAGACCGGCGCGGCGGTACAGGCGCCGGCCCACCGGCTGCCCCTCTATCGGGAGGCTGGCCGCGACCCTCAGGAGCTCGGATCGTGGAAGGTTGCTCTCCAGCCGAACCTTGGCCGGGGGAGCGTAGACGTCCACCCGTCTGCGAAGCGATTCTTGGATGGTGAGTGTCGCGGGGGCGTAGTACGCGGTGCCGTCGTTGGCCAGCCGTACTTCTTCGACCGCGAGATCGAGACTCGCCTGCGAAGGTTGGTAGCGCTCTTCGATCACGCGCAGCCATGTCATGCCGTCCGCATACGACAGCAGACGCCCGCCTTCATCCGTTCGCCCGGCCCGATAGGGTTCGAGACCCGCGGTGAACCCTGGCGCCAATCCGGAACGCAAGACGGAAAACCGGCCCGGCCGGAAACCGCGATCGAAGGCGACCGCTGCATCCTCGGTTCGGAACGTAGAGCTGGGGATAGACGAGGGCCGCGAGAACGAGGTCGCATTGACAGACAGCAAGGGCGTGCCGCCCGTCGCCGGACGAACGGTGAAACGGAGAGGGAACGTCGTCGCCGCATCGACCCACAGGTCGACGCGCGCCGAGGGGTTGAAGGTGCGCCATGAACCTCCGGCTTGAAGAGCGGCGACCAGTGGAGCGGCATAGCGGTAGGAGGTCCGCAAGTGATCCACCGGCCTGCCGAGCGCGGTGGAGGACCCCATTACCGAGAATTCCTCGCTTCCTCCGATCGACTCGAGTGGCACGATGATGTCGGTCGGCAACGCGGTTGCACCGTCGAACGGTTGCCGGCGAACGATCGACCGAGTTGACGCCGCCTGCGGTAGCGGGCAACCGGGAAGCGCCTCGGGAGGGCACGACGCGGGTTCTTCGATCTGCCACCGATGCGCACCCGCGATGAGGTCGACGTTGTTCTTCGGCCACTGATATGGACCCGGATAGGCGGTTCGGTCGCGCACTTCGAGCCGGAATCGTTCGGGAGCCCGATAGGTGACCTCCGCGTCGAAGTGCCGGACGGGGACGGTCTCGTTCCAACCTCTCTCGGTGATCGAGAAGCTGGCGCTGTAGCTGGTAAGCGCGCGCGCCGCACCCTTGACTTCTTCGGTTATCTCGGATGCCGCCGCTCGTTGGGGAGGGTTGTCCACCCAGGGCAACGAGGTGCCCAACAGCGCGAGAGCGACGACGGCAGCGGCCACTGCTCCGATGCGCATCCGTGTGCCCCATTCATCGCGGCGACGGCGCGACAAACCCTCGTCTCGGATGCGGTCCGATATCTCGCTCGAGAGGTCGGGGACGTGGCCCACGGCCTGAGCGCGAAGCATCCTCCGGACATCCGCGAGCTCTGCCGCATGAACACGGCATGCCTCGCACCCGGCCAGATGCTCTTCCACAGAGCTCGTATTCGCGGCTTCCCCGTCCAGGCGAGCGGAGAGCTCTTCACGTACGTCCTCGCACCGTCGCTCAACCTTCACCGGCACGCTCCCTGCGTTTGGCGAGCAGTGAGCGCGCGAGGGTCGATCGCGCTCGATGCACCCGGCTCTTCACGGTCCCCACCGGCGCCCCGAGGATCCCGGCCACCTCGGCGTAGGAGGCTCCGAACATGTCGATGAGCACGACCGGTTCTCTCAGATCCATCGGGAGCGCCGCTAGGGCCTCTCTCACCTCGAGGGCCACGCTCTCGTCCGCCGGCGGGCGGGGGCGCTCCTGGTCGAGCCGTCCTTGAAGGTTCTTCCTGCGGCCGCTGCGCCTCATCTCGTCGTTGGCGCAGTTGCGGGCGATCGTGAACAGCCAGGTGGAGAACTTCGCCTCGCCCCTGTATCGGGGGAGGAACCTGAACGCCCTGACGAAAGCTTCCTGGGTGACGTCGTCGGCCAGGGAATCGTCGTGCAGCAGGTGCACGGCCAGCCGCCACACGTCGCCCTGGTACCGGCGCACGAGGATCTCGAACGCTGCGACGTCTCCACGCGTTGCGGCGGCGACGACCTGCGGGTCCGGTTCCTCCATAGCGCCCTCCGTGGGCATTCAGCACAGGCTCTGCCAATAGTCGCACTCCACCGCTCTTGGACGCCGGTCGGGGCTCGTAGGTTCGGAGCGGGTGGCATGCTTGCCGGCGTGGCATATGCCGGGAATCTGACCTGTGGCGACTGCGGTCTCACCTTCACCTCGAGGTGGGGGTCCATCGGCCGCGCCGACGAATACCGCTGCGACAACGATCACGTCGTCCTCGTGGACCCGGATTCGACGGCGATCCTGGGGATCGACGGCATCTCGCTGGGCGGGACGACCCTGGTCGAGCTGAGGGGCCGCTGCCCCCGATGCGATTCCGAGCTGGCCACCGGCCTCCTGCCGCGCTGCCCAGTGTGCGGCGGTAGAGATCATGAGGTCTTGCTGGCTTAGCCAGCTATTTATGCTCGCTCGTGGCGGCTCGCCGCAGGCGAGCCTTGCTCAACGGCCGGCATTTCCATGCCGGCCTGCGGCAACCCACTGGCGGGGATCGGCCGTCGAGACGGCCTACTCCCCCCAGACCCCCCTCGCGCGGCGGGCGTGCGCAGACTTAGCACTCTGTGGATGGGGGAGTGCTAATCCGGGGGGTTCTCGGGTATCCTGGGGCAATGGTTGAGACTTCGGGGATCGACGAGCGCAAAGCGGCGGTTCTCAGGGCCATCGTGTCGCACTACGTGCGCTCTGGGGAGCCGGTCGGGTCCAAGACGATCGTGGACCGGTTCAGGCTGGGCGTCTCGGCGGCCACCGTGCGCAACGAGATGGGGATCCTCGAGGACGCCGGGTACATCTACCAGCCCCACACCTCGGCGGGCCGGATACCGACGGACCGCGGGTACCGCTATTTCGTGGACGTGTGGGCCGGGGACGGCAAGCTGCCGGCCGATGACGCTCGACTGGTCAGCGATTTCTTCGGGGAGCCCCGCTGGGAGCTCGAGGACGCGTTGCGGCGGACCGCCGCGTTGCTTTCGGGTATGACCGACCACGCCGCGGTGGTATTCGCACCCGCTCTCGACAAGAGCATGGTCCGCCATGTCGAGCTCCTGCGGCTCTCTGGCGACCGGGCGATGGTGTTGCTCGTCACGGACACGGGCCGTGTCGAGAATCACGTCTTGCTGATACCAGAGGCGCTCGACGACGTGCAGATCGACCAGACCGCCGAGATGCTCAACAAGCTCGTGTCCGATACGCCCCTCGAACAGGTGGCCGACAAGATCCGGTCGACCCTCGATCGCTTCCCACTGGAGTTGCGGGATGCGGTTGCCACCGTCGCGGGTGCGCTCGACGAGGAACTTCCTTCCCACGAATCAGAGCGTGTGTTCCTCGAAGGGACCTCGAACATCGTGGACGAGGGGAAGTTCACGGACTTGGAGACCGTTCGTCAAGTGATCGGCGCCCTCGAACACCGCCGGTTGCTGCTCGAGGTCCTGGCCGACGCACTCGGCACCAAGGTCGGTGTCCGGATCGGCACCGAGAATCCGGTCGAGGAGATGCAGTTCTGCTCGGTCGTGAGTGCTCCGTACCTCGTCGAAGGGAACGCGATCGGATCTCTCGCTGTGGTGGGCCCCACTCGCATGGATTACCGGCGCACGATGGCAGCCGTGCACGAGGTGGCTTCCGCCCTCGGCCGGATGATGAGCGAACTCGGCATATAACTCCTCTATGGCTGCGGATCACTATGAGGTCCTCGGGGTCTCGAGGACGGCGACACAAGAGGAGTTAAAGCGGTCCTACCGGCGACTGGCGCGCGAGAACCACCCGGACGCGAATCGCGAGGACCCCGGCGCCGAGGACCGTTTCAAAGCGATAACCCATGCGTACGAGGTGCTCTCCGATCCGGCAAAGCGCGAGCGCTACGACACGTTCGGCGACGACCGCGGCGCGGGCGTTGGTGGGTTCAGCGATTTCGGGAACATCTCCGACCTGTTCTCCGCATTCTTTGGAGGAGCCGGGGCAACCCGTGGGCAGCGCGGCGGGCCCTCTCGCGGATCGGACGTCCTGGCCGAGGTCGAACTCACGCTCGAGGACGCCGCGATGGGCGTGGAGCGCGAGGTGGAAGTGAGCACTCTGGGCGAGTGCTCGGTGTGCGAGGGCTCGGGGGCGGCCCCCGGCACCTATCCATCGGCCTGTTCCGATTGCGGGGGATCGGGGGAGCTGCGTCAGGTCCGGCGAACCATGTTCGGCAACGTCATGAGTGCTTCGGCCTGTTTGCGTTGCGGGGGCACGGGTCGGGAGATCGCGCACCCGTGTGAGAACTGCGGCGGCGCGGGCAGGATCGAGGTCACCGAGACGCTTACCGTCCAGATCCCGGCGGGGGTCGGTGATGGGGCCCACCTGCGCGTCTCGGGCCGAGGCGAGGCGGGCATGCGAGGAGGGCGTTCGGGCGATCTGTACGTCGGGATCCGCATCGAGCCTCACCCCATCTTCCAGAGAGCCGGCGACGATCTCGGGTGCGAAGTGGCCGTGCCGATGACGATCGCCACTTTGGGGGGCCAGGTGGAGGTCCCGACCCTCGAGGAACCGGAGCTCATCGACGTCTCGCCCGGTACGCAATCCGGAGAGGTCGTGAGACTCCGGAACAAAGGGATGCCTCGGCTGGAGCGTTCCGGACGGGGCCAGCTGATCGCTCTTCTCAAGGTCGAGATCCCGAACGACCTCGACGAAGAACAGGCGGATCTCGTCCGGCGCTTGGCGGAGTTGCGCGGCGAAGCGGTGGGGCACCGGGGGCTGTTCGAGAAGATCAAGGACGCCTTCAACTGACCATGAAGCAATCCTGGTTCGTCGTCGAGCAGTGGAACGAGAACGAGATCCTCCTTCCCGAGGACGAGAGCCATCACGCGATCAAGGTCCTGCGCGTCGCCCCACCCGATGTCATCACGATCACAGACGGCAAGGGCAAAGTGGCGAAGGCCTCGGTCACGCGGATCGATGGAGATCGGGTCGCGGTCGAGATCCTCGAGATGGAGGACCGGCGACGGCTCAAGCCGGAGCTCATCGTCTATCAGGGCGCCGCCAAGGGACAGAAGGTCGACGATGCCATCGAACGTCTCGCCGAGCTCGGTGTGGCGGAGGTATGGGTGTACGAATCCGAGCGCTCGGTGGTGCACTGGAACAAGGAGAAGGTGGATCGATTGACGCGGAGATGGCGGGCCATCGCGCGCTCAGCCTCCAAGCAGTCTCGGAATCCGTTCATGCTACGAGCGGGCGGAGGACTCTCCTGGACCGAGCTTCTCCGCCGGTTGTCCCGTGAGCCCTACACCGTCGTCCTGTGGGAGGAGGGAGCGCTTCCGTTGCGGACGGCCCTGCTCGAGGGGGCCGAAAGGGTCGCACTGGTCGTAGGGCCGGAAGGGGGTCTCGCGGGGCCGAGGTCGAAGCTCTGGCCGACGTCGGGGGCCAGGTCGTGTCGCTGGGACCGCTGATCCTGCGCACCGAGAACGCACCCGTGGTCGCCGCCTCCGCCGTGCTCTACCACTATGGGCTCATCGGATAGTTTCGCCCGCATGTCGGAATCCGTTCCGAGCGTTTCGTTCACCACCCTCGGCTGCCGCTTGAACCAGGCGGAGTCAGATTCCATGACCGAGGAGTTGATCGGACGGGGATTCCATTCGGCGGCGTCCGGCGAGCACCCGGATGTCATCGTGATCAACACGTGCACGGTCACGCGCGAGGCGACCAAGGCCTCCCGCATGGCGATCCGGCGTGCGGTCCGCAGCCATCCCGAGGCCAAGGTCGTGGTCGTCGGCTGTTACGCGGTGTCGGATCCGGACGAGATCAAGCGATCGAAGGCGTTGACGTCGTGCTCGACCAACGACGACAAGGAGCGGTTCGCCGAGGCCCTGGGCATGCCACCCCGGACGGCCCCGCTCCTTGCAGCTCGGCTGCCGTCGCGCGCGCCGGAGCTCCCGTCTCAGGGGCGTGTACGCGCGAACCTGAAGGCGCAGACCGGATGCGACGAGTGGTGCACCTTCTGCATCATCCCGACGACCCGGGGCCCCCTGCGGTCGCTGGACGAGGACGACGCTCATCGCGGAGGCGACGGGTCGGGTGGGGGCGGGCGCGCGCGAGATCGTCCTGACGGGGGTCCATCTCGGCAAGTACACGTACGACAGCGGTGGGGACGAGCGCGATCTGGTCCGGTTGTTCACGCGGCTCCTCGATATCGATGGGGTCGCCGCGTCTGCGGCTGTCGTCGATCCTGTCTCGCCACCTGACCTCCGAGGTCGTGGACTTCATCGCGTACGAGCCACGCATGTGCCGTTACCTCCACGTTCCGCTCCAGTCCGGAGACGACGACGTGCTGGCCGCCATGAACCGCCCTTATCGGATAGCGGAGTATCTGGAGTCGGTCGAGATGGTCAAGGAGCGTGTCCCCGGCGTGGCTCTCGCGACCGACATCATCGTGGGCTTCCCCGGCGAGTCGGAGGATGCCTTCGCGCAGACGATGGAAGTCGTTCGTGCCGTGCGGTTCTCCAAGCTTCACGTCTTCCGGTATTCGGCCCGACCGGACACCGCCGCGGCAGACGATGGACGACGTCGTCCCGCCGGAGGTCAAGAAGGAACGCTCGAAGCGCTTGATCGCGCTCGGCAACGAGATCAGGGCGCGGTTCCTCGCAGCGCATCTCCATCGAGCCGCTCGAGGTCCTCGTCGAGGACGAGAGACGGTCGTCGACGGCGTGGACGTCTGCTCGGGACAGACCGACGACTACGTGCGAGTGTGGTTCGAGGGGCGGGCTTGCTCGGCGAGATCGTCGACGGTCGAAGGAGAGGAGGATGCGGGCCGACGGCGATCGGAAGGTCGTTTGTTGTCTCAGCCGGATGCGGCCCTCGTTTCTACGGGACCGCGCGCGATCATGGGAGGAAGAGTGTGCCGACTGTCTGTTCTGCAAGATCGTGGCGAAAGAGCTCGAATCGGAGGTCGTTCAAGAGACCGAAACCGTCGTGGCTTTCAAGGACATCAATCCCGGCGGCCCCACGCACGTCCTGGTGATCCCGAAGGAGCACATCGCCTCGGCGGCCAGACCTGACCGGAGGCCCACGGCGACCTCCTCGGCGAGATGTTCGGCGTCATGGCCAAGGTGGCCGACGAGGCGAAGGGCTTGCGGGACGGCATTCCGAGTGGTGACGAACGTCGGCCCGGATGCCGGCCAAAGCGTCCATCACCTGCACTTCCACGTCCTCGGCGGGCGGCCCATGGCGTGGCCGCCCGGCTAAGGAACGCTTTATCCCGATGCTTTACACCTGGCTGGCCTCGACGGTAGAATCCAGGGACCTAGATGCTTACGACATACCCAAGTGAAGATCCTCGTTCCAGGCCATCACGACATGGTGGCGCTGGTGGGGGCCAGGGATGAGCTCCTGAAGATCATCGAAGGCGGCATTCGATACGCAGCATCCTCGTCCGTGGCAACGAGATCGTTCATCACCGGCCGACCCGAGGAGACCGAGCGCGTCTCGAAGCTGTTCGCAGGAGCTCCTCAGCCTCCTCGAGCAGGGGCACGTCCTGACCAGCGACGCCGTCGACCGATCGATCGACATCATCAAGACCGAGCGACGGCAACCGTCCGTCGCGAGGTGCTCGGCGACACCGTCGTCGTCACCCACACTGGGCAAGCCGATCCGGCCCAAGACCGTCGGGCCAGAAGAGCATACGTCGACGCGATCCGGAACAACACGATCGTGTTCGGTATCGGCCCGGCCGGGTAGCGGCAAGACCTATCTGGCGGTCGCGATGGCGATCAGAGCGCTCAAAGGCGGGGAGGTCTCGCGGATCATCCTGACGCGGCCCGCGGTCGAGGCCGGGGAGCGCCTCGGCTTCCTTCCCGGCGACCTGGCGGCGAAGATCGACCCCTACCTACGTCCGCTCTACGACGCTCTCTACGAGATGCTCGAGCCCGACACGTTCCAGCGCTACATGGAGCAAGGCACGGTCGAGATCGCGCCGCTGGCGTTCATGCGAGGCCGCACGCTGAACGATGCGTTCATCATCCTGGACGAGGCCCAGAACACGACGCCCGAGCAGATGAAGATGTTCCTGACCCGGCTCGGATTCGGTTCGAAGGCCGTCGGTCACCGGTGACGTCACGCAGGTGGACCTCCCGACCGGACGCACGCTCGGGCTGGTCGTGATCGAAGAGATCCTCGACGAGATCGCCGACGTGTCACTTCACGCACCTCGACGCCCGCGACGTCGTCCGTCACAAGATCGTGCAGGACATCGTCGAGGCGTACCGCGTGTACTCCGAGGGCATCGAAAGAGGGGCCCGCTAAGTGGACGTTTTCGTAGCCAACGAGCAAGAGATCCCGGTCGACGAAGCCGAGCTTATCCGGCCTCGCCCGGCACACCCTGGACAGAGAAGGATCTCGACGAGTCGGCCGAGTTATCCGTCCTGTTGGTCGGCGCCGGACCACATCCGGCGGCTCAACGCGCGTTTCGCCGGCAACGACTACGCGACCGACGTCCTCGCGTTCCCGATGATGGATGACGAGGAGACGAGACGAGTCCATGTTGGGCGACGTCGTGCGTGTGCCCCGACGGTCGCCGCGGAGAACGCTCAGAAGGTCTGGACATCGCTCGAACGATGAGCTGACACGTCTGCTCGTTCACGGGACGCTGCATCTGTTGGGATACGACCACCAAGGGACGACTGACGAAGCGCGAGATGGACAACGGCTCGACGAGATCCTCGAGCTTCGTTCTTGCATCGGCCGCGTAGATGAGCGACCTCCTGGCGCGCTCATCATCGTTCTCCTGCTCTCTTCATCGCGGCAGTGCATCGCCGCTCGCCGAGACGGCGATCAGCGCGGATCGAGCAGGGTGAAGGCTCATCACCTCGGCTCAAGAGAAACGTAAGGGGGGCGCCAGCCCTCGTGCGTGATCGTCGAGGACCCGGCTCCCTATCTGAATGTCGTGCTGCTGGTGACGCTGATCGCCCACATCACGGGAACCGCGCTGGCGACCAGTCTGCGCGATGCGGCGAGTTCGGTGACCGGGGCGAGGTCGGTCGCGGCCGTTCGTGATGACGTTCGTGCATCTTCGTCTTCGCCGAGGTGGTCCCCAAGACGTACTCGGTGCAGCGCACGGACCAGGCCGCGCTGACGCATGGCGCGGCCCGTGTTCCTCGCTCGGGAAGCGTGCTGCGACCCCGTGAGCCAGCGTCCTCATCTGGATCGCCAACGCCGTCGATGATCCCGCTTCCCGGCCGAGGGCATCCGAAGGGACCGTTCGTGACGGAGGAGGAGATCAGGCACATGGTCGGATGTCGCCGAAGAAGAGGAGGAGATCGAAGAGGAGGAGCGCGAGCTGATCCACTCGGTCTTCGAGTTCGGCGACACGGTGGTGCGAGAGGTGATGGTGCCCCGGCCCGACATGGTCGCGGTCCGGCCGACGCGACGCTGGACGAAGCCCTGAGGGTCGATCATCAAGGCCGGTTACTCCCGCATCCCGATCTACGAGGGCGACACCGACAACATCATCGGCGTGCTCTACGCGAAGGACCTCCTCAAGGCGATGCACGAAGGCCAAGACGGACGAAGCGTGTCGACGCACTGGGCCGGGCCCCCACTTCGTGCCCGAGCAGAAGAAGGTCGCAGACCTGCTCCGCGAGATGCAGGAGCAGCACGATCCACATGGCGATCGTGGTGGACGAGTACGGCGGGACGGCCGGGCTGGTGACGATCGAGGACCTCATCGAGGAGATCGTCGGCGAGATCGTCGACGAGTACGACCAGGAAGAGCCGCTCGTCGAGCCCGTGGACGAGGACACGATCCGGGTCGATGCCAAGATGCCGATCGACGAGGTCAACGAGCTGCTCGAGCGTCGACTTGCCGCACGAGGAATGGGACACGGTGGGGGGCCTCGTGTTCGGGCTGACGGGCCGGGTCCCGCACGCGGGCGAGGCGGTCACGTTCGACGGCCTCGAGTTCCAGACCGAGACGGGTCACGGGACGCCGCATCCAGAAGGTCGTCATCCGCAAGTCCAAAGAGCCGGCTCGCACCGAGGCCGAGGAGTGAGCATCGAAACCGTGGCACCCTTCCGGTCCGGCTTCGTCGTCGTCGTCGGCCGGCCGAACGTCGGTAAGTCAACGCTCGTCAACGGGCTGGTCGGCGAGAAGGTCGCGATCACCTCCGACAAGCCTCAGACGACGCGCAGCGCGATCCGAGGCGTTCTGAACGCGCGACGGCACGCAGGTCGTGCTCATCGACACGCCCGGCTACCACAAGCCCCGGACCCTCCTGGGCGACCGGCTCAACGAGGTCGTGCGGGAAGCCTGGGGCGACGTCGATCTGGCCCTCTTCGTGGTGGATGGCAAGGCGGGGGTCGGCCGAGGGGACGAGAAGGTCGCCGGCGACCTACGCGGCGGCGAACTGCCCGGCGTTCTGCATCGTCAACAAGGTCGACGTCACGCGCCAAGGATCAGGTGCCGTCGCCCTCGCCGCAGCGGTCGCGCCTCGGCGACTTCGACGAATTCATCCCGACTCTCGGCGCTTGACGGGCGATGGGGTGGACATCATTCGCGACTCTGGTGGTCGACGCGCTTGCCGGAGGGCCCCGATGTACTTCCCGCCGGGATGAACACCGATCAACCGCCCCCGGTGTTCGTCGCCGAGCTCGTGCGAGAGAAACTCCTGTCCAAGACGCGGGATGAGATCCCACACTCGATCGCGGTCGTCACCGAGGACTACGAAGAAAGGGATGACGGGCTCCTCGAGATCAACGCCACGCATCTTCGTCGAGCGGGACTCCCAGAAGGGCATCGTGATCGGGAAGGGCGGCGAGATCATCAAGCGGTCGGGACCGAAGCCCGTGAGGAGATCGAGACCCTCTTCGGCCGCAAGGTCTTCCTCGACCTACGCGTAAAAGTCGAGAAGGACTGGCAACGCCGAGCCCACGCCCTCGACCGCCTAGGCTTCGATCGCTAGCTCTCCCTCTAGATTCGAGCTCGCGCGCATGGGGCGGCGCTCGCTCCGGTGCCGCCGAAGGGGGAGCCCGGCGCTCGGGACTCCGACCCCTTTTGAGTCGCCCTCCCGCCAACTCCCTCTTCGGCTCGCCGCGTTACACGACCGGCCCACGTCGCATTCCAGCCGGATGGAGGCGTCGTGCCGGAGGGGCGACTAAAGAACGGTGTGGAGTCCCCGGAGCGCACGACGGCTCCAGGAGGCGGGACTGCGGAGGGAGCTAGGCGATGCCGATGCGGAGGTTGCGGGTGCGAGACTCTCCGTCTTCGTCCTCGAGATCGAAGGTGACTCGCTGGCCGGGGCGAAGGAAGCGGAACATGCTCGTCTCGATGCTCGCGGAGTCGATCGGGAACGTGGTTTCGCCGTCATCGGCTAAGAGGATGCCCGTGCGGGTCACCGAGTCGTAGCTCTTCACCGTCGCCTGCGGCATACCTCTCCCCTTAGTCAGCTTCTTTCGACAGCAGGATAACGCGAGGGCCCATCTCCCGGACTCCACATAATTATTTGCCGCCCGATCGCCCGACGCGATGGGCCCTGCGGCGCGGACCAGCCGGAGGGAGACTTCGTGCCGGAGGGGCGACTAAAAAACGGTGTGGAGTCCCCGGAGCGCACGACGGCTCCCGAAGGCGAAGCCCCAGCTGGGCAGGGTCGGGGTCAGTCGGGGTTTGAGGAGAGGACGGCCAGGAGTTGGGGGCCGTAGCGTTCAAGTTTCGTGGGGCCGAGTCCGGCGATCGTGGATAGGTCGTCCAGGGAGTCGGGGCTGCGGGATGCGATCTCCTGCAGGGTGGAGTCGTGGAAGACGACGAAGGCGGGAACGCCGTCCTCCTTCGCGCGTTCACGGCGCCACTTCTTCAGGGCGTCCAAGGTTTCCGGATCCGGCTCGCTGGTCGGGGGGCCGAGTGGGCGCAGCGCACCTCCGGCCGTGACGCGATCGCCGTAGGGGACGTGGACCTCGCCTCCGCCGGAGAGCGCCACTGTGACTCCATCGGGCTCTATCTCGGCGACCGTGCCCGAGTAGCCGCCGGACAGCTCCAGCTCGAGACCCTCGGCGGCCGCGATCAGTTCCTCTTCGGGCTCGCGCTTCGCCCGGCCGCCGGCCTTGCCTCCCACGGAGCCTTGAGGGCGAAGCTCGCCTACGAACCGACTGCCCTGCCGCTTGCCATCGCTCACCCACGAGATCGACAGGTGCGTCCTGGCCCTCGTGATGCCCACGTAGAAGAGCCGCCTCTCCTCGGCGATAGCGTCGTCCGATTTGGAACGGCGGAACGGCAGTTCGCCCTCTTCGAGGCGCGGAAGGATGACCGCATCGAACTCCAAGCCCTTGGCGCGATGCAGGGTGAGCAACTGGACGCCGCGGCCCTCGCCTTCGGTGCCGAAGCGTGATTCGACGTCCGCCACGAACTCGGCGCAGGTCCTGACGCCATCGTCGAACTCGCTGGCTAGGTGGATGAAACGGGCGAGGTCGTTCTGCCGGGTCAACTCTTGGTCGCCGAGATCATCCGATGGAGATGGAACGTATCCGGCCCGCTCGGCGTTCTTCTCGACCTCGTCGGCGACCGACGTCGACTTCGATCGCTTCAGAGCGCTCAACATCTGGCGGGCCGTCCGGCGGGAGAGGAACGCGCCGTCCCGCACTTGGTAGGGGATACCCGCGCCCGCCAGGGCTTCCTCGTAGTCCTCGGAGCGAAAATTGACTCGGTACAGGATCGCGATCTCCTCGAGAGGGACATTCTCGGCGATGAGCGCGCGGACTCGGTCGACCACGAACTTTGGCTCGCCGCCTGAAGAGGAGAAGAAGCGCAACTGCGGCTCGGGACCGGAGGGGCGAACGGCACGCAGGACCTTCTCGGCGCCGCCCAGATCGGGCACCAAGCGGTTCGCAACGCCGAGCACCTCGGGGGTGGAGCGATAGTTCAGCTCGAGTCGCACGACTTTCGTGTTCGGGAAGCGTTGAGGCATGCGAAGTAAGTGAGCCGGCGTCGCGCCGGTGAAGCCGTAGATGGACTGGTAGTCGTCGCCGACCACGCACAGGTCATCGCGCGCTCCGAGCCATGCGCGCAGGAGCGTTTCTTGGAGCTCGTTGACATCCTGATACTCGTCCACGGTGAACGCGTGGTAACGCTCGGCGAATCTCTCTCGCGCGAACTCGTCCTGCTGAAACATCTGGATCGTCAGCTCGAGCAGATCCTCGAAGTCGATGAGGCCCCTGTCGCGCTTGCCGCTCTCGTAGCGCTTGTAGATGCCGGCCATGAGATCGGCGGGGATGGGGGGCTCGCGATCCTTCAGTGACACCAGGTAGTCGTCGGGGCGGACCCGCCGGTTCTTGGCCCACTCGATCTCCGTCGCGAGGTCCGCCGCAGGGCGGAACTTGTATGGCCTCGGAAGGGAGTTGGCGAGCTGACGCAATGGCATGACCTTCGAGGGCAGGATCTGCCCGGGCGGCTCGGGCGCCAGGTTCCTCAGCTGGGCCAGCGCCGCCGAGTGGAACGTTCGCGCTCGGACCCCCTCGACGCCGAGATGCTCGAGGCGCGCCCGCATTTCGCCCGCCGCTTTGTCCGTGAACGTCACCGCCAGGATCTGTCCGGGCTCGAAGACGGCGCTGTGCACCTGATTGGCGATCCGGCGAGTGATCGTAGTGGTCTTGCCGGAGCCCGCTCCGGCGAGGATGCACAAGGGTCCACGGACCGCCTCGACGGCCGAGCGCTGCTCGGCGTTCAGCGCTTCGAAGATCTGTCCCGGGTCCACGCCCTCCACTTTATGGGGAGGCTGGGACGGTGCCCGCTCGAGTGACGATTCCCCCAAGAAGGCGCTGGAAGCGCGAAATCTCTCCGTTTAGGGTGGAAAAGTCCTTTTTTCACTCGATGGGGGGTTAGCGATGTCAGTTATCGATCGCCGAGGTTTCCTGCGTAGGGCGGGCGTTTCGGCCGCCGGTCTGGCCACCATGGCCGGTCCTCTCCAAGCCGTGTTCGCCCGGGCGGCCCTCGCCTCCGGGTCCACGGGTGTGGCACCTAACAACGGCGGCTACGGGCCGATCGGGCCCGTGCCGGACCTCAGGGACAACGCGGTTCGTCTGCACCTTCCCGAGGGGTTCCAGTACAGGAGCTTCAATCCGACGGGCACCCTCGCCGTCGACGGCGTGATCACTCCCGGCCGGCACGACGGGATGGCGGCCTTCAACTGGGGGACCGGTCGCTACCGGTTGGTGCGCAACCAAGAGATCAACGGGCCGGGACCCGCCTTTGGCGACCGGAGAAGGGCGTACGACAAGATGGCCCAGGGTGGAACGATGACCATCGAGGTCAGCCCCACGGCGGACGAGTACAGCGCCTGGGTGTCCACCAACGGTACCCAGATGAACTGCGCCGGGGGCGCCACACCGTGGGGAACGTGGATCACGGGCGAGGAGACGGTCAACGGGCCCGACGTCGGACCGGATTTCACCGGCGGCGACAACACCCTTCTGACGCGCAAGCACGGCTACATCTACGAGGTCCCCGCCTCCTGGGGGCCGGGCGAGTACCGCAAGCCACATGCGATCAACTCCGCGGGGCGCTTCGCCCACGAAGCCGTCGATGTCGATCCCGCTACGGGGATCCTGTACCTGACCGAGGACAACTTCGGATTCCCTTCCGGGATGTACCGGTACATCGCACCTCGCAACCCAGCGCAGGTCCGTGAGGTGAAGAACGGGGGCCGTCTCCAGATGTTGAAGATCGTCGGGCAAGATCGCGCGGTGCTCGACAAGGGTCAGACGCCGGGCGTCACCCATCCGGTCGAGTGGGTCACCATCGACGATCCGGACCCAACCTTCGCACCTGGAACCACGAACGATCAGGCCATCAACGCGGTCGGGGACCAGGGGAGAGCGAAAGGGGCGGCGATATTCAGCCGCCTCGAGGGGATCTTCTACGACGGCGGCAAGATCTACATCGTCTCCACCCAAGGGGGCGACACTCCGGCTGGCGAGAGCCCTCCAGCGGGTTACGGGGACGGATTCGGACAGATCTGGGTCTACGACACCGTCGCTTCGACGCTGACGCTCCTGTTCGAGTCGCCCAGCCGCACCGTGCTCGAGCTACCGGACAACATGGCGGTGAGCCCGAAGAAATCCGTGTTGCTCTGCGAGGATGGACCGGTCGAGAACTTCATGCGCGGCGTGACCCCTCAGGGGGAGATCTTCGACTTCGCGCAGAACGCCATCGCGGGACGCGAGGGCGAAGAGTTCGCCGGGGCGACCTTCACTCCGGACGGCCAGGTCCTGTTCGTGAACATCCAGGCGTCCTCGGCCCTGTCATTCGCGATCTGGGGTCCATGGGAGAGGGGGGCCTTCTAGCCCGGCGAGCCATCCCCAATACGGGGGATCCCGGCCCCCGGCCACTACGCTAGGGGCATGCCGGGCCTCTACAAGGACGAGGGCATCGTCCTCAAGACGATCAAGTTGGGCGAAGCGGATCGCATCGTCACCATCTATACGCGCAACCACGGAAAGGTGCGCGCGGTCGCCAAAGGGGTCCGCAAGACAAAGAGCAGGTTTGGCGCGCGTCTCGAGCCCTACACGCAGGTCGATCTCATGCTCTATCGAGGTCGCAAGGAGCTCGACACGATCACCGGCGCCGACATCATCTCGTCGTTCAAGACGCTCAAGGCGGGCTACGTGGGACTCACCGCTGCGGCCGCGCTCGCCGAGCTCGTCGAGAAGATCACCCCCGAGCGCGAGCGGGCGTTCTCGGTCTATACGCTGCTGCTGGATGGGCTGCGGTCGCTCGAGGTGGGAGGGGGATCCACCGTGGTGCCCGCTTTCCTGGTCAAGCTGCTGTCGCTCTCCGGATACCACCCGGCTCTCACGGTCTGCGCGGGCTGTGGCGGGGCCGGTGGTCTCGGGGCCATCAGCGCCGAGATGGGGGGCGCCGTCTGCAGGTCGTGCTGGATCGAGGACGAGAACGCATTCCGGCTCGCACCCGGCCGGATCGCTCTCCTGGAGCGTCTTCTGACGACGGATCTCGGCTATCAAGCCTCGGACCAGGATGCGTTCGAGGTCACCGATGCGTTGCGGCGATACACCGAGTACCACCTCGAACGGCCGCTTCGAAGTCTCTCCTTGCTCGCGGTCTCCTGACCGGATGGAGCGGATCCCACCCTTCGAACAGATCCCACGTCACGTCGCGGCGATCATGGATGGAAACGGCCGCTGGGCCGAGCAGCGCGGGCTGCATCGATCCCAGGGACACGAAGCCGGCGAGCGCGCTCTTTTCGACGTCGTGGAGGGAGCGCTCGAAGCGGGCATCCGCTATCTCTCTGTGTACGCCTTCTCAACCGAGAACTGGAACCGTCCTCCCGACGAGGTCGAATTCCTACTGAACTTCAACCGCATCCTGTTGCGGCAGCGGCGAGACCACCTGAATGAGCGTGGTGTGCACATCCGGAGGATCGGTCGCCGCGAAGGCGTTCCGCAGGGGGTTCTCGATGAGTTCGATTCGGCGGATGCGATGACCGCCCATCAGGAGCGTATGGACCTGCTGGTGTGCTTCAACTACGGAGGACGTGCCGAGCTCGAGGACGCTGCTACTGCCGGATCCATCCCCGACAATCTCTACGCGCCGGACGTGCCGGACGTCGATCTCCTGATCCGAACGTCCGGCGAACGCAGGCTCTCGAACTTCTTGCTCTGGCAGTCCGCATACGCCGAGCTGTACTTCACCGACACGTTGTGGCCCGACTTCAAAAGGGAAGCATTGTTCGAGGCGCTACGTGACTACGCGGGACGGGCGCGGCGGTTCGGCGGGCTCTCTGAGTGACCGTCTGATGGCCCGCCGCCATCCATTCGTTGCCCATCCTCATCGGTCGGTTCCTCGTCCTTGGGGGCGCGGGCTCCGGGACCTATAGCCGACGCGAGAACGCCGGCGTTGGGCAACACAACGGGACCGTTCTCGGCGTTCATGCTCACGTAGAAGAGCGTCATGTCTGTCACTTTTCCCTCGTACTCGCCACCGAGAGGCCCCGACCGGAGCACGACGTGCTCGCCGACCTGCAAGGGGCGAGCGATCAGCAAGACGACCCCGGCGAAGAAGTTCGCCAACGTCTGCTGGGCGGCGATGCCGATGACTATCCCGGTGATCGCACCTCCGAACAGCAAGGCGCCGAGGGGGACATCGAGGACGGCGAGTATGCCGAGGATCAACAGGAAATAACCGATGACGATGATCACCCAGCCCATCGCCACTCCCCGGGCGTCGCCCACGTGCTCGGTAGACGCCTTCCGCACGGCCCGAGCGATGGCCCGGACGGCGATCACGCCGGCCACCAGGAGGACCACGGCCCCCGTGATCGCGAGGGTTCTGCTCGAAGTGGTGACCTCGGGGCCCTTGAGGTCGCCGAAAGAAGCCGTGATCAGCCCGGCAATCGCCACCACCAGCGCGAGTCCCGCCCGTCTGAGATCCGGGCGCGCCCGAGTCATCCAGTCCGACTTCATGGGTCGAGGCTAACCCTCCTCGAGTGCCCCCCGGGAAGGCCGGGAGCCGCCCTCCTCCCTGGGCTCCACGAGCACCTGCACGACCCGCCTGCGCTGCATAGTCCTGACCCGGAGGCGCCATCCGCTGTGTTCCACCGCGTCGCGACGCTTGGGGATGCGCCCTAGTTTCTCCATGATGAAGCCGGCTACCGTTTCGTACTCACCCTCGGGCAGTCTGAGGCCCAGGCGCTCCGCGGCCTCATCGATGCGCAAGGTCCCGGGGATCAGGTAGCGGTCCTGCCCCACGATTTCGATGCCGCGCTCCGCGATGTCGTATTCGTCTTGGATCTCACCCACCAGCTCTTCCAGCACATCCTCGATGGTCAGGATGCCCGACGTGCCGCCGTGCTCGTCGATCACCAAACCGAAGTGCCGGCGCTGGCGACGCATGTCCAACAGCAGCGGATGCAACTTTCGCGATTCGGGCACCACCAGCATCTGACGCAACACCCTGCGAGAGAGCGGGTCCTCTCGACGCTTGCGATCGATCTTCAAGAGATCCTTCGAGTGGAAGAACCCGATGATGTGATCGGTGTTCCCCGCGAAGATGGGGAAGCGCGAGTGACCTGTTCGCAGCACAACCTCTTCCACGTCGGCGGGCGTGGAGGACAAGGGCAAAGCGATCATCTCGGTCCGGGGGACCATCACGGCGGCGGCATCCAGCTCGCTAAAACCGATCGCACCCGTGAGCAGGCGCCGCTGGAAGGTCCCCAATTCGCCCCCGCGGGCCGACTCGGCGATCATCGCCTGGATCTCCTCAGGTGTGTGCACCGAGTCCATCTCGTCCACGGGGTCGGCGCCCAACATTCGCACACCGATGTTGGCGATGTAGTTCAGCGCGTAGATGAAGGGGCGGAATACGTTCGCGAAGAGACGGAAGGGGCCCGCCAGCCAGAGCGCGCTCCGTTCGGGTTCGGCGATCGCCATGTTCTTGGGGGCCATCTCGCCGATGACCATGTGAAGGAAGACCACGATCGCAAGAGCGATCACGAAAGAGATCGAGTGGAGAAGCCCAGCCGGGAGCTCCACGATCGACTCGAGGCCGCTCTCTATGAGATGCGCGATCGCAGGCTCCGCTACGAAGCCGAGCAGGAGCGAAGCCATCGTTATGCCCAGCTGCGCTCCGGCCAGCATGAAAGAAAGCTCCCGGATCGACTTGAAAGCCATCTTCGCCCGCGCGTTGCCACCGAGCGCCAGCTCTTCGATCCTGGTTCGCCGGGCCGCGGTTAAGGCGAATTCGGCCCCGACGAAGAAGCCGTTTGCCAGAAGCAGAAGCACCGTGATGACGAGGTACCAGATCGTCATCTCTGCACCTCCCCGGATGGGCCGGAGTTCGCGGGGGCCGCGATCAAGACCTGCACGATCCGGTGGCGATCCATCTCGACGACCTTGAACTCCCAGCCCTCGTATTCGACCTGGTCGCCCTGACGGGGGATGCGCTTGAACAGTGACAGGAGGAAGCCCGCGAGGGTCTCGTAGTCGCCCGGGGGGATCTCGAGGTCGGTCGCCTCCAGGAGCTCGTCGGGATGCAGACCCCCCGACACCAAGTTGATGCCCTCGGGCGGTGACGTGATGGGGAGGGGGCTTCTGGGATCGTGCTCGTCCTCGATCTCTCCGACGATCTCCTCGAGTAGGTCTTCGAGCGTCAGGATGCCGGCGGTCCCCCCGTACTCGTCAAGGATGACGGCGAGGTGCTTCCGCTCGCGTCGCATCTCGGCGAGGAGCGCGTTCAACGGGCGGGACTCCGGAGCAAACAATGGCTCTTGCATGATGGTGGTGACCGGGGCTCGATCGCGCTCCTCGACCGGGATGCTGTAAGCGTCTTTGACGTGCGCCACACCCGCTATGTCGTCCAGATCGTCGCCGCAGACGGGGAAGCGCGAGTGCCCGGACGTCAGCGCGACCGTCCGCATCCCGCCGATGGTTTCGTCTTTCTTCAGGGCGACCACGGAGACCCGCGGGATCAACGCGTCATCCGCGGTCTTATCGCCGAACGTTATCGAGCGAGCGAGGAGCGCGAATTCCTCCTGAGGGAGTACGCCGCCTTCGCGCGACGAATAGATGAGTGCCTTCAGCTCTTGCAGTGATCTGACCCCTTGCAGCTCCTCTCGAGGTTGGATCCCGAAGAGCCGGACGGTCCAATCGGCGGCTGAATTGAGGAACTTGATCAGAGGGCGGAACAGCGAGTTGGCGAAACGGAACGGCGTCGCGATGAAGAGGGCCAGCTCGGTCGGGCGGGCGATCGCGTAGTTCTTCGGTATGAGCTCTCCGACGACCATCTGGATGATGGTGGCCAGGAGGAGAGCGACCACGTTCGCAACGGCGAGAGCCGAAACGCTCGGCCAGATGTCACCGATGAGCGGCGCCAGGGCCTCTCCGATGGTGGGTTCGGCGATGAAGCCGACCAGCAGAGACGTGACCGTGATCCCGAGCTGGGCTCCGGACAGCTGGAAGGACAGCGTGCGTAGACCCCGCAAGGCGCTCGTGGCCCGGGCGTCGCCGGCCCCGCTCAGTTGCTCTATTCGACTGCGGTCGGCCGTCAAGAGAGCGAACTCTCCGGCCACGTAGAACCCGGTGAGCAGGGTGATGAGAAACACGGCCAGTAGGCCAAAGACGACGTCTATGGGCGTCCCTTCCGCATGGGTTTGCCGCTCCTATCGAGGGGTTCCTGGCGACTATCATGCTGCATAGGCGAGGCCAGAACCCGCCGGAACCGCTATCCCTTGCAAGGAGCTATGTGAGCCAGGTTTCCATCGAGACGATCGTCAACCTCTGCAAGAGGCGCGGCATCGTGTTCCCCTCCAGCGAGATCTACGGCGGCCTTCGTTCGGCGTGGGACTGCGGTCCGCTCGGGGTCGAGCTGAAGCGCAACGTCAAGAACGAGTGGTGGAAGGCGATGGTCCACCTCCGGGGCGACGTCGTCGGGCTCGAGAGCTCCATCCTGATGTCTTCCAAGGTGTGGGAGGCCTCCGGCCACGTGGCGACGTTCACCGATCCGTTGGTCGAGTGCACGAACTGCCACCATCGCTTCCGCGCCGACCACATCGAACCTCGAGAAAGCTTGCCCACACTGCGGTCAGAGGCCCAGCTGGACCGATCCGAAACAGTTCAATCTGATGTTCAAGACGCACATGGGACCGGTGGAGGACTCGGGCCACACCGCGTATCTACGGCCGGAGACGGCCCAGGGGATGTTCGTGGACTTTCAGACCGTCCAGCAGACCTCCCGCAAGAAGATCCCGTTCGGGATCGCCCAGCAAGGCAAGTCGTTCCGGAACGAGATCACCCCCGGGAACTTCGTGTTCCGCACGCGGGAGTTCGAGCAGATGGAGATGGAGTACTTCGTCAAGCCCGGCACCGACGAGGAGTGGCATGACTACTGGCTCAAGGAGCGGATGAACTGGTTCACCGGACTCGGGATGCAGGAGGAGAACGTCCGGTTACGCGAGCACGACGCGGACGAGCTCTCGCACTACGCGAAGCGCACCTACGACATCGAATACAACTTCCCGGGCATGGGATGGTCCGAGCTCGAGGGGATCGCGAACCGCACGGATTTCGACCTCAAGGCCCACTCCGCAGCATCTGGGGAGGACCTGTCCTATTTCGACCACGAGACCGAGGAACGCTACGTCCCCTACGTGATCGAGCCGGCTGTCGGGGTTGAGCGGCGCACGCTTCGCCTTCCTCATCGACGCCTACCGCGAGGAAGAGGCGCCGACCGCAGACGGGAAGGTCGAGAAACGGACCTTGCTGAAGATCGACAAGCGCCTGGCCCCCATCAAGGTCGCGGTGCTGCCGTTGTCGAAACACGCCGACCTCGTCCCGGTTGCCGACAAGGTGGCCGGCGCGGTCCGGCCGCAACTTCGTGACCGACTTCGACATCACGGGCTCCATCGGACGGCGCTACCGGCGTCAGGATGAGGTGGGAACGCCCTTCTGCGTGACCGTCGACTTCGATTCCTTGACCGACGAGCAGGTCACGGTTCGTGAACGCGATTCGATGGAGCAGGAGAGGATCCCGATCGAGGGGCTCGTCGACTACCTGCGGAAACGTTTCGACGCCATGATCAAGCTGACGGGCACGGTCAACGGTGCGCAAGCAACCTGCTCTCTCTGCCGTCGTCGAGCTGCACAACTCGACCGGCGACATCGTGGACCAGGTCCAGGTGGGCGACGACGGGGGCTACACCTATCACCTGGCTCCCGGTACGTGGGCGCTGAACGTGTGGGACGCGCACGGGTACCGCGGCAGGGCACAGCTGACGCTCTCGGATGGAGAGCCGAAGGTTCTCGATGTGGATCTGGAGAAGCCGGAGGGGGCAGAAGAATGACGAAGTGGGTCTACGACTTCCAGGAAGGCGACGCCTCGCAGAAGAACCTGTTGGGTGGCAAGGGGGCAAACCTCGCCGAGATGACGAATCTCGGCCTCCCCGTCCCACCCGGGTTCACGATCACCACCGAGGCGTGCAACGCCTACCGCGAGGGCGAGCAGAGCTGCCCGAACGGATTGCTCGACGAGGTGGCCGACCACCGCAAGAAGCTCGAAGAGGAGATGGGCCGTCAGATCGGCAACGCCCGTGACCCGCTGTTGGTCTCCGTGCGGTCGGGGGCTCCCTTCTCGATGCCGGGGATGATGGACACGGTCCTGAACGTCGGCCTGAACGACGAAAGCGTCGAGGGGCTCACGAAGCAGACCTCCTCCGAGCGGTTCGCTTGGGATTCCTACCGTCGACTCCTGCAGATGTTCGGGAAGACGGTGATGGGGATCGAAGGGGACCTGTTCGAGGACGCGATCGATGACGCCAAGGACAAGAAGGGCGTCCAGAACGACATCGACCTCGAGACGAAGGACCTGCAGAAGCTCGTCAAAGAGTTCAAGAAGATCATCAAGAAGGAAGCCGGGGAGCAGTTCCCTCAGGATCCGACCGATCAGCTCCACAAGGCTATCGAGGCAGTGTTCCGGTCCTGGGACAACAAGCGAGCGCAGGACTACCGTCGGCGGAACAAGATCTCCGATTCGACCTCGGCACCGCGGTCAACGTGCAGTCGATGGTCTTCGGCAACCGAGGGGACGATTCGGGGACCGGTGTCGCCTTCACGCGTGACCCCTCGAACGGCGACAAGAGGGCGTTACGGGGACTATCTCCAGAATGCGCAGGGAGAGGATGTCGTCGCGGGCATCCGGAACACGCTCGAGCTCGAGGAGATGGGCAACGTCCAGCCGCGCGCCTATGGGGAGCTCAAGGAGCACATGGACACTCTCGAGCGGCACTTCAAGGACATGTGCGACATCGAGTTCACGGTCGAAGAAGGCAAACTGTGGCTGTTGCAGACGCGGGTCGGCAAGCGGACCTCGCTGGCGGAGTGGGTCATCGCCCATGACATGGCTCGAGAAGGCCTGATCGACGAGACCACGGCCGTACGGGATCGACTAACCGCAGGCAAGCTCGATGAGTTGTTCAAGCCGATCATCAAAGCCGAGCTCAAGGACGCGAAGAACCCGGTCGCGAAAGGTCTGCAACGCGTCGCCGGGGGCCGCCGTCGGTAAGGCGGTCTTCACCGCCGACGATGCTCACGAGTGGGCCGAGAAGGGCGAGAAGGTGATCCTCGTCCGGCGCGAGACCAACCCCGACGATTACCACGGCATGGTCGCGTCGCAGGGGATCCTTACCTCGGCCGGCGGCACCAACTCACACGCAGCGGTGGTCGCACGTGGCGAGGGGATCCCGGCGGTATGTGGAGCGGAATCGATCCGCATCGACCGCAAGGCCAAGAAGCTCTCCGTGAAGGGCGTCGACGTCAAAGAAGGGGCCTGGCTCACGATCGACGGCACCGACGGAACCGTGTACGCAGAAGAGCTCGAGACCGAGCCGTCGGTTCTGGAGGCCGCGATCCTCGGGGATGACGCCGCACGCAACTCGAAGCTGTGGAACGCCTACGAGCGCTTCATGAAGATCGCCGACGAGCGGCGCCGGCTACGGGTCCGGGCGAACGCGGACACCCCAGATCAATCGCGGAACGCACGCGCAAGGGGAGCGCAAGGCATCGGCCTCTGCCGTACCGAGCACATGTTCCTGGGCGAGGAGCGAGCAGGTGCGGTGCGACAGATGATCTTCGCCGACAGCGAGGAGGACGAGCAGAAGGCCTACGACGTCCTCGTGCCACTGCAGAAGCAGGACTTCCTCGGGATATTCGAAGCCATGGATGGGCTTCCGGTGACGGTCCGCTTGCTGGACCCGCCCCTCCACGAGTTCCTGCCGGATCACACCGAGCTATCGGTGGAGGTCGCCCTGGCGGAGGCCGGCGTCAAGAAGCTGAAGAAGAAGGAGCTCGAAGAGAAGAAAGAGCTACTGGCGAAGGTCGACGAGCTGCGTGAGGCCAACCCGATGCTGGGTCTCCGCGGAGTGCGCCTGGGGATCTTCAAGCCGGGGTTGTACGCGATGCAGGTCCGCGCGATCGCAGACGCCGCCGCCGAGTTGAAGAAGAAGGGGAAGGATCCCAGACCGGAGATCATGATCCCCCTCGTGGCCACCGCCGAAGAGCTGCAGCAGATGCGCGAGGAGCTCGAACCGATGGTCGTACGGATCCTCGAGGATGCCGGTGTCGATCTGCACGTCGAGTTCGGGACGATGATCGAGCTCCCCGCGCGGCGGTTTGCGCCGGCGAGATCGCAGAGCATGCGGACTTCTTCTCGTTCGGTACGAACGACCTGTCGCAGACCGCCTTCGGGTTCTCCCGAGACGACATCGGAGGCTTCCTCGGGCTCTACGTCGACCGGAAGCTACTTCCCGCCAATCCGTTCGAAACGATCGACGAGCCGGGGGTGGGGAGGCTCATGGACATCGCGGTCGTCGAAGGACGAGGGGCGAACGAGAGCCTGCATCTCGGCATCTGCGGCGAACACGGCGGAGATCCGGAGTCGGTCGTCTTCTGCGAGAAGATCGGCCTCGACTACGTGTCCTGCTCGCCGTTCCGTGTTCCGGTCGCGCGACTGGCTGCGGCGCAAGCCGTGATGGGCGAGGCCAAGACGTCCTCGAAGTAGGTCAGCAGCTCCCCAAGCGACGCTTCAACGAAAAGTCCAGTAGGGAGCTGGCGCTCGGTGGCCCGGAGCCCTCGGCCCACGAAAGCTCCACGCCCAGCGCGAAGCCGAGGGCCCGTCGGGTGCTGCCCCTCCAGACGGCTTGGAACCCCGTTCCCTCGTTTATCTTTCGCGTGCGCAACACCCTGGGGTAGAGCCTGAAGGCATTTCGGATCGTCGCGGGGTTGTCGGTGGCGTTGTCGACGCGCAGCCGGGCCCGAACGAGGCGAGGTTGGGATGCGCCCCGGTCCCCGGGGGCGACGTCGAGAACCCGAACGCGGCCAGGGAACCTGATGATCGACTTGGCCTCTGTGGCGCACCATCTCTTCCGTGCGTTCACGTTCGATTGCATCCACAAAACGCCGAAGTTTCGGCTGGAGTTGTTCTCCTGGGCGGGATCGAAAGCGAGGAAGCGGAAACAGGAACGGGAGGTCGCGATGATCCTGTCCCCGGCTCGATCCACGCGCTGCTCGCATCTCTTGCTCACGAAGGCAAGTGGCCCCCTCACCCGCGGACGTTCCCGGGCGTCCAGTTGCGCGCTGGCCGGCCCGATCGGGACGAGGAGACAGGCCAGAACGATCGCGCCGATCAGGACCGACCGTAGCGAGCGCGACCTTCTTCCGGCTGAGAGCCGGCCTCGCCGGCCGGCGGAAAGGAATCGGAACGGGTTGCGCACCGGCGAGACTCCGGTCCGGCGCGCCTTCACGACATTGCGTCCATCTTCGACTCGACTCAATTCGGCCATGTCCCCTCCCCACCAGCCCGGCTTGGACTGGAAAGTTTATCTATCTGCGTCACATTGTTGCTATAGCTTTTAGCACGTGAGCGTGAATAATGCGGGCGGGAATTACCGCGAAAGGACCGAGCGCGTCGAACGAGAGGTCCTTTCGGGTCGCGCTCGGCTTGCTGCGGACAGCAAAGGTCGTGCCGTCCCCGAGCCCGACGACGAGATGCGAACCTGCTTCCAGCGCGATCGGGACAGGATCGTGCACTCCAAAGCCTTCCGCCGGCTCGCCCACAAGACCCAGGTCTTCCTCGCCCCCGAGGGCGATCATTACCGGGTCCGCCTGACGCACACGCTCGAGGTTACGCAAGTGGCACGCAACATAGCCAGGGCCTTGCGCCTGAACGAGGATCTGGTCGAGGCCGTGTGCCTCGGGCACGACCTGGGGCACACGCCATTCGGGCATCTCGGGGAAGAGGTGGTGGCCTCCTGGGCTCCCGGTTTCCGGCACAACCTTCAGTCGGTGCGGATCGTCGAGGTCCTCGAGCGTCTGAACCTGACGCAAGAGGTCCGGGATGGGATCGCGAACCACACCTGGTCGATGCCTATGCCCGAGACCCTCGAAGCGCAGATAGCCCGGTTCGCCGATCGGATCGCATATCTGAATCACGACATCGACGACGCGATACGCGCCGGGGTTCTTTCTGAGATGGATCTGCCAGAAGCGACCAGGAAGGGCCTTGGCTCGGGCCACTCCTCGAGGATCTCGACGATGGTGGGGGACCTCGTGACGACCTCGGAGGCGGAGGGCGATATCTCCATGACCCCCGACATAGCCGAGGCGATGACGGTGACGAGGGATTTCCTGTTCGAGCGCGTCTACCTCGGGCGTATCTCCCCGGAAACGACGGAGGCGGTCCGGAAGATCGTGCGAACCCTGCTCGACCACTACGCTTCCAACCCGGTCCCGGAGGATGAGGGCCGGTGGGCCGAGGACCATCGCCAGGCGGCCGTGGACTACGTTGCCGGGATGACCGATAGGTTCGCCCTCCGCGACTACGGGCGGTTGGTCGAGGAACCCATCCCCGAGTTCGGCGTTCTAGGATGAGGGGCACTTCCCCGCCCCAGACCTCGACGATCTCTTGAGGCTCCGATGGCGAAGATAAAAGAAGAAGACATCGACGCTCTCCGAGAGAGGGCGGACATCGTTGATGTGGTGTCCGGTTATACGAGCCTCAAGAAGGCCGGCGGCCATACCCTCAAGGGTCTGTGTCCCTTCCACTCGGAGAAGACGCCGTCGTTCACGGTGGACTCCGCGCGCGGCCTCTTCCATTGCTTCGGATGTCAGGAGGGCGGGAACGTCTATCAGTTCGTTCAGAAGGTCGAGAATCTCCCCTTCCCCGAAGCCGTTGAGTGGCTCGCGAGGCGCGTCGGATTCGATCTGCGTTACGAGGAGATGCGACCCGGCGAAAAGCAAGCATCGGGGCTCCGAGCGCGCATCACCAAGGCCAACGCCGAGGCCGCATCGTTCTTCCACAAGGTGTTGCTGGAGTCGTCCGATGCTCTCCAGGCACGTCGGTATCTCGAGGGCCGGGGCTTCGATCGCGAGACCGCGGAGCGCTGGCAGCTCGGGTACGCGCCGGGGCGCAACTCCCTGTGCAAGCACCTCCTTGCCAAGGGATTCACCCAGCAGGAGATCGAACAGGCGGACCTCGGTCGCAAAAGTGAGCGAGACTCCAGTCTCTACGACACCTTTCGCCAGCGGATCATGTTCCCCACCTGGAACCTGCAGGGCGATGTGGTGGCTTTCGGCGCCCGAGCGATGGGCGATGCCCAACCCAAGTACCTGAACACCTCAGAAACACCCGTCTTCTCGAAGTCACGCGTCATGTACGGGCTCAACCGAGCGAAATCGGCGATCGCGCGTGGATCGGCCGTGGTCGTCGAGGGGTACACGGACGTCATCGCTCTCCATGAAGCCGGCATCGAGGAGGCAGTTGCGACGAACGGAGTGGCCCTCGGGGACACCCACTTCGCGTTGCTGAAGAAGTTCTCCGAACGCGCGGTCCTGATGCTTGACTCGGACACCGCGGGAAAGGGAGCGACCGAGCGGAGCTTCGGCGTGCACCACCGGATCGGTCTCGACGTGTTGGTGGCGCCGCTGCCTCCGGGCCGCGATCCCGCCGATGTCGTCGCGGAAGACGGCGTGGACGGCATCACGAAGGCGATCGACAGCGCGCGGCCCATACTCGAGTTCGTTCTCGAGGAGACACTCGCCAAGTTGCCTATGGACACACCGGAGGCGCGTTCGCGAGCGGTTCGCGAGGCGGCCAGGGTGCTAGGGTGGCACCCCGACCCGATCGCACGTGGGGAGTATGCATTCATGGCGGCGAGACGGATCGGAGTCGAGGTGGGGGTCGTACAGCGGGCTCTTAGCGAGGCGCCTGCGGGTGGAGCATCGAATGGATCCGACAGACCGGCAGAGCGCCGAATCCCGGGTCACGTAAAGGTAGAGAGGGAAGCGCTGCAATTGCTGCTCACTGAAGAAGCCGCCATGTCTCCGTGGCTCGAACGGATCTCGGAGTCGGATTTCACCTCTCCTCCGCGTCGCGAGTTGTTTCGCGAAGCGGTGGGTTCGTTCCGGCCGGGGAGCGGGGTCTCGGGAGCAGAGCTCGCTTCGCGCCTGTCCCCGGACGCGCTGTCCTTGTTCACCGAGCTGGCGGTAGGCGAGCTGGATGCCTCGAGCGAAGAACCGGCCGACCGCGCGAAAGAAATCCTCGTGCGTTTGAAGGTTTTCAGCCTCGAGCGGAATATCAAGACGCGCAGAGACGTACTTCAGGACGTGAATCCTTTGGATGACCCGAAAAGGCACGATGAGCTATTCACCGAGTTGGTCGGTCTCGAGGCCGAGCGCCGCGACCTGCTTCGACAACTTCAGGGAGCCGCCTAGATGAGCCAGGACGTGAGCGCGGCCAACGGGATGCCAGGCGAGGATCTCCCCGAGGGGGCCAAGCTCAGGGAGCTCACCGCTTCACAGATCGAGGTCGAACGCATCGTCGTCCGATCGCAGAAGGACGGCTCGATCACGGCGGCCGATCTCGCGGAGAAGTTGTCCGTACTGGACCTGACCCCCGACGATACCGACGCGGTCTACCAGCGGCTGGTCGAGCTCGGGGTGGACGTTCAGGAAGACGAATCGATCCGGGAGGAGAGCGAGGCCGCCGCCGAGCCGGCCCCGGACGCCGACGAGGAGCGGGTGCGGGCCCGCCGCGAGGTCGATCAGGCGCTCAAGGCTCCGACCAACGACCCGGTTCGTATGTATCTCAAGGAGATAGGGCGGGTGGCCCTACTCACGGCGCAGGAGGAGGTCTCGCTCGCGAAGCGCATCGAGGCGGGGGTCCAGGCGAGCGACCGTCTCGAGAAGGGGATCTCGAAGCTCTCGGACGAACAGCTTCGCGAGTTGAAGAGCCTACAGAACGACGGAGCGATGGCGAAGCTCCATCTGGTGGAAGCCAACCTTCGCCTCGTCGTGTCGATCGCCAAGCGTTACGTGGGCCGCGGCATGGCCTTCCTGGACCTGATCCAGGAAGGGAACCTCGGGCTGATCCGCGCGGTCGAGAAGTTCGACCACGAGAAGGGCTTCAAGTTCTCTACCTATGCGACCTGGTGGATCCGGCAGGCGATCACGCGGGCTATCGCGGATCAGGCTCGGACCATTCGCATCCCGGTGCACATGGTCGAGACGATCAACAAGCTCGCACGCATCCAGCGCCAGCTACTTCAGGACCTCGGGCGGGAGCCGACCGCCGAGGAGATCTCCGAGCAGATGGAACTTCCACCCGAGAAGGTGCGCGAGATCCAGAAGATCTCGCAGGAACCGGTGTCGCTCGAGACACCCATCGGCGAGGAGGAGGACTCGAACCTCGGCGACTTCATCGAAGATTCGGAAGCCGTGGTCCCTCTGGAGCGGGCCTCGTTCAAGTTGTTACAAGAGCAGCTCGAATCGGTTCTTCACACGCTGTCGGATCGCGAGAAGGATGTCATCAGGCTGCGCTTCGGTCTGGTGGACGGGCAACCGCGTACCCTGGAAGAGGTCGGCAAGAAATTCGGCGTGACGCGCGAGCGCATCCGCCAGATCGAATCCAAGACGCTCTCGAAGTTGCGTCACCCGTCACGCAGCCAGAAGCTGCGCGACTACCTGGAATAGGTATCGAGGTCTAGGTCGGAGGGGGAGCGACCGAGAGTCCGCTCTGGCCGCCGCTCGAACGCCTGTCCTTGACCTTGTTCACGCCCTCGGATGCCTTGTCCTTCGCGTTCTCGAGCCCAGTACCAACGGTCTCCTTGGCTTTGCCGGAGGCCTGCTGGAACTGCGGCGAGGTAACCAGGTTCTCGTACAGCCTCCTGAGCTGCTCGTATCGCTCGGTCCCGGCCTTGGTGCCGAGGACGTAACCGGCTCCGAATCCGATCAGGAACCCCAGTCGTCCACGCATGCATTCCTCCTGGTGATGTAGGTCTGTGTGCCGCTCATCGTATTGCCCCCTTTCTTCCTTCGCCAATCTCAGGCGGGGAGGACGGGCTGTCGATAGGGAGGCATCGGGGCATCTCGACCCTTAGGATGTCCCCGCCGATCCGGGGTAGCTCAATTGGCAGAGCATCCGGCTGTTAACCGGAGGGTTGCGGGTTCGAGTCCCGCCCCCGGAGCAACGCTCTTTTTGGCCCTTTTGGGAGATCCGGATGTTTCGGGGAATCCGGCCCCGGATACCTGGATCGCCATCCTGCCTCCTACATCGCGGGGTATCTGTCGGCGGGTAAGTCGACTAGGCTGGTTACGTACGACCCGGCGCAGCTTGCGTCGGTCGCGTTCGCTGAGGGGCCACTGGCGCCGACTCTCCAGCCTGCGTTGCAAGGCGAACAGGAGAGTCCCAGATGACCCCTAACGAATTCCCGGTTGAGCCCTTCCAATCTTTGAACGAGATGTTCGCTCATCTCGAGGCACAGGAGCCGATCGAGAAAACCCTGGAGCAAACCATCAAGCTCGCGGTCAGCGGGATAGAGCACTGCGACGCAGGCAGCATGTCCCTGGCTGAGGACGGCACCGTCAAGACTCTGGTCGCGACGGGCGAGGAAGTGATCGCAGCCGACGAGGCCCAATACAGCTCGGGTAAAGGTCCGTGCGTCCAGGCGATCCGGACGGGTGAGGTCTACCAGGTGGATGACATGGCTCAAGAAGAGCGGTGGCAGGAGTTCGCGACCGCATCACGCGAGCATGACTTCCAGAGCTCGTTGTCCGTGCCTCTGAAGGTTGAGGCGCACACGATCGGCGCGTTCAACCTGTACTCCCGGACGCTCCACGCGTTCGAGGAGGACGATCGCCGAGTGGCTTCGCTGTTCGCATCGCGCGCCGCGATCGGGATCGCCCATGCTGAACTGGTCGCGCGCTACAAGGCCACGACGGAGCAGCTCGAGGCCGCCCTCGAGTCCCGCGACGTGATCGGACAAGCCAAAGGGATCCTCATGCAGCGTGAGGGCATCACCGACGAGCAGGCTTTCGGGATGCTGCGCAAGGCGTCGCAGGAGACCAACATGAAACTCAGAGACATCGCCGCAAGGATCGTCAAAGAGGCGGCGGATCGCCCCGGGAGTCAGTGAGCTAGTCCACTTCTAGGCGAGGTGGGCGGAGAAACTCGACCAATCTTGCTTCCGGATCACCTGGGTCCTGTGGCCGCGTAAGGTCTATCTTTGCAGTCGTGGGGGCCGTAGCTCAGTTGGTTAGAGCGGCGGACTCATAATCCGTTGGTCGCTGGTTCGAGTCCAGCCGGCCCCACAAAGCAAAGCCGCAGGTCGGGACCTAATTTGATCTTCCGAACCAATGGTCGTCCGTTGGCTCGTTTCATCGACGTGACCCGCTCGCGACCCAAGCCCAGAAAAATCTGCGCCTGTGGCTGCCACGGACACTTCTCTTTGTGAAGGAGCGGGATGTAATCCAGCCTCCGTGGTTGATGGAGGCTGCGTGAACCCGCGCGAGCACCCCATCAGCCTTGAGTTGGGGCTTGTCGATGTCGTGGAGTCGCAAGACGTCGCTGGATCCGTAGGCGCGTTGGACGATCGCTTTCATCGTGGATCTTTCATTTGAGTGAGAATGGTGGGTAGCGGTCGGTGATCAGGAGGAAGGCGTAGGCTTCGACGCGAAGTCCCCAGCGCATGACGCCTTCGACGAAGTCGAACAAGCCAGCGCGGATAGCGCCCGGTGAAAAGGATGGCGAACCAGGCCATGATTACGTTAAATACCGCTGCTATGCCTAGAAAAACCAACACGATGTAGTGAGGGATCGCAAGCAGCCATTTCACCAACGGCAACCACCGGTTCAGGTCCTGCTTCACATCGGGGTAGTCGAGGTCGAGGTGGACCGACTGTTCCTCGTCAGTGGACGGATACCGATCCGACATCAGCGCTAGGTAGGACGTGACACGGGTCGAGAATCGCGTCAGCTGGAGATTGAAGTCGAACCACCAACGCGGATACTTCTGGCGGAACAGGATCATCAGAAGAGGGCCGAAGAACAGCAATCCTCCCGCCGCAACCGCTGCTTCCTTGCCGTTCTCGTAGCTCGCCTGCCACATCCAGCCGCTCACCGAAGCAAGAACGAACACGATCGGGATCGCGACGAACAGGCGGAAGAACGTAGTGGATCGATTTAGGTCACGGTCGGGGTAATCGATCGACAATCGGGCCGCATGAACGGCGCCTTCTTGCTCCATCTGGTCACTCCTTCAGTAGAGGGAAACGTGAGTTCAATCAGTCCGCAGCGCGCAAAGCGACTGCGGGACGGATGTTCGCTGCTCGAGACGCCGGCGCCAAGGTCGCTGCCAGTGATGAGAGAAGAGGCAGCGCGAGGATGAGGGCCAGCCCGATCCAAGGCACGATGAAAGCGACGGGCTCGTCGCCGAACGACTCATTCGTCCCCGCCAGTAATTGTTTGGTCGTGATCAAGCCCAGCACCGCGCCGATCAACGTGCCCTGCACCGCGATGAGGCCGGCTTCTGACAGCATCGCGGTCCGAACGAGTCCTCGTTGGAAGCCCATGGCGCGGAGCATCCCAATCTCCTGCCGGCGTTCACGCACGGCTCGGACCATCACCACACCGAGACCCGCGATCCCTACGAGCAGACCGAAGCCGAGGAACCCCTGCATGATCGTCAGAAAGCCCAACAGCTGGCCTTGGCCTTCGTTGCCGAGTTCGGTGAATGTGTAGGCATCGGCTCCCTGTGCAAGGAAGTCTGAGTTCAGCGCCGATGCGACCGCTTCCGCGTCAGCACCCTCTGTCACCGCGACGTAGGACCTGGTGACGATGTCCCGAGCACCGAACAGGGTCCTTGTGAGGTCACGACCGACAAGTGCTCCGTTGTTCAACCAATCCGTCTCACCCAGAGCGGCGATAGTCAGTTCATGGGAAGTACCGGTCCCCGGCTCGGTCACCGTGAACGTGTCGCCCGGCGCGAGCACGGCGACATCGACACCGGCGACAAGGAAGTTCTCCGGCACGATGGCGAGAGACGGGTCGTCGAGCACTGCCTGATAGACCGCTTTATCGCTTCGATACGCCGGGTCTCTAGCGAAGAGGCCCGGCGTCCCGAGTTCGAGCAGATCCGCATCGAAACCGGTGATGGGCCAAGAGCGAGCGGCCTCTAAGTGTGACGCCTCAAAGCTCGCGACACCACGAGACAGTCCGGCAACAGTCGCCACGTCTTCCCTGCTCATTACGGCGCGGACGTCGACCGGGTTGGCCGGATCAGTATCGAGCACGATGTCGTAGTTGGCAGCGATCTTCTCAACGGTCTGCCCGGTGGAATTGCTAAACGCTGACGAGAACGACGTGAGGATCGTCACCGTGAAGATGACCAGCGAGAACATCCCCAAGAGCATGGAGGTGCGGAACCGCCGTGCCAATGGGTACGCGAGCCCCAGTCGTGGAGCTAGACCGCGACCCCCGCGGCCCAATAATTCGATCGCGAAGGTCCACACACGATCCAAGCTGACGGCCAGAGACACCGCTCCTGTGGTCAACAGGACCCCGCGCACGACGAAGACGATGATCTCGGCGTCACCCATGATCTCGGGGAACAGCGAGTCCACCCCTAGTCCCCAAGCCAGCACTGTGCCCGCGACGAGCTGACGCGCGAGGCGCTCCGGTACCAACTTGCGTAACAAAGGTGCGGCCGAGAAAGCGGCGATAGGGATACCAAGCATCAACGGGATGGCGCTTTCGCCCGTGGCACCCGCGGTGCTTAGAGCTGCGCCGGCAACGATGCCCAAGGCTCCAAGCGCAAGAGTGCGTTTACGCACCTTGACCACCTTGGGTTCGGGCAGATCCCTGATGGCCCGGATGATGTTGAGCCTGGCGATGCGGATGCTGGTCACCCAGATCGTCACTAGCGAGATCACTAGGCCTGTCGTGGCGCCGATGGCCAAGCTCAGGGGCTTGATCACGACCGGCGTCGTCGATCCCTGTTCGGTCGAACCAAAGATGGGTCCTGCAACGACCGCGACGAGCCACCCGATCCCGATCCCGGCAGCAGCACCCAATACTGATGCGGCGATTGCGTACAGCGCTCCCTCGACCGCAAAGACACGGGTGAGGCGCCGGCGGGTGAATCCAACCGCACGCAGCATCCCGAGCTCGGTCTTCCGTTCCTCGGCGAGCATGACGAACAGGTTGATCAGGAGCAGGATCCCTGCCAGCACACTGAAAGCACCAATCGTGCTGAACAACTTGCTGAGTCCCGCGCCTTGGCTGTCCGCGTTATCTAAGACCGCGGCCTTGGGTGCTTCGACCTCGACATCTGCAAGACCCGCGAATGCAGCATCCAGGTCCGCTACGGTGGCGTCCGAGATCCCACGTGTGTCCAACACCCCTCCGTCGAGCGACACCAGCAGTTGATCTTTCGGAGCGGCGGCCACCAGAGTCGTCCTTGCGAAAAGACCATCGATCGTCCCGGAAGCCACGATGGCTCCGCCGTAACCGGCTAGTCCGACTTCGGGGAGCACGTCACTGACCACGAGCTCGACCTCGGAGCCGTAGGCGTGAAGGATCAAGGAGTCCCCGGCCGTTACCTCAAGTTCGCCAGCGGTACGTTCATTCAGCAGTACCTCGCCCGAGGTCAGGTCATCCGTTTGGGTGAGTCCCGTGATCTCTGGGTCCGCTCCGAAGTCTCGTGCGTCAGATAGATCGAACTCCACAACACGCACCGAAGGCACGGCCGCGTTCTGGGCCGGCGCCTCCAGCGTTCCCGTACTGGTGGTGGTTGCGAGCAGACCATCGATGGACCCGATGTCGGCGAGCTCAGCTTTTGCCACAAGCTCACCGATATCAGCTTGCTTTGAGGCCGTGACCGTGATGTCGACAGGGCCGTACTGGGTGCGAGCGGTGTCTGCGAAAGAGGCTTCGATAACGTCGCCGACGACCAAGGAAGAAGTGATGATCGCGGTCCCAAGAAGCGCCCCGCCGACGACCAGGATCGCCTCTGCACGCCGACGACTGATATTGCGGATGGCCATCCTGAACAGCGTTCGCTGACGTAGAGCTGCGACGATCAGCGGAAGCAAGAGGAGGAGAGCGACTCCCCCAAGTACAACGACCGCGTTCACGCCGTCACCGCGGCCGCGGCCACCGGAAGCTCGTCCGGGGTCAGCTCGGCGTCGTGAACGATCACGGATTCCCCGTCTTGCATGATGAGTCCGTCAGCCATCTGTACGAGGCGCAGTCCAGACCTACCGACGACCTCATCGTGGGTGACGACGACGAGGGTCTGACCGGCGGCGTTGACCTCGAGAAGCAGCTCCACGATGCCGCCGGCGGTCTTGCTGTCGAGCGCCCCGGTCGGCTCGTCAGCCCAGACGAGCGCTGGTTCCGCGACCAGAGCGCGGGCGACGGCTACGCGCTGCTGCTCGCCACCGGACAGCTCGCCGGGTCGGTGATTACCGCGATCGTCTAGCCCGACGCGGGCGAGCATCTCACGGGCCCGTTCCCGTGCAACCTTGGGGGCCACGTTATTGACCAGTAGCGGAAGCTCAACGTTCTCCGCCGCCGACAGAACCGGGATCAGATTGAAGGATTGGAAGATGAATCCCATGCGTTGCGCGCGCTGGCGCGTCCGGTCGCCGTCCGACATCGCAAACAGGTCTTGGCCATCAACGGTCACCGTGCCGGCGTCGATGTCATCGAGACCGGACAGGCAGTTAAGGAGAGTGGTCTTTCCGTTGCCGGATGGACCCATGACCATCACGAGCTCGCCCGGTCGGATGTCGAGATCGATGCCGCGCAGCGCGGGGACCTCATGGGTGCCGGTGCGGTATGTCTTGGTCACCCCGCGTGCGGACAGGATCGGCTCCTGGGAATCATGCATCGTCTGCTCCTCTTCGGTGGTTGACATGGCCTCACGATGACGGGACGCGGCAAGAACCACATCGGCTTTGGAGCCGGAGTTGCCCCAGCCGATCGGACGGCGCGCGTCTCGTACTTGCGGCTGGTCCGCAGCGGATCCGGCTTCCCTAGACTGTGATCATGGTGAGAAACGCCGTCCGCGCGCTGTGGGCCGAACCCCGCCCCTCGCAGCCGCCCGTCCGGGTATGGCGGGACTGGGCGCTCCTAGGCGTTCTCGTGCCGTGGTCGGTCCTGGACGGGATCCTCCGCGAGGATGTGGCGTGGCCGCCGGTCACAGTCACCGTCGGTGTCGTCCTGGCCTTAACGCTGTTGTGGCGGCGCACGCACCCACTCGCCGCGGTCGCGGTCGCATTCGGCTTCCTGATTGCGGTCGATGTCGCGACGATCATCGCGGCCGCCGAACCGACGACGCCTTGCCCGACTCGTCGTGCCGTGGAGCACCGCCTGTGTGCTCCTACTTCCCTATTCACTGTTCCGTTGGGGGGCCGGGCGTGAGGCCGCGATCGGACTGGTCATCATCCTGGCCTGGCTGCCCGTCACGTTCACCGCCGAACCGCCCGAGAATGCCGCCGAGCTAGCGGCCGGGTACGGGTTCTTCCTGTTCTCCGCCGCGCTCGGTGCTTCGATCCGCTACCACGCCAACACCCGGATCCGCGACATCGATCAGGCGAAGCTCCGCGAGCGCGAGCAGCTGGCCCGCGAGCTCCACGACACAGTCGCGCACCACGTCTCGGCCATCGCCGTCCAGGCCCAAGCCGGGCGAACCCTTGCAGCGTCCCACCCCGACCGTGCCATGGCCGCCCTCGAGATCATCGAGGAAGCGGCGTCGCGGACCCTCGACGAGATGCGCACCATGGTCGGCGTCCTGCGCGAGGGCGAAGAACCCGACTTCGTCCCGCAACCGGGAGTGACCGACATCGCGCGGCTCGCCCACCGGACCGGGGACTGGCCGCGTGTCGACGTGGAGCTGTCGGGCGACTTCGACGACCTCGCCCCGTCGGTCGGGGTCGCCATCTATCGCCTCGCCCAGGAATCGATCACGAACGCGGTGCGCCACGCCCGCCACGCAACCCGCATCTCCGTTCGTGTCGCGGACGACGACGACTGCGTGCGACTAACCGTCCGCGACGACGGCGATGGCAGCCCGACCGGTCAGGGCTCGTGGGGCTACGGCCTCGTTGGCATGACCGAGCGAGCCACACTCCTCGGCGGCACCCTCGAGGTCGGTCCGAACCCCGACAGCGGTTGGACGGTCAACGCGGTGCTGCCGAAAGCGGGTGCGGGAACATGAAGGTCCGTGTGCTCGTCGCTGATGACCAGGACATCGTCCGTGCCGGGCTCACGATGATCCTCGACGCCCAACCCGACATCGAAGTGATCGGCGAGGCCGCCAACGGCCGCGAAGCGGTCGCGCTCGCCCGCGAGCTCCGGCCCGACGTGTGCCTGTTCGACATCCGCATGCCGGAGGTGGACGGCATCGAGGCCACCCGGCAGCTCGCCGGCCCCGACGTCGCCGAGCCGCTGGCGATCGTCGTGATCACCACCTTCGACCTCGACGAGTACGTGCACGGCGCCCTCAAGGCCGGCGCCCGGGGCTTCCTGCTCAAAGACGCCGGACCCGCACTCCTGGCCCAGGCGATCCACGCTGCCGCCGACGGTGACGCACTCATCGCCCCCAGCGTCACCGCCCGACTCCTCGCTGCATTCTCCGACACGCACACGGGGCAGCCACCAGCTCAGCCCATCGAACCGCTCACCCGCCGGGAAGAAGAGGTCCTGATCACGGTCGCCCAGGGCTGGACCAACAGCGAGATCGCCGACGATCTCCACATCAGCCTCAGCACCGTCAAGTCCCACCTCGCCAGCCTCATGCGCAAACTCCGCGCTCGAAACCGCGTCGAGATCGCCATGTGGGCCTACGAAACCGAACGCATCAAGAGCTGACCACGCAAGTGGGAGAACTGCAGGTCAAAGGCTCAGCGTCATGGAGTAGCGCTATCAAGCGGTCATGGCAGTCGTCCAGGACGGCTGGAAGGTCGCCGAAGTCGCCGATCGGCTCATAATCCGTTGGTCGCTGGGTCGAGTCCAGCCGGCCCACCGTCTGATCAAGTTGCGCGCGCCTAAGATCGAGGAATGACCACCGCACCGATCGTCTTGGTTCCCGGGTTCTGGCTTGGTGCGTGGGCCTGGGAGGGCGTTGTCGCTGCGTTGCAAGCCACCGGGCATAACGTCACCGCGCTAACGCTCCCGGGTCTCGAGTCGGCCGATGCCGACCGCTCCACGATCACCCTGTCCGACCACGTCGACGCGATCTGCGACGCGGTGAAAGCCGCGGAGCCTCGCGTCGTGCTCGCAGTGCACAGCGGGGCGGGTGCCGCTGGCTATGCCGCGAGCGACCGCATCCCGGAGCAGATCGCTGCAATGGTATACGTCGACTCCGGTCCAGCGACGGGCGCGCTCGACCCCAGCTTCGACGCCGTCGAGAAGCCGCTGCCATCGCAAGAGGAGCTCGAGGAGGAGGAGAACCTCGACGGGCTCACCGAGGAGCAGCTAGAGACGTTCCGGCGGCAGGCCATTCCCGAGCCAGGTGGAGTGTTGCGCGAGACGCCAAGGTTGAACAACGACGCCCGACTAGACGTGCCGACCATCGCTATCTGCACGGGGTTCACGTCCGACGAGTACAAGGCCGCAGTCAAGGAGGGCTACGCGTGGCTCGGCGGCTTCGCAGAGCTTCGTGATGTCACCTGGGTCGACCTGCCGACGAGCCACTGGCCGATGTGGTCGCGCCCGAAGGACCTAGCCGCGGTGATCGGCGATGTCGCGCGGAGCGCGCATTAGTCGCGGGGAGGGATCTGCTGGACCATCCATCGATTCCCGTCCGGGTCGGCGAAGAAGGCGACACCGACGAGATCGAGTGACTCTCCGTCGCGGGCGGGTCTGTACTCACCTGAGTCGAACACCTGGACCTCTCCCACGTCCACTCCGCGCTCGACCAGCTTCTTTCGCGCCGCCTTGACGTCGGGGACGACCAGGAATAGGCCTTCCATCGATCCTGGCTTCCACCGCTCGGTACCGGGCCCGAGGTGGATCGAGCATGCAGAGCCGGGCGGTGTCAGCTGCAGGAAGCGCATGTCATCGGAGACCTGTTGATCGATATCTATGTTGAATCCGATCTTCTCTGCATAAAAGTCTCTGGCACGATCTAAGTCCGAGACCGCGAGCGTTACAACTTCCAACTTCCAGTCCACGACTGCCTCCTTGTAGTGACCGGTGGCTCATGATCCGTTGGTCGCTGGTTCGAGTCCAGCCGGTCCACCTCGCTTTGCAGGTCAGCGCCCGCCGACGCCCGTGACGCCCGGGCGCGTCCACTGGGGCACCGGTCGACCGCCCTTTCTGGGGCCCATCAGCGCACCGTTCTCGTCCGTGCGCAAGACTGAGTGGGTCGGGAACTGCGGCCACCCCTCGGGCGAGTCCTCCCACTCCTCCCGCCGCCCGTAGGCGGTCAGGTCGAGCAGCCCGAACGAGGGACTCATCACCTCGTCGCCCCGGCCGGTCGTCCAATACGTCAGGTAGATCTTGTCCTCCCGCCGCAGGTAGCAGGAGATCTTGCCGGCACCGCCCACGGTGGGGTCATCGACGTGTGCGTTGGAGTACCAGGGCGCTGTGTAGCCCATGAAGTCGCGGAAGGCCGCGATCTCCTCGTAAGGCCCGTCGCCGAGGATGGCGAAGCTGATCCCGTTGGCGTTGAGGTAGGCCGCGTCGGCGGCGTCCTGCATCGGCCAGGTGTTCCTGGTGCAGCCCTCGCACTGCCACTCCCATGGCTTCCCGTCATAGAACATGTGGCTGTAGACCACCAGCTCGTCGCGCCCCTCGAAGACATCGCCGAAGGGGACCGGGCCGTCGGGGCCGACGACGGTGGTGTCGGGGGGCACCTCTGTCATGGGCAGCCGGCGCCGGGCCGCGGCGATCGCGTCGCCCTCGCGGGTGTGTGCCTTCTCGCGCTTGCGCAGCTCGAGGAGCTGTCGCTCGAAGTCGTCGTGGTCGGTGACGGTCGGGGCGGGCGTGGTCATGGTTTCCTCTTTCGGTCTTGGGTGGCGCCAGCCGGCGGCGCCGACCGGAGCGGGCGTACGCAGTCTTCCATGTCAAGTATCACCATTACCTCCTCGCTCTCATTGATCAGACCGGATCATGAGGGGAAACTCATCGCGGTCCGCCGCGAATTCGGGACTCGCTGGTTCGGGCTCTGCCTGCCCCACCAGCAAGTCACGGGGACTAGGGTCAAATGGAGGGGCTTGGAGTAACGTTTCGACCATGCTTCGCGGGAAACAGATACGACTACGGCCCGCGCAGGAGCGCGATCTCGAAGCCCTCTACTCGAGAATGAACGAACTCGACTATCGAGGCGCCTTTTTCCCACTTGGCCTCCACTCCGAACCGAAGTTCCGCCGGGAGTTCGACGAGCACGGGTACTGGAGCAAGGACGAAGGCATGCTGCTCGTGGTCGATCCCGACGACGAGATCGTGGGCGAGATCGAGTTCTTTCCGATCTCGCATTACCTGGTCGGATACGAACTCTCGTACCTGATCTTCGGTGAGGAGCATGCAGGCAAGGGTTACGCGACGGAAGCGGTTCAGCTACTCACCGAGTACCTCTTCGCGCGGCAACGGATCAATCGCTTGCAACTCAACATCCATCCGGGCAACGACGCTTCTCGCCGAGTTGCTACTAAATCCGGCTATACGCTCGAAGGCCTGATGAGGGGGTGCTGGTTCCACGGGGGGACGTATCACGACCTGGAGATCTGGTCGATCCTCCGTGACGAGTTGGAATCCGACTAACCGCGGCCGGACATCTGTTGAACCGCCCAGCCGTTGCCGTCCGGATCGCTGAAGAAGACGAAGCCGACGTTGTCTAGTGGCTCGCCCCCGGGCTGAGGGTTCTCGCCCATCTTCTGGACCTCGCTGACCTCCACACCTCGCTCGACGAGTTGGGCGTGCGCCGCGTTGATGTCGGAGACGACGAGCTGTAGGCCCTTCATCGAGCCCGGCGGCGAGTCCGGGACGACTCCCGTGCCGATGACGACCGAGCAACCGGACCCGGGAGGGGTCAGCTGAATGATGCGGGTCTCGTCGTCGATCCTGGTGTCGTGGTCAAGGTTGAAGCCCAGCTTGTCAGCGTAGAAGGCCTTGGCGCGGTCCAGGTCCGAGACCGGCACCACTATCACCTCTAGGGTCCAATTCATGGAAGTCCTTTCACGGTCGTGTGCAGAGCGCGCGTGACGGCTCACGTTACAAGGTTCGTCACTTCGGGCGGCAACCTCCCGGCCACGACGTCCCAAATGCACGACAGGAGCCGGCGAGCGACCGCCCTCGTCCTAGGGGGTGACGGCGATCCGGGAATCGATCCCGCGACCCCACACCGGGTCGCTTCCGCGCACCAATACCCAGTGCTCTTCGGCGGTCGCGCGGTACAGGCCGAAGCCGGACTCACGAAGCTCGGCCGGCGAGAAGCTGCGGATGTCCTCGAAGCGCGTTCGGAACGCCGCCGCACATTCCTCGGGGGTTGGGTCTGACACTTCTCGAGCGTGAGCCCGCACGTAGACGGCCTCGGCTCCCCCGACCGGCACCTGCGAATCGAACACGACGATGCTGACCTCCGGTCGTCCGGCGACATTGCGCGAATGCTGCGCCTCGGGCGAGGAGATCCAGTAGAAGTCTCTATAGCCATCTGGGGTGAAATACACGGGCGTCACCCACGGCCGACCTTCGTCGTCGGCCGTTGCGATCACCATGTAGCGGTTGCCGTCGATGACGCGCCTGGCCATCGCATCCAGTTCTGGTTCCGAACCCATGTGGTCATCCCTTCTAGTTGAGGGTGGGCGATTCCGAAGCGCGGCAGGCGTCGCCGAGCAAAGGCATGGTAGTCGTCTAGAAACCCGTGGTACACGCGATGCACTGGTACACGTGGTCCACGTTGCACCACATGGATCGCTGCATCGTGTGGACCAGTCCACTGCGCCGGGGCTTCGGGCCACCGGATCCTCCCCGTCGACCCTGGCCCCTCCGTCGAGTCCGGTCCCTTGAGGGTGGGGCTCTCAGCCCCGTGGTGCACGTGGTGCACGTGGTGCACGCACCGCACGCACCGCACGCACCGCCGCGCACCGCACGCACCGCCACGCACCGCACGCACCGCACGCTCGCCACGCACTCGGGCGTTTGGGCTCTCTGTGCCTTTTCTCATCCGCACAGAGGTCGCAATAGACCCTTGATGCGGATGAGGAAGGGGAAAACCTCCGAACCCGAGACTCGAGCACCCCTTCGCATTGGCGGGAACCGGCGCCGTCGTGGGGTAGAACGGGGTTTCGTTGGGCCCAACACGGGAGGCAATCACGGGAGGCGGATATCGGCGTGGTTGAGGACGAAGCGAGCCCCCCCGACCAGCCGTGGTCGCAGTTCCACAACGTCCTGGGGCTGACGAGCTTCGGGCGCCGCCTCGACATCCTCCGGCGGCAGTATCTGAATCATCGCTTCGACCGGCGCTCGCCGTTGGCGCCGCTACCTGATCGCCTGCTCTCGAGGATCTACGACCACGAGGTGACGCTCCCGCCACGCCGCCTCTTGATGCAGCCCGGCGCCCAGACGATCGACGGGCTGCTGTTCGTGGTCTCTCTCGCCTCGGCCCTCGATGTGCGCAGTGTTTTCGAGATAGGAACCTTCACCGGGGTGACCACGTGGACCCTGGCTCGCAATCTGCCCGAGGCATCGGTCCACACTCTGGACATCCCACCCTCCGACACCGCGGAATGGACCTTGGAGAAGGATGACGTGCATCGCGGGTCAGAGGAGAACCTCGTTTACAAGCGCTTGCCCGCGGTCGGCGAAATAACTCAGCACTGGTCGGACTCCGCTACGTTCGATTTCGCGCCGTTGTACGACGAGATCGACCTCGTCTACATCGACGGAGCGCATTCCGAACCGTACGTTCGATCCGATACGGACCACGCGCTTCGAATGATGTCCAGCCGCGGCGCGGTGGTGTGGGACGACTACTGGAGACTGTCGCCCGGCGTCGTGAAGGTGCTTCACGAGCGCAGTGACATCGGCCTACGCCGGATACCGGGTACGCGACTTGTGGTGCACCTCGGCCCCGAAGGCGAGAAGACGATCCTGCGTTCGCGGTCGGGAGCCTAGCGGGAACTACCTGGAGAGCATCTTCGCTGCCACGCGCACGAGCGCGGCGTTGTCGGGGGCGAGTTGACCATCGGGCATGAGAACGGTGTCTTCGAGACCGGTGCGGATGCCGTGGCCCAGCGCGACCGCGCGCTCGTTTACCGCCCAACTGGCCACGCCGTCCCCGTGATGCACCTGTTCGAGAGTTATGCCGGCGTCGACGAGGACGTTCTCCATCGATGCGGCGTCGGTGACGGCCGTACCCGGGTCCTGATCCAGGGGTTCGATCATGGCGCGCACGCAGGCGGACGCCAAACCCGAACTCACGAAGGCCTCGGCATCGGAGAGCTCGAGTATCCCCGCCTCGATGCCGACGCCTCGTTCCACGAGATGCGCGCACAGCTCCCGGATCCCGGACTCGCCCTGGTTGGCGGTCACGAGGTCGGGAAGCTCGGTCCAGCGAGAGATCAACTCGAGCCGTCGATCTGGGTCGGGCTCGATCGCCTCGGAGGTGGTCAACGAGATGGGTACGCCGGGACACGCCTCGCGAACCGCTCGGATCGCCGCCGAACAGGGCCCGGCTCCGAACGTCTCGACGCCCAATTCGTCGTACGCGTGGAGGTGGAGGGCCTGGGCGCCGGCCTGGACCGCAGCCAGCGAGGCGGAGGCGAGCTCCCTAGGGGTTCGCGGGATGGCCGGGTGATCGGACGACGGCCGCGAACCGTTGAGCGCGACCTCGAGGAGCGGGGGCATGTGGCTACCTTATCCACGCCCCGGATGCCATCAGCCCCTCCTCACAGCCTGGAACATCGGTACGGCCCTACCGCCGATGGAGCGCAGGAAGGGACCCGATCGCCGATGAATTTCTGGCCCCACGGCGGTCACAGGGTTGATGAAGAGAGGCGGTCAGGGCACACTGGCACCTGGCTGGAGGAGGAGCGATTCACAGATGACCGAAACCACAACCGAGAACGCAGCGCACGAGACCACGCTCACGCCCGAGGAGCTCGAGCTTCGCCTGGAGCAGCACCGGACCGAGCTGACCGCTTACGCATACCGGATGCTTGGTTCCGCCTTCGAAGCGGAAGACGCCGTACAGGAGACGCTCATCCGGGCATGGAAGAGCATCGATCGTTTCGAGGGGCGGGCTGCCCTCCGAACCTGGCTGTATCGCATCGCCACCAACGTCTGCCTCGACATGTTGAACGGCAAGGAGCGACGCGCTCGACCGATGGATCTGGGGCCGGCGAGCAGCGCGGATGACTCCCTGGGTGCGCCTCTGCCCGAGGTCACGTGGATCGAGCCGATCCCCGACGGTCGTGTCCTCCCCTCCGGAGGGGATCCCGCGGAGGTCGCCGAGGCGCGCGAGTCGATCCGCCTCGCGTTCGTTGCGGCGCTGCAGCATCTCCCGGCCCGGCAGCGAGCGGTGCTGGTCCTGCGTGAGGTCCTCCGGTGGAAGGCGACCGAGGTCGCGGAGCTGCTCGAAACGAGCGTCGCGTCGGTAAACAGCGCGCTTCAACGGGCGCACGCCGCACTCAGCGAGAACCAGCTATCCGAGGACGGCCCCGCCCAACCGATGGACGAGGACCAGGAGGCGCTCCTGGTTCGTTACGTCGACGCGTTCGAGCGCTACGACATGGATTCCCTAACGGCTCTGTTGCACGAGGACGCCACCTGGAACATGCCGCCTTACGAGCTGTGGCTACGTGGACATCTGGACATCCGCAAGTGGTGTCTCGGAACCGGTATCGGTTGCGACGGCTCACGGCTGGTTCCCACCGTGGCCAACGGGGCCCCCGCCTTCGGTCAATACAAACCTTCCCCCGATGGGGGTCACGAGGCGTGGTCGCTTCAGGTTCTCGACGTGTCAGAGGGCCGGATCAGCGGGATCACGTTCTTCCTGGACACCGAGAGCTTCTTCCCCATGTTTGGCCTGCCCCTGCGGCTCGACGGCTGACGACCCGGAGGCACTGGGGGCTGCATCCGAGCACAGGACGTCGTTCAGGCCCATGAGATGAAGCAGCCCGCGCAGTCCGGCGGACACGTGTCGGAACCGCACCCGGCACCCGCACCCGAGAGCGGTGACCTGTAGGCGGGCCAGGGCATCCACCGCCACGGCATCCGGCTCGACGAGACCGCCCACATCGCAGATCACGAGGTCGGCGCCGCTGCCCTCCAACAACGATCGGGCGCGCCGGCAGAGGTCCGAAAGGTCGGCATAGGCGATCGAGCCGCCGATGGTCAGCACCATCGTGCGCGGTTCGAAGGGTGGTCGCAGCGCATGCAATGATGTCGCCGGCGACCCCTCAGGAGCGGCCAATCGGTTCCTCCTTTCGTTGCCCTCGGTTCTTATTTAGACCGCTCAGGCCTGCGAAACTCATCGCCCGGATGCCCTGACAGAGGCGAGGGGAACCGGCCGCGGGCCCCAGCAGGGGAGCGGGATGAAGGAAATATCGGAGCCGAGCGATGAGTTCTCCATGTTCATTGGGTCTAAGGCTTGAAACGGTTTGGAAGGGCCGGAGGAGGAGACGGGGGATGCGCCGACTCCGGATGGCAGCCACCGGGACGGTGGCTCGGGAAGGGAGAGTGACGAGTGACCTACATGATCCGAACTGAGGGTCTGGTCAAGCGCTACGGCGACGTCGTTGCGCTCGACCACCTGGATCTGGAAGTTCCCAAAGGAAGCGTTCTCGGACTGCTCGGCCCCAACGGGGCCGGCAAGACGACCGCGGTCCGCATCCTCACCACGCTGCTCAAGCCCGATGAGGGCTCGGCCGAGGTCGCGGAGATCGATGTCCGAGCGGAGCCCGGCAAGGTTCGGGAGCGGATCGGACTTTCGGGACAGAGCGCGGCTGTGGACGAGTACCTGACCGGCTACGAGAACCTCGACATGGTGGGGCGCCTCTACCACTTGGGAAAGAAGAAGTCACAGGCTCGCGCCGCCGAGCTTCTGGAACGGTTCGACCTCGAGGAAGCGGGGGACCGTCCCACCAAGACGTACTCGGGCGGCATGCGTCGCCGGCTGGACCTCGCTGCCGCGCTGGTCGCCAGTCCCGACGTTATCTTCCTGGACGAACCCACGACCGGACTCGACCCACGGAGTCGCTCCCAGATGTGGGAGACGATCCAGGAGTTGGTGCGCGGTGGGTCGACCGTGCTCCTGACGACTCAGTACATGGAGGAAGCGGAACGCCTCGCCGACGACATCGTGGTCATCGACAGGGGACGGATGATCGCCCACGGAACGTCCGACGAGCTGAAGTTCCAGATAGGCGGCGAACGGATCGAACTGATCCTCGCCGACTCCGCCGACCTCCCGGCGGGTGAGGCGATCCTCACTGCGATCTCAGGGGGCGAGGTGCAGGTGGACGCGCAGACGCGCCACTTGACGGCCGGGGTCTCAGGTGGTGCCGAGACGCTCAGGCAGGTCCTTCAGCGACTCGCCGAGAAGGATGTCGCCGTGGCAGACGTCGGGCTCCGGCGTCCGACCCTGGACGACGTGTTCCTGACGCTCACCGGTCACGCGGCTGAAGAGGTCGCGGAGCCGGACGGCGACGACGCCGACAAGGCGGAGTCCGAAGGAGACGCGACAAGAGAAAAGGAGGTCGTCCGATGACCGCACTCGCCCTAGCAATCTCCGATGGCGCCGTCGTTGCGAAGCGCAATCTGATCAAGATCCGGCGCGTGCCGGAGCTCCTGATCTGGACCACGATGTCGCCGATCATGTTCGTGCTGCTGTTCGGCTACGTGTTCGGCAGCTCGATCGACATGGCGGGTATGAACTACCGTGAGTTCTTCATCGCAGGCGTCTTCGCTCAAACCGTGATCTTCGGCGCCAGCGGCACGGGCGTCGGCATGGCCGAGGACATGACCAAGGGGATCATCGACCGGTTCAGGTCGTTGCCCATGGCCCGATCCGCGGTGCTGGTGGGCCGTACCGGAAGCGACATCCTCTACAACTCGATCTCGATCCTGGTCATGTCCCTCACCGGCCTGCTGGTCGGATGGCGCATCAGAACCTCGTTCCTCGAGGCGGCCACCGGGTTCCTCCTCCTACTGCTGTTCGCGTACGCGATCTCGTGGATCATGGCGTACGTCGGCCTGAAGGTGCCCAGTGTGGAAGTCGTTCAGAACGCGTCGTTCATGTTCATCTTCCCGCTGACCTTCGTTGCGAACACGTTCGTGGACAGCTCTCAGTTGCCCGGGCCGCTTCAGACCTTCGCGGAATGGAACCCGGTTTCGTCCGTGGCCCAGGCGGCGCGCGAGGCGTTCGGAAATACCGGGGGGTTACCCGAGCCGACGGTGTGGTCGTTGGCCAATCCGGTCCTTTACTCGTTGATCTGGATCGGGATCATCCTGGCCGTCTTCATCCCGCTCTCCGTCAGGCAATACAAGAAGGCGACGACGAAGTAGCCGTTCTCGGTCGAGACTTCGAGTCCGCTAGTTCTCCCGGCGTGAGGTCAACCACGCGCCGGCGAGGACCAGCGCGGTGCCGAGGATGGCGGAAACCGCGATCACCTCGTCGAGAAGCGTCACACCGAGCACCATTGCGACGACCGGCACGAAGTAGATGGCGACCGATCCTCGTGGGCCCCCGACGCGGCCCACGAGGGTAGCCATCAGGAAGAAAGCCATCCCGGTGCCGAGGACTCCCAGGGGAACCATGGCGGCAGCCGACGCCCAGGACCAGCTGGATCCCGGAAGGTGCACCAGCCCGAACGGAACGACGATCACAAGGGCCGCCAGTTGGGCGCGGAGGAGGACGGGCAGAGCCCCGTAGCGCTGCTGCAAGGGGACCGCGAGGTTGGCCGAGAGGCCGTAAAGGGTGATCGCCAGGAGCACCAGGAGGGTGCCTTGGAAGGTGGCGCTCGAGCCTTGCACCTGCTCCCAGGAGATCGCCACGATCCCCGCGAAGCCCACGATCAGACCGACGATCTGGAAGCGGCCGGGAAGCCCGCGGAGCAGCAGGGTCGCCCACGCCGCGGTAGCCAGTGGCATCGCGCCGTTGAGCATCCCGGCGACGGACGAGTCGATCCATTGCTGGGCGATGGGGAAGAGCGAAAGCGGTATGCCCATCCAGATCACGCCGAGGAAGGCGATACGCCCCAGGTCCGCTCTATCGACGGGTTTGCGTGCGGCCGGGATGAAAGCCAGTGCGGCGGCGCCGAGCAAGACGCGCACGGCCGTGATCACTCCCGGCCTGAACGATTCCAGGGCCGCGTCGATCAAGACGAACGACGAGCCCCAGATGATGGCGATGGCGGCAAGCAATCCCCACTCGGAGGGACCGAAGGCCTCCAGCCTCGTTCCCGCGCCGCTCTCGAGGAAGCGGCTCCGGGGGGCTTGGATCGGGGTGGCTATCTCGCTCTTCATCTAGGAGGTCCAACCCGAACAAGGGCGACTTTGTGAGGCATAGATGCTCAAACCTGCCGGAGGCTCGCGATGTTCCTGAATCCCATCCGGCCCACTACGCGACTGCGGGGGGCCGGCCGGCGGCCCCAGCAATGGGCCGGCGGTACATTTCTGGACCATGAGGGGATGGAGCGAGCCTCGACCGGATAGCTGGGGCGGAAAGGATTCGGACTCCCGGGAGCCAGGGGCCCGGCACCTGGTCCCCCTGGGGGAGGCTCTTCGTTATTGGGCCCGGCTCGGATTCATCAACTTCGGGGGCCCCGCGGGGCAGATCGCGATCATGCACGAGGAGCTCGTCGACCGGAAGCGCTGGATTAGCAACAACCGGTTCCTCCATGCGCTCAACTACTGCATGCTTCTCCCCGGCCCGGAGGCGACGCAGCTGGCGATCTATATCGGCTGGCTCCTGAACGGGAACCTCGGTGGGATCGCCGCCGGCGTCCTCTTCGTTCTGCCGGCCTTCTGCTTGATCCTCGGTCTGTCCTGGACCTACGCGGTCCATGGAGACATCGGCTGGGTGGCTGCGATCTTCTATGGCCTTCAATCCGCCGTCATCGCCCTCGTCGCCGTAGCGGTGATACGGGTCGGCTCGAAGGCGCTCAGGAACCCCGTGCTCGTCGCTATCGCCGCTGCGGCGTTCGGATCGATCTTCCTGGTGCACGTGCCCTTCCCCCTCATCGTCGTGTCGGCGGGGATCCTCGGGGCGGTGGGGTGGCGGCTCGCGCCGAGATTCTTCGCGCCCTCCCCCGGCGAGGACCAAGAGGACCGATCCGTGATCGGCGACGCATTCGACGAACGCACGAAGAGCCCCAGCGGATGGAGGTCTCTGCGCGTACTCGTTCTTGGTTTGGTCATCTGGTGGGTCCCTCTCCTGGCCGTCGTCGTCCTCCGGGGGGCGGACGACACGCTCAGCCGGGAGGCCGTCTTCTTCAGCCAGACCGCCATGGTCACGTTCGGAGGCGCCTACGCCGTTCTCGCCTACATCAACCAGGCCGCGGTGCAGCAGTTCGGCTGGCTCGAGCCCGGACAGATGGTGACCGGATTGGGTCTGGCGGAGTCAACTCCCGGCCCTCTCATCATGGTCACCGAGTTCGTCGGCTTCCTCGGCGCCTACCGTTTCCCCGGCGGGCTGGACCCGGTTGTGGCCGGGATCCTGGGCGCTACCGTGACGATCTGGGCCACCTTCGTCCCCTGTTTCCTGTGGATCTTCCTGGGCGCTCCGTACCTCGAGCGGCTTCGGGGGAACCGTGTGTTGAACGCGGCCCTTTCGTCGGTTACTGCGGCGGTCGTTGGAGTCATCCTCAACCTCGCGGTGACTTTCGCCATCGTTGCGTTGTTCGACAATGTACGTCAGGGCCAGATCCTCGGCATGACCTTCCCTCTCCCAGATCTTTCGAGCATCGATGCGTTCGCGTTCGCTCTCGCGCTAATCGGATTCGTCGCGCTGTGGCGTTTCCGGGTGAACGTTCTGTGGCTGATCTCCGTCAGCGCTCTCGCCGGACTGGTGTATCGAGGCGTGACCTAGGAGTGGGCTACCGGCGCGCCGTCCCATACGATGTACGTACCGACGACAAGGAGAGACCTAATGGTGGATAAGGCCGATGCCCTGAGCTTCGTTAGCGTCAATCACCGCGCGGTTCTGGCGACTCGTCGTGCCGGCGGTGACCCGCAGATGTCACCTGTAACCGTAGGGGTCGAGGACGACAAGATCGTCATCAGCAGCAGGGAAACCGCCTACAAGGTGCGCAACATCCGCCGGGAACCCCGCGTGAGCCTCTGCGTCATGAACGACGGGTTCTTCGGACATTGGATCCAGGTCGACGGGACGGCCGACACACTGAGCCTGCCGGATGCGATGGAGTCGCTGGTCGAGTACTACCGGGGGATAAGGGGGGAGCATCCCGACTGGGACGAGTATCGAAGCGTGATGGAGCAGGAGAAACGGGTGGTGATCCGCATCACGATCGAGAAGGTGGGCCCCAACCGCTCCGGCTGAGCACACGCCGAGGAGATGCGTCACGAAGGTTGGGGAACCCGTTTCGGAGCCGAATTCCAGGCGTGTAATCTGACCTCTGCTCGCTCAACTTGGGAGGCAGTGCATGTCGGAAGCAGCCATCGAAGCCCAGGGGCTGGCCAAGGCGTTCGGGGACGTCAAGGCCCTCGACGGGATCGATCTATCGGTCGAAGAAGGGACGGTTTTCGGGCTTCTGGGCCCGAACGGGGCGGGAAAGACAACGGCCATCAGGATCCTGTCGACGCTGCTCCGCCCGGACGCGGGTCGAGCGTCCGTCGGGGGGTACGACGTGGTCTCGCAACCCGCGGAGGTTCGTCGCTTGATAGGCCTCACGGGCCAGTACGCGGCCGTCGACGAGCTTCTGTCCGGTTTCGAGAACCTGTACATGATCGGCCGCCTCGTCGGCCTGGGAGGTCAACAGGCCAAGACCAGGTCGGACGAGCTCCTGCGTTCGTTCGATCTCGCAGAAGCCGCCCAGAAGATCGCCAAGACCTACTCGGGCGGCATGCGTCGCCGTCTGGACCTCGCGTCCAGTCTCGTCGGCCGGCCACGGTTCCTCTACCTCGACGAACCGACCACGGGGCTCGATCCGATCAGCCGCCTGCAACTGTGGGAGATGATTCGCCAGCTCGTCTCGGGCGGCACGACGGTGCTTCTCACGACCCAGTACCTCGACGAAGCCGATCGGCTGGCGGACGACCTAGTGGTGATCGACCAGGGCCACGTGATCGCCGAGGGAACCCCCACGGAGCTCAAGGATCGGGTTGGTGGCCACGTGGTGGAGATCCACACCGCCGAGCCGCAGGACGCGGAAAGAGCGGCCGCCGTCCTCCTTGATTTCGCGGATGACTCAGGTGTCCACCACGAGCAAGGTCGGGCGCTGGCGACGATCACGGACAAGGGCTGCCTCACGGCAGTGGTTCGCCGCCTCGACGAGCAGGGGATCGTGGTCGACGACCTGGCACTGAGGCGGGCCAGCCTCGATGAGGTGTTCATGGCGGTGACGGGCCATCGCGTCGAACATCAGGACGAGTCCGACCCGGTGGCCGAGAGGAGCGGGGTATGAGCGCGCAGTCGGCGAGCAGCGGGCGCATCGGTTTGGGCGAAGCGGTACGACACACCCTGACGATCGCGAGACGCGACCTTCTCCATATCAGGAGTGACCCCGAGCAGCTGGTCGGCATGACGATTCAGCCGTTGATGTTCCTTCTTCTGTTCGTTTACGTATTCGGCGGAGCCATAGCCGGCTCCAGCAGCGAATATCTTCAGTTCGCCCTCCCGGGCCTGATCATCCAGAGCGTGACCTTTACGGGCTTCGTCACGGCTCTCGGGTTGAATCAGGATTTCCAGCGCGGCATCGTCGATCGTTTCCGGTCGCTGCCCATCGCCCGGTCCGCGGTGATCGGCGGCCGCATAGCGTCTGACGCGGTGCGTGTCGTTTGGAGCGTGTTCATCATCGCGTTTTTCGGTGTGCTCCTCGGATTCGATTTCGAGAATGGGTTCGTTGCAGGAGTGGCCGGCCTTGCTGTAGCCTGCGCGTTCGGCATCACGGTGTGCTGGCCGATGGCGTTCATCGGCATCGTCGCGAAGGCGCCGGAATCCGTGAACACGTACGGCTTCCTGCTCGTCTTACCGTTGACGTTCGCGAGCTCCGTGTTCGCCCCCCCGGAGTCCATGCCTGGTTGGCTTCAGCCGTTCGTGAAAGTCAATCCGGTGACCAAGGTCACCGATGCCACGCGCGCTCTGATGTTGGGTGGGCCCGTGGCGGACGACTTGATCGCGGCGTTCCTGTGGATGGTGGGTATCACTGCGGTCTTCGCCCCCCTGGCGATCGCGCGCTATCGCCGTCGCGTCTGACGTCTGAAACCTCAAGATGCGAGTGGACGTTCATCAACCGCGGTCGCGACCGCCGTCACGCCGAGGTCGCCGGATATCCTGACGCCGTGACGGAAGATCTGACCGAGGCTCTTGAGATAGATCGGTCGCTGACCGAGTTGGAGCGGACCATCGATCCGCTCTTGAACGTTACGCCCGTCAACGCCTCGGAGGCGTGGGCGGACTTTCAACGAAGCGGTTTCAGCGCCGTGCCCACCCTGCGATCGCGGCCCCTGTCCTTCGAGCCGGATGCGATCAAGCGACGCCTCTATAACCTCGAGATCGAACGCGTCGAGGATCCGGCGCTACGCGGCCTGTTCCTCTCGAAGCGAGACGAGGTCATGCGGCAGATCACGCTTCTGGAGGATCGAGACACCTCGCGCTTCGTATACGAGTCGCTTCAGATCTACGGCGAGCCGAGTGAGGCTCTGGTGGTGGACGCGGACGAGCTCTTGGCCAAGATCGAGATACCGACGCCACGTTCCGGAAGCGTGACCGCGGGGGGCTTCGCCGATGCCGCGCAACGTGAGCTCGACTACTACAGCTCCCGTTACCTGGGCTTCGATTCCGAGTTGGAGGTTCGCTCGGACGTCGCAGACCTCATGGTGTCCCACGGCCGGCTTCTGATCCCCGCTGCGGCGAGCTTCCGAGGGGACCGAGTAGAGCCACTCATCCAGCACGAGGTCGGCACCCACGTAGTCACCTATCAGAACGGTCGTGCGCAACCTCTTCAGATCCTGGCGGTGGGGTTGCCCGGCTACGACGAGACCCAGGAGGGTCTGGCGGTGCTCGCCGAGTACGTGTCCGGTGGATTGGACCCACTGCGGATGCGGCTCCTCGCCGGACGGGTGATCGCCATACGCCGGATGCTGGACGGCGCCCGGTTCCTCGATATCTTCGAAGAATTGCGGGAGCGGTACTCCTTCGCTCCCAAGACTGCGTGGGGAGTGACGATCCGCGTCGCCCGGAGCGGGGGCCTGACCAAGGACGTCATCTATCTCAGAGGGATCACGCGCGTTCTCGAGTTCGTCGCGGAGAGAAAGTCGATCGATGCCCTTCTCGTTGGCAAGCTGTCGCTCGAGCATGTCCCGCTCGTTGAGGAGCTGATGGAAAGGGGGATCCTCTCGCACGCATGGATCCGCCCACGATGGGCAGAATCGGGGGACGCCCGAAAGCGGATGCAGCGTGTCTTCGACGGGCTGTCGGTTCATGACCTCGTCTAGGAAGGGCTCACGCGCATGAAGGTCGCCTTCTTCGTCAATGAGATCGAAACCGAAGAGAGTGAGTACACGACCACCCGGTTGGCCATGGCTGCCGCCAAACGCGAGCACGAAGTCTGGTACGTGGGACTCGGCGACGTCGATTACCGCCCCGACGAGAAGCTCTCAGCGCGCGGACAGCGGGCGGTGTACGAGCAAGGAGATGAGCTCGAGCCGTTCCTCGATAGGGCCAGGCAGGACGATCGCGAGGACCGTATCGTCCTGGATGACTTCGACGCCGTCTGGTTGAGGAACGACTCCATCTACGACCTGAGGGAACGACCCTGGGCGTCGGGCATCGGTGTCGTGTTCGGACAGATGCTGGCCGAACGCGGGATCACCGTCGTGAACGACCCGGTCGGACTTTCCCGGGCTGGCAGCAAGCTGTATCTCCAAGAGTTCCCTCCCGAGGTTCGGCCTCGTTGCCTGGTCAGTCGGAAGACAGATGACATCATCAAATTCGTCACGGAATGCGGCCGCGCGATCATCAAACCGCTCTACGGAGCTCAGGGCAGGAACGTCTTCATGGTGAACGACGAGGACGATCCCAACCTGAACCAGATCATCGAGGCCGTGCTCGAGGAGGGGTACGTCACCGCCCAGGAGTTCGTCAGCGGGAATGAAAAAGGAGACCTCAGGATGTTCCTCTTGGACGGCGATGTGCTCCAGGAAGATGGAGCCTATGCAGCCGTCCGTCGCGTGCCCCGGGGCACAGACATGCGCGCGAACATCAGCACGGGGGGCAAACCCGTGGAGGCGTCGATAGGGGATGCCGAGCTCGCGATCGCCGCAGCTTTGAAACCTCAATTGTTGAAGGACGGGATGTTCTTCGTGGGCATCGACGTCATCGGGGACAAGGTCGTCGAGATAAATGCGGAGAGTCCGGGCGGCCTTCAGAGCGTCGAACACTTCACGGGGATCGATTTCGGTTTGACTATCAGTGATGCCCTGGAAGCGCGGGCGGCGGCGTCGAACTGAGGATCTCCGCCCCCGCGGTCGCCTGAGTCTCCCTATATCGTGCAGGCCGTGTATCGAGAGATCGTTCCGTCCGAGCTCGAAGGCAGAGAGCCCTACTTCTTGATCACATCATTGGTGGTGCCGCGTCCGATCGCATGGGTCTCGACGCTCTCCGAAGAGGGCTTCCCCAACATCGCTCCTCATAGCTACTTCAACGTCATCTCGAGCAACCCGTGGATCATCCACTTCACCTCCACAGGAGAGAAAGACACGCTCCGCAACGTACGGGCGACGGGTGAGTTCGTCGTCAATCTCTTCGGGCGGGATCTGGTCGAGAAGATGAACTTCACGTCGGCGGACTTCCCTCCCGAAGAGGACGAGTTCGAGTGGGCCGGGTTGCGCACGGAGGCGTCGCAACGGGTCGCCGTCCCTCGAGTTGCGGGAACCCCTGCGGCACTCGAGTGCCGCGTCGACGACATCGTTTCGAAAGGTAACGGCCACATGGTGTTCGGCGATGTCTTGATCGCGCACGTGGACGAGGGATTGATCCGCGACGGACGCATCGACCCCGAGATCCTCAGACCCGTGGGCAGGCTGTCGGGCTCGCTGTACGCGGATGCTTCACAGGGGCTGTTCAAGATCAAGCGGCCCACGTGGAAGGAGGTGCAGGGAGGCGAGGTCCGGCCGCCCGAGTGAGGCCAGTACCTACGCCATGGTAGCTTACGTCCCGGTAAGCTACGCATGCGTAGGTACGGTCGACACGAAGGAGCGAGGCCACATGGCACAGGCGGTACGGGAGGTCGTACGGCCCGAGGTCCCGGGGGTCCGGCGGTTGGACGAGAAAACCGCGACGCTTCAGAGGCGTCTGGTACTGGCGGTGACGATCATCCCCTTCGTGGGTTTCGTGTTGGCCGTCGTCAACTGGTGGGGCAGCGGGCTGAGCGTCGTCGACGGCGTCATCGCCGTGAGCTTCTACCTGTTCACGGGATTCGGAATCACCGTCGGCTTCCACCGTTACTTCACGCACGGCAGTTTCGAAACGAACCAGTTCTTGCGCGGGACACTGGCGATCGCCGGCTCGATGGCCGTTCAGGGGCCCGTCATCAAGTGGGTGGCCGATCACCGACGCCATCATGCTTTCTCGGACCAGGAAGGCGACCCTCATTCCCCGCACCTCGAGGATGGTCCCGGGGTCAAGGGTGTCGTCAAGGGTCTGTGGCACGCGCACATGGGATGGTTCTTCTCCGACGAGCAAACCTCTCCGAGACGGTGGGCCCCCGACCTCCTGAAGGACCCGCTGATCAAGAAGATCGACCGCCTGTTCCCGCTGTGGCTCGTGCTCACTTTCGCCTTACCGCCGGCGATCGGCTGGGCCGTGACCGGCACGCTGGCCGGAGCCGTGACCGCGGGATTGTGGGGATCGCTGGTTCGAGTCTTCATGCTCCACCACGTGACCTGGAGCATCAACTCGATCTGCCATTTCTACGGCAAGCGCCCCTTCCAAGGCGATGATCACTCGACGAACAACTGGATCCTGTCGCTGGTGTCGTTGGGAGAGTCGTGGCACAACAATCATCACGCCTTTCCCACCGCGGCCCGCCACGGGTTGAGCCGCTTCCAATTCGATCTCACGGGCGCTCTCATCGGATTCCTCGAGAAGGTTGGAGCCGCCCACCGCGTGAAGCGCGTGACGGAGAAGCAGTTGGCGGCCAAGAGCTCCTAGATGGTCGTCGGCGGGGAGGACCGGCGCGTGCGCATGACCGGACAGGAGCGCCGGGCGCAGCTGCTCGATGTCGGTCGCACCGTCTTCGCATCGGTGGGCTACGAGGCCGCTTCGATCGAAGAGATCGCCAAGCGCGCCAAGATCACCAAGCCGGTCGTGTACGAACACTTCGGCGGTAAGGAGGGGCTCTACGCCGTGGTCGTCGACCGCGAGGTGCGAACCCTTGTCGCCGCCCTCACCGAGTCCCTCAAAGGTGACCACCCCCGCGTCCTGGTCGAGCAGGCGGCCCTGGCGCTGCTCACCTACATCGAGGACGAGCCCGAGGGTTTCAGGGTGTTGATCCGCGACTCACCCGTCACCGGCGGTCAGGGGAGTCTCGCCAGCGTGATCGGCGACATAGCCGATCAGGTCGAGCACATCCTCGCGAACGAGTTCAATCAGCGGGGTTTCGATCCGAAACTGTCGCCGATCTACTCGCGCGCTCTGGTCGGGATGGTCGTTCTGGTGGGGGAGTGGTGGCAGGAGGTCGGCAAACCGAAACGTGAGGTAGTCGCCACCCACTTAGTGAACCTGGCGTGGAATGGACTCAAGGACCTGAAGCCGGACCCCAGAGCCATCTGAGGGACGTGAGACCATCTCCCGATGGACGAGGGAGATCTGAAACTTCGCAACGCCACGTACGGGCTGTTCGTCGAGCTCGGTAGAGCGCCCTCTGCGGACGAAGTTGCGACCCGGAACGGGGCCACGCGTGACGACGTCCTCGACGCCTGGTCGCGTCTTCACGAGGACCACGCCCTCGTGCTGGACGGAACCGGCACTGAGCTATTGATGGCCAATCCCTTCTCGGCCGTCCCGACACGGCATCGGGTGTCGGCCGGGGAGCGGTCGTGGTACGGGAACTGCGCATGGGACGCGTTCGGTATCTGCGCCGCACTGGGTTCGGATGGTCGAATCGAGTCCACCTGTCCCGACTGCGGTGACCCGATCGTGGTCGATGTCGTGGACGGCTGGCCCAGCGACGTCGATCTGGTCTTTCACTGCCTCGTGCCGGCATCGCGATGGTGGGACGACATCGCGTTCACGTGAAGCGCCATGAACCTCTTCCGGTCGGAGGAGCACGTCGCTCGCTGGCTGGGGGAGCGGGAGCCCGGCGAGACGATCCCGGTGATCCAGCTGGCCGAGCTCGCCGTCGCATGGTGGAGCGACCGACTATCACCCACGTGGACGCCACATACACGGACCCAGAACCAGGCCATCTTGCGCCGGGTGGGACTGACAACCTCGTTCTGGGAGCTCCCCTAGGCGGTGTCGCATCGGCTGTGAATGGGTGTCTCTTGGTGGTGTACCGGGTATCTACAGGTGGTGCGTTGCAGGCCGAACCAGGAGGTCTCTCATGGCCAAAGATCACGGTTCCAGCGTCAAGGACGATGCTCAGTATGAGGCTCTACGTCGAGAGGGCGCCAGCAAGGAGAAGGCGGCGCGGATCGCCAATGCGTCGGCGAATTCCTCCCGCTCCGAGGTGGGCAGCCGCGGCGCGTCGGCCGATAACTACGAGGATCGAACGGTGGAGGAGCTTCAGGACAGGGCCGCCGAGGTAGGAATAGAGGGCCGCTCGAACATGAGCAAGGACGAGCTGATCGACGCCCTGCGCAACCACTGATCGACCTCCGGGCCGGTGACGGCCGGTGATGTCTCGGCCGGCTACTGCCGGACCTTGGAGACGAAGAAGGTGTTGAAGTTGCGCCCCTTGGTGAACGTGTCCTCATCGTTGTCGGCGGAATCCCAGCCGCGGCTCCGTCCCTGATAGTCCTTTACCCACGTCCCTTCCGTCGGCTTGAGTTTGGGGAAGCTGCGGTGGTAGAGGTCGCGGCCCTTGAACTGGTACGGGAACTTCTTCATCGAGAGCCATATCGGCGTATCGCAACCGCCCCACTTCCACTCACCCTGCTTGAACCACGAGCAACGGTTGGCCTCGGTGCGTTTCCTAAGGGCCATCTGAACGCGGGTCGCGTCGGAGCCACCCATGTCGTACACGTGCATCGACCGGAGCCGGTAGTCGCCCTTCTTGTACTCGAGACTCTGTTTGGGGTGGTGAAACTTCGTGACCGGCGGTGTCGTGTCTCTGATCACAACCCCGCTGTCATCGAGAATCAGTGAGGTCGAGTCGGTCGGAGCGGGCGAGTCGCCGCCGAGCGTGAACTCGATCTTCTTGTCACCGTCCAGTGTGTAGTCCTCGAGAACCTGCACCCGGATGAAAGAGAAGCGTTGATCCGCCCCGAAGTTCACTTGCTGGGGTGCCGGGACCACGTAGTCGACGCCTGGGACGGCGTCGGTAGCGCCGGTGCTCTGGATCGAGTATGGGACGCTCGTCGCGGACGCGGAGGGGCCGGCGCGGAAAACGGGGATCTCGATGAGGTAGCCCTCGGGACGTGTGTACTGCACCGCGTCCGTCCCCTGGCGGGTGGGCTCGAGCGAGAAGCGCACGGTCCCGTCGTTGTCGACGATGTAGACGGGCGCCTCGCCCGGGTCGCCCACGCCACCGTTGGTGCCGGCGGTGAGATCGAACAGGAACGGCTCCACGGGCGCCTCGATCGAGCCGTCGTGGCCGATCGGGACCTCGACGGTCCGGTTCGGAGGAGGCGAGTTGTCCCCGCAGTACTGATCGTGGTGATGGTCGTCGCACATCTGAAGGGTCTGGGTAGGCCCCATAGACGTGTAATCGGAAGGCGCCGTCGCCACGAGATTCTTTGTCACGTACGTAGCCCGCGCGGTCGCCCCGCCCTGGACGCAGGCCGCCGGGTACACGGCGATCGTTACGTCGACCTCGGGCTCGTTCTCTCCGACCATGTAGAAGTTGCTCGGGGTGGCGTTCTCGGCCCCACGTGTGAAGCCCTGGAGGATCACCTGTCCTGGGACGTTGCTCTCGGCGCAGGCCGCGGCGGGGCCGGCCGAGACCGGGATGAGCAGAGCGGCCAGGATCGTCGCCGACCCGAGAGCGGCGATGAGCCGGCGCTTGGGAGAGGCGATGCGTCGCGAGGATCTCATGCCGAAAACCGTATCAGTATGGGACAAAACGGACGAGGCCCAGAGGTCGTTCTGCGCACTGCTTAGCCTTCCTTCGCTCCAGACTTCCAGCGTAGCGGGGTCGTGCCCTTACTCGACAGGAACGCAGGGAGGGGCGATCGTGCTGACCGCCCCTCCCATCACTGCTTCGTCACTTGCTACTCAGTTGCTGCAGGCCCTTAGCTGTTGACCCTGATCCTGTCCGAATCACCCCACTGGCACGTGGTCGTGTCGATGCCGTCCACGATGGTGCTCTTCTTGGCAACGGCGTAGTAGCGGCCCGTGCCGCCACGGTTGTGGGCGACGCTGTAGCCGCCCTGGGCCCCGGTGGTAGCAGCACCGATCCACTTGTCGCGGCCGTCCCGTGCCTTCCGGATGGTGACCCTGCGGTCGGCGACGCATCCCGCGTCGCCCGAGCTCACCTTGCCGCTGAAGCGGTGCGGCGAGGAGCTGTGCGCGATCGTCACAGAGGTGGCCGAGTTGATGAACTGGGGCGGCCGTTCCATCTGCGTCTGCGGGTTGAGGAACGGAAGGTCCCCAGCGGTCTCCGCACTCTCATCGTCCGTGATGGACATGATGTGCAGACCTTTGGTGATGTCGGTCTCGTAGAGGAACCCGTTGTACCAGTACGTCGACCAAGCTCCACCTAGGATCAGCGTCACCGGGTCCAGGGGTGCCGGGTCCGAGTGAGCCACAACCACCGGCTCCTTCGGGTCCGTGAAGTCCGTCACCCACGTGCCCGCCTGGTAGTTACCCGACACCATGATGTCGCTGCCGTCGGTCGTCGGAACCACGTTCATGTTGTGCGGAGTGCAGTTTTCGGACGCGCTTTGAACGGGGATCTCCCACTTGCCGACCTGCTCACCCGAGGAAGTGTCGAAGAAGAAGAACGTCCGAAACGCGTCCGGGTCCTGATCCTCACACGATGCCTCCACTCCGCCACCGGGCTCGTGCCCGAAGACGAAGGTCTCGCCATCGTTCGTGAACGTCGCCGAGTGACCGATCGTCACGTCCTGAACGGCCCTCGAGTACAGCATCCGCGGGTTCGTCAGCGATCCGCCGTCGTCAGGATCCATCGACAGGACCGTGAAGCCGTTACCGCCTGCACACACGACCTTGAGCACGTCGCCGAGGAAGACGCCGTTGTCGTGACACGACCGGTTGGTGTTCTCACGGCGCAGCAGCGTCATCTGTCCACGCTCGTCGACACCGACCGTCGTCGGGTCGTCCTCGAGCTCGACCTCGATGATGTCGATGCCCGGTCCCGTCATCGCGGACGAAGGACCGTTGTAGATGAAAAGTCTGTCGTTAGCGACGTCCGGAACGAGCGTCGCAGTGTGCGAGCCCGCGACGAGGTCGATGAAGTCCAGGAACACCGGGTTGGTCGGGTCACTCACGTCGAAGGCGTGGATCCCCTCTTCACCCGCGACCAATGTGTGGGTTCCACAGGTGGCCCCGCCGGCCCCGGCGGGCGCGTCCCATGACCGGAACAGGATGTCCTGCCAGATCATCAGGTCGCCCTGGCCGCCGTTGCACTCGTCGAAACGATCGACCAAGACGGGAGTGTCCTTGTTCGTGACGTCGATGATGCGCCATCCATTGAAGTTCCCCTGATACGCCGTGTTCCCCCAGAAGGCGATATCCGACGTGATACCCGGCTCGGATTGTGGGACGTCCCCATGGTTCGTGATGTTGCTGGTGTCCGTCCTCGTCGCATGATCCGCATATGCGGGGGCGGCGAACACCGTCACCATGAGCGCGGCCAGCAGCGGCGCCCACCATTTCGTGCTTCGTCTCAAACCGAGCCTCCTAGTCCTCGTGGGAGGCAGGTCGCGGCTCTTGAGTACCAGCCAGATCCCCTCGGTAGCCCTCGAGCCGTCAGCAGTCTCCCCCCAGCTTCAGTGACAAGGTTGATTCTTCAGAGGGACGATGGGGGTGTCAATGGATTTTGGGAAAACTCTTTGCTTTTTCGCGATTTGGACGTAGATGCCCAGAAACATCCATTTCAGTCGTTCCGGGGGGTTGGGGCGATTCGAACCCCTCCATTTGCGAGCCCGTACGATAGTCGGGAGCTCTATCGGACGGACCGAGCCACCTGCCCCTTCCGCATCCTGACGAGGACCCTGATGCACGTCGACCGAGAATCGTGAAGCGGGGAACCGCCCTCCGAGGGCTCGTCTCGCTTGTCGTCGTGGTCGTCATCTTCGGCGTCGTCCTGCCAAAGATCGTTGACTTCGCGGACGTATGGCGGGTCCTGACCGAGCTGACATGGCTCGAGGCCGTGACCCTTGGTCTCGCCGCTGCGTGGAACCTCGTCACCTACTGGATCCTGGCCGCGTGGTCCCTTCCCGGCCTGACGATCGCCCAGGCGATGGTGGCCACCGAGGCATCGACCGCCCTGGCGAACTCAGTCCCCGGGGGCCCGGCATTCGGGATGGGACTCACCTACTCGATGTACTCCTCCTGGGGTTTCTCGCGCCCGGCCGTGGCGCTGGCCGTGACGGTCAGCGGGTTCGCCGATCTCTTCGCCAAGCTCGCGATGCCCGCCGCGGCCCTCGTGTTCCTCTTTCTCTACGGGGACGACTCTCCGGGAATCGTGCTCGCCGCCTTGGTCGGCGCGGCGTTCCTGACCGGCCTCAACTTCATCGCGGTCATGACCCTCAAAAGCGAGCCGGGCGCGCGGCGGGCGGGGCAGCTGTGCGGCCGGCTCGCGGCCCCGATCTTGCGCCGCCTTCGCCGAGAGCCCGCAGACCTGGCGGACTCGTTCGCCGCGTTTCGCACGGAGGCCCTTTCGCTCATCAACACGCGGGGCTGGTGGCTCCTCGGCGCGGCGCTGATGAGCCACATCTCGTTGTTCCTGGTTTTGCTGCTCGTCTTGCGCCACGTCGGGGTGCCGGAAAGCGAGGTGGGGTGGGCCGAGGCGCTCGGCGCGTTCGCGTTCATTAGGTTCCTGTCGGCGATCCCCATCACCCCAGGCGGACTGGGCGTGGTCGAGCTTGGCCTCACCGCTGCACTCGTCTATGCGGGGGGGCCGCGGGCCGAGGTGGTAGCGGCCGTTCTCGTCTTCCGAGCGCTTACCTATCTTGTGCAGATCCCGTTCGGAGCGATCACCTACACCTACTGGCAGCACAGCACACGATGGAGGAAAGAACAGCCCGCCGCCACCGGTTCCGGTTCGAGCGCCCCCGAGGTTTCCTCGGGCTAAGCGACGGGGTCGAGCTCGACGAGGCGCCGGGCGGCGAGCAGGGTCGCCCACATGTTTCGCGCCACCGTCTTCCCGGCCAGTCGCTCGACCATCCATCCCACGGGTCCGCCGCTGAGCGCGAACTCGATCTGCAGGAGGAGCTCCGCCCCCTCGGAGGTCGGTTGGATCTCCCACCGACCCCGTTGGTCGATGCCCGCTTCGGAGCGCCACGTGATCAGCACGTTCTCCTCCCACCGGGTCACCTCGACCGTCCCACCGGCTTCTATCGAACCGACCGCCATCAGGACCCGATAGCGCGCGCCCTCCCCACGTTTCTTGCGCGTCATGGGCTTCCATCGGGTGATCCCAACGAAGAACTCGGGATACCTGGAGGGGTCCGAGATCAACGAAAAGACCTTCTTCGGATCCTCGTCGATGAGGATCCTCTGCGTCAGGCGGATCACAGGATCGGGGGGAGCACGCGCTCGGCCGCAAGAGCCGTCAAGGCTTCCTGCATCTTGGACGTCACGTACTCGTACGCCTCGTCGGAGTCGGCGTCCGATCCGAACCGGGCCTTAACGTCGATCGGCTCGAGGACCTCCATCCGTATCTTGGCCGGCAGCGGGATGTGGCCGAGGAAGTCCCCCACGTTCAGCCCCCAGGGCAGGGCGAGCGAGATCGGCAGCACCTTGAGACGGGCCAGCCGGTCGAGTCCCAGAGCCGTGGCGAGCCCCCTCCCGTCCGTTAGGGGGAGGTAGGTGTCCTGGCCCCCCACGGAGACCACCGGCACGATCGGGACGCCCGTCTCCTTCGCCAGCTTGAGGAACCCCTTCCTGCCGTCGAAGCGGATCTCATGCCGGGCGGTCCACGGGCGGTGCGTTTCGACATCGCCGCCCGGGTACACGAGAACGCAGTCCCCGCGCTCGAGCGCGAGCTTCGCGGCTTTGGGTCCGGCGGTGACGATGCCCCAACGGCGCGCGAGGTCCCCGATGAAGGGCCACGATGTCACGAGCGAGTGAGCCAGCGCGTAGACCGGACGCTCGACCCCGAAGTAGGTGTTGAAGGCAAGCATGAACACCATGCTGTCGGGAGTCATGTTGCCCCCGGAATGATTCCCGACGATCAGCACGGGACCTTCTTCGGGGATGTTGGCGAGACCTTCGACCTGCGCGCGGAAGTAGGCCGTGGTGAGCAGCCACATGCCCGGGAGCTGGTAGCGGATGAATCCCGGGTCCCGCCCCTCGAGGTCGGCGGCCGCACCTGAGATGAGCGTTTTCTTCTCAGACGGGACCGGTTCCGCTCCAAGACCGCGCCCACGCGTCATCCCGCGAGGAATCCCCGGGTGAGCTCGTGGGTCTTGTCGGGCAACTCGTACTGGGGCACGTGTCCACAATCGTCCAGGACGACTGAGGTTGCGTTGGGGAGCGCCTTCTCGACGTGACGTGCGAAGCCAGCGGGCACGACTCGGTCCCGGCGCCCCCAGACGAACAAGGACTGCGTTCGGAGCTCCTTCAAGCGGTCCCAGAATCCGGTGTCGCCGTGCGGCTCCTCCAGGTATATCTGACGGGCCGCGGAGAAGAACGCGATACGGCCGCGAGGCGTTGAGAAGATCCTGAGGAACTCGTCGGCTGCGGCGTCGTACCAGGGATCGGCCAGGCGCCGAGGCTGGGCGAACAACCTCTTGATGGATCTGACGACTTGCTTGTGGGGGATGGGCACGGGCAGCAGCGCCAACTCCGGCCGCAGCACGCGCACCACGTCGACGAACTGACGTTTCTTGATGAACGCGGGTGAGGGGGCGAACAACACCAGTCGCTCGACCCTTTCGGGCGAACGCAGAGCGCCTTCGATGGCGACGCGGCCCCCCATCGAGTTCCCGATCAAGGAGGCGCGTTCGATACCCAGCACGTCGAGGAACGCGACCAGCCAGCGGGCGTAGAACGCCGCGTCGTAGGAACGGACCGGCTTGCTGGACTCGCCGAAGCCCGGAAGGTCCGGAGCGATGACCCGATGATCCTCCGAGAGGTCCCATAGCGTGGGAAGCATCGATGCGTTCGTTGCGCCCAGGCCGTGGAGCAGCACGAGCGGGGGACCGGTTCCAGCTTCGAGGAAGAAGGTGTTCAGTCCCGCGGCATTTACCTCCCGGGCGCGCTCGAAGCGAGGATGGCTTTCCTGCTCCCCGAACAGCCCGCCCAATCGCAGCGACAGTGCGAGGTTCCCGCGCACCCTGAGGCGCCCGTCGAGGAACGCGGCGACCCCCGACGTGGTTCCCGAGAAGACCTCCAAGATCGTCACCGGGTCCGCGATCACGGTCGTGTCCGCTTTCGTGTCGAGCCCGGCCGCCAGCGACATGCGCCCGCCGTCGATAGCCACCGTCCAACCCTCTTCGGGGCCGAGGTCCAGGGCGACAGAGGCCTTGAGGCCGGTGGCGGCCGGCGTGCCCCGGCGGAGACGCTCGAGCAGCGTCTCGTCGAGCGCCCGGCGCGCGGCGGCGTCGCTATGGGGGTTGGGAGCCTGCTGAGCCACGTTGGAACCTCCTGTTACCAACGGTAACAGCTACCCCCCAAGCGCCCCCCGGAAACCCACGGTGGTCCTATGGACGTCAGCCGCGGTCGGATCGTGCCTTGTAGTTCCTTCTCATATCCTTCGTGACCACCTTCCACTTCCGTTGTTCTTCGGAGCGAGCTCTGGCGTCTTTCTTGAGCTCGAGGAAGCGAAGCTCGCGTTGCAGCTTCCCGTAACTGTCGAAGCGGGCCTGCTCCAAGCGTCCATCGGCCAGCGCCGCCGCCACCGCACAGCCGGGCTCTCCATCGTGAGCGCAGTCTCGGAAGCGGCAGCCGGTAGCGAGGGCTTCGATGTCCTCGAAGCTGGCGCCGATTCCCTCAGCCGCGTCCCACAACTGGAGCTCTCGCATGCCGGGTGTGTCGATCAAGGCCCCACCATCCGGGAGCTCTATGAGCTCGCGATGCGTGGTCGTGTGCCGGCCCTTGTCGTCTCGGCGGATGTCGTCGACACGCTGAACCTCGGCGCCAATCAATGCGTTCGTGAGTGTCGACTTGCCGACGCCGGAAGATCCGAGAAGCGCCACCGTTGCTCCGCCCGAGAAGTATGGACGGAGCTCTTCGACGCCTTCACCCGTGACGCCGCTGACCGCGTGAACCGCGACCCCTACGGCGGATCCACCGACCTGCTCGAGTGCGTCTTCGACATCGTCGGGTGCCAGGTCCTTCTTGGTGAGCACAACAACGGGCACCGCGCCGCTTTCCCAGGCGAGGGTCAGGTAACGCTCTATTCGCCGGAGGTTCAGCTCCGAGTTCAGGGACGAGACGATGAAGATCGAATCGATATTGGCCGCGAGTACCTGCTCCTCGGTCTGGTCTCCGGCCATCTTGCGTGAGAACTTCGTGGACCGAGGTAGGACGTGATGGATCGTGGCGCTGCCTTCTTCAGGGCGCGCCGCCACCGCAACCCAATCTCCGACCACGGGAAGATCGTTCGCGCCACGCGCCTCGTGGCGAAGCTTGCCCGCCAGCTCCGCCTTGAGGTCACCGAACGTGGATGTGACCACGTACGAGCCTTTGTGTTGCACAAGGACGCGCGCGGGCGCGTACCCGTTATCGCTACCTATTTGTTCTTCGAGCGGATCCGACCAACCGATCCGCTCGAGTCGTTCTCTGTCGATCAATGCATCTCTCCTGTTAGAGGCGCGCCGGAGCGCGCAGGGATCAGAGGGTGTCGAGATAGGAGGGGCCGCGCTGAGCGGTGCTACGAAGCGGCCGATCCACGGCAGGGGCATTCGGGATTCGTCATCCTTCATCGCCTCCTTCCGTGGACGTGAGCGCGGAAAAGCCGCGCCGAAGCTTCAGTCAACATGAACCGCTCGGTAAGGTCAACCCCACTCGGGGCCGCCCCCACCCCTGCAAGGCTTGTGCCGCCTCGTATGGTGACCCGATGGACGAAGGCGCAAGCGACCACACGCCTCCCCGTGACATCGACCGCGACGACCTCGCGGAGTTCATGAATGAGCTCGTCGGCGTCGATAGCGGCCGCTATACACGCAACGAAGCCGTCGCCGAAGCCGGCGTGGATCTGGAGGATGGACGCCGTTTCTGGAGGGCGATGGGCTTCCCGGAGGTCCCGGACGACGAGCGGATGTTCACCGATCAAGACGTTGAGATGTTGCGCGGCGTGCACGACCTGATGACGCGGGGGACCGCGGACATGGAAACGGCTCTGCAGATCACTCGCGTAACCGGGCAATGTGCAGCGCGCTTGGCCGAGACGTACATGGGCGTGCTCTGGCGAAGGACCGGCGTCTCTCCGTCGTCGGTGCAGGAGCTGGATCGCGATGCGATCGAAGCCACGGCGGGCGTGGCCCAGGACGCGATCCCGTTCCTCAGGGAGTCCCTCCTTTACATGTGGCGAAGACACCTGTCGGCGGCAGTGAAGCGAACCGTCCTCTCTTCGGCTGGGGACCCCGAGGTCAGCCGCGCCGTGGGCTTCGCGGATCTCGCTGCCTTCTCCCGGCTGACCGAGGAGCTCGACGAGCTTGATCTAGCCGAGATGGTGACCAAGTTCGAGACGCTTTCTTTCGACACCGTGGCGGAGTTCGGTGGGCGCGTCGTGAAGTTGATCGGCGACGAGATCATGTTCGTTGCGCCCGAAGCAGCCGCGGCCGCAACCATCGGCGTGAACCTCGTGGAGCGTTGTGAGTCCGACGAGGTACTTCCCAGCGTCCACGTTGGGATCGCCTACGGTCCCGTGCTCGATCTGCAGGGAGACGTCTTCGGGAGCACGGTGAATCTCGCCAGCAGGGTGACGGGCTTTGCTCGCCCGGCGACCGTGGTCGCGTCGAGGGGATTGAAAGAGGCGGCGGATGGCGCGCCCGACATCGAATTCCGACCGCTACGCCGGCCCGTGCGGCTCAAGGGATTGGGGAAGGAACGGCTCTACACGGTGAGGCCGGCCGGCAGCCCCTAGGCCGTCAGGCCCAGGGCCCTACGCCCCCGAATCGCTCGGGGGCGATGCGCGTGACGAACCCGGGTGGAGGATCGTCCATCGGAGGGAACTTCACATCAGGGCCGATGTACACGTGCGCCAGCCGTTGCAGGAGCTCGGGCGCACCGCCCTCGGTAACGACAGCGCGTCCGTTCACGACGAGATACTCGTTGAGCCCGTAAGGATTCATGCCGCCGGTCTCGATCGATATCGACACCTGAGGGTTGCGCCTCATGTTCTTGAGCTTGCGCTGATCCATGAGGGTGCCGATGACGATCTCATCTTGCTCGATCCCGACCCACGCGCAGGTGACCTCGGGAGCGCCGTCCTCACCGATGGTCGCGAGATGTGCGAGCTTTCCCGCCTCGATGACCGTCCGAGCGCTCTCTGGAATCATCAGCTTCCCCTCTCGTGCATCGGTCGAAGGTCGAGGCTATCGCCATCCCGGCCTGGTCTGGCGCGCTGCTGCAACCGCGCGGATACTGGAGCACGTGTCCGGCACGCTCTCTCATCTCCCAGATGATCCTCAAGGAAATGAGCCTTCAAAGGTCGACGAAGCCGACGCGGATCTAGTGCGAGGGCGCCGTCGCGCGCTGGCGCTTTTGGGAGCCTCACTCGTACTCGGGATGACGACGTGGTTCTCGGCTTCCGCCGTGGTGCCGCAACTGCGCACAGAGTGGGCGCTGACGGATGGATCGGCCGCATGGCTGACGATTGCGGTGCAACTAGGCTTCGTCGCCGGCGCGCTGTTCTCGAGTGTGTTCAATCTGTCCGATCTCATGCCCGCGCGGCTCTTGATCTTCGGTGGGGCCATCGGGGCTTCCCTGGTGAATCTCGGTCTCCTCCTCGCGGATGGCCCTGCGATGGCGATCCCGTTGCGGCTCGCGACCGGCTTCTTCCTGGCGGCGGTGTACCCACCCGCCTTGAAGCTCAGTGCGACGTGGTTCCGCAAAGGCAGGGGGGTGGCTCTGGGCATCCTGGTTGGGGCGCTCACCGTGGGGTCCGCCGGTCCCCATCTCGTGAACGGGCTGGGCGCCCTCGACTGGAGGACGGTCGTCTACGTCACCTCGATCCTCACCGCGCTCGGAGGAGCGCTGGCGCTATTGGTCACAGAGGGTCCGTTCCCGTTCCCGCGCGGTGTTCGACCCACGGCAGGCATCGCAGACGATGAAGAACCGGGGCGTTCGGCTGGCATCGCTCGGTTACTTCGGGCACATGTGGGAGCTGTACGCGATGTGGGCCTGGTTCCTCGTCTTCTACCGAACCTTTCTCGAGGATCGAGGAACCGCCAACGCCGCCGCGGCGTCGTACGCGACCTTCACGGTGATCGCCATCGGCGGCCTCGGGTGCCTGGCGGGCGGGTGGCTGGGCGATAGGTGGGGGAGAACGCGAACCACCGCGACGATGATGGCGATCTCCGGCTCCTGCGCGTTGATGATCGGGCTCCTGTTCGATGCGACTCCCGTCGCCGTCCTGCTGGTGGCTTTGATCTGGGGGTTCGCTGTCGTAGCGGACTCGGCCCAGTTCTCGACGATGGTCACCGAGCTGGCGGACCAGGCGTATGTAGGAACGGCCCTGACCCTGCAGCTGGCGATCGGCTTCACGCTGACGGTCGCGACCGTGTGGCTCGTGCCGGTGATGGAGCGATGGGTGGGATGGACGTGGGCCTTCGCCTTACTCGTGCCGGGTCCGGCCCTGGGAGTGTGGGCGATGTTGCGGCTCAAGTCCCTGCCGGAGGCGGCCCGCATCGCCCACGGGCGCGGCTGAGCGGGGCGGGCACCTCGTCCTAGAGCGGGCGCCTGCCGAAGGCCGTAGTTTCTCGCCATGGCAGAACGCTTCGACATGGTCGTGATCGGGTCGGGTCCCGCGGGGGAAAAGGGGGCCGCCCAAGCCGCGTATCACGGCTACAAGGTCGCGATGGTGGAGCGCTCGTCGCTATGCGGGGGGGCCGCGGTCAATACCGCCGGGATCCCGACTAAGACCCTTCGGGAGAGCGCGTCCTACCTCACGGGATTCGGTCGCCGGGAGATCTACGGGGTGGCTCCCGACCTCGACGCCGTCGACATCGTGACGCTCATGCGCGGCCGAACCGCACATGTCGTCGAGATGATGGACGAAACCGTGAGGGCGAACATCGACCGACACGGGATCGAGCTGATACAGGGACACGCTCGACTGACGACTCCTCGCACGATCGAGGTCGACCTCGAAGATGGCTCGGTGAGGGAATTGGAGTCCGGCGTGGTTCTCATCGCAACGGGAAGCCGGCCCAGTCATCCACCTCAGGTGCCGTGGGACGACGACGACGTGCTGGACTCGGAACAGGTCCTCGAGCTCGACGGTCCGTTCAACAGTCTGGTTGTGATCGGTGGAAGCACGGTCGGTTGCGAGTACGCGTCGATCTTCGCCGCCGCTGGGGTGGATGTGACCCTGGTGGATCGGAATGATCGGCTGGTTCGATTCTGCGACGGCGAGATCTCGGATCTTCTCGCCCAGAGCTTTCGCGGCCAGGGTATGCGTGTGGTCCTCGGAGGCGGGGTCCGCCCGACGATCGCACGCGTGCCGGCGGGGCTCGAGGTGAAGCTGGCGGACGGCGAGGTCCTGAAGCCAGACAAGGTCTTCTACTCGGCCGGCCGAACGGGCAACACCGAGTCGCTCGGCCTCGAGCGCGTTGGCGTTGAGCTCGACCCCAAGGGCCGGATCGTGGTGGACGAGACCTTCCGGACGACCGTCGATGGGATCTACGCGGCCGGGGACGTCATCGGCCCCCCCTCACTCGCATCCGTGTCCATGGAACAGGGTCGGGTCGCCGTTTGCTTCGCGTTCGGCATCTCGTTCAAGGACACGGTCGATCCCGTCGCGCCCCTGGGCGTGTACGCGATCCCGGAGGTCGCCATGAGCGGGCTGACTGAGGAGGCCGCCGAGGCCCGGGGTCTGGACGTCGAGGTTGGGCGCGGGTGGTTCGAGAAGAATCCCCGCGCGGTGATCGCAGGCTCAACGGAGGGTCTCGTCAAGCTCGTTTTCGATCGAGCCGATCGTCGACTGCTGGGAGTTCACATCTTGTGCGACGGAGCGGGAGAGCTCATCCACCTGGGCCAGGCCGTGATTCAGCTCGGCGCGCAGATCGATCATTTCATCCACACGACCTTCAACGTCCCCACCCGAAGCGACGCCTACAAGTACGCGGCCTACGACGGCCTCACACGCATCGGTAGGTAGCAGAGCCTCATCTCAACGCGGCGACCACCTCGTCCAGGAAGCCCCCCGTGCTGGCGGCTCCCACGTGTCCCGCTCGGCCCGCCGACCTCGCTTCGAGGGCGGCCTCAATGAGCTCCCGATGAGCGGATCGCGCTAGTGCCCATCGCGCCGCCTCGGTCTTCGAAACCCACGTCCCTTCGACGGCGTACCGCCACGACCGGCAGGCGTTGAGGACGGTCAGGTAGGTCGCTTCGTGCGCCCCGTGCCACGCGATCGATTCCCGTAGCGCTTCGAGGATCTGGTTGCGCGGGAGTTCCGCGATCAACGTCGCGATGTCTGGGCCCGTGATCGCCACCCCACGCTCGCGAGCGATCGCAGCGTCGAGGACGAACCAATGCGGGTCGTCTTCCCTGTAGTCGTAGAAGATCAGGTCTTCGAGGCCGCGGCCCGTGTTCAGGTTCAGCTCGTATTCGTGCACACGAAGGGGTTCCTTCAGCACCTCGACCCGATAGACGACCAGCTCCAGCTTGACTGCAGGGCACGGAAGCGCATCGTGAGTCACCTGCCGGACGAGTTCCTCTTTTCGCCCTTGCAGCAGCGCTTCGGAGACGACGAGGTTGACGTCCACATCGCTCCCGCCCGGAACGTAGTCGCCGAGTGCACCGGAGCCGATGAGGTAACCGCCGACCAGTTCAGGCAGGACGCCACGCGCGCGTCGGACGAGCTCGCGCACGTAGTTGGATGCGTCCTCGTCCAACGCGCCTATCGTCGTCGCCCGGTCGCCGTCCACTCCCGGCCAACGTAACGTGAGCAGATGCCGGACGATCTCTCGCGTCGCTGTTTCGGGGATGGAGACCCTCTCTACGAGAGCTATCACGACCGCGAGTGGGGCCGGCCGGTGACGGACGAGCGCGGTGTGTTCGAAAGGTTGTGTTTGGAGGGTTTTCAGGCCGGGCTCTCGTGGATCACCGTTCTGCGAAAGCGCCCTCGTTTCCGCGAGGTGTTCCGTGGTTTCGACCCCGAGAAGGTCGCACGCATGACCGTGCGCGACGTCGCGCGGCTTCAGAAGGACCCCGGGATCATCCGGAACCGAGCCAAGATCGAAGCGACGGTCTCGAACGCGAGGGCGGCGCTGGCACTACGTGAGGACGGCACCGACCTCGCGACCTTCGTGTGGACCTTCCGGCCCCCGGAGTCTCCCGCTTTCGCCACCATGGGAGCTCTGCCGGCGACGACGCCGGCATCCGCCGCGCTGTCCAAAGCCCTGAGATCCTCGGGGTTCAGGTTCGTCGGCCCAACCACCGCTTATGCATTGATGCAGGCGTGCGGACTCGTGAACGATCACGCGGGTTCATGCCCGATCAGGGACGAGGTGCAATCCGAGCGAGATCGGGTACGGCCGCCCGGTGGCCTCCGGACCTCGGACGAGGGTTGAGGTTATGGTCACCTACTACCAATGTAGTAGCAGCAGGCGATCCATGAGGAGATGAGTGGGTTCCACCGGTAGATCGGGGCGCAGGAGATCCCATCCGCTGTGGGCGAAGGCCCCGGGGGTGCTGCTCCGCTATCCGGGGCTCTTCGCATCGCTCGCCGCGGGGGCCCTGCTCCTCGCACTGGTCGCGTCGTCCTATCCGATCTTCATCTCCGCGACCTCGAGCGTGGCGGTGGAGAAGCAGGTCGACCGGGTAACGAGGTTCGGAGCCGGCTTCGCCCTCGAGCGCACGTTCCCAATCGGCGGCCCCGAGCAGGACGAGAGCTTCCGCAAACGAACGCAGATCTTTCAGCGCCGGATCGACGCGCAGCCGCACCTCGCGAAGCCGGTGGTCACCATCATGGCTGAGGACCCGTACGAGGTCAGGTCGGCCGAGAACCCCGACCTCCAGAGCCAGAACCTGCTGGTGGCAAGATCCGGCGCGCTGCAGCACGTCCGGGTCGTCGAGGGGAGCGAAGGGGACGGCGTGTGGATCTCGCACTTCACCGCCGACAACCTGAACCTCGAGCCGGGGGACGAGATGGTCCTCGCTCCACCGTTCACGGGCAAGGAGACAGAGGTCGAAGTCGATGGCGTCTACGAAGCGCTGTCCGAGGTCCCCCGAACCCCGTACTGGCGGCTCCTGGTGCAGGAGATCTACCCGCGCCTGGACCTCGACGCCGGGCCGCCGCCGCCACTGATGCTCGCCGACCTCGACCGGGTCTCCGACATCGCAAGGGCCGCCGGTGAGGAGGACGCGCGATACGTCTGGGAGGCTCCGGTTTCTCTGCGTGACCCAATGACCCTCGAAGAGGCAAGGGAGCTGCAGTCGTTCATTTCGGGTATCGATGCCGGGATACGGGACTTCGGCTCCGAACTCTCCAGATGGTTCCGATGCTTCCGCTGCTTCAGTGACGACCCCCAGGTCAACACCCAGATATCGGGCGTCCTCTCCGAGACGGAGGACCGGCTGACGCCGGTGGAGGGGCCGGTGCAACTGTTGTTGACCGCGGGTCTATTGGTTGCCCTGATCATCATCGCCGCCGCGGGCGCGTTCGCGGTTGCGACCCGCCGAACGGAATCGGCGTTGTTGTTCGCCCGCGGGATGACACCCCTCAGCCTGGGCGTCAAGGCTTCTCTCGAGGCGATTTTCCCCGTCCTTCTCGGAACGGCGGCGGGCTTCGGTCTCGCAGTGGTGCTGGTGCAGGCGCTTGGCCCGGGAGGTGCGGTCGACCCGGCGGCAGTGGCTACGGCGGGGCGGTACGCGGCGCTCCTGATCCCCGTTGCTCTCCTGCTAGTGGGATTCGTCTCCGCGATCTTCTTCCTGCGTCAGTCCGAGACTGCCACCGCGAAGTTGGGCACGCTCGGGCGCGTGCCGTGGCCGGTGCTGATGCTTGCTATTTCCCTGTTCTTCCTCAACCAGCTCATGAGGGACGCGGGCGTCGCCGAGACATCGAGCGAAACCGCATCCGGTCCGAGCATCTCTCTGCTGTTGTTCCCGGTGTTCTTCGTCGCAGGAGCGGCGGGCATCAGCGCAAGCCTGTTCCAGAGGGGCTTCAAGCGACTCCGCGAGGGCAGTGGGAAGTTGGGTTCGGCTCTCTACCTCTTGGTGCATCGCCTGGCGGGCGCGGCGAAGCTGAGCATCGGGTTGCTCTCCGCCTGCGCCCTGGCGCTCGGGATCTTCGTCTTCGCCCAGACGATGGTGGACTCACTCGAAACGACGATCCGGGCGAAGTCTCTCCTGTTCGTCGGGGGGGACGTACAAGGGACCTCCCGCCTCGGACAGACCCTCCCGGATGACTTCCCCTATCCGAGCACGGCGATAACGAGGTTGCCGGCGGAGGGCGAGATCCTCCCCGGTGAAGCGGTGGTCGACGTCCTCGCCGTGGATCCGGCGACGGTGGCCGAGGTGGGGTACTGGGACGACTCCTTCGGGCCGGCCCCCCTCGAGGACCTCGTGGACCGGCTGGCGGAGACCGACGACGGACAACTCCCCGCGCTGTCGACGGATCCGGCGATCACGTCGGGATCGTCGTTGAGCATCGACGGGCAAGCGGTGCCGCTGGATGTGGTGGGACAGGTCAGCGCCTTCCCCGGGATGGCGGTGAACCAGCCCATGGTCGTGGTCGATGCGGAGGTGATCACCGACGTCTTCGAGGATGCGGGGGCGCGCGATCCTTTAGAAAACAGGAACTCCGAGTCGGCGATCTGGATCAAGGGCGAAACGGATCCCATCGTCGACGCTCTCGCCGAGGTGAATGACCCGCCCTACTACGTTCTGACGGCCGCTGAGGTCCGGGACATACCTTCGCTCTCGGCTGTGATCGACACCTATGGGGTCCTTCAGACGCTGGGACTTGGAGCCGGATTGCTCGTGATCGTCGTGATGCTCATGTATATGCAGGCACGACAACGTAACCGGGTCGTCTCGTTCGCCCTGTCGCGAAGGATGGGGCTCGGCAACGCGAGCCACAAGCTGTCGTTGGTGCTCGAGCTGGCGGTGATCTTCGCTGCCTCCTACCTCACGGCTCTGGTGTTCGGATTGATCGCCGCTGGGCTGGTGGTGAGCAATGTCGACCCGCTCCCCAACATCCCGCCCGACCCTCTTTTCACGCCCCCGATCGTGCCCTTCCTGCTCGCGGCGTTGCTCCTGGCCCTGGTGTCCGTGATCGGCGGCGCGCTCGCGAACCGGCGCGCCGAGCAAGCGGATCTTGCGGAGGTGATGCGTCTTGCAGCGTGACGTCGTCGCCGACTGCCGGGCACTCGTAAAGACCTACTGGAAACAGTCGGGGCAGGTGCGGGCTCTCCAGGGGATAGATGCCGACTTCTACGGCGGCGCCCTGACCGCGGTGGTGGGGCCCTCCGGGAGTGGCAAGTCATCGTTGTTGCGCCTCCTCGCCGCCCTGGATCGGCCCACGGCGGGGGTCGTAAGGATCGGAGAGACAGAGCTCGGCTCGGCGACCGGGGCCGGTCTGCGAGAGATCCGCCGATCGCGCGTGGGCTACGTGTTCCAGCGCCCGTCGGACAACTTCGTCCCGTACCTGACGGTCATGCAGCATCTGGATCTGGCACAACGGGATTCGGGATCGGCTTCGGAGCTCGATCCGGTGGAGCTCCTCGAGAACCTGGGCATCGGACACCGCGGTGATCACCTTCCCTACGAGCTCTCCGGCGGCGAACAGCAACGGGCTGCGCTCGCTCAGATCCTGATCGCCGGCCCCCGCATCATCGTGGCGGACGAGCCGACCGCGGAGTTGGACAGCCATTCCGCGGCGAGGTGCTCGCCATCATGAAGGGTCTGGCGGCCGACGGCGTGGCGTTGATCCTTGCAACGCATGACCCAAACGTCTCTCGCGTCGCGGACGAGTCGCTCGAGTTGCATCACGGTGTGCTCGGCACCCCCAGCGTTCCGTCCCACGTGATCGTCGAAGAGCCGGCCGACGCCCACCTGACCGGGAGCGATCCGGATGCCGCCTGGAGGCGGCCCGGGGCCGCTCGCCCCGCTCCTTCTCCGGAGCCGGCGCGCGAGATGAGCTCCCCTCCAACAGACCGAACCTCGGCCACCGGCGGGAGCGCTTTGCTCGAAGCGCGCGACCTCGTGAAGAGTTACAGCCGCGGTAACGAGATCGTGCACGCTCTGCAGCACGTGGATCTCGTGCTCGAGCCGCACCGGCTGATCGGACTGGTGGGCCGATCGGGTTCGGGCAAGACGACCTTGTTGAACATCCTGGCGGGGTGGGAGCGGCAAGACCAAGGACGGCTCGACTGGACCGTGGAGCCCTCGTCGCGCACCTTGACGCGCTGGGCGGACATCTCGGTGCTCCCTCAGAAACTCGGATTGATCGAGGAGCTCACCGTCCAGGAGAACATCGAGTACCCGGCGCGGTTGGCCGGACGCCTCGACGAGATGACCGCCGAGCTCGAGCGATTGGTGGCATCTCTCGGCTTGCAGGAGCTGCTCGAACGTTTTCCGCTCGAGACGTCGGTGGGGGAGCAGCAGCGAACGGCCCTAGCACGCGCGCTCGTGTTGACGCCTCGTTTGCTCTTGGCCGACGAACCCACCGGTCACCAGGACAGCCGCAGCGCGCACAAGGTCTTCCAGGCGCTTCGTCGCGCGGCCGAGCGTGGAACTTGCTGTCTCGTTGCGACGCACAACGAGGAAGTCGTGGGCTATCTGGATGAGGTACTCACCATGTCCGACGGGATACTTCGTGCGCCGGGCGCCCTGGTTTCGGATGCCTCCTCCGGCCCGGCCTGAAGGCGGGGCGTCGACGCGTAGGCTCACCTCATGACATCGATCGAGGCCGCACAGGCGCTGTGGAAGCCGTCGACCGTGTATCTGAACACCGCGAGCTTCGGCCTGCCTCCCACGCCCGTGTGGGATGGCCTGCAGGACGTCCTGCGTTCGTGGCGGGCGGGCTCCACGGGATGGCTGCCGTGGAGCGAGAAGACGCAGGAAGCCCGAGAGGCGTTCGCGCGCCTCGTGGGCGTGGACGACGATCTCGTGGCGGTTGGCTCGAACGTTTCCTCGTTCGCCGGATTGGTCGCCGCATCTTTGCCGCCCGGGTCGACGGTGCTCGCACCCGAGATCGAGTTCACGTCGAACCTCTTCCCGTGGATGATCCATGAGGACCGAGGTGTCAAGGTTCGAACCGTTCCACAAGCGGACGTGATCGATGAGATCGATGACGACATCACCCTGGTGGCCGTCAGCGCGGTGCAGTCCGCCTCCGGCGAGGTGACGCCGCTCGATGAGCTTGCGGACGCGGCGCGACGTCACGGCGCGCAGGTTTTCCTCGATGCGACCCAGGCATGTGGATGGCTCCCGCTCGATGCTTCGACGTTCGACTTCGTGGCGTGCGCGGCCTACAAGTGGCTAATGGCGCCGCGGGGCTCCGCTTTCCTAACGATGAAGAAGGAGCACGTCAAGTCGTTGAAACCCGTGGATGCGGGTTGGTTCGCGGGTGATGAGGTTCACGATTCCTACTACGGACCCCCCTTGCGCCTTGCGGACTCGGCCCGGCGTTTCGATATCTCGCCGGCCTGGTTCTCGTGGGTGGGAACTGCCCTGGCCCTCGACGTCCTCGAGGGGATCGACGTCCAGGAGATCAACGCGCACAACATCGCTCTTGCGAACCGGTTCCTGGAAGGGGCCGGGGCGGAGCCGGGGAACTCGGCCATCGTGTCGGTGGACGTCGCCGATGGAGACGCACGGCTGAGTGCCGCCGGCATCCTGGGGGCCGTGCGCGCCGGGAATGTGCGTCTGTCGTTCCACCTCTACAACACCGCAGCGGACGTCGATGCCGCCCTCGACGCCCTCTACGGATGAGGACTCGAGACCGATGGGTTCCGATACCCTCGAGACCGTGAGGTTGCTCAAGGCGATCGTCTGTGCCGTGCTCATCGCGCTCGTGCTCGGGGCCTGCGGCGACGACAAAGCCCCCTCCAATGCCGGTGGGCCCGCTGAGGTTCCGGATGAGGTCTCAGGGCTGATCACCGCCATCGAAGCCCACAAGCAGAAGCACGTGACCGCCTTCACGTTGGAGAGCGATGGAGGCGAGACCTACGACATCTCGATCGCGGCGGATGTGGACTACGGTTTCGATCTGACCCACCTCTTCGAGCACCAAAACGAGGAGCTGCCGGTGTCGGTGACGCTGGAAGAGCGGAGCGGCACGCTTTACGCACTGGCGATCGATGACGCATGAGTCTTCAGGGTCGTCGCGTGACCTGGATCGGAGGGATCGGATGAGAGGCGTCGTGCGCGAGGTCTACCTCACGGCCGAGGGCGGTGCTCCGATGGAGCAGGTCGCGGAGGTGCAAGCGGTCGCGGGCCGCGGCCTCGAGGGTGACCGCTACGCGGAGCGGAAGGGTTACTGGACGAACGTCGACGAGTGCCAGGTAACGCTGATCGAGGAAGAAGGGCTGGACGAGATCCGGGCTTCCAGCGACGTGCAAGTCTCGAACGGCGAACATAGACGCAACATCATCACGCGCGGAGTGCGGCTGTTGGACCTCGTCGGGAGGCGTTTCAAGGTGGGGGAGGCGATCTTCGAGTTCGATCGTCCTCGTCCGCCCTGCCGCTACATCCAGTCCCGCTCCGAGCACGGCATGACCAAAGCCCTCGGGCGCAACCGCGGGGGCATATGCGCACGCGTCGTGCAGTCGGGAGCCATCCGAGCTGGCGATGCGATCGAAGTCCTCGAGGTGGAAGAAAAGGGAAGTCCTCTCCTCGGGCGATGACTCGAGACCGCTCCGCGCGGCTCTTTCAGATCCTCTCGATGTGGCGCAGGCGGTGACGCGGCCCCCGGCGCGGCGGACGGGGGCCGGCGATCTCAAGCATCCGCGCGACGCGCCCTCGCTGTCCGGCGTAGGGCTGGAGTAGCTCCAGCATCCGCTCGTCGGTGCCGCGTCGTTCTCCTGCCAGGGCCCAGGTCACGAGATGCGGGAGGTTGTAGTCGTCGACGCTGACCGCGTCGGCGTCACCGAGCGCAATGCGGGCGACCTCGGCCGCGGTCCACCGTCCGACGCCGGCAACCGACGTGAGCCGCTTCTCCGCGGAATGGGGGTCGAGACGCGAGACCTCTTCCAATCTCCCGGCCACCGAGCAGGCCCGACGGATGGTGTCCGCGCGCTTCCGCTCGATCCCCAGGGGGTGGAACTCGTAATAGGGCAGCGCAGCGAGCGTCTCCGGCGAGGGCGGCACGTATAGATCCAGGGGCCCGGGGGCCGGCTCCCCATAGCCCAGGACGAGCCGGCGGTAGGACTCGTGCGCCTCGGAGCCCGTCACTTTCTGCTCGAGGATCGACGGCACGAGCGCCTCCATCACCCTCAGGGAGCGTGGAACGGCGAGGCCCTCGAACCTCCGGAGGAGCTCGGCGACCACCGGGTGGGGGGCCCGGATCTCGGGCAACGGAGGGCCGGCGACGCCCAGGAGCGAGGGGGCGTGGTCGAGGATCCAGCTCGCCCCGGGGCCCCAGGCCTGGACCTCCACCTCGGGAGGACGGGCCGTTATCGCCGTGGTCGCCGGCCCCGACGGCGTCCGGCAGGCGTGGACGAAGCGCCCCCGCTCGATCCTCGTGGTGACATCGCGCGGGCCCCGCTGGAGAGGGCCCAGCGTCAGGGCCGGGTCGAGGGGACGATCCGGACGGATCGGCCGAACGTTCTCGTTAACTTGACACTCCTATGACACTCCTGTAAGAGTGTCGGCCATGAGCGACAGACCTGAGATGCCCGACCGTACCGCGGCGGGCGAGAGCAACGGACGAACGCAGCCCGAGGGGGGCATCGACCTCGCATCAGAGGAGATGGCCATCGAGGAGGTGCGACGAGCCGTCCGCTCGATCGAGTTCGGGTCGGTGCTCATAAAGATCCACGAGGGAGAAGTCGTCGGCATCGAGACGTCGAAAAAGGTGCGTCTCAAAGGCGTCCGGCCCCCTCGCTAAACCGCCACCAGGATCAACTGACGTAGACGAAGCACCTTTCGGTCAACCGGACTGCCGGAGACCGGGGTCCGGCGACCTCTCGCCACCGATCGAAGGGAGAAACACCTTGAAGTTTCGTGCGAGATATATGACTGCATGCCTCGCGCTCGCGGCGCTCGCGGCCGCGGCTTGCGGTAACAGCTCCGCTTCCACGGAAGCCTCGGGCGAATGCACGCCTGCGGAGACGCCTCAGATCACGTTCGCGGCCTACAGCACCCCCCGCGAGGCCTACGGAAAGATCATCCCGGCCTTCCAGGAGAAGTGGAAGGAAGAGCACGACGACCAGCAAGTCATCTTCACTGAGTCATATGGAGGCTCGACGACCCAGTCCCAGAACGTGATCAACGGCTTCGAGGCCGACATCGTGGCTCTCTCGCTGGCCCCGGACGTCGAGGTGATCGCCGACGAAGGACTGATCACTCGCGACTGGACGGCCGTAGCGGACAAGGGCATGGTCTCCAGCTCGCTCGTGGTCTTCGACGTGCGCCCCGGGAATCCGGAGGGGATCGAAGACTTCGATGACCTGGCGAAGTCCGGTGTCGAGGTACTGACTCCCGACCCGGCATCGAGCGGTGGAGCCCGGTGGAACATCTTGGGCGCCTACGGATCAGCCATGCGCGGGTACGCGGGCAACGAGGAAGGCGATGAAGCCGGCGCGCAGGAGCTCCTACAAGGGATCTTCAGCAACGTCATCGTGCTCGACAAGTCCGCACGTGACTCGATCAAGAACTTCGAGTCCGGCAATGGTGACGTCGCGATCACCTACGAGAACGAGATCCTGACCGCTCAGGATGCCGGGCTCGAGGACGAGATGGTGCTACCGCCGTCGACGATCATGATCGAGAACCCCGTCGCGGTGGTGGACGAGTACGCCGACAAGCACTGCGTCACAGAGGTTGCCGACGCGTTCGTCGAATTCCTGCACACCGAAGAGGCGAAAGAGCTGTACACGTCCGTCGGCTTCCTGCGAGGAACCGATCCGAAGGAAGCGGCCAAGGGTGACGGCGACGTGTTCCCCAAGGTCGAGGATCTGTTCACCGTGGAGGACTTCGGCGGATGGGACGAGCTCGACGAGAAGCTGTTCAGTGAGGAGGGCCTCTTCACCAAGGCGTTCGAGGAGTCTCAGAGCTAAGCGATGAGTACCCAAGCCGCTGTACGCCGGCCCGCGCTGCGCGCGCTCCCACAAGGAGCGCGCGCGGCAACGGGCCGGTACGGCCTTCGCGCCGTAGCGATCCTGTATCTGGGGGCCATGATCGCCCTTCCACTTGCGGCTGTGGCCAGCAAAGGTTTCGGCCGGGGACTCGAATCGTTAAGCAGCGCCATGGCATCCCCCGGTGCGATGGCCGCGCTGAGGTTGACGTTGATAACCGCACTAGCAGCAGCGGTCATCAACGCGATCTTCGGTACGATCCTCGCGTTCGTCCTGGTGCGTTATCGATTCCCCGGCCGTTCTCTGCTGAGCGCGGTGGTCGACATGCCTTTCGCGATCCCCACCTTGGTTACGGGTGTCATGTTGGTTGCGCTTTACGGGCCCGCATCTCCGGTCGGCCAGTGGCTCGCTGAGAGGGGGATAGAGATCGCCTTCGCCCCCTTGGGGATCCTGCTGGCGTTGATGTTCATCACTTTGCCCTTCGTCGTCCGGAGCGTGCAGCCCGTCCTGTCCGAACTGGATCAGGCGGAGGAAGAGGCCGCCTACGTTCTTGGTGCCAACGGCTGGACGACCTTCCGCAAGGTGATCTTTCCGGCTCTGAGACCGGCCATCACGGCGGGAGGACTGTTGTCGTTCGCCCGGGGCATCGGCGAGTTCGGATCGATCGTGATCATCTCGGGCAACATCACCGGCAAGACGCTGACCGCCCCTGTGTTCATCTTTCAACTGGCAAGTCAGTTCCGGCCGGAAGAGGCGGCGGCAGTCTCGACCGTGCTGTTCGCCATGTCCTTCACCCTCGTCCTGATCACCTACCGCCTGATCAAACGACGGGGTGATACCACGTGAGCGCGACGACGGCCGCCCTAACGGGCGGCTCAAACCGAAAGAAACTGATTCGTGGAACGTTGCTCACTCTGTCCTTGCTGTACATAGGGGTGCTGTTGCTGGCCCCCTTGGGCGGGATCATCTGGTCGACGTTCCGGGAGGGAACGGGGGTCGTTGGAGAGACTCTGAGCCAACCGGACGTCCGACATGCGTTCTGGTTGACGTCGATCATCACGATCATCACCGTCGTCATTACGGCCGTCTTCGGGGTCATAACTTCTTGGGTCCTCGCTCGACATGTGTTCCCGGGCCGCGGATTCCTCAATGCCCTCGTCGATCTGCCTATGGCGGTCTCGCCGGTGATCGTGGGCATCATGGCGGTCCTTCTCTTCGGGGCGGGCGGCTGGTTCGAGCCGTTCTTCGCAGCCCAAGGCATCCAGATCGTCTTCGCACTGCCCTCGATGGTCATCGTGACGATCTTCATCTGCATCCCGTTCGTGATCCGTGAGGTCGCGCCCGTGCTTGGAGGAGATAGGAACCCACGAGGAAGAGGCGGCCAAGACGCTGGGCGCCTCCTCGTTTCAGGCGTTCTTCCGGGTGACCCTTCCGACGATCAAGTGGGGGTTGCTGTACGGGATCGCGCTATCGACCGCCCGTGCTCTAGGGGAGATCGGCGCCGTCCTGATCGTTTCGGGATCGCTTCAGGGACAGACGGAGACCGCCACCCTCTACATCTTCAGGGCTATCGAGGAACGTCAGGACGCGTCCGCCTACGTGGTGGCTCTGGTCCTCGCGGGGATATCGATCCTGTTGTTGATCGCCATCGAAACGTTCAAGCAGAGACAGAAGAAGGAGATGGGCAAGTGAGCTCAACGATCCGTGTCGAACACCTGAACAAGAACTTCGGCAGCTTCAAGGCGGTCGATGACGTCACGTTCGACGCGGCCGAGGGCAAGATCACGGCCTTGCTCGGCCCCAGCGGCTCCGGCAAGAGCACCGTTCTGCGGATCATCGCCGGACTCGAGCGGTCCGACTCGGGCCACATCGCGTTCGGTCACGAGGAGCAGACGCACAAGACCGTGCAGGATCGCGAGGTCGGATTCGTGTTCCAGCACTACGCCCTGTTCCGTCACATGAGCGTGCGAGAGAACATCGGGTTCGGGCTGAGGGTCAGGAAGATGGCCAAGCCCGCTATCACCAAACGGGTCGATGACCTGCTCGAGCTCGTGCAGCTCGGTCCGTTCGGGAACCGCTACCCGGACCAGCTCTCGGGCGGTCAGCGCCAGCGGGTGGCACTGGCGCGAGCTCTCGCACCGGATCCGGACGTGCTGCTCCTCGACGAGCCCTTCGGCGCTCTGGATGCGCGCGTTCGACAAGACCTCCGTCGCTGGCTCGACGATCTGCACCGGGAGCTCGGCGTGACCAGCCTGCTCGTGACCCACGACCAGGAGGAGGCCCTGGAGCTCGCCAACCAAGTCGTCGTGATGCACGAAGGCAGGGTCGAGCAGATCGGCTCGCCGGACAAGATCTACAACGAGCCCGCCACTCCGTTCATCGCGGGATTCGTCGGCGCCGCGAACGTGATCAGGGGATTGGTGATCAACGGACGCGTGCAGTTCGGCGACGAGTTCGTGAGAGGCGCAGGGCATCTCACTGACGGTTCCGTGGCCCATGCCTACGTACGTCCGCACGACGTCCGGATCTCGAGGGTCGCCCTGAATGGAGACTCGCCGGCGGCCACGATCGAGCGCATCAGCAATCTCGGGTGGGTGTCGAAGCTCCACATGAAGCTGCCGGACGGGCAGAGGCTCGTCGCGCAGGTGCGCAACGACGATCTCGACGGCATGGAGACGGGACAGCTGGTCTACCTCGACCTCGATCACACGCAGGTGTTCGCCCCCGAGGGGAGCCCGGTTCTGCCCTCGGACGAGCTCGCCACTCTCTAGGCTCGCGCGCGGGCCACTGGGGGCGTCTACTAGTCGTGTAGTAGCGTGGGTACCCCGGCGTCTAACGGAGGTCCCCCGTGCAGTCGTTCGCCCTCCCCGCCCGCGTGGCTGGGGCCCTCCTCGTAGCGTTGCTGCTGGCGGGCGCTTGTACGGAAGCGTCCTCGGGGAGCCAGGAGGCGAGCCCGGTCGAGTCGGCCGAGGCTACGGCCACGCCGTCGCCGTCGTCCGAGCCCGTCAAAGTCGGACCCGTCGGACGGATAGAAGCCCACCTTCGGGCTCTGGACCGGATAGCGCAGATGAGCGGCGGGACGCGGGCCGTCGGGAGCAAGGGGTACGACAGATCGGTCGCTTACGTGTCCCGCCGGATGCGGAGCTGGGGTTACGAGGTCCAACGCGACGGCTTCGATTTCGATTACTTCGAGCAGCTGTCGCCGACCCGGGTCGAGCGTCTTCGTCCTCGCCGGGCTTATGTCGACGGACGAGACGTCCGAGCGATGGTGTATTCGGGTTCTGGTCGCGTCTCTGGGCCGGTCGAACCCGTCGAGTTCGATCTTCAGTCGGACGAGCCCGACGGCGCCGGATGTTCGTCCGAAGACTTCTCCAGCTTCCCGAGCGGGGCGGTAGCTCTCGTGCGGCCGGGCAATTGTTACTACCGGGACCAGGTGGTCAACGCGCAAGGCGCTGGAGCGAAGGCGGTCTTCATCTCGTTCCCAGAGTTCACGCGGGCTACCGGGGTCCTCCGCCCCACGCTCCTGTCCGGGGAGGGGATCGACATCCCCGCGCTCGCAGTCACCGATGAAACGGGTGTGGAGCTCGCCCGCCGGCGACCCACCATTCGCCTCACTGTGCGTACCCGATACACCCCTCGCCGAGGGGTGAGCCTCATCGCCCAGCGCCGAGGAGTGGACGACGACGTCGTGATGGTCGGAGGGCATCTGGACTCGGTCATCGACGGCCCCGGCATCAACGACAACGGGTCGGGGATCGCAACGATCCTCGAGATGGCGCGGACCGTGGCCGAAAGGCGTCCCAACGCCGCCGTGCGATTCGGGTTCTGGGGTGGGGAGGAGATCGGGCTCCTTGGGTCCACCGCGTACGTGGAGGGACTCTCATCCGAAGAGACCGCATCGATCGAGGCGTACCTCAACTTCGACATGGTGGCGTCACCAAACTTCGTACGCTTCGTCTACGAGGATGACGTCGCGCCCAGCGGGTCCGATGCGATAACCGAGATCTTCAAGCGGTACTTCAGGAAGCGGCAGATCGCGTTTGAGACGATCGATCTGGGTGGACGCTCGGATCACGGTGCTTTCATCCAGGAAGGGATCCCGGTTGGAGGCCTCTTCACCGGTGCCGAGATGTTGAAGTCGCGTAGGCAGCGACGGGACTACGGGGGCCGGGCGGGCGAATCGATGGATGAGTGCTATCACCGGGCATGCGATGACATCGACAACATCAATGAGGAGGTTCTTGGCGAGATGGCCGGCGCGATCCGCCGGGCGCTGTTCGCTCTACTGAGCCGCTAGGTCCCGCCCCATCCGCCGGAGCTCAGAGGAGGGCCGGGGCGCCCCGGCCCTCCTCCTCATGGCGCTTCCTAGCCGGCATCCCCGTCGCAGTCCGGATCCGCGTTGAAGATGTCGTTGCCGGCATGGGTGTGGCCCGTGTGCGATGGGTACGCGGGGTTCCCATTGTTGTTGACCACGAGCACGTGACAGTGGGGTCCTTCCCCGAACCCATGTTCGTTGCGGCCCTCCGACGGGTGTGCCGCCGCGGACGGCGCCGCTCCCAGCACGAGCACGGTCGCCGCTACTACTGCTGCTTTGCGCATGGCGTTCCTCCTCCTCCTCAGCCCGGGTCCTTTCCCAAACTCGTTACCTGCGTTCCCCCCACCAGGGTTCAACGAGAAAGGGCCGGCTGGGCTAGGCGGAAAGTGGCGGTCCCTGGGAAACGCGCTCGACCGAGTCGCCCAGAGGCCCTCTGTCCCAGGTGAGCGACTCGAGCCACCAGGTGACGCCCGCGGCCTCGTATCCATTCATCCGCCCGGCGGCCTCCTCGTCGTGGTTCGTCGTCCCGTCGACGATCACGTCCAGTGGCCTGGCGTCCGCCCGCCGGTGAGCGGTTGTGAGGCGGATGACGTCGCGGACCTGATCGGCGGTCAGGTCCGACCCATCCTCGTTGATGGGAAAGACGCCGTCCCAACGAGCGGCGCGTCTGAAGGGAGCGGGACGAGGCCATCGTCCGGCGACCCAGATGGGGACCCGTGGCTGCACCGGCTTCGGCAGGAATCGAACCTCGCCCACGTTGAAGTGCGTGCCCTCGAACGAGAAGGGCTCACCGCTCCACAGTCCCTCGATGATCGTCAACGATTCATCGAGTTTCTCCGCTCTTACGTGCGCATCCGAGTCCTCTCCGAAACGATCGAACTCGTCGTTCGGGGCTCCGAGACCCACTCCGAGGATCGCTCGGCCACCCGAGAGGTGGTCGAGCGTCGCGACCTCTCGGGCGATCTTCCACGGACGGCGGCGGGGGAGGGGAGTCACCGCCGTGCCGAGTCTGATGCTGGAGGTTGCGACGGCGATCGCCCCGAGCGCGACCCAAGGATCGACTATCGGGCGCCACGGGCGGCGGAAGATCATGTGATCCCACAAGAAGAAGCCGTCCCACCCAGCGGCCTCCGCGTCGAGCGCGAGTTGCACGAGGAACCCAGGATCTGCGAAGCCGTCGATGTTGGGAACGGTTATCCCGAAACGCATCTCGTGCCGACCCGATCGCCTAGCCGGCTCGCCGATCGGACGAAGCCAGCGCGAGCTTCTCCACCAGCTCCGTCGATATCTCTTCGAGGGACCTCAGCGTGAGGTCGGCTTCGGGTCCTTCGGCCGGATAGTCGAGCGTTCCGACCGGGATCGCGATGCACGTCATGCCGGCCGCTTTGGCCGCGAGGACGCCGTTCAGTGAGTCCTCGAGGGCGACGCAAGTCTCCGGCGCAACTCGCAGCGCGGAGGCCGCGCTCAGGTAGATCGCGGGATCCGGTTTGCCGGCGAGCTCGTCCTCGGCGGACAGGACCACTTCGAACTCGCCCCCCAGGTCGAGTCTCTCGAGAGCGGCCTCGATGATGCGGTGGGTCGATGAAGATGCCAGCGCAAGGCGGAGTCCGACCGACCGGAAGCTGGTTAGGGCGGTGTCGACGCCGGGCAGCGGGATCCCTTTCTCCCTTACCAACGAGACGAGTCGCTCCACCACGCGCCGCTCGACCTCCCCCTTCCCCGGGCCCGTCCAAGGGAACAGCCGGTACCAGTGCTCGACCACCTCGTCTATCCGGAGGCCCATGGTCGAGGCGCACATCTCGTCCGTGAGGTGGACTCCGATCGACCCGAAGACCTCCATCTCGGCCTCGCGCCACAGGGGCTCCGAGTCGATTAGGAGTCCGTCAAGGTCGAACACGACCGCCTCAAAGGGGCCGATGGGTGGGGCTGGATCTGCGGTTGGGCTGGGCACGGCCCAATTATGGGCGGGTCGCAGGGTCCCGCGGGATGCCGGCCGAACGCCCGATTGCCGAATCCAACGGAGTCCCCTCTCTATAATGCGAACGTATGTTCGCTCCAGGGACCGAGCCGGCCTGGCTCGCCGAGCTCAACCCTGCCCAGCGTCGCGCCGCGACCTTCGGCGAGGGGCCGTTGCTCATCGTCGCCGGGGCGGGCAGCGGCAAGACGAAGACGCTGGCCTGCCGTGTGGCGCACCTTCTGGAAGAGGGGGTCCCGCCCGAACGCCTGTTGCTGCTGACCTTCACCCGGCGTTCGGCGCGGGAACTGCTCGTGCGGGCCGAGCAACTGACCGGCAAGAACGCGCCGGGACGCGTCTGGGGCGGCACCTTCCATTCGGTTGGGAACCGGCTTCTTCGCATGCACGGGCGGCTCATCGGGCTGCCGGAGTCATTCACCGTGATGGATCAAGGCGATTCAGCCGACCTCATCGACCTGGTGCGCCTCGAGCTCGGACTGGGGAAGCAGAAGCGACGCTTCCCCCGTAAGGACACGCTGTCGTCCATCTATTCCCGCATGGTCAACGCGGGGACGGGGCTACAAGGGATCCTGGAGAGACACTTCCCGTGGTGCATCGAGGAGATCGAAGGGATCCGATCCATATTCGGCGGGTATGTCGAGCGCAAGAGAGAGCAAGGCGTTCTCGACTACGACGATCTCCTGCTGTTCTGGAAGGCGATGATGTCCTCGCCGTCGGTGGGCGCTCGCATAGGCGAGCTTTTCGACCACGTGCTCGTCGACGAGTATCAGGACACGAACGCTCTTCAAGCCGACATCTTGTTGAGCCTGCGCAAGAGCCGCCCCAACATCACCGTGGTTGGGGACGACGCTCAGTCGATCTATTCGTTCCGGTCGGCGACCATCGCGAACATCCTCGATTTCCCGACCCAACATCCCGGCACTGAGATCATCACTCTCGAACGCAATTACCGCTCCACCCGACCCATCCTCGAGTCCTCCAACGCGGTCATCGCGCAGGCCACCAAGCGCCACAGCAAGGAGCTCTGGACCGATCGCGAAAGCGCGCAGAAGCCGACGCTCACGACCTGTCTGGACGAGAGTCACCAGTCCCAAGAGGTGTGCAGGATGGTCCTCGAGCATCGCGAGCTAGGCACGCCCCTCAAAGGACAATCAGTTCTGTTCAGAGCGGCCCACCACAGCACCATGCTGGAGTTCGAGTTAACGAGACGGAACATCCCGTTCGTAAAGTACGGCGGCTTGCGTTTCGTGGAGGCCGCTCACGTGAAGGACGTCATGGCGTTCCTTCGAATCCTCGAGAACCCGCACGACGAACTGGCGTGGTTCCGGGTCCTGCAGCTCATGCGAGGGGTGGGACCCGCCGCCGCTCGCCGGATCATGGACGAGGCCGGGGTGCGTCGTGGTCCGGCCTCGGAGGGAGCTCCATCTCCGGTCGCCACTCTGCTCGCCGGAGAGATCTCCGTTGGCCCTGCGGCGACCTCCGAGTACGACGGCCTCTTGGGAGCTCTGCGCGATTGCGAGGGGACCGACCGCCCGCCACCTCCCGCGGTTCAGATCGACCGCATCCGACGGTGGGTCGAACCACTCTTCGTCCGCAAGTACGACGGCGTCGCGGCTCGGTTGCGGGATCTCGAACAGCTGGCTCAGATAGCTGGAGGTTACGTGGAGCGCGGGCAGTTCGTGACGGACCTCACGCTGGACCCTCCCGCATCCTCGGGGGACCTGGCGGGCCCGCCGCTGCTCGACGAGGACTATCTAGTGCTGAGCACGATCCATTCGGCCAAAGGCGGGGAATGGGACGTCGTTCACGTGCTCCATGTCGCCGACGGGATGATCCCATCCGATATGGCCACGGGGGACGAAGACGAGATCGACGAGGAACGTCGCCTCTTCTACGTCGCCTTGACCAGGGCGCGCGACGATCTGCATCTGTACTTTCCGCTCCGCTACTACCACCGCCCGATGGGACTGGACGACTCCCACAGCTACGCGCAACTGACCAGGTTCGTTCCCTCCGATATCAAGCATCTGTTCGATGAACAACAGGCGCACTCCGAGGTTCCGGAGGATGTCGTCGTTCCGGGGAGTGGAGACGCCATAGGCGCGGTGACCCGGATGCTCGAGGAGCTGTGGTCGACTTAGGTGAAGTCGATCCCGCGCGCGTCCTGTTTCAGTGCGGTGTCCACCGCTGTAGCTGAGGCAAGCACGAACAGCCGCGTCAGACCCTCGACGGAATGGTCGATGTCGACGATGTAGTTGTCCGCCGGAGTGAAGACCGCCTTTGTTACGCCCACGAACTTCTTCGTGATCCGGGCAACCTCGCGCTCGTTCGGATCCACGATCGCGAAGTTCCAGGCCCGCCAGTTCTCCAGCGAATCTGACCTACGAGTTGGCCGTCCGAAGCCTCAAGGTCGAAGCGGATCTTCCCGAATACGTTCTTCTGCACGATCTGGCCGAGCTGTTGCCCGTTCCCGTCCTTCACGACGATCCGAGATTTGACGAACTTGGCCGGACGGCTGAGCTCGAGGATCTTGGTCCCGGCGTCGTCGTAGAGGGCGAAGTGGTGGGTGAGGAACTGATCGATCGACGTCAGGAATCGAGCGGCCTTGTGCAGGGTCGACTGGCCCTCCTGTCTGATGTAGCCGACCTGGTCTCCATTCTCATCCCGGATCGCGTACTCCTGGGTGACCTCGATGAGCTTCGCTTTCTGGTTCACGATCAAGCGATCGAGCGTTAGCAGGTTCGACATGAAAGAACCTTATAGGTCGGCGGACGCGGAGTCCGCCTCGGCCCGCGCCTGCTTCGCGGTTTCGACGGCATCTGCTGCACGACGCTTGCTGTCCTCGGCAACGCGTTCCGCCTCGTCCGCCTTGGCCACGAGCCGCGCGGCTTTCTTCTCGGCCTCGTTGGCCGCGGCTTCGAGCTTCCGCACGCTCCGCTCGAGGGTCTCTCGCTCGGCCGCACCATCGTCCTCTTCAGGGCCGCCCTCGGGAGGAGCCGCCATCCCGAATATCCCTTCGAAGCCGGACGGGGCGAGCTCCGTAGTGAGGACGCCGCGTCCCAGCATGTCGGCGGCCTCCTGGTCGGAGGTCGCGGCGAGCAGGGTGTTCTTGATCTTCTCGAGGTGCGGGCCCGGAGCCGAGTTCGCCTGCTCGAGGATCGAGCTCGCCTCATCAGCCAGGCGGGCCACCAGACGGTTCCGCTCGCCCGCCACCGTTCGGAGGTCGGCGGCGTCTCCGCCCTGAAGGGTCTCCTCCTGCGTCGAGCGCAGCCTGTCGCCCGTTCGGATGAGGTCGGCCACCTCGTCCGGCCGTTGCTGAGCCAGTTGGTTGAGGGCCCAGACCGCGACCGACGGTTTCCGCAGCGCTTTGATCCGCGCCGCCTCCTCCTTCTGGCCGTCATCCTTCAATCGGGCGGCCAGCGCGTCCCGTTCCCGGATGAATTCGTTCAGCGGTACGGAGTAGAGACCGGCTACGTCGTCGGGCATGCACCATCTATACCGCGCGATGGGTGGCTCAGTAAGCCGACTCCGCCAGGCGGATGGCTGCTTCCAGGGATAGCCCGGACTCCAGACGAAGCGTCACGTCGCCTTCCTGCCACAGCAAAGCGCTGTCAGACATGCGGATCGTTTCTTCGATGACCGTCCCCCCGGCCCGGTAGAGGAAGAAGAGGTGATCGCCTTCGACCCATAGGCCGCGATTGCCGTTCACCTCGACCCGCTCGATCGTCGTGTCCTCCGCCGCCAGCTTTCCGATCGTGTTCCGGTCGAGCTCTCCGATGAACTGGGTCAGCATGGCTCCCGTCCCGGTCTCGTAGATCCTGGGCAAGGCGGGGCCCGCGCGGAAGAACGAGGTGACCCGGCCCCCCTCGAGATCGTCGCTCAGGTAGATCTCATCGGGGGGGCCCAACCGGTCGATGGGAAGGCGGATCTCGTAGTCGACCGCCTCCCGGGCCTGGGCCACCGAGACCCGCTCCCCAACGTCCATGTAGCCGCTGAGTGGTCCGGTGGGGGCCGGGGCGGATGGGGGAGGAGACTCGGTCACCCGGATCCCGACTCCGCGCAGGCCGAGGAGATCGGCCACGGCCTCGCGGGCGGCGGGGGAGAAGGACAAGATCGCGACCGCCAGCAGGACCGCGGTCGCAGCCGCGAGTGCAAGTCGCCTCCCGAGCTCGGGAGACCATCCTTCGAGGAGACGACGCTTCGGCACGCGCCCGGCTTCGATGTCGCTGCGGACCCCGGCGGCCAGTTCCGTCGCAGGTGGGTAGTCCAACGCGAGGGCCAGTCCCCTCAGCTCGCGTTCGAGCGCCTGCATATCTTCCCTTCCTGAACCTCTATCCATCTCGTGCCTCATTCTCGAAGAGGTTCGCTTCGTCTCCGCCGAGTGCGTTCTTCAGTCGCCCGAGCGCGCGCGACAAGCGGGACTTGACGGTCCCGGGACGACAGGCGAGCGTCACCGCCATCTCCGCCTCCGTTAGCTCGAGGAAGTAGCGGAGATAGATCACGGTACGGTCGGCGATCTTCAACGTGTTCAATGCCTCCATCAACGCGCTCGACCTCTCCTTCGAGAGGACCGCGACCTCGGGAGATGGGGCCGCATCGTCCCGAGGTCGGCCCTCCTGCAGGCGCACAGCCACACCCGCCTGCCGGCCCTGCGACCGGATCCTGTTCTTAGCCTCGTTGGTGACGATCCTCAGCAGCCACGGCCTGAAGGGCGCTTCCAGCCGGAACTTCCCGATCGCGTAATAGGCCTTCACGAATGCCTGCTGCGCGGCGTCCTCCGCCTCGGCCGCCGAGCCCGTGATCAGGTAAGCGGCGCGCTGCGCGATGGCTCCATACCTCGACACCAATTCCTCATAAGCCCCAACGTCGCCCTCCTGGGCTCGCCGGACCAATCCTGCGTCGTCCAGTGGTCGGCCCTCCACGGACACGATTGTCATCCCTAGTACGCCCCGAGACCCGGATGGGTTCCGGATAGCTTCCTGGGGACCCCCAGAATGGGGCGATGAGGTCTATCCCGAAGCCGCTGCTGATCGTGGGCGTACTGGTGCTACTCGCGGTGGCGGCGCTCCTGATCCTCCGGGCTCGCTACGACGTCGACGTCCCATTGGTGGATCAGGTGGCGGAGGAGGAGGTCCCGGTCCTGCTGGTTCACGGATATGGCGGGGGGCCGGCATCGATGGCCGTGCTCGAGCGAGTGCTGGAGAGCCGGGACCGCCGGGTCCTCTCGGTCGCCCTTCCCAACGGGGGACGTGGCGACATCGCCGTCTCAGCCGGCGTCGTGGAGGAGATCGTCGAGGAAGAGGGGGCGACGGAGGTCGACATCGTCGGATTCTCCGCGGGCGGCCTGGTGGCGCGGACCTTCCTGGAGCAAGGGGGCGGCAGGGTCCGGAGTCTCGTCTTTCTAGGGACGCCGCACCACGGGACGCGGCTGGCCGGGCTGGCAACGAGCCTCGATCCCTCGCTGTGTGCACGGGCGTGCCGGGAGATGGTCCCGGGCTCTCATTTCCTGCGAACGCTCAACGCAGGTCGCAACGTTCCGCCGGGAACGTCAGTGGCGAACATCTACAGCGCCGATGACGGAGTCGTGACTCCACCGAGGACCGCCCGGCTCGAGGGGGCCCGGAACGTCTTGGTCCAGGACGTGTGTCCGGGAGCCCGGGTGGCCCACACACGCCTCGTAAGCGACCCGATCGCCCTGGGCCTGGTCGTCGAGGCGCTCGAGTCAGGGTCCGGCAACTTCGATCCCAGTTCGTGCGAACACGTTCGGGAGTTGGGGCAGGCCCCCGAGGACTGAGGTTGCCCGCCCATCGAGATTGAGAGGCCCGCGAGGGTCTTCTCGAAAACCCGTGGTCCATGTGATGCAGCGGTACACGTGGTCCACGTTGGACCACATGCACCAGTGCACTGCGTGTACCACGACATTTGGGCTGACTTGATGACCACTGGATCGGAGACACAGCAGCACGCACCGCACGCACCGCGCCTTCAGGGAGCGATGCTTAGCAATTGATGACGTCGCTCGTGGCGGTCAGTCTCGGGTGGTTGGCCCTGGTGAACACGCCCTTCGCCTTGCATTTTGTCTGGCCCCGGACGGGATTGAAGGTGTAGGTGTAGCCCCATCCCGCCTGGTAGGTCGCCGTCCTGGTGGCCACCTTCACCCAGTCGCCCGCCGCGTTTTTCTTCTTGAGAGTGATCTTTACCGTTCCGGGATGGTCCTCGATGCTCAACCACATCTGCGTGTTGATCCCGCCGCTTCCGAAGTCAGCGATGTGCATCTGCTCGACCGTGACCGGGTGCGCCGCGGCCGGCGACGCGAGAGCCCCTAGGAGGAGGCCTCCAGCCGCGATCGATACAGCCAGACGTTTCATGAGGCTCATGTATCACTCCCAACGTAGAACAGAACGGTCGGGGCTCATGTTCCTTCTTCGGTACGTTCTGCCTCAATACGCACTCTAGGTAGCGCTCGAGGTGATCTCCGACTAATCGGTCAGGTGTTTCTGCTGCGGATCAAGACCGATCATTCGATTCCCTGTGGGCCTTAGGTCAGGACAGAACCCGCTTCTTGAAGCCCGAGATCCCGAGCCAGCCGAGGAACAACAGGAAACCCACCATTCCCAGGTAGATCCCGGCGACGTGCATGTGAGGGAACTGTGGGGTGAGGGCCGTGCGGAACGATTCGCTCATGTAGACGAGCGGGTTCAGCAGAACCGCCCACTTCAGCCACGGGATCGGGTCGAGTTCAGCCCAGGGGTAATAGGTCGCTCCCAGGAACGTGACGGGGATCACGATGACGCTGAACACGAGAGGGACCTGACGGGGTTCAGCACGCGTTCCGATCGCCAGGCCGAGCGCCGCACCAACCGCGGTCGCGAGTGGAAGGAAGGTCAACAGCTCGAGCCAGTTGATGTTCAGATGCACCGGAGTCGCGGGGATGAACGTTGCAAGAGGAAAGACGACTACGGACGCGAGCGCTCCCTGCAACGCGCCGGACGTGATCTTCTCGACCGCCACTCCCCACACCGGGAGTGGCGCCATGACCCGGTCCTCGATCTCGCGCGTGTAGCCGAACTCCTGAACGAGCGGAAGAGCGACGGCCTGGATGCCTTGGAACACGCATGCGATCGCAACCACCCCGGGAACCAGGAGACTCGAGAAGGCCGTCGCGCCGGCCCCCTGCCCGCCGACGCCTTGCCCGATCTTGGGGAAGACGTAGGTGAACACGAACACGAACATCAAAGGTTGAGCGATGGTGCGAACGATGAAGGCTGCCATGCTGCGGCGCAGGACAGTGAGGTCTCGCAGCAACATCCCCCAGAAGGCGTCGACGCTCGCCGAACGAGTGGGACGGATCTCCGCAAGTCGAGTCGCAACGCTCATTCGCGCAAGTCCCTTCCGGTGAGGTTGATGAACACCGACTCGAGAGTGGGTTCGCTGAGGGATAGATCTTTCACGGTGAACCCAGCGTTCTCCGCATGGACCACGACGCGCGGCAAGACCCCCGCGGACCCCCTGAGGTACACGCGGACGGATTCGTCCACGACCGCCGTGTGGATCGCGCCCTCGAACGAACGAAGGCATTCAGCGAGTTTCTCGAGGTCACCCTCCACCGATACCCGTACCTCGGTATCGGCTCCCACGGACTGCTTGAGGCGCGTAGGCGAATCGAGTGCCAGCAGTTTGCCGTGGTCCATGATCGCCACACGGTGACAGAGTTGCTCCGCTTCCTCCATGTAGTGCGTGGTGAGAAGGATCGTCTGACCCGCGGAGTGGAGCTCGGACAGTATGTCCCATAAGGCGAGCCGGCTTTGCGGGTCCAGACCGGCCGTGGGCTCGTCCAGGAACAGGATGCGCGGGCGATGAACGATCGAGCGCGCCAGCATTACTCGTTGAGCCATCCCCCCCGATAGAGCGTCGATCTCCGCCGCCGCGCGGTCCGATAACCGGAACTTCTCCAAGAGCTCGTCCGCCCGTGCGCGTGCATCACCCGCGCCCATCCCGAAGTAGCGCCCGTGGAAGAAGAGGTTGTCCCACACCGAGAGACTGCGATCGAGAGTGTTCGACTGCGACACGACTCCGATGAGCTGCTTGGCGGCATTGGGATCGTCGACGACATCTATACCGGCGACCGTCGCGCGCCCGGATGTCGGCAGCACGCGGGTCGTGAGCATGCCAACCGTCGTCGTCTTTCCCGCTCCATTCGGACCGAGGAGGCCGAAGATCTCGCCTTGGTTCACCGAGAGGTCGAGGTCCTCGACGGCGCGGATAGAACCGGCGAACACCTTTGTAAGGGCGCTCGTCTGGATGACGGCGGCGTCGGTGGGCCGAGGCGCGGACGCCTCGGCGGTTTGGAGGGACATGGATCTCCTCGAGGTTGTGCCCCTAGCGGCTGAAGACGGACATCCATTATCCGGCTTGCGGCGGTCTAGGCGTGCACGTGTGGTTCGGGCCACCCCGGGCCCGGCGACGGTCACCTAGAAAGACCGGTGTCCGGATGCGACGACCTGCGAGGTGCCATGTCACGAGTACGCGATCACCTGACCACCGCCCTGATAGCCGCCGCTGTCGCTTCAGCCATCGCTGCGGCCCCCGCCGTGGCCGGCCGTATCGCCGATTACGCGCGCAACTCCGACAAGGTCGACGGCCACCATGCCGTCGGTCCGTGGGCGTCACCGAATCGCCGGGCGGGCGCGGTGGTTGCCACCGACTCCCAAGGACGACTGCCAAACGGGATCATCCGCCGCGCCCCCGATTCGAAACGGCTTCAAGGCTTAGCGGCGAACGATCTCACGCGCGCGGCATTCAGCGACGCGACGAGATCCATCCAAAACTTCGGGGAGGGGAGATACGAGTCCGTCCACGACAAACGGGTATGGGCGCCGGTCGACGGCATGTTGCTGACCTGGGGCCAGGTCACGGTCGAGCGCGACGCCGACTCGGCCGCGAGGACGGGGGCCGGCGTCGCGACCAGGCTGACCCTCGATGGCCGTCAGGCGGGACGGACCCTTTACTCCGAGGTAACCAGCGCAGGAAGGTTCGACTCGAGCGTCGTTCAGGTCATGTCGATGAGCCCCGTCGAGGCGGGAAGCCACCGGCTGTCACTGGAGGTCCGCAGGACCTACGGCTCGGCACGTATCTCATTGAGAGGACGCGGCGTCCGGTCTCTCTTCGTTCCGTTCGGCAACGATGGGACCCGAGCTGGGGGGTGATGTCCCGGTTTGGCCCCCGTGAGGGTTCGGATCTAGAGCCCAGGTTTTACTTCTGGGCCCTGGCGACCGAATAATAGGGACATGGCCAAAATCCTCGTCGTTGAAGACGAACCCTCGATCGTCACCGTTGTCCGCTATCACCTAGAAAGCGCGGGCTTCGATGGTCTATTCGCCAGCGATGCCGGGCATGGGTGGCGACTGATGGTCTCGGACGTCCCCGATGTCGCAGTAGTGGATATCGGCCTCCCCACGGACGACGGCTGGGACCTCCTCGAGAAGATGCGGGACGACGACCGCTTCAAGGACGTGCCAACCATCGTTTTGACCGGCCGGTCGGCCTCCGAGGTCGGCCAGCGCATCGCGGCGCTCAAGTGCGAGTACATGGGCAAGCCTTTCGCCGCCACCGCCCTCCTCAACCGCATACGCCACCTGATCGACGGATCCAGCCGGCCCCAGAACGGCCTCGCTCCTCGCTCGGACTCGATCCGGGTGGAGCTGGTGTCCATCGGGGTCGTCCTTCTCCTCGACGGCTACCGGATCGAGGGTCAGGTCTACCTGCCCCCGGAGCTGGGCCGCTTCTCCGACGCATGGGAGTCGGTGATCCGGGACCACCGTCACTTCGTGCCGGTCACCGATGCCCGAGTCTCCAGCCCGGACGGCACCCAGGCCATAGCCGCCCCCGCCTTCATCGAGGTGCGCAAGGAAGACGTGCGAGCGGTCTTCCCCATGGACATCTTCCCCGGCTGAGGTCCTCCACGGACTAGTTATTACTGACTACGGCCACCACGGGCACCGCACGCCCGGTCCACGGCGCTTCCATCGCTCCAGAACCCCACCGCTCGGGGACGTTTTTCACTCCTCTGGGGGATAAAAGAAGGCTTCAGCAAAAGTGGGCCCCTGCCGATAACTAGGCATCGACTAGCTCAGAAGGACTAGTCACCCCGAACATCCAGAGGGACGAGATGAGCACCTCGGCGCACCGGATCATCGACATCCAGGCCCCGCCTCGTAGGGACCTGAAGGCCCTCATCACCGAGCAACTGAGTCACGTGCTCGAGGAGCGTGCCCTTCGCTTCGCGATCCTCGGGATACTTCTGGTGGCCGCCTCAGTGGTGGCGCTGGTTCCAACTCCGATGGGCGTAGACACAGGTTGGATGTTCCTGGTCCCGGTGGCGATCGCCGCCCTGGCGACCGGTTTCAAGGAGGGCATGTTCGTCGCCGCCTTGGCTTCCGTGCTCTCGGCTCTCTTCACGACGATGGTCGCCGGTGAGGTATCGCAGGCGCTCGTCGTCGGGGTGGCCGTCGCTCGGTTCGTCGTATACGGAAGCACAGCCGGGATCCTGGGGGCCTTTGCGGAGGCGCACCAGGCGGTGCAGTCGAAGTTTCGCCGGCTGGCCTCGATCGATCCTTTGACCAAGGTCGCCAACGTGACCGCACTACGGGACGAGGCGGCGAAGCTCGAGCTGTCGAACGCGCCTTTCTCGGTTCTCGTTATCGATGTGGATCACCTCAAGGTCTTGAACGACACGCACGGACACATGGCCGGGTCCGAGGCCATCCAACTGGTCGCCAACAAGCTGCGAGGCGTCGTCCGCGGCTCCGACCACGTCGCTCGCTATGGCGGAGATGAGTTCGTGGTCATCCTGAACGAGGCCAACCGCGGCGGTGCACAGACGGTCATACGCCGGCTGCGGGAGCTCCTCACGGAGGAAGAATTGAGCACAGCCCCGGGAGCCCACGTGCAGGTAAGCGCCGGCGTGGCCGTTTTCGGTGTCGATGGAACCAATTTCGAAGAACTGATGCTGTCAGCAGATGTAGCGATGTATTCCGACAAGCGGGCTCGCAACGCCCTCCGGCATGCCCCCCCGGTAGCTATCTAGCCCGCTTGGCACTGAAAAGGGGGAGCGGATACCCCATCCGCTCCCCCTTCCCCTTTCCGGCCTTCATCTTTGGCCGGCATCCCTGGGTCGGGCGGTAGCATCCCCGCCATGAACGAGACGATCGACGGACTTCCCTTCGAGAACACGATCATCCAAACGCTGGGTATCCGTCCTGTGAGCGCCGAGGTCGACAAGGTGGTTCTCGAGATGGATGTCGGCCCCGCCGTCCACCAGCCGATGGGCCTGCTGCATGGCGGAGCGTCTGCGGTGATGGCGGAAACCGCGGCCTCCATCGGCGCCTTCCTCAATTCCGATCCGGCGACCCAGTTCACTGTGGGGATCGAGCTGAATGTCAGCCATCTGCGGGCCAAACGCGAGGGGACGCTGACCGCCACCGCTATCCCCATACGCAGGGGCCGGAGCCTTCAGGTGTGGGGCATCGAGCTCATCGACGAGGAGCAGAAGCCGGTGGCTGCAGCCCGCTGCACGATTGCCGTTCGAGCGTTGGAACGGTAGGGACGCTCCATGTACGGGCGCATCGTGGTCGGCACGGACCTTTCTCGCACCGCTCACATCGCGACCGATCGCGCGGCCCACCTGGCCGAACGTCTCGGCGCCGATCTGATCTTGGTCCACGCCGGCGACGATCCGTCGGGCGACCTCGACGGTCTCGCGTCCGAATACGGCGCTCAGGCGACCGCTCAACGAGGCAATGCGGCGGAGGTTCTGATCGATCAGGCGCGCGAGCCTGACGATCTGCTCGTGGTCGGCAGCGTGGGCATGAGCGGACCTCGTCGCTTCCTGTTGGGCAACGTACCTAACAAGGTGAGCCATCACGCGCAGACCGACCTCCTCATCGTCAAGACCGACAAGCCATCAGAAACCAAGGGGACCGATTACAGGAACGTGCTGGTGGGGACCGATGGGTCGCCGACCGCCATGCGGGCGGTTGAAGCCGGTGTCGCCTTCTCGAAGGCGGTAGGAGCCGGCATCACGATCGTCACCGCGTACCAGCCTCCCACCGAGGACGAGCTTGCACGCATGAAGGCAAGCCCTGATGACCCCTTCTCTCAATGGGATGCACCCGCGAGGCGGAGAGCACGCCACAGGAGTTCCGCTGGCGCATCGCGGGGGCGGCCCAGGCTCAGGACGTGCTCGAAAGGGCTACGGATCGGGCGAGCGAACTGGGCGTGACCGCCGAAGTGAGGGCCGTCGAAGGGCATGCTGCCGAGCAGTTGTTGTCCATCGCCGAGGCGGAAGACTTCGACGTGATCATCGTTGGCAGCGTCGGGATGACCGGACAGAAACGTTTCATGTTGGGCAACGTCCCGCATCACGTGTCGCACCATTCGCCCGTCGACGTTCTCATCCTGCGGACGGCATGACGAAAGGGAACAATCGATGAGCGACTACCGAGCTTTGATCGTTTCCGCTCATCCCGACGACATCGAATTCGGTTGCGCCGGAACCGTTGCCAAATGGGTGTCGGAGGGAGCCGACGTCACGTACTGCATCGTTACGGATGGTTCGACGGGGACGCAGGATCGGGAGCTCATGGGCGCTCGCCTGAACAAGATCCGTCGCGAGGAAGCTCGACGAGCGGCCGAAGTCGTCGGCGTGGAAGAGCTCGTGTGGCTCGACTATCCGGACGGTTACGTTGAGTACACGCTTGACCTCCGCCGCGACATCGCTCGCGTCTTCCGAAAGTATCGTCCCCATCGATTCGTGGTGATGGATACCGCAGCCACGATCGAAAGCCGTTTCATCAACCACCCGGACCATCGAGCCGTGGGCCATGCCTCGCTCGATGTCACGCTCACTGCCGGCACCACACCCGGACACTTTCCAGAGCTGCTCGATGAAGGGCTCGACCCATGGAGGGGCCTCAGTGAGGTCTGGGTGATGGGGCCCGCCCCGGAGTCGGTGGCGGTCGACATCTCCAAGACGATCGACCTGAAGCTCGAAGCCCTCGCCTGCCACGAGAGTCAGCTCGGTCCCGCTTCCAAAGAGATCGAGGACAGGATCCGCGGCTGGGCCTCGGAGCTGGGCAAGCCCCATGGGTTCACCTACGCGGAGACATTCAAGGTCATCGCGCAGGGCCCCGGCTTCCACCCGGGCGAACAGGAAGAGGGCGTTTCCGACCTCAGCAAGGCCCCCATAGACCCCCGCTCCAACAAGCCCCCGGCCAAATCCGCTGAATAGGTCCCGGATTTCGTAGTGAGCCCGAGGAGCCTGGGGCAGTAGCTAGATCCCCGATTCGTCGTGAGCCCGAGGGGGTCTGGGGGAGTAGGTCGCCTGGGCGACCGATCCCCCCAGGGGGTTGCCGCAGGCCGGCATGGCGAATGACGGCCGTAAAGCAAGGGCTGCGGTCAGCAGCCCGCCGCGAGCGGACATAAGAAGTCGTGAAATAAGTTCGGTCCACCGAACGTTTTAAGGGGTGTGAGCAGGGAAGATGCTTGTTCACCCCGCCCCTAGTTAGGGCGGCCTAATGATAGGGTGGACTTTCTCCGCACATCTCTCCCTAAGGGGGGTTCCGCAGTGTCAACCGAAGCTGAAGACCTCAAGGTCCAGCAAGAGAACGAAGACGTACGGGCTCTCAAGGGCCAGTACAAGTACGGCTGGCACGACGCGACCTCGTACGACGAGAAGCCTCGGAAGGGCGTGTCCCACGAGGTCATCGACATGATGAGCGATCGCAAGGGCGAGCCCGACTGGATGCGGAAGTTCCGTCACAAGTCTCTCGACGTCTTCTACCGGAAGCAGATGCCCGCGTGGGGCGCCGATCTCTCGGGGATCAACTTCGACGACATCTACTACTACATCAAGCCGATGAGTCAGGTGAGCTCGTGGGAGGACATGCCCGACGACATCAAGGCCACATGGGACAAGCTCGGTATCCCTGAGGCCGAGAAGAACTACCTCGGGGGAGTGACTGCCCAGTACGAGTCCGAGGTCGTGTACCACAAGACCAAAGAGGAACTAGAGAAACGAGGCATCCTCTTCACGGACATGGACACGGCTCTGCGCGAGCACGAAGACATCGTCAAGCAGTACTTCGGTACCGTGATCCCGCCGGCGGACAACAAGTTCTCGGCCCTTAACTCAGCCGTGTGGTCCGGTGGTTCGTTCATCTACGTGCCACCCGGGACCGAGGTCGAGATCCCTCTTCAGGCCTACTTCCGGATCAACCAGGAGAACATGGGTCAGTTCGAGCGGACGTTGATCGTGGTGGACGAGGATTCATGGGTCCACTACGTCGAGGGTTGCTCGGCCCCCATCTACTCGAGCGACTCGCTGCACTCCGCGGTCGTCGAGATCATCATCAAGCCTCGCGGCAGGTGCCGGTACACGACGATCCAGAACTGGTCGAACAACGTGTACAACCTCGTGACCAAGCGTGCAGCTGCCTACGAGGACGGCATCATGGAATGGGTGGATGGCAACCTCGGTTCCAAAGTCACTATGAAATATCCGAGCGTCTACCTGCTGGGGGAGCGCGCTCGAGGAGAGGTTCTCTCCATCGCGTATGCGGGATCAGGCCAGCATCAAGATGCTGGAGGCAAGGTCGTTCACGCGGCCCCTAACACCTCCTCTGCGATCACCTCGAAGTCGATCAGCAAGGACGGTGGACGAGCCGGATACCGCGGGCTGGTGCGCATCGAAGAGGGCGCCACCCGCTCGAAGAGCCACGTAATCTGCGACGCGTTGATCCTCGACGAGGATTCTCGTTCCGACACCTATCCCTACATAGAGATCGAAGAGGAGTCCGCCGCGGTCAGCCATGAAGCTACGGTTTCCAAGGTCTCGGACGAGCAGCTGTTCTATCTGATGAGTCGAGGGCTCTCCGAGTCCGAGGCGATGCAGATGATCGTTCGGGGCTTCATCGAGCCGATCACGAGAGAGCTTCCGATGGAATACGCGGTCGAGCTCCAGCGTCTGGTCGAGCTACAGATGGAAGGCTCGGTCGGATAACCCGACGCAGTCACAGACAAAAGGGGAGCGCGGAAGCGCTCCCCTTTCTCATGTGGAGGTCCCCTCGCGCTGCCGGGGGGTCAGAGGGCCGGGGGTCCCGGCAGCGCTTGGGGAGAACGGACCCCTTAGGGCACGGCCACCGTGACGTGCCTCGATCGTGGATCTCTCATTGCAAACCACCCCTTTGCTGAGAGCGAGTTCCCGGCGAAGGGTGCGCGAACGCGCGGTGTGCTCCCCCCGAAGACAACCCAGCCGAGCAATTGGCATAACGGTAAATAATTTGTCGTTAGGGGGTCAAGGGGTATCCCTCACGAAGTTGCGGAAAGTCGCAGGTAATAAATGGGTTCGACGAACGGAACTTGCGCGCTACGAGTTACCGAAATCTTCGAGAGGGGCGGCCAGCCTCCCGAACAGATCCTCCCAGCGACGGTCGATCGCGGTAGCGAATTCTCGTTCCAGCATCGAGAAGTGTTCGTGGATCACCAGGGCGAGCTCTTGGGATTCTCCGTTGCGCATCGCTTCGAGCTGCCGCGTATGGATCTCGAAGGTCCGTATGTCGTCGGACCTTCCGCCTTTGTAGGTGTCGCGTATCGGCGCCATCTGAGGACCGATCTCGCCCATGGCGCTCTGAAGCGCATGGTTGTGACAGGCTCGAATGACGGCCCGATGGAACATCGCATCGATCTCCATCACGGAGGATCTGTCGCCGAGGTTCTCCCCGAGCAACTCGACGGTGCGCTCTATCGCCGTGAAGTCTTCGGGAGTGCCGAACTGCATCGTAACGAAAGTGATGGAACCCTCCAGGACGCGCCGGGCCCGAAGGACGTCGATCACCGCCTCTTCCTCCAGTGCGACGCTGCGCGAGATCGCCACTGCGGGGATGACCTCAGAGCAAACGAAGATCCCACCACCTTTGCCCGCTCGAACCTGCAGCAGCCCGGCGTGCTGGAGTACCCGGAGCGCCTGTCGCAAGGTGGGCCGGGAGATCCCCAGCTGAGCGGCGAGCTCAGTCTCGTTCGGGACGCGGTCCCCGGCGGTCAGCCCGCTCCGCTCGATGCCCTCGACGATATTGCGGATCGCGGCTTCGAAGGTCTTCGTCGTGCGTATGGGCGCAACTGAGAAATCTAGGTCTGTTCGCATGTCATCTGTACCGTAACGGTGAACTGGTCCCTCTTGGAAGCGGGTCCCGAAGTTTCGATGAGATTGTTTTCGGAGCCGCGGTGGCTACGCGACAGTCGGAAGGAAAGCAAGCAACACCTTTGTCCCCTTTTAGCGGAGCGTTGGCTCCTCCGAAACAAGGTCCGTTCCAGAGTCTCTTGCCCGTCAGCACCCGCGCTTCGAGGATCCGTGACTACACCGCGTATCCTCGTGCCACCGATGTCAACTCCAATCTCGAGACCGCCTTCCGGAAAGGACGCAACAGCAACACGTTCGAGGTCGAGTGACTCCCCCGGACTGAGAGCTTTCGATGTAGCGGTCGTCGGCGCGGGCGTCATGGGTGCCGCGACCGCACGAGCTCTTGCCCGAAGGGGCGTGTCGGTTGCGCTCCTCGAGCAGTTTCGCATCGGCCACAAACGTGGCTCGAGCCATGGACGCTCGCGCATCTTCCGGCTCTCGTACCCGGAGGAGGTGTACGTTCGTATGGCTCAGGAGGCACTCGTACTGTGGCGCGCGCTCGAGCGCGATTCCGGCGAGCGGCTCATGATCACCACCGGGGGCCTGGATCTCGGCCCGCGCATCGAAGAGAACGCAAGCGCGCTGGCCGCGTCCTCCGCGGACTACGAGATGCTGGATCGGGAAGCGGCGCGCGACCGGTTCCCGATGCTGTCCCTCCCGGAGGGGCCGGCCTTGTACCAGCCGGACTCCGGCATCGTTCTGGCCGACGCGACCGTTGCTGCTTGTGTGGGACTGGCGGCAGACGCGGGCGTGACGGTGACCGACGAGTCCAGGGTCATGGCGCTCGAGCCCCACGACGACCACATCCGGCTTCGGACGGAGCGCGGCGACCTCGCAGCGGACGTCGTGGTCGTCACCGCCGGTGCGTGGGCGAAGGGACTTCTCCAGGAGATCGGGGTGAACCTTCCCGTCCGGCCGACGCGGGAGACGATCGCTTACTTCGAGGTCGACGGACCGCCGACTCCAACTCTGGTGGAGTGGGGAGGGACCGCTATCTATTCGCTTCCGAGTCCCGGGCAGGGGATCAAGGCCGGACAACACATCGCCGGACCCGACACCGATCCCGATGAAGAGGGCCGGGTGAACGACGAGTCCGTCGAGGCCGTCAGCCGGTGGGTGGCCGAACGCTACCGGTCGGCCGCGCCACGGCCACACCACGCGGAGACGTGCATCTACACGAACACCGAAGACGAGCACTTCGTGCTCGAGCGACACGGCCGGATCGTGATCGGGTCACCCTGCAGCGGACACGGTTTCAAGTTCGCGCCACTGATCGGTGAGCGGTTGGCCGGCCTGGCGTTGGGTGAGGCGTTCGGTGCTGGAGCACCTCATTAGGGGCTCACCCCGGAGGCGAAGGGATCGCTCGCCACCGCGCCCCGAGGGCCCAGAGCCCGCCGAGAGCTACGGAGACAAGCCCCGCGGAGCCTCGGAAGTGGCCGTCGTCGAGCCTCGTTTAAGCATCGTGAGCAGGGTAAATGGGCCTTCGCCGGGTGGAGTTAGGCAACCCTAACTGGTAGGATCGTGAAACCGTTCACAAGCTGGGAGTCCACCTCACATATGCCACGAATGCTGGATCGAGACGCTGCCGAGCGCCTCTCCGAAGACCTTCACGAACCGGGCTGGCTGACCCAGCGCCGGCTTCAGGCGTTCGACGTCTTCGAGAAGCTCGACTTCCCCGATCCCAAGACCGAGGAGTGGCGCTACACGGACGTTCGCGGATTCGACTTCGACCGCTTCGAGGCCCCCAAAGTAGGCGGGGCGGCGACCCGGTTGCCGGACGATCTGGTGGCGAAGGGTGTGATCTTCACCGACTTCTCCTCCGCAGCCAGGGATCACACGGAGATGCTGCAGGAGCACTTCTTCACGGATGTGCCGATCGATGAGCACATCTTCACGGCTCTTCACGGAGCGTTCTATTCGGACGGGTTGCTGATCTACGTCCCGCGAGGGGTCGAGGTTGCCCTCCCGCTGGAGACGTTGCGAGATGTTTCGCCCGGTGGTTCCACTTTCCCGCACACCACCATCGTGGTCGAGGAACTCGGCAGCCTTACTTTCATCGATCGCTTCAAGTCAACGTCGTCCGACCAACCATCCCTGTCGGCGAGTGTCGTGGAGGTCGAGGCACGCGCGGGAGCCACGGTGAACTACATCTCATTGCAGGAGTGGGGACGGAACGTTCATCACTTTCAGACGCAGCGTTTCACGGGCCATCGTGACTCGACGGTCCGAAGCTTGGTGGTAAACCTCGGCTCCGCATTCGCAAGGACCCAGGTCGAGTCCGTGCTGAAGGGCGAGGGATCGTTCTCCGAGATGTTGGGCCTGTACTTCGCGGACTCGAACCAGCACTTCGCCCAACGGACGCTGCAGGCTCACGCCGCCGAGCACACGACCTCCGACCTCCTCTACAAGGGTGCGCTCAAAGAGAGCTCCCGCTCCGAATACTCGGGCTTGATCAAGGTCGAGAAGGGGGCACAGGGGACCGACGCCTACCAGGCGAACCGGAACATCGTCTTGTCCGAGGATGCTGTCGCTCGCTCGATCCCGCAACTCGAGATAGAGGCCAACGAAGTGCGTTGCACGCACGGCGCAACGGTCTCACCGGTTGAAGAGGAGCACATCTTTTACCTGATGAGCCGTGGGATAGATCGCGTGACCGCGCAGAAGCTCGTCGTCTTCGGTTTCTTCGGCGACGTGCTCGATCGTATCCGCGTGCCGGCCATTCGGGACGAGCTCTCGCAGTCCATCGCTGCCAAGGTCGAGGGCGAGCAGCGGCTCGAGGTCGCCACCTGATGGCGGGTTTCGACGCGGTGGCGAAGCTGGACGAGATACCGGACGGCGGCATGAAGCAAGTTGTAGTCAAAGGCGACCTCGTGGGTCTCTACCGCGTCGGCGGAGCCGTTTACGCGATGCACGATGTCTGTACCCATGAGGAGGCCTACCTGACCGACGGAGAGTTCGAAGCAGAGGAGCTCGAGGTCGAGTGTCCGCTGCACGGATCTCGTTTCAACGTCGAGACGGGCGCGGTGCGCATCCTTCCCGCGACCAAGCCGGAACCCATCTACCAAGTAAAGATCGAGGGCGAGCTGATCCTCGTCGGCCCTCGCGAACCCAAGGAGAGTGCTAGTGGCTGAGAACCTCTTACATATCGAGGACATCCACGTCGAGGTCGACGGTAAAGAGATCCTTAAAGGCTTGAGCCTCGACATCGACAAGGGCGAGATCCACGCCATCATGGGCCCGAACGGATCGGGGAAGTCGACGCTCGCGTACGTGCTCACGGGGCGCCCCGGCTACGAGGTCACGGCTGGGAAGATCCTGTACAAGGGCGAGGACGTCATGGGCCTCGCACCCGACGAGCGCGCGAAGGCCGGGATCTTTCTGGCGTTCCAGTATCCCACCGAGGTTCCCGGCGTCTCCGTCGTCAACTTCCTCCGCACCGCGTACAACGCCGTGCATCCCGATCAAGAGAAGTCCGCCATGAAGTTCCGGATGTTCCTCCAGGAGAAGATCGATCTTCTCGAGATCCCGAGCGAGCTCGTAGACCGTTACGTGAACCAGGGGTTCTCGGGGGGCGAGAAGAAGCGCAACGAGATCCTGCAGATGGCCGTCCTCGAGCCCGAGCTGGCGGTGATGGACGAGACGGACTCGGGGCTCGACATCGATGCCCTCAAACACGTGTCCGCCGGCGTCAACAAACTGGCGAACGACGACGTGGGCATCGTGCTCATCACCCACTACCAGCGCCTGCTCAACTACATCCGGCCGGACAAGGTGCACGTCCTCCTGGCGGGTCGCATCGTAGAGTCCGGTGGGTTCGAGCTGGCGGAACGCCTCGAAGCCGAGGGTTACGCTGGGCTCGCCAGAGAGCTCGGTTTATCGGAACAGGAAGCCGCCGAGGTCGAGAACGCCGAGAAGGCCAAGGTCTAGCGAGGCGATGAGGAAGCGATGTCCCTGAACCCCGAAGTCATCCGCAAGGATTTCCCGATCTTCGACACGCAAGCGCACGGGAAGCGTCTCGTGTACCTCGATTCGGCAGCGACATCGCAGAAACCGCGCCAGGTCGTGGACCGGATGGTGCACTTCTACGAGACCGAGAACGCGAACGTTCACAGGGGCGTCTACGAGCTCGGCGAGAAGGCAACCGCAGCGTACGAAGCGGCCCGCGAGGCGTGCGCTCGCTTCATCGGGGCCACGAGCGTTCGCTCGATCGTGTTCACCCGCGGGACGACCGAAGCCATAAATCTCGTTCGCTTCACGTGGGGGCGCGAGAACGTCGGCGAGGGTGACGAGATCCTCCTGACCGAGATGGAACACCATTCGAACCTGATCCCGTGGCAGCTTCTCGCCCAGGAGAAGGGGGCCACGCTGCGCCATCTTCCAATCGACGACGAGGGCGAGCTGCGCGTCGATCTCCTGGACGAGTACATCACCAACAGGACCAAGCTGGTCGGGATGAACCTCATGTCCAACGTGCTCGGGACGATCAACCCGGTGCGCCAGATCGCGGACGCCGCGCATGCGGCCGGCGCGTTGATCCTCGTCGACGCCGCGCAGGCGGCTCCTCACCTGAGCTTCGACGTCAACGAGCTGGACGCGGACTTCCTCGGATTCTCGGCCCACAAGATGTGCGGCCCCACGGGGGCCGGGGTCCTCTACGCCCGAGAGCACCTGCTCGAGGAGATGCCGCCCTTCCACGGCGGCGGCGAGATGATTCGCGAGGTCTGGGCCGACCGTGCCACGTGGAACGAGATCCCTTACAAGTTCGAGGCGGGTACCCCCAACATCGCTCAGGCGGTCGGCATGGGAGCAGCGGTCGAGTACCTCGAGGGGTTGGGGATGGACGAGATCCGCCAGCACGAGATGGAGCTCACGTCGTACGCGATAGAACGGATCCGCTCGACCGGGGCGGTCGTCTACGGCCCGAGCGATGTGTCACGCCGAGGGGGAGTCGTCTCATTCAATCTCGACGATGTTCATCCGCATGACATGGCCACGATCGTGGACCAGGAGGGCGTCTGTATCCGCGCCGGACATCACTGCGCGCAACCCTTGATGCGTCGACTGGACGTGCCCGCAACCGCAAGGGCTTCCTTCTACATCTACAACACCCAGGAAGATGTGGATGTGCTGATCGATGCTCTCGAGAAATCGAAGGGATGGTTCGCTTGAGTCTCGAGGAGCTGTACAAGGAAGTCATCCTCGATCACTACCGGAGCCCTCGTAACAAGGGGCGTGTCGATCCCCACGACGTCGCCCTCGAGCGCAACAACCCCCTATGCGGAGACGAGATAGAGCTTTTCCTCAGGTTCGACGGCGGCAACGTCGAGGACATAGGTTTCGAGGGCAAGGGTTGCTCAATCTCGCAGGCCTCGGCTTCGATGATGACCGAGAAGGTGAAGGGGATGGATGCCAAGGAGGCGACGGCCTTGACCGAGACCATCAAAGCCATGATGGCCGGCGAGACCGAGGGCGATCCCGACGAGCTCGAAGACCTGGTGTCTCTCAAGGGAGTCGTCAAGTATCCGGTGCGCATCAAGTGCGCACTCCTCGGATGGAACACCCTGCTCGAGGGTCTCGAGGAGGGAGCCCGCCCGTAGGCGGGCCCCAGCTTCTTCGGCTCAGACTCTGGACACGGGGCGGCCGACGGGCGATGCTCGGACTATGCGCTCATCAGGGAGGTCTCGAATGAAACGCAAGCTCTCGATCGTGATCCTTTGCTTCGGGCTGATCGCGCCGCTCCAGGCCGCTCCGGCGCAGGCCCACGACGCGCCGAACCGCTGCGGTCAGAAGCCCGGCCCCGGCGCGGGCTGGTACAAGGTCAGAGGCCACGACGTCTCCTGCACGAAGGCCCGTAAGGTCGCCCGCCGGTGGGAGAACAAGTGCGCGGTCGAGGGGAATTGCAATCCCACGGGCCCAACCATCATCCACGTGTGGCCCACCTACACGTGCCGCCATGAGGACGCCGCCGGCTTGGAGACCGTGAGGGTCAAATGCACCGCCCGAGGAGATCGGATAGTCCACTTCTTCTGGGGCTCGTGACCGAAGGCGTTTCCACGTCGAGCGCATGGTGGCTCGAGTTATCGATAGCCCTCCTTCTCGCCACTCCGATATTCGGGGGGATGGCGGTGGCCGGATCCGACCCCGAAAGCGACAGTCCTCGAGTCGCGGCAGGGAAGCCCTCGCCGAGCCCGACGACGGCCGTTGGGGAGTCGGGTCCGTCTTCGAGCCCCCCCACATCACCGGCTCCGGAGGAAAGCGAACCGCTGGCCATGAACGGGTCCGGCACCCTTCAACTCGTCGAGGGGAGCAGCGCCGTGTTCGGGAGTGGACCCCTCCATGGCTTCGCGGTGGAGGTGGAGAAGGGGTTACCCATCGACGAACAGGAGTTCGCGAACCAGGTCGTCGAGGTCTTGAGTGACGACCGCAGCTGGATCGGGGTCGATGGCATCTCAATCCGGCGCGTGCCGGCGACGTCGGCCTCGTTCAAGGTCGTCCTGGCCGGCCCCGCCCTGACCGACGAGCTCTGCGCACCTCTGCAGACGAACGGCATCTATTCCTGCTTCAACGCGGGGAGCGCGGTCATCAATTTCTATCGCTGGATGAACGGAGCGACCGCGTATGGGGACGACCTCGCCTCATATCGCCAGTACGTCATCAACCACGAGGTCGGTCACGCTTTCGGGCACGGACACGTCGTCTGTCCCGCGGCGGACGCGCCCGCGCCCGTCATGATGCAGCAGACGAAGGGCATCGCCCCCTGCAAGCCGAACCCCTGGCCCGCTACCGCCTGACTCGCGAGGAGGAGCTAACAACAGCGGCGATCAGTCCGGGTGAGCTTGAGCGAACGCGTCCGCGATGATCTCGTAGCCTGAATCGTCCGCGTGTAGGCAGTCCGACCCGCCGACTAGATCTTCGACGCCGAGTCGGCCGAAGGTCTCGGCCACCGATGCATCCACTCCGGCCGCGATGGCCCGGATGATGTCGTTGAGGCCGGCGGGTAGACCAGGACCGCCCTCGAGGACCAGGTCTCCGATTAGGGCGAACGGAGCGAAGACGCAACCGGGAAGCGGGTTGTAGTAGGTCATCAAGATGATCTCTGTGTCGGGGCCGGCGGCCGCGCGCAGTTGGGTCAACGTCAGTGTCAGGTTCTGTGCGATCCGGGTGAAGGTCTCTTGGATGGCGGCGGCGCATTCAGCGGTTACCCCGCCCCCACACACCTGCAGGAGGGGGAACGCGTCGTTACCTCCGATGTCCATCGTGATGACCTCGACGTCGTTCCGAGGGTTGGCGTCCTGGTTGCGCGCTTCGAGTTCCGCCAGCGCCAGAGGCAACTGATCGCGCAGAAGCGTCGTCGTCGTCGCTCCGCTGACCCCGATGCTTTCGAGGCGCAAAGCTGCGCAACCCTCCGCCGAGCCCCGTCCCTCGCAAGAGTGGTTGCGACGGAGATACTCGTGGAAGATAGGCACGTATCCGGTCTGGGCCGGCATCGACGCTCCCACGCCGGTCGAAAGAGAGTCGCCGAGAGACAGGTACACGGGAACGGAAGCGTGGTCGGGGGACTCCGCGATAGCGGCGGAGGGGATGGCGAGAAGGATCGCGACGATGGCAGCAACGAAGGTTCGTTTCACGAGTAGGTGTCTCCCAGGAAAGATGGTCCGGGCCTGAAGACCGGTCAGTCTCCGATTGAACGTCCGCGCCGGGCGTTGGGTCAAGGGGTGAGGTTCGGGATGGGCGAGACGGGCCCGGGATACTTAACACTATTCACCAGTTGCTAAGTGTGTGAAGACCTGGTAGCAACTATGGATCATGGTTCCCTTGGGCGACGACTCCGCGACCCGGACCGCGAAGGTCCTGTCGCTGCCCACGCGGGCTGCGATCCTCGCTCATCTGCTGCGCACCGGGCCAAAAACGGTCAAGGAGATCGCCGACCACTTCCATATCCACCCCAACGTGGCCCGGGCCCATCTCGACCTCATGACCGAGACCGGTTTCCTCGCGACCGAGACCCGAAGACGGACCAAGGGGCGTCCTGCGAAGGTGTATTTCACCTGGGAAGGCGAATCCAGCGCCCTGTCGGAAGCCGGTATCGATGTTCCTCTGCGCGAGGGAGAGCGCGACGCGACCGACGAGCTCGAGGTTGAGCTCCGGATCCTCGAGCGGATGCTGGGGGATGCCGGGGAACAGATGACCCGTATACGAGCGTTGATAGAGGAAGCCAAGAAAAAGGGAGAAGGAGGCTAGATGACCGATTACAGGAACCCGGACGTCCTCGTGGACACCGAATGGCTCGAACAGAACAGCGGCGATGACGGGATCGCCATCGTCGAGGTCGATGAGGACACCACAGCGTTCGACAAGGGTCATATCCCGAACGCCGTGTCGATCAACTGGGAGACCGAGTTGCACGATGTGCCCAGGCGGGAGTTCATCTCATCCGATCAGCTGGCTCGGTTACTCGGTAGCAAAGGGATCTCGAGCGATCAAACGATCGTGCTCTACAGCGGGAACAACAACTGGTTCGCGACCTACGCTTACTGGTTGTTGAAGTACCGGGGCGTCGACAACGTGAAGTTGCTCAACGGCGGGCGGAAGAAGTGGGAGCTCGAGAGCCGGCTTCTGACGCAGGACGACCCCCAACCACAGCAGGCGACGTTCGCGATCGGCGCGGAGCGGCCCGAGCTCAGAGTGTTCCGCGAAGAAGTCCTCGAGCGTGCGCAGACCGGCGGAGGAGCATGGGTCGACGTCCGTTCTCCGGAGGAGTTCCGTGGCGAGCTGCTGGCTCCCCCGCACCTTCCTCAGGAACAAGCTCAGGTCCCGGGGCACATCCCGGGCGCGGCCAACGTCACATGGTCGAAGACCGTTCAAGAGGACGGCACCTTCAAGTCTCCCGAGGAGCTCGAGAAGCTGTATGGGGCCGAGGGGATCACGTCGGACAAGGAAGTCATCACCTACTGCCGCATCGGCGAACGGTCCTCGCATTCGTGGTTCGTACTCAGAGAGCTGCTGGGTTTCGAGAACGTTCGTAACTACGACGGTTCGTGGACCGAGTACGGGAGCCTCGTAGGCGTTCCGGTCGAGAAGTAGGCCTCGTGTAAGGACGATGGAAGGGCGCCGGCTCCCCGCGAGCGGCGCCCTCTTTCGTCTCTTAGGCTTCGCCGGTGGATGCCGGTGAAGGGCTCGAGGTCAAGGTCTTGTGTTTCGGTGCGATGCGAGAGTTCCTCCCACCCGGTACTTCGGGCAACTCCACCGTCGTTCAGGTCCCTCCGGGCTCCAGGGTGGGACACGTCGTAGACGCACTCGGTGCACCGAGGAGGCTCGTGTACGCCCTTCTGGTCGATGGCGTGCAAGCGACTCTCGAACGTGAGGTCCGGGACGGCTCGGAGGTAACCTTGATGCCTCCATTCGCCGGAGGCAGCGAGACGAAACGGGGGCAGGGATGGCGCGTAGCACCAGACCCAAGAAGCTGAAGGCTTTCAATCCGGCGACCGGCCAGCAGGTCGGAGAGGTTACGGCGAACTCACCCGCGGAAGTGACCGAGGCGGTCGCCCTCGCACGCAAGGTTGCCCCCGAGTGGGCAGCGATCCCGGCAGGCGGGCGGGCCCGCATCTTGAAAGACGTACGACATCGCATCTACAACCACATGGACGACATCGTCGAAACCGTTGCGACCGAGTGCGGGAAACCCCGAGCCGAGGCCCTCGTCCATGACGTCATGCCGGCTGTTATGGCTCTGCAGTACTTCGAGCGGGTGTCCGCGAAGGCTCTGCGCCCAGACCACCCCGGGCGCGTCTTGGGTCCCCTCCTTGGGGTCTCTTCCAAGGTGGAATGGCGCCCCTTCGGTGTCGTGGGCTGTATCTCGCCCTGGAACTATCCGTTCCAACTCGCGATCTTCGCGATCGCTCCGGCTCTCTTCGCCGGGAACACCGTCGTCCTTAAGCCGTCCGAGGTGACCCCGGGGGTCGGCGAGCTGCTGCGAACCGTTCTCGAAGGACTTGCACCGGGAGTCGCCACGGTCGTGCAGGGTGGCGCGGACGTCGGAAAGGCACTCGTCGATGCCCCCTGCGACAAGATCTGCTTCATCGGGTCGCCCGCAACGGGTCGGAAGATCGCCGGCGCCGCGGCCAAACATCTGACACCGGTGGTGCTGGAGCTCGGCGGTCAAGATGCAGCGATCGTCTGCGATGACGCCGACCTGGACATCGCCACGTCGGGGGTGCTGTGGGGGGCTTTCTTGAACTCCGGGCAGACCTGCGCGGCGATCGAGAGGGCCTACGTGGTGGACAGCGTCGCGGACGAGTTCACGGAGCGCTTGGCCTCGAAGCTCGCGCAGCTGCGGCACGAGGAGAACGGAGACATCGGCGCGCTGACGACCTCCGCGGGTCTCGACACGGTGACGCGGCTCGTGCAGGACTCGATCGAGCACGGAGCGACCGTAATCGCAGGGGGGCCCGATGAGATCAAGCGTTCCGAGCAGAAGGGCCGCTGGTATCCCGCGACGATCCTCGATGGTCGTTCCGAAGAGATGGCGGTCTTCAAGGAGGAGATCTTCGGACCGGTGCTTCCCATCGTGCGGGTCCGCGATGAGGCGGAGGCGGTCAGGCGTGCGAACGAGGATGGATTCAGCCTCACGGCATCGGTGTGGACCCGGAATCGAGCGCGATTCGACCGGCTTGCGGGGGAGTTGAGGGCGGGAACCGTGAGCAATAACGACCATGCCTCTACCGTGGGAGCCGTATGGACGCCCTGGGGCGGGGTGGGGGAGTCCGGCTACGGTCGCATCAACGGGATCTACGGGCTGCGTGAATTCAGCGTCCCCGTGCACGTCGCGCGCTCATTGCTCCCGAGGATGAAGAAGGTGTGGTGGTATCCGTACGACGCGGCCACGACGGAGACCCTCCGTGCGTTCACGGATGCCATAGCCGCGCCCACGCTCGCCGAGAAAGCCAAAGCGGCGAGGGTCGCGGCCGGCTCCTTCAGAAAGGCCGTCAGGAACAAGGTCTAGCCGGGGTCCGGGAGCTCGAGGACCTGGGTCTCCAGACCGGCGAGCGCCTTCCCGATCATCGTTTCGATGTCGAGCTTCGCTTCTGCCGTGTCCACATCGGACAAACGGGCCTTGGTGGTGGGCGAGCGTGGTTCGAACAAGACACAGCAGTCTTGGTGCTTCCGCGTCGAGATCTCGAAGGTTCCGATGCTTCGTGCGTCGTCGATGATCTCGAGCTTGTCCATCCCGACCAAGGGTCGGATCACCTGGACGGACGGCACCGATGCGTCCACCGCCTGAAGGTTCTCTATCGTCTGTGAGGCGACCTGACCAAGCGAATCGCCGGTCACGAGCGCTTGCAGGCCCCGATCGGCCGCAAGCTCGGAAGCGATGCGCATCATCATCCGCCGGTAGAGGATGACCCTCAATCCGGAGGGCGCATTCATCACCACGTCACGCTGGGCGTCGGCGAGCGGGACGAGGTGAAGGGTGACGGCGAGGTGGTACTCGGCGAGCACTTGGCTCAACTCCACAGCTTGCCGAACGGAGGACGGGTCCGTATAGGGCTGGCCGTGGAAATGGATCAGCTCGACCTCGGTCCCGCGGCGCATCATTCGCCAGGCGGCCACGGGGGAGTCGATGCCTCCCGACAGGAGCGCGAGCATGCGTCCCGAGACCCCGACCGGCAGGCCCCCGGGCCCCGGCATGCGATGCCTGTACACGATGGCAGCGTCACCGAAGAGCTCGATGTACGCGGTCGCCTCCGGATCGCTGAGGTCGACTCGGGCTCCGGTGGCGTCCTTGATCCGTTGACCGACATCGACGTTGATCTCGCGGGATGACAACCCGGCCGACGAGTAGGAGCGGCGCGCCCGCACGCTGAAGGACCCGAATGGCTCGGCCAGCATCAGTTCGAGGGCTCCATCGGCGATCGCGTCAAGATCCGGGCTGACGCGGATACCCGCGCCCACGTTGGCGACCCCGAACACGCGGGCCGCACGGCGAGCGGCTTCATGGGGTTGCGCTCGTTCCTTGAAGTCGACGGTCAAGCGACCGAACCCACGACGTATCCGCTTGTAGCCGGTGCCTCTCAGCGCTCGTTTCAGATTGCGCGCGAGGATCTCCTCGAAGAACTCACGGTTACGACCCTTTAGACCGACCTCGTGGTAGTGCGCGACCAGCGCGTCCACGGCTTAGGTCGTTTCTTCGAAACCGACCGAGAACAGAGCCTCGACATCGTGTCGTGAGAACACCTTGAACGCGACGAGGGTTTGGGTGCGCTCGATGCCGGGGATCCGTCCGATCTCCTCGGTTACGACGCGGGCGAGATCCTCGTGCTCGCGGACGCGAACCATGATCACCAGGTCGTAGTCGCCCGAAACGGAATAGACCTCGGTGACCTCGGGCAGGTCCGCGATGGCTTGAGCGGTCTCGGGGACCTGGTGGATGTTGCAGGTGGCGAGGACGATGGTGGTGACCATTCTGCCCCTCAGGCCTAGATCGTCACCATGTCCCGGAGCTTGCCCGGGGTGCTCGGATGACGCAGCTTGGACAGGGCTTTGGCTTCGATCTGCCGGATGCGCTCGCGGGTCAGGTTGAATTCCTTGCCGACCTCTTCGAGCGTGCGCGGCTCGCCGGTCACCAGCCCGAAGCGAAGGGCCAGGACCTTGCGCTCGCGCTCCGAGAGGGAGCCGAGCATGTCCCACAGATCCTCCTGGCGCAGAGCGACCGCGGCGGCCTGGAAGGGGCCCTCCACGTCCTCGTCCTCGATGAAGTCTCCGAGCTCGGCGTCCTCGTCGCCGACCGGCTCGTGGAGCGAGACGGGTTCGGGAAGAACGCGGAACGCTTCGCGGACCTTGTCGGGCGTCAGGTCGGCCTGATGTGCGATCTCCTCGATCGTGGGCTCTCGCCCGAGCTTCTCGAGGAGCTCCGACTGGACCTTGCGGACGCGGTACAGGGTTTCCACCATGTGTACCGGGATGCGGATCGTGCGGGCTTTGTCGGCGATGGCGCGGGTGATCGCCTGACGGATCCACCAGGTCGCGTACGTCGAGAACTTGAAGCCCCGTTGCCAGTCGAACTTCTCGACGGCACGCATCAGGCCCAGGTTTCCCTCCTGGATCAGATCCAGCAGCGGAAGACCCGCGGCCGAGTACTTCTTCGCGATCGACACGACCAGCCGCAGGTTGGACTGGATGAAGCGACGCTTCGACTGCCGGCCCATCCGAACGGTCCGCTCGAGATCCGTGCGCTGCTTGGGGGTCAGCTTCTTGGCCTTGTCCAGCTTCTCGAGCGCCTTCTCGCCGGCCTCGATGCCCTGAGCCAGCTCGACCTCCTGAACGTCGGTCAGGAGTGGGTACTGGCCGATCTCGCGCAGGTACTGCCGCACGAGATCCTCGTGGGCAGCCTCCTCCCGAGATTCGTAAGGGCGCGTAGCCTCACTCATCAGTGGTTCACCAGCCTTCTTCTTGTTTTCGAGCGGATCCTCTTATGACGCTCCATGAGATAGGACGCAGAAGTACCTCTCTGCGTTTCCCTCCGCCACCCCCGGATCGGCCGGCTGGGTCTCCCATCGGAGCGGCCGCTAGAGCGGCGGGGCCGGGCATCGAGCCGTTGGCGTGTGGCTTCGGAGCTAGATTTCTTTCCTACGATTCTGCACATGGTAAAGGAATCCTCCCCCGAGGGGAAGGCCGGACTTTCCTGTCCACCAGTCACAAGAACCGCCTTGATGCTTGATTTGTTCCCACCCGGAGGGGCCCGGAAACACCCCTAACATGGCTCCCATGACCCAAGAGGGCGTCCCACCGCCGATCCTCGTCTCCGCCTGCCTGGCCGGGCGGGCCTGCCGCTTCGACGGGGCGGCGAACCCTGACGACGAGGTCGGGCGGCTCGTCGCCGACGGCCGGGCGATCCTGGTGTGTCCCGAGGAGGACGGAGGCCTGGGAACCCCACGACCCCCCGCGGAGATCGTCGGAGGGGATGGTCACGACGTCCTCGACGGCCGGGCCCGGGTCGTCACCCACGCCGGAGATGACGTCACCGACGCTTATCTGGCCGGCGCCCGGATCGCGTTGCAAACAGCCAGGAGAGCGGGGGTCCGCACCGCGATACTGAAGGCTCGGAGCCCCTCCTGTGGTGCCGGCTGCGTCTACGACGGCAGTTTCACGCGGACCCTGCGGACGGGCGACGGCGTCACGGCCGCGTTGCTGCAAGCGAACGGGATCGAGGTCAGAACCGACTCCAGCTAGGACGAGCCAAGGGCCGGGAGAAGTCTCCCGGCCCTTTCGTCGGTTCGTGCGATCCGGCTAACCCGCCGCCGAGAATCGCTTGTTGATCTCGTCCCAGTTCAAAGTGTTCCACCACGCCTGGATGTAGTCCGGGCGCTTGTTCTGGTACTTGAGGTAATAAGCGTGCTCCCACACGTCGATCCCGAAGATGGGCTCGTACCCCTCCATGTAGGGGGAGTCCTGGTTGGAGCACTGGATGATCTCGAGGCTTCCATTCTTGGAGGCAAGCCACGTCCACCCGCTGCCGAACAACGCGGTGGCCTTCTCGGTGAAGGAGTCCTGGAACTCTTTGTAGGACCCGAATGCCTCGTCGATGGCCGAGCCGGCGTCCCCGGAGGGATCGCCACCGCCATCCGGTCCCATGATCGTCCAGAAGATCGAGTGGTTCGAGTGCCCGCCGCCATGGTTGCGGACCGGGCCCTTGATGTCAGCCGGGACCTTGTCGAAGTTCTTCACCAGGTCGTGGACGGAGTCGAAGAGGAGATCGTCGTGACCTTCGACCGCGGCGTTGAGCTTGTCCACGTACGTCTGATGGTGCTTCGAGTGGTGAATCTCCATCGTCTGGGCATCGATGTGAGGCTCCAGCGCGGAGTAGTCGTAGGGCAAATCCGGCAATGAGTATTTTCCGGCCATACGAACCCCTTTCAAGTGGTTGGGTTACCGATATCTCAACCCTACCCGGAGGGCTTTGATTCCACCCATTACCTTGCCTTGCTTGGAGGTAAGCATCTGTCGCAACCTGCCCCCCGGCTATCAACCGGACGGAGCCGGCCGTCGATTGAGTCAGAGACACGCTGGCAAGCAAGGGACGAACGAATTGAGCACCAATGGCAGGGTTCTGATCGTCGACGACGACAAGAATGTGCGGAACATCCTCCAGATCGTCATCGAGGCGGACGGCTACACGGTCGTCGGCGAAGCAGTCAACGGTCTCGAGGCCGTTCGTATGGCGCGCGGCGATCAGTTGGACTTCATCATCCTCGACATGCAGATGCCCGAGCTCAACGGTGACTCAACCGCCACCGTCTTGAAAGCCGTGTGTCCCGGGGCGCAGGTCGTGGCGTTCAGCGCCCACCTCGACAAGAAACCGGACTGGGCGGACGCGTACCTGACCAAAGCTCACATGAACGATCTGACCACCCTGCTCGACAGCCTGAGGAAGACTGCGCTGAGCGGATAACGGGCCGCGCGGATCTAAGCGACGATAATGAGGGCCCCCGGTCGACGGGGGCCTTTTCCTTTTGCCTTCTGCAAGGAGGACCAACGTGGGTCAAGTCGTTCAGGTCACGGGTGCGATCCTGATCCTCATCGCTTTCTCGCTGTCCCAGTTCCGAGTCTGGGATCAGGACGCCTACCCCTATCTGGTGCTCAATCTCGCCGGAGCCGCCATCCTCGGGGTCGACGCATTCATCGAGGAGCAGTGGGGCTTCGTTCTACTGGAGACGGTGTGGGCGGCAGTCTCGCTCTGGGCCCTGGGCTCGAAGACGATGGGGCGCGGCAGGGCCGCTACCTAGTCCCGGGGGCCCGGTTCTTCGCTACCCGCTAGGCTCGGACATGCCCGTTTGTCACGAGACGAAGGTGGTCGGCCATCAGCAATTTCTCGGTGTTGAAAACGCCCGAAGCGCATAACGAGCCCGTCAAGGACTACGCGCCCGGTTCACCCGAGCGCCGCTCGCGTCCAGGCCCGGCTCCGCCTCATGCAAGACGAGCGCATCGACATCCCCATGGTTATCGGCGGCAAGGAAGTCACGAGCGGGGACATCTACGAAACGGTCATGCCGCACAACACCAAGCACGTCCTCGGGGACGTCCATCAAGGAGCCGCTCAACATTTCGAGCAGGCCGCTGCGGCTGCTCGCGAAGCCCATAGCTCGTGGGCGGCACTGCCGTGGGAGGCACACGCCTCGATCTTCTTGCGTGCCGCAGATCTTCTCGCCGGACCGTGGCGCGACGAGTTGAACGCTTCGACGATGTTGGGGCAGTCCAAGACCGTGCACCAGGCCGAAATAGATGCAGCTTGCGAGCTCATCGACTTCTGGCGCTACAACGTTGAGTACATGGGTCGTATCTACAGTGAGCAGCCACGATCCGCCCCCGGGATGTGGAACCAGATGGACTACCGGCCACTCGAGGGCTTCGTATTCGCCGTCTCCCCCTTCAACTTCACTTCGATCGCGGCCAACCTCCCCACCGCACCTGCCCTCATGGGGAATACGGTGGTGTGGAAGCCGTCCCTCACCCAATCCTTCTCGGCTCATTACACGATGAAGTTGCTGGAGGCGGCTGGGCTGCCGGACGGGGTCGTGAACATGATCCACGGAGCCGGCCCCGAGATAGGGGAGGTAGCGCTCGCTCACCCCGACTTGTCGGGGATCCACTTCACCGGTTCGAGTGCCACGTTCAACTGGATGTGGGGCAAGGTCGGCGAGAACATCGAGAAGTATCGGAATTACCCGCGCATCGTCGGCGAAACCGGCGGCAAGGACTTCATCGTGGCTCACCCGTCCGCGTCCGTCGATGCACTTGCGACCGCGATACTGCGTGGCTCCTTCGAATACCAGGGTCAGAAGTGTTCCGCCGCCTCGCGCGTTTACGTACCGTCGAACCTCTGGGGGGCCGTGAGAGAGCGCCTGGCGGATCAGGTCGGTCAGATAAAGATGGGAGACGTCGCGGACTTCGGCAACTTCATGGGTGCCGTCATCGACGATCGCGCCTTCAAGAAGCACTCGGAGGCGCTGTCCGAAGCCAGGTCCGGCGACGGGTTCGAGATCGTCGCGGGTGGCGACGCCGACGACGCGGAGGGGTACTTCGTGTCTCCTACGGTGGTGCGGTCAGAGGACCCGAACAGTCGATTGATGCGTGATGAGCTATTCGGTCCGATCGTCACGACCTACGTGTACGACGAGGGCGATTTCGACGAGGTTCTCGAGCTGGTGGACGCGACGAGTCCCTACGCACTGACCGGCGGGATCTTCGCAGCGGATGAGGAAGCGGTCGTGAGGGCGAAGGAGAGGCTGCGCTTCTCGGCCGGGAATTTCTACGTCAACGACAAGCCGACCGGAGCCGTCGTCGGCCAGCAACCCTTCGGGGGGCGCGGAAGTCGGGAACGAACGACAAGGCGGGTTCGATCTGGAACCTCATTCGGTGGGCGAGCCCCCGAACGATCAAGGAGACCTTCGCACCTCCGACGGACTACAGGTATCCGTACATGAAGCCGGATGCATAGCAAGGGGAGCGGGGGGACCAACCCTTAACGGGCCACGTCGAGGGTCTCGCCCTCCACCGCCACCTCCACGCTCAATCCCGAACGCTGAAGTTGGGACCCAAGGGCGTCGAGCTCATCGTCCGTGCGATCGGGATGGTGATGGTAAAGGAGAACCCTGCCGGCGCTCGCTTTCTCTGCGAGCCCGACCGCGTATTCGGCCGCGGCATGCCCGAACAATGCTCCGGAGGCGAACTCGGACGCCAGGTATTGAGCATCGTGGATCAGCACGTCGACTCCTTCGACGAGGTCCATCACGTCGGGGTGGTATTCACCGAGGCCGTCCGGTCCTTCGCCGACGGCTGCCGGATTGTGATCGGAGATGTAAGCGAAGGAGCTCGACCCGTCGGACACCCGATAGCCGAAGCAGGGCCCTCCCTTGTGCGGGACGCGCCGCGCGACCACTTCGTATCCCTCGATCTCGCGAGTCCCCGCGTCGAGGCGCGCGAAAGAACAGAATCCGCGCATCTCCGTCGGATCGATCGGGAAGTACGGAGGAGACATCACCTGTTGCAGAGCGCCCAAGGGGTCATCGTGTTCGGGCACGAAGAGATGTGCGCTGGCATCCTCTCGGTCCAATGAGGCGAAGAACGGCAGGCCCTGGATGTGATCCCAATGCAGGTGGGTGAACAGGATGGTGCCGCGGAAAGGAGATGTCCCGAGGACCTCATGCACTCTCCTGATGCCGGTTCCCACGTCGAGGATCAATCGTGTGCCGCGGTCGTCGCTCACGGCGACGCAGGGCGTATTGCCGCCGTACCGTACGAAGGCGGCACCTGGTGCCGGGGTTGAACCCCTGACGCCGCCCAGGAATAACTTCACGGGTTCAGGACCTCTGGTCTTCTCGCCTGTGGCCTTCGGCCAGTTGTGCCAGAGCATCCCGGTCGACCTCTTCCGCCGCTACGACCGCCACCTTGCAAGGCGTGACCGCCGTGAGCGTGGATGTTCGATTGCCGCCTTCCAGAGCGGCTCGTTCGCCGATGATGGCCCCGGGCCCCAGCTCGGCGAGCGATTCTCCATCCACCTCTACCCTGAGAACGCCGTCGAGCAGCAGGAACATGTCGGTGCCGGGCTGTCCCTGCTCGACGAGTTTCTTCCCTTCGGTGAGGCTCTTTATCTTCGGCTTCCGGCCTCCCATCAACGTCCGTGACAACTCCCGTTCGAGTGCCGATTCGACCTCGGTGACGATCGCCGGGGAATCCTCGTCACCCCATGGGGTGTGCTCGCCGAAGGCGTTCCTGTACCACTTCTTGAAATCGATGACGCCCGACTTCGCCGTGAGCTTTCCCGCGTCGTCGTAGATCCAGTGCCGAGGAAAAGTACTGGCGCCCGACAACTCCGGCTCCGAGGAGCCGCCGGCATCGATGGTGAGGCAGAGTGTCGTCCATGCGACGGGTGAGACGATCTGCATGAACGGAGGTCTGCTAACACGGCGCGGCGCAGGTAGAGGGGTTCTACCTCCCGCCGTTTGGACGAATCGCACCCTCATGCCGTCCACCTCGGGCTCCGCTCGCATGTCCGGGAAAGCGATCGTGGGGAAGAGCATGTGCCTGCTGCCGACGCTGAAATTGGTCACCCCCAGCCGGCCACCACCTGAGTACCCGTAGGCCGTAATGCGTCCGTCGTTCACCTCGATCCACGCTCTCAGAACGTTTGCGAACCGGATCGCCCCGGACTCGAGGAGACCATCCAGATCTTCGATCACGTCGGGCGGGGGATCGTCGTAGTGGGTGACGCCGACCTCGAAAGGCATCTTCGTCATGCCCTTGATTGCCTCTGAAGGGATCCACGTGACCGACGTGACGCTCTTCTCGATCCTCATCACCCGCACCTCCTGTATCGATATTCACCGACAACCCGCTTGCCCGGCGACCAGGCTACGACCCGAAACCGGCCGGCCTGCCCCCGCCTCCCGCAATCTTGCCCGACCTCCTACGCCACAGGAAGGGGGTACGCACCCCGTCCTTGGTGGTGATTCCTCCGCATCGGGTGGGGTGAACCCCCTTTCGTCTCCCTTCGGGAGTCCGCAGAATGGCGGCATGGTCGAAGGTCGAATCACGGTCGTTCTGGCGGATGACAACCTAATCGTGCGGGAGGGCGTCCGGGCGTTGCTGTCTCTGGAGGACGATCTCGAAGTCGTAGGGGTCGCCGCGGATTACGACGAACTCCTCGCTGCTGCTGCCGCCCACGAGCCGCAGGTTGTGGTTACCGACATCCGCATGCCTCCGGCGTTCCAGACCGAGGGTATCGACGCGGCCAAAGAGGTTCGAAAGAGTCAGCCCGGGACCGGCATCGTCATCCTCTCCCAGTACGACGACCCCGAGTACGCCATCTCGCTCCTGAGCGACGGCGCAGCGGGCTACGGCTATCTCCTGAAAGACAAGATCGCAGAAGGCGATCAACTCGTTCGAGCGATCCGCGAGGTGTCCACAGGTGGGTCTGTGATCGACCCAAAGATCGTCGAAGCCCTGGTGCACCCCGTCAAGAAAGGCGACGAGCTTTCGCCGGACGAGGAACTACTGCTGGAGCAGATCGCAGCCGGCAAACCCATCAAGGCGATCGCGGCGGTTACCCAAACAACCGCCGCGGCCGTGTCCGAGGAGGTCGACAGGCTCTTCCTCAAGCTCGCCGAGGGCGCGAGCCACGGAGAGCTTGGAGCATTGCAGCGACTCAAGATGCTTCACGAAGCGATCGTGGATCGGGAGGAGCAGGGTGAAACTCTGAGCCGCATGCTTCCCGGAGGCTTGGCCGAGAAGATCCGGAGGGACGGCCATCGCATCGGCGTCACCGAAACGCTGGAGGTAACGGTGGTGATGTCCGACGTTAAGGGGGTACTCCTCGATCGCGGAGAAGTCGGATCCCAGCGTTCTCGCGGGGCAACTGAACGAGCACCGCGCGGAGATGAATCGTTGCATCCTGGAATTGGAAGGCACGGTCATGCAATTCGTCGGCGACGCCGTGATGGGCGTCTTCGGAGCTCCGCTCCCCCTAGACGACCATGCGGACCGCGCTGTTGAAGCCGCGCGGGCGATGCACGCCGGACAAAAGATGGTCAATGAGCGTTGGGTGGGGGCACAGCTACCGGCTTTCCACCTGGGGATCGGACTATCCACGGGGAAAGTAGCCGCCGCGCTTCTGGGGTCGGAAGAGCGGCTCGAGTATTCGATCGTCGGCGACAGCGTGAACCTCGCTCAACGGCTTCAGCAGCTAGCGGACGGGGGCCAGACCGTGCTGAGCAAACCCACCCTGGATGCGATCTCCGATCCTCCGACCGTTGAAGAGCTTCCACCTCAGCAGGTCAAAGGCCGGCAGTCAGAGGTGCATGCTTTCCGCGTCACGGAAGACGGGATCGCATGATGGATGGAGCGCATCCGCATCCTCGCTCATCTCAAATGGGAAGATGATGTGATGAACGATCGCGTAGTTCGTGTACTCATCGTCGACGATCAGGAACCCTTTCGCGCCGCGGCGCGTGATGTGGTCGATCTCGCCGATGGGTTCGAGGTGATCGGTGAAGCGGAAACGGGGGAGGAATCGATCGAGTCGGTTCGCGACCTGCGTCCCGACCTGGTCCTCATGGACGTCAACCTTCCCGGTATCGATGGGCTCGAGGCGACACGACGCATCTTGAAAGAGAACCCCGAACAGGTTCTCGTCCTGGTTCTATCAACGTACGAAGCCGAGGAGATGTCGCCGCGAGCACTGGAGGCAGGGGCGGTGGCCTACATAGCGAAGGCGCAGTTCGGGCCGGACGAACTAGAGGAGGCGTGGGCGGCGACCAATCGCTGAAGCGCCGCCGCGAACCCTCACCCCGCCACCTCCAGCATCGCGACCGGGAACCTCGCCCGTAGCCCGTCGCCCTCTCCGAGACGGACCGTCCCCGCCAGCGCCTCGACCCGGTCCCGGATCGTCTCCCTGCGGGCGTCATCGAGCACCACACCGCTGCAGCTCATCTCGAGCTCGCCGTCCTTGACCTCCAGCGCCAGCACGGTCTGCGCCGAGCGTGACGCCAACGCCTCGAGGCAGCAGAAGTAGACCGCGATCTCGACGCGCTCGTCGAAGCGCGCCGCGCGCAGGCCCTCGTCGGCGTGAAGCTCGACGTCGAGCTCGTGCTTCCTGATGTGCGCCTCGAGCGCCGCGACGATGCCCTTGTCGGCGAGCAGCGGCGGGAAGATCCCGCGCGCCAGGTCACGCAGCGCGTCGAGCGTCTGATTGGCGCGCCCGGCGAGCTCCCCGAGCAAGCCCGCGGCCCGCTGGGGGTCGTCGTCCATGACCTCTTTGATGGCTGCGAGCTCGCCTCTCATGTCCTCGAGGTTGAGGCGCGGACCCGAGCTGATGTCGCGCTCGAGCCGCCTGCGGGAGTCGTCCTGGGCGCTCACGATGCGGCGGCGCGAGGCGTCGAGCTCGTGCGCCTGGAGGCTGATCTCATCGAGGCGTGCGCCGAGCTCGATGGCGAGACGGGCGTTGTGCAGCGCCAGCGCCGCCTGGGCGGCGAGATCCTCGAGCAGCTTGCGATCCCCGGGGCTCAGCTGCTCGCCGGCGGCCTTGGCCATGGCGAGCTCGCCGATGGTCTCGTCCCGATGCCTCAGCGGCACCACGACGTCGTAGTGGAGGTCGTCTTCGAGCTCCGGCGGATGGGTCGCCTCGAGCGTGTCGCCGGAGTGCAACACGAGGCTCACGCGCGCGGCGCGCGCCCCGACGCCGGAGGCGGCCACCGCCGCGACCGACGGCAGGATGTCGTGCGGTTCGATGGCGCCCGATGCGACGCGCGACAGATTCGCCATGACCTCGTAGGGGGTCGAGCGCTGTCCGTAGACGAGCCGGTTGGCGACCCTCTGGACCCGCTCCTTGACCGGCTGGAAGGCGATCGCGACCAGCGCGGTGGCGGCGATCGACAGCACCAGGTTGGGCTCCTCGGACGATCCCAGCAGCGCTCCGATGCCGACCACGACGGCGACGTAGACCGCGGTGATGAATGCGGCCAGGGCTCCGAACACGAGCGTCTTGTTGATCACGACGTCGATGTCGTAGAGGCGGTACTTGAGGATCGCGATGGTCGCCGAGATCGGGATGAGCGGGATCGAGAGAGGAACGACGAGGTTGTCCCACGGGGAAGAGAGGGCGCCGGTAACGGGGCCGATAACCAGGCAGATGACGGCTATCGCAGCGGCATACGTAAACCACTTCAGCTGAAGGCGCTCGATGCCTTTAGAGCGAACGAAACGGACGACCATCGCAGCCAGTCCACCGATGATCGCGAGGGTCGCCGTCGCATAGGCGACCCCTCCCAGAAAGCCGCCGACACCGATGCCTTCGATCTGGTCGATCTCGCCGAAGAGGAGGGTTTCCCCTCGCGCGGACCACACGGCTATCGACGAGGCGATCCCACTCAGGAGCGACACGATGAACAGCCAGCTCACCAAGCGCCATCGTCTTGAAGGCAGATCGCCGGTGGGGAAGTAGAGGAGGAGAAGTGCGAAGAGCGAGGTCATCAACAGTGAGGCCGAAGATGAGAACCATGCTCCGAGATCTCCGAGTGCACGGCTGCCTTCTCCGGCGAGCAGCGCTCGGATGGCGTACTCGTAAGCGACTGCATTCGTGGTCCCCAACAAGCCGATCGTGAGGAATATCCAACCGACGGTGTTGCCGCTTCGCCGCATCGCGATCAACGCGCCAGCCAGTGTGAACACGAGCGATCCGATCACGAACAGGGTGAAGGGATCCTCGGTGGCGGCGGCATTTTCCACCTGGGGTCGTGTGAGTGCCATGGCCGCTCCAGCGACGGTGGAGATGATGCTGACGCCGACGATGATCCATACCGCCGAGCGGACGACCCGCTCTGGGACGCGCTCGCTCATGCCCAACTCATCTCCCGCGCCCCCGACCTTCTCGACGACCGTCGTGCCCTTCCTCACCCCGCCACCTCCAGCATCGCGACCGGGAACCTCGCCCGTAGCCCGTCGCCCTCTCCGAGACGGACCGTCCCCGCCAGCGCCTCGACCCGGTCCCGGATCGTCTCCCTGCGGGCGTCATCGAGCACCACACCGCTGCAGCTCATCTCGAGCTCGCCGTCCTTGACCTCCAGCGCCAGCACGGTCTGCGCCGAGCGTGACGCCAACGCCTCGAGGCAGCAGAAGTAGACCGCGATCTCGACGCGCTCGTCGAAGCGCGCCGCGCGCAGGCCCTCGTCGGCCTGAAGCTCGACGTCGAGCTCGTGCTTCCTGATGTGCGCCTCGAGCGCCGCGACGATGCCCTTGTCGGCGAGCAGCGGCGGGAAGATCCCCCGGGCCAGGTCACGCAGCGCGTCGAGCGTCTGATGGGCGCGCCCGGCGAGCTCCCCGAGCAAGCCCGCGGCCCGCTGGGGGTCGTCGTCCATGACCTCTTTGATGGCTGCGAGCTCGCCTCTCATGTCCTCGAGGTTGAGGCGCGGACCCGAGCTGATGTCGCGCTCGAGCCGCCTGCGGGAGTCGTCCTGGGCGCTCACGATGCGGCGGCGCGAGGCGTCGAGCTCGTGCGCCTGGATGCTGATCTCATCGAGGCGCGCGCCGAGCTCGATGGCGAGACGGGCGTTGTGCAGCGCCAGCGCCGCCTGGGCGGCGAGATCCTCGAGCAGCTTGCGATCCCCGGGGCTCAGCTGCTCGCCGGCGGCCTTGGCCACGGCGAGCTCGCCGATGGTCTCGTCCCGGTGCCTCAGCGGCACCACGACGTCGTAGTGGAGGTCGTCTTCGAGCTCCGGCGGATGGGTCGCCTCGAGCGTGTCGCCGGAGTGCAACACGAGGCTCACGCGCGCGGCGCGCGCCCCGACGCCGGAGGCGGCCACCGCCGCGACCGACGGCAGGATGTCGTGCGGTTCGATGGCGCCCGATGCGACGCGCGACAGATTCGCCATGACCTCGTAGGGGGTCGAGCGCTGACCGTAGACGAGCCGGTTGGCGACCCTCTGGACCCGCTCCTTGACCGGCTGGAAGGCGATCGCGACCAGCGCGGTGGCGGCGATCGACAGCACCAGGTTGGGCTCCTCGGACGATCCCAGCAGCGCTCCGATGCCGACCACGACGGCGACGTAGACCGCGGTGATGAATGCGGCCAGGGCTCCGAACACGAGCGTCTTGTTGATCACGACGTCGATGTCGTAGAGGCGGTACTTGAGGATCGCGATGCCGAGCGACAGCGGAATAAGAAGCGCCCCAACCATGATGGTTGCGAAACTCCACACCTCTTCTTTGGTCGTGTCGAAGCTTCCGACGATCTGACCCAGCAGGATCGCCACCGGGAACCCGACGGCGGCGAACGCGAACCATTTGAGTTGTTGGCGCTCGTCTCCCTTGGAAGCGCGATAACGAAGGACTAGCGACACAACGGAGCTCAAGGCCACCAGCGCGAGGATCGACGAGCCGGCGCCCTCAGCGAAAGATGTCACTGCTTCGAGCGCCGGGACCCCCACGGGGTTATCGACTGACGGAACAAGGTCGACGGGGCCCGGACGGAACATGAGTGCGGCCGTGCCGAGTGTGATCCCTGTGAGCGCCGACCACTCGATCCACCTCCAGCCGCGCGCTGAAGCTCCCCGTCGGGAAAGCGGAGGAACAGGATGATGAACAAGCTCAGCGATGGGATCGACGTCCAAAGGGTCAGCCACGCGGCGAAAAGGCCGAACGGGAGGTCATCGTGTCCCTCGAGAAACACGTGCTCCGCGTAACTCGTCGCGGCGGAGTTAAGCGCCAAGAAGGCTGGTATCGCAACCAAGATCCAGATGATCACGTTCTTGTCGCGTCGAGCCAGCAAGACCCCTACCACCGAAAGAGGCAAGAGCCACGCCCCGATGACGATTGAAACTATCCAGTCACCAGATCCGATCTCGAGGACGAAGTTGACCAGGAGCAGTACGAACGTCACGCACGAGATCGCGAGAGCGATCTTGAATCTCATGCCCGGCTCATCTCCCGCGCCCCGACCTTCCCGGCGACCGTCGTGCCCCGTCCCGGGCTCGAGTCGATCTCCACGGTCCCGCCGACCGCAGCGAGACGGTCCGCCATCCCCTGTAACCCACTGCCGTCACGCACCGCGCCGGGATCGAAGCCGCTGCCGTCATCGGTCACGCTGAATCCGAGCCCGTCGAGATCGTCGATCTCGACCACCACGGTGCTCGCCCCCGCGTATTTGGCGACGTTCTGGAGCGCCTCGAGACAGCAGAAGTAGATCGCCGCCTCGGTCGCCTCGTCGGCCCGCGCCGAGCTGCGATCCACGACCGTGAGCTCGAACGGCGCACTGGCGGCGCGCGCTTCGAGCGCCGCTGCGATGCCTTTGTCCTTGAGCAACGGGGGATAGATGCCGCGCGCGAGGTCGTTGAGGGTCTCGAGCGCGTCGCCCATCTCGGTCTCGAGCTGATCCAGCATCGCGGCGGCTCGCTCGGGCTTTCTCTCGGTCATGGTCTTGGCGAGGTTGAGCTTGACCGCGAGCGCCACGAGATGTTGCTGGGCCCCGTCGTGGATGTCGCGCTCCAGTCGTCTGCGGGCCCGGTCCTGGGCCGCCACGATGCGTCTCCTCGACTCCCTGATCTGCTCCGCCCGCATCGAGATCTCATCGAGGCGCGCCTGCAGCTCCGCGGTCAGGCGGGCGTTGCGCAACACGATCCCGGCCTGCGCCGCGAGGTCCGACAGCAGGCGCCGGTCCGCGCTGGTGACCGGTTCGCCCCGCTCCTTGGCGATGGCGAGCGCACCGAGCAGCTCCTGCTGGTGGGTCACCGCGGCGACCTCGTCGGCCCCCGCGATCGCATCGATCCCGCCGCCGTCGAGCACGATGACGTCGTCACCCCCACGACCCTCGTTCGTCTCCCCACCCGCCCCACTCGACGCCGACAGCACCAGGGTCGAGTCCAGCGCGAGCCACACCTCGGCGCGCGCCGCCCCGGTCGCCTCCTTGAGCGTGCGCGCCATGGCCGGGGTCACCTCCTGGGTCTCGTAGGAGGTCGCGACCTTGTCGGAGAAGTCGGCGAGGACCTCGTAGGGGGTCCTTCGGATCCCGTAGACGAGCCGGTTGGCGACCCGCTCGACCCGATCCTTGACCGGTTGGAAGGCGATCGCCACGATCGCGGTGGCCGCGATCGACAGACCCAGGTTGGGCTCGTTGGACGAGCCCAGGAGCGTGCCGATGCCGACCACGACCGCGACGTAGACCGCGGTGATGAACGCGGCCAGCGCTCCGAACACCAACGTCTTGTTGATCACGACGTCGATGTCGTAGAGGCGGTACTTGAGGACGGCCACGCCGATGGCTATGGGAACGAGACTCACCGAAGTCGAAATGATCGCGTTCGAGATGTTGATCGCGGCTTCGGAACTATTCAGGGTGCTTTCGATGATGGTTGATACAGCGATGCCGATCACGATCGCGACGCAAGACGAGATGAGCCACTTCATCTGCTGCCTTGAATCGGCGGACGAACGCCGGTATCGGAATATCAATGAGGCGATGGATAGGAAGATGCTGGCGACGACCAGGAGGAGTCCGATCGAAGTAAGCCATTCACCTATCTCCTGGGCTCCCGAGATCGCGAAGGGACTGCGGACGGGAACGGCGATGTCGTCCATCAAACCGGGCATGATCGCGGAGCCCGTCACGAATACGACTTGGCCCACGACCGACATCGCTGCAGCCCAGCGCCACCTGGGCGACAAGAGCCGGCCTTCGGGGAACAAGAGCAGTAGCAGGCTGGCCGCAGTCCCTATCCCCAAGATCCAAGAGACGTTGCCGATGAATGCAACAAAGGGAAACGCGGGAAGCTCGGCCCCGGTCGCCCACCAGCGTGTATACCCGTCTGCAAATCCACCCAGCGCGTACCAGAATCCGGCGGAGAGCATGATCCAGGGGAGCAGTCTGGCGGCTCGTCTCGCTGCCAGGAACGCACCCACGGTCGACATCGTCATGGTGAAGAGCAAGAAGGCGACTATCACGACGAACTCGCTGCTCCCGGTGCCCGTCTCTGGGTTCGTGGGCGCGAATCCACCGAACAGAGAAAGAGCAACGACCACAGCCCACACGGTCCACGCGGTCCACGCGGTGATCCCACCCTTCCTCACCCCGCCACCTCCAGCACCGCGACCGGGAACCTCGCCCGCAGCCCGTCGCCCTCTCCGAGACGGACCGTCCCCGCCAGCGCCTCGACCCGGTCCCGGATCGTCTCCCTGCGGGCGTCATCGAGCACCACACCGCTGCAGCTCATCTCGAGCTCGCCGTCCTTGACCTCCAGCGCCAGCACGGTCTGCGCCGAGCGTGACGCCAACGCCTCGAGGCAGCAGAAGTAGACCGCGATCTCGACGCGCTCGTCGAAGCGCGCCGCGCGCAGGCCCTCGTCGGCCTGAAGCTCGACGTCGAGCTCGTGCTTCCTGATGTGCGCCTCGAGCGCCGCGACGATGCCCTTGTCGGCGAGCAGCGGCGGGAAGATCCCCCGGGCCAGGTCACGCAGCGCGTCGAGCGTCTGATGGGCGCGCCCGGCGAGCTCCCCGAGCAAGCCCGCGGCCCGCTGGGGGTCGTCGTCCATGACCTCTTTGATGGCTGCGAGCTCGCCTCTCATGTCCTCGAGGTTGAGGCGCGGACCCGAGCTGATGTCGCGCTCGAGCCGCCTGCGGGAGTCGTTCTGGGCGCTCACGATGCGGCGGCGCGAGGCGTCGAGCTCGTGCGCCTGGATGCTGATCTCATCGAGGCGCGCGCCGAGCTCGATGGCGAGACGGGCGTTGTGCAGCGCCAGCGCCGCCTGGGCGGCGAGATCCTCGAGAAGCTTGCGATCCCCGGGGCTCAGCTGCTCGCCGGCGGCCTTGGCCACGGCGAGCTCGCCGATGGTCTCGTCCCGGTGCCTCAGCGGCACCACGACGTCGTAGTAGTGGAGGTCGTCTTCGAGCTCCGGCGGATGGGTCGCCTCGAGCGTGTCGCCGGAGTGCAACACGAGGCTCACGCGCGCGGCGCGCGCCCCGACGCCGGAGGCGGCCACCGCCGCGACCGACGGCAGGATGTCGTGCGGTTCGATGGCGCCCGATGCGACGCGCGACAGATTCGCCATGACCTCGTAGGGGGTCGAGCGCTGACCGTAGACGAGCCGGTTGGCGACCCTCTGGACCCGCTCCTTGACCGGCTGGAAGGCGATCGCGACCAGCGCGGTGGCGGCGATCGACAGCACCAGGTTGGGCTCCTCGGACGATCCCAGCAGCGCTCCGATGCCGACCACGACGGCGACGTAGACCGCGGTGATGAATGCGGCCAGGGCTCCGAACACGAGCGTCTTGTTGATCACGACGTCGATGTCGTAGAGGCGGTACTTGAGGATCGCGACGGCGATCGCGATCGGGATGCCCACGAGAGAGGCCCCAAATAGCAGGATCCCGATCCAGTCGTAAGTGGTGACCCCGAGTCCCTCGACGACTATTCCGAGCACTAGGTCGAACGCGAGAAGGCTTGCTACGTAGAACAGCCATCTCAGCTGGTGCTTCTCGATCCCGGAGGCTCGGCGCCGTCGGACGAAGAGCGTCGCAGCCGTAGCCACGAATAGAGGCCCGAGGACCGTCCCTGCGAGGTCTCGTAGGGCGTCGATCGACTCGCGGGCGCCGGCGATGCCTAGTGGATTCTCAATCGGGATCCTCAGCGTTAGCCCGGGTCGGAACAATTGCGCGAAGAACGCGCCCGCGTACACGATCAGGGCAACGAAGGCGAGCCATCTCCAACGAGGTGAAGGAAGTTTGCCATTCGGAAAAAGCATGAGCGCGAACGTTAGGAAAAGAGGGGGCACCCAATCACCCACAGCACTGTCGAACGTAGCCGCTAGACCCGCTAAGGGAAGCCTTGGCCGCTGCGCGATCGCGTGGAGACCGTAGGCATTAAGGAAGCTGGACAACAGTGCGGCAAAACCGAACAGAGTCAGCATCCAACCGACGAGATTGCGAGGCTCCTTTAATGTGATGAAGCTGCCGGCGATGACGAAAATGACAACCACCACCCCGAAACCGAGATCGGCGAAGGACCTCCTTGTCTCTTCGAGCTGGAAGAAGAGCACCATGTATCCGATCAGCAACCCTGCCGAGAGAAGGAGGACGCCCCACACCAACGCCGCTTGGGCCCCCCAGGGCTCCCGAACCTCTTCGGTGGTCTCTGTGGAACCGGCACCTTGAGCCGACCAGTCGTTCACGCCCGACTCATCTCCCGCGCCCCGACCTTCCCGGCGACCGTCGTGCCCCGTCCCGGGCTCGAGTCGATCTCCACGGTCCCGCCGACCGCAGCGAGACGGTCCGCCATCCCCTGTAACCCACTGCCGTCACGCACCGCGCCGGGATCGAAGCCGCTGCCGTCGTCGGTCACGCTGAATCCGAGCCCGTCGAGATCGTCGATCTCGACCACCACGGTGCTCGCCCCCGCGTATTTGGCGACGTTCTGGAGCGCCTCGAGACAGCAGAAGTAGATCGCCGCCTCGGTCGCCTCGTCGGCCCGCGCCGAGCTGCGATCCACGACCGTGAGCTCGAACGGCGCACTGGCGGCGCGCGCTTCGAGCGCCGCTGCGATGCCTTTGTCCTTGAGCAACGGGGGATAGATGCCGCGCGCGAGGTCGTTGAGGGTCTCGAGCGCGTCGCCCATCTCGGTCTCGAGCTGATCCAGCATCGCGGCGGCTCGCTCGGGCTTTCTCTCGGTCATGGTCTTGGCGAGGTTGAGCTTGACCGCGAGCGCCACGAGATGTTGCTGGGCCCCGTCGTGGATGTCGCGCTCCAGTCGTCTGCGGGCCCGGTCCTGGGCCGCCACGATGCGTCTCCTCGACTCCCTGATCTGCTCCGCCCGCATCGAGATCTCATCGAGGCGCGCCTGCAGCTCCGCGGTCAGGCGGGCGTTGCGCAACACGATCCCGGCCTGCGCCGCGAGGTCCGACAGCAGGCGCCGGTCCGCGCTGGTGACCGGTTCGCCCCGCTCCTTGGCGATGGCGAGCGCACCGAGCAGCTCCTGCTGGTGGGTCACCGCGGCGACCTCGTCGGCCCCCGCGATCGCATCGATCCCGCCGCCGTCGAGCACGATGACGTCGTCACCCCCACGACCCTCGTTCGTCTCCCCACCCGCCCCACTCGACGCCGACAGCACCAGGGTCGAGTCCAGCGCGAGCCACACCTCGGCGCGCGCCGCCCCGGTCGCCTCCTTGAGCGTGCGCGCCATGGCCGGGGTCACCTCCTGGGTCTCGTAGGAGGTCGCGACCTTGTCGGAGAAGTCGGCGAGGACCTCGTAGGGGGTCCTTCGGATCCCGTAGACGAGCCGGTTGGCGACCCGCTCGACCCGATCCTTGACCGGTTGGAAGGCGATCGCCACGATCGCGGTGGCCGCGATCGACAGACCCAGGTTGGGCTCGTTGGACGAGCCCAGGAGCGTGCCGATGCCGACCACGACCGCGACGTAGACCGCGGTGATGAACGCGGCCAGCGCTCCGAACACCAACGTCTTGTTGATCACGACGTCGATGTCGTAGAGGCGGTACTTGAGGATCGCGATACCCATGGCGATCGGAAAGCCAAGGAGAACCATCCCCAGCATGCCGATCCATCCGATCGCGCCGATGACTTCCCAGATTCCACAGTTGTCCGAGCAGCCCCCCAGGAAGCCCTCGGCAACGGCCGCCAGTATCAGCAGCGGACCCACGAGGGCCGCCGGATAGATCAACCACTTCATCTGTTGTCGCTCTTCTCCGGATGAGGCTCTCAACCTGAAAATGAGGGACGTCGCGGCAGCGAGCAGAGAAAGGAGGAATATCGGGAACCCCATGTTCGAGATGACGTCCGCCAGCGTGCCCGTCGCCACGAGGGGATTCGTGAACCCCCCCTCGAGGGGGTCGGGCTCGAATGCGACCGATACCGCGGCCAGAAGCGTCCCGAGGACGCCGGCCCAGAAGACGGGCCGCCAGCGACGGGAGAGCAGGCGGCCGTTCGGAAAGAGGAGCAACAGGAAGATCCCGATCAAGCCCATCGCGGGGACCCAGACCCAGTTCCCCGCCCAGGAAGCCCATACGGCACCGGGGAGCGGCTTCCCATCGAGCCTAAGCTGAGCGTAGGCATCACCGAGCTCGGAAACGAGCCAGAGGGGACCCACGGCGCAGAGCAGCAGTCCGATGGGATTCTCCGGTTGTCTCGCTGCGACCAGGTAGCCGACCACCGAATAGATCCCCAGGATCGCCACGAAGAAGATCGCGAAGGGGTCGAATTCGTCGATCGAGCCGATGACGCGGGACGCCACCAGCATGATGACGAGAGCGAGCGCCATCAGGATCTGGACCCCGATCAATATTCGGGCCAGGCGCCGGTGATCGGCTCTGGTGGCCCTCTCGTCACCCAGGTCGGACTTCTCCTTCATGGAACGAGTATGGAGAAACCTGGACCTCTTACCCAGGGGGTTGACCGAACTCTCACCGGGGTTAGCCCCCCCGTCCTAGGGGGGCAGCCACCCAGACTCAGTCGGGCGCGGGAACACCCTTGAGGAAGGTGAGAACGGCCATGACCCGGCGATGGATGGCGGGTTCTTCGGACAGATCCAGCTTGTGGAACAACGAGTTGATGTGCTTCTCGACCGCCCGCTCCGAGAGGAACAGCGATTCCGCGATCGCTGCATTGTTCTTGCCCTGGGCCATTTTCTCGAGCACCTCTTTCTCGCGCTCGGTCAGGCGTGCCAGCGGCGAGTTCTCGACCTTCTGCTTGCGTGAGATCAGGCCCTCCACGACCTTGGGGTCCAAGACCGAGCCCCCCTTCGCCACGGCATGCAGTGCCCGAACGAGCTCATCAACGTCGCCGATCCGTTCTTTGAGGAGGTACCCGAGGCCCTCCGCTCCGTCTTTCAGCAGGTCGTACGCGTACTCCTCCTCCGAATACTGCGAGAGCACCAATACACCGATCCCTGGATGCTCGGAGCGGATCTTCTTTGCTGCCTGGATCCCTTCCGAGGTGTGGGTTGGGGGCATCCGGATGTCGGTAAGCACCGCATCCGGTTCGTGTTTGGTGACGGCACTCATCAGCGCGTCGTAGTCGGCCACCAGTTCGACGAGCTCGACCCCACCGACCTCATTCAACAGGGCGGAGGTGCCCTCTCGCACGAGGTAGTTGTCCTCGGCGAACACGACCTTCAGGACCGGAGGTGACTGAGCCACGGACAGAAGCATAGAGAGCCGAGACAACGTCCGTCTCCAAGCGCCATACCTAGCTCCGTAAATCGGGCGGATAGGCTGGAAGCACCGGGCGGTTAGCTCAGCGGGAGAGCACTGCGCTTACAACGCAGGGGTCGGCGGTTCGAACCCGTCACCGCCCACGACACAAAGACCTGGATCAATGAGCATTTTCGATGAGTTGCGCATGCGAACGTATGTTCAAGCGGGCCCGAAATCCAACAAGAAATCCAACATCTGAACGAAAGCTTGCGCGCGATTTGGAGTGACGCCGGGACGGAAAATCCGACAAATCCAATGCGCAGAGGGGCGCGGAGGATTGTCAGGTTCCCAATTGGTTCGACCTACGAGACGTCTGATCCATTCGGCATGCTCTTTCTTAAGAACCCTCTAGACAGCACTGTTGCGCACTGCAATCCTGCTCTTCTGGGGGCGCGATGGGTTGCCACCCGTGCAGAGAAGGGAGTGGAACAACCATGAAGAAAATGGCAACTCCGATTATCTTGACCACTCTCCTGGCTCTGTCGCTCCTTGTTGCACCGTCTGCGAATTCAGCGTTCCCGGGTGCCAACGGCAAGATCGCTTTTGGCCACAGCGGTAGGAAGAGTAACGACGTCTGGGTCCTCGACCCTGGCTCGGGCAGCAAGCAGCGGCTCACTCGCACCAGACGGGCAGACGAGGGCATGCCAGACTGGAATGCGGGCGGGACACGCATCGCCTACTCGAAGTGCGGGCGGGGCCAGTTCTCCAACTGCGACATCTGGGTGATGAACGCAGACGGAAGCGAGAAGACTCGGCTGACCTCGACGACACAGCCTGACCCTTTCTCTCCTTTCGTGCAGGAGACGTGGCCGACGTGGTCTCCCGACGGCACGATGATTGCCTACACGTCCAACGCGGAGGACATCTTCCAGGACATCTGGGTGATGAATGCCGACGGTACGGATCAGACACGGCTCACCGTGAACGAAGCGTTCGACGCCTTCCCGGAGTGGTCTCCGGATGGCGCCAAGATCGCGTTCACCAGCGATCGCGACGAGGTCGACGACATCTGGGTGATGGATGCCAACGGCAGCGATCCTATGCGTCTCACGTCGGGGCAAGGGGTCGACGAGCGACCCGACTGGTCGCCCGACGGCAATCGCATTGTGTTCTCCCGGTTCGGCCGGAACATCTGGGTGATGAACGCCGACGGCACGAACCTGACGAAGTTGACCGACGCCCGGCGGCACAAGACCGCACCGACATTCTCGCCAAACGGGAACAAGATCGCGTTCAACATGAAGGCTCGAGACGGGCGCATCGGCGTATGGGTCATGCGTGCCGACGGTTCGAGGCAAAAACGGCTCACCTTTGGAATATTTGACTTCTTCCCGGACTGGCAGCCCGTAGTTGACGAGTAGTGACATCCTGCAACCTTCAACGGCTCTCGTGCTGCCGGATCCTGATAGTTCCCAAAGACGTAGGTCGTCCAGCATGGACATGTTCGACAATGGGCCGAAAGTGGATCTCTTCTCACGACTTCACGCAATGAAGGAGGAGCGGGATCATTCCGTTGAGCGGCCAGGGCGCGCTTGACGTGATGTAGCCGACGAAGCTGACCTCAAGTCGCCGGAGGGGCAGGCTTGGTCCACACCGGTCCACAGAATGTGGTCCAAGAGCGCGAAGCAGCGACAAGTGAAAACCTAGTCTGACCTGCGGAAAAGCTCTAACTGGTCGGGATTCGTTTCCCACTCTTTCGCCCTTACAACGCAGGGGTCACTGGTTCGATCCCAGTACCGCCCACCCTCCGAATTACCGGATAGATCGGTGTTTCGCCTTCCGGTTTGTTGCCAGCAGTCACTGCTCACAGCCAGCGACGCACCCGCCGCGAGTAGTCGTCGTACGGCGCACCGAACCGCTCGTGCAGGAACCGCTCTTCGGGGTGGATCGCGCCCCAGAGGACGAGCAGTACCGCGGCAGGGAACAGCACGAGCCCCCAGAACGTGGGTGCCAGCAACGCCAGCCCGACGTAGAGCGCGAGCAGGCCGACGTACAACGGGTTGCGGGAGAGGCGGTACGGCCCCTCCTGGATCATCGCGTGCGTCGCCTGCCCCGGCAGCAGCCCGGTCTCGTGTCGGCGGAACAGCCACAGCGACCAGCCGTTCCAGCCGACGAACAACAACACCAGCGCCCAGCCAAGCGGAACCCGCCACCCGCCGAGGTCGACCGGGTCACCCCAGAGCTGCGTGGCCAGCCAGCCGACGAGCAGGGGCGCGCCGATCGCGACCGGCGGCCAGAGCCGGAACGCGACGGTTTCCTCGGAACCACGCACCATGCCCGCATTGTCGCGGGTGGTGGCGCCGCCGCCGGGCAGGACAGCAGCGCCCGTCTGCCGTCGGCAGCACGGGGAATCGAAAATACAAACTCTGAACAGTTGCGTCGCTAGGTGATTCGCAGGCGCTTGAGACCGCGAGTGGATCGTCTCAGAGCGGGGATGGAATAGACGTAACGGCCGGGGGTTGTCTTATTTGGGTCTCGGGTTCTGACACCGAGGTGGACTATTCACGGGCAACGGAGGCATAGATGTCGAATCAATCGGCCAGCGATCGGATCACCCAGGATGTGACGTCGTGGCCCGGGATCGAAGCCGGTCCGGGCTCCCGCGGCGAGTTCGGTTTCAGGGTTGGGGGCCGGGAGGTCGGTCATCTGCACGGCGACTCTGTCGCACATTTCTCATTCCCCAGGAAGGTTGGAGTGAGCTTGAGAGAGCAAGGGCGTGTTGTCGACCACCCTGTATTTCCAGGCAAGCCGGGGTTCGCCGCTCGAGCGATCCGCGATGAGGCCGACATTGTCGATGTCGTTGCACTCATGCGGATCAACTACGACCGCATCATCGCTCGTGACGGGGCGCCAGAAGCAGTTTCCTGACGGCCAAGCCGAAGCGGTTCGAACCAGTCCCGCCCATTCGGCAGCCTTAGGGTTCGGTAGTCGCGGTGTCGATCGTCGGATCGTCCACTCCCTCGAGTGCGCTCTTAATCATTGTCACCTTGGAAACCTCGGTGACAAGCAGCTTCAGTTTCTTCATGAGCGGCGACACCGCAGCCGCGTTGTTCTCGAGCGCGCTGACCGATTCTCGGGCGGGCGCCCACCAATCCCGCTCAGAGCCCTCGCCGCCAACCCGCTGACGGAACTCGAGGAAGGTGCTCTGACGAAACCTCTCGTCCTCCCATTGCACTGCAGCATCGGCTAGTGCAATGCGGTCATAGTGTTGTAACTCCTTAGCGATCTCCGTCGACTCTTGCACCGCGTCGTCGACGGCGCGGCGTTCGAGGTTAGGTGGTTTCAGGGTCGGGAACCGCTTCCAGATTTCCGGATAGAGGCCCTCGAGAGCAAGGACCCGCTCCATCCCCAGCGTGCAACCAAGTGTGTACATCGTTGTCGTGACGAGGTAATCATGCTCAGTCACCAAGGCGGCGTCCCCGAACCCAAGGTTCTTTAGTCGAAACCAAAGCGATTCGCAGGCCTCCTGAAGCTGGGCGAGATAGCGCTTGAGAAGAACCTCTCGCCGTTCGCGCTCCGCGGACCACCTCTGGAACAGAAATGATGCCCCGACTCCGGCGAGGGCAGCAAAGATAGCCACAAACGCATCAAGCACGACCAGAACCGATGCTCGCGATCACTTTGTCTGGCCGTACGCGTCGTGGTAGTTCCACCACATATAGGGCGGGGTCTGCGGATAGCCGTCGGGCGAATCCTCCCACTCTTCTTGGCGACCCAGGGCAGTCATGTCGAGATAGCTCCACGTGCTCCCCATCGCCTCGTCGCCGCGGGCATCGATCAAGTAGGTGCGGAATATCCGATCGCCTTCGCGGATGAAGGCGTTGGTCCCGTGCCACTGGTCCACGTCGAAATCGGCATCGAAGTCGTCAGTGAGTGTGTACCAGGGGACGTCCCAGCCCATGCGCTCACTCAGGCCCCGGATCTCGGTCTGGGGTGCCCGCGAGACGAACGCGAGCGTGGTATCGCGCGCGTTCAGGTGAGCGGGGTGCCCAACCTGGTCGGCGACGAAGGAGCAGCCCACACAGGCCCGCTCCGGATACGCGCCACCCGCCGCGGCGAAAGTTGTGATGTCTGGCCCGTAGAAAAAGCGATACACGATGAGCTGGCGGCGCCCCTCGAACATATCGAGCAGACTGGCTGGACCGTTCGGCCCTTCGAATCGGTAGTCTTTCTCAACCGCCATCCACGGCATCCGGCGTCGCTCTGCGGCAAGCGCGTCGCGCGCTCGCGTCTGCTCCTTCTCCTTAACCAGCAGCTTCTGTCGCGCGGCCTTCCACTCCTCCAGCGACACGATCGGGTGTGTATTCATGGCAGACCTCCTACCCTTGCCAAGGCTCATTACGACCAGTTTGCCGGGTCTCGTCGCTCCAAGCGAACGTCGGGCCCCAAGGCCGAGTCCTGCTTCGGAATCGCTCAATCATCTCCGTGACCGTTGGGAGACAGGAACGCTCGCGGGGCCAAGGGACGCTGCTGGCTCCAGCGTTTGTGGTGAAGCCAGAGGTCCGATATGACCACAGAGTCTGATCACGATCGAGGAGGATGCTGTGGCCAAGGTGGAGGCGAACATCTCGATGTCGCTGGACGGCTTCGTCACCGGCCCGAACCTCGACCAGCACCCTGGACTGGGCGAGGGCGGTGAGGTCCTACATGCCTGGACCGGCGAGAACCGGGCTATGGACTTCGCCTTCGGCGAGGAGCGTCAGATCGCAGGGTCGGTCATCACCAGTCGGAAGGTCTATGACGAGACCGACGGCTGGGCTGCCGAGGATGGGTTCTTCCGGTTGCCGGTGTTCGTGGTCACCCACCGATCGCACGACGCGGTCGTTAAGGGAGACACCATCTTCACGTTCGTCACCGAGGGCATCGAGTCCGCGATCGAGCAGGCGAGCGCGGCCGCCGGGGACAAGCTGGTGCACATCATGGGTGGGGCCGGCATCATCCAGCAGGCGCTGGCTGCCGGGCAGGTCGACGAGCTGTTCCTGCACGTTGCCCCGGTGATCTTGAACGGCGGCACCCGGCTTTTCGAGCAGCTCGGCGGCCCCATTCGCCTGGAGAGGGCCGAGGTGATCGAGTCCCTCCACGCCACTCACCTGCGGTACCGGATCGTGAAGTGAGCCCTTAGAGTGCCGCAGCTCGCCCATTCCGTTACGCTGCTTGCTCAACTCTCCCGGAGGATCAGGAGGTTTTGATGTTCGTCCAGATACTGCGAGGCCGGGCGACGGACACCGACGCCCTCAAGCGCCAGCTTGATACTTGGTACGACGACCTGAGCCCTGGGGCCACTGGATGGCTGGGCAGTACCGGCGGGGTCACCGACGACGGCAGCTTCATCGCCTCGTTCCGGTTCGAAACGCAGGAGGCCGCGCAGGCCAACAGCGACCGCAGTGAACAAACACAATGGTGGAACGAGACCTCGAAATTCCTGGAAGCGCCGCGCTTCTGGGATTGCACACTGGTCGAGGAGTACAAGGGAGGCGGATCGGACGACGCGGGGTTTGTGCAGGTCATCCAAGGGAGGGTGCTCGACGCTGCCGGCTTCCGGGAGGCCACTCTGAGCTTGGGCGGAACACCCCGCAGTGACGTCATAGGTGGGGTGGCCGCGTGGGATGGGAGTCGCTTCACCGAGGTCGTTTATTTCACTTCCGAGGAGGAGGCTCGAAAGGGCGAAAAGTCGCAGGCACACAACACCGCTCTCGAGTTGGTCTGGCCGGTCACGGAAGACCTCCAGTACTTCGATCTGAGGGAGCCGTGGTTCGCGAGTCCTAGGACGGACTAACCGTCTGATTTCGGCTCGTTGCGGGTTACCTGGTTGCGGGGTGCCCGCCAGCGGGATCTTGCCGGGGGGTCACGCCGGCTTTTGTGATTCTTTCTTGTGCTCCGCGATCCACTCCGCGCGACGGGATTCGAAAGCTCGCATCTCCTCTTCGATCCTCTCCATCTGCTCTTCGGTGGCATCAAGCTGGTAAACCGCCCGAACGAAGCGGGCAAGGTCCGCACGGTAGTCGTGGCCCTTAGCCTCGAAAACCCCAGGCACAACCGTCATCGAGTTCTTCATGTCGACGAGGGTTTGCAAGAACGTGATGATCGGACCGTAACGAGCCGTCTTGGGCACCCCCACCGGCCGCGTTTCGGGAGCGCCCAGCCAGGGAGGACACGCGAGGAACAGATCCGCGCCGAAGTATGCGACGGCATCGTTGTTGTGGGTGAGCATGACGTAACGAAGATCCCGGGCTTGGCCATCATCCAATTGCTCCATGTCCGAGATCGCATGAAATTGCCCAACCAGAGCTTTGTCGGTGTCGGGGCGTGCTCGGCCGAGAACCTCACTCTTCCACTCGCTGGCGAAGGGAGTCCCGATCCACAGGGCGTAGTCGATGCCTCGATCCTGCAGCCCGCGTGTGCCTCTGTGCACGAACGCATCCTGACTTGTGTGAGCTCCGAGGCTTTCCCCGAAGACGACGAGCCGAGGACGTTCCGATGGTTCCATCTTCTCGAGCCGCTCCCACAATGACAGGAAGAGAATCTCGTTCTGTTTGCGGCCAACTTCGACGCGACCTAGAGAAAGGGGCGAGGGTCGTTTCGAGTACTGGAGCGTGACCGTGGCGCAATCACCTCGCGTCAGGTACTCGAGTGCCTCGACGGCTTGATAGTTGACGTACCCGGTGCCGGTTGGAGAGACAACAAGCAGGACCGCGCGGCTGAAAGCATCGGTTCTATCCAGTTCCTTGAGGGCGAGAGCGACACGCTCTTCCTCCGAAGATGCTGAGTCAAGGCCGACGAAGATCCTTATCGGATGTGATTTGGCGGGCTCGCCCATCGCACGTTCGATCCACTCGGGTCGGATGACCGTGTTGACATGCCGCTGTCCCTGTCGGCTCAGCCCGTCGTATGAGACGTAGCTGCCCACGCCGCCGCTGACGTACTTACTCGTCGGCTGTGCTTCGAGCCCCGGCTCCGGCGTACTCGCGGCAGACTCGACGCGACGATAGACATGGTGTAACGCCGCCGATACCCCGGCCCCCATGAGCGATAGCGACAGCAAGTGGCCCGGCCCCCTCCATCCTCGTTCCTTACCAGGGAAGAGACGGGCCAGCCCCTCGGAAGTCGAGGCCGCCAGCTTGCGTTCTCCCGCCGATATCAGTGCGAGGGCGGCGCTGACTAGGGCCCCCGTTCCGAGGGCTCGGGCGGGGGATATCTGTCCCTGCTCCTCGAAGAGCGAGCGGTCCTCCTGCCCGTAACGTCGGAGGAGACTTCGTTGCTGGGCCAACGAGAATCCCGCGCCGGCCAGTATGGCCACCGGCATCGAACGGAATCTCCAACGATCACCGGTGCGCTCGTCGAGGAACTGCATCCCCTCTTGAATGGCGGCTGTGGCCGTTCCTGCGAATCCGACTGTGGACAGGAGGTAACCCGTTGTGCGCAGGCCTCCCCTCGAAAGACGCTCACCCGGCTGCTGTTGGAATGCGGACTGCAGCGCAAACCCTGTGAGCATCGCGACGGCGTCGGCGGCGGCGGTTCGCCCACGCCACCCGCGATCCTCCTGCTCATTAGCTCCCGGCCGCCACTGTGTCAAGGCTTCGATGGAGTCGTGGACCAATGTCGCCAAGCCGTAATTGATGGCCATCGCCGATCCGGTGATGACTGCTTGATCGGATGTACTGCGCTTCATCAACGTCCGTTGCAGAGACCGTGGCACCGTAGCGGCGGCAACGAACATTCCCACCTGCTCGGATCGACCAGCGATCCTGCCGAGAGCGCCTCGCACGCCGTTTGGCTGTCCCTCCCTTTTCATGACTGGTCCTCGTTTCCTTGGTTGGAGGTCGGAATTGCCGGTCCGCTATCTGCTTTCAGGTCGTTTGAGGTTCTCTCGGAGTGGCCGGAGCGGTACACCGCGGCATTTGCCATGAGGCCCAGTACCGTCAGTCGTGCCACAAGGTACAGGTAAGTCATGAAGACCGCAGCGAATCCGAGCGCACCGTAGAGGTCGTCAACGCGATCCAATTTGGCCGCGAAGTAAATAGTCGTCGCTAAGCGCAGCGCCTCGAAGCCGATGGCAAAAAGGATCGCTCCAGGGAGCAGATGAATCCATCTGACGCCTTTCGGTTGCGGTAGGCAGCCGGCTACCCAAGTGGCCATAGCGGCGATTCCCGTGATTGCGACGAACGTCGCAACCAGGTCAGTTCCGAATGATCCCCTGTAGAGAGGAGCGATGACGACGCCGTAGGTGGGAAGCACGCATAGGACGGCGGCCGTAGTCAGGGTCGTACGGACTTGCGAGCTCAAAGGGACTGGGGTCATCCTCCACGCGATCGCCGACACGAGCCGGAGCGCCTTCAGCACGCCTCGTGAGGCCCACAGCATGATCACGAGTCCCATCACCAACAGGATCGGTGCAGCGCGCCCCGCCTGGACAGCGGCTTGATTGACGGTCGCCGCCATCGCAACGCCCATGCCTACGTCCTTCGCCGTCGCTGAGGGAGATTGTCCCCCTGCGTCGGCGAACAAGCGAAATATGGAGGAGGCCACCAGTGCTGCCGGCAGGAGCCAGATGAACAGTCGGTACGCGAGGCCACCTGCCAGGAGTCCTCCACCGCGACCCTTGTCCTCTTCGTAAAGGTGGAAGAGCGTCCGAACGGCTTCGTGCTTTTCGCGCTCGCTCTCGGCTCTCTCCACCAAGGTGCGTTTTGTCTCGTCTATTGCGCTTCGCGCACCTTTGGCGCGAGAGGTCAGCCCGTTCTTCCCCCTCTTTCCAGATGACGCGGGGGCGGCGGTGGGGGGGTTGGGAGCAGCATCGGAGGCGTCTGCTTTGTCTTGTGGCGTTGGTTTCATCGTGAGGTAATCATCCGACAAGAGATCGGACTTGTCTCCATCCTGTGCCGCACATCAAGGAAGTTGGAGAAATAGTCTCCGCACCACGATTCATGCTTCATGCTAAAGCCGTCAGGGCTGGGTGGCTCGGCACTCGATCTAGGAGGACTATGGACGTCGGGGACGAAAGCTCGGAGCGGGCCCGAGCTGCCGGATCGATCGATCGCACGGCGCCTCCTGTGCCGACCCCGTCCACTCCGTGGGCAACCCACAGGTGGATGGCTTGGTTGATCGTGATCGCGCCCCTAGCCGCGGTCGCGATCCTGGCGACACTTAACTTTCTGTCCGCCATCGCCGGCGTTCTCGGCACTGTCCTCATTTCGGAATTCATTGCCCTGGCCCTCGAACCAGGCGTGAATTGGCTTGCCCGTCGCGGGTGGCGTCGCGGGGTCGCCACGGGGGCGATCATGGGAGGGATCGCGATCGTATCCATCGTGGTTCTGCTCACGATCCTGCCCACGCTGATCTCGGAAATCGCCGATTTGCTCGGGGAGCTCCCGGAAGCTCTCGCAGATCTCGGGACACGGCTCGGACTCGACGTCTCCGTTGGCGACATCGAGCAGGCCCTCCAGGACGAACGAGGGGATCTGGCGGCGCTGGCGGCAGACATCGCGAGCAATGCACTCCAGCTCACCGGATCGTTTCTTTCGCTCCTTGGGAGAATCAGCGTCATAGGGCTTATCTCTTTCTACCTAACGGCTGAAGCTCCCAGACTTCGACGAACGGTGCTCGCGCTTCTCCCCCGTAGACAGCAGCTGGAAGTTCTACGTCTCTGGGAGATCTCAACCGAGAAGATCGGCGGTTACCTGTACAGCCGGGCTCTCATGGGCCTGATATCCGGCCTCGCCAGCTACGTTGTCTTGCATCTCCTGGGGGTTCCATTCGCCGCCCCACTTTCGATCTTCGTGGGCTTCGTCTCGCAGTTCGTCCCGGCCGTTGGGACCTATATCGCGTACGCTGTGCCCGTTCTCGTTGCGCTGGCCTCCACCGGAGTTCGTGAGGCACTGATACTCGTGGTGTTCGCCACCCTGTATCAGCAGCTCGAGAACCTTCTGATCAGCCCGAGGTTGTCCGCGCGCACCATGCAGCTGCACCCGGCCGTTGCGTTCGTCGCTGCGATGATGGGCGGGGCCATCGGGGGCGCAGCGGCGGCCTTCCTTGCCCTACCGGTTGCCGCCATCTTCCAAGCGTTCGGGTCGACGTTCCTCAAGCGATACGAGGTCGTGGACAGCGAGCTGACTCAGGATCGACCGGACTCGACGGCCGAACCCCCGAGCGAAGAGGAAGGATCCCCGGCAGAAGCGAGAGCGTCGCGGTTCAGACGGTTAGTGGCCTCCTTCTCGAGGCCGAGCTCCCGGTAGACAATGAAGAAAGACTCACCGACCAACAACTGGGCAGGAGGTAGATATGCGAAACATCAATGCTAGCGAAGTAGATAACCCGCTCCGCGCGGTGGGCGGTTCATGGGGCTGGATCCTTGCGTTTGGCGTCCTGACGACGATTGCCGGGATCGTTGTGGTCTCGTGGCCGGGAGAAACGTTGTTGGTGATCGCCGTGCTGTTGGGCATCCAGATAGTCATAAGTGGCATCTTCCGACTGGTTGCATCATTTGCCGTTCCGGGGGAAGCAGCCGGCGCGCGCGTATTGCTGGCTCTCATCGGATTGTTGTCGATCGGGGTCGGCATTATCTGCCTCAGAAACGTCATTGGCTCGCTCGAGGTTCTGGCCATAGTGATCGGCGTGTTCTGGATACTGCACGGCCTCGTCGAGATCATGATGGCGATCTCCGATCCATCGCTCCCCAGGCGGGGGCTGGTGGGCCTTATCGGTGCCATCGGCATGATCGCTGGGATCGTCATAATCGGGAATCCGGGCATCAGTCTCGTCACGCTCGCGTGGATCTCCGGATTCTGGCTCATCGTCTACGGGATTGCTCAGATATTCCTCGCGTTCCGAGCGCGAGCGGCTCTCGCGGCGTCTCCATAGACCCGGCGCAGCTCGCTTTAGCCTTCCAAGGTGGGTTCTGCGCTGGACGCGCGGCCGGAGACCTGTCGCTATCGAATCTAGGGTAGTGGGACCCCGATATCGGATCCGCCCTCCGGCGTGAGTCGCCCTTCGATCCGAGCGATCGTCGGCGCGAACGTGAAGCCTCCGGCTAGGAGAGCCTCGCCTTTGGCAAAAGTAGGCGCCGATCGAAGCATCTGCGTGGGCGCGTAACCGAACACATTCGCGAGGTCTTCCACATCAGCCGGCGCGTTCATCCGCATCAGCACCAGGTTGTCGCATTGGGACACGACGTTTGGGTGGATCTTCGAGGGCCTTTGTGTCGAGACGAGCAGCCAGAGTCCGAACTTGCGACCCTCGGCGGCGATCTGAACCATCCGTTCGGTCGCTAGCGCCTGGAGCTCGTCGGTAGGCTCGGTCGTGCACACGTTATGCGCCTCGTCGACAACGATCAGGGTCGGCTCCCGGCGTTCCCGGCGATCCCACAGGTGGTCGAGGACGCCGAGCGCCGCAACCGATCGCTCGGTCCCGGTGCCGAAGCTGCCGATATCCAGGACGGCCGCTCGCGGCCGCTCCTCGATCGCCTCTAGCACGGAGCCCGCACCCCGGGCCCAGATGGACCAGTCCAGGATCTCGAGGTTCTCCAACCGGGTCCTGAGGGTGCGACCGTCCTCCCCGAGAGCCCCGATCCCATCCAGGAAACCGTCGCTGTCCATGCCCGGATCGGAGGGTGGCAGATTCAGAAGCACATTGAACTCACCACGGTCCCTGATGGGGTCGAGCTGGAGCACCGCCCCCTGCGCTCGTCGAGAGAGCTCGTCCCACCGAAGTCGAAGCGGTTCCGCGCTTTGCGACTCGGAACGGAAGACATGCACGCTACTTTGCGCGGCACGGATTCGCTCGACGTCGCCGTTGACGGCGTCGGACCTGAGCTCCCCGAGCCGAACAAAGTCGCCATTCGGGTCAAGTACCACGATCCGCAGGTCGGTCACCGCTAGCAGCTGCTCGAGGATCACGCCGAGCGCGTACGTTTTGCCCGACCCGCTTTGTCCACATAGGAACGTGTGCCGGTTGAATGAGTTTGCGAAAAGGAGGGCGGGAAGCTCACCTGTCCGCGTTGTTCCAACGTGAGCCGCCGGGCCCTCTCGAGACACGATGGGGTCCAGTACTCGAGGGTCCGCTCGCGCGATCTCGGTCGTGTTGAATGGCCGCGCATCCGGCCGGCTCAGGGTGGCGTGGTCGAGCTTCCCGAGGACGATGCCGGTGCCGCGCACGGTTCGGTCGGCGGCGAGTTCCTTCGTCATGACCTGGACGAGGAGTTCGGTCTGCCCGTCGGCCTGGAGGGTTAGAAGGTCGCCGACCAGAACTGGGCTGTTGGACCTACCGTCGTAGTCGAACGACCGCCCGTCCAGCGAGACACAGGAGTCGATTCCCAGCTCGTGGACCACGGGTTCGCTCCTTCGCTTGTGACATTTTGGCGCCGAGGCCACAATATCGGCCGCGATCGGCACGTGAACCGTACCTCTTAGCGATTCTCACCTGAGTGATCGGTCGAGTTGGGCGAGGCCGTGCCCGACTCGGGCAACCAGCGGTACCCGAGCCCGGGTTCAGTTGTTATCCATCGGGGCCGGGAGGGCGTGTCCCGCAACTTCTGGCGTAGCTGACGTACGAATAGTCGTAGGTAGTTCGACTCCGTGCCGTACCCCGCGCCCCAAACCTTCCTCAGAAGCCAGCCATGGGTGAGGAGCTTCCCGGGGTTGGTCGCCATCGCCTCGAGCAGCCGGTACTCGGTGGGCGTGAGATGAATCACCTCATTCTCGAGCGTCACGAGCTTCCTAGAGAGGTCTATCTGGAGGTCCCCGAATAGCAGCACCGGTTGGGTGCCGTCCTCCGCAGAGCTTCGTCGCCGAACGGCGCGCATCCGGGCCAAGAGCTCTTTCATTCCAAAGGGCTTCGTCACGAAGTCATCCGCGCCGGCATCCAGGGCGGCGACTTTCTCTTCCTGACTCTCTCTTACCGAGATAACGATCACGGGAACTTCGGACCAGGTGCGTAGCCGCTCGATAACCTCATGGCCTTCGATACCTGGAAGTCCGAGGTCGAGTAGTAGGAGGTCGAGATCCTCTTCGGTGGCGAGATCGAGTGCGACCTCCCCGGTCTCCGCGACAAGCACCTCGTAGCCTCGAGCGGTGAGTGCATTGGTAACGGCCTTGCGCATCTGCGCGTCGTCGTCAACTACGAGCACTCGATCGGACATCGGCCACCTCCCCCGACGTCGATGCGGGCGAGCAGGGAAGCTCGAACGTGAATGAGGCCCCGCCCGTGGGGTTGTCGTTGACCCACATCCGCCCTCCGTGGGCGACCACGATGGCGTTCGAGATGGCGAGCCCGAGCCCGGTTCCCGAAGCAGATTCATCGGCGCGCTCGAATGGTTCGAAGATGCGGCCCCTATCCTCTTTACGGATGCCTGGACCGGCATCGGAGACGGTGACCCGGACGCCGTGTTCGTCACCGATCGCGAGGAGGGAGATCGGTGACCGGGGCGGGGAGAACTTGACCGCATTCTCGAGGAGGTTTGTAAGGACCTGGTCGATCTGAACGACGTCCATGGGGACCTCCGGGACGTCATCGCCGAGCCGCATCTCGATCGATCTACCGTTTAGGAGCGGTCGCAACCTATTGATCACACTTTCCATCAGTTCATCAATGGCGCTCGGCTTCTTGACGGGCTCCAACCCCCCGGAACGGAGACGAGCCACATCGAGCAGGTTGTTCACCACCCGGTGTAGGCGTTCGGCTTCCTGCTTGATCGTGTCGAGATGAGCTCGCCGGTCGGCATCTGAGAATCCTCTCCCGTCGATGAGGCTGGTGACGGCCGTGGTGATGGCGGCGAGCGGAGTCTTGACGTCGTGTGTGACCCCGGAGAAGAGCGCAGCCTTCAGTTGACTCGCCTGAGCCTCCAATTCTGCGCGCCGGACTTCGGCACTTAGGCGAACTCCTTCGAGAGCGAGTGCGAGCTGAGTGGCGAGAGACTCGATAACCGCGTGTTCGTCGCCTCGCAAACGCCGGTCTTCGACGGTCCAGATCGCGACTTCACCTACTTGTTCCCGGGCCTTGATCGGTATGACGTGAGGGCTTGTTGTCGGTTCGCTCCGTCTGACGTCTACCGGCTCGGTGAAGGACGTCGTGATCCGACAGCGGCCGAACCCGAAAACATCGCATACGCCTTCGGCGAAAGTCGTCAGCACCTGTGGGACGGGAGCACCCGACAAGAGACGCGTCGCCAATCGGTTGACGAGGGTTGCTTCGAGCTCCCGCCGTTCCGCCTTCGCCTTCGCTTCGAGAGTCGAGGACAAGAGAAGCCCGACCACCACGGCTGCAGCCAGGAAGACTAATAGCGTCACGAGATCCCCAGGCGATGCGACGGCGAACGTGTGCAGCGGCGACGTGAAGAAGAAGTTGAGGGAGAGGAAGGAGACGATCGCGGCAACCACACCCGAGGTCGAGCCCCCCGCTCTCGCTGCGAGGACGACTGCGAGTACGTAGAGCACCGCAACGATCGTCGTTGGCGGGGACTCTTTCGGGATCGCCAGAAGCGTCACTGCCGTTGGGGCGGCGATCGCTACTCCAAGGCTTCGAACGATGGAAGGCCGGATGCTCCAGGTCCCTATCGCAGGCTTCATCACTTCATTGTGCGCCCATGGGCCACGCAGCGTACCCCTCAATCCCGGAAAACCTTACGAAATCCTTACGTCGACACGCCTTTTCCTCACGACGTCATTACGGCATTCCATGAAGCATGTAAGTCATGGAAAGGCAAAGGCGCTCGGGCCGGAGACTGCTCCCGGGGAGGTCGGGTGATTCGGTAGACGAACTTCCACTGTGGGCCGTAGCCCAGGGCGCGTCGAGTTTCATCGTCGACCTCTCCGCATACGAAGCGTTCCGCGTTGCGGGCATCGTGCGGAGTCTCCGACTCGACCCGACAGTGGGGGTGGTCGAGGTGACTCTGGCGGACGGGACCGGAACCGTCTCGGCATCCTGGACGATCCGCCGACCTACACCCCAACTCGCTCTGGTTCCCGGACGAGCGGCGGTCCTCCGCGGCGTTGCAACCGTTGGTCCCGCCGGCGACATCGTTTTGACGGAGCCACAGTTCATGATCGTTCCGTTCGATGAGGCAATGGCCGCATGAGTACCGGGCAAGCTCTCAAGCGCGTCCTTGTGGGTCGGCCTATGGCAACGTCGGCAATGGGTCACACGCTCCTATCGAAGCTGATCGCGCTACCCGTCTTTTCCTCGGACGCCCTTTCCTCGGTCGCCTACGCGACCCAGGAGATCGTTCTCGTCCTTGGGGCGGCGGGGGCGATGGCACTGTCCCGTGTGGTGCCGATCTCCCTTGCGGTCGCGGCCCTTTTGGCACTCGTCGTCGTCTCGTACCGGCAGACGGTTCGCGCCTATCCCAGCGGGGGCGGGGCTTACATCGTGTCGAGAGAGAATCTCGGCGAGGGGGCCGGCTTGCTTTCCGCCGCCGCCCTCTTGATCGACTACGTCCTGACTGTATCGGTGTCGATCACGGCAGGTACTGAGGCGGTGCTGACGGCAGCTCCGGGTCTGACTCATCTGAGGATCGAGATAGCGATGCTCTTCATCGCCTTCGTTGCGATGATCAACCTGCGAGGAGTCAAGGAGTCCGGCATCTTCTTCGCGGTTCCGACGTACCTGTTCATCGCGTCGATAGCGGTCTTGTTGCTCACCGGCTTCGTCAAGTGTCTGGGCGGTTGCCCGGTGGCGGATAGCGCCGATACGCATCTCCGTGTCTCGTCGTCGTTGAGCGTTTTTCTCATCCTTCGAGCATTCGCTGCCGGAACGACCGCCCTGACCGGCGTCGAGGCCATCTCGAATGGCGTCCCCGCGTTCAGATATCCGCAATCCAAGAACGCAGCCGCAACGTTGACGATCATGGGAACCATCAGCATCTCGATGTTTCTTGGGGTGTCATGGCTGGCCGACCGAATGCAGGTTCGTTACGTGCATGGACAAGAGACATCTGTCCTTGGAGACATTGCTCATGGCGTATTTGGAGGGGGTTTTGGTTTCTACGCGGTGCAGGTGGCGACCGCTGCCATATTGATACTTGCGGCGAACACAGCCTTCGCTGATTTCCCGCGTCTGGCATCCATCCTGGCCGCCGACCGGTTCATGCCCAGGCAGTTGAGAAACCGCGGCGACCGGCTTGTCTTCTCCAATGGCGTGTTGATCCTTTCTGTGCTGGCCTCGTTCCTTGTTGTCGTCTTCGGTGCTGACCTCAACCGGCTGATCCAGCTATACCTCGTGGGCGTCTTCGTTTCCTTCACGCTGTCGCAAGCCGGCATGGTTGTGCATTGGACGAGGTTCAAGGAACCCGGCTGGCAGCGCAGCATCGTCATCAACGCGATCGGTGCTTCGATGACCGGTGTCGTGCTCTGCGTCGTGATAGCGACCAAGTTCATGACGGGGGCCTGGATAGTGGTCGTGAGTGTTCCACTCGTGATGCTTCTCATGCGCGCCATCCACAAGCACTACACGAACGTGGCTAGAGAGCTCGCCCATCCAGCCCGGCGGCCGCCGGACCGTCGAGCCGGGGATCACTCGGTCTGCATCCTGGTCGAACACGTGGACGCCTCGGTCGCTCACGCCATCGGATACGTGCGCTCGATCTCGCCTCGGCGCGTCACCGCGGTGACCTTCGACCGAAGCACCGCCTCTCATTTCGAGGTGTTGGCACCGGAGATCCCGATCGCGGTACTGGATACTCGGGGCGGTCGCGCCGATGCGATAAAGACCCACCTCGCTGAAGAGCGAAAGAAGCTGCCGGCTGAAGACTTCTACAGCTTGGTGGTGCCCGAATTACTGAGGCGGCGTGGTCTCTGGGAGGTACTGCGGCGACCCCGGATCCACCGTCTGAAGGCCGCTTTCTTGCCGGAGCGCGGGGTACAGCTGGTGAGCATCCCCATCTTTCGTTCGGACCTGGACGCGTTGCGCGACCAAACCCAAGAACCGGCCCGGAACTACGTCGTGGTCCTCGTCTCCGGCGTTCACAATGCGACCTTGCAGGCGATCGAATATGCCGAGACCCTCAACCCCACAGACCTCAGAGCTGTTTCCTTCGGACTCGATCCGGGGGAGACCGACAAGCTCGCAGAGCAGTGGATGAGTTATCAGGTGCAGGCTCCCCTCGAGCTCGAGGACTCTCCCTACCGGGACATCGGTCAGAGTCTCGTGACGTATATCCAGCGCTTCGCTCCGGACGGGATCGACAGGGTCGTGACCGTCGTCATCCCAGAATTCGTGGTTGGCACGATGCGGCACCAGCTACTCCATGGGCAGACCGCACTACTGGTGAAGCGCCACCTCTTATTCGAGCCCGGGGTGGTCGTCGCGAGCGTTCCTTATCACTTGGAGGAGTAGGCGGCGGTGGGTGGGGTGGCAGAGCCCAGCGGATGGACCAGCTCTCCGTAAGCGGTTCCATCACCCCAATTGGCCTCCCTCGACATGGGGGCCCAGCGGGTAATCGAGTGGGCCGCCGATTAGTTTCTCCGGCCGGCGCCGTCTAATAGATTGCCGGAAGAGGCTGGGACTACTCGAGGAGGGAGCATCATGAGGAAGATCATCGCTGGGCTGTTCATCTCGCTCGACGGCGTCGTTGAGGCGCCCGACCAGTGGCACTTCCCGTACTTCAGCGACGAGATGGGTGCTGCCGTCGATGCAACGCTGGGCTCGGCCGACACCGTTCTCTTTGGCCGCAAGACCTACGAAGGCTTCGCGGGTGCGTGGCCGGAGAGGGAAGCGGCCGGCGAGGAAGACGCCGGCATGGCCAAAGCGCTCGGCGACGCACGCAAGATCGTCGTGTCTAGCAAAGAGCTGGACTTCACGTGGAGGAACTCCGAGCAGCTCCAAGGCGACCTCATCGAAGGCGTAGCAGCGTTGAAGCAGGAGCCCGGCGACGCGAACATCGGCATGAGCGGCTCGGTCTCCGTGGTTCGCCAGTTGCTCGCTGCCGGCTTGCTGGACGAGCTGCACCTGCTTGTCCACCCGATCGCCGTCCGCAAGGGTATGAGGTTGTTCGACGAAGGCGAAGCCCCGATCCCATTGACGTTGATCAAGTCCGAGACGTTCAAGACCGGCGTACTGAACCTCGTCTACGCGCCCGCCGATTCGACTGAGAACGCGACGTACGAGGACGCGAAGGCGCACTTGTCCCAGCCCGACGGGTAGTTCAGCGCTCACCTGGTCTAGGGTGAGCCGTCATGGACATACCGGAGCGCTACGTGCGGCTGTGTTTACGGGTCGGCCGTCACATCGACGGGTTCATCGACGCGTTCATCGGTCCGTCGGAATGGGAACGGGAAATCAGCGCCGAGGAAGTTGTCGATCCGGAGCGCCTTCGGGACGAAGCGCAGCTCCTTCTCGACGATCTCGGCGATGCCGACCTCGAGGAAGATCGCCGGCGATGGCTGCACGGCCAGCTCGTAGCACTCGAATGTGTCACCGCCCGCTTGTCGGGTGAGGAGGTCGCGTGGACCGACGAGGTCGAGCTCTGCCTCGGCGTCCGCCCAACTAGGACCGACACGAAGGACTTCGAGGCGGTACACCGACGGCTGGACACCGCTATCCCGGGCACCGGCACCGTTCGGGATCGATACATCGAGTGGGACGAGAACAACGCAGTTCCGCGCGAGAAGCTCGTGCCCGCGCTGGAGCGTTTGAAGGAAGTGCTCGGCCCCCGAGCCCACGCGCTTGCCCCCTTGCCCGCGGAGGAGTCGGTCACCTACGAGTTGGTCTCGAACGAAACGTGGAGCGCCTACAACTGGTACGAGGGGCAATTCCGCAGCCGCGTTGAGGTTAATGCCGACCTTCCGATCTCGTTCCGGGTCTTGGTCGACCTCGCCGCGCACGAGGCGTACCCCGGGCACCACACCGAACGGGCGGCCAAGGATGCGCACCTCTACCGGAAACTAGATCGCCTGGAAACGAGCGTCACGATCATCTCCGCCCCCGAATCCCTCATCTCCGAAGGGATCGCGATGAACGCCCTCGAGGAGGCGCTCGGGCCGGAGCCTTTCCATGTCGTCGGCGACGTCCTGGCCGATATGGACCTGACGTTCGACCCCGTCGAAGCTCATGAGGTCCATAGCGCCGAGATAGAACTCTTCGCCACCGCGGTCAACGTTGCCTTCATGCTGTTCGAGGACGGCGCGGCTCCGGAGGAAGCAGAGGAGTACCTGCGCGAGTGGGCTCTCGAGTCGAACGAAAGGGCCACCCGCACCGTCGGGTTCGTGACCGATCCTACGTCGCGCGCATACGTTCCCGCCTACCTGGATGGTCGACGGCTATGTCGCGCGTTCGCGGCCCGCGATCCGGGGAACTTCACACGGCTTCTGACCGAACAGCTCACGAACGCAGACCTCATCGCCTAAGGCCCACTCCATGCATCGGCCCCCCTTGTAGGCTTTAACCGGGGCGATCTCGAGGGAGGGGAGCGGTGACCAACGGCGGCGGCGGCGATACACGGAAACGTCGTGACGTATGGACGTTGAGTCGCGAGAAGAAATGGCACCCGGTCATCCGGTGGTACGAACGGGGCATCCACGAGCTCCAAGAGATCGACGATGTTTCGAATCCCCGGAGCTGGATCTACCTAGCGAACATCCACGGGACGTTCTCCCCACGTCGAGACTGGCCGAGCGGACTCGATGCTCGCGCGTGGAACGCATGCCAGCACGGGAGCTGGTACTTCCTTCCCTGGCACCGCATGTACCTACATCACCTTGAGAAGATCCTCCGGGCCACAATCGTCAAGCTGGGCGGGCCCGATGATTGGGCCCTTCCTTTCTGGAACTACGACCCCGAGCATCCCAAGACTCTTGCTCTTCCCCCCGCCTTCACCGAGGCGAAGACACCGGATGACAGACCCAATGCTCTTTTCGTGAGGAGGAGGGCTCAGGAGATGAAAGACGGCGGGCGCGTTGACGCCGACGACGTCGAAACCAGCGGGTGGGCGGATCGCTTCACCGCCGACTCGATCGTCATCCCAACCTTCGGTGGACCCAAGACGGGATGGGCTCATAACGGTCCGGCGTTCGGGCAGCTCGAACTCGAGCCTCATGGGATGGTGCACGTCGACGTCGGTGGCACCGACGGAGATCCGACAACCGGCGGTTTCATGAGCTTCTTCGAACTGGCCGCGCGCGACCCGATCTTCTGGCTGCACCACGCGAACATCGACCGGTTGTGGGAGGTGTGGCGGAACCAAACGGGGCACCGGAATCCATCGAGCAGGGATTGGCGGAACCGGGAGTTCGTCTTCGGCAGCGGTAACTGGCGAACGTCTCTTGCGGTGAAAGACGTCATCGACACGACCGCTGCACCCTTCAGATATCGATACGAGGGCGTCCCGGTCCCCGAAGTGTCCGAGACAACGCGAAGGCGCGCGCCCGAGCTGGCGCGCTCGCCGGATGAGGAGGAACCCATGGAGGAGGAGACACCTCCCGAGCTGGTCGGCACCTCCGATACGAAGATCCCGCTGGGACAGAAGCCGACCACCGTCGGCGTAAAGCTGGGTCCCCCGAAGGGCCCGGCCGCCCGCGGCGCCGTAGCGGTCGACGCGGAACCTACGCGGCGCGTCTACCTAACCTTGGAGAACGTGACCGCGACGACACTCGGCGCGGGCAGCTATGTCATCCATATCAACGCGCCTCCCGGTAGCGATCCCCAGTCCAACCGAGATCGCCGCGCCGGCAAGATCTCGACCTTCGGGCTGGTGGAAGCTTCCCGAACCGACGAGGTCCATAGTGGCAGCGGCGCGACCTTCTCGTTCGAGATCACCGACATCGTCGAGCGCCTCAAGGCCGACGACGACTGGGATCCCGCCGAGATCCGGGTGACCATCACGCCGAAGGGGGACGACGCGGGCGGCCCGGACGGAGCCGTGCACATCGGCCGAGTCGGCGTCTATTACGGGTGAGCGCACACTCGGTAGTCGCGGGCGGCTCGGTCGCGCGCTCACGACTGCAAGGCTTGACCCGGCGCCATCCGGAGTGGTGGGTGGTCGCGCTCGCCGCGGCCGCGTGGGCGAGCCTTCTCGTGATGGATGTGGCCGGCGGGGGGCTCACCCAACACCATCAGCATCACTCCATGATCGATGCGGGGAACCGGATGGGTGGAGGTGTCTTCTGGGTGGCCCTGATGGCTACCGCGATGATGGCTCCGCTCGTGCTGCCGTCCTTGCGGCGGCTCTGCACTCACGAGTCTCTGGTCTCATCGATACCGGGCCCAGGCGCTGTTCCTGTTTGGTTATCTCGCCACTTGGATGGCCTCGGCCGGAGCGATCTCTGGGGCCGTAATGGCTGTCGAGGGCCTAGGGGGACGCGTCACCACTCTGGGCCTGGCGCTTATCGCCGCCGCCTTGTGGCAGTTCGCCCCGGTCAAACGCCGTGCCCTTCGACGATGCGATCGCACGGTTCCTATCGCTGCCCACTTATGGCGAGCCGATCTCGACCGCGCACTTTTCGGGGTCGGCTCCGCCATCAGCTGCGTGACCACCTGCTGGGGATTCATGGTGGTCCTGGCCGCCATGGGCCACGGCATCGGCGCGATGTCGTCGCTCTTCGTGATCCAGATGCACGAACGCATCGCGGACAGGTACGTCCCGGCCGCGGGCGTCGTGGTTCTTTGCGTCCTGGGAGCGTTCGGCCTCGCTACAGGAGTGGCTTAGGGCCGTTCAAAGGCAAGACCTGGGGACGGCATACGTAATCGGCGCAACCTTTACGACCGACGTTCCGTTCATCCCCTCCAAACTCTAACGTCGGTCGTACCAAGTGCGGGGGAAAGCCCCCGCGGAAATGGGGGAGCCATGCTCGAGGTGGTACGTGAGAACCTGAAAGTGATCCTGGTCGCAACGATCGCGGCGACGATCGCGGCGGGGGCCCCAGCGATCGCTCATGGAGTGAGACACGCCCTCTTCGCGCACAACGCCGGGAAGGTCGATGGCATCGAAGGGCGGGCTCTCCAGAAGAGGTGCAAGAACGGCTCGGTCCTTGCTTTCGCCAGGATCAGACCGCTCAATGTCGACTCGGCGGGTCTCGCGAGCGATGGCATCCCGGATGCATACAACTGCGAGTCGCCGGATAACCCGGCGCTTGCGATGAAGGGAACCGTGGGAAGCACCTACGTGCGTTTCCCCGGCTTGATGAGCGGCTACCCGCCGGATGAGGCCGAATACGTCGTCACCGGGAACATCGAAGGCGGTGGCCGAGTGATCACCTTCCAGCACAGCGCAACTTCCACTCCTTCGGGACGTCGGGCCCTGATCGAAGCGCAGGGGTGGAACACGATCACCAATGTTGCCGAGGACACCAACTTCACCATCACCTTGATCAAGGTCCTACCTTGATCTGAGCCATGCCCGCGGACCGCGCTGATCGTGCGTCTACTTCGACACGTCGATCACGCAGAAGAGGTTGCCTTCCGGATCCTCGAGGACGATGAAGTCCTCGTCCGCCTCGGGGATGCGGGGGTGCCGGGTGGCTCCGATACGGAGGAGTCGGTCGACCTCGGCCTGCTGATCGTCCGTGTAGAGGTCCAGATGCAACCGGTTCTTCCCCGTACGCGCCTCCGGTACCTGTTGTAGAGACACATTGACGCCCTCCCTGTGTGGATCTCGGAGGATCACCCAGTCCTCCTCCGGAGGGTCTCGGGGTACGTAGCGAAGGGCCTCCTGCCAGAAGGTCGACATCTTGTCGAAGTCGTTGCAGTCGATGACGACGGAACCGATCTTCAATGGATCACCTTTCCGACCAGACACTTATCGAGGCGATCCTAGTTGGGCGTTCCGGTGCGAAGTCTCCCCGGATACGGTGACGGGCGGACACGAGTCCGTTGGCCCGACCGAACTCGAGACTGGACGACGTGAGACGGATAGTTCTTGCAGCCATGCCGCCCGCGGCCACGATCGCCGTGTTCGGCGTCATCTATGGAAGCTTGATGGGACCGAGGATCGGCGCGGCGGCCACGATGGCGACGTCGCTCGTGATCTTCTCCGGATCCGTTCAATTCACGCTCGCCGCCCTGCTGGCATCCGGAGCGGGGGCCGGCGCACTGATCGTGGGCGCGGCTTCTTTGAACCTCAGGAACCTTGCGCTCGGCGCAGTGATGCGTCCACGCGTCGGCCGGAGCCGACTCCAGCGAGCGGGGATGGCGTGGTTCTTAACCGACGAGGCAGTGGGCCTGACGCTGGTCTCCGAGGGCGACGCCAGTCGGAACCTGGTCGTCTCAGGCGGGATCTTCTACGTCTCGTGGCAGGTGGGAACGGCGCTTGGCCTTGCCGGCGCCTCCCTCGATGCTCTCGGCGAAGCAGCGGGCGCCGTTTTCCCCGTCCTGTTCGTCGGCCTGGCGGCCGCCGCGTGTCCGTCATGGTCCATGGCGATCCGAGCGCTCGCGGCCACGCTCGCGGCAGGCGTTGCTGCGTGGTTGTGGCCGGGCTCTGAAGGGTTCGTCGCGGTTCTCGTAGGTCTCGCCGTTGCGATCCCAGGGAGGCGCACATGAGCTTCTGGCTGATAGCCGGCATCGCCGTCATGACGTATGGGAGTCGAGCCCTCGCCCTCGTGTTGATGCCGGATCCGTCCCCTTACCTGAGATCCATCCTCGATCGGATCCCGGCCCCGCTGTTCGCCGCGCTGGCGGCGGTTTCGTTGTTCGACGGTGGTGTCATCGCGGACACTCGCACCCTGATGGCCACGGCAGGCGCGGTGGTGCTGACTTGGACTCGTTCGTTGTTGCTGGTTCTTCTCGGCGGACTCGTTGGCTACGGCGCAGCGGTGTTGTTGATCTAGGACGATGCAAGTCAACAGAAGCAAGGCTGCAGGTCGAGAGATCACAGCTCCGAGGTTCCCCCGGTTAGGGGGTGAACTCCACCCGGATGGTACATAGGGGAATTGGCAGATAGTGGTTGAATGTTTGGTCTGGCCCCGGCCACCAACCCCCATGTCAATCAAGATCGAGTTTCAACCCGCCCGCCCGACCTGCGATCAACCGATCGTTCCCAGGGTCATGGGCTGTTGTGGCGAATCATGTTGGGGGTCAACTGCATGACCGAGGGCGGCGAAGGGCAACCATCCATGAGGGGGACTCCAGAGCGACGGAAGGGTTCCTTCAGCAGCGTGCGTTCGGCGCGGGCCGTGGCGGCGGAGCTGAGCGACGATGGATCCGAGAACGACTACCGAAATGCGGTCATGGCCACGTTGGACGGGATCCTGGTGGTCGATACCCAGGGGATGATCTGCTTGGCGAACCCATCGGCAGAGGAACTACTGGGCCACGGGCAGACGCTCATCGGTTATCCCTTCGGGTTCCCTCTGGCTGCGGGGGATAGTTTTGCGGAGCTGGACAGCGTCGGTGCCGATGGATCGCACGCGGTCATCGAGATGCATGTCGGCCCCATCACATGGAGCGGCCAAGACGCCTACGTCGTGACCTTGCGCAACATCACCGATCGAAAGCTGGTGGAAAGACAGCTTAAAGAAAGCGAAGAGCGTTATGCGCTGGCCGCGCGCGGGGCCCACGATGGTCTCTGGGACTGGGATCTGACCGCGGATCGCCTCTACACCTCGCCACGCTGGAGAGAGATCGTCGGGTGCGGCGATGGAGACATGAGTGAGAGTCCCGACGACTGGCTCGAACGGGCTCATCCCGATGACATCGAAGAATTGCGTGCCGCCGTCGATAAGCATCTGGAGTCAAAGTCCGAACAGTTCGTGCTCGAGCATCGACTTCAGCACAAGGATGGCTCGTACGTCCCCGTATTGAGCAGAGGTGTCGCTGTTCACGACAAGGGTCGGCCGGTGCGTTTTGCCGGCTCGCTTACGGACTTGACGACACGCCAGCAGCTGAGTCACAAGGCCTTGCACGATGGGCTTACCGACCTTGGCAATAGGACCCTATTCATCGACCACCTGGAGAACGCGATCGCCAGGGAGCGACGATTACGGGGTGGCTTGCTCTTCGCCGTGCTGTTCCTGGATCTCGACAACTTCAAGCTGGTGAATGACAGTCTTGGTCATGCGGCGGGAGATGCTTTGCTCGTCGCGGTGGCGAACCGCATCCAGAGTGAACTTCGGTCGGCCGATATCTGCTCCAGACTCGGTGGCGATGAGTTCGCCATCCTGCTCGAGGACGTCAGTGACATCCCTTCGGCCCTCGCCGCGACCAAACGGATCCAGCAGGAGATCGCGCGCCCGGTGGAGCTGGCCGGCGAGTCCTTCTACACCTCAGCGAGCATCGGGATCGTCATGGGGGGCGACGAGAATGTCTCCGCTCTCGATGTGGTTCGGAACGCCGACATCGCGATGTACCGGGCCAAGCGCCGGGGACAGGGAAACGTGGAGCTCTTCGATCGCGGCATGCAAGCGGAGGCGCTGGAGAGGTTGCGCCTCCAGACGGAGCTTCGGCGAGGCGTCGAACGGAGTGAGTTCCTCACCTGGTACCAACCCATAGTGAACCTGTCGGACTGGCGCATCACCGGGTTCGAGGCGCTTCTCCGCTGGCGCCATCCTGACGGAGGCGGTGGACGAGGCAGAGCGATTCGTGGAAGTTGCCGAGGAGACTGGGATGATCGTCCCGCTCAGCTGGCAGGTCCTGGACTCGGTCTGTCGGCAAGCGAAACAGTGGGTGGACGTCGACTCCAGCCTCAGGATGAGCGTGAACGTGTCCGACCGTCAGTTCGGGCAGGATGATTTCATCGATCAGGTCGAACGACGACTGGCCGCAGCCGGGATCGAGGGCGACTCGCTCCAGCTCGAGATCACCGAGCGCGTGGTGATACTGGATCTCGACGCCGCGACGGCTCGGATGAAACGTCTGCACGCCCTCGGGATCGACGTCCTTGTCGACGACTTCGGGACAGGGCAGTCATCCCTTACCGCGCTGCATCGACTGCCGATCGATGGCGTGAAGATCGATCGCTCGTTCGTCCAGCGACTGGAATCCGAAGAGGGCGGGAAGATCGTGGAGACCGTTCTGGCGCTCGCGAAGAGCTTGGGGCTTGCGCGTCATCGCGGAAGGGGTCGAGACACTCGGGCAACGCCAACTTCTTCTCGACCTCGGTTGCGACGTCGGACAGGGCTTCCTGTGCGCACGCGCCCTCGAAGGCGTTGAAGCTACCGATCTGCTTCGGGACGGCAAGGCAGTTCCGGCCGCCCTGTCGGCCTGACGGCAGTTCTTTGGTTCATCGACCCTTACTGGCCTTGAGGATCCCCTCCGATTGCACTCGTGGAGCGCGCGAGGCCAAGTATCCCCTCCACGCCGCCCGGGAAGGGCTCTCCGACGTGGAGGCCGTGATCGTCGATCGTGAATTCGAGGATCTGTTTCTCGTGCGCCGCGCCGCGCATCTTGAGGACGGCCAGGCCCCGTCGAACCTCGGATCGATGCTCCACATAACGAAGCAGGATGATGCCATCGGCGAGCGTCGAGATATGTCCCTCGGTCACAGAGGGGCCACCGAATAACGTCGTCGTGGTGGCGGTGATGAGGCTGGTGACTTCCAATTGCTTGAGGAACGAAGTCAGACCGATGATGAAGTCCCTGATGCCGCGCTCGGTAGAGATCCTTTCGAGAGCCGACAGGTTGTCGATCACTACTCGCCTCGGTGAGAAGTCTTCGATCACGTTCTTTATGTTCACGAAATGATCTTCGAGAGAAGCAACCTCGGGATACTCACTGATGATCCTGAGGCTTCCGCTGTTCTCGAGCGCCTCGAGGTCGATGCCCCAGCTCGATGCGTTGCGGGTCAATTGCTCGAGGCTTTCCTCGAACGAGATCAGCAGGCAGCGATCTCCCGCGGCGACCCCTGCGGCAACGAATTCAGAGCCGATCAGGGTCTTGCCGGAACCGGTTGGCCCCGACACGATGACCACCGAGTCACGGAAGAAACCGCCGGAGCACATGCGGTCGAGTGAGCCGTTGCCGGTGGTGACCCTTTCGCTCGACGCCGGAGGCCTGAGTGCCATCAGAGATATCGGGAGAACCACGACTCCCTCTTGTTGCACGATCGTGAAGAGCCACTCGCCGGAACGATGCTCCGCGCCCCTGAACTTCAGGACCTCCAACGTGCGTCGTCGTTTCTCCCGCTCGGGAACGTTGCGCAGGGTGACCACGTTGTCCGCAACGAACTCCTCGACTCCGAACCTCGAGATCGGGCCATGCTCGTCTGAACGCTCAACGGTGAGGACCGAGGTGACGCCCATCTCCTTGAGCGCCGAGGCCACACGGAACAGCTCGAAACGCACGGACGTCTGATCCACGAATCGAGCGAAGATCGCCCCCAGCGAATCGAGGGCTACTCGCTTGGCGCCAGTCTCTTTCACCGCGTGTTCGATGCGCGCGACAAGACCCCCGAAGTCGTAGCTTCCGGAGACGGAGGTTTCCTCTTCGACTACCGGCGACCCGTCGATGAAAGCCCACTGCCCGTTCCCTTCCCACTCCCCGATGTCGAACCCGAGCGAACTTCCGCTGCGCCTGAGGTCCCCCGCGGGCTCCTCGAAGGTGACGAACACTCCGGCCTCGTCGAACTGCCGAACGCCCTCGGCGAGGAATTGCAGCGCGAAGACCGTCTTGCCACTGCCCGCCGACCCCGCGATCAGGGTTGGGCGCGATGCGGGGAGACCGCCGAGCATGATCTGATCCAGCCCCGGGATGCCGGTAGGGAGCTTCTCGAACTCGCCCTCTGTAGCGCTCACGCGCCCGCCTTTTCGTCCGCCATATCTTCGGGCTCCGGCAGATCGAGTGCCGTGGCCGCGAGGTCGAGCTCGGACAAGTCTCCGATGACTCGACGCGGCGGCGGAGGAACGCGCCTTATGGCCGTTGGAGTAGCGATGATCCGATCCTCCTCTGCTAGGTCGGGACGTATGAGGACGTCGATGACTTCGATGACGTAGAGGCCGGCAAGCCGGTCCTCACACAGTGCGCGCAAGTTCTCGGCGGCACGACGCGAGCGTCCCGTCTCGTCTGTGACGTAGAGTCTGAATTCATATCGCGCCATCCCTCCCCGATGATAGAACCTTAAGCAGTCCTGTGCGAAGACCACTTTCTGGGTCCGCTCCACCAACTGCGGGACCTTACGGGACGGCGCGGCGTTCGCCGTGGTACTTGGCGGCTACTCCACGGGCCGGTTTATGGACGAACGGGAGTTGACTCGTGTTGTTGTCGCTGCGTCGGGTGAAGCCGGACTCTAGTACTCCCACCGCGCGTACTCGGCGTTGCGAGTCTTCATGTCCTCGAAGAGGAGCACCATCCGGTCGATGTACCAGAGTTTCCCCCCGTGCGCGATCACGAGGCCGGCGAGCACGGGGATCACTTCGAGGACGACCAACCCGTAACCCAAGAGGACGATGCCGATCGTGGCGTAGATGTTCGCTACGTTCGGTACCGGCGACTTGAACTGTTCGGGGATCTCGACGGCGTTCCTTTCCGACCAGACGTGCTCGCCGAACACCCCCTTCGAAGCCCAGTTCTTCGTTGAGCTCGGCGGCGGGAACAGAAGAGGATTGATCATCATCCAGACCAACGAAAGTGCGATCGGGATCAGGCAGTACCACCCGATCCAGTCACGGCTCCAGATGGCCAGAGAGATCAACGATAGAACGGTGAATCGGGTCCAGACGCTGAGGGGATTGGCATGACGCATCCAGTTCTCTCCACTGAGCCCGAACAGCTTTGCAACCCGGCTCTCCCCAGTAACGTCTTTCGTGTCCGATCGCGGGGCCGCAGGATCGCTCATGTCATCCCTCCGTCGTCGTTCTTCACCAGTGTCACAGCATGCGCCGAGGAGCCTGGTCTCGTAAATGGCGTTTCGCCGGGTCAGCGCGATCTCGTGCCGTGCGCATATCGTGGGTGTGATGCTGCTGGCCGCTAGTCTTCCCGAGGCGTCGCTCCGGTTCCTCGTCGCGCTTGTGCTCGCGTTCGTGACCACCGCCATATCCCTCCGGCTGCTAGGCGCCCGCCGCGGATGGGGGAGAGCACTCGTTTCGGGCGTCGTCGGTTGGGGGATCGGCGCCCTGCTCGCTCTCGGGCTCAACGGATGGAATTGGGGGGCCGACGGCCTACTTACCCACATGGTGGCTATAGCCGTGCCGGCCACGATGGGCGTTGCGGTAGCTCTCGACCTGCTGGCCAGGCCCGGTTCTCTCGCCGTTGCGGAACAGGCAGGCCTGGTCACGGCCCCGCGTCCGCTGCGCGCCGTGAAGGCGCGCCTGGACGTGTTGCGCCGCTACCGCGAACTGCTCGGACTGATACGTGGGCAGGGGTTCGGGCCCTTCCTCGGCGCAGGGGGCAAGGAGGAAAGGGCGGCAGAGCCGGTAGGGGTGCGCATCCGTCGCGTACTCGAAGACGCCGGCGGCGTCTACGTGAAGATCGGGCAGATCGCCGCAACCCGCGTCGATCTCATCCCACCGGAGATATGCGCCGAGCTCAGCAAGTTGCAGAGCCGTGCCGCGCCGGAACCTCCAGAACGCGTCCGTCCCGTGCTGGAGGCGGAGCTCGGGAGTCCTGCGTCGGTGCTCTTCGCCGAGTTCGATTGGACGCCGCTGGCGGCTGCATCCATCGCGCAGACCTATCGGGCCCGGTTGCATTCAGGTGAGCCCGTGGTGGTGAAGATCCAGCGACCCGATATCGCGCTGGTGATGGAACGCGACCTTGCGGCGCTCGCCCGGCTGGCCAATCTGGCCGAACGGCGCACCCTGCTCGGCCGGAGCATCGGGTCGGGGGAAGTACTCGACCACTTCGCTCGGAGTCTTCGCGCCGAGCTCGACTTCCGTCTCGAGGCGAACGCCATGGAGGACATGGCGGCCGTTCTCGATCCCGCTTCCGGTGTCCGGATCCCGAAGGTGTATGGGGAGCTCTGTACACCTCGCGTCCTGGTTCAAGAACGATTCGAGGGTGCCACCGCCTCCGACACCGCTGCTCTGGAGGCGTCGGGCTTCGACCGGAAAGCCCTGGCGGAGAAGCTGCTTCGTTCCGCGCTGGAGCAGATACTGCGTCTCGGGTTCTTCCACGCCGATCCCCATCCCGGAAACGTGTTCATTCTGGAAGATGGGTCGCTCGGCCTGATCGATTTCGGCGCGGTGGGCAGCCTTGACCCGATCCAGCAGGAAGCCGTGGTGGACATGCTGGCGGCGCTGGTGCGGCGCGATGTAGGACTGCTGCGGGACGGGATCGAGCGTGTCGCCGACATGAGCGGGGCGGTTTCGGCCGAGCGACTCGAGCGAGCGATCGCTCGGGTGATGACCGAGAACATGCGGCCGACCGGATCGGTCGAGCCAAGAGCTCTGGAAAATCTGGTCCCGATGCTGGCGGAGTTCGGGATCCGGCTTCCGGGTGACCTCGTCCTTCTGTCGCGCACGCTGGTGACCCTCGACGGGACACTGGGTGTGATCTCCCCGGGGATGTCGGTGGGCTCGGCGGCGGCCGAACTCGCGGGGCCCGCCTCAGAGAAACCCGCCGTCGACGTGGAGACCATGGCCCGGGACGAGTTGCTGGGGATGCTTCCCCGATTGCGACGGTTGCCCGATCGCTTCGATCGGATCATGACCCTTGCTGCGCGCGGCGACCTCCGCGTTCGTCACGTCATGGACGAGGACGGGGCCCGCATCGTCCGCACGTTGGTCAACCGAGCCTTACTCGCCGGCGTAGGCGCGGCTTTCCTGGTCGTCGCGGCCGTGCTCCTCGTGGCGGCGGAGAGCGGTCCATCGGTCTCCTCCGGTATCGGATTGTTCGAGATCCTTGGCTACGGCGGTCTGTTCGTCGGCAGCGTCCTACTGTTCCGCGTGGTGGCCGCCGTGGCCCGAGACGGAACCACCTAGGGCCGGCTTCCATGCCTCTCTCAGCAACCACGCGAGCAGCACGACCCACAGCAGGCGCTGGCTGAGTCCCGTCCATCGCGTGTGATGGAACACGGGACTCAGCAGGGCGAGGGCCGCAGCGATCACGGCAAGAGTGGCACCAACGCGATCGGTTTCGTGGGCGTTGGCCCGCCGGGGTATCGAGTAAACGAGCGCGAGGGTAACGAGAGCGATGACGGCAATGGCAGATGCCCGGCTGTGCATGGTTTCGGCGAGATCCGACCCCCCGGTCTCGAAGACGCCCGAAAGCATCGTGCCGGCAGCGGCCACGGCCACAGCCGAGAAACAGAGCCAGTCGATCGCGTTCCGGCTCGAGCGGATCCACAGGTCGAACCCGAAGGCTACGAGCCCGCAGCCAAGAGCGATGAAAGCGGCCGTCATCATCCACCCGTATGGGCCACTGGCGTACTCGCTCAGCCGATGAGAAGCGGGGGCCAGGTCTGTTCGCACTACGTGCAGGGCGGCGACGAACGCGAAACTGGACAACACGCTGATGATCGTGACGGTCCTAGCGCGGCTGTTCATCACGTCGTGCGGAAGGCTTTTCTCCTGACGTGGAGGGCGACGAGGAGGAACCAGAGCAGCACGCTGGCACCCAACATCCGCTGTACGGCACCCGACCAGCCACTTTGTTCCGTGAAAGGAGTCGCCGCAGCGGCCGCGCCCGCGGCCAAGGCAAGCGGCAACGAGATCCACCGGAAGCTCCACCACCGCGCATCGGTCCAGCACACGAACGAGAACAGCAGCATCGATGAGATGAGAAGAACGAATGCTGCGATGGATGCGTTGCTGTGGATCACCTCCTCTACCGTGTCCGGCACCAAGGGTCGCTCGACTTCGAAGACACCGGCTGCGATCAGGGAAACGCCTGCCAAAGCCATCAGGACGGGGACGGCTCTCGCTACGAGAGTGGGCGGGATCGCCTTGCGAAGGCGGAAGGCGAGCGCCAGCGAGGAGAGCCCGAAGGCGTAGAAGACAACGGTCATGATGGGTCCCTGGGATCCGTTGGCGTAATCGCTCATCACTCGGCGCAGCGGATCGATGTCCCCGCGCACGACGTGGAGCATCATCACCGCGGAGAAACAGAGCAACGCGAGGATGATGGCGGCCAGCGACGCGCCCGTCGCTCGGTGGGGCCGCCCCTCGGGCATCGCGCCGGGCCTTACAGGTGTCACAGGACGGCTTCGAGGAATCGGCGAGTCCGGGGGTCCCGCGCTCCGCTGATGATGTCGGCGGGTCGACCCTCTTCGATCAACTCGCCTTCGTGCATGAACACCATCCGGTTGGCCACCTCTCGAGCGAAGCCCATCTCGTGCGTCACGACCATCATGGTCCATTGTGAAAAGCTCGGGATCCATGGATCACAGAACCCCGCAGGCACCCGGTCCGAGCCCCGCCTCTGTCAGAGCCAGTCGTCTACGGGTGGGCGGGATAGTGCAGGGGGTGGGCTTCCGACCCTATGTCTACGGCCTCGCTACCAAGCTCGGTCTCGCAGGCAATGTGTTTAACGACTCGGCCGGTGTCGTCATCGAGATACAGGGTGACGCGGAGCTCATCGAGGAGTTCTGCCGCACGCTGCGTGCGGACCCGCCTCCGCTCGCGCGGATAGAAAGCGTCGACGTTGAGGATCTCGCGCCATCGGCAGGACTCAAGGAGTTCCGCATCTCGTCCAGCCGGAGTGAGAGCGGACAGTCTTCACCCATCTCGCCCGACATCGCAACCTGCGCGGAGTGTGTAGCAGAGATCTTCGATCCGGCCAGTCGACGTTACCTCTACGCATTCACGAACTGCACCAATTGCGGGCCTCGGTACACCATCACGAAGAACGTTCCATACGATCGGTCCACCACGACGATGGCTGCTTTCGAGATGTGCAGGGAGTGCCGCGCCGAGTACGAGGACCCAAGCGACCGACGCTTCCACGCGCAGCCGATCGCATGCCCGGCGTGCGGCCCCAAGCTGTCTCTTCTGGCCGCCGGTGCGGGCCCACTCGTGGGGGATCCTTTGGATGCCGCCGTCACCGCTCTGGAACGGGGACTGATCGTCGCGATCAAGGGGATGGGCGGATATCACCTCGCCTGCGATGCGACGGAGGAAAATGCCGTCGAACGCCTCCGTCTCCGGAAGGCGCGGGAGGAGAAGCCCCTTGCCGTGATGGTGAAGGATATCGCCGCGCTAGAGAAGATCGCCGTGATCGACGGGGATGCAGAAGAGCTGCTGTTGGGTCCCGGTGCACCCATAGTCCTGCTGCAAAAGCGATCCGGCACTCAGCTCGCGGATGCCGTTGCGCCGGGTAACCGGTACATCGGAGTGATGCTGCCGTACACGCCGCTCCATCACCTGCTCCTGACGAGATCGGACGTGCCATTGGTGATGACTTCGGGCAACCTGTCCGACGAACCGATCGCGTTCGAGGATGCAGATGCTTTCGATCGGCTTGACGACATAGCAGACCTCTTTCTCTCCCACGATCGACCGATACATATCCGTTGTGACGACTCCGTGACCCGGTCCCATGAAGGCGTCCGGTTTCCGCTCCGGCGTTCTCGTGGATGGGCCCCCGCGCCATTGCCCGTTGACACGGAGTTCGTAAAACCCGTGCTCGCAACAGGTGGCGAGCTGAAGAGCACTGTCTGTGTGGGAGTGGGGCGGCGAGCGATCCTCTCGCATCACATCGGGGACCTGGAGAACTGGGAGACGATGGAGTCCTTCATCGCCTCGGTTGAACATCTCACCAAGGTTCACGGGGTGGTCCCGAAGATCCTGGCCCACGACCTTCATCCGGACTACCTCTCAACGAAGTGGGCCCTCGACCGCATCGGTTACGAGGAGCGCGTGGCGGTTCAGCATCATCATGCCCACGTCGCGTCCTGCTTGGGGGACAACCGCCGGGACGGTCCCGTCATCGGGCTGGCTCTCGACGGCAGCGGCTTCGGCGACGACGGGGCGATCTGGGGGGGCGAGGTGCTCGTCGCCGACTTCATCACCGCGGAACGCAAGCAACACCTCGCCTATGTCCCACTCCCGGGCGGGGTCGCCGCCATCAAGGAACCCTGGAGGATGGGTGCGGTCTATCTCGAGCGCGCCTTCGGGGCGGAGGCCAGAGACCTCGACATCTCCTTCGTGAGGGGGACGGCGGAGCGGTGGGATCCGATCCTCCGCATGGCGGAGCGAGGGATCAACTCGCCGCAGACCTCTAGCGCCGGGAGGATGTTCGATGCCGTGGCGGCGATCTGCGGTCTTCGCAACCGGGTGAGTTACGAGGGCCAGGCTGCGGCGGAGCTGGAGCAGGTGGCGGAGCCATCGATCGAGCGGACCTACGCGCTCCCGCCGGCATCTAACGGCATCGATGGCCCCGGGTTGGTGCGGGCTCTTGCGGAGGACCTCAGCGAGGGGCGGGATGTGCCATCGGTCGCCGCGGCGTTCCACAACACTCTGGCCGTCGCCCTCGCGGTCGCGTGCGAACAGGTCAGAGAGCAGAGCGGCCTTAAGGCCGTCGCCCTGACCGGGGGCACGTTCCAGAACGTTCTTCTACTCAGGCGGACCGAGAGGGAGCTGAACAAGAGGGGCTTCTCCGTCCTGCGGCATAGGAGGGTGCCCCCGAATGATGGAGGACTGTCGTTCGGCCAGGCCCTGATCGCATCCGAACGCAACCGCCGGGGTTACACACCACCCGGGAGCTAAGCGAGCTGGAGGGAGCGCGAAGGGCGGGAGGAAACACCGGTTGACGTGTACCGATCCGGCGCGATGATTGGCGTCCTCAGAACGACGGAAGGGAAGCGCCGTATGTGTCTCGCTATCCCAGGGCAAGTGGTCGAGTTCATCGATCCCGAGACCCACATCGCTAAGGTCGATGTCGGCGGCGTTCGGCGCAACGTCAATATCGGATTACTCGAGAAAGAGCCGGGTGGTCTGGACGTCGGGGACTGGGTCCTCATCCATGTCGGGTTCGCTCTCTCCAAGGTCGACGAAGCCGAGGCCGAGTCCACCCTCGCGATGCTGAAGGGCATGGGAGAGGCCTTCGAGGACGAGCTCCAGCAGCTGGTCGAGAGCGAGATCGAGTGAGCCTCGGGCCCCTGCCCCTCGCGGATCCGGCGGCGAGTGCGACGCCGCGGGAGCCCGATCCGCCCTTCTGCTCGGTCGTCGATGGCTGTCTTACCTGCGGTGATGTCGCGGTGCCGGTGACCGTCATCGAAGCGGGGACTCCCGATGCGCTCTGCGAGGACCCTCATGGACAGCGGGGGACCGTCGGGATAGAGCTCGTGAGCCCCGTGACCGTCGGTGAAACGCTGCTCGTCCACGGCGGAGTTGCGATCTCACGTCTGGACGAGTCTTCATGAAGTACGTCGACGAGTACCGGGATGCCGAGATCGCTCGGAACCTGTCACCGCAGATCGCGGCGCTGGCGGAGCCCGGCCGTCACTACAAGATCATGGAAGTGTGTGGGGGCCACACCCACACGATCTACAAGCACGGTATCGAGGATCACCTACCGGAATCGATCGAGCTCGTTCACGGTCCCGGCTGTCCGGTCTGTGTGATCCCGATGGGCCGGGTTGACGATGGGATCGCGATCGCCCGGCGCCCCGGCGTCATCTTCACGTGCTTCGGCGACATGATGAGGGTCCCCGGAGGAGACGGCAGTCTCTTGGATGTCAAGGCGCAAGGCGCCGACGTCCGGTTCGTCTACTCGCCACTCGACGCCCTGAAGATCGCACGTGAGAACCCAGAGAACGACGTGGTCTTCTACGCGATCGGGTTCGAGACGACCGCGCCTTCGACCGCTCTGACGCTGATGCGCGCCAAGGCCGAGGGGATCCGGAACTTCTCGGTGATGTGCAACCACGTCACGATCGTGCCGCCCTTGAAAGCGCTTCTCGATTCGCCGGACCTCCGTCTCGATGCGTTCATCGGACCTGGACACGTCTCGACGGTCATCGGTTGTCGTCCTTACGAATTCATTCCCGCCGACTATGGACAACCGGTCGTTGTCGCGGGCTTCGAGCCACTCGATCTTCTGCAGTCGATCCACATGATCATGCGCCAGCTCAACGAAGGAAGATCCGAGATCGAGAATCAGTACGGCCGCGTGGTGCCATGGGAGGGAAATCTGAAGGCCCTCGAGATCCTTCAAGAAGTGTTCGAGCTGCGGCCGTACTTCGAGTGGAGGGGTTTGGGATTCATCTCGCAAAGCGCTCTCAAGCTCACGGACGAGTACTCGGACTGGGATGCCGAACTCCGCTTCGATGTGCCCGGGGTCCGGGTCGCCGATCCGAAAGCGTGTCAGTGCGGAGAGGTGCTGAAAGGCGTCATCAAGCCATGGGAATGCAAAGTTTTCGGCACGGCTTGCACCCCCGAGACGCCGATCGGTACGTGCATGGTTTCCTCCGAAGGAGCCTGTGCCGCCTACTACAACTTCGGGAGATTCGCGCGATCCAAAGAGCGCACGGGGACCTGAGATAGATGGCGGATCTCGAGGAGGAGGTCCTCGCTCGCATCGAGCGCCAGCGCAAGCTCAGGCCGAGGTTCCGGGACGAGCGCATAACGATGGCCCACGGAGCCGGCGGGAAGGCCACCCATACGCTGGTTTCGGGATTGTTCGAACCGGCTTTCCGTAACGACCGCCTGGCGGAGTTGGCCGATGCCGCCTCGATCGACGTGGATGACACACGATTGGCGTTCACCACCGACTCGTTCGTGGTCAACCCCCTTCGATTCCCGGGAGGCTCCATCGGAGAGCTGGCCGTGAACGGGACCGTGAACGACCTCGCCATGAGCGGCGCAGAGCCCATAGCCCTGACGGCAGCCTTTGTGATCGAAGAGGGCCTCGACGCATCCATCCTGCGCGACGAAGTGGGGGCGATGGCCGATGCGGCTCGCGCTGCGGGCGTCGAGATCGCTGCCGGAGACACCAAGGTCGTGGAGAGGACCAAAGCGGATGGGTTGTACATCACGACGACGGGACTGGGCCGTCGCGTTGACGATGTCTCACTGTCCGGCGCCTCGATCCGTCCCGGTGACCGGATCGTCACATCCGGTTTCATCGGCGATCACGGCACCGCCATCATGCTCGCGCGTGGGGAGCTGGATCTCGATGCGGACGTGCGCTCCGACACCGCTCCGCTCTGGCCGCTTGCGAAGGCTTTGATCGATACAGCCGGTCAGAACCTGCGCGTGATGCGTGATCCAACGCGCGGGGGAGTGGCCACCGTCTTGAACGAGTTGGCGGGTGACGCGGACGTCGGGGTCGCGGTGGATGAGGATGCGATCCCGGTCCGCCCCGCTGTTAAGGGGGCGTGCGAGATATTGGGGATCGACCCGATGTACGTGGCCAACGAGGGAAAGCTCCTCGCGATCGTCGATCGAGAGGTCGTGGACGACTCCCTGACGGCTCTTCGACAGACCCCGGGGGGCTCAGAGGCAGCGGTGATCGGCGAGATCGCCGATGAGCCGTCCGGGATGGTCTTGGTTCGGACCGGGTTCGGAGGCACCAGGATCATGGACATGCTCATCGGAGACCCACTTCCTCGCATCTGTTGAGTCACGATGGATCCCGAAGCTCTCATCAAGTCGGCCTTCCTCGAACGGGAAGAACTGGTTGGCTCGTTCTTCGCCACCGAAGCACCCCGGCTATCGCTTCTTTGTCACGCCATGGCTCGTCGCTTCATCCGAGGCGGGCGCCTGCTCGCGTTCGGGGTGGGTGCGGCCGCAACCGACGCCCAGCACATCTCGGTCGAGTTCGTGCATCCGGTGATCGTCGGCAAGCGGGCTCTGCCCGCCCTCGCTCTGCCGAACGACGCTCCCTCCACTTTGGGCTTGATCTCGCAAGGTCGTGAGGATTTCTTCGCCCGGCAGCTGGCGATCCTGGGGTCGCCCGAGGACATCGCGATCGGGATGACACACGGAGCCCAGGATGCCGGAGCCGAAAGCGTCGCGGCGGGGCTAAAGCAAGCGGGCGCAACGGGCATGTTGACGGTCTCGCTGGGGGGTCCGGAGGGTGAGGGCCGGGACGCCGACTTCGCCTTCGCGGTGTCGTCCGAAGACCCTTTCGTTGTACAGGAGATACACGAAACGCTGTACCACGTGCTGTGGGAGCTGGTTCACGTGTTCTTCGAGCACAAAGGCCTCCTGGATGACCGACCGGAGAGCCGGGGCCACGACACGGGCCGGTCGAGCTTCCTCTATCCGTTCTTGGCCGACGCGGAACGGGATCTCGACGGCGTCTTGGGGCAGGTCGGGGCATCGATCCTGAATAAGGGCGACGACGTCATCGCCATGCGCAAGGCGTCCGTGCGGGCCGACGAGCTCCTACGAAGTGGGCAGATGATCTCCGAGCGAATGGCCGCGGGCGGGAAGATCCTGGCCTTCGGAAACGGAGGCTCGGCCACCGACGCCCAAGACCTGGTGGTGGACCTGCTATCGCCACCCCCCGGAATGTCGGCCGTCCCCGCTCTCTCGTTGACCAACGATGCCGCGGTCGTGACCGCGGTGGGGAACGATGTTGGCTTCGACAACATCTTCGCCCGGCAGATCATCGCTCACGGCGATGCCGATGATGTCGCTGTTGCCATCTCCACGAGCGGCGGCTCCCGGAACGTCATCGCTGCGGTGGAGGAAGCGAAGGATCGGGGGCTCTTGACGGTGGGCCTGGCGGGTTACGGAGGCGGGAAGCTGACCGAGCTATGCGACAGGGGTCACAGCGTCGACGCGGACTACATCCCGCGCATCCAGGAGGCACAGGCAAGCCTCTATCACGTCATCAGGATGCTCATCGATCCGAGCGACTGAATCGAGCGAGTTGGAACATTTGCGAGACTTGGGCCGCCTGGCTATTGTGTGGAGCCGGGAGAGGGAAAAAGCGCTTAGAAAGCTGCGTGCATGGCGAATCAAGAAAGCATTCGCTGCACTCGTCGTGGGGGCTGTAACACAGATCCGTGCGACCGAGATTCCTTCACGTCCTCTCCTTACTTCACCTCCTCTCGGCCGGTGCCGGCCCCTGCCGCTTCATCTGCATGTCTTCCTTGCGGTAATCCCCCGAAGGGCGACCAGACGCCGCGCGGCGTCTAGAAGGAGGTGCGGTGATGGCAACGACCGCGGATGAGATGCGGGCGACGCAGGAAGAGGAAGAAACCGTCGTCCATATCCTGTGGATCAACGCAGGGCTCTCGTGCGACGGGGACTCGGTTGCCTTGACCGCTGCGACACAGCCCAGCATCGAAGAGATCGTGCTGGGCGCGCTTCCCGGTTTGCCCAAGGTCGCCGTGCACTGGCCCTTGATCGACTTCGAGTGCGGCCCGATGCAGGGCGCCGACACCTTCATCGAATGGTTCTTCAAGGCCGAGCGCGGCGAGATCGATCCCTTCGTCCTGGTGATCGAGGGCTCCATCCCGAATGAGGCCATAAAGAAAGAGGGCTACTGGTGCGGCTTCGGGAACAACCCCGCCACGGGACAACCCATGACGACCAGCGAGTGGATAGACCGCCTCGCGCCCAAGGCTCTCGGGATCATCGCAGCGGGAACCTGCGCGACCTACGGTGGCATCCACGCGATGGCCGGTAATCCGACGGGCGCGATGGGAGTGGCGGACTACCTCGGTTGGGATTGGCGCTCGCACGCAGGTCTCCCGATCGTGAACGTACCCGGCTGCCCAACCCATCCCGACAACCTCTCTGAGACGATCCTCTACCTGCTCTACCAAGCGACAGGGCAGGCTCCGATGATCCCGTTGGACGAAGCCCTGAGGCCAACGTGGTTGTTCACCCAGACCGTGCACGAAGGATGCGACAGGGCCGGTTACTACGAGCAAGGCGACTTTGCGACCGAGTACGGCTCTCCGAAGTGCATCGTGAAGCTTGGTTGCTGGGGGCCGGTGGTCAAATGCAACGTCCCGAAGCGGGGGTGGATCAACGGGATCGGCGGCTGTCCCAACGTCGGGGGCATATGCATCGCGTGCACGATGCCCGGCTTCCCCGACAAGTTCATGCCTTTCATGGACGAGCCTCCGGGCAGCACCGTCTCGGCTGCCGCGAGCGGCGCCTACGGCAAGATCATCCGCGCGCTTCGCTCGAAAACGATACGAACGATGGATCAAGAACCCAAATGGCGAACCAAAGGCAAGGAGTTGAAGACCGGATACAAACCCAACTGGTAGGCCGCAGCACCTGACGGACTCGAGGAAGACGAGCCAAAGGAAGAGAGGCTATGGCGATACAGGAAAAGGTCGGCGGGGGCAGCGGCGCAGCGGGAGGAGCCAGCGGCAGCAACCTGGTCGAGATGACCTGGGATCCGATCACTCGGATCGTGGGCAGCCTGGGTATCTACACGAAGATCGACTTCGCCCAGAAGAAGGTCGTTGAGTGTTTTAGCACTTCGTCGGTCTTCCGTGGCTACAGCATCTTCATGAAGGGCAAGGACCCGCGGGACGCCCACTTCATCACGAGTCGCATCTGCGGTATCTGTGGCGATAACCATGCCACCTGCTCGGTGTATGGGCAGAACATGGCCTACGGCGTAAGACCTCCACACCTCGGCGAGTGGATCATCAATCTCGGCGAGGCAGCCGAGTACATGTTCGACCACAACATCTTCCAAGAGAACCTCGTCGGCGTGGACTACTGCGAGAAGATGGTCGCGGAGACAAACCCGGGCGTGCTCGAGCTGGCCAATCGCACCGAAGCTCCGCACGCGGAGGATCATGGCTACCGCACCATCGGGGACATCATGCGCTCGCTCAATCCCCTCGAGGGGGAGTTCTATCGCGAGGCCCTGCAGGTCAGCCGCTCCACCCGCGAGATGTTCTGCTTGATGGAGGGTCGCCACGTCCATCCTTCAACCCTGTACCCGGGTGGAGTGGGCACGGTTGCAACCGTCCAGCTCTTCACGGACTACCTCACGCGCCTGATGCGCTACGTCGAGTTCATGAAACGGGTCGTGCCTCTCCACGACGATCTGTTCGACTTCTTCTACGAAGCTCTTCCCGGCTACGAGGAGGTCGGGCGACGCCGCGTCTTGCTGAACTGCTGGGGGAGCCTCAACGATCCGGATCACTGCGATTTCAAGTACGAGAACATGACCGACTGGGGTCGCAAGATGTTCGTGACTCCGGGGATCATCGTCGACGGCAAGCTGGTCACCAACGACCTGACCCGGATAAACCTGGGCATCCGCATCCTTCTAGGCAGCTCGTACTACGACGACTGGGAGGGCAAAGAGGTCTTCGTGGACAAGGACCCTCTCGGCAACCCCGTCGACGTCCGTCATCCCTGGAACCAGCACACGATCCCCAAGCCGCAGAAGCGCGACTTCGACGACAAATACAGCTGGGTCATGTCGCCTCGCTGGAACGACGGCAACGAGGACCTCGCGGTCGATACCGGCGGGGGCCCGATCGCTCGTTTGTGGTCCACCGCCCTATCGGGATTGGTCGATTTCGGTTACGTGAAGGCAACCGGGGACAGCGTCGTGATCAATCTTCCCAAGACCGTGACGAAGCCGGAGAAGACGTTCGAGTGGAAGATTCCGCAATGGAGCAATGCGATCGAACGTAACCGCGCGCGTACGTACTTCCAAGCCTACTCAGCGGCTTGCGCGCTCTACTTCACCGAGAAAGCGATGGCCGAGGTCCGCGCCGGTCACACGAAAACGTGGGAGCCGTTCAAGGTGCCGAAGGACGCGATCTCGTGCGGCTTCACTGAAGCGGTTCGGGGGGTGCTGTCCCACCACATGGTCATCCGCGATGGGAAGATCGCGAACTACCATCCGTATCCTCCCACCCCATGGAACGCCAGCGTCAGGGATACGAACGGCGTTCCCGGTCCGTACGAGGATGCCGTCCAGAACACCCCTATCTTCGAAGAGAATCCACCGGACAACTTCAAGGGCATCGACATCATGAGGGCCGTTCGCAGTTTCGATCCTTGCTTGCCGTGCGGTGTGCACATGTACCTCGGCGACGGCAATGTCGTGAAGCAGATGCACACGCCTCACGGACTCCCGGATGTGTAAGGTCCTTCGGCGGTGCCTCAGCCATAGGAACGGATCCTGGTGACGGCCGACGATGAGGTCGCGCAGGTAGGCGAACGGGTCGAAGCGCTACTCGGCGACCTGGAGCGGCTGGACAATCCAGTGGTGCTGGGGAAGGCCGAAGAACTCGTTGCGCATCTCGTCGAGTTCTACGGACAAGCCTTGAGCCGCATCGTCGACATCCTCGGCGAGACCGTCGATGTCGATAGCGAGCTCGTCCAACGGCTCCTCCAGGACAAGGTGGTCGAGGGCGTCCTCATACTCCACGACCTGCATCCCCAGTCCACCGAAGAGCGGGTTCAAACCGCTTTGGACTCGGTTCGGCCCTATCTCGGATCTCACGCAGGCGGCGTCGAGTTCCTGGGAGTCGATGACAGGGGGATGGTGAGGCTACGTCTCGAAGGGAGTTGCGAGGGTTGTCCATCTTCGACCGTGACCGTGAAGCTGGCGATCGAACGAGCGGTCCTAGAGTCCTGCCCCGAGGTGTCCGGGATCGAGGTGGAAGGCCTGGTCGAAGAACCGTCGGTCCCGTCCTCGAGCTTGTTGCAGATCGGCGCGCCCGGTAACGGTGCGCATGCGGATCCGCCCCCCGGCGGCCCGTCGAACGGCCATTCGAGCGGTGGTTGGATCGTTCTCGACGACGTCGGAGCACTGCTTCCGGGCGAGAAGAAGGGCCTCGATGTGGATGGGGTCTCGATGCTTATCTGCAGCGCCGGCGGCACCCTGTATGCGTACCGGAACGCTTGCGCCGCCTGCGGCTCCTCGATGGAAGAGGGCGTTCTCAAGAACGGGGTCATCACCTGTCCGTCATGCGAACGCTCTTACGACGTGCGCGTCGCCGGCCGATCGAGTGACCAATCCGACCTGCATCTCCATCCCTTTCCACTTCTTCCGGAGGCCGGGGCCTGGAAGGTGGCACTCGGCTCGGCAGCTTATTGATGACGGGCGATGGCGGGCGGCCGGTGGGTGACGCCGGCGACGGGCTCCGTCGCTTCGTCAGGCGCGCCGGCCAGGGCGAGACGGCGGAGTTCATCAAGCAGTTAACGGCCTCCAAACGACAGGGGCGGCCCGGCGCCGTTTGTGACATGTGCGGGGAAGCGATCGCCGAGGATCACTCACACGTAGTCAATATCGAGAGCCGTAGTTTGATGTGTACCTGCAGAGGCTGCTACCTCCTGTTCACCTCCGAGGGTGCGGCACAGGGCAAGTATCGGTGTGTCCCCGATCGTTACCTGTACGACCCCTCCTTCCACCTGACCACTCAACAGTGGGACGACCTTCAGATACCGGTTCGATTGGCCTTCTTCTTTTACAACTCGTCAATGGGTCGCTTCGTCGCGTTCTACCCGAGCCCAGCCGGTGCGACCGAGTCCCTGCTCGACATGGACACATGGTCCGGGATCCTCGCGTCCAACCCGCTGCTCGCCGATCCCCGGCCGGATGTCGAGGCGTTGCTGATCAACAAGCACGACGATGGGTTCGAGGGCTTCCTGGTGCCTATCGACGCCTGCTACGAGCTCGTCGGGATCGTCAAGATGCATTGGAAAGGTTTCGACGGCGGTGAAGAGGCGTGGGCGGGGATCGATTCGTTCTTCGGATCCCTGCGAGACAAAGGCGGGGCCGGCGGGCAAGAGCGGTCGGCATGAGCGAGCTGGTGTTCGATTGTGTCGAGGCTAAGCCCGACCCCTACGCGGCGGCTCCAACGATGGTCTTCAGGATCCGCATCTCCGAAACCAGCGGCGAGTCCGTGCATGCGATCGCCCTGCGATGTCAGATCCGGATCGAGCCTCAGCGCCGCCGCTATACCTCGAGCGAGGAGTCATCGCTGAGCGATCTGTTCGGGGAGCCCTCCCGCTGGGGCGACACTCTGAAGCCCTTCAACTTCGCTTTCGCCGCACAGATGATCCCGGGGTTCAAAGGGAGCACCGAGATCGAGCTGCCGGTCGCGTGCACGTACGACTTCGAGGTGACCTCGGCGAAGTACTTCCATGCGCTTGAGGATGGCGAGATTCCACTGATCCTGCTGTTCAGCGGATCCATATTCGCGAAGGGTCAAACGGGTTTCTCCGTGGACCAGGTTCCGTGGAACAAAGAGGACCGCTACCGTCTTCCGGTCGCGATCTGGGACGAGATGATGAACCTCTACTTTCCCAATAGCGCTTGGATCCGGATGAGCCGGGACAGGTTCGATGCGCTCCATCGGTTCAGGTCGAAGAGGATGCTCATGTCGTGGGACGATGCATTCGAGGCCTTGTTGAAAGAGGCTGGCGAAGAGACATGACCCTCGAAGTGGCCCAGAAGATCGCAGACGCCGTTCTCTACGAAGGCTACGTGCTCTACCCCTACCGGGCCTCGGCCAAGAAGAACCAGATGCGGTGGCAGTTCGGGGTGCTTGCGCCTCCCGGTTACGCGGAGCGAGTCGAGGACGAGACGTCCTTTTCCAAGACCGAATGTCTGCTCGACCCCACCGACTCTTGCAGGCTGCAGGTTCGGGCGCGCTGGCTGCAGCTGCAGTCTCGCGAGGTCGAAGCCGCCGAACCCGGAACGGATCTGTTCCGTTCGGTTGAGGGCCTAGAGGTCGGCGACGACTTCTACGTTGTGTGGGAGGAGGCGATCGAGAGGCAGGTCGACTCCTCGTTTCGGTTAGAGGACCTGATGGGGCCCGAGCAGACGTTGGAATTCTCGTTCCCCGGCGAGATCCACACGGAGACGTTGGGCGATGCAGAGGGAGTGAAGGGTCGCCTCGTCAGGCAGACCTGGGACCTGACCGGCCGAGTTCGCATAGAGGCCGAAGAGCTTCCCGGCCCCTATGGGGTCGTGAGACTCCGGGCCTACGTCGAGAACGCGGCGCCGTGGGTGGACGAGCGAGCCGGGCGAGACGAGATGCTGCGGCATTCGATCATCGGTGCGCACCTGTTGATCGCGGTCGAGGATGGTGAGTTCCTCTCTTTGCTCGAGCCGCCGGAGTGGGCTCGAGCAGCGGCCGAAGCATGCGAGAACCTGCACACGTTCCCGGTGCTCGCCGGCCCAGAGGGGCAACGCGACGTTCTGCTGTCTTCTCCCATAATCCTGTACGACCACCCCCAGATCGCGCCTGAGAGTCCGGGCGACATGTACGACTCGACCGAGATCGACGAGATCCTCACCCTCCGTACGATGGCATTGACGGACGAAGAGAAGCGCGAGGCTCGCGCCACCGACGCACGCGCCGCGGCCGTCATCGATCGCGCCGACCACCTCCCACAAGAGATCCTCGACCGGCTTCACGGCACGGTTCGCTACGTGCGCGGGATGACCGGAGAGGTCGATGAACCCGAGACGTTCCAGACGCCCCTCAACCGAGACGTCGCGGCCGCTCCGCCGGAGGGGGTGCCGTGGTGGGACCCCGGTTCGGATTCATCCGTTTCTCCCGAGACGGATGAGGTCGTTATCGAGGGTGTGGCCGTACGCAGCGGCAGCAGGGTGCGTCTCACCCCCGGTCTCAAGCGCGCTGATGCTCAAGACATGTTTCTCGTGGGCAGAGCGGCACGGGTCGAGGCCGTCTTATTGGATGTCGACGGGAACAAGCACCTGGCGGTGACCTTGGAAGACGATCCTGCGGCCGACCTGAACAGGAGCCATGGCCGATTCCGCTATTTCTCTCCCGACGAGGTGGCGCCCCTCGAGGGAAGTGACAGGTGATGGCGACCATGCTTGTCGCCGGCATCGGCAACATCTTCCTCAGAGACGATGGATTCGGCGTGGAGGTCGCCAGACGACTGGCGAATGAAGAGGTACCGGAATACATCCGCGTCGTCGATTACGGGATCCGGGGGGTCCATCTCGCGTACGACCTGCTGGACGGCTGCGAGACCCTCGTGCTCGTGGATGCGACGCCCCGCGGCAAAGCTCCTGGGACCATCTACGTGATCGAGCCCGATATCGACCAAGCCGCGTCGAACGGTCCTTCGAGCGAGGCTGTGGCAAGCGGTCGGTCTCCGGTGATGGACTCGCACAGCATGGATCCCGGCGCGGTGTTCGCGCTACTTCGAACCCTGGGTGGCTCGGCGCCGAAAGTGGTCGTCGTGGGATGTGAGCCCGCTTCCGTCGATGAAGGCATCGGATTGTCAGACGAGGTCGAAAAAGCCGTGGAAGGAGCCGTTGAAGTGGTGCGCGGATTGATAGAGGAGGAGGGCCGAAGGTATGCCGGATCCAGATAAGAAGGGAGGCGATTCGATGCCGTGGTGGGCATGGTTGCTCGTCGTGATCGGGGCCCTCGTGCTGTGGGCATTCGTGGCGAACCTGCCGGATCTGAGGCGCTACATGCGAATCAGGAAGATGTAACGCAGGCGATCAAGGAGGCTAGCTCACGTCAGGTAACGGTCAGCCACCGCCGCAGCTCTGCGTTCTCGGCCAACGTAAAGGAGGCCGAGAAGAGTTTCGTGAGACGTCTTCGATCGGAGATGAGAGCGTAAATGTCGACCCCGTGGCCGAGGCACGATGGTTTGGTGAAGGCGGAACCGGGCGCGATCGGAGGCTCCTGCCTTCCGGGGAAGGCGAACAGCGCGAGGTGCTCCGTGCGGTTCTCGATCTCGACCTCGAGGCCCGGCCGCATCCGGGCGGTCACACTCGCCTCCAGGTCGCCGCGCTCGGGATCCTGAACGAGGATGAGACTGCCACCAACGACCGCGATCGTGAACTCCGTCTCGACGGTGCCTCCTTGGGAAATGAACGATGAGGAACGAGCGAGATTCGGAGCTAGGTCGTCGATCTCGTCGGTGACGATCCCGCTCAGCCACCTGACGGCGTCCGCCCCCATCACGGATAGCTTTGTCCAATGAGAGAGATCCGCGAAGGCGGCGCCCGAACCGAGAGACCTGTCAGACGAAGAGTCGGCCATAGAGATAGAGATTAACGGGGACGACATGCACGAACTATCTTTGTGTGGAGCGATCGTGGACGCTGCTGTGAAGCATGCCGAGGGGGCTCCCGTTAGCAAGGTGAGTTTGAGGGTCGGGCGTCTTCGCCAGGTTCAGCCGGAATCGTTGGAGTTCTACTGGGATTTCGTAACCGAGGGCACTCCTTGCGAAGGGGCGGAGCTCGAGCAGGAGGTCGTGGTCGCACTGGTTCGATGCTCGGCGTGCAAGCATGAGTGGGAGATGGACTACCCGATCTTCCTGTGCCCCTCATGTGATGGGATGTCGGTCGAGGTCGTGACCGGCGAGGAGTTCGACATCGAGGAGATCGTCTTGAGAACCAAGGAGGACGCCTGATGCACCATCCGGTCGTGAAGGTTCGTGAAGGCGTACTCGACGCGAACGGCACCATCGCCAGAGCGAACCGCGACGACTTCGACCGGGCATCGGTCAGCGTCATCAATCTCATGAGCTCGCCGGGGGCAGGTAAGACAACCTTGCTCGAGCGCGTTCTGCCGCTCGCGGGCGCCAGGGTTGGGGTCCTGGAGGGCGACGTTCAAGGCTCGATGGACGCAGACCGCATATCAGCACTCGGTGTGCCCGTTACCCAGATCAACACTGATCCTGGTTTCGGCGGCGAATGTCACCTCGATGCCAACATGGTGCGCTCTGCGTTACCGGTCCTGCATCTCGAAGCCATCGACCTGTTACTGATCGAGAACGTCGGGAATCTCGTTTGCCCGGCGGAGTTCCAGGTCGGTGAGGACGCCCGCTTGATGGTCTTTTCGATCACCGAGGGCGAGGAGAAACCGCTCAAGTATCCGCTCATGTTCAGGACCTGCGACGTGGTGGTCGTCAACAAGATCGACCTCCTTCCGTACCTGGACTTCGATCTGGATCTGTTCCAGCGGAACCTGGAGGCGGTGCACCCTGGCGTTCCCACACTGATGGTGAGCGCACGCTCTGGAGAGGGTGTCGACGAGGTCAGCGAGTGGCTCTCGGATGTTGCGCGATCATCCACCGGTCAGACCGCAGATCCGATAGTCGCCCATTGAGAAGCGAGCCCCCGGGCTCCGAAGATGACGTGACGAACGGAAGAAGGTCTTCCCGAACCCCGCTCTCGGTCAGCGTTTGCCTTCCTTCGCTGGATGAGGAGGCGACGATCGGTCACATCTGCCGGGAGATAAAGGGTGATCTGATGCCGGACCTCGTCCAGGAGCTGATCGTGATGGACAGCGGATCGGAGGATGGGACCATTTCGGCGGCGACCTCCGCCGGGGCCATCGTGTACTCGACGAGCGACATCGAGCCTCCGGTCGAGAGCGGCGGCAAGGGCGAAGCCATGTGGAAGTCGGTCGCGGTCGCCACTGGAGAGATCCTGGTGTGGATCGACTCCGATATCAGCAACTTCAGCCCTTCCTTCGTCACGCGCCTGGTCGAACCCCTGCAACGCGATCCGGAGATCGTTATGAGCAAGGGGTTCTACCTACGTCCTTTGGGCCGAGAGTCCGGCGGTGGAGGTCGCATCACCGAGCTCGGTATCAGACCACTCCTGAACCTGTTGTACCGGCCGCTCGCGAACATCGTCCAACCTTTGTCCGGCGAGTTTGCTCTTCGGCGCGCACACGCGCTGGACCTGGAGTTCTTCTCCGGCTACGGGGTCGACATCGGCCTTCTTTTCGATGTCGTCGAGACCTACGGTGCGGAGGCGGTCGCTCAGGTGGATCTCGGAAGCCGGGAGCACGACAATCGACCGCTCCACGAGCTCTCGCGTACGTCGTTCGAGGTGATGTCCGCCCTCCTGCAGCGACTCGAGGAGGCGGGTCTCATGAAGTCGACGGAACCGTTGGGCGAGACGTTTCGTCAGTTCGGCATCGATCATGCGGCTGTGGACCACCGACCGGACCTCATGAGGCTGCCGGCATGGAGCTCCCGTGATCCGAAAGGCCGCGCGCACCCGTAGGGTTGCGGGTCTTGTCAGGGGAGGGGAGTGAGCCTTGTGCACGTTTCGACCGAGGATCGACGCCGGCTGCATATCACCACCGTCCTGCGGGTACTTGCCGGCTGGCTCATCGTCCTAGCGTTGCTCGCGAGCGCCCAGCGGTCGACCCGGACACTGCCGGCGACCGAGCTCACGGGGGGTGGGTTCAACGTCGCACAAGGCCACAGCCTCCGTCATGGGCGGGGCCCCCTCAAGCGCTTCATAGTCGAGGTCGAGGACAGCCTCAATATCCGGGCCATACGTTTCGCACGGAAGGTTCAGAAGGTCCTGTTCGACCGTCGCTCGTGGATCCGTTCGAGAACCTTTTCGCTCAGGCGGGTCGAGTCGGAGCCGGCCGCCTTCCGGGTGACCCTGGCGACGCGCTCGACGACCGACCGTCTCTGCGCTCCGTTGCCCACCAACGGCAGCTACTCGTGTTGGAACGGATCCCGCGCTGTCATCAACGTCTGGCGGTGGAAGAACGGCGCCACATCCTACGGCGATCATCTCAAAGGATACCGGCGGTATCTCATCAACCACGAGGTAGGACACGGCCTGGGTCACTCGCACCGGAACTGCCCCCGACAGGGGGAGAAGGCCCCCGTCATGCTCCAGCAGACGATCGGGCTTCAGGGATGCCGGCGGAACCCGTGGCCGAAACACTCCGAGCTTCCCTGACGATCGGGCGCTGCAGCCGAGCTCTTCGCCCCGCGAGGAAGCCGGTCCGCTAATCCGCGGGCACCTCGAACCCGTATTCCCTCGGCGTCCCTGGTTTGCTGGCCGCGCACGTGATGCGTCGCGCGGCGGCGCGTCGCACCGTAATGTCCGCTTCGTGGAAGCCACCCGCGCGATCGCGGAACACCACTCTCACTCGGCCCGGTCCGCGTTCTCGCCGCGACTCGAACGTTAGGTCGTCGATCCCCTCGAGGTGCTCCCGTTGGCGCAGGAAGACGTCGGCGGCTTGGACGACGGGGTCGAAGGTGGAACGACCCCGGTAGTGGTCGAGTTCGAGGCGCCCATCTTCGTACGAGGTGGCGATCTCCACCGAATCAGGCTCCGTTACCCGCCCGAAGTAGACCCCGTGAGGCATGCAAACGAGGTTCGCCGCGAAGCGGTCCCCGCCTACGTGAGAGACCTCCCAGGTCTGTTCGGGACGCTGACCGGCGAGGTGCTTCGCGATCGCGACCCCGTACTTACCGCAGCAAGCGTCGTGCTCGGCGTGGGTGCAAACGAGATAGATGGGTTCGTCGTAGTGGGTTCCCGCCTGGGGCCGGCGTCCCGCCACCATCGCGATGAGGTCCTCGTCGGGGATGTCGTCGGCGGACTCGGCACGGACCTCTTGGATCCACTGGTCGTTCACTCCGCTGTGAACGAGGAAGAGCCGACGACCTTCTTCCGTCGCCAACGCGGGTCTACGGATCAGGAGAAGGCGGATCCTGTGGCGGCGCACCTTGGGCTGGAGGTGACGGATGAGCGGATCCTCAAGAGCGGCATGCATCACCGCGTCGCGGCCCCAATTTCCGTCGCGTTGGATGAGCAGCCAGTTGCGGACGCGTGATGCGGTGCCGAGCAGCGGTTCACCTTGAGCTCGTGAGACATCTGCACAGGGGGTCTGGTCAAGCACCGGGGATCTGTTCCACCAAGCCCTCTTTGACGAGCCTTCGGACGAGCACGATCCGGCTCTCGCCATCGAGGAAGGGGTCGAGGTCACCAACCCTCACTTCATCATTCTCGATGAGTTTCTCGAGGGCCGGCGCAACGTGGTCGGGCATGCGGAGTCGCCTGTCGCCCAGAACGACGGTCACCTCGTCGCCCTCGAGCTTCAGCTTGCAGACAGCGCCTCTTCTCCGCCGGACGAGTGAGTCGTCACGGATCTCGTCAAGCATCAGCATCTGTTGCAGCTGACCTGTCAGGAGCGGAGGCCGACCACCCCAGAACTTGTCCGAGAAAGCGCCCGCGATCGTGAGGGGATCCAACGCAGCGAGCCATCGCCCAACCTCCTCGAGCTTCTGAGGGATCTCCCGCGCCAGAGCTGCGGGGTCGTGCGCGAAGCCCGGCGGCAAAGCGACCCGCATGAATGATTCCTCGCCCGCCCGATCCAAGACCGACGTGAGCACGTCCATCCAGCGGTAGACCAAGATCCCCACCGTCATGTGTGTCGACTCGCTTTGAGCGGTCTCCGCAGCGTGCAGGAAGCCACGCGGGATGTACAAGCAGTCTCCGGGCTTGAGCTCAACATCGATCTGCGGCTCTCCGGGATCGGGGAAGCTGCCCTTGCGACGTTGGTGGGCGAGAGGGAGGTCGATGGCGGACCCGTACACCTTCCACATCTTCGATCCAGACACCTGGAGGACGAACACATCATGCGTGTCGTAGTGGACGTCAAGTCCCCGCGCCCGTGGAGGGGTTAGATAGGTGTTGACCTGCACCGGATGCGTCAGGACGTGCTCGAGCTCCCGGCAGAAGTGGAAGAGAGGCTCCCAGTGCCTGTGCAGCGCCTGAAGGACGATCGTTGCTCCTTCGCCGAACTCGGCCATATACGCGCCCTGCATCGATGAGGTCGTCAACCCGCCGAGACTGCATGCGACCTGTCTTCGTGTAGGAGTCCGGCGAGAGCGTATGGCCTTCCTTCACAAGTCGTAGGGCCGGGAAACGGAGGCCTCGCTCGGTCAGGATCTTGTCGACGTCGGCGAGCGTCAGCAGGTCGTCGAAGTCATCGGGGCTCGTGGCCCCACGATAGAGGGGCGCCTTCGCCCAATACTCGTTCAGGAAGGTTCGGGCGTCACCTACGCAGCGTTCTAAAGCTTCTGGGGACTTCAGGTCTGAAGTGGGTTGCTGTTAGTCGTCGTCACCGGTGTCGGTGCCGTCATCGTCGGAAGTGTCGGCATCCGTGGTGTCCGCGTCGGTGGCGTCGTCATCGTCGTCATCGACCTTGGCGCTCGGCCCCTGAGCGGCGCTTCCCTTGGGCTTTTCCGTATGGATCTCTCCATCCTTGAGCGTGCGTGGTGTCATCCAGCAGCCTCCTCCGTAGCGACCATGTAGGGCTGAGCCATCCTAGTCCACGCCCCTCCGCGACGCAGCCCGCGCGACCAGGTCTCGACAAAGATGCATGAGCGGATAGGTGACGGCCACGATCACCGCGATCATCACGGCGACCACGGGAGGCGGCAACTCCAACGCGAAGAAGCGCGTGAGGGGAGGTACCAAGAGGACGGCGAGAAAGAGCGCCACCATCGCTCCAAGGAGCCTGACGCGCCAGACCCCCAAGGATCCCGCGAGGTCGGCGAAAACGAGCAGGCCCAGAGACAGCAAGATGATGGTGGCCGTGGTCCTACTCTCGTCCAGAGACACGTCGTTACGGGCGCGTGCGATGTAGTACCCGGTGAAGGTGGCCGCGGCCGCAAGGATCCCGACGGGTAGGGCGAAGCGAAGAACCCGGTCGACGAACCCGCTACGCGCACGCTCTCGGTTCGGCACCAGGGCCAGGAAGAATGCCGGGATTCCGATCGTGAGGCTTCCGATCAGAGTGAGATGGCGTGGCAGGAAGGGGAAGGGGAGGCTGGCGGCTGCGATGGCCAGCGCCAGCACCATCGAGTAGACGGTCTTCGTCAAGAACAGGTTCGCCACCCGCTCGATGTTGTTGATCACGCGCCGGCCCTCTGCGACGGCCGCGGGCATCGAGGCGAACGAGTTATCCAGAAGCACGAGTTGGGCTGCTCCCCGGGAGGCCGAGCTGCCGGCCCCCATGGCGATCCCGATGTCCGCGTCCTTGAGAGCCAGCACGTCGTTCACGCCATCTCCGGTCATGGCGACGACATGTCCTCCCGACTGCAAAGCATTGACCATTGCTCTCTTCTGGTGGGGAGTGACTCGTCCGAACACCGCGTTCTGCTCCAGGGTGGTCCGAAGCGACTCGACGTCTTCTCCGATAGAACGCGCATCGATCGCCTTGCCGGCGTGTGGGACGGACGCTCGCCCCGCGATCGCAGCCACGGTTCGTGGATGATCGCCTGAGATGACCTTCACCGCCACTCCCTGAGCATCGAAGTAGGCGATCGTGTCGGCCGCGTCCGGCCTCATGCGGTCGCTGAGGGTCACGATTGCACGCGGCTCGATCGTAGGAGGCAGGGTTTCCTCGACGATGGGATCGCAGCGCGCCAGCAGGAGCACTCGATGGCCGGCGCTCGCGTACTCCTCGACCTTCCTTCGGACGGTGGCGGTAGCGCACTCATCTATGTTGGACATAAGGATCTCGGGAGCGCCGACGACCCAGGTCCCGTGTCCCTCGAAACGTGCGGCGCTCCATTTACGAGCGGAAGAGAATGGGACCGTATCGGCCGGATCCCACTTCGTGTCCGGCCAGGCTGCGCGCATCGCCATAAGTGTCGCGTTGGGATTCGGATCGACGGCAGCCAGAGCCGCGAGCGCGGAAGGATTCTGTTCGGGCTCGCCGAGGTGCTCGACCTCGTCGACCGCGATCTCACCGGAGGTCAGGGTGCCGGTCTTGTCGACGCAGATCACGTCGACGCGGGCGAGGGTCTCCACCGCTGCCAGTTCCTGCACCAGTGTCTTTCTTCGCGACAGCCGGACGACGCCCACCGCGAAGGCGACGCTGGTCAGGAGAACCAGGCCCTCTGGAACCATCGCGACGACGCCCGCCACGGTCCCACGCAACGCGCTGGTGATCTTTGAATGGGATGAGATCTGGCTGTAGAGGAGCAGTCCGGCGGTCGGCAGCATCGCCCATGCGACCAACCGGATGATCCGGTCCAGGCCAGACCTGAGCTCGGAGTGGACCCGGGTGAGCTTGCGGGCTTCGTCGGTGAGTTGCTGCGCGTAGGCGTCCCGGCCAACACGATCCGTCCGGATGAGAGCACCTCCGGCGACCACGAAGCTGCCCGAGAGGGCCCGGTCACCTTCCTCCTTGACGACGGGGTCGGATTCGCCTGTCAGGAGGGATTCGTCGATCTCGAGTCCGCGACTGGCAACGACGATGGCATCGACGACGATCTGGTCGCCGGTTCGAACGTCGAGTAGATCGTCCAGCACGACCTCCTCCAACGGCACTTCGTCCATGACGCCATCCCGGATGACGCGCGCCCTAGGAGCGTTCACGACCGTCAGATGGTCGAGAGCTCGTTTGGCTCTGAGCTCCTGAACGATCCCGGTGAGGCTGTTGGCGATCAGAACCAGTCCGAACAACGCGTCCTGAAGGGGTCCGACGACCAGGATGACCGCCAGCAGGCCCCCCAGCAGCGCGTTGAAGGGGGTGAATATGTTCGCTCTGAGGATCTGCGCGACCGAGTGGGTGCTGCTGGTCGGGACATCGTTCACCTGACCGAGCCGCCGCCGCTCGGCTACCTCCGCTCGAGTCAAACCCTCCGTTGCTGAGCGTTTGTGCGTCCCCGCGCCTAGGCGTGCTGCGGCGCCGTCGGAGACCGCCATGGAGCCGCCTAGATCCGCTCTCGCGCCATACCGATCAACCGGTCGAGCAATCGCCCGCCGTCCATCCTCAACGCGTTGTGTTCGTACTCGTTCGTTATCCACGGCCGCATGTTCGCGACGAGGGCGGCGGTTTCTTCCGAGAAGGCGCGTTCTACGTACATGTCGTTGACATAGATCGAAGCGGCCGCCGGCACCTCGTTGGCGCGCAGCTGATCCGGGTCGTACAACCTTGGCCACTCGTGCTCCGCGAGCAGGTTCGCGGCCTCGCGCAGTGGCGCGAGGGCCCCGTACTCCTCGAACATCCACGGATATACATGCTCGCCGGTGAAATGCCTGGGGGCCGTGAAATCGTCGGGCAACACTCGTTCCGCCGACCAGTGCGTCGCGTAGCCGTCGCCGTAGGACGCCTCGTGTATCACCGCGTAGAGCGGATTGCGCGGCGAACATCGCATTTGCTTCGACGTCATGGAGGAAGCCGGGGGAGTCGAAGGGGAGTTCTAGCAGGTAGTGGATGACTTCGGCGCCATCGCTCATGCCCAGCGCGGCCCCGAGCTGGCGGAATCGCCGCCAGGTCAACCGGTCGCCCGACGGAAGCCGGAAGTCTTCCTTGTCGAGGCGCTGGTGCAGGTCGACCACGCGGCCGCGATCCTCGGGATAGCGCTCGTAGTATCTCTGCGTCCTGTCGCGGACCCGTTCGTATGTGGCCCGGTAGACGTCGTCGACGAGCTGCTCCACGGGCGGCACTCCTCCGGTGATGAAGACTTCCTTCAGGCCGTGTGGGGCGAAGGAGAGGTAGGTCGTCGCGCAGAACCCACCGAAGCTCTGACCCAGGATGCTCCAGCGATCCACTCCCATCTCCGCACGTATGTACTCGGCATCCCGGACGATGGAATCGGCTCGGAAGTGACTGAGGTATTCCGCTTGAGCCTGAGGATCCACCCCGGGAAGTGAGCCGATCGGAGTGGAACGGCCCGTTCCTCGCTGATCCAGCAACAGAACCCGGAAGTCTTCCAGTGCGCGATCCAGCCAGCTCGGGCCGCGCGGGTTCCGGGTGGGCCTCGCGGCTTCGTGTCCGGGCCCCCCCTGGAAGAAGACCAGGTAAGGCCGGTCGCGGCCGTCGAAGGCCACCACCTCGCGCAGGAAAACGGTGATCAACTCGGCGTGAGGGCGGCTGTGATCGAGTGGGACGGAGAACTCATGTTCGACGAGGTCGACGCCGCCCACCCGATAGGTCACGGACATCGAAGGATTCTCACACGCTAGGGCACGGAGGGCATGCGCTGGTCACGATCGCTTCATCTGAGGGCGTCGTGGAGCCTCTCGGCCGAGCGACGCCCCTTATCCGTGAGCGCGAGCGTCTGCTGCTGCCACGCCGGTCGGCGCCGGACATGCGACACCAGTCCCGGCCAGACCGCAGTATCCGTTCGGAACCTTGTGCAGGTATTGCTGGTGGTATTCCTCCGCGTAGTAGAAGGGCCCGGCCGAAGCGATCTCGGTCGTGACGGGCCCAAGGCCCCTCTTCTCGAGGGCGGCCGCGTAGCGATCCCGTGCTCCCTCCGCACGCTCGCGTTGGTTCTCGTTCACGTAATAGATGGCTGACCGGTACTGGGTGCCGAAATCGTTCCCCTGCCGCATCCCCTGTGTGGGATCGTGCTCTTCGAAGAAGACCTTCAGCAGGTCGTCGAACGAGATCCGCTGCGGGTCGAACACCACGAGGACGACTTCGGCGTGGCCGGTTCGCCCGCTGCACACCTCTTCGTAGCTCGGGTTTGGTGTAGAGCCACCTGAGTATCCGACGGCGGTCGTGATGACGCCGGGGAGATTCCAGAACAGGCGCTCGGCCCCCCAGAAGCAACCCAGTCCGAACACGGCCGTCTCGGACCCGTCGGGCCAGGGCGGCGTCAGACGGGCGCCCTTCACTGCGTGCGTCTCGGCGATGGGAAAGCCGGGCGAAGCTCTGCCCGGGAGGGCCTCATCGGCCGTGGGGATCTTGTTTTTCGAGCGGTTGAAGATCAACGGATACCACCTCCATAAGTGGAGAACGCTGAGGCCCGGCCCATGTTCCCACGGGTGCCGGCCCTACTCGGGGGTCGAACGGCATTGCTTAGACCGGACACGCTCACTAGGCTCTTGGCATGTCGCTCGATGATCGTCCCCTCTTCCTGATCGTGGACAACGACGCCGACGCTCTCCGGCAGACCGCCGATGAGTTGAATCGTCGGTACGAAGCCGACTACGTCGTCAAGGGCGAGTCGACTCCGGATGGAGCCCTGACCTTCCTGGAAAGTGCGTCCGTCGAGGGCCGCGAGGTCGCCCTGGTGTTCGCCGAGGAACATCTCGCCGGGATGACCGGCACCGAGCTGCTCGGCCAGGTTCGTCGCACACATCCGACCGCACGCCGTGTTCTGCTCGTTCCCATCGGCGATAGGGGATCGGACGAGTACGTCCTCAGGGCGATGGGGCAGGGTCTCATCGATTACCTGGTGAACAAGCCCACCCATTCCCCCGACGAGCAGTTCCATCGGGTGGTGACCGAGTTCCTGGACGAATGGACGCGAGCGCAGGGCCTGCCGACCCGCGGGATCGAGGTCATCGACGCCGGCGATTCGCCTCGGGGGAGGGAGATTTGCGCTCTCCTGGGCATGAATAACGTCCCTCGGACCTATATCCCAGCGGAGTCCACTGAGGGTCGCGTCCTCCTCGAGAAGAAGAGCCTCGAGGACGCGACCATGCCGGTCGTGCTGTTTCCGCATGACAAGGTCCTGCAGAACCCAAGCGAAAGCGAATTGGCTGAAGCACTCGGCGCCGTCGCACCCGGCCTCGAGACGGACCTACACGACGTGGTAATCGTTGGTGCGGGCCCGGCCGGGCTGGCGGCCGCCGTGTACTCCGCCTCCGAGGGCCTCTCGACGCTGGTTCTCGAACAACATGCGATGGGCGGTCAAGCGGGCACAAGCTCCATGATCCGCAACTACCTCGGTTTCCCGCGCGGGGTCAGCGGACGGGAACTCGCAGTGCGCGCTCACCGGCAAGCGTGGTTGTTCGGCGCCAAGTTCGCGTTCGCAGCGGTCGCCCGGGGACTCCGTCGCGATGGTAGCGAGATAAGCGTGATCCTGGACGACGATCGGACGGCGAGGGCGCGCATGGTCATCCTCGCGATGGGGGTCTCGTATCGCCGCTTGGGGATCGACTCGCTGGAAGCGCTGGTCGGCGCTGGGGTGTTCTACGGCGCGGCGGTCACGGAGGCAAAAACGATGGTGGGCCAAGAGGTCTTCATCGTCGGTGGCGGTAACAGCGCGGGACAAGCAGCTCTCGATCTCGCGCGCTACGCAAATCGGGTCACCATCCTCGTCCGCAGCTCCAACCTCGCCGAGGGGATGTCGGACTACTTGATCAAGCTGATCGAAGCCACGGACAACATCGATGTCGCGTTCAACACCTCCGTGAAAGACGGTGGTGGTGCGGGACGGCTCGAGTGGCTGGAGCTGGAGAATCAAGACGGCAAAGAGAAGGTCCCGGCGACGGCCCTGTTCATCCTGATCGGCGCCTTCCCACATACGGAGTGGCTCCCCGATGAGGTGGCGAAGGACCTCTGGGGGTTCATCTACACCGGCCCCGAGCTGATGAAGGAAGAGCCGGATGCGTGGCGAGTCGAACGCGACCCGCTGCTCCTGGAGACCTCTGTTCCCGGGGTGTTCGCCGCCGGCGACGTCCGCCACAGATCCGTGAAGCGTGTCGCGTCGGCGGTCGGCGAGGGCTCCATCTCGATCCAGCTGTGCCATCAGTACCTGGAACTCGACCAGGAGGCACTGACGGAGAACGCCCTGACCACCTGAAGCCGGTGGCCTGACCGTCGATCCTCCAACTTCATCCATCTTCCAACTACACCCACCTCTTCTACGACCGATCCGCGTTTTCGGAGGGTCGCGCAGGGGTAGTTCCGTGCGGTGGATCGCAGACCTCGTTTTCAGATCAGGCCTCTCGGCGGAGCGTGCGGCTGCGTGGGCATGATCCTGATCTCTGTGATCGGCTCGATCTTGGTGACGGTCCTCCTCAACCTCCTGCTGAACGCGGGCAACTGACGTCGACCTCGTTGGACCGGGTCAGGTTCGTCCTTCGAGGACCCCACAACCCCTAGACTGGACATCCACCCCCGTTAGGAGTCTCGATGCCCACGCGCGATGACATTCGCAATGTTGCGATAGTCGCCCATGTCGATCACGGTAAGACGACCCTGGTGGACGCCATGCTCTGGCAATCCGGCGCCTTCAGGTCCAACCAAGACGTTGCGGAACGCGTCATGGACTCGACCGACCTCGAGCGCGAGAAGGGGATCACGATCCTCGCCAAAAACACCTCGGTTCGGTATGGCGGAGTCAAGATCAACATCGTGGATACGCCGGGCCACGCGGACTTCGGGGGCGAGGTCGAGCGGGGCCTCACCATGGTGGATGGCGTCCTGCTCCTGGTCGACGCCAGCGAAGGGCCCTTGCCGCAGACCCGCTTCGTTCTGCGAAAGGCTCTCGAGGGCCGGCTGCCGGTCATCCTGGTGGTCAACAAGGTGGACCGGCCCGACGCCCGCATAACCGACGTCATCAACGAGGTCTACGAGCTGTTCCTGGATCTCGATGCCGACGAGGGACAGATCGAGTTCCCCATCGTCTACTGCAACGCGCGGGCGGGATGGGCCTCTCTCGATGAAGGTCAGGAGGGGAGCGACCTCAAGCCGTTGTTAGAGCTGCTTCTCGACCACATACCTGCTCCCGAGTACGACGAGCATCATCCCCTCCAGGCGTTGGTCACCAATCTGGATGCTTCCCCGTACGTCGGTCGGTTGGCTCTCTGCCGGATGTTCCACGGCACGCTCAAGCGCGGCGAGCCCGTTGCCTGGTGTCGATCGGATGACTCGATCGAGACCATCAAGATCACGGAACTGTACGTAACCGACGCGCTCGACAGGGTCGACGCGGACGAGGCGGGCCCAGGAGAGATCTTCGCGATCGCCGGATTGCCCGACGTCACGATCGGCGAGACGCTGTCCGACCCGGACGATCCCAGGCCGCTGCCGGTGAGTCACTTCGACGACCCGAGTCTGTCCATGACGATCGGGATCAATACGTCACCACTTTCGGGGCAGGACGGCAACAAGTTGACGGCCCGTCTCGTCCAGAGCCGCCTTGACGCCGAGCTGGTCGGTAACGTCTCGATCCGGGTCCTCGACACCGAGCGGCCGGATGCCTGGGAGGTCCAGGGCCGCGGCGAGCTCCAGCTCGCAGTCCTCGTCGAGATGATGAGGCGCGAGGGGTTCGAGCTCACCGTCGGCAAGCCTCAGGTGGTCACGAAGGAGATCGACGGGGTCCTTGCGGAGCCGGTGGAACGCTTGATGATCGACGCCCCCGAGGGATTCATGGGGGTCGTCCAACAGATGCTGGCGCTGCGCCGCGGGCGGCTCGAGAACATGGTGAACCACGGCACGGGCTGGGTCCGCATGGAGTATCTCGTTCCCGCCCGAGGGCTGATCGGCTTCCGCACCGAGTTCATGACCGAGACTCGGGGGACGGGGCTCCTTCACCACGTCTTCGACCGGTACGAACCCTGGCACGGCGACCTTCGGACGCGCCCCACGGGAAGCCTGGTCGCAGACCGCCGCGGCCCGACGACGTCGTACGCGCTTGCCAACCTTCAAGAGCGCGGCGCGATGTTCGTCCCTCCTGGCATCGAGGTCTACGAGGGCATGATCGTCGGCGAGAACGCCCGGGCGGACGACATGGACGTGAACCCCACCAAAGAGAAGAAGCTCACCAACATGCGCTCCTCCACCGGCGACGAGCTCGTGCGCCTGATCCCGCACAAGGAGATGTCGCTGGAGCAAGCGCTCGAGTTCATCCGCGAAGACGAGTGCGTCGAGGTCACCCCGAAGACCGTTCGCCTTCGCAAGGTGAGTCTCGAGGCCCACACACGCGCCCGGTCGTCGAAGAGGGAAGCCAAATCCCGACTGGGCTGATCCGATCCGGGCCGGCGGGCCCGAGAAGGGGTCAGGGGAGATGCGAACCCCCAGCAACCCCCGACGAATGGGTTGATCTAGCGTCCTCCGGGTCCGTCGGCGGGACGTCTCTCCCGGTAAGCGGTCATCAAGCGAGAGCGGTCTTCGTCGCTCAGGTACTTCACGGCCTCTCTCATCGTTACTCCCGAGGCGCGCTCGGTGCGTGGGCCCAGCCACGCTGCGACGTCCTGCGGCCGCCGTTTCCCCGCTTCCCTCAGAACCCATCCGATCGCCTTGCGGATGAAGAACTCCTTCTCTTCGAGCATCTCGTCGGCATAGTCTCCGAAACGTCCTAACTCGCCGCCCGCCCGGAGCCCCTTCAGATGGGCGAGGAGGGCAGAACGCCGAACCCAGAAGTCCGGGTCGTGGGCCCACCGCTCGATCGCGTCCTCGGCCGCCGGCTCCGACAAAAGGATCTGCCCCGCGACGTCGACCGCCAGGGGATCCACCAGCGCCCAGGTGCCTGAGTCTCGGATGAGGTCTTCGACGACCTCCAGGTCCCCGGCCCCCAGCTGCCCCACGCGCTTCTGAAGGAGCAGCACGGCGGCCAGCCGGAGCTCGAATACGGGCGGGTTCCACAAGGCTCGGGCGAGATCGATCAGGGCGTCCCGAGACATATCGGAATGCTCTTTGCTGAGCGTACCGACGACGCGCCGCGTATCACCGACGGTCGCGCCGAGGAAGTCGAGCTCGCTCTTCAGGTACTTCTTGGACCCGGACGCCCGCTTCGCCGTCCCGAGGCGGCGGAGCTCGACCTCGACCCGATCGACTGCATCCGTCCCGGGCACTGGTCAGGCGCGCTGGCGCGTCGGGGCGATCCTCAAGATCACTCGCTCGCTCTGGATGGGGTTCTTGTATGGCCCACCCGTGTATTTCTGACTGAGTTCGTCGATGTGGTCGCGAGCGACCGATCCTGCGATCGTTTCCACGACCTCGCCTCGGACCTCGGCGTACGAGTACGGGTTGGCTTCGTCCCAGATGACGACCGAGACCCTGGGGTCCCGACGAACGTTCGCGAACTTCGCCCGGTGCGTTTCGGTGTTTAACAACACGTAGTTCTCATCGCAATCGACCCACATCACGTGGGTCGCCGGGCTGCCATCCGGCAACAACGTAGTGATCGTGCCGTAGTTCGGAGCCTTCGCGAGCTGCTTCACTTTCTCTTCTATCAATCTGCCTCCCCTGCGTAGATCTCTTTCTGGTCGAACCACATACCGGTTGAGGCATTCCCGAAGGCGATGGTTGCTTGCCCAGTCACCGCGGCGGGGCTAGGGTCGTCCTCACCGGTCGGCGCCTCGATCATCGGCGTGTCGCACCGGCGATCCGCAGCCCTGAAGGAGAACACGTGCCCGACGCATCGACGCTCACCCTGTTCGCTCTGGCGTCCCTGGCGCTCTTGATCGTGCCGGGCCCCGCCGTTCTCTACATCGTTACGCGCAGCATCGATCAGGGCCGGACCGCCGGGATCGTCTCGACACTGGGGATCCACGTCGGCACCCTCGTGCACATCGCGGCCGCGGCCCTGGGGCTCTCGGCACTCGTCGTCTCGTCGGCGCTCGCGTTCAACACGATCAAGTATCTGGGTGCCGCCTACCTGATCTGGCTGGGCGTGCGCAAGATCATGGGCCGGGATGAGGATGGAGACGAGCCCGAGGTCAGAACCCAACGGCTCTCGCGCATCTTCTATCAGGGGATCCTCGTCAATATCCTGAATCCCAAGACGGCCCTTTTCTTCCTCGCGTTCCTCCCGCAGTTCGTAGACGTCTCGAAGGGTCACGTCGGATTGCAGATCCTCTTCCTCGGCGTCTTCTTCATGCTGATCGGGATGTGCAGCGACGGGCTCTACGCCGTGGTCGCGGCCAGCGCGGGGAACTGGTTGCGAGGCAACGCTCGCTTCGTTCGTTTCCAGCGGTACTTCTCCGGGGGGATCTTCGTGACCCTGGGCGTGGCCGCCGCCCTGTCGGGCTCACGCGCTGCCACCGACTGAGAACCGAAAGGCGCGCCGGCAGCTGGCCAACATTCTAGGAGGGACCATGTCTCACGTAGAGGACAGAGATCTCGAACGCGACGGCTCCGGCAACGAGCAGGAGGATGCACCGGGGGGCGGCGACGAGGAGCGTCAACCCGGCGAAGGTGAGGTCGAGGAGGAATCCGAGGAGTCCTTCCCGGCGAGCGACCCGCCCTCCTTCTAGGCGAACGGATCAAACGAAGCGCAGGTCGGCGCGTTCCCCGTCCTCGACGATCCTGGCGCAGGTGGGGCAGTACCACCGGGCCTCCATCGGCGTGCCGCAGGCGGCATGGCGCGGCGCCTCGGCGTGGTCCGATTGCCTGGCCCCCCACTCCGCGAGGAGCCTCAGCGCTCCGGCGAGCTCGGACCCCGCGGCGGTTAACTCGTAGCTGACCCGAGGGGGCCGGTCCGAATAGGGGCGCGCCCTCACCAACGCCTCTTTCTCGAGGTGTTTGAGCCGTTGGGACAGGATGTTCGGGGCGATGCCGGGCAGCTCGTCCTGGAGGTCGTTGAACCGGCGGGGGCCTCCCATCAGTCCCTCGATCACCAGCAGGGTCCACCGGTCGCCCACCCGCTCCAGGGCGTCCGCCAGGGGCGAGCCCTGCTCCTCGTCGCTTCCTCCGGCCGGCATCGCGCCATCGTAGCCATGGAGGTCGTCTGGTTGCCGTGTCATGCGGTTCATAGTAACTTGCAAGTCACAAGTTACTAAGCGACCTGGAGGGACGGATGAGCCTGATCGACGAGCTTCAAGGAGTGGTGACCGAGGATCGCGGGCGAGGTGGGCGCCTCGGTCGTGGGGATCGGCAACCGCTGGATCCAGGGCTCCGGTGTGGTCATAGCCCCCGGACTGGTCCTGACGAACGCACACAACATCAGGAGCGACGAGACGACCGTCACCTTCAACGACGGGAGCACCGGAGCCGGCACCCCGCGAGGCGTCGACCCGGACGGCGATCTCGCCGTGCTGGAGGTGGATACAGGAGATGCACCCGCCGTGAACTGGGGGAGCGACGGAGCGGCCGCGTCGATCGGCTCCCCGGTATTCGGGCTTTCGAACCCGGGCGGTCGAGGGTTGAGGGTGACCTTCGGCCTCGTATCCGGGACCGAGCGCACCTTCCGCGGACCACGCGGTCGACGGATCACCGGCACCCTCGAGCACACGGCGCCGCTCCTGCCGGGCTCCTCGGGCGGGCCGGTGGTGGATCGCGAAGGCCGGCTCGTCGGCATCAACACGAACCGGCTCGGGGAGGGCTTCTACCTCGCGATCCCCGCCGGCGAAGATCTCCAGCGGCGCGCCGATCTCCTCGGGCGTGGGGAAGCACCCGCCCGACCTCGTCTCGGCGTGGGACTCGCGCCCGCGCACGTCGCGCGTGGGCTCAGGAAGGCGGTGGGTCTTCCGGAGACCGAAGGGTTGCTCGTCCGGATGGTCGAGGACGGAGGGCCCGCGGCGCGCGCGGGTCTAGAGGAAGGGGATCTGATCGTGGCCGCCGGCGAGACACAGCTGGATTCGGTGGACCGACTGCACGACATCCTGGATAACGCCACCGATCGTCTCGAGCTGACGGTGTTGCGCGGAACGGAAGAACGGAGCGTGACCATCGAGTTCTCGGAGAGCGGCTCGTGACCGACGTGATGGGTCCCGCGGGGGCGGCCACCCCAGGAACGGAACGAAGCGCTCTCGATGCCTATTCGACCGTGGTCACTTCGGTGGCCGACCTGTTGATCCCGTCGGTCGCCAGCCTCAAGGTGATGCCGCGCGGTGAGAGGCGGCCGTCGTGCCGAGGGCGCGGGGTCGGCCGTCGTCGTTACCCCCGATGGCTTCTTGCTCACATCCGCACACGTCGTTGGGACCTCGTCAGAGGGCGTCGCGACATTCTCGGACGGTCGCGAGCTCGACTTCGAGGTCGTGGGTCGCGACGAGCTGTCGGACCTGGCCGTCATCCGCGTGCCGGGCAGAGATCTGCCGGCCGCTGTCCTGGGGGACGCGGACGACCTCCGCGTCGGCCAACTCGTTGTAGCGGTCGGGAACCCGCTCGGTTTCGAAGGGTCGTTGAGCGCGGGCATCGTCAGCGCATTGGGCCGTTCCTTCGCCACGCGGTCGTCCGGTCACGTTCGCTTCGTGGAGAACGTGATCCAGACGGACGCAGCGCTTCACCCTGGGAACTCGGGAGGCGCACTGTCTGACAGCGCCGGCCGAGTCGTCGGCATCAACACCGCGATCGTGGGACCGGGCATCGGTCAGGGACTCGGGCTTGCGGTTCCCGTGAACGACACAACTCGAAAGATCATCGCGACGCTCATGTCCGAGGGGCGCGTTCGCCGCGCGTTCCTCGGAATCGCAGGCGGCCCCCGCCCGCTGCCGCCTAAGGCGACCCGTGACCTTGAACGCAACGCCGGGGTCGAGGTCGTCCAAGTCGTGGAGGGCAGCCCCGCCGCTCGCGCCGGAATACGTCAGGAGGACATCATCGTCGAGGTCGCAGGAACGGTGGTTGAGGACGGCAGCGATCTCCAGCGACTCATGACCGGCGACCTCATCGGCAGGGCCACCGACGTACTGGTCTTTCGACACGATCGCCTGCGTCGGATCATCGTCGAGCCGACGGAGCTGACGCCGACGGGCTAGCCGCCGCTGCCGATAGCTGCGACATACTGATTGTGTGACCTCCTACGACGCGGCTGTGGTCGGCTCGGGCCCGAACGGGCTCGCGGCGGCGATCGTTCTCGCCCACGCGGGTCGGTCGGTCGTGCTCTACGAAGGCTCGTCTTCTCTCGGAGGAGGCATGAGGTCGGCCGAACTGACCTCGCCGGGCTTCGTGCACGACGTGTGCTCAGCGATCCCCGCCCTGGCCCTGGCGGCGCCGTTCTTCAAGAGCGTGGATCTCGCGGAGCGCGGTGTCGACCTCATCCATCCGCGCTATCCCTTCGCCCACCCTCTGGATGACGGCACCGCGGTCGTGGCTCACCGGTCGGTCGAGGAGACGGCCCGTGGGCTGGGCGTCGACGAGTCGGCCTATCGGTCCCTGATGGCTCCGCTCGTGACGGATGCCCCGATCCTGTGCGATGCGCTTCTCGGCCCACCGCGCCTGCCGGTCCATCCCCTGGCGCTCGCGCGGTTCGGTCGCTCGGCCCTGAGGTCAGCCGATGCTCTGTTCGGCTCCCGGTTCCACGGAGACCGGGCCCGGGCTCTGCTCGGAGGTGTGTCGGCCCACTCGATGATGCGATTGACGTCTCGGCCGACGGCGGCCTTCGGACTGATGCTCGCCACGGTCGCGCACACGTACGGGTGGCCGGTTGTTCGCGGGGGGATGCAAGAACTGGCCGATGCTCTGGTCGAGATCGCGCGCGATCTCGGGGTCGAGGTCCACGTCGATCACCCGATCGCGAAGATGTCGGATATTCCCCGCAGCCGGGCCGTGATGTTCGACCTCACCCCTCGCCAGGTGCTCGCGATCGCGGGGGAAGAGCTTCCCGGTTGGTATCGCCGTCTCCTGCGCGGCTTCCGCTACGGGCCGGGCGTGTGCAAGTTGGACCTTGCCCTGGACGGACCGGTGCCGTGGAAGGCGGAGGAATGTGCCGGCGCCGGAACCGTGCACGTCGCCGGTCCCCTCGCGGACATCGTCGCCTCGGAGGAGGCCTCCAATGCGGGCGAGCACTCCGACCGGCCCTACGTGCTGCTGTGCCAGCAGAGCCTCTTCGACTCCACCCGCGCACCGGAGGGCAAGCACACCGTCTGGGCGTACTGTCACGTGCCGTCGGGCTCCACGGTGGACATGACCGATCGTATCGAGCAGCAGATAGAGAGGTTCGCCCCTGGGTTCCGCGATCGCATCATCGCGCGCCACGTCACCCGGGCGGACGAGCTCGAGCGATACAACCCGAACTACATCGGTGGTGACATCAACGGAGGCGTTCAAGACTTTCGCCAGCTCATGACGCGGCCTAACGGCTGGTGGCCACCGTACGCGACGCCGAACAAGAGGATCTATCTCTGTTCGTCGTCAACCCCGCCCGGTGGAGGGATACATGGGATGTGCGGTTGGAATGCAGCGCAGGTCGCTCTCAAGCGGGCTCTTCGCTAGTCGAAGTTCGACGGCGCATGCGACGCACTGGATAGGGCATCGGATGTCCCTCCGGCGCGCCGAGCAGGAGATGCATGAGCGCCCCGATCGCGTAACCCAGCCCCGCGCCGCCGATCACATCCAGCGGAAGGTGCGCGCCGACGTAGACGCGCGAGACCATGACGAGGAACGCCAGGATCCAGACGATCCTGCGTCCGCGAGGGCTCAGGTAGGGATGGGCCGCGGTGGCGAGAGCTGCGGCAACGGCCGCGTGTCCCGAGACGAAACCCAGGCCGGTGGCCGAGTCGCCTCGCACTATGACCGACGCAAGCAGCTGATGTGGCCGCGCCCGCTCGAAGATCTGCTTGAAGATCCCCGCGCCCAGATATGCGGCGACTCCAACCACCATGATGTCCAGTGCCATCCGGACGTGCCGTGTCGCGAGCGCCACTCCCGCCATCAACGGCACCGCCAGAAGGTTGCCTAGTTGCATCACCACCCACATGAAGGGGAAAAGAACGTCCGGGAGGTCATTGATGAGATGGAAGACGTCTCGTTCGAGCGCCCCCACGTGATTCGGGTCCACCAGAAGCGCCGAGCCGATCACGACGGCCATCCCGATGAGGAACCGTGCGACATCGGATAGGTGCCGGCCATAGGTGAATGGTTCTCGATCCCGCAACGATCGCCAGTTCACGGGGAACCCGAAGTTCCTCGCGTTTCGAACCACTCGAGTGCGACGTCATCGGGCGTTCGCCCGTCGAGGTCGACCGCTGCGTTGAGATCTGAGAGTTCCGTGGTCGTGAGTTGCGCGGAAACCGAATTGAGAGCGGTAACCACACGCCGCCCATATCGCTCTACGACATCCGAGCGCACGATCGGGGCGATGTTCTCCGCGGGCTGTAGCCGGCGATCGTCCTTCAGAAGGATGAAATCGCCCGAGGCGATGTGTGGGTCGGTGGTGAACAGCAACGCGACGTCGACCTGTCCCTGTTCAAGGGCAGTCACAGTGACGGGTCCGCCCGTGTCGAGCACTACGAAACTTTCGAAATCCAGATCGTAGGTTTCCTCCAACCCCTGAAGGCAGAACGGCCTGGTGGGACACTCCGGGGGGCCCCCGAAGCGGAGCGTCTTCGCAACGGGCTCCAGATCCGAGATGCTCTCGAGGTCGTACTCGTCGGCCGTGACCGGACTGACCACGAAGCCGTTCTGGTCCTGCGCGGGGGACGGGGCCAGGACCTCGAGGCCCCGCGGGGCCAGCTCCTCTTTCAAGCTCGCGTGCGCGGCGGCGGTGTTGGGGGTGGGATCCGAGCGACCGATCGACATGAACTGGAGCGCCGTCCCGAGGTACTCCGGCACGATGTCGACGAGTCCCTGTTCCAGGGCGGGACTGAGCACCTCTCTGGGCCCCACGTTGGTCTCCAGGTCCACCGGAAGGCCCTCCTCCCGCAGGGCCAGGGCGTAGATGTGAGCGAGGATCCGGTTCTCGGTGAAATCGAAGGAGCCGACGACGATCGCGTTCGGGTCCTGTGACTCGATGGCTCCGGGCCGGATCTCGGGCGGTGGGGCACCGAACTCGACGCAAGCCATCAACAGCATGGTCAAGCCGAGGATCAGGATCCGTCTCATCGGCCCACGTTAGCCGGACGCGGGGGGCGACGGAAGGGCATCAAGGGGCTTTGGCTCCCGGGCCGGTCAGCTGCATGTCTCCTCTGGTCGTTGCAACGAAAACCTGCCAGAAGTAATAGACGTAGAAGTTCCTCCGGTCCCGAGCGATCTCGCGGGCATATAGGCGGATCGCATCGACGTAGGCATTGCTGCGGTTGTAGGCGAACAAGGCGCCATTCATCCTCTGGGGCGCTCCGGACGCGGCCAGGTAGTTGGCCGCCCCCAGGATGGCGTCGTGGGGATCCATCACGTCTCCACCCCGCCCGTAGGCGTCCCAGGTGGATGGGAGGAACTGCATCGGCCCGAGCGCGCCCGCGGCGCTCGGGCCGGTGAGACGTCCGAAACGGCTCTCGACGAAGTTCAGCGACGCGAGGACCTGCCACGGGATGTCATACCGGCGCTGCGCCAATCGGTAGTAGCGGAGGAGATCGCCCGGCGGTTCGGGTGGCCGGGTCGGCAGCTTGACCGGACCCTTCACCGGTGTCACGAGACTCCTTAGTCCCCGCCCCGCGACGATGTTGCGGCGTGCGGAACGTGATGCACGAGCCGGAAGATGCCGTAGGACCGCACGGCTCAACTGCGGCGAAGCGACGAGCTTTCGGTGTAGACGCTGATGCCGGAGGGCCAGCAGTTCCACGGTTGCGCGCCCCGAGCCGGGCGGGCGTCCCGCTGCCGTCCACGCGTCGATCTCATCGAGCAACCTCTGGGTCGTATCCGCGAGATCCCTAGCCAGGAGCGCAGGCTGGGAGGGCAAAGGGCGATCGGGATCGGGTGGAGCGGCGGTCGGAGATTGGGATGGATCCAACGACGGCGCAGTCGAGGACGACGGCATCGAGCTGGGCGTCGACTTGCGAGCCTCCTCCCGCGGCGTCTCGCACGCGACCCCGAGCGGCGCGGAAACGAGCGCGAGTGCGAGAAAGCTCATGCGGGAAGCATTTCTCAACGGCATTGGTTGGAGCCTCGTGTCGATAGGTAAGGAGAGTCCGTGGCCTCGGTCTGTACCCATCTTGACCAGATAAGAGACGTATCACCGCGCACCCAGGGGTGCGAGGAATGCCTTCAGATGGGTGACACCTGGTTCCACCTGAGGATGTGCCTCACCTGCGGTCATGTCGGCTGTTGCGATTCGTCGAAGAACAAGCACGCCTCCGCTCACTGGCATGAGAACGACCATCCGGTCGTGGCGTCGGCTCAACCCGGCGAAGCCTGGCGGTGGTGCTTCGTCGACGACATGTACGTCTGACCCGCCTGCGTTCCCCGCCACGGCCCCCTTCCGGATCGGCCCCGGAGGGCAATGGGCCGAAAGTACGTATGGCCCCCGCGATCGATGAGTCCTAGCTTGGATCCATGGAAACGGCGCGTCGACAGATGGCGAAACCGGGGCTCGATCCAGCCTCGGCGGCTCAGCGCGGGACGGTGCTGGTCGTCGACGACCACGAGGGCGTCCGGCTGGTCGTCGACCAGATCCTCTCGGACGACGGCTATGTCGTCCTGCCCGCGGATTGCGCAGATACGGCTCTAGACCTGTGCCGGGAGCACGGCGACGAGATCGATCTGCTGCTGACCGACCTCACCATGCCGCGCATGGTTGGCACCGATCTGGCCCGCATGGTCGCCGCGCAGATCGAAGGCGTCCGGGTTCTCTACATGTCCGGCGATTCCTCGGCTGTGCTGACGCCGGCCGAGAGGGAGTACACCCGCGACTATCTCCTTCAGAAGCCGTTCGAGCCCGATGACCTCCTCGCGAAGGTCCACGAGCTGTTGGACGAGCCGCGCCGCTGAGACGCTAGCGGTAACCGGGCGCAGCGCCTCATACTGGGGCATGGCCGCCACGAAGGCAGAGACGATCGAGGTCGACGGGCACGAGGTTCGCGTCTCCAACCCCGACAAGGTCTTCTTCCCCCAGCTCTCGGTGACCAAGATGGAGATCGTCGAGTACTACCTGGCCGTGTCCGAGGGGGCTCTACGCGGCTGCTTCCATCGGCCGACGTTGCTGTACCGGTGGCCGAACGGGGTCGAAGGCGATCCCTTCTATCAGAAGCGCATCCCCGACTCCCGGCCCGAATGGCTGCAGTCGGCGAAGATCACGTTCCCCAGCGGTCGATCGGCCATCATGCTGGCCCCGAACGACACGGCCCATATCGCGTGGGCGATCAACCTCGGGTGCATAGACCTGAATCCGTGGCCGGTGAGGGCGGACGATGTCGATCACCCTGACGAGCTCCGCGTCGACCTCGATCCAACCCCGGACACCTCGTTCGCGGACGTGCGACGGGTTGCCGGGGTGGTGCAGGAGGTCCTGGCCGACCTGTCCCTCGAAGGGTTTCCCAAGGCCTCGGGGAAGCGCGGGATACACGTCTACGTGAGGATCGAACCCCGCTGGGGCTTCTCGGAGGTGCGCAAGTCGGCGCTCGCGTTCGCGCGCGAGGTCGAGCGTCGCGTCCCCAAGCTCGCTACCACCGCGTGGTGGAAGGAAGAGCGACATGGAGTGTTCGTGGACTACAACCAGAACGCCAGGGACCGGACGATAGCGTCGGCGTACTCGATCCGACCCGTACCCAACGCCCGCGTGTCGTGCCCCCTTTCGTGGGATGAGGTAGCCGACGTCGAGCCCGACGACCTCAACATCAGGACCGTTCCGGATCGCTTCCGCACGGTGGGGGATCCGGGGGCCGCTATCGATGAGGTCCATCACTCGCTCGAGGGGCTGCTGGAGTTGTCGGCTCGTCAGGAAGAGGAGGGACGCGAGGAGGCACCGCTTCCTCCACATTTCCCCAAGGGCGAGAAAGAGCCTCCGCGCGTGCAGCCATCGCGCCGGCGGAAGCCCTCCGGCTAGAGCGGCAGCTGCTCGAAGGTGCACTCCGCTGGGGGCTTGTCGGGGCGCCACCGCAGGAAGCGCGCGGAATGGCGGAACCGGCCGGACTGCAGCCGCTCGTAAGCCACCTCGCAAACGAGGACCGGATCCAGGGAGACCCACGACGTGTCCCGCCCGGCCGACCAACGGCTGGGCCCGCCCGGGGTCCTGCCCTGGCCGAAGCTCTCGCCTCCCTCCAGCTCGCGCAACCGTTCCAGAAGTGCGCGCCGTTCGGGCGCCTTGAACGAGGAGGTGTGGCCCACGTAGTGGAGGACGCCGTCGTCGCTGTAGAGGCCGAGCAGCAGCGAGCCGACACCATCGCCCTTCTTCGACAGCCGGTACCCGCCCACGACGCAGTCGGCGTCGCGCAGGTGCTTCACTTTCACCATCGTGCGATCGCCCGGCGTGTAAGGCGACCCGGCTCGTTTCGCCACGATCCCGTCGAGGCCGAGGTCCTCGAATCCGACGAACCAATCGGAGGCTATGTCGAAGTCGTCCGTTTGCGGGGTGATGATCACCTGGGTGCCGGGCCCCAGATCGGCGGTCGTCCCTCCGGCTCCAAGGATCTTCTCGAGCGCCTCCCTGCGTTTCTCGATGGGCGTCGCGGTGAGGTCTTTGGTCGCAAGGGCGAGGATGTCGAACGCGACGAAGCTGGCCGGCGTCTCGGCGGCGAGCTTACGGATGCGCGACTCCGCCGGATGTATGCGCTGGAGCAGGACGTCGAAGTCGAGGCCCTGCTCTCGCGCGATCACCACCTCGCCGTCGACGATGCAGCGGGCCGGCAACGTCTCGCGCAGCGCATCCGGAAGCTCGGGGAAGTAGCGCTCGAGCGGCTTGTGGTCCCGGCTCGCGATGTGGACATCCTTGCCGTCCTTGAACACGATCGCCCGGAACCCGTCCCATTTCGGCTCGTAGATCCAGCCATCGCCTTTGGGGATCTCGGGCTGCGATTTCGACAACATCGGGTCGAGCGGCGGGGCGAGCGGGAGTGCCATCGGCCCATCATGCCTTGCTCTCGCGACCCCCGCCGACTGGGTAGGTTGCATCACATGCCCCTCACCAACCTCGACATCGCGGAGCTCCTGGCCCAAGCGGGGGAGCGCGCCGAGGGACATCGCAGCAAGGCCTACTCGCGCGCCTCGCGCGCCGCTCTACTGTGGGATGTCGAAGCCGCCGAGGTCGTTGCTGCGGGCGAGCCGGCTTCCAGCCTCGAGGCCCTCGGCGACCGCCTCGGTGCCCGGATCGAGGGGTGGTTGCAGGATCCCCCCGAGATCGAGGGCCCCCCTCCGGAGAAGCGCACAGGTTTCTCGACGTACGCAGCCGCCTTGAAGGAGCTCGACGACGACCCCGACTGGATCCACCCGGAGGGTGACCTGCAGATGCACACCACCTACAGCGACGGCCAGGCGTCGGTCAAGGAGATGGCGCTCACCGCCGCCAACATGGGTCGCTCCTACGTCGCGATCACCGACCATTCACAGAGCCTGAAGATCGTGCGTGGCATGGATGAAGCGAAGCTCGAGCGACAGGGCGAAGAGATCGCCCGTGCGAACGCTGAGCTCGAGGAGGGTGGCCTCGACTTCAGGGTCCTTCGTGCGATCGAGATGGACCTGACCCCGACCGGCGAGGGCGACATGGATCCGGCCGCTCTCGGGGAGCTGGACCTCGTGCTCGGGTCCTTCCACAGCCAACTCCGCGGAACCGAAGACCAGACGGACCGTTACCTGGCCGCGCTCCAGAACCCACATGTGAACGTCATCGCGCATCCCCGGGGGCGCAAATGGAACATGCGTGGCGGGTTGCACGCGGACTGGCCACGGGTGTTCTCAGCGGCGGTGGAGCGCGATGTCGCGCTCGAGATCAACGCCTATCCGCACCGGCAGGATCTTCAGCCCGAGCTGCTGCCCGCCGCGGAGGAGGCCGGCGTCCGCATCTCGATCGGCACCGATGCGCACGACCCAACGGAACTGCGCTTCCTCCCGGTAGGGCTTGCAGCCGCACGCTCGGCAGGCATCCCGCGCGAGAGGATCCTGAACTTCATGCCCCGCGCAGCCCTACTCGAATGGGCCGCCGGCTAGGCCGGAGGTAGGTCCGGCTCCGTATTTCTTCTGAGCCTTCGCTCCACGACATACAAAGCCAGCAGGCTGGCTGCAGTCGTGGCCAGTGTCGGCCCCCATGATTCGGGCCAGGTTTCCCGCACGGTCATATAGACGACTGCGAGCACGGCAACGACCGCTATCGATAGAGCGATCGCATAGAGCCTTAGTTTCCGGGTACCCGAGGTCGTGCAAGCGAAAGATGCCGCAACGACGTTTCCGAGGAGCGCTAATGGCATGAGTAGCGCGATGATCCAAGCGGGCATGCTCGGATCGTACTCCGCGAACAGAACCCTTCTCTTTGGTTTGGAGTTTCTTATCCGCACAAGCGGTCTATATCGCCCCCTATGTGGATGAGAACGATCTACACCGTTAGCCGTAGAGCCAGACGACGGCCAGTGGGGGGAGGACTATCTCGCACGAGTGGTCGAGGCCGTGCCACGGGACCGGTTCGGAGTTCACCGAGCCCAGGTTCCCGACGTTGGACCCTCCGTACGTGTCGGAGTCGCTGTTGACGACCTCCTTGTACTCGCCCTGCGCCGGAAGTCCCAAGCGGAAGCCGCCGCGCACGACGGGGGAGAGGTTGCAGACGCATACGAGATGCTTGTCTCCGTCGCCGGCGGTTCGGCAGAACGAGAGCACGTTGTTGTCGGCATCGTTGGCGTCGATCCAACGGAACCCTCCGGGATCGGAGTCGCCCGTCCACAGTTCCGGGATGCCCTTGTACGTCTTGTTCAGATCGGATACGAGTCGTTGCAGACCCACGTGGGGGGGATCGTCGAGCAGATGCCAGTCAAGACTCTCGTCGTGGGTCCACTCCTTCGCCTGGCCGAACTCGCCGCCCATGAAGAGGAGCTGCTTCCCAGGGTGGGCCCACATGAATGCGAACAGCGCGCGGAGGTTCGCGAACCGCTGCCATTCATCACCCGGCATCTTGTTGATGAGCGAGCCCTTGCCGTGGACGACCTCGTCGTGTGACAGAGGGAGGACGAAGTTCTCGCTGAACGCGTAGATCAGGCTGAAGGTCAATTGGTGGTGGTGGAACCGACGGTGGATCGAGTCCTTCTCGAAGTACGCCAGGGTGTCGTGCATCCAACCCATGTTCCACTTGAAGCCGAAGCCGAGTCCCCCGAGATGAACCGGTCTGCTCACCCCTGGCCACGCGGTGGACTCCTCGGCGATCATCAGGGCGCCGGGATGCTCGGCGTGCACGACCGAGTTGAGCTCCTTCAGGAACTCGATCGCCTCGAGGTTCTCGTTGCCCCCGAAGGTGTTGGGGACCCACTGGCCCTCCTCCCGGCTGTAGTCCAGGTAGAGCATCGAAGCGACGGCGTCGACGCGCAGTCCGTCGATGTGGAAGTCCTCGAGCCAGAAAAGGGCATTCGAGATCAAGAAGTTACGGACCTCGTTGCGGCCGTAGTTGAAGATCAGCGTTCCCCAATCAGGGTGCTCCCCCTTGCGTGGATCGAGGTGCTCGAATAGCGCGGTTCCATCGAAGCGTGCGAGGGCCCACTCGTCTTTGGGGAAGTGCGCGGGGACCCAGTCGACGATCACGCCGACCCCGGCTGCATGCATCGTGTCCACCAACGCCCGGAAATCGTCGGGCGTCCCGTAACGCGAGGTGGGGGCGAAGTAATGGCTCACCTGATAACCCCAGGAACCCCCGAAGGGGTGCTCCGCAACGGGGAGGAGCTCGACGTGCGTGAAGCCCATCTCACGGCAGTAGTCGGCCAGCTGGGGCGCCATCTCGCGGTAGGTGAGGGGGTGCCCTTCGGGCGAATGGCGCCACGATCCCAGATGCACCTCGTAGACGGACATCGGAGACATGTGCGGATCGGAGGTCGACCTCTCTTGCATCCACACCTCGTCGCTGAAGGTGTAGGACGGGGTGTGCACCAAGGATGCGGTTCCGGGCGGTGGCTCGGTGCGGAACGCGAACGGATCCGTTTTCAGCATGACGCTTCGGTCTTGAGCGAGGATCTCGAACTTGTAGAAGGTGCCATCGCCGACGTTGGGGACGAACAGTTCCCAGAGACCCGACGCGCCCATACTGCGCATCGGATGGATCCGGCCGTCCCAGTTGTTGAAGTCGCCCACCACGCGGACGCTGCGAGCGGACGGCGCCCAGACGGCGAACGCGGTTCCCGTGGCACCCTCGTGGTTGCGAACGTGCGCGCCGAGGGTCTCGTGCAGCCTGCGATGGCGACCCTCGCCGATCAGGTGCAGATCGAGCTCGCCGAGCGTCGGTGGGAAGGAGTAGGCGTCGGTGAGCGTGTAGATGCTTCCGTTCGGATAGGACACCTCGAGCTGATAGGGCCCCAGCGGTTCATCGACCGTCGCCTCGAACAGGCCCGCGGGGTGAACTAGTTCGAGCTTCGCAACGACCCTGCCCCCGACCACGCACGAAACGCTCTGTGCCTCGGGTCTCCACGCTCGCACCACCGTGGTGCCGTCTTCTGCATGTGCTCCGAGGAGTGAGTGCGGATCTGCGAGTTCGCCGCGGGCGAGCAACTGGATCGCATCGCTCTTGCCGTGCTTCATCGTTTCCGGTCGCGTTCGATCACCTGTTCGATGCCGCGCAACGGGATGCGGACCCACTGGGGCCGGTGACCCCTTTCGTAGTTGAGCTCGTAGAGGGCCTTATCGATCTCGAAGACGTCGAGCATCACCGCGAGGTTCTCGCGGTCCGGGGGCAGGAAGGTTCCTTCGTGTGACGTGCGCAGGTAGGCAGTCATGAAGCGATCGCGGGCGATCTGTTCCCATGCCAGACCCCATCGCTGCAGTCGGGACCATTCCTCGGAGTCGGGTTCGGTGCGATCGAACAGGGACGCCCACACCGCGTAGCTGAAAGAGCGGAGCATGCCGGCGACGTCTCTGAGAGGCGATTGCTTGGCGCGTCGGTCTTCGAGCGAGCGGACCGGCTCTCCCTCCAGGTCCAGGACCATCCAGCCGCGCGGGCTGATCATTACCTGACCGAGGTGGTAATCACCGTGGATGCGGACCTTCCAGCCGGGTTCGTCGACCGCGCGCAGGCGGTCGATCCGTTCCTGAACCGCGTCTTCGAGCGCGGCGAGCTCGTCCGATCCCTCCTTGAGGATCTGCGAGAGCATGTGGCGCGCGCGTTCCGCCCACTCTTTCAGATCCTGACTATCGATCTGCTCGGCCAGCATCTCGGGCTCGAGCTCTTCGCGGGAGAGAACGATGTGCAGAGATGCCGTGACGTCGCCGAGCTCCTCCACCTGGTCGAGACTCAAGGCCGCGCGAGCACTCACGATCTCGAGGAGATCGTCTTCGGATGTGTCGTCGGCTTCGTCGTAGAGCCTCTGCAGGTCGACGAGGAACTGCTGCCAGCCCTCGATCCCGTCAGTGATGAACTGTTGCGCGATCCCGAGGTCGATCTCGACCTCTTCGCCATGGAGAGTGCCTTCGTAGAGGATCTCGCCCACCTGGGGAGGCACCCCCTCGAAGCCTTCGTTAGTCAATAAGCGGTTGAGCTCCAGATCCGGGTTGGGGCCGATCTCGATCCGTCGGAAGAACTTCACGATCACGTCGTCGTCCAGAACCAGGGAGCTGTTCGACTGTTCCACGCCCAGGACGCTGGCGGAGGCCGCCGGAGGGGCGAGGGGGTCGAGACCCGGCCCCCCGAAGTGGAAGTCCCCCGACGAGCCGTGAAAGGTCGCACCGTGCGCCATCAGGTCCCGGATGACGGTAAGGCGGTCGGGATCCTCCAAAGCGTCCGATTGGTGTCCATCTTCGTGCTCGTGGACGAGCACTTGGTAGATCTGGCGAGGCTCTCCCTCGATGTGAACTACGACCAGAGCGACCAGAAGCTGCGGCGGACCGTCGTCGACGAGGACCTCATCGAGGACCTCGATCCGTTCGAGCGTGCGTCCTTTGGCCCCGAACCATCTTGCGTCCGGAAGCGTTTGCAGCAGGACCTCGGTGTTGGTCTGCACTACGACTCCTCGTCGATCAGCTGGAACCAGTAGAAGTCACTCGGGCCGAAGGTCAACAGGTACGGGAGATCCCCGATCCGAGGGAAGCGCTCGCGCCCCATCAGCTCTACCGGATATCTACCCGCAAACTGGGAGAGGTCTAACTCTGCCGCCTGGGCCCGGCCTGAGAGGTTATTAACGCACAATACGATGTCGTCGTTGAATTGCCTGATGTAGGCGAGGATCGCAGGGTTGTTGGGCGTGCACACCTCGAAGGAACCGAGCCCGAAGACGGGGTGTTGCTTACGAACAGCCAGCAGCCGCCGGAACCAATGCAAGAAGGAGTGCTGGTCGCGCATCTCGGCTTCGACGTTGCTCGCCTGATATCCGTAGACGGGATCGAGGAGCACGGGCAGGTACAGCTGGGCGAAGTCCGCGCGGGAGAATCCGGCGTTCCTGTCGATGCTCCATTGCATCGGGGTGCGGACGCCGTCTCTGTCACCCAGGTAGATGTTGTCACCCATAGCGATCTCGTCGCCGTAATAGACGATGGGAGTCCCGGGGAGCGATAACAACATCGCATGGAAGAGCTCCATCTGGTCGTGCGAGTTCTCCAACAGGGGGGCTAAGCGCCGACGGATACCGAGGTTCAACTTCATCCGCGGATCCTTTGCGTACTCCTTGTACATGTAGTCACGTTCCTCGTCGGTCACCATCTCGAGCGTCAGCTCGTCGTGGTTCCGAAGGAAGATCCCCCACTGGCAGTTGTCGGGTATCGACGGGGTCTGCTCGAGAATCTCGACGACGGGATACCTGACCTGACGCCGCGCCGCCATGAACATCCGGGGCATCAAGGGGAAGTGGAAACACATGTGGCATTCGTCGCCCTCGCCGAAGTACTCGACGACGTCGGACGGCCACTGGTTGGCCTCGGCTAGCAGCACGACGTTCTCGTAGGACTCGTCAACCTCCGACCGGACCCTCTTGAGGAACTCATGCGTCTCTTTCAGGTTCTCGCAGTCGGTATCCTCGCGTTCGTAGAGATAGGGGACGGCGTCGAGCCGGAAGCCATCGAGACCGAGGTCGAGCCAGAACTTCAACACCGCGAGCATCTGCTCTTGGACATCTGGGTTGTCGTAGTTCAGGTCCGGCTGGTGACTGAAGAAGCGGTGCCAGTAGTACGCGCCGGCCTCCTCGTCGTAGGTCCAGTTCGACCGTTCGGAATCGACGAAGATCACGCGAGCGTCTTCGTAGCGCTCTTCGTTGTCGGACCAGACGTACCAATCGCGTTTTGCCGAGCCCGGCTTCCGGGACTCCAGGAACCATGGGTGCTGATCCGAGGTGTGGTTCATGACCATGTCGGCGACCACTCTCATGTTGCGTTGGTGGGCCGCGTCCATGAACTCCACGAAGTCGTTGAGGTTCCCGTACTCGGGAAGGATCGAATAGAAGTCGGAGATGTCGTAGCCCCCGTCCTTCAACGGGGATTCGTAGAACGGCAGCAACCACAGGCAATCGACGCCCAGCCACTCGAGGTAGTCGAGCTTCTCGATCAGCCCCGGGAAATCTCCGAAGCCGTCGCCGTTCGCGTCGTAGAAGCTGCGGACGTAGAGCTCGTAGAAGACCGCCGTCTTGTACCACTGGGGATCTTTCTGTAGGGCGGACAAGCCGTTACCTCCGCACCACGAAGACGTGGGCGGGTTCGTCGGCGGGGTCGAGCCGGACGTAGCTGTGGGGGCCGTGCCACATGAACGAGGCTCCCGAGATGAGGTCCTGAACCTCGAACGGTCGGAAGGGGTCGATGCCCATCGCACCGAGGTCCAGGCTGACGGTTCCCTCCTCCCAGTGGAACGGATTCAGGTTCACGACGACCAGGATCGGGTCCTGTCCGGGAGCCGCCTTCGAGAACGCCATCAGGTTGTCCTTGTCGACGGGATGGAACCGCAGGTTGTCGTGGCGGCTGAGCACCGGATACTTACCGCGTATCTCGTTGATGCGCTTGATGTACGGCATCAGGGTGCCCTTACGCTTGCTGTAATCGCGGGGCCTGAGCTCGTATTTCTCCGAGTCGAGGTACTCCTCGCTGCCTTGCTCGCGAGGCGTGTTCTCGAAGAACTCGAACCCCGAGTAGATCCCATACGAGGGCGCCAGGAGCGCGGCGAGCACCAGGCGCACCTTGAACGCAGGCGGGCCCCCCGTTTGCAGGTACTCGTGAAGGATGTCCGGGGTGTTCGTGAAGAAGTTCGGGCGGAAGTAGTGGACCATCTCGGTCTGCGTTAGCTCGGTGAGGTATTCCTCGAGCTCCCACTTCGTGTTCTTCCAGGTGAAGTAGGTGTAGGACTGTGTGAATCCAAGCTTCGCCAGCTCCCTCATGACCTTCGGACGGGTGAACGCCTCCGCCAGGAAGATGACCTCCGGGTGTTCCGAGTGGGTCTCCTCGATCAACCATTCCCAGAACGGGAAGGGCTTCGTATGCGGGTTGTCCACCCGGAAGATCTTGACGCCGTGAGCGATCCAGTGGTCGATGACGCTCTTCAGCTCGAGCCATAGCTCGGCCGCATTATCGGTATCGAAATTGATCGGATAGACGTCCTGATACTTCTTCGGCGGGTTCTCCGCGTATTTGATCGACCCGTCGGGCCGGTGGTGGAACCACTCGGGATGCTCTGTGACCCACGGATGATCCGGCGAGCACTGGATCGCGAAGTCGATGCAGACCTCCATGCCGAGTTTCTCGGCGGCCGCTACGAAGTCGTCGAAATCGTCGATCGTCCCCAGCTCGGGATGGATCGCCTTGTGACCTCCATCCTTGCTGCCGATCGCCCAGGGGACCCCGACGTCGCCGGATTCCGCCGTCAAGGCGTTGTTCTTCCCCTTCCGAGCGCTATCGCCGATCGGATGGACCGGGGGCAGATAGACGATGTCGAATCCGAGGTCGGCGATCACGGGCAGGAGCTTCTTGGAAGAGGCGAAGGTCCCGTGCTTCTTCGCGGTGCCGGTCGAGCGAGGGAAGAACTCGTACCACGCGCCGAAGCGCGCCCGGGGCCGGTCGACGCGCAGCTCGAGCGCGGGTTTGTAGGTTGACCTTCCGGACCGATCGTGATGACGGTGCATCAGGGCGGCGATCGCCGGATCGAGCGCGACCTCGACACGTGGATCCTCGAATCCGCCGCGACCCCCCTTGGCCGGGCGTTTCCGTAACATCTCGACGACTTCGAGCACGGCCTTCCGCTGATCGCGCGGCACCGCTCGAACGTGGGCCTCGAGAAGGACGGCGCCCTCCTCCAGCTCGACCCCCACGTCCTGGCCGGCTTCCACCTTCTTCGAGAGGTCGCGTCGCCATGTGGCGAAACGATCGGTCCAGGCTTCGATCGTGTACCTACACACGCCCACGGCGGTGGGCTGGAAGTGCCCCGACCACCGATCGTTCAGGCCTTCAAGGAGAGGGCTCTCGTTCCAGCGGGCGTCGCCCGCAGACTTGTAGCGGATGACCGCCCCCAGCACGTCGGGTCCATCGCGAAGGATGTCCGCCTCGATATGGACGGTGTCGCCGACCACGGCCTTCGCCCTGCGCCGGCCCCCGTCCACCTGAGGCGAGACGTTCTGTATCGCGATGTGGCCTTTCTTGACGTCCGGCCCCAAGGTGCTCCTTTCTCGTCCGGAGGGCGTATGTGCATCGCCACGGATGCTGAGCAAGCGTAACGTCCACGCCGGCCGCCCTGTCTGGGACGAGCTCGACCCACGGTCGCTTGCCACGGAGGACAACCTGCGTCAGAGTCCTGCTCCTATGAAGGCACTCAAGAGCTTCGCCGTCCGGGCCTCACTTCCGGAGCCCCTCGCCCCTCTCCATGCGATCGCCACGAACCTCCGCTGGAGCTGGGACCCGCGGGCGGTGGAGCTGTTTCGATGGGTCGACCCCGACGCCTGGGAGCGTGCCGCCCACGATCCCGTTCAGATGCTGGGCCTGGTGTCGCGTGACCGCTACCACGAGCTCACCGAGGACCAACCGTTCATGTCTTTCCTCAGCAGCGTCGACCAGGGATTGAGGAGGTATCTGGAGGAGCCACGGCTGTACCAATCGAAAGGCGGCCCGGACGCATTGGAACGGGTGGCGTACTTCTCGCCCGAGTTCGGAGTCAGCGAGGCTCTGCCCACCTACTCGGGCGGCCTTGGCGTTCTTGCGGGAGACCACCTCAAGGCGGCGAGCGATCTCGGTGTGCCCTTGGTCGGGGTGGGTCTGCTGTACAGGCAAGGCTATTTCCGGCAGGCCTTGAACGCCGATGGGTGGCAGCAACAACGGTACCCAGCGGTCGATCCTCACGCGATGCCGCTGTCACTCGTCTCGGATGACAAAGGTTCGCCCGTCAAGATCGAGGTGTTGCTCGCCGGCGTCCGTTGTGCCGCCCAATTGTGGTGTGCCGAGGTAGGCCGCGTCCATCTGCTGCTGCTGGACTGCGATGTCGACGAGAACGAAGAAGAGGAGCGCGAGGTCACGGACGCGTTGTACGCAGGTGGAAGCGAACATCGGCTGCGACAGGAGATCCTGCTCGGCATCGGAGGGGTCCGCGCGCTGAGGGCCGCCGGGTACGGCGCCGACGTCTTCCACTCGAACGAGGGCCACGCCGGCTTCCTCGGCCTCGAGCGCATCCGCGAGCTGGTGACCGAGCACGGTCTCGCATTCACGGAGGCACTCGAGGCCGTCCGAGCGGGGACGATCTTCACCACCCATACTCCGGTCCCCGCGGGTATCGATGTCTACGATCGCGACCTCATGGAGCGGTACTTCGACTCCTACGCCAAGGAATGCGGCGCGACCTTCGAGGAGTTGATGGCTCTCGGGCGCGTCACACCGCCGTCGGAGGAAAAAGAGGATCGTTTCAACATGGCGATCATGGGCTTCCGCCTGGCGGGCAGAGCTAACGGCGTCAGTAGGTTGCATGGACAGGTCTCGCGAGAGATGTTCCATGGTCTCTGGAACGACATCCCACTCGACGAGGTGCCGATCGGTTCGATAACGAATGGGGTTCATGCCTCGACCTGGCTGGGTCCCGAGATAGGCGAGGTGTTCAACCGCCGCCAGTCACCGGGGTGGGCCGAGAACGGAACCGCGAACTGGGGCCGGATCCACGACGTGCCGGACGCGGAGTTATGGCGCGCGCGGGAACGAGCTCGTGAGCGGCTGGTGTACTTCGTTCGGCACCGGCTCCGCAAGCAACTCATGGCGCGGTCGGCGTCCGCCGCCGAAGTGGCCTGGACGGATGACGTGTTCGACCCGGGGATCCTGACCATCGGGTTCGCGCGCCGCTTCGCGCAGTACAAGCGCGCGACCCTCATGCTCACCGATCCCGGTCGGCTCAAGGCGATGCTGCTGTCGAGCGACCGGCCGATCCAGATCGTCATCGCAGGCAAGGCCCATCCGCACGATGACGGTGGGAAGGAGATGATCCAGCAGCTGATCCACTTCTCGAACGACCCGGAGGTCCGAGGTCGATTCGCGTTCGTCGAGGATTACGACATGGAGGTGGGGCGGGTCCTGACGCAGGGAGCCGACGTATGGCTCAACAACCCGCGCCGGCCGCTCGAGGCATGCGGAACCAGCGGGATGAAAGCGGCGATAAACGGGGTGCTGAACTGCTCCGTCTTGGACGGCTGGTGGGACGAGTGTTACGACGGAAGCAATGGCTGGGCGATCGGTTCCGCCGAGCCGGTGGGGGACACCGAGTATCAGGACCGGGTTGATGCAAGCTCGTTGTTCCATCTCCTCGAGCGCGAGGTCATCCCTCGGTTCTACGACCGTTCGGAGGGACCGATCCCGAGGCGATGGGTCGAGAGAATGAAGGCCTCGATCTCCAGCATCGGAGCTTTCGCCACCGCGGATCGGATGCTCCGCGACTACACCAACGCGCTCTACGAGCCTGCCGCCGAGCAAGGGAAGCGGCTTACCAAAAACGGCTTCGAACGGGCCCGGGCGCTCGCGGAGTGGAAGCGTCGCGTTACGGAAGCGTGGTCGGACGTTCAGGTCCTCGACGTCGAGGGTGATGTGGTCGCCTCCGATGTGGGGGAGGTAAGGACCGTTGTGGCGACCGTGAGGCTCGGGCGACTGACGACCGAGGACGTGAACGTTCAGCTCGCCCACGGACCGGTGGGCGCGAACGCCGAGATCGGCGATCCTTCGATGACCCAGATGACGAGTGAGGGTGCGGACGACGGCATCGCGGTGTACCGGGCGACGTTCACCGCCGACGTCGCGGGACTACACGGATTCACAGTCAGAGTGCTGCCATCCGATCCCGATCTCACCAACCCTATGGATCTGGGGCTCGTCACGTGGGCCTGATCGCGACGCCCAACAGGTCGCTGGGGAACTGAGAGGAACATGGCCGGGTCCAGTAAATCGTCGGAGAGGAACGAGCACAGTCAAGACCGCGAGTTGCTGGAGTTGCTCAACGAGCTGAGGGTCGCGCTGCCCGGGGTGCAGGTTCTGTTCGCTTTCTTGTTGACCGTGCCGTTCAGCCAGAAATTCGGGTCGATAACGTCGACCCAGAAGGCCGTCTACTTCGCCGCCTTCCTCAGCACGGCTGCGGCGTCCGCGCTTTTGATCGCACCGACGGCCATCCACCGGATGCAGTGGCGCGAACGTGACAAGGAAGCCCTCTTGAAGATCTCGAACGTTCTAGCGATCGTGGGAACCGGATGCCTCGCGCTCGCTATCGTGTGCGTCACCTTCGTCATCACCGACGTGATCTACGGCGGCGGCCTTACACCGCTCGTAACGGGCATCACCGCCGGGGTATTCGCTCTCTTGTGGTTCGCTCTACCCCTGTACCGGAGATTTGTCGCCTAGGGATCCACCTTTCGAAGCACGAGCACCGAGTGCCCGATGGTGGTCACGTCGTCGCCGGTCTTGTGCGAACGAACGCCTTCCTCGAGCAACGGCTCACTCGTGTCGATGACCGAAGTCCATTCTTGACCGAAGACGGCCTCGGGAAGAACGAAAGTGGTCGGATCTCCCTGGGCGTTGAACAGGAGCAGGAAGCTGTCGTCGACCACGCGCTCCCCCTGGGGACCCGGCGTCGGGATCTCTTGCCCGTTCAGGAAGATGCCGATCGATCTGTGACCGTGATGCCATTCCTCGTCGGTCATCTCGCGCCCGTCCGTGTGGAACCATGCGATGTCGCTCACGCGGGAGCCGTGGATATCGCGGCCGTGGAACCACTTACGACGGCGGAAGACCGGGTGCCCGGCACGGAACTCCATCAAACGCCGCATGAAGCCCAACAGCGCAAGATGCTCGTCGCGCAGGCCCCAGTCGATCCATGAGACCTCGTTGTCCTGGCAGTAGGCGTTGTTGTTCCCATGCTGGGTTCGACCCATCTCGTCCCCGGCCAGGAACATCGGGACGCCTTGCGATAGAGCGAGGGAAACGAGGAAGTTCCGCTTCTGGCGTTCCCTCAGCTCCCGCACGGCGGGATCATCGGTCTCGCCTTCCACCCCGCAGTTCCACGATCTGTTGTGATTCTCGCCGTCCCGGTTTCCCTCGGCGTTCGCATCGTTGTGTTTTTGGTTGTAGGAGACCAGGTCGTGGAGAGTGAAACCGTCGTGCGCCGTGATGAAATTGATGCTGGCGTAGGGTGCTTTGCCGCCGCCCTCGTAGAGATCCGAGCTGCCCGTGAACCTGAAGGCGAACTCGGCGAGGCCGTGTTCCTCTCCTCGCCAGAAGTCCCTCATCGTGTCGCGGTACTTGCCGTTCCACTCCGACCAGAGAGGCGGAAAATTGCCCACCTGATAGCCGCCTTCGCCCAGATCCCAGGGCTCTGCGATCAGTTTCATGTCCGAGAGCGTGGGGTCCTGATGGATGATGTCGAAGAAGGCGGCCAGACGATCGACCTCGAAGAGCTCGCGCGCCAGCGTCGACGCCAGGTCGAAGCGGAATCCGTCCACCCGCATGTCGGTCGCCCAGTAGCGGAGGCTGTCCATGATCAGCTTGAGGATCTGCGGGTGACGGACGTTCAGGGAGTTTCCGGTCCCCGTGAAGTCCATGTAGTGCCGCGGTGAATCGTCCATGACCCGGTAATAGGAGACGTTGTCGGTACCGCGGAAGCACAACGTGGGGCCTTTGTGATTGCCCTCGCCGGTGTGGTTGTAGACGACGTCGATGATGACCTCGAGGCCGGCCTCGTGGAGCGCCTTGACCATCGCCTTGAACTCCGATACCTGACCCCCGCCGTAGCCCGAAGAGCTGTACTCGGCGTGCGGAGCGAAGTATCCGATCGGGTCGTAACCCCAATAATTGCGCAGGCCGTTCTCGACCAGATGGCGTTGGTGGATGAAGTGGTGCACCGGCATCAGCTCCACCGCGGTGACCCCGAGAAGCAAGAGGTGCTCGATGGCCGCGGGATGAGCGAGGCCGGCATAGGTCCCGCGCAACTCCTCGGGGATCCCCGGATGCTGGATCGTGAAGCCCTTGACGTGCGTCTCGTAGATGACGGTCTTGTGCCACGGGACCTGCGGCGGCTCATCGTCGCCCCAGTCGAAGTCGCCCTCGACGACGACCGCCTTCGGGACGAAGGGGGCCGAATCGCGTTCGAAGTACCCGGCGTCCTCCTTCGGATCGTCGCGGCGGTAGCCGAACAACTCGTCGCTCCATGCGATGTTCCCCTCGATCGCCTTGGCGTAAGGATCGATGAGCAGCTTCGAGGGATTGAAGCGGTGACCGGTCTCGAGCGGTGCGAACGGCCCGTGGACCCGAAAGCCGTACCGGTGGCCGGGATGGATGCCCGGCAGGTATCCATGCCACACGAAGGCCGTGGTCTCCGCCAGCTCGACGCTCGTTTGATCGCCGTGTTCGTCGAACAAGCACAGCTCGACCGCCTCGGCGTGCTCCGAGAACACCGCGAAGTTGGTCCCCTGCCCGTCGGGCGTCGCTCCAAGGGGGAAGGGTTTCCCCGGCCATAGCTCCATGGCCGAGACCTTAAGGGCCGCGCGGCCTCCGGTGGCCCCCCGGAGACCGCCGAGGGCCGGTGCTAGATGTCGAGTGCGGCTCGTGCCACCGCATTCCCGCTGGGTCCGGGGTCTCCGTCGTCGGGCTCCACGGTGATCCAGATCTTGTCGTAGGAGCGGGGGTCCTCCCCGAGGTGGAAGTAGAAAACCCGATCCGACGTGGGCGAGATCTCGAACGATCCGGTCGATACCCAACTCTCGTCGTTGGACAGCCATACCTCGTACCTCGACCCGGAACGAACGTTGTCCAAGCCATCGGCTTGCATCGAGATGCCGAAGTTGTTGCCGCCGTGGTGGATGAAGGACACCACCACGTCGCCCTGGGCGAGGCCCCCGCCGGAGAGCTGCACCTTCCGCACCGACTCACCCCAGCTTCCGTACACGTCCTCCCACGCCTGGTTACGGTCTTCGGCCTCGACGGCCCGATCGCGCAACCGCAGGCTCATCGCACCGAGCACGAGCCCGATGACCGCGAGACCGGCTGCGGCGAGGGCGAGCATACGCATCGCCCGCGACCGATCAGGCCGGCGTTGGGTGGAAGACTCGTCGGTCAGGTGGATCGGGTCGCCCGCCGCGCGATCGAGCTCGACAAGGGTCATCACTTGTCGTTCCAGGTGAGGTGGCGGGTCGTGCTCCAACGGCGCCGATCGAACAAGGGCCGAGACGTCTCGAAGCTCCTCGGCCTCACGGTTGCATGCGTCGCACCCCGCAAGGTGACTGCGCACTTCGGCGGCCCGCGACTCGGGGAGCTCGTGCGCGAGGTAAGCGGGCAGATCGATCCGGATCTCGTCGTGAGAGGTCACCGGCGTCCCCCCTCGGCGAGTCCCATGTCCTCGAGCTCTCGTCGCAGCTTGCGAAGCCCGTGATAAAGGCGCGTCTTTACCGTCCCCAGGGGTATCCCGAGGACCTTCGCGGTCTCCGCCTGTGTCATCTGGACGACGTACACGAGCTCCATCACTTTCTGCTGCTCTATAGACAGCCGTCGAAGGGCTTGGGCAAGCTGCCAGCCCTGCCACGCCGCGTCCTCATCCCACGGTTCCTCCCGGGCGGGTGGGTCCGCGACGGGCGTTGGGTTGCGGCTCCTCGCTCTGGCGAGGTCGGACGCAACGTTGCGCGCCACGCCGAAGATCCACGAGCCCGCTGCACCTCTCGCTTCGTCGAAGCTCTTGGCTCTGCGCCAGATCCGGAACGTGACCTCCTGCACGAGCTCCTCGGCGAGTTGGGGGTCACGGAGCCAGCGCATCCCCAGGGAGTAGAGCGGCCGCTCGAACGACCGGTACAGGCGTCTGAGCGCTTCCACGTCGCCCCGCGCTACCGCCTGGAGAAGCTTGTTCTCCTCCAACCTCTGTGCTTGCGTTGCCTTCGCTTCCGCGCCCATTACCTTCCTTCCTACGCGAAAGGTTCTCCCGAGACGGCTCCGGGGTCAATGCGGTTTTTTCACCGGGAGTAGCATGACCGGGTGAACGCCTCCCTGGAGCTCCCTTGACGAACGAGATCGACCAGGCGGCTCTCAGGAGACTCCTCGATCTTCAGACCGAGGACACCACTATCGCTCAGCTCGAACGCCGGCGGGCGGGGCTGCCCGAGGCCCAGCGCCTGGCCGAATCGAACGAATCGCTCGCGGAGATGGCCGCGGACCTCGAGATCGCCCGCAAGCAGCACGATGAGCTCGTTCGCGAGCAGACTCATATCGAGGGCGAGATGGGGCTCCTGGAACAGAAGATCGTCCGCGAGGAAGGCCGGCTTTTCTCCGGAGCGGTGTCGAACCCGCGCGAGTTGGGGGCCCTCCAAACCGAGATCGCCGGGCTCAAGACCAGGCGTGGCGAGATGGAGAACTCGCTGCTCGAAGTGATGGTGCAGCGAGAGCAAGCGACGAGCACTCTGGAATCACTCCAGGAAGAGCACGAGCGAACCACGAGCCAAGTGCAGGAGCTTACCGCCACGGTCGCAGGATTGACGGCCGAGATCGATGCGCAGCTCGCGGAGCATTCGGAGACTCGCAAGTCCATCCTGCCGGACATACCGGATCCGATCCTCTCCCTCTACGAACAGTTGCGCGAGCAGAAGGGCGGCGTCGGCGCGGCCGCGCTCCGCGGCGACACCTGCGAGGGATGCCATACGAGACTGCCTTCGCGTGAGGTCGAGCAGGTGAAGGCGGCCGGCGGGCTGCAGCGCTGCGACAACTGCCGCCGGATACTCGTGATCACCTGAGGCCTATGCGGGCCGTCTTGCACACCGATGGGGGAGCGCGGGGGAACCCCGGACCCGCGGGCATCGGCATCGTCCTCACCGACGAGCGCGGTGAGGTCATCGCCGACCTCGCGGCGCGATCGGCGCGACGACCAACAACGTGGCTGAGTACATGGCGCTCGTCGCCGGGCTCGAGCTGGCCTTGGAGCGGGGCATCCGCGAGCTCGACGTTCGTCTCGATTCGAAACTGGTGGTTTTCCAGGTCAAGGGCGAGTGGAAGATCAAGGACGAACGTTTGCGCGGCTGGGCGACTAAGGCGCAGATCCTGATGGGGAAGTTCGATTCGATAACGATCCAACACGTGCCGCGCGAGCAGAACGCGGATGCTGACGCGCTCGCGAACCAGGCGATGGATCTAGCGGAGCTGGACGTCGAGGATGGATGGAGCGATCCGGAGCAAGAAAGCCTCCTCGAGTAGCTCGTGTTCCTCTGGCATCTTGGCTTCGCCGCCGTGGTGACCTACGTCACCCTGGGCCGGCGGCGGATCGACTACCGCTTCGTCTTGGTGGGCGCCGTCCTGCCCGACCTGATCGACCCGATCCTCGGGGTCTTCTTCTTCGATGGACCCGCCGCTCGATGGCTGGCGCACTCCTTGCTCGCGTTCCTGGTCGTCACGTTGTTCATCGTGACGGTTTTCCACGGAGAGCGGCGCCTGGCCGTGTTCGGACTGGCGGTCGGCTGGCTCCTCCACCTCGTTGCCGACGGCATGTGGGCTGCCCCCGAGACGTTCTTCTGGCCCCTGTTCGGTACTTCGTTCGCCACCTCGCCGGCCGAGCCTTACTCGTGGAGCCTGTTCACGGCCCCCGCCGACCACATCTGGACGTGGGCCGGCGAGCTCGCCGGGGCGGCCGCCCTGGCATGGTTCTGGGTCGCCTTCGAGCTCGGTTCCGGCGATCGGTGGCGGGTTTTCCTCAAGGATGGGCAACTCCGAGCGTGACCCTGTAACCTGCCGAGGTTGACAACCTAATCCGCGCGCCTGCGGGGGGAAGCCGGTCAGATTCCGGCGCTGTCCCGCAACTGTAGGTCCGCAACGCTCCCGGTTTGCAAGGACCGGGACCTGCGGACGAGCCAGGTCACCTCGCCGGCGTGGGGCTCGTTACCTTCGAGGCAAAGGGACCGTAGCCGCGCCTGACACGCGCTCCTCTGGCCCCCTCTCGGGGGCCGTTTTGTTGCCCGGCGAGGACCGGGCGGAGAGGAGCACGAATGACGTTCACCACCTGCAGGAGGGCCCTCGCCTGTGGATTGACCGCCGCCCTGCTGGCCGCGACCCCCGGGTCCGCGGCGCCGACCGACCCCGACAGAGCCCGCATGGGGGTCCGCTACCTCGTCTCCCACCAGTCGGACGATGGATCCTTCCCAGGTTTCAGCGCTCTTGCCTCCACCGCAGACGCAGTGGTTGCCATGGTCGCGGCGAGACGCGCCCCCGGCCCGATCGAGGACGCCCTCGACTACCTGGAGGCCAACGTAGGGGACGCCACCCTCGGACAGAAGGCGTCTCTCGCTCTCGCGGCCGTTGCAGGCGGTCGGGACCCACGCGCCTTCGGGGGCAGCGATCTCATCGACGAGATCGAAGAGTCGAAAACGCCTCAGGGCCAGTATCTCGACCCGGTTCCCGACAACGCCGAACCGTACACGCACGCTCTGGCGATGCTCGCCCTACATGCGGCAGGTGCGAACGTTCCGGCCGACGCGGCCCAGTGGCTCGCGGACGCGCAGTGCCAGGACGGTGGCTGGCAGTTCGACGCCCCAGATGAGCAGGACGACGGCGAACACTGCTACCAGGGCAGCGGCGACTTCACCAGGACGGACACGAACACGACCGCCTACGCGGTGATGGCTCTAGAGGTCGCACCCGATGTTCAGTTGCCCAGTAGTCCGTTCGCGTACTTCAAAACCGCCCGCGACGCCGCGCGCGGTGGGTGGAAGTACGACCACCGTCGCAGTCCGTTCGGCTTCCGTTCGTACACCGATGCCAATTCGACCTCGCTCGTGTTGCAGGCGTTCAAGGCGCGCGACAAGGCCGCGCCTCGAGGGTCGCGCGCCGCCCTCAGGGACCTTCAATACGAACTGTGCGGAGAGGCTGGCGGTGCCTTCGCCTACACGTGGACCCGATCCGATGGAAAGTGGTCGCGTTCTCCGTCACGTCAGGACGCTAAGCTGGGCGGCGCGACGTCAGTCGGAGCGACTATCGGGGCGATCCCCGGCATCCTCGGTCGCACCCTTCCGATCCCCGAACATGCCGTCACCCAGCCCGCCCCCTCGCGGCCACCGTGTCGATGACGTCCCGCACCTGATGGGGAGCGAACGCGTCCGCGGTTCAAGCGTGAGAGTGCGCGCCGCCCTCGCGTGCGCTGCGTTCGTGGTCGCGCTGTTCACCCCGATGGGGCCGGCCGCGACCGGCCCGGTTGCGTGTGCGGCAGAGGAGGGACCGAGAGCCGCGCTCGTGGTCGACACGGGCGGAAGCGTCTATCGCTTGTGTGTGCGACTGGATGCGTCGCGCGTCTCGGGCCTTCATCTCATCGAGCTCGCATCGAGCCAGTACGGCTTGACCTACCGGTTCGGAGAAGGGGGCCAGGCGGTTTGCATGCTCGCCAACGTGGGCGCCACCGGCGACGACTGCTTCGGACAGCACCCCTACTTCTGGGGGTTCTGGATCGGGAACGGATCCGGCGGCTGGGCGTGGTCGGGGTCTGGAGCCGGTTCCGTGGGAGTGTCGGACGGCGGGATCCATGGGTGGTCGTGGGCCACGGGCGATGGTCCGGCGACCCATCGTCCTCCTCCGCGAACGACGCACGCCTCGGTGTGCCCCGCGCCTCAGCCGCCCGACCCGTCACGTCCTCCCGCCACCACCCGACCGGGGGGAGGAGGGTCCAGCGGCGATGGGGATGACCCGAGCACAAGCGGTCCGACCGTGGCTCAGCCGCTCCCCGCCGGCGGGGGGCCGCGCGGGGGGAGCCATCGAGCCCGCCCCGGATCGAAGGACGACGAGGGTCGATCGCGCCGGCGGCCCGGCGAGAGCGAACGTGATGCGGACGCGCCGGACGCCTCCGCGGATCCGTCGTCGTCACCGTCTTCGGCCGGCGCCGGCCCTCCGTTGCCGGAGGCCCCGGGAGGTAGCGGTCCGCCTCCCGCAGGCGTCGCTGCGCTCGGGGCATCCGCGGCACTTGCGGGGGCCGGGGTCCTGCTCGCGCGTAGGCGAAGGGCGAACGCGCGATGAGCATTCATCCCGCCGCGTGGGTCGTGTGGACGCTGTGCGCGGGCTTGATAGCTCTGTCGACCACGAACCCCTTCTACCTGCTCGTGGTGTTCGCGGCCGCATGGGTCGTGCACGCTGCGCACCGGCATGCCGGACCTGGCATCCGATCGTTCCGGATCTTCGCCGCGTTCGGTTTGTTGACGATCGCCACGCGGACCGCCCTCGTCTTCCTGGGTCCGGTTAGCAAAGGGAGCGTGGTCGCTGCGATGCTCGAAGGGGCTCGCCTGGCGGTGATGCTCGTGGTCTACGGAACCTTCAACTCGGTGTCCGACCCGTGGCGCCTGATGCGACTCGCGCCGCGACGATTCCACGAGCCGGCCCTCGCATCCGTTCTCGCGCTGTCGATCGCCCCTCGGATGATCGATGCAGGTCTGCGCGTGCGGGAAGCACAACGACTACGAGGCATCCAGGCCGGTCGCCTGCGCAACTTGCCGGCCCTGGCGGTCCCCGTTCTATCTACGGGCATGGAGGAAGCCGTGACTCTGGCGGAGAGCATGGACGCGCGCGGTCACGGGAGAGGGCGCCGGTCGCACTACCGGAATGATCCCTGGAACCTCTATTCCTGGCTGACCGTGCTCGCCGGCATCGTTCCCCTCGCGTGCGTCGCGCTCATGTTGCGGAGTGGAGCGCAACTCCTCATGCCGGTCTATCCGCTGGTCTGGCCGGAGGTGTCACCGTGGCTCGTCGCGGCCCTGGTCGGGCTGGCTCTCCCCGCCGCTATCCCTCCGCAGCACACGGATGGGGCCGCGTGAACCCGGCTCTGAGGTTCACCGACGTGACCTTCACCTATCCGGACACCGCTGTGGCGGCACTGGACCGCGTCTCTTTCGAGATCCCCGAGGGCGCTTTCGCATTGATCACCGGCGCTACGGGGGCCGGGAAATCAACGCTGTTGCGCGCGATGAACGGTCTCGTCCCCCATTTCACGGGTGGGGAGTGGTCGGGGAACGTCCTCGTGGAAGGACGGGACACGTTAGAGCATGCTCCTCGCAAGCTGGCGGACGTCGTCTCCTACGTTCCACAGGATCCCGCCGCATCTTTCGTTGTTGACGTCGTCGAGGACGAGCTCGCGTATGCGATGGAGAACCTCGGGTCCCAGCGCACCTTGATGCGGCGAAGGGTCGAGGAGACCCTGGACCTCCTCGACATCGAAAATCTGCGCGACAGGAGTGTCCGCTCGTTATCGGGAGGCGAGCGTCAGCGGGTCGCGATCGCCGCGGCCCTCACTTCCGGGGCACGAGTCTTGCTCCTGGACGAACCAACGAGCCAGCTGGATCCGCAAGGTGCCGAGGACGTCCTCGCCGCGCTGCAACGACTGGTTCACGATCTCGGTCTGACGGTGATGATCGCGGAGCATCGCTTGGATCGGGTCGCGGGATTCGTCGACGTTGCGCTCGGGTGCGTCTCGGGTCGCGTGAGGCTGGGAGAGGTGCGAAACATCCTCGACTGGACGGGCACCGGCCCCCCCGTCCTTCGACTGGGACTAGCTCTCGGGTGGTCACCGTTGCCCCTGACGGTGAGGGAAGCACGTCGCAGCCGCGGCGTCGAACGAGGTAGCTCTCAACGGCGGGCTTCGGGACTTCGCACCGTGGACCGGGGAGGTGTTGCTGGCGACGACCGCTCCCGTTACCGCGTCCTACGGATCGCGCCCCGCGCTCGAGGGGATCGCGCTCGAACTGCGGGCGGGGGAGATCGTCGGGCTCGTGGGCCGCAACGGTGCCGGCAAGACCACATTGCTGCGCTGCCTGTGCGGTCTTCACGCGCCCTCATCGGGCGGCGTGATGGCCGCCGGCAGCGAACCGGACCCGGGCACGAACGTCGCGTTGTGTCCTCAGTCACCCGAAAGCGTGTTGTTCAAGGAGACCGTCGCACAAGAGGTCCAAGTGACCTTGGACGCGCGACGATCGCACACCACCGCAGAAGAAACCCTCGGCGAACTGGGATTGTCCGATCTCGCGGGCGAGCACCCACGTGACCTGTCGGCGGGGCAGCGTCTGCTGGTTGCGGTGGCGTCGATCGCCGCGTCGGGAGCACCCGTGTTGTTGCTGGACGAGCCGACCCGGGGCCTCGATACCGACTCGAAGGCGAGGTTGTCGACCATGCTGCGCACCTATGCGCGCCGCGGCCGCGCCGTGATGTTCGCTACGCACGACGTCGAGCTGGTTGCCTCTCTGGCCGGCCGGGTGGTGATGCTCGCGGGTGGCCGAGCGATCGCCGACGGCCCTCCGGAGGAAGTGATCGGCGACTCGACGGTGTTTGCCCCGCAGACCGCGCGCGTCTTCGGACCGGCTTGGCTAACCCCGGAGAGCGTTGCCGAGGCGACCGCATGAGACCGTCACCTCTGCGTGTGGTCATCCTGGTCGTGGCCAACCTCCTGGGGGTCGCTGCGTTCGTATGGCCTTTCCTTCTTCCGGCAGCGGTGGGCGCGGAGACCGCGCATGCGATCGACGCACCGTGGATCTTCATCGCCTTGTTGGCGTGTCTCGGGATCTTGTTGTTCGTCGAGCTGGGGCGGGGAGGCCTGGGACCGAAGACCGTTGCGTTGTTGGGGGTTCTCGGGGCGGCGATGGTGGCGTTGCGACTACCCGGATTCGTAGCCGGGTTCTCGGCGATGTTCATCGTCGTGCTGGTGGCCGGGAACGCGTTCGGGCCGGGCTTCGGGTTCTTGCTGGGCGCGGTGGGAACCATGGCGTCGGGGCTCTTCGTGGGCGGACTCGGACCATGGTTGCCTTTCCAGATGGTCGCCGTCGGGTGGATGGGCCTGGGGGCGGGCCTGCTTCCGCGCCGCGGCCGGGGACGGATACCGGCTCTCGCCGCGTACGGGTTCGTCGCCGGCTTCCTCTTCGGCGCCGTGATGAATCTGTGGTTCTGGCCGTTCGCCGCCGGCTCGTCCGAGCTGGGATGGGACGCCGGGGCCGGGGGGCTCGAGAACCTCAGGCGATACGGCATCTTCTACATGGCGACCTCGGGCTGGTGGGACTCCGCTCGAGCCGTGGGCAACGCCGCCATGGTCGTCGTGCTGGGCGGGCCGCTGCTGGCCGCACTCGATCGCGCCGCTCGCCGGATGCGCCTCGACGTGGGGCCCGTGGCGGCCGCCGAGCCGGAGGCACCTGCGGCGCCCGCGCGCCAACCGGAACCCAGCGCGAGCGCATAATAAGGACGGGAGCCGGCCGGGTGGCCGCGGCTCGGAGCTCGACTCCGGGTCGAGGAAAGTCCGGACTCCACAGGGCAGGACGCTGGGGAATGTCCCAGGCGGAGCGATCCGCGGAAAGTGCCACAGAAAACAGACCGCCCGGTCTCGACCGGGTAAGGGTGAAACGGTGAGGTAAGAGCTCACCAGCGTCGCGGGCGACCGCGGCGGCTCGGCAAACCCCGTCCGGAGCAAGGCCAAGCAGGAGGCATGGGTGGCCCGCCCGCCCTTCGGGGCAGCCTCCGGGTAGGCCGCACGAGGCGAACGGAGACGTTCGTCCCAGATGGATGGCCGCCGCCGGCCGAAGCGAGAGCGACGGCCGGTACAGAATCCGGCTTACAGGCCGGCTCCCCGCATGTGGGCCCCCGTCCTTCGGGGCGGGGGCCCTCCTTCGTGTCCTCGAGAGATCTTCTCCAGATGCCCTGGTACACGCGCTGCACTGGTGCCACATGTACCAGCTGAATCACGTGGACCAGACCCTTTCCGGACGACTGTGTATGGGGGGGGCCAGGCGACGCACGCGTGGCTCTGGACGGCGGCTTCCCTTAGGGTGCGCTCCAGGAACGGCCGGACGGCCGGAGAACCTCGAAACGGTGGATGACATCACGGAGGTCCCGGAGGGGACGCTCGAGAAGGAGATAGGACATGGCGAAGATGGTCGTGCAAACCTCACAGGCTCCCGAGGCCGTCGGCGCCTACTCGCAGGCGATCTCGGCCAACGGGCTCGTCTACTGCTCGGGTCAGGTCGCGATCGACGCGGCCACGGGCGAATTCGTTCAGGGGTCGGTGGCGGACCAGACGCGTCGCGCGCTCGAGAACCTATCGACGGTATTGGAGGCGGCGGGCACGGCCCTGCCTCACGTGCTGAAGGTGACCGCCTATCTGGCCGACATGAATGACTTCCCGGAGTTCAACGAGGCCTACGCTCGCTACTTCTCCGCCGATCCACCGGCTCGAGCGACGATCGGCGTCTCGGGATTGCCCAAGGGGGCTCTTGTCGAGATCGAATGCATCGCTCAGGTCTGAGCTTCGTTCCCGGTTCTCTCGCCGACGACCTGTTCACCGAACACGATCTTGACCTCGCGGTCGGTGGCCTGGCCCGCGACGGGTTCCAGGCCGGCCTCCTCCGGAGTGTTCGCGTCGATCCGCTTCACGTAATCCTCGAGCTTCGTCATGAGGAAGAGGAGGCCGACGATCGCCACCGGCCACAGCAGCAGCACGCCCAGGAGGAACAACTGATAGGGGGTCATCGGCCATAGTGTCCCAGACCATGGAAGCCACAGCCGCTCAATTCTCGGAACTCCTGGATCGCAACCGGCTGACCGACAGGCTCACGGCGATGGTGCAGGAGCCGTCGGAGAACCCTCCCGGGGAGGAAGGCCGCGTCGGGGCGCAGGTCGCGGCGTACTGCGAGGAGCTCGGTCTCGAGGTCGATATCCACGAGCTGGACGAGGGTCGCCCGAACGTCGTCGCTCGCTGGGGCTCCGGGAGCCGGGTGGTCGGGTACTGCTCGCATTTCGACGTGATACCCGCCGGGGACCACTCTCTATGGGAGCGGGAACCATACGGAGGGGAGGTCGTCGACGGGCGGATGCACGGTCGGGGAACAGCGGATGCGAAGGGCCCGATCGCGGCCGCGCTCGAGGCGGTTGCGATCCTCAGGGGTGCGGGATTCGAACCGGATGGCACGCTGGAGCTCGCGCTCGTCTCGGATGAGGAGACGATGGGATTCATCGGTGCCGGGTACCTCGTCGAACAGGGTCTGATACGACCCGAGGTCGCCATCGTGGGCGAACCGACGTCTCTGCGCGTAGTCCATGCGCAGCGCGGAGCGTGCTGGTTCAAGATCACGACGAGGGGCACGGCCGGCCATGGGTCCGCCCCCGAACGAGGTCGCAGCGCGATCAAACACATGGCGGAGATCGTGCTGCACCTTGAGGACGCGCTTCCGAGGGTCAACCACGAGGTGCTGGGGGGGCCGAGCGTCAACGCCGGGACGATCCAGGGGGGTACGAAGGTGAACGTCGTGCCCGCATCTTGCGTCGTAGAGGTGGATCGGCGCAGCGTGCCTCCCGAGACCCGGGAGTCGGTGATCGCATCGGTCGAAGAGGCGGTCGAGAGTGCCAAGAAACGGTTCCCCGACATCGATGCGACCGTCGAGCTCGAGTTCTATGGAGAGCCGTTTGTGGTGGAGGCGGGAGCGCGCCTCGTGCAGGACGTCGCCGCCGCGACCGGAGCTGCCACCGGCCGTCCTCCGGAGCTCATCGGGTTCCGCGGAGCTTCGGATGCGCGGTTTCTGGCGCAGGCGGGGGCGGACGTCGTGGTGTGCGGCCCCGGCGACATCGCACTCGCTCACACCGCTCGCGAATCGATCGATCTCGAAGAATTGGAGCAGGCCGCGGTCGCTTACGCGCTCTCGTTCGCGCGCCTGCTCGGCCCGACCTCCTGACGCTACGCTTCAGTGATGGAACAGCCTTTCTCGTGGCCACACGCCCTCTCGACACTGCTATCCGGCGACTCGTTAGGTGAGGGCGCAGCGGCCGCGGCCATGACCGAGATCATGGAGGGCGCCGCCACGCCTTCGCAGATCGCGGGGTTCGTCGTGGCCTTGCGCTCCAAAGGCGAAACGACGGACGAGATCGTGGGGCTCGTGAAAACCATGCGGGCATTCGCGGAGAAGGTGCCGGTGGACGGCGATCTCCTCGACACGTGTGGAACGGGAGGCGATCGTTCGGGGACGTTCAACGTTTCCACCGCTGCCGCATTCGTGTGCGCCGGGGCCGGCGCGCGGGTCGCCAAGCATGGCAATCGGGCGGCCTCGTCACGCTGCGGTTCCGCGGATGTGCTCGAGGCTCTCGGCGTCCGGATCGATCTTCCCCCGGAGGGGGTCGCGGAGTGTATCCAAAGCGCCGGGCTTGGTTTCTGTTTCGCTCCCTTGTTCCATCCCGCGATGCGGCACGCCGGGATGACTCGACGTGAGCTCGGTGTGCCGACCGTCTTCAACTTCCTGGGGCCCCTCACCAATCCCGCCGGTGCGACCTTCCAGGCGTTGGGCGTTTCCGACCCGAACATGATCCTGAAGATGGTCGAGACCCTGCGCCGTTTGGGAAGCAAGCATGTGGTCGCGTTCCACGGTGACCGGGGACTCGATGAACTCTCCACATCGGGACCTTCGCAGGTCGTCGAGCTGTTGGATGGAGACATCCGCCGGTGGACACTCGATCCGGCCGAACACGGGATCCCTCCGGCCGATCCGAGTGCGTTGGCGGGAGGTGACGCCGAGGAGAACGCTCGCGCGATCGTCGACGTGCTCGAGGGCGCGGCGGGGCCCCAGCGCGACATCGTGGTCCTCAATGCGGCTGCGGGCCTGCTCGCCTGCGGTGTGGCCCCCGACGTCGTCTCCGGGTTGGCCGGCGCCGGGGAGGCCATCGACTCGGGCGCGGCGCGGCGGGCATTAGGGGGGCTGGTCGAAGCGTCTCAGGCCTTCTGAACCCGGGTCGTAGAGGCGGCGGTCACTCGCGGATCCCGGGCCGGCCTGAAGAGGGCGCGGGCTCGGGCGGCGATGGGCCACGACCAGGTTCCGCTCACGTGCAGGATCCGTACGTCCGACAGGTTGCGACGCAGCCACGACGCGATCACCCGGCCCTCCCACGCGGCTCCCGCCGTGGTGTAAGCCGGAGCATCGGCCGGGCTCGCATCGAGGATCCAGGCTTTTACCTGCGCGCCGTCCCGGTCTAGGTCGGCGGCCCCCGCCAGTCGTCCGCAACGCAGCCAGATAGCGCGGCCCGAGATCGTCAGGACGACATCGCCGGCCCTCACCAGCGCGGCGTGCTCGAGACGGTGGACCAAGGTGCGTTCGAGCAGTGCCCCTCGCTCGCGCACCTCGGCGGCTTCCTCGAACCGTTCTGCTCCGGCAAGGGTCTTCATGCGCGCGAGCACCGGTTCGAGCAATCCGTTGGGGTCGAACTCGAGAGCGACGGCGAGACGCCGTACATCCTCGGTGTGACGCGCGGGGTCGAGACCCGAGCATCTGCCCATCTGTGAGAAGACGCAGCCATGGCACCGTGCCGGCGTGCTACAGCGGTGGATCGTGAGGGCGTCGCGAGCGGCATCCATCAGGGCGTGCACCGCGCGCGCTTCGAGCGGGCCCACGTAGATCGCTCCATCGGAGCGTGGTGTGCGCACCCGCGACATTCGTGCGCGTGATCCGTCCAGAGTTACCTTCAAGTACCAGATCGGCTTTCTCTTTCCGGCGCGGTTGTAGGGAGGCGATTGCTCGGCGATCGCGCGAGCCTCGGCGACTTCGGCCTCGAGGGTCGTCGCGTGCGGCTCGACCACGATGTCCTGGGTCTCGCGCAGCAGATCGCGTATCTTCCGGCGAGGATCGCCGTAGAAGTAGGAGCGCACGCGCGACCTCAAGTCGGTCGCTTTCCCGACGTAGAGCGTCGTGCCGCCGGCGCCGACGAACCGGTACACGCCGATCCCGCGCGGGATGCCGTCGGCCAACGAGATCTTGCGCCAGGTGCCGTCCATCCGGGTGAAGGACATGGCGCAGAGATCCTCCAGAGTGGTCACCCCGTATCCGGCGACGCGCTCTATCAGGTGATGCAGGAGGTCGGTGGTAGCCAGAGCATCCGCGAACGCGCGATGAGAGGGCTGGTGCGCGCAACGCAGATAGCCGGCGAGGGTCGAGAGCTTGTTATTCGGTACTTCGCCCGCAAGCGTCTTCGCGCGCGATCGTCGCCGTATCCACGACCCGGTTGGTCAGCGTCGGATATTCGTTCCGGGCAAGAGCGGCGTTGAGGAACGAGACATCGAAGCGGGCGTTGTGCGCCACCAGGACCGTTCCCCGCACGAATTCGAGCAGGCTGGGAAGAACCGCCTGGATCCGAGGAGCCTCGACCAGCATGTCGTGGGAGATCCCGGTCAGGAGACGGATGAAGGCGGGCACCTCGCGTTCGGGGTCGACCAGGGTGTGGAAGGTGCCGAGGGTCTCGCCGCAACGGACCTTCAGGGCTCCGACCTCGGTGATGGCATCCTCCGCGGCCGACCCTCCGGTCGTCTCCAGGTCGATCACGCAGAAGGTGACCCCCGAGAGGGGAGTCCCCAGGTCCTCGAACGACCGCTGCGCAGGCATCCGTCCAACATACGAACATATGTTCGATAAAGGCAAGGGCATCCGAGGCCGGGTTTCCGCCGAGGGGCACCCGACCAGGGGATTTAAGCTCACGCCCATGGGCCGCGCCGGAGCATCTTCAGCCTCACCCGTCTACCGCTGCGATGGGTGTGGGAACAAGACCCGTTTCGACGTCTTCGAGACGAAGAGCGTACGGGCCTTCCAGCACTTCACCCTGGCCGGCGAGATGTCCGTTGAGGAGGAAGAGGTCCTCTCCCGCACCGTCGAGCGGGTGGTGTGCAGGTGGTGCGGTCGCAGCGAGGGCGTCGTCGAGGTCGAGCCGAGCACGATCTCGGACGATCCTCGGCCGTGACGCTCCCCCTGACCGGCATCAGGGTCCTCGACCTGACCCGGTTGCTCCCCGGTGGATACGCGACGTTGTTGCTGGCGGACCTCGGCGCGGACGTCATCAAGATCGAGGAGCCCGGGAAGGGCGACTACATCCGGTGGACGCCCCCGATGGTGGGGGAGCTATCCGCCGGCCACATCGCTCTCAATCGGAACAAGAGATCCGTGACCCTCGATCTGAAGAACCCAGGTGGCGTTGACGCTTTCCTGAGGATGGTCGAGACGGCCGACGTCCTCGTCGAATCCTTCCGTCCGGGGGTGATGGGCCGCCTCGGCCTGGGATGGGAGGCCGTGAAGGCTCGCAACGATCGGCTGGTCTATTCCGCGATCACGGGCTTCGGTCAGGACGGGCCCCGCGCGCAAGATGCCGGCCACGATGCGAACTATCTCGCCCTGTCGGGCGCCCTCTCTATGACCGGTCCCGACGGTGGGCCCCCCTCATTGCCGGGCGTCCAGATCGGAGACCTGGGCGGAGGTGGCATGGCGGCCGTGATCGCGATCCTGGCCGCCCTGCACGGGCGCGAGATCACGGGACGCGGCGAGCTCTGCGATGTATCGATGCTGGACGGGATCGTGTCGTGGCTCGGCCTGCACGCAGGGGGATTCTTCGCTACGGGGGTCGTCCCCCAGCGCGGGCGCGCTCCGCTTTCCGGGGCCTACCCGTGCTATCGCGTGTACCCGGCGGCCGATGGGCACCTGACGGTGGCGGCGCTCGAGCCCCAGTTCTGGCACGAGCTGTGCACGGCTCTCGACCGCCCCGATCTTCAGCACGATGCATTCGCCACGGGAGGCCGAAGGGACGCCGTGATCGCGGAGCTCGAGGCTCTCTTCGTGGGTCGAACGAGGGATGGATGGATGGAGAGGTTCGAGGGACGCGACGTCTGTGTCGCGCCGGTCAAGGACCTCGACGAGGCCCTCGGCGACGAGCAGATACGACACCGGGGGATGGTGGTCGAGCAGGACCTCCCCTCGGTGGGGCCCGTTCGGCACATCGGCAACCCGGTGAGGGTGGGCACTGCGCCTGCCGCCGAGGTCGTTCGGCGACCGCCACCGGGCCTCGGCGAGCACACTCAGGAGGTCCTCGAGGAGATCGGCATCGATAGCGACGCGCGCTCCCGGCTCGCGGACTCGGGCGCGATCTAGATGCGCTCGGTGCCGGACGACATAGCCGTTTCTCTGGTGCGCTCCCTGGGCGCGTACATCGGGGCGACGCCGACCAACGAGCTCCCCGGACAGCTCCGACGCTTCAAGGGCTTCAGGCAGCAGACCCTCGCCACCCGTCACCGCGCCGACCTGCTGGCGCGGCTCGAGCACGACACCCTGCGCAGGAGGCTGGTGACATGGCTCGACGAAGGGAACCCCTCGATCTCGAAGAGAGACCGCGAGATCCTGCGACTCGCGTGCGAACGACCGAAGGGCTGGAGGTCCGACCTCGAGCATCACTCGAGGCACAAGAAGGCCCCACCGAAGGGGGCCGAGGAGAGGGTTACAGAGCTCGAGGCGCAGCTAGAGCGCGAGCGGGCGAAGGTCCGCAAGGCACGCGAGGAGCTCAAAGAGGCGAAGGAGGCGGCCCGCGCGGCGGCCGCGCACGAACGACAGACCCAGGCGGGGCTGGCCGCCGAGTTGAAAGATGCGAAACGGCGCGCGGCCGCGGCGGAGAAGAAAGGAGCCGAGGCGCGCGCCGTCGCCGAGAAAGCGCAGCTGGCGTTGGAGCGTGACCGGCGTAAGAGCCGGCGCGCCGGCGAGAAAGCCGCGGGGGAGCGTGACGAGGCGCGCGCGGAGCTCAAGAAGGCGCGCCGCGTCGTCCGCACGCTCAAGGCTCAGGCGCGCGAGTTGGAGGAGGGTGCCTCGAAAGCGCGACGGCCGGCGAGAACGAAGGCCACTCCGGAACCTCCCCGCGCTCGCAAGAAGCTGAGTGCGCCCAAGGGTCTCTTCGACGATGCACCGGGATCTCTCGCGGCTTGGTTGAAGGAGCAGGATGTCCGATTGCTGGTCGACGGATACAACGTCTCCAAGTCCGCGGGCGCATACGGGGACCTCGACCTGGATACCCGAGCGCGAGCGGGTCCTCGACGGCGTGGCCCGACTGGCTCGGAAGAACAACGTCCAGGCGACCGTGGTGTTCGATGGTTCCGACGTTCCGCCCGGGACGTCGAGGAAGAAACGGGGCCCGGTGAAGGTGGAGTACTCCCGGGCCGACGAGACCGCCGATGACCATCTGGTCTCGCTGCTCGAACGCTGGCCCAACGTCCCGGTGATCCTGGTGACCAGCGACAGAGAGCTGCAGGAGAGAGCGGCGGCTAGGGGGGCCACGATCGCCTCCTCGGGTCAGTTCCTCCGGATGATGCGGTAGCCCCCTTTTCTGTCACAGGCCGTCGCTACGGTTGGGGCCATGGACGACAGAGAGTGAGGGCACCGACATGAAGATCGACTGCGCAGAGTGTGAGATGTACCGCTCCGAGCATTGTGCCGATTGCCTCGTCACGGCCGTGCTTCATCCCCCCACGGGCACGGTGGAGATCGACGAGGAGCTGGATTCGTCACTTCGCACTCTCTCGGGGGCCGGCCTCATTCCCGTGCTGAAATTCCGCCCACGGGCCGAGAGCAAACCCCCCGCGGACGAAAAGAAGAGCGACGATGGGGAGGCCCGCGCGGGCTGAGAGCTGACTTGGCTAGTGTGAGCGAGTGAGCACCTGGCGGGCAGTGGCGATAGTGACGCTGATCGCCCTCGCCGGAGCGGCCATCGTCGCGCTGGCCTCCCGCACGCCGGCGAACGTGCGGAACGCCGACCCCGATCGCTCCGCGACCGACCCATCACTCGGCGCCAGCTTCACCGATGCGCAGGTCTCGCGCCACGCGGCCTTCCGCGGCCCCGGGTACCTCGCTCTGGCCGTGACGTTGATCACGCAGGTGGCCCTGTTGTTGCTTATCGCGCGCGGTCCGTTCGCGCGATTCGTCGAGACCGTCGATCGGCTCCCGGGTGGCTTCCTGGTGCACTCGGCGGTTGTCGGGATCGCGATCGCCGCGATGATGACTCTCGCGGTGCTCCCGGTGGGATTCGTCCGCGGGTTCATTGTGGCGCGCGACTGGGGTCTGTCCACCCAGGATCTCGGCGGCTGGATCGGAGACACCTTGCGGGCCGTGCTCGTGGGCTCCGTGACGTCCGGCATCGCAGCGGTGGCGTTCTACGGGATCGTGCGCTGGAAGCCCGACTCGTGGTGGATCTGGGGCTGGGCGGGCTTCTCGCTGTTGACCGCGGCTCTCGTATTCCTGTGGCCGGTTGCGATAGCTCCGCTGTTCAATCGATTCACTCCCGTCGAGGACCCCGGCCTCGCGTCGCGGATCAAAGCCATGGCTCGCAGCGAGGGCGTGACGATAGACGAGGTCCTGGTCGCAGATGCAAGTCGCCGCACGACGGCGGAGAACGCGTACGTCGCCGGTCTCGCCGGCACCAAACGGATGGTCCTCTACGACACCCTTCTCGAACGGGGAGGCGAAGACGAAACGCTGTTCGTCGCCGCGCACGAGCTCGGTCATGAAGCTGAAGGCCACGTGTGGAAGGGGGTCCTGGTGTCTTCCGCCGGCCTCCTCCTTGGTTTCGGTGCGCTGGCCCTGCTCGCGAAGGCAGTGCCCGGGTTGTGGAAGTGGGGCGGAGGCTCCGGGGTCGGGGACCCGAGGGTTCTGCCACTGCTGCTCCTGTTCGTCCTCGTGGCCGGTGCGATCGCCCTGCCTTTCGAGAACGCGCTGTCCAGGAACAATGAAGCAACGGCGGATCGGATCGCTTTGAGGTTGACGAACGACCCCGACACCGCAGTGCGTGTCTTCCGCCGCCTCGCGTTCTCGAATCTCGCGGATCTCCGGCCCCCAGCGGCGGTCACCTTCCTGCTCTACACGCACCCTCCGGTCGACGAACGGATCCGGAACGCCATCGATCTCTCCCATGAGGCGCCGTAGATCGAGGTTGATTTGTCAACGAGGCAAGCGTCGGACAAGATTCGGATATACGACTCATGGATCCGAAGTGCGGGCAAGGGGGACCTGATGGCTGAGACGATCGTTGGGCGGTTCTGGGAACGGGTGGGGGAACATCCCGATCGGGTCGCCCTGCGCCACAAGGGCGATGGCGATTGGAAAGACGTTACGTGGCAGGGGTACGGCGACCAGGTCGAGCGGGCGGCGAAAGGGCTTCTGGCACTCGGCTTCTCACATTCCGACAAGATGAGCCTCCTGTCGCACAATCAGCCCGAATGGTTCTACGTCGATGTGGCGTGCATGTCCCTGGGTGGCACCACGGCGCCGATCTACGTGACCAACTCCGCCGACCAGGTGGCCTACGTCATCGGTCATTCGGAGTCCAAGGTGGCCGTGGTCGAAGACTCGGAGCAACTCGAGAAGGTGCTCAAGATGCGGTCCGAGCTCCCCATGCTCGAGAAGGTCGTCGTCTTCAATGGCTATGACGGAGACGCGGACGGAGATTTCGTGCTGGCATGGGACGCTTTCCTCGCCGGTGGCGAGGGCATCGACGACGCGAAGTTCGAGGCCGCGCGCAGATCGGTGACACCCGACGACCTGGCGACGTTCGTCTACACATCGGGTACGACCGGCCCCCCCAAAGCCGTGATGTTGTCGCATTCGAACATCTGGTGGACGGCTTCTCATTCCGAGCAACAGATCCCGATAGCGGACGGGGAGAGAGGTCGCGCGCTCTCGTACCTCCCGCTGTCTCACATCGCCGAGCGGATGATCTCCCACATGCTGCAGATCTACTACGGGACTCAGACGTGGTTCGCGGGTTCGATCGAGACACTCCTAGACGACCTCAAAGAGTGCGAGCCGACGTACTTCTTCGGGGTTCCTCGTGTATGGGAGAAGTTCTACGCGGGCATCCAGGCGAAGATGGCTCAAGCGGATCCCGACGATCGCAAGACAAAGCTCGCCAAGAAGGCCATCGAACTCGGACGGAAGGTGACCGAGGCGGAACAAGAGGCCGTCCGCCGAGGCGGGAAGATGACCGACGCGAAGCTGGCGCTGGGCACTCGCCTCCAACACGCACTCCTGGACAAGCTCGTGCTTCACAAGGTGCGTTCGGCGATCGGATTGGGTCAGTGCGAGCTGTCGCTGTCGGCCGCCGCTCCCATCAACTCCGAGCTCCTGTGGTTCTTTCACTCGATCGGCCTCAAGATCGCCGAGGGTTACGGGCAATCCGAAGACACCGGTCCCACCACCTGGAACCCACCCGACGCCATCCTCATCGGCACCGTGGGCCCGGCGCTGCCGGGTATGGAAGTGAAACTCGCCGAAGACGGAGAGATCCTGGCCCGTGGGGGCAACGTCACGAAGGGCTACTACAACAACGAGGAGGCCACCGCCGAACTCCTCGACGACGAGGGGTGGATGCACTCCGGAGACGTCGGGCAAATGGACGACAAGGGCTACCTCACGATCACCGACCGGAAGAAGGACCTGATCATCACCGCCGGTGGAAAGAACATCGCCCCCCAGGAGATCGAGAACAAGATCAAGTTCCACGCCCTCATCTCGCAGGTGGTCGTGATCGGAGACCGACGTCCGTTCCTCACGGCGCTGATCACCTTGGACGAGGAGAAGGCTCCCGCCTGGGCCAAGGCCAATGGTGTGGATGCCTCCGACGTCGCCGGTATCGCCGGAGACGAGAGGACCTTGAAGGAGATCGAAGGGGCGATCAACGAGGTCAACAACTCGCTGGCCAGGGTGGAAGGCGTGAAGAAGTTCCGCGTCCTGGATCGTGATTTCCTCGAGGATGAGAACGAGATCACACCGACCCTCAAGGTCAAGCGCAAGCAGATCGGCGAGAACTACAACGAGCACATCGAGGAGATGTACAAGAAGGACACTCCGTCCTCGGGCACGGTGAAGGCCCCTCAAAGGAAGTAGAGGGGGCGCCCGGACTCGGGCGTATCATTACGTTAAGACTGCGGCTACCTTCGAGGAGGCGACAGTGTCCATCACCGTGCGCGACGTGCGTGCGTTCAAAGAGCGCGGCGAGCGGTTCGCGATGCTCACCGCGTACGACTTCCACTCTGCCCGGCTCTTGGATCGTGCGGGGATCCCCATCCTCTTGGTGGGGGACACCCTGGGGATGGTGATGCTCGGGCACGACTCCACCCTCCCGGTGACCGTGGATGACATCGTTCATCACAGCGCTGCCGTGGCGCGCGGCGCATCGGAGGCCCTGGTCGTCGCGGACATGCCTTTCATGAGTTACCAGGCGTCCGGCGACGAGGCGATCCACAACGCCGGACGGATGTTGAAAGAGGGGGGCGCTCACGCGGTGAAGCTCGAGGGTGGAGCTCGTGTCACCGAACTCGTCGGGCGTCTGGTCGAGGCCGGCATCCCCGTGATGGGCCATCTGGGGTTAACCCCTCAGTCGGTCAACCAGCTCGGTGGCTACAAGGTCCAGGGTCGGGACGACGAAGCGGCACACGGCATCCTGGAGGACGCCAAGGCACTGGAGGCGGCCGGGGTCTTCTCTCTGGTGCTCGAGGCCGTGCCCAGCGACCTCGCGCGCGAGGTGTCCACGAGCGTGGCCGTCCCCACGATCGGCATCGGAGCCGGCGCCGGGTGCGACGGGCAAGTCCTCGTCTTCCATGACTTCCTGGGCCTGACCGATGGGCGTCCTCCGAAATTCGTGAAGCGCTACGCGAACCTCGCCGAGGTCATCGAGACCGCGGCCAGGGCGTTCGCCGCAGAGGTGGCCGACGGCACCTATCCGGACGGCGATCACTCGTACGACTAGGCTCAGAATCCTCAAAACGGCCGATCCGGCCCTACAGGGCCCCCTCGGGGCGACCGATATGAGTGACATGAGATGTCCTCACTGCGGGGGCCTGAATCCCCGCGACGCGCAATGGTGCGGCCAGTGCCTGACGAGCTTCGCCGTCGAGCCGGTGCTCGCCGGCCAAGTCGTCGGTGCGACCGACCCTCCGCGCGGGGGAAGCGTCCTCGCGCCGCCGCCCCCCGGTCCCACTGCCGGCCATCCGGCTCCCTCGGTCACCACGAATGGGAGCAACGGTTCCGGACACGGGACGGCGGTCGACGGATTGCCCGGGAACTTCAAGGTCACCGAGAGCGGAATCACCTGGATCTGCCGGATGTGCGAAACGGAGAATCCCTTGGCGGTCAGCACGTGTTCGGTGTGTACCTCGTCGTTCGCGCAGACCCTGAAAGAGCCCGATGAAGGCGTGATCAAACGCGATCCCGGAACGGTCACCTTGATGTCGATGTTCTTCCCCGGGGCGGGACACGCGTATCTGGGCCTCTGGGCCCAGGCGATAGCGCGTGGCGTGATCGGCGCGCTCGTAGTGTTGGTGACGATCCTCGGCGCGATCGCGCCTGGATCCTCGTCGAAACCGCTAGCGACCGTTTTCTTCATGGTGTCGTTCGGCTGGTGGGGGTTGTCGGCTCACGATGCCTATCGAGAAGCGACGGGCCGGCGTTACGCTGTGATCCTGAAGGATCGCGGCTTCCTGTTCGTCGTGCTCGGTATCTTGCTTCTCCTGACCGCGATGGTGGTCGTGACCCTCGCCGCGTCGCGCTAGCGACTCACTCTTCCGCCGGCCCCAAGCACGCGGCCTCGATCGCGCCCTCGGGCCCCCACACCGCCCATGATCCCCCTCTGAAAGCCGCGCCCACTCGTCCCGAGCCATCCAACGCAAGCAGACCCGCCGCTGCGGGCCGGCGCTGCCCGAGGAATGAAACCGTGCGCTCGCACGCGCTCTGTGGATCGAGCCCCTCTTCGATCAAACGCCCGGCGCGCAGGCACGCGAGGGTCTCCAGGAACAGCTCGCCGACACCTGTTCCTACGACCGCGGCGCCGGAGGAGGCATATGTTCCCGCCCCGAGGATCGGCGAATCCCCGACGCGTCCGCGCAGCTTGCCGAAAACTCCGCCCGTTGAGGACGCCGCGCTGAGCCGCGCGCCATCGTCCAGAGCGATCGCCCCCACGGTGTCCACGTGCTCCGGGCTCCCGTAGGAACCCAGTTCGAGCCGCCCGGCGTCGCGCTCTCGTTCCCAACGCTCGTGCTGTTCCGGCGTCGACTCGTTCATCTCTTCGAGCCCGAGGATCACGCCGGCCTCCTGCGCGCCCGCTCCGGCCAGCAGGACGTGTGGGGTTCGCTCCATCACGAGCCGCGCGAGGGACACGGGATTCCGGAACCGGACGTTCGCAACGCCTCCCGAGGTCCCCCTGGCACCGTCGACGATGGCGGCGTCGAGCTCCACCTCCCCCGCCCGGTTCAGTACCGCGCCGTAGCCCGCGTTCAGGTCGGGATGGTCCTCGAGCCACCTCACCGAATCCTCGACCGCGTCGAGTGCGCCGGACGATCCACCACCCGCCACGACCGCGCCCTCCAGCGAGGGCATCGGCTTATCCAGGCCCGAAACCCCTCCGTGAACAAGGACGATCGTCATCGCGCAATCGGTGCGGGGTCGCTCAACATGCCGTACTCCTACTCCGCATGCCGTCCGGCGTCAAAGGACCGGCACGCTCGATAGCATGCCCGGATGTCCATCTACGTCGTCTCGGATCTGCACGGAGCTCCGGATCAGCTGGTGAAGACCGTTCCCGAGGGCGCGACCCTGCTCCTACTGGGAGATCTGATCAACTTCATCGACTACACGTCGATGACTGGGATCCTCGTCGACGTGTTCTCGGTCGAGGCGGTCGAAAAGGTCATCCGCCTGCGGGCGGAGGGCGACTTCGAACGGGTGCGGCAGGCGATGATCGAGCGCATGAGGGGCCGCGAGGACGAGATCCGGGCCGAGATCGGGAGGCTCGTTCGAGACGAGTACGACGTCATCTTCGCGATCCTGCCCGAACCGACCTACCTCATCCTCGGGAACGTCGACAATCCACGCCTCGTGGCCGAGTGTGTGTCATCGAGCCCCGCCGTGCACGATGCTGACGGTCGCGTAATGACGCTCGAAGGCGAACGGTTCGGGTTCGTGGGCGGCGCCCTCCCCACCCCCCTGAACGTCGCAGGGGAGATATCCGAGGAGCGCATGAGGGAGAAGGTCGAAAGCCTCGGGCCGGTGGATGTCCTCTGCTCACACATCCCACCCGCAGTGCCCGATCTCTGTTTCGACACGCTGGCCGGCAAGGCCGAACGCGGGAGCACCGACCTCTTGGAATACATCGAGGAGTATCAACCTCGGCGAGCCTATTTCGGGCACGTGCATCAGCCTCTGCTGTCGTCGATGCACATCGGCAGAACGCTGTGCATCAATGTGGGCTACTTTCGCTCTACGAGAAGAGCATTCCCACACCGGAAGGAAGAGCGCGTTTGATCGACCGGAGGCGACATGGCTGAAAGCGTCAAGGACTCGATCGACATCGAGGCGACCGCGGAAGAGATCTTCGATGTGGCTACGGATTTCGAGAAGTACCCATCCTGGAATCCGCAGATCAAGAAGGTCGAGATCCTCGAGACGGATGAGGACGGTTACCCGACCGAGGTCTGGTTCGAGGTGGACGCGAAGGTCAAGAAGGTTCAATACACGCTCGAGTACGACTACTCGAAAGCGCCCGAGGGTTACTCGTGGAAGCTCGTCGAGGGCGACGTCAAGAAGCTCACGGGCTCGTACAAGTTCGATGAGTTCGAGAACGTGACGGATGTCACGTATCAACTGTCGATCGATCCGGGATTCAGCGTTCCCGGATTCCTGAAGCGACAGGGCGAGAAGCAGATCGTCAAGGGCGCGCTCGAGGGCCTCAAGAAGCGCGTCGAGAAAGGCTGATCCGCACGCCGTGAGGATCGTACTGTTCACCGGCAAGGGAGGGGTCGGCAAGACGACGGTCGCATCCGCCACCGCACTCCGTATCGCGGCCGGTGGACGAAAGACCCTCATCATGTCCACCGACCCGGCTCATTCGCTCGGCGATGCGTTCGACACCGAGCTGGGCCCCGAGCCCAGCGAGGTCGCGCCGAACCTGTGGGCGGAGGAGATCGACCCCCACCGGCGCCTCGAAGAGAACTGGCGCGACATCCAGCGGCATGCGATCGCGGTGCTGAACTGGGCCGGGCTGGACGAGATCCAGGCCGAGGAGCTATCGATCATCCCCGGCCTCGACGAATTGTTCTCGCTGGCAGACGTCAAGAGCCATCACGACGAGAGCCCCTACGACGTATTGATCGTCGACTGCGCCCCCACGGGCGAAACCCTTCGGTTGCTGTCGTTGCCGGACATCATCCAGTGGTACATGGATCGCGTCTTCCCTCTGGAACGACGAGTGATGGGCGCGTTGAGGCCCGTGGCGCAACGAGTGACCAGCTTTCCCTTGCCCGGAGCGCCGGTGTACGACGCGGTGGCGCGCTTCTACGAGAAGCTCGAAGGCGTTCGCAAGGTGCTGACGGATCCCGCCACCACATCTGTCAGGCTGGTGGTCAATCCCGAGCGCATGGTGATAGCCGAGGCGATGAGAACGTTCACGTATCTAAACCTGTTCGGATATCGCGTGGACTCGGTGATCGTCAACCGGCTACTTCCGTCTGAGGTGACCGATCCCTATTTCACTCGTTGGAAGGAACTGCAGGCGGAGCATCTCACTACGATCGAGTCCGCCTTCTCGCCCGTCCCTCTGCTGCGATCTCGCCTTCGGGATCGCGAGCTGATCGGAACCGGCGCGCTGGCTTCCATCGGCGAAGAGCTTTACGGGGGTTCCGACGCGGCGAGTGTCCTGTTCACGGACGACCCCATGACGATCTCCAAAGAAGGGGAGGGATACCGGCTGAGTCTGCGACTCCCTTTCGCGGAGAAGGAGGATGTGGATCTGTCCACCAAGGGGGAGGAGTTGTTCGTGCGGGTGGGGCCCTACCGGCGGACGATCGTCCTGCCGGCCGTCCTGGCAAGCCGGAGCGTCGTATCGGCGACAATGAAGGGCGACCGCTTGGATATCGCATTCGAGAGAGGCGCAGCTCATGGCTGATACGGGGGCGTGGCAAGAGCCACATGACGAAGAGGACGAGAGGGCGGCCCGGTACAGCGACCTCTTCGCGACGGGTCACGAACACGCCTCTGATCGCGCCCTGTGTCCCATCTGCGCCACGATCGCCGTGCTCCGAGAGACCAAGCCCGAGGTGGTGGACCATCTCGCGAAGGCCGCCCGAGAGCTGCTTGCGGCCGCTTCGATCCTGATCGACGAGGCGCAGAGCAGGGTGGGCGCCGACGAGGAACCCAAGCCCGACCGCCCCACGGTCCGCCGTATCGACGTGGTCTGAGCCTCACTATCCTTAGGTCATGACACGAGAAGCGGCGGTGGGAGTCGATACGGGGGGCACCACGACGAAAGGTGCGCTCGTCACTCGCGGCGGCGAGGTCCTCCTGCGGGTCGAGAGGCCCACGGACCGTCACGCGGCGACGAAGTCCATCATCGCCGTCACCGAAGAGCTGATTGAGCGCTCTGCAGATGTGGACGCCCATGTGGCCGCCGCGGGGGTGGGGGCCGCGGGATTCATCGATGCGGCCACCGGCTCGGTGACTTTCTCGCCCAATCTCGAATACGGCGATCCCGAAGTCGCGGAGGCGGTGAGATCGAGGTCGGGTCTGCCGGTGGTCGTCGACAACGATGCCAACGCCGCCGCATGGGGCGAGCGTCGCTTCGGGACCGCCCAGGGCACGGACTACCTCGCCTACATAACGCTCGGCACGGGTATCGGAAGCGGCTTCGTCATGGACGGCCAGCTCATCAGAGGCTTCACGGGGGCCGGGGCCGAGCTCGGGCACATCGTCGTGGACCCCGACGGCCCCCCATGCCCGTGCGGGCTGCGTGGGTGCCTGGAACAGTTCGCGTCGGGTACTGCCATAGCGCGCATGGCCCGAGTCGCGGTCAAGGAAGGCGACAACGAGAGCTCGATACTGTCGTTCGCCGGTTCGGCCGAAGACATCACGACGGAGCACGTTGCGAAGGCTGCACGCGAGTACGACGGCGTGGCGCGCGACGTTCTTGCACAGGCGGGACGGATGCTCGGCATCGGTCTCTCGAACGTGGTCAACATCTTCGATCCCGAGGTCATCGTCGTCGGGGGTGGTGTCGCGCGGGCGGGAGAGTCTTTCCTCGGAGCGGCGCGCGACCAGCTCGTGAAGATGACCGAGTCACAGCGCCGGCGGCCGATGCGCTTGGACGTAACGAGTCTGGCACAGGATGCAGGGATCATCGGAGCGGCAACGCTCGCTTTCGACGAGGGACCCGTTTCCGAGGGTCGAACCAGAGGGGGCCGAGCAACGTGATGGAATCGCGCGACATCAGCAAGACCCGTAAAGAAGAGCAGCAGACCCAGTTGAAGGAGTACGCGCTCATCGCGCCGCGACTCCTGAAGCTGCTGGGCCGGCTAATGCGTGATCCGAGGGTGCCGGCACGGAGCAAGGCGATCCTTCTGTGCACCGTCGGTTACGTGTTGTCGCCGATAGACATCATCCCGGACTCGATGCCTCGTTTCGGACGGATCGACGACATCGTCCTCACAGCTTTCGCTCTCGACCACATCTTGAAACGCGTTCCGGACCACGTTCTGCACGAGCACTGGGATGGCGATGGAGATGTCTTGGAGGTCATCCGGAACATCATCGAGATCGGCGCCGGCCTCGTCCCACGCTGGATCCGAAAGCTGATACCCGACTGATCCGAGCGATGAGGTCGACTTGAGCGGCCCCGCGGCCGTGGTCGCGCTAGTGCTGCTCGAATGGACCACGGGACTCGCCGCCGGCTCGGCGTGGACTCAGTCCTGGACCGTCGTGCGACGTGGTCACTTCAGGATCGTCGCCTGGACGGTTCTCATCCTGGCGATCCTGGCCGCACTCGCCGCCCGGACCCTCGACGCTTCGGATGCCGAAGGCACCCTGGTTATCGTTCTCGTCATCGGTGCAGCCCTTTACGTGGCGTCGCAGTACACCCGCTGGGAGGCCCCTGCCGTGGTGACGGGTTACGCGGTCGCCGTGGCCGGAGCGGCTTGCTTGGTCGTCGCGGGGGGATCGATCGAGGAGTGGCGACAGTTCCCCGCCGCCCTCGCGCTGATCGTCGGTGCCCTGCTCGTGGGGGCGGTGACCAATGGGATGCTCCTGGGTCACTGGTACCTCAACCAACCCGGGCTGAAGCCGTGGGCTCTAGGGCGGTTGACGAACGCAGCTCTCGGCGCCACCGCGGTGTCCCTCGTGGCCGGGGCGATGGCGGCCGGATCTCTCACCAGCGCGTCCACGGAGGGGGCGGTGCTCGGCCTCCCGGGCTTCGGCGACTCGTTCGCTCTCGTTTTCTTCGGGATCTGGGCTGCACTCGTCGTTTTCACGGGTGCCGTCGTCTGGGCCGCGCGGAGGTGTATCAAGATCCGCTCGATCCAATCCGCGACGGGTCTCTACTACGTGGCGCTGCTCACTGCGGGTGTGTCGGAGTTCCTCGTGCGCTATCTCATGGTGAATGCCTCGTGACCTTGTCTCTTGGGATGACGCTCCCTCAATTCTCGGAGGACGCTCGGAGTCTCATTGCCGGAGCGCGCCGGGCGGAGGACCTCGGGTTGGATTCCGTGTGGGTGTTCGACCACATGTGGCCGTTGAGCGGCAAGAAAGTGCGACCGATGCTGGAATGCTGGGCCTCGCTCGGGTATGTGGCGGCCGCGACGGATGCCGTCACTGTGGGAACGCTCGTCACGCGTTCGACGTTGAGACATCCGGCGCTGCTCGCCAAGATGGCTTCAACCGTCGGGTCGCTCGCGCCCGAGCGAACCATCATCGGGTTGGGGAGCGGAGACAGGATGAGCGCGGACGAGAACCGTGCTTACGGATTCTCGTATTTCGGGGGCCCGGCGCGCGTCGCCCAACTTCGTTCGACCGTTCGATTGTTGCGCGCGTGGTTCGACGGAGCGACCGTCGAAGCCGAGGACGAGTTTCACAAGGTGCGTGGGCTCCCCGTATCCCCGCGACCGGCGACCCCACCCCGGATCTGGATCGGAGGTCGCTCGGATCCGCTCATCGAACTCGCGCGCCGGTACGCGGATGGATGGAACGCGTGGGGGGTGGATCGGGACGAGCTCGCGGCGGGCGCTCGGAGGCTGGCGGGGTCGGATCGACCGGTCGAGATCACATGGGCGGGGACCCTGGTCATCGGGGCAGACGACGCGGCCGCGGCCGCGCAGCTCGGCAACCGCGATCCCTCGCGCTATCTCGTCGGAGGTCCGGAGACGGTGGCGGAGCGCCTCCTGACGCTGGCCGAAGAGGGGGCGACCCATGCCGTGCTCACGCCGCTCGAATGGGGTGATGGGGCCCCACTCGAGCTGGTGGCGACTCGCGTGGCCCCGCTGGTGCGGGGTTGAGTCAACATACCCCTCGGGGGTATCCTTGAGGGCATGGTCGATAAGGGAAACATCGCTCTAGAGGGCGACGAGAGCGCTATCCGGCTCGACTTCGACGTCGCCGGGATGACCTGTGCTGCCTGCGCACGGCGGGTCGAGAGCACGCTGGCGACCCATCCGGGGGTGGCCGGCGCCGGGGTCAATTTCGTCCTCGAGCGAGCCACCGTTGCGGTCGACGAAGCCGGCCGCGCAGGCGATCTCATCGCGGCGGTAAGGGGGGCCGGGTACGACCTCTCGCCGCGTGACCAGGAGCAGGGCGACGCTACCCCTGAAGAGGACGCGGACGATCGGACCAGGTCGGCGGGCAAGCGCTTCCTGATCTCTCTCGCCTTCTCACTGCCGGCGGTCCTCGTGGCGATGGCGCTTCCGATGTCCGACTGGGTCAGGTGGGCGCAATTCGGACTGATAACGCCAGTCCAGTTCTGGGCCGCGGCGCCGTTCTTGAAGGGTGCGTGGTCCGGCGTTCGCCATCGAGCGGCGAACATGGATACGCTCGTGGCTCTGGGCACCCTGTCCGCCTACCTCTACTCGGTCTACGCCCTTCTCGCCGGCATGCACATCTACTTCGAGATCATCGGCGTGCTGGTCACGTTCCTTCTGCTCGGCAAGTACCTGGAGCTCCGCTCCCGGAGTCGGGCGTCGCGCGCAATCTCCACGCTCATGGAGATGGGCGCCAAGGAAGCCCGCGTGATCCGATCCGAACGCGAGGTCACGATCCCGGCGGAGGACGTAGTGCCCGGCGACTTGATGAGGGTGCGTCCCGGCGAACGTTTCCCGACCGATGGCGAGCTGCGTGAGGGCGATACGGCCGTCGACGAGTCCATGCTCACCGGCGAGCCGGTGCCCGTCGACAAGGAACCGGGGGACCGTGTCTACGGGGCGACCATTAACTCGTGGGGTTCGGTGGTGGTCGAGGCCATCGCGGTCGGTTCCGACACGGCCCTCGCACAGATCGCCCGGTTGGTGACGGAAGCGCAAGTCCGCAAGGCCCCCATCGAGCGCACGGTCGACCGCGTTGCCGCAATCTTCGTGCCGGTGGTGCTGGGTATCGCGGCGCTCACCTTCGTAGCGTGGCTGACGACGGGCGGTTCGCTCGAGTCGGCGGTCATCTCCGCAGTGGCAGTGCTCATCATCGCCTGTCCGTGCGCGATGGGTTTGGCGACACCGGCTGCAGTGATGGTCGGCACCGGCCGAGGAGCGCAGCTGGGCATCCTGATCAAAGGTGGCGACGTCCTCGAGCGCTCGGGCAAGCTCGACCTGGTCGTTCTCGACAAGACCGGCACCCTGACGAAAGGCGAGATGGAGCTGACCGACGTCCAGCCCGCCCCGGGTGTATCGGCCGACGAGCTCCTGCACCTAGCGGCGTCGGTCGAGGCTGGGTCGGAGCATCCGATCGGGAACGCCATCGTGCGGGGAGCCCGAGAGCGCGGCATCGAGCCCTCACCGACGAAGGGATTCAGGTCGACGACGGGAGCCGGGGTCGAGGGTCGCGTGAACGGCGGGATCGTGACGGTGGGCAGGCGTCCGCGAGCCCGAGCCGGCGAAGGGAGAGCCGCCTCGGATCGTTCGACGGCCGACGGCGCGACGCTAGTGTGGGCGCACCGGAACGGCGAGCCGCTGGGTGCTCTCGCAGTGTCAGACACCCTCAGGCCGGGGGCGGCCGAAGCCGTGACCCGTCTGCACGATCTCGGTCTCGAGACCGTTCTGCTGACCGGCGACAACGACACCGCGGCGCACGCGGTCGGCGCGGAGGTTGGGGTCGGTCGGGTGGTGGCGGACGTTCGGCCCGAAGACAAGGTGGCCGAGGTCAGGCGCTTGCAATCGACGGGGGCGAAGGTCGCCATGGCGGGGGACGGCATCAACGACGCTCCGGCGCTCGCTCAAGCGGATCTTGGTATCGCGATCGGAAGCGGCACCGACGTCGCGATCGAGGCGTCCGACCTGACCCTCGTGGGAGGAGACCCGCGCCTGATCGCGGCAGCGATCGACCTGTCGCGCAGAACGATGAGGACGATCAAGCAGAATCTCTTCTGGGCCTTCGCCTACAACGTCGCCGCGATCCCTCTCGCGGCGTTCGGTTACCTGAATCCCGCGATCGCCGGCATCGCGATGGCTTTCTCGTCGGTGAGCGTCATCGCCAATGCGCTGAGGCTTCGCCGATTCCAGCCCACCCGACAAGCGATCGTCTCGACGATCGCGTAGATAGGATAGTCTCGACCGATAGCGATCGTCTCGACGATCGCGCAGAGTAATCAAATCAGTACAAGCTCCTGGCGTCGCGCCATAGCCCCGTGCTATAACTGGAGCATGAAAGCAGTTCGCGCCGTGGGCTCTTCCGCGTGGTACTCGCACAAGGGAGCCGCCCACAAAGGGTTTCTCGAAACGGCGATGGTCGTGCCTCCGCGCGCGTCCACGCGACCGTGGAGACCTCCGGCCTCGGAGACCGCCCTGCGCAGCTGCACCTCCGTCGCCTGACGGCACGCAAGAAGCCCCACCCTCGCGTCGCCTCTCCGCCACCGGTGCGCCCCGCGCCCGCTGACGGCCCCTACCACCATCACTAGAAGGATCACGACATGCTTCGCATAGATAACAAGGTTCGAATACTGAGACCTCTCCGGATACGGGACTTCAGGCTCCTGTGGATCGGCGAGAGCGTTTCCCTGCTGGGTGACGGCATCTACTACGTCGCTCTCGCCTGGCAGGTCTACGCCCTGTCTAACGCGCCGACCGCCCTGTCCGCGGTGGGAGTGGCGTGGACCGTCCCGATGGTCGTATTCATGCTGCTCAGCGGAGTCTTGAGCGATCGCTTCGACCGCCGGGCGATGTTGATCCTCTCGGACGTCATCCGCTTCGTCGCGGTCGTGGTGATCGGAGTGCTGTCCCTCACGGGGACCCTCGAGCTCTGGCACATGTTCGTGTTCGTCGCGATCTACGGCGTCGGGGACGCATTCTTCGGGCCGTCCTTCGGGGCCATCATCCCGGATCTCGTTCCCCAGCACCTCCTGGTGGAGGCGAACTCCCTCGGACAGTTCGTCCGGCCACTCGCGGAACGACTACTGGGCCCCGCGGTCGGTGGGATCGTCATCGCGGCCGCCGGCGAGGGCAATGAGGGCTTCGCGTTCCTGTTCGACGCGCTCACGTTCGTCGTGTCGGGCGCTTGCATCTACGCGATCAGCGCACGGAAGGGAGCCCCCTCGAGCGAACGCGAGGGTTCGATGTTCTCCGAGATAGCCGAAGGCTTGCGGTTCGTCAAAGCGCATACCTGGCTGTGGGCCACGCTGGCGGCGGCCTCTCTGATGCTTCTCTTCTGGGTTGGTCCATTCGAGGTGCTCCTCCCGTTCGTCGTCAAGAACCGCCTCGACGCGGGGGCCGACGCTCTGGGGCTCGTCTTCGCCGCAGGCGGGGTCGGGTCGATACTCGTCGCGGTCGTGATGGCGCAACGTGGTTTGCCGCGCCGCCACATGCTGTTCATGTATCTGGCCTTCGCCACTGCGGTGGGGGCGGTGGCGGGATTCGCCTTCGTCACGACCGTCTGGCAGGCGATGATCTTCGGATTCATCGATGGCGCCGCCGTTGCCGCGGGCATGATCGTGTGGAGCACGTTGATGCACAGGCTCGTCCCTCGTGGCCTACAGGGGCGCGTGCAGAGCCTTGACTGGATGATCTCAACCGGTCTCGCTCCATTATCGTTTGCCCTGACCGGGCCCGCATGGAAACTGTTCGGTTTGAGGACGACGTTGATCGGAGCCGGGGTGCTCGGCGCCGTGGCGATGCTCTCGTTCATGGTGTTACCAAGGCTGTACGACACCGAGAAGGACGAGAGGATGAGGATCCGCGGGGTCTCCCTCGAGCCCGAAGAATCGTGGGATCGCAAGCGTGAGGAGGAGCACGACATCGAGCGTTCGACGAGGATCTCGAGCTGATGGTCGACCGCATGTACCTGGACGCTCCCAGCCTCGTGTATCGGGCTTTCTTCGCCTTGCCCAAGACGATCCGGGACCCGCAGGGCAGGTCGGTTAACGCCGTGAGGGGTTTCATGGAGATGACCACGCGGTTGTTGACCGACCGTCGTCCGGGCGAGATCGTTGCGGTGTTCGACGCGGACTGGCGACCCGCCTTCCGAGTCGCGGCCTACGCGGGGTACAAGTCCGAGCGTCAGGAGGACCCTCCCGAGCTCCCCGGGCAGTTCGACGTGCTGGCGGAGGTTCTCGACGCTGCGGGTATCGCGGTGGGCCGAGGCAAGCGGTCTAGAGGCCGATGACGTTCTGGCGACCCTGGTCGCCCGGAAGGCTTCGAAGGAACAGGCGGCGATCGTGTCCGGCGACCGCGATCTACTGGCTCTCGTGCGGGACCCAGACATCGTTCTCCTTTTCCCCGTCAAAGGGGTGAGCGAGCTGACCGTGTTCGATGAGGCCGCGGTGGAGGAGAAGTACGGTGTTCCGCCGACGCTCTACCCGCAGTTCGCGACCCTGCGCGGAGATTCCTCGGACGGACTTCCGGGAGTGGCGGGGATCGGCCCCGTTCGGGCCGTGAAACTACTGCGCGAGTTCGGATCGGTCGACGCGATCCTCGAGAACCTAGCGACGCTCCCGCCGAAACAGGCAACGGCGTTCGATCAAGCGCGGGAGTACCTGACCGCAATGAAGACCGTCGTCGGGCTGGTCTCCGATGCCGACGTCGAGATGACCGACCCGCATGCCCCCGACGAGAAGGCGCTTCAAGAGCTCGGCGAGTTACATGGACTCAAGAGCTCATCCGCCCGCCTGGCTCGGGCCGTGGCCGGCGGCGCGCAGGGAGATGGATGACCACGATCCTCCTGATACGTCACGGCTCCACGGAATGGAACGAGGAACGACTTGCCCAGGGCCACGCCGACATCCCCCTCAGCGACAAGGGGAGACGAGAGGCCGCAGCGACCGCCGCATCGCTGTCGGACAGGAAGATCGATGCCGTGTACTCGAGCGACCTCAGCCGCGCCGTAGAGACGGGGAGGCCGCTGGCCGAGGCGCGGGGCCTCCCGGTCGTGACCGATCCCGACCTCAGAGAGATCGACCAGGGCGTGTGGGAGGGCTTGCACGCGGATGAGATCGAACGCCGCTGGCCGGAGCTCTGGGGTCGCTCTCGCCATTTCAACGCGCGCCCCGGAGGCGAGAGTCCCCAACAGGTGAGAGCCCGGTCACTGCGCGCGGTGAAGCGGATTGTCGCGGATCACCCCGAGGAAACCGTCGCAGTGATCAGTCATGGGGGAACGATGAGGTGGGTGGTCGCCGAAGCCCTCGGTTATGACGACCGGGAGTCCGCTCGTCTACGCGGCGTGAGCAATGGGGGCGTGGTCGAACTCGACATCGAGGAGCGCGATGGCCATCTCGAGTTCGGTGCCGTGAGGCGGCACGACGGCGCCACCACCGCGATGCGTCACGATCCGAACCAGTAGGGGCCGGCTCGTGGGGCTCTGCTAGGTTCACCGGATGGAGTTTCGGCGGATCGAACGGTTCCCTCCTTACGTCTTCTCGATCGTTAACGACCTGAAGATGAATGCCCGGCGGGCGGGAGAGGACATCATCGACCTCGGGATGGGCAACCCCGATATCCCCACGCCCGAGCCGGTGGTTGAGAAGCTGAAAGAGGCCGTCAGCAATGGGCGCAACCATCGCTATTCCGCATCGCGAGGGATCCCGAAGCTCCGGCAGGCGATCTGCGACCACTACCAGAGATCCTGGAACGTCGACCTTGACCCGGACGCGGAGGCCGTCGTTGTGATCGGGGCGAAAGAGGGCTTGTCACACCTCGCTTGGGTCCTCTGCGAGCCGGGCGACTCGGTGCTGGTTCCGGAGCCGACCTATCCGATCCACACCTACGCGATGATCCTCTCCGGCGCAACGGTTACATCGGTTCCGTTGCGTTTCGAGTCGGATTTCTTCGCCGACCTCGTGGACGCGTACGAACGCTCCGAACCCAGACCGCGGGTAGTTCTCTGCTCGTTCCCTCACAATCCCACCACGGCGGTGGTCGATCTCGAGTTCTTCGAGCGACTGGTGGAGTTCGCGAAAGCGCGCGATGTGATGATCATCCACGACCTCGCGTACGCCGACCTCGTGTTCGATGAGGAGCGCGCCCCATCGTTGCTGCAGGTCCCGGGGGCCCGGGACGTCGGCATCGAGTTCTTCTCGATGTCGAAGTCGTATTCGATGCCGGGATGGCGTTTGGCTTTCGCGGTTGGCAACAGCGAGATGATCGGGGCGTTGACGAAGTTGAAGTCCTACCTCGACTACGGAGTGTTCCAGCCGATCCAGATCGCCGGGATCATCGCACTTAACGAATGCACTGAGGTCCCTAAGCAGATACGCGAGATCTACCGCGGGCGGCGGGATGTGCTTTGCGAGGGGCTCGAGCGCGTGGGCTGGGAGATGCAACGCCCGCCCGCAACGATGTTCGCGTGGGCCCCGATCCCCGAAGCGTTCGCACACATGGGCTCGCTCGAGTTCGCCAAACACATGCTCACCCAAGGCAGGGTCGCGATCTCTCCCGGGATCGGTTTCGGACAGGACGGCGACGGGTTCGTTCGGTTCGCTTTGGTCGAGAACGAGCACCGCATTCGACAGGCCGTCCGAGGTATCCGCAAGGTCCTGGCGGACGGCCCACCGGACTGAGCGTTAGAGCTCGTTGTCTTGGAGTATCCCTTTGAGGCAGAACGCCACCGCTTCTTCGGCCAGTTGCGGCCGGTCGCTGGTGGCCTCGATGTCGGTGCCGAAATAGATCTCGACGAAGTGAAAGATCGCGCCCAGGATGCCATGCGCCATCAGCTCGGGGTCACCGTGGCGGATCAGCCCCGCAGCCATACCTTCCTTGATGTGCGTCGCGGTGTCGTCCGCGATGATCTGGTGTCCCTTGTCGACGAAGCTGGCGAACTCCTCGTAGCGCGCGGCGGTGCGGATCAATGCGAGGAAGCCCGGCGTCTCACGGAAGAACGCGATCGACGCCCTGATGCCTTCCTCGATTCGGGCGACGGGGTCTCCGACCTTCTCGATTGCGGCGTGCTGCGCGCGTCGGAGTTGTAGGAGGGAGTCCTGCAGGATCTCCGCGAATAGCTCCTCCTTCGAAGGGAAGTACCAGTAGAAAACGCCCTTTCCGACCCCGAGGGTGTCGCAGATGTCGCCGACCGTTGTGCGGTGGTAGCCCTGGTCCGCGAAGAGCCGCTGCGCCTCTTCCATCACCTGCTCGCGGCGCTGGGTTCCTCTCTTAGTGAGTCGTCTTTCTGCCATTCAGCCTCGTACCTTCGCGTTGTAGGCGGTGTAGCATCCCGGCTCGATGACTAAAGCACAGCGTAGACGACGCGTTCTGATCGTTGGAGCAGCAGGCAGGGACTTCCACAATTTCAACGTGGCCTTCAGGGATGACGATGGTTTCGACGTGGTCGCCTTCACGGCCACCCAGATCCCGGGCATAGATGAGCGGACCTACCCCGCCGAGCTGGCGGGGAAGTTTTACCCGGACGGTATCCCCATCCACGCCGAAGCAGAGCTCGAACGGCTCGTGAGGGAGCTCGAGGTGGACGAGGTCGTGTTCTCCTACTCCGACGTCTCTCACGAGACCGTCATGCACGTGGGATCCCGCGCCTTGGCAGCCGGGGCCGATTTCACCCTGCTCGGGCCCCGTTCGACGATGCTGAAGTCCAGCGCCCCGGTCGTCGCCGTGTGCGCCGTGCGCACGGGGTCGGGGAAGTCTCAGACGACGCGCGCGGTGACGAGAGCACTCAAAGCCGGGGGCCAGAAGATCGCGGTCGTTCGGCATCCGATGCCGTACGGCGACCTCATCAAACAGAGGGTCCAGCGCTTCGAGACGTACGAGGACATGGCCGCGGCCGATTGCACGATCGAGGAACGCGAGGAGTACGAGCCACATATCGCCGCCGGCTCCATCGTCTACGCGGGCATCGACTACGAGCGGATCCTCCGCGCGGCCGAGAAGGAAGCTGATGTCGTGGTCTGGGACGGCGGCAACAACGACCTACCTTTCTATGCCCCCGACGTGCACATCACCGTTGCGGACCCACTCAGGGCGGGACACGAGACCCGGTATCACCCCGGCGAAGCCAATCTGAGGATGGCGGACGTCATCGTGATCAACAAGGTCGACTCGGCTACACCGGAGGACCTGGAAGCGCTCAGGAACACGATCGCGGTTCTGAACGGAGGTGCGGAGACCATCGAAGCAACGTCGCCGATCTCGATAGAGGAGGGCGTTGAGCTCGATGGCGCACGCGTGATCGTGGTCGAGGATGGGCCGACGTTGACTCACGGAGAGATGGCTTACGGGGCGGGGGTCGTGGCGGCGCGGCAGGCCGGCGCGGAGCCGGTCGATCCGCGACCGTGGGCGGTGGGCAGCATCAAAGATGTCTTCGAGCGTTACACGCACATGGGCCCCCTGCTTCCTGCGATGGGCTATTCGGACCAGCAGCGGGCCGAGCTGTCGCAGACGATCAACGCGGCGGACGTCGACGCCGTACTCATCGCGACGCCGATCGATCTTCGCAAGGTCGTCGATATCCAGAAGCCCGCCGTTCGGGTCGCCTACGAGCTGGACGATGCGGCCACCGCGGCTCTGGACCAGACCTTGCGCAAACGCCTCGACCTGTAGGTCCGGAAGTTCTCAGGTGATCGTGCGGGACCCCGCCGTCCGCACGGCCGCATCTTTGGATGGTGCGCTCATCTCCTCGGGTGCCAGACGTTCGGCCAGCTCGCGGATGAACAGACCCACGTCGGTGATGATCCCGATCGACTGGAACGAACCCCGGTCCATCAATTTCGTGACGGTCGCCTGATTGATGTCGACGCACACGAGGGGCACCGAGGCAGGGAGGCAGTTGCCCGTCGCTATCCCATGGAGCATGGTTCCCACAACGATGCAGAATCCGATGAGGTCTTGGTTGTCCTGGCCCCAGATGATGTCGCGCAGCCCGCTCTGAACGTCGCGCATGTCGGTGACCACGTCGGGAAGCGGCCCATCATCCCGAACGCTGCCTCCAAAGATGTATTCGGAACCCTGCTTCACGAGGTGGTAGACGATTCCTCCATTGAAGACCCCGGCCTCGATCGCAGCCTCGAACGATCCGTGGCGACGAACCTCGTTGATGGCCCGGATGTGATGTTCGTGTCCGTGATCTGCGGCGGTGCCCCGGTCGAGATGCACGCCCAGTGAGGTCCCGAACATGTTCGACTCGATGTCGTGCGCGGCGACCCCATTGCCGGCGAAGAGCGCATCGACGAAACCGGCCCTGATCAGGGCGCATAGATCCGGCCCGGAGCCCGTATGCACCACCGCCGGGCCGGCCACCCACAGGATCCTCTTGCCGCTCTCCTTCACATCCCGCATGAGCTTGGCGACCTGCTCGACCTGGAGAGCCTTGGGCTTCTCGCTGGAGACGTCGGAGGACATGAATTCGAACATCTGCTTGTCGTCCCCCTTGATGGCGTCGAGCGGTGTCACGCGGATCCCCAGACCCGCCATGACGACGGACATGCCGGCCCTGACCTCGCTCATCGGGATCGTGCGCGCCCGTTCACCCTCCACGACGATGCCGCAATCCATTTCGGTCCTGTCGACCGGGAGCCACGCGCCTCCAACCCGTACCTCCGTGTTCAAGTTGGTCGAGGAATAGAACCCCGCGGGGAAGGCTCCGTCTACGTCGGCTTTGATCAGCTCGGCGTCCTCGACGGTGTCGGCGTTGGCGCCTTGCTGCTGCAGCCGGTCGAGTAGGCGGGCCAGGTCCTCTTCGCCCTCGGTACTTATCCGCAACTTCACGAACGAGGTGTCCTCGTGCTTGATCCCAACCTGGAGGTCGAGGATCTCGTAGTCGGCGCCGAACTCGACGATCTCGTCGAGCACGCGGGGGAGCGACAAGGTGTCGAGGATGTGGCCCTTCAGGGTGACGGTCTCAGATGGCATGTGTCGAATGCTCCTTGATGAAGTTGTAGGTGCGGTCGAAGACTTCTTCCCTGTCGAAATCCAGTGGGAGGACGTGATACGAGCGATCGAACCAGACGATCTCTTTTGTGCTGGAGCCGACGGAATCATGGATCAGGTTCGCGTTGCTGGGATGAACGGTGTGGTCGTTCTTGGAATGCATTATCAACATCGGTGCGGTGACCGCCGGCAAGGCGGTTCGCGCGCGCTTGCCGAACCTGATGACTTCGTCGGCCTGCAGCACCGGGAGACGTTCGTAACTGATCTCCGTACTGTCTGGATCCGCGATGTCCCCCGCGATGGGAGGAAGGGTCTTGATGACTCGCCTGATGAGGGGCGAGAGGAAACGGCGCGGGTCTTTCGTGATGATGAAGCCCGAGATCGTGACGATCCCCGAGATGCGATCCGGATACCTCGCCGCCAGATCGAGTGCCAGGGCGGCGCCGAACGAGAGCCCGACCAGGAAGATCTCTTCCTTCTCGGCTTGGAGCTTGTGGAACGAATCCTCGACCGTCTGAGACCATTCCGCGGCCGTGCGACTTGACAGGTCCTCCCAGCTGGTGCCGTGGCCCGGCAGGCGGGGGCCGGTCACCGCGATGCCGCGCTCGGCCAGGTACTCGCCGAGGCCACGCAGGCCTTGTGGGCTTCCCGTGAAGCCGTGGACCAGGAGCGCTCCAACCGGGCCCTCGCCGAGCTCGAAGGCCTCGGCGCCGGTCAGAACCTTCACCTCATCCACGGCATGATCTCCTCTCGATCCCAGCGCAGTAACGGATCACCCTCGGTGGGTGTCCAAATCCTCACCGATTCTCTACTATCTGGCGTGGGGATCTCAGGGAGGGTCGTTCCACTGTGTTTTATTGGTTAGCCAAGGCCATATTGAAGCCGCCACTGTTGGGGATCTACAGGATCCGCACGCAGGGGCTCGAGAACGTCCCGAAGAAGGGGCCGGCGATCATCGCCGCTAACCACCTCTCGTTCCTGGATTCGTTCTTCATCCCCCTGGTGGTCAAGCGGCGGAAGGTCACTTATCTCGCGAAAGCGGACTACTTCACCAACTGGAAGACGGCGTGGTTCTTCAAGATGTGTGGACAGATCCCAACCGCGCGCAGCGGGGGCAAGAAGAGCCAGCAATCGTTGGATATAGCTCTGGAGGTTCTGGAGGATGGGCAGCTGCTGGGGATCTATCCCGAGGGCACCCGGTCGCCGGATGGCTTCCTGCACCGAGGCAGGACGGGCGTCGCTCGCCTCGCCATCACTTCGGGGGTACCGGTGATCCCATGTGGCGTCATAGGCACCGAGGCGGTCATGCCGAAGGAGGCGAAGTTTCCTCGCATGCGCGGGCAACTCAGGGTCGAGGTTCGTTACGGGAAGCCGCTGGACTTCTCGCGCTACAACGGTCGCGAGAGAGATCGATTCGTCCTCCGCAGCGTGACGGACGAGATCATGTACGAGATCATGCAATTGTCCGGTCAGGAGTACAAAGACGAGTACGCGACGCGTGCCAAGCGGGTCCCGGTCGACCAGCCCACCGACGACATCGACCTGTCGGAGGAGATCCTGGCCGGATAGGTCAGTGCTCGACCCAGTCGAGCGTCCGGTCGACCGCTCGTTTCCACCCGTCGTACGCGGAGTCGACCTCGTCACGCGACGCGCGGGGTTCGAACTCCGCATCGGCGATCCACCTATCCCCGATCTCCTCGAGGGAATCCCAGACACCCTCGGCCAACCCGGCCAGGAAGCCGGCTCCCAGAGCGGTCGTCTCCAGATTCTCCGGACGTTTCACGGCGATGCCTAGCTGGTCGGCTTGGAACTGGCACAAGAGATCCATGACGCTCGCGCCACCGTCGACGCGTAGTTCGAGGGGGGACACTCCGGCGTCCGCATTCATGGCATCCACCACATCCCTCGTTTGGAAGGCCATCGACTCGACGACCGCACGGGCAAGGTGGCCCTTCGTGGTTCCGCGCGAGATCCCGAAGTACGCCCCGCGCGCGTACGGATCCCAATGGGGGGCACCCAAACCGACGAAAGCCGGAACGAGATAGGTCCCGTCGGCGTCGTCTACCGATTCGGCCAGGGGGCCGATGTCCGAGGATTCCGAGATGATGCCCATCTCGTCGCGCATCCATTGGACCGCGGCGCCGGTGACGAAGATGCTCCCCTCCAGGGCGAACCGAGGGCCCTTCCCCACGTCCCACGCGGCCGAGGTGAGGAGACCGTGGGTCGATTGCCTGAGTTCCTCGCCCGTGTTCATCAGCACGAACGATCCTGTCCCGTACGTGTTCTTCACCATGCCGGGTTCGAAACACGCTTGGCCACATAGCGCGGCTTGCTGGTCGCCGGCGACTCCGGAGATCGGTACCGGCGTGTCAAACACGCCGGCAGCCGTCTCCCCGAACCTCCCACTGGAGGCGACCACATCTGGCAGTAGGGCACGCGGGATGTCCAGTTGCTCGAGTATCCATTCGTCCCAGGTGCGCTCTCGCAGCGAATAGAGAAGCGTTCGTGAGGCGTTCGATGGTTCCGTGAGATGGACACGGCCTCCGGTTAACTTCCAGAGCAGCCAGGAATCGATCGTGCCGAACGCGAGCTCTCCCGCGCTCGCTCGTTCGCGCGCGCCGTCGATCTCATCCAAGAGCCACATCAACTTGGTGGCGGAGAAGTACGGATCGACGACGAGCCCGGTGCGCTTGCGGAGTTCCTCCTCGAGGCCGTCTCGCTTGAGCCGTTCGCAGATCGCGGCCGTACGGCGGTCCTGCCACACGATGGCCGGATGAACGGGCTCGCCGGTCGATCGATCCCAGATCAGGGTCGTCTCTCGTTGATTCGTGATCCCTATGGCACGTAGGTCTTCCGGGCGTTTTCTCGCCTCATCGAGCGACTTGAGCATCACCCCGAGCGTTGCGTCCCATATTTCTTCGGGATCGTGTTCGACCCAGCCCGGTTTTGGGTATGACTGAAGGAACTCGGAGTACGCCCGAGAAATGACAGAGGCATCAGGATCCAGGACCAAGGCCTTGATCCCGGTCGTGCCCGCATCCACCGCCATGATGAACTCAGCCAACGAAACCTCCCGCCATCACTTTGTGCCCCATGGGGCGCGCCATGCGCTCAGGGACAAAGCTAGCCTGTCGTCGATCAGGCGGTCGATGCGCGCCGATCTCAATAGCGCCGGCGTCGACGACGCCGTGACGTTTGATTGCCTCGTAGCGGTGACGGAGGCTTGCTCGAATGCCCTCATCCACGGTCGGGGCAACGAAGACGAAGCGGATCCGGTCGTCAGCTGGCAGATCGAGCGAAGCTGCTTGTCGTTCCTCATCCAGGACTTCGCCGGCCGGGAGTGGTCGAAGACCGCCCACCCCTCGCGCGAGGCGCCTAGAGAAGAGACCATCTTGGAGAGCAAGATAGGAGGCTACGGGCTCGGGTTGATGACAGCGCTGATGGATAGCGTCGACATCGGCTTCCGGTCCGGAGGCACCATGGTGACCATGGTCAAGAACCTCGAGGGTGGCCGTCCCGCTACTTCTTGAGCACGACCTCGGCTTCGATCCAGCCGAGCCCAGAGATCCCGATCGCCTGAGCGGCCGCCTGACTCAGGTCGAGTATCCGATCCCCCGCGTAGGGACCGCGGTCGTTGACGTACACGACCACGCCGCGTCCTGCATGCTCGACGTATAGCCATGAACCCAGCGGGAGTGTCTTGCTCGCGGCCGTGAACAAGCTGGAGTCGAAGATGTCGCCGTTGGCGGTGTGGTTGCCTTCGAACCCGGGTCCGTACCACGACGCGATCCCTTCGAAGGTGACGCCCGTGCCCACGAACCCCGCGGGGATCCCGTTGCTGGGCCCCGATCCACTCGGGCCCGTTCCGGCGAGCAATCGCTCCAGCGCGTCTGTCCCGGGATCCTGCGCCGCCGCGCGCCTCGCCTGACGCTCGAGGTCGGCGAGACGTTCGCTCATCTGTTTGAGCGCCAGCCGCCGTTCCTCGAGGGTCCCACTTATCTCCGTGCTGATGGTGGCGACGCGCTCCCGCGAGGCGATGAGGCGCTCCTTGCGGACGTCGATCCTGTCCTTCGCACGGTCCGCTTCCCGGCGCGCCTCGACCAGATCGTCGAGCTCGTCGGAATCGAGCGAAGCGGCTTGCTGGGAAGCTTCGACCAGGGTGAGCATCTCCGGGAGGGTTCTAGCGGACAGCAACAGCTCGAGCTGGCCCCCCATCGCCCCAGCCTTGTAGGCCTCGACCGCACGGTCGACATAGCTGGCCTGCGCTTCGAGGAAGTCCTCTTCTCTGCGATGTCGCTCGAGGTCGAGCTCTGCCAGCTCCCGATCGGCGGATGCGATCTCGTCCTCCAGGCGAGCCTGCTCCAGCTCCAGGTCGCTCAGGCGATGCTCGAACGAGCTGACCTGGTCGGCGACTTCCTGGGCGCGGCTCCGGAGCGTCTCGACATCCGACGCGGAGGCTTGGGTGATGCCGCCGAGGGCGGCCGCGAGAACCAGAATGCCCGAAATGAGAGCGCGCAACTTACGAGTGAGTTCCATCTCCCTTAGAGTCGGCGTTACGGATGGTGGTATTGAGCCATCTGAGGAAACGACGCCCGGCACGGCGCAGTGACGGGATCGAAGCTGCCTAGGACGTGAGAAGGAGGAACGGTGGCGCGGATCGGGATCCTGACCGGGGGCGGGGACTGCCCGGGGCTGAATGCAGTTATCCGAGCGGTGACGCGCAAAGGGGTCAATGTCTACGGACACGCCATCATTGGATATAGGGACGGCTGGCGGGGGGTTCTCGAGAACCGGACATTGCATCTGACCCCGGAGAACACATCCGGGATCCTGCATCGTGGGGGCACGATGCTCGGGTCCTCTCGAACGAACCCCTTCAAAGAGGATAGGGGCGTCGAGCTGGTCAAGGAGAATCTCGCGGCGGAGCACATCGACTCGCTGATCGCGATCGGCGGGGAGGACACTCTGGGAGTGGCCGACAAGCTCACCGACACCCGCGACGTTCCCGTCGTGGGCGTGCCCAAGACGATCGACAACGATCTCAACGCCACCGACTACACCTTTGGATTCCAAACCGCGGTCCAGATCTGCACCGACGCGATCGATCGCCTGCACACGACGGCTGAGTCCCACAACCGCGTGATGGTCGTTGAGGTGATGGGACGCCACGCGGGATGGATCGCGATCCATGCGGGCCTTGCGGGGGGCGCCGACGCGATCCTGGTTCCGGAGAAGCCGTTCGACATCGAAGAGGTCTGCGAGCACATCCGCCACCGCCACCGTCGGGGCCGCACATTCTCGATCGTCGTGGTGGCCGAGGGAGCGGCTCCGAAAGAGGGAGGCGAGACGCTGCAGACCGACGAGAAGGATGCGTTTGGACACGTCCGGCTCGGAGGGATCGGCGTCTGGCTCGAGCACGAGATCGAGGACCGGACCGGTTACGAAACGCGCGTAACGATCCTGGGACACATCCAGAGGGGTGGGACCCCCACGGCCTACGACCGAGTGCTTGCCACCCGCTTCGGAATAGCGGCGATCGATGCGGTCGAGGATGGTGACTTCGGAAAGATGGTGGCGTTGCAGGGCGCGAACATCGTGCGCGTGCCTTTGGGGGCCGCGGTGGGGGAGTTGAAGACCGTCGACCAGTCGTTGTTCGATGCAGCGGCCGTCTTCTTCGGTTGAGCTCACGTTGAGTCGTATCCTGACGACATGAATCGACTGATCGACCTTCGCTCGGACACGGTCACGCGACCGACCCCGGAGATGCGTCGCGCGATGGCCGAAGCCGAAGTGGGCGACGATGTGTTGGGCGACGACCCGACCGTCATCGATCTGCAAGAGCGCTGTGCCGAGCTGCTCGGCAAGGATTCGGGGTTATTCGTTCCCTCCGGCTCGATGGGAAATCAGGTATCGCTGGGAGCGTTGACGCGCCCGGGCGACGAGGTCGTCTGCGAGGCCGGGGCTCACATCCTTCATTACGAGGGCGGGTCGATGGGCGCTCATCTGGGACTCATGGCGCGGCCGTTCCCCGGCGATCGAGGGGTGCTTGCAACCGAGACCGTCGCCGACGCGATAAGGCCCGGCAGCGACCATGCTCCCCGCACCGCGGTTGTTGCGATCGAGAACACGCACAACGGGGCGGGGGGCACGGTGTTCCCCCTCGACGAAGCCCGCTCGATCTCCAAGATCTGTCGCGAGCGTGACGTTGCGGTTCACCTCGATGGAGCGCGCATCTTCAACGCGCAAGCCGCCACGGGCATCCCCGTACGGGAGTGGGCCGCTTGCGCCGACACCGTGACGTTCTGTTTCTCGAAGGGACTCGGGGCTCCGGTCGGATCGATGGTGTGCTCGGATCGCGAGGTCATCAACGCCGCGCACCGGATCAGGAAACGTCTCGGGGGAGGGATGCGTCAGGTCGGCGTCATCGCTGCGGCCGCGCGCGTGGCGCTCGACACGGGTGTGGATCGCTTGGTCGAGGACCACGAGCACGCCCGCCGGCTCGCCGAGAGCGTGGCCGAATTGGATGAAAGGGCGGTCGATCCGGGGGCGGTCGAGACCAACATGGTCTATATCGACCTCAGGCCGTTCGACATGGACGGCCCCCGAACCGCCGAAGCGTTGCTCGCCGAGGGCGTCCTCTCGCTGGGGGCTCCGGGTCCGCTCATGCGGTTCGTCACGCACCGCGACGTGAGCTCCGAGGACATTGACGTCGCGATCGACGCTCTGCGACGGGTACTGGCACCGTGATCGACGAGCGATGGGTTTGCCCGGTGCCTGAGCGGGGACGTTAAGGGCATGGAAGTTGTCTTTTCTCTGGCTCTCCCTCGAGAGGAAGCGAGCGTGCCGGTGGTGCGCCAGCTTTGCCGTAGCTCACTGCAGAACATCGGCGCGATGCCCGAGTGCGTCAGCGATATAGAGCTTGCGCTGACGGAGGCGTGCACGAACGTCCTCCGGCACGCCTTCGATTCCCACGAGGAGTACAGGGTCGATATCAGGCTGGACGATAAGAAGTGCTCGATAGCCGTCATCGACGAGGGCCGCGGGTTCGATCACTCGAACCTCGCGAAGGGCGAGGAGGCCGCCATGGGCGACGAAGGCGGCCGCGGCATCCAGCTGATGAGGGCATTGGTGGACAAGGTGAACTTCACCTCGGAGCCCGAGCAGGGGACGATGGTGCGCCTCGTGAAGGGCCTCGAACTGAAGGAAGACTCGATCCTGCTACAGCTGGGGGAATCGGAGCCTGAGGGAGCTTCGATAGCGACCCAGGACTAGTTCCGGCGTACGGGTCCATATACTCGTAGGAACAAGGGGAGCTCGGGAAGACCGGGCTGAGAGGCGGGCCGCCTGCCCGCGACCCACGAAACCTGATCGGGGTAATGCCCGCGTAGGGAGGCTCGCATCTCAACGAGATCCACCACCGCATCGAGCGGTCGTGACGTCGTCATCATCGGTGGTGGCGTCATCGGTCTGTCCATCGCGTGGAGAGCCGCGGAGGCCGGACTGTCCGTCACCGTTCTGGATCCGGGGATCGCAGGCGGAGCGTCGGAAGCGGCAGCCGGCATGCTCGCGCCCATCACCGAGGCGCACTTCGGCGAAGAGTCCCTTCTGGCTTTGAACCTCGAAGCTGCGAGGGCCTACCCGCGTTTCGCCGCCGAGATCGAAGCCGCCGCCGGCGAGGCGTCCGGATATCGCGAAACCGGCACGCTCGCGGTCGCGCGGGACCTCGATGACCGCGCCGTGCTCGATCGAGTGGCGGAGTTCCAAACGTCTCTCGGCCTGAAGGTGGAGCGATTGAGGTCGCGGCGAGTGTCGCGTCCTGGAACCCGGTCTCGCCGGATCGATCCGAAGCGGTGTGTTCGTTCGCGACGATCACCAGATCGACAACCGGTCCCTCATGAAGGCGCTTCACGCCGCGTGCGTGCGTTCCGGCGTCGACCTTCGTCGAGAGGCCGCTACGGGCATCGCTCTCGACGAGGGGAGTGTGGCCGCGGTCGGCGTGTCCGGAGGGCACAGCGTCCGGTGCGAACGATGCGTCCTCGCGGCTGGAGCGTGGTCCTCCACGATCGCGGGACTCCCGGACGATGCCCGGCTCCAGGTTCGGCCGGTTAAAGGGCAACTGCTCCATCTGAAAGGAGCACCCGACGCCACCCCGCAACACACCATCCGGGGGATCGACGTGTACATGGTGCCGAGGGGCGATGGACGGCTCGTCGTCGGCGCGACGGTGGAGGAGCGGGCCTTCGACGTCTCCGTGATGGCGGGCGCGGTTCACGATCTGTTGCGCGATGCGTACGAGTTGTACCCGGGGACAGCGGAGTTGGAGCTGAGCGAGATCAGCGTCGGCCTTCGTCCGGGCACTCCCGACAATGCGCCGTTGTTGGGAGAGACCGCGGTCCGCAACCTGTTCGCGGCCACGGGCCATTACCGCAACGGCATACTTCTGGCCCCCATCACCGCCGAAACCATCGTGCATCTCCTCTTGACGGGGGAGACCCCCACTGCGATCCAACCCTTCTCGCCGCAGCGCTTCAGCTCGGAGCGCGAGGTGGTTTCGTGATCCTGGTCGTCAACGGAACGATGCGGGCGGTGGATGAGGAAGCCACCGTGGAGGATCTCATCGCGGAGCTGGGTCTACCGCGAAAGGGGGCCGGGATCGCTGTTGCGGTGAACGGCGACGTCGTGCCCCGCTCCGAGTGGAGCAGGGCCTTGGGCGAACAAGACCGGATCGAGATCCTCCACGCGGTGCAGGGAGGCTAGTCGTGGACGATCCCTTCGTCATCTCCGGAGAGACCCTGGCTTCGAGGCTGATCATGGGAACCGGTGGCACCCCCAGTCTCGAGGTCTTGGAGCGAGCCTTGAGGGCGTCTGGTGCCGACATGGCCACCGTGGCTCTGCGCCGGGTGGATCCGACCCAACGCGGGTCCATCCTGGACGTTCTCGAAAGGGTCGGATGCCGGGTTCTGCCGAACACGGCCGGGTGCTACACGGCCCGGGATGCGGTAACGACCGCCCAGCTTGCGCGCGAGGCGTTCGACACCAACTGGGTCAAGCTCGAGGTGATCGGCGACGATCGCACGCTCTTGCCCGACCCGGTGGGGTTGATCGATGCAGCCGAGACACTCATAGACGATGGATTCGTCGTCCTCGCATACACGAACGACGATCCGATCCTGGCGCGGCGCCTCGACGACCTCGGGTGCGCGGCGGTCATGCCTCTCGGATCGCCCATCGGCAGCGGCATGGGGATCAACAATCCGTACAACATCAGGCTCATCGTCGATCAGACGTCCGCGCCGGTCATCCTGGATGCGGGTGTCGGCACCGCTTCGGATGCCGCGCTCGCGATGGAACTCGGATGCGACGGGGTGCTCGTCGCAAGCGCCGTGACCCGGGCGGAGCGCCCGGAGGCGATGGCGGAGGCGGTCAGGAAAGCGGTCGAGGCGGGGAGACTGGCGTTCGGGGCGGGACGTATCCCGCGCCGCCTGTACGCGCGGGCGTCCACGCCGGACGAGGGGACCCCGGACCTGACGGGGGAGGGGGGCTAGGGCCGAGCGCCGCCCGGTCGTGCTGTCCCGGGCTCACTAGTCTTCTTCTGGAGATGCCGTGGCACACGCGATTCACGGGTGCACGTGGTCCAGGGTTGCACCACATGGACCGCTGAATCACGTGGACCACGGGTTTCCCTGGACGACAACTGAGGGAGCGAAGCGGTTGAGGGCTTTAGTCGCCGATCAATTGCTTGAACGCGGGTTCGTCGCGGATCGGATCCAGGTCGGAGTCGGCCTTCGCGGAATGGCGAAACTCCTCCGACATCTCGACGGCGTGCCGGAGGTGATCGAGCGCGTCACTTGTCCGGCCGGAGAGGCTCTCGCAGCAGGCGAGGTTGAAGAACAACATGGGGTATTGCGGAGTGGCTGCGACCAGGACGCCAAGACGATCGGCGACCTCTGCGTACTCGCCCGCCGCATAGAGGGGGGCAAGCGGAGCCCAGAGTTCCCAGCCGCGGGGCTCGTACGCCTGTCCCGGCGTGCCTTCCAGCGCGATGATGGTCGTCCCTTCCTCCTTGGCGGTGGCCATCCGCTTCGTGCGGGGAGGGGCGAAAACGAGAGATCCGGCCGGCGCGTCGACCCGGTCACCGTCAAGCACGAACTCCGCGTGGCCGCGCAACACGAGAAAGAGCTCCTGGTCCGCGGTGGGGTCGCCCTCGTCGTGCTCGTTGATGACAGGATCTCCCGCTGCACGGGCAGTCCAAGCAGTTACTCCGAACGCCGTGATGCCCATATGGTGTCGGATCGGCCGATAGTGACAGCCTGCGTCGGCGAATTCCTCGATCTCGTCCAGATGCGCAACCGCGTAAGCGGCCATGGGCCTGCCCCTCCCGTTTGCTGCGGCCCGGCGAGCCAGCAGTCGCCAGGCTCCCCGCTCGGTCGAGGTGTCTAGTCTGACAGACAGATGAGGGCCAAGGACTTGGCTGGGCCAGTGTTCGCGATGACCTGCGCCATGCCGAGAGTTCCGAGGAGTCCGAGTCATTATTCGGAGGCACGCGTGTGATGACCTGCCCGGGCTGGTGGTTGAGGGAGAGTCCGACCTGGGAGAGCGGTGTTGCCTCCGGACCCCGTGGTGCACGTGGTGCACGTGGTGCACGGTGCACCGCACGCACCGCACGCACCGCACGCACCGCATGCACCGCATGCACCGCACGCACCACAGGTCTGTGCGGATGGCCCCGCCGAGCCCGACGGGGACGGCTGTTCCGCCGGCGATGGGCCCGAGCGTGCCCGGGTGTCAACCGCCTGATCGGGATCGGTTCGTGTCGCTTCGGAGCTGATCGCGCTGTCCGGCTCACATGTCCCTTGGGGGATGCCGTGGTACACGCGATTCACTGGTCCACGGTTGCACCGCATGGACCGCTGAATCACATGTACCGCGGGTTTCCCGGGGGACTACGCGAGGGAGCGAAGCGGGTGGGTGGGTAGGTTCCGAGGATGACCGTGCTGATCGGGACATCGGGGTGGATGTACCGGGACTGGCGGGAGCGCTTCTACCCCAAGGGGGTGCCGCAGCGGGTGTGGCTCGAGCACTATGCGGAGCGCTTCGTGACGGTCGAATCGAACAACGCCTTCTACATGCTGCCGAAGCCGGAGACCTTCAAGTCCTGGGCGGAGCGAACGCCGGACGACTTCGTGATGGCCGTCAAGGTCAACCGCTACATCACTCATATCCGGCGCCTGCGTGATTGTGCCGAGCCCGCCGCTAGGTTCCTGGAGCATTGCCGGCACCTGGGCTCGAAGCTCGGTCCGATCCTGCTCCAGCTTCCTCCGAACCTCAAAGCCAACCTCGAGGACCTGGGCGCGACGCTCGACGCCTTGGGGCCCGGGCGTGTCGCCGTCGAGTTCCGGCACGAGTCATGGTTCACGGACGAAACCCGGGCGGCGCTGGAGGAGCGGAACGTGGCGCTCTGCATGGCGGACCGCGACTCTCGACCCATAACCCCGACATGGCGAACGGCGGGCTGGACCTATCTGAGGCTCCACCAGGGCCGGGCGGATCCGATGCCGTGCTACGGCCGTTCCGCTTTGGACGGTTGGGCCAGCAGGCTCGCCGGGGGGTGGGGCGACGTCGACTCCTTCGTCTACTTCAACAACGATCCGGGAGGTTGCGCGCTTCGTGACGCTCGCACCTTCGCGGGCTCGGTACGCCGGGCCGGGCTCGAGCCCACGCGGGTGCCCGACGAGACGATCGCCGTCGGCTGACCCTCGGCCTATCTGGTAGGCAGGAAGGATGGGACAGATCCTGGTGGGCACCGCTTCGTGGACCGACAAGTCGTTGTTGAAGTCGGGGTGGTACCCGCCGGATGCATCGAGTGCCGAGGACCGGCTGCGCTACTACGCCGAGCAATTCCCGCTGGTCGAGGCCGATTCCTCGTACTACTTCCTCCCCAGCGATAAGAACTCGAAGCTATGGGTCGAGCGAACCCCGAAAGACTTCACGTTCAACATCAAGGCCTTCTCCCTCTTGACGCAGCATCCGACGAAACCGCCGGCCCTCAAGGGGTTCCTGGACGTCGAGGGGAACAAGAACGTGTATCCGAAGGACGTCGAGCCCGATGTCGTCGATCGCGGTCTGGGACGCGTTCCTCGAGGCGCTCGAGCCTCTCCGGTCCGCCGGAAAGCTGGGCGCCCTCCTTTTTCAGTTCCCGCCGTGGTTCACGATCGGTCGAAAGAGCCGCGAGTACATCATCGATTGCGCGAAGCGCGCGGCACCCGTGCCCATCTGCGTCGAGTTCCGCAACAAGACGTGGCTTAGCGAGCGCAACGAGAAGGAGACGCTCGATTTCCTCGAGGGGCACGGGCTTCCGCTCGTGTGCGTGGATATGCCCCAGGGGTTCGTGAGTTCGATCCCTCCCGTGACCGCAGCAACCTCCGACCTAGCTGTGGTGCGTTTCCACGGGCGCAATTCCGAGGAGTGGGAGAGCGGTTCGGTTCAACGGCGCTTCAAGTACCTCTATTCAGAGAAGGAACTGGGGGACTGGGCACCGCGGATCGAGAAGCTGTCCGGCGAAGCCAAAACGACGCACGTCCTGATGAACAACTGCTACCAGGATTACGCCCAGCGCAACGCACGGGAGCTCGCCGCGCTCCTCAGCGAGTAACCCGGTAGCGGAGGTGAGTGACCCCGGCCTCACCTTCGAGAACCCTGATCCGCTCCAGTTCGCGTAGCTCGACCCCGAGATGCTCGAACAGTCGGCGTCCTTCGCCGAACAGGATCGGGACAAGGTGGATCTCGATCTCGTCTAGTAATCCGGCGGTGATGGCGCGCTGGGCGATTCCCGACCCGTGCACCAGCACGTTCTTGTCGCCGGCAGCATTCTTGGCATCTCGCATCGCGGCCTCGAGGTCGTTGATGTAGTGCACGGCGGGCCATTCAGCAGCCCAGTCGGGTGCCGGGTTGCGGCTGAGGATGTAGATGGGCACACCGTCGTGGTGATCGCCTCCCCAGCCTCCTGCGGGCTCGAAGGTTCCGCGTCCTGCCACCACGGCCCCCGTTGACATGAACTCGTCGTAGATCTGACGGTTCACGCCTGTTAGCCGCGCAACGGTTGCATCGAAGTCGCCGCCCTCTACCCCTGGAAAGACCCACTCGTGAAGCCGGTCACCTCCGTCGCCGAGAGCATTATCCGGGCCTTCGTTTGGACCGGCGATGAATCCATCTAGGGACATCGACATGTACAGCACGGTTGAAGACATCGCTCAAATCTCCAGGGCGGTCTTGAGGTCGCTCAAATGGTCGCGCCAGAATGCCTTCATCGACTGAGCTTGTTTCGGGTCGGTCAAACGGTCGTGGATGACGCTCACCATGGCCTTCGACCGATGTTTCGGGGTAACCGTCACTGTCACCCGGCTGGACCCTCTTTCCCACGCGAATCTCGCCGAACGAGGATCGTGCGAATCCAGCAGCCTGAGACCCCCGCCAACCAGCCATCGCCTCCGTTGTCGTGGGTCGACGAACGCCTCGAGCAGCCGCGTGGCAGGCACCGACACCGTCTTGCTGGCGCCGACCTCAAAGGTGCCGTTGCGTCTGACGCCCGGGTCGCGGATGCCCCGATCCTGCTCGTATTCGACGATCAGTTTCTGGGCCCACCAGCGCGATACCCCGTGCTCATCCGTGAGGAAGCTGGAGAGTTCCTTGTAGGGACGGCCGGGCGCCCCCCACCTGTCCAGCAGCGAGTACCACTCGCCCTGGGTCCGTCCGGTTGCCTTCTTAACCGTCTCGGGCTTGGCCATGATTCCTCCCTCCCGTACGACCTCTTCATGTAGATAGACGGGGTTGGTCCCAAGAAATCATCGCTTGTCTCGGGCTGGTTGTCACAGTCGGCCGGCACCTTGGTTATATGGGGTAGGTAGACCTCGAAGAAGGAGTTGACGATGAGAGTGTTCGTCGCCGGAGCGACGGGAGCGATCGGGAAGCAGCTGGTGCCACGTCTGGTTGAGGCGGGGCATGAGGTCCATGGCATGACGCGTAGCGAATCAAAGAGGGCGATGCTCCAAGAGCTCGGCGCGGTGCCGGTTGTCGCGGACGCGCTCGATCCCGACCAGGTCGCAGAGGCTGTCGGCAGCGCGGAGCCGGACGTGATCGTCCATCAACTGACCGCGATCGGAGAGTTGTTGGACATGCGTCACTTCGACCGCGATTTCGCGCTGACCAACCGACTGCGGACGGAGGGGACGGACAACCTGCTCTCGGCCGGGCAGGCGGTCGGGGTCGGCCGGTTCGTGGCGCAGAGCTACTTCGCCACATACGCGCGTACGGGCGGACCGGTCAAGAGCGAGGACGACCCATTCGATCCCTCGCCGGCCCGGGAGATGCGTCAGACTGCGGCGGCGATCCGTCACCTCGAGCGGGCGGTCCTCGGTGCGCGATGGACGGAGGGGATCGTCCTTCGTTACGGCGGGTTCTACGGCCCAGGCACCTCGTTGGCGCCGGACGCGGCGCAGGTCGAGCTGGTCCGCAGGCGCAAGTTCCCGCTGGTCGGGGACGGTGCCGGTGTGTGGTCCTTCATCCACATCGCCGACGCCGCGGAGGCGACGGTGGCCGCGGTCGAGCGTGGCGATCGCGGTGTGTACAACATCGTCGATGATGACCCCGCCCCGGTCGCCGAGTGGTTGCCGGGACTGGCGAAGATACTGGGCGCCAAGAAGCCGATGCGAGTGCCTCGTTTCGTCGGGCGGCTATTCGCCGGGGAGGCCGGCGTGGTGATGATGACCGAGCTTCGCGGTGCCTCCAACGCGAAGGCCAAGCGCGAGCTCGGGTGGCGACCGGCGCACCCCAGCTGGCGCCAGGGGTTCACAGCGGCCTGACCGATCGCGAGCGACTGCTCGACGAACGGCGGCCCGGTCACGTGTCTCGGCGCTTCACCAACCAGAACCCCAGGATCAGAGCCGCCACCGTGTAGGCGCAAACGATGCCAAGTCCGGCGAGTGGTCCGATCGGAACGGGGTCCCCCGTGAGGGAGCTACCCGAGTTCGCCACGGTGGTCTGTACGGCCAACCCCGCGGGCATAGGGGCATAGCTTTGGACGAGCTCTCTAGCTGATTCCGATAAGAAGGTCTGAACGATCATCGGCAGATACAGGATCCCGAGAGTGGTAGTGACTGCCGCGGCGGTGCTGCGCAGGATCGCGCCGGTCCCCAGACCCATGAGCCCCAGCGCGCCCAGATACAGAACCGAACCTAGAACGGCTCTCAACGTTGGCCCATCCCCGAGCGAGGCGGCTGGATAACCGTTCGCATACACGAAGCCGTTACCTTGCAGGATCCCTTCCCCCAGGAAGAACGAACCCAGGACCGCGATGAGGCCGGCGCTTAGGATCACGCCGAGGACGATCCCCGATTTCGCGATAAGCACGGTCATCCTGCGGGGATTGGCGACGAATGTGCCTCGGATCGTCTGCGCCCCGTACTCCGAGGTCATCGCCAACACCCCGAGCACGACCGCTCCGATCTGGCCGAGATAGGTGCCGGTAAGGCCCAGCATCACGACGTCGCTATCACCTGGGTTTCCGGGACTTCCTCCTTCGGTGTCCAACGCGGAGCAGACGAAAGCGGTGAAGAGGATCGTGAGCCCCGCCAGCGCGAGCAAGGACCAAGTGGTGCTGCGCACCGACCGCAATTTGACCCACTCCGCCCGGAAGGCGGATCCGAGGCCCGGAGGTGGAGGATCTTCGGTCACGACTGACGCTCGTCGCCACTCGAGTATTCGACGGCCCCGTGGGTCAGCTCTAGATACACGTCCTCGAGCGAGGCTCGCCGCGACGACAAGTGATGGACGGGCAAACCATCCTCGGCCGCCAGCTGGGCGATGCGCTCCGTAGCAAGACCGATCACCATCAGGGAATCGGCGCCGGTTGAGGAAACCGTCGCTCCCGCTTCGGACAAGAGGATCGTCATAGCTGAGGTATCCGGAGTGCGGACGGTGACCGCGTCCGCGGACGCGGCGTCCAACAGAGCATCGATGCTCGCATCTGCTATGAGCCGTCCCTGGCCGATGATCACGACATGAGTGGCGGTGTCCTCCAACTCGCTCATCAGATGGCTCGAGACGAATACCGTGCGCCCTTCGGCCGCGAGCGATCGAAGGAAGCCTCGCATCCACCGGATGCCGTCCGGGTCCAGCCCGTTGAATGGCTCGTCGAGCATCAGGATCGGGGGATCGCCCAGCAAGGCCGCGGCGATCCCGAGCCGTTGGCGCATCCCGAGCGAGAAGCCCCCCGCTCGGCGTCGCGCCGCCCCCGTGAGGCCAACGAGCCTCAAAACCTCGTCTACCCTGCCGGAATTCAGGTCATTGCTCTGCGCTAGCCAGAGAAGGTGATCTCGGGCCTTGCGTCCTGGATGCAACCCCATCCCATCCAGTAGCGCGCCCACCGCACGAAGCGGGCTCTCGATCTCGGCGTACGTGTTTCCACTTATGAAGGCATGACCTTCGTCTGGAGCGTCCAGACCAAGGATCAAGCGCATGGTCGTGGATTTCCCCGCTCCATTCGGCCCCACGAAACCCGTGACGGCGCCGGGCTTCACCGAGAACGAGAGTCCATCCACGGCGATCGTGTCGCCGTAGGACTTCCTCAGATCGAGAGCCTCGATCGACGGACCCATCCGGAGCACGATAGCAATCGAAAGAGCGGGCCAGCAATGTCGACGAAGTTGACGCGTATGGTCTTGCGACCTTAGCTTCGGGGCATGACTCTCTTCGAGACGGTCAGAGTGGCGGCGGTGCAGGCGACGCCTGTGATCCTCGACGCCGAGGCCACCATCGAGAAGGCGGTCCGTCTCCTCCACGAGGCCGCCGACGATGGCGTTCAGCTTGCGGTGTTCCCCGAGACCTTCGTTTCTGTTTATCCCAGCGGGGCCTGGGGGCATCAGGCGGCCCAGTTCGGCGGATTCGACGAGATGTGGGAGCGCATGTGGGCTTCCTCGATCGAGGTCCCGGGACCGGCGGTCGAGAAGCTGCTCGCGGCCTGTGCCGAACGACAGGTCCACTGCGCGATCGGCATCAACGAACGTGAGATCGAGCGGCCTGGGTCGCTCTACAACACGTTGTTGCTACTGGGGCCGGACGGTCTGCTGATCAAGCATCGCAAGCTCATGCCGACGATGCACGAGCGCCTTTTCCATGGAGTCGGCGGGGGGAACGACCTCGATGTCGCAGAGACCCCCCTGGGCCGGATCGGAGGGCTGATCTGCTGGGAGAACCGGATGCCTCTGGCGCGCTACGAGCTGTACCGCAAGGGCGTCCAGATCTGGCTCGCCCCGACGGCGGACGACTCGGATGGATGGATGGCGACGATGCGGCACATCGCCATCGAGTCCGGCGCTTTCGTGATCAGCGCTCCGCAGTACATCGAGAAGAGCGCGTTCCCGAAGGACTTTCCGGTGCCGCTTCCGGACGAAGAGATCCTGGGCCGCGGCGGAGCGGCGATCATCGAGCCGCAGGGAGGCTCCTTGGTTGCCGGCCCCCTTTACGACGCGGAGGGCATCGTGGCCGCAGACATCGATCTGAAGGTCGGGCTCCACGCGAAGAGATGGTTCGACGTCGTGGGCCACTACAGCCGCATCCCCGGCCCGGCGAGCGCGGCCGAGGACGCCGGGCCGTCCGACCTTTCAGACCCACGCCCGACTGACTGAGCCGTAACGGACCGCTAGCGTCTGACGCGGTCCAGCGCGCGCTCGAGCGGTTCGAAGCTCGAACGGCGACGACGTTCTAGTGCCATCCCGATCGCGATCCCCGAACCGATGAGCGCAACGCCCCCCAGCCCCGCCGGGATGCCCACCAGCAGCGCGCGCCGGCGCGTTCTCAGCTCGTGGACCGGCCACCCGCGGGTCAACGCCATGCGTCTCAGCTCATGCTCGGGATTCACGGCATGGGGGAAGCCCACTGATTCGAGCAACGGAAGGTCGTTGGTTGAATCCGAGTACGCGGCGCACTCTCCCAGCTCGACGCCGTGTTCCGCCGCGACCTCGGCGACGGCCTTGGCCTTCGCCGGGCCGTGCATGACCTCGCCGACGAGCCGGCCGGTGTAGTAGCCGGCTGAGTCGATCTCGGAGATCGTTCCGATCGCGCCGGTCATGCCAAGCTCCTCCGCGACGGTGCTGGCCAGTTCGATGGGAGCCGCGGTCACCAGGAAGGTGAGCTCTCCCTTGTCCCGGTGGCCCTCGATCACGGTCACGATGTCCTCATAGACGAGGGGGAGGATGCGTTCCTCGACGATCTCGCGGCCCCATTCGGCTAACTCCGCCTGGCTGCGTCCGGTGACGAACTCGAGCGTCGACTCGCGCGACATCTCCATCCCTCGTCGGCGCTCGCCTCCGAGTCGGTACATCGCCTGCCCGAAAGCGAACTGAATGATGTCTCGCACCCGGAACATGTCCCGCTCGTACAACCCCCTCGCGAGAAGGAACAGGCTCGACCCCGGGATCAGGGTCTTGTCCAGATCGAAGAATGCAGCGCGCTGTGGTTTCTGGGGTGGGTTCATCGGTTCATCCCCATCCTCTCCACTCCGTCAGGTCGGCATGATCCGTTCGGCGGGTCCTCGGCCGCTCCTGTTGCGCTTCAAGCGGGTATCCAAGATAGATGAAACCCGCGATCGACTCGTTGTCCGCCACGCCAAGATAGTCGCGGACGGTGGTCATCGATGCCGCCGGTCCCGTACGTAGCCACGCACCGAATCCAGCGTCGTGTGCGGCCAGCAACAGGTTCTGTATGGCAGCTCCCACCGCGTGATGCTCCTCGATCTCGACAACCTTAGGAAGGTGAGGCTTGGGAGACGCGATCACGCAGACGATCACGGGAGCCCTCCGGGCCTTGTCGACGATCCCGTCGGAGTTCTTTCCCTCGGCCTCCATCCCCGCCGCCCAGGCGCGACCCAGGCCCGTGACGGCACCTCCCGCAAGCACGATGAAGCGCCATGGCTGAGTCAAATGGTGGGTCGGAGCCCGGACGGCCGCCTCGAGGAGCCTGTTGACGGCAGCGCGAGGCGGGACGCGATCCGGAGCGACGTTCGCAGACCGGCGGGTCATGATCGCTTCATAGGTCTCCATAGCGGCAGGATAGTCACCGTGCGGCCGGTGGCGGCTCGGCGGAGCCGTGTCAGTATTCGTCCTGTGCTGGTCGGAGCCATGAACTTCCCGGGGCGTTCGGTCCTCAAGGAGATACACCGCATCCACGAGGATCGCTTCGACTTCGTCGACCTCACCCTCGAGCCTCCCGCGGCGTGGCTCCCGAACGGCAAGGAGGTGGGTAGTCTCCTCGGGGATCTCGGGCTGTCGGTGGTGGGGCACACTGCGTGGCACCTTCCTATCGCGTCACCCTGGCCCGAACTCCGCGATCAGGCGCGCGACCTCTACCGCCGTGGGCTCGATTGCTTCGCAGATGCCGGCGTGGATCTCGTGAACGTCCATCCCGACCAGCGTGTCCCTCTGCACTCTCCCGAGCAGATCAGAGCCCGCAACTCCCAGGCCATCGCCGAGCTCGCCGAGGACGCGGCGGGGCGCGGGATCACCCTGATGGTCGAGAACCTGGACCGCATGTTCTCGGCCCCCGAGGATCTGGCCCCGATCTTCGATGCGGTTCCGGACGCCCGCTTCCACCTCGACGTCGGGCACGCGAACCTGAATCTGGGCCGCGGCGCCCAGAACCGGACGCCCCAACTGCTGGAGGCCTTCGGCGACCGGCTCGCCCACGTGCATCTCTCGGACAATCGCGGGGGTTCCGATGACCTGCACCTCCCTCTGGGGGCCGGCGCGATCGACTGGAAGACCAAGATCCGCGAGCTCAAGGCGACCGGGTACGACGGAACCATCACCCTCGAGGTCTTTTCGCGCGAACGTGAGCACCTTCGCACGTCTCGCCGGCTGCTCCTGGAATGGTGGAGCGCGGCCTAGGCCCCGAGCCCACGGATCCCCACCGTTTACCCACGGCGCCGCCCTATGCTGTTGCCTATGAGGTTGATGAGGCTCGGATCGACGGGCCGGGCGCGATGAGATGGAACCGGTATCTCACCGACGACGAGGCGATCGTGCTCGAGCTCAGGAAGCACCCCATCGTCCTGGCTCGTCCAGCGCTCCTCTTCCTCGCGGTGGCCGGCCTGGCACTAGCCGCCGGCTTCCTGACCCCCGACGCCGGGAACGACATCGTGGACGGGGTCGCGGCGGCTCTCGCGTGCCTCATGCTCCTGCGGCTGCTCTGGCGCTACTTGTCCTGGCGCTCCGATGTCGTGGTCGTGACCGACCGGCGGATCCTGCGATCCCAGGGCGTGCTGACCCGCAACATCGGCTCCGTGTCCCTCGCGGCCATAACCGACCTCACCTGTCGCAGGCCCCTGCTCGGCCGGGTGCTGGGTTACGGGGACCTGGTGGTGGAGACGGCCGGACGAAGTGATGGGGCCCAGAGGATCGACCGCCTGGGTCGCCCCGAGCTGGTCTACAGGGAGCTGACGAGCCTCATGTCCGTCGGACCCCGGCCCGGAGATCCTCGCCCCGACGATTCCCGCCCCGAAGAGCCCGGGCGATCGCGTCGCAGCGACACCCCGACCTGGGGCGACCCTGCGGCCCTGTGGGACGAGGTCGACGACAGCGAAGCGTGGGACGTGGGGGAGCACGACGACACCGGCCCACTACCACGAGTGGTCGTTTAGCCCCCGCCGGTCACGCTACGCATTTTCCGCATAGGTCTAGGCATAAGACCGGGAACGCCTTAGTTTGTCCTTTAAGCGGCTCGTGGGGCGCCGCTCGTGAAGGGACCGTATTTGCGGGGACGCATCCAGATCTCCATCCTGTGCCTGGCCATCGTGGCGGGCACTCTTTTCGTGCCGGCCGCCGGCGCGGTCGCCGCCGCGCTGTCCTCTGCGCTGCAAGCCGATCAAGGCAGCCGACACGGGCGAGCGCTTCCGGCTGTGCACCGGCTACGTGGAGACGGCCGACGGAACCGCTCGACTCGACGTCGACGTGACGCTTCCGGCCGAGGGGGATGGTCCCTTCCCGCTCGTCACGCTGTTGCATAGCCTCGACGGTTCCAAGACAGAGTTCATGTCCGACACCGTTGCAGGCGACGGCATCAATCTGGGAAACAACAATCTGTCTTACGCCAGCCGAGGCTACGCGGTGCTCAACTACACCGCGCGCGGGTTCGAGACCAGTGATTGGCGGGTGGATGAGTGCGTCAATCGGTCCAAGGAATCCGTGGACGGCGATGAAGTCGTTTATCCCCTCGAACGTTACGACCACCTCGCGTGCCGCGCGCAATTCGCACACAAGAGATACGAGCTCAAAGACACCCAGTATCTGATCGGCCGTATGGTCGATGGAACCTTGACGAGCGATCGAGCGACCGCAGCAGCGCGCTCAGTCGGCGTGGCGGGTTTGTCGTATGGCGGGGGACAGGCGTGGAACCTCACGCGCAGGAACGTGTGGCGCTCCCCGCAGGGCCGTCAGGTGAAGCTTGCCGCCGCGGTGCCTATGGCGGGTTGGACGGACCTCGTGAATGGTCTGCTCCCCAACGGCCGGGCCCGCGACGACACCGTCGCCACCACGCGTCTCAACCAGCGGATGGCGCAGCCCGTCGGAGTCAAGAACGCGCTGCTGGACGATCTGTACCTCTCGTTGCTGACCGGTTCCGGTTACAACGTGACGCAGTACCTCGAGGATTGGAAGGACCGCATCAACGAGGGTGAGCCGTACGACGGGGGCGAACCCGACGTCGCGCGCGACGCGGTCACCAAGATGCTGGCCGAGCGCAGCGCGTACTTCCTCCCCAAGACGACCAGGTACGACACGCCGATCCTGGCGATCCAGGGATTCACCGACTTCGCCTTTCCCGCAGACCAGGCCGTGACCATGTACAACCGCTTGCGTGCGGAGGACGAGGGCTATCCGATCTCGCTCTACCTGGGGGACTGGGGCCTCGCGACCGCACAGACCAAAGACGCGGAGACCGCGCACATCTCTACGCTCGTCACCCAATGGTTCGATCACTACCTGAAGGGCCGGGGCCCGGTGCCCGGCGGCGTCCAGGCACGCACTCCCGCCTGCGACGACGGTCTCGGTCGTCTCTATCGCGCCGACACATGGGCGGATCTACAGGAGCCCGCCGACGCGTTCGTGGACCTTTCGGGTACCGACGGCGTCCTCAGAAGCCCCGCGGACTACCCGAACGCGGGCGCGGTCGATCCTCTGCACGACGTCGAGGGTTGCCGCTCGGTCGCGGTGGACGGCGCCGACACCGACGCGAACCTGAACCTCACGTGGGGCGTCCCCGAAGAGGGATTCACGATGCTCGGGATGCCGGAAGTGACCCTGAGCGCGGACCCGAGCGGCTCCAACATGTACGTCGCCGCCCGGCTGTGGGACGTGGACCCCGACGGGGGCCGGCAGACCCTCGTCACGCGGGGCGTCTACCGCCTCGGTAGCGATGAGCCCCAGGTCCTCGGCTTCCAGCTCTTCGGCAATGCATGGAGCTTCGCCCCGGGCCACGAGATGAAGCTCGAGCTGACCGCCGACGATTCACCCTCCCTGCGACGGTGGGGCAATGACGTGGTGGATGAGCCCGGTGAGATCGCGGTGGGGGACGTACGCATCTCCCTCCCCCAAGCCGCCGCCGGCACCCTCATAGACGAGTAGGGAATTAACCTGGTTCCATGGCCAGTGGGTTAGTCGCCGCGCTCGTAGCTACGTTCGCCGTTGGGTTCGTGGAGGGCTTGGGTCGTCTCTATCCCGCCCCCGCCACGTGGAGGCGACTCCGGCGGGTTCGAGGGCGCTCCGCGGTCCGAGCGATGAGGGAGCGCTTCGAACATGGGGGGAGCCGGTCGAGCCCCCGGTGGATCGCGCTCGTCCTGGGGCTGCTCGTCGTTGCGTGGATCGCGGCAGCCAGTCTGCTGGACAAGCGCTGGTACGAGGTCCTGCTCGACGTGTTCCCGTATCTCCTGGTGATCCTGGCGCTGCTGCGGACCCCCTCCGCACTCCGCGCGGTGGCGGAGCGGATGAAGGACTACGAGCGAGAGGCGGGCGAGGATCCCGATGCCGAGCCCGACGACGAAGTGGGTCCCACCGAGCTCGCTCTGTGAGGTCCGACGCCCGTCTCTATCTCGTCGCTCCGGCCAACCTCACCGCCGGCCCTCTGGTCTCTCTCGTGGGCGAGCTCGCGAGCGCGGGCGTCGACTTGATCCAGCTTCGGGAGAAGGAGATGGAGGCCGGGGACCTGCTGCGCGTCGGGGGCCCGTTGCAGGACGCGTGTTCGACGGCGGGGATCCCGTTCATCCTCAACGATCGTCCCGACGTCGCGCTCTGCGCTGGGGGCGGATGGGGTGCACGTGGGCCAGAACGACCTCCCCATCGATGTCGTGCGGCGCGTCTTCCCCGCCGGGATAGTCGGTCTGTCGACGCACGCGCCCGCCGAGGTGGATGCGACGGCCGATCTCGCGGGTCTCGACTACATCGCCGTCGGCCCGGTTCACGAGACACCAACGAAACCCGGTCGCCCCGCCGCGGGACTCGACCTCGTGCGGTACGCAGCGACTCGCGTGGAGCTGCCCTGGTTTGCCATCGGCGGCATCGATCACTCCAACCTCGGCTCCGTCATCGAGGCGGGGGCCCGTCGAGTCGTCGTCGTCCGGGCGGTCACGCAGGCCCCCGACCCGATCGCCGCCGCGGCTCGCCTCAAAGAGGCGCTCCTGACCGTTCCTCTCTGAGGCTGCGCCCCCGACCCGGGCGACGACGTTAATCTGCCAGCCATGTTCAAGCCCAGGTTCGAATGGCTACTTGTGGCGGTGCCCGTCGCGATCGTTCTCGAGATCATGCACGCGCCCGCGGTTGTCATCTTCACCATGTCCGCTCTCGCGATCCTGCCGTTGGCGGGGCAGATAGGTCACGCTACCGAGGACCTCGCTGCGCGCTCGGGAGCGCAGATGGGGGGTCTCCTCAACGCCACATTTGGAAACGTGACGGAGATGATCATCGCCTTCTTCTTGATCCTCGAGGGCGAGCTCGAGGTCGTCAAGGCGTCGATCACGGGGTCGATCATCGGGAACGTCCTGGTCGTCCTCGGACTCGCGTTCCTCGTTGGAGGTTGGACGCGGAGCGAGCAACGGTTCAGCCGGGCGTCCGCCAACCTGCACTCGACCTCGTTGATCATCGCGGTGGTCGGCCTGCTGATGCCCGCCTTGTTCTCGTTCACCCCCGACGCAACCGACTTCCGCACCGAGGCGGTGTCGGTCGGAGTGGCGATCGTGTTGGCCTTGGTCTATGTCCTTGGTTTGCTCTTCTCCTTCAAGACGCACAAGTCGTTGTTCCGTGCCTCGGGACACCATGGCGAACCTAAATGGTCGCTGCGGTAAAGCGATAGGCCTGCTCGCGGGGGCTACGGTCTTCGTCGCCCTTATGAGCGAATTCCTCGTTGGGGCGCTCGAGGAGACCACCGAGGAGTTGGGCTTATCGAAGCTCTTCGTGGGTCTGATCATCGTGCCGATCGTCGGGAACGCAGCCGAGCATTCCTCGGCCGTCTTGCTGGCGGCCAAGGACAAGATGGATGTCTCGATCGAGATAGCCATCGGATCGTCGACACAGATCGCGTTGTTCGTGGCTCCCGTCCTCGTGTTCGTGTCGCTAGCCGTCGGGCATCCGATGGATCTCATCTTCTCTCCGGTCGAGATCGCGGCCGTTGCCTTCTCATCGATCATCCTGGGATTCATCGCACTTGACGGACGCTCCAACTGGATCGAGGGCGTGCAACTGCTCGCCGCGTACCTCGTGATGGCGATCTCTTTCTTCTTTCTCTAGTTCAAGGAGGCCCCTTGCCGCGCGCCATCGATTTCCATGTCCACGCTTCGACCGAGGAATGGTTGAAGGGATCGATCGGGCCGATGCTCGAGGTCACCGCGAAGTACTTCCGGTCGGAAGTACGGGTCCGAACCGTCGAGGAGATGGCCGACGAGTACAAGCAGTGGGACCTGCTCGGGGTGTTGCTCGCGTGGGATGCGGAGACCGCCACGGGGTTGCCTCCACTGACCAACGATCGCGTCGCGGAGATCTGCACGGCGTACCCAGAGCAATTCATCGGCTTCGCGAGCGTCGACCCCCACAAGCCTGATGCCGCGGAGGAGCTCGATCGCGCGGTCACCGAGCTGGGTATGAGGGGGCTCAAGATCCACCCTCAGGTCCAGGCGTTCTATCCCAACGACCCGATGTGCACGCCCGTGTGGGAGGTGTGCGAACGGCACTCGTTGCCGATAGTCGTGCACGTCGGGCAGACGGGCCTCGGCGCCGGCGTCGCCGGGGGGTCTGGCATCGCCTACGACTACGGGCGACCGATGCTGATGGACATGGTCGCCGCCCGCCACCCGGGACTGACCGTGGTGATGGCCCACTTCGGCTACCCGTGGCACCTCGAGGTGCTGGCCAGCGCCATGCACAAGACCAACGTCTGGGTCGACCTCTCGGGGTGGCGCCCCAAGTACATCCCCGAGGAGGTCAAGCGTGACGCCCGTGGGCGCCTCTCCGACCGGTTCGTGTGGGGGAGCGACTACCCGATGCTCGATCCCGGCCGGATCCTCGACGAGTTCGACGAGATGAGGCTGGGGGACAAGGCCGAGGGCGTCCTCAAGGGCAACGCCGCACGCCTGCTCGGACTGGACCTGTAGGCCGGGTCCGGCCTCCCGGACCGATACCATGGGGGCATGGCAACGACAGAGGAGATCCGCGAAGAGGTCGTCGAGGCGCTGAAGACCGTCGACGACCCCGAGCTGGGCATCGACATCTTCAACCTCGGCCTCGTCTACGAGGTCGACGTGAACGAGGGTGGCGACGTCAAGGTCGATTTCACGCTGACCACCATGGGCTGCCCCATCGCTCCGATGATCGACGAGCAGATCAAACAGGCTACGGCCGGGATCGAGGGCATCGGCGAGGTCAGCACCGAGCTGGTGATGTATCCCCCGTGGAGCCCCGAGAAGATGAGCCCCCTGGCGCGCTCCGCGCTCGGCTTCGTCTGATCCACCGCAAGGCTTAGGGACAGAGAATGCCGACGCGTCTCGCATCGCTCGAGTGCGCGGTCTGCGGCACCCAACACGATCCGGACCGGATCCAGCATCGCTGTGCGTGCGGAGGCACCTTGCTCTGTCGCTACGACCTCGCTCCGCTCGATCTGGACGAGGTGCGGCAGCGACCGGCCGACATGTGGCGCTTCCGCGAGCTACTGCCCGTAGCGGGCGATCCCGTGTCGCTGGGAGAGCCGGAGACACCCCTCGTGGCGGCTCCGAAGCTCTCGAAGAGGTTGGGGGTCGAGACGCACATCAAAGACGATGGTCCTCTCCCCGGCGGAACGTTCAAAGCGCGCGGTGCGGGGATCGGGTTGTCGCGTGCGCGCGAGCTCGGCGTGGACCGCGTGGTCATGCCGAGCGCGGGCAACGCTGGAGGCGCGTGGGCGCTCTATGCCGCGCGCGCCGGCATGGACATCACGGTGACCATGGCGGAGACCGCGCCGGCCGCCAATCAAACCGAGGTCGAGGTCGCCGGCGGCGAGCTCGTGCTGGTGGCGGGGACGATCGCCGACGCTGCGATCCGCGCGCGGGAGATCGCCGACGACACCGGAGCCTTCCTGAGCGCCACCTTCTCGGAGCCCTACCGGCTCGAAGGCAAGAAGACGTGCTGGCTCGAGGTCTTCAACGCGCTCGGGGACGAGGACGGCATGCACCTGCCCCGGACGATCGTGCTCCCCGTGGGTGGGGGAGTGGCCCTCATCGCCGCGGCGAAGGCCGCCGCGGAGGTCATCGCCCTGGGCTGGACCTCCGATCCTCCCCCTCGCCTGGTTGGCGTTCAGACGAGCGGCTGTTCCCCGATCGTCAAGGCCTTCGACGCGGGCGCGGATGAGGTCGAACCCTGGGACGGGGAGGCGATGACGATCGCGGCCGGGCTGCGCGTTCCTGCGCCGAGCGAGGGCAGGCTCGTTCTGGAATACGTCCGGGGGTCCGGCGGAACGATGATCGCGATCGACGAAGACTCGATCGTTGGAGCGGTCCGGGAGCTGGCATCCAGCGAGGGCCTGTTCGCCTGTCCGGAAGGCGCCGCCACCGTGGCGGCGGCCTCCGTCCTGTCCGGGAGGGATGACCTCGAGGGGCCCGCGGTCCTCTACAACACCGGGTCGGGCGCCAAGTATGTGGAGGCGCTAAAGGCGTTCGTCTAGGTCGGTTTGACGACCATCAGGTACACGATCGCGATAACGATCACCGCCAGGATCCCTCCCACCATGCCGCTTCTCTTGGCGAGCGCCGCGTGGGCTTCCGATCGTTGGTCCCCGGCTTCGACCAGGGCGATCTGCTTCCGAAGCGTGGGCGTGAAGGCGAAGATCGCGATCAGCGCCATGAGGACGTAGAGGCCCAGCGCGGCGGAGATCCAGAGAGTGCTGAAGTCGAGGGTGGGGCTCTCCAGCACCATCGCGACTCCGGCTACCAACAGCAGCGCGTACGCGGGGTTGGCGAAGCGATCGTCCAGGGTCCTGATCCCCTGCAGGACGTGCAGTTCGTGCTCCGGCTCCTTGGCCGCGCGTGCGGTCCATATCCCGTAGGAGGCGTTGAAGCCCACGGCGACTATCGCCAGCAGCACGTGGATGAACTTCAAGAACACGTAGAGAGACATGTCGCCCCTTTCTCGATGCGGTCGGCGACAGCCTATAAGGAGGGGGCGGCGCGGCTACGGGAGGGAGGCCACCATCGCCTCGAGCGTGGCCTCCGTCTCGTCGAGCGAGTCCCACGCGTGGAGGCTCAGGCTGTAGGTGAGATCGTCCTGGGTCCACTCGAAGACGAGATGGTCGCCCTCCATCCCACCGTGTGGATATGAGGGCGCCAGCACCAACTCCCCGGTGCGGCCGTTCCACGTTCGCTTGCCCAAGCTCAAGCCCGTCGTACGCGTGCCGGAGGGGGCGTCGTCGCCGAGCTCTTCGCTCTCGAACTGCACCATCATGTCGGGGGCCGCGGCGTACGCGTTCACGTGAGCGAACTGCGGAGGAGCGTTCTTCTCCGACAGGCCTCGCCGTGGCACGTTCCATTCGGCGAAGAACACCCAGAGCTCTTTGGCTTCGCGCGATGCCTTTGCGCTCGAGAACGCCGACTTCTCGATCTCCGGGACCATCGCCGGGCACGCGGGCCGGAGCTCTTCGAAGCGCGTGCAGTCGGCCAGCATCTTGGGGGGCATCGCCATGAGCGGCATCGCCTCCGCGCTCGACCCCGGGTCGGACCCTTCGCTCGCGGAACCCGGTGCCTCGTCCGGTGGGGAAGATGCATCCTCCCCCTCGCCACCACAGGCGGCGACGAGCACGATCGCGACGACGATCCACAGACGTCTCATCTCACTACTGTGACGCCTCGACCGAGGGAATAGGCGATGTCCCCCATCCGGAGGGGTCGAGCGGGACTCCTTGACGGGTGGACGCCGGATGGCTACTATCGAACATACGTTCGACTCGGGTGGTAGGCCGAGGCGGTCGAGAGGCCGACCTAAGGGCCGATGGCGAGGGTTCCCCGGTCCCCGCCGCCACCTCGAGGCGAACGTTCGGGGCCCGATCGGCTCGCGCAAAGGCGCGGGTCAGTCGGGCCCCGCTTTTTCTTCGGGCGGGTTACAAACACAGAGCGAGGGCGGTGACCAAGCGCTACGACGAGCCGATCGACGTGACGGCGGAATCCCACGACGACGGCGGGCCGCTGTCCTTCGCGTGGCGCGGGACCCGCTACGACGTCGACCAGCGATTGTCGTCGTGGCGCGAGGGGGGCGAGTGGTGGAGCGACGCCCAGGCGCGCGACAACGAATTCCACCGGGTCCTGGCCCGGCCCTCCGGGATGCTGTCGACCGGCGAGGTCGATGCCGAGGGCTTCCTGGTGCAGGTCGGCGCGGTGTTCGACGTCTACCGCGATCGGGTGCGGGGCGGATGGCGCCTGGCACGGTTGTGGGACTGAGCGCTCAGCCCGTGGAGGGGACCGCCGTGCCCGAAGCCTTGGCGACGAGCTCCCCGTCCCCGTTGGTGATCTCTACCTCGGTGAACAGGATCCGTACGCCGGCCTTGATGACCCGCCCGCGGGCGGTGAGCCTGGCACCGGCCGGCGAGGGACGCAGGATCGAGACCTTCATCTCGGCGAGCGACGGGTACTGGTCCTCCGGCAGATGCGCCGCGCTGCTGGCCCCCATCACGGCGTCGGCGAAGGCGGCGAGCATCCCGCCCTGGAGATGCCCCGCCGAGTTGCACAGCTCCGGTGGTACCTCCCACGTGAACGCGATCTCGTCCGTGGGGTCGTCGACCGGCACGGGCCGGAAACCGAGGGTCTCGTTCACGGGCATCTTCACGCGGCCCTGCTCGAATGCCTCCCAGCGAGTGGTCATGGTCGGCACGATACCGCCGGAGCTTCCGTGAGCGGATTCGTTCAACTGCATTGCCACACGACGTGGTCGTTGCTCGACGGAGCGATCCCGGCCGAGTCGCTTCCCCCATTGGCGGCGGAGGCCGGCTACGACGCGGTGGCAATGACCGACCACGACTCGCTGACGGGCGCCGTCCGTTTCGCTCGAGCGTGCCGGGAGGCGGGCGTCAAACCGATCTACGGCGCCGAGCTGACGCTCGACGAGGGTGGGCACGTGACCGCCATCGCGCGGGACAAAGCCGGTTACGGGAACCTCTGCCGGCTCATCTCCTCGGCCCACCTCGGCAACGAACGGGGTAAGCCGTCGGTGAGTTTCGACCAGATCGTGAAGCGGGCCGCGGGACTCTTCGTGCTGTCCGGATGCGAGCGAGGTGAGGTGGCGCGCCTCGCGGCGGCAGGCGCGATCCCATCCGCCATCAAGGAGGCGCGTAGATGGCGCAACGCGATCGGGGATGGCTACCGCCTCGAGGTGTTCGATCATCGGGGATACGGGCACCGGATGCTGCGCGATCGGCTCCTGGGGATAGCGCGCGAGGCCGGCGTGACCCCTGTGGCCACGAACGACGTCCATTACGCCTCGAGTGGATGGGCGGGGGTCCACGAATTGCTGCACGCGATCAAAGACATCGTGCCGCTGTCGAAGTCGCAGTCGATCCGGAGCAATTCCGAATACAACCTGAAGACCCCCGATGAGATGCGGGAGTTGTTCGCAGATGCCCCCGGGGCCGCGGACGAGACGATGCGCATCGCCGAAGCATGTGATTTCGACCTCGACTTCGGCACCTATCACTTCCCCGAGATCCCGATCCCGCGCGGTGAGACACCGACCGGATACCTCGCCAAACGATGTTACGAGGGGGCCCGCAACCGCATGGACCGGATCACCTCCGAGGTCGAGGATCGTTTGCAGCACGAGTTGCAGCTCATATTCCGCATGGGCTTCGCTTCGTACTTCTCCCTGGTCGCCGACATCGTGGATCACGTGCGCAAGGTCATGGGCATCCGGTGCGCGTGCCGGGGGAGCGCTGCGGGATCCCTCGTGTGCTACGTCCTGGGGATCTCGGATGTCGACCCCGTACGTTACGACCTGCTCTTCGAGCGATTCATGAACGAGCGCCGCGAAGATCTCCCCGATATCGACGTCGACGTCGAATCGCACCGGCGAGAGGACGTGCTGGACTACGTCCTGGACACCTACGGCAGCGATCAGACCGCGGTGTGCTGCATGGTGGACACCTTCAGGGCGCGGATGGCCATCCGCGAGGTCGGCAAGGCGCTCGGGTTGCCGCCGGACGAGATCGATCTGGTGGCCAAGGCGTTTCCCCGCGTGGCGGCGCGCGATATCCCCGCCGCGATCGAGCGGCTCCCGGAGCTGTCCGGGACGAACCTGCGGGCCGGCCAGCTCGAGCAACTGTTCGAGCTGTGCCAGGCGATCGACGGGTTCCCCCGGCACCTCGCCCTTCATCCTTCGGGAGTGATCCTGTCGTCGGACGATCTCGCCGACCGGGTTCCGATGCAGGAGTCTTTCGGCGGCTTCACGATGCTGCAGGCGGACAAGGACGACGTGGTGGACCTCGGGCTGGTCAAGCTCGACGTTCTCGGGGTCCGCATGCTGTCGTCGATCGCACACACGCGCGACGAGATCGAGCGCCTCCACGACGAGAAGATCGATATCGATGCGATCCCTCGGGACGACCCGGACACGTACAAGCTCATCAAGAGTTCACGAACGCTCGGATGCTTTCAGATCGAATCGCCGGGCCAGCGCGAACTACTGGCGCGTCTGCAACCCAATCGGTTCGAGGACCTCGTCGTAGAGATCTCGCTGTTCCGTCCCGGCCCGGTGAAGTCGGACATGGTGACCCCATTCCTCGACCGGAGACACGGATTCGCTCCGATGGCATACCCGCACCAACGGCTTCAGGAGAGTCTTCGAGAGACCAACGGCATCATCGTGTATCACGAGCAACTGATCCGGGTGATCGCCGAGACGACGGGTTGTTCCCTCGACGATGCCGATTACATCCGGCGGCACCTGGACAGCGAACGCCCGAGCCTCCCCGACGACCCGGATGGCCGTCCGGCCCGCAAGGGGCTCGACGGACCGCGCAATGGCGTCCCCGCCGAGAACGACGTAGGGCGGTGGTTCGTCCGCTCGGCGAGAGCCAACGGGTTCACCTCCGAACAAGCCACCGCCTTGTGGAAGGAGGTCTACGCGTTCGCCTCGTTCGGTTTCTGCAAGTCGCACGCGGCCGCGTTCGCTCTTCCGACCTACGTCTCGGCGTGGTTCAAAGCCCACTATCCGGCGGAGTTCCTGGCCGGGCTCCTGACGCACGATCCAGGGATGTATCCCCGGAGGGTCCTGGTGTCGGACGCTCGTCATGCCGGGATCCCGATCCTGCCGGTCGACGTGAATCGTTCGGAGGGGGTCTATCGTGCCGAACCCGTCGAGGGCGGTCCCATGGGCATCCGGCTGGCCCTCTCGGAGGTGCGGGACATCTCGGAGGCCGAGATCGATTCGATCGTCGAGGGCCGATGCACCACCCCCTATTCGTCGCTCGAGGACCTGTGGCGACGTACGGACCTTTCCAGGCCGGTCCTCGAGAACCTCGCACATGTCGGCGCGATGGATTCGATCGAGCCCGACAGGACGAGGCGCGAGCTGTTGTGGCGCGCGGTGGAGCTATCGACCCGACCAAGGCCGCGCAGGGGAGCCCAGGGCCAGCTGGGGCTCGATGAGCCGGTCGGAGCGTCGTTGTTCGAGCTGTCGCCGTATGGACCCCTCGAGGAAACCGAAGCCGAGCTCGAGATCACCGGCATCGATGCGAGGCGCCACGTCATGGATCTCTACCGGCCGCTGCTGGCCGAGATCGGCTGTACACCTTCGACCTCGTTGCGTGACCGACGCAACGACACCGAGGTGTGGGTAGCCGGCGTCAAGGTGTCGACCCAGACCCCCGCGATCCGTTCGGGACAGCGCATCATCTTCCTCACGTTGGACGATGCCACCGGACCTCTGGATGTCACGGTCTTCCAACGCGTTCAAGCGCGCTGCGCGCGCACCGTGTTCCATTCGTGGCTGCTCCTCGTCCGCGGACTGGTTCGTAAACGCGGGGGAGCATCGCTCGTTTACGACGACATGGATCCGAAGAACGTTGGCGTAACCGTGGTGGTGCAGGAGGCGTTCGACCTTGCGGAGCTCGCTCTCGACCACCGGAACGGGCACTCCATCGCAGCCTCGTTGGGCAATCAGCGTCGTAAACAGGTCATCCGGGGGCTGACCCGTCCCGGGGGAGATCTCCAGCCGAGGTCCCGCATATGGCACTCCAGCGGCGGCTCGGCGGGACGCTAGAGGTCGTCCTCTTCGACCTCGCCATCCGGCTCGTAGGTACCGGCCGTAAGGATCACCTCTCGAGCGCGCTCCTCGTCCTCCGGTCGCACGAGCACCTTCACCTGGCTCAACGGCCCCACCGTCAGCGGATAGGCCTCGGTGTAGATGGTTCCGTCTCCCGTGAGCATCGACTCGATCCCGCTGCCGCGCAGCAGGGACCTGATCATCTCGCCCTCCAACCGGCCGCCGTAGCTCCCGATCTCGACGAGCTCCGGCCCGATCGCGTGCGGATCGAAAGGGGGTCGCTGATCTACCTCGGGCTCGACCACCTCCGGAGGCTCGCGCACCAGCTCATGCCCGCAATCGGAGCAGTGGGTGTACCCGGAGCGATACTCGGAGCCGCAGTTCGGACACCACATGCGTGTCGGCCTCCTCGACCGTGCGAGTTAGAGAGGGGGAAGTTTCTGCTTCATCTTGAGCACAGGCTCGAAGAGATCCCCGCGCCGGGCCACTCGCTTGAGTACCTCGTCGTACTCGAAAGTCAGGAGAGCAGCGTCATCCTTCTTCACCGCCCGTCTGACTTCCTCCCAGGTGACCGGGGTGGACACGGTGGGCCGCTCCTTCGCCCGCAGCGAATACACGCTGACCGTGGTCTTGTGGAGGTCGTTCTGACTCCAGTCGATGAAGATCTTGCCCTTCCGTTGCTCCCGGCTGGGTTTCGAGATGATCTCCGATGGATGGTCCTTCTCCATCCGCCGGGCCACGTCCTGTGCGAAGGCCTTCGTCTGCTCGTAGGTCACCTTGGTGTTGAGGGGCACGTACGCCTGGAGACCCTTGGAGCCGGACGTCTTGACCAGCATGTCCAGCCCGAAGCTCCCGAACATCTTCTTGAGCCGAAGCGCGATGTCGGCACAGGCGATCACGCCGAGGGGTTCCCCCGGATCGAGGTCGAACACGAGCGCGATCGGTTTGGTCACGTCGCGGGCCTTCGCCAGCACCGTGTGGAGCTCGAGGTTAGCGAGGTTCGCAGCCCACACCAGCGCCGGCTCCGTATCGAGCAGGCAGTAGTTCACGTCCACGTTGTCCCGACGGCGGGTTATCGGCGCCGTCTTTATCCAGTCGGGCGCGTACTTCGGACATTCCTTCTCGTAGAAGAAGCTTCCCTCGGCGCCGTCCGGGAACCTCTTCAACGTCACCGGGCGGCCCTTGAGGTGTGGCAGAAGGACCTCGGAGATGTCCCGGTAGAAGGAGATCATGTCTCCCTTGGTGAAACCTCCGGAGGGATAGAAGACCTTGTCGACGTTCGAGATCTCGAGCCGCCTCCGGCGGACGACGACCTCCTGAACCTTCCTCTTCGGCATGGGGACATTGTGGCCGCGTTGGTCCCCGTCCGCTTGCGCGGCAATCAGAAGCATCCCGCCGTCGATGACGAACGGAACCCTCGGCGGCGAAACGGGCCGCCGCCGAGCCGGCGGATCTGGGCGTAGGGTCGGCGACATGGAGGCACGCGAGACGATCCTGCATGTCGACATGGACGCGTTCTATGCCTCCGTAGAGGTGATCAAGGACCCCACGTTGAGGGGAAAACCGGTGATCGTCGGCGGTCGGGGGGGTCGTGGCGTCGTGACGTCGGCCTCTTACGAAGCCCGGGAATTCGGGGTCCACTCGGCGATGCCGGGGGTCACCGCGCGACGGCTGTGCCCACACGCGATCTTCCTGTCCAACGACTTCGAGGCCTACCAGATCTATTCGGAGCGCATCCGTGAGGTCTTCCTATCGTTCTCGCCTCTGGTCGAGCCCCTGTCCTTGGACGAGGCGTTCATCGATGTCTCCGGCTCCATCAGGCTCTTCGGGCAGCCGATGGCGATCGCGGCTCAGATCAAGCGGGCGATCGCGGACCTCGGACTCGGTTGCACCGTGGGGGTCGCCCCCAACAAGTTCCTCGCCAAGATCGCGTCGACACACGCCAAACCCGACGGGCTGCTTCGGGTGCCGGCCGACGAGGTGGAGTCGTTCCTCCATCCGTTGCCGGTCGGAGCCCTATGGGGAGTGGGGGAGGCGACGGCGGAGGCGCTTCGCCGGTTGGGGCTCCGGTCGGTCGGCGATGTAGCTCATGTCTCACGCAGGACGCTCGAACGCGCGGTAGGCGATTCTCTCGGAGCGCACCTTCACCATCTCGCGAACGGCCGCGACGATCGAGTGGTCGTTCCCCACGAAGCGTCCAAGTCGGTGGGATCGGAGGAGACGTTCGAACGGGATCTCGATGCGACCGACGAGATCCTGCGCGAGATCCTTCGCCTGAGCGACAGGACCGCCGGACGTTTGCGGGCCAAGGGGATGTGCGGCCGCACGATCACGCTCAAGGTTCGGTGGTCGAATTTCAAGACGATCACGAGGGCTCGATCGCTGGACGAAGCGATCGACACCGGTGCAGAGATCTACGCCGTGGCCCGGGACCTCTACCAACGCCTGGATCCGAACAGGCCCCGGATCCGGTTGCTGGGAGTGAGTTTGAGCGGCCTCGCCCCTGGGCCCCCTCGGAGGCAGTTGGGGCTGCTGTCATCGGCCGTGCCCCGGTGGGAGGAGGCAACCCGGGCCATAGACGACATACGCGACCGTTTCGGCGACGGCTCGGTGGGTCCGGCGACCCTGCTGGACGGACCCTCGTAGAACAGACCCCGAAACCTCAGGACCTTTCTATAATCGGAAGACCGTGCCATTGTCCGAAGAAGAGCAGCGGGTTCTCGAGGATATCGAGAGGCGCCTCCACGAGGAGGATCCGAGCTTCGCGCGGCAGGTCGGAAGTCCTTCGCCGCGATCGACCAGCCGGCGGCTCAAGCTCGGCCTTCTCCTCTTCCTAGTAGGACTGGCCGTTCTCTTCGCATTCTTCGTAACTCGCAGTATCCCGGTCGGCGTCTTGGCGTTCGGAGCCATGGTGGCCGGCATCGTGATGGCGGCCGGAGCCATCGGGAGCCTGGCGTCGGACCGAGAGGGACGGAAGCAACGACTTTCCGCCGCATTCGAGGATTGGGAAGCCCGCATCCGGCGCCGCGGCCGCCGTTCCTAAGGGAAACTTATTCGCGTTCCTGATTCGGACGACTTTCCTGTAGCGCGACCGGCTCCGACGCGCTACATTCCTACCTTGCCGCGCGAACGGCGAAGGGTGTGGTTCGGGGGGAACATGATCCCACCTGAGACGCCGCTCGGAGGGTTTGCAGGTAACGCAACTCGCATCTTGAAGGTTTACGTATTTCTTCGATCGGAGGTCGAGCGCGCTCTTATGGAGGGTTTCTCGGCGGATCAAGCCGGTCGCTTCACAGGTTGCACGTCCCATCAGCTGCGTTACTGGGACCGGATCGGATTGGTCAAGCCGAGCGTCCAGCGCACCGGCGGCCGCCCGGGCGTTCGCAGGCTCTATTCGTTCCGTGATCTGGTAAGCCTGCGAGTCATCCGCTCCCTCCTCGAGGGCGGTATGAGTCTCCAGCGGGTCCGCAGGGCCATCGAGTACCTCCGCAAGAAGGCCGGCCTCGAGGAGCATCTCTCCGAGGTCAAGCTCGTCACGGATGGCCAGAGCATCTTCAAGATCTGTCGGAACGATGGCGAACTCCTGGATGCCCTCAAGGAAGGTCAGATGGCCTTCTTCCTGGCGATCGGGGACATCGCGGAAACCGTCGACCAACGGGTCTCGCAGTTCCTCTACGACCGAGAAGAGTTCATCACCGCGATCAACGAGGTCGAGGCCAACCTCGAGAAGGAACTTCCAGCCAACGCGCGCCAGCGGGTGTTGGGCAGCGTAGAGGCGATCACCCAGTAGCGACCTGCGGCGGCGCCGGGCCCCGTGAACGCCAAGCCTCGCCGGCGTGGCCGGCGAGGCGGCGAAGCGAGAACAGTCTTGCTGCACGTTGCCACCACGAAGCCTTGTTCCACAGGCTCCCCCGAAGTGCCCGCATGAGGCTTTTCGCTTCAAGGGCTTGCTCCTGGTCGATACGCGCGGAGCGAACACGGCAGCTTCGTAGATCTGGGCCAGCCGGGTCGCCGTCTCGGTAGAGGCGCGTTCGAGTCGCGCCACCCTCCACGCGAAGGCCACTGCCGTTTCCGATGGTCTGCGGGCGACCGCCAGCTCCGCCGCCTCGTCCTCGAAATCCGCGAACGTCGCCCGCGTGATTTCGGCCGGGCTTCGGGCTGCCATATAGCGCCTGCGGATCCGGGCCTCCTTGGCCAACGGAACCAGCAGAAGGTAGGCGGCCACCAGGATGGCGACCACGGTGAGCAGTCTCCAGAAGGCGGCTCGCCAGGCGTCGTCCTGAGCCGCGTCCCGGCGGACCACCGCGATCGGCCGGCGTGCACCGCCCTCGCCCAGGGGGTTCTGCTGGGGATCGCCGGCATCGCCCTGGCCGGGAAGCGTTTGGCCGGGGGCCCCCGCTTGACCGAAGGCGCCGCCGGTGAGGATGTTGCTCGGCTGCACCGTGTATCCGGGTACGGGCGTCGTGGTCCCACGGGGGGTCGGCTCGAACGCCACCCAGCCGGCGTCCTCGAAATAGACCTCCGGCCATGCGTGCGCATGTGTGCCTCGCACCACCCAGTTGTCCTCCGATTCCTCGGCTCCCGGTAGGAACCCGACCGATACCCGGGTCGGGTAGCCGAGGGACCGGGCCAGCAACACGAACGCGGTGGCGAACTGCTGGCAGTAGCCCGTCTTCACCCTCGTGAGGAACTCGGTCAGGTAGTCGGCGGAAGCACTCGGCTCGACGTTGATGTCGTAACTGAAGCCTCTGAGTCGATCCTGGATCGCGACGAGCCGTTCGAGGTCGCCGTCCAGCCCATCGATCCATTCGTCCCTCAGAGCAATGACCTCTTCCGAGATCGGTTGCCCCAGGTCTATGTAGTCCTGGTTGGTGAGTGTTCCGACCTGGTCGCGTCTCAGCTGACCGTAGGTCGCATCGGGGATGACCGACTCGACCGTGTACGTGAGGCCTTGCACGTCTTCGGCCAGTTGGAGGTCATACGTCTCCGCGTCGACCATCACGTCCGAGGCGGGCTCCTCTCCGTCGAACTCGAGATCGAGTGGCTGGGCCGCAGCGGGCAGGTACTCGCCCTCGAGTGCGCTGAGGTTGAACGACTGAGTCAGAGGCCGTCCCCCGGGGTCGCCGATGCTGGCTTGCCCGCTGAGCGAGAACCGCGCCGTGTCACCGGGGCGCCAGGTGTTTCCATCGAAGCGCGTCAGGGAAACGAGACGCCAGTACGCCGGTTCCTCGGACGTCACGGTGAACAGATCCTTGCCGCTCTGCGTTAGGAACTCCGGTTGCAGACTCACGAGGACGTCAACGCGGCCCCCGGACCCGCCGGCACCGGAGCCAGTTCGGTTCCTCCAAGCGAGCACCCCCTCTTCCAAGGCCGGCAGGAGCAGGGGAGAGAGGAGCGCCGCGACGAGGGTCAGCACCCCCATCCGGCGGGCGACCCGACCGGTGACCGAACGCGGCTCCTCGGCCGGCTGATCGGTCCACGTCGGCACCCACCGGCCCCACGAGCGCAGGCGGTGCGACGACTCGAGTCCCCAGTAGCAGAGGAGCGCGGCGAGGAAGAGCAGGGTGAAGAAGCTGGCGGGATCCACGGATCCAACGATGAGCAGGAACGCGACGAGCCCGACCGCGGGCGCGCTGGCGACGAGGGGCCGCCGCCATCTGAAGGTAGCGATCTCGCCGATGGTGGTCGCGATCCACATCCCGACGATCACGAGGATCACGTAGCCGGGTCGCACGGGCACCGGTGCGAAGTCAAGGACGCTGGTGTCGTACGCGCCCCTGATCGATTCCCAAAGGCCATTCAGGCTCGCGGAGGTCGGCAAGCCGTAGAAGGTCGTGCGCGCCTCGAACACCAGCGTGAGATAGCAGAGCAGGAGGACCGACGTGACCACCGCGGTGACGATCGTCGGGACGCCGAACCTCCGCGCGACCATCGCAACCCCCGCCGCGATCACCATCCCGAGTAGGGCCGGCGCCACGTCGTCCGCGTTTCGCGAACAGCAACTCCCAGCAGAAGAGGGTCGCTACGAGAAGCGCGGTCAGCCCTATACGAGCTCGGGTCTCGGACCCCATGTCTCCTCCACTTGCTTGGTGCGCGGCTGCGACAACGTCGCCCATCCGGCGGACATGGGTTCATCCGGCCCCAGCGTCACAGCGCGGATCCCAGAACGGTTGAGTAGTCGAACGACCTCCATCACGGATCGCTCTCCCTCCCAGCGCGCCTTCGTCCCCGCGCTGCCGAAGCGGTGGGGCGGGAAGCAGACGAGGGTCACCTGGCGGAACCTTCTCTTGAGTCTGGTCAGGGCCATGGCGTGGGTCGCTCCCACCTCGCCGGCGACGACCAGCAACGCGGCCTCGGCGGAGGAGGTGGCTTCCAGCTCGGTCAGGCGCAGCAGCAAGGCATCGGATCCGGCGGTCTGCGCCCCGATCTCGGCAAGGAGGTCGAGACATCGGCCCCGGTGGTCGGAACCGCGCCCGGCTGGGATGCCGACGTTGTCCGCGCCGACCAGGCGGTACGAATAGCCGGAGCGGTGGTAGAGGTCGACGAGTGAGGCCGTGGACTCCACACTGCGTTCGAACGAGGATGCCGCCCCGAAACCCTCATGTCCTTGCGAGCGGTCGTCCAGAAGGATGGTCGCCCGCGTGTGCCACGGCGTCTCCTCCTGCCGGATCATGTACCGGCCCCGCTTTGCTGTGGACGGCCAGTGGATCTTTCTCAGGTCATCGCCCTCGACGTACTCGCGCATCGTGTAGAAATCCTCGCCGCGAGCGCCGGTCGGCTGTCGCATGGCGGAGGTGGCGAGACTGCGTCGTTCGCCGAAGTCGCGGGGCATCGTTAGCTGCTCGACACGTGGATGGATCAGAAAGCTCGTGATCGGTGACGCGGTCGAGCGGATGCGCGCCAGGGAGAAGGGGTCGACGATCGAGATGCTCAGCGGGCCGACGGTATATCTGCCCCTACGGGTGGCACGAAGGGAGAGCGTCGTCTCTCTGTGTCCCTGAGCCTCGATCCCGTAGAGGGCGAAGCGAGCGCCTCCACTGAGCCCGGCGGGAAGGCGGTCCTCCAAGAGAAGTAGGGGCGCCGCGCCATGGCCCCGGTTCACGATGTCTATCGACAGCGTCACGATCTGGTCGGGGCGAGCTCGGTGCGGAACGATCGTGCGCGACACCTCGAGGTCGTGCCGCCCGAGTCTCACGACCGCGACCGCGAGGGCCAGCAGCACCGCGAGGGCGAGTCCCAGTTGCTCGAGAGCCGTGGACCCGAAGACGAGACCCAGGAGGATCAATACGACACCTGTAGTAGCAACCAGCCAGCCGCGCGCCGTGGGCACTGCAGTGGACCTCTCTAGGCCTGTTCGCGCTCTGGTATCGGAACGCGTCCGAGGAGACCTTCGAGCACGTCGTCGATGCCCGTTCCCCGCATCTGGGCCTCGGGCGAGAGAACGAGGCGGTGGGCGAGCACGGGGATCGCCAGATCCTTGATGTCATCGGGAACGACGTAGTCGCGCGCTCGGCTTGCGGCGAGAGCCCGCGCCGCACGCAACAGATAGAGGGAAGCTCGGGGGCTCGCCCCCAGATAGATGTCCTGGTGGTCGCGCGTGGCCTCGGTGAGGTCGACGATGTAGCGCTTCAGCGTGGGGGCCACGTACACCTCGCGTGCGGTCTCGATCAGATCGACGACCTCCGCCTCATCTGTCACCGCCTGCAAGTCGTCCAGGGGGGACACCCCGCCGTGCGTCTCGAGTATCTGCAACTCCGAAGACCGGCTGGGGTACCCAACCGACAAACGCATCATGAACCGGTCGAGCTGCGACTCCGGAAGTGGATAGGTGCCCTCGTGCTCGAGCGGGTTCTGCGTCGCGATGACCATGAAGGGCTGACCCAGGAGGTGCGTGGTGCCATCGACGGTCACCTGCCTCTCCTCCATGCACTCCAATAGAGCGGACTGCGTCTTGGGGGAGGCGCGGTTGATCTCGTCGGCCAGGGCGATGTTGGCGAAGACGGCCCCGGGCTTGAACTCGAACTTGCCGGAGCCGCGATCCCAGACGCTGACTCCGGTCACGTCCGTGGGAAGCAGATCGGGCGTGAACTGGATCCTCGACCACGTGCTGCCCAGGGACCGGGCCAGGGATTTCGCGAGCATCGTCTTGCCGACGCCCGGGACATCCTCGAGCAGGACGTGGCCTTCGGCGAGAAGCGTCACCAGGGTCAGGCGGATCACTTCGCCCTTGCCCTGGATCGTCCGCTCGACGTTGGCCGCGATGGTCTCGAATGATCTTTGGAAGGCGGAGAAGTCCTTACCGCCGGTATCGCTCATCACGTTTCTCCTCGGTGAGCCACAGGGAGCCCCAGGGTACAACCTGGGCGTATTTTCATGACTCCCTCTATCCCGTATAGGTTCCGTTCTGCTTCTATGACAGTTGAGGCAAGTCCGAGGAGGAGACATGGCCGGTTGGGGAGACGATCCTGAGCTCGAGCGACTGCGCGGGTTGATCGAGGAGGGCTGGGAGGTCGTCGACATCGTCGAGGACGGAAGCGCCCCCGGGGGCCCGTCCGACACCGTCAAGGTCTCCAAGGACGGCGCCACCGAGGAGATCACCTCCGACCACCTCGCCTTCCACCGCTACGTCGAGTACTTGAGGGAACAAGAGACCTAGGCAGCCGCCGCAGTACTAGAGCGCGAACTTCTCCATGGGCGTGAATATACTTTGGGCACCTTGGGAAGAGCACTCGTTCTCAATGCTTCATACCAACCGCTGTGCGTTGTGCCGGTGCGGCGGGCATTGGTGCTCGCCCTCAAGGGGAAAGCCGATGTCCTCCACACCAACGGACAGGTGTTCCGCTCCGAGGTCCTCGAGATCCGAGCCCCCAGCGTCGTACGGCTCAATTACTACGTGAAGGTCCCTTATCGGGCCAGAGCCTCTTTATCCCGCCGTGCCGTGCTCGTCCGGGACGACTTCGAGTGCCAGTACTGCGGACGCGCCGCGGAGAACGTGGACCACGTGATCCCTCGCAGTAGGGGAGGGGGGCACACCTGGGACAACGTCGTGGCCGCCTGCCGGCCCTGCAACTCCCGCAAGGAGAACCGGCTCGCCGCCGACATCGGCATGCATCTGAGGCGGCCGCCTCGCCAGCCACACGAGAGCGTATGGATCGTCGTCGCCGTCGAGCGCGTCGATCCCCTCTGGGAGCAGTACCTCAAGCTGCCCCGAGCCCTAAAGCCCGCCTAACCCCTCAGCGCCCCCCGCGCCCAGACCGAGGGTCCGCCTCCAGGAGCCGCCGTACCTCCGGGACTCCACACCGTTTTTTTAGTCGCCCTCCGGCACGGCGTCTCCTTCGGGCTGCTTCCCTACGCTTGGGCGGGGCCGTGGCCTCCGGGGTCTTGCGTCCTTCTTGCCGTCCGCGCGGCCACTTTCGGGGCCTGAGGGGATCGCTTCTCTCGGGCTCGGCCGGGAGGGGTTTCCCGGAATCGGCCGTGAGGCCGCGGAAGGACCGGAGCGTCGGAGGCCAGGTGGGCTTCTTCGGGTGCTAGGGCCGAGGAGGCCGGGTCGCCCGGAGGGAGGCTCAAAGGGTTTCGCCTCCCGGAGGGTGGCCCGACCCCCGCAGGCTCCCCGGAGCCCACGAAAGTTTCGCAAACGGATCTTGGGGCTTCGATTGGGGCCTCGGTTGTGGCGGGATTGGGCGGATAGAGACGGGTTTGGGTGGGTCTTAGGCAGTCACATGCGTACACACGCATTCACAGGTTCAACACGCGCAACCTAATTACATAAGTGTAATTGCGGCGCCAACGTTGACTCGGGGTGCGCAGGGGTCTAGCTTTGCGCCTTAGTGGAGCGAAGTGGAGGGAAATGGAGTACCGGGGTTAGATCCATCCGGGTCCGCCCCTCCACCGGGCCACTGAGTCAACAAGAGAGGAACTGGCTTGTCGTTCACCGGGGAGTTCCGCCACTCGATCGACGCCAAGGGGCGTCTGATCGTGCCGTCGCGGCTGCGGGACGAGCTGGAGGACGACCGGGTGGTCCTCGCGATGTGGCCGGACGGGTGCGTAGCGATGTGGTCCGGCGCCGGGTGGAGGGAGCTGGAGCAGCGCCTTCTCACCCAGGGCCGGAGCGATCGCAACTCACGTCAGGTCGTCCGGGCGATCGCGGCGAGCGCTCACCAGGACCAGGTGGACCGGCAGGGGCGCATCAGCGTTCCGCAGGGCCTCCGGGACCACGCCGGGATCGGACGGGACGTGGTGGTGGTCGGCGCTCTGGACCACGGCGAGATCTGGAGTCCGGAGAAGTGGGAGCAGGAGCAGTCGGCGGTTGGCGAAGGACGCCTGGACGAACTCGTCCAGGGGTTGGACTTCTAGGAAGAGGGAGAACGATGAACAGGATCATGCAGGCGCTGCCGAGGAGAGGCCTGGCGCGGCGAGCTGTCCCAGAGCATCGTCTTGCTGGCGCTCACCGGCTCGTCCGTCGGCGGCGTCCTCGGAATGGTGTCCATCGCAACCAGAGCCCTGGGGAGATAGCGATGACCCCCAGGCCGGATCCAGAGGTGTTCTCGTGGAACATGAACCCGTCCTCCCCGATCGAGTCTTGGAATTCCTGGTCCCAGCGCTCCACGGCGGAGGCGTCTTCCTCGACGCGACCCTCGGACGTGCGGGCCACGCCCGTCTCGTTCTCGACGCCGCGCCCGCCGCGCAGCTCGTGGGGATCGATCGCGACCCGGCGTCCCTGGAGGAGAGTCGGGCCCACCTCGCCCCGTTCGAGGGGAGAGTCCGTCTCGTTCGTGACGGTTTCGAAAACCTCCAGGCCATATTGGAACGACTCGGGGATGCGCCGCTTCGCGGAGTCCTTTTCGACCTTGGTGTTTCCTCACCCCAACTGGATGAAGCGGATCGCGGGTTCGGATTCCGATCATCAGGGCCTCTCGACATGCGAATGGACCCCTCCCAACCCCTCTCCGCGAACGACGTCGTGAACAAGTACGGCGAGCGCGACCTCGAGCGCGTCATCAGCCGGTACGGCGAAGAGCGCTTCGCGCGCCGTATCGCTCGCTCCGTCGTGGCGTCTCGTCCGATCGGTTCGACCACCGAGCTCGCCGAGATCGTGAAGAACGCGATCCCGGCCGCCACGCGCCGCACGGGTGGACACCCCGCCCGGCGAACCTTCCAGGCCCTTCGCATCGAGGTGAACGACGAGCTCGGCGCGCTCGAGCGCGCCCTTCCCCTCGCGGTCGATGCACTGGAGACCGGTGGCCGAGCGGTCGTGATCTCGTATCACTCGCTCGAAGACCGCATCGTCAAACGAACCTTCGCCGGTGCTGCAAAAGGATGCGTCTGCCCACCCGACTTCCCGGTCTGTACCTGCGGCGCGAAAGCGAGCGTGCGCGTTCTGACCCGCCGCCCTGTCGTGCCCGCAGCCGAAGAAGTCGACCGCAATCCTCGGGCCCGGTCGGCCAAGCTACGAGCCGTTGAGAAGCTCGCGGTGGCCATCGAAGGTGGTGCGGCATGAGCGCCCGAGCGGAGCGGCTGGCTCCACAGCGCCGCGACGAGCGACCGGGCCTCAAGGTCGTCCGCCGGAAATCGCGGCGACTGATCAAGCGTCGTGCCCAGAGACGCTTCGCACCCGTCGTGATCGCGGTCACGATCTGTGTCGCGACCGTGGTGTTCGGCGTCTTGCTCGAGCAGGTGATCCTTGCGCAGTCGGCCTTCAAACTCGCGAAGGTGCGGGAGTCGGTGCTCCACGAGCAGGGCCGACACGAAGAGCTCCTTCTGCAAGCAGCACGCTTGGAGAGTCCCTCCCGGATCGAGCGTTACGCACGTGTCGATCTCGGCATGGTCGATCCATCCTCAGTCGAATACATCGTTGCCGACGTGATCCGGCCCCCCAGCCAGCTGGCCAGCTCGTCGCGGTCCCGACCCCTCCCCGCCACAGGTCAGGCCGCAGCTGATTCGAGCTTGCCTTACGAGGAGGCGCCTTAGTGGCGCCGCAGTCTCGTTCAGGATCACGTGGCCACAAGGGGTCGACCGCCAAGCGGTCGACCCCTATTTCTAGTCCCGGTCGGCGCGCCTCAACCGGAGCTGCGCGCAAACGTCCGGCCACTCGATCGAATCGATCACCGTCCGGGCGATCGCGCCGCCGGCGCTCGCGTTCACCCCGCCGGTTGGTAGCCGTGTTCGTGTTCTTCGTCATCGCTTTCGGTTTAATGGGCACCAGGCTGTTCGTCCTGCAGATCGTGGAAGCGCCTCAGTACGAAGCGCTGGCGAGCGCCCAGCGATTGAAGGTCGTGGAGTTCCCCGCGTGGCGCGGGGCTATCTACGACCGGGAGGGCCGCCCCCTCGCCATCTCGGTGGACCTGCAGACTATTTACGCGGACCCGGCGCTGGTCGCCAACGCGGCCGCGGCCGCCAGGAAAATGGCGCCGCTGCTCGACGAGAAGGTGGGCGCTCTCGAGAAGAGATTGAAGGGGACCCGGCCGGGAAGCCGGTTCGAGTACCTCGCTCGCCAGGTCGAGCCCAAGCTCGCCAACCAGATCGAGGCCCTGGATCTCCCCGGGGTGTACATGGAGGCCGAGCCCAAGCGCTATTACCCGAACGGACGCCTGGCGTCTCACCTGCTTGGATTCGTCGATATCGACGGGCGGGGCCTTTCGGGACTGGAGACGCAGTACGAGGACATCCTTCGTGGACGCCCGGGTGAGATGTCGCTCGAACAGGACCCGGCCGGCCGGCCACTTCCCCAGGCGGAGTACCACTACGACCGGCCTCAACCCGGACGCTCGCTGTTCCTCACGATCGACAAGGACATCCAGTACTCGACCGAGCTTGCCCTGGCCGAGGCGGTCGAGCGTTACGACGCGCGGCGCGGCTTCCGCCATCGTCCTCGATCCTCGTAACGGAGAAGTACTCGCGATGGCGAACATTCCGACGTTCGATCCGAACAAGTTCTGGGAGTTCGAAGAGGACGCATATCGGAACCGCGCGGTGACGGACGTCTACGAGCCCGGCTCCGCCTACAAGATCATCACCGCGGCCGGGGCCCTCGAGGAAGACGTGATCACTCCGAAAACGCCATTCGTCGTCCCAGATGAATTCCCCTACGCGGATCGTGTGTTCCACGACTCGCACTTCCACGTGACCGAGCAGATGACCGCCGCGGAGATCATCCAAGATTCTTCGAACGTCGGAACCATAAAGATCGGTCTGGAGCTGGGTGGAGAGAAACTCGATGAATACGTTCGTAAGTTCGGTTTCGGACGTGCAACCGGGCTCGACTTTCCCGGCGAGTCGCCGGGCATCGTATTGGACATGGACCAGTGGTCGGGATCGACGATCGCAACGATCCCCTTGGGCCAAGGCATCGCCGTGACCGCGATGCAGATGGCTACCTCCTACGCGACCCTCGCCAATCGAGGCGTGTGGGTCGAGCCAAAGCTGCTGCACGCGAACACCAACGACGCGGGGAAGGTCGTGCGGTCGACGCCTCCCGCGAAGAAGCGCGTCATCTCGAAACAGACCGCTCGGGAGATGACGCGGATCCTCGTGGGCGTCGTCACTAAAGGGACGGGGATCGCGGCTCGCATACCCGGGTACGAAGTCGCCGGCAAGACGGGAACGGCGCAGAAACCCCTTCCCAGCGGGGGCTACGGGAACTCGTACATCGGATCGTTCGCCGGCTTCGTGCCCGCCTACGACCCCGCGCTGGCCGTCATCGTTGTGCTGGACAACCCCACGCCGATCTGGGGTGGCTCGACGGCGGCTCCCACCTTCAAGGCGATCGCCGAGCCGGCTCTGCAGCACCTCGGGATCCCCCCCGACGGCAACGCGGAGAGGGCGGCACGCGCACTGGAGGCGGCCCAGCAGGGGGCCGAGCCCGCCCACGACTAGCATGGCCCCCATGCAGCGAACGCCCGTCCATAAGACCCTGTCCGACGTATCGGCGGCCGCCGGAGACCTGTTCGTGTCTCTCGACGGCCCGTCCGAAACCGTCGTAACGGGTGCGTCGTTCGATTCCCGCTCGGTGAGCGAGGGGGACCTCTTCTTCTGTCTGCCGGGGGCGAAGTCCGACGGTCACGATTTCGCGGGCCAGGCCGCCTCGGCCGGTGCCGCAGCGCTCTGTGTCGAACGACCCACGGGGGCCGGGCTCCCGGAGGTGGTGGTGAGTGACGTGCGCCGTGCGATGCCCCGCATCTCTGCCGCCCTGCTCGACCACCCTTCGAAGGACCTTCTGGTGCTGGGCGTGACGGGCACGAACGGCAAGACAACGACGGCCTACATGCTCGAATCGATCCTTGCGGCCGCGGGTCACTTGACCGGACTGATCGGAACGATCGAAACCCGCGTCGGGAGCGAGGCGAAACCGGGGGTTCGAACCACTCCAGAGTCGGTCGACCTTCAGTATCTCTTCGTGGAGATGCGGGACAAGGGGGTGACCGCTGTAGCGATGGAAGTTACGTCCCATGGGCTGGTGCTCGAACGCGTCGGAGCGGTGCACTTCGCCAGCGCTACGTTCACCAATCTCTCGCAGGACCATCTGGACTTCCACGCGGACATGGATGACTATTTCGCGGCCAAGCGCTCGCTGTTCACACGCGACGGTGTCGACGCGGCCGCCGTCAACATCGATGACCGGTACGGCAGAACCCTGCTCGAGGCCCCGGAGGTCCCGACCACGCCTTTCGGGCTGTCCCAAGCTGCACATGTTCGAGCGGAGAACGTGAAGGCGGGGCAGTGGCGGAACGAGTTCGTGATCGTCGTAGACGACCCCGACCTCGCTCCGGCGGAGATAAAGGTATCGACCCCCCTCGTCGGCGCCTTCAACGTGTCCAATTGTTTGGCCGCGGCGGCGGGAGCATTGACGGCGGGGGTACCCGCCGACGCGGTGGAAGTTGGACTTCGGAACCTCAAAGCCGTACCGGGGCGCTTCGAAGCGATCGACGAGGGCCAGGACTTCGCGGTTGTCGTCGATTACTCGCATACGCCCGACTCGTTGGACAACGCTTTGAGCGAGGCACGCTTGCTTGCGCAAACGAACGAGGGTCGCGTTATCACCGTCTTCGGCTGTGGTGGCGACCGGGACCGCGGCAAGCGCCCCTTGATGGGCGCCGTCGCCGGACGACTGGCGGATGTTGTGATCGTCACCTCCGACAATCCCCGCTCCGAAAATCCCGTCGTGATACTCGATCAGATCCTTGAAGGCGTCATTGCCGAGCGAGCTCAGGGCCCTGATGTGGTGACCCCGGATCGCCGCGACGCGATCTTCGAGGCGATCTCGCTCGCCGGAACCGGAGACGTCGTGCTCATCGCAGGTAAGGGGCATGAGACCGGTCAGCAGTTCCGAGATCGAACGATCCCGTTCGACGATCGCGAGGTGGCGCGAGAGGCCCTGAAAGCCCGGGGTGAGACGGCATGACCAACCTCATGGTCGCTGCGATGGTGGGACTCTTCACCACGCTGTTCGGGACGCCCCTCGCGATCAAGATCTTCCGGCGGCGCGGCTGGGGACAGCTGATCCGCGAGGAGGGGCCGAAAGCCCACTACGAGAAGCGCGGAACCCCGACGATGGGCGGACTGGTCATCCTCGCGGGAGCGATCGCCGGGTACGCCCTGGGGCACATCGGCACGGGGGGTCTCGCGCCGTTCAAAGCCAGCGGCCTCCTCGCCATCGGCACGACCGCGGCGCTGGGGATGCTGGGATTCATAGATGACTTCATCAAGATCCGGAAGGCTCGCTCTCTCGGGCTGCAGAAACGTGCCAAGTTCCTCGGGCAGCTGATCATCGCCGTCGTGTTCGGCTTCTTGGCCCTCGAGGTCGCGGATATCGGGACGGACATCTCGTTCTTTCGCTCCACGAAACTCCAGCTCGGGTTCTTCTTCTTGGTGTGGGTGTTCCTGATGATCGCGGCCTCATCCAACGGTGTGAATCTCACCGACGGCCTGGATGGGTTGGCCGTAGGTTCATCGGCCCAGGTCTTCGCCGCGTTCATCGTCATCGCCTTCTGGCAGTTCCGGCACCCGGTCTTCTACGACCTCCAGGCGCATGGATCCGACCCATTCGACGTTGCGATAGTCGCGGCGGCTTTATTCGGCGCGTGCGCGGGTTTCCTGTGGTGGAACACCGCCCCCGCGAAGATCTTCATGGGGGATACCGGTTCATTGATGCTGGGCGGCGCGATGGCGGTGATCGCCATCCTCCTCAACACGCAGCTGCTACTGATCGTCCTGGGTGGTCTCTACGTCGTCGAAACGGTGTCGGTTATCGCTCAGGTCGCGATCTTCAAGCGCACCGGGAAACGCCCCTTCTTGATGGCTCCGATCCACCACCATTTCGAGCTCGCCGGATGGCCGGAGTTCACCGTGATCGTTCGATTCTGGGTCCTGTGCGGACTCTCGGTGGTCTTCGGCATCGGTTTGTTCTACGCGGACTTCCTGTCCAAGGGCGGAACGTTGTGAGTGAGTTCGCCGGCAAGCGCGTCCTTGTTGTGGGCCTGGGCGTTAGTGGGTTCGCGGCAGCTCGAGCTCTGCTGGCGCTCGACGCAAAGGTCCGCGTTACCGAGGCGTCCGACCATCAGAACGTACGGATGAGGGCCGATACCCTGAGGAGCGAGGGCGCTGAGGTCGAGACCGGGGGACACGACACCGAGATGTTGGGTGCTGACCTGGCGGTCGTAAGTCCGGGGATCCCACCGACTTCGGCGATCGTGAAGGCGCTCGAACGAGAGGGCGTTCACGCCATAAGCGAGGTGGAGCTCGCCTTCCGACTCTCGCGTTGCGACTTCCTCGCGGTTACTGGCACGAACGGAAAGACCACGACGGTCAGTCTGCTGGCCGCCATGCTGAAGGAAGGCGGTATCCCCTCGGTAGCGGCCGGCAACATCGGTCTGCCTCTGGTCGAGGCGGTCTTCTCGGTACCCGAGGGCGGCGCGATCGCTTTGGAGGTGTCGAGCTTCCAGCTCGCGGCGATAGAGCGCTTCGCCCCACGCGTGTCCGTCGTCTTGAACATCGCCGAGGACCACACTGACTGGCATGGAACGACGACGGCTTACGCGGCGGCGAAAGGGCGCATCGTCGAGAACCAAGGACCGGACGATGTCTTTCTGCCCAACGCAGAAGATCCCCTCGCCATGGGGATCGCTGCCTCCGCCAAGGCCCGCGTGGTGCCCTTCTCGACTGACGCCCTGCCGGAAGGGGGTATCGGTGTCGTCGACGGTCGCGTGAGGTGGCGGGATTCGGATGTCGTGTCCGTTGACGACATCCCTTTGGTGGGGGCACCGGGAGTCGAGGATGTGGTAGCCGCAGCCGGAGCGGCTCTCGAATACGGGGTCGAAACCAACGCGGTACGCGCGCGCTATCAAGGGGTTCCGCCCGCTCGCCCACCGTTTGCAGGTCGTCGCCGAGAGCGACGGGGTGACGTATATCGACGATTCGAAGGCGACGAACCCCCATGCCACCCTCGCGGCGGTCAGCGGATTGTCCGACGTGATCCTCATCGCGGGAGGTCGCAGCAAAGGGATGGATCTATCCGAGCTCGCCAGGACCGTCCCCCCGGTGCGCGCGGTGGTCGCGCTGGGCGAGGCCGCCGAGGAGGTTGCGAGGGTCTTCGGGCCTCTAGTGAACGTGGAGCGCGCGGTGGACATGCAGGACGCCGTTAAGCGAGCGCGCCGCCTCGCGGATCGTCGAGGATCCGTCTTGCTGTCGCCGGGGTGTGCGAGCCTTGACATGTACGAAAGCTATGCCGCGCGCGGCGAGGCGTTCGCGACCGCGGTTCGAGACTCGCTCAAGGAGAACCTCGCAGATGGCCACTCGTAGCGGCGCGGTCCGAGTCGGGCGGGCGCGCGCGTCCGCCGCGCCGCGGGTACGCGCGGGCGAGTCCGAGCTTCGCCTCGGCCACCCGGCGGTGCTCATCGGACTCACCGCCTGCGCACTGGTGGTGGTAGGGCTCGTCATGATCCTGTCGGCGAGTTCCGTGTCGTCGTTCGCGACTTACGGGTCTTCCTTCTGGTTCTTCAAGAAACAGCTCCTCTGGGTCGCGCTGGGCGCCGTCGGGCTCCTCGTTGCGTGCCGGTTCGACTATCGGAAGCTGACGGGGGCGGGTTACCTGGCCTACGCCGTGGCCGTCCTCTTATTGATCGTGGTGCTGGTCCCAGGCGTCGGAGTCTCCGTGGGGGGGAGCGCCCGCTGGATCGGTCTCGGGCCCTTTCAGTTCCAACCGTCCGAGGTGGCGAAGCTGGCCTTGATCTTGTTCGGCGCTGAGGTGTTCGCGCGCAAGAAGGAGAGCACGTTCGTCGATTTCTCGCACGCGATGTTGCCGATGGTCCCCGCCATGATCGTCCTGGGCGTTCTGATCATGATGCAGCCCGACCTCGGCACCACTCTTATCGTCGGGGCCATCGGGGTGAGTCTCCTGTTCGTTGCGGGAGCGCGCCTGCAACACCTGATCCCGGTCGGGATGGCAGGCGCAACGCTCGCTCTTGCAGCGGCGTTCAGCGCGGACTACCGGCGCGCCCGCATCCTCGCTTTCGTCGATCCGTGGGCGGATCCCCTGAACACCGGCTATCAGACGATCCAGTCATTGATCGCATTGGGCTCCGGGGGATGGTTCGGGGTTGGACTGGGCGCGAGCCGGCAGAAGTGGATGTACATACCGAACGCACATACGGATTTCATCTTTGCGATCTTGGGCGAGGAGATGGGTTTCCTTGGGACGCTGTCGGTCCTGGCGCTGTTCGGGTTCCTTGCGTACATGGGTGTTAGGACGGCGCGGCGAGCCCCGGATCGATTCGGGATGCTCCTGGCATCGGGTATCACGGTGTGGATCTCGCTGCAGGCTCTGATCAACATCGGGGCGGTCACCGCTTCTCTTCCGATCACCGGCGTGCCCCTCCCTCTCGTGTCCTTCGGGGGGTCGTCTCTGTTGATCACGCTCATTGGAGTGGGGATCCTCTGCAACATCGCTTTGCAGGGGGAGAGGGCCACCACACGCCGTCGGTCGCGCTCGGCGGCGGCTTCATCGAGGCGCGGCCGGACGGCATGAGGGTGGTGATCGCCGGTGGGGGAACGGCGGGTCACGTGAACCCGGCCATCGCGCTGGCGCGGGCGCTCGAAGCCCATGACATCACGTTCGTCGGCACCACTCGAGGCGCGGAGTCCCGTCTCGTTCCCGCGGCCGGCTTCGAGCTGGAAGTCGTCGAGGTGCGCGGGTTCGATCGATCCAAGCCCCTCGGCATCTTTCCCGTTGGGCTCCAGGCGCTGAAGGCCGTGGGCGCGGCGCGACGGTTGCTCCGGGCAATCCGTCCCAACGTTGTTGTCGGGATGGGTGGATACGTCAGCCTTCCCGTTTGCCTTGCGGCTCGACCGACGGGCGCCCCCATCGTCCTGCACGAACAGAACATCGTCTTGGGGCTCGCCAACCGTGTGTGTAAACCGTTCGCACGGAAGGTGGCGACATCGTTCGAGGAGACCGCGCGCGATGTCGGCAAGAAAGGCGTCTTCGTCGGCAATCCGGTCCTTCCCGAGATAGCGAACCTCGATCGTGACGCGGCTCGGGCTTCGGGGCTGGAACGTTTTCGTCTCGATCCGGAACGCCGGACCCTGTTGGTGTTCGGAGGCAGTCAGGGGGCGCGTCGCATCAATGAGGCAGTGCGCGGGCTTGCTCTGTCGTGGGCGGACCGTGACGATCGACAGATCCTGCACATAACCGGCCGCGACCAGCATGTGTCAGCAGATGGCCCGGAGATCGAGAACTACTGCGTCGTGGAGTATGTGGAACGAATGGGGGAGGCGTATGCCATCGCCGACCTGGCCGTCTGTCGCGGCGGCGCCACCACCGTCGCCGAGCTCGGGGCCGTCGGTCTTCCGGCGATCATCGTTCCCTACCCACATCACCGGGACCGCCAGCAAGAGCGGCACGCCCGCGTGATGGAGGTCGCGGGAGCGGCTTTCGTCATCGATGATGCGGACACCACGTCCGAAAGACTCGCTCAGTCGGTGGATCCGTTGTTCGAAGGAGAGGGCGTGCTCGAACGGATGCGGCGCGCTGCTCGTGACTTCGGCCGACCGGATGCCGCCGCCGCGCTCGCGGATGTCGTGCGGGAGCAAGCGTGACTTTCACCCAGGGCGGCGGGGCCCATTTCATCGGCATCGGCGGTGTGGGCATGTCCGCTATAGCCAAGGTGCTGCTGGAGCGGGGAACCAGGATCTCCGGCTCGGATCTGAAGCGGTCGCGGTCCGCGACGATGCTGGAGGCGATGGGCGCGACCGTAGCCATCGGTCACGATCCCTCGAACATCGCCGAGCCCTACCCCGACGTCGTCGTGGTTTCGTCGGCAGTGCCGCCATCCAATCCGGAGTTGCGCCGCGCGCAGGAGCTAGGCATCGATGTGTTGTCGCGCGGGGAGGCTCTTGCCGCGCTTCTCGAAGGTGCTCGTTCGGTCGTAGTTGCCGGAACCCATGGGAAGACAACGACGACCTCGATGATCGTGACCGCTCTCCGCTCGGCAGGTGTCGATCCCACTTACCTCGTGGGTGGGGGCTTGAACGACGCCGGCACGAACGCTCGCCATGGACGCGACGCGTGGAGCGTTGCGGAATCGGACGAGAGCGACGGGTCCTTCCTGCTGCTTACGCCCACGATCGCCGTTGTCACGAACGTCGAAGCCGACCATCTCGATTACTGGGGATCCGAGGCTGCTGTGTTCGAAGCCTTCGGACGGTTCCTCTCCTCGGTGGAGGAGTCTGGAGCCATCATCGTTCCCTCGAGCGACGAACGAGTGAAGCAGCAAGCGGAGGCAACCGGACGCCGGGTAGTGACCTTCGGGGCCGGCGGAATCGTCGCCGCCGAAGGTATCGAGGTCGAGCCGGATGGCACGAGATTCTCGCTCGTCACTCCAACGAAGCGCGCAGTCGTGAAGCTTCGCGTGCCAGGAGCCCACAACGTCGACAACGCACTTGCCGCGGCGGCGGCATGCCTGGAGATAGGGGTGGACATCGACGACATCGCTCGGGGACTGGGCGGTTTCTCCGGAGTCGATCGACGTTTCCAGGTGCGAGGGCAGGCACTCGGGGTCACCGTCATCGATGACTACGCGCACCATCCCACCGAGATAAGGGCCACCCTCGCCGCGGCCCGGCCGGGCCCATGGCGACGAGTGATCGCGGTGTTCCAACCTCATCGCTACTCCCGCACGAACGTGTTCGCACGGGAGTTCGGAGCGGCCTTCGACGCCGCCGACCGCATCGTGGTGACGGATGTCTACGGCGCGGGGGAGCCCCCCGTGCCCGGCATCACCGGCAAGCTCGTGGCCGATTCCGTCTGCAACCACCTTCCGGGCCGTCCCGTCGCATACCTTCCCCATCGTGGCGAGCTGCTCACCTACCTGCAGGGAACCGTGCGCCCCGGCGACGCCGTCCTGACCCTGGGGGCCGGCGACATCACCTCGGTCGGCGAGGAGCTTCTCGAACGGATGGAGGCGTCGTGAACGTGCCGGAGCTTGGGGACAGGTTGAGCTCGGAGCTCAGCGGACGCGTCGAGCGCGACTTCCCCCTTCGGCGCCTGACTACCTATCGTCTGGGGGGTCCGGCGGCTCTCTACGTTGAGCCCGCCGACACTCGCGACCTCGAGCGAGTGGGCGAGGCCCTGCGGTCGTCGGACGAGATACCGATCCTGCCGCTCGGTCGGGGGTCCAACCTCGTCGTGTCCGACGACGGTTTCCCGGGGCTCGTGCTGAGGCTGGGCGCGGAATGGTCGTGGATCCGCCGGAATGAGGGCGACCCGGACCGGGTGGAGGCGGGCGCGGCGACGCCGCTTCCTCAGCTGGCGAACTGGGCGGCACGGCGCGGCCTGGCCGGCGCGGAATTCATGATCGCGATCCCAGGATCGGTGGGGGGAGCAGTGCGGATGAACGCAGGAGCCCACGGAAGCGATGTGTCGGAGGTTCTGGCGTCCGCGCGCCTCTTCAACCACCAGAAGCTCGCGGTGGAGGAGAGGAGCGCAGGAGAGTTCGACTTCTCCTATCGCCGGTCGAACCTCTCGGAAGATCTCGTCGTGCTGGACGGAACGTTCACCTTGGAGACGGAGGATGCGACCGAGGTCCGCCGGCGCACGGAGTCGTTCCGGGCCCACCGGGCTGCGACCCAGCCGGGAGCCTCGCAGAACGCCGGGAGCGTCTTCAAGAACCCGCCCGGAGACTCCGCCGGGCGACTCGTGGAGGCAGCGGGACTCAAGGGTTTCGCCGTGGGAGGCGCATCGGTATCGAGATTGCACGCCAACTTCTTCATGGCGGGAGACGGAGCGACAGCGCAAGACGTTTACGACCTCGTTCAGGAGGTGCGGGCCCGTGTGAGCCGCGCTTCTGGGATCGAGCTCGAACCTGAGATCCGATTCATCGGGAGTTTCCGGCTACGAGAGCATGGGGTGACAGGGACATGAGTACCGCAGAACGAACGCAGGTCCGAGGTCGGGTGCACACCGACCCCCGTATCAGCCGGCGACGCAAGGCAGTGGCTCGCACCCGCCGCAGACGCATCATCATCCGCCTGCTGGTAGTCGTGGTCGTGGGAGCAGCGATATGGGGCACGTTCTGGTCTCCTCTCCTGCGCGTTCGGGGAGTGAAGCTGGTCGGCGCCAGCCACGTGAGCAGCGCCGAGGTAGGACGGGCCGCCGGCCTGGATGATGGCGACAACCTCCTCCTCGTTTCCACAGGTGAGATCGCTCGCCGCGTGGAGACGCTTCCGTGGGTGGCGCGCCGCCGAGGTCGATCGCAAGCTCCCCGGCACGGTCCGGGTTCGCATCGTCGAGCGCGCGCCCGCGCTGGTGCTCGCGTTCGGAGCGGCCCGGTGGACCCTCGATGAAGGGGGTCGTGTCCTGGCGGTGGGGGAGGCCGCAGACGACCTGCCGGTGCTTGCGGGCGCGTCGGTGAGCGATCTCGAGCCGGGCCGGCAGCTCGAGTCCCCCCAGGTGCTCGACGCCCTCAAGGTCTTCGGTTCGATGCCCCGGCTCCTGGCCCGTGAGGTTCGGGCGATCTTCGCTCCCACAGTCGAGCGCATCACCTTCTCGTTCGCGAACGGCGTGCTCGTGCGCTACGGGGCCGCCGAGCGTCTCCACTCGAAACACAGCGTCCTCGCCGCCCTGTTCCGGCGCTTGCAGTCCGAAGGCTCCACCGCGACCTACATAGACATCCGAGTCCCCACGAGCCCGGCAGTAGCCCCAGCAGCCCCCCCAAAAGAAGCCGCCCTAACCGAACCCGAGTAGCCCCTCCTCTCTCACTGACGCGAGTTACGACAACCACGAGCTCGCTGGGGGAGAGGTGCGCGCGCCGACGAGATAGCCGGAGGAAACGTCGTGCCGGAGGGCGACTAAGAGAACGGTGTGGAGTCCCGGAGGCGCGGCGTTTCCTGGAGGCGGAACGCGGAGGCCCGCGCAGATCGGGCGAGCGCGTTTGACGCTGCGAGCGTCAGTGCTATATTGCTCAACCGTTACTGTAGGTTGACATAACTATAAACCTAAAGTACAGGTAAAGCCAAGCTGAACCCTCTCTGACCAGGAAGTTTGCGGCGAACGAACGGCAGGCGGGAATTGCGGAGTCAGAGTCGAGGGTGCGAGAGGAGGTCACAGTGGCGACAGGACCCCAGAACTACCTCGCGGTGATCAAGGTCGTGGGGATCGGCGGCGGCGGCGTGAACGCCGTCAACCGCATGATCGAGGTGGGCCTGAAGGGCGTCGAGTTCATCGCGGTGAACACGGACGCGCAGGCTCTCTTGATGTCCGATGCGGACGTCAAGCTCGACATCGGCAGGGACCTCACGCGGGGTCTCGGCGCGGGGGCCGATCCCGAGGTCGGCCGTCAGGCGGCCGAGGAGCATCGGGACGAGATCGAAGAGGTGCTGAAGGGCTCGGACATGGTCTTCATCACCGCCGGGAAAGGCGGGGGCACCGGCACCGGCGGGGCTCCCATCGTGGCGGAGATCGCCAAGTCCCTCGGCGCGCTCACGATCGGGGTCGTCACCCGGCCGTTCGCTTTCGAGGGCCGTCAGCGTGCACTCAAGGCCGAAGCGGGGATCGCCTCGCTGAAGGAGAAGGTCGACACACTCATCGTCATCCCGAACGACAGGTTGCTGGACGTCGGCGACGCGACGACCTCGGTCCTCGAGGCGTTCCGCATGGCCGACGAGGTCTTGCTCCAGGGTGTGCAGGGCATAACGGATCTGATCACCACCCCCGGGCTCATCAACCTGGACTTCGCCGATGTGCGTGCGGTCATGACCGACGCAGGTTCGTCGCTCATGGGCATCGGCCAGGCGCGCGGCGACAACCGCGCCGCAGACGCTGCCCAGCACGCGATCTCCTCGCCGCTTCTCGAGGCGTCGATCGAAGGGGCACGCGGCGTTCTGCTGAACATCGCCGGCGGCTCCGACCTCGGTCTGTTCGAGGTCAACGAGGCGGCCAACATCATCTCGAAGGCCGCTCACCCGGACGCGAACATCATCTTCGGTGCGGTGGTCGACGACACGTTGGGAGACGAGGTCAGGGTCACCGTCATCGCCGCGGGCTTCGATCGATGGGGCCAGCGCGAGGCGGAGGATCTGGTCAAGCCGGAAGAGGACATCTTCTCGGCCCCCGCCATGGCGTCGAGCAACGATCGTGTCTTGAACCTCGAACCCGAGCAGGAAGAGGAGAGGCTGATCTTCGATGCCGAGGAGGACCTCGACATCCCGTCGTTCCTGAGGAACGAATAGGGCAGCACGCAAGAACACGCATAGATAGGGAGGGCGGGGCCATCGAGGCTCCGCCCTTCTTCGATATCGAGTCCCACCCCGCGTGTCGGCGACACTGAGGGCATGGCCTCCGATCCGGTCCTGCGTCCCCTCTCGCGCGCTGGCGTGGGTCTCCTTACCGATCCCGGCGCCGGGTCTCGGGGCCTCTTGGTCGCCTTCTCCGATCGGAACGGCGGCGTGAGCGAAGCGCCCTACGACACCCTGAACCTCGCGATCCGTGGCGGTGACGTTCGCGAGCGCGTCCTCGAGAACCGGGAACGCGCTGGCCGGGGCTGTGGGGTTCTCGACCGGCGATCTGGCCCTCAGCCGGCAGGTACACGGGCGCGCTCTCATCGAGGTCCATGCGGGGGACTCAGGGGTCCGGGGCGAGGCGGATGGGCTGATCACGCGTGCCGATGGGCCGGTGATCGCGATCCTGTCGGCCGACTGCGGCACGGTCGTCGTCGAGGGGGCGGATGGGCTGGCGGTCCTACATGCGGGGTGGCGCGGACTGGTGGCGGGGGTGATCGAAGCGGGTATCGCCGCCCTCGGGTCACCTTTACGGGCGTGGATCGGCCCGTGCATCCGCTCCTGTTGCTACGAGGTGGGGAGCGAGGTCATCGAGGCCTTCCGCTCGCGAGACCTCCCGATCGCCGATCGACAGTCACGTCGATATCGCCGAGGCGGCCACAACGGCCTTGAGCCGCGCTGGGCGTGAGCGACGTGGCGGTGAGCGACGCGTGCACCTGCTGCGACCCCTCCTATTTCTCCTATCGGCGAGACGGTGTGACCGGCCGCCAAGGGGCATTCGCGGCGCGGCTCAGCGGATGACGATCGAGGAGCGGTTCGCCGCCGTGCGCGATCGAGTGAGCGCCGCGGCTCGACGATCGGGGCGTGATGGTTCCGACGTCACCATCGTCGCCGTTACGAAGACGTGGCCCGCCGACGTCGCGGCCGCCGCGCTCGAGTGCCGGCGTTACGGATCTGGGGGAGAACCGGGCGCAGGAGCTGGCGCAGAAGCGGGCGATCGTCGATGAGAACGCTCGCTGGCATTTCGTCGGGCATCTGCAAACCAACAAGGTGCGCCGCGTTGCGGGCGTCACGCTCATCCACTCGGTCGATCGCTTCGGGCTCGGAGAGGCGATCGCGCGCCGGGCCATGGAGATGGACATCGTCCAAGAGGTGCTTCTCGAGGTGAACGTTTCGGGAGAGGCGAGCAAGCACGGGGTGGCTCCCGAACGGATGGCCGCTCTGGCCGAGCAGCTGCTCGGACTCGATGGTCTGCGCGTGCGCGGCCTTATGACCGTGCCGCCTCTCCCGGAACAGCCCGAGAGCTCGCGTCCCTACTTCGCGCAGCTCATGACGCTGCGAGACCAGCTTCAGCGGACGGCCCCCGGAGCCATGGAACTCTCCATGGGGATGACGCGCGACTTCGAGGTCGCGGTGGAGGAGGGTGCGACGATCGTGCGCGTCGGCGAGGCGATATTCGGTCCCCGGGCTTGACCGGATCACACCGAGATTTGCAGCAGCGAGGGTGCGGTCCCGTTGGGAGAGGCCGCAGCCCTAGCGGCGGAACACCGACAGGTCGCGCTCCCGCCACGGCGCCCCGGCGTAATGTCGGGCGATGGCATGGCGCGACGTTCGTGAGGTAGGGACACGCGTCTATCGGGAAGCCGTCGACGACCGTCTCACGGGACTCGCCGCGGAGGTCGCCTTCTTCGGCGTCCTGAGTCTGTTCCCCGGACTGCTGATGGTGGCGGCTGCATTGGGGTCTCTCGACTCTCTGGTGGGGTCGAAGATCGCGGCGACGACCGAGAGAGAGATCCTGCACTTCCTGGATCTGATCCTCACCGACCAGGCCTCCGGGGCGGTCGACGCCGTCGCCCGGTTGTTCGACCGCGACAACAGCGGGCTGCTGACAGTGGCATCGCTGGTGGCGTTGCTCATCCTCTCGCGCGGGTTCTCGACGGTGCTCCGGGCGCTCAATCTGGCTTACGACGTCACCGAGCGCCGGACCTGGTGGAAGGTCCGGCTGTGGAGTCTGGCGCTCGCGCTCGGGTCGACGCTGATCGCCGCAGTCGTCCTTGCGATGATCGTCGTCGGTCCGTTGTTGGGGCAAGGGCGCGAGGTCGCATCGTTCTTTGGATTGGGTCGCGGGTTCGGGTTCATCTGGCGCTGGCTGCGCTGGCCCCTCGTGTTCGCTCTGCTCATCGCCTGGGCGACGACGCTCTTCTACATCGGCCCCAACCGGCGGAAGGAGCGGTGGAGGCGCGACCTTCCGGGGGCGACCCTGGCGGCCTTGCTGTGGCTGGTCGTGTCCGGCGGGTTCAATATCTATCTGCGGGTGGCGGCCCAGACCAATCCCATCTACGGCGTGCTGGGTGGTGGCTTGATCCTGCTCGTGTGGCTGTACCTGCTCAGCCTGTCGTTGTTGGTGGGCGGCGAGCTCAATGCGGTGCTCGCCTCACGGAACGGGGCTCCCACCCAAGCCGGAGTCACCCCAGGGAGCCGGGCGCCGGCAACGCCTCGCGACTGACCCGCCCGCGTGAATGCGGTCGTGGCGTGCCGGGCCGGGATATCCTTCGCCCATGGCTGGGATGTGGAGAAAGACCCTCGTGTACCTCGGACTCGCCGAGGAAGAGGATTACGACGAGGACTACGCGTTCGACGACCTCGAGGCCCAGGAGCCCGAGGGGGAAGTGCGCGAGCGCAGACCGGTCCGGCGCGTGCCCGAGAGCCAGGGCACCTCAAGGGGCGGGGCGGTCGTCCACGCCATGCCGTCGAGCCCCTCGCCCAAGGTCCACCTCGTGCAGCCCACCGCATTCAACGATGCCCAGGAGATCGGGGACAAGTTCAAAGAGGGATTCTCGATCCTGATGAACCTGCATTCGGCCGACCCGGATCTCGCGCGCCGGCTGGTCGACTTCGCCAGTGGTCTGGCCTATGGGCTGTCCGGATCCATGCAGCCGGTGGCGGAGCGCGTGTTCCTGATAACACCTTCGGGCGTCGAGGTGTCCGCCGAGGAACGCCGGCGCTTCCTCGAGGAACGCGGGTTCTTCAATCAGGCCTGATCGCGCTTGAGCATCGTCTGCTTCGCACTCACGATCGCGGGGTTCATCCTCTTCGCGCGCGTGATCGTGTCCCTGATCCAGGCCTTCGGGGCCCTGCCCGACGCCCTTCATCCCGTGGCTCGGGTCCTGTATGACATCACCGAGCCGGTGCTGGCGCCGCTACGGCGGATGATCCCACCGGTCGGGATGTTCGACCTTTCGGTGCTGGTTGCCTTCCTCCTCCTGGGAGCCGCACAGCGCATCCTCTGCAGCTCCGTGGGATAGCCGCACCACCCTGCGAACCTCTGCGATACTTGGCCCCTATGGAGCTTTCGGCGCGGGATATCCACGAGAAGCAATTCCACGACGCGTGGCGCGGTTACAACCAGGAGGAGGTCGACGACTTCCTGGATCGCACGGCCGAGGTTCTCGACCGCGTCCAGCGCGAGAACCAATCGATACAGACGCGGATCCGCGAGCTAGAGCAGGCGGTCGCGACCAGTCGCGAGGCCGAGGAGATGCTCAAGAAGACCCTCGTGACGGCTCAGCAGGCGGCCGAGGAAGCGATCGCGAAGGCCAAAGCCAAGGCCGAGCAACTCGTGGGTGAGGCGGAGCAGCGCGCCAAGAGGTCGAGCGACGAGGCGCGGGAGCGGATCACCTCCGCCGAGAACGAGGCTCGTCGGAAGGCCCTCGATGCCGAGCGAGAGCACGCAACTCGAAAGCGCGAGCTCGATACCTCGATAGAGCGACTTCGCAACTTCGAGACCGAGCTCAAGCAGCGGCTCCGCACCTTTCTCGAACAACAGATCAGGGGTCTCGACACGCTCACCGAACGCGAGCCGCCGGCCACCAAACAGGCGGACTTCCGCACCGCGGGCGGCGTGGTACGCCGCGCCGGCCAGCAAGACGTGAGGCCGGAGACCGAGCGCCAGGAGACGCCGGTGCAACCGCAGCCTCAGCCACAGCAGCCCGAGGGACGTCCCGCAGAGGCGCAAGAGCCAGGCCCCCTGCGCAGGGAGGGCGAACCCGAGGAGCACGGCGCCGAACCCGCCGCACAGCAACGTCGCGGGGTGCGCGGGCTGTTCTGGCGCGAAGACAACTAGCCGATGACCGCCCTTCTCGGGGGCTCCCTCTTCTTGGTCGTCATGTCGGCGATGGCGCTATTGCTCGGTTGGATCGACCAGAACCAGTGGCTGATCTTCACTTCGATCGTGGCGAGTGTCGTGGCTGCCGTGTTCCTTTCGCTGGCTTACTCCCGCGGCAAGACGGACCCCCTCGGGAACCGGTCGCGGGCGCGGCGGGGATGATGGCCGGCCCCCTCTCGTCACGGCCCGCAACTCCATCGGTTCCGGGCGTTCAGGGCCAGAGACCGGCCGGCGTGAACTCCGATCCCGACGTCATCGCGGACCCGCAACGGAAGAAGTACCACCGCTCCGATTGCCGCTACGCGAACGCCGAAGGTTGCGAGCGGATGCCTCGTTCCGCGGCACGCAAGCGGAGCTATGAGTCGTGTGGGATCTGCAAGCCGTGACGGGAGGACAGCAACTCGCAGAACCGCTGCACCCCGACGTTGCCTCCTGAAACCACGACGCCGACGCGCGCTCCTTTCACCTCGACCCGCCTCTGCAGGAGCGCGGCGATACCCGTTGCGCCGCTCGGCTCGGTAACGATCTTCAGCCGGTCGAATGTGAACTCCATCGCGTCGAGGATCTCCTCGTCCGAGACCAGTACGACGTCCTCCAAGAGGTGGCGGTTGAGCTCGAACGTGAGCTCCCCGGGTTGCGTGACCTGCTGCCCATCGGCGATCGTTCGCGGCACCGGGATCTGGATGCGCTCGCCCGCGTGCAGGGACCTTCTGGTGTCGTCGCCGAGCTCCGGTTCGACCCCGAAGAGGCGCACGGTCGTCGACTGGGAGCGGCATGCAACCCCACAGCCTGCGATGAGCCCTCCGCCGCCCACCGGCGCCACGAGGACGTCGATGTCGCCCACCTCCTCCAGCAGCTCGAGCGCAACGGTTCCTTGCCCAGCGATGATGAAGGGGTCGTCGTAGGGCGGGACGAGGACCAAGCCGCCCTCCTCGGACAGCTGCGCGGCGAGCTGTTCCCGGTCTTGCGTGTAGCGATCGTAGGCGACGACGGTCGCCCCGTAACCCTCGGTAGCCTGCCGCTTGGCCGTTGGAGCGTCATCGGGCATGACGATCGTTGCCGGCACCCCCAGGATCTTCGACGCGAACGCGACGGCCTGCGCGTGGTTCCCGGAAGAGAACGCGACCACTCCTCGTTTCCGTTCCTCCGGCGTAAGGCTGCTGACCTTGTTGTAGGCGCCGCGGAACTTGAAAGCACCACCGCGTTGGAAGGTCTCGGCTTTGAGGAAGACCGTCGCTCCCGTCCGTTCGTCCAACGTCCGCGAGGTGAGCACGGGGGTCCGGTTGGCGACTCCTTCGATCCGCCGCTGAGCGGCGCGGACGTCCTCGAGATCGATCAAGGCGTCAGACGCGTCGGAGTGCAGCGGTCGCGGATCCGTTGTCGAGCTCGATGATGTCGGCTGGGACATCGCCGGGCGGTTCTTCGCCGATATGGGCGGTGGGCGCCAGTACCTCGGTGGCGATGAGATCGCGATGAGTCGCGAGCGCGGATTGGACGTCGGCGTCAGTCGAGGCGAGCCATAGCTCTATCCGGTCCTCGACCGCAAGGCCGCTGGACTTGCGCAGATCCTGCACCGCGCGAACCACTTCGCGTGCGATCCCCTCGGCGAGTAGCTCGGGGGTGAGGTCGAGGTCGAGGGCCACCCCATAGTGCGCTTCCTGGGCGAGCGAGAACCCGGAACGTCCCTCGACGCGCACGTCGAGATCGTCACGGCCGAGGGTGTGTCGTTCTCCGTCGAGATCGATCTCCACCTCGCCCCGCATCTCGAGCTCTGCCACGAGCGCATGTGCGTCCATCCCCGCCAGCGTCTTCGCGGCATCCTTCACCCGCGGTCCGAAACGGGGGCCGAGCGTCTTGAAGTTCGGCTTGACCGAGTAGGTCACGAGCTCTTCGAGGCCCCGCGCGACCTCGATCTCCTTCACGTTGAGCTCCTCGGCGATCAACGGTTCCAATCCCTCGAGGTCCGTGACCTCCGCGGCCGGGAGCACGAGCAAGGCGCGCGCCAGTGGTTGACGAACGCGCACCTTCCCTTCGGTGCGGGCCGCCCGCCCGAGCGCAACGAGCCGTCTGACCAGCGCCATCCGCCGTCGCAAAGCGTCGTCGTCGCGGTGCGGGTCGATCTCCGGCCAATCGGCCAGGTGAACCGAGTCGTGCGCGTCGGGAAGTCCGGACGTCACGTTCGTATAGACCTCGTCGGAAACGAACGGCGTGTAGGGAGCCGTCAGCCTCGCCACCGTCTCGAGGCATTCCCACAGCGTCAGGAAGGCGGAGCGTGTGTCCACGTCCTCGCTCGAGCGCCAGAAACGCCGGCGGCTCCTGCGGACGTACCAGTTCGACAGATCGTCCACGAAACGGTCCAACCGTTTGCCGCCTCGTGTCGCGTCGAAGTCCTCGAGGCCATCCCCGACCTCGCGGATCGTGTCGTTCAGCTCCGCGAGGATCCATCGATCCATCTCGTGTCGTTCCCCTACGGGGATCGGTTCGGCGGTTGGATCGAAGTCCTCCAAGGAGGCATAGGTGATCCAGAACGAATACGTGTTCCACAGGGTCAGCAGGTATTTCCGCAGAGACTCCTGGACGATCTCGGGCGACAATCGACGGGCCGACCAGGGCGTGCCACCCGTGAGGAGGTACCAGCGCAGTGCGTCGGCCCCCTGCACGTCCAACACCGCCCAGGGATCGATGACGTTGCCCACGGATTTCGACATCTTGCGACCGTCGGCGTCAACGAGGAGACCCAGACACACGACGTTGCGGAATGAGTTGCTCCCCCGTACGAGCGTCGCGACGGCGAGCAGGGAGTAGAACCAGCCTCTCGTTTGATCGATCCCTTCGGAGATGAAGTCCGCCGGGAAGCGCTCCTCGAAGAGGTCCTCGTTCTCGAAGGGATAGTGCCACTGTCCGAAGGGCATCGAGCCCGAGTCGAACCACGCGTCGATCACGCTCTTGACCCGGCGCGACTCCTCTCCACATTCGGGGCAGGAGAAGACCACCTCGTCCACGTACGGCCGGTGCGGGTCGATGTCGCTCACGTCCCGTCCCGCCAACTCCGATAGCTCGGCGAAGGAGCCGACGCACAGCGCGTGCTCGTTGGAGCAGCGCCAGATCGGCAGTGGCGTACCCCAGTAACGGTCGCGCGACAAAGACCAGTCAACGTTGTTCGCCAGCCAATCCCCGAAACGGCCGTACTTGATCGTCGGCGGCTGCCAGTTGGTGGCCTCGTTCGACCGTTGCAGCTCATCTCTGATCCGTGAGGTGCGGATGTACCAGTCCTTCCGCGCGTAGTAGAGGAGCGGCGTCCCGCAGCGCCAGCAATGTGGGTACGCGTGTTCGTACAGCTCGGAACGAAACAGGATGTCCCGCTGCTCGAGGTCGGCGATGATGTGTCCGTCGGCGTCCTTGATCCATAGGCCCGCGAACTCGCCGCCCCGTTCGACCACGCGTCCAGAGCCATCGATCATCTGGGCGATCGGCAGGTCGTCTCGTTTGGCCACCGCCATGTCGTCTTCCCCATACGGCGCCAGGTGCACGATCCCAGTGCCGTCATGAGTGGTCACGAAATCTCCGGGGCGGACGCGATGGCCGCGCGCGCCCGAGGCGACGAAGTCGTAGGGGGGCCGGTAGCGCCGGCCGATGAGGTCGTTGCCGGCCAACGTGTCGAGAATGGTCACTCCTTCTCCCAGGAGAGGCTCGACCCGCTCTCGAGCCACGATCAACTTCCGGCCATCGAGGATCGGGTCGTCGACGGTCGCGTAAGTCAGGTCGGGACCCACTGCAGCCGCCATGTTGGCGAGCAGAGTCCAGGGGGTCGTAGTCCACACCAACAGAGATGTAGTCGGATCGTCTTCCAGCGGCAGCCGAACGTAGATGGACGGGTCGACCACGGTGGAGTAGGTACCCGTTTGATGCTGTTCGTGCGAGGACAGGGACGTCTCGCAGCGAGGGCAATAGGGGACCACCTTGAAGTCCTCCTGAAGTAGGCCCTTGTCCCATATCTGCTTCAGCAGCCACCACACGCTCTCGACGTAGCGCGGATCCATCGTCCAGTAAGCGTCATCCATGTCGACCCAGAACCCGATCCTGGCGGTCATCCGCTCCCAGTCGTCCACGTAGCGCTGGACGGACTCCCGGCAACGCCTGACGAACTCCTCGATGCCGACGCGCTCCTCGATCTCGCGCTTCCGCACGATCCCGAGCTCCTTCTCGACCTCGATCTCGACCGGGAGCCCGTGGCAGTCCCATCCGCCCTTACGGGGGACGTGATGTCCGCGCATCGCCTGGAAGCGGCAGAAGATGTCTTTGAAGGTCCTGGCCTCCACGTGGTGGATCCCGGGCTTGGCGTTGGCCGTGGGCGGGCCCTCGTAGAAGACCCACTCGGGCCGGCCCTCACGAGCCTCGACGGACCGGTGGAACACGTCCTGATCGCGCCACCGGCCCAGGATCTGTGTCTCGAGCTCGGGGAACGACACCTGAGACGAAACGGGCCTATAGCGAGGTGAGGATGCGGATCCGGGCATCGCCAAAGAGTAGCCTGAGCGATGCGACGCTACGCCAGGATGATGACGCGGCTCCGCCGGTTTGGACCACCCCCGGTGAGGTGTCCCGTTAGTTAAACCGTGTGTTATCGTCCCGCGCCCATGAGCCCGGCTCGGAAGCCATCCACTCGGAAAACCAGCTCGTCGTCGGCATCCTCGAGGAAGAAGAAAGCCACCACTAAGCGATCCTCGGCGAGAAAAACGACCAAGAAGACCGTCAAGAAAACGGCCGCCAAGAAACCTGCGCGGAAGTCGACGGCGAAGAAGACCACCGCCAGGAAGAGCGCGGCCAAGAAGGCCGCGGCTAGGAGAACCACAAGCAAGAAATCGACGGGTAGGAAGACCACCGCTCGCAAGCCCGCGGGGCGCAAGAAGACCACCTCCAAGAAGACCAGCGCGAAGAAGACCACCTCCAAGAAGACCAGCGCGAAGAAGCCGAGCGTCACGCGTGCGGCCGCCAAGAAGCCGGTGGTGAAGAGGGCCGCCAAGAAGCCGGCCGCGAAGAAAAAGACGACGGAGAGCCCCAGGACGGGCGCGGAACACTCACCTATCCAGGCCGCCGGGAAACCGGCGAAACCGCCCCTCGTTCGGCCGGCCCCAGAGCCGCCTCCCAAGCCGCGCAGGACCCGGCCCGCGCATTTCGATGCGAAGCAGCTGGCGGCGATCCGCACGCAACTGGAGAAGGAGCGACACGACCTCGGGTCGCAGCTGACCGACATCGAGCAGGAGTCCTTCCAGACGACGCAATCCGACCTCACCGGCGAGGTGGGACTCGACGATGATTTCGCCGACGCGGGGACGGCGACCTTCGATCGGGAGCGCGCCCTATCGATACAGAACAACATCCGGGACCTGATCGACCAGATCACTAGGGCGGTCCAACGAATCGACGATGGGTCATACGGCACCTGCGAACGATGCGGACGTCCGATCGATGCGGCTCGCCTCCGTGCGCTTCCGCACGCCTCGCTGTGTATGGATTGCAAGCGCCGCGAAGAGCGCGCACGTTGATCTGAAGGAGGATCACTTGCGCGGCGACCCGATCGACGCTCCCACCGACTCGGATGACAGGCCTCCGGGCCGCCGGCGTGGGAGCAGATACCTACTGCTGGGTCTGACAGCCGCTGCGGTTCTCCTCGTCGACCAAATCACGAAGCAACTGGCGCTTGACGGTCTCAGCGATGCGCCGATCGTGGTGATCGACGGAGTGTTCCGTCTCCGGCTTGCTTTCAATTCGGGCGGTGCCTTCGGATTGCTTCAGGGCCTGCCGGGATTCTTCTTGATCGCCACCAGCGTAGTCGTCTGCCTCATCGTGTTCTGGGTGCGAAACCTCGACGATCCGCGCACTATCGTCCCCCTGGGATTGATCCTGGGGGGCGGCCTCGGAAACCTCGCCGACCGCGTCATGCGGGACTTCAACGGCAACGTGGTGGACTTCCTGGACTTCCACGTCTGGCCCGTGTTCAACCTGGCTGACTCCGCGATCGTCATCGGGGTCCTCGCGACCTTCTGGTTCAGCTTCCGCTCGGAGCGTGACCCCGGGCCATGATCAATTTCATAGCGTCCGGCGACGAGCAGGGCGAGCGTGTGGACGCGGTGCTCGCGCGGCGCGCCGGCATCACGAGAACACTCGCCCAGCACAGCCTCCGCCGTGGCGAGGTGACCGTTGAAGGGCGCGCCGTTCGTCCGAGCCACAGGCTCACCGCCGGCGAGTCGGTGTCGGGCGACATCGCGGTCCCCGCCGAAGGCCCTCCCGAGGCCGAGGACATCCCGCTCACGATCCGTTACTCGGACGAGCGGCTGTTGGTGGTCTCGAAACCAGCCGGGGTGGTGACACATCCCGCTCGGGGGCATCGGAGCGGAACCCTCGTGAACGCCCTCCTCAACCTCGGCGGATCCCTCTCCGGCGAGGGCTCGGTTCGGCCGGGGATCGTTCACCGCCTCGACAAGGACACCTCCGGCCTGCTCCTCGTCGCGAAGGACGACGAGACGCAGGCCTTCCTCGTGGATGCACTGCGCGAGCGCCAGATCGAGCGACGCTACCTCGCACTCGTCCGTGGACGGCTTCGCGCGGCCAGCGGCACTATCGAGGCTCCTGTGGGTCGGCACCCCACCAGGCGTTGGGCCATGGCGGTTACGCCGCAAGGCCGGCCCTCGATTACCCACTACACCGTGGCGGGCCGGTCCGATGCGGCGACGCTCCTGGACCTCAAGCTTGAGACGGGCCGGACCCACCAGATCCGCGTCCATCTCGCACACCTAGGACACCCGGTGCTCGGCGACCGTCCTTACGGCGGCGTTGCGGAGCTCAGCCGGTCTCTCGGCCTCGAGCGCCCCTTCCTGCACGCCTGGCGGCTGGAGTTCCCGGACCCGGCCGGCGGCCCCCGACGCTCCGTCCTCGACCCCCTTCCTCCCGAGCTGAGCGCCGCTCTGGAGCGCGCCGCGATCCAGGAACCGATCATCAACAGCTAATCCACAGGTTCGGGCTCTTGTTGCCCACAGGCCCGGCGGGGGACTCTAAGGGGGCGGGAGGCCAAAAGCCCTCGACCGAAAGTCACTTTCCGGTCCTTGACACCGGCATCGCTGCAGGTCGATGGGGCGTGCTTGAAAGCGCAGGTCGCCAGGTGTAGGTAAAGAAGTACATCCTTGTGATTCAGACGGTGTGATTCAGGGTGATTCAGACGGGCGGCCTCCAGTGGGTGGGACCAGCGGGGGGAGATGTCCGGCATCGCCATCGACGGCATCGCTATCGAAAGGGCACGGCTGGCGTGAGAGGACGGCATTCGGCGTGAGTTTCGTCCATCTCCACGCGCATTCCGAGTACTCGATGCTGGACGGGGCCAGCCGCGTCGGCGACATGTTCGATGCGGCTGCGGCTGCGGGGATGCCGGCCTGTGCCATCACCGACCACGGGGTCATGTACGGCGCCCTCGAGTTCTACAAGCGAGGGACCCGTTCGGGAGTGAAGCCGATCCTGGGCATGGAGGGCTATCTCTTCGATGGGAACCGGCGCGAGAAGCCCGATCATCAGCGCGACAACACCGAACGGACCTATCACCTCACGCTACTGGCGGCCGACGACCGGGGCTACAAGAACCTCACGAAGATCTCGTCGCAGGCCTGGCTCGAAGGCTTCCACTACCGTCCCCGGACCGACTGGGACCTGCTCACGGAGTACAACGAGGGGCTCATCTGCCTCTCCGGATGCCTCTCCGCCGAGATCCCCCGGCGGATAGTGGCCGGCGACCTTGCGGGCGCCCGGAGCAAGGTCGCGCAATACAGGGAGCTATTCGGCGACCGCTTCTATCTCGAGCTCCAGGACCACGGCATCCCGGTCCAGAAGCCGCTGAACGACGAGCTCGTGAAGATCGGACGAGAGCTGGGCATCCCCTGGGTCTGCACGAACGATTCGCACTACACCCACAAGGAGGACGCGGCCGCCCACGATGTTCTGCTGTGTATCAACACCGGTTCCGAACTCTCGGATCCGAACCGCTTCAAGTTCGATTCCGACGAGTTCTACCTGAAGTCCCCCGAGGAGATGGCCACCGCCTTCGCGCGCTGGCCCGGCGCGTGCGAGACCACGCTCGAGGTCGCCGATCGGTGCAACGTCGAGATCTCGATGGGGAACCTGCTCCTTCCCCGGTACGAGGTTCCGCAGGGACACACCCTCGAGACCTACCTGAGGGAGCTCGTGCTCGAGGGGGTTGGTCGCCGCTACGGGGAGGTGAGTGGGGACCCGGTCGAACGGGCCGAGTACGAGCTCAAGGTCATCGGGGACATGGGTTTCGACGGGTACTTCCTCGTGGTCCAGGACTTCGTCAACTGGGCGAAGAACCGGGGGATCCGCGTGGGCCCGGGGCGGGGGAGCGCGGCCGGGTCCATCGTCTCCTACGCGTTGGGTATCACCGAGCTGGATCCACTCGCGTACGACCTGATGTTCGAGCGATTCCTCAATCCCGAGCGCATCGCCATGCCCGACATCGACATCGACTTCGACGAGCGCAAACGCGGTGACGTGATCCGATACGTCCAAGACAAGTACGGCTCCGATCACGTCGCTCAGATCGTGACCTACGGCACCATCAAAGGCAGGCAGTCGATCAGGGATGCGGCTCGAGTTCTGGGCTTTCCTTACATGGAGGGCGACCGTCTGACGAAGATGTACCCGGCGCTCATCATGGGGCGCGACTCGGGCTTGGGCTCGGCGCTCGAGACGTCGCACGAGATCCGCGAGGCGTACGAGGCGGGGGGCGCCGCCAAGGAGATCATCGACACCGCGCTCAAGATCGAGAACCTCAAGCGATCGGCCGGCATCCACGCGGCGGGCGTGGTCATCGGTCGCGACCCGCTCGTCGAGCATCTTCCGCTGAAGCGCGGGGACCATGGTGAGGTCGTCACGCAGTTCGACATGAACGGCGTCGAGGAGCTCGGCCTGTTGAAGATGGACTTCCTGGGCCTCCGCAACCTGACCGTCATCGATCTCACGCGCTCTGCGGTGAAGGTGAACAGGGAGATCGACATCGACGTCGACTCGCTGGATCTGGCGGACCCGAAGGTCTACGAGATGCTCCGCAGGGGGGATTCGGACGGCGTTTTCCAGCTCGAATCAGAAGGGATGCGCAGGCTCCTGGTGCAACTCAAGCCCGACCGTTTCGAGCAGATTATGGCTCTGATCGCGCTGTACCGGCCCGGACCCATGGAGCAGATCCCCTCCTACATCGAGCGTAAGAACGACCCCTCCAAGATCGTCTACCTGCACCCCGCCCTCGAGGACATCACGAAAGAGACCTATGGCGTGCTCGTTTACCAGGAGCAGATCGTCCTGATGCTGCAGAAGCTCGCTGGCTACACCCCCGGTCAGGCGGACCTCGTGCGGAAGGCGATCGGCAAGAAGAAGCGGGACATCATGGCCGCGGAGGAACCTCGTTTCATCGAGGGTTGTGCGAACTCGGGACTCACCGAGCGCGAGGCGAAGAACCTGTGGTCGCTGATCCAGCCCTTCGCCGATTACTCGTTCAACCGCGCTCACAGCGCCTCGTATGCATACGTCGCATACCAGACGGCGTGGCTCAAGGCTCACTTCCCCGTCGAGTACATGGCCGCTCTGCTGACATCCGTCAAGGACCGCAAGGACGACAAACCGAAATACCTCGGCATGTCCCGCAAGATGGGCATCCCGGTTCTGATCCCCGACGTCAACTCCTCGGAGATGGACTTCACCCCCGTTGGCGAGTCGATCCGTTTCGGACTGTCGGCGGTACGCCACGTGGGAGAGGGCGTGGTCGAGCGCATCATCGAAGCGCGGAAGGCCAAAGGCGACTTCGCATCGTTCTTCGATTTCTGCCGTCGGGTGGACTATCAATGCTTGAACAAGAAGACGCTCGAGTCACTGGTGAAGTCCGGGGCGTTCGAATCTCTCAACCACACGCGCAAGGGCTTGCTCGATAAGTTCGAATCCATCTCTGCGGAGATCATCGAGCAGCGCAAACAAGAGGAGGCCGGTCAGTTCTCCTTGTGGGGCGGCGGGACCGATGTCGAGGCCGCCAGACATACCGACACTCCCGTGTCCCTCGAGGAGCACCCGAAGGACATCCTCCTGGCACAGGAGAAGGAGATGCTAGGCCTATACGTCTCGGACCACCCCCTCTTGGGGGTCGAGGGCCTCCTCGCCAGGATGTGCGATTGCTCGCTGGCGGCCCTGGTCGATCGCACGCCGGGGGACATCCTCACGGTCGGCGGGTTGATCGCAACGGTGAACAAGCGCGTGACCCGCAAGGGCGACATCATGATGTTGCTTCAACTCGAGGACCTGACGGGATCGAGCGTCGAAATCATCCTCTTCAACAGCACGTACGAGAAGTTCTCTTCCGTGGTGCGACCGGATGCGATCCTGTTGGTCAAAGGCAGGCTCGACCAAGATGCGCGCGACGACTCCCTGAAGATCATCGCGATGGAGCTTCACGAACCGCGGCTTGAGGAGCGCCCTTTCGAAATAAGTGTCGAGGTCGACCTCTGCACTCCCAAGCTGGTTGACGACCTCAAAGAGATCCTCGCCAACCACCCGGGAAGCACCCAGGTCTTCCTCCACCTCGATACCGGGGAGCGCACGACGGTGTTGCGTCTGGGAACCGAATACTGCGTCGACACATCGAATGGTCTCTATGCGGAGTTGAAGGCCAACCTCGGGAGCTCACTGACCATCACTCTGTGACGGACGCGCAGAGAGCCGGGTCTTCGGCCCGGCTCTCGCGAGACCCAGTACGTCAGCGCTGGATGGGATAGGCCGCGACGGGAACGACGACGCTGTCGGAGATCTTGTCGTGCCACGTCTGCTTCTCCTTGTCCCACAGCATCCAGAGATACCCCAAACCGCAGATGGCGCCCGAGATGAAGGTCCTGACCAGCGTCCTGGCGAACGACTTCCCATAGCCGATCGGGCCGCCGGTCTGCATGCTGACAACCCGGATGCCGACCGCTTTCTTGCCGATCGTCTGGCCCGTCGGTCCACCCTCGAGAAGGACGTAATAGGCCCACAGGCCGATGAAACCAACGACGTAGAGCAGGATGAGGGCCCCAGCGGCTCCTCCGTCCACATCGGTTCCCTCGTCCGGCGCGACCGCGACGGCAAGGATGGTCGCGAGGATCGCGAACGGGACACCGATGACCAAAAAGTCGAGCAGATATGCGCCCAGGCGCTGGCCGAAAGTTGCCCGGGGCCCGGAGGCGCCCTGTGGCGGTCCCGAGGCATAGGAGGGGGGTCCTCCCTGGTACTGCTGTTGTGGATACCCCTGCCCGGCGGGCGGGCCGCTGGGCGGTTGGCCCGGCGGCTGGGATGAACTATCCGTCATCGCCTGCTCCTTTCGGTCGGTCCCTCACGGTCGATCACAAGATCGAGAAGCGGAAGAGCTGGAAGATCCACATCGCCGCCAGAACGGTAGGGATCAGCAGGGCGGGAAACCTTGCCCTGCTGGGTCGAAGCGCGATCAAGGTCACCGCGACGACGACCGCCACGATCCCCGCGGGGTTCGCTGCCCAGGCATCCCGCAGGTGGAGCCTGACCGTCTCCTTGACGCTCGTGGACATGCCACAGAACGGACAGGGGACGCCGGTGAAGGTCCGCAGCAGGCAGGGGACGCCGGGATACCCGGGCACGAGAGGAAGCGTGGCCGCCAGGAACAGCATGGCGGAGCCCGCGACGCGGAGATCCCGGAGGTCGATCGAGATCGATCTGCGGAGGCGGTTGAGGAGAGCAGGACGGATCCTGGATGCGGGGGTCGGTCTCAGACTCGGCGAAGCGGGTTGATTCACGGCGGCAGCCTATCGGTTCGGTGGTGGGCTCGACCGGAAATGCTCACGAGCGGGAGATCTTCACCGCCACGACCTGTTCGACGAAATATTCGGGGTGGACGTCGCTCGGGACCCCTGCCACCTTGGGCAGGAGACGCTCCGTCAATTCCCATGCCAAACGCCCACGCGCCTCTGGCGGGAGCTCGTATCGCCGGTCCAGAAACCTCCTCAGTGCCACGATCTCATCGGCTGTGACTGCGCTGACATCCCAGGTCGCCGCAGCGGGATCGGGTTGCACCCAGGTGGTCTGTTCCGCCCAGGTTGGGCGCACGTCGCCGCGACGCTCACGTACGACCAGGGTCCCCGCGGCCATGTCCCCGAGGCGCTGGTTGCGCGGGCTCACCAGGATACTGACGATCCCCGCGGCGTAAGCGAACGGAAGCACGTCCACCAATCTGAGGAGATTGCGTACGGCGCTCGTCGTGAAGGTGACGGGCCCCCCTCCCAGCCGAACCACTCGGATCCCTCCCGCTCTCTTTCCCGGGGTTCGCCCCGAAGCCAGGGTCTCGAACAACACGTCGTATCCGAACACGACGAGGAACAGGAAAAGAGTGGCGAGGGCGATGGCAATGGGGCGCCCATCGGTGCCTGCCGTCGCCCAGATGATGACGATCAGCGAGGGCACGAATTGGATTGCGGCGTCGATAACGGCCGCGATGAATCTGGAGCCCAACCCGGCCAGCGTCATCTCCAGGTCGACGCCTTCGGGGGTGGAGATCGTCAACCTGTCCTCGTATCTCATCGGGCCGAACCTAGAGCATCGATGCCGGGTCCGTCGCTGGGAGGGTCCGGCCCCCAGATAGTCTTTGTCGCCTCCGGCCTAACGGCCGGTCGGTCGATGGGACGTTGGGGGCTGGTGATCGACGAAACCCGCGTGACGCCACTCAGCCGGGCGCCGGGAGGCGCCGGATTCGTGACGCCCGACGCCCGTTACAAGGCACTCGAGAGGGCGCACCCGCGCGACATCCTGTCGTGGGCGACCTCGACCATCGACCAGCTGGCGATCGCTACCTCGTTCGGTTCGTCGGGGCTCGTCCTTCTGCATCTTCTGCGCTCCATTGAGCCGAACCTTCCGGTCCTGTTCCTGGACACCGGTTTTCACTTCCCCGAGACGATCGAGTTCAAGGAGCGCGTCCAGGAGGAGTGGGGACTCAAAGTCGTGGAGCTGCGCGGCGCGCACGATTCGCCAGAAGGTCAAGCGCAGACGTATGGACCGCGGCTCTACAGCAGGGACCCCGACCTTTGCTGCTCCATCAACAAGGTGGCACCTCTGCAGGAAGCCCTCGAGGAATACGACGGGTGGATCTCCGGCATCCGCCGAGAGCAATCGCCACTGCGCGTCCGAACGCCGATCATCGAGGCTCAGCTACTGCCATCGGGGAACGAGATCCTGAAGATCCACCCCCTGGCCGCCTGGACGCGAGTGGATGTCGACGACTACTTGGTTGCGAATGAGATCCAGACGCACCCTTTGCTGGAGCGCGGTTACGCGTCGATCGGTTGCGCTCCTTGTACGGTCGCCGCGCCCGCTGACGACGAGCGTGCAGGGAGGTGGCCCGGGTTCTCGAAGACCGAGTGCGGCATCCACTCCTTCGGAACCGACACGGCCGCGCGCGAGACCGAAGCGGATCAGTGACGGAAGCCGGGACCGAGCGCCACGCGCCGCGCGAGCGCGCATGAAGCTGGATCGTTTCGTTGCCGAACGCGGTTCGGAGTGGGCGGAGCTCGAGCGCCTGAGCTCTAGCGCGCGGGGACGCCCCGAGCGGCTGGGCCCCGAGGGGGTGCGCTCGCTGGCGGCGCTGTATCGGGGCGCCGCGGCCGATCTCGCGCTTGCCCGGCGCAGGTTCGCCGGGGATCCGGTGGTGGGTCGGCTTGAGGAGCTGGTGGGCAGAGCGCGCCATCTCGTTTACGACTCGAAGACCCGCCGGACGTCGATCGTAGAGTTCTTCGGACATCGTTACTGGCGCGCGGTTGCCTCGCGGCCCCTTCCCCTTCTCATCGCGGGAGCATTGTTGTTCGCTCCCGCGGCTCTCGCGGGTGGATGGGCCGCGTCGGATCCGGAGAGGGCTGTGGGGTTGGTTCCGGGAGAGTTCCGCTCGGTCGCCGAGCCGCGGCAACCCGGGACCGACCTGGGGCTCACGCTGGAGGAGCAAGGGACGTTCGCGACGCAGATATTCACGAACAACATCCGCGTCACGTTCCTGGCCTTCGCGGGCGGTATCTCGGCCGGGCTCCTCACCGCAGCTCTCACGCTCTACAACGGGGTCATCCTGGGCGCGGCCGCCGGTTTGTCGGTGGCGGCCGGAAACGGCGTGGCGTTCTATGAGCTCGTTACGGCTCACGGCGTGCTCGAGCTCTCGTGCATCGTGGTCGCGGCCGCAGCCGGGCTGCGGATGGGCTGGGCTCTGGTCGAGCCCGGGCGCGGGACTCGGCTGGCCGCGGTGGTGGCGGAGGCACGCATCGCGGTGGAGATAATCCTCGGCACGGCCCCCTGGCTGGTGCTGGCGGGCCTGGTGGAGGGGTTCATCACTCCGCGCGGTCTGGGCTTCGTGACCGTGACCGTGATCGGTTTCGGGCTGGCGATCGTGTACTGGGCGCTCGTCGTCTGGCGTGGTGTGCCCCGCGCGGAACGGCCTAGAGCCGTGCCCGCACCTTCGCGCGGAGGTAGGCATCCACACACGCGGCAGCGAGCTTGTCGACGGGAGCCTCGAGCACTTCGGCCCCCATCGCGCGCAAAGAGGTTCCCACTCGTCCCCGGGCGTTCAGCACGTCGATCGCGGCCGCGGAACGGTAGACATCGGCGGGTGTTTCGGGGGGCCGGATCGTGAGCCCGATCAGATCTGAATCCGCTGCGCTCGCGACGGCGACGGCATGCCGGCGCGCCAGCACCGGAACCGCTTCGATCAGAGGTCGCGCGGCGGCCTCCTCGAGAAGATCGGTAAACACCAGCACGTATGCGCGCTTCATCCCCGAAACTTGCCTGAACGCCAGCTCGTAGTCGCTGTCGGCGCCGGTTGGCTCGAGATCGAATATCCCTTGCACGACCGCGTGGCCACCTTTGCGTCGCGGTGAGATGTTTCGCTGCACGCGGCCATCGAAGGCGATCGCGCCACACCGGTCGCCAACCTCGTCGGCGACCAGCGCCACGGCGGCCGCGGCGTCGACGGCCGCATCGAGTCGCGTGCGGCCCTCCAACGGCGCGGTCATGAGCCGCCCCGCATCGATCAAGCAGATCACGTCGCGGTCCTGCTCGATCCTGTACTGGTTGCTCATCGGGCGTCCGAGGCGGGCCGTGGCCCTCCAGTTGACCTGCCGGATGTCGTCGTCCGGCAGATAGTCGCGGATCGATTCGAACTCCGTCCCCAAACCCAGCGGCCCTCTGCGCCTATCTCCGCTGTCGCGGTAGCGGCTCCGTCTGACCGCGAGGGCCAGTCGCCACGCCGTCGGCATGTCCGGGTAAACCAGGACCTCGCGATCCCCGGCGAACCTCCCGTAGTAGCAACCGAGGCCCAACGGTCCCCTCGCCCGAACCGCGGGCGCCGGGAGAACGTGCCGGCCGCGCCGTGCGGGAACCACCTGCGCCGCCAAGCCGTCGTCGTCCTCCGCGGGTTCGATAGTCAGGTCGGGCGGCGCGGGTTGGCGCAGGCGCAGATGTCCGGGGGAACCGTCGTCCGCCTGAAGCCGCAGATCCGATGGGACGCCGCGCGACATGATGTCGCTGGTGGTCTGCGACAGCGACGGCAAGCGCCTGGCCCTAAGAGCGTCCGCGATCGCCGCTCCGGCCAGAGCCACCGCGAGAAGCGCAACGACGCTCAGCGGCAGGAGGAGGGCTCCCAGAGATATCCCTCCGAGGATGAACGCCGTCCGGGGCGTCGGGCTCAACGAGGAACCGGAACGCCTTGGAGTGCAGTGTTCACTGCATCGTCGGGTCGGTATCGCTCGAGCTCCGCTTCCGGCCTAAGCACGAGCCTGTGCCGCAGCACCGGCAAAGCCATGCGGGCGACGTCGTCAGGAGTGACGAAATCTCGGCCCGCGAGGCGCGCCGCGGCTTTGGATGCCGCCAGCAGGTGGACGGCAGCACGAGGGCTCGCCCCCAGCGAAACGCTCGGCAGGTCCCTCGTGCTCCTCGTGACGGCGGCGATGTAGGAGGTCACCTCGTCGGATACCCGGGTGGAGTCCACCTGGGCTCGTGCTGCGCGCAGATCGTCCACCGAACCCACGGCTTCGACATCCTCGAGCGTCGACGGCGCGACACCTCGATGGGCCATCTTCAACATCGCGACCTCGTCGCTTTCGCTGGGATACGACATGTCGACCTTGAACAGGAAGCGGTCGAGTTGTGCCTCGGGAAGCGGATAGGTGCCCTCGTATTCGATCGGGTTCTGTGTGGCTACGACGAGGAATGGATCGGGGAGCGCGTGCCCGGTCCCGTCGATCGTTACCTGCCGTTCCTGCATCGCCTCGAGCAGCGCCGCCTGGGTCTTGGGCGGCGTTCGGTTGATCTCGTCGGCGAGCAGGATGTTCGTGAAGACAGGGCCCCGTCGGAAGGCCAACTCCCCGCCACTCAGCGTCATTGTGCCCGTCAGGTCCGAGGGGAGCATGTCGGGCGTGAACTGCGCGCGGTGGAACATAACCCCCAACGTCTTCGCCAGTGCGTTTGCGAGCAACGTCTTGGCTACTCCGGGAACTCCCTCCAGCAGAACGTGACCGCTCACGGACACCGCGGCAAGCAGCATGTCCAAAGCGTCGAGCTGACCCACCACGACCTTGGCGACTTCGTTGCCGACGCGCTCCCTGAGCTCTCTCAATGTCGTCCTTCCTTCTGTAGTTGCGCGAGGGCCCGCCCCGCCGCCAGCACTTGAGCATCGCTGTGGGTTCTTCCGAACATCGCTGCCACACCGGCCTCCGACACTCCCAAGCCACGCGCGGCCTCCGCGAGCACCGCGTCGTTGGCCCCCGCCGGAAGTCCCGCCCGTTTGATAGTCGCCGCACGCGCGGCCTCAGCCACCGGAGCTACGGCGGCTTGCGGGTGTCCGCTCCGCGCCAGTATGCCCGCGACCGATTCGACGTAGGCGATGCGCGGCGGAGCGAGGTCCCTGCTGGTCTGTTCCGGCGGCCCCAACCGGCGACCCCGTGCGACGACCAGAGCGATCGCGGCCAGGCCGAGTCCTATCAGGGCCACCTTCCATCCGGCCGGGAGCGCGGCGAGGCCGATGTCCTCGCCGTATCCATGGTGGCTCTCCGCGAACAGGACGGGGCGTTCGATCGCTCCGGCCAGCGCCAGGCCCAACGCGGCGTTGTCGCCGGACGCGAGCAGACGGTTCTGGAGAGGTGAGTCGTCGGCCAGCAAAGCCACCCGGCCGGATCCGACCGAGGCGACCGCCAGCAGCACGCCGTCTGCGGTTCCATCTCCCAGACCCGGGACAGCGCCGGCGAGCTCCTCCCAACGTCCGGTTCCGTCGGCGTGAACGGCCTCGACGCCGGCCACCTCCGGCAGGGGTACAAGGGGCCGAACGTCGGCCGGCCCGCCGGCGGCCCAGGTGACCCGTTCGCCGGTGACCGTCTCGAGCCAGGGGGCCGGCGTCGCAACGCTCACGACCAGGCGACCACCGCGCTCGACGAGATCGTGGAGCGCGGTGGCTTCCTCATCCGTCACGGTCCCCGGGTCGAGCATCACGATCGTGGAGGCCGCGTCGATGTCGACTTCATCTACCGTCGAGCGCAAGCGCTCGACGTCGTGTCCCTCCTGAGCCAGGAGGTCGGCGAACGCCTGCACCCCCTCCGGTGAGGTCGCGTAACTCGAGGATGGTGGACCGCTGGGACCTCCGGCAGCTTGGTTCAGCCAGAACAGGGTCAGGTTGAACAGTACGACGATGGCCACACCTATCAACAGAGCGCGCGCGCCACGGCTCTTCGGGAGCCAGGTAGCAGCTTTCACGCGGACCTCGCCTCCTCGAGAACGCGTGCCCACCCCGTGCGGCTGTCCGCTGCATCGTTCGGTTCCGGCCGAAGCCGTCCGTAGACGACGCGGTCGAAGGTGGCCGCGATGTCGTCGAACGAGTCGGAACGCAACGTGCGAGCGACCTGGCCGCTCGTGAGCCACGGATGGAACTCGATCACGCGGGCACGATCGAGCCGCAAAAGCCCCGCGAGGAACCGGAGGCGGATGGCGGTTTCGAGATCGCCGTTCCCCTCCGCTTCGGCGGCACGACGTTCCAACTCGTTCGGATCGTCGCCCCTGGATACGCCGTGGTGAACGGCGGCGTGCGTCACGCTCCGGCGAGATCTCCGAGCAATCACCAGAGTGGCGATCGCTATCGCAGCAACGAAAACGACGCCGGCCAGGATCCACCACGTCGGGCTCCCGGCGCCGGGCCACAGATCGCGCAGCCAGTCCAGGAGTCCCTGGAGCGGGCTGAGCCAGTCGCCCAGCGTTTCGAGGACCCCCTCGAAGGGCCGCGGCACATCGGGTTCCCTATAGGCGGAGCCACCGAGGATGTCGTCCGCGCGGTCGCGCGCACTATCCGAGTCCTGCGCAGTGACCGGTTCGGAGTTCGCGATGACTTCGAGGCGACGATCGAGCTCGGCTCCTTCCGCCCCTTGGAGGGCGGGGGCGATATCGATCGGCTCTCCGTCAACGGAGGTCACCTCGCGCAGTTCCGCGAGAGCCTCCGGATCGTCGATCGCGTCGCGGGCCAGCGAGCGGAAACGAGCCGCGCTGACGTCGGACGCGGCAAACGCCGGCGTCCCGACCACCGCGATGAGAACGGCGAGCGCCAGAGGTACGGCGCGTCTCATCGTCCGGCGGGATCTTCGGGAGGAGGTTCCCACCCGGGCGGGGGTGGCCAGAACGGGGGCTGAGCGGAGCGGTCCGGCGAGCGGCTCGTTTCCGTATCGCCAGACGGCGGCGGGCTGGGGGCCGCGCCGCCCGACCACAGCGGCGGCGCCTGGGTTGGAGTTGCCGGCGGCGGCGGCGGAGACGCGTCCGGTTGCCATCCCGGGGGTGGGGGCCAGAACGGCGGTTGACTCCCCCCGGTGGGGCGCACCGGGGGCAGGTAGTCCGTCATGGGACGAAGCGCACCCATCGAGCCGGGCGTCAGCCCCACTCTCTCCGCTAGGAGTTGTAGATCGAACCCTTCATTACGAACCCGCAGATCGAAATAGAGCACGATGATGAAAGCGGCGATGAAGGGCGTCGTTATGACTGCGGCGACCGTCTGACCGATGGCGCTCAGCGTCAGCTGCATGGCGAACGACTCCCCAACGTCCGTGAATTGCAGTGCCGTAAGGATGGTTACGACGATGTTCCCCACAATCCCCGCGAGGAAGTTCGCGAGGAAGTAGAGACCGAGCGTTCGCCACCACCTCCCTTTCACCAATCGGAAGGAGCGCCCCAGGGCCCGCCGACCTTTCATTCCCTCGGTCAGGAACGCCGGCACGGCCACCACCCATCCGATCCACATCCACGTCGCGATCACGAGGGCGGCGATGAACAGAGGTATCCCGATCCACAGAGCCATCTCATCGAGGGCCCCCAGCAACGCCGTGAGAGCACCGGCCGCGGCGAGCAACCCGAACGTGAGCAGACCCCCGAGGATGCTTATCCAGAGAACAGAGTGCAGACGCTTGCCGGCGAACGCCAAAGACGTGCGCCAGTTGGGCTCACCTCCGAGATAGGCGTCGCTTACCGCCTTGAAGCAGGCGGCCGTCGCCAAAGTCGAGGCGATGAAACTCAGGATCACCACCACGGCGATGCCTGCCACGTACGCCCATATCTCCGAGGTGGTGAGCGTCGGATCGACGGTGGGTGTTTGGCCGACGTTCTGCAGGGAGAGGGCTTCTCCCTCAGGGACGGACGCGAAGACGAGTGCCGTCACGATCTGAACAGGGGCGACGACCACCAGTACGACCCTGAAGAGGGTCAGAGCGTTCCGCCAATAGATCTTTATGGCGACGTCGAGCTTCTCCCCTACCGATAAAGGTCTTAACTCCGCAGCCTGCACGCCGCGACGATAAACCGGCCGCCGAGACTGGTCAGGAGGTCTTATTTCGGGGACGATCGCGTCATGCCCTGCATGCGTTGCGAACGCGTCCAGACCGATCCGGTCAAAGGGGCTTCGCCGTGGGCGCGGGCGGTGGTGCACGGCGAGCAGGTGCTCCTCTGCCCGGACTGTCAGCGAGACGATCCGGCGTGGACCGACCGGATCGACAAGTGCCCCCGCTGCGGAAGCACGAGGCTCTCGGTCGTCATGGGATCCTGTCTGTGTCGCGGCTGCGGCAACGATTGGCCGGCCAGAGCGACGGAGGACGACCACCCTTAGAGCTGGATCCCGTCGATTTAGGGTGAGCCGATGTTGGAAGTTCTGGATGGACGCGCCCAAGCAACCCCGGTGCATATCCCCAGACCTCGTCCCGTGGAGACCCACTCGAAGGCTGCCGAGGACGTGGCCGCGATCGTGGAGGACGTCCGGCTGCGTGGCGATGAGGCGATCCTCGATCGCCGGGACCCCACCGACCCCACCCACCCCGGTCCCATGTCGGGCTCGCTACGGGTTCCGGAAGAGCTGATCGATCGGGCGACCTCACTGGTCCGGCCGGAGTTCGTCAACGCCCTCGAGGTGATGGAGGAACGCCTCCGGCGCACCTGTGAGCGACAGGTGGAAGAGAGCTGGATGGATCGGGCCGCCGATGATCTCGTGGGAGAGCTGGTGCGACCGTTGCGCCGAGTCGGGGTGCACGTTCCCGGCGGGCGACACGTCCTCCCGTCCAGCATCGTCATGGCGGTCGTCCCCGCGCAGGTGGCGGGGGTGGAGGGCATCGCGATCGCGGTCGCCCCCGATGATGATGGCGAGATCTCTGAGTCCGTCCTGGCGGTTTGCGCCGTGCTCGGTGTGACCGAGGTCTACCGGATGGGGGGCCCGGGAGCGATCGCCGCGCTGGCTCACGGGACCGAGAGCGTCCGGCCCGTCGAGAAGATCGTCGGGCCCGGTGACGCCCAGGTGCGATCGGCCAAACGTCTCGTTCGAGACTGGGTCGGGGTCGATGCGGACACCGGACCGGCGGAGCTCGCGATCGTCGCCGACGGGAGCGCCTCGCCTCGGATCCTCGCGGCCGATCTGATCGCGCAGGCGGAGCATGGGCCGAACGGCGCGCATGTCCTCATCACATGGGAGCCGAACGTAGCCGAGCAGGTGATCTCGTCGCTCGACCTACAGGTCGCGACCCACGAACGCAGCGACGACGTTGAGAACGCTTTGATCGAAGGTGGCCGGGCCGTGCTGGTGAGGGACCTCGATCACGCTTTAGATACTGCGAACGCGTTCGCCCCTCAGCATCTTGCAACTGCATATCGACAACTCGATCGACAATCTCGATCGCGTTCGGAATGCGGGTTCGGTCTCCGTGGGGCCGCTCTCGGCCGTTCCCGCGGGGGATTACGTGGGTGGGACTGATCACCTTCTGCCTTCGGGTGGATCGGCGCGGTGGTCCTCGGGTCTCAGCGTGCGGGATTTCGTCAAGAGGACCTACGTCACGGGTCTCGAGAGATCCGCACTCGAACGCTTGGCCCCTCATATCGACGCGCTGGCGGAGACGGAGGATCTGCCCGGCCACGCGCGCTCCGTGCACCTTCGGCTCGATCCGTCGACGGCCGGCGAACCCGAGTAGTCCCGGCACCTGCCCGGGGTGGGCGGGGAAGAAATGTTGGGAGAGGGCTCTGGGTTGCGCGCGGACATAAGAATCGGGGGATGAGACGACCTCGTATTGTGCTGGTTGGGGGTTGCGGTCGAGGGGTATCACGGACTGGCATCCCGACTGATATCCCGACCCACCCGGCAAAGATCCCATCGAGTTGGGGGAGTTGAACGTTTGAGTTTCATCGTGTATCCGGCGGTTGACATCGTCGACGGCCGCTGTGCGCGTTCTTTGCAGGGGCGCCTGGGTGCCGAGACCGTTTATTCCGACGATCCCATCGAAGTTGCATTGGGGTTCTGTCGAGCGGGAGCGCGCTGGCTTCACATCGTCGACCTCGATGGAGCCAAGCGCGACGACCCTCGAAACCGCGAGCTGATGCTCGAAGTAGTCAAGATCGCATCGTGCCCCGTCCAAGCCGGTGGGGGCCTTCGGACGCTCGACGACGTCGAGCAGGTTCTCGCCGCGGGCGCTCAGCGCGCCGTCTTGTCGACGGTTGCCCTGGAGGATCCGGATGCCCTCGCTACCGCCTGCAAACGATACGGGGGCCGCATCGCGGTGTCTCTCGATGCCCGGGGTAGCGAGCTCACCACTCGCGGGTGGACGGTTGGGGCGGGGGTCCCACTGCTGGACGCCGTCAGGGCGTTCGAAGAGGCCGGTGTGTCCCAGTTCAACTACACCGACGTCGAACGGGACGGGTCGATGTCCGGCCCCGATATCGAACGGCTTGCGGCGCTCGCGGGGGAGACCAAGCTGCCGGTGGTCGCTTCGGGCGGGATCAGCTCTCTGGCCGACCTCCGTGCGGTCGCGCGCCTCAGCGATGTCGGGGTTGCAGGAGCGATTGTGGGCCGCGCCCTGTACGAAGACAAGTTCTCCCTCATGGACGCTATCCGGACGGCCGACGAGGTGGCGTCTGGACGGTACGAGTTCGAGGTGGAACGTGAGAGATAGGGAGGACCAGATGACCGAAGGAAGAGCCGATGACCTCAGCGACCAGAAGGAAGACCTACCCCGGCCGGGAACCGAGGAGCCGACCGACCCCGAGAGCAAGGACGGATCGACCGACGGTCCGGGGAACGTCTCGGTGGACGAACCCACGGCCGGCGCACTCGAGCCGGACGAAGAGGACCCATCCGATCGGGACAAACGTTAGGCGGTCCTGGTCCGGCCGTTAGGATTCCTCGCTCATGACTACCTTCCTGCTGTTCGACGACCCCGCCCATAGTCCGGCCGTTCGCCACGAGATCGGCGAGGCGGTGATTGGTCCTCTTGCCTTCATCGAGCACGACGGCAAGAGGATCGTCGTGGGCGACGAGTCCGACCGGACCACGTTCGCGCGCAGGGAGGACGTCGTCGATGAGTTCTGGGCGGGACACGAGTTCGGGAGGGAGAAGCTTTTCAACGACGACTCGTTCCCCACCCACCTCGTGGGCCCGGAGGTGCTCCTGCGCGCGTTGCGACGGGCGGAGGTCGACAAGGTCGTCGTTCCCCAGACCTTCCCAGTTCTCTCCGCCGACTACCTTCGCGAGAAGGGCGTCGACGTGTCGATCGATGACGACGCGTGGAGCATGCGGCGTCGTAAGAAGACCCCGGCCGAGCTCGAGGGGGTCGAGCGTGCCCAACGGGCGGCGGAAACGGCGATGCTCACCGCTGCGCGGATGTTGCGTGACGCCGAACCAACCGCCTCGGGTCAGCTTCGTTTCGAGGGCGAGATCCTGACCGCCGAGTTGATACGTGAGGCGATGTTGCCCCAATTACAAGCTCAAGGTGCGGAATCACAGCAGATCCTCGTGCACTCCGGTGACGCCTGCTTCCTGGGGCACGACGCGGGGACGGGTCCGATCCTCCCGGACGTTTCCTGCATCATCGATGTGTGGCCGCGCGATACGAGGATCGGCGTGTTCACGGATATGACGCGGACGTTCGTCCCCGGGACACCCTCGAAGGAGCTGACGAAGCTGCACGACCATTGCCGCGCGGCTCTAGACATCGCTCTCGAACATCTGAAGCCGGGCACCAACGACGCATACCGGAAGGTGGCCGAGTACTTCGGATCACATGGGATCCCCACCAAGCTGACGCACACCGGCCCCGAGCCTCCGAAGGAGGGTTTCCCGCACTCCCTCGGCCACGGGGTCGGTCTCGAGGTGCACGAGCGGCCCTACATGGGCCCTCGCTCGGACGAGTTGATCGAGGGCGACGTCGTGGCGATCGAGCCGGGCCTCTACTACGAGGGGGTCGGGGGCGTGCGCCTCGAGGACACCGTGTTCGTAACCTCATCGGGGGCGGAGCGCTTCACCGACCCGTTCCCATACGACCTCCAGCACTGAGCCGTTGAGGCGGGGCTTCGACCCTTGAGCTCCTACCGTCCCGACCGCGCCACGTTCGAAGATTTGGCCGACCGGCACCCGATCGTTCCCGTGTGGCGAGAGGTGCTGGCGGATTCGCAGACCCCCGTCGCCGCGTTCAAGCGCCTCGCCTTCGAGCCCGATTCCTTCCTGCTCGAGAGCGTGGAGGGGGGCGAACGCTGGGCGCGTCACACGTTCATCGGCGGAGATGCATTCGCCCGAGTGCAGGCGCGCGATGGGCGGGTGACGGTGGACGGGGATCCTCCCGTCACGCCGGAGCCCGGGGAGCCGCCGCTGGCGTACGTCCGGAGGCTGTTGGAGTCCTGCAGGGCGCCACGGCTCGAGGGCTGGGGTCTGCCCCCGCTGCACGGGGGGGCCGTGGGGTTCCTGGGCTACGACTGCGTGCGCGAGCTGGAACGGCTCCCCGGATCTCCTCCGGACGATCTCGGGCTGCCGGATCTGGCCTTGTTGTTGACGCGCACGTTCGTCGTCTTCGATCACCTCGCACAGAAGGCGTTCGTGATCACGAACGTCTCACGGCCCGCCGATCCCAGGCGCGCGTACGACGACGCCGTTGATCGCTGCGAAGCGGTCGTCGAACGACTCGCTGCCCCCCTCGAAGCGTCTCCGATCGAGCTCTCCGACGATCTCCGCGTGCGCTTCGATCCCGATGTGGATGATGAGGAATACGCGCGTTGGGTCGGGGTGGTCAAGGAGCACGTCCATGCCGGTGACATCTTTCAGGCCGTCCCTTCGAGACGGTTCGTGGCTCCTCTAGGCGGGTCTTCGTTCAACGCCTACCGCGTGCTTCGCACGTTGAATCCCAGTCCCTACATGTATTTCCTTCGTTTCGGCGCATCGGAACGCGACCCGGAGTACGAGATCGCCGGCTCCTCTCCCGAGCCGCTGGTTCGAGTCACCGGCGACAAGATTGTTACCAGGCCGATCGCGGGGACCAGACCTCGTGGAGCCACGGAACAAGAGGACGCCGCCTTCGCGCGCGATCTGATCGGCGATGAGAAGGAGCGCGCGGAGCACGTCATGCTCGTCGATCTTGCGCGCAACGACGTCGGTCGCGTCGCTCGTTACGGCAGCGTTCAGGTCGATGAGCTGATGCAGATCGAGCGCTATTCCCACGTCATGCACATCGTCTCGAACGTGACTGGGAGCCTGCGTGAGGGGGCGACCGCTTTCGATGCTCTGACCGCATGTTTCCCGGCAGGGACGGTGTCGGGTGCCCCGAAGGTTCGTGCGATGGAGATAATCGACTCCCTCGAGAAGACGAAGCGCGGACCCTACGCAGGGGTGGTTGGCTATTTCGACTTCTCGGGCAACCTCGATACATGCATAACGATCCGCACGATCGTGGCGACTGCGGGACGCGCGTACGTTCAGGCGGGGGCCGGCGTCGTAGCGGATTCGGTGCCGGCATCTGAGGCGGATGAGACGCGCCGCAAGGCTGAGGTTTTGTTCAGAGCGGTTGCCGGAGCGACGGCGTTAGAGGATCGGGGTCAGCCCTCGTAGGTCTCGAGTGACTCCGACTCCTTGGAGGAGATGCTGAGTCGAACGGAGGTGGACGTGATCTCGTCCACGTCGGAAGCGGGGACGAACTTCTTGGCTTCCAGGAGGCCCGTTCGGAACACCACGCCGGAGAAGATGTCCTTGCTCTCGTCCGCGACGACGTCCGCGACCTTACCGACCTCTTGGCCATCGCCGGCGATCACGGGGGTCCCGTTCTCGAGCGCCATCCACGCGATCGGTCGTCCTTCATCGGCCATAGCGGCAGATACTAAGTCCATGGTGGCGAGAGCTCTGGCCGGCGCGTGCTCGGCGCTGGTTCTGCTGACGGCCTGCGGGGGGTCATCTCAGACGGCCGAGCGACCCGACCCCACCGGGCCCCCGCGCGTACGTCCTCCGATGGTGGAGCGACATGAACGCGAGTTCGCGGAGGACGACCCGAAACGTCCGGCCGGATCGCAGGCGGAGGGCTTGGCCGCGACCTATCTGTTGGGGCATCTGCAACAGGCGGGCTATCTCGTACGTCTCGACAACGTCCCGGTAGGAGACCTGATCCGTTCGTCCAACGTGATGGCCCTGCCCCCGGATGGGGGAGATGCCACCGCGATCGTCGCAGTGGCCTACGACACACCGCCGGGTGAGTCGGGGGGTGGGGAGCCCATCGGCACCTGGCTCGAGGTCGCGCGAGCACTTCGGGTGGTGGAGCCCGAGCACTCGATCGGCTTCGTGGGACTGGGCGCCGACAACGCCGACATCGAGCCCGGCCGGCTCGGATCCCGGCGCCTCGCGCGAGCTGCTCCTCGACGAAGGAGTCGACCCCGGGATCATCCTGATCGAGGGGACCGTGGCTGGCGAGGGTCTGACTCTGAAGGGAGAGCTGGCCCCCGAGCTGGCGAACGCCGCGGAGTCAGTCGGAGTGGATGCCACGGTGGAGTCGGGCGACGTCGAGGTGTTCGAGGACGCGGGATTCCCCGCCGCGGAGATCGGCGGCGACGCGATCTCGGTGGGCCGGACGTTGCTCGAGTTCCTGACGAGAGAATGACGTCGAGAGAATGACGTGGCACGGCGTTTAGGTTCTTCGTATGTCTTATCTCGATGATCTCCTCGCGTCGGCTCGGGCGCGCGTCGACGAACTGAAAGCCACGGTCACTCCCGAGGCTCTCGAGCAGCGCTTGGCCTCCGTCGAGCCACCCCGGGGGTTCCGAGCCGCCGTGGCCGGACCGGGGACCGCGATCATCGCCGAGATCAAGCGAGCCTCCCCGTCCGCGGGACCGTTGAACCTCGATCTCAACGCCGGTGAGGCGGCGCGCCGGTACGCGGCTGGAGGGGCGGCCGCCCTATCGGTTCTCACGGAGACGGAGCACTTCCGCGGCACGATGGACGATCTGGTGCAGGCGCGAGGGGCCGGGCTCCCGGTGCTGCGCAAAGATTTCATCCTCGACGAGATGCAAGTGCTCGAATCCAGGGCCGCCGGAGCCGACGCGATATTGCTGATCGTACGAGCCCTGGGAGAGGAACTGGGGTCGTTACGGAGGGCCTGCGAGGTGCTCGGCATGGACGCGCTCGTTGAAGTGCACGACGAAGAGGAGCTCGAGCGGGCGGTGGCGGTTGGGGCCGACATGATCGGCGTCAACCACCGAGACCTCGTTACGTTCGAGGTCGACCCCGATCGCACCGCGAAGCTCGCCCCACTGGTGCCGCCGGAGGTCACGTTGATAGGGCTGTCGGGTGTGTCCTCCCGCGCCGAGGTCGAGGCGCTGGCCGAGGCCGGCGCGACGGCCGTCCTGGTGGGCGAGGCCCTCGTCACATCCCCGGATCCGGAGACGACGCTCCGAGGCCTTACGGAGGCGTCGTGAGGGCCGGAAGCGTCCCCGACGAGAACGGTCGCTTCGGAGAGTTCGGAGGCCGTTTCGTTCCCGAGGCGCTCATGGGGGCTCTTAACGAGCTGGAGCGGGCCTGGGAGGCGACGAGAGCGGACGACGCGTTCGCTCGTGAGCTCGATGCGCTGCTGGCCAACGTCGTCGGTCGGCCGACTCCACTCTACGAAGCTAAACGCTTCTCGGAGCGGGCGGGCGCGCAGGTGTTGCTCAAACGCGAGGATCTCGCTCACACGGGTGCACACAAGATCAACAACACGCTCGGCCAAGTGCTCCTGGCGACACGGATGGGAAAGACCCGCGTGATCGCCGAGACGGGCGCCGGTCAGCATGGGGTGGCGACCGCGACCGCCGCGGCCTACTTCGGCCTCCCGTGCGTCGTCTACATGGGCGCGACGGACGTCGGCCGGCAGCACCTGAACGTGGTGCGGATGCGGTTGCTGGGCGCGCAGGTCATCCCGGTGGAAGCCGGCAGCGCGACCTTGAAGGACGCGATCAACGAAGCTTTGCGCGATTGGGTGACGAACGTCGAGGACACCCACTACGTCATCGGCAGCGTCGTAGGACCGCACCCCTATCCGGAGATCGTCGCTTCTCTGCAGACCGTGATCGGCGACGAGGCTCGAGCGCAGTGTCAGGAGCTCACCGGCGCTCTTCCCCATGAGGTCGTCGCCTGCGTGGGAGGCGGGTCGAACGCAGCCGGCTTGTTCCGCGCGTTCTATCGCGACGAGTCGGTTGCGTTGGTGGGCGTCGAAGCTGCTGGAGAGGGCCTGGACGGACGCCATGGAGCCTCCCTCACGAAGGGAACCCCGGGCGTGCTGCATGGGGCGCGGAGCCTGGTCCTCCAAGATGAAGAGGGTCTCATCGCCCACGCGCATTCGATCTCGGCTGGATTGGACTATCCGGGGGTCGGACCGGAGCATGCATGGCTCGCCGCCTCCGGCCGCGCTCGATACGAGAGCGCAACCGACGCGGAGGCCCTGGCCGCGTTCCGCATCCTCGGCGAGACGGAGGGGATCCTTCCGGCCCTCGAACCGGCTCACGCACTCGCATACGTCCTCCGGAGCGATCCCGAGGGGGTCGTGCTCGTGGGGCTCTCGGGCAGGGGAGACAAGGATGTGGCTACGGTCGCAAGCGCGCTGGACGCATGACCGAGTTACTGGATCATCTCGAGGCGGCGCGCGCCTCCGGCCGCAAGTTGTTGGTGCCGTACCTGGTCGCCGGCATACCGGACCCGGTGGGATTCCCACCGGCCCTGGATGCGATCGCGGCTCACGCCGATGCGATCGAGGTGGGGCTCCCATACTCGGACCCGTTGATGGACGGGCCGGTCATCGCATCCGCCACCGAACGAGCCATCCGCTCGGGCGTGGGGCCGCTCGGCGCGCTCGAGCTCGCATCCAAGGCGACCACCGACCGGCCCCGGCTGGCCATGACGTACTACAACCCGATCCATCGCATGGGCGAGGATGAGTTCTGCCACGCGGCGCGGGAACTCAGGGTTCGCGGGGCTCATCGTCCCTGACATCCCTGTGGAGGAGTCGGGATCTTTGCGCGCCGTCGCGGCCGAGTTCGGCCTTGCTTGGGTACCCCTCGTCGCTCCCACGTCCTCGACCGAACGCGTGAAGGCCATCGCCGAGACCGCCACAGGATTCATCTACGCGGTATCGACGCTAGGGGTGACGGGGGCCCGGGAGAGCCTCTCCGAGCGCGCCGCGCCCGTGGTGGAGGCGTGCCGGGCCGCGTCGCACCTCCCGATCCTGGTGGGCGTCGGCGTATCCACGCCGGAGCAGGCGAGGGACGCGTCGGCCACCGCGGACGGGGTCGTGGTGGGGTCCGCCGTCGTGCGGAGGGTGCTGGAGAGAGGAATGGACGAGGCCGCGGCGTGGCTCGAAAGCGTCAGGGCCGCCCTCGACGCATAAGAAGTTGTGTCCTGAGCCGGTGAGTTGGCACCGGCGCGGCGACGGAGAACGAGACGCATTGTGCGAGGCTGGTCGATCGAGCCAGGCGACGCCACGAACACAGCGAATGCGGCCCGCGGAACAGAATGGAGAGACGATGAGCACGGCCACCAAGACGGACAAGCAGTCGTCTGCGCTGCGGGATGCCGACAGCCACGACCTGATCCGCGTGCACGGCGCGCGCGTGAACAACCTCAAGGACGTCAGCATCGAGATCCCGAAGCGCCGGCTGACCGTGTTCACGGGTGTCTCCGGCTCGGGCAAGAGCTCGCTGGTGTTCGGCACGATCGCTGCGGAGTCGCAGCGGCTGATCAACGAGACCTACAGCGCCTTCGTGCAGGGGTTCATGCCGACGCTGGCGCGCCCGGAGGTCGACCTACTCGATGGGCTGACGACGGCGATCATCGTCGACCAGGAGCGGATGGGTACCAACCCCCGGTCCACGGTCGGTACCGCTACCGACGCCAACGCGATGCTGAGGATCCTCTTCAGCAGGCTCGGGAAGCCGCACATCGGCTCGCCCAACGCGTACTCGTTCAACGTCCCCTCCGTGAAGGCCAGCGGTGCGATCACGATCGAGCGCGGCTCCGGCAAGACGAAGACCGAGAAAGCGACGTTCAACCGTCTCGGCGGCATGTGTCCGCGCTGCGAGGGTATGGGCTCGGTCACCGACTTCGACCTATCTGCGCTGTACGACGACAGCAAGTCACTCAACGATGGGGCGCTCACGATCCCCGGCTACTCGATGGACGGCTGGTACGGGCGCATCTTCCGCGGTTCTGGTTTCTTCGATCCGGACAAGCCGATCAGCAAGTACCGCAAGAAGGAACTGCACGACCTCCTCTACAAGGAGCCGACCAAGATCAAGGTCGAGGGGATCAACCTGACCTACGAGGGGGTGATCCCGAAGATCCAGAAGTCGTTCCTGTCCAAGGATGTCGACGCGCTGCAACCGCACATCCGTGCGTTCGTGGAGCGGGCGGTGACGTTCACGACGTGTCCCGAGTGCGAGGGCACCCGACTCAGCAAGGAAGCCCGGTCCTCGAAGATCAAGAGGAAGAACATCGCCGACGTCTGCTCGATGCAGATCAGCGACCTGGCCGGCTGGGTGCGGGGCCTCGACGAGCCGTCGGTAGCTCCGCTGCTCACCGGGCTGCAGCACCTCCTCGACTCGTTCGCGGAGATCGGGTTGGGGTACCTCTCGCTCGACCGGCCGTCGGGCACGCTGTCGGGGGGAGAAGCACAGCGCACCAAGATGATCCGTCACCTCGGCTCCTCGCTCACCGACGTCACCTACGTCTTCGATGAGCCCACGACGGGCCTGCACCCCCACGACGTCCAGCGGATGAACGACCTGCTGTTGCAGCTACGGGACAAGGGCAACACCGTGCTCGTCGTAGAGCACGAGCCCGAGGCGATCGAGATCGCCGACCACGTCGTCGACCTCGGCCCCGGCGCCGGCACGGCGGGCGGCACCATCTGCTTCGAGGGCACCGTCGACGAGCTGCGGGGCAGCGGAACCATCACCGGTCGCCACCTCGACGAGCGCGCCGGCCTCAAGGAGTCGGTGCGCACGCCCACCGACACGCTCGAGATCCGCGGGGCCACCTCCAACAATCTGCAGGACGTCGATGTCGATATCCCGCTGGGGGTGCTTGTCGTCGTCACCGGCGTCGCAGGCTCGGGCAAGAGCTCGCTCGTACACGGGTCGATCCCCGCCGGCGCGGGGGTCGTTTCGATCGACCAGGTCGCGATCCGCGGCTCGCGACGGAGCAACCCGGCGACGTACACCGGACTGCTCGACCCGATCCGCAAGGCATTCGCCAAAGCGAACGACGTGAAGGCGGGGCTCTTCAGCTCTAACTCCGAGGGCGCCTGTCCCACCTGCAACGGCGCCGGAGTCATCTACACCGAGCTTGGCGTCATGGCCACCGTCGAATCCACCTGCGAGGAATGCGAGGGGAAGCGGTTCCAAGCGTCGGTGCTGGAGTACACGCTGGGCGGCCGGAACATCGCCGAAGTGCTTGCGATGTCGGTGACCGAGGCCGAGGAGTTTTTCGACGAGGGCGAGGCACGCACACCGGCCGCCCACAGGATCCTCGACCGGCTCGCCGACGTCGGGCTCGGCTACCTCAGCCTCGGCCAGCCGCTCACGACGCTGTCCGGCGGCGAGCGGCAGCGGCTCAAACTGGCCACCCACATGGGCGAGAAGGGCGGCGTCTACGTCCTCGACGAGCCGACCTCTGGCCTCCACCTCGCCGACGTCGAGCAGCTCCTCGGTCTGCTCGACCGGCTCGTCGAATCCGGCAAGTCGGTCATCGTCATCGAGCACCACCAGGCGGTCATGGCGCACGCCGACTGGATCATCGACCTCGGCCCCGGCGCCGGCAACGACGGCGGACGGATCGTCTTCGAGGGCACCCCCGCCGACATCGTCGCCGACCGCTCCACCCTCACCGGGGAGCACCTCGCGGCCTACGCCGGCGCCTGATCGGGGCCTCGCGCGCACCTAGGTCCTAGCCTGCCCCACGGGTTCCCAGAAATAGGCAGAATTTCGTATGCCCCAAACCCTCCAAATCCGAGAATCCGTGCCGATAACTGAGACAGTCAATACCAATACAAGGAACGCCTTCTCACCGGGGGAGAGGCCGATGCGACAGATCAGGATCCAAAAAGGGCGCATACCCCGCCCATAGATAGATTTTCCCCACCCCAGCCCCTCAGAGGCCCGGTCCCCCCCGGGCCTCTGGCCGTTCCCGGAGCGGATCCGGCGGAACCCGAAGCAGCACAACCACGGGATCGAAGGCTTCTCATCCGAGCTCAGGGTCCTATAGGCCGGTGGTGTGGATGAGAAGAACCGCACCTCAGGGATCACCCGGAAGCGCGGGGCGACCGATGCGTCGTAATGCGGCACGGGACGTACCGACCGCGGGCCGGGCTTCTAGAATGGGCGTCGAGCCGGGATGGAGGAATCGGGAGACTCGATGGACTCAAAATCCATTGCCTTCACGGGCGTGCGGGTTCGAGTCCCGCTCCCGGCACTCGAGGGGCCTCGTGCGCCCTCCTCGACCGGGTGAGGCATCACCCCAGGTTCTGCCCTTCCCCCCGTGGGGCCGCGCCCCTATACTTTTCGGCCCATGAAAGTTCAGAAGAACCTTTCGGAGATCTCGGAACGCCTGAGCAAGGCCCGCGAGGAACTCCGCATCGCGGAGGAGCAGGTCGTGTTCCAGAACGACGTGTTGGAAGACGCCAAGACCCGCATGCTGGTGTCCGAGACGCCGTTGGCCGATCGTGAGTTCCGCACCGCGCGCGACGACTACGAGCGGTTGGTGGCCCAGCGCGAGAGGGCCCAGGCCGAGATAGTCGAGCTCCAGGGCGAGCAGGATCGGCTGCTCGACCGCATGCTCGGCCCCCGTTCCTGAGGTGGCCACCCCCAAACCTCGCTCCGAAACCGTGCTGATCGCCGAGGACGAGGCGATAATCCGGCTGGATCTCAAGGAGATGCTCGAGGAAGAGGGCTTCGACGTCGTGGGCGAAGCGTCCGACGGGGAAGCCGCGATCGATCTCGCCCGGGAGCGGCGCCCGAACCTCGTGATCATGGACATCAAGATGCCGGGCCTCGACGGCTTGAGCGCCGCCGAGCGGATAGTCGAGGAAAGTCTCTCGGCGGTGTTGATCCTGACCGCCTTCTCGCAGAAGGACCTCGTGAAACGGGCTGCGGAGGCGGGAGCCATGGGGTACCTGGTCAAGCCGTTCCAGAAATCCGACCTGCTGCCCGCGATCGAGGTGGCCCTGGCGCGCCAGGCGGAGCTGACCGCCCTGAAGGACGAGTCGAGCGAGCTGGCCGACCGGCTCGAGACCCGGAAGCTCGTCGACAGGGCCAAAGGCCGCCTCATGGACGAGGAGGGGATGAGCGAGGCCGAGGCCTTCAGAACCATCCAGAAAAGGGCCATGGACGAGCGGTGCTCGATGAAGGAGGTGGCCGAGGACCTTCTGGGAGCGTGATCGTCCGGCGATCGATCACGAGATTGAGACTTTTCCCCCTCGTTCTCCTACACTGGTAGTAGACAAGGAAGCGAATCCCGGGGCGCCGGAGGGTCCTCGCGTGTAGGGACTGGACTTCGGGAAGGCGATAGGTAGAATGTCGGCGCTCTGGGAGGTCCTTTTATCTGCTGTCGTTTAGGGCCGCGCTTCAAAGACGGTTCTGTTCTAGTAAGGGGGAACGAATGAAGAGATCCAAGTGGACGGTTCTGCTCGCGTTGCTGGCCGCTCTCTCGCTCGTTGCCGCAGCCTGCGGAGGCGACGATGATGAAGGCGGCACCGGCGGCGATGAGGAGGCCGTTGAGAAGATCCCCGTGACCGTTTACTTCCAGGGCGCGCTGACCGGCCCGTACAACTACCTGGTCATCCCGGGCTTCCAGGGCGCGCAGCTTCGCTTCGACGAGCTCAACGAGGATCCCGAGTTCCCGGCCGAGATCACCCTCAAGGAGGGCGACACGCAGGGTAGCCCTGACAACGCTCCCCCGGTGGTCGAAGAAGTCGCCAGTGATACCGAAACGGTCGCGGTCGTCGGACCCGGCTTCTCGGGCGAGTCGGCGGTGTCGGGCGACACGTACAACGACTCGGGAATCCCGTTCATCACTCCGTCGGCCACCGGATGTGGCGCTGGCCGAAGAGGACTGGGACTACTGGTATCGCGCGTGATCGGCAACGACGCGGGCCAGGGCGGGCTCGGCGGCCAGTATGTCGCCAAGGAGCTCGGCGCGACCAAATTGTTCGTGGCCGACGACAAGTCTGAGTACGGCCAACCCCTCGGAGACGCAGTGGCCGAGGCCGCAGAGGCCGAGGGCGTGGAGATCGTCGGACGCCAGGGAGCGGCGGCGGGCGCAGACGATTACTCGGCTCTGATCTCCGACGTCCAGGCGTCGGGCGCCGACGTCTTCTATTTCGGCGGCTACGATGCCGACTTCGCGAAGATCGTCAAGCAGGCGGTCGAGGCCGGCTTCAAGGGCACGATGATGTCAGGTGACGGGTCTGTCTCGGACACGTTCGTCGAGAGCGCCGGAGATTCGGCCGAGGGTGTCCACCTCAGCATCCCATCCGACTTGGGCGGCGACTTTGCTGAGCAGTACAACTCCGAGTACGGCGGGGATGCATCGACCGTGCCGGTCTACGCGGCCGAGGGGTACGACGTCGCCAGCCTGATCGGCGAAGGCATCAAGTCCGCCATCGAGGGTGGTGCGGAGGATGCCGAGACCATCCGCGAGGGAATCAAGGAGTACCTCGATGGTCTGTCGGACGCCCCGTTCGAGGGTGTCGCCAAGAGCTACGCGTTCGATCCGGAGACGCACGAGCTTGCGGCTGAGGACGTCGCCGAGCTGTTCTTCTTCTACGAGGTAAAAGGGCGGCGAGATGACGCCCGTGGGCAGCGCGGTCGAGCTGGGCCTAAGCCTTGAGCTCTAGGAGTCGTATCTGAGCACGTAAGAAAGGAGGAAGGGCGTGAGGGTTATGCCCTTCCTCCTTTACCATCTGCAGGCTCCAAAGCAACCTCTAAGATCTGCAGGCTCCAAAGCAACCTTTACGATCTGCAGGCTCTAAAGCAAAGGGGGTGGGGTGGAGTTCTTCAGCAGTTTCGTGGACCAGTTCTGGCCGCAAACTCGCAACGGCCTGACCCTAGGCTCGATCTACGCCATGATCGCCCTAGGCTACACGATGGTCTACGGAGTGCTGCAGCTCATCAACTTCGCGCACTCCGAAGTATTCATGGTCTCCACATTCACGACTCTGTTCGCGTACCGGCACTGGTTCAACGTTGCCGCCCCCGCGTCGGGCGGTGGACTGCTGGTGCTTCTGGTGGGTGGCATCGTCCCTGCGATGATCGTCTCAGCCGTCCTCGCAGTACTCATCGAGCGCTTCGCTTACCGGCCGCTGAGAAAAAGAGGCGCACCACGATTATCGTTCTTGATCAGTGCCATCGGGGCCTCTTTCTTCATCCAGTACCTCTTCGTCCTTATGGATGGGCAGCACTCGCTGTTCTTCTTTAGCCTTCCGAACATCGCAGGGCCGAGCCCACAGACGGTTCCCACAGTGATGGAGACGTCGACCGTGTTCACGGTGTTCGATACGCCGTTCAGCAACAAGCGGGTCATCGTGATCCTCGCTGCAGCTCTAATGCTGTTTGTGCTGGACCGTTTCGTGCGCCAGACCAAGATGGGCCGCGGCATCAGGGCCGTCGCACAGGACGCAGAGGCCGCGTCGATGATGGGCGTGGACATCAACCGTGTGATCGTGGTCACTTTTGCGTTGGGGGGCTGATGGCAGGCGCAGCCGGCTTCCTCTACATCCTGGTCCTGGGCGTGCCGGCATTCTGGTTCATCGGGTTCCTGCCTGGGATCAAGGCATTCACCGCCGCGGTCTTGGGCGGGATCGGCAACATCCGCGGAGCCATGCTCGGCGGGCTTCTGCTCGGACTCGTCGAAGCGTATTCGGTGCCGCTTTTCGGAGCGGAGTGGACGGACGTCACCGCTTTCGTCGTGCTGGTTGCGGTCCTGCTGTTCCGCCCGACGGGCATCCTGGGAGAGGAGGTCGGCAGCTGATATGGCCGAGGAGTCGCCCGTGAAGCGAGACCCAACCGGGCCCGACGACGAAGCAGGCCCCGCCAGAAAGCCATCATTGCAGCGCCGGTGGCGCGAGCGCAAGGCCGACCTGCGGGAGAAGCGCGTTGCGCAAACAGTCCGGCTGCGCAAGACGATCTCCAAGGATCTGCAACCCGTAATGAGTCCGTTCGTAAAATTGCGTGCGGGAATTGAGGACAACCGGAAATGGGCCCATCCGCTGATCGGGTTCATGTTGGTCGCGGTGGCCGCGCTTCTGCCGTACCTCGACGACTGGTTTGACCTTCCCCTGTGGGTGTCGCGCGTGACCAGCGGCAGCGCACTTGCTCGCTTCGCATTGTTCGCACTGTTCGCTCTCGGGCTCAACGTGGTGGTGGGGTTTGCCGGTTTGCTCGACCTCGGATACGTGGCGTTCTGGGCTATCGGCGCCTATACCGCTGGGATCGCAACCGGGGCGCACAGCTTCACCCAAGCGCGGATATCGGGTGTTGACGCGGGACCCGAGCCGGTATTCGAGATGTGGATGTGGGGAATCCTGCTGCTCGCGATTGTGGTGGCCGTGATCGCGGGACGATTCTAGGGTCCCCGACATTGCGTTTGCGAGGGGACTATCTCGCCATCGTCACCCTCGGATTCGGCGAGATCATTCGGATCACCGCCAACAACCTCGACAGCATCACGGGTGGGCCGCGCGGAGTGCGCAACATCCCGCATCCTCTAATAGATGTGGGACCCATCTACGTGGAATGGGGAACTCTTTTGGACGTAAAGTATTACTGGCTGTTGCTGACGCTGGTCGTGCTTTGGGTTATCGCGATCCGATTGCTCGATCACTCGCGGATCGGACGAGCGTGGGTTGCCATCCGCGAGGATGAGGTGGCCGCGGCCGCCATGGGAGTGCCGATCGTGAAGATGAAGCTGGCGGCCTTCGCCATCGGAGCCTGCACGGCGGGCGTCGGAGGGGTCGTTTATGCCGAGCAGGTTGGGTTCATCAGCCCTCCGACCTTCAACGTGGTGCAGTCGATCCTTATCTTGAGCATGGTCGTCATCGGAGGCATGGGTTCGATCAGCGGCGCAATAATCGGCGCCGCTATAGTCGTGTTGCTTCCTGAGATGTTCCGGGGCCTCGAGGACTACCGCTTCTTCGTGTTCGGGCTGGCCATCGTCCTCATGATGATCTTCCGGCCCCAAGGTGTATTACCTTCGAAGCGTCGCAAGGCCGAGCTCCTGGGCGAATCCCAAGGCGAGCAGCTCTACGAAGCGTCCCACGCAGGGAACCCATAGCGATGGCGTTACTCGAAGCGACGAAGGTCACCAAGAACTTCGGGGGTCTCACAGCCCTAAAAGACGTCGATATCGACATCCAGCCGGGCGAGATACGCGGCTTGATCGGCCCCAATGGGGCGGGCAAGACGACTCTGTTCAACCTCATCACCGGGATCTACGCGCCCACGAAGGGCGAGGTCCTCTTCGACGGCCAAGACATCCTCACCGTCAAGTCGTTGGGCTTAGGAACGCGACAGCGCAAGCCGTACGAGATCACCCAGGCTGGCATCGGCCGCACGTTTCAGAACATCCGGCTGTTTCAGAACATGACTGCGATCGAGAACGTAACCGTGGGCCGCGACGCACATCACCGGCAAAATGTCCTCGACGCGATCTTTCGAACCCGGCGGATGCGCAAAGAAGAGCTCGACGGTCAGGAGGCGGCCGAACGGATCCTGAGCTTCGTCGGCATTCACAAGTATGCGAACGAGCTCGCCGGGAACCTGTCCTACGGGGATCAGCGCAGGGTTGAGATCGCCCGCGCTCTCGCCACTCAGCCGAAGCTCCTTCTGCTCGATGAGCCCGCCGCGGGAATGAACCCCACCGAGAAGTCGCGGCTCATGCAGCTCATAGGCAAGATCCGAAAAGAGGATGTCACCATCCTTCTCATCGAGCATGACATGAAGGTCGTCATGAACGTTTGCGACCGCGTTGCAGTCCTCGACCACGGCGAAAAGATCTCGGACGGGAAGCCGGCGGAAGTGCAGCGCGATTCCAAAGTCATCGAGGCATACCTCGGCGCCGGGGCGCAGGCACACGGCGACGAACCGTCGATGGATGACGCCACCTCAGACGGCCCTTCGCCTCCAGCGTCCTCGGGAGGTGCGAATGCCTGAGGCCATGCTCGAGCTCAAGGACGTTGTCGTCCGTTATGGGGGCATCGAAGCGGTCCGAGGGATCTCAATCAATGTTTCGCGGGGTGAGTTCCTGACCCTCATCGGAGGGAACGGCGCGGGCAAGTCGACAACGCTGAGAACGATCTCCGGAGTCAAGAGGCTCGCCGAGGGAGAGATCTACTTCGAGGGAGAGCGGATCGACGCGTTGCCGTCGCACGAGATCGTCGAGATGGGGTTATCCCAGGTTCCGGAAGGACGGCACATATTTCCCCGCATGAGTGTACGGGAGAATCTGTCGATGGGAGCCTTTAGCCGCAAGGGCGGAAAGGCCCTTAGCGAGGACTTCGACCGCGTCTTCGATCTCTTCACGGTGCTGAAGGAACGTGAGAAGCAGCTCGGAGGGACGCTCTCCGGGGGCGAGCAGCAGATGCTCGCCGTGGGGCGGGCACTGATGAGCCACCCACGTCTCTTGATGCTTGATGAGCCATCGATGGGTCTCGCGCCGTTGTTCGTGGAGAAGATATTCGACCTGCTTCGCAAGGTCCACGAGCAGGGAACGACGATCCTCCTGGTCGAGCAGAACGCACAGGTGGCGCTGCAGATCGCCGATCGGGGTTACGTTCTGGAAACCGGAGAGATCGTTCTCGAGGACGATGCCGACAAGCTTCTCACGAATGATCAAGTGCGAAAGGCTTACCTCGGCGAGGAGTAAAGGAGCAGCCTAGTGTGCAAAGAAGCGCTGAGGGCCCTTTCGGGTCCGCGGCCACAGCCTTCAAAGGGGGACCGGCTCGGTGGGCTACACTCCCAAAATCACGGGAAGAGTTCACGGAAGAGTTCAAGGGGGAGGAACGGATGAGTGGGACCGCGAGCGGCCGGCTCAAATCGGTGATCCTGTTGAGCACGTTGCTGCTGGTACTCGCCGCGGCGTGTGGGGAAGAGGCACCCGAAACGGACTCAGGTGGTGGCGGCGGCGATTCCGGCGCGCAGTTCGAAACGATCGAGGAAGGGATCCTGACCGTTGGCTCCTGCCTCGATTACCGGCCCTTCGAGTTCGTGAAGGACGGCGAGGAGCAGGGCTTCGATGTCGAGATGACCGAGGCCATCGCGGAGAAACTGAACCTCGAGGTCCAGTGGAAGAAAGCCAACTTCGACACGATCTTCACCGCCCAGGCCGCGAACAAGTTCGACATGGTGGCGGCGGCATCGACGATCCTTCCGGAGCGGGAGGAGGTCGTCGACTTCTCGGATCCGTACTTCAACTCTCGTCAGGCATTGACGATCAACACCGACGAATCTGGCGATATCGCCACCGCAGGATGACGTGGGCGATGGCGACATCGTCGCCGTCCAGAAGGGCACGACCGGTAAGACGTGGGCGGAGGAAAACCTCGTTCCCAACGGAGCCCAGATCAAGACCTTCGACGCCGCCCCCGACGCGTTCACCGATCTCGAGGCGGGCAACGTTCAGGCGGTCGTGAACGACGAGGGGTCTTCTATCGCCGAGGTCGAGCAGCGTCCCGGTCTAGAGATCGTCGAGGCGATCGACACGGACGAGAAATACGGCTTCGCCTTCTCGAAGGACAACCCGGAGTTGACCGAGGCCGCAAACGGGGCTCTGCAGGAGATCATCGACGAGGGCACGTACGCCGACATCTTCACCAAGTGGTTCCCCGATCTCCCAGTTCCGCCGGAGTTCGAGGGCAACTAGGGATCCTCATCCGACTGGTCTACTATCGGCGGGATCGGAGCCCGTAGAGATGTCAACGGTCGCCGCAGACAAGGCCGTCGCCGAGACGCCGCCGGATACCCGCGGCCCGACCGAACCCCGATCCTGTGGCCATCCTCGTCACGGGATGGGTCTCGATCGGCGCTCGCCATCGGCGGAACGCTGCTTCTCCAGGTGCTGCAGGCCCTCTCCGGGCCCCAAGTCACGCAGGAGTGCGTCGCCGAGGGCATCGAGCGGGATTTCACGGGCGCCGGGGGAGTCTGCAACATCCTCACCGCCTTCCGCTCCCGGTCGGAGTCGATCGTGTTGATCCTGGCGATGCTGACGGGTGTGGTAGCTATCGCCGCAGGCTTCTGGCTGTACCGGCGCATGCCCTCCAAGAGGATGCGGGAGCAATGCATCGCCGGCGCCGTCCTTGGCATACAGGGCCTCGTCGTGGCTCTCGTGTTGTGGTGGTCTCGCCAGGCTGAGCTGGGCGCCTTCGTGCGGCTGTTCTTCAACGTCGAGGTGCTGAAGGGGTACGGAGATGCGTTCTTACGCGGTGCGCGCAACACCCTCCTCTCTGGCTTTCGCGGGCGAGATCGGAGGCATCATCCTCGGACTCGTGATGGCGATGCTTGTGTTGTCGCACCGGCGCGTCGTGCGCGCCCCGGCCATCGTGTACATCAACTTCTTCCGTGGGACGCCGCTCATCTGGCAGCTACTGACCTTCTACTTCGGGCTGGCACTCGGGTTGAACCTGGACGTGGGCGCCTTCCGAGTGGCGATCATCGTCTTCAGCCTGAACACGGGGGCGTACACGGCAGAGGTGTTCAGGGCGGGGATCCAGTCGATCGAGAAAGGACAGATGGAGGCCGCGCGCTCGCTGGGTATGTCCTACATGCAGGCGATGCGGTACTCGATAGTTCCGCAGGCCGTGCGCCGCGTGATCCCCCCGCTCATGAACGAGTTCGTGATCCTCATCAAGGACACCGCTCTCATCGTCGTGCTGGGTCTACTGGCCTCGGAGTACGACCTCCTATCGGTTGCGCGCGAGGGGTACAGCGCCACCTTCAATTCCACGTTCTTCGTTGCGGCCGCGCTCGGCTATCTGGCCGTGACCCTTCCACTCATCCGATTGGTGAACTGGGTCGAAGGAAGGCTGCACAGCGGGCTCACCGGGATCGTGGGGCAATGAACGACGACGGTTCGCTCGTTCGTCTCGAGCAGATTCACAAGTGGTTCGGGACACTGCACGTGCTGAAGGGGATCGATTTCGCGATCGAGCCGGGGCACGTCGTCACGATCATCGGACCTTCGGGCTCGGGCAAGTCCACTCTGTTGCGCAGCATCAACATGCTCGAGGAACCGACCCAGGGCAAGGTGTTCTTCGACGGCAGGGAGATCACAGACGTCCGCACGAACCTCAACAAGGTTCGCACCGAGATCGGGATCGTGTTCCAGTCATTCAATCTCTTCCCGCACAAGTCGGCCCTCGAGAACATCACGATGGCCCTCGAGAAGGTCCTGAAGGTCGACTCGGGGCCGGCGAAGGAGACGAGCCCTGGAGCAACTCGAGAAGGTCGGCCTTGCTCACAAGGCGGACGCTTATCCGGGTCAGCTTTCGGGAGGTCAGCAGCAGCGGGTCGCCATCGCCAGAGCCTTAGCCATGAAGCCGAAACTCATGCTGTTCGATGAGGTCACGTCCGCTCTCGACCCAGAGCTGGTCAAAGAGGTCCTGGACGCGATGAAGGAGCTCGCGGACGAGGGCATGACGATGGCGATCGTGACGCACGAGATGGGCTTCGCACGCGAGGTGGGGACCAGGCTCTTGTTCATGGACGACGGCAAGATCGTCGAAGACGGCGTGCCGAAGGACATCTTCTCGAACCCCACCGACGAGCGGACGCGCTCGTTCCTCTCGCACGTCCTCTAGGGTCGTCTCGTGAAACGCCTCGCCCTCCTGTCGCTGGTCGCGCTCGTCGTCCTCGCAGCTCCGGCTTGCTCGGACGTCTCGGGGGACGAGGACGCTCGCTCGAACGTGTTGCCCGGGAAGATCCAACCGAGCGATGGCCCCTACGTATCCGTCGCGGTCGATAACCATTTCCACGACATCCATCCGAACGAAGACATCCAGATCGACGCCGATCGAACGTTCGTCATCCGCAACGAGGGACGCAACCTCCACAACGTGAGCATCCGGGGTACGAGCATCGATCACGACATCCGGACGGGTGAGTCATTCAGATTGGTCCCCGTGGGGGAGAGGTTGGCGCCCGGGACCTACCAGATCTTCTGCCGCTATCACGACTATGTCGGCATGACCGGCGAGATCACGGTGACCAACTAGCGTCTCACGCGACCGCTTCTACGACCCCCGCCGCGACGCTCGCGATGATGAGCGCCGGCAGCAAGCTCATGATCCGCACCTTGGCGATGTCGAGGAGCCTGAAGGAGATGCCGAGGATCAGGAGGCTTCCGGTCGCTCCGAGCTGAGCGATCACCTCGGAGGTCATGAGAGGCGAGATTAGAGCCGCGCCGGCAGTGATCAGCCCCTGGATCAGGGCGATCGAGATGAGGGACGCAAGGACGCCCCAGCCGTAGATGGAGGCGAAACCTATGGCGGCGAAGCCGTCGAGGGTGCTCTTGATCGCCAGCAATCTGACGCTGAGCCCGAGCCCGTCCTCGACCGCCCCCAGGATGGTCAGAGGGCCCACGCAGAACACCGTGGTGGCTATCACGAATCCCTCGACGAATCGGCCGTGGTCGCGGTCTGAGTCGGCCCGGGTCAGCTTCTCGAAGCGGGCCCGGAGCCATTCGCCGGCGCCCTCGAGCCGCTCCTCCAACATCAGGAGCTCGCCTATTAGTCCCCCGGCGATGATCGACACGATCAGGATCACGAACCGCTTGAGGCCCTCGTCGGGGTCGAACAACGGCTGGAAGCCCACTACCGCGACCGCGATCGTCACGAGGCCGAGTCCTTGCATGACGGTCCGGCGGGCGCGTTCGGGGAGCCGGTCGCCGATGAAAACTCCCGTGAGACCCCCGGCCAATACCGTCGCGAGGTTGATGAGCGTTCCCAGGCCCCTCACGTCGGGCAGTTCCGATCGAAAGAGCATCACGGGACGGTAGCGCAGGGTTGCTTGCGACGCGGCATGCTGTGCGGGTGAACGACAGGGCCGCGCTGCGGGCGATCAACGATGTGGTCGTGGACTGTCGCGCCTGCCCCCGGCTCGTGGCCTGGCGCGAGGAGGTGGCCCGGACCAAACGTGCGTCTTTCGCGACGGAGGTCTACTGGGGACGCCCCATTCCCAGCTTCGGGGACCCGGGAGCGCGCCTGCTCATTGTCGGTCTCGCACCGGCCGCGCATGGAGGGAACCGGACCGGTCGTATGTTCACCGGGGACAGGTCTGGAGATTGGCTGTACGCGTCTCTCCATCGCTGCGGATTCGCCAATCAATCGATCGCAACACATCGGGGCGATGGACTTCGTCTCATCGACGCCTACATCGCCGCAGCGGTGAGGTGCGCTCCGCCGGACAATAAGCCCACCACCGCGGAGCGCGACAGATGCGCGCCGTACCTGCACGGGGAGCTCGAGGCGCTGCAGGACATCCGAGCCATCGTGGCGCTGGGATCGTTCGCCTGGGATGCGTGTCTCCGGGCACAGCGCGCGCTGGGCCGGCCGGCGCCGCGTCCGAAACCTCGCTTCGGGCACGAGGCCGAGGTGGACCTGGGCCCCTACGTGTTGATCGGCTCCTATCACCCGAGCCAGCAGAACACCTTCACCGGAGTGTTGACGGAGGCGATGCTCGACTCCGTGTTCCTGAGGGCGCGGGCCGCCATCGAGAGCTAGACCCAGCTGGCCTCGGTGCCTTCGAACAGCGCCTCCAGCCGGGCGACCTCGGCCTTGGGAGCGAGGCGTTTGAATAATTGACCCGCGCGAGCCCAATCTCCGAGAAGCGCGGCCCCCTTAGCGGATCCCGTTGCTTCTACGTGCAGGTTGATCACCCGTCCGAGCGACTCGATCTGTGCCTGCGTCGGCTCGTACACGCCGACGAGCTGAGGATTGATGCGTTCGCCGATCGTGGCGTCCGGGTCGAGGACGTAGACCTCGCCCCCGCTCATCCCCGCGCCCAGGTTCATCCCGGTGGGGCCCAGGATCACGACCGCCCCCGCCGTCATGTACTCGCAGGCGTGGTCGCCGGTGCCCTCCACGACCGCAACGGCTCCTGAGTTCCGCACGGCGAACCTCTCCCCGGCGCGCCCGGCGACGAACAAACGTCCACCCGTGGCTCCATACAGAACGGTATTGCCCGCGAGCTGCGGGTCCCCGGCATCGTTCGCCGGCGGTCGGATCGCGACGCTGCCGCCGGCCATGCCTTTGCAGACGTAGTCGTTGGCTTCACCCGTCAGCGTCAGGTCGATCCCACGGTCGAGGAACGCGCCGAAAGACTGTCCCGCCTCGCCTTCGAAAGAGGCGCTCACGGTTCCGTGGTGACGTCCCTGAAGCTCGGACGCCGCGGCGCATCCTAGGCGCGCGCCCACCGCACGATCGGCCGTGGTTATCGCGTAGCTGAGCTCGACACGCTCGTCGTTCTCCAGTGCCCGGAAGCCATCCCCGAAGAGGCGGTCGCCGAGGCCGGATCTCGGCGGGAGGATGGGGTCGCGCCTCTCGAACCGCCGCTGATCCCCGTGGGAATCCAGGAGGGCGGTCAGCGTGAGGGAATCCGGTCGCTCGCCGTCGAGGTTCCGCCGGCGCAGCAGCTCCGTGCGACCCACCGCCTCGTCAAGGGAACGCAGACCGAGTGAGGCGAGCAATCCGCGTACCTGCTCGGCCACCAGCATCAGGTAGCGCGCCACCATCTCCGGCGTCCCCGCGTACTTCGCGCGTAGAGCCGGATTCTGCGTAGCGATCCCGACCGGGCAGGTGTCGCGGTGGCAGGTGCGGACGAGGATGCAGCCCTCGGCGACGAGGACGGCGGTGCCGAACGAATATTCATCCGCGCCCAACAACGCGGCGATGACGACATCTCTGCCCGTCTTGAAGCCACCGTCAACCCGGATGCGAACGCGCGAGCGCAAGCGGTTGGCGCTCAGGGCCGCCTGGGTCTCGGCGAGCCCTATCTCCCACGGCAATCCCGCGTTCTTGATGGACGACAGAGGACTCGCGCCCGTTCCTCCATCCGCCCCGGCGACGTGCACGACGTCGGCGAGGGCCTTGACGACCCCCGCGGCGATGGTTCCGACCCCCTCGGATGAGACGAGCTTCACCGACACGTCCGCCCGCGGGTTCGCCTGCCTGAGATCGAAGATGAGCTGGGCGAGGTCCTCGATCGAATAGATGTCGTGGTGAGGAGGCGGTGATATGAGGGCGACGCCGGGGACAGTGTGGCGGAGCTTCGCTATCTCGTAGCTCACCTTCACCCCCGGAAGCTGTCCGCCCTCTCCGGGTTTCGATCCCTGCGCCATCTTGATCTGGAGCTCCCGGGCGTAAGCGACGTAGGCGGGCGTGACCCCGAACCGTCCGGAGGCGATCTGCTTGATACCCGAGTTCCGCTCGTCCGCGTACCGCTCCGGAGCCTCACCCCCCTCACCCGTGTTTGCCAGGCCGCCGATCATGTTCATCGCGATCGCGAGGGTCTCGTGGGCCTCGGCGGACAGGGCGCCGTGGGACATGGCCCCTGTGGAGAAGCGCCGCGCGATCGCCCCCGCGTCCTCCACCTCTTCGAGGGGCACGGGAGGTCCGAGCGGGATCATCTCCAAGAGGTCGCGGGGCTCGGCCGGTGGACGGCCCTCCACCAGTGAGGCGAATCGCTCGTACGCGGACCCGTCCCCCTTCACCGCGCTTCCGCAGCTCGTGAGCTGCGGCGATCTCTCTGTCGCGCAGGTCGATCGCAGGGGACTCCTTCAGCCCGACCACCTGATGGAGGGCATCAACGACGTCGGGGTTGAATGCGTGGTAGTCGCCACCCTTCTTGAACTTGATGACCCCGTGAACGGGGAGTACCGGTTTGGCGTCGAACGCGAGTCGATGACGTGTGAGCACATCGTCACCCAGTTGCTCGAAGCTCAAGCCCCCGATCCGCGACGAGATACCCGGGAAGGAGAGGTCGATGACGTCGGGTCCGAGGCCCACCGCCTCGATGATCTGCGCCCCGCGATAGGAGTCGACGGTGGAGATGCCCATCTTCGACATCACCTTGAGGACACCGTCCTCGATCGCTTCGAAGAAGTTGCGCTGCGCTTGCTCGGCACCGACATCTCCTCCGAGCCTGCCCCGCGCGACGAGCTCCACGATCGTCTCGAGCGCGAGCCTGGGACAGACGGCATCGACCCCATTGGTAAGCAGGCATGCGACGTGATGCGTCTCGCGCGCGTCGCTTGTATCCGCCACCACCCCGACCAGCGAACGCGAGGCGGATCGCAGCAAGGCGTGGTGGACCGCTCCGGCCGCCAGAGCCGAGGGGACGGGGCGCGCTCCGGCGCGACGCCCCGATCGCTCACGATCACGAACTCCGAACCGCCGGCCGCTGCCGCCACGGCCTCCGACGCCAGGCGTTCGCATGCGGCCCGCAGTCCGTGCCGTCCCTGTTCGACCGGGAACGTGGCATCCAGAACGGACGCGCCGTCCCGCTCGAGGTCATCCAGGCCGCTGGGGAACAAGAGGAAGGTCGGATATCGGCGCACCCCCGCCGCTCCGGGCCGTTCGTGGAGCAGGGGCGACCGCCGGCCCATCGTGGTCGATGCCGACATCACGTGGCGCTCTCGTAGGTGATCGATCGGCGGATTGGTTACCTGCGCGAAGCGTTGCTTCAGGAACGAAAAGACGGGTCTTGGGTTCGCGGCTAGAGGAGGCTGTGCCGTGTCATCGCCCATCGACGAGGTGGGCTCATGCGTATCGGTCGCCATCGGCCTCAGAACCACAGTCAGCTCTTCCTTGGTGAACCCGGCGGCCACCTGGCGGGCGGCCACGTCGTCGGTATGGCGCGTCAGCGGGGCCCCGGGCGTCGGGTGCATCAGGTTGTCCGCCACCCAAACTCCGTACGGTCGGCGCCCGGCGAGGTGGCTCTTGGCGGCGTCGTCCTCTATCACTCCACCCCGGTCGGGATCCACCAACAGGAGCTGTCCCGGTCCGATCCTCGTTCGTCGAACGCGCCCGTGCCCCCGCGTGGGGATCGCTCCCGCTTCGGAAGCGCAAGTTATGAAGCCGTCCTCGCACACCGATACGCGGAGCGGACGAAGGCCGTTGCGGTCGAGCGCGGCCCCCACCTGGAGTCCGTCGGCGAACACGAGGGCGGCCGGTCCATCCCACGGTTCCATCAGGCACGAGTGGTAGCGATAGAAGTCGCGCACGTCCGGATCCATTCCCAACACGTCCTCCCATGCGGGAGGAACGAGCATGGTCGCGGAATGCCCGAGGTCCCGGCCCCCACGGACGAGCAACTCCAGAGCCTCGTCGAGCATCCCCGAGTCGGAGCTCGGCGGATCGAGCACGGGACGCAGTAGGTCCTCGGGCGCGAGATCCTCCGCGCCCAATCGACCCTCACGAGCGCGCATCGCGGCGACATTGCCGCGGATCGTGTTGATCTCCCCGTTGTGCCCGAGGAAGCGGAACGGTTGGGCTCGCTCCCAGGTGGGAGCCGTGTTCGTCGAGTACCGCTGATGGAAGAGCGCGAACCAACCCTCGTAACGTTCGTCGGCGAGGTCGAGGTAGAAGGACGCGAGCTGATCGGCCGCGCACAGGGCCTTGTACGTGATCGTTCGGAACGAAAGGGACGCGACGTAGACCTTCAGGGAGCGGGACCGCGCCTCGCGCTCGATCGAGCGACGCGCCCTGAACGCCCTCCGCTCCGCGTCTTCCTCGTCCACGCCGACCGGACGCGACAGGATCCCTTGCGCGATCGCCGGAGCGCTGGATCGCGCCGTCGCGCCCAGAGCCCCGTCGTCGACCGGCACGCTTCTCCACGCCTCGAGGTGGAGTCCTTCGACGGAGCAAGCCGCTTCGATGAGATCGCGCCCCGGGCTCGGGTCGGCGGGATCGAGGAACACCATGGCCGCCCCGAGCCGGGTCTCGTCGAGATCGACGCTCAGGTGCGAGGCCTCGTGGAGAAGACGTCGGGGGAGGGGGGTGAGGAGACCCGCTCCGTCGCCGGTGAGTGAATCGGATGCCACCGCCCCACGATGCTTCACGCGGCATAGACCTTCGAGGGCGGCTTCCACGATCGAGCGTGACCGGCGGCCCCGAGAATCGGCGACGAAGCCGATCCCACAGGCGTCCCTCTCGTCCCGCTGGAGGTCGTAGAGCATCCCGTCCCCTCGGATCGTTGCGGGCATGGAAAAGGCGCCCGCGTGGCGAGCGCCCTTGCTCTACGGTCAGGTTCGCGCGCGCACGCTATCGCGGCGGCATGGGGGAGTCAACGAACCTCGCTTCGAAGCTCGGCGGGTGTAACTTTCGCCCCGGCTGCTATAAGTTATTAGGTATGCCTAACTTGTCCGAGAGGCGCGCTGCGCGCCGGATCCCGGCTCCCGTCAGGCAGCGCCATCAGCAGGTCCTTCAGGTCAGGGGACTCACCAAGACCTTCGGATCCACGCCGGTGTTGAGGGGAGCGGACCTGGATGTCCCGAGCGGTTCGATCCTCGCCTTGCTGGGGCCGAGCGGCTGCGGGAAGACCACCATGCTCCGGTCGGTCGCCGGCCTCGAGCGTCCGGACTCCGGAACGGTCGAAGTGGGCCACCGCCTTCTGAGTGGCCCCCGGACCTTCGTGGCGCCCGAGCACCGGGGGGTGGGCATGGTCTTCCAGGACTGGGCGCTCTTCCCTCACCTCGACGTGCGGCACAACGTCGGTTTCGGGATGCCGCGCAAACAACGAACCTCCGATTCGATCGATCGAACCCTCGCGATGGTCGACCTCGCCGGCTTCGGCGATCGGATGCCGGGAACGCTGTCCGGTGGACAGCAGCAACGCGTGGCGCTCGCTCGGGCGCTGGCGAGCAACCCTTCAGTGCTTCTCCTCGACGAGCCTTTCTCGAATCTCGACTCGGCCCTCCGCACCCAGATACGAGGTGACGTTCGAGCCCTGCTGGCCGAGCTGGGTATCACCACGGTGTTCGTCACGCACGACCAGGAGGAAGCTTTCCTGATCGGCGAGATCGTTGCGGTCATGTTCGACGGGATGATCGTGCAGCAGGATCGTCCGGCCCGCCTCTACGATTCACCTGCGACGAAGCGGGTCGCAGAGTTCATCGGTGATGCCAATTTCATGGACGCCACGGCATCCGAACGGGTGGCGCTGACCACTATCGGTTCGGTCCCTCTGGCCACGGACGTCAACGGCCCTGCGATCGTCCTGCTGCGGCCCGAGGACGTACTGGTCCTCCCCGGTGACGAGGCGACGATCGAAGGCGTCGAGTTCTACGGGCACGACGCGATCTATCTCGTTAGACCGGACGATGGACCGTTGTTGAGAGCGCGGGTACTCGCGGCTCCGGAGTTCCACCCGGGTAATCGCGTGGCACTCAAGCACAGCGGCCGCCGTGCCGTCGCTTACCCGCGGGGGTGACCGCGGATCTGATCGTGTTGGGGGCCGGTCCGGCCGGGGTCGGCGCGACCTACCGGGCGGCGAGAGCCGGGCACGACGTCGTGACGCTCGAGCGCTCGGAGCGGCCGGGAGGAGCGGCGGGCAGTTTCGAGGTCGGCGGACTACGCGTTGATCATGGAAGCCACCGGTTGCACCCATCGGTCGACCAGCGCGTCCTCGATGACATCGCCAGAGTGCTCGGCCCCGACCTACAGAGACGCGTACGAAACGGGCGCATCCGGCTGACCGGTCGTTGGATCGCGTGGCCGCTCAAACCGGCCGATCTGCTGCGCAACCTCCCGCGACCCGTCGCCTCTCGACTGGCCGCGGATCTCGTAATGGGCCCTCTGCGGCGACCGGACGCCGACAACTTCGCATCGGTCTTGCGTGCGGGCCTCGGCCCCACGATGTGCGACACCTTCTATTTCCCATACGCGAGGAAGCTGTGGGGGCTCGAGCCCGAAGAGATCAGCGCCGAGCAAGCGCGCGTCCGGGTGTCGGCGAGCTCCCCATTGAAGCTCCTCGCGAAGGCGTTCAGAGGTAAGCGTTCACCCGGGTTCTTCTTCTACCCGGCGCGCGGGTTCGGTGCGATAAGCGAGGGACTGGCGAGGGCGGCTGCAGCGGAGGGTGCGGACCTGCGCTTCGGGACGGAGGTGACCGGCGTCCGGCTCGACGAGGCCGGTGTCTCCGTGGCCCTCGCGGACGGGAGCTCGGTCTGGGGGGGCCGGTTGTGGTCCACGATCCCGATCCCCATCCTGGCGCGTATCGCGTCACCGGCCCCCTCCGACGAGGTGCTGGCGGCCGCGGCCTCGCTCGAGTTCAGGTCGATGCTCCTCGTCTACCTCGTTCTCGATCGTCCTCGCTACACCTCGTTCGACGCCCACTACATCCCCGAGGGCTACACCCCGGTGACGCGGGTCTCGGAGCCGAAGAACTACAGGGATTCGAACCTGGATCCGGTCGATCGCACCGTCCTGTGCGCCGAGATCCCCTGCAGCAAGGATGACGTGCTGTGGGGCTCGGACGAGACGACCCTGGGGGCCGTCGTTAGCGACGCACTCGTCGCCTCCGGTCTTCCCGATCCGGCCGCGTCCGAGATCGTGGTGCGTCGATTGAGCCACGCCTACCCGGTCTATCGAATGGGTTACGAGGAACCGTTCCGGATCCTTGATGGTTGGGCCGACGCGCAGCCGCGTCTACTGACGTTTGGCCGTCAGGGGCTCTTCGTGCACGACAACTCGCATCACGCCCTGACTATGGCGTGCGAAGCGGTGGATGCGCTACGACCGAACGGAGGCTTCGACGAGGTCGCTTGGGCGTCCGCGCGCCGGCGGTTCGAGTCTCACGTCGTCGAAGACTGAGGCCGGAGGGTTCAGTTCGCGGTGCACGGCCGGGATGACCTGCTTCAGATACTTCCCGAGTCGGACGAACGAGCGACCCTCGCGGCGGAAGCTGTAGGAGATTGGAACTTCGGCGTAGCGGAAGCCTTTCCCCAGTAGGTCCAGCGTCAATACCTGCGCGTAGTTGTAATCGTGGACGATCTCGGCTTCCGCCATGGCTGCAGCAGACAATGCTCGGTATCCGCTTTGTCCGTCGCCGAGCCTCCGCCGAGCCACGAACGACAAGCCCCGCGTAAGGATCCGGTTGCCGAGCCTGCGGTGAGGGAGCATGTGCCGGATGTCGCCTGCGAAGCGGTCGCCCACGACGTAGTCCGCGTCGCCGTTGAGGATGGGCTCGGTGAGGATCCCGAGTTCCTCCGGGCGCGTACTCACCGTCGGCGTCGCAGAATGCGACGGCCGCCGCCCGGTGCCGCCACGCGATCTCGAGACCCGTTCTGACCGCCGCTCCCAATCCACGATTGGGCTCGAGGCGCACGACCTCGGCCCCCGCATCTGCGGCGATCGCCCCGGTGCCGTCGGCGGAACCGTCGTCGATCACCACACGCACGACCGGACGACCCCGCACGACGTTGGGAGCGCGACGAAGCACGGCGCCGACCGTCGCCGCCTCGTTGTGGGCGGGCAGGAACAGGACTATCGGAGCATCGGGCGTCGAGGGGGCCGACGGACCGCGCGCCGGTGCTCGCCGCGGAAGGCGCAGACGCCCGACCAGTGACGGGGCCGGCCACAAGGAAGCGACAACGCCGGTCACGAGTGCATAGACGGTTTTTAGCGCATGAGCCGCGATCGCGGCGGCGAGGGCGGGGCCGGCGGGCGTACCCATCGCGACCAGAGCCGCGGTGGCAGCGGCCTCGTAGGTTCCTATCCCAGCGGGCGCTACGGCCACGGTCTGGGCCGCGATCGTCACGGCCGTGACGACAACCGCTTCGGTGAAGGAGAGGTCGAGCCCCGCCCACCCCGCGGCCGCCCAGAACACGGTGCTCTCGAGCACCCAGGCGATGGTCGAAGAGCCCGCCACGATGGCGACCGACGACCACGAGCGCGACCGACGACCGGGTTTCAGTCGATGGAGCCACGCGACGCCGGCGATCCACAAACACGTGGCCCCCGCGGCGGCGATCCATCCCCATGTACCCATGATGCCGCCGGTGACGCGCGGTCCGAGCAAGGCGGCGAGGCCGATGACGGCCACGATGTCGGCGGCGCGCGTGACGATGGTGGTCGCGGTCGCGCTCTTCAAGTCCACGCCCGCTCGGCGGACCACGCTGGTGACTCTCAGAGCCTCGCCCACGCGGAAAGGAAGGACGTGATTGCCGCCCAGCGACACGTGAAGCGCCGCGAGCGAGTGCCCCAGGGTCAGCTCCGGCAGGAGATAGCGCCAGGTGACGGCCCGAATGACGAAGGCCGCGGCGTACGCCGTGAGCGCGCCCAGGACGGAGCCGGGAGACCGGAGAACGGCGTTCCAGGTGGCGGACAGGGTGGCCGCGTCGATCGCTTGCGCCAGGAACACGAGGCCCGCGACCAGAGCCGCCGCCCCCACCCAGAAGAGGACGGTGCGCGCCCGCCCCGGACCCCCAAAACCCGCTCTCAGCACCGTGTTCGCCTAACCGTATCCATATTGTTAGGGTCACCTTACATGGACGCCATCGAGTCGCGGAGCAACCCTAGACGAGCCGTGGTGACGGGTTCGGCGGGGTTCGTCGGACGGAACCTGGTGTGGGGATTGCTGGCCCGGGGCTACTCGGTCACCGGCCTCGATCGTCGACCCGGGACGCCGGAGGGCGCCCGGGCGCTCGAGGTTGACGTTGCGGGATCGAGCGCCGCCGTTGTCGCCGCGCTTGAAGAGGCCGATGCGGTGTGGCACCTCGCCGCCTGCCCCGGAGTGCGCGCGCGGGGATCGGGCATCGCGCTGCAGCGAAACCGCGACAACATCGAAGCCGGCGGTGTGGTTCTCGACCGCACTCCCTCGGACACCCCGGTCGTCGTTACTTCATCTTCCTCGGTGTACGGAGGCGCACTGCACGGTGGTGCCCTGAGACCGTCGCGCGAAACAGATGCGTTGCGGCCACTCGGCGGCTACGCACTTTCCAAGGTGTCGCTCGAGCGCCTCTGTTCGCTGCGCAGAGCTCGCGGAGGATGGGTTGCCATCGCGCGCCCATTCACCGTCGCGGGGGAGGGGCAACGCGGGGACATGGCGATCTCGATGTGGCGGGAAGCCGCGCTTCGAGGCGAGCGGCCGAGGATCCTGGGAGCCCCAGACCGGATGCGTGACGTTACCGACGTTCGCGATGTGGTGGAGGGCTTGATCCGACTCGTCGAGAGGGACGTACAGGAGACGGTCAACCTGGGGAGTGGTGTGGCGCGCCGGATAGATGACATCGCACGGATCGTGTGCGAGGAGGTGGGTGTCACTTTTCGGCCGGAGGTGGCTCCGGCCTCGTCCGAAGAGGTCGTCGCGACGCTCGCGGACGTCCACCGCGCCCGCGACCTTCTCGGCATCGAACCCAATACCGATATCAGAGCGGTGATCGTGCGACAGATCGACGCCGCACGCTCCGTCCCATTTCCGGCCCAGCGGGAGGTCGTGTGAAGCCTCGTACGAAGCCCTTCGGATCCCTGATGCTGGCCGTCGTTCTCATTGCGTCGCTGCTTACGGGTTGCTCGGGGGACCAGACTCTGACGATCTATTCGGGGCGCGAAGAAGAGCTCGTCGGCCCGCTGCTCGAGGAGTTCGCACGCAGCACGGATACGTCCATCGACGTTCGCTATGGGGACTCGGCCGATCTGGCCCTACTGATAGAGAGCGAGGGCGACAGCAGTCCCGCAGACGTGTTCCTGTCGCAGAGCCCGGGAACGGTTGGGTTCCTGGATCATCACGGACTGCTGGCGTCATTGCCCGAAGAAGATCTTGAAGACGTCGATGAACAGTTCCGGGCCGAGGATGGACGCTGGGTCGGTTTGACGGCACGGCAACGCGTCTTGGTCTACAACACAGAGCTCGTGGATGAAAGCGAGCTGCCCTCATCCGTGCTCGAGCTCACGGATGAGCGGTTCGAGGGGCGTGTGGCTCTGGCCCCCACGAATGGGTCGTTCCAGGACTTCGTGACAGCCATGCGACAGGTCGAGGGCGACGATGTCGCGCGCGCATGGCTCGAAGGCATGGTTGCGAACGAGTCACCAACGTACGCGGACAATCTCTCGATCGTCGATGCGGTCGCGCGAGGCGAGGTGCCCATGGGACTCGTCAACCACTATTACAACTACCGGTACCTGGACGAGAATCCCGACGCTCCCTCGCGCAACCACCTCTTCGCGGGATCCGATATCGGCAGTCTGCTGATCGCCTCCACTGCGAGCGTGCTCGAGTCATCCGATCTTCAGGACGATGCCAGAGCGTTCATCGAGTTCTTGCTGTCCACGGACTCGGAGACGTACTTCGCCCACGAGACGTTCGAGTACCCGTTGGTCGAGGGCGTCGAGCCGGACGAGGCGCTACCGCCGTTCGACTCGCTCGAGGCTCCCGATTTCGACATCGACGATCTGGGTGGTGGGCTCGAGGGCACGACGACGATGATCACGGACAGTGGCCTCCTCTAAGAGCCGGGGCCTTCCCGGCCCTTGGGGTCTGCGTGCAGCCGCTGGTGCGGTCGTGTGCCTCTTCAGCATCCCGTTCGGCTATCTCGTCATTCGCAACGCGTCGGAGGCGGGTGCGTTCTGGCGAACGATCACCGGGGCCGATGCTCTCGCTCCTCTGGCCCGAAGCCTCCTGCTTGCCGTGGCGGTATCGATCTCTGCCACCGCGATCGGGACGGGTGCCGCGTGGATCGCGAGCCGCACGGATGTGCCGGGGCGACGGCTCTGGCGGATCCTCCTCCCTCTCCCACTCGTGATCCCGTCGTTCATCGGCGCCTTCGTTTTCCTGGCCGCCTTCGCCCCCGGTGGCTTGTTGGAGACCCTGCTGACTCCCTTGGGCATCGAGAAGGTCACGCCCTTCTACGGCTTCTGGGGATCGTTTTCCGTACTGACACTGTTCACCTATCCGTACGTGTTCCTCCCGGCCGCGGCGCGCTTCGCTCAACTTCCATCGTCCCTGGAGGAATCCGCGCGCCTGCTTGGCACCAGCTCTTACAAGACCTTCTGGCGGGTGGTTGTCCCGCAAGCGCGCGGCGCCATCGGAGCGGGCACGCTTCTGGTCTTCCTCTACACGATCAGCGACTTCGGCGTCGTGCAGCTCATGCGTTACGACACCCTCACCAGGGTCATCTACGCAACCCGTCTCTTCGATCGCCCCACTTCTCTGGCTCTCAGCTTGCAGTTGGGGATCCTGGCTGTAGGCGTCGTGGTCCTCGAACGTTTCGTAGCGCGCGGCACCCTGCGCGCAGACCTCAGGCGCACGCAGCGAGCTCTTCGGTTGCCCCTGGGGGGCCTGAAGCCGCTGGCGTTCGCTGCGATCGCTGCTCTGGTCACCCTCGCTTTGATCGTCCCCATCGGAGTCCTTGTGTGGTGGTCGCTGCGAGGCTTGATGCGCGGAACGATGACCGGCGGAGACCTCGTCGCACAGCTCGTCGATCTGTTGGGGCCCGTGCTCAACACGTCCGGGGCGTCGATGGCAGCGGCGCTCGCCGCGATCGTCGTCGTCCTCCCGGTCGCGTATCTGTCGGTCAGGCATCGGAGCCACTTGGCCGGTGGGGCGAACGCGGTGATCGTCGCCGGCTTCGCTCTTCCCGGCCTGGTGGTCGCGTTGTCGTTCGTGTTCTGGGTGTTAAGCGCGCCCGGACTTGGGTTCCTCTATCAAACTCTGCCCCTGCTGGTGCTCGCTTACGTGGTGCACTTCGGGGCGCAGTCGCTGCGCACCTCGCAGGTCGCCGTGGCGGGGATCCCGCGGAACGTCGAGGACGCGGCGAGGTCGCTGGGAGCCGACCGGTGGCGCCGACTCGTACGCGTAGAGCTCCCTCTCATGCGACCGGCCCTCCTATCCGGCGCCGGGATCGTGTTGTTGTCGACGATGAAGGAACTGCCCGCGACGCTGATCCTGGCCCCGGCAGGGTTCCAAACGCTGGCGATGAAGATCTGGTCCGCCACCGAGAGCGCCATATTCGTCGACGCCTCCCTCGCGTCCTTGATGCTCATCCTGCTCTCGGGTTTCCTCACGTGGGTGCTGGTCATCCGCCGGGCTGAGGTGGCTCCATGAGTGACCGGGTCTCTCGGCGCCGGCTCGCCCTCGCCATGGGGATCGTGACGCTGCTTGCGTTCGGCGCCTCCGCCGCCGGCATTGGGGTGCGTGCGTCCTACGGGGCGCGGGTCACGGGGGACGAACCTCACTACTTGTTGACGGCTATGACCCTGTGGGAGGACCACGACCTCAACGTGGCGGATGAGATCGCGGGCGATCGATACAGGGATTTCCACGAGGTCGCCCTCGACCCGCAAGCGGAGCCGCTGGCCGGCGGCCGGATGGTCAGCCCTCACGATCCGTTGCTCCCCGCGCTGCTCGCGCCGTTCGTGGGGGCCGGCGGATGGATCGGAGCCAAACTTGCGATGGCCGCCCTCGGTGGACTACTCGCGGCGCTCACCCTGTGGGTCGGAGTGAGGCGTTTCGACCTAGAGCTGTGGCCGGCAACGCTCGCCGTAGCCGTCTTCGCGGTCAGCGCGCCTTTCGCGGTGTATGGGTCACAGGTCTATCCCGAGCTCCCCGGGGCGCTCGCGGTGGTGGCTTGTATCGCCGCACTCACGGGTCGATTGAGGTGGCAGGGATGCCTTGTCGCCGTCGCAGGCGTTGCCGCGCTGCCGTGGCTCTCCATCAAGTACGTCCCGGTGGCCGCCGCGCTGGCGCTTCTGCTCGTCGCTCGGTTGTGGCGTTCGGACAGGGCTCGGACGGTCTGGCTCGCCTCGGCCCTGCTCGTGGCGGGCGCGCTCTTCCTCGTGGCACACCAGTTGTGGTACGGCGGTTGGACCCCGTACGCGGCCGGCGATCACTTCGTCGGAGGAGAGTTCGGCGTGGTTGGCTTCAGCCCCAACTACCCTGGCCGGTCGGTTCGGCTGATCGGACTTCTCGTGGACAGGCGCTTCGGTCTCGCCGCATGGCAGCCGGCATGGCTCCTTCTCGTCCCCGCGGCGGCGGCATGGGCTCGAGCGCGACCGCGGGGCTGGACGATGCTCGCCGCACCGCTCGCGACCGGATGGCTGGTCGCGACGTTCGTGGCACTCACGATGCAGGGGTGGTGGTGGCCGGGACGCCAGGTGGTCGTGGTGCTCCCGTGCGCCGTCCTCCTGATCGCACACTGGGCGCAGGGGAGCGGCCGCAGGCTCGCGCTCCTCGGCGCGAGTGGGGTGGCCGGCGTTTCCGCCTTCGGATGGATCGTCTGGGAGGGCTCGAGCGGACGCCTGACCTGGGTGGTTGATTTCTTCGAGACGTCGTTTCCGTTGTACCGCGCCTGGTCGCACGTGCTGCCCGACTATCTCGATGCGAATTGGAGCACCTGGGTGCTCCACGGGGCGTGGCTCACGGTGTTCCTCGCCCTCGGGGTGTGGGGGTGGAAGCGAGGCGCGCGAGGCCCTGCATCACGCACGCTCGGAAGGCTCGCTCCTTATGAACGCCGGGAGCAGAAGGTTCGCGTTAGTAGCACGTAGCCGGCTATCGAGGAAGAAGCGACGACCTGAAAGGGGACGACATGAACACGGAGTTACGCCGTACGGGGGCCGCCCTCGCTCTGGTGGCGGTGCTGGGCGCGCTCGGGGCCTGCGGTGACGACGGGGCTGATGTGCGCGAGTTGCCGGGCTCGGAGTCGGGAAGCAGCTCCGGGTCGGGGACCGGCACGGGCTCCGGATCGGGGACGGGCTCGGGCTCGGGCTCCGGCACGGGGAGCTGAGGCACCGGCTCCTCAGCCGGGCGACTCCAGTATCAGCTTCACTGCGAGCGCTATTCGCTGTGCGCGGTGCTGGGGTTCGTGTGCACCCTCGACCCACTGGACGATCTCATCCCGGTGGGCGGTGTCGAACCCCTCGAAGGCTTTCTCGGCCTTCTTGTTGTCCTTGAGGGCGGCGAGCAGATCGGTGGGGACGTCCGAAATGTCTTTCACGCGGGTCACGATACCGGGACGATTCCACGCACCTCCAGCAACAAGGACCCTAACTTTGCTTAACGCCCGTGCGTTACGCGCCCCGGGTAACTCAGTGAAGTTGCGCGACGACCATTTGCTAGATAGCGTCGCCCTTGACGCCGTCCGAGGGCATGACCCATAGGTTGTCGGCGAGACGCTGACCGAGCGCGACGCGCCGTCCTTCGAGCTCTAACGTGCGCGTTCCATCCGGGGCTACCTCTTCGACCACCAGGTCCACGCCCGGCATCAGGGCATGGTCCTCGAGATAGCGGAGCACATCGTGGTCCAGCTCGACGTCCTCGAGGAGTCTCGTCAAACGCCCGCTCTCGCCGGCCTCCATTGACGCGACCGGTTTCAGATCGGACCATGCGATCGCGGAATGGGTTCCGGGGATCGGATTACCGTGGGGACAGGTCGGCTCTCCGGAGAGCTTGGACAGGATCGCCTCCTCGACGTCGGAGGTCATGACCTTCTCCCAGTCCTCCGCCTGCTCGTGACACATGTGCCATGGGATGCCGAGGATATCCACGAGCATCCTCTCGGCGAGTCGGTGGCGGCGAACGAGCGTCTCTGCGACCACGCGGCCGTTATCGGTAAGCACGATGTCGCGCGTCCCCTCGATCCTCACGTACCCCTCGCTCACCAGCCGTTTCACGGCCTCCGAGACGGTCGCGGGAGCGAGTCCGAGCCGTTCTCCGATCCGCGCCTGGAGGATGCGCTGGCCTTCCTCCTCGAGCTCGTAAACCGCCTCGATGTATTCCTTGGAGGCGGGGTTCAGATCGCGAAGGTCGGGAGAGGGGTGTGCCATATTCGGATTGTAAGCTCGATAGGAATGACTCCCCCCAAGAAGTCGAACCGACCCAAGATGCTGCTGCTCGATGGGCACTCGCTCGCGTTCCGGGCTTTCTATGCGCTTCCGGAGGATCTCCAGACGACCGACGGCACCCACACGAACGCCGTCTACGGCTTCACCTCCATGCTCATCAAACTCCTGCAGGAGCAGCATCCCGACCACATCGCCTGCTGTTTCGACATGGCGGCTCCGCTCGAGCGAACGGCCGAATTCTCCGATTACAAGGCGACCCGTTCTCAGGCGCCGGAGACCTTCGGCCCCCAGCTTCCGCTGATAAGAGAGGTATTGCGCGTCATGCACATCCCGGTCTTCGAATTGCCGGGCCACGAGGCGGACGACATCATCGCCTGTCTCGCCAAGCGAGCTGCCGGGGAGGGGATAGACGTAAAGATCGTCACCGGCGACCGGGACTTCTTCCAGCTCGTGAACGATGACATCAAGGTCCTGTACAACCGACGAGGGATCACCGACATCGTGGAGATGAACGCCAAGGCCGTTGAGGAGCGATACGGCGTTCCGCCGGCCAAGTACGTCGATCTGAAGGCCCTCGAGGGAGACACGTCCGACAACCTGCCCGGGGTCCCCGGGGTCGGTACCAAGACGGCCTCGAAGCTCATCCAGAAGTACGGGAGTTCCGAGGCGGTCGTCGAGCATGCATCCGAACAAACGCCGAAGCTCTCGCAGAACCTCGCGGCCCACGCCGACCAGGTGGCGATCAACAAGAAGTTGTCCACGCTCGCAGAGGTCCCCATCGAGGGAACCGAACCCACGGATCTGAAGATGGGGGCCTGGGATCTGGCCGAGCTCGAGGAGCTGTTCAAGTCGCTCGAGTTCCGAACGCTGCTCGAGCGCCTGCTGTCGGATCTTCCGGAAGCCGCGGAGGGCGAGGGCACCCCGTTCGAGCTCGAGGTCCGTGTCTACGAGGACGCCGGGAAGCTCGAGGAGCTGGCCCGGGCTCTGACGGGGGCGGGATCGTTCTCGATCGACGTCGTGCCGGCGTCGCCTCGCGGCGTCCCCCGGATGATGTCGTTCGCTTGGGGCGACGGTTCGGTCGCCTTCGTTCCCATGGGCCCCAAGGGGGTGTCGGTCGCCGAGGCATCGGGCGCCCTCAAGGGCGTGCTCGAGGATCCGTCGGTCGCGGTGGTGGCTCACGGTGGTCGTGAGACCCTTCTCACGCTCGGCGCTATGGATGTGGATCTGCAGGGTCTGAGCCTCGACACTCAGGTCGCCTGTTACCTGCTGGATCCCGCCGCTCCCGGATATGCCCTCTCCGAGATGGCTCGGAAGTACACGGGCCGGGAGCTCCTCGCCGTCGATCCGGTCGAGCGTCCAGATGATGGGGCGCAGACGTCGCTGGATCTTGCGGACGGATCGGACGAGGTCGACGCCGAGGACGCTTCGTTGCGCGCACTGGCGATCATCGAGATCGGGCGCGCACTCGAACCGGAGCTCGAGCGGCTCGGTATGACGGCTCTCTACCGGGACGTCGAGCACCCGTTGATCCCGGTCCTCGCCCGGATGGAGACGGCGGGGATCAAGATCGATCTCGACTACCTGAGCGAGATGGCACGCACCCTAGACAAGGACATCGGTGAGCTCGAGGCGGAGTGCTACGACCTGGCGGGGGAGCGGATCAACCTCGGCTCCCCGCAGCAACTCCGCACCCTTCTCTACGACAAGTTGGGTCTCAAGACGACGAGGCGGACTAAGACCGGACTGTCGACGGACGTACGCGCCCTGGCGCAGCTTGTCGATCAGCATCCGTTCGTCGGCAAGCTCATCGAATATCGCGAGCTGGCGAAGCTGAAGAACACGTACGTGGACGCGCTTCCGCCCCTCGTGGATCCGAACGATGGACGCGTGCACACCACATACGACCAGACCGCCACAACGACCGGCCGGCTCTCGAGCACTAATCCCAACCTGCAGAACATCCCCGTGCGCACCGAACTGGGCCGCCAGACACGCCGTGCCTTCGTTGCGGAAGAGGGGAACGTGCTGCTCTCGATCGACTACTCACAGATCGAGCTCCGGGTGATGGCCCACCTGTCCGAGGACCCGATCCTCGTAGAGGTGTTCGAGAAGGGGGAGGACATCCACACGGAGACCGCCGCTCGCATCTTCGGGCTTCCCCCGGACCAGCTCGAGACGCGGCATCGGTCGGTCGCGAAGATGGTGAACTACGGGCTCAGCTACGGGATGGGAGCCCCTGGGCTCGCCGAGCGTCTGAACGTCCCAGTGGCCGAAGCCCAGACGTTCATCGACGCCTACCTCGAGCAGTTCGGAGAGGTGAGCGGGTTCCTCGACGAGATCGTGACTCAGGCATACGCCGATGGTTTCACGACCACGATGTTCGGCCGGCGGCGCTACCTGCCGGAGCTGGGAAGCGGCAACCCGCGCGTCCGTGCTATCGGTGAGCGGCAGGCGCTGAACGCACCGATCCAGGGGTCCGCGGCCGACATCATGAAGCTCGCGATGATCGCGGTCGATCGGACCCTTCAGGAGCGAGGCTCGACGGCACGGATGATCCTGACGGTTCACGACGAGCTGGTGTTCGAGGTCCCCGAAGGGGACCGGGCAGTCGCGGCCGAGCTCATCTCGAAGGAGATGTCGTCGGTCTGTGCCATGAAGGTGCCACTCGCGGTAGATGTCTCATATGGGTCGAGTTGGGCCGACGCCAAAGGATGACCCCCTCTCTCGGATAGGGTTCGTCGAGCAACCGGGCGCGAGGTAACGCGCCCTTCTGATCACACAGTGGAGGCTCGGAGAGATGCCTAGGAAGTTGCTGGCCGTCGTGGCTGCGTTGTTGCTCGTGTCCGTGGCGTGTGGAGAGGCGTCGACGACGACGCCGGCGAGACCGGAGCGCAGGCGGACGGTTGTGACGTGTCGGATCCGCCCGTACTGGAGGACGGCACGCTCACGGTCGCGACCGACCGACCGGCGTATCCCCCGTGGTTCGAGGGCTCCCCGAAGGACTACTCGGGTTTCGAGGGCGACCTCGCCTCGACCATCGCCGAGCGGTTGGAGCTCGACATCAAGTGGGTCGTCGAGCCGTTCAACAAGTCCTACGCGCCGGGGGCCAAGAATTACGACTTCGACATCAACCAGATATCGATCACGCCCGAGCGCGCTCAGGCGGTCGACTTCAGCGATGGGTACTTCAACAACAACCAGGGTTTCTTGGCCATGGAGGATTCCGACATCGCGGGCGCATCGTCCCTCGAGGACCTCAAGGGCGCGCAGCTCGGCGCGCAGGTCGGTACTACCAGCCTGGCTTTCATCAACGAGGTGATCCAGCCCGAGTCCGATACGAAGGTCTTCGACACGACGAACGACGTCAAGTCGGCACTCGACAGCGGGCAGATCGACGCCCTGGTGACGGACCTAGTGACCACGGTGTACCTGCGTGATTTCGAGATCAAGGGATCCGAGGTCATCGGTCAGTACCCAACGGAGGAATCGTTCGGCATGGTGTTCGAGAAAGGTAGTCCCCTCGTCGATTGCGTGAACCAGGTGCTCGACGAGTTGAAGGACGATGGCACTCTCGACGATCTCCAAGAGGAGTGGCTCCAGGATTACCTCGGCGTGCCCGAGCTGTCGGGCTAGTTCGCTTAAACCCCAGTGGGTGGAACGAGCAGTTCGGAGGGCCGGGGGTCGCGCCTGCTGGGTAACCGCGCGGTGCTGGTCTCGACGACGAGCACGATCCTGTTCTTCACCGCGATCGCCGTCGTCGTGGCGCTTGCTCCCGGCAGCGACATCGTGGGGGAGCGCTTCCTCAACTGGGAGCACCTGAGGCAGTCCCTGTTGGGCACCGCCACCGCACCTTCGGTGGCCGAGGCTTTCCTCTTGAACGTCAAGATGTTCATGATCGCCGAGGTCCTGATCCTGATCCTCGCCCTCGTGATCGCGCTCGTGAGGGGGGTACCCGGACCGGTCTTCTTCCCATTCCGAGCAGTTGCCGTGGTGTACACGGACATCTTCAGGGGCGTCCCATTGATCCTGGTCCTCTACATGATCGGGTTCGGCGTGCCGGGACTCGGGCTCGGGTACGTGTCGACGCGTTCGGACATCACCTACGGGATCATCGCGCTCGTTCTCGTCTACTCGGCGTACGTCGCCGAGGTCTACCGGGCCGGCATCGACTCGGTGCATCAGAGCCAGACGGCCGCGGCAAGGTCACTGGGCTTGTCCCGGTGGCAGTCGATGCGGTTCGTCGTCCTGCCTCAGGCGGTCCGCCGCGTCATCCCGCCATTGCTCAACGATTTCATCGGATTGCAGAAGGACACCGCGCTCGTGTCCGTCCTTGGCTCGATCGAGGCCGCGCGCGCCGCCCAGATCTACGGCGCGGAACAATTCAACTACTCCGCCTACGTTGTGGCCGCGTCGTTGTTCGTGCTGGTGACGATCCCGCTGGCCCGGTTCACCGATCACCTGATTGCCCGCGACCGCCGTCGTCGGGAAGCCGGAGGCGCCGCCCCCGCGACGCTCGGCACGGCCACTGGCGCGCCACACGACGCGCCGGGGGCGATCGGATGACCGACACGGTGGCGGCTCTTCGAGTTCAAGACGTCTCCAAGTCCTTCGATTCGAACCCGGTCCTGAGGGGCATCTCGCTGGACGTCGCCGCGCATGAGGTCGTCTGCCTCATAGGAGCGTCGGGCTCCGGCAAGTCGACCCTGCTGAGATGCATCAATCTCCTCGAGCCCGTGGACTCGGGCCGCATCTGGCTGGGGAGCGAGGAGATCACGCATCCCGACATCGACGAGGACCGGCTGCGGCGGCGTATCGGGATCGTGTTCCAGGCGTTCAATCTCTTTCCGCACATGTCTGTGCTCCGCAACATCACCCTCGGCCCCCGGGAGGCGTTGCGGATGGATCGCTCGGCCGCCGAGGAACGTGCCGTCGGGTTGTTGGAACGCTTCGGCCTGGCCGACAAGAAGGATGACTACCCGGACCGTCTGTCGGGAGGTCAGCAGCAGCGGGTCGCGATCGTCCGGGCGCTGGCCATGGATCCGGAGCTCATCCTGCTCGACGAGGTCACCAGCGCCCTCGATCCGGAGCTGATTGCCGAGGTCCTGAATCTCATCAGGGAGCTGGCCGGGCGGGGGATGACGATGGTCATAGCCACGCACGAGATGGGTTTCGCACGGGATATCGCCGATCGCGTGTGCTTCCTCGACGAAGGGGTCATCGCCGAGGCCGCACCGCCCGAACAGATCTTCAGCTCCCCCTCGCACCCCCGGACGCAACGCTTCCTCCAGCGGATCATCGCCGCCGGCCGGATGTAGAAGGGAGTGACCGGCGCCAGGTTTGAGCCGGGTGACCTGGACCTCTATACTTCTTCGGCCCCCTCAGGGGGTCTATTTCGGTAATAGGGAGGAATCCACCTACATGACGCAATCGCAGGACGAGGCTGTCCAAGCCTCGGACACGGTCTCCGTGACCCAGGAGACCGACGAGGCCACGTTGCCCGACGGTTCGGGCGGCCTCATCACCCGCACCGCCCCCTCCACCTCGGGCGCCACCTTCGCCGGTGGCACGATCGTCGAGAACGACGTTGGCGACTCCGTCGAAGAGATGATGGCGGCGATCGAAGCGACCATCAAGCCTTTCGACGAGGGTGACATCGTTACCGGGCAGGTCGTCAAGATCGACAAGGACGAAACCCTTCTCGACATCGGCTACAAGTCGGAAGGCGTCATCCCCGCCCGCGAGCTATCTATCCGCAACGACGTCGACCCGAACGAGGTCGTCACGATCGGCGAGCAGATCGAGGCGCTCGTCCTCCAGAAGGAGGATGCCGACGGCCGCCTGATCCTGTCCAAGAAGCGCGCTCAGTACGAGAGAGCCTGGGGCAAGATCGAGGAGATCAAGAACCGCGACGGCACGGTCGAGGGACCGGTCATCGAGGTCGTCAAGGGTGGCTTGATCCTGGACATCGGTTTGCGCGGATTCCTCCCGGCGTCCCTCGTCGAGATGCGCCGCGTGCGTGACCTCCAGCCGTACGTCGGCAAGGCTCTCGAATGTCGCATCATCGAGCTCGACAAGAACAGGAACAACGTGGTGCTCTCGCGCCGGAAGTTCCTCGAGGAGTCGCAGGCGGAGCAGCGTCAGGAATTCCTCACCTCGTTGACGAAGGGCGAGGTCCGGAAGGGCAGCGTCTCCTCCATCGTCAACTTCGGCGCCTTCGTCGATCTCGGTGGGGTCGACGGCTTGGTGCACGTTTCCGAGCTGTCGTGGAAGCACGTTGACCATCCGAGCGAGGTCGTCGACGTCGGCGAGGAAGTCGATGTCGAGGTGCTCGACGTCGATCTCGAGCGCGAGCGCGTGTCCCTGTCGCTCAAGGCCACCCAGGAAGACCCGTGGCGATTGTTCGCTCGTCAGCATGAAGTCGGCGACATCATCGAGGGTCGCGTGACGAAGCTGGTTCCGTTCGGTGCGTTCGTCGAGGTCGACGATGCGATCGAGGGCCTGGTTCACATCTCCGAGCTTGCGGAACACCACGTGGAAAGGGCCGAGGACGAGGTTCGCGTTCACGACCGCATCCCCGTCAAGATCATCGACATCGACCTCGACCGTCGTCGGATCAGTCTCTCGCGCAAGCAAGCGGCGCAGCCCGAAGAGGGGACGGCCGAGCCCGGGGCTCCCGAGATGGAGCTCGAGCAGGAAGCTCGAGAGGCATCCGAGGACGTGGGCGTCCCCACCGAGGACACGATCCAGCGTCCCGAGACGGCCGCGGAGCTTGCATCGGCCGCCGAGTCCTCGCCGGAGATCACGGCCGAGCCGACGGCCTCCGAGGTCGCGGCGGATCCGGAGATCGCACGGGAGGCGGCGCCGCCCGAAGAGAAGGAAGAGGCGGAGCTCACCAACCTCATGGCCCCGGATGCATCCCCCGAGGGGCACGAAGGCGTGACCGCCGCGGAGCCCGACAAGCCGAACATGGACGTCCGTCTCAACCAGGAGGACCCGGAGCCCGAGGCGGCGCCGGGCGGCACCGTCGAGGAGATCGTGGCGGAAGAAGAACCGACCCCCGCTGCCGAAGGCGAGGCCGGGGCGGACGACTCACCCGAGACCGTCGAACCCACCGAGCGCACCGGGGATGAGTCCCTCGAGTCGATCGTCGAAGACCTGAAGCGACGCGGCCAGCAGTAACGCGGCCATGCTCGTCGTCGGCCTAACGGGTGGCATCGGTGCGGGCAAGTCCACCTTCGCCGTTCTCCTGGCCGAGCGAGGTGCTCAGATCATCGACGCCGATGCCCTGGGTCGCGATGCACTCAGGCCTGGGGAGCGCACCTGGCACTCGGTCGTAGCCCAATTCGGGGACGAGATCCTGTCGCCTCAGTCGATGACGATCGACCGCAAGGCGCTCGCGGCCATCGTCTTCAACGATCCGAAAGCGCTTGCCGCGCTCAACGCCATCGTGCACCCGGTGATCATGAATGGCGTGGCAGACCGGCTGGAGAGACTCAGCAAGACCGATGAGGTCGTCGTTCTCGACGCGGCTCTGGTCCTGGAGGCGGGCCTGGACAAGAGCGTCGACATCCTGATCGTGGTCACCGCCGACGAATCCACGCGCGAACGGCGCTTGGCGTCGGATCGCGGCATGACCTCGGCCGACATCCGAGGTCGTATGGCGTCGCAACTCGATCCGGACGTGTTGCTCGAGAAGGCGGACATCGTCGTCGAGAACAATGGCTCGGTTGAGGATCTCGTGCCGGAGGCCGACCGGGTCTGGGCGGAGCTAGAGAGGCTGGCCGCGCGGTGATCGAGGTGGTCTTCCTGGATGCAGGTGAGACGATCCTCCATCCTCACCCATCATTTCCCGAGTTGTTCGCGTCCGTCACAGAGAGGTACGGCCGGCCCCTGGAGGTCGAGGCGATCCGAGAGGTGCAAGAACGTCTGGCTCCGCATCTCGTCGACCTCGCCGACGAGACGGGGGTCGAGGATCCTTCCCTGTCGGCGGAAGCGTCGTGGGCCTTCTGGTCGTATCTCTACCGGAGGTTGTTGACCGAATTGGGCGTCGAGGACGAGAACCTCGTGAAGGAGTTGTATGCCGCGTTCTCCAGCTCAGCTTCGTATGCGTTGTTCGACGATGCCTTGCCAGCCATGCGGATGCTTCAGGAGGCGGGATACAGACTGGGGCTCATCTCGAACTTCGAGGAGTGGCTCGAGGAGATGCTCGTCGAGCTCGAGGTGGGGCATCTCTTCGACGTCTCGATCATCTCCGGGCTGGAAGGGATCGAGAAGCCGGATCCGGCGATCTACGAGCTCGCTCTCGAACGGGCCGGTGTCGCCTCGGAGAACGCCGTGCACGTGGGGGACTCGCCGGCCATGGACATGGAGCCCGCGGCATCGGTCGGGATCACGGCCGTTCTGCTGGATCGAAAGGGCCGATACCCGGACAGGTCGGAGGCCAGGATCGCCTCGTTGAAGGAATTACCGGGCCTCGTAGCGAACCTGTAGGGATGACGCGCGCGTCGGAAGAGACCGGGGAGATCTCCACCCCCTCCCAGCGAAGAATCAACCTGGACCCATCAACGGGATCCCAGGCCACTCAACGCGAGGGCCCTAGTGACGAACTTCTCATCAGGCTGCGAGAAACCGTGCAACGACAGGCGCGCGAGTTGGAAGCCTTACGTCGACTCGCTGAGATCCATACGGCAAGCGAGAGCCTCGATGCGATCCTGAGTACGTCGGTGCGGGCGTTCGCCGGGGTCCTGCAGTGCGAAAAGGCCTGCGTGCTCATGCACGACGAGGAGCGAAACGTGCTGCTTGCCCAGCGTGCCGCGGTGGGTATCAGTGAGAGCGTGCTCGACGCCGTCTGCGTGCCGGTCGAGGACATCACGATCGCGGGTGCGGTTCTCCGGACGGGAGCCCCCGTAGAATCGAACGACGCGGCTTCAGACTCGTGGGTCGATTCCTACCTGCGTGAGAGCCTCGGCATCCAGCAGATGCTCGCGGTGCCACTGATGGCTCACGGCGCCCCCATGTGCGTCCTGCTCGCCATAAACCCCGCGCGCGGATCTTTCGACGATGAGGACGTGAAACTCGCCACGAGCGTGGCCGCGTACGTCGCGGCCGTTCTGTCCTCCGGACGATCCCACGAGCATTACCGCGCGCTGGTTCACCAACTGCGTGAGATCGATTACACGAAGTCGGACTTCATTTCGATGCTCGCCCACGAGCTGAAGGGCCCGATGACCACCGTTCTCGGGTTCAGCCACATGTTGCAGGGAGACTCGATCCCTCCCGAGAGACGCTCCGAGGTGCTGGACATCATCTCGCTCGAGGTCTCGCGGCTGTCTCGACTCGTGAGCGACCTCCTGGACATGTCACGCATGGAGGCCGGCAACCTGAATTCGGCCTTCGAATCGGTGGATCTGGCCGAGGTCATCGACAGCATTCTCAGCGTCCATCCATCGCTGGCCTCGAAGCACGTCGTGACGTGCAACGTGCCGGACGACCTTCCGAACGTGAGCGCCGATCCGGATCGATTGCGCCAGGCGCTGCTCAATCTACTTTCGAATGCGACCCGCTACTCGCAGCGCGGAACGGTCGTCACCATCGAAGCGGACGTCATCGAGGAGCCCGATGACCCCCGGGTCTGCATCAGCGTGAAGGACGAGGGGATCGGGATCTCGGACGAGGACAAGGTCAGGGTGTTCTCGAGGTTCGTGATGCTGGAGAAGCCCAACTGGACCACGAAAGGCACGGGTCTGGGCCTCTACATCACCAAGGGCATCGTCGAATCTCACGGGGGCCGCATCTGGGTAGAGTCTGAGCCCGGCTCGGGATCGACCTTCCGAATGACGCTCCTCCCGGCCAGGGAACGGTAACCCTCGGTGCCGACCACGGCGCTACGAAACGAAAGGGGAGTTGTGGGCGACCTCGCCTTCATGCCCGCGATCGAACAGGCGGGTCTCATTAGGGCCAAAGAGCTCTCACCGGTCGATCTGGTGGGGGAGTACGCCCGTCGGATCGAGGAGTTGGATCCGACGATCAATGCGTACGTGACGCTGGTGCTCGACCGCGCGCTCGAACAGGCTCGCGAGGCGGAGGCGCGCGTCGGGACGGACGAGGACCTTCCTCCCTTCCACGGTGTGCCGATCGCGATCAAGGACCTCACCGAGACCGCGGGCATCCGGACCACTTATTCGACGAAGTCCGCCGCCGAACTGGTGCCGGACGTCGACGCCCACGTCGTGAAGCGCATCAAGAGGGCCGGCTTCATCATCCTCGGCAAGACGAACACGCCTGAGTTCGGGTTCCCTCCGGTGACCGAGTCGGAGCTCAACGGCATCTGCCGGAACCCATGGGATACCGATCGCACGCCGGGAGGGTCGAGCGGCGGAGCCGCGGCCGCCCTCGCCGCCGGCATGATGCCGGTCGCGCACGGCTCGGACGGAGGAGGTTCCGTTCGCATCCCGGCGTCGTGCTGTGGTCTGTTCGGGATCAAGCCCGCTCGTGGCCGTATCTCGATGGGGCCGATGCTCGGCGAGGCGGCACAGGGACTCGCGACCAGCGGCGCCCTGGGGCGGACGGTTCGCGATGCAGCCGCATTGCTCGACGTGATGTCCGGATACGAGACCGGCGACCCGTACTGGGCCCCCGAGCCAGAGCGCCCCTTCGTGGACGAGGTCGGAACGGACCCTGGACCACTCCGGATCGGACTCTCGACGCAGACCGCGAACGGCGTCCCTGTTGATCCCATCTGCGTCGAGGCCGTCCAGGACGCGGCCCGACTTCTCGAGTCGTTGGGCCATCGGGTAGAGGAAGCGAGCCCGGAGGTCGGTGACGCCGACGAGGTCACCGGCTCTTTCATCACTCTGTTCCAGAGCTCCACTTCGTTGTGGCAGGGGCTCATCGATCTCGAGACGGTCGAACCGCTAACACGTGCCCTAGCCGAGAACAACGCCGGAACGTCCGCGACCGAGTACGTCAATGCAGTGGTTGCGCTGCACGCCCTGTCTCGCAAGGTCGTCGCCTTCTGGGATGACTACGACCTTCTGCTCACCCCGACCCTGGCGATGCCGCCGGTCCCCGTCGGATGGATCTTCGAGGAGGAAGACCCGTGGGCACAGCTGATCCGGTGCGGGATGTTCGTTCCGTTCACGCCGCCCTTCAACATCACGGGCCAGCCGGCCGTGTCGGTCCCCCTGTTCTGGAGCGGCGAGGGCCTGCCGATCGGGGTGCAACTGGCGGGACGGCCCGCGGACGAGGCGACGTTGATCAGGGTGAGCGCCCAGCTCGAGGAAGCCCGCCCCTGGGCCGACCGCCGGCCCCCGTTGAGCTAGCTGGCCCCCCGCTTGGTAGCTCCGCCCGCTTCGGCTAGCCCGGCCCGCTTCGGCTAGCCCGGCCCGCTTCGGCTAGCCCGGCCCGCTTCGTTACGGCCCCTAGAAGCAAACAGCCGGAGGGGAATCGGTCCTTCTCTCGGCTTGCTGCCCCGGGGGTTCTTCGCTTGGACCGACCCGGGTAGCCATTGATCGACCTGTTGGTGTCGGTAGTCCTCTTCAAAACCAGTGGTACACGCGATTCACTGGGTACACGTGGTCCACGCGTGCACCACATGGACCGATGAATCGCGTGTTCCAGACCCATCTCGGGCAGGGCCATTGGCGCCGGATATCGCCTCAGAGGGTGGTTCCGGTCCCCACCAGCATCCGGGGGGGTTGGGCTCTCAGCCCCGTGGTGCACGTGGTGCACGTGGTGCACGGTGCACCGCAAGCACCGCAAGCACCGCACGCACCGCACGCACCACACGCACCGCACGCACCGCACGCACCGCACGCACCGCACGCACCGCACGCACCGCACGCACCGCACGCACCGCACGCACCGCACGCACCGCACGCCGGCGGGGATACCCCTCGGGGTCGGCGAGTACAGGGTCGAGGCCTATGTGGGTCCGGAACCTAGCGACCCGGCCGGGCCCGCGAAGGGTGGGGCAGCCAGTCCGACCGGGGGCGGGGAGGGGCGCGGAATTGTCGTACGGCCCCTCTAGACTGGATCCATGCCGCCGTTCAAGGTCGAGGCCGACTTCTCGCCGGCCGGGGACCAGCCCACAGCGATCAACAATCTGGCCGAGAACGTCCTCAAGGGAGACCCGTTCACGACCCTCCTCGGCGCGACCGGGACGGGCAAGACCGCCACCCTGGCGTGGGCGCTCGAGCAGATCCAGAAGCCGACTTTGGTCATCGCGCCCAATAAATCGCTGGCAGCACAGCTCTGCAACGAGTTCAAACAGTTCTTCCCGAACAACTCTGTCGAGTACTTCGTCTCCTATTACGACTACTACCAGCCCGAGGCCTACGTGCCTTCGAGCGACACCTATATAGAGAAGGACTCCTCGATCAACGACGAGATCGAGCGGCTCCGGCACTCCGCCACCAGCGCCCTGCTCCAGCGTGAGGACGTGCTCATCGTGGCCAGCGTGTCGTGCATCTTCGGCCTGGGCTCGCCCGAGGAATACCTGAACCAGGTCGTCAGCTTGGCCCGAGGTGGCACGGCCGACAGGGACTTCATCCTCCAGCGCCTCGTCGACATCCAGTACGAGCGCAACGACGTCAACTTCATCCGCGGCAAATTCAGGGTGCGCGGAGACACGATCGAGATCTTTCCCGCTTACGAAGAGAAGGCCGTGCGCGTCGAGCTCTTCGGCGACGAGGTCGATCGCATCATCCGTCTCGATCCACTGACGGGCGAGATCCTCGGCGAGCTCGACCACGTGACCGTTTACCCGGCCTCCCACTACGTCGCATCGAACGAGCGGATGCAGCGGGCCATCGTGGCGATCGAGAACGAGTTGCAGGAGAAGCTGGCCGAGTTCAGCTCCGCGGGAAAGCTGTTGGAGGCGCAGCGGCTGCGGATGCGCACCGAGTACGACCTCGAGATGATGCGTGAGGTCGGCTTCTGCAACGGCATCGAGAACTACGCACGCCACATCGAAGGGCGGGCCCCCGGGACCCGCCCGAACACGTTGCTCGACTACTTCCCGGACGACTTCCTCGTGGTGGTGGACGAGTCTCACGTGGGGGTCCCTCAACTCAACGGGATGTACGAGGGCGACATGTCGCGCAAGCGCACGCTCGTCGAACATGGCTTCCGACTGCCGAGCGCGCTGGACAACCGACCCCTCCGGTTCGACGAGTTCCTCGACACCGTTAATCAGGTCGTGTTCATGTCGGCGACGCCGGGGCCCTTCGAGCTGCGCCACTCACCCGAGGAGCCGGTCGAACAGATCGTGCGTCCTACGGGTCTGATCGATCCCGAGGTCGTGATCAAGCCGACGAAGGGGCAGATCGACGACCTCATGGAAGAGATCCGCAAGCGGGTCGAGGTCGAGGCTCGCATCCTCGTGACCACCCTCACCAAGAAGATGGCCGAGGACCTCACCGACTACCTGCTCGAGTCGGGGGTGCGGGTGCGGTATCTCCACTCGGACATCGACACTGTCGAGCGGATCGAGATCCTGCGCGATCTGCGCCTGGGTGAGTTCGACGTGCTCGTGGGGATCAACCTCCTTCGTGAGGGCCTCGACCTGCCCGAGGTATCGCTGGTCGCGATCCTCGACGCCGACAAGGAGGGATACCTCCGCTCGCAGACGTCGCTCATCCAGACGATCGGTCGCGCGGCACGGAACGTCGAGGGCCAGGTGATCATGTACGCCGACGAGGTCACCGACTCGATGCGCCGGGCGATCTCCGAGACCCAACGGCGCCGGAAGATCCAGCTCGAATACAACGAGGCCAACGGCATCGATCCCCAGACGATCCGCAAAGCCGTGAGCGACATCCTGATCCACGGTCTGGGCCGGAAACGGGACGTCACCGTTCCCACGAAGTCGAAGAGCCGCCGGAACGAAACTTTCGGCGGGAGCCCCGAGGATCTCAAGCGCCTCATCCTGCAGCTCGAGGAAGAGATGCACGTGGCCGCCGAGGACCTGCGGTTCGAGTACGCAGCGCGCATCCGCGACGAGGTGAACGACCTCCGCAGAGAGCTGCGCGAGGTCGGTTGAGCCAAACCCGCCAGAAAATCCGCCGCCTTCCCCTGTGGCCGGGCCGGCATCGGGACGATCGCGCGATCGTCGCGCTCGCCCTCCCCGCCTTGGGGGCGCTCGCCGCGGACCCTCTCTACTCCCTGATCGATACGGCGTTCGTCGGTCACCTCGGCGCGGTGGAGCTGGGGGCCGTCGCCGTGGGTACCGCGGCATTCACCGCATCGTTCTGGATCTTCTCGTTCCTCGCCTACGGGGTCACGCCGCGCGTCGCTCGTGCGGTTGGCCGCAACGACCCCCACGGAGCGGCCCGGATCGGCGTCCAGGCGCTACTCCTCGCGGTCGTGATCGGCGTGGTGGTCCTCGTCGCCGGTCTGTTCCTCGCGGGCCCGGTCGTCCGGCTGCTGGGAGCGGGCCCACAAGTGGCGAGCTTCGCCGAGCCCTATCTCCGGATCCGCATCCTCTCGGCACCGGCCGTGCTGATCGGCCAGGTGGGCCACGGTTGGTTGCGCGGCGCCCAGAACACGAAGACTCCCCTGTACGTGGCCGGAGCGGGAGCGCTGTTCAACATCGTCCTCGACTACATCCTCATCTACCCGGTTGGCCTTGGTGTCGAAGGGTCGGCCTGGGGCACGGTGATCGGACAGTGGGCGGTAGCCATCGCGTTCCTCGTGTTGCTGATCCCGCGGTTCAAGGGCGTCCCGGCGCGACCCGACCGGGGGATCATCCGGTCTCTTCTGACGGTGGGCGCGGATCTGGTCGTCCGGACTGGGGCGTTGCTCGCGGCGCTGACCGTCGCTACCTCGGTGGCCACTCGCATGGGTGTCGTCGCCTTGGGTTCGTGGCAGGTGACGATGCAGATCTTCCTGCTGTTGTCGTTCACGCTCGACTCGATCGCGATCGCGGGCCAGGCCCTCGTCGGGAAGTACCTGGGCGCCGGAGACCTGGCGCGTGCCGCGTGGTCGGTGGCCGGCTCATGACGTGGGGAATCGCTGTGGGCATCGTGCTGATGCTGACACTCCTCCTGTTGCGGGAGCCCCTTGCGGCGGTCTTCACCGACGATGCACGGATAGTGGAGGCATCCGTGGGGCTGCTCGCGTGGCTTGCCTTGACGCAGCCCCTGTCGGCCGCAGCCTTCACGCTCGACGGCATCCTGATCGGCGCATCCGACACGCGGTATCTCGCGTACACGATGGTGGTTTGCTCGCTCCTCTACATGGCACTCGCCCTGACCGCGCTGGGTCTCGAGTGGGGGACCGCCGGACTCGCCGCCGGCGCGACCGCCTGGCTGGCCGCCAGAACGGTAACCACGCTTGCCCGTTTCCGAGGGCCGCGGTGGGCCCTACAACCCTGAGACACAGGAGCTAGAGGAGCGCGCCCAACTCCTCGAAGCAGCGATCGACGTCGGCCTCGTTGTTGAAGAAGTGCGGCGAGATCCGCAGCGTGTCGGCGCGGCTGTCGAGCACCACGTCTCGCTCGAACAGGCGATGCAGCGTGTCTTCCGCCGTGGCGCGCCCACCGGGTATCCGGCAGCGCACCAGCCCGCCTCGCCGGTCATCGTCGCGCGGCGACAGCAGCTCCAGCCCCAGGCCATCGATGGCGCCGATGATCCTGCGGGTCAGCTCCTGGTTGCGGGCTCTGATGGTCTCGACTCCCACCTCGAGGATGATCTCGAGCCCCACCGAAGCCGTCCATGCCTGCGGCAGGGTGTAGGTGCCGGTCTCGAAGCGTCGGGCGTCGCGCCTCAGTCGCAGGGATGATCGGTCGAAGTCGAAGGGGTCCTGGGTCCCGAACCACCCGACGACGAGCGACTCCAGCTTCTCGACGAGGTCGCGCCGGCAATACATGAACGCGATCCCCTGGCCCCCGCATAGCCACTTCAAGGCTCCGGAGAAGAGGAAGTCGACGCCGAGCTCGTGAACGTCCACCGGAACGATCCCGGATCCGTGGAAGTCATCGACGACGACGTACGAATCGTGTGCCCGTGCTGCCTCGACGATCGGCCCAAGGTCCATGATCCACGACGACTCGAACAGGACGCGGTTGACGTTGACGATCGCGGTCTCGTCGTCGACCCTCTCGGCGACGGAGCCGGCATCCATCGTGATCCCGTCGGGCGAGGCCACCACCTCGAGCTTGGCTCCCCGACGCTGCTGCGCCCGCCAGACGTAATGGTTCGTGGGGAAGTCCATGTCGGTGAGCACGACCTTGGGGCGTGCCTCGAGGTCGAGGCAGGTGGCGAGCGAGGAGAGCCCCGCGGACACCGAGGGGACGATGGCGATCTCCTCGACGTCGGCCCCGATCAGCCTGGCGAAGCTCTCCCGGCACCGCTGGAGCGCCGGTAACCCGTGGTCGAACCACAGCTCCTCCGGGCCGTACCGCTGCCACAGGTCGAGGTGCTCCTCGGCGGCCGCCCGGGCCCGCCGGGAGAGCGGACCGAGTGAGGCCGAGATCAGATACGTCCGCTCCTTCACGACGGGGAATTCGTCCCGGTAGGAAGCGAGATCGGTCATGGAAGGAGGCTACCCCGCGCCGTGGCGGGAGGGCCTTGCCGGCTCCGGAGGGGGAGCGGCCACCCCGGCCTCCAGATGGCTATCCGGCCCGGATCTCGACCCGTTTCGCGAATTTGGGAACCAAAGTTACACGAACGTCGTTTACCATCGATAGTCATGGCCGGACCTTCTTCGGGCCCCCATTCCGGTGACCTCGTCATCCGGGGGGCCCGTGAGCACAACCTCGAGAACGTCAACCTGGAGCTCCCTCGCGATGCCCTGATCGTGTTCACCGGCATCTCGGGCTCCGGGAAGTCCTCCCTTGCCTTCGACACCATCTATGCCGAGGGCCAACGGCGGTACGTGGAGTCCCTTTCCTCCTACGCCCGGCAGTTCCTGGGGCAGATGGACAAGCCGGACGTCGACTTCATCGAGGGCCTGTCGCCGGCCATCTCGATCGACCAGAAGTCGGCCCCCCGCAGCCCCCGGTCGACGGTTGGGACCATCACCGAGATCTATGACTATCTGCGCCTGTTGTTCGCCCGGATCGGCCGCCCCCACTGCCACAACTGCGGACGGCCGATCGCCCGTCAGACGCCGGAGCAGATCGTGGACCAGGTGCTCGAGATGCCCGAGGGGACGCGCTTCCAGATCCTCGCCCCGATGGTGCGGGGACGGAAGGGCGAGTTCCACGGGCTGGTCGAGGATCTCGCGCGCCGCGGGTTCGCGAGAGCCAGGATCGACGGCGAGATCAAGGATCTGTCGGAGAAGATCCGGCTCGACCGGTACTTCCAACACGACATCGACGTCATCGTCGACCGGCTCGTCATCAAGGAGGGGATCGAATCCCGTTTGACGGACTCGATCGAGACGGCCCTCAAGCTGGCGGAGGGCGTGGCGGCTATCGACCTCGTCGACGATTCGAGCGAAGACATCATGTTCTCGCAGCATTTCGCGTGCACCCACTGCGGGTTGTCGTTCGACGAGCTGGCTCCCCGTAACTTCTCGTTCAACTCTCCCTACGGTGCGTGCGAGCGCTGCGACGGGTTGGGAACGCACCTCGAGGTCGACCTCGAGCTGGTGGTTCCGAACCCGGACCTGTCTCTGGAGGAAGGGGCGCTGGCTCCGTGGTCGGGCAAGCGACTCGAGTACTTCGAGCGTCTGCTGGCCTCTGCAGCGAAGGCGTTCGGCTTCAAGACGAACGTGCCGTTCAAGAGGCTGTCGAAGAAGGCCCGGGAAATCGTCATGTACGGCTCCGACGATGAGGACATCCACGTCCGCTACAAGAACAGGTTCAACCGGACGCGCTCCTACTGGACCGTGTACGAGGGGATCGTCCCGTGGCTCGAGCGGCGTCGTTCGGAGACGGATTCGGAATGGGCCCGAGACCGGTACGAGCAGTACTTCCGAGAGGTTCCGTGTCCCGCGTGCAAGGGGGCCCGCTTGCGGCCGGAATCGCTGTCGGTCCTCATCGGGGGCCGCAACATCTTCGACGTGTGCGAGATGTGCATCAGCGATGTCGACGACTTCCTCAAGAAGGTCGAGTTCAACGACCGGGAGACCGCGATCGCCGAGCGGGTGCTCAAGGAGATCCACGCCCGCCTGAGCTTCCTGCTGGATGTCGGGCTCGACTACCTCACGCTGGGGCGGGGCTCCGCGACGCTCGCCGGCGGGGAAGCGCAGAGGATCCGGTTGGCGACGCAGATCGGATCGGGTCTCGTCGGGGTGCTCTACGTTCTGGACGAACCCTCGATCGGTCTGCACCAGCGCGACAACCGACGACTGATCGACACTCTGGTCCGGTTGCGCGACCTCGGCAACATGCTGATCGTCGTCGAGCACGACGAGGAAACGATCCGAGCGGCGGACCATGTCGTGGATATCGGACCGGGGGCGGGGGAGCACGGCGGGAAGATCGTGTACTCCGGCGAGCTCGCCGGTCTGCTGGAGCCGGGTCGCTCCCTGACCGGCGACTACCTCACCGGCCGTCGCAGCATCCGGATCCCGGAGCGGCGCAGGGCTCCCGGCGATGAATGGCTGACCGTCAGAGGGGCACGCCAGCACAACCTCAAGAACATCGATGTCGGCTTCCCGCTTGGTTGCTTCGTCGGGGTGACCGGCGTCTCCGGCTCGGGCAAGTCGACCCTCGTGAACGACGTCCTTTACCGGGCGGTGCATCAGAAGCTGAACCGCAACGCCCGCCTGGTGGCGGGTAAGCACAAGTCGCTTTCGGGTCTGCCCAACATCGACAAGGTCATCGACATCGACCAGTCGCCGATCGGCCGGACTCCTCGCTCGAACTCCGCCACTTACACCGGTGTGTTCGATCACGTGCGCAAGCTGTTCGCCAAGACCCCCGACGCGCGTCGCCGTGGCTACCAGCCCGGCAGGTTCTCGTTCAACGTCAAGGGGGGCCGGTGCGAGGCTTGCTCCGGCGACGGGACCATCAAGATCGAGATGCACTTCCTCCCGGACATCTACGTGCCGTGCGAGGTGTGCAAGGGCAAGCGCTACAACCGGGAGACGCTCGAGGTCCGCTACAAGGGCAAGAACATCTCGGAGATCCTCGAAATGAGCGTCGAGGAAGCGTGCGAGTTCTTCAGCGCGATCCCGCCGATCGCACGTCACATGGACACATTGCGCGACGTCGGCCTCGGCTACATCAAGCTGGGGCAGCCGGCGCCCACCCTCTCGGGTGGGGAGGCGCAGCGGGTGAAGCTCGCCTCGGAGCTCGCCAAGCGTTCGACGGGGAGCACGCTGTACATCCTCGACGAGCCGACCACCGGCCTGCACTTCGAGGACGTGTCCAAGCTGCTCGGCGTTCTCCATCGCCTGGTCGACGGCGGCAACACCGTGGTTGTCATCGAGCACAACCTGGAGGTCATCAAGACTGCCGACCACATCATCGACCTCGGTCCCGAAGGGGGAGCCGGGGGCGGCGAGGTCGTGGCTGCGGGGACACCCGAAGAGGTGGCCCGTACCTCCGACTCGTACACCGGCCAGTACCTGGCCCCGATCCTGGGCGTGAGCGAGACCGCCAAGCGCAGGCCGAGGGCCGCAGCGGCCAAGCCGCGCCGCCGCACGACCGCCGTGAGAGAGCGGGCGTCCTAGCCTCCTCTGCCGGGTTCCGGCCGCAGATAGAATGCGGCCTCCCGGGCGGTTAGCTCAGCGGGAGAGCGCTTCGTTCACACCGAAGAGGTCACTGGTTCGATCCCAGTACCGCCCACCACTAAAAGCGCAGGTAGAGCCCTAGACTTGCCCCTGGGGGGAGGGGGCGTTACGAAGGCAGGGGCGGCCAGCGGAGACCTGCAACGAAGCCTGCTCAGCAGCAGGGGACGTCGAACACCTCGATTAGCAAGATCCAGACGACTAGCCCAGCGATAGGCCCCAGTACGCCAAGCGCTGCGCCCCACACCGCAAGGCGTCTACCCCCCTTCTCTTTAGCTCGCCTAATGCCGATGATCCCGCAGCCCAATGCGGCTAACCCCAAGGGAATCCCAAAGACGGCCCAACCGAACTGAGGGAAGACCATGCTCGTAAGGGCGGCCCCGGCTCCCAGAAGAAAGGCGGCATTTGCGAGGCCGTTGTCTGACGTGGGGTCCTCCGGTCGTTTCGTCCTGTCGCCGGACAGCGTACGGCGGCGAAGGACCGTTAGGCGGCTCGAAAGGGGGCGTCCCCCTCGCTCCTCCCGTTCTGAGGCTGGGGGTTTAAGGGAACCCACCACCTTGATAGTTGACCCTCTTGAGGTCGATGGCAGGCCCAGGAAGATACCTCTAGTAATCCACCCAGAAGGCGCTCAGAATGGGAGCTGGACGCACTGTAGTAAGGGAGGCCGTCATGCTCACAAACCTGGTGGAAGGCTTTTTTTCCAGGAGGCCCCAGCGACGGCATCCCGCCCTCAAACAAATCGCTCCCTTGGTGCTGGTCCTTGTATTGGCGGCATGCTCAGGAGGCGACTCATCTGTCGGGGTGACGCTTCAAGAGTTCGCGGTCGGCTCTGACCCCAGCAGTGCCGACGAAGGCGAAGTCACGTTCGAGCTCGAAAACACCGGCGAAGAGACACATGAATTCGTTGTGATTAAGACAGACCTCTCAGCTACTGACCTTCCGACCGCCGAAGACGGGTCGGTCGACGAAGAAGGAGACGGCATGGAAGTCGTTGACGAGGTAGAGGACCTTCCCTCCGGAGAATCAAGTGACCTGACCGTTGACCTCGATGCCGGCAACTATGTGTTGATCTGCAACATCGTCGAGGAAGAAGACGGTGAGACGGAGTCTCACTACCAGGAAGGGATGCGGACCCCCTTCACGGTGGAGTAGCCCAGGCCCTGGCGGTTCCTAGAGGCATGGGGATCTAACGAACCCACCATCTTGATGTTGGGCCCTCCTGGTACAAGCGGCCCCACCAGAACGTCTGCCGCAGTGCACAAGAGGGGATTCGATGAATCAGCTACGCGCGATGAAGGTCACCCATTCGACGAATTCGTCACCCTCGATGCGGAATGCGTAGCAACCGTCGGCACGAATCAACGTGTCAGAGGGGCCATAGCGCCAATCGTCCTCATCGGATGGCTCGAACACGAGTTCTGTAGCCTTCTCTCCGGGAAAACCCGCCGATGGGTTGAAGCGAAGCTCCTGCTCTCCATCCAACTGAAAGCCCGTCACAGTCACAGCGCCGCGATACTTCGGCGCGATTGCCCACAACGTCTTGTAGTAGTACCAACCCTTGTGAGCCTTCGTGTCCACGGTGTGCCGAACCACGTCTGCCGTACCTAGCCCGACGAATACCGGACCATCGCCGCGGGCGAACGCGACCGCTCTCACGTCCTCACGTTCACGTGGAACCGGTGATGAATCGCAACTCTTCGGTGTCTCCACTGCGATCGGGCTTGGTGGGCTAGGTCTTGCCCCGTTCCTACTTGTGGACGCCGTGCACCCTGTGACCCCGACTGCGACGACGATCACCATCAAGATTCCCAACCGGAAACTCATCATCTGTAGGACTCTGCGTAGCGAGGCATGGTTCGCACGCATCGTTCTTCTTCGAGCGGCAGGAGGAACTAGCAAGCAGAGTCCGCGGGGAATCCTCGAGAGGACCGAAAACGACGGGAAACGACCGGCAGCCTCGGGAGATCAAGCCCCTGCTCAGACGGCACTTCGACGCTTAACCGCAGGTCATCGCAACATGGCCTCTTTCGTTCACACCGAACAGGTCATTGGTTCGATCCCAGCACCGCCCACTCTAAAAGTGAGTACCGTGGGTATTGAGGCGAATCTAGTCGCGTGCTAGATAAGCCAGCACTTCTTTCTCGTGGTCTACGT
>CAVZOQ010000004.1:0-577568 GCA_963777015.1 uncultured Actinomycetes bacterium
CCTCTCCTTCGGCTCGGGCTAGTCTCGCGCCCCTGCCTCGCGAGCTGGGTGTTCGATCCGGCGCGATCCCACCCGAGGTGCTGGCGACGCACCTCAGATCATGGCTCGGGCTCGTGGACGCCGATCGGCCCCTGCTCGCGGCTTTCACGGTGAGCGCATTAATCGGCGTCACGGCCGGTACCGTGATTGTCTCGTAAAGGTCGCTTTTGCCCACGCATTGATCGAGTCGGATTCACGAGACCGTGGGGGGTAAGCGATCAGCCGGACCCACTTCAACCATCAGCCGGAACACTTGTAAACGATCAGCGGAGTCGTGTGGACGATCAGGTGAGGCCCGTTATCCCCCGCGACGGAAGGGTTACTTACATGGCTCTGAATGTGGCTAGGAACCGCAACCCCCGGACCGAGGCCGTGGGCTTTTTAGCGCCAGGACCAGGGGAAGCTTTGCTCGTTCGCCCGCTAAACAAGGGATGATTCCGGCAAAGGTCAGAAACGACGTATAGGCGCGTGGTGGGTTGGCATTTGCAGGAATTTCAATAAAGTGGAAAACGCCGCCAGTGCCGACGGCTAGAAATCTAGTGAGGGAGCCCCAATGAGACGAGTCGTCCTACTCTTGACCATTGCAGCGTTGTCGGTCCTCGGGCTGATCGCAGCGTCTGTACTGCCTTCGGGGGCACAAATACCGCCAGCGCCGATTGCCGTTGAATTACTCACTCCCCGTAGCAACTTCACCGATGACGTCGGCCTCAAATTCCACTACAAGCTCGATGGCACCTCACGGAGCCACGTCATCAATTCGAAAGATCCTTCTCGAACTGTGGTGGCGCGCATCACGGTCCAGCCGGGTGCTCAGTTCCCTTGGCACAGTCACCCCGGTCCCGTCATCGTCAATGTTGCCCAGGGCGAACTCGTTTACGTCCAGGCCCACGACTGCGTGGAGCGCTCCTACCCCAGTGGGACCGCTTTTGTCGATCCGGGCCGGGGACACGTACACACCGCATTCAATCCCACGGATGAGGAGACCGTGTTGGTCGCGACCTTCTTCGAGGCCTCCGCGAGCGATCCCATCACCATCACGGAGGGTGTCACCCCGGGCGACTGCTAAACGTCCAGACGCCTGCGGGGGAAAGGGGATGAAGAAGCAGGAACTTCCACCTGCCCGCTAGTCCTCGACGATCTCGGCTTCCTTGATCCGTTTGATATCGGCCCGGGCGGCGGCCTTGTCGTCGAAGGTCTCGTCCGATTCGAGGACGGTTTTCTGGTCTCTCTTGAGCACCCATTTGAACTCGTTCCTCGTCTGAACGAGATTCTTAACGATGTGGAACTTCCACGTTCTCGGCACGATCGTCATACTCTGCCACACGGACCGCTCGAAAACACGCGACCAAGGGTCTCGGGCCTCCTCGTAGTAGCGTCAGCAACGTGCCCAGGGTCCACGTCAGCGACGAGACTTCGGTGACTCCAGAGCAAGTTCTAGAAGCCGCGCATGATTTCTCCGAGCGGCGAGCTGAACTGTGGCCTGACGTTCACGTTGCGCACCTCCAAGTCCACAAGATCGGGGAGAAATTCGCCGAGGTCACCGAGGGCAATCCGTGGCCGATCGGATATGTCTGGGAGCGCCTGCGTTACGACTGGTCGGAGGCCGGATCAGTCAAGGGAACCGTCGTTGACTCGAACCTCTTCAAGCCCGGCAGTACGTGGGAGATTCACGCAGCACCAACGGACGGTGGGAGTCGCGTGGACGTGATTGCCGTTCGCCACCTCAGGGGTTTCAAGGGGAGACTGCTGACCCCTGTGTTCCCGCTCGGCTTGGCCAAGAGCACCGTGGCCGCGCATTTGCGGCACTTTCTCTCAAAGGTTGAGCATTCGAAGCCGGTCTAAACGACTAACCTCGGATCGCCTCCTCTATGACCGCACAGAACTCCTCGTCGGTGGCGGTACGCGTCAGGGTGTTTCCCAGCGTCCTTCAGCATTCGAAAGCTGTTCGGGATGAACCGATCGTTGTTGAGATTTGAGTCACCCTTCGTGTCCACCAGGAAGGTGAACTTCAGAAGGCCGCGGTTGCGCTGCACGGCTTTACCGTCGAGTGTCCGGACCGTGTATACCTGGCCGACATCAATCCCGACGAACCGATAAATCGTTCCACGCACATGCGTGATGCGCAAATCCTTGTACATACCGTTAATCACGACGATAAAGCCGTCGCCGTCTTCGTTGGTTTGGACCTCGCGAACGTAATAGTTGTCGAAGAGGTATGGCGTCGGCTGCTCGCCGCGCATCTTGAGCATGAAGTTCCCATGAAAGGTCCCTTCATTTTGGAACACTTGGCCGCAGAGGAACTCAGGATGGGAGAATGTGCCCGAGTAGTGCTCGCGTTCGATGACACGCGCCCCGGCTGTCGGCGAAGACACTAGGAGCCCTCCGAGAACAGCCGCAGCCACCGAGACGCCCAGAAGGACCTTCTTGTTCATCTCATCTCCTTTGATCGTTGAATCGATCGGCTTGCCCCGCGGGCGCAAAGTCTCAGCTCACCCCCGATTTCCCGTTGCTCTCATCGCGCAGAGTCGAATGCAATGTATGACCGTCAAATTCAGCAGTCCAAGGGGGTTGGGTCGATTTTCCTGACCGATCTGGGATTGTCGAGGGCGAGTGCCACTTGACTTTTCTCCTCGTGGCACTCCTCGCAGATCCTGGGGCACGCCAGTATCTCGATCACGCTCGACACCTACAGCCACGCCATCCCTGCCATAGGGGAAAAGCCGCTGCCAGATCGCCACAATGGTCCTCGGCGAGGGCCCCCGGGTTCCGAGTAGAGGACCTCCCGGTTCCGATTACATGGCCTAAATGGGCCATTTCCTCGCCCGAGCTCACCTGACAGAATCTCCCTAGAAACGGTGTGCACCCTGGCACACCCGGAAGCGGGGGAGGGAATTCGTGCTCAAGCGAGCGATACGCAAGTTGATGTGGCTCGGCAGGGCTACGTCGACAACGGTGGGCCTGGCAATTCTGCTGACACTGGTCATAGGAGCGGCCTCAGCCGCCTTCGGAGCTAACGGCGGCAACTTCATCCTCGGCCGGAACAACGTCGCTACGCTCCTAACCAAGCTAGGGGGGACCCAAGGTGCCAACGGGGCGATGCTAGAGGTGCAGAACAACAACACCGGGACCGACGATACGGCACTTAGCCTTAAGGTCGAGCCGGGGGAACCGCCCATGAAAGTGAACTCGTCGGCCGTAGTTCCGGGTCTCAATGCGAACCTCCTTAACGGGAAGGGCTCAGCCCAGTTCCTGGGAACCTTCACCTACAGACGAGAGGCCCCTACGGATTTGGGCACGTTGTTGGGCGACGGGAGCCGAGTGAAGACGGCCACCTGTGATGTGGGTGACAAGCTGATCTCTGGTGGCCCGGCTAGTGTCGATGCCGGCTCGAAGGTCCTCGATGACTTCCCGATCAACACTTTTCAGTGGCAGGCAAGGATCCTGCCGCATGCGGCAGGCGACAACTGGACCGTCGTCGTCCTTTGTTCCGACGTGTCTTAGCGGCGTCGCCCTGCGCACTACCGGCAAGCTCGAGTTTCAGAACGGGAGCGGCGTGACGACCGTCGCGTCGGGCGTCAAGTCTAAGAACGTGTCGCTTGCGGGGGTCACGACCAACAGCATGGTCATCGCCACGGTGCACCGCACGGGGGGCTTCTTCGTGCAGGCTGCGGTACCGGCGGCGGGATCGTTCACCATCTACCTCAACATGGCTCCCGTATCCCCGCGACCGTGAAGGCTGCCTACATGGGCCTGAACCGAGCTCCTAGCGAAACCGGAACCTCCAGACCGAGACATGTGCTTTTCCTAGGCCTCGGATGGGTAGGCATGCGCAGAGGGGTGCAGTCAGAACTCCCAAACGGCGTACTCGGCGCGCCGCGCTTTCATATCGTCAAATAACAGCACCATGCGATCCAGATACCAAAGCTTGCCCCCGTGAACGATCACGATGCCTGCGATTACAGCCAGAACGTCTAGGGCCACGAGCCCATACGCCAGTGAGACCATTCCTATGGTGGAGTACGCGTTCGCCACGTTGGGAACCCGAGAGCGGAACTGCTCGGGAATCTCGACCGCCGTGCGGTCGGAGTAGATGCGCTCCCCCAAAACGGCTTTGGACGCCCAGTTCTTGGTTGACTTCGGCTCTTTGAACAGCAGTGGGTTCACCATCATCCAGATCACGGATAGGGCGATCGGAATCAGGCAGTACCACCCGATCCACTCGCGGCTCCAGATCGAGAGTGCCATCAGCGACAGGACGCTGAATCGTGTCCACACGCTGATGGGATTCGCGTGGCGCATCCAGTTCTCGCCCTCGAGCCCAAAGATCTGGGCCACCTTGCGTTCTTTTGTTGCCTTGGGCTTGTCCGGAGTCGGTTCGTCTCGCTGTTCTGTGTCCATAAAACACCCTTCTCTCTTTATGGCCTCCCGCCCTCACTTGGAGTAGATACCTACGACTGCTGCTTTGGAAGGGTGAATAGAGCAGATTGTGGGCCCCCAGGGACTCGAACCCTGCCCGCCGGATTAAAAGTCCGGTGCTCTACCTGATGAGCTAGGGGCCCTCGAAGCACGGAAGCCTAACGCGCAGGTCGTTCGATCCTCTCTACGGTCAGGCTCAACCCGTCCACCCCTGTGATCGTGACGTCCTCGCCCGATCGGGCACCCGCAGGGCAGGTCGCCGTCCACAATTGCCCCTTGACCCGAACACTTCCGACCGGATCACAGTCGTTGATCACCCGGGCACGCGCTCCGATGAGGGCTTCGGTTCCGGTGGTCGAACGAACGTTCCTGAGCTTGAGCCACAGGTGGATCTCGAGGAGCTCGAACAACACCAGCGGGATGATGGCGAGGTAGCGCCAGATCCCTTCGAGGAAGGTGAAGGACAGGATCGTTCCAATGACGAGAGCCATCGATCAGCGTTCGCGCGGGCGAGGGACCAGCCTGTAGCCGACGTTGCGGATGGTCTCGATCAACGCCTCGTGCTCCGGACCGAGCTTCGCGCGCAATCGTCGGACGTGGACGTCCACGGTCCGCGTTCCTCCGTAGTAGTCGTAACCCCACACCTCTCGCAGCAGCAGGTCGCGATCGCAGACCCGCCCGGGTCGCTGTGCGAGGAAGTGCAGCAACTCGAACTCCTTGTAGGTGAGGTCGAGCGGCTTCCCGTGGACGTAGACCTGATAGTTGTCTGGGTTCACGGTCAGGTCGCCGACCTTGAGAACGGTGGGTGCGTCGCCCTGTCCGGCCCGCCTTGCCGCGAGAGCGAAGCGAGCTGCGATCTCGTCGGATGAAGCCGTGGTCAGCAGGAAGTCGTCGGCTCCGGTCTCGAAACGGAATCGGGACAGCGTCGCCGCGTCGACGACGACGATCAAAGGAGGCAGACCGATCTCCCACGCTAGCGCCATCGTGCGCGTCGCTTCCTCCGCAGCGTCGGCGTCTCCGGTCCCGTCGATCAACAACAGATCGGGATGCAGCGCGATGAGGTCCTGTGGGACCGTCGATTTCAGGGGGGCCCGGCGGAGGGCGAACGGCGTCATCGGGAGCTCCGGGAGGAGATCCCTCACGTCTTGGTATCCGTCCGAGAGGAGCAGGAGCGTGAGTGCCATGCGGTCGATGTTCGCCTATCCGCCCGGTTGCTCGCCCGTCGAGGACGGCGGGGCCGCCGCCCGGCCCTTGTCCTTCCACCGATTCGTTATCGGGAGCCGCCGATCGCGGCCGAAGGCCTTCGTGGTCACCTTGGGACCCGGGGGAGCCTGGCGCCGCTTGTACTCGGCCTTGTCCACCAGGGCGACGACCTGCCGAACCGTGTCTGGGTCGTACCCGGAGGTGACGATCTGATAGATGGCTTCATCGCGCTCGATGTAGGCCTCGAGGATCGGGTCCAGGACGTCATACGGCGGGAGCGAATCGGAGTCCTTCTGGTCCGGGCGCAACTCTGCTGAAGGAGGCTTCGTCAGGATGTTGTCGGGGATCACCGCCGAGATCGAGTTGCGGTAGCGGGAGATTGCGTAGACCTCGGTCTTGAAGACATCCTTCAACAACGCGAAGCCGCCGGCCATGTCCCCGTAGAGCGTCGCGTAGCCGCACGCCATCTCGGATTTGTTGCCGGTGGCCACCACGAGGTGGCCGTATCGGTTCGAGATGAACATCAGAAGGTTCCCCCGGATGCGGGCCTGCAGGTTCTCCTCGGCGAGTCCGGTCGCGGAGTCGCCCAAGGACTCGACGATCGACTCCAGATAGGCGTGGAACGAGCGTTCGATCGGGATCTGCAGCATCTCGATGCCAAGGTTCTCGGCTAGAGCCTTGGCGTCATCGATCGAATGCGAGGTCGAGTATTCGGATGGCATCGCGACCCCGAGCACCGCGTCGGGCCCCAACGCGTCCGCCGCGATCGTCGCCGTGAGGGCCGAGTCGATGCCCCCGGAAAGGCCCACCACCACCTTCTCGAAGGAGTTCTTGCGTGCGTAGTCGCCGAGCGACAGCTTGAGAGCCGCGTAGATCTCTGCATCCGGCTCCAGTGGTTTCATCATCGGGACCGTCGAAGTGGGAGCGGATGCCTTCGGCAGTTCCAGTTGGATGCGCTCGATGGAAGTACCGGAGACCTCGCGCGCTTCTCCCAGCGGTACGTCCACGACCTCGAGTAGTTCTTGGAACTGTGGAAGGCGCGCCACCGGGATGCCCTCCGCGTCGATCACCAGGGATCCCCCATCGAAGACCAACTCGTCCTGGCCCCCGACACAGTTGACGTAGACGATCGTGGCGCGGCCGCGGCGAGCGCGCTCGCCGAGCATCGCCTCCCGCTCGGCCAGCCTTCGCTTGTGGTACGGGGACGCGTTGATGTTCACGACCACCTGGGCTCCTGCATCGGCTTGAGAGATCGCCGGCCCGGAGGCGTCCCAGATGTCTTCGCATACACAGACGCCGATGACCCCCTGCGTCGTTTCGATCAGAACGTGGGACTCACCCGGCTCGAAGTAGCGACGTTCGTCGAACACTCCGTAGTTGGGCAGAAGGTGCTTCCGGTAGATGCCGACGACCTCACCGTGGTGGCACATGGCGGCGGAGTTGTAGAGGTTGCCCTCGCTCGGCTCGACGAACCCGACGATCGTGAGCTGCTCCCCGGCGGCCGCGGCGATGCGCTGGATCGCAGCTTGGTTCGCGGCGAGGAACCCACGTTTGAGCACGAGATCCTCCGGGGGATAGCCGCACACGGCCAGCTCCGGAGCGACCACGACCTGGGCCCCCGCCTTCGCGCCCCACTCCATCGCGTGCAGGATCCGCTCGACGTTTCCGTCGATGTCTCCCACCGTTGGGTTGATCTGCGCGAGCGCGAACCGGAGCATGTCAGCAAGCCTAGCTGGGGCGTTCCAGGAGCCTCGTCCTCTCCTTTGTAACGTCGTCGAAACGCACCCGGCGTAGGCTTTCGGCATGGAAAAACAGCAGGATTACGTCCTGCGAACCATCGAGGAGCGGGGCATCCGCCTCGTGTGGCTGTGGTTCACGGATGTATTGGGATTCCTGAAGTCATTCGCAGTGACCTCCGAAGAGCTCGAGCAGGCGTTCGACGAGGGCATCGGATTCGACGGATCGGCGATCGAGGGTTTCGCTCGGGTTCAGGAGTCGGACATGCTGGCCCGCCCCGACGCCAGCACGTTCCAGATCATGCCGGTCTACGACGGTTCGGCCGAGACCGGGTCCGCGCGGATGTTCTGCGATATCCACAGTCCCGACGGTCGACCGTTCTGGGGAGACCCTCGCTTCGTCCTGCGGCGCAACCTCGAGAGAGCATCGGAGCGTGGCTTCACCTTCTACGTGCACCCGGAGATGGAGTTCTTCCTCTTCAAGTCGGTTGACGATCCGTCTCCCATCGATGCCGGCGGCTATTTCGACCTGACCCCGCTGGATGTGACGCAGGAGTTGCGCCGCGACACGATCAATGTGCTCGAAAAGATGGGCATACCAGTCGAGTTCTCGCACCACGAGGTTGCACCCTCGCAGCACGAGATCGATCTGCGCCACGCCGACGCCTTGACGATGGCCGACTCGGTGATGACCTATCGGTTGGTGGTCAAGGAGATGGCGGCGAAACGCAACATGTACGCGACCTTCATGCCGAAGCCGTCCACCGACCTTCCCGGATCCGGCATGCACACTCATTTATCGTTGTTCGAGGGCGATCAGAACGCGTTCCACGATTCCTCGGACGAGTACCACCTCTCGAAGGTCGCGAAGGCATTCATCGCAGGCATCCTTGTCCATGCGCGGGAGATGACGGCCGTCACGAACCAGTGGGTCAACTCGTACAAGCGCCTCGTGAGCGGAGGCGGTTACCCGGTGCAGGAAGCACCAACCTATGTCTGTTGGGGACGCCACAATCGATCTGCCTTGATACGCGTGCCGATGTACAAACCGCGCAAGGAGCAGTCGACCCGGATCGAGTTCCGTTCGCCGGATCCGGCGTGCAACCCGTATCTCGCTTTCTCCGTGATGTTGGCGGCGGGCCTGAAGGGGGTCGACGAGGCCTACGAGCTTCCCTCGGAAGCGACCGACAACATCTACGAGATGACCGAGAACGAGCGTCGGGCCCGCGGCATCGAGCGTCTGCCCGACGATCTTTACGAGGCACTCAGGGAGATGGAGGGCTCGGACCTCGTTGCGGACGCTCTCGGCGAGCAGGTGTTCGAGTACCTGCTTCGCAACAAGCGCGCCGAGTGGGATCAGTACAAGGGCTACGTGTCGCCCTACGAGATCGAGCGCTACCTCCCGGTCCTATAAGGAAAAGAGCCGGGCATTTCGCCCGGCTCTCGTTTTGATCGCAGTTACGGCGCTCAGCGCAGGGACTTGACTCGTGTCCCTCCGACCCAGCGGGGACCCCAGTAGTACCGGTCCCAGATCGACCGGATCCTCACGCCACCGGAGGAGGTCGACGAGATGAACCTTCCACGACCGAGGTAGATGCCGGCGTGGCCGACTCGGGCACTCGTCGTCTTGTGGAAGACGAGATCGCCTCGACGCAGCTTGCGGCGGTTCCAGATCCGGCGATAGCCGCGCCTGTTCGCCGTCCTGAACTGATCCAGTGAGTTGTGCGGCAACGATGCTCCATGACCGTCGAAGGTCCACATCGTGAAGCCCGAGCAATCGAATCCACTCGACGAGCTGCCCCCGTAGCGATAGGGGGTGCCGCGCTGGCTCTTGGCACGACGCGCGATATGCCGTCGCTCCCGCCAGTCCTTGTTGATGCTGTGTGCGTCCGCCGGCGAGAACCAGCCGGCGGAAAGAACGGCTCCTGCTGCTACGAATAGAGCGAGAAGCTTGATCCAGGGCGAACGTACGGTAAAGCTACCCGTCATTCCCACCTCCCGGTTGTGAGGCCGTGTCCAGTGCCAACCAGCGCACTCCCGCCACAGGGGGCTCCTCTTCGAGCCCTGACACGCCTCTGACGTTCGGCCACCTCGCGGTACGGAATCTCGCAAGACCCGAGAGGCAGCCGCTTTCACCGTGGCCCCCTGGCTGAGGGCCCTCGCGTTAGTGCCCCCGAAAGGGGGGCACTGGTCGAGAACCATAGCCAATTTCACACAATTGGTAAATCTGTCCAAGTAAGAACGTTCGCCCCGGTTCTCGTTGGGGCGGACACAACGGTTTTTTCTAAAGTTTCCGCTCTCAGCGATTCCGTTTCACGCGGTTAGGCTGCCGCCGAAATGGACGCTGACCAGCCCGGACGCGCCCGGCTCGAGGCCGTCACCGCCTCGAGCCGGACCCTCGCGTCGGTGCTCGAGTCCGATGAGAGCTTCCGGGAAATCCTCTACTCCGCGGATCCCTTCGCCCCGGACCGCCACCTCGATCTCATGAGGGCGGCCCTCGACCGAGGAGGGGCTCCGGGGCTCCGCCGGGAGAAACGTCGTCGCCTCCTGGCGATCGCAGCCCGCGACCTGGCGGGCGAGTTGTCCCTCGAGGCCGCGACCGCGGCACTCGCGGACCTCGCCGACGCGTGCCTCCAGGTGGCCCTCGAAGACACCGGAGCTCAGGACAACGTGGCGGTCATCGGCATGGGGAAGCTGGGGGGCGCGAGCTCAACTACTACTCGGATATCGACGTGATGTTCGTCGCCGACGATCCGGGAGATGCGACCGTGTCCGCGGAACGGGTGCTCCGCACCCTGGCCGAGTTCTCACCCGACGGTCAGGTCTACCCGGTCGATGCCAACCTGCGGCCGGAGGGCCGCAGCGGTGCCCTCGTGCGGTCACTGGACGGATACCTCGAGTACTACCGCCGGTGGGCGAAACCGTGGGAGCACCAGGCCCTGATCAAGGCGCGTTCGTGTGCGGGCGCGGGCGATCTCGGTGATCGGTTCGTCGAAGCCACGCGCGCCTTCGTTTTTCCGGACGACATCTCCAGCGAGCGGGTGGCGAGCATCCGTCGCATGAAGCAGCGCGTCGAGGAGCACGCGCATCGATCTTCGCGTCGAGGGCCCGAGGACGGGGGAAACGTGAAGCTGGGCCCCGGAGGGATCCGCGACATCGAGTTCTCGGTGCAGCTGTTGCAGCTGGTCCACGGTGCAGCCGATCCTTCCGTCCGCAGCCCAACAACTCTCGAAGCGATCGTCGCGTTGGTCGAGGGCGGATACCTCGCCGAGGAGGACGGCGCCGGCCTGTCCGTCGCCTACCGCTGGCTGCGTGCGGTCGAGCACCGGCTTCAGCTCTGGCAGGAACGACGCACCCATCAGCTTCCGGGAGATGAAGCGGGCCGCGCCCGTGTGGCGCGCGCGATGGGGTTCAAGGATTCCCCGGTCGCCAGCGCCTCCACGCGTTTCGACGACGTGCACTCATCCGTGCTCGCCGACGTCCGGAACCGGTTCGAACGTCTCTTCTACAGGCCGATGATCGAGTCGCTGGCCGAGGGTTCCGGCCCCCGGCTGTCGCCGGAGGGCCTGCGCGAACGACTGGTGGTGCTTGGTTTCCGGGACGTCGAACGCGCGGCCCGCACGCTCGACGGTCTCGTCTCCGGAACGTCGAGGCGAGCGCGGCTCTTCCGCCTACTCACTCCCGCGTACCTGCGCTACGTCGCGTCCTCACCGGTCCCCGACGAGGGTCTGTTCGCTTTCCTACGACTCGGCGAGGCTGTTGGAAGTCGGCTCGACGCGCTCAACGCGCTACGCGAGAACCCCCCCGGGATCGAGTTCCTCGCTCGCTTCCTCGGAAGCGGCCGGTTGCTCGGTGACGTCCTCGAACACGTTCCCGAGGAGTTGCAGGCAATCGCGGACCAGCGCATCCCGGAAACGCTCAAGGACAGAGACCGACTCGTGCGCGAGGCGGCGTCGTCGTTGGAGTGGCGGGAGCCCGAACGACGACTGGACGGACTGCGACGCTTCAAAAGACGCGCCATGTTGCAGGTGGCGCTAGCGGACATCGGCGGAACGGTCGACGTCGAGACGGTCGGAGCGGGTCTCGCGGACCTCGCCGACGCGTGCGTCGAGGGGGCGCTGAAGGATATCGACACTCCGTTCGCGGTGATCGGGATGGGGAAGTTGGGGGGCCGCGAGCTCAACTATTCGAGCGACATCGACGTGATGTTCGTGCACGACACCTCGCAGGAGGAGGCGGAGGAGATCGCCGAGGGGTTGCTGCGGTCGATCGGCGAGGTGACGCCCGAGGGCCAGGCCTTCCGCATCGACGCCAACCTGCGCCCCGAGGGCAAGTCCGGCCCCCTCACTCGGTCGCTCGACTCGTATCTCGAGTACTACGCGGGTGGGCGAAGCCCTGGGAACACCAGGCTCTCCTGAAGGCCCGGGTCGCCGCAGGCGATAACGGTGTGGGCCACGCGCTCATCGAGGGGACACGGCGCTTCGCCTACCCGGAGCAGCTCAGCGCCGACGTCGTTACGCAGATCCGTCATCTGAAGGCGCGGATGGAACGCGAGCGCATCCCTCGTGGGACGGACCCACGCCGTCATCTCAAGTTGGGGCCCGGCGGGCTGTCGGATGTCGAGTTCAGTGCACAGATCCTGCAGTTGCAACACGCGCACCGAGTGGAGTCTCTCCGCGTGACGAGCACGTTGCCGGCTCTGAGGGTCGCACGCGACGAGGAACTGTTGTCCGAGGACGACGCGCGCCGGCTGGGCGAGGCATATATCTGGCTCATGAGGCTACGCAACCGCTTGTTCTTTCTGTCCGGGCGCCCAACCGACGCGCTGCCTCCAACGCCCGAGGGCCTCGAAGCGCTGGGCATCGCGATGGGCTATCAGGAGCAACCGCGTCAGGAGCTCGAGGAGGCCTACCTGCGGATAACGCGGCGGGCGCGACGCTCGGCCGAGTCGCTGATCTACGGGGGCAAGCGCTAGACGCGACGGAGTTCGTCGAGCAGCTTCTCGATCGGGACGTTGTCCGACGAATCGCCGGCGCGGTGCACGAACGTGATCTTTCCGCCGGTGTCGATAACCACCGCGCCTCCGAGTTGCATCGGATCCTGCTTCGGCTTGGCGATCCCCCGACCCTTGAGGATCGATTGCGCCCCACGCATCCACACCGCCGGACCCAACACGCCGCTCCATCCCGAGCGCCGCAACTTCAGCAGCTTGTAGCTGCGCTTCCCGGGGTCGACGAAGAGCCGGAAGGGAATGTCGAACTCCTCGCGGAAATAGGCGGCCATGTCGGGTCGGCCGAGGCCGATCGCAACCACGTCCGCGCCGAGAGAGCGGATCTCGTCGTAGTGGTCACGCAACTGCGCGACTTGCTCGCGGCAGAAGGGTCAGCCGTAGTGTCGCAACCACACGATGGCAACGGGCTGATCGCGCCACAACTCCCCGAGCCGCTGCGACTCCCCATAGGAATCCTGTAGCTCAACGTCGCCTAGCTCCGCCGTGGTTTCCATAAGGCCGCGAATCCTACCCAGCGGCCGCGGACCGGCATCACTCGCGACGAACGCGAGAAAGGGGGCCGGTCACTCGGCCCCCTTCTCGTTCCTTGGGTTGGACTTAGGTGTACATGAGGGAGCCGGGCGTGGTGAGTAGCTCGCCCGTCTCGAGCCATGTCTTCAGACCCGACAGGATCATCGGCCAACCGCCGTAGAGCTCCTCGTTGGCGCCCTCGCGGAGTTCGCTGTGGGTCACGGTCAGACGGCACGAGTCTCCGACGGGTTCGATATCCCACGTGACCTTCGTCGCACCCTCGCTCTTTACCTCGTCGCTCCACAGCGCGGTCATGGTTTGGACGAGACGGCGCGGCGGGTCGATCTCGAGGTTCTCTCCCTCGCCGAGGGGCGCCGCGGCGTTCGGGTTGACCATCTCGAAGCGCCCGCCGGGCGTCCAGTCCGACTGGATCCGGGAGCCGAAGTTGTACTTGCTCCTTATCTCCGGATCGGTGATCGCTTCCCACAGGCGCTCGGGCGTGGTGCGGATGTAGATCTCGAAAACCTTCTCCATGGGCCTCTCCAATCTGCTCTTGAGACCGCTGAGCGCCGCGGCCCAGGGCTCTGCGTACTTGCTCACCCACCGGTCGTGGACGAGTCGGATCGGGACCGGGTTCAGGAAATGGAGCTTCTCTCGACCGCGGCGCTTGGTGACCACCAGGCCCGCCTCCTCGAGCTGTTTGAGGTGCTTCATCACCCCGAACCGCGTCATCGAGAAGCGCTCCTCCAGAGCGCTCAAGGTCTGCCCGTCCTCGCGGAAGAGCTCGTCGAGCAGGCTCCGTCTGGTCGGATCCGCAAGGGCCCTGAAAACCGTGTCCATGTCAGGGAGAATAGGTGACCTATCGGTCACATGTCAACCCCCAAGGAGGCTGAGGCCTAGTAAGGGCGGACGATTAGGGCCACAATTGCTCCCCATGAAGTGGACCCGAAGGATCAAGCGCGGGCCCGTCATCGCGCTCTCGATGATCTTGGTGGTTGCCATCATGGTCTTCCGGTTCGCCGTCGAGGATCCCTCGGAACCGATCACGTTCCTCATGGTCATCCCCATAGGGCTCCTGGCGGTCGAGATGGGATTGAGGGGAGGGCTGCTCGGAGCGGGCCTGGCGTCCGCGCTCGTAGTCGTGTGGGATGTCGTGGCCGAACCCAACCTCTCGTTTCTGGGCTTCTCGCTTCGATTCGTCGTCTTCTTTGCGTCGGGTATGACCTTCGGGATCCTCACGCAATCCCGCAAGGAGATCGAAGGCGAAAGCCGGCGCTGGTTCGATCAATCGATTGACCTCAACTGCGTCGCCGATGTGGACGGGAACTTCCTCCGGGTCAATGGAGCGTTCGGCGAACTACTTGGATACAAGCCCTCCGACATCCTGGGAACGCCATACATCTCCTACGTCCACCCCGACGACGTCGAGGCAACCATCGCCCTGGCCACGCAGATCGCTGAGGGGCGCACCACGGTGGGAGAGTTCGAGAATCGCTACCGCGCAGCGGATGGCTCCTACCGATGGGTCCGGTGGACGTCCACGACCGATCACGAGCGTGGCTTGGTGTACGCCTCTGCGCGAGACGTGACCGAGACGAAGGAGATGGAAGCCGAACTACGAGACCTCGCCCTCACCGACCACTTGACCGGCTTGTTCAATCGCCGCGCGTTCCAAACCGAGGCTCAGCGTCAGATCGATTTCCTGCGACGCTACGGCCCGGGAGGCGCGCTCTTTCTGTTCGATATCGACGATTTCAAAGCGATCAACGACTCGCTAGGACACCAAGCGGGCGACGAGGCTTTGAAGAAAGTCGCGTCGATGATTAAGACGCGAACGCGAAGCACTGATATCTGCGGACGGCTGGGCGGCGACGAGTTCGTCATCCTCTTTCCAGGGGTGGGTCACAATGAGGCCGAGACGCTGGCCACCGGCCTGCTCGGATTCATCCGAGATCAAACCGTCGGCCCCAATGACTCAAGTGTCGCCATCACCTCGAGCATCGGCATCGCGCTGTTCCTTCAAACAGATGCCGATGACGTCGAGATCCTCCTGGCGAGGGCCGATGCAGCCATGTACGTCGCGAAACGCGCAGGGGGAAACGGTCTCGCCTTCACGGCCGCGCAGGCTGCGCTTTAGGCGACTCCGGCGGGCAGGAATCCTCGGCCCCCTACACTGCGTGGCATGACGGTCTACCGGATGGACCACGTCGGCGTTGTGGTCGAGGATCTCGCGGCTGCTATCGCGTTCTTCGTCGAACTGGGCCTGGAACTGGAGGGCGAGGCAACAGTCGAGGGTGAATGGGTGGATCAGCTCGTCGGGCTGGAAGGCGTCCGAGCGGACCTCGCCTTCGTGCGGACCCCGGACGGCCACGGCCGGGTCGAGCTGTCGAAGTTCCACTCGCCGGTGGCCACCGGCACTGCGCCGAGGGCGCCGGTGAACACCCCCGGCATCCCTCGCCTCACGTTCTTCGTGGACGCCGTCGACGACGTCCTCGACCGCCTGCGCGCCCACGGCGCCGAACTCGTGGGCGAGGTGGCGCAATACGAGGACTTCTACCTCTACTGCTACGTCCGCGGCCCCGACGGCATCATCATCGGGCTGGTCGAGGAGCTCGGGGTCAAATCCGCGGAGGGCGAGCCCGCTTAGATGTCGTAGAAGTGTGCGGCGGGTTTTTCCTTCTGACCTCGCGGTGAAGAAGTTGGAGCTTCCGCTGGTTTGCTAGTCGTCGACGATCTCAGCTTTTTGGATCGCTTGGATCTCCTCCCGCGCGGCGGCCCGCGCGGCGGCCCTGTCGGGGAAGGGGTCCGATTCGGTGACTTTTTTCTGGTCTCCTTTAAGCACCCATTTGAACTCGTCCCTTTTCTGAACGAGGTCTTTAACGATGTGGAACTTCCACGTTCTCGGCATGATCCTCATACCTTGCCACACGGACCGCCCGAAAACAGGTGACTAGGAGTCGGGGAAAGCCCCCCGAGTCAGATCGGGGGGCTTTCCTGTTGATGGTGGCCCTTGGGACCCTTCTTAGCCACCCGAGAGGAAGCCGGTGCGACCGTTGCACGCGTCGCCGGGATGCTCCCCGAGCGTTGCGATGAAGTCCCTCGTCTCCTTGGGGATCTGTCCCCAGCTCTGCACGTGCGGAGCGGTTCGGCCGGGGGGCGGCTCGCCATCGTTCTGTCCCGAGAAGGCGCAGATCGATTGAGCACGTCCCCGGATACCTGTCGGCTTGCCGTTTCCGGTGATCTCACCGGCGAATGCCGACCCGGCACTTACACCTACGGCAGCGACAGCGAACGCCGCGACTGCACACAACTTCCCTGATTTTTCCATTCTGCCTCCCTAGAAATGGATCCACTTTCCATAAATAGGGAATCAGCAGAATGCCTCCGCCGCAAGGGCTTTACCAAGATCTTGCGTATTTTGGGGCTGCACCGGCCTCGTTTGGCACTTAGGGAACCTGTACTGGATCTGAGGCCTCCTAGCGCGTCTCCGGAAGTCTTTCTGGGGACGTCAGAGGGCGCGCCATCCGGTTGATGCAGCGTTCGATTCCGCCGCGCGTGTCCAAACTGTGTCCAAGGTGGGCCCTTGAGGCGTGTTTCGCAGGTCAGCAGCTTACGGGCTCAAATGTCGTAGTAGAGGTAGAACTCCCACGGGTGAGGCCGGAGCCTCAGCTCGTCGACCTCGTGGACCCTCTTGTAGTCGATCCAGTGCGTGATGACGTCCTCGGTGAAGACGCCGCCCTCGAGCAGGAAGTCGTGGTCGCCTTCGAGCGCGTCGAGCGCCTCCTCCAGTGAAGCCGGCACCTGGGGCACCGCGGCGAGCTCCTCCGGCGGCAACTCGTAGAGGTCCTTGTCGACGGGCTCGGGCGGCTCGGTCTTGTTGCGGATCCCGTCGAGGCCGGCCATCAACATCGCCGGGAACGCGAGGTACGGGTTCGACGACGGGTCGGGGCAACGGAACTCCATCCGCTTCGCTTTGGGCGATTTCGAGTAGAGCGGTATGCGTACCGCGGCCGACCGGTTCCGCTGTGAGTAGACGAGGTTCACGGGCGCCTCGTAACCGGGGACCAGACGCTTGTACGAGTTCGTCGTCGGCGCGCAGAGGGCGAGCAACGCGGGTGCGTGCTCGAGGATGCCCCCGATGTACCAGCGCGCCATGTCGGATAGCTGCGCGTAGCCGAGCTCGTCCCAGAACAGCGGCTCGTCGTCCTTCCACAACGACTGGTGCACGTGCATGCCGGAACCGTTGTCCTGGAAGATCGGCTTGGGCATGAACGTGATGGTCTTGCTGATGACGGAGTCCGGTGTTCTTGATCACGTACTTGTAGAGCATCAGCCGGTCGGCGACCTGCAGCAACGGCGCGAAGCCCATGTCGATCTCGGCCTGGCCCGCGGTGCCGACCTCGTGGTGGTGGACCTCGACCGGGATGCCGAGCTCGCGGAGCGTCAACACCATCTCGGACCGAAGGTCCTGGTAATGGTCCATCGGGGGGACCGGGAAGTAGCCCTCTTTATAACGAGGCTTGTAGCCGAGGTTCTTGCCGCCCTCCTCGGCCCCCGAGTTCCACACGCCTTCGACGGCATCGATGTGGTAGTAGCCCTCGTGGTGGTTCTGGTCGAAACGGATCGAGTCGAAGATGTAGAACTCGGCCTCGGGCCCGAAGTAGGCGACGTCGGCGATCCCCGTCCCCTTCAGATAGTCCTCGGCCTTGCGGGCGATGTAGCGCGGGTCGCGGGAGTAGAACTCGCCGGTCAGCGGGTCCTTCACGAAGGCGTGGATCACGAGTGTCGGGTACTTGGCGAAGGGGTCCATGACCGCGGTGTCCGGGTCCGGAACCAGGATCATGTCCGACTCCTGGATCTCCTGGAAGCCGCGGATCGACGAGCCGTCGAAACCGAAGCCCTCCTCGAAGGCATCCTCGGAAACCTCTTCGAACGGGATCGTGAAGTGCTGCATCAATCCGGGAAGGTCCGAGAACCGGATGTCGAAGAACTTGGCGCCGTTCTGCTCGCCTAGCTTCAGTACGTCGGATGGGCTAACCGCCATGCGTTCCTCCTTGAGCCACGTGGGCAGCTTGAGTCAGGTTGCGGTCACCATAAAGGCGCGCCGTTTCTCCGGAGTTTCGATGGTGTTACGGGTGCGTTACGGAGGTCGAAGTTAGCGCTGGAGCCAGTCGTGCAGGCGGTCGGCCTCCTCGTCGTAAGCGGCCGTCAGCCCCTTCACGATGTGGCCCTCGACCTTCGAGCCGTAGATCGGGACCTTGACCTTCACGGACCCAGACACCCGGCGGACCGCGCCCTCGTCGTCGGCCTCGATCCCGGTGGTGCCCTTCGACTCGAGTAGGTCCTCGGCGACCTCGGGGTGGATCGTCCAACTCCACAGCATCGCCTTCGGGTCCCAGCGCGCCTCCTCGACCCAGGCCGGCTCGGCGCCCCCCAGGAACTTGGCCGCGGCACCCAGATCGATGCCAAGCACGCAGCGGACGCGGCGCGTCACGGCCCCGTCATTGGCGGTCGTCTGGGAGAGGACCTCTCGTTCGCGCAGGGCCCCCACGTCGGACAGCGACGCCTGGAAGTCTTCGTCCAGGAGCGCGTCGGCGACTGTATCGGGGTTGGCTGGCAGGAGGTGGGCGATGTCGAAGTCCAAGGTGCCGGGAAGGATAGCCGAGCGCCTCCGGTCCAGAACCGGAGGGAAAACGGTCAAAAGGTATATGGGCATCCTCATTGACTCTCTTAACTCCCGGGTTTAGCGTTACCCCCCAAGCGAGAGCGGACTTCGTTGGACCGCCTACCGGGGGCAACCGGTGGCACGGGCATCGAGAACACCGGTTGGACGACTTCTGAGAGTTAATTCGCTCTGTTAGTGCACCCCTAGGTGCGACTTTGGTGAGAGAGGAACTTCGTTGGCTCGCGGTCGCTTCATCGTGATCCTGTTGACGCTCGTCTTGAGCGCGTCCGGCTTCGCCCTTCCCGCCCTCGGAGCCCCTAATGCAGCCGCTACCGGCAAGGGCGCGGGGAAGTCGAGCGAGGCTCCGGGCAGGAGCCAGGCATCGCCCGCGCCCAACGAACAGCCCAACACCCCAAACCCTGGCGCTCAGTCGCACAGGGACGAGGAGCAAGAGGCGCAACCCTCCGCTTCGCCGCAGCCATCCGGCCCACCGTCGGGTCCCTCGGGCGAACCCACGGGTTCCGGCGGGAACGGCTCGGCGGCCGGGGACGAGGACCCGCCAGCGGCCGGAACACAAGGAGCCCAGCTCACGATGTCGGTCGCGGCCTCACCGTCCTCGATCCTCGTGGGTCAGACGAGTCATGTCGTCGCAGAGGTCACGAACAGCGGCGACGCCACGGCCTCCGGTCTGATCGTCGACATCTCGGTCCCATCTCAACTGGACATCATGGATGCCGGGCCCGAGCCGTTCGAACCTCGCCACGGCGGAGCGATCGTCCGCTTCCATCTCGGTTCACTTTCCGCCGGAGATTCCGCCGAGGCGTGGCTCGATCTCGAGGGTGCCCACCAGACCGCTCCCTCCGGGGCGACGGTCTCGGCTTCCGCAGCCGCCGGCGACCTCCGCGACAGCGGCTCGGCTCGGATCGTGGTGGTCGGCTCGACGGGCAACCAAGATCTGTCACTGACCACCAGCACCGACCGGCTTCTCGTTCAGATCGGCGACTTCGCCCACTACTCGATCACCGTGACGAACGTCGGCGAGACGAGGCTGCACGATGTCGTGGTGGTCGACCGGCTCCCATCGGAGATCCGTTACTGGTCGATCGACTTCGTGCCGGAGATCGATGCCGTCCAGGTCGGGCAGTCCGGCGGCAGGGAGGACATCGTCTGGGTGAAGAACTCTCTCCGTCCTGGACGGTCTGTCACCGTCACGTGGACGGGTCGGGCATCGAGCCTCGGAGACTTCGCAGCCGTTAACAGCGTCACGGCGAAAGCCGAGGAAGCGGACCCGGTGAACGAGGAGCGCACCACCTACCTCGGCACCGCAGCGATCAGTAGCACCAGCAATCCGGACTTCGATCCGATCGTCAAGGCACGCAGGATCGAGCGGACCGTCACTCGACCCGCTGGAGGCACGCAGGGCTCCGTCCTCCCGGTCACCGGTCTCGAGGACCCCACACCCGTCATCGTCGGTCTGGTGTTGATCGCTCTTGGCGGTCTGCTGCTGTGGTCGAAGCGGTGGCGTGAGCCGCGCAAGAAGTGGACCGCGATCTCACTCGCCCTCGTCATTACGGCGGCCGGCGCGTGTGCGGGCAGCGAGCCGAACGACCAGACCGCCCAGAAGCGCGATGCGGATCAGTCCCAGGAGGACAAGAAAGAGAAGAAGAAGGAAGACGTAAAGGGCCGGCGCATCGAGAGGAACAACAACGACAACAACGGAAGCGGGAACGGAAGCGGGAACGGACCGGCCGGCGGCGGGCCCGCCGGAACCGGGGGAGGAACGACCGACCCCTCCTCGCCATCCGTTCCGGTGCCCGCACCGGCGATCCCCGTCGCGGCCCCGGCACCAGTCCCGGGACCTGCCCCGACAAAGCAGGTCACCGTCACGCGGCGTGTCCTGACGACGATCGGGCTCGGCGACCTCGCGATCGACGAGTTGGGCGCGCGCCAGGCCGACAACGAGATGACTTTCACCTGGAACGAGGCGGCCCGCAAGGTCACCCGGGCGACCTCCAGGCGCGTCTTCACGAAGGGTGCGACGGTGGAGCTCTTGACCTCGCTCAGTACCGGCGGCCACCAGGTCGACGTCACGGTCGTGGTGCGCAACCTGTCACGTAACCGTCGGTTGTCGGTTGACGGCAACCTGATCCACGGGGTGACGGGTTCGTCGGGTTCGATCGCTTCGTTCTCTGCACCCGTCGACACGGTGCTCGCCCCCGGCGGGGAGACCACCGCACGGTTCACCTACCTGTTGCCTTCCGGCGACTACGACGTGACGGCGCGCTTCCAGCCGAACTAGCCTTTCGAGCAGACTGGCGCTGCTCGCCCGGGCTAAGATTCCCAACAGTTTCCAGTCGGGAAGGGGAAGACGATCGATTCCGCAGAGGGTGGGGTTAGCGGCACCGCGTCCCAACTGGAGCGCGCCCTCACCGACCTGCGCGGGGTCCGGGGAGCGCGTGTGGATGTCGACCAGGACGGGGTCAAATCGGTCCGGGTCCTCGTCGTTCCGGAGCGAGACGACGAACGCACCGAGCGCGATGTGCGCCGCCTCACGTTCTCGACCTTAGGGAAGCCACTCGATCCCGATCGCATCCAGGTGCTCAGCGCGACCGAGACGGCCGAAGACAAGACCCCCCAACGCCGCAAGCTCTCCTCCCTCACGATCGAGAGAACTGGTGACCGCTTCAGCGTGCGCATCACGCTCGAGCTCGGCGGAGACGTTCTGGTGGGGGAGAGCCAGGGCCCGGCTGTGAGTCGCTTCGAGCAACGAGTCGTGGCGAGAGCGACCCTCGACGGTGTAGCGGAGTTGCTGGACTTCACGACCGAGCTCGAGTCCGTCGAGTTCCTGCAGGTCGGCGATTCCGAGGTTGCGATCGTGGCACTGAGTACTCCGCAGGGATACCTGACCGGTTCCGCGATGGTGAAGCTCGATCGTTACGAAGCGATCGCGCGCGCAACCCTGGACGCGTTGAATCGCTTCACGATCGGATCGGGAGACCGGGACCCGGTCTAGTGCACCAGGCCGCGCCGGAAGGCTTCGGCCACTGCCTCCGTGCGGTCGCGGACATCTAGTTTCTTGTAGATGTTCTTCAGGTAAGTCTTGACGGTCTCTTCGGATACGTGGATGTGTTCGGCGACCATGCGCGTGGCGTTGCCGTTGGCGAGCTCCTGGAGGACGGTCAGTTCGCGATCCGTCAACGCGTGTTGGTCGCGTCCGCCGATGCGCCCGAACACTCCCTCGGTCACGTTCGGGTCGAGCACGGCGCGTCCCTCAGCGACGTCGTGGATCGCCTGGATCACCGACTCTCGGGAGGATCCCTTCGAGAGGTAGCCCTCGGCCCCGGCCTTCACCGCTTCGGCAACCGTTCCCGGATCCGTGAACATCGTAAGGACGAGGACCTTCGTCTCCGGGTTGGCCTTCTTTATCTGCTTGGTGGCCTCTATCCCGTTGATGCCCGCACCGAGGTTCACGTCCATCAACACGACATCGACCGTCCTCTTCTGGACCGCCGAGACGGCATCGTCCCCGTTATCTACGACGCCGGCCAGCTCGAGGTCGTCGGCCATCGAGAGCATCGCCTCGAGGCCCTGCGATACGAGCGTGTGGTCTTCAGCGATAAGGATCTTCAATGTCATTGCGCCACTCCACCTGGAAGGATCGCTTCGAGCCGTGTCCCACTCCCAGGCGCGCTCTTGAGCACGATGCGCCCACCGACTCGTGCAGCCCGTTCCTTCATCAATCGCATGCCGACGTGGTCCTCACCAACTTCATCTTCGGGATCGAAGCCGGGACCGTCGTCAACCACGACGATGTGGAAGAGCCCGTCACCATCCCCGATCTCAACCGTGACTGTACTGCCTTGAGCGTGCTTCATCGCGTTTATGAGGCTCTCCTGCAAAATCTGGAAAGCGGCAAGAGCGACGGGGATAGGTGGTTCGTGCCGAACATCACCTTTGATCACAACTTGCGCTGCCCACACCGTCGACACTTGATCGGCGAACTTCGTGATCGTCTCGAGGAGCCCTCCTTCTTCGATCGACGACCGGCGCAGGTCGACGAGCGAGGCCCGGAGGTCTTTGATCGCACCCTCGACCGCATCCCGTGCGCCATGGATGGACTCTTTCGCAAGGTCCTCCCGCCCAGCGCTCAGGAACTCCTGTGCGTTCCCTATCCCATACGTGGCCGCAGCAAGCAGCTGGAGACTGGAATCATGAATGTCCTCAGCGATCCGCTTACGTTCATTCTCACGCTCCTCGAAGACTGTTCAGTGGCTAGGCAGCAGGGCTTCCTGTTGCTTCTGAACACGTTCTGATAATTCCTGCTGTGCCCGCGCCCCAAGGATGCTGACTCGCGCGAAGAGAAGTGGAATCAGGATTGCTGCAACTGCCCATGCTCCAGCGTTTTGGTACGCCCAAGCTGTGATGACTCCCAAAGCAGGTCAGAACCACATAGGAGATTGCAAAGCCCGTAACGGGCCTTGGCAAGAGGTTGCTCAGAGCTTGTCGAAGCGGGACACCGTGCTCCCAATGGACAACCAGAGTCACTATGCCAAGATTGGTTACTAGGTGAAGGACACCAGACAAGATGACAAGCACAAGTCCCGAGTGCCTCATTTCAATGGATTTACTGAAGATTCGATTGCCAACGGAAGATAACCAAGCAGCTGACCAACTGACAACATCATGTTTGCTCGATTGAGGACGGCCTGATGTTGGAGCGTATTTCTCTCTTGAATTCTCTTAGGTCCGCTGCCCCTAGGCCAGCGATTGCCATTGCAACCCAAGGCTGGTGGCGAAAGGTGATTGCTAGAGCCAAATGAATCGGAAAGCCCATGGTTACTTCCGTGCCAAATCCAAGAGAAACAGGAAGTAACTCAGCGCCAGCCAGGATTGCGACCCAGAAAAGGATTTGGAATGGAGGGGGAACGGGCTCTCCGAGGTCGAGAACCAAATTGCAACGCCAAACGCTACGAGAGCCACCAAGATGATCATCGAAATCTTGGTTCGGAGGTGGGTCATAGGGCATATCGTAGAAGGACTGAGGCTTTGATTGCGGACGTTCCAAAGAAAAGAGGAGAAGGTCCACCTGGACCCCCTCCTCCTCAACGATGGGTCTACTAGTTGCGCCAAGCTGCACCAGCAACCTGAAACAACGCCATCAGAGCACTAGCAAGAGCGACAAGACGATACTTCACGGCGGACCTCCCTTCGGTGACTCGAAGTTCATTGACTTCGGGACCCGGTCCGCTCCGCTCTGATGTCTACAAGATCTCTCCCTACTCCGCTCCTGTCCCTCGTTTGAACAGTTCGATCGCCCGCCCGAGTCAAAACTCAACCCGTTTGGGGCTAAAGAGCACAGTAACGGGTGTGAATCCAAGTGACAATGGGCGCGAGGTACACAGTTTGACTGGTGCAACACGAATTAGGCCGACATTCCGTGCCTAGGGCGGTTGCCCTTCCATTAACTGGTGACGTTTTGTCCAGTCATGTTCGATGCTCTTTTCCGGTTTGGTGTCTCGAAAAGGATTCTCGAGGCCTATCGGGGGATGCAAAAGACTCGTTCGGGGGTTTCACGGGTCGTGAAACCGCCTTTAGTTACTGTCAAATGTTGAGGAACTCCAGCATTTTTTGGGTCCCTTGTGCGTCCTTCTCCTAGGGCGGATGCAGAGAAGAAGGAATCAGCTCCAGGGTGCTGCCGGAGGTTGCCCTCATCGATCCTTCTTTGTCCCCGAAACTGCGCGCTCATAGCTGGATCCCCTCCGCCTCACCCGAGACTCACATCATCGTGCAGGGTCGTGGAATAGCCATCCTCCTAATCGATTTCTCGGCTTTCCCTGTCGGAGGGATGTGCGAGCGGCTCCATCACATCTGGACCTTGTTTCCTTCCAAACTCCCAACACTCCATTGCCCGCCCTTTCCCGAGTTCTGATTCAGCCTCCTGAGCAATCATCGAAATCTCAGGTGCGTCGCATGGGGGCAGCGGGGTCCCAACGGTATCGCGTAGATATTGCGCTGTACCTATCAGGGTCATCGCGACTTCAAAATCGCGCTCAAGAGAAACCACGGCGTGCGCCCGCTCCTCTAGGGCACCTGCCATATCCCAATGGCTGCCGAGAGTTCGGCAGATGGCCATCGAATCCGAAAGCAAGGTATTCGCGGATTCAAGGTGGCCTTGAAGCCGTTCAACTGCAGCCATCGATGTCATGCCCCTCGCTAAGCCCCAAAGATCCCCGCGTCTTCTGAACTGGCTCAGCGAGACGTCCAGAGATCGGCTTGCGGCTGAGAGATCACGCCGATACCTGGCAGCATCCCCACGTACGAGCTCTATGAAGCCGATATTCCAGTCGTCTCTTATGCGACTCGAATACCCGAGAGCTTGGGATGCGAGATGAGAGGCCATTAGATGATTCCCCAAATAGAGCCGAAGTCGAGCAAGAGATGCCAGGGCCGCGCCCTGTCCTTGTATGAAGCCCATCCTCTTGCAGAGATCAAGGCACTCTGAGAGGAGAGCCTCTGACTTTTGGAACTGACCCCTCGGGGTCTGCCAATGTCCCATTGAGAAGAGTGAACTGGCCATCCCCTCCAGATCGCGATGCTTCTTGTAGAGCATGAGGCTTTGTTCACAAAGAGACTCGCCAATCGTGAAGTCGCATTTTAGGTAAGCAAGCGATCCCAGTTCATCAAGCGCCCGCGCAGTCCCAATTTCATCTTTCAAACTGCGATAGATGTCGAGGGCTTCTTCAAGGAAATGCTCTGCTTCTTCGAGATTGCCTTGGGCTCGACCGAGTGAGCCGGCTCCCATTAATGCGCGCGCTTCCCACCTTGTCTGAGCTCTTGATCTTTTCCTTAATGCGGATTTGAGCCAGCGTCGCCCCTCAGACAGATGACCGTGTAGATCCCAGAAGTACCAGAGTGCCGCGGTAAGTCTGATTGCCTTGACTGGAGTTCTCTCGAGACTCCAGTCAAGGGCCGCTCGGTAGTTATCATGTTCGAGCTCGAGACTGGCGACGACGTTTTCTTGGCTAGCTGAGTGCAGCTGTGGCTCTGCCGCTTCCGATCGATCCAGGAAGTAGTCGAGGTGACGATTACGAGCGTCGGATGATTCCTCGGATTCCAACAGCCGTTGCGCAGCGTACTGACGAACCGTCTGGAGAAGGTCAAATCGTGTGTCTGGGCCCGTATGATCCTGGACGATCAAGGACTTGCTTACAAGGTTCACGATCCCTTGGAGCACGTTCAGCGACGGGCCCTGATCGTCTACAAGGGCTTCGGCGCCCTCCAAAGAGAAGCCGCCTGAGAAGACTGAAAGCTGTCTGAGAATGTACCGCTCGCCCTCCGGTAGTAGATCGTAGCTCCAGTCCATCGTTGCGATTAGTGTTTGTTGGCGTGGAAGAGCTGTGCGGCTCCCGCCCGTCAGCAGGGAGAACCGATCTACCAGGCGATCAGAGATTTCCTTGGCGGAGAGAGCTTTGCAAAGCCCAGCTGCTAATTCGATCGCCAGTGGTATGCCATCGAGGCGTTCACATATGCGGGCGACGGTGCTCAAGTTGTCATCGGATAAGTCAAAACCAGCATTCACTTCGCGGGCCCTCTGGCGAAAGAGTTCCATCGCCTCTGAGGGCATGTGGTCGTCGAACGCGCCTGCGTGGGAATCTGGTAGGGAAAGCGATGGCACACTCCATTGGATTTCGCCTGTGATGGCCAAGCTTTCGCGACTCGTTGTGAGGATCTTCAGGTTGGGCGCGTGCGATAGTGCCGTCTCCGCAAAATGAGCACAGCCTCGAATCAGGTGTTCACAGTTATCGAGGATCAGCAATGACGTTCGGCTTTTCAAATACTCGAGGAGGGTGCCAAGCATCTGCTGGTCTGGCTGCTCTCGGATGTCCAAAACGACGGCAACGGTCTGGGGGATCAAGGCTTCGTCCGACAACGCGGCGAGTTGGATGACCCAGACCCCATCTGGGAACCTGTCGCTGACGCTCGCGCCAAGCTCGATCGCTAGCCGACTCTTTCCTACACCTCCGATTCCATTGAGGGTGAGGAGGCGTTCCTTCCTTACGAGTTCCTGCAGCTCATCAAGCTCTTGTTCGCGGCCCACGAAGGTAGTGAGCTGTGCCCCTAGGTTCCCGCGTGCCTCCCGCTCAGGCTGGGAATCATGAAGAGTGGGATCTTCCGCAAGGATGCGAGCCTGCAGGTCTTGTAACCCACGACTCGGTTCTATGCCCAGCTCGTCTACTAGTTGGGTGCGCGCGTCGCGAAAGACGTTCAAAGCCTCGCCTTGTCGTCCTGTTCGATAGAGCGCGAGCATCAGTAGCTCCCTCAAGCGCTCACGCAAAGGGTGTTCAGCGATCGCGATATCCAGGTGCGCGATGACTTCCGAATGTCGCTCGAGGGCTAGGTCAGCCTCCATTCGATCCTCTTGTGGCCGTTATTACGAGTTCCTCGAGGCGGGCGATGTGACTTTGTGCAAACGGCTCATTCGAGAGATCTGCCAAGGGCGATCCATAGACTAGAGATAGAGCCGCACCAAGCTTCGTCGATGCCTGACCGAAGCGGCCCGACCGCAAAGCTGCTCGGCCTTCGCCCGCCATCTGCAAGAAATCATCTAGATCGAGCTCGCCGGACCCAACTTTGAGGAGGTAACCGCCCGATCGCGTCTGCAGAATCGCAGAGTCGTCGTAGGTTGCATCTCGATGCAGGAGTTTCCGTAGTTGGGAAACGTAACTTTGCACGATCGCCCGAGCGCTCAGCGGGGGGTGCGGTCCCCACAGACAGTCGATGAGTTTGTCGGTGGAGATGGTCGTGTTCGCGTTTAGGAGTAGGAGGGCCAGTAAGCCCCGCTTTTTCGGGCCCCCCAGAGCCGCTCTGGACTCACCGTTGACGACCTCGATTGGTCCTAGGAGTCGGTACCTCAAGATGTCGCCCCCGCCCTGTGTGGTTTTCCTGATTTAACCAGTCTCGAGGCACTCAGGTCCTGTCCGAGAAGGCTTGAGATGAGGGTTTTTAGGAATTTTGTAGCCGTCGTAGAGAGAGGACGGGCAAACTCCTGATTGGAGCGACGGCTCCTGGTGCCAAGCGGAAGAGAGAGTTACAAGTTCCAAGTCCGGCAGGCGGGGCTGGGAGCTACGGTGCCTGGCGAAGCGTAGCGATGCTCTCTCTTCCGCGTTGGCGCGATTTAGCCTTAATGACAGGACTTCCCTTTAGGCCACCGGCGGCCACTCCGATAAACTCCTCATAACTAGAGAGGGCGGGGCAATGGCCGACACACAGTGGAGTCGATTGGAAGCGGACCTTGTAAAGGTCCCCGGCGTGCGCAGCGCGGCGAGTGATCGGCGCCAACGGGGCACCGACCGAGATCCACATCGTCTCCACGTCCTCCAGAGCCCCAAAGCAGGTCGTTCGGGACGTGCAGTCGCTGGCGACGGCCGGCTTCGGTATCCAGATCGACCACCGCATCGTGTCCATCGTGCAGCTCGACGAGCCGCTCGAGCCCGACCCGCCCCCGGTCCCCGAAGCGCATGCGGCATCCGAGAACGGACGCGGGCAGCGTCCGGTGCTGGAGCGCGTGGTGCTCGCGAGCCGTGGCGAGTCCGGATGGGTGAAGGTGGCGCTGAAGTGGCCCGATGGTCAGATGACCGAGGGAGCCTCCGCGGCCGGAGCGTCTCGTGAAGCGCGCGCCCGTGGAGCAACCGCTGCCTTGATGCAGGCGATGGCGCCGGTGCTCGAGTCCCACAAGGCCGCCGTCGACGTCGACCAGGTCGTCGTGCAACGCATCGGTTCGAACGACTCGGTGGTGGTGCGCGCCATCTACTACGACAACGGCAACTCCGTCCCGGTGATCGGTTCTGCACTAGTACACGATGACGTCGCCACCGCCTCGGTGCGCGCCATGCTGCAAGCACTGAACCGCAAGCTTCAGTCCCTCTAGTTCTTGTCGCTCGTACGAGCGAAGACGAGCCACCCCATGCCGGCGGCTAGAACTAGATCGCCGATGCTGAGCACCTGATCCCCGATCGACAACGGGATCACGTCGCCGAGCCACGGAAGCAGCGTGTCGTCGTCCATCCGTTCGTGCTTGATGCTCGACGTGTTGTCCGGAACGGGCGCCCCCGCCGAGCGGGCCGCATCCACCGAGACCGGCATCGCCTGGTTCGCACCTATGACGAGCGCGTTCAGCGCGAGACCCAGGCCGATCACCCACATCCCCGGCAGCGCCCGGTTGAGCCAGACGAAGGCGAGGATCAGCGCGTTGGATGCGAGCACGATCGCGGTCGCCTGGGTGCGGGTGAGCCAATCCGGGTCCCAGAGGTCGAAGGCCAGCTGCAGGGCGAGGCCCAGGAAGATGAGCCATCCCCAGCGGAACGTCGTGTCCGCCAGCGCCGAGAGCGATCCGCCGCGCAACAGTCCGGCGACGGCGGCGAGAACGGCGACGATGAGTACGATGATCATCGCGTCGCCTGGGTGCCCATCACGTGCAGCAGCATACGCACAGGCCTTCGAGGGGGATGGGTAGCATTCGGCCTCAATGAAGAAGGTCCTGCTCGTCTCGAACGCTCATGCCGGATCGGTATCGGCGCGCGCCAAGGAGGTCATCTCTAAGGCCCTGTCCGCGGACTTCAAGCTCGAGGTGACGGACACGGCACGGAGGTCTCATGCCAGCGAACTGGCGCGCGATGCCGTCGATCGTGATTTCGACGCGGTCGTCGCGTTCGGAGGCGATGGGACGATCAACGAGGTCGCGCAAGGTCTGGTGGGCACCGATGTGGCTCTCGGGATCCTGCCCGGTGGGAGCACGAACGTCATGGCGCGCTCGCTCGGCGTCCCGTCGCATCCGATCGACGCCACCGCGTTCGTCGCGGCGCACCTGCGCGCGGATCAGAAACGTCGCGTTCCCGTCGGTCGGGTGGGCGATCGTTACTTCGTGTTCTCGATGGGGATGGGGCTAGACGCCGAGGTCGTCCGTCGGGCCGAGGGGAACCCCGAAGGCAAGCGGCGCTTCGGACAATGGTTGTGGGTCAAGAACGCCTTCAAGGCCGGACTGACCGAGTATCGCAACCGCAAGCCGATCATCACGATGGAGGTGGAGGGGGCCGAGCCCAGCCACGGGATCACCGTGGTCTGCTGCAACGCCCGGCCGTTCACCTACTTCAAGCGGTTCCCCGTGGACGTCTGTCCGCAGGCACGCCTGGACGCGGGGCTCGACTTCCTCTCGGTGGGCAAGCTGAGCACCCCCCGGATCGCCCCGCTCGTATGGGGCCTGTTCATCGACGGTTCGCACACCCGCTGGTCGGTGAACCGCTACCACCACGACGTATCGGAGGGACGGCTGACCTCCACGGCGGCCCTCCCCGTCCAGGTCGATGGCGACTACATCGGGCACTGGGAGGAGGCCGTGGTCTCGCTCCAGCCGGATGCCCTTGACCTGCTGGTGTGACGCTCGGCGGCGGGTTCGCGGAGGAATAGGCAGAGCCTCCGCGTCGCTTAACCTTGGAGACCCAACGGCCAAGGAGTGATCCACCTGATGCCCACCACCGAACAGATATCGGCGGTCCTGGGCGAGATCCAGGACCCGGAGCTGCACCGAGGGCTCAACGAGCTCAACATGGTGCGGAACATCGCGATCGAGGGCTCCCAGGTCACGGTGCTGATCGCCCTCACGATCCCGGGCTGCCCCCTGAAGGACTACTTCCACACGGTCATCCCGGCCAAGATCAAAGAGACCTACCCGGACGTCACCCACGTCGAGGTGCAGCTGACCTCGATGACCGAGGAGGAGCGCAAGGCCCTCACCGGCAACCTGCGCGAGGACAACACGGCTCCCTTCGCCCGCAGCGACTCCCAGACGCAGGTCATCGCGATCGGCTCCGGCAAGGGTGGCGTCGGCAAGTCGACCACCACCGTGAACATCGCCGCTTCGTTGGCGAAGCAGGGACACAGCGTCGGATTGCTGGACGCGGACGTGTGGGGATTCTCGATCCCGCGCATGCTCGGACTGCACGAGCGTCCGACGGTCGTCGGCGACATGATCATGCCGCCGGAGATGTTCGGCGTGAAGGTCGTCTCGATCGGTCTGTTCACCGGCGAGGACAACCCCGTCGTGTGGCGCGGCCCGATGCTCCACAAGGCGCTGCAGCAGTTCCTCACCGACGTGCACTGGGACGAGCCCGATTACCTCCTGGTCGACCTGCCTCCGGGAACCGGCGACGTGTCGATCTCGATCGCGCAGTTCCTGCCGGGGGCCGAGATGGTCATCGTCACGACCCCGCAGGCAGTCGCGGAGAAGGTCGCGCAACGCGCGGGTTTCATGGCGGAGAAAACCGGCCTGAACGTCACGGGCGTCGTCGAGAACATGTCCTACTTCCGCGGTGACGACGGCAAGGCGTACGACATCTTCGGCTCGGGCGGGGGTCAGGCACTGGCCGACACGCTCGAGGTTCCGCTCCTGGGCGAGATCCCGATCGACCCGAAGCTCCGCGAGCTCGCGGACGCCGGCGCGCCGATCGTGCTGCAGGCCCCCGACAGCGAGGCCGGTCAAGCTCTCGACCGCACGGCCAAGGAGCTCGTCAACCTGCTCCCGCCGAAGCCCCGGGCGACCAAGCGCATCTCGCTGCCGCTGATCCCGATGACCCCCACCGAAGGACACCAGCACTCGGGCGGGCATCCGCACCAGCACCAGCACTAGGACGGAGGAAGAGTGGCGACCACCGCCGCGTACTCGCTCGATCTCGTCGACCGCATCGGCGGTGCCGTAGACGCGGTCGGTGCGGAGGAGCGCGCCGCCCGGCTGGGCACCCGTTCGATAAAGAAGGACTCCAAGCTGTGGGCCCTCGACCTGGCGGTGCGGTGTTGTGACCTCACCACGCTCGAGGGCCAGGACAGCCCGGGCAAGATCCGCCAGCTCGCTTCAAAGGCGATGCGCCCATCCCCCACTGATCCGTCGGTCCCACACGTGGCCGCGTTGTGCGTCTACCCGCGGCTCGTCCCCCCCGCGGTGATCGCGCTCGAAAGGCTCTGGCGTCGTCGTGGCCTCGGTGGCGACCGGGTTCCCCTCGGGGCAGACCCCGCTCGACCTCCGGCTGCAAGAGATCGAGCGAGCGGTCGCGGACGGCGCGGGTGAGATCGATACGGTCATCAGCCGCGGTGCGTTCCTCGCCGGCGACGACCAGACCGTGTTCGACGAGATCGTCGCCAGCAAGAGTGCGTGCGGTGATGCGCACCTGAAGGTCATCCTCGAGACCGGCGAGCTCGGTTCCTACGACCGGATCCGCAAGGCGTCTCTGATCGCGATGGCAGCGGGGGCCGACTTCATCAAGACCTCTACCGGCAAGATCCCCGTCGCAGCGACCCTGCCGACCTGCCTGGTCATGGCCGAGGCGATCCGCGACTTCGCCGAAGAAACCGAGGCCGAGGTGGGGCTGAAGGTCGCCGGAGGGATCCGCAACTCGAAAGAGGCGATCCGCTACCTCGTGGTGATCCACGAGACGCTCGGCGAAGAGTGGCTCACGCCAGATCGGTTCCGTTTCGGCGCCTCGTCGCTGCTGAACGACCTGCTGATGCAGATCGACAAGCAGAGGAAAGGCTTTTATTCGGACCCCGATAGATACACACTGGACTGATGAGTCGCTGGGAGTACGCAGCCGCGCCCGAATCCACCGACATCGCATCGGTGGCGGACACCTACGGCCTGTACATCGGGGGCGAGTTCGTCGAGCCGGCGTCCGGTGACTACTTCAAGACGATCAACCCCGCGACGGAAGAGGTGTTGTCGGCGATCCCGATAGCGGGGGAGCAGGACATCGACCGTGCGGTGGGCGCCGCCCGCAAGGCGGCGGAGACGTGGTCGGCGCTGGCTCCCGCCGATCGTTCCAAGTTCATGTACCGGATCGCTCGCGCGATGCAGGAGCGAAGCCGCGAGCTGGCAGTCCTTGAATCGATGAACGGCGGAAAGCCGATCCGCGAGAGCCGCGACATCGACGTCCCTCTCGCTGCAGCGCATTTCTTCTATTACGCCGGGTGGGCCGACAAGCTCGAGTACGCGTTCCCCGGTCGCACGACCAAGCCCCTCGGGGTGTGCGCGCAGATCATCCCGTGGAACTTCCCTTTGTTGATGCTGGCGTGGAAGATCGCTCCTGCCCTCGCGACAGGCAACACCGTCGTGCTGAAGCCGGCGGAGACGACCCCGCTCACGGCGATGGTCTTCGCGGAGATCTGCGAGCAGGTCGGCCTTCCTCCTGGTGTCGTCAACATCATCACGGGGGCCGGTGAGACGGGGGCCGCACTCGTCCGCCACGAGGACGTCGACAAGGTCGCGTTCACGGGATCGACCGAGGTCGGCAAGGAGATCCAGCGGAACCTCGCGGGCACCGGCAAGCACCTCACGCTCGAGCTCGGCGGCAAGGCGGCCAACATCATCTTCGACGACGCCCCGCTGGACCAGGCGATCGAGGGCATCGTGAACGGCATCTTCTTCAACCAAGGTCACGTCTGTTGCGCCGGCTCGCGCCTCTTGGTTCAGGAGTCGATCCAGGAGCGCGCCATGGCCAAGCTCAAGAGGCGCCTGGGCACCTTGAAGGTAGGCGATCCACTCGACAAGAACACCGACATCGGCGCGATCAACTCCCGCGACCAGCTCAACAAGATCAAGGAGCTGGTCGGGATCGGCGTCGACGAGGGGGCCGAGCTCTTCCAACCCCCGTGCGAGATCCCCGACCGCGGCTTCTGGTTCCCTCCAACGGTCTTCACGGGCGTGTCGCAGTCACATCGCATCGCTCAGGAGGAGATCTTCGGCCCCGTCCTGTCGGTGCTCACCTTCCGTACCGAGGCCGAAGCCGTTGAGAAGGCGAACAACACCCCCTACGGGCTGTCGGCGGGGGTGTGGACCGAGAAAGGCTCTCGCATCCTGTGGATGGCCGATCGTCTGCGCGCCGGCGTGGTGTGGGCCAACACCTTCAATCGTTTCGACCCGACGAGCCCGTTCGGCGGCTACAAGGAATCGGGCTTCGGCCGTGAGGGCGGACGCCACGGTCTCGAGCCGTACGTCGAGCTGAGCTCCGGATGACTCAGCGCATCGACGTAAAGAAGACCTACAAGCTCTACATCGGGGGCAAGTTCCCCCGTTCGGAATCGGGCCGTTCCTACGAGGTCACCGGCGCGGACGGAGCCTTCCTCGCGAACGCCGTGCGTTCGTCGCGCAAGGACGTGCGCGATGCGGTCGTCGCCGCGCGCAAGGCATGGCCCGGCTGGGCCGAGCTCACCGCTTACAACCGCGGACAGGTCCTGTATCGCGTCGCCGAGATCATGGAGGGGCGCCGCGCGCAGCTCGTCGACGAGGTCGCGGCGGCCGAAGGAAGCGACGACGCCGAAGCGCAAGTTGACCGCGTCTATCGACGACTGGGTCTGGTACGCGGGGTGGACGGACAAGCTGTCCCAGGTCGCCGGGGGCCTGAACCCCGTCGCCGGTCCCTACTTCAACATCACCGCGCCCGAATCGATCGGCGTGATCGGCGTGATCGCTCCAGAGGAGCCGAGCCTCGCCGGGCTCGTGGCACGTCTCGCTCCCGCGCTCTGTGGCGGCAACTCCGTCGTGCTCCTTGCATCCGAGGCCTACCCGCTTCCCTCGATAACGCTTGCCGAATGTCTTGCGACCGCGGACGTTCCGGGCGGTGTCGTCAACGTGCTGACCGGTCACAAGTCGGAGCTCGTGCCGGTCATGGCATCGCACCTCGATATCGACGGCCTGGACATCACCGGGGTGTCGGAGGATGGCGTATCCGATGTCGAGAGGGCCGCGGCCGAGAACGTGAAGCGGATAGTGCGGTCCACCGAGGCCCGCAGCCCCTACGAGGTCACCGGTCTCATGGAGATGAAGACCGTGTGGCACCCGAAAGGCGCTTGAGCACCTCTTCGCCCGCCCGGTTGAGGCGGGCCCTCGATTTCGTGCGCGCGATCGAGGACCGTGGCGCCCAGCGGCAGGTTCCCTTCGAGTGGGGGACGGCGCTGTTCCACGATGATTTCCCACGCGTTCACGACCTGAACTTCCTGCGCGTCGAGAACGCTCCCGAGGACGTGACCCCGGAGGCTCTGGCCGAAGAAGCCGATCGTCTACTGGATGGCTTCAAGCACCGGGTGCTCGAACTCGATGACCAGGCGCTGGGGGACCGACTCACCCCCCGCTTCAAGGAGCTCGGATGGGAGGTCGTGAACCTGCTCTTCATGGAAGCGAAGCGGGATCCCGACCGTCAGCTGGCCCCGGGCGTCGCGAAGGAGGTGGATCTCGAGGATCACCTTCACGTCAGGGACCAAGCCTTGCGCCAGGACCCCGAGATGAACCAAGACGAGGAGGTCATCAGGCAGCTGCGTGACTGCTTCAAGGTGTGGTCGGTCGCCGGGAACATGCGTCAGTTCGCAGCTTTCGTCGATGGCGAGCCGGTGTCGAGCTGCGAGCTTTACAGCGACGGCGAGACCGGGCAGATCGAATCCGTGCTGACTCTCGAGGAGCACCGCAACCGAGGGCTGGGCGTCGCGATCGTTCTCCTCGCGCTGCAGGAGGCGAAGAGGGCGGGCCACGACATGATCTTCCTGATCGCCGAAGACGACGACTGGCCGAAGGAGCTCTACGGAAAACTAGGTTTCGACCCGATCGGCCGCAGCCACGAATTCAAGATCCCCGACATCTCCAAGGTTGGGCAACCCAAGGACTCCTAAAGAGAGGCGAGAACCCCTCTGAGGAGAGCCGCGAGTCGGGTTGCGGCTTGTTTGCCGGCCACCGTTACTTCTTCGTGGCTGAGGGGTTCGGGGGTGGTGCCCGCCGCGTAGTTGGTCACTACCGAGATGCCCAGGACCCTCGCGCCCAGGTAGCGCGCCATGATCGCTTCCAGGACCGTCGACATGCCCACGAGGTCGGCGCCGAGGGTTCGCAACATCTTCACTTCCGCCGGGGTCTCGTAGGTGGGCCCGGTGAGTCCGGCGTACACGCCCTCCTTCAGCTCCGGATCGATCGAGCGCGCCAGAGTTCGGAGCTCGTCGTCGTAGAGGTTCGTGAGATCGGGGAAGCGCGGCCCCCTTTCGTCGTGTTCGCCCATCAGCGGGTTCTGGCCGGTGAGGTTGAGGTGGTCGCTGATGAGAGCCGGGGCACCCACATCGAGGCCCAGGTTGATCCCGCCGGCGGCGTTGTTCAAGACGATCGTCTCGCATCCCGCGCCGATAGCGGTCTCGACGGCGGAGGTGACTGCGCGGGGGCCGTGGCCCTCGTAGAGGTGGACCCGTCCGGCGAACATCAACGTCGGGAGGCCGGCGACATCGCCCGCGTAGAGAGCGCCTTCGTGTCCGACGACCGTCGAAGCGTGGAGACCCTCCACGTCGGCGAACGAGATGGGGTCGCCACCGATTAGCTCGCGCGCGAGACCGCTCGAGCCGGAGCCGAGCACGACCGCAACCTTCCAGTCGGACCGGCCGGTGGCGTTCACGATGCCGTTGCTCATGGACCGATCCGCTCCAGGATCATCTCGGCGGGCTCGGGCGGATCCGGTTTCACGACCACGGCACCATCCAGCGCCACCAATGCGTTGTTGAATCGATCGGGATCGTCGGCGTGTAGCTCGAGGATCGGTTCACCGGGCTCGACCGCGTCTCCCGGTTTCTTCAGGCAGACGATGCCCGCGCTGGGGCTCACCGGGTCCTCCTTGCGCGCCCGCCCCGCACCGAGACGCCATGCCGCGATGCCGACGGCGCGGGCGTTCAGGTCTGCCAGGAAGCCGCCGTACGGGGCATCGAAGGTGCGGCGCTCGGGCGCCTCGGGCATCTTCGCGTCGGGATCACCGCCCTGGGCGCTCACCATCGCGCGCCACTTCTCCAGGGCGCTTCCGTCTTCGATCGTGGCCACTGGGTCGGCTTCGAGGCCGACCAGGTACAGCATCTCTTGCGCCAGCGCGACCGTCACCGACATCAGATCTTCCGGCCCCTCGCCCTGCAGAGACTCGACGCTTTCGGTCACCTCGAGCCCGTTGCCCGCGGTGCGCCCCAGCGGGACGTCCATGTTCGTCAGCAAGGCCGACGTCTTTACGCCGTGAGCCTCACCGAGCTTCACCATGGTCTCGGCCAGCTCGCGCGCCATGGAGATGTCCGGGAGGAAGGCGCCCGAGCCAACCTTCACGTCCAACACCAGCGCTTCGGTGCCCTCGGCGATCTTCTTGGACATGATCGAAGACGCGATGAGCGGGATCGATTCGACCGTTCCGGTGACGTCGCGCAGCGCGTAGAGCTTGCGGTCGGCCGGCGCCAGGTCGGCGCCCGCGGAACAGATCACGCACCCCACGTCGGCCAGTACTCGGAGCATCTCGTCGCCGGTGAGATCGACCTTGTATCCGGGGATCGCTTCCAGCTTGTCGAGCGTTCCGCCGGTGTGCCCCAGGCCCCGTCCGGACAGCATCGGGTCGGCCGCGCCACACGCGGCGACCATGGGGGCCAGGATCAGCGAGACCTTGTCCCCGACCCCGCCGGTCGAGTGCTTGTCGACGGTTGGCGCGCCTATCGACGACAGGTTCATCCGTTCCCCGGACGAGATCATCGCCGCGGTCCAGGTCGACAGCTCGTTCGGTTCCATGCCGCGCCACACGATCGCCATCAACAGCGCGGAGGCCTGCTCGTGTGCGACGGTTTCGTTCGTGTAGGCGTCGATGAACCAACGGATCTGGTCGTCGTCCAGCGTCCCGCCGTCGCGCTTGGTTCGGATCAGGTCGACGACGTCGTGTTGAGCCATCAGGCGGCGCGACCGTGACGAGCGATCACTCGGTGCGTTCTTTGAGCGTCTCGGGCGTGAACGTGTCCGGCAACAAGGTTCCCAACGTGCGGACCCCGTCGTCGGAGTCCACCAGCAACTCCGTGCCACCGAACTCGATCAGAACCTGGCGGCAGCGGCCGCAGGGGGCCAGGTAGTTGCCGTCGCCGTCGACGATCGAGACCGCAACAAGCCGGCCCCCGCCCGAGGAGTGGAGGTTCGAGGCGAGTCCACACTCGGCGCACAGCCCAAGCCCGTAGGAGGCGTTCTCTACGTTGCATCCGGTGACGATGCGTCCGTCATCGACCAGCGCGGCGGCCCCCACATGAAGCTTGCTGTAGGGCGCGTAAGCGTGTTCGGCGACCGCGCTCGCTTTCGTCCGTAGCTCGTTCCAATCGATGTCGTCGGTCACGTGGTCCTTCCCAAGAGACACAAGCGCGGAGCGCGGTCTAGGTCGTGGTTCCTTCGTAAGCCTTGCCGGCAGCAGCGGGTGGATGGACGCGCCCGACGAATCCGGCGATCGCGATGATCGTTACGACGTAGGGGATCATCCTGATGAACTCTTCGGGCAGGAGCGAGATCACCGGAGCGTCGTTGAGCCGCAGGGGGATCGCCTGGGCGAAGCCGAACAGGAGCGACGCGATCATCACCCGGACCGGCATCCAGTTGCCCAGGATGAGCGCCGCGAGCGCGATGAACCCCAGACCCTGGGTCTGGCCCTCGCGGAACAGCCCGTTGATCTCGATCGCCAGGAAGGCCCCCGCCATCCCCGCGAGGAGTCCCGAGATGCCCACCCCCGCGTACCTGAGCGGCGCCACGCGCACACCGAGTGATCGTGCGGCCTCCGGGTTCTCGCCTGCGGAACGCAGGCGAAGACCGAAGCGAGTCTTGTTGAGGACGTAGAGAACGGGGATCGTGAGGAGGAACGCGAACGGTACGACTGGGGACATGCCCTCGAAGGCCTGCCCCAGACCCCACGGAAGGTCGCTGAGCAACGGGATCCCGATCGTGTCGAAGCCCGGGATACCCGGGTTCGACTGTGTCGCCTGGCCGAAGAAGAGCTGGGCGAGGAACCGCGCAAGGCCGATGGCGACGACGTTGATGACGACGCCCGAGACGATGTGGTCGACCTTGAACGTCACGGTCGCCAGCGCGTGCACCATCGAGAAGATCAGCCCGGACCCCGCTCCGATCAGCAACCCCGCGGTCGGCCCGTATTCGATCGTGCCCCAAGCGCCCATGACGGTACCGATGATCATGATTCCCTCGAGGCCGATGTTGACGATCCCCGAGCGCTCGCTGAACAGTCCCCCGAGCGCGGCGAGGTAGATGATCGTGAAGTAGCGAAGCCCAAGAGCGATCGCGGCTCCGAGGTCGATGAGCGGCATTAGGTGGTCGCCTCCGCGGGACGTGCGGTTGGAGGCTCTTCCTCGGCCCGAACCTCTTGCTGGCGCCGGCGCGTGATCCGGCGCGACACGACCTCGTACGCGATGACCACCGTGAGGATGAGCACGCCTTGCAGGATGATGAGGATCTCAGTGGGAAGGTCGGTTAGCACGGCGATGCCGTCCTGACCGCGCGACAGCATCCCGATCAAGATCGCTGCGAGGGGGATCCCAGCGGGATGGTTGCGCCCGAGGAACGCGACCGTGATCCCGTTGAAGCCCAAGAGGATCTCGTAGTTCGAACCGAGGTATCCCTTATCGCCGAGCAGATGGTTCATTCCGACCAGCCCGGCTAGCGCGCCCGAGATCAAGAAGATCTTGATCTGGGTGGCGCCCGTGGAGATGCCGCCCGCCTCTGCGGACCCGCTCGACGAGCCCACCGCTCGCACCTCGTACCCCAGGCGGGATCGATACAGGAGCACCCACACGAGGAAGCATGCGAGCAGCGCTAGGGGAAACAACCACGTGAAATAGACCGAGCCGGGGATGCTCTCGATCCCGAGCGTCTCCGCGATCGTCGGTATCAACGACTTCTCGGGGAGCAGGTCCGTCCGCAGGTCGATCATCTGACCCGCGGTGCTGCGCATCGGATTCAGGATGAGCCATGCCACGAGGCTGATGGCGATCCCGTTCATCATGATCGTTGTGACGACCTCATGTGCGCCCGTCTTCACCTTCAGGATCGCGGGCACCGACGCCCACACCATGCCGGTGAGCATCGCCACTATCAGCACTGCGGGGATGAGCAGGAATCCTGGAAGGAACGACAGTCCCAGAGCCGCGGCCGCTGCGCCGGCCATCGCGACGATGTATTGGCCTTCCACCCCGATGTTGAAGAGGCCGGCTTTGAATGCCACGGCGACGGCAAGACCGGAGAAGATCAGCGGCGTCGCGTTCTCGAGAACGCTCGCGACGTCCTGTGGACGGTTGAAGCTGAACTCGAACACGATGCGGTACACCTCGAGCGGGTTCTCCCCGTAGGCGAGGATGATGATGCTCCCCAGCAATCCGGCTATCAGGAACGCCAGCAGCAGGCCGAGGGTCCGCGCGATCGCGGACGACACCAGGTCGCGGCGGGGAGCCCGTGTCGCTGCGCTGGGCGCCGGCGCGGCGTTCGACATCAGCTGGCCTCCGCTTTCGCCTTGCCTCCGGTCATCCCGATGCCGAGTTCCTCGGGCGATGCGTCGGGGGAGTATTCGCCGGTGATCTGGCCCTCGTACAGCGTGACGATCCGGTCGGACAGTTCGTAGATCTCTTCGAGCTCGGCGGAGATCAACAACACCGCCCGCCCGTCACCTTTCTGTTCGAGGATCTGCTTCCATACGAATTCAATCGCGCCGACGTCGAGGCCGCGCGTCGGCTGCGCGGCGATGAGGAGCTGCGGGTCGTTCTCAAGCTCGCGGCGCAAGGATGAGTTTCTGCTGGTTCCCGCCTGACAGCGTCGCGGCGGTCACGGAGATGCTGCGCGCCCGTACGTCGAACCTCTGGATGAGGCGCGCACACAACTCCTTGACCTTCTGGATCGCGATGAGCCCGAACCCTCTCTGGTACTCCTTGTCGTCCTGGCGGCCCATCATCGTGTTCTCCCACAACGTCATGTCGAGCACGAGCCCGCGCTCGTGTCGATCCTCGGAGACGAACGCAACCCCCTCGCTCCTGATCTGTTGTACCGATCGGCCCGCCAGACTCTTGCCGTTGAGCTGCACCTCGCCGCCGGTGGGTTTCAGCAGGCCGATGATGAGCTCGCCCAACTCTCGCTGGCCGTTGCCCTCGACACCTGCCACCCCCAGGATCTCGCCCGCGTTGACCGTGAGGTCCACGCCGTTGATCTTGTTGCTGTAGCGGAGGTCGGATACCTCGAGGATCGGGTCCCCCGTTTCGACCTGAGGCTTTTCCAGGCGGAACAGGACCGGCCGCCCCACCATCATCTCCGCGAGCTTCTGTTTCGATGTGTCGTCCGGTCTCGTCTCCCCCACGACCTTGCCGCGACGGAGAACCGTGATCCGATCGGCCACTGCCAGTACCTCGTCGAGCTTGTGGCTGATGAACACGATGGTCTTCCCGTCATGCTTCAGCTTGCGAAGGTTCTCGAACAGCTCCTTCGTTTCGCTCGGGGTGAGCACGGCGGTTGGCTCATCGAGGATGAGCAGGTCGACGCCACGGAAGAGAGCCTTGAGGATCTCCACGCGTTGTTCTTCACCCACGGAGAGGTCCTCGACGCGAGCGTGCGGGTTGATCTGAAATCCGTAGCTCTTCGCGAGCTCATCGATCTTCTTGGCAGCTCCGTCGTAGTCGACTATCGCCCCGCCCTCCGCGCCCAGGATGATGTTCTCCGTCACGGTGAACCGGTCGACTAGGACGAAGTGTTGGTGCACCATCCCGATGCCCTGCCCGATCGCGTCCCGCGGTGTGGCGATCCTGGTGGTATCGCCTCGGACGAGGATCCGGCCATCGTCGGGTGGATAGAGCCCATAGAGAACGTGCATCAGCGTCGACTTGCCGGCCCCGTTCTCTCCGACCAGGGCGTGTATCTCGCCCGACTCCAGGGTTAGGTCGACGGAGTCGTTGGCAACGACCCCGGGGAAGCGTTTCGTGATCCCCTCGAGGGTGACGAGCGGGGCGCCGTCGCGCCCCGCTCGATCGTTCTCGGCCTGCGTTGGTTCCACGGGTCGGTCGTCTAACCCTCCGGCTCGGTCGGAACCTCGATATCGCCGTTGATGATCTGCTCTTTGTACTTGTCGAGCTCAGCCTGGATGTCCGAGGACAGAAGCTCCTCGTTGTCGTTGAACTCGTTCACCGCGTAGTCCACGCCGCCCTCCTCGAGGCCGAAGACCTGGAAGCCCGGCGTGAAGTTGTCGTCGGCAACCGCCTGGATCGTGTCGTGCACGGCGGTGTCGACGCGCTTGAGCATCGAGGTGAGGATCCACTGCTGCTGGTCCGCGCTCGCAGTTAGCGACTGGTCTGAGTCCACACCGATCGCCCACTTCTGCTGCTCGGCGGCGGCCTTGAAGAGACCCGCTCCGGAGGCGCCCGACGCGTGGTACACGACGTCCGCTCCGCCGTCATACATCTTGTTGGACAGAGCCTCGCCCTTCGTTGGGTCGTTGAACGCGGCGGTCGAGTCGCCGATGTACTCGACAAGAACCTCGATGTCGGGGTTCACCGCCTGGGCGCCGGCCACGTAGCCGGCCTCGAACTTCTCGATAAGCCCCGTGCCGCGCTGGCCCCCGAGGAAACCGATGGTGCCGGCTTCGGACTTGAGGGCTGCGGCGGCGCCGACCAGGAACGAGCCCTGCTCCTCACGGAAGCCGAGGTTCGTGACGTTCTCCGCCTCTGCGGCGAACCCATCCACGATCCCGAAGAACTGCTCCGGGTAGTCCCCGGCGATCTTGTCGATGCCCGGCGAGAACGCGAAGCCGATCGCAAGGACCAGGTCATAACCCTGGTCCGCGAGGTTGACGACGTTGTCGTCACGGTTCGATCCCGACGCGTTCGGCTCTAGGAAGTCGGTGTTGTCCTCCGAGATGATGCCTTCCTCGATGGCCGCATCCAGTCCCCGCTTTGCCGCGTCGTTGAATGATTGGTCGCCGAGACCGCCGATGTCGAATGCGACGCCGACCTTGATGTCGCTTTCGGCTTCGCTCGTGGTCCCGGAATCTCCTTCATCCTCGTCCGCCGGGTCCCCTCCGCCGCAGGCTGCTGCGAACAGGGCGAACACGATGAGCAGCACGGCGAACCACTTCGTACGCTGCGTTGGCAACGGTGCCTCCTTAGTTGTCTAGCTACCGCCCCGCCGGCGGTTCAGGTGAGCATATAGAGAACGGCGACCCTCGGGATAGTGTTCGGAACGAGATGAAGATCTACACGAAGAAGGGCGACGAAGGCACGACCGGCCTGCTCTACGGGGGCCGGGTTCCCAAGGATGACGTCAGGACCGACGTCTACGGAACGCTGGACGAGGTGGTTTCGGCTCTCGGGCTGGCGCGTGCCGGGGGCCTCGTCCCTCGGGTCGAGGAGATCGTGATCCGGCTCCAGCGAGAGATGTTCGTGGTGGGCGCTCAACTGGCGACATCGGAGGCCAATCAGGGCAAATTGCAGGACGGGGTATCCCGCGTGACGCCCGAGATGACCACCAGCGCAGAGAGCGACATCGACTCGTTGCTCGACCAGCACCCCCTGCCCCAGGAGTTCATCCTGCCGGGCGAGACCATGGGGTCGGCGGGACTCGACGTCGCCCGGTCGACGATCCGCCGGGCTGAACGTCTGGCGGTGACCATGGAGCGGTCCGGCCTGGTGCCCGACCCCGAGATCCTGCGCTATCTCAATCGCATCTCCGACCTACTGTTCGTGCTGGCTCGCTTCGAAGAGGCCGAGCGCGGCCGCCACCCGGAGCCGTCCCGGCAGCGTTGAAGCCGTTCCGATTCTGCCCGGCCTGCGGAGCCGACCTCGATAAGGCCGGCGGGGATGGCGGTGCCCACTGTCCCAACTGCGACCGCATGTGGTACCGCAACATGTCGCCCACCGCCGGGGCGGCGATCCTGCGTGATGGCCGCGCCCTGGTCACGGTTCGGGCGATAGAGCCGGAGAAGGGGCGGATCGATGTCCCGGGGGGTTTCCTGAAGGTCGGCGAGGATCCGGTCGCCGGGCTGCGGCGCGAGGTGCGCGAGGAACTGGGCTGGGACATCGAGTTCGACGACGGTGACTACCTTCAGGCGGTCCCTCACGCCTATGGGTCGGAGGACGAGTGGGTTCTGGCCATGGGCTTCGTCGCCCGAGCCCCCGAGGGCGAGCCGGAACCGGCCGACGATGTCGCCGAGGTTCGCTGGGTCACCGGATCGGAACTGGACGAGCTCGACTTCGCGTGGCCTCACGACCGCGACCTGATCAGAAAGGCACTCGACCATGGATGATCGTGACCTCCTCCGCCGCCTGTCGTTCATGCGCTTGGCGATCGGCATAGCGCTCTTGGCGGCCCCGCGCCTCGCCGTGAGGGTGTGGACCGGCGAGAGCAACGACTCCTCGGCGTTGGTGCTGGCAGCTCGGGGCCTCGGGGCGCGTGAGGTCGCCCTGGCGGCCGGGACCCTGGCCGCCATGGAGAACGGTGGTCCCGCCCGCCGCTGGGTCGAAGCGTCGGTGATCGCGGACACGGCAGATGCCTTGAGCGTGCTCGGGAGGCTCCCGGGGATGGCCCGGATCCAGCGACTGGGTCAGCTTGTGGGGGCCGGAGGCGCCGCTCTGCTCGGGATCAAGATCGCGTCGTCTATAGACGACTAAGCGGGCGATTCCACTCGTTGCAGGGTCGCCTCGAGATGGAATTGAAGCGGCCGCCCGCCCGTCGCCATCTCGAATCCATACGCCAGCCGGTCCGCGGAGAACGTCAGTTTCCGCACCACCTCGTCGATCGGGTCTGAGGTAGACGTCGGCGTGAGCGTCGTCGATCTCAGCTCGATCGTCCCGTCCGCGATCGATCCTTCCGATATCTCGACCACCCCGAAGGGATGCGACGCCACCAGCTCGATCCCGTTCGCGCCGGCGGGCCGCAAGTAGCCCATCTCGGAGTGCAGCGGTTGACCATCCTTCAGCGCCCAGGTTCGCTGCATGTAGAACAAGAACGGCTTTCCCACATGCCAGAAGCTCGTCCGCTCCTCGTAAGCGAAAGCCTCGATCGTCGGGTAATCGCCGCGACCCTGCCCAGCCCAGTCGCCCACCAGTCCGCCCAGCGGCGCGAGGTCCGGATGAAGCGGTGGCGATGCCATGCCCCCAGGCTACGCGCTACGCCCCACGCCCGCCAGGTGATCGCGACGGGGTTGCGGCTAGTGTTCGGCTATGGACTTCCGGCACTCGGAGGAACAACTCTCCTTCTATAAGTCGGTCCGCGATTTCGCATCGCGAGTCGTCGAACCCGGCGCACACGAACGGGACGTGGAGGGCCGGTTCGACCGCGATGTATGGATGGCGGTGGGCGAATTCGGCCTGCTGGGTTTGCCCATCCCGGAGCGCTACGGGGGTTCGGGAGCCGACATCGTTACGACCTGCCTTGCGCTCGAGGCGCTGTCGGAGGGCGGGCACGACTCGGGTCTGGGACTGTCGGTCGGAGCCCACGTGACGATCGGGACTGTTCCGTTCTGGTTGCACGGGACCGATGAACAGAAGGCGCATTACCTCCCCAAGCTGTGCACCGGCGAGTGGGTTGGCGCCATGGCGATAACGGAGCCCGAAGCCGGATCGGATGCCGGCGCCATCAAGTGCCGCGCCCGGCGGGATGGCGACGGCTGGGTATTGAACGGTTCCAAGATCTTCATCACGAACGGTTCGATTGCGGACGTGATGATCGTCATGGCCGTCAGCGACCCGGACGCCGGCGCCGGTCACGGCGTCACGGCCTTCGTGGTCGAAGGAGACAACCCGGGACTGGTCGTGGAGCGCGATCTCGACAAGATGGGGACGCGTTCGTCTCCGCTCTCTCTGTTGCACTTCGACGATTGCCGCGTCGCTCCCGACGCGGTCCTGGGCGACGAGGGCAACGCGCTGTGGAAGATCGCGTTCGAATGCTTCGACTGGGAACGCACGGTGATGATCGCTTCATCGATCGGAGGCATGAAATCATCGCTTCAAGGCGCGGTCGACTACGCGAAGGAGCGGGTCGCCTTCGGGAAGCCACTCAGCAAGCATCAGGCGATCCAGCACAAGCTTGCTGAGATGCGAACGAACCTCGACGCGGCTCGCTTACTTCTCTATCGCGCCGCGTGGATGAAGCAAGAAGGCCTTCCGCACCAGGCCGAAGCGAGTATCGCTAAGTATTTCGTCGCCGAGGCCGCGATGAAAAACGCGATCGAGGCGACCCAGATCTTCGGGGGCTACGGATACATAAAGGAGTTTCCCGTCGAGCGTGCGATCCGCGACGCGAAGTTGATCTCGATCGGCGGCGGCACCTCCGAGATCCAGAAGATGATCATCGCTCGGGAGATGCTCGGCGGTTCCTAGCGTCGACCTCCTCGGCGAAGTCGGGAACGTCCTCCGTAACGCGCACTAGAGACGCCAGCTCGCGCCCGAGTGGCGTGGGGGCCCCATCGGCCTCGACCGTTATCGGACCTTCCATCGGCGCCCTGTCCTTGACCCCGATGCGAACGCCGGGACGGATGCCCATCTGGTCGAGATAAGGGAGGACGTCCTCCTTGATCTCGGAGATCTGCGCGACGATGCCGCTCTCCCCCGGCTCGAGCTCACTGAGACGCCGTGTGCTGCGCAGGTCGACGGCGCAGATCGGGTGGCCGTGCGGGCAGTAGTCGGGATAGTCGAGGGACTTGGCCATCGCCTCTTCCACACGTGCAGAGATCGCATGTTCGATCTTGTGGGCCTCGCCGTGAACCTCGTACCAGGCCATGCCCAGCGTCTCGGCGAGAAGGCACTCGACCAGCCTGTGCCGCCGCAGCATCGTGTGGGCCAGGCGCCGGCCCTCGGGGGTCAAAAGGATCGAGCCGCCCACTTCTTTGGTGAGATACCCCTCTGAGGCCAAACGCTTGAGCATCTCCGAGGCCGATGGCAGGGAAACCTCCAGGATCCGGGCCAGGACCGTGGCCGTGATCCGCTCGCCGTCCTCCTCGAGGCGTTTGATCTCCTCCAGATAGTCCTCTACGCCCCTCATGTCCCGATCCTACAGGGCCCATGACTAGGGCAATATGACTAGGCAAATGGGTTGTTGTGCTAGCGTCGAGAGCTGTGCATACAGGAGCCCGGCGCCCTCGCCGGACCCAGTTGGCCCGGATCGGGGCCGTAGCCGCTCTCTTCGCCTTAACCGCAGTGCCGCTCCTCGCGGCCGCGGCCAGTGGAGAGGAGCCGTCCGACCTCAAGTCGCGGATGGAAGCCATCCAGGCTCGCTTAGACGCGGCCACGGTCAAGGTCGAAGAGCTGCGCGAGGACCAGGACGAGGTCCTTCACGAGATCGCCGATATCGAGGCCCGGATGGCGGAGCTCGAGGATTCGAACGAGAAGCTCCAGGAGCGCGTCATCAAACGCGCCAACGCCATGTATCGAACGGGGAGCTCCGGGATGGTCGAGGTGCTGTTCTCCGCCGACGACTTCGCGGATCTCACGAGCCGAGCCGAACTCATGTCGCGCGTCTCGGTCGACGACTCGGGTGTGTTCGTCCGCCTCTATCGAGCCCAGAAGGAGCTGACCGCCCTCTCGTCGGAACTCACCGAAAAGAAGGCTCGTCTCGCCGATACCGAGGAGGAGATGGAAGCCGAAGCGCAGCGCCTTCAAGGCGAGTTCGATGCGGTCGCGGCGGAGTACGAGAAGCTGCAGGCACAGCTGGCGGCTCAGGCGGCCGGTCCCTCCACTCCCTCGGGTCCGAGCTCTGTGTCATCCCCGGTGGTGCGATTCACCGGCGGCTTGACGTGCCCCGTGGCGGGGCCGGTTTCGTTCGTCGACAGCTGGGGCGCTCCCCGGGACGGGTCACACTCATGTCGGAGTGGACATGATGGCCGGTTACGGGACTCCGGTCGTCGCGATCACGTCCGGCACGATCACGTACGCGGCGTACGACGGCAGCGGCGGCAACATGATCTTCTTGTCCGGCGATGACGGCAATCAGTACTGGTACATGCACAACCAGGAGAACCTGGTGACCGGCGGACATGTGTCCGCGGGTCAGCAGATCGCAACTGTGGGTGATACCGGGAACGCGGTCGGAACTCCGCACCTTCACTTCGAGTACCACCCGGGTGGGGGAGCTCCGGTCAACCCCTATCCCGTAGTCGCTCCCATCTGCTAGAGGTATCCATGGACCCCCTCATCATCACGGTCGCCGGGGTCGGCGCGGAGCTAACGCGCGAGAAGCAACCCGGTCTGCCCCTCACCGCCGACGAGATCGCAGCCGACGCCGAAGCTTGTGTCGACGCAGGCGCGGCGATCTATCACCTCCACGTACGCGCGAGCGACGGGACCCCGACAATGGCCGTCGAATCTTTTCGCGCGGCCCTCGAGGCGATCCGGGCGCGTACGGAAATCATCGTCCAGTTCACGAGCGGTGGTTCGGTAAGCGACACGGAAGAAGCTCGCATCGCACCGTTGGAGCTCAAACCCGACATGGCCTCGCTTACGACGGGTTCGGTGAACTTCGGAGACGAGGTGTTCCACAACCCCCGACCCCTGGTGGAACGGTTCTATACCCGCATGCGCTCCCTGGGGATAGTTCCTGAATTCGAGATCTTCGAACCGGGCATGATCGGCAACGCGCAACGTCTGCTGCGCGACCACGGAGACGACCATCATCGTCATTTCGATCTCGTCCTCGGGGTACCCGGCGGGATGCCGGCGTGGGCGGATGCCGTTGGATTCCTCGCGGCGCACTTGCCGGAGGGGGCCTCCTGGAGCGCTACAGGGATCGGACGGAGCTACGCTCAGGTCGCCGGGAACGCCATCGAGCTGGGAGGGCACGTGCGGACCGGCTTCGAGGACGTTCTGTACTACGAGGGGCGGGAGCTCGCCACCTCCAACCGGCAGCTGGTCGAGCGGGTGGCGGCGATGGCACGGGACGCCGGTCGCCCCTTGGCGACGGTGTCGCAAGCGAGGGAGATATTGGGACTGGAAGCCCGGCACGGTACTCTCGGGACATGAACGAACGAAATCGACGTCTGGTCGAGCGCATCGTCGAGCCCGTCTTCGTCGAGGGTCTGGGTGCCCGCTCGATGGAGGATCTGCGGCTGATGCGGGACGAAACGCGCGAGGGCGAGAACGAGCTGTCCTTCGAGCGCCGGCTCTGCCAGGCGCGCATCGACATCTTGACCGCGGAGCTCGAGCGCCGGAGCGGGGGGACCGATAGCGATCTGATGGCGAGGCTTCCGGAGATCCTGGCTACCGAGGGTGGCGGGGATGGCGGGCCACTGCCGAGCCGTGCTCCCAACTTCTCGATCCCGCGCAACGCAGACGTGCCGCGCAGGCGAGTCGAGGAGATCGTCGGGGAACAGACGCTCGCGCGCCTCCCTAATCTTCAGAGCGAAGAGATCAAGAGCATCATCGGCTCGTTGGCGGAGCACGAACGGGCTGTCTCGGATCGGCGTCGACGAGTGCACGAGGTCATGGACAGTATCCAGGCCGAGATAGTGCGCCGTTACACCTCCGGCGAAGCCGATCCCACCGCGGCTCTCGGTTAGCGCGCCTAGCTCAGCTCTTCTTCTTTTCCTTCGACTGTCCCGGGGGCCCGCCCGCGGCGTGGCCCGGAGGTGACTTCGACTTGGACGTCGCCGGGTTCGGAGCTTTCGACTTTGAATTAGCCGGAGGACCGGTCGAGTGACTCGGCGCGTGACTCTTCTGAGGCTTGGTGCGCTTCGGCGCCGGGCTCGAGGTCTTCTGGTGTCCGCCCCCGTTCGAGTGAGCCGGCTTGGGACCCTTGGACTTCGCCTTGGGACCCTTGGACTTGGGGGCTTTGCTCTTCTTTTCTTTCTTGCTCTTCTTTTCCTTGGTGGGCTTCGGCGCACGATCGTTGTTCCGGCCGTGCCCCTTGCCGCCCTTGTTCGGCTTGTCGCCGGCCGCGCCGTGACCGCGTCCAGGCTTGTCGCCTTGTCCTTGCCGTGACCGCGTCCAGGCTTGTCGCTCTTCCCCGGAGCTTCGTTCCCACCATCACCGGGTGTCGGTCGGCCACCATCCTGCGCTCTCAACGTCCGGAGCCCGGCGCGCAGGTCGTCCAGGTTCGGGAAGATCGGGAATCGGAGCCCGGTCTGGAGGGTCGCTACGGCGTCGTCATCCGGACCCGGCGCGGTTGGTGCCGCGGACGGTGGAACCGAAGTCGAGCCGGTATCCGGGCTGTCGACCTGTGCGAGGAGTTCGCCGGGGGCCAGTGGTTCGAGAAGGAGGGCCACCGGTCCGGTCAGAGCTTCATCGCTCCCACCCGCCGCCCCGTTCTGCGCGCCACCTCCGGTATTCGAAGCGCCGGGCAACGAGATTACGGGTGCGGATCCATCGGGGGTAGCGACCTGCACACCCGAGTCAACGGTGGACCCTCCGAGCGTCGCGTTCTGGGCGAAGATGGAGAACAGCACGAGGGAGCCGGCCGCGACCGCGGCCAAGCAGGCCCCAACGATCGTCGTGAGAGATTTCCTTGCTTTCACCATGTACTCCCGTGGGCGCTAACGCCCGCTAGCCCGTCCCTGCTGCTGAGCGTGTTCAAACCGCTACTCTGCGTAGTTCCAGAAACAACTCTACCCTTTTGAATCGGGGACAATCCACCCAGACTGAAGTGTCTGGAAAATCTTTCTTTCGCGATTCGCGGCTTTTAGAGTGCTTCCGACCCCAGTGCTTGCAACTGTTATGCAAGGGTGCTATACCTGTTAGCAAGGTTGCAGGAGAGATGCGACACGACCGGTCGAGGAGAGGCTGTGGTCGGCGGCAGGATGAAGCTCGGAGAACTGGGATCGTTCATCCGCGAGCAGCGACGGGGTGCGCACCTGTCGCTCAGGAAGCTCTCGGAGTCGGCGGGGATCTCGAATCCGTATCTCTCTCAGATCGAACGTGGCTTGCGAAAGCCCTCCGCCGAGATCCTGCAGTCGATCGCCAAGGCCCTGGCGATCTCGGCAGAGACGCTGTACGTGAGGGCCGGGATCCTCGAGGAGGACCGCGACCACGACCTGGTCGACGAGATCCTGAAGACCTCGAAGCTAACGGACAGACAGAAGCAAGCGTTGATCGGTCACTACCGCTCGTACCTCGAGATGGCCGAACCGCACGAGCAAGCGGCTGCGGTCGCGGAGGTGGCGGCGAGCATCGCGGCCGAGGCCAAAGGGCCGGAACCAAGGACAAAAGCGAAATGAACTCGAACTGATCGACCTGACGGGAAGGCGGAGCGACCCTCTTCACCCCCACCCGGCGTTGGACCCCGGCGGCGCTTACGTCGACGAGGCCCAGCGAGCCTCCGGACTTCCCGTCACCTACGTGATGTATCCCTGCAAGACGGATGAGGAGGTGAATGGAATGCCGAAAGCACAGGAAATGCTCTACGCCGTGATCGGCGCCGGCGACTTCGCGATCGAAAAGGTTGCGGACGCTCGTCAGGTCGTGGATCGGCAGCGTTCGCAGAAGGCGTACAACGACTTCGTGAAGCGCGGTCGCACCCTGTCGACGAAGATCAAGAACTCCGGTCCGTCGAAGCAGGCGAAGGTGCAGACGAAAGTGGCTCGCACGCAGGTGAAAGCCGCCGCGACGAGCGTGTCAAAGGCCGTTCGAGCGAACGCCAAGGCGACTCGTTCTGCTGCCACCAAGGCCAGCAAGGCGTCTTAAGACCCGCTCAACCAATGTGAGGAGCCCGCTAAGAAGCGGGCTCTTTCGCGTTTCGATCGAGCCCACGGAATAGGTGGGGGATGGGATTGTTCACAACTACTGTGGTGCGTTCAATGACGATCCAGGTAGACGTCCTTCGTGATGAAGGCTGCTTTGACCTTCCCGCGTGGCGGGAGCTGTTGACGCGCGACCCGAACGGGCACGTCTTCTCCACCCCCGAATGGCACAAGGCGTGGTGGGAGGAGTTCGGCGCGGACAAAGACCTCGTCCTACTCACGATGACCCGCGACGCTGTTCTCATCGGGATTGTGCCTCTGTATCGCGCGTCGATAGAAGGGCGCTTCGTACTGCGATTCGTCGGTGGGGTGGATCTCACGGATTACCTCGGCCCGATCTGCGCCACGGATGATTTTGAGGAGGTAGCGGACTCGCTCGTGCGGTGGCTCCAGACGACCGACATCGATTGGGATGAGTTCGATGCACACAACCTGCCCGTACCTTTCGGGTTCGCAGAGGTCTTGGTCGACCACGTCGATCGCCAGGGCTTCGCGTTCGAGCTCGAGCAAGAGGAGACCTCCGCGGTTCTTCCGCTCGCCTCCGATTGGGACGGTTATCTCGCATCGTTGGGTTCGAAGGAACGGCACGAACTGAAACGAAAGCGGCGAAGGCTGGCGCGGGATCATCCCGACGCGTCCTTTCGGACGGCGACGGAGGAAACACTGGAGGCCGACCTGCGTGCGTTCGTCGACATCCATCGTGGTGCGGAAGGCATGAAGGGGCATTTCATGAGGCCCGAGATCGCGACCTTCTTCGGTCGCGTGGCACACACTTTCATGCCGCTCGGTTGGCTGCGGCTCGACTTCCTCGAGATAGGAGGGCGGACCGTGGCAGCTACTTTCGGGTTCGAGTTGGACAAGCGTCTCTATCTCTACAACTCCGCCTACGAGCCCGAGGCCAGGAGTTCCTCCCCCGGTTTGATGCTCGTCAGTGAATTGGTGAAGGAGGCGATCGAGCGTGGATTCGAACGCTTCGACTTCCTCAGAGGTCCGGAACGTTACAAGTACCAGCTCGGGGCTCAAGCCTTACCTCTCAACAACGTGAAGGTCTTCAGAGGCACGGTAGGGCCATGACGAGACCTAGGATGTTTGTCTGATGGATCGCTTGGGAGTCGTGTCCTATCACTCCTCTCCACTGGTGGAGCCCGGTTCGGGCGACTCGGGAGGGATGACGATCTACGTCCGCGAGCTGGCCGAGGCGATGGCCAAGCAGGGTGTTCGGACGGATATCTTCACGCGCGCGACCGGCACCCCGCCCGGCATCACCGAGCTATCTCCCCTCGTGCGGGCCATCACGATTCCCGCGGGGCCGGGCTCTCTGTCGAAGCTCGAGCTTCCCGCCTACGTCGGTGAGTTCACCGAGGGCATCAGCGCCTTCACCATGGCCGAAGGGATCAGGTACGACGCCGTCCACTCCCACTACTGGCAGTCGGGTCTCGCCGCCAAGGCGCTGGTGGATGGGTGGGGCGTTCCGTTCGTTCATTCACACCACACGCTCGCTCGCGTGAAGAACTCGCACCTGGCCCCCGGAGACATCCCCGAACCCGAAGTGCGCATCAATGGTGAGGACGAGGTCATCCGATCGGCAGACGTCTTGGTGGCGTCCACGGATGACGAGTGGGATCAGCTGGCGTGTCTCTACGGCGCATCGCACGACCGCCTGAAGACGATCCATCCCGGGGTCGACCACGCGTTGTTCGCTCCCGGCGACCGTTCCGCGGCGCGCTCTCTCCTGGGACTTCGGGACGAGGTTGTGGTGCTGTACGTCGGGCGCATCCAGCGTTTGAAAGGCATCGACCTGGCCGTCCGGGCCGTCGAACAGCTGGTCGGGGCGATCGAGAGGGATGTCGTCTTCATGATCGTGGGCGGCGCCAGCGGCACCGACGGCAACGGCGAGGTGCAGCGCCTCAACGACCTAGTGGCCGAACTCGGTATCGAACAGAACGTCCGCTTCATGGGGCCACAGCCTCACGATCGGCTGCCGGCCTTCTACAACGCTGCCGATGCCGTCGTCGTGTGCTCCCATTCGGAGTCCTTCGGGCTCGCGGCCCTCGAGGCGCAAGCGTGCGGCACTCCGGTCGTCGGCACGCCGGTGGGCGGACTCTCGTACGTCGTGCGGGATGGTGAATCCGGTTTCCTCGTTGATACCCGCGATCCGGTGGTGTTCGCATCGAGGCTCAAGACTCTTCTGGGCGACGAGCAGCTCATCCGCGATTTCGGCATCGCCGCGGTCTCTTCCGCGCAAGCGTTCTCGTGGAAGCGTTCGGCATCGGAGTTCGTAGAGCTCTTCGATTGCCTGATCACCGAACGCGCTCCGTATCCCTGCACGGGCTGAAAATCACTTCGCGCTACGACGCGAAAAAACGTTCGTAGCTCGCGAAGAAATAAGACGGGGCCCTGAGCAGGTCTTATGGTTCCCCACCTGCGGTGTTGCAACATTGACGACCTCCGACGCGTCGTCGCTATGTTCACGCTCGTTCCGAGAGGCCGAAATACGAGACCACGCGTTTCGCACATGCGGTCTCTCGGAGCATGAGGCCCCAGAAGTCTGGATCGGTCGAGCTCGTGTGTGGGGAAGTGCACGAGAACGGTCGCATCTCGGTTTCTGGGGCCTCTTGTTCTTATGTCCGCCCGCGGCGCATCGCTGTCCGCGATGCTTGCTTACCGGCCGACACTTCGTGCCGGCCTGCGGCAACCCACTGGGGGATCGGTCGCCGAGGCGACCTACTCCCCCCAGACCCCCCTCGGGGTTGGCGCGCGAGCTGGGATGTGGCAGTTCCTAACGGCGGATGAGGGCTCGTAGGAAGAAGCGGATGTTCGCCGGTCGCTCCGCGATCCGTCGCGTGAGATACGGATACCAGGCCGACCCATAAGGCACGTAGCAACGAACCTTGAAGCCTTCGGCGGCCAGGCTCTGCTGAAGGTCGCTCCTTACCCCGTACAGCATCTGGATCTCGAAGTCGTCCTTGCTTGCGTTGTTCCGGCCGGCCGCGGCTTTGGCGTATTCGAGCAACTTCCCGTCGTGACTGGCGATCGCGGGCATGGTTCCCCGCTGGAACAGCCAGTCCGTGAGGAAAGCGAACTGCGCGTCGATCTCCTTGCGTTTGCGGAAAGCCAGATCCTCGGGCTCGGCGTAGGCCCCCTTGACCAGTCTCACCTTCGGCTTGATGCCGGCCATGTTCTCGAGGTCGACGGGGGTGCGACGGAGGTAAGCCTGCATCGCGATCCTTAGCTCTGGGTGGTCGGCGTGGAGAAGGCGGTAGACGTCGAGCGTGTCCGTCACGTAGTCGGATTGCTCCATGTCGATCTCCACCATGGTCCCCGCGGCGGTCGCCTCCGCGGCGAGCCTCCTGAGGTGGTCGATACACGCGCCTTTGTCGAAAGCGAGCCCTAGCTGCGTGAGCTTCACCGAGACGGTCGTATCGACGCCGCTCTCCTGGATCCGCTTGATGGCGATGAGGTAGTCGTCCGCGGCCGCCGCTGCTCCGGCTGGGTCACTGACGCCCTCTCCAAGGAGATCCAGGATCCCCCCAACCTTCTTGGCGTTGAGGTCCCGGATCGCGTCGATCGCATCGTCCAGGTCGTAACCCGCAACGAATCGGTCGACGACCGCCCGCGTCAACCGGCTGCGGGTGACCAGCTTTTCCACGGCCGGTTTCTCCGCGATCCACAGCATCGAGCGACTCAGCACTGGTGCCGTCCCTTTCTTCGACGCCCTGCAGACCTGACATCATAGGCACCGATATGGCGAAGCTGGCAGTACTTGGTGGCGGAAAGATGGGTGAGGCGCTCATCGCCGGACTTCTCGCGTCCGGATGGCGCAAACCGGATCAGATCGTCGTAACCGGGCGCCGTGCCGAACGCCTGGAGGATCTCTCGGTCGCACATGGCATAGAGACGAGCACTGACAATGCAGGGGCTGTTTCGGGGGCCGACGTCGTCGTCCTGGCGGTCAAACCACAGGACATCGAGTCCCTGCTCGCCGATATCTCGGCACATGTGGGGGAGGACCAGACGGTTCTTTCGGTGGTTGCCGCCATCCCAACCCAGTTCATCGAGGAGCGCCTATCGACGTCGGTGCCGGTCATCCGAGCGATGCCCAATACGCCATCGACTGTTCATGAGGGCATGGCGGGGATCGCGGCCGGGCGTCACGCATCGCAGGCCCATCTGGATCTCGCCCGTGAGGTCCTCGAGAACGTCGGACGCGTCGTAACCGTGCCGGAGAGCTCGCTCGACGCGGTCACCGCGATCTCGGGGTCGGGGCCCGCTTACTTCGCGCTCCTCGCAGAGGCGATGATCGAGGCGGGCATCCTGCTGGGTCTGTCGCGCGAGATCTCGACGGATCTGGTGATTCAAACCATGTTCGGGTCGGCGAAGCTGCTCCGCGACGAACACATGCATCCGGTCGAGCTGCGCGAGATGGTCACCTCACCGGGTGGGACGACGACGAGGGCCATCCAGGTGTTGGAGCAGTCTGGTGTCCGCGCCGCGTTCCTGAACGCGATCCAAGCCGCGATGGAACGATCTCAAGAGCTCGCCGGGGGCGAGCCCGAAGCCTGAGATGCCGGAGTTCATCGTTCGCCCGATGAGCGAGGCGGACCTTCCGAACGTCATCGACGTTCACGAGGAGGTTGCTTCCGAACGCCGTTGGATCGCGACGGAGCCGCCGATCGATCGGGCCAAGGTCGAGCGACGCTTCAGGGGGGCCTTTATCGAGGGCACCGGGCAGATGTTCGTCGTCGAGGCCGGTGGAGCGATCGTGGGGAGTCTGGGCATGACCGGAGATGGATTGCTGGATCTCGGGATGACGGTCACGCCCGAGTGGCGAGGACGGGGGGTCGGTTCCGCCCTGATGGAAGCCGCGATCGATGGGGCGCGCCGGTCGGGTGCCTACAAGATCACTCTCCAAGTGTGGCCGCACAACGAAGCAGCCGTTCGCCTCTACAAGAAATATGGATTCGAGCAGGAGGGATACCTCAGGAGACATTGGAGAAGGCGCAACGGCGAGCTGTGGGACGCGGTCGTCATGGGCTTGCTCCTGGACGAGGTCGAGGAGACTCAGGGTTGAGCGAATCAACCGCGCTCATCATCGTCGACGACATCGCCAAGGCGTACGACTTCGGCGCGTCGCATCCACTACGGCCCGAGCGTGTGCTCATGACCTACGACAACATCCGGACGATGGGGTTCCTGGATCAGCGGGTGGTCGAAGTGCCGTCCCGGACCGCCACCGACGAAGAGATCCTCGCCGTGCACGATCCCGCCTTCGTCAACGCAGTGAAGGACATCGACACGGGGATGGCCCCGGGTGGGCTGGGACGCCAGTTCGGTTTGGGTACCCCCGACAATCCCATCTTCGACAACATGCACGTGGCTGCCGCCGCCGTCTGCGGGGCATCCGTGAGAGCCGCCGAACTGGTTGCGTCCGGCGAGATGCAGCACTCGTTCAATCCCGCGGGAGGTCTTCACCACGCTCGACGGAGCGAGGCCTCGGGGTTCTGCATCTACAACGATCCGGCCGTCGCTATCGGTCGGATCCTCGAACTTCACCCGGACTGGCGGGTCATGTACATCGACGTCGACGTGCATCACGGTGATGGCGTTCAGTGGATCTTCTATGAGGAACCGCGCGTGCTCACGTTGTCCCTCCACCAGTCCGGTCGCTACCTCTACCCCGGCACGGGCTTCGAGGACGAGATCGGGAGCGGCAAGGCGATCGGCACCTCGGCGAACATCCCTCTCCTCCCATTCACCGGCAACGACGACTACTTGTGGGCGCTCGAGGAGACCGCCCTCGGGCTGGCCGAAGCGTTCCGCCCTCATGTCCTGGTCGTGCAACTCGGCGCGGATACGCACTTCAACGACCCCCTGGCGAACCTGGGACTGACGATGCCGGCCTTCCCGCCGATGATCGAGATCCTGCACCGGTGCGCACATGACTTCGCCTCCGGACGTCTGGTGGCCACCGGCGGAGGTGGGTATCAGTTCGAGACCATCGTGCCGAAGGTCTGGACGATCCACTTCGCGGAGTTGTGCGGCACGCCCGAGCGCATCCCCCCGGAGTGGCTGGAGGACAAGGCCCCCGAGGAGGTGTCCAAGCCCTACCGGAAAGAGGTCGAGGCCTCCGTGGCTCAGGTCATGGACTCCTGCGCGCCTCGCTTGCGCGCACTAGCCGGCGTCGCGCCTTAGATTGCCTCCGTGAACGACGTCCATACCTACATCGCGTATTCGGTTCCCGCGGGGTTCCTACTCCTCGCCTTGTGGACCCTCTACTCGTTCCTTCGCAACAAGCCGCCCCATGACTGGTACTGGCACCTGCTGGCGGCCTTGCAGATTGTTCTGGGCATCCAGATCGTCGTAGGCATCATCCTGTTCCTTCAGGGAGGTCGACCCACGCCCCCCAGTGGGCCGGTGTGGCTCCACTACGTCTACGGCGGCCTCTTCCCGGCTGCCATGCTGGTGGTCGCTCACCGCTACGCGTCCACGCGCTTCAAGGAGATCCCTTACGTGGTGTTCGGGATCGTCGCGCTGGTGAACTTCGGTCTTACGTTTCGCGCGCTCCAAACAGGCTTGGGGTGAACCTCGCCGACGTCATCGTCGTGATCCTGGCGATCTTGCTCGCCTATCGCGGATGGCGGCGAGGGCTGCTCGGACAGGTATTCGAGCTCGGGGGTGGGTTCCTGGGGTTGGTGGTGGGGGTCACGTTCGGGCCTCGCATCGCGGATGCGTTCACGGACCGGGCGGGGGTGGGCGCGGTGCTGGTGTCGTTGCTGATCGTCTTCCTGTGCCTGTCGATGGGCCAGGCCCTGGGCTACGTCATCGGACATCGCTCCGGCTCGTTCGCCAAACGCGCGCGGTTGGGGGGCCTCGACGCGGTGCTCGGCTGCGCCTTCGGGATCGTCATCACCTTCTTGACCTACTGGCTCGTCGGCTCGCTGCTTGCGCAGAGTTCGATCCGCCCCCTGGCACGCGAACTACAGCGTTCGGCCCTCTTGCGAGCGATGATCGACGTGTCGGAACCCCCGGATGTACTGGGATCGCTCCGTCAGTACCTTGCGACGACGGACTTCCCTCAGGTGTTCGCCGGTCTCCCCCCACAGATCGGGCCGCCCGTCGAGCTACCTTCCGGCCGGGTCGCGCGGCGGGCGAAGGAGGCCGCGGAGGCGTCGACGGTCCGTATCGTCGTACCGGCTTGCGGCGGGACCCAGTTGGGAAGCGGGTGGATAGCAGCGGAATCCACCGTCGTGACCAACGCGCACGTCGTCGCCGGGGGTCAGAACGTGACCGTCCAGGAGCTCGCGAGTGGAGGGCATGCGGCCACGGTGGTCGGCTTCGACAAGGACACCGACGTGGCGATCCTGCACGTAGAAGGGCTGACCGCTCCGGCGCTCGAGTTGGAGACCGACATGCTGGAGCGGGGCACCCCGGGGGCCACGCTCGGTTATCCGGGATCCAGGGACGGGAACATGGAGGTGCTGCCGGCCGCAGTGCAGGGCGCCTTCCAGGCGCGCGGGCGTGACATCTATGGACGGGCGGAAGTCACCCGTTCGGTCTACGAGTTGCGCGCCGGTGTGGAGCAAGGGGACTCGGGCGGTCCCTTCGTGCTACCCGATGGCAGAGTAGCCGGCGTGATCTTCGCCGCTTCCACGACGGACGCGCGTACCGGCTATGCGTTGGTGGGTGCGGAGGTCGCGGACGACATAAGCCGGGGTTCCGGACGTGTCGATGCCGTCGGAACGGGTGCTTGCACGCGTTGAGTCAGGCGGTCTGACCACCGTCCACGACGAGGGTCGCTCCCGTGATGAACGATGAAGCGTCCGAGGCAAGAAAGATCGCAGCACCCACTATCTCCTCCGAGGTGCCCCACCGGCCCATCGGGATCGTCGACCGGATGTAACGATCCGTGGCTTCGTCCTCCCGTAGGTTCGAGTTGAGGTCGGTCGCAACCCAGCCGGGGGCGATCGAGTTCACCCGCACGCCGGACTGCGCAAGCTCCTTGGCGACCGCCTGAGTCATCAACCGGACCCCGCCTTTCGCCGCGGAGTAGAAGGAAAGTCCTTCCGCACCCTGGATCCCCGCAACCGAAGAGATCTGAATGATGGACCCGCCGTTGCCATCGATCATCGCCCGAGCTCCGATCTGCGTCGCGTGGAACACCGAGTTCAGGTTCAGCGCCATCACCTTGTCCCAGCCATCGGGACGTAAGGCAACCAGTGGGGAGACGAACCTCGTCCCTCCTGCATTGTTAACGAGGATCTGCAGACCGCCGAGTTCGGCAACGGTTCTATCGACCATGTTCTGGATCGCTTCGCGCTCCGTGACGTCCGTGGGGACGACGAGGCAACGCCGGCCGAGCTCCTCTATTTCGGAGCCCAGCGCCTCGAGGTCGCCTTGGCTGCGCGCGGCCACCGCGACGTCGGCGCCCGCTGACGCCATCGCGAGCGCGGTGGCTCGGCCGATCCCTCGGGAGGCACCGGTTACAAGCGCGACCTTGCCCGACAGAGAGAAGATTTCAGTGCTCAACACGGCTCCTTCCGGTTCCCTCACGAGAGGGCGAATGATGACCAGCCCTTAGGATGCTCGCATGTCCGTAGACTCCCTGGCCGAGACCAAAGAAGCGTTGATCGCTGCCGGTATAACCGGTCGGCATCAGTCTCATTCGCGCAACAATGCGGTCGCGAAAGCCCGAGCGATGGTCGAGGACGACGTCGAAGCCAGATTCGGGATCAGCGGCATCGAGAAGTACTCGGCCACCGAAGTCCTGGGCTTCCTCGCGGAGCTCACCGGCTGCTCCCCCGATATCGAGGATCTCGCAGGGGAGGACACGGTCGACCCGGACCGCACCGTCGAAGCGATCGTCGTGGCGGCGAAGCGGTTACGAGACGAGGCGCGGCGGGGGGCGACCCTCATGGCCGCGACCGGGCACCCGACCGGGATGCTCGATCACCACATCCGAGTGATGGAGGCCTACCGGGAGGCAGGAGGCAAGGTCATCAGACTGCGCGAAGAGGAGAAGCTCCCCGCGCTGCGGTCGCGGGCCGAGGTCCGTTACGTAGGTGATGTCGGCTGTCTCTCGGACGGAGCCTCGCTGTATCACACCCACTCGTCCCGGGCCATGGAGGTGCTGCTCGAGGCGGACCCCTGGCCCGACCTCGTACTGGGCGATCATGGTTTCGCGGGTGCTGCGATCGAACGTGGCATCCCCACGGTGGCGGTGATGGACATAAACGACCCGGCGCTCGCCGTCGCCTGGGCTGAGAAACGAGATGTGATCGTCATCCCGATGGACGACAATCGCCCGCCTCGTCTCTACGAGCCATCATGGCGGCTCTTCACGCGAATCATCCGTGGAGAAGAGGGATGAGCGGCCTGTGAAGGGTGTGGTCTGAAACGTCTAGGGTGGCGAGGGGCAACTACTGGTATAGTCAGCGCCGGATGACTGACCCAACCGGGACCTCCTCAGATAGCCCACCGACGATAGGCCGGTTCCTAACCGTTGCCGAAGTCGCGCGCCAGTTGCGCGTGTCCAACATGACGGTCTACCGCCTCATCAAGGCGGGGCAGATGCCGGCCGTTCGGATCGGTCGGGGCTTCAGGCTCCGCGAAGAGGACGTCCGCAAATATCTTGACGCGAGGTACATGGACGCCGGCTGATCCGCCGGCGGTGCTGAGTGAGTCCAACCGTCCCATGGGGCGGTTTTTTTTCTTGAACATCGAACGAGAGTCGGGTGTATATGGACCTCGAAAGCGCGTACGACAGACTGCTCGAGAATCCCGGGGTGGTTCTTCTACTGGGAGGGATCGATACCGGTAAGACGACCTTTGGGGTCGAGCTCGCCCGACGCGCTTCGGCTGCGGGGATCCCGGCGGCGATCGTCGATGCGGAGGTCGGTCAGTCGACCGTGGGCCCCCCTACGACCGTCGGCCTGAGGCTCTGTGCGGATATGCAGGAGTTCACACGCGAGTCGTTGTTGGGAGCCGATGAACTGGGCTTCGTGGGCAACATCACCGCCCGGGGGCATCTCCTTCCGCTCGTGGCAGGCACCGCCCGCCTCGTGGCGAAAGCCCGCGATGCCGGGTGCCCGATGATCGTGGTGGACACGACCGGTTACTCCTCGGGCATCAACGGCCAATCGCTCAAGTACCACAAGATGCAGACCGTACGTCCGGATTTCATCGTCGCGTTCGAGCGCGGCGGAGAACTGGAGCCGATCGTCGGGATCGCCCAACGTTTCACCCCGGCCGAGGTGATCGAGCTGGACGTCGCTCAGGAGCTCGACATTCGAAGCGCCGAAGAACGGATGAGCTTCCGAGAGCAGCAGTTCCAGACCTATTTCGCCGGTGGAACCTCTCGATGGAGAGTGAAACCCACCGTTTTCATGCCCACCCTGCCTCCGGAATTCGATATGAGACTCCTGGATGCTCTCGTGGTGGGTATGGAGGACGGGAAGGGTTCGTGTGTGGGCATCGGCGTGCTGGAATACGATGCTTCCGAGGATCTCCTCCGGATGGTGTCACCCGTCACGGAGGGAGTGAGAGGCCTCCGTCTGGGTTCCATCAAGATCGACACGGATGGCCGCTCCAAGGGGCCGGTGGATATGCGTTACCTGTTCCGGTCCGAGTGAGTCTCAAGAGCTTGAGTTAAGGAGTTGAAGGATGCCGTCTCTCGTCAAGAAGCGCCGCAAGAAGATGCGAAAGAAGAAACATCGCAAGATGCTCAAGAAGACGCGCTGGCAGCGGCGCCAACAAGGTAAGTAGCGTCGGCCGCTCGTTCATGAAGGAGATCTCCTAGTGGAGAAGCGCGGGATAGTCACTTTCTTGTCCGACTACGGCCTGCAAGACGAATTCGTAGGCGTCTGCCACGGGGTCATGCTTCAGATCGCACCCCAGCTCAAGGTCGTTCAGATCCACCACAACATCTTGCGGCAGGACATCCGTCATGGCGCGATCGTGTTGCTCCAATCCTGCAGATATCTGCCGCCCGCGATCCACTTGGCCGTCGTCGATCCCAGTGTGGGCTCCGGTCGCAAGGCGATCGTGCTCGAGACCGCCGACGGTTCCGTGTTCGTGGGCCCCGATAACGGATTGCTCATCCCCGCGGCGGAGCAATGCAGAGGGGTGCGGCGAGCCTTCGAGATAACCAACGAGAATTACCTGTTGTCCCCGGTGTCGCGCACCTTCCAAGGGCGGGATGTATTCGCACCCGCCGCTGCGCACATCGCCAACGGGGTCGATCCCTCGGAGCTGGGCCCAGAGGTAGCGACCGACGCCCTCGTTCCTCTCGAGATCCCCGTGGCGTGGGTGCACGACGATCACCTGCACGCCGAGGTCCTCCAGGTGGATCGTTTCGGCAACCTCCAACTCAACATGGGTCGAGCCGTCCTCGAGAAGGCCGGCCTCGAACTGGGTCGCGACCTCGAGGTGCGCCTGGAGGGCCATCGCCTGACCGTCCCATTCGGCAGCACCTTCGCCGACGTCGAGGACGGCGAGTTCGTGCTGGTCGAGGACTCCTACGAATACATGTCGCTCGCGATTAACAAGGGCGACGCCGGGGCAAAGTTGAGGGCGGCGGCGGGATCGACCGCCATCGTAGGACCCAAGAACAACTAGGGGGATCTGTGGCGGCGAAGCGACGGGTGCTCATTACGGGTGTCTCCCGTTTCCTGGGACTGCGGCTGGCCAAGAAGCTCGAACGCGACGATGACGTGGGACTGGTCGTAGGGGTGGATGTCGAGGAGCCTCCCGTGCACATCGAGAAACTCGACTTCGTCCGAGCCGATATCCGAAGCCCCCTCATAGCTCGTGTACTGGATTCGACGAACGTCGATACGGTCGTCCACACCAACATCGCTTCGAGTCCGAGCCGGTTCGGCGGCCGTTCCCAGATGAAAGAGAACAACGTCATCGGAACGATGCAGCTTCTCGCCGCGGTCCACCGGGCCAAGAAGATCAACAAGGTGGTGATGAAATCGTCCGCAGCGATCTACGGTTCGGGTCCGGGCGAGCCCTCGATCGTGCCGGAAGACCATGCGGCTCGGCATGTCGACCTGTCGGGCTACGCCAAGGACTGTGCCGAGGCGGAGACCTACGCGCGGGACTTCGGCAGGCGGCGCCGGGATGTCGATCTCGTCGTACTTCGGACCCAGAATGTGGTCGGCCCCACGGTTCGCTCCAGCTTGACCGACTATCTGTCCCTTCCCATGATCCCAACGGCATTGGGATTCGATCCTCGGTTGCAACTACTTCACGAGGAAGACGCGGTCGATGCCTTGGTCGCTGCTATGACGACGGACTGTCGCGGCATCTACAACATCGCAGCTCCGGGGATCGTCTATCTGTCGCAGGCCATCCGGTTGCTGGGTCGCCGCCAACTGCCGTTGTTACTCCCGGCGGCCGTACCAACCGCGCGGCTTCTCAAGCGCTTCAACCTCGTCGACTTCCCCGTTGATCAGATCAAACTCATCCTCTTCGGCAGGGTAGTCGACATCCAGCGTGCACAGGAGGCGTTCGGATTCGCTCCACGGTTCACCACCCAGGAGGCCCTGCTCGACTTCAAGCACCACCGCGATTCGGAGCCCGCCGGGGATCCCGCCGGGCGCCCCGCGTGGGAGCGGGATCTCATCGACGCCTCGGACGGCAGCGGCATGGAGACGGTCTGATGGGCGACGCGGAGGTCATCCAGTTGGACAGCCGCGCCCGTGCGGCATCCACCTCGGCCGGGGCCGGGAGGCAGGCGGGCCGAGCCCGCTGCCTGGCCACTACGTCGACCGGGCGGCCGTGCAGGAACTATGCCGTCGACGGACACGACTACTGCAGGGTCCATGGTGGGGAAACCCCCTCGGCGGAGGTCGTTCCGGCCCCGCCGTCGCCCGATGAGGCCACGAATCCGGTTGAGGGCTTCTTCGACTGGCTCGGGGACTTCGCGCGCCGCCGGCTGAGCGGCCGGTATCCGGTCGACGACTTCGGGTACGACCCCGAGCTGACTCGCGAGGTGTTGGTTCCGTTGATGCAACCGCTCTACGAACGGTATTTCCGCGTGCGTACCCTCTGGGTGAACCGGGTTCCCGACGTGGGTCCCGCGCTGCTGGTGGGTAACCACTCGGGCACCGTCGCCTTGGACGCCGTGATGATGCAGCATGCGGTAGCCACCGAACACCCCCAACGACGCACCGTTCGCAACATCGGAGCCAACCTGGTCTTCGGCATGCCCGTGCTCGGACCACTTGCTCGGAAGGCGGGCAACGCGGTCGCGTGCGATGAGGACGCGTACGAGCTGTTGCGTCGCGGAGAGCTCGTGGGAGTGTTCCCCGAAGGGTTCAAGGGAGTGGGGAAAGGATGGTCGGAGCGCTACCGCTTGCAGCGTTTCGGCCGCGGGGGCTTCATCGAGGTGGCGCTGCGAGCGAGGGTTCCGATCATCCCGGTCGCCATCGTGGGCGCCGAAGAGTCGTATCCGATGATCGCCAACTCGGGGTTCCTCGCCAAGGCCCTTGGTCTCCCGTACTTCCCGATCACGCCGACGTGGCCGCTGCTGGGTCCCCTGGGCGCGTTGCCACTTCCTGCACGCTGGATCATCGAGTTCGGGGAGCCCATCCCGATGGACGACTATCCGGAGGACGCGGCGGACGACAAGATGCTGGTGTTCGAGCTGACCGACAGCATCAGAGACACGGTCCAGCAGATGCTCCTGAAGAACCTGAAGGTTCGGGGCGGGACCTTCTTCTAGAAGCCAACGCCCGGGATCTGAGCCACCCGGAGGATCCCCAGCAGGCCCGCGATGGTTATCGCGAGCAACAGCAATGCCAGGGCGTAGATCGTGTTTCTCCTCATGCACCGAGGATAAGCGAGCCCGGAATCGCTCAGTTGCGGTCGATGTCGCGACACAGCTCGTTGATGTAGCGCTCGAGCTGGTTGAGGCCCTCCACCTTCCCGACCACGAGAGCCACGCCCGCGTCGCGCGCCTGGCTCTCGACGTTCGCATCGAGGTACGCCGTGTAGAGGATGATCGGCTGCGAGGGCCGATCCTGTTTGATCGCCCTGGCGGCAGAGAGGCCGTCGAGGTCGGGCATGACGTAGTCCATCACGATGACGTTCGGGTCGCTGCTCTGGGCGAGGCTGATGGCCTCTTCGCCGGAGGCGGCTTCGCCCACGACCTCGAACCCGTCGAGTTCGAGCATCTGAACCAGCATGTCGCGGACGTGTTCCGTGTCGTCCACCACCAGCACCTTCAGGTTCACCCCTCTGCCCTTCCGCGAAGGCTCGGTGACCGGCGGGGGAGACCCTTGCTCACCCGAACGTCCCGAGCCAATCGCTGTTCGACGTACTCCCGGCTGCGACGAAGCATCTCGACGAGTTCCTGCGGACGCTCGACGTACCGGCTGACCGATAGCTCGAGCGATACCTCTCCCGGGTATCCGGTTCGACGTAGCTCGGCCAAAAACCTCTCTAGCGGCAGGATTCCTTGTTCCAGTTCCAGGTGGCCGTCCCGGCCGTCCCCCGCGTTGTTCGAGAGATGGACGTGGACCAGGCTCTCCGACAGCACTTCGTAGGCATCGAGGATGTCGTGGCGCCCGACGCTCAGGTGGCTGGTGTCGAGCACCGTCCAGCGAGAGGCCGCCGCCAGCTCGGGCGGCTCGAGCCATCGGTGAGCTCGGAGCCGGCGCCCCGCGACCCACCTCGGATACATCGTCTCGACGGCGACTTTCACCCCCGTCTCCTCGAAGAACGGTTCCTGCTCCTCCGAGAGCCACCGGGCGAACTCCCGCTCCCACAGATACGGCGGATGAACGATGTAGATCTCCGCCCCGAAGGCGGCACACATCTCCGCCCCGCGTTTGATCTTCTGGATCGGGTCGAGACCCCAGACGCTCTTCGTCACGACGAGGAAGGGACCGTGAACGGCCTTGATCGAGAGCCCCCGCTCCTCCGCCAGTCGCAGGGGAAGGTGGGGGTCGTGCGTCTTCGGGTCGCGCGTCACCATGACCTCGATCTCTTTGAAGCCGGCCTCCGCGAGCGCGTCCATCGCGTCTTCCAGCTCGAAGGGCCAGAAAGGGCCCGTAGAGGCCTGCACCGTGGGAACGTCCGAATGCGCCATAAGCGCCAATGGTCGCACCCTTTTTTATGCCCGCGCGCGGCGGCTCGCCATAGGCGAGCCTTGCTTATCGGCCGGCACCTTCGTGCCGGCCTGCGGCAACCCACTGGGGGATCGGTCGCCGAGGCGACCTACTCCCCCAGACCCCCCTGTTCTTATGCCCGCGCGCGGCGGGCTGCTGACCGCAGCCCTTGCTTACCGGCCGGCATTCCATGCCGGCCTGCGGCAACCCACTGGGGGGACCGGCCGTCGAGACGACCTACTCCCCCCAGACCCCCCTCGGGTCTGACGCGCGTGCTCGGGACTTGGCCCAGACCCCGCACGCAAAAACGCCTCCGATTTCCGGAGGCGTTTGCGAAGTGTCGAGCCGGGTGCGGCTGGGGCGGGCTGGGAGGCTCGAGTTCGACCCAACTTGCGGCCGAACTAGTAGTCGCCCCGGTCCCGACGCTTCGCATTCGTTATCGGGATTTCGGGGGCGGAGCTTAAGGGAATTCCTGGATGAGAGACGAACTCCCGCTAGCGCCTGCTTGCAATAGTTTGCAGAGATGTGCCCCACCGTGGAGAATGGGGGGATGGACATCCCGGCGTTGCTCAGGCGATCCGCGGAGCGGGTGCCGGACAAGGCCGCCCTGCTGTCCGGCTCCGACCTGAGTTCTGGATGCGATTACCGGGAGCTCGATGCCGAGGCCGATCGGGTCGCACGCTGGCTGCTGGGTCAAGGTGTTGGGGCGGGCGAGCGGGTCGCGATAGCGATGCCCAACTGCGTCCATTTCGCGTTCGCGTACTTCGGCATCCTTCGTGCGGGGGCGGTGGCCGTTCCTCTTAACGTGATGCTCACCGAGGGGGAGGTCGAGGGGGTTCTCTCGGACTCCGGCGCCGTAGCGGTGATGGGCGCGGGTTCTTTCGGACAGATAGCCGTGAAGTCCGCGACCAAGTGTGGCATCGACGTCCTCGCCGATGCTTCGGCGTGGGATCGGTTGGGCCCCCTCGAGGGAGATGCGGTCGATCCGACCGTCGACGAGAAAGACCTCGCCGTCCTCGCGTACACCTCCGGCACGACCGGACAACCCAAGGGCGCGATGTTGTCGCACGGCAATCTGCTGGCCAATCTCGAGCAACAGATGGCCATCCCTGAAGCACACGTCACCTCGGATGACGTGCTGTTGCTGGCGCTGCCTCTGTTCCATATCTACGGACTCAACGTGACGCTGGGTCTTCTCGTGATGAACGGGGCCACCGGGATCGTTCTCGAACGTTTCGATCCCGAGGCGACGCAGCGCTTGATCCGAGAAACCAAAGTGACCGTCCTGTTCGGCGCTCCGCCGATGTACGTCGCGTGGGGAACCGCGCCGTCCGACGCGGGGTTCGATTTCAGCAGCGTCAAACTCGCGGTCTCGGGCGCAGCTCCGCTTCACCCAGAGATCCTGCTTGGTTTCAAGGAGCGTTTCGGCGTCGACATCTACGAGGGATATGGATTGACCGAGACGGCCCCTACCATCACCTCGAATCGCATGGCCGACGAGCCCCGGCCTGGCTCCGTCGGAAAGCCGTTGCCACAGGTCGAGCTGGAGTTGATCGGGGAGGACGGGCGCACGGTCGAGTTGGGAGACCCGGGTGAGGTCGTCGTTCGGGGGCCGAATGTATTTCAGGGTTACTGGAACCAGCCGGAGGAAACGGGCAAGGTGTTGGTGGACGGTTGGTTCCATACGGGAGATGTGGCCGTCAAGGACGAGGATGGCTACATCTACCTCGTCGACCGCAAACGCGACCTCATCATCGTGTCCGGGTTCAACGTCTTCCCCTCGGAGGTCGAGCAGGCTCTGATCGAACATCCCCAGGTGAATGAAGCAGCCGTCATCGGGATCCCCCATGCTTATTCCGGGGAGGCCGTCAAGGCGTACGTCGTGCTCGAGCCAGGTGCTCATGTCACCGAGGCCGAGCTGTCGAACGACGTTCGGCTTCGGCTGGCGCGCTTCAAGTGTCCGGAGACGATCGAGTTCGTCGAACGATTGCCGCACCTGCTCAGCGGGAAGGTCCTGAGGCGCGCCCTGCGCACCTGATCCTTTCCAGCGCGTCGGGCCGCAGGATTCTGAAGCGCCGGCCCTTGTAATCGAGCAACCCGGCCGCCTTGAATCGTCGCAGTGTCTTGCATGCACTTTCCCGACACATCCCTGCGAGCCGCCCGAGGTCTTCTTGTGCCATCGGCATGTCGACCTCCACGGATCCATCGTTGATGTAGCCGAGCAGATCGGCCAGGTCCAACAACCGCCCCGCCAGTCGAGCCGGCACCTCGCTGGCCGTGCGTTCGAGCGCGGTGTCGGCCATCCACCGAGAGCGTTGCGCCATCAGCCGCGCGATCTCGATCGCCGCCGGGGCGTTGCGAGAAAGAACATCGATAAGTACCGCGCCCTCGACACCCAGTACAGACGAGCTCGTTGCCGCCACGGCATCGAGCGGTTGTGGGAGACCGTCGATCGCAGCGATGTCGCCAACTAGCTCGCCGGCGACCGCGAGACCGAGGATCGCCTCGTCCCCCTCGCCGTTGCGCGCCGACAGCTTGATGACTCCGCCGCGCACGAAGTGGACGCGGTCGATGCGTTCGCCCGCGAAGTGAAGGGCCTCGCCCGGCTTTAGGTCCCGGGGAACGCCTCGATCCAGAAGTCTGCGTCGCTCGCCTTCCGGCAGCGCCTCGACGAGGGCCGATCGAACGTCGGTCATGACACCTCCATGCTGTCGGCGCCCGCGAGGGCGCTCCATCCCGGCATGAGGCGCGGAAAGGGGACGGGCCGCTCGGACCGTCCCCTCCTCGAGCAGGAATCTATACGGCCTCGCGGACCCCCGTCTAGTGGCTAGTGGGGAGGCCACGCGACAATGGGCCGTGTGGATGGAACCGCCGGAACCCCACCGGATCCGAGAACGAAGCGCCTGACCAGGGTCGCCTGGTTCCTCGTGCCCGCGCTCGCTTTCCTCGGTCTGCTGGCGTTCGGGTTGAGGAACACAACCGAGGGCCCACCGGCCCCCGGCGATGCTGCACCCGCGTTCGACGCCCCCCTCTTGAGGGGCGGAGATTCGCTTTCTTTGGACGAGCTGGAGGGGCGCCCGGTGGTCCTGAATTTCTGGGCGTCGTGGTGCGCGCCCTGTCGGGACGAGGCTCCGATGCTGGTGCGCGCGCACGAAGAGCACGGTGACGCCATCTCTTTCGTGGGCGTGGACATAAGAGATGGTCGAACCGACGCTCTGGAGTTCGAGGAGAGCTACGGCATGGAGTACCCCAGCGTGCGGGACGAATCGCTCGAGATATTTGACGACTACGGGCTGACCGGACAGCCCGAGACGTTCTTCATCGACGCCGAGGGCGTCATCGTGGATCACGTGCCGGGAGCGTTGACCGAGGACCTGTTGCTGCGGGAGCTCGATGTCCTGCTGAGCCGGAGCTGAACCGTGGCCGCCGATCCGACGATCCCGATCGCGTTCGCGGCCGGACTCGTTTCCTTCCTCAGTCCATGCGTCCTGCCGATCGTGCCGGGATATCTCTCCTACATGTCGGGCTACGGTGCGAGCGAAGAGGATGGCAGCGCGTTGCGCACGGGGCTTGTCGCGTGCACCTTCGTTCTCGGTTTCACGCTGGTATTCGTCGCCCTCGGTGCGAGCGCCACTTACCTCGGTTCATTCCTTCGAGACTATCGGGATGTCCTCACGAAGGTCGGGGGCGTATTGATCATCGCGATGGGCCTCATCTTCATGGGCGTGATCAAAGTGCCCTGGCTCTATCGGGAGGCGCGCTTCCATCCCTCCCCCAAAGCCGGACTGTGGGGCAGCGTGGTCCTGGGGGCAGCGTTCGCGTTCGGTTGGAGTCCCTGCATCGGAGCCACGATGGGAGCGGTTCTCACGATGGCGGCGGGTCGCGGCGCGAGCGGGGGCCCGGCCGAGGGGGCGTTTTTGCTGGCGGTGTACTCGCTGGGACTCGGCGTTCCATTCATCCTGGCGGGGCTGGGTGTGTCGCGGCTCACCGGAGCGTTGAGATGGTTTCGGAAACACACGCGCACGGTGAATCTCGTCAGTGGCGTTCTGCTGGTCCTGGTCGGCCTCCTGTTCCTGACCGAACAGATCTTCCAGATCTCCACGTGGATGCAGGACGGGTTCACGTCCGCGAACCTCGACTTCTGGAACTTCTAGACCCGCTGCGACTCGGGCGACTCGGTAGGTTTCGGGCCTCCCCGGCTCAATAGCCCGGCTACGGCGATGCCCACTGTCGCCAGCACGATCACCAGCATGCTGGCTCGCAGACCGACCCGGTCCGCCAACCACCCCATGATCGGGGGACCCACGACGAATCCCGTGTAGCCGACGGTTGTCATGGCGGCGATGATCACGCCCGCGTCACCGCCCCAGCGCCCCGCCAGCCCGAACGCAGCCGGAGCAGCCGACGCCATGGAGAACCCGAGGACGAGGAACGCGAGGCTGGCGATCGCCGGTTGGTCTGTGACAACGGCGACCGCGCCGGCCGTCATCGAGCCGAAGCCCGCGAACAGGATCGTTCGGCGATACCCCAAACCGAACAGGAGGCGCGCTGCGAAGCCCCGACCCACCGCCATGGCGATGCTGAAAAGGGCGAACCCGCCAGCGCCGGCGAGCGCGGTCGCATCCATCGTCCTTCTCAGATAGATGACCGACCACACATCCATGGATCCCTCGATGAAGAACGAGAAGAGAACGACGGCTGCGGGGATCAACAGGAGAGGGGCGCGCACGAACACTGCCAACGACGTCCGGTTGCGTGCGACTGCCCCCTCGACGGCGTTCGCTGGTTGCCGCTGCGCCCACGCCAGTCCGGCCACGGCGGCCTGCGCGACCGCTAGCGCGATGAGCACGTCGATCGCATCGGCACCGGCCTCTATGGCGAAGGCCGAGATGATCGCGCCGAGCGCTGCTCCTACGCTGTAGGTCGCGTGCAGCCATTGCAGGACGGGTCGCTCGAGGCGCGCCTCGATGTCCTGGCCAGCCACGTTCACGAAAACATCGATCAGACCCGTCCCCAAGCCGGTGCTCGCGAATGCGAACGCCAGCCATGCGTTCGGAACCCAGGCGATCAGGAGCGCCCCAACCGCGTGGAACCCGAGTCCCACGGCGATCACCGAGCCGTGACTGATCTTCGTGAAGCGCGGCGCGACGAAGGTCATGACGAGGATCGAGGTGGCGCTCAGGGCTGCGAAATGGATGCTTGCCTGGCCCGGGGTCAGGGACCGCTGCGACAAGTAGTCACTGAAGATGACCGCCCATGATCCCCAGAAGCCACCGAACACCAGATAGGTCGTGGCCAGGGAAGCGAGGGTCCCCTTTGTGCTTTTCGTACGAGAGGCGATATCAACGGGGGACAACGGTGCCCTTTCGCAACGGCGGGATGCTGCGTATTCTCTCGCGTGATCCTCTCGCCCGGGCTGTGCAGACCGAACATGCCGGCCGGCCCGTCGAGACTTTGTGTACAGGTTGTGTCAGCGCCTTGGGGGGCGAATGAACTATCCCATGTCGGATAGAGACATAGACGTTCAAGAGAGAGCGCGCGCCTTCGTCGACGCCGAGCTGATTCCCCTCGAGGTCGAAGCCGAGATGAACGAAGGCGTCATCCCCGACGACCTTCGTACGCAACAGATCGCCCGGGTCGTAGAGCTGGGCTTGAACGCCATGACCATGCCGGAGGAACTCGGCGGGCCCGGCCTGACGATGCTCCAGCAGGTTCTCGTGTCGGAGCAGAGCGGACGGGTGACGAATGCCCTGGGGTGGGTTTTCGATGCTCCCGCGGGGTGGTTGCCGAAGGTCGCCACCGAGCACCAGCTCAAAGAGTGGGTCGAGCCGACCGTCCGCGGCGAGCGACATGAGTGTTACGCGATCACCGAGGAGGACGCAGGGTCGGACGTTGACGCGATCACCGCCACGGCGAAGCGCGATGGCGATGACTACATCTTGAACGGTGTGAAGTGGCACGTAACGTCGGCTAACCACGCGGATTACGTCTTCTTCCAAGGGAAGCTCACCGAAGGAGAGCATTCGGGTTCGCACGCGATGTTCATCGTGGACCTCGATACCCCCGGGATCAGCACCGTCCGTACACCGGCGTACACCCACACCTATGCCGCTCATCACCCCATCCTGGCCTTCGAGGACGTGCGGGTTCCGTCGGCGAACCTAGTGGGACGCGAAGGGGCCGGTCTCGACTTCGCTTACGAGTGGTTCCGTTACGAACGGCTGATGATCGCGGCCCGGTGCTGCGGTGCGGCGGAACGACTGATCGAGGAGGCCTCCGCGTTCGCTCAGGAGCGCCGCGCCTACGGTCACACGCTCTCCGAGTATCAGGCGATCCAGTTCATGCTGGCCGACTCGTTGACCGAGCTCTGGGCCGCTCGGCTGATGACCTATCGCCTCGCTCAGGCGATCGACGATGGTCTGGACGTGAAGACCCAGCACGCGCAATGCTCGATGGCCAAGCTGTATGCATCGGAGATGGCCAACAGGGTGGCCGATCGGGCGGTGCAGATATTCGGGGGCCGCGGCTACATGCGGGAGAACGTGGCCGAGCGTTTCTACCGGGAGCTGCGGGTGGACCGGATATGGGAGGGAACTTCGGAGATCCAGCGCATAATCATCTCGGATCAGCTGTTCAAACGAGGTGCCCGGGGATTGGTGGGCTGAAGGAGTGGTCGCAGTGAGCGAAGAAGCTGTTTGGTCCGAGCCGGACGACGCCCGGCTCGACCAGATGATCGAGGAGCAGGAGGCGATCTTCCTCAAGCGTCAGCCTGAATCCGCCCGGCTCCTCGAGCGGGCCCGCGAGTCGCTTGCGGGTGGCGTGACCTCCTCGTGGCAGATCGCCCGCCCCCAAGCGGTGTGGATCAGCCATGGCGCCGGCTCCAAGGTCTACGACGCGGACGGTAACGAGTACGTCGACCTACACGGTGGGTACGGCGTGATGGCTGTGGGCCATTCGCATCCGCGCATCGTGCAGGCGGTTTCCAGGCGGATCTCGCGAGGTTCGCACTTCGCGCAGCCCACAGAGGATTCGATCGCCGTCGCAGAGGAGCTCGCGGCTCGATTCGGCCTCCCACTGTGGCGATTCTCGAACTCGGGAACCGAGGCGACGATGGATGCGGTTCATCTCATGCGGGCCGCGACGGGCCGGGACAAGATCGTCAAGGTCGAGGGGACCTATCACGGTCATCACGATTCGCTGATGGTGTCCGTCGCGAGCGACGCATCCGAGATCGGCGACGACCCCGACTACCCGTTGAGCGCGCCCGCCGGCACCGGGATCCCCGGCGTGATGACTGATCTCGTCGTGGTGATCGAGTACAACGACATCGAAAGTCTGAAACGCGCGTTCGCCCGGCACGATGGCGAGATCGCCGGCGTGATCATGGAGCCGATCATGATGAACTCCGGCATCATCCCGCCGGAGGAGGGCTACCTCGAGCAGGTCAAGTCCGTTACTCACGAGAACGGCGCCCTCCTCGCGTTCGATGAGGTCAAGACCGGGCTGACGGTGTCCGCCGGCGGGGCAACTGCCTACCTCGGTGTGTCTCCCGACATCATCTGCCTGGCCAAGGCACTGGGCGGCGGTCTACCTTGTGGCGCTCTGGGGGGAACGGCCGAGGTCATGAACCTGATCGTCGAAGGCGAGTACGAGCAGGTCGGGACCTTCAACGGCAATCCCTTGACCATGGCGGCGGCGTTGGCGACCCTTACCGAGGTATTGACCGACGAGGCTTACGAAACCGTCTCGTCGCTCAGGAAGCAGATGGTGCAGGGTTGCGAAGAGGTCATCCGCCAGTTCGACTTCCCCGCTCACGTCGTTGCCATCGGCGCCAAGGGTTGCATCACCTTCACTGCGGAGCCCGTTCACAACTACCGAGAGTTCCTTCAGATCGACGACCGCTATAGCCACCTTCACTGGCTCTTCCAGCACAACGGTGGCGTTTTCCTGCCACCCTGGGGCAAGGCGGAGCAGTGGTTGCTGTCGCCCCAACACACCGCGGAGGACGCGCAGCGGTTCATCGATAACTTCCGGACCTACGCGGGAGCCTTGCGAGGATGACCGAAGCGGGGGGCGTGGTACGACTCGTCGATCTCGTAAAGAAATTCGATGATGTCGTGGCCGTCGACGGCATCAACGTCGAGGTGCCCGGTGGCGAGTTCTTCTCCCTCCTGGGGCCCTCGGGGTGCGGAAAGACAACCACCCTTCGTCTGATCGCGGGGTTCGAACGTCCCACGAGCGGCCACGTGCTGCTCGACGGCAACGACGTCGCCTACACCGCCGCCCACAAACGGAACGTCAACACCGTTTTCCAGAGTTACGCCTTGTTCCCCCATCTCGATGTTGCTGGGAACGTGGCGTTCGGCCTTCGCTTCAAGGACGTGTCGAAGGCAGAGCGCAGCAAGTTGGTCGGTGAGGCCCTCGAGTTGGTGCGGCTCGAGGGACTGGGGAAGCGCAAGCCGGGACAGCTGTCGGGCGGACAGCAGCAGAGGGTGGCCCTGGCGCGTGCCCTCGTCCTGAACCCGTCCGTGCTTCTACTCGACGAGCCCCTCGGGGCGCTCGATGCGAAGCTGCGGAAAGCGCTCCAGATCGAGTTGAAGGCTCTGCAGGAGCAGGTGGGGATCACGTTCATCTACGTGACGCACGACCAGGAGGAAGCCCTAACGATGTCCGACCGCATCGCCGTGATGGCGGCCGGTCAGGTCGAACAGGTGGGCCCTCCGAGGACGGTCTACGAGGAGCCGGCCAACGCCTACGTGGCCGACTTCCTGGGCGTCTCCAACCTGATGAACGCGCGCGCTCACGGGGCTTCGAACGGGACCTGTCGGGTGACGATGGGGGATTTCGAGTTCGCGGCGGCGAAAGGGGCGATCGAGACGTCCGGCGACGTCAAGGTGACTATCCGTCCCGAACGCGTACACGTTGACGAACATGGCACCACGGGCGCGAATCGCATTCCTGGGATGGTCGAACGGACCGTGTATCTGGGCTCGGCCACACAGCTGATCGTGAACCTGGCCCACGGGGAGTCGTTGCAGGCTCTGATCCAGAATCAGGGTGACGTGCTGCCCTTCCACCAAGGCTCGCCGGTGAGCGTCGGCCTGCCCCCGGATGCACTGCGCGTACTCACTCTCTCGGAGCCGGCGTCGTCCGATGGGGACGATGACGATCCGGGGGGTCCTGCTCGACACGAGGCGGGAGACGAGGCGCGCTTCGCGCCGCCCTCAACCTGATCGGACTCAGATCTCGAGCCGTGCGAAGTCGCGCACCGCTTCGCCTCCGGGTTTGCGCTCGCCACTCGAGAAACGCTTGTGCACCAGGATCGCGGCCGCGATCGCTAGAAGGGAGAAGACGAGCATGACCGACGCGAGCGCGTTCAGGGCCGGGTTGGGGGCCGCCCGCGCGTTGCTGTAGATCCGCACCGGCACCGTCTCGGATCCCTGGCCCCCCGACAGGAACGCGCTGATCACGAAGTCGTCGATCGAGATGGCGAAGACGATCATGAGGGCGGCGAAGATCGCCGGGGCGAGCAGAGGCAACAGCACCATCCGGATCGCCTGCGTCGGAGACGCGCCGAGATCCATCGCCGCTTCCTCATATTCCTTCCCGATGGCGAACAGGCGCCCTCGGACCACTATCACGACGTACGAGATTGAAAAGGTGATGTGTCCGATCAGCTGGGCCTGCGTTCCCAGTTGGATGAACTTGAACAGGAACACGAAGACGAGGAACAGAGCCGATCCCATGACGATCTCAGGCGTGACGAGGGGGAAGAGCATCAGGAGGTTCGAGGGACCGGAACCTCGACCGCGCCACCGGGCCAATCCCAATGCGAGACCGACCCCGATCGGTGTTGCGATGAGCATCGTCAGCACCGCGAGCTTCAGGCTCTGGGTCATCGCCGAGCGCAGGGCGGGGTCGTTCAGCACCGAGAGATCCGGATCGCTCGTGTACCAGCGGAGGGAGAATCCTTGCCACGTGCTGCGGGACCGGCCGGCGTTGAAGGAGAACTGCACAGCGATCAGGACGGGGACGATCGACCACAGGATGTAGAGCCACGTGAAGACCGAGAGGAAGCGGGGCTTTCCCCAGGGGTTAGAGAGCCAGCCCCGCAAACGTGCGACCAAGGAAGGCGTCTCGTGTTCGGCGCCGGGTCGAGCCGCCACCGCCGCGTCGCTCATGCCCTCGCCTCCCGAGCGGCTCTCGCCACGGTGACGAGGTAATAGATCATCAGCAGGCTCACCACAACGGACAGCACGATGACGATCGCGGCCCCTTGGTTCCCCCCGGACCCCGAGTGGATGAAGAAGTCGATCTGATTGCCGATCATCGACGTTCGAGGGACGCCCGAAAGCAGGTCCGGCGTGTAGTAGTCGCCGAACATCGGGAGCAGGATGATCACCAGTCCCGCCAGGATCCCTTGTTTGCTGAGCGGCGCGGTCACGTGCCAGAACGTCCGCATCGGACTGGCTCCCAGGTCGCGTGCGGCTTCGAGTACGCGGTTGTCGATGCGATCGAGAGCGGCGAACAGCGGCAGGATCAGGAACGGGATGTATCCGTACACCAGCCCGAGGACGACCGTCGAGGGCTCTCCTGCCAGCCAGGATCGGGGTGCATCTAGGATGTTGAAGAACATCAGGATCTGGTTAACGTAGCCGTCGTCCTGCAACAGGTTGACCCACGCCAGCATCCGCATGAGGTAGCTGATCCAGAACGGCGCGATCAGCAGCACGAGTAGGAGGGTCTTGAAGCGGCCCCCGTGGCGCGCGATGTAGTAGGCGACCGGATAGCCCACGAGCAGGGCCAGCGTCCCGGCCGCTGCTACGTAGATGGCGGTGCGTAGCAGGACGCCCTGAAGCTCGGGACTGCTTAGGACGTCCCCGAAGACGTCCGGGTTCCAGTTGATCGGGTTCCACTCGGGGACGGCGGTGCTGAAGATGGGATCGAGCTTGCCCATCGCCACCGAAAGGATGGCGTAGAAAGGCACCAGGAAGAAGACCAGGAGCCATCCCACGCCCGGCAGCGCGAACGAAGGCCAGAACCCCCGGGGCAGCCCAATGGTTCCTCCGCGGGGGGACTTGGCCTCTGTCTTCTGAGCCACTCCTAAGCCCGCGTAACCCTCAGACCCCGGACTTGAAGTCCGACCACGCGTTCTGCCACGTCTGATCGACCTCGGGTGGCAAGGTCGTCTGGATCACTCCGGTATCGAAGTTATCTTTCTCAACGATGGCGGTCTTTAGGTTGGGTACAACGTAGCCATCCTTGATCAGCGAATCCGGCTCCAGCGAAGTCAGCGGCGGCTGGTAACCGACCCAACTGAAGTTGTCGACCGCGTGCTTGTTGTCCAGCATGAAGTTCAGGAAATGGTGAGCTAGGACCGGGTTCTTCGCCGTCGTCGGGATCGCCATCATGTCGTTCCCGATCGAGCCGTCGGAGGGCCACCAGTACTGCAGCAGTCCCTTCGGGTCCCCGTAGTCCGCCTTCGGGAAGTAGAAGGGCGCGGCCACGATGTCTCCCGACCACGCCTGATGGATCGCGAACTTACCCTCCGGGATCCCGGAGTAGACGCCGTCGATAGTCGTGCGCACGTTGACCGCGTCGGCCATCTCGACCAGTTGATCGCGCACCATGTTGATCTCCTCGGGGTCCTCGGTGTTGATTTCCTCGACCCCGTTGCGCAACAGCACCATCGTCATGGCTTCGCGATAGTCGTCGTAGATCCCCACCTTGCCCGTGTAAGCGGGGTCCCAGAGGATGTCGTAGGGATTCTCCATCCCGGCGATATCGTCATCCACCATGTCGCTACGCCACGCGATGCCGGTCGTGTAGATGGTGTACGGCACGGTGTAGCGGGATCCTTTGTCGTAGAAGGGATCCGCGAGCTCGGGCCACACGTTGGCCGTGAGGTTCGGAAGATAGTCGTGGTTGAGGGGGTGCAGGAGCCCCGCCGCCACGAGCTTGGGGGTGGGGTCCGCAGTCGGGAAGAAGAGGTCGAAGTCGACCTGCCCGGTCTGGAGTTTCGCGATCGCCTCGCTCATGTTGTAAAACGTCGTGATCTCGAATTCGACGTCGTACTCCTCGGCGAAGTCCTTCACCACTTTCGGCCAGATGTAGTCGGCCCAGTTATAGATCTTCAGGGGACCCGCCTCGGGGTCGAGGCCGGATTCGATCGGCGGATTGTCGTCCGACAGGGGCAGGGTCGAGGGGTTCTCGCGACTGGCGATCTCGATCCCGGAGGCGTTGCTGCTGCCGTTGTCACCTCCACCACATGCCGCGAGTAACGCGGCCATGCTCGAGAAACCGGCGGTCGTTACCGCGGATCTACGGATGAAGTCTCGACGGTTCATCGGCGACCGGAATAGCGGATGCTCGCGCGGGTGGCGCATCGTTGGCTTCCTTCCCCCTGCTCTAACCCCGTGGACCGGATGCTCATGCTAGGTATGCTGCACGGCTAAAGCAACTGTTGCACGGAACTTGAGATAAGCAGGGGGCGTAATGGTGACGAAACTCGATGCGATAGTGGTTGGTGGTGGACACAATGGACTAGTGGCCGCCGCTTATTTAGCCAGAGCGGGTAAAAAGCCCCTCGTTTTGGAGGCCCGGCATAAGACCGGCGGGGCTACGGCCACGGATGCGCCGTGGGACGACGAGTTCAAGGTCACCACGTTGTCCTACGTCATGAGCCTGATGCCCCCGACGATCATCAACGACCTCGAGCTCGAGCGGCACGGATACAAGGTGTTCCCCATGGACGCCTACTACCTCGCTTTCCCGGACGGCCGTTCGCTGAAGGTCTTCGGTACGGACGACAGACACGATCACGAGCAGATCGCGCAGTTCTCGAAGAAGGATGCCGACGCCTTTCCGAAGTGGGAGGCGTGGCTCGAGGGCCTGGCGGATGTCCTAGGGCCCCTCCTGATGCGGGTCCCTCCGAAGGTCGGATCGCGGCGGCCCGGGGATCTCATCGATCAGCTGCGGCTCGCGTGGCAAGTACGCGGGCTCGACGTGCGGAAGACGGGCGACGTCACTCGGCTGATGACGATGAGTATCACCGACCTGCTCAACGATTGGTTCGAGTCTCCCCAGGTCAAAGCCGCGCACGCGATCAACGGCATCATCGGCACTTGGGCGGGACCCGACGAGCCCGGAACCGCCTACGTCATGGCGCACCACTCGATCGGTGATGTGGGCGATGGGCGTCTTGGAAGCTGGGGGTTCCCCGAGGGTGGCATGGGCGCGGTGGCGGACGCGATCAGGTCGTCGGCCGAATCCCGCGGGGCGAGCGTTCGCACGGATGCCCCCGTCGAGCGGATCCTCGTCGAGAACGGACGAGCGACGGGCGTCGTCCTGAAGGGCGGGGAAGAGCTTTACTCGGACCTGGTCCTCGCCAACACGCATCCGAAGCTCACTTTCCTCGAGATGTTGCAGCCGCACGAGCTACCCGACGACTTCCGCAGCGACATCGAGAGATGGAAGACACGCAGCGGCACCGTCAAGATCAACCTCGCCCTGGCCGAGCTCCCCGACTTCATCGCCGATCCCGGCGTCGATCCGGCCATCCACGGCGGTGCGATCGAGCTCGCGCATTCGGTGGAGTACCTCGAGCAGGCGTTCCAGGACGCCAAGAGCGGCAAGGGCGCCGAACGACCCTTCTCGGATGGATGCATCCCCTCGTTCTTCGATCGCTCGCTCTGCCCGGAGGGGACGCACGTCATGTCGTTGTTCACCCAGTGGGTGCCCCATGAGTGGGCGACCGAACCGCATTACGACGAGCTCGAGACTTACGCGGATCGCGTTATCGACGGTTACACCGAGCTTGCTCCGAACTTCAAAGGATCGATCATCCACCGGCAGGTCATCGGGCCCTACGACATGGAGCACGATTACGGGCTCATCGGCGGCAACATCTTTCACGGCGAGCTGTCGGCAGAGCAGTTGTTCCACATGCGCCCGTCCCCGGGCTTCGCCGACTACCGGACGCCCGTGCGGGGCCTCTATCAATGCAGCTCGGCGACGCACGCCGGCGGAGGCGTATGCGGGATACCTGGATACCAAGCGGCGCGGCTCGCGCTGCGGGACGAGAAGAGGGCGAGGTTCAGCCGCCGCAAGTGACCTCGTCGCGCCCGTCTCCGGCCCGCGCCGGGAACCTTGTCCCCATGCTCGAGGCTGGGTCGGTGGCCGTGGTCGGAGCCAGCGCGCGCCCCGACTCCTTCGGCGAACAGCTGATCCGGGAGCTCGAACGCGGCGGGTACGCGGGGGCCATCTACCCCATTAATCCCCGGTACCCGGAGATCCGGGGGCTGAAGTGTTTGCCGTCGCTCGAAGACGTTCCAGCCGACGTGGACCTGGCGATCCTCGGGGTGCCGAATCCGAAGCTCGAAGAGCAGCTGTCGCTGGCGGCTTCTCTCGGTGTACCCGCGGCGGTCATCTACGCGAGCTGCTACGAGGAAACCCCCCCGGGCGCCGCTCCTCTGTCGGAGAGATTGACGAGGATCGCATCGGAGGCCGGCATGTCCCTGTGCGGCGGGAACTGTATGGGCTTCTTGAACCTGGAGCGAGGATTGCGCGCGTGCGGCTACGTCATGCCGGATGACCTGGAACCGGGCCCCGTCACCTTCATCAGCCATTCCGGCTCCGCGTTCGCGGCTTTCGCCTACAACGACCGGATGCTGCGTTTCAACCTGCTCGTTTCATCCGGGCAGGAGTTCGTTACGTCGGCTGCGGATTACCTCTCGTATGCCTTGACCTTGGAGTCGACGCGCGTCGTGGGCATGTTCCTCGAGAGCGTCCGCGATCCGGCCCCCTTCCGCGCCGCTCTGGCGGAGGCGGCAGAACGAGACGTGCCGGTCGCCATCCTCAAGGTCGGCAAGGATCCGACCGCTCGAGCTCTCGTCACAGCTCACTCGGGGGCGCTCGCCGGCGACGATGCTGCATACGAGGCGTTGTTCGAGGCCTACGGTGTCATGCGAGTGTCCTCCCTCGACGAGATGGCCGACGTGTTGGAGCTGTGCGCCCCCGGTCGCAGGGCCGCTACCGGGGGCCTCGCGTCGGTGCACGACTCCGGCGGCGAGCGCGCCCACTTCGTGGACGCGGGGGCCGAGGTGGGCGTGCGGTTCGCCGATATCGGCGATGCAACGAAGAAGCGTCTTGAGGCGGTGCTGGAGGAGGGCCTCCCTGCGGTCAACCCACTCGATGCGTGGGGGACCGGCAACGATTACGAGCCCATCTACACCGAGTGCATCGATGCCCTGATGGCGGACCCCGATACCGCCGCCACCACTTTGTGCGTCGATCTCACCACCGAGATGTATCCCGAGGACGGTTACGTGCGCGTCGCGAAGGAGGCGTGGACGACGTCCGCGAAACCGTTCGCGATTCTGTCGAACCTGGCGAGCGCGATCGAGCCGCGCGATGCCCGCTCTATGCGTCTCGCCGGCATCCCGATCCTCGAGGGGACACACAGCGGCCTCAGCGCTTTCCGTCATCTGTTTCAGTACAGGGATCGGTTGGCCCCCCCGGCGATCGCCGAGGCGCCGGGGGATGAGGCTCGGGCACAGCGTTGGGCGCAGCGACTGAGTAGCGGCCGGCTCGATGAGGTCGAGCTCCTCGCGCTGCTGGCCGACTACGGAGTGTCCTCGGTCGAGGCGACCGTCGTCTCCGACGCGGGGTCGGCCGTGGCCGCGGCCGGCCGGATCGGTGGCCGGGTCGCGCTCAAGACGGCGGCCGAGGGGGTGATGCACAAGTCCGATTCTGGGGGCGTGGCTCTCGGGCTCGAAGGCGATGAGGCCGTGACCCGCGCGTACGAAGAGATCTCGTCACGCCTGGGCGAACGCGTCTCTGTTTCCGCGATGGCGCCACCCGGGATCGAGATGGCGCTGGGGATCGTGCATGACGATCAGTTCGGCCCTCTGGTGATGGTTGCGTCGGGGGGAATCTTCATCGAGTTATTCGAGGACCGCCGCTTCGCGATCCCTCCGGTTGCTAGCGAACGTGCGCTCAGGATGGTGGATTCGTTGCGCGCGCGTCCCATGTTGGACGGGCTGAGAGGTGCTCCCCGGGTCAGCGTCGAGGCTCTCGTGAGCGCCCTGACCGCGCTGTCCCAACTCGCCGTTGAGCTGTCGGATCACATCGGTGCCCTTGACGTGAACCCGCTGATCGTGAGTGCGCATGGAGCGGTTGCGGTGGACGCTCTGCTCGTCCTTCGGGCCGGTCAGTCCGGCCAGCCGGTGTAAACGGCCGGTCCCCTTTTCTTGAGCTCGTTGCCGATGATCACGCGCTGGATCTCGGAGGTTCCCTCCCAGATGCGGTCGACTCGCAGCTCGCGCCAGAGTCTCTCGACCGGCTGCTCGCGCATGTAACCGCGGCCCCCGAAGACCTGTACCGCGCGGTCGATCGTGCGCCCGGCCATCTCGGAGCAATGCAGTTTCGCTGCGGCGGCCAGAGCATGCATGCGTTTCCTATCGGTGGCACCGTCAACTTCCTGGCCGACCCGGTAGAGGAGGGACTTCGCCGCCATGATTTCGGTTGCTGAGTCGGCGAGCATGAACTCCATTCCCTGGTAGTCAACGATGGCGCGTCCGAACGCCCGCCGCTCCGATGCGAAGTCGAGGGCGAGGGCGAGTGCCCGCGCCGCCGCACCGACCGTCCGCGCCGCGATCATCAATCGTTCTTCGACGAACCAGTCCCGGGTGAGATCGTCGCCGCGGCCGACCCCGGCGAGGACGTTGCCGAGCGGCACGCGCACGTCCTCGAAGGCGAAGATCGGATGTTCGTAGACGAACGTGTGCATGTATTTCGGGGTGCGAATCTTCCTCACGCCGGGGGTGTCCTTGTCCATGAAGAACACGGTGGCCTTCGCCGGATCTCCGTCTACCAGCGCGTGCACGAGGAAGAAGTCGGCGATGTCTCCCGCGGTGACGTGCCATTTCTCGCCTCGGATCACCCACTCATCCCCGTCTCTGGTCGCGGTCGTTTCGATCATGGACGTGTCGGAGCCAGCCCCCTCCTCGGTAATCGCGTAGGCATCGCGGCGCTCGCCCCGGCACGCGGGACGGAGGTAGCGGTCCTTCAGCTCCTCGCTGCCCTCGCGGATCGGGAGCGACGGCCTCCAGACCAGGTCCCACAGCGCGCCGGTCGCTTTGCCCATCTCCTCCTGCACGAGGATCTGCTGAAACAGGCTGAGGGCGCGGCCACCGTCCTCCTCCGAGTGATTGACCGCGTTGAAACCTTGTTCGAGGACGGCGTCGTGCACCTCCTTGGTGGCTTCGGGGCTGAGGCCGTCGTTCATCTCGCATTCGAGCTCGAGAGGGAATAAGTGCTGCTCCGTGAACGCGCGGGCCCGCTTCTGCAGATCCGTGTCCTCCTGCTTCAGTGAGATGTCCATCGGTCCCTGGTTCTCCAATCCGGCAGCGTGTGGGTCACGAGTTTAGACACTGGGCCGTTGCCGGTCTCGGGGCGTCCGGATAGGTTGACCACTCTTCCGGGCCCGACGAGAGGATCTGTCGATGAGCGACCGCACGTACGACGTCATCGTGGTCGGCGGCGGCCACAACGGCCTCGCTTGCGCGTCCTACCTCGCCCGCGGGGGACTGGACGTCATCGTTCTCGAGCAACGCTCGATCCCGGGCGGCGCGGCGGCAACCGAGGAGCCGTGGCCGGGCTACCGCATCTCGACGGCGTCCTACGTCGTCAGCCTCATGCCCGAAAAGATCGTCACGGACCTGGAGCTGCGGCGCCATGGATACCAGGTCACGGTCCTCGAGCCCGATTACTACGTCCCATATGCCGACGGAACCTCGATGACCCTCTGGGGCGATGCCCAGCGGACGCACGCCGAGATCTCGAAGTTCTCCAAGGCGGATGCGGACGCGTACGTCGAGTTCGACAAGTATCTGACGCATCTCGGAGGGCTGGTCCACGACCTGCTCTACGTGATCCCCCCGAACCTCGGAGTGATGGACATCCCCAAGTGGTTGTCTCTCGGCGGGAAGGTTCGTAAGTGGTCGGGCCGCGATGCGGCTGAGGTCGTGCGGCTGTTCACGGTGAGCGCTGCCGACTTCCTGGATGAATGGTTCGAGAACGATCGCGTCAAGGGCGCGCTCGCAACGCAGGCGATCATCGGCGCGTGGTGTGGACCGATGAGCCCCTGCAGCGCCTACGTGCTGCTGCATCACTGGATGGGCTCCGTGGAAGGACACGAGGGCGCGTGGGGCTGGGTCCACGGAGGGATGGGTGCCGTCGGCAGGACCATGGCCGATTCCGCGACGGCCGCCGGGGCCGAGATCCGGTTGGACGCATCTGTGAAACGGATCGACATCCGCAACGGACGCGCGCACGGCGTCGAGTTGGAGGATGGCTCTACCGTGTCGGGGCGGCGCGTCATCTCGAGCGCCCATCCCGTCACGACGTACAAGGACCTGGTGGGCGACGCGCACCTCCCCGCCGAGGTGGTGAGGGATATCAATCGCTTCCAGAGTCGATCGGGCTCAGTCAAGGTCAACCTCGGGCTGTCGGAGCTACCGAAGCCGAAAGCGTGGGATGGCTCGATGCCGGGCGACCCCCACACCGGGATCATGTCGATCTCGCCGTCGGTCGAATACCTCGAGCGCGCGTGGGACGACGCGAAGTACGGGCGCATGTCCGAGCATCCCTACGTCGAGTGCGTATTCCCGACGGTCTTCGAACCCGATCTCGCGCCCGAGGGGAAACACATCGCGTTGTGCTTCACGCAGTTCGGCCCCTTCGAGCTTGCCGAGGGTTCGTGGGACGACGGAGGCCGCGACGAGTACGCGCGGCGCGTGGTCTCGGCTCTCAACGATGCTTCTCCCAATCTCGAAGCGTCCGTCGAACACGTCGAGGTCTTGACCCCGAAGGACATCGAGGACCGTTTCGGCCTCCTCGGAGGGAACATCTTTCAAGGGGACATGAATCCGGAGCAGATGTTCTCGTTCCGACCGATCCCCGGGTACGCCGACTACCGGACCCCGGTAGCGGGCCTGTACATGTGCGGGTCCGGCACCCACCCCGGCGGTGGCGTGATGGGCGTCCCCGGCTACAACGCCTCGAGGGTCGTCCTCAAGGATGTCCGTCGAGACAAGATCACCCGTCGTAACCGCTCCTAGGGAACAAAACGGCGCACGCCCGGCGTCCTAAGGCTGTCGGCGATCCAGGAGAGCGGTGGAGAAGATGACGAAAAGGCTTGTGGCAGTTGCGATCGTGATCGCGGTGATCGTGATCGGCAGGGGAGGCGGGGAGCGGGCATCGGCCGCGACCTCGATCGTTCCGGACGGCGCCGGATCCCGGCTCGGCGAGCCAGCGGAGATAGGGCGGTGGACGGTGGATGTGTCCCTGAGTCGCTCCCGACTGGGCCCACTGCAATTCTCGACGGGTTCCGCCCGGCGCGCGACCGTCGAGCACCTCCCACCCCTGGATTCAGCACCACGTGAAGATCACGAACCTCAACGACGAGCGCAAGGTCCATCTCGGCGACACTAGGATGTCCACGTATCTCGACGGCCCACCCGACCGAGCCTTGATCGGGGCCGACGAAGGCTGTGGCTACGGATTCTCCGAAGGTCACGCGGGCTTCGGTGTCGGCTGGTGCTTGCTGAACCTCGACATCCCCACCTTGAAGCCGGGCGAGGGCATCCGGCGAACGGTCACCCTGTTCAAAGGGCTGGGCAGTATGCAGCCCCTGGAGCCCGGTACCTACAAGTTCCACAAGAAGGTGAAGTTCAGTGTCGGCCATCGCCCGGAACGGATCCGAAGCCTGACCATCACCTACGACATCGAACGGACCTCGACTCCCTAAGTACCGGCTGGGCAAATCGAAGGACTAGATCTTCCGACGGCTGATGGCTTTGAGCTCCTCGACGAGGGCGTCTCGCTTGGCTCGGACGGCTGCGGCCTTCTCGCGCGCTCCGGCCCGTTTCGCATCCTTCATCGCCTTGTGCTCGGCCTTGAACTCCTGCTCCCACCGCTTCGTGAACTTGTAGTGCGCCGCCTGCTTGGACACACCGAGAGCCTCACCGATCTCCGTCCACGAATGCTGGGGGACGGCGGCCCGCACCGCGTCCTGCTGACGGCTCGCCAGATCGCGTTGGATGCCCCCGATAGCCGCGAGAGCCCCCAACGGGTCGGCGGTCACGGCCGACTCCAACTGCCGATCGAGCTGCTTGCGGGTGTCCGAGAGATCGTCCATTCCCGTCAACATACCTTGACGGTGGAGCGTCCGTCAAGAAAGGTTGACGCCCGGTTCGCTACCCGGATGACGGCTTCTCATCCCACCAGCGGTCTATATGACCCCCATCGTGATGAGAAGGTGGCGTCACCTCTCACGAGTGCTTATCCTGACCCGCCAGGAAAAAGGTAGCGCCGCCGCACAAATTCACAGGGTTGACGTTGTGCCTGGTCAAGGGCCGTAAAAGTGCAGGTAGAGAGGCCTTTCGCGTTTGTGATAGCGCTCACAAGCTCGTAGGATTGAACGCCTATGCGTAACCGACCGATCCCCGAGGCCACCGTCGCACGGCTCCCGATATACCTCCGGTCCCTGCTGGACCTGGCCGAGGCGACCGGCGAACTGACGGTCTCGTCCGAGGAGCTGGCCCGGCGTGCCGGGGTCAACGCCGCCAAGGTGCGCAAGGACCTCTCGTACCTCGGCTCCTACGGGACGCGCGGCGTCGGCTACGACGTCGAGTACCTCCTCTACCAGATCACGCGCGAACTGGGCCTCACCCAGGACTGGCCGGCCGCGCTCGTCGGGATCGGGAACCTGGGCCGGGCCCTCGCTTCGTACAAAGGGTTCTCCGAGCGCGGCTTCCGCATCTCGGCGCTGTTCGACGTGTCGGATGACGTCGTCGGGACCGAGACCGGCGGGCAGATCGTTCGGCATCTGGACGAGCTCAAAGAGGTCGTGGCCGAGGACGGCATCTGCATCGGCATCATCTCGACCCCTCCGGCCGCCGCTCAAGAGGTGGCCGAGCGCTTCGTCGATGCCGGTGTGAAGTCCATCCTCAATTTCGCGCCATCGGTCGTCAACGTGCCGCCGGACGTCAACGTGCGGAAGGTCGACCTGTCGATCGAGCTTCAGATCCTGTCCTTCTACCAGCAGCGCACCCAGGCCATCGCCACCGCCCGCGAAGCCAACCGCCGGCTCGGTGCCCAGGGACAGGGATAACGATAGGTTGGGCGGGATGTCGCTAGTCGTTGTCGGACTCAACCATCGCACCGCACCCATCAGCCTTCTCGAACGGCTCTCCATCTCCGAGGAGCAGCTGCCCAAAGCGCTTGCCCACCTCGGCAACTACGAGCACGTGCTCGAGGGTGCGATCCTGTCGACCTGCAATCGCATCGAGGTGTACGCCGTGGTGTCGAAGTTCCACGGCGGCGCTCAGGACCTTCGCAATTTCCTGGCCGAGTTCTGCCACGTGGCGCCCGAGGACTTCGTGGATCACCTCTACACGTATCACGACGAGGCCGCGGTGCGACATCTGTTCCGTGTGGGTTCGGGGATCGACTCGATGGTCGTCGGTGAGTCCGAGATCCTCGGCCAGGTGCGTCGCGCGTTCGGAGCCGGCGCCGATGAGGGAATGGTTGGCCGCTACCTGAGACGAGCCTTCCAGCAGGCGCTGCGCGTCGGGAAACGCTCGCGCACGGAGACCGCGATCGGACGTAACCCCGTATCCGTCTCGTCTGCGGCGGTAGAGCTGACCCGAACGGCGTTCCCCGAGCAGAGCCTCGCCGGCAAACGCGTGTTGGTGGTGGGCGCCGGGAAGATGGGGAAGTTGGCGATGCGGGCTCTGGCTCACGCAGGAGCGCGCGATGTGACGATCGTCAACCGAACCGAGGAGCGGGCCGAACGGCTCGCGGGTGAGTTCGAGGCTCGTTCGTTGTCGTTCGACGAGTTGGGCGACGCGCTGGTGGAAGCGGACATCGTGTTGTCGTCGACGACCGCTCCTCAGACCGTTATCGATCGGAAGATGGTCGAGACCGCCCTCGAACGGCGCGGGGATCAGGCTTCTCTGTTGGTCGTCGACATCGCCGTACCGCGCGATGTCGAGACCGACGTGGGGGACATCCCTGGAGTCGTCGTGCGCGACCTGGAGGATCTCCGTGGGGTGGTCGAGAGCAGCATCGGCAGCCGCATCGGCGAGGTCGTGAAGGTCGAGGACATCGTCAGTGACGAGCTCGAGCATTACCTCGAGTGGGAGCGCGCCACCGAGATGGCCCCCACGGTCGCTGCTCTCGTCTCGAGCGCGGATGACATCCGGGAGGTCGAGCTAGAGAAGGCTCTTGGGCGCTTGCGGCACCTCCCGGCCGAGGATCAGGTCGTGATCGATCACCTGAGCCGCAGGATCGTGAGCAAACTGCTGCATGGGCCGATCAAGCGGGCGAAGGAGCTCTCGAGCGGCAAGCAGGGGCACGTCTATCTCGATGCCCTGCGCGAGCTCTTCGATATCGAGGACGACATCTGAACCGTCCGGCCCCCTCGCCGGTCGCTGATCCCGTGGCCACAACAGCAGCGTTCTCAGAGGACCCTCTCGTCGTTGCGAGCCGCGGCTCACGCCTCGCGCTCGACGCAGGCCGAGATCGTCGTCGACCTGCTCCGGGCCCGTCACCCCGACCTGAAGATCGAGGTCGAGACCGTGCGCACGAGCGGCGATTCGGATCCCCGTCCTTACGCCGAGATCGGGGGGAAGGGCCTGTTCACGTCGGAGGTCGAACGCAGTGTGGTCGAGGGACGCGCGCACGTCGCGGTGCATTCGGCCAAGGATCTGACGGCCGAGCTCGCGCCCGGATGCGCCATCATCTGCGTGCCGGCCCGGGCCGCACGCGCCGATGTGGTCGTGGGCGGTCGAGGCGAATCAGGTGAGGAGCGTCTTGGGGCACTCGAGCCCGGCGCGACGGTCGGCACCTCGAGCATGCGTAGGCGGGCGTTGGTGATCGAGGCACGTCCGGATCTCGATGTCGTCGAGTTCCGGGGCAACCTGGACACGCGCCTCGCGAAGGTCCGCGATGGCGCCGTCGGAGTGGCGATCCTCGCGGCCGCGGGTATCGAGAGACTGCACCCAGGCGAAGAAGCGGGCCAACCCGACACCGCGCCGCTGGACCCATCATGGTGGGTGCCGGCTCCCGCTCAGGGCGCGCTGGCGATCGAAGCGCGTGTTGACCGCCCCGACGTCGCGGCTCTTTTCGAGGGTCTCACCGACCCCGGCTCATGGGCGGAAGTCGCCTGCGAGCGCGCTTTCTCCGCCCGCCTCGAGGGCGGTTGCTCCGTCCCCCTCGGCTGCACCGCCGTGGTGTCGGGAGCGAACCTCACCGCCACCGGATATCTGGCTACTCCCGATGCCGCCATCGCGCTACGCGATCGGATCTCGGGCTCGGTCGCCGAGGGCGCGTCGCTGGGCACCGAGCTCGCGGAGGCGCTGCTTGCGGCCGGAGGAGACGAGGTGCTCGACGAGATCCGGGAGTCGGAGATGACGGAGCCCAGCGCGCCGTGACCTCCGACGAGACGATTCCTACTCCCTTCGAAGATCTGCGAGTTGTCGTTACGCGACCGCGCCATCAAGCGGATGCGCTCGGTCGCGCCTTCGAGGAACAGGGCGCCAAGGTTGTGTACTTCCCCACCATCGAGATCCAGGATCCGCCGTCGTGGGAACAGCTCGACCTCGCGATCAGGAAGCTCGCCGATGGGCTTTACAGCTGGGTGATCTTCACCAGCTCGAACGGGGTCGAGCGTTTCTTCCAGCGCCTAGACGTCGCGGAGCTGGACGCTCGCGCTCTCGGTCGCAGCAGGGTGGCCGCGGTCGGTAGCACCACCGAGAAGGTCCTGCGACAGCATGGCATCCGGGCGGACTTCGTTCCCGAGAGCTTCACGGGCGAAGCGCTGGCGGAGACGATGGGTCGGGGGCTGGGGCGAGTCCTGATCCCGCGCGCCGAGGTCGCTCCACACGACATGGTCGAGATCCTGGAGTCGGCGGGGTTCATCCCCGATGAGGTCGTCGCCTATCGAACCGTGGTGGCGTCCCGGCGGAGCCCCGAGGCGAAGGGCATCGCGTCCGGGAACTTCGACGTCGTCACCTTCCTGAGCGGATCGGCGGCGACGGGGTTCGTCGGTGTCTTCGGACCTCCGGCGGTGCTCGACCTCGCACCCTCGGACGGCGACGACGGCGCCGACGGCGCCGGGCGCACCGTCGCTGCTATCGGGCCGAAGACCGCCGAGGTGGCGACGGATCTCGGCTTCCGGGTGGACGTCGTGGCTCCCGAACACACCGCGGAGGGGTTGATCGAGGCGATGGCCGCCTATCTGAACCGAGACGAAGCCGAAGACTCGGCAACCGTACCCGTCGCCGGTGAAGAGGAGTTCGATGGCGAGGCGGACCCTGACGACGGAACCCCGGATGCCGGCGACGATGACCACACCACCGCCGGTGGCCGTCCCCCGGCCCCCGAGGGTGGCACGATAGGTCGATGAGCTCCTATCCCGATCACCGGCCCCGGCGGCTGAGGCGAACCCCGGCCCTGCGCCGAGCGTTCGCCGAGACGTCGCTGGCGCCCTCCGACCTGATCGCCCCCCTGTTCGTGAAGGAGGGCTTGTCGGATCCGGTTCCGATCGCTTCGATGCCGGGCCACGCCCAGCACACCCTCGAGTCATTGGTGAAAGAGACCCGCGAGCTGGTCGAACGAGGGGTGTCCGGGGTCATCCTGTTCGGTGTCCCCTCCCGGAAGGACCCCGAGGGAACCGAGTCTTGGAACGAGGACGGCATCGTCCAGCGCGCGCTCCGCGCGACGAAGGACGAGGTGGGGGACGAAGCCGTCGTGATAGCGGACCTCTGTCTCTGCGAGTACACGGACCACGGTCACTGTGGGCTACTCGACGGAGATGAGGTCGACAACGACCCGACGATCGAGGCTTACGGACGGATCGCATCGTCACAGGCGGCTGCGGGCGCGGACGTCATCGCACCCTCCGGGATGATGGATGGTCAGGTACGGAGCATCCGTCGCGCTCTCGACGCGGCCGGTTCCGATCACGTCCCGATCCTCGCTTACGCGGTCAAGTACGCATCGAGCTTCTACGGTCCTTTCAGAGATGCCGCGGAAGGGGCACCGAGGTTCGGGGACCGCCGCTCCTACCAGCAGGATCCGCCGAACGTCGACGAGGCTTTACGGGAGGCCGCCCTTGACGTCGAGGAAGGCGCGGACGCGCTGATGGTGAAACCCGCCCTGCCCTACCTGGACGTCGTGCGAGCGGTCAAGGATAGGTTCCGATACCCAACCGCTGCCTACAACGTGTCGGGCGAATACGCGATGTTACTGGCCGCGGCCGAACGAGGCTGGATCGACGAGCGGGCCGCCACGCTGGAGACCCTGGGGGCGATCCGGCGCGCGGGGGCCGATCTGATCCTCACCTATCACGCGAAGAAAGCGGCCGAGTGGCTGAACTGAATCGGTCGCGCTCGGACAAGCTCTACGCCGAAGCGCAGACGTTGATGCCCGGCGGGGTGTCCTCCCCGGTGCGGGCTTTCAACGCCGTCGAAGCTCATCCGTTCTTCGTGGCCAGCGCGTCGGGCGCATACATCACGGACGTCGACGGCAACAGCTATATCGACCTCGTCCAGAGCTGGGGCGCGATGCTCTTCGGGCACGCGCATCCCGAGATCGTTTCCGCCGTCGCGGAGACATCGAGGCTCGGTACGTCGTTCGGAACCCCCAGCGAGCTCGAGGTCGAGCTCGCTCGACTGATCGTGTCGATGGTCCCCAACGTCGAGAGGGTTCGTTTCGTCTCGTCGGGTACCGAGGCGGCTATGACGGCGGTCCGTCTCGCTCGCGGAGCGACCGGCCGAGACAAGATCCTGAAATTCGCAGGCTGCTATCACGGTCATGTCGATTCGCTGTTGGCCGACGCGGGGTCGGGAGTGGCGACCCTCGGCATCCCGGGAACGCCGGGAGTCACCGAGGCCACGACCGCCGACACCGTGGTCGTGCCTTACAACGATGTCGAGGCCGCTCGAGCCGCGGCGGAAGCCACGGACGGGAGCCTTGCCGCGATCCTCGTGGAACCGGTCGCCGCGAACATGGGGCTCGTGCTCCCCGAGGAGGGGTTCCTCGAGGGTCTTCGGACTCTGGCCACTGATTCGGGAGCGGTGCTGATCTTCGACGAGGTCATCACCGGGTTCAGGCTCGGCGCCGGCGGCGCACAGGAGAGGTTCGAGGTCGATGCCGACCTCGTCATGATGGGCAAGGTCGTCGGAGGCGGGCTACCCGTCGGGGTGGTTGGCGGCCGCGGAGACATCATGGATCGCCTCGCTCCGGAGGGCCCCGTTTACCAAGCCGGAACGCTGTCGGGCAACCCCGTCGCGATGGCCGCGGGCATCGCAGCTCTGTCCATGATCCGGTCGCAACCCACCCTTTACGAGGAGCTCCAGAGCAGGGCCCGGTCTCTGGTACGCGGCCTTGTCGACGCCGCGGATCAGGCCGAGCGGGTGCCGATGGCCGCGAGTGCCGTAGGGGGCCTCGCCGGCTTCTTCTTCGCCGAAGACGAGATCACGAACTACGAGGAGGCCAAGGCGACGGACGAGAAGATCTACGCGGCCTTCTTCCGGGGCATGTTGGAACGTGGCGTCTATCTACCCCCGTCGCGCTTCGAAGCCCTGTTCCTCTCGAGCGCACTCACCGAGGAACACGTGGATCGTGTAGCCAGCGCCGCCTTCGAAACCCTCGCAACGCTGTAAATGTCTCGGGCTATTCCCCGCGGCCCAAGATGACCCAGAGAACCACGACGATGGCCACCAGCATCGCGGCCATGTAGATGAACGCGGTGCCGCCTTTCTCGCCGGCGTTCACTCCGCCGGTGCAGGCGGCGAGAGTCAGTGCAGGGAGAGCGGCGCAGAGCACGCGTTGCTTCGGGTGGGGGGTCATGTCGTTGTCGCTCCCGTTGGGGTGGTCGACGTTGGCGTGCCGTGCGTGTCGGCTCTCGTCCGCGCTCTGCGCTCCGACAAGCTTAGTCCGAACAGGTGGAGGACGAACAACAACAGCGTTCCGAGCGTGATCATCTTCGCCGGACCGGTTGGATTTCCGGGATCGTATTCGAGGATTGCGACCGTCGGGTCTCCTTCGGCGCCCTCGACCGGCTCCAACGTGACGGCCCCATAAAGCGTGTCGCCATCCTCGAGGAAGCGAACCGTGTCGGCGTTCGCCGTAGCGTCGGCCGCATTGTCGAACCCGGTCTCGGACGAGGCGTCGTCGATCGCCTGCTCGAGGTACTCGGTCGACGCGGAGCCCAGTTCGGCGGCCTGCGTGATCTCGGCCTCGTCGTTCGTATCCACCTCGCGCCATCCACCCCCGTCCGGGTACCCCTCGGCCGGGCCGGCGTCGAGCTGCTGACCCTCAACCCCGATGGCCAACGGGTTCCACTCTGGGGTGGCGCCCACCGGACCAAGGGGGGATAGCGACCAGACGACCCCCATGATCAATAGGAACCCGAGCGTGACGCTTGCTGTGATGAAGTACGCGAGTCGCGGCCCGAGGACCATCGAGAGCAGCAGCCAGATGCTCCCGCAGAACACGATGACCGCGGAGACCACCGCAGCGACCCCCTCAACGAAAGTCATATCCATCTAGAGGCCTCGCTCGTACGCGATGACGGCTTTGATCTGCGCGTCGGTCAATGGGTTGGGGGGCACGGGAAGGCCCTGCGCCGGTGCCTCGGCCCACTGCGGCATGAAGGCGAAGCGGCGACCGTTGCGGATGGTCACCTCGTGCTGTTCTTCGCTCAGGTGACGCACGTCGCCCTTCCACAGAGCCATGCCCTGCATCCAGGGCTCCTTCTCCTTGCCCGACCCTTCGGCGCCGTGACACACCGCGCAGCGTGCCTGGAAGATCTCCTCGCCGCAGCTCTCTAGCGAGCTCCCCGAGGGGTTCTTGCAATCGTCGGAGATGGGCTCCGCCGCTCCGGGCTGGTTGCCGGGGAGGCTGTGCAGCCACGCCATGACGTCGTCGATCATCTGTTGGGTCATGGGGCCCCCGTAATCGACACCCCAGGTGGGCATCGGGGTGCCGGGTCGACCCCGCTCGATCGTGAAACGCACGACCTCCTCGTCCCACCGCTGGAACACGTTGTTGAGCGGAGGAGCGGTGTATTGGACCGCCTCGCCGCCCGGTGGCGTGAAGGTCGTCACCCCACCCCCGGCGAGGTCCTCTTCGTCGCCTTCAGATGCGCCGTGGCAGTTAGCGCAGCCCATGCCGAGCGCGATCGCGTGCTCCGCGTCCTTGAACGCTTGGGCGTTCGTCTCCTCCGGCAGCTCGGGCGGGACGGAGAAGATCAGGTGCCCGCGCTCGAGGGAGTCTTCCTCGTACCTGCTGGCGAAAGCGTCCTGTCGCTGGATCTCACCGAGCCAGTACGCCGGGATGAACAACGCGAGGGCAGCGAGCGAGATCAGCCACCAGACCTGGATCCGCTCCAGTCGAGGTCCCTCGAGGACCTCGTCGGGGGCCCCGGGACGAAGCGCTTGCGGGATCCCCAGGATGACGGAGGGTCGGCCGCGCCGTCCGGAGCGCGCCAGGAACACGCCCCAGAGGATCAGCGCCGGGACGATCAGCGCGAGCGCGAGAACCCAGATGTCGCTAGCTTCCACCGCTCCCTCTTGTCTCGATCACACCGGCACGCAGAACGGGCCCTGCGGCTCGGAGAACTGGTTCCAGGTATTCGTGCCCCTAGGTGGTCCGATCTGCGTGTCACCGGTGTCGACCACGACCTTGCCGCCCTGGATGGTGATCGGGAAGCGGTCGAGGCCGCGGGGGGCGGGTCCTCCGTAGTACTCGCCGCTGAGCCGGTACTTGGATCCGTGGCAGGGGCACTCGAACAGCAACGACTTCTCGCAGTGGGGCACCGAGCACCCGAGGTGGACGCACTTCCGGTAGAGGGCCTGCATCTTGGCATCGGTCGCACCGATGGCCAGGTAGACGGGGGCATCGCCCGTGCCTTCGTAGTAGGTGAGCCAGAAGCGACCCTCGGGAACGAACAGAGGCTTGAAGCCGGCCTCTGGGCCGATCTGTTTCAGCAGCTCCTCGTGATCCCCGACCGTGATCGTGGTTCCGAATCCGCCGGTCAGTTTCGGCCACAGGAACGACAGCGTGGCCATGCCGAAGAATCCGAGGAAGGCCGTGAAAGACGCGGTGGCCGCGCGATTCAGGAACTGCCGGCGCGAGACGGCGAGTTGACTCGGCGTCAACGGCTTTCTTTTTTTCTCCGGGACCTTCTCGACCGTCACCTCTTTGTCGGGCTCGGCAGTGGATTCCTTCGTGGCCGATGGGGATGTCGAATCGGTATCCGCCTCCGACGGAGCGTTCGCTTTCGCGGCCTTGCGCTCACGGCGCACCGTTACGTTCAGCATGAACAACGCCCAGGCGACGACGCTCACCGCCACGACGATGAGGGCGATGGTGCCCGGACTCACTTCGCCTCCTTACAGCTCAAAGAAGATGCCGCCTTCCCATGGGTAGACGAAGTTGAAGCCGGGCCCCCGGAAGAACATCCCGATGATCGTCAGGACCGCGAAGGTCAACATGAAGAACGAGAACAGGACGATCGCCAGCTTGCGCGTGTCCGGAGAGGTCGCGGGATTGCGGTCGATGAACGGCGCCGCGAACAGGACGATGATCACGACGGTGGGGATCGTGACCCCGGCGACCTGCGGGTGGAAGTAACGGAGTAGCTCCTGCAGGCCCAGGAAGTACCACGGTGCCTTCGAGGGGTTCGGCGTCTGGTTGAAGTTGGCCAGCTCGCGCAGCGGCGCGTCGACGGCGACGGAGAAGAACGTCAAGGCGGCGAGCACGACCAGCAAGGCCACGAACTCCGCCGCCATCAAGTGAGGCCACACGTTCACGCGGTCCATCGGCTGCCGCTCGACCTTCTGGATCGCCTCCGGCTTGACCACGGCCAGGAGACGCTGCACCCGGTCGGGAACCGCCACCCCGTTGCCGTTGCCCGCCGCCTTCTTCGCGGGAGCGCCGGTCTTGGGAGCGGCCTTAGCAGCCGCGGGCTTAGCGGCGGCCGGTTTGGTCGTGGTCGCTGCGGCTGCGGGCTTGGCCCCGGCCTCCGCGGCCGCCCCGTCGCCGGCTTCCGCGGCCGGCCCGCCGTCTCCTGAAGCCGACGCCCCGGCAGTGGCGGGGGCGGATGCCGTCGAGGGATCCGGTTTGTTCGGATCGGTCGACCCGCGCTGGGCCCTGACGCGCGCCGCCTTGGCGCGCGCTTGCGCGACCGCGGGGGAGGAGCCTTTGGACGTCTCCTCGCTCAGTACCTGTTCGTAAACCTCGTCGGGTGTCGGCATATTTCCCTCTCGCATCCCCTACATGGGGCCCGAGACACCTCCGTCCTTTCGCACTCGCCAGAAGTGGATCGAGATGAAGATCACGATGATGAAGGGGAGGAAGAGCACGTGCAGGGTGTACCAGCGGATCAACGTCTCCGGCCCGATCACCGGTCCGCCCAATAATGCGAACTGCACCTGACTCCCGATAACCGGCGAGTTCTTCATCATCTCGGTTCCGACCGTGACGGCCCACACCGCGAGCTGATCCCACGGAAGTAGGTAGCCGGTGAATGCCAGCAACAGGGTCAGCAGCAACAGGACCACACCGACGATCCAGTTGAACTCACGCGGTGGCTTGTATGCACCCGTGTAGAAGACCCGAGCCATGTGCAGGAAGACGCTGATCACCATGAGGTGAGCGCCCCACCTGTGAAGGTTCCGAACGAGCAGGCCGAACGAGACCTGCGTGTTCAGTCCCTGCATGTCGGCGTACACCAGGTCGACCGAGGGTCGGTAGAAGAACATCAGGTAGATGCCGGTGATCGTCAGGAGGATGAACAAGAAGAAGGAGAGCCCGCCGAGGCAGAGCGTGTAGGAGAGCTTGATCCCGTGGCGCTTCACCTTCACGGGGTGGAGGTGATACAGCAGAGAGTTCATCACCACGTATGCACGGTTGCGCGGCGAGTCCGCATACCCACGCCGGAAGATCGAACCGGGCCGGACGATCGCCCGCCACACTTGCCCGTTGTGAAGCTTGTCTATCCCCTCGCCGATCTTCTGGCGGGGATTGAATCTTGCTGCCTTCGCCAATTCGTCCCTTTCGTTGCTTGGCTAAGCCTTCTGCGAGCTCGGCACGGTTCCCATCGCGCGTGCTCCCCGCTTCTTGCCCCCTAATACCTCGCTCTGTACCAGCGCGCCGGTGGGGCACCGCTCGACGCACAGGTTGCACCGCGTACACGCGTTGTCGTCGATCAAGAACAGGATGTCGTCGCCTTCCATCTGCCGGGCGAGCTCGACGTTGCCCGAATCGCCCACCGCATCCGGATTCACCATGAAGATGCAGTACCAGGGGCAGATGTCGACGCAACCTTCGCACAGGATGCATTGCTCGGGGATGAAGTCGATGAAGCGCTTGGGTTTCACGGCGCCCTTGAGCCAGTCGCTGTCGACGAGATCCATCTCGTAGTCGACCCGGAAGACGGGCTTCTCGATGATCTCCATGTTCTTGGGGTCGGGAGGCTTAGGCATCGGCTGTCATCACTTCCCCGACATGTAGCCCTTGACGGTGTCCTGTGGCCCCTTGGTCCCGGTGCGCTTCCGCTTGCGCTCCTGCCAGACGTAGGCCGCGATCAGCATCACGGTCAGGATGCCCATCTGCACCGCGTTCGCGACGATGTCCCGGATCATGTTGATCTGCGTGGTGTTGAGCCCCGCCTCACCCACTCCTGGGATCTTCTGAGTGAACTCGATGATCGAGGCGATGTTCTGATCGTTCCAATAGATGATCACCGAGGGAAGCTGACCGAGCAGAAGGATCGCTATGACCCAGATGAGCGTGCCGAGGAGGATCGCCTTCGTCCACGACATGGGTTTGTCGGTTCGTGCGTAGACACGCTCGCGGAGTGACATGCGAGCGTCATCATAGCAACGCGCGGACGGAACAATTCGGGACTTTGTGCGCTTGAGCAGGGGGTTTGGTCAATCGGTTCGGGCGCGCGAAGAATCCTTCAGATCGTCGACCCGGCGCTCGAGCCGGCGCTGCCGTACCACCAGTGAGACGGCGTAGGCCCCGATACCTATCCAGACCGCAGCGAAGGCGACCGCGAGCCAGGCGACGTCGCTCACGGATTCACGAGCGCGCAGCTCGAAGCTCGAGTGCGTCGACCTCGTCCGCGGTCCGCCCGAGCCGCACCCTGATGGCGAGAAGCCATGAGAAGAGGAGCGTGAACGCGACGAGGGCGGTGAAGAACGTGATCAGTTCCGGCCCCCCCAACCCGGAGCTCCGGGTGGGATCCGCGATGGTCGGTCCCATCGGGTGGAGGGTCCTCCACCACTGCACGGAGAAGTGAACGATCGGGACGTCGATGAAGCCCACGATCCCCACGACGGCCGCCAGGCGACCGGCCCGGGTCCGGTCGGTGGCGAGGCCCCTCAGCAACAGATACCCGACGTAGGTCAGCCACAACACCAGCGTGGACGTCAGCCGGGCGTCCCATTGCCACCAGGTGCCCCAGACCGGACGCGCCCAGATGGGCCCCGTGATCAGGACCAGCGTGGCGAACAGGACGCCGATCTCGGCGGCGCCGTGGGCCATCAGATCCCACCTCCTCGCCCCCGTCCTGAGGTAGGCGATGGAGCAGACGAAGACGATGGCGAAGCCGAGGTAAGCGAGCCACGCGGACGGGACGTGCACGTAGAAGATCCGCTGGAGCTGCCCTCCCATCGCCGCATCGGCCTCGCGCGCGACGAAGAAGATGAGGACCAGGGCCACGGAGACCGATGCCCACGCGGCGATCGCCAACCAGACCAAGCTCGGCCGGCCGGGCGGCTTCGCCGGAGCCGCGGGTGGGGCCTCGATCGTGGTCGCGTTCATGAGCCTCAGATTACTGCCCGGTGTTTTTTCACAGACCGCTCAGAGTGGGTCCGCGGCGACGAGCCGCTCGAGCTCGAAATGCATCGGATCCGGCCGAGCCCAACGCCCTCCCCACCGGAACCCCCAGCGCTCGAACGTGGCGACGACCCGCGGATCCATCGATCCGGTCGTTCCGAGTTGATTCGTGGAGACGTTGAGGTCCACGGCGAGACCGAACGCATGCATCGAGAGGGGCTTCGAGGGGTCGCGGTCGATGAAACGCGGGACGTAGCAGCCGCCGTACTGGCTCGCGTCGATAAGCGTCGAGAGCCCCTCGGCCTCGAGCTCCCCGAGCGCCGCGCTCAGTTGAGGCAGGAGCAATCGGTGACAGGTGGCCTCTCCGACGATCGGGAGGTCCTCGGTCACGAGGTTCCGCTCCACCCACGCTCCGTCCGGCTTGACGGATCCGTCGTCGACCGCGCGGTAGGCCATCGCCTCGATCGGCCCGGCGTTAGCTTCGCCGGTGGCCTCGGGAGCGGGTGTCGACAACGCTCCACTGAAGGTCGCGAGCATCGGCCGCGTCGGCATATCGGGTAGGGCGATCTCGAGCTCTCGTCCCAGATCGGCCCGCGACTCCCCCTCACGCGTGCCGACGATCAGCAAGGTCGCTTCGGGCTCGCTTTTCTGCATGATCCCTCCGTCTACGAGCGCGTCGACCAGGTTGGGGGCTCCGTTGTCGGCCACGGCCCCCACCGTGACCCGACCCATCTCCGGGAGGCGCAGGGTGGTGCCGTCCTCGATCTCCAACTCGGCGGCCGCGTCGAAGGTGAGCACGGTTTGTCCGGCGAGAAGAGAGCTCCACACGTGTTCGGCCGCCTCGGTGGCGTCCGGCGCGAGCGGTCGGTATCGGAGAGGAGCAACCGCTCCGACCCTCAACGTTCTCGTCCCCGCCGGGCCCCGCACCGTGACCCGGTGGACCTCCACCGTCGCAAGCGCGGCCGCGCCGGGAACGCCCCCTGCGGTTTCGACGGCCTCGTCGGCAGGTAGCGGGAGGGCGAGGAGGAATGCGGGCTCGACCGGCTCCGGCTCGGGCAGGGTGATCGGGGCGGTGAGCATCCCTTCGTCCCCGACCCCTCGGTCCCCATCGCCGCCCGTGCAGGCGGCGAGGACGAGGGTCACGAGCAGCGCGATCGAGACCGGTGCCCGATGCTTCATTCGAGCGCGAATTCGAACCCCAGAGCCCCCACCACCAGGAACACCGCGTCGAAGAACAACAGGATGCCGAACCACCCGCGGGCCGCGATCTCGTCGAATCCCGCTCCCGCGAACAGGTCTGCGCTCAGCTCGACTCCTGCAATGAACACCGGCACCAGCACGGGCAGGGCCAGGATCGGGAGGATCAGCTCGCGGCTCCTCGTCTGCGCCGCCAGCGCCGCAAACAACGTCCCAACGGCCACGAAGCCGAGATCGACGAGCACGATCACCAGGACCAACATGAGCCAGCTCGACAGGTCGAGCCCGAAGAAGAGACCGAACACCGGAACGAGCAGCACCTCTACGAGCGCGAGGAAGACCAGATTTGCGGCCGCTTTGGAGAAGAAGATCCCGGATCGATCCAGGGGCACAAGGAGCAAGGCGTCCAGGGCCCCTTCCTCTCGTTCGACCTCGAACGTCCGCGCGAAACCGATGAGCCCGGCGAAGAGGACGGTGATCCACAGAAAGCCCGCCACGACCTTCGCCGACGCTCGTGTCGCGTCCGGGAGAGCGAAGGCGAGGACCAGGGCGACGGTGAACGCGAACGCCAGCATCGGGGGCAGGGTGTCGCGCCCACGCGATTCCACCCGAAGGTCTTTGCGCGCCAGAGCGGCGGTCTTCGCAACGAAACCCACGCCGGTCACGTCGGGCTCCCAACCTCGGGGCGCGCCCGGTAGCGTCCGTCGACCACGATCCGGCCGCGCTTCAGGATGACTCCGCCGTGCGCGAAGGCCTTGAGCTTCTTCGCTCCATGGGTTGCGACCAGAGCGACTCGGCCCGGCTTCCACCACTGCTGCAGTGCTCCCGAGACGAGCTCGGCGGCGTCATCGTCGAGGTTCGCGTAGGGCTCGTCGAGCAATAGCAGATCCGGCTGATGCACGAGTGCCCTCGCCACGGCGGCACGGCGCTTCAATCCGGCCGACAACACGCCTGCGAGCGTTCGTTCGTGCTCATGCAACGCCAGGCGTTCTAGGTACGTCTCCGCGTCGCTCCTGGGCCGACCATGTAGGTGGGCGAAGAGTTCGAGGTTCTCGCGCACGGTCAAACGTGAGTACAAGCCCGCGTCGTGACCGGCGTAACCGAGACGGCCGACGAAGCCTTCATCCGCGGTCGACGCAGTGGTGCCCTCGAAGCTGACTCGACCACGCTGGGGGCCAGCAAACCCGCAACGACCCGGAGGAGAGTGGACTTCCCGGAGCCGTTCGGCCCGAACACGCCCGTGATCCCCGTCTCGATCGTGGCATCCAGGCCGTCGAGCGCGACGGTTCGTCCGAAGAACACGCTGAGCTCCTCGAGCCGGATCACGGCAGCGGCTCCGGGTGTCGCTCCTTCTCAAGGCGCTCCTTCATCGAGTGTCTTCGTTGCGCCCACTCGCCCTCGTCGATCTCGCCGGCTTCCTTCTTAAGATCGAGCTCCGCGATCTCGATCATGACGTCGCGCCTGGAAGGTGACCGTTCGGCGCACGGCGGGGGTGCCCCGCGGCGCGCTCTTCGCGACAGCGCCACCGCGATCAACGCCACCAGCGCGACGAAACCCGCGCCGGCTCCCCACAGAAGCGCAGGTGACATCCCCGCCTCCGCTACAGCCTGTGCCTGTACGAGATCCCCGGCATCGACGGTGCTCGTCGATCGCCACACCCGGTAGGTCCGGTCGCCGACGGTGGCTTCGCCGCGCTCGGTGAGGCGATCGGTTTCGGCCGTGAGGGGATCCGACAGGTAAAGGGCGTAGTCAAGGGTTGGATAGAGGGCCGGGCGCGACATCTCGTAGACGCCGCCCGAGCCGGACACCGAGTACGAGAACACGACCTTCGTCTCGCCCGGGGGGATGGCCGCGGTTATCCCGAACCCACTGTCCGTGTCGACGAGTCGGGGGATGTCCATGGGGTCGCTCTCCTGGATGCGAACCGTCTCGGACTCCGCCCCCTGTGGAAGAGCGAATCCGAACGTCGGAGTGTTCTCCTGTGCGGCCACGCCCATGGATCGCGCACGACCGATGTACGCCTGCTCCGTCGTGTTCGCGATCGTCACCGATTCGATGACGCTGAGGGTGTCCTCGAAGGGACGCACGAACAGGAAGTCGCGGTGGACGAGCACCGATCGAGGGTCGGAGGTCGTCTTCCACACCTTGAGCCTAGTGTCGATGACGGGGGCCGCGTCGGTGTCGTCGGGAAGTTGGAGGGTGCCCCCGGGGAATAGGCCTCCGTCGTACCGCGCGTCGATCGCGTAGACGAAGCCGCTGCCCGTGCGCAAACCATCGAACGAGAATCGGCCACGGGCGTCCGTCGTAGCGCGTTGTGTGTCTTCCCCCCCTTGATCATCGAGGATGGTGAGGATCACGCTCGCGCGTCCGGCCGGATCGACGCCGTCCTCGATCACACCTCGGATCGTTCCGCGCGGAGCTGCCGAGACGGGCGAGGACAGGGCGATGAGAACGCCCGCCAGCGCGAGCGCGGTTAGGCGCCGCATCTCTCGCACGCGCTGCCGGGGGCCCTGATGGCGCCGCACTCGGAGCAGCGCATCTCCTCGCGGAGCGCAGCGATCTCGGTTTCCAGATCGTCGTCGGCCGGCTCGGCCGATCGCGCGCGGTCGGCCTGACGGAGCGCGACGACGGCACGCATCTCGTACTCGGAGCGGAGAGATTCGTAATCGGACCCGGTGAGCTTCCCCGCGTCCCGTTCCTCCTCCAGATCGATGATCCCCAACAACGCGACTCGTTTGCGCGCCTCGGCTTCGGTGGCTGCGGCGTTGTCGCTCTCGGGCATCCCGCGGATGCCTCGCCGGAGCGGGATGGTGACGTAAAGAAGAGCGACGGCGGCACACGCCGTCACTACGAGCACGGCGATCATGGCCCACCCCTCAGCGCCTGGAGCTCTCTCTCGAGGTCGCTTCGCTCGGCTCCCGATACCTCTGCCCCTTCTGAACCTCCGTCGGTTGTCGTCGAGCGCCTCAGGAAGATCCACGCCACCGCTCCTCCTGCGAGCAACGCCGCGATCGGAAGAAGCCAGGCGAGCCACCCTGCGCCTTCGGTCGGCGGCGTCGAGCGGATCGATGGGCCGTACTCATCCTCGAGCCACGACATCAGTCGCGCCCGCGTCCAACCGTTCTCGGCCCGCACCAGGATCCGATCGCGCAGAGCCTGCGCCTCGGCGGAAGAGCAATCGTGCAGCGTCGAGCCCGGACAGAACGGGGACATGACTTCGGACGCCACGGAGTTCGCGACGTCCGCGGGGGCGGCGAGCGCGTGACCCGTCATCGACAGGAATAGGCCGGCCGTGAGAGCGAGGACACCGACTCGGATCATCGGGCCGCAACCGCCGGCTCGCGACTTCTCTGCCGGGCCACGATTCGCGCGGGAGCACCCTTGGGTTCGGACAGGAGCACGCCGATCCCCGCAGCCATGACCGCAGCTCCCACCCAGATCCACCAGGTGAGGGGGTTGACGAACGCTCTCAACACCGCGGTGCCGTCCGCATCCAGCGATGTCATGACGACGTACAGATCCTCGACGGGAGTGCTTCGGATCGCGACCTCGGACTGGGTCTGCTGCTGGGCGAAATGGAAATTGCGCTGGGGACGCAGCGTGCCGATGGGCTCGCCTCCGCGTTGAACAACGACGCGCGCCGCGTTCACCTGCTTTTCGTCCGTCTGACTGCGGCTGGATCCCTCGTACGTCAACGTGTACGCGCCGACCTCCATCGTGTCGCCCGGTTGCACTTCCTGCTGGCGCTCCGTGCGGAAGGCGGCTCCGGCGAAGCCGATCACGATCAGAAGGATCCCGACGTGGACGACGTAGCCTCCGTAACGGCGACGGTTCCGCGCGAAGGTCCGCCGCAACGCACCGGGCCAGCCCAATCCCTCACACGTTCGGTAGACGCGGCCCCCACGGGCGAACTCGCCCACCAGCGAGGTCGCCGTGAACGCACACAACGAGAATGCAAGCAGCGCCCCGGGGCTCCTGATCCCCGCGAGCCCCAACCCGACCGCTGCGATCCCGCCCACGAGCAGCGGTCCCCGCAGGAGGCGCCAGAACGACCCCTTGCTCATCCGCCTCCAGGAGATCAAGGGGCCGATCCCCGTGAGGGCGATCAGGGCGAGGCCGATTGGAATGAAGACGGAATTGAAGAACGCCGGTCCCACCGAGAGACGAACGCCCGTCAGCGCTTCGTTCACGATCGGAAAGATCGTTCCCCACAGGACCGTGAACGCAGCGGCCGTGAACAGAAGGTTGTTGCCGAGGAACGCGGATTCGCGCGAGACCAGCGAATCGAGCCGGTTGTCACTGCGCAAGGAGTCGAGCCTCCACGCCACAAGCGCGAAGCTGCCGAGGACCATCGCGGCTAGGAAGGGAAGGAACCATTTCCCCGTCTCCCCCTCGGTGAAGGTGTGGATCGAGGACAGGATCCCGGAACGGGTCAGGAAGGTGCCGAAGACCGCCAGAGCGTAGGTGAGCAGGATCAGGCTTACATTCCACACCTTCAACATCCGTCGCTTCTCCTGCACGATCACCGAATGCAAGAAGGCGGTAGCGGTGAGCCACGGTAGGAACGACGCGTTCTCGACCGGATCCCACGCCCAGTAGCCGCCCCAGCCGAGCTCCGTGTAGGCCCACGCGCCACCCAACACGATGCCCACGGATAGCGCGCTCCACGCGAACAGCGTCCAGCGCCTGGTTGAGACGAACCACCCTTCGTCCAATCGCCCCGAAGCCAGGGCCGCCACCGCGAACGCGAACGGGATCGAGAAGCCGACGAAGCCCGTGTACAGAAGAGGTGGGTGGATGACCATCCCGGGAGATTGGAGCAACGGGTTGAGTCCAGATCCATCGAGCGGAGGCGTTGCGAGCGTGGTGAAAGGATTCGCCGGCCCCAACAAGAGCGCGAGGAAGAAGAGCGCCACGCCGGACAGAGTCACCCCGGCCCACGCGACGAGACCCGCGCGTTGCGCGGGCGCTCGTAGGAGGGCTACCGTGGAGAATCCGGTGAGCAGCAGGGTCCAGAACAACAACGACCCCTCCATGCCTCCCCATAGCGACGTCAGCGTGTAGATGGCCGGCAGCGATTCCGACGTGTAGCTCGCCACGTACTCGAGTGAGAAGTCGTGGGCGAACAGGGCGGTGAGCAGCGCCACTACCGCCAGCACGACGAAGGCGAAGCTCGCAGCGACCGCGCGCACGCCCGCGTGGGTCAGGTCACGGCGTTTGCGGAGCGCCCCGGCGAGACACAGGCCGAGCGCCAGCGCTCCGAAGAGCAGCGCGGCTATCAGCGCCGGATGCCCCAGGTCCGCCAGCGAGCGGACCGGACTCAGACCTTGGCCCTGAACTTCGAGGGGCACTTCGCGAGCACCTGCGTTGCGGCGAACCGCTCGCCGTCGTAGCGGCCCTGCGCCACGACCTCAACCGCCCCCGGGTCGTTCTCGTAGGCGGTCCAGAAGGCGTCCGGCAGCGTTTCGTCCGTGACGATCGTGACCGAGGAAGAGCCATCGGAGATGTCGAAGGTGGTAGTCAGCCCATCCCGGTGCAGGGAGTCCGCAACCACGTTGCCGCCCACCCGGTAGTCCTGGGTGCCGGCGGTCTGGCCTTGCGCCTGCAGCTCGCTCACGTCGAGATAGAAGGAGGTGGCGCCCGACCTGTTCATGGCCCACGCGACCAGTCCCACAAGGGCCAGGACGAGGACGGCGCCGCCCACGATGAACTTCGCGCGGCGCTTCGGGGAGGTCTCGGATCGGGTCTGGTCCATCTCGAAAACAGACTAAAGGATGCGCCCCACTAGGGGTTTAGGACTATCGTCGTTCCATGAAGGTGGCGCCGACGACCTCCCGAACGGCCCCCATCGAGCGCGGTCGAGAGCTCACTCGTGCCTCTCGGCTGGAGTACGTCTCCGTGGGCTACAACGTGCTGGAGGCGGTGGCCGGGATCGCATTCGGCCTGGCGGCGGGTTCCGTCGCCCTGGTCGGATTCGGGCTCGATTCGGTGGTCGAGGCGTCCTCCGCCACGATCCTCTTGTGGCGACTTCGGACCGAGGTGAGCGGGCGTAGGACCGCGGCGGAAGCCGAGGGTCGAGCGATCAGATTGGTGGCGTTCGCGTTCTTCGCTCTCGCCGCGTACGTGGGCGCCCGGAGCGCTTGGGACCTGCTTACGGGGGCCCGGCCGGAAGAGAGCATCCCGGGCATCGTGCTGGCAGCAGTCTCTCTGATAGTCATGCCGATCCTGGCGCGTGCCAAGCGTCGCCTCGCCACGAGCCTCGACAGCAGGTCATTGAAGGCCGACTCGATGCAAACGGTGTTGTGCACGTACCTGAGCGCTTTCCTGCTTGTGGGGCTGGCCGCCAACTCGTTCTGGGGCTGGTGGTGGGCGGACCCCGCGGCCGGTCTCGCGATCGCGATCATCGCCGTGCGCGAGGGCATCGTGCTGTGGCGCGAACGGGATCTCTGCTGCTGAGCTAGTCCTCCTCCAGCAGTTGCTCGATCTGCTCTACCAGCTCTCGTTCGTCGACCGCTCCGAGCACGATCGTGCCCCCCTGGCCCGTTCCCTCTCCGCCCTCGGTGTCCGTGGTGGAGGCGAGCCGCCCGTCCGCGTCGATGAAGAAGGTCTGCGGGAGCCCGTAGACGTCGAGCCCCCGGGCCAGCTCCTGGTCCTCGTCGCGTACCACCGGGAAGGTGATCCCGAAATCCTCGACGAACCGCCGGGCGTTGGGTTCCTGGTCACGGAGGTTCACTCCTACGAAGCGGACGCCCTGGTCCTTGAACCTCTGATACGTCCGCTCGAGCAGCGGGGCTTCCTCGCGGCACGGCGCGCACCAGGAGGCCCAGAAGTTCAGAACGACCGGGTGCCCGCGCAGGGACTCGCTCGAGAGCACGCCGTCCGTTTGGAGAAGGGGGAGGTCGAAGTCGGGCACGGTCTCGGTCTTCTCTGCGGGGACCAAGAACAACACCACAGCTATCGCCGCCGCCAGTCCCCCAAGGATCCATCCGAGCTTGGGTTTCTTGGCCTCGTCGAGCTCTTCCGGCGGCACCATGATGACTCAGGCTATCTGCCGGTGGTCAGTTATATTGCGCTCGATATCCACCTTCACACGGAGACCGAATGAGATTTATTGACTTCCGCCAAGGGGGGCGGGCGCGATTCGTCGCGCTCGTTGGCGTGTTGTCTCTGGTCGCGGTCGCCTGTGAGGGCGGGGGCCCGCAAGACACACTTTCTCCCGCCGGCGAATTCGCGCGAGCGCCCGACCGTCTCGTGGGATCTCACCTTCGGCATAGCCGTCGCGGTGTTCGTAGTGGTGGAGGGGATCCTGCTCTTCACCCTGTTCCGCTACCGCCACAGGCCCGACCGTCGTGCATCACAGTTCCACGGGAACACGAAGGTCGAGGTACTCCTCACCGCCATCCCTGCGCTCATCCTGGCGGGCATCGCCGTGCCCACCGTGAGCACGATCTTCGATCTCGCCGCAACGCGTAGAAGGCGCGATGCGGATCAAGGTGATCGGCCATCAGTTCTGGTGGGAGTACCAGTACGTCGACGAGGGTTTCGTGACCGCCAACGAGTTGCACATCCCCACCAACACCCCCATCGAGCTCACGGTCGAGGGCGGCCTGAGCGACAGGGTGACCGGCGACTCGCAGGTGATCCACAGTTTCTGGTCGCCGAGACTTGCGGGGAAGCAGGACCTCATCCCCGGCCACGCCAATCAGTTGTTCATCGAGGCGGATGAACCCGGCGTCTACCTGGGTCAGTGCACGGAGTTCTGCGGCCTGGGCCACGCGGAGATGAAGTTGCGGGTCTATGCGGACAGCGAGTCGGACTTCGACCAGTGGGTGTCGGATCAGAAGAGCGCTCCGGAGGCCCCCTCCGGCGGATCCCTCGCGGAGAGAGGGCAGAAGCTGTTCGCGGAGGGCCAGTTCCGTGAAGGCCTCAACTGCGCCGCGTGTCATGCGGTAGAGGCGACGCCCGAGGATGTGGCCCCCAACCAGGGTCCCAATCTGGCCCACCTCGCGTCGCGTGACACGTTCGCGGGCTCGGTGTTCGCCAACACGGAGGAGAATCTGAAAGCGTGGATCGCGGATCCCCCGTCGGTGAAACCTGGGGCACGCATGCCGGCGCTCGGGCTCACCGAATCGGAGATCAATGCTGTGGTCGCCTACCTGCAAACGCTGGAGTGACGAGACGGAAGTGAGGGAGCACTAAGAGATGGCAACGGTGGCGTATCCAACACGTAGGGGCTTCTTCAGCCGACCCAGGTCAACGACGGGTAAGTGGAGTTGGTTCTTCACCGTCGATCACAAGAAGATCGGCATCATGTACTGCGCTACCGCCATCTTCTTCTTCGTGGTCGGGGGCCTGGAGGCGCTGGCGATCCGCGCGCAGCTCGCGCAACCGAACGGCGAGATCCTGAACGCGGAGGCATACAACCAGTTCTTCACCATGCACGGCCTCACGATGATCTTCCTCGTGGTCATGCCGCTGGGCGTGGGGCTAATGAACTATCTGGTGCCGTTGATGATCGGCGCCCGTGACGTCGCCTTCCCTCGACTCAACGCCTTCAGCTACTGGGTGTTCCTGCTCGGTGGGCTGTTCTTGTATTCGAGCTTCTTCCTGGGGGGCGCCCCCGACGGTGGATGGTTCGGCTACGCGCCCCTGAACGAGACCCTCCCCGGACACGGCATGACGTTCTACTCGCTCGGCCTTCAGATCCTGGGAGTCGCATCCCTCGCCGGTGCGGTGAACTTCATCATCACGATCATCAACATGCGAGCTCCGGGCATGACCTTGATGCGCATGCCGGTGTTCGTGTGGATGACGCTGGTAACCGCGTTCCTGCTGCTGTTCGCGATGCCCATCATCGCGGTGGCCCTGTTCGAGCTCATGTTCGACCGCGCGTTCCAGGCCACCTTCTTCGATCCGACGCAGGGCGGTGATCCGCTGCTGTGGCAGCACCTGTTCTGGCTCTTCGGCCATCCCGAGGTCTACATCATGATCCTGCCCGCGATGGGGATCGTTTCGGAGGTGCTGCCAACATTCAGCCGGAAGCCGATCTTCGGGTACGCCGCGATCGTGTTCGCCGGGGCGGCCATCGGTTTCATGGGGTGGGGGGTCTGGGCCCACCACATGTTCACGACCGGGTTGGGGCCGGTTGCCAACTCGGCTTTCGCTCTCTCCACGATGTTCATCGCGGTGCCGACGGGGGTGAAGATCTTCAACTGGATCGGAACCATGTGGGGCGGGTCGATCAAGTTCTCGACACCGATGTTGTTCGCGATCGGGTTCGTTGCGATGTTCATCATCGGCGGCTTGTCCGGCGTAACGCACTCGATCGTGCCGCACGACGCACAGCAGCAGGACACCTACTACGTTGTCGCCCACTTCCACTACGTCCTGTTCGGCGGCGCGATCTTCGGGCTCTTCGCCGGGTTCTACTACTGGTGGCCCAAGGTGTTCGGACGGATGTTGTCCGAGAAGCTCGGCAAGACCCACTTCTGGCTCATGTTCATCGGCTTCAACCTCACCTTCGGACCCCACCACCTCCTGGGCCTGAACGGCATGCCGCGGCGCATCTATACGTACGTCGAGGGCATGGGGTGGGACTTCCTTAACCTCCTCTCCACCATCGGGGCATTCGTGATCGCACTGTCCATACTCGTCTTCCTCGTCAACGCGGTCATCAGCCGAACGCGCGGACTAGAGGCCGGCGCCGATCCGTGGGACGCGCGCACGCTCGAGTGGGCGACGACCTCGCCGCCCCCCGAGTACAACTTCGAGGAGATCCCGATCGTCCGTCACCGCGACGATTTCTGGCACCGGAAGTACATCGAGACCCCCGAAGGCGAACCGGCGCGGGTCTTGGCGGGAGGGGCGGTGGCGACCCACGAACACGAAGGGGGCCACGGGATCCACATGCCCTCGCCGTCCTACTTCCCTCTCGTCGCGTCTTTGGGTCTCCCGTTGCTCGGTTACGGCGTCATCTACTTCAACAGCACCGGCAAGGCCCTGCTGGTTGCCGGAGCCCTCATTACACTGTTGGGACTGTTCGGATGGGTGCTCGAGCCCGGAGCGGAGGAAGTATGAGCACTCACGAGGTCGCAAACACTCACGCTCCGGCCCCCGAGCACCACACCAGCACCGGCCTCGACAGCACCAAGCTGGCCATGTGGGCCTTCCTGGGATCCGAGTGTTTGTTCTTCGGCTCGCTCATCACCACCTACCTGCTCTATCGGAACCGCGTGATCGATGGGCCCACGCCTCACGAGATCTACGACATCCCCTTCACGTCTGTCAGCTCGTTCGTTCTGCTGATGTCGTCGTTGACGATGGTTCTGGCGCTCGCCGCAGTCCAGCGAGGGGATCAAAAGACGATGAGGGTGTGGCTCGCGTGCACCGCGTTCCTCGGTATGGCGTTCATCGGGGGACAGGTGTACGAGTTCACGACGTTCGTAGAGGAGGGGCTCACGATCTCTACGAGCGTCTTCGGAAGCAGCTTCTTCGTGCTCACCGGATTCCACGGAGCCCACGTGACGGTGGGCATCTTCATGCTGCTCGCGCTGATCGGAATGTCGATGTCGGGTCGATTGGGCGACCATCATGAAGGCGCACGCAAGGTAGAGCTCATCGGGTTGTACTGGCACTTCGTCGACATCGTATGGATCGTGATCTTCACGGTCATCTATCTGATCCCGACGAACTGAGGAAGCTAACCATGATGGACGAGTCGGTGGAGGTTCGAGAAGCTGAAGAGCTAGACCACCACCCCCAGCCGAGGCAGTACGTCAAGATCGCCGTCATCCTCGCGATCGTGACCGCCCTGGAGGTTGCGATCTACTACGTGGATGCGTTGGCGGATGTCATCGTCCCGCTCCTGCTGGCCTTCGCGGTGATCAAATTCATCATGGTTGCTCTCTGGTTCATGCACCTGCGCTTTGACAGCCGGATGTTCCGCCGGTTCTTCATCACCGGGATCATCCTGGCCCTCGCCGTTTTCGGGATCGTCCTGTGGATCTTCTTCACCCATCTCGGCGGTCCGGCGCCGACGGCCGCATAGGGGGACGCTTTGCTGCTGGCCGCCGGAGCCGCCGCCTCACCCTGGGAGTTCCATCCCCATCCCGAAGTGTGGTTGCTCAACGCCGGGCTCTTGATCGCGTACCTCGCCGCGCTGCGCTTCTGGGGGCCCCAACGCGCGCCCGCCGGGCGTCCCCCGGTGGAGACGTGGCGGAAGGCTTGCTTCATCACGGGTGTGATCGTGTTGTGGTTGAGCGCCGACTGGCCCTTGCACGACATCTCGGAGAACCATCTCTTCAGCGCTCACATGCTCCAGCATCTTCTCTACATGTTCGTGGTGCCGCCGCTGCTCCTTCTGGGCTTGCCGGCCTGGTTGTTGCGCAGCCTCGTGGGGTCCGGTCGGAGGTTGCGAGCGCTTCGATGGGTCACTCGGCCGGTGCCGGCGTTGCTCATCTCGAACGCCGTGATCGTGTTCATCCACTGGCCCGCGATCGTGGACCTGCAGGTCACGTCCGAAGCGGGCCATCTGGCCATCCACGCGCTGCTGCTCACCGGCATGATGCTCATGTGGTGGCCGGTGATCCCTCCGCTGCCCGAAACCGCGTCTCTGTCGCAGCCGGCCAAGATGCTCTACCTGTTCCTTCAATCGTTCATCCCCACGGTGCCGGCGTCTTTCTTGACCTTCGCGGCCGAGCCCCTGTACCGGATCTACGAAGGGAAGGACCTGTTGTGGGGCCTCGACGCGGTAACCGATCAGCGGATCTCCGGTCTTCTCATGAAGATAGGAGGCGGGTTGATACTGTGGGCCGTCATCGCGTTTCTGTTCTTCCGATGGAGCTCGCAAGAGAACAAGGCCGAGGGTCAGGAGATTACGTGGGACGACTTCGAACGTGAACTCCAGGCCTGGGACATGAGGAAATGATGAGCGAAGACACATCCAGCCGGCCGGACATGGTCGGCGAGGTTCGGTTCAAGGTTCCGCTGGTGCTGGCGATCCCGTTCGCCGCCCTCGCGTTGATCGCGCTGGTGGTGATCGGACTTCTCTCGGGTACTGCTCGAGCTTCCGGCCGAAGCGGCGACCGCCGTCGCCCTCGTTACGGCTGCCAACATCCTCATCGCTTGCACTTTCCTGGCGGTCCGGCGCGCCGAGCGCGTATCGGTGCTCGAGATCATCCTGATCGCTCTGTATCCGCTCCTGATCGGCGTGGTGCTCGCTCAGACGGGGTTCTTCAGCGAGGAAGAGCATGGCGCCGCGCAGGCCGAGGAGTCCGGGGGCCAGACCGAGGCCCCCGCGTCGGGTTCATCGGGTACATCGATAACCGCGCAGGGATTGGCGTTCGACACCGAGTCCATCGAGGTGCCCGCTGGTGAGCCGACCGATTACACGTTCACCAACGAGGACACGGCGCTCCACAACCTGGCCATCTACGAGGGCCAGGATGCCTCGGGCGAGGCTCTGTTCACGAGCCCCGATGTCGACGCAGGGGCGGAGGAGACGTTCACGATCGACCCGTTGAAGAAGGGCGAGTACTACTTCCAGTGCGACTACCACCCACAGATGTCGGGCACGGTGGAAGCGAGCTAAGATTTTGTTCCTCGCGATCGCCTAGGCGATCGCTGCCGCGGGTTGCATTCCGAGGGGTAGATCGGGATTGCGCGACTCGCCTAGGCGATCGCTGCCGCGGGTTGCATTCCGAGGGGTAGATCGGGATCGCGCGCTAGGCCAGTAGCTGGTCTAGTGCCATCGCTCCGAAGAGCAACGCCAGGTAGTAGATCGAGCCTCGGAACAAACCCCACGCGATCTTGGTCGTTGGGTTGCGCCGGAGCCGGATGGCTCCACCGATGAACGCGCCGTTGAGCACGAGGGCGGCGGCGAGGTAGAACAGGCCCATCCGGCCAACGGAGAAGAAGACCAGGCACATCGCGAACAACAGGAACGAATACAGCACGATGTGCTTCGCCGTTTCCTCGCGCCCATAGACCACCGGCATCATCGGGACGTTCGCGGCCTTGTATTGAGATTCGTACTTCATCGCCAGCGCCCAGAAATGCGGTGGCGTCCAGTAGAAGATGATCCCGAACATCGCGAGTGCGGGGAGCCCCACCTCTCCCGTGACCGCGCTCCACCCCACGAGGGCCGGGACCGCCCCCGCCGCGCCGCCGATCACGATGTTCTGCGGCGTCGACCGCTTCAGCATGAGCGTGTAGACCAACACGTAGAACAACAGCGCGCCGATCGCCAGGATTGCGGAGGTTGGATTGACGGTGATCCACAGTTGGACGAACGCGATCAGACCCAGGACCAACCCGAAGACAAGCGCGTTCCTCGGGGTGACCCGGTGCATCGGAAGGGGACGTCGCCGGGTCCTCGCCATGACCTGATCGATATCCCGATCGACATAGCAGTTGATCGTGTTGGCGCCGCCGGCGGCAAGGGTGCCGCCCAGAAGGGTCCAGAAGATGAGCGATAGCGGCGGCATGCCACGCGCGGCCACGATCATGGCCGGGACCGTCGTCACGAGCAGCAGCTCGATGATGCGCGGCTTCGTGAGCGCTACGTAGGCGAGGATCTTCTCTCTGAGCGAGACGTCCGGGTCGACGAACTCCTCGCCCGATGGAGGGGCGATCTGCTCGTCGATGCTGAGCGAGCCTGTGGTCTCGGAAACGATGAGTCTGCGCACCTAGCTTCCCGTGGTTTCGAGGGCCGGCTGCGACCTGCGGCGACTTGGTTCGGCAACCCTGGCGCCGAGGGGCTTGGACACGATAGCAATCCCGACGAGGGAGCCCCAGATCAGCGCCCCCAGCGCCAGGTGCAGCGTGACGACGCCGGCGTTCAGCCTGGTCCACACGTTGGCGGCGCCCACCAGGAGCTCGATGGCGTAAGCGCCCACCGCGATGTGAGCGAGCGTGGACTGAAGGGGTAGCTCGTCCTTCCGGCGGATGATCCCGAACCCCACCACGAAGACGATGATGCCCACGGCCGCGGCGAGGGCCCGGTGAAAGAAGTGGATCGCGTACAACTCGATGTGAAGGTCGGGGATGAGGGCCCCGTTCATCAACGGCCAGTCTCCGAACACGTAACCCGCTTTCCTTCCGGTCACGTAGGAGCCGACCAGCAGCAGAGCGAGGACCGCGGTCGCCGCGACCGATGCCGAACGGGATACGGACGCATCCTCGGGAGCGCGCCGGTCGTCCAGCGCGTAGGTCTTGGCGGTGATGTAGATGAGCAAAGCGAACAGGGCCATCGCGGTGGCCAGGTGAAGCACTACGGATTCGGCCTCGAGATGAAGCCAGACGACGATCGCGCCCAGCATCGCCTGCCACAGAACCAGTCCGAACGCCGCAAGGCAGGGACGCAGGAGCGAAGGGATCTCCTTCCGTCGCCTCCATGCCATGACGGCGAGCGACCCGAGCAGGATGACGAGGAGGCCCGCCACCGCCCGGTGGGACGACTCGATGATCATGGCGCGGGTTACCTCGCCGGGGCAGTGAGGCCAGTTGTCACCGCAGCCGAGGCCCGACTTCGTTGCGCGCACCAGCCCGCCGATGCCGACAAGCAGGAAAGTCGTGGCGGTGGACGCAAGAGCGAGCTTCCGGATCCGGTCCATGAAGCCACCATGTTACCCGCACGTCGTATATCGGACGCCGGGCTAGGGTTGCGAACATGAGATGGATGAAGCGCGCGTTACTCGCACTCCTCGCGTTGTCGGTGGTCGTTTTGGCCGCGTGTGGAGGAGGCGAAAACGGGCAGGACGAGCAGGCCGGAGGCGATGGGGGATCGTCCGGGGCGGAGAGCTTCAACCAGCCGTTCACAGACGCCTCGTTCTATCCGGTGATCGCGTCGTCCGAGATCGTCGTGGGCGAGAATCGCTTTCTCGTCGGGTTGCTCGACGACAAGGATGCGCCGGTGGCGAACCCGAAGATCGACATGCACATCAGCTTCTTCGACCTCGAGGAATCGGCCGAGACCCCGGTGAGCGAGACCGACATGCGGTTCATCTGGACCCAGAAGCCGTACCAGGGGATCTACGTCGGGGACGCCGAGTTCGACTCAACGGGCAAGTGGGGCGCCGAGGTGACCATCTCCGGCGGCGGAGCGGATGAAAAGCTGCGCGCGGGTTTCCAGGTCGAGCAGCGGGCTACCACCCCCGCGATCGGGGACCCCGCCCCCTCGATCGATACACCTACCTCAGCCGATGTTGATGGTCGGCTGTCGAAGATCTCCACCGATCCCAAGCCCAACCCCGACTTCTACAAGCTGTCCGTCGCCGACGCGATCGCCGCCGAGAGGCCCTTCGTCGTCACGTTCGCGACACCGAAGTTCTGCGCCTCGCAGACCTGTGGTCCAACCCTTCAGATCGTTAAGCAGGTGGCACGGGATTTCCCGCAGGTGAACTTCCTACACGTCGAGCCGTACGAACTCCCGGCCAAAGTGACCGATCTCGAACCGGTGAAGTCGGTGACCAAGTGGGGCCTTCCGACCGAGCCCTGGGTATTCGTGGTCGACGGCCGCGGCAGGGTGGCGGCCAAGTTCGAGGGCGCCGTCAGCGTTCCCGAGCTCAGTCGAGCTTTGTCCGCCCTGTAGTCGGGCGGGTTACTCGCTCCGCGCGGTCGCGAGATGCGCAAGCTCTCGCAAGGCGGTGTCGACCTCGGCGGGCAACGTCAGTTCTTTGAGGGAGGCTTCCGCTTCGGCGCAGAGGCTCTCGAGGAGCTCCTCGGTATACGCGCGGGCCCCGGACGTTTCTACGAGGTCGGTCAGCCGCTCGACGGTGCCGGCCGATAGCCTCGATCCGCCTCCCCAGTGCTCGAGGAAGAAGTCGCGATCCGGCCCCTCGAGCGACGCCACGGTGCGCGCGGTAGAGGAGGTGGTGTTTCCCCTCGCGCACATCGGAATCCACCGGCTTGCCCGTGCTAGCGCGCTCTCCGAACATTCCGAGGAGGTCGTCCCGAAGCTGAAAGGCCTCTCCGAGCGGCGACCCGAAACGAGCGAGCTCTTCGATCAGATCGTGCGACGCCCCACCGAGTGTGGCTCCGATGGTGAGAGGTTCCTGAACCGAGTACCGGCCGGACTTCATGCGCGCCACCAGGCGGGCGTGCTCTTCCGTCGTGAGGGGGTCGGAGGCCGCGACGACATCGAGGTACTGCCCGGCGATGACCTGCTGCCGCATACGGGAGTAGGGGCGGAAGGCCGCAACCAGGACCTCGGGGGTGAAGCCCGACGTCATGAACATGTCGTCGGCGAACACCAGCGCAAGGTCCCCTACGAGCAGGGCGACACTCGTGCCCCGATGCAGGTGAACCGTGGGCTCCCCCCTGCGTTCGTCGGAGGCATCCATGATGTCGTCGTGGACGATGGCGAAGGTGTGCAGCAACTCGAGGCTCGCCGCGGCCCGGACGATGGTCTCCTCGGACTCGCCGCCTGCGGCGCGGTAGCCCCAGTAGCAGAACGAGGGTCGGAGTCGCTTGCCCCCCGCCCGGATCAGCCGGCGCATCTCTTCGATCAGCACGTCGGAGTGGGCCAGCTTCGTCGACCGGTCATCGAGCCACCGCTCGATGTCCTGATCGATCGCGCCTACGAGCTGGTCCGTCGTCGGAGTAAAGGCAACCATCACGACTACCCTAGACGTGTGCTGAGAAGGACCGCCGCCCTAGCGCTCTGTATCGTCCTGACCGCGTGTGGGTCGAACGGGTCATCTGCGGACGGGTCGGAACGCACGATCGCAGGTGTGATCGTGAAGATCGACGTGCGCACGATCGAGGACATCGAGAGTTTCACGCTCCTCAATCGTGGACGCGAATATCTGATCCACGTAGACGAGGACACCGAATTCGCCTTTCCTCCGGGGCATCTGAACGAGCACCGCGCCACGGCGGAGCCGGTGGAGGTAGTGGCGGAGAAACGGCCCGACGGGCTCTATGCACTGTCGATCGACGACGCCTAGCCACGAACGTTCGGCGGCGCGATCGAGAAGTTAGGTAAGTTCAGACCCGAACCGTCCAAGAACGACCCCATCAGGAGATGAAGTGGCCGACCCGGAACAGATCTACCAGGAGGTGCTCCAGGAGGAGCAAGGCAAGGGGGTTAGTGGCCCCGTGGCTGAGGGCCGGGCCAAGGCCGCCCGCGCCCGGGCGGAGGCCGGCTCGCCCCATCCCAAGGAGCCGAAATGGTGGGCGGGGGCCCAACCACATCTAGAGGGCGGCGACGCCGAGGCCGGCGCGGACGAGGCCGCCGAGGAGGAACCGGAGCCCGAAGCCGAGCCCGCCGAACAGCCCGCCGCCGAAGCCCCCGCCGAGGAGCAGCCGGCCGCGGGGGCCCCCGAGCAACCGGCGTCCGAGGCCGCACCCGCCCCGGCAGCTCAAGCCGACGCCGAACAGGCGCCGGCCGCCGCCGCGGCCGCCACCGATCAAGAGGCGCCGGCAGCGGCCGCGGGAGCCGTGGCGGCGCCCGCGGCGGTCGCGACCGACCCCGACCACAGGCAGGTCACCGGCGTGACCCACGGAACGCCGACCGGTAACCGGCTGCGTCCGGAGGACGGCGTTGCCTCGGAGGCACAGTTCGAGGGTCAGCGCGCCATGTACGAGCGTCGGAAGCTGATCGACGAGCTGGTGGCGACGGGCGTACCCGCAGCGGCCGCCGAGACCACCGGGCGGCAAAGTACACCGTGGCTCGCGATCCTCTATCTCATCATCCCGTTGCTCGTGGTCGGCTTCATCGTCACGAACTCCGACGACGGCGAGACCGCGGCCGAGCCCGTCCCCCAGGAGACGAGCTCCGGCGGAGGCGGTGGCGGCGGAGGTGGAGGCACCGTGGCGCTCGTCGCTCAGGGACTGGCCTTCGACACCGAGACGATCGAGGTGACCGCGGGGGAGCCGACCCCCGCCGAGCTGACGAACGAGGACACCGCGGTGCACAACCTCGTGATCTTCGACAACCCCGATGAGGCCTCCGGCGAAGAGCTCTTCACGAGTCCCGACGTCGATGCGGGCTCGTCCGAGAGCTTCGAGATCGACCCCCTCGACGAGGGGGAGTACTTCTTCCACTGCGCCTACCACCCCCAGATGGAGGGGACGGTCAACTCGAGCTGACCGGCAGGGCGCGGCCCCCCCGGAGAGGGATAGACTCGCTCGTGAAAGTTTTCACAAGCGGCTCCCCGGGGACCTGAACGGGCGGGCCGTCTAGGCTCGGCGGGCCCCGCTCGTGGAGGGTGTGGCCGAAAGGGAGGTGCAGTGTCGACCGAGGTCGACGTTGCGATCGTCGGAGGAGGACCGTCCGGCTCCGCCGCGGCGCATCTCCTCGCGACCCGCGGCCATTCCGTGATCGTGTGCGAGAAGAAAGAGTTCCCGCGCGAGAAGACATGTGGTGACGGGCTCACGCCGCGGGCGGTCAAGGTGCTCGACGAGATGGGTCTCGGCGAAGAGCTGGCAACCTGGGAGCGCGTCGAGGGCTTGCGGGTACACGCCGCGGGTAAAACACTCGAGCTTCCCTTTCCGAAACTGAAGGACTGGCCCGACTACGGGCTCGTCAAGCCACGCAAGGACCTGGATCGCATCGTCCTTGACAACGCGGAAGCCGCCGGCGCCAAGGTTCTCTACAAGACGCAGGTCGTCGAGCCGATCTTCGATCGGGGAGTTTGCACCGGACTCGTTGCGAAGCGCGACGGCGAGGTCGAGACCGTGTCGGCGAAATGGGTCATCTGCGGAGAGGGCGCCGCCACCAAGTTCTCCCGGTCGCTCGGACGAGCGCGAGATCTCGACTATCCGATGGGCCTCGCCGTGCGTCAGTACTTCCGTTCTCCGATGGAACACTCCGGGTGGTTCGAGGCGTACCTCGACATCCGCTCGGCGGACGAGTCGCTCCCGGGATACGGATGGGTGTTCCCGGTCGGTGACGGAACCGTCAACGCGGGGGTCGGTCTGCTCTCGACCTTCGGAGGATGGCGCGACGTCAACCTGAACAACCTGCAGAAGGGTTTCATCGGAAGCCTGCCACCGGAATGGGACGTCAACTACGACACGGTGTGCTCGCGACCGCGCGGGGGTCGTCTGTTCATGGGCCAGAGCGTCTGGCCCCCACACGGGCCGGGTTTCCTCCTGGCCGGCGACGCGGCCGGGATGATCAACCCCTGCAACGGCGAAGGTATCGCCTACGCCTACGAGACGGGGCGCATGGCGGCCCGGCACATCGACGAGGCGCTCCGGAACGGCTCGTCGCCGAGCCTGTCCGCATATTCCGAGGAACTTCGGGAAACCTACGGTCCGTACTATCGACTCGGTCGCCGATTCGTGAAGCTGATCGGCTATCCGGTTCTCATGGAAAAGCTGGTGTCGATGGGGATGAATTCGAAGACCGTCATGAGCTTCGCGCTGACCTTGCTGGCCAACCTCGAGGACTCCTCCGCGCACAACGCCGAGCAAAAGGGATTCAAGTTCATGAAGAAACTCGCGGAGCTCAAGCCGTGAACCACGCGTCGGAGCGAGGGATCCGGTGAACACTCCCGACTACTTGCCGATCCTCTTCCTGCTCGTGTTGTCGTCGATCTTCGCCGTTGGTTCGATGCTCGTCGCGTCGAAGTTATCCCCCCGGCGGTGGACCTCCGCCAAGCTCCAGTCTTACGAGAGCGGCATGGTTCCGGACAAGGACGTCGCGGGCGATCGTTTCCCGGTCAAGTTCTATCTCGTCGCGATGCTGTTCATCATCTTCGACATCGAGACGGCCTTCCTCTATCCCTGGGCCGTTGCATACGACGAGCTCGGTCTATTCGGACTCGCCGAGATGGGCGTTTTCATAGCGATCCTTCTGGCCGCGTACGCCTACGTATGGAAGCGAGGTGGCCTCGAATGGGTGGAGTGAGCGATGCGGTTGGTGCCAACTTCGTCACTACGCAGCTCGACAAGCTCGTGAACTGGGCACGACGGTCATCGCTGTGGCCCGCGACCTTCGGCCTCGCCTGCTGCGCCATCGAGATGATGGCTACGACCATGCCGCGACACGACCTCGCGCGGTTCGGCATGGAGAGATTCAGCGCGTCGCCGCGACAGGCCGACCTCATGATCGTTGCGGGACGGGTGTCCCAGAAGATGGCACCGGTGTTGAGACAGGTGTACGACCAGATGACCGAGCCCAAATGGGTCATCTCGATGGGGGCCTGCGCGTCGACCGGCGGAGTCTTCAACAACTACACGCTGATCCAGGGCGTCGATCAGATCGTGCCGGTGGATATCTACGTACCGGGGTGTCCGCCTCGGCCCGAGATGTTGATCGACGGGATCATGCTTCTTCACGAGCAGATCAAAGCCGGCAACTACGAGGCGAGGCGGGTAACCGCGTAGATGCGCTCCGGCTGGACCATGGCAGGAAACTGGAGAGGACGCGCACAGACCCTGAAGGCTGAGGGCTGGCGCCTGGCCTCCCTTTGCGGCCTGGACGTCCTGGGGTTAAGAGGTGGATCTCGCTTCGAGGCTGTGGTCCAACTGAGGCACACGAGCGAGGGACATCGTTGCATCCACATCGTCGCGGAGGGGGATCCGCCCACGATCCCGTCGATCACGGATCTGTGGCCGACCGCGAACTGGATGGAACGCGAGGCATTCGACATGTTCGGGATCGTTTTCGAGGGGCATCCCGATCTCACGCGCATCCTCATGCCGGACGAGTGGGAGGGGTGGCCCCTGCGCAAGGACTACGGCGTCGGTAAGGTCACCGTCGAGTTCGTGCCACAACCTTTCCTTCAGATCGATGCCCCGGGACAGTCGAGCGAAACGGATGAGGCGGAACGCGAGGTCGATCGCCTCGGTCAATCCGGTCCCCCGGAAAGACATTGGGAGAGCGCGCCCGGGGCCTCGGGCAACAGTGGTGGGGGCGCCGGTGGCTAGCGCAAAGGTGCTGGAGAAACTCGAGCGCGACGGCAAGGGCGCTTACGTGGAGTCGTACGACCCGGACGCTCAACGGATGATCCTCAATATGGGGCCCGTCCATCCGGCGACCCACGGCGTTCTCCGACTGCTGCTCGAGCTGGACGGCGAGACCGTCATGGAATGCCGGCCGATCATCGGCTACCTGCACACCGGCATGGAGAAGGAGTGTGAGGACCAGAACTGGCGGCAAGCGGTGACGATCGTGACGCGCATGGATTATCTGGCGCAGTTCGCTAACGAATTGGCTTACTCACGCGCGGTTGACCGGTTGCTCGGGATCGACGTGCCTCCGCGCGGTCGCTACATACGCGTGCTGATGTGCGAGCTGAACCGTCTGTCCTCGCATCTCGTCTGGTTCGGAACCCAGGGACTGGACATGGGAGCGATGTCGGCGATGTTCTACGGGTTCCGCGAGCGCGAGGTCATCCAGGACTTCAACGAGATGGTCACCGGCCTGCGTATGAACAACGCCTACATCATCCCGGGAGGTGTATGGGAAGACCTTCCGGATGGATGGCGGCCCGCGGTGGAGAGCATCCTGGCCCTCTTGGAGCGTCGGATCGAGGAGTACGAGGAGCTGCTTACGTTCAATCCGGTTTTCCTGGAACGGACGCGTGGGGTGGGGGTGCTCAGCAAAGAGGATGCCTTGGCCCTGGGCGCCACTGGCCCGATCGCACGGGCGTCGGGCATCGATGTCGATCTCCGGCGTGATGCTCCTTACGAGGGGTACGAGAACTTCACCTTCGATGTCCCCACCGAGACCGCGGGAGACGTCTACGCGCGCTATCAGGTGCGGATGATCGAGATGCGGGAAAGCCTGAAGATCCTGCGCCAAGTGGTGGATGGGATGCCGGGTGGTGACTACAAGAACATGGACCCGAAGCTCACCCCGCCTCCCAGGTCGGAGATGAATCGCTCGATGGAGGCCGTCATCCATCACTTCAAGCTGATGACGCAGGGGTACACGGTTCCGCGGGGCGAGGTCTACGAAGCGGTCGAGTCCCCGCGGGGGGAGCTCGGTTGTTACACCGTTTCGAGCGGGGGCACCGCTCCCCACAGGGTCCACGTGCGCGATCCGTCCTTCGTGAACCTCCAGTTGCTCCCGCCCGCGGCGCTCGGTGGCCTGGTGGCGGACCTCATCGCGGTGATCGCGTCGCTCGATCCCATCATGGGAGGAGTCGACCGGTGACGACCAAGAACTACGATCCGGCGACATTGGGCCAAGACCGCACCGCGGCACCCGAGGCGGTCTTCTCCGAAGAGCAGAGGAACGTCGCACTCGAGATCGTCGCTAAGTATCCGAATCGGCGTTCGGCGGTGCTCCCACTCTTGTTCCTCGTGCAATCGATCGAGGGGTACGTCAGCGACGGGGGCATGCGGGAGGTGGCAAGCATCCTCGGGCTGACGCCCGCGGAAGTGTTGGCGACGGGAAGCTTCTACACGATGCTCAAGAAGAAGCCGCAAGGCGAGTACCTCGTATCCGTGTGTCGCAACATCTCCTGCACACACCGGGGCTCCCGCAAGGTGATCGAGGCGGTCGTCGACCATCTCGGGATCGAGCTCGACGAGACGACCGACGACGGGCTCTTCACTATCGAGGCGGCCGAATGCCTCGCGACGTGTGACGGAGCGCCCAGCATGCAGATCAGCTACGAAGACTTCTACAACGTGACTCCGGAGGGTGTCATCGAGCTCATCGAAAGCCTCCGGGCGGGCGACGAGGTGAAGAGCGTCCGCGGGGAAACCATCAAGAGGTCGCGCGAGGTCTCATACGAGATAGCCACCGCCGGACTCAGGGTTCCGGGAACCGCCGGCGATCATTCGGCGCGCACAATCGGGGGGGAGAGCCCACGTTCCGATACCAAACCGGTATTCCGCCCAAAGGAACCCGGTGACGGCGATGGCTGAGGAAGCGCGCGTAGTCACGCGTCGCTTGCGCGAGTTCCCGGAGGATTCGTGGACCTCGAAGCGCGCACTCGACGACGGGGCTTACGAGTCGGCGCGCAAGGCCACCATCACGATGGAGCCCGACGAGGTGACCGAGCTGGTGAAGACGTCGGGTCTGAGAGGCCGCGGCGGTGCGGGTTTCCCAACCGGCATGAAGTGGTCTTTCGTGCCGAAGGACGTCTATCCGAAGTACATCGTGGTCAATCACGACGAGGGTGAACCGGGGACGTTCAAGGATCGTGAGCTCGCCGAGTCCGACCCGCACCAGTTGATCGAAGGCATCACGATCGCGGCCTGGGCCAATCGTGCCGAGAAGGCGTTCATCTATTGCCGGGGCGAATTCGCCCTGGGCTCCCGGCGCCTCGACGCCGCGATCAACGACGCTTACGACAATGGATTCCTCGGCAAGGGGATCTTCGGATCCGATTTCGACCTCGACATCGTGCTGCACCGGGGGGCCGGTGCATATATCTGCGGCGAGGAATCGGCGTTGCTGGACTCCTTGGAGGGTCACCGAGGGCAACCCCGACTGCGGCCCCCGTTCCCCGCGGTGAAGGGACTCTACGGACAGCCCACCGTCGTGAACAACACCGAGACTCTCTCCGCGCTCCCCGGGATCGTCGGCAACGGCGCGGATTGGTTCAAGCAATGGGGCACGGAGAAGTCCCCCGGCACGAAGGTCCTTTCCGTTTCGGGTCACGTGAAGAAGCCGGCGAACTACGAGGTCCCGCTAGGCACCTCGCTTGCCGACGTGCTCGCCCTTGCCGGCGGGATGCTCGACGACCGGCCCCTTAAAGCGATCATCCCGGGTGGCGCCAGTGCTCCGCTGCTGACGGACCCGAGCATCGCAGTTGACTTCGAGGCGCTCAAGGACGCCGGAACGATGCTGGGATCGGGTGCGATCGTCTTCATGGACGACACGACGTGCATGGTGCGGAACGCGCTCATAACAACGGAGTTCTTCGAACACGAATCGTGCGGCAAGTGCACGCCCTGCCGGGAGGGTACGTGGTGGGCGGTCAAGGTCCTCGAACGTATCGAGCACGGCGAAGGCCGCTCCGAGGACATGGACCTCCTGCTCGACATCGCGGACGGCATCGATGGGCGTTCGTTCTGCCCGCTCGGCGACGCCGCATCGTGGGCTCTTCGTTCGAACGTCGAGCTGTTCCGTGAGGAGTTCGAAGCACACGTGGCCGAGCATCGATGCCCGTTCGGAGACGAGCACCTGCTGGTGGCGGGCCGGCGTCGAAGCGAGTCCGGCTTGGGCGCCGCCGGGGTGACCCCGCAGCCCGCCGCGGGGATCTCTTCGGATCATGATGCGGAGGCCGTGTGAGCGATAACGGCCTCGTGAACGTGACCATCAACGGGCGGACGGTGAAGACCCAACCCGGACGCAATCTGATCGATGTCGCAGAAGAGATCGGAGAATACGTTCCTCGCTTCTGCTACCACCCCGGGATGAAGTCGGTCGCCGTATGCCGCATGTGCCTCGTTCAGATCGAAGGGCAGAAGAAGCTGATGCCGGCCTGCGCCACGCCGGTCACCGACGGGATGGTGGCCAACTCGATGGATCCGCAGGCCGTGGACGCTCAGGCGGGCATGCTCGAATTCCTCCTGATCAATCACCCCCTCGACTGCCCCATCTGCGACCGGGCCGGCGAGTGCCCGCTTCAGGACCAGACGTTCCGGCACGGCCCCGGGTCCAGTCGTTACGTCGAACCGAAGCGCACCTTCGAGAAAGCCCTCGAGATCTCGAACCTGGTGGTCCTCGACCGAGAGCGCTGTGTCCTCTGCTGGCGTTGCGTTCGCTTCTCGGACGAGGTTGCGGGCGATCGATTCATCCAGTTGGTGGACCGCGGGCCGGGAACACAGATCCTTACCTTCACGGACGAACCCTTCGACAGCTACTTCTCCGGCAACACGATCCAGATCTGCCCTGTGGGGGCCCTTACTTCGAAGCCCTACCGGTTCGTGTCGCGGCCATGGAACCTTCAGACCGCGCCCAGCGTGTGCGCTTACTGCTCGGTCGGATGTCCTGTCAGCAACGAGAGCCGCTCCGACAAGCTCGTGCGAGTGCAGGCGATGCCGAACGAGAACGTCAACGAGTTCTGGATCTGCGACAAGGGTCGCTTCGGATATCACTACGTCGACTCCGAAGAGCGCTTGACGAACCCCTTGCTCCGTAGCGACGGAGAGTTCAAGGCCACGTCGTGGGGGACCGCGGTGCAGGGCATCGCTGAGAAGCTCAAGGATGCCGGCGTGGTGGGCGTGATCGCGGGTGGTCACCTAACCACCGAGGATGCCTGGGCCATCGGCAGACTGGCGAAGAAGACGATCGGGACCCCACACGTCGACTCTCGCATCCAGGATGCGGGGGCTCCGTACGAGAAGTTCCTCGAGGTCTCCGGCGTTGCCGGGTCCACGGCGACGCTGAACGACCTAGACGACGCGCGAACGATCCTGTGGGTGGGGCCCGACCCCAAGGAGACGTTGCCCGTTCTGTACCTCCGCATCCGCAAAGCGGTTCTCGAGTTGGGCGCCAAGCTCATAGTGGTCTCACCGCGGCGGATGTCCCTCGACGGCTTCGCTACCCATGTGATCCGTTGCGAAGCCCACGGCGAGGCGACCGCGATCAGGAACCTCACTTCGAGCGTCGCGTCCCCGGCCGCCGCGGTGAACGACATCGGTGACCCTCTCATCGCGTGCTGGGCACCCGGCTCGCCCGGACGCGACGAAGTAGCGACCCTCGACGCTCTTTTCGAGTTGGCTCGAGAGCACGAGACCAAGTTCCTCGTGGGCCCTCCCCATGCGGGGTCTCAGGGGATGATCGACATGGGCGTTCACCCGTCCCTGGACGCAGGGTACGCGCCGGCCTCCGAGCCGGGCATGGACACACGCGCGATCCTCGAAGCCGCGGCCGAAGGGAAGCTCGATGCACTGCTGGTCTTCGGAGCGGACCTCAGCGGCGACTTCCCCGACGGGCCGCTGGTGCAGCGGGCTCTCGACTCCGACGTTTACCTTGTGGTCGTCGAGCTCTTTCCCACCGACACGGCGACCCGCGCCGACGTTCTGTTGCCGAGCGCCGCTTATTCCGAACGCACGGGCACCTTCACGAACCTCGAACGGCGACTCCAGAAGCTCGAACCGGTGAGCGCGCCTCCGGGGGGCGCGCTCGAGCCGTGGCGCATCTGCGCTCGGATCGCCATGGAGCTGGACGACGATTGGGGGGTCGCCAACTTCTCCGACGCATGGGGGGCGATTCGGCGGGACGTCCCGACACACGCCGTGGTGGATCCGGGTGCTCTGACCCAGCCATCGCCGCCCACCGCCCTCAATTACGAGAGCGGGTTCCACCTCAGCGGGGACGAGGCCCAGGTCGCGGGCCCGGGCGGGGGGTATCCGAAGGGGCATCGTTCGGGCGCGCCGTTCCAGACCGGCCAGAACTGGCCCTTGTCGTGGGAGATACGCGCCTTCGAAGCGAGCCAGCGACCAGGCATCGTGCCGGCCGCCCCGGCGTCGAAGGAAGCCCCGTCCAACGGCCACGCGCCTCCGGTCGCGGTCAGGGGCGACGATGGGACCCTGGCTCTCTACACCCAGAGATTCATCTACGACCGGGGAACCATGGTGTCGCGCTCCAAAGCCCTGAAAGCGATCGCGAAGAAACCGTTCATCGAGATGCATCCGGAAGACGCGGCGACTCTTCAGCTGGCGGACGGCGACGAGGCGATCGTCCGCGCGAACGGGAGCGAGGTTCGACTCCGGGTGGTGATGGCCGACATCGCGCGAGGAGCGGTGTTCATCCCCTACGACCAGGAGGGTCTCCAGGCGAACTCCCTTATCTCCGGATCGGATCCACGGGTTGAGGTGAAGGCTCCTTGAGCGGGGTGATCGAGGCGATCGGCCTAACGGTGATCATCGGGGCGATCAAGGTGATCATCGCCTTCGTCGCCCTTCTCGTGGTCACCATGGTCGTCGTGTGGGCGGAGCGCAAGATCATCGCTGACATGCAGTCGCGTGTCGGGCCGAACCGATGGGGACCGTTCGGGTTGCTGCAGACGCTCGCCGACGGCGTGAAGCTGTTCTTCAAGGAGGACTTCCGGCCGCTGGCGGCGGACCGGTGGACCTACGCTCTCGCGCCCGTTGCGGCCATGGTCCCCGCCTTCCTCGCGTTCGCCGTCGTCCCACTGGGCGACGACGTGACGATCGCCGGGCGCAAGATCGATCTCGTTATCACCGACATCAACATCGGCGTCCTGTACTTCCTCGCGATGGGTTCCCTGGGCGTCTACGGGATCGTTCTCGCGGGCTGGGCTTCTGGATCCAAGTACCCGCTGCTCGGTGGCGTTCGATCAACCGCGCAGATGATCTCGTACGAGATCGCGCTCGGCCTCTCGCTGGTGCCGGTCGTGCTGGCCGCCGGAAGCCTGTCGATGGTCGACATCGTGGCCCAGCAGGCGGACACGGTCGGCAACGTCACCTTCTTCGATGGGATCCCGGTCCTCGAACAGATCGCGGACCTGTTCCGCTACATGCCCAACTGGTACATCTGGTCGCAATGGCCGGCGTTCGCCATCTTCTTCATCGCAGGGATCGCTGAGACGAATCGCGCTCCGTTCGACCTTCCCGAAGCCGAGACCGAGCTCATCGCCGGCTTCCACACGGAGTACTCGGGGATCCGCTTCGCGATGTTCTTCCTGGGTGAGTACATCCACGTCGTGGTGATCTCGGCGGTCGCGGTTACCTTGTTCTTCGGAGGATGGCACGGCCCCGGGTTCGACTTCCTTCCGTGGCTCTGGCCGCTCCTGTGGTTCGTGGTCAAGACGACCTTCTTCGTCTACCTGTTCGTGTGGCTCCGGGCGACGATGCCGCGCCTCCGCTACGACAGGCTCATGTGGCTGGGGTGGAAACGGTTGATCCCGGCTGCGTTGCTCTGGATCCTGGTCACCGCCGTGGTCAACACGCCGGGTATCCATCGGAACGTAAGGCTGGCGGTGTTCGGTGCACTGTTCCTGGGCGTCATGGTGTGGGTGGGACGCGGGGACCCACGGATGAGAGAGATGGCCACGCCGCAAAGGAGGACCACCAGTGGCGTTGCCTGAGATCTTGACCGGGATGAAAGTCGTGATCCGCAATGTCTTCCGCCGTAAGGACACCCGCGGGTACCCCGAGGTGCGGCGCCGTCCCTTCCCGCGCTACCGGGGCCGTCACGTCCTGGACCGGCATCCCGATGGCCTCGAGAAGTGCATCGGATGTGAGCTGTGCGCCGGCGCCTGTCCGGCAGACGCGATCTACGTCGTGGGGGCCGAGAACACTCCCGAGGCTCGCTTCTCTCCCGGGGAACGCTACGCGCAGATCTATCAGATCAACTACCTGCGCTGCATCTTCTGCGGACTGTGCGTCGAGGCGTGCCCCACCGAGGCGTTGCTGATGACCACGGAGTACGAGATCTCCGGCTCGTCCCGTGAGGACCTGATCTTCTCGAAGGACCAACTGATCATCGACACCCCGATAGTGCGCCACTGGGACACGAAGAAGGAATACCCACCGGAGTCGAGCTTCGATATCAAGCAGCTGGGGACGAAGCGTTGATCGAGATCATCGTGTTCGGTGTGGTCTTCGTCGTGGCCCTGGGTTCTTCGATTGCGATGCTGTTCGCCAAGAACGCCGTTCACGCCGCCTTGTTCCTGGTGGCGACCCAGATCGCCCTGGCACTGGCCTTCCTTCTCGAAGGGGCGCAGTTCGTCGCCGCCATCCAGATCATCGTGTACGCCGGGGCCATCATGGTCCTGTTCCTGTTCGTGATCATGCTTCTCGGCGTCGATAAGAAGGAGCCCCTGATCGAGCCCCTGACCGGTCAGCGACCTCTCGCGGTGGGCCTGGGGGCGTTGCTCGCGGCCGAGGTTCTGTGGGTGGCCTGGAAAGGCATCGAGTTCGCCGCAGGGGGAGGGGACGCTGCGTCCCGACTCGTGGAAGTAAACCGCGATCCCGGCAACGTGCTCGCCGTGGCCCGGGTCCTCTTCAGCAAGTACCTGCTCCCGTTCGAGGCAACTTCCGTGATGCTCGTCGTGGCGATCGTGGGGGTCATGGTGCTGGCGCGGCGGATGGGTATGCCGATGCAGGAAGAGTTTGCAGCCGGGTCCGAGGAACGGAACACGCTCCAGGCGCGCCGCGGAGATGTGAGCGGATGAGGGTCGCGGCCGAGTACTACCTCTCGCTTGCCGGGCTCATGTTCGTGATCGGTGTCGTCGGCGCCTTGATCCGAAGGAACGCCATCGTGATCTTCATGTTCGTCGAGCTGATGCTCAACGCAGTGAATCTGGCGTTCGTCACCTTCGCTCGCATGTGGGGTCATGTCGATGGCCAGGTGCTGGTGTTCTTCGTTCTGGTTGTCGCGGCAGCCGAGGTCGTGGTGGGACTTGCGATCATCCTGTTGATCGCCCGGAGAAGGGGTTCGGCGGATGTGGACGACGTCAACCTCTTGAGATGGTGACGAGATGATCGTTCGCGGAGGCCGGCGCAACTCACGCACAGCTGGCGGGCTGGATCATCGCCATGCCTCTCGCCGGAGCGCTCGTGCTCCTCCTCGCGGGACGCTACATCGGACGATGGGCCGGCGTCGTGGCATCGGCGGCGATCGGCGCGTCGTTCGTCCTCGGCGTCATCTCGTTCTTCGACCTGTTGGGGGCCGAGCACGAGGCCCGCAGCGCGACGTTGAAGCTCTTCGACTGGATATCCGTCGGTAGCTTCCATACCAGCGCTTCGCTCCTGGTGGACGAGCTTTCCATCGTGATGGTGTTGGTCGTGACCGGCGTCGGCACGTTGATCCACGTCTACTCGATCGGTTACATGGAGGGCGACGCGCGCTACTCGCGCTTCTTCGGCTACCTGAACCTCTTCGCGGCCTCGATGTTGCTTCTCGTGCTCGCAGACAACCTCCTGCTGCTGTATGTCGGGTGGGAAGCCGTGGGGCTCTGCTCGTACCTGTTGATCGGTTTCTGGTTCGAGCGACCGGCGGCGGCCAACGCGGCCAAGAAAGCATTCATCGTCAATCGCATCGGCGACTTCTCGTTCCTACTCGGGATCTTGTTGCTCGCCGGTACTGTCGGCACCCTGACGATCGGGGCCATAAACGAGCAGGCGGGGGCGATGACCGCCGGCATCGCGACGATCGCGGCTTTGCTGCTGTTCGGGGGAGCGACGGGCAAGAGTGCCCAGATCCCTCTCTACGTCTGGCTTCCGGATGCCATGGAGGGGCCCACTCCCGTTTCGGCGCTCATCCACGCGGCGACGATGGTCACGGCGGGCGTCTACATGGTCGCCAGGTTGTCCCCGGTCTTCGAAGCCTCGGGGGGAGCTGCCCTCGCAGTCGTCGGTTGGATCGGCGCGCTGACCGCATTGTGGGCGGCGCTCATGGCCGCGACCGAGTTCGATATCAAACGGGTTCTCGCATACTCCACCATCTCGCAGCTGGGTTACATGTTCCTCGCACACGGCGTGCAGGCGTACTCCGCCGGGATCTTCCACCTCGTAACCCACGCGTTCTTCAAGGCCCTGATGTTCCTGGGGGCCGGTGCGATCATGCACGCCCTTAAGGGTGAGGTCGACATGCGCCGGATGGGCGGACTCCGCAAGGCCATGCCGATCGTCGGTTGGACCTTCGCCGTCGGGTGTCTCGCCATCGCGGGGATCCCTCCCTTCGCGGGGTTCTTCTCCAAGGACGCGATCCTCGCCTCCGCATGGGTGCAGGGCCAGTACGGGCTGTGGGCCGTCGGCGTCGTGACCGCGTTGTTGACGGCCTTCTACATGTTCCGGCTCTACTTCCGCGTCTTCGAGGGCCGCCTCGTCGAGCCGGAGGGGGCCCACGCCCACGATGCGCCGATGACGATGGCCGCAGCGCTTGTGCCGTTGGCAGTGCTATCCGTCATCGGAGGGGCCATCAATCTTCCGGGAGCACTCACCCTCGAGCACTTCCTGGAACCGGTCGTCGGCGAGGGGCAGGTCCCCGAGGGGCTGAGTGCGTGGCTCCTTCCTGGGGCCGCGGTGCTGATCGCCGTCCTCGGGATCGCGGCTGCGTACTTCCTGTACGCACGGAGCGACGGGGCGGAACGCCGGCGCAGCTTCCTGCGACGCCCCGGCGTACGCCCGCTGGTTGGAGCGGCGGGCCACAAGTTCTACGTAGATGACGTTTATGGGCGAGGTCTCGTTCTCCCCGGAAAGGCCGTTGCGAATTTCTCCTCCCGCGTGGTGGACGGCCGCATCGTCGATGGCATCGTGAACGGCGTGGGCCGGGTCATCGCCTCCGGCGCGGAGTCGATGCGCAGGCTCCAGACCGGGTACGTGCGCAACTACGCCGCCATGTTCTTGCTGGGCGTTGTGGTGATCTTCTCCCTGTTGATGGCCCGAGCGCTGGTGTGATGGAGGTTTCGTGGCTCGATGCCGTCATCTTCGCTCCGCTGATCGGGGCGGTGGTCGTTTGCTTCGTCCCGTCGACGAATCTCGGTTTGTTGCGCGTCGTTGCGCTCGCCACGACCATCGTGACTTTCTTCATCTCCGTCGGGATGCTCGTCAACTTCGAGACGGGCACTCCGGGATTCCAGATGACGACGTCGATGGATTGGATCCCCGAGTGGGGCGTTGGTTACAAGACGGGGATAGACGGAGTCAGCCTGTGGCTCGTCATGTTGACGACCTTCTTGATGCCGCTGGCGGTTCTTGCGTCATGGTCGATAACGAGGCGCGCGAAGGCTTACTTCATCTTCTTGCTCGCCCTGCAGACGGGGATGATCGGCGTCTTCTCGGCACTGGATATGTTCCTGTTCTACCTGTTCTGGGAAGCCACCCTCGTCCCGATGTACTTCCTCATCGGCATGTGGGGTTACGAGCGCCGGATCTACGCCGCGATGAAGTTCTTCCTCTTCACGCTCGTGGGATCCCTGTTGATGCTCGCGGGCATCCTGTTCCTTTACTTCGCGGCGGGTGGCGATCCCACCTTCGATTACCAGGCGTTGTTGGGAACCCCTCTCGCACTCGACACGCAGAGGTTGTTGTTCCTCGCCTTCTTCGCCTCCTTCGCCGTGAAGGTTCCGCTCGTGCCGCTGCACACGTGGCTTCCTGACGCGCACACCGAAGCACCGACGGCGGGCTCGGTGATGCTGGCGGCCGTGTTGTTGAAGATGGGCGTCTACGGTCTCATCAGGTTCGCGATCCCCTTCTTCCCCGATGCCGCACGGGAACTGGTGCCGCTGGTGATGACCCTCGCGATCGTGGGGATCCTCTACGGGGCCCTCGTCGCTCTCGTGCAGAAGGATCTCAAGAGGTTGATCGCCTACTCGTCGGTGGCCCACCTGGGGTTCGTCGTTCTCGGGACGTTCGTCGGAACCCTGCAGGGGATGAGCGGCGGGATCCTGCAGATGGTCAATCACGGCCTTTCAACCGGAGCGTTGTTCATGCTCGTCGGGGCGCTCTACGACAGGCGGCACACTCGATTGATCGCGGATTACGGAGGTCTGGCCCGATCGGTTCCGATCATGGCGGGCGTCTTCCTGCTGGTGGCTCTGTCGTCGCTCGGCTTGCCGGCCCTCAACGGCTTCGTCGGCGAGTTCTTGGTGCTGCTCGGAACCTTCTTCGGTTACCGCTGGTGGGTTATCCCCGCCGCGTTCGGCATCGTGTTGGCGGCGGTCTATCTGTTGTGGGCGTACCAGCGGGTCTTCCACGGGGAGCCTGCCACCGAAGCCAATCGCTCGATGGCGGATCTCGACAAGCGTGAGCTCGTGATGCTTGCCCCCCTGATCGTGCTCATCATCTTCATCGGTGTCTATCCGAAGCCGTTCCTGGATCGCATCGAGCCTTCGGCCGATCGTCTGGTCCGGCAACTGCAGCAGGCGTCCGTGGTGCCCGAGGGCGGCGTGGCGGAGGGGCCGTGACGGAGATGAACATCCCACATGTGGAGCTGGCGGGGATCGCGCCGGAGATAGCCTTGACGGTTGCGGCACTCGTGCTCCTAGTGGTGCACGCGCTGCTCGGGAACCGTGTCAGCACCTGGTACTTGCCGTACCTCGCGTCGCTGGGACTGATCGTCGCCGGCGCGCTGGCGGTGATCGTGTGGGACGTCAACGATCTACAGCTGTCCGGCATGATCGCGCTGGATAACTTCGCAACCTTCGTCAAGGTAACCCTGGCCGTCTTCGGGTTGCTTACGGTTTGGCTGGGACGCGACTACCTGACGCGGGACCGCCTTGACGAGTCAGAGTTCTATGCGCTGGTCTTGTTCGCAGTCGCCGGGATGATGCTGATGGCGGCCGCCGCAGACCTCATCGTCATCTTCCTTGCCCTCGAGACGTTCTCGATCGCCCTGTACGTACTCGTGGCGTTCAAGAGACGTTCGTCCGAGGCCCAGGAATCGGCGATGAAGTACTTCCTTCTCGGAGCGTTCTCGTCGGCCTTCTTCCTGTTCGGCATCGCTCTTGCGTACGGGGCCGTGGGAACGACCAACCTCTACTCGACCGGTCCCAACGCAAGCAGCCTCTTCGCGTTCGCTTCCGGTGGCCCCGCTGGCGATCAGGCGCTGCTGATACTTGCGATGGGGCTCATCATCGTGGGGTTGGGCTTCAAGATCGCCGCGGTGCCTTTCCACGCCTGGACCCCCGACGCGTATCAGGGAGCTCCCTCACCGGTCACGGGCTTCATGGCGGCCGGATCGAAGATCGCGGGGTTCGCCGCGCTCATCCGGGTGCTCGACGCGATCCTGTTCCCGCTCCGGTGGGATTGGCGCCCGCTCCTGATCGGGATCGCGGTCCTCACTATGGTCGTGGGTTCGGTGCTGGCCGTGGTGCAGGAGGACGTGAAGAGGATGCTTGCTTACTCCTCGATCGCGCATGCCGGGTTCGTGTTGGTGGGCGTGATTGCAGCGAACGACCGCGGCGTCTCCGGTTCCCTCTTCTATCTGGCGACCTACGGTCTCACCGTTCTCGGATCGTTCGCGGTCATCTCGATCATGGGGGGGCCGGGGGAACACCGGACCCGATTGACCGATTACCGCGGCGCCTTCTACCAGCGTCCCCTGCTCGCCGGCGCCCTGACATTGTTCTTGCTGGCCCTGGCGGGCGTGCCGGTGACGTCGGGGTTCGTCGGAAAGCTGGTGGTGTTCGGCGCAGCCATTGAGAGCGGGTACTGGTGGTTGGTCGTGATCGGCGTTCTCACCAGCGCGGTTGCCGCGTTCTTCTACCTGCGGGTACTCGTCGTGATGTATATGCAGGAGCCGGTCGAGGGATCGGAACCAGCACCCGCCGGGGGCCGGCTCGCGAACGCAGTCGTGGCGATCTCCGCGATAGCCACGATCGTTCTGGGCCTTGCGTGGGGACCGCTGATCGAGGCCGCCGAACGCGCGCGCTTCTTCGTCTCGGGGGGCTAGCCCACCGGCGGCGCGTCCGCGACCGCCTTCTTATTATCCGGCAGCGCCTTGAGCTGCACGAAGGCACGCGTCAAGGCCAGCGTCCCGGCGGTGAGAAGGAGAGTCACGATGACGTTTATCGCGATCACCCACGCGAGTTCGCCGGTCAAGTAGATGGAAGCCTGGCCCACGACCATCGGCACCAGGTAGACCACGGCGAAAAGCACGCCGAAGGCGAGCCGGTCCGGGCGTGTGAGCTCGACGCTCCTGTACAGCGCTTCGGAAGGACCCTTCCGCTCGAGAACCGCAGCCTGCATGCCCAAGCCCAGCGCGGCTCCGACGAAGAGAGCGCCCACCAGGAGCAGGAAGCTCGAGGCGAGCAGGGCCAGGAACAACAAGAGCTCCGTTCCCAAGAGCCTCCAGAACACCTTCTGCGCGATGGCGGCCCGGACCCAGCGGTCTGCGCTGGTGTCGGGATGGTCTTCGGCCGCAGCCAGAGTGAGGGCGGCTTGCACGAAGACCGACAGCGAAGCAAGGACGCACCATGTCACGAGCGCGGTGGCATCCATCGGTGTGGGGAGGCTGGTCGTGGCCAGCATCAGGAGCAGGTTCAGACCGAGGAGGATGACGAAGGGCCGTCGAAACATGCGAGCGATATCGGCGCGGACGATCTCGGTCGGTCTCAGGATGCGATCACGTGGCACCCGGGAATCGTACGAGGCCTCGGCGATCGGGGCGCGGCCCCGGCGAGGAGGCGGTTTCGCGGGCCCCTTCGGGGGGCTCTTCACGAGCGAACGAACACCCTGGAAAAGACCTGCTCCGTGTTAGTTTCGCCCCTGTATTCAGGGCTTATCACCGGTCGTTAACCCGGTAGGCGCGAGCCCTCGATGTCCACCATCCGGTCGTGATCCGGTCTACGCGAACAGGAGCGGCGAGCAGGGGTGCCAGAGGGTTACTTCGGCCAGTACGTGACTATCGGGATCTTCGGAATAGTGGGGCTGGCGCTTGTCGTGGTCACCCTGCAGCTCGCGCGACTCGTGCGCCCGAACGTCCCTCATCCCGAGAAGTACACCACCTATGAGTCCGGCATCGACCCCATCGGGCAGGGCTGGGTGCACACCAACGTGCGCTACTACATCTACGCCCTGCTGTTCGTCATCTTCGATGTCGAGGCGATCTTCCTCTTTCCCTGGGCGATCGTGTTCGAGCGCCTGGGGACCCAGGCCTTCATCGAGATGATCATCTTCATCGGGATCCTCGCCCTCGCCCTGCTCTACGCCATCAGGAAGAAGGTGCTGGATTGGCTGTGATCGAGAAGGTCAAACTGCCGAGCCCGGTTTCCTGGCTGCTCAACTGGAGCCGCAAGTACTCGCTCTGGATGATGCAGTTCGGCCTGGCTTGCTGTGGCATCGAGATGGGAGCGGCGATCGCCAGCAAGTTCGACATCATCCGCTTCGGGGTGATCCCCTTCCCAGCATCGCCCCGCCAGGCCGATCTGCTGGTGGTGGCCGGGACGGTCACGGACAAGATGGCCGCCCCGATCAAGCGCATCTACGACCAGATGCCCGAGCCCAAGTACGTCATCTCGATGGGATCCTGCGCGAACTGCGGGGGGCCCTACTGGGATTCCTATTCGGTGACGAAGGGGGTCGACCAGATCGTCCCGGTGGACGTATACGTCCCCGGTTGCCCGCCGCGCCCGGAGGCTCTTCTCCAAGGAGTCATCCGGTTGCAGCAGAAGATCGCGGGGGAGAACCCTTCCGAGAAGTGGCTGGGTCACGTCACGGAGATCCCACACATCCCCGAGCCGGGTCTTGCGGGGGGTATCTAGCGCATGACCCTGGTCGAGGGACGTTTGAGCCCGGACGAGATACTCGAGCGGGTGCAGCGGGTGTTGGGCGACAAGGTCACCGCCTCTCGTATGAATTTCGGCCAGGCCGACGTGACCTGCCGGCCGGAAAACCTCGTCGATGTGGTGACGACGCTCCGCGATCATGAGGACACCCGCTCGATCTTCTTCACGTTCCTGTCTGCCATCGACCGGTCTACGTTCGGTGACGAGGAGGCGGAGGGCCGCGGCGAGCTCGAGCTTCTGGTCCATCTCTATTCGCCGGAGCTCATCTTCCACGTGAACGTGCACGTGCCTTTGCCTTTGGAAGCCCCCCGATGCCCCACGATCAGCGGTGTCTTCCGGGGGGCCGAGTGGCACGAGCGCGAGACACACGAGATGTTCGGCATCTTCTTCGAGGGTCACCCCGGCCTTACGAACCTCTACCTTCCCGAGGATTTCGAGGGGCGCCCCCTCCTGAAGAGCTTTCGTCTACCGGGCCGCTTCGTCAAACCCTGGCCCGGAGCCAAGGATCCCGAAGAGGCCGCGGGAGGTGGCAGGGGCTAGATGGCCGTAACGGAGGACAGGGGGCTCGCCGACACCAACATCGACGGCGTCAAAGACGCGTCGGAGGTCGCCGCGGAGGTGTCCTCCGGGAAGTTGATGACCGAGGAGATGATCCTCAACGTCGGCCCTCAGCATCCCGCGACACACGGAGTGTTCAGGCTGCTCGCGACGATCGACGGTGAAGTGCTCATCGACGCCGATCCGATCATCGGTTACATGCATCGGGGTTACGAAAAGCTCGTCGAGGCGCGGGACTACCGTCAGATAACCAACCTCGTTTCGCGCATGGACTGGTTGTCCGGGATCAACAACGAGATCCCGTTGGCCATCGCTCTCGAGACTTTGATGGAGATAGAGGTGCCACCTCGCGCTCAGTACCTGCGCGTGGCGATGCTCGAGATGAACCGGATCATCAATCACCTGATGTTCTTCGCGTCTTTCGGGGCTGAGCTCGGTGCGATCACGCCGACCTTCTACGCGTTCCGCGAGCGTGAGGACATCCAGTTCGCGCTCGAGATGGCGACCGGCGGGCGGATGCACTTCGGGTTCTTCCGTCCTGGGGGTCTGAAGGAAGACGTACCGCAAGGGTTCTTCGCTCAGGCCCTCAAAGGTGTCAGGCAGGTCATCGACCGTCTCCCCGACTACGAGAACCTGTTGATCGGCAACGAGATCTTCAAGCAACGGACGGTCAATGTCGGCCATCTCCCGACGGACGTCGCGTACAACTACGGGGTATCGGGGCCTATCGCTCGAGGTTCGAACATCACCTTCGACGTGCGCAAGGACGAGCCCTATCTCGTGTACGACCAGTTCGACTTCGACGTGTGCTCCGCTCCGAACGGCGATTGCTTCGATCGCTTCTGGGTGCTGCTTCACGAGGTGGTGGAGTCGGCCAAGATCGTCGAGCAAGCAATCGAGGGCATGCCTTCGGGGCCGGTCATGGGTAAGGTCCCCCGCGTGGTCCAGGCGCCCGAGGGCGAGGTCTACGTAAGGACCGAGAATTCGTTGGGTGAGCTGGGGATGTATCTCGTCTCCGACGGCGATCGACGCCCGTACCGCCTGAAGATCCGGACGCCCTCCTATAACAACGTGTCGGCTTTGCCTTACGTACTCAAGAACACGTTCGTCTCGGACATGATCGCCATCCTCGGGTCGTTCTTCTTCGTGCTGGGGGACATCGACCGCTGATGCCTGAGATAGCGCTGACCGCATGGCAGATCCTCATCGTGAAGGTGCTGATCATCCTCATGGTCGTGCCGCTCGGCGCGATCGCGGGCGGCTACGCCGAGCACAAGGTGATGGCGCACCTACAACACCGGCTGGGACCGATGTACCCCGGCGGCTTCCACGGCTGGGCCACAACGCTCGCGGATGGGATCAAGTTCCTCTACAAGGAGGACATCATCCCGGACGCAGCCGACAAACGTGTCTTCTCGCTGGCGCCGGCGGCGATCATGGTTCCGATCATCATGATCTACCTCGTGATCCCGATGGACGAGAGCCTGATAGTCGAGGACCTCGACATCGGGATCTTCTATCTGCTGGCGATCTCGTCCGTGTCGACCATCGGCGTACTCATGGCCGGTTGGTCGAGCGCCAACAAGTACGCGCTGATCGGAGCCTTGCGTTCGGCGGCGCAGTTGATCGCTTACGAGCTGCCGGTGGTCCTGTCGGCGGCGGCGGTGGCGATGCTCGCGGGATCGCTCTCGCTGGTCGACATCGTCCGGGCGCAGGATTGGATGTTCGTGTTGTGGCCGCCGGGCCTCGGCCTCGCCTTGTTCCTCGTGTTCGTGACGGGGGCGACGGCGGAGATGACCCGTGTGCCCTTCGACATGCCGATCGCGGAATCCGAGATCATCACCGGGCCGTTCACCGAATACACGGGGATGCGCTACATCTTCAGCCACATGTTCGCAGAGATGGGTCACCTGATCGCTTTCGGCGGCATCGGAGCAACCCTGTTCCTCGGCGGCTTCTTGCCGATCGTCCCGTGGGAACCCCTCGAGGTGATCCCGGGCATCGTCTGGTTCCTGTTAAAGACCTTCTTCATGATCTTCCTGTTCCTGTGGATCCGGCCCACGTTCCCACGGGTTCGCGAAGACCAGCTTCAGAAGTTCGCGTGGAAGTTCCTCATCCCTCTATCACTGGTCCTGATCCTGCTCACCGGCGCCTGGGTCCTGTACGTATGAAAGGCATCTGATTGTCCGTCGATGAACGCAAGCTAGAAGAGGCACGCAAGCCCGGTTTAGGTCTCGGGTTGCTGAAGGGCATGGCCGTGACCCTCAAGCATCTCTTCAAGCACAACACGGTCATCCAGTATCCAGACGAGAAGCAAGATCTCCCAGCGCGCACCCGCGGGGTCATCGCTCTCAAGGAAGAAAACTGCACCGTGTGCATGCTGTGCGGGCGTGAATGTCCCGACTGGTGCATCTATATCGATTCGCACAAGGAGACGCTTCCACCGAAGCGGGAGGGTGGGCGTCCTCGCAAGCGGAACGTCCTCGACCGGTTCGCGATCGATTACGCCCTCTGCATGTACTGCGGCATCTGCGTCGAGGTCTGCCCCTACGACGCGCTGTTCTGGAGTCGTGAGTTCGAGTACGCGGAGTACGACATCCGACAGCTCACGCACGAGAAGGAGAAGTTGTCGGACTGGATGGCCTCGGTGCTTCCGCCACCGCCGCTGGAAGAAGGAGCGGAGCTTCCGGGGGCACCCACCGAACCGGCCACCGCCGCGGGGGCCGCGGGACCGGGGTCTGCACAGCGGCCTTCCCCGCCCGCACAGGACACCGCCGTGGAGGAGCGTCCACAGCAGGCCGCGAGACCGCCCGAGGCGGCTGCAGCATCGGCCCCCCCCGAGGCCCGGGCCACCGAGGCCCAGCGAACGGCCGGCGAGACGCAACCCTCGGATGCTCGTGCGGCTCAAGCACCCACGGAACAGAAGAGCGACGCCGTTGCGGGGGCCCCAGCCACCGCCGAGCCCGAGCGGGCCATCGGCGCCGCGACCGATCAACCCGACGCGATCAAGAGCGAGGCCGAAGAGACGCCCTCCAAGCCGGAGCGCAAGGAGGCGGAAGCGGTGGCCGAGCCGCAGGCCGCGGCATCGCCCGGAGCGCCGGCGGAAGCGCCCGCTCCGGCGGAACCCGGCGAGGAGCCTCAGGCCGTATACGACAGGGTCCTTCAGGAACAACGCGACAAAGGGTCCTCTCCGCAGGTGGCAGAGGCGCGCGCGAAGGTGGCCCGCGTCAAAGCCGAACGAGGCGTGCGCGCATCGATCGCGCCGGCCCATGCGGCGGAACCCGTTCCCAGCGTCCCGCAGCAGACCCGTCCGGCCGAGCCCGAACCGTCGGGCGCTCCCGAGGCGACCGCGCCCGAGCCGGAGGCGGGCCCAGTCGCTCCGACCGAGACGGAGGACGCGGCCGCGGGGCCGGAAGCGACATCCGCCGCGACCCAGCCCGCCCAGACCGAGGAGGGTGGCGAGGACCCGGAGGCCGCCTACGAACGCGTGCTGGCCGAGGAGAAGGCGAAGGGCTCGTCCGACGCGGTGGCGACGGGTCGTGCGAAGGCGGCGAGGGTCCGTGCCCAGAAGGGCACCAGGGGGCCGGGCGGATGATCGAGACGTGGCAGCAGGTCGTCATCTGGGCGATCGGGGTCGTCATGATCCTGATGGCGGTGCGCGTCGTCACGGCTCAGAACGTGGTGCACGCCGCGCTCTATCTGGTCGGGACCCTTCTCGGAGCCGCGTCGATCTACGTGATGCTGCTGGCCGAGTTCGTCGCGTGGGCTCAAGTCCTGGTCTACGTGGGGGCGATTGTCGTGTTGATGTTGTTCGGGCTCATGCTCACGCGGGCCCCCATCGGCAAGGCAAATTTCGATAACGAGCAGCGTCTGATCGCGGCGCTTTGCGCCTTAGCCGTGTTCGGCGTCACGAGCTGGATCATGTGGGATGCCTTCAAGGACGAGAAGATCAACTTCGCCCGGGAGGTCGGTACCACCACCGGCAAGATAGGTGAGGTCATCTTCTCGTCGTACGTTCTCCCATTCGAGGTCATCTCGGTGTTGCTGCTCGCCGCACTCGTCGGCGCCGTCGTGCTAGCGAGGCGAGACTGATGCCGGTCACTTTCTTCCTCATCCTGTCGGCGTTGTTGTTCTCGATCGGTATCTATGGAGTCCTCGCGCGGGAACACGCGGTTCTCGTCTTGCTGTCGATCGAGCTGATGCTCAATGCCGTGAACATCAATCTGGTCGCGTTCTCTGCCTATTTCCAGGAGGCGGGCGTGTCCGGTCAGGTCTTCGCCCTTTTCGTTATCGCCGTTGCGGCTGCCGAGGTCGGGGTCGGCCTCGCCATTGTCATCCTGATCTTCAGGAATCGCCAGAGCGTGGATGTCGACGAGATGTCGTTGATGAAGTGGTGATGGCGAGATGAGCAACGTGATACTTGCCCAGGCATCTGAGGAGATCCTGACGCCTGGGACCGTCGGCGGCATCATGTGGCTCGTCCCCTTGCTGCCGTTTCTGGCCTTCTTCGTCATCCTCTTCTTCGGGCGAAAGATGCCCGGCAAGGGTCACTGGGTCGGCATCGGAGCAGTGGGCCTGGGCCTTCTCCTGTCGCTCGTCGGATTCTTCGAGCTCGCCGGCGGACGGGGCGCGGTGGAGAAGAGCTGGACATGGTTCCAGCTCGGTGGAAGCGAGGGTATGACGCTCGAGCTGGGCATGCGGTTCGATTTCCTCACCGCGGTGATGTTCGTCATCGTGACCGCGATCTCGCTGCTCGTCCAGATCTACTCGACCGGGTACATGCACGATGACAGTCGCTACAGCTGGTTCTATGCGGTGTTGTCATTGTTCACGTCGAGCATGCTGTTTCTGGTCCTCTCGAACAACCTTCTGCAGATGTTCGTGGGCTGGGAGGGCGTCGGCGTGTGCTCCTACTTCCTCATCGGCCACTACTGGGAGGAAAAGGAGAACTCCTCGGCAGCGATAAAGGCGTTCATCACAACGCGCATCGGGGACGTCGGTTTCTTGTTCGGGATATTCGCCTTGTTCGCGCTGGGACACACGTTCAACATCACCGAGCTCACTCACCTGGCCGAAGAGGGAGAGATCGCCGGCACCGGCCTGACCGTGGCGGCCCTGCTGCTGTTTCTCGGAGCCGTCGGAAAGTCCGCGCAGTTCCCACTTCACGTGTGGCTTCCGGACGCCATGGCGGGTCCCACTCCGGTCTCGGCGCTGATCCACGCAGCGACGATGGTCGTCGCCGGTATCTACCTCGTCGCGCGGATGTTCGTGCTGTTCGAGCATTCCGGCGCGGCGATGGACGTCATCGCGATCGTGGCGTCGATAACGATGCTTATCGCTGCGTTGCTGGCTCTGGTGCAAGACGACATCAAGAAGGTTCTGGCGTACTCGACCATCTCTCAGCTCGGGTACATGATGGCCGCGCTTGGCGTGGGGGCCTACACCGCTGGGATCTTTCACATGTTCACCCACGCGTTCTTCAAGGCTCTGCTGTTCCTGGGCGCCGGCTCCCTGATCCATTCCGTGCACTCCAACAACATGAGCGACATGGGCGGGCTCAGGAAATACATGCCCCACACCTTCTGGACGTTCCTGATTGGATCCCTCGCATTGGCCGGCATCTTCCCGCTCGCCGGATTCTTCTCGAAGGACGAGATCGTGGGCGAGGCGCTCCGGGCGGCAAATGAAGGTACGCGGGTCACCGCTTGGATCGTCTTCATCACCGCCATCGTCGTGGCGTTCCTCACCGCCCTGTACATGACGCGGGTCGTCGTCAAGACGTTCTGGGGCGATTTTCGAGGGCACGGCAAACCACACGAGAGCCCGAGCTCGATGGTCACTCCGCTGTGGATCCTCGCGTTCGCCTCGTTGACCGTCGGGTTCCTCGGCTTTCCCGTGATCGGACCCTTCCAGGATTGGATCACGGTCCCCGGCCACGAGCATCCCGGCTTCTCGACCTTCTACAACATCGCCCTACCGGTGGCGTCCGTCGGGATCGCCCTGGCGGGGGTGGCACTGGGATGGCAGCTCTTCGCCCGAAACAAGTGGCGGATGGACATCGTCCGAAGTCCGTTCGGGTGGGGGTACAGCTTCGTGCAGAACAAGTACTACATGGACGATCTGTACCTGGGCGGGATCGTCCGACCCATCCAGTACAAGTTGTCGAAGGCCGCTTACTGGAGCAATCAACACGTGCTCGATGGCGCGGTTAATGGAGCGGCGCGGGGCTCGCTCGCGGCATCACGCGGCGCTTACGCGATCGATCAAAACGTCGTCGATTTCGCGGTGAACGGAGCCGCTGACCTCACGGGATGGTCCGGGGGCTTGTTGCGATACGTACAAACCGGTCACGTGCAACGCTACGCAGCCGTGCTCTTCGCTGCGATCGCGCTGTTCGTGGGACTGCTGGCATTCACCTAGGAAGGGGTTAGAGCTTTATGGCATGGATCGAGGATTGGGGACTGAGCGTAGCGACGTTCCTGCCTTTGGTGGGGGCGATCGTTCTGTTGTTCATCCCTCCCGCCCGAGAGCGCGCCATCAAGCTGACCGGGACGATTGTCGCGGGTCTTGCCCTCATCGTGGGGATCGTCGTGGCGGTTGCGTTCGACTACGGCAAAGCCGGAACACTCCAGTTCCAGGTGAACGCCGAGTGGATCCCCCAGATCGATGCCAATTACCACATCGGCGTCGATGGGATATCGCTGCCGATGTTCGTCCTGTCTCTGCTGGTGACCTTCCTGTGCATGATCTATCTCTGGTGGCACATGCCCGAGCCGGGCAAACCGAAGGCCTTCATGGCCCTGGTGCTACTGCTCGAAACGGGCATGACGGGGACGTTCGTCGCGCTCGACCTCGTTCTCTTCTTCATCTTCTGGGAAGTCGTCCTCGTGCCGATGTACTTCATGATCGGGATCTGGGGCGGACCACGCCGCGAGTACGCCTCGGTCAAGTTCTTCCTCTACACGCTCTTCGGGTCGATCTTCATGCTCCTTGGCTTCCTCGCTCTGCGCCTGAGCGCGGGCACGTTCGACATGGTCGAGCTCGCCGCGCAGGGGATCGATGCGTCCACGCTCTTTCAGAACCTCGTGTTCGCCGGGCTCTTCCTCGGGTTCGCCGTGAAGGTCCCGATGTGGCCCTTCCACACGTGGTTGCCGGACGCTCACACCGAGGCGCCCACGGTGGGCTCCGTCCTCCTGGCCGCGATCATGCTGAAGATGGGGACCTACGGATTCATCAGGATCTCACTCCCGATCCTCCCCGACGCCGCCGTGACCTGGGCGCCGGTGATCGGGATCCTCGCGGTCATCGCGATCATCTACGGCGCGCTCTTGCTGTCTCGCCCAGACGGATCTGAAGCGCATGATCGCCTTCTCCTCCGTCGGCCACATGGGTTTCGTGATGTTGGGGATCGCAACGCTGACAGATCAGGGCATCAACGGCGCGATCTTCGGGATGGTGGCCCACGGATTGATCACCGGGATGCTGTTCTTCCTGGCCGGATCGATCCACGAGCGCTATCACACCCGTGAGATCGGATCGCTTGGAGGGGTGCTCCAACAGATCCCGCGCTTCGGATCGCTGCTCACGTACACGGCTATCGCATCGCTCGGCTTGCCGGGTTTGGCGGGGTTCTGGGGCGAGATGCTGGCTCTTCTTGGTTCCTACGAGCCCAACGCACAGCTCAACGAGACGTTGTTCCGCGTTCTGATGATCGGGGGCGGGATCGGCACCGTCCTGACCGCCGGCTATTTCCTGTGGATGCTGCAGCGCGTGAACCTCGGTCTGGTGCCCGAGAAGTACCACGAGGGCAAAGGCATCTTCGACGTCGTCCGACTCGAGTGGGTCGCCTGGGTGCCGCTACTGATCCTGATCCTCGTCACCGGGCTCTATCCGAAGCTCGTGCTGGGGGTCACCGACGACGCGGTCCAGAAGCTCGTGGGCGTGTTCGGCTAGATGCAGCTGGTCGCTCAGGCCCTGACCCAACCCGGCGTCGACTGGCACGCGATCGCCCCAGAGCTCGTGCTCACGGGAGCGGCCTTCATCGTGCTGGTGGCGGACCTGTTCTTGCCGAAGAACGCCAGATGGCTCGCGATGCCGCTCGCGGCCGCCGGTATCTTCGGGACGCTGGCCGCGGTGGTGTCCTTGATCGGGTCCGAACGTCTCACGCTGAGTGGCGCCTTCGAGGTCGATGACTTCGCGCTCCTCTTCAAGGGGTTGTTCTGCGTCATCGGGTTGATCGTGCTGGCGATCTCGTACAACTACATCAGATCCGGGCGGTACTACCAGGGCGAGTTCTATTTCCTGATGCTCTGCTCTTTGCTCGGCGGAGTGGTCATGTCGAGCGCGCGGGAGCTCGTTACGATCTTCATCGCGCTGGAGCTCATCAGCATCCCCGCGATCGTCATGGTCGGGATGCGTAAATCGGATGCGAAGTCCAACGAGGGCGCGCTGAAGTTCTTCCTGTTCAGCGTGCTCTCTTCGGCCGTGATGCTCTACGGGATGTCACTGGTCTACGGGGCCACGGGCGAGACCCAGGTGGACGCGATCCGTCGATCCATCTCGTCCGGGGACGAACCTCTGATCGTGCTCAGCGTGTTCTTCGTCGTGGTTGGGTTCGCGTTCAAGATCTCTGCGGTGCCGTTCCACTTCTGGGCCCCCGATACGTACGAGGGTGCCCCGTCCCCGGTCGCGGCTTTCCTCTCGACTGCGTCGAAGATCGGCGGTTTCGTCGGGTTGCTCGTCCTGATGTTCCGGGCCTTCCCGGAGGTCGCCGACAACTGGCGTCCCGCTATGGCCGTGCTCGCCGTGCTTACGATGACGGTGGCCAACCTCATAGCCCTTCGGCAGCAACACATCATCCGTCTGCTCGCGTATTCGGGGATCGCACAATCCGGTTACGTGCTCGTCACCCTGGCTCTCATCGATCCCGGAACCGGGCAAGCCGCCGTCGATGCGAACGAGGCCGCATTCAGCGCGGCGGTGATCTATCTCGTCATCTACGCCGTCATGGACCTCGGTGCGTTCGCCGCCGCCGTAGCGTTCGCGCGCCGGGGCGGGACCTACTTCATCTCGGACTACAACGGGTTGTGGCAGCGTTCGCCCGTGCTGGCCACTCTGCTCGCCGGTTTCTTGCTGTCTCTGGCGGGGGCTCCACCGATGGCCGGGGCGTGGGCGAAGCTGTTCGTGTTCCTCGCCACGGTTGAAGCACAGGTCTACTGGCTGGCGGTGGTCATGGGAGTCAATGCGGTGATCGCCGCCTGGTACTACCTGGCGGTCGTACGACGGATGTTCCTGGTGGCGCCGGATGTCGCAGAGCCCGTAGAGGTACCGACCCTCTTGAAGGCCGCCATGGGGATCGCAGCGCTGGCGTTGTTCGTCGCGTTCATCTATCCGAAGGTGATCACGGATCTGGCCGAGCGTTCTCTTCTTTAGACACGGCTCGACCATCGGCCCACACCGCGCGCTCTACACGAGCATCGGGAGGAACGCGCTCGTTCGGCCACACGACCGCAGCGCGCACCATGGCGCCGGCCGCCACCGACGCCCCTCGTAGAACGACCGCCCCCGAGCCCAAAGTTGCGGGGGCCGCGTGAGCATCGAGTCCCAGGTACGCGCGTCCCCCGGTCGCGAGCGGGAGGACCTCACCGGGAGAGACGATCGTTCCGACCCGCCCGTTGAGCACGTCGTCATTGGCCTGTAGATACCTCTCGATGGTGCCGACATCCAACGCGTAGCCCCCATGAACGTGAACCGCGACGTTCCCTGTCTCGATCATCGGCCGGAATACCGCCTCGGCCAGTCCGAGGGGACGACGATCGGGCAGCGCGTCGAGTGCGGCCGGGTCGAACGCCGCCATGCCCAGGTAGCGCGCCCCGGCGGTTGAGGACTCCCGCCGGTCGATGAACCCAGTCGCCCACCCGTCGCCGATCCTCAGGTCGGCCCCGTTCGAGACCTCGTGAACCGCGAGCGTGAGCTGCGCGCCCGCGATTGCGTGGCGCTCGAGCAAGTCGTGCGGATCGAGGTCGCTCAATAGGTCGCCGTTCGCGACCAGGACGGTCCCCGGCAGCCGGGAGCGCAGGGCGGCGAGCGTGCCGGCGGTTCCGTACGGCTCGGGCCCCTCGTCGAAGACCTCGACCCCTTCGGTCGAACGGCAGGAGAGCGCCTCCACTACCTGCCCGCCGAGGTGGCTCACGTTGACGACGACCGAGTCGCACGCTCCCATGAGCGCCCGAAGCGAGGTGAGCCCCAACGGGACGTCGAGGAGGGGCAGGGCCGGCTTCGGAACGAGGTCGGTCAGCGGTCTGCAGGCGCCGTCCCCGTCCGGCCGCGAGGAGGACCCCCGACACCGTCATCTGGGACTAGGCCCCCGTCTCAAGAAACCCCCCATCCGGGCTATGTTTCGCATCAAAGCCGACAAATTAGGATGTGAGCGTAGGCTAGTGCGGATTTCCGCGCCCGTTTTTGCAGGTAGATGGTGCTTTCTGGCGAAACTTGGGTAGGAGAAGTGCCGATACATTCTGAGGAGGTCTGCGCCGTCCGGCGCCGGATCCATGGGGGGTAGATAGGGACTTTGCGTAGGGCAGCACGAGCTTCACTCGTGGTCGTCGCCGTCATCCTGGCGCTCCTGTTCGGGACGTTCCTGCTGCCGCGCCCGGCCGCTCGCGTGATGCTCCGTGACGCACTCGCTCAGCTTCCAACGATCTCCCCTCCGCCTCTCCCCAGCGTCAGTCCGCTGCCCAGCATCCTCCCGTCGCAACCCGGCGGCGGCGGCGGTGGAGGCGGTGGCGGCGGTGGCGGCGGTGGAGGCGGCACGCCCATTCCGACACCACCCCCCGGTGGCGGCGGTGGTGGCGGCGGCGGTGGCGGTGGAAACGGCGGGAAGGATCCCATCAAGTCGCCCACCGACAAAGGCAAGAACAACAACGGGGGAAAGAACAAGGGCAGCAAGACCCCCCTCAAGTTCGAGGGCACCTACCGTCCTTCGGGATCTTTCGACACCGATTTGCTCGTCAACATCGCCACGCGGTTGCGGGCGATCGGGTGGAGCGAGGAGAAGGTCGCGAAGAAGGTGTACCAGCCGTTCATCATCGCCGGGCCCGCGGCCTGGACCAACACGTGGGGCGCTCCCCGGTACGGCCCCGGCCCGCTGGTCCGGACACACGAGGGCCAGGACGTCTTCTGTGAGTTCGGCGATCCGGTTCTGGCAACGGAATCGGGCACGGTCGAGTACGACAGCGGCGGCCTCGGCGGCGAGATCGCACGGGTCCGCTCGTCGGGCGGCAGCTACTGGTATTACGCGCACCTCTCCGACTTCAACGACAAGGAATTCCCGGCCGGCTCGACCGTCAACGCCGGTGACGTCATCGGCTTCTGCGGTAATACCGGTAACGCCATCACGACGCCGCCGCACGTGCACTTCGGTCACTACGACTCCTCCGGCATCGCCCACAACCCGATGCGCGCGCTCGTGCAGTGGTTGAAGCTCGCCGAGAGCCGCGCCAAGTCTCTCCTACAGGGCGCGACCGGCAAGCGCATCAAGCAGATCGTTCCTCTGACCGCCGCTCGGCGTTTCGGCGACGCTTTCACCCCCGATCTCTCCGAGCTGAAAGTGCCGGCTGCGTCTCTGCTGTCTACGGGATCGTCCCCTGCCAGCGGCGCGTTCTCGGTCGCCGAGGCGGCCCTTCAGGCCGCGCTTTCGGACAGCGCGTTCGAGAGCGAAGGCAGCGCCCTCATCGACCTTCCGACCGAGGGTGCGGGCCCAACGGCCTCACTGAGCGGCAGCGCACTCGACCCCCAGTCCGAGCTCGCGCAGATCCTTCAGGGCGTCAGCGAGTCCTCGGCGCCCTCCGAATTCGGCGACTGATCGCCGGATAGCCTCAGTTATCCTGTTCGCCCGCGGGTGTTTGCGCGGCGTTTTCGGCGGGATGCCCGAGCGGCCAAAGGGAGCGGCCTGTAAAGTCGCCGGCTATAGCCTACGGAGGTTCGAATCCTCCTCCCGCCACGTCTTTTATCTCGCGGTCGCCTAGGCGACCGCTGCCACTCCGGGCTCCTGCGCGGCTTAGCTCGGGCGGCGCGCTGACCGCTGCCACTCCGGGCTCCTGCGCGTCTTAGCTCGGGCGGCGCGGCTGACCGCTGCCACTCCGGGCTCCTGCGCGTCTTAGCTCGGGCGGCGCGCTGACCGCTGCCGCTCCGGACCCCGCGTGGGCTCGCGTCGGGCGGCTACTCGGCGTCTTTCATTCCTTCTCGCGGTCGCCTAGGCGACCGCTGCCACTCCGACATGCTTGTCGTCAACCAACGTCGACGTACAGCACCTCGACCGCATTGTTTCCGTAGCCCAGGCGGTTCCAGGGGGGAACGTCTGGTTGGACGTTTCCAGCAGCGTCGGTTGCGCGGGCGCGCAGGCTGTGCCTTCCGATATCGGTCGCCTCCCAGGCGAACGACCAGTCCTGCCACTGGTACGGGCTCTTCGGGGGATCGACTTGGGCCGTATGCCATTCTCCTTCGCCGGTGAGACTGATCTCGACCTTGGTGATCGGTCCAGTGCCGGACCAGGCCTTTCCGCGCATCGTGTAGGTTCCGACGCCGATCGTCGCACCGTGAGCGGGGTCGGTGATGCGCGCGCGGGGCGCATCAAGGCGACGGGTTCGTGGGCTCGATCCGGCCACTCGTAGATGTAGTGGCCGGTCTGAAACTCGCCGGTGAACGGCTCGGTCAGGACGTCGATCCGCTTAAGCCACTTCACGGAGGCGACGGCGTACCAGTGGGGCACTATGAGCCTGAACGGCGCCCCGTGGTCGGGGCTCAGCGGCTCGCCGTTCATCTCGTAGGCGATCAGGAGCTCCGCCGCCGGATCGGTCGCTACGGCGATGGGCAGCGAGCGCACGAAGGTCAGGTCTTGTCGGTTGGTCTCGGGAAGGACGGGTTGGAGGTGATAGCTGCCGTGGTCGGCGCCCTCGAACCGAGCCTCGACGCCCTCCGCCGCCGGGCGTGCCAGCTCCAGCACCTCGTGCAGGAGAGCGCCCGTCCAGCGGGCGGTCGAGACCGCGTAGTCACCCCACGGCTCGCCGACCGGTAGCGGTCTCGTCGCGAGACGGCCGTTCCCCGCACATTCGAGGGTGACCGCCCTTTCAGTCGCCGGCATGGAGCGCAGATCGTCGAGTGTGAGCGTGGTCGGGCTCTCGACGGCTCCGCCGATCTCGAGCGAGCCATCGTGGGCTGGCACCGCGAAGTTGCTGCGGACGTAGTGGAGCTCGGTGGGAGTGATGTCCCCGGCCAGTGCCTCCGGCGGCGCTTCTGCGTTGAAGGGTGCCGGGTTGATCATTTGCAGTGCGGCGCGCTCCTGCTCGGGGTTGTCTGCTACTGCCATGTCCTAGCCTCCTTATACGTTCGTTTAGCTCGCGGGCGAAGTATCAGTAGTCGGGATCCTGAAAGGTCGGTTCCCGGTCCTCGTTGAAGGCGCCGATCCCCTCGATGCGGTCGGGGTGGACAGCCGATCGCCAGTGCGCCTCCATCATGATCGCGATCGCCTGCTCGATCGGCTGCCCCTCGCCCATGCGAACGGCCCGCTTGACGGCCTGCACGGCCGTGGGGGAGTTGCTCGCGATCTTCTCCGCGATGCGCTGGGCGGCATCCATGAGCTCCCCCTTCGGGTAAACGTCGTTGACCATCCCCAGCCGGTAAGCCTCCTGGGCGTCGATCGGGTCGCCCGTCATGAGCATCTGCAGCGCCTTCCCCGGCGGGAGCAGACGCGGAAGAAGGACCGGGGAGCCCCCGCCGGCCGCGAGCCCGATCATCGACTCGGGCTGGCCGAAGGTCGCGTTCTCGGAGGCGATGATGAAGTCGGTGCTCTGGGCGATCTCCGATCCCCCGCCGTAGGCGACCCCGTTGACGGCGGCAAAGATCGGCTTTCGCATCTGGCGCAGCGTGTAGAGCGTGCGATCGAAGTCCTGCCGCTGGCGCAGCCAGTCCTCCTTTGTCATGTCCTTGCGCTGACGAAGGTCGCTGCCGACGGAGAAGGCGCGGTCGCCGGCGCCGGTGATGATGACGACGCGGATCGTCGGACGGACCGCGATCGTCTCGAGGATCTCCGTCAGGCGCGCGCCCATCTCGGTCGTGATCGCGTTATCTGCGTGCGGCCGGTTCAGGGTGATTCGCGCCACGCGCTCGCCCGCCAAATACTCGACCAGCACGGGCCGATCGGGCTCCGCGAGATCCGACGGTGGGGGGCCGAAGTCGAGCACCTTCCAGCGATCGGTGCCATTCGGGTTCGTTGCCACGTCGTCCTCCTCTCGATCTCAGGTCTCGAGCTCCGCCAGCCAGCGCAACGCCCGCAGGCCCGGCGCGAAGCAGTATTCGCCGCCGCGGGTGACGACGAACGGCGGCAGGCTATCTAGCCGACGCCGGATCGGGCGCTGCGGAATCGTGAACACACCGGAGCCGTCGTTCGCCCCGACCAGCGGGTCCTTATCCGTCGGCGCGCCGATGAAGATGCCGTCGTTCAGCCACTGCGTCTTGACGAACTCGAACTGGCGCTTCAGGTGCGCACCCGCGAAGACGAAGATGATGCCCCGGTCAACGCCGTCGTCGTCGAGCACGCCGTCGGGCAGCATCGGGCCATAGCTCGTGCCGCGCCGGATCATCCGGTGGAGGCGAACGTCGACGCCACCTTCGTCATCGAGCGCATCGCGAGGGTTGGCGCGACGCGCGTGAGCGCCGGCCGGGCACTTGAAGCCACGCGGATCGTCCCCGTAGCTGAAGTCGTTGTTGCGTTTCGGGTCGGCGCCAAGCGATGGGTCGTCCTGGTCCGGGGCAAGCGCGAGCGGCGCGCCGCTCTGCCAGCGCCCGACCATCTTGGCGCCGAGCAGCGCCTCCTCCCCGCGGCTCGCAGCTCTGCGCGGAGGTACTGCCGGTAGGCGGCGACCCGCGTGTGCAGCTTCCGGAAGACGACGTAGGTGCCGTTCCGGCCGAGCACGTCCGGAGTCGGCATCGGCGGCAGGCTGCCGGTCTCGTCCGGGTAGCCGAGGATGATCTCACCGGCCTTGATCGGTCGCTCCCTCGGGTTCGAGCCGGGGATGCCGCTCCCCTCCACCGCCGGCTGCCCGATCCCGTCCTTGAAGCCGAAGGAGGTGCGTCCCGTCGGGAGCTGGTAGCAGTCCTGCCGCCAGATGACATCGACGCCGGGCAGCTCCTCGTGGGCCCGGCGTGCCCTTCCGGCGACCGCTTCCAGATGCTCGGCGTCGGGCGACAGCGCGGCCAGCGCGACGTGGACGTCCGGCGTACCGAGCGGTTTCTCCCACCGCGGGGCTGCTCTCCGCGACGTCGCCCAGTTCCGCCGCGCGCGCCGCCATGCCTTGCCGGAACTCCGGCGCGAAGCTGTCAAGCGATTCCTGCGGCACGCCGAGCGCCTCGAGACCGTGATACGTGAAGGCGACCGTGATCCATGCACCGCGCGCCGGGTCGGTGGAGGTCCGGCCGGAGTCGACCACGGGGAGCAGCCGCCGCACGAGCTCCCGGCCCGCTCTGCGGTCGTCGATGCGGAGGAGGAGGTACCTGCCGACGTAAGGGGACGGGCGCTCGTGCAGCGCTCCGCTCTGGATGTCGTCGAGCTCGAGCTCGATGCTCTCGGCTGCGGTCAGCTCGTCCATGGGCCTCCCATCGTCAGACGTGCTCGGGAGGCGCCGGGGGCTTCGGATTGGGCGGCGCCAGGTAGGGGAACGTGTGCGACGCCGGCATCGTCGCCCGATCGACGCCGTCGCGGATGACGGGCCCGTTCCCAGCGTTTACGAGCAGCGTGAAGATGGTGTCCATCACGTCGTCGTTCGGGGCCCGTCCACCGCAGGTCTCGTGTGAGCGGCCCGCGCGGGTGGCGCGCTCGATCTCGAAGAAGGAGCCTTGGTCTGCGTACGGCTTGGTGACGTCGACGACGAGGTAGTCCGCGAGCACGAGCTCCGTCAGCGGGTGTTTCCCGTTGCGGTCCACGGGCCAGTCGATCTTCCCGTCGAGGCTGTCCCAGTAAGCGAGGTTTGCGTTCAGCCGCGAGCGATATGCGCCCACGTATCCCTCGGCCAGGTGGAACGCGTCCTCCATGTTGAAGAGGTCGCGAATCTCGAGGTCGCGGTTCACCGGGTCGAACTGCTTTGGCGCCAGCATCAGGTTCTTCACCTCGGGCCTGCCCACGCGTTCGATCCGAACGTTGAGCTTGCCCCGCGTCAGGGTCTCCGCCACCACCCCGACAAGTTGCCCACCGTTGAGGACATCTGCGCAATCAAACTCAACGACGAGGCTAAGGACGTTCTTGCCGTCGAGGTAGATCGCGCCCGGATCGGTGAACGCGAGCTTTCCCGTCGCGATCGTCTTCAGCGCGGCGGGAGCATCCATGATGAACGGATCCCAGCGTGGCCCGGCGAAGACGCGAACGCCGTCGGACGAGCCGCCTCGCTCGTCGTTCAGGCCGAAGGAGACCGTTTCGCCTCTCGGCGTAGTGCACGTGCCCTCTTGTCCAACTGATTCTTGTGTTTTCGCCGGTAGGGGCCGAGAACACGCTCTCGAAGACGAGCTCCTCATCGGCAACGGTGAACGGCGCCGGGTCGCTCGCAGCGCGCGGTGTGAGCGGCCGCAACCGGAACCGGTAGACGAGCCCGTCCGAGAACAGGTCGGATGGCTGGGCGAACGGAAGCGTGTTCATGACGAGAACGAGCCGGCCGGATCGCTCTGGGCTGGGGAACGCGTACACATCGGTGATGTCCGCGATCGGCTCAGCTAGAGCCCGCGGTCCCGAGATGTGATCCGACATCGTGCCTCTCCCCGTCTTCGCGGGTGCCTAGTCGGCTGCCTCGTCGAGCAACGGCTTCAGGGCCGGCTGTTGCAATGCGGCTTCGGCTTCCGGATCGTCGAGGACCTGCTGGAATGCTTTGTTCACACGCTCGGCCTTCCGGATCTCTTTCACAGTGCCGCCGTAGTTTCGTGCGTAGGCGGCCGCCGTTACCTGGGCGCTCAGGACGAACGCCTTCACCGCCGCGAGGTCTGGCAGGCCTTCGTAGCCTTCGACATGCTGGAAGACCGCGTCGAAAAGCTGCAGCGTTGGCCCCGACGTGAAGAAGTCGTCCATGTAGGCATCCCATGGCCCGTCGAAGCTCGTCGCGAACAGCAGCCGTGTGTCGTCGTCGAAAAGCACGAATCTCGCTTCGTGGATCGTGGCGATCGCCAGCTGGAAGTCACCGGGCCGGTAACCAGGATGGTCCTGAAGCGTTCGGAGGGCTTTCCGCAAGTCATCTCCATGGCCCGGCCTGATATTGAAGATGAGACTGAACTCGTTCGTGGGGCCGACGCTGGCTCCCGGCCGGGATGTTTGTGATGCCTCTGTCGCCATTCCGTCCTCCTATCGATACTGCTTCTCCAAGAGACCCTCAGTCAGTCCGGAGCATCCTACGGCTTGGGTAAACGAACATAGTTCCACTCTTATCTCGCGATCGTCCAGACGATCGCAGCCACTCCGGACCCGGCGCGGGCTCAAGTCGGGCGGCCACTCGGCCGCGGTGTGCGACGCATTCTTTTCTAACGGGCTTGTGCGTCTTTGCCATAAGGTGACGGCGTGAAGGACTACTCGTCTTATAGCTTCTGGCTTGATACTTGTGGGGACGATCTGACTCCTCGTTCCGGGCTCGACCGGGATGAGCAGGTCGATGTCGCTATCGTCGGCGGTGGGTACACGGGGTTGTGGACGGCTTACTACCTCGCGCGCGCCGATCCCTCGCTTCGCATCGCCGTGCTCGAGAAGGAGATCGCCGGCTTCGGGGCCTCCGGTCGCAACGGCGGATGGTGTTCCTCGTTGTTCGCGGCGAAGAAGAAGAAGATGGCGAAGAAGGGCGGACGTGAGGCTGCAGTCGCTATGCAGCGAGCGATGTTCGACACCATCGACGAAGTTGGCCGTGTGCTCCAGGAGGAGGACATCGACGCTCACTGGCGCAAGGGCGGAAACCTCACCGCGGTTACGACTCCCGCCCAGCTGGAACGCGTGCGAGAGGAAGTCGACCAGGAGCGTGCGTGGGGCTTCACCGAGGAGGACTTCCGATGGCTGGATGAGGCGGAGGCTCGCCGGCGGATCGACGTTTCCGGCTGCCGCGGCGCCGGGTTCACGCCGCACTGCGCGACCGTTCAACCGGCCCGGCTTGCGCGCGGCCTGGCTCATGCCGTGGAACGCAGAGGTGTGAAGGTCTACGAACAGACGGAAGTCGAAGACATAGCGGGTGGGAACGTCCGGACGCGGGGCGGACGCGTCCGCGCGGAAGTCGTCGTTCTCGCGACGGAGGGATACACCCCGCTCCTGCCGGACCGACGTCGTGACGTGATGCCTCTGTACTCGTTGATGGTGGTGACCGAGCCGCTTCCGCAGTCGTTTTGGGACGAGGTCGGTTGGGAGGGATATGAGACGTTCGCCGATGGACGGCACCTGATCATCTACGCCCAGCGCACGGCGGACGATCGGATCGCGATCGGAGGACGAGGTGCTCCCTACCATTTCGCCTCGCGCATAGAGGATCCATTCGATCGGGAACCTCAGGTCTTCGACGAGCTCCGCCGCGTTATCGAGAACCTGTGGCCCGCGATCGGGACCGCGCGCACCACGCACGAATGGGGCGGGCCGCTCGGCGTGCCCCGCGACTGGTACAGCTCGGTCGGGTTCGACCGGGACGCAGGTTTCGCGCGGGCGGGCGGGTACGTCGGCGACGGAGTCTCGACCACGAACCTCGCGGGTCGTACCCTCGCCGATCTGATCTGCGGGCGGCAGAGCGATATCACGCAGCTGCCCTGGGTGAACCGCCGCTCTCGCCGCTGGGAGCCCGAGCCCTTCCGCTGGATCGGCACGAACCTCGCTCTTCGCACGATGGCCAGCGCCGATCACAAAGAGAACCGGACGGGTCGTCCATCGAAGCGCGCCGACCTCGTTGGGAAGCTGATCGGGCTCTAGCTCACCAGCTCGACGAGGGCGGGCAGGGACGTGGCCAGCGGCGTTCGCACCACCGCGCTCGCCACGGGATCGAAGGGCGTCGGCTCCGCGTTGAATACCGCCAACCTGGCCCCCGCCCCTAGTGCGACCCGGGGAAGATGTGCGACGGGGAACACCGTGAGCGAGGTCCCGGCAGCGATGAAGACGTCACATGTGAGCGCCGCCTCCCGGGCACGCTCGAGGTCGCCGGCGACCAGACTCTGCCCGAACGAGATCGTCGCGGACTTGAGGATGCCTCCACAAGAACGGCACGCGGGATCGTCCTCTCCGCCCCGAACGCGAGTGAGGGCCGCCTCCATCGGAGCCCGGTCATCACATTCCATGCACATGACCTCCCGCAACGTTCCATGGATCTCGATGAGACGCTCCGGCGAAGATCCGGCAAGCTGGTGCAAGCCGTCGATGTTCTGCGTGACGAGCGTATCCATCCGACCCTTGGCCTCGAGGGCGGCGATCGCACGATGCGCATCGTTGGGCTCGGCCGTCCAGGCGGGATGCTCGAGTCTGGCCCTCCACGCCTCCACGCGTAGATCCCGGTCGGCCATGTATGCGTTTATGTCTGAGAGGCGCTCCGCTCTCGGGTTCTTCGTCCATAGTCCCTGTGGCCCGCGGAAGTCCGGGATCCCGGAGTCGGTCGAGATACCGGCCCCGGTGAGCACCATCACGCTGCGGGCGTCCCGGATCCAGCGTGCGACCTCGTGGAGTGATGTACCGACCTGTCCCTGCTGCATCGCGTTCCATCCGGTTCGTGGGGGACGACTAACCTAGGGTATGCCCGCCGATATCCACGACGATGCAGCCGCCGAACCGAGCTCCCGATCCGGTGGGATCGACGACCTCGGGCTACTGGGGCTGACGGATGGCTGCATGGTCGTCCTGTCGTCCATCACCTTTCCTTCGACCGAGCTCCGGAAGATCACCGGCCTCGTGCGGTACGAGGAACGATCGCTGTTCACCCTTCTGCTGCTGCGGAACCCACGGTTGTGCATCGTCTATGTGACCGCCCTTCCGATCGACCCCGCGGTCATCGATTACTACCTGAGCTTCCTGGACGACCCCGACGGGGCGAGAGAGAGGCTCACGCTGATCGACGTTGGAGATCCGGAGGTGCGCGCGTTGTCCGCAAAGCTCCTCGAACGACCCGACGCGATCGAGCGGATATCCGAAGCCACCGCCGGCCAGGATGCCGTCCTCGTTCCCTTCAACGTTACCCAGCTGGAGGCCGACCTGGCGGAGGCGTTGGGTATCCGCATGTTCGGGCCTCGCCCGGACCTGATCGGGTGGGGGTCGAAGAGTGGAGGGAGGCGGATCGCCCGCCGGGCCGGCGTACCAGTTCTCGACGGAGCCGAGGACCTGTACCGGCTGGAGGATGTCGAGACGGCCATCGAGCAGTTGCGGATGACGCGCCCCGACATGGAGGCGGTCGTCGTCAAGCTCAACAACGGGTTCTCGGGCCAGGGCAACGTGGTCATCGAGCTGGGAGGTCCGGTGGCTCCGATCGCCCGCTCGAACTCATCCTTCTGCGCGGCGGAGGAAACGTGGTCGAGCTTCGAGGCGAAGCTGGAGAAAGAGGGCGGGATCGTCGAAGAGTTGAAGCGAACGGATGGGCTGGTTTCACCGAGCGTTCAATTACGGATCGCGGCCACCGGCTCGGTCGAGGTGGTGTCCTCTCACGACCAGGTGCTGGGAGGGTTGGACAGTCAGGTGTACCTCGGGTGTCAGTTCCCCGCGCGCGCCGAGTACCGAAGGACGATCCACCAGCTCGCCAGGCAGGTTGGTAGAGAGCTCGCCGCGGAAGGCGTGGTCGGTGTGTTCGGGATCGACTTCATCGTGATCCCTCGAGGTGAAGGCTGGGCCGTCTACCTCAGCGAGATCAACCTTCGTATGGGGGGGACGACGCACCCCTACTTCATGGCGAATCTGGCGCTACGAGGGACCTACGACGAGGCGACGGGGGAGCTCAATTCGGCGGCTGGCCCCAAGACTTATTTCGCGACCGACAACCTGAAGTCGGACCATTACGTGGGACTGTGGCCCGCCGAGGTGATCGCGGGCGTCGTGACCGCCGGCCTGGCGTTCAGTAGGGACACCGGGACCGGCGTCGCCCTGCATCTGCTCGGAGCACTCCACGACTTCGGCAAGGTGGGCGCCACCTGCATCGGGGATAGCGACAGGGAGAGTGCCGAGCTGTACGACGCGTTCGTCGCGTGTCTCGACCGCACGGCCGCGGCTCGTTCCTAAGCGATCCGCTCGAGTACTCGGCCGTCTTCGTCGACGGTGAAGGCGGCGGGAACGACCGCGACGTGGTACATGCGTGCGACATCGGGCCGCTGCGATACGTCGACGAGAACCGGGTCGCGTCCCTCGGCTCGGAGCCGGCTCTCGAGCTCGAGGCAGCCGGTACAGAGGGGATGCGTGAACTGGATCGTCGCGCGCCCCGTCGGACTGGCTCCCAGCGACTCGAGATCGATGAGCTCGACCCGACCGGGACGGATCCCGCGGAGGCGCGCCACCAGCTTGTAGATCTCACAGCCGGTGCAGAACCCCGTGACGACCGCAAGGGTCGCCAGCGCTGCGACGATGACCGCCAGCCCCGCCCCGATGACGGTTGCTCCCAGGGCGTAGGCGATCGTCGCGGCCGTCAGGAAGACGGCGCCGACGATGTTCGCGAACCGGGGAGGCCGGGCGTCCTCGATGTCGCCCTCGCCCAGGCGCGGTTGAACGAATTCGAAGTAGAGGACGCACGCGATGCAGAAGCGCCGGCCGAAGCGCAGGCCCACGATCAGCTGCAGCGCCATGATCCCAAGCAGGACCCACCAGCCCGTCGCCACCGCGGCGATCGAGAACAGCGCCACCGCGGCCTGGTTGAACCTGGGCGCGCGGGCATCGATGACGTCGAGATCGTCGTAGGGATGAGCGCTGCGGGGCTTCTTCGAAGTTTGCCCTATTTGCATAGGGTGAAGCTTATCAAGTCCTCCGAGGGGTGGGATCCTCGGGCGAGGGCACCCCACCGGCCCGGCGCAGGGCGACGGCGGACAACACCTCGAGCACGACCGAATGCGCCACGAAGGCCGTGATCTCGCCGTGATCGTAGGGAGGGGACACCTCGACCACCTCCATCCCGCAGAGGTCACGCGCGAGGGCCAGGCCCCGCACGAAGCGAAGCAGCTCTCGGCTGGTCATCCCACCGGACTCCGGGGTCCCGGTTCCGGGGGCGAAGGCGGGGTCGAGAGCGTCCACGTCGACCGATAGGAACAGGTGGTCCACGCCCTCGATCTCAGTCAAGACGCGTTCCAACACGGCCGCGACGCCCGCTTCGTCGACCTCTTCCATGCGGTGCCAGCGCACGCCCTGGGAGCGGGCCCATTCGAACTCCTCGGGGAACGGCCAGTAGCCCCGCAGCCCCACCTGGACGAGCCGGTTGCCCGGGAGGACCCCGTCGTCGACGAGGTGGCGGAACGGACTCCCGTGCGACCACTTCACTCCCCATATGTCGGTAGCGGTGTCCGCATGGGCGTCGAACTGCACCACCGCGACGGAGCCGGGAGGCAACGACTCGGCCACGGCCTTGATGTTCGGATAGGCGATCGAGTGATCTCCCCCGAGCACGATCGGGATAGTTCCCGCCGCCCGTATCTGCTCCACGGACGTGCGGATGGCCCGGTGGCTGGCGTGGGCATCCCCCGGCACCACTGCGGCATCGCCGTGATCCACGACCTGCAGGGCGTCGAACGGATCCACACCAAGGTCGAGGTGCCAGCGGGCGGGTTCGCCGCCTCCCTCGAACGCGAGGCGGATCGCACGGGGGCCGAAGCGCGTCCCCGGCCGGTTACTGGCCAGGTCGTCCATCGGCGCGCCGACGATCGCCACGTCTACGCCGGTGAGCTCGGCCGGATCGAGAACGAGCGGGAGCTTCTCGAACGTGGGCATGCCCGCGTACGCGGGCTCCTGGGGCCGGTGCTGGTCCATCGCGCCATCCTCTCAGAGGTGGGCGGTGGGGGTTCTAGCTTTCGCGCACCTGGAAGAGCAGATGATCCAGGAGACGTCCATCGAGGCGGAGATTCGCCGCCCAGTCACCCACCAGGGTGCGGGCTCGGGTCGACTTCGAGATGTCGATGCCACAGCGGTAGGTGCCGGGACCGACGTAACCGAGCCGGCACCACTGCCACATCTCACGTCCCTTGGGGGACGGGGCGAGGACGCTCAGATAGACACGCTCGGCGTCGGCTCGGGGCAGCGAGGTCTGAACGAACAGGACCGTGCGCCGCTTGTCGATCGTCAGTTCAGCATCGACGGACGAGGTAACGGCCGGGGCTGGTCCCGCCAGAAGGGCGATGAGCACCACCGACATCACTAAGCCCGCTAGAGCGACCGAGGCGTACTTCCTCACGGTGGATCAGCTCCGTCCCTTGGTTGTCTCGATGAGACCCTGTATGGTCCGCCCCTTAACGGCGACTTCGCTCCGTGTGAGCGAGGAACCCTCTTCCCCCTTCATCGACGGAACCGCGGTTTTTGACGACTGCCGGAGTAGGCCAAATTGTCTAGTCCCTCCGCGGTGAATGTCTGATTTATTGGGACTCCTGGGACTAGTTAGCCAGCGCCGCGAAGTGGAGTAGAGGGCCCCAGGTGTCGGGCCCCTCCGAGGGTCATACGATGCCGGGGTGTCTCGTCCTTACGTACGCCGGCCCCTCGATGTCTGGATCGCGCTCGTCGCCATCGGTGTGGTCGTCGCGACCGCCGCCGTAGCCGCCTCCGGCGACGTCGGGGCTCTCGAGCGAGCGGTCTTCCGCGCCATCAACGAGCTCCCGGATCAGCTGGAACGGCCGATGTGGGCGCTGCAGCTGTTCGGACTGCTGCTCTTTCCCGCCGTCGTGGCCCTGGGAGCTCTCGTCGCGCGCGAAGTGGCGGCTGGCTTTGGGGCTGTTGCTCGTCATCCCGGCGAAGCTCCTGCTCGAGAAGCAGGTCGTGAAGGCGATCGTGGAACGCGAGAGGCCAGGGACGACCGTCCCCGGGGCGATCCTGCGGGATGCGCACCGCTCGGGGCTGAGCTTCCCCTCCGGCCACGCCATCATCGCCTTCGCGGTGGCGACCTTGATGGCCCCCTACCTGTCCCGTCCGTGGAAGATCGGCCTGTTCGTCGTGGCGGTGCTTGCCGGCCTGGCGCGTATCTACCTCGGGGCACACAACCCGCTGGACATCGTGGCGGGGGCCGGCATCGGCGTGGCGATCGGCAGCGTGCTGAACCTCGCTCTGGGCGTCCCAGGACGGCGCGCGCTCTTCCGATGAGCTGCGCTCGCGGAACCTTTGTATCGGTTTGACATAGCGAACGCATGCTCGCTTGAGAGCCCAACCGGTCGAAAAGCGAGCAAAGCTACGGTCGGAAAACGAACGTGCGTTCTACTCCGGGACCACCACGCTTCGTGGTCGAGCTGCCCGAGCAAGTAATGTACGAGCGATGATCGTCGATGAAGACATGCCGCGATCCGAGACCGCGCACGTCAACCTGACCGTCCCGGAGCTGGTCGAGAGGGCGGTCGCGAGGGGCGAGGGGATCCTCGCGGACTCGGGCGCCCTGGTCGCCTACACCGGTGAGCACACGGGCCGCTCCCCGAAAGACCGCTTCATCGCGGCACACGGGGATTCGAAGGCCCGCATCGAATGGGGAGGCTTCAACCAGCCCATCGATCCGGAGGCCTTCGATCGACTTCACGAGAAGGCGGTCGAACATCTGAACGGCCGCGATCTATTCATCGTCGACGGCTACGTCGGGGCCGACCCCGCTTACCGGATCAAGGTCCGTGTGGTCGCGGAGTTCGCCTGGCATGCATTGTTCGTCCGGGAGCTCTTCCGGCGGCCGACCCCCGAGGAGCTGGAAACGTTCGAACCCGATTTCACGCTCGTCTCGGCGTCAACGCTCAAGGCCGATCCCGAACTCGACGGGACCAACTCTGGAACCTTCGTGGGATTGGATCTCGAACGCCGCAAGGTCGTGATCATTGGAACCCAGTACGCGGGCGAGATGAAGAAGTCCATCTTCTCCGCGGCGAACTACCTCCTCCCCACCCAGGGCGTCCTCACGATGCATTGTTCCGCCAACGTGGGAGCCGACGATGACGACGTCGCTCTCTTCTTCGGTCTTTCCGGTACGGGCAAGACGACGTTGTCGGCGGACGAAGGCCGGTCGCTTATAGGCGATGACGAACATGGCTGGTCCGACAACGGCGTGTTCAACCTCGAGGGCGGTTGCTACGCGAAGTGCATCGACCTGTCGCCCGAGCGAGAACCCCAGATCTACGGGGCGATCAGGTTCGGATCCATCCTCGAGAACGTCGTTGTGAACGACGAGCGTGAAGCCGACTACGCCGACAGCACGCATACCGAGAACACCCGAGCGGTCTATCCGATCGAGTTCATCCCGGGGTACGACGAGGACGGACGCGCGGGCCACGCGTCCACCGTCGTCTTCTTGACCGCGGATGCGTTCGGAGTCCTGCCGCCCGTCGCCCGACTCAACCGCGAATCCAGCATCTATCACTTCCTCTCGGGATTCACGTCGAAGCTCGCCGGCACCGAGGTCGGTCTTGGCACCGAGCCGGAGGCGACCTTCTCGACCTGCTTCGGCGCACCATTCCTGCCGCTGTCCCCGGTGGTCTACGCCGAGATGCTCGCCGAGCGCATCGAACGACATCGCTCACGCGTGTTCTTGATCAACACGGGATGGACGGGGGGACCGTTCGGCGTGGGCGAGCGCATCGACCTTCCGACCACCAGGCGGATCATCCGCGCGGCCATCTCCGGCGAGTTGAACGACGCAGAGACCCGACGCGACCCGATCTTCAATCTCGCCATCCCCGTGTCATGTCCGGGCGTCCCCGAGGAGATCCTCGATCCACGCGCGACGTGGTCGAACGAGGAGGAATACGAGACCTCCGCCCGCGAGCTGGCCCAGCGCTTCCACAAGAACTTCGACGCCTTCTCGGGGGCCGTCTCCCAGCCCGTGAGGGATGCGGGCCCGGCCCCCCTGTAGCAGAGCCGCTGAGACGTCATCGCGACGGCGATCCTAGACTTCACTCCCTAGAGATCGAGTAGATGGACGTGAGCTCTCCATCGAGCTCCATCTCCCGCTCGAGCGTCATGCCGATGTTCCGCGCCACTGCGGCGGAAGCGCGATTCGCCGGATCGATCAGGCAGATCAGGCGCGCCAGGTGCAGCTCATGGAAGCCGTAGTCGACGATCGCTTGGGCCGCCTCGGTCCCCAAACCCAGGCGCCAGTAATCCTTAGCCAGTAGGTAGGCCACCTCGACCTCCGGCGCCGGGGGCTCGGGTGGATGTTCACTGACGGCGCCGAGACCGTCCTCTCCGAGGACGATCGACCACGGCAGCAACCCGCAGCGGCCGATGAACGCGCCCGTCTCTTTGTAGATCGTTGCCCACAATCCGAATCCGAACCGCCCGTAGTAGACATCGATGATCCACTCGATTTCTTCCCTGGTCTCCTCGCGGGAAAGAGTTCCCTCCGGGAAGTACCGGCGTACGTCGGGATCGCGGTAAATGAGCGCGAGATCGTCCAGGTCGTTCATGGTGAGACGCCTCAGGACAAGTCGCGGTGTCTCCAGCACGTTCGTCCGACCGTCCAAGCGCGGATGATCCCGGCATCTCTAACCCTTCGCAGGTTTGCGGCTTCTCATCGCTACCTATACTCATTTCATGAAGGTCAGGGGGATCCTCACACTAGTGGTGCTCGTCTTCTCCAGTGGACTGGTCGCTGGTGTCCCTATCCCTTCAGCCCTTGCAGCGCCCACAGACGTCGCGGCGGAGGCGGGCGTCGATGAGGTGTATCGCTCCTATTCGGTGGCCTCCGGGGACTTCGACGAGGATGGCTGGGATGAATGGTTCTTCGTGCGACACAACCCCCAGCTGGGCATGAACAACCTCCCCCACTCGAAGCTCTTCAGGAACGAGAGGACCGGGAGTCTCTCGCTGTACGCCGCCACGATGTTCGGGAGAACCGACAAGCATGGCTGCGCGTGGGGCGACTACGACGAGGACAGGGACTTGGATCTGGCCTGCGCCATCGGATGGGATGTCGATTCGAAGAATGAGTTATGGCGCAACGACGGAAGATTCACCAACGGCAGTTTCAGGGCAGCGGGCTTCACGGAGGTGGGGAAAGCCAAGGGCCTGTGGAGCTATAGCGAGTCCTATGGCACCTATCGGTACGTGACGTTCTTCGACGCCAACGGTGACGGCTACCAAGACCTTTACTTCGCGCGCTATGCGGGCGCCATCGGGGGGATTCGATGCCAAGCCCAAGGACGATCGGCCCAATGAGCTGTGGATCAACAAAGGACCCACGGCGGCAAACCCCTACTCTTTCCGGATCGCTCCGGGATTCGGTCTGAACCGCCCGATCAGCGCGCTCAAGGATTCGGCCTCGTGCGTGCAGGACGTCAACTTCGACTCCGATGGAGATAGGGACCTGCTCGTATGTGGGCAGTCCGGATCGGTTTTCTATCGCAACAACGGCAACAACGGTTTCACCAACGAAACGAGTACCTACAAGGTCGGCGGCACAGGCATCAGGGACGCCGGGTTCGCCAACCTCGATGGCGACTCCGCACTCGAGTTGGCGGAGCTCCGCTTAGGAAAGTTGACGATCAAGGACCGCTCCCGCATCGCGTCGCTGGTTTACAACACGACGCCGTACTCTCTGACGCTCACGGGGGGCGAATCCCTCGCGTTCGGGGACTTTGACGGCAACGGCTACAAGGACGTCTACGTGCTGGAAGGTCGAGGGGGAGACGGCTACGACGATCCCGACTTCCTTCTGCTCAACCAGGGAGGGTTCGATTTCTCCAAGGTCAATCTGGGTGCACTTGGACCGAACGGCGCCGGAGACGATGTCGCGGAGCTCGATTACAACCGGGACGGGAAGTCCGACTTCGTCGTCACGAACGGAGATCGCAGGACCGCGGGCCCGGTGCAGCTGTGGACCGACGTAGACACCAGCCATCTGGCAATCGTTTCAAGGATGAACTTCCGACGCCTCCCCTAGGGCGAAGCGGTCGCTTGTGGCCATCAACTGGTGGGTTTGTAGCTCCAGAGCTGGATCGGCCCCGACCTCTTCTTGTGTCCGTTGACGACGATGAAGTCGGTCCGATTATCCGCGTCGTAATTCATCGCGCTGACGGCGTCCCCACAACCGCCGTTGCGAGGAAGGCTCGGGATCTGTTGCTTCTGAAAGCTTCCAGCCCCTTTGTTGAGCAATATGTAGTCCGGTTTGTCGACGCCCGGGGAATTCGGAGGACAGGTACCGACAACGTAGAGATCGATCAAGCCGTCGCCATCGAAATCACCGGTGGCAAGACCTTGGCCCTGCACCATCTCGGTGCCGTACGTCAAGCTGCCCCATCCGTTCACGTCGCCGAAACGGACGGCGACATACGTGGGTTTCACGCGCACCAGGTCCAGGCGACCGTCTGCGTTGAGATCAACGAGCTCGGCATCTACTGCAGGACCCGACATCCCGGGAGTCTCCGCCGAGACATCGTTGAAGGTTGAGTTGTTCACGTTCTCGTACAGTGCAAGTTTCTTGAAGCCGCAAACCATCAGGTCTTTGTCGAGGTCGCCATCAACGTCGGCACCCTGATTGCAGGCAGCGGCGTCCTTGGGGGCGCCCAACGGTTGATCCAGTCCGAACGAGGTCTCGTGGGTGTAGAAGGCCGCTGCATGGCTGAGCCAGAATTCGTTCGGCTTGGGAGGGTCTTCAGCGGGAGTGACGACCCCGTCCCAACCGTTCGCGCCGTAGTAGCGCGCGATGTAGATGTCCTTGAAACCGTCCCCGTTGGCGTCGAAGAGGGCAACGGTGCGATGCCTCCCGTTGCCAAAGCTGTGAAGATTCCTGTAAGGAGCCACGTCGAAGAACGATCCATCGGCCTGCTGGATACCAAGCTCCTTGTTCCTCGAACTGTTGTATCCGACGGTGCAGAAGAAGTCGGGTCGCCCATCGTTGTTCATGTCTGCGAAGCTGCACGAGTGGCGGTCTCGTCCTGGGAAACTCGAGCTCACTTGCGCGAACGTGCCGTTACCGTTGTTCTTGTAGAAGATGGGGACGCTTGTGGCCGTGTTGCCGTTCCGCAGCGCATCTGGATCGTGCGGCACGACAAGTACATCGTCGTAACCATCACCGGTCCAGTCGGCCACGGGTACGTCAAAGGTCCGGGTGATCACGCTCAGACCTGCGGCTGGAGCCATGTTGACGGGCCCGAACGCGGTTTGGGCGGTTGCGTCGCGCGGCCCATCCCCGGGCACGAACCCGGTGATGAGCAACACCACCAACGCAACCATCATTGTGGCGCGCTCCCACCGGAATGACGATCTAGTTATCTTCAATTTTGGTCCCCTCGATTTCGTCCCTCGTTCTGGTCCCTCGATCTGGTCCATCTATTTGCTTGGTTCGCTCAATCTTCCCCTAGCCCTTCTGAACCTTAAGGAAGCAGGGCTGGGAAAACAACCAGTTCCTCCCAAAATCCAGTAGGCAATTCCAGCAGCCGCGCATCGAGGGCCGAGCCTTGCAGAGCTTCCCGCCTGGCGCAGGGGCAGCACAATGCTGCGGAACGAGCCAGACGAAACGAGCCAGACGAAAAGACCCAGGCGAAAAGACCCAGGCGAAAAGACCCAGGCGAATATTCCCAAAGGGCCTTGTGCAGGTTCTGCCAGGTCATGACAATAAGTACCAGGGAGGCATTCCGGCAAGGGGAAGGAGCCGGGGGGATGATTCGGCTTGGGACGCGGCTAGGGGTTCTGGTTTTTTTCTCCATCATGTTCGTGGCGATCCCGGCTGATGCCGCCGTCGTAACCAATCCCATGAACGTCGCCGGACAGACCGGCGTCTATGAGTTCACCCGTACCTTCTCGGTTGATGCAGTCGATTTCAACGACAACTGGTCGGGCTCCTACCCAGACGACTTCTTCTTCGTTCGGCACGATCCGCAGCTCGGCCTCGGCAACCTGCCAACTTCAACACTGCGACGCAATCTGCTTGGTGCGGGCTTTACGGATGGGGGCACCGGCATGTTTGGAAAAACGGACAAGCACGGTTGTGCCTGGGGCGACTACAACAACGACGGTCGGCAGGACATGGCTTGTGCGATCGGATTCGGTCAGTTCTCGAAGAACGAGCTATGGCGGCAGAATCCTGATGGCACCTTCACGAACGTGGCGCGCGCCCTTGGGATCCAGAGCAACACTCACGGCCGTTATCGCTACGTCACCTTCATCGACGCCAACAACGACGGCAATCAGGACCTTTACTTCGCTCGTTACTACGGGATGAGCGTGGGTTCGGATCCCGCTCAGTCCGTCCTACTATCCAGGCGACGAATGGCCCAACGAGCTGCGTCTGAACCGCGGTCCGGGAGCCGGATACGCGTTTCGCAATGCTCCCGAGTTCGGACTGAATGTTCTGGATGGAGCGCGCAAGGACGCCAACGCGTGCGCCCAGGCCATCGACCACGATGGCGACGGTGACCAGGATCTCCTCGTGTGCGGACAGACGTCTCTGCATCTCTACCGGAACAACTGGCCGGTCGCGTCCTTCACGAACGTCACCGCAACTCTCGGAGTAACTCAACAGGGCATCCGAGATGCGCGGATAGTCGATCTGAACCACGATGGCATCTACGAGCTGGTGCGACTCACCAGTGGAAGGTTCGAGGTCTCCACCAGATCCGGGAATCTGGGGCCCTGGTCCGGAACCAGCTATTCGTTCGCGCTGTCCCAAGGGGAGAGCCTCGCGACCGGAGACTTCAACGGTGACCATCTGAGCGACGTCTTCATCGTTGCTCAGAAAGGAACGGACGCCAAAGACGATCCCGACTACCTGGTCACTCAGACCCTTCCCTTGCAACTTCGAACGCCGCAGCATGGGGGTCATCAACGGCTCGGGGGATGACGTCGATGTCGTCGACTACAACCGGGACGGCTCTGCCGACTTCATCGTCAGCAACGGCGACAGGCGTAGACCCGGTCCCGTGCAACTCTGGACCAACCAGGTCACGACACCCTAGACTAGAGAGGTAGCAGGCTCGGCGCCCGGTTTCCGATCTTCGGTCCGCTTTCGGACGTTAGTGGCTGGCTGTGAGCATTTGGGATCTGGCGCGACACAAAAGCCGCCCAAAAACGCCGCAGATCATGTAGTCGTGAGCCGGAGGTCCAAGTTGCGAGGAATCGATCCCTGCCTGAGTATGAGTCGAAGCAACTTCATCCCACCGGACGATGACGGGCGAGTTGCGCGGAGCCACGCTGTCATTCGGATGCTCGGATAAACATAGAAAGCTCTGCCACCCCGAGAACGGAGGAGCTCCATGTCGTCGATGGACGTGCCCGCCGACCGACCGATTGTCGTCCCGGCGGCCCGGGGACTGGCCGGACCTAAGTACATCACGTGGCTGACCCTGGCGTTCATGACGACCTCCTCCGTCGCGAGCCTTCGCAGCGCGCCGACGATGGCCGTCTACGGCCTGACGTGCGTCTTCCTGTACCTCGTGCCGGCCATCATCTTCCTGCTGCCCCAGTCGCTGGTCGCTGCGGAGCTGGCATCCGGCTGGTCGGGCGGGGTCTTTCGTTGGGTGAGCGAGGGCATTTCACCGAAGAGCGGCCTGCTGGCGGTGTGGTGCCAGTTCGCGATGACGATCTTCTATTACCCCACGCTGCTGGGGTTCGTCGCGAGCACCTTGGCCTACGTCTTCAACCCGGGGCTGGCGACGAACGGCCTCTACACCGGCATCGTGATCGTCATCGTCTTCTGGGCGGGGGTGTTCCTCTCGGCGCGAGGAGGCACCGGCGGGATCGCCAGGCTGGCCTCCAGCGGCCTCCTTATCGGCACGCTGATCCCGGGGGCGCTGCTCGTTGTGCTGGGGATCATCTACCTCCTCCAGGGCAACGCGTCGGCCGCGCCGATGGAGGCCGACCTACTCATTCCTCAGTGGACGGGGATCGCGAGCCTCGTGCTCATCGTCAACAACTTCCTGTCTTATTCCGGCATGGAGATGAACTCCGTTCACGTCGGGTCCCTGCGCAAGCCGGGCGACGAGTTCCCGAAGGCGATGTTCTTCGCGGCAGGGCTCGTGCTGTTGATCTTCATCCTGCCGGCGTTGGCGATCAGCTGGGTCGTTCCGGCCGAGGAGCTCAGCCTCACCGCGGGCGTGATGCAGGCGTTCGACGCTTTCTTCGCGTACTTCGGAATGCAGAAGCTCGTACCGGTCGTCGCGATCGCGCTCGTGTGTGCTTCGGCGGGTGGGATGCTGACCTGGCTCGCGGGCCCCTCGAAGGGGCTGCTGTTGATCGCACGGCGTGAGGGCTATCTCCCGCGGTTCTTCCAGCAGCAGAACGACAACGAGATCCCAGTCAACATTCTCGTCGTCCAGGGAGGGGTTACGACCGTCATCGCTTTGCTGTACGCGCTGGTCCCATCGGTATCCAGCGCCTACTGGATCCTCAGCGTGATGACCACCCAGATCTACCTGATCGTCTACCTGCTGATGTTCGTCGCCGCCATGCGCCTGCGACGCAACCAGCCCAACGTGGAGCGCGGCTTCCGGGCGCCTGCGCTTCGACTCCTTTGCGTCGTCGGCCTTCTCGCTTCGGCCGCGGCGATCGTCATCGGTTTCGTGCCGCCGTCGCAGTTCGAGAGCGGCAACGCCGTAGCCTACGGAGCGCTGATCCTGGCGGGCACGGGCCTGCTTGGCCTGTTGCCACCGTGGCTGTTCCTGAAGCTGCGCAAGCCCAGCTGGAAGACCGCCGAGCCCGATGAGACCGTCGAGGGCGCCGTCGCGTCGCCGCCCCCGAGGGAGCCCACGGCGCCGCCCCCGGAGGAGCCAGAGCCCCGGAGCGGCCACCGCTGGCTGTACTGGATCCTCGCCGGCATCGTCGCCGTCCTTCTCGGCATCGGACTCATCACCTACAAGGGTGAGAAAGAGACGGAGGAGGCCCAGCAGAAGGCCCAGGAACTCACGGAGAAGTTCGAGCAGGCTGGACTGCCCGTACCGCAGGATCAAGACCACATCGTCAAGTCGCTGGGCAGCGATGGCGGGGCAGTGTGCGACAACCCCGCCAACGCACTGGGCAAGGCCATTCAGGACGACCTTCTGACCAACGGCGCCAGCTTTGTCGGCCGGCGACCGGTGATCGTCGACCGCCGCATCGTGCTGGGCGAGGCGCTGATCCTGGATACCTACTGTCCGGAGAAGCTGGAGGACTACCGCGACAGGATCAACGAGCTGAAGTTCGGCGACACGATCGAGTGAGATCGAGAGGAGCTGCCGTGCCCGCGGACGATTTGCGCCAGGTGGTCGCGGGGCTCATGGGCCGCGCGAAGAGCGACCTCGCCGAGCTGGTGACCTTTAAGTCGGTCGCCGATCCGAAGCAATATCCACCCGAGGAGTGCGACAAGGCAGCACAGTGGGTCATTGACGCGTTCACCCAGGTTGGCCTGCAGGACGTCGCGGCCTCACCAACTCCCGACGGCAGCAAAGCGGTGCACGGCCATGCCCCCGGACCGGAGGGTAGCCCCGAAGTTCTGTTGTACTGCCACTACGACGTCCAGCCGCCGCTCGGCGAGGAGGCTTGGGAGTCGCCTGTTTGGGAGCTCACCGAGCGCGACGGTCGCTGGTACGGCCGCGGCGCGGCGGACTGCAAGGGCAACATCGTCATGCACCTCACCGCGCTCCGTGCGCTAAAGCAGATCAACGGCGGGTTCCCTTGCACGGTGAAACTCATCTGTGAAGGCTCGGAGGAGCAGGGGACGGGCGGTTTGGAGGCGTTCGTTCCCGAGAACGCCGACCTGCTGCACGCGGACGCGATCCTCGTCGTTGACACGGGCAACTTCGCGGTCGGCGTCCCGACGCTCACGACGACGTTGCGGGGGATGACGAGTGTCGACGTGACCCTGCGGGCGCTCGGCAGCGCGATGCACTCGGGGATGTTCGGCGGGCCGGCCCCCGATGTGGTCGTCGCCCTCATCCAGGTCCTCGCCTCGCTTCACGACGAGCGGGGGAACACGACTGTCGATGGGCTCGACGCGACCCAGACCTGGAGTGGGGTGGACTACCCGGCCGAACAGTTCCGCAGCGACGCCACCGTGCTCGAGGGCGTCGAGCTGATGGGCGACGGCAACGTCGCCGATCTGTTGTGGGCGCGGCCGTCAGCGACCGTCCTCGGGATCGACGCCCCACCGGTGATCGGATCATCCTCTGCGATCCAGGCCTCGGCGGCGGCACGGGTGAGCCTGCGGCTGCCACCGGGAACGAGCGGGCGGCAAGCGCAGGATGCGCTCGTCGACCACCTCACCAAGCGGGTGCCGTGGGGCCTGCAGTTCGAGATCGAACGGGTCGCCGTCGGCGACCCTTTCGTCGGCACGCTCGAGGGCCCCGCGTTCGATGCGATGAAGGCCGCGATGGAGGAGGCGTTCGGGCGGCCAATGGCGACCGAGGGTCAGGGCGGCTCCATCCCGCTGTGCAATGTCCTTGCCGAGACGTACCCCGACGCCGAGATGATGTTGCTCGGCGTCGAGGAGCCTCAATGCCTGATCCACGCTCCCAACGAGAGCGTCGATCCTTCGGAGATCGAGCACATCGCACTCGCAGAGGCGCTCTTCCTTGAGCGCTTCGCCAGTAGCGGTCAGGGCTAAGCCATGGCCGTCGGTAATCAACCGTCATCGTTCGCGGCCGATGACTTCGTCCGGCGCATGGAGGGCGCGGCCGAGCAGGCCGACGCCGCCGGGCTGACGGGTCTACTCGTCGCCCCGGGACCCGATCTGCTCTACCTTGCCGGGTACGTCCCGGTGGCCATCACCGAGCGCCTGACGCTTCTCGCAGTCCAGAAGGGGCATCGGCCAGCGATGATCCTGCCGACCCTCGAGCGCCCCGACGCCGAGGGCGCTCCGGGTGCGCGCACGATCGCACTGACCGACTGGGTCGACGGGACCGACCCGTTCGCGAAGTTCGCCCCTGCCCTCGACTCCGTCGGCACCTACGCGATCTCCGACTCCGCGTGGGCGCTGCAGCTGCTCGGCCTCCAGAAGGCCCTGCCAGACACCCACTACGTGTCGATGACGGCCGCGCTGCCCATGCTGCGCGCGATAAAGGACGCCGAAGAGCTCGAGCGGCTCGAGGACGCAGGCGCGGCCGCGGACGAATGCTTCGAGGCGATCCTCAAGGTCCGTTTCGCGGGGCGCAAGGAGACGGAAGTGGCAGCAGATCTCGCCGAGCTCCTCATTGACCACGGCCACTCCCAGGTCGACTTCACGGTTGTCGGCTCAGGCCCGAACGGTGCCAACCCGCACCACGAGGCTTCCGACCGAACGATCCAAGACGGCGACATGATCGTGCTCGACTTCGGTGGGCTTAAGAATGGCTACGGCTCGGACACATCGCGCACGATCCATGTCGGTGAACCGACCGAAGAGGAGCGTGACGTCTACGAGATCGTCCGCGCGGCCCAGCAGGCCGGCGTGGAAGCCGTCAGACCTGGCGTCGCCTGCCAAGACATCGACCGCGTCTGTAGAGGCGTCATCACCGAGGCCGGCTACGGCGAGCAGTTCCTGCACCGCACCGGCCACGGCATCGGCTTGACCACGCACGAGCCGCCTTACATCGTCGAGGGAGAGACTCAGCTGCTGCGGCCGGGTATGTGCTTTTCGATCGAGCCAGGCATTTACCTCGCCGACCGCTTTGGCGTCCGCATCGAGGACATCATCACTGTCACCGAAGATGGTGGACGACGCCTCAACGGCACGACCCACGAGATGCAGATCGTCGCCTGAGCACGGGTGTTGGTTGGGATTTCGGAGCATCTTCCCCACGATGGTGATGTTCTTCATCTTAAAGGCGGTCGCGTGTGAATAAGGTTCGATGTGGATGCGAGAGAGGTCGTGTGTAACAAGGATGCCGCCCACCAGGAAGGAAGATGAAGTGAAAGACCAAACAGGTCGTCCCCAGATGACCGTACGCGGCGCCGCGATGCTTGGGGTTGGTTCTATGGTCGGCGCTGGAATCTTCGCACTGCTTGGAGAGGCGGGGGCCGTAGCCGGGTCCGCCGTCTGGCTCTCGTTTCTTTGTGGAGGACTGATCGCCGGTCTCCTCGGTTACGTGGTCGCCAAACTGGGGGCCACGTATCCCTCTTCGGGGGGCCTGGTTACTTTCTTGGTGAAGGGCTTCGGCAGCGGGCACCTCACAGGGATCGTTTCCTGGTTGCTGTACATGTCCTCAATAATCGTGAGCGCGATGGTCGCCGTCTCGTTCGGCAGTTACGCGGCCGCGTTGTTCTTCGATGATTCAACGTCGATCTGGGCGAACGTCTTCGCGACCGGGATGATCATTCTCGTGGCGGCGATCAATATTAAGGGCGCAGCGCTCATCGACCGGGTGCAATCGATCACCGTGGTCATCCTGCTGGCGGTCTTCGGCGTCTTCATCGTCGCCACGGCGGGACAAATGGACGCCGATCTGTTGGCTCGATCGACCTACCCGCCGACCATGGACATCCTCTCGAGCGTCGCGTTGACGTTCTTCGCATTCTTGGGATTCGCAGTGATCAGCTTCACGGGCGATGATTTGCCCGATCCCGAACGGAACCTGCCTAAGGCTATGTATCTGGCTCTGGGGATCACGACGGTGCTGTACATCCTCATCTCGATCGGAGTGTTCGGGACCCTTACGGTCGAGCAGGTCATAGCGAACGGCGAGACGGCTCTAGCCGAAGCCGCGCGACCCGTCCTCGGCGACGCCGGCTTCGCCATGATGGCGATAGCCGCAATGCTGGCCACGGGATCGTCCGCGAACGCGAACATCTACAGCGCCGTCGGAACGACGAGCAAGCTCGCAGAAGTGGGACAATTCCCGCCGATCTTCGGTAGAGGCGCCCTTATCCATCGCAGCACGCGCGGACTCAGCATCACCGTTCTGGCGATCCTTTTACTGGCGAACTTGGTGGATCTAACCGCCATCGCTTCACTCGGTAGCGTCGTGGCACTGACCCTCTTCCTCGTACTCGCCGTCGTCGGCCTTCGCCTTCGGACCGAGACGAAGTCCAAAGCCTGGGTGATTATCCTTGCGATCGCTTCGACTGCGAGCGTGCTCGTTCTCTTCGCGATCGAGACCATTCAGACCGCACCCGAGACCTTCACCGCGATGATCGGCCTCCTGGTGTTCGCTGTCCTCCTCGACTACATCTGGACCCGGATCCGCGCGACGCTCCGCCGCCCGGCCGAGCGGCGGCCCGGAGTCCTCGGCAAACGCCGGGACCTAGGGGGAAGGCGATGGTTGACTGAACCAGGGTTCGAAGAAGGCGCGCGCTGGGGAGGCTCGAGCTCCAGACGGAGGCCGTGCTGCTCGCGAATGGTGCGCAGCACCGGCGGTTGGCTGTCCGCAGTTTCCCTTCGTATACGCTCAGGAGCGCCCGTGCGTAAGGGAAGCGCGGGAGCGGAGTCACGAAAGAGCAGGTCAGCTGGCATAAAGTTCGCCCCCTTAGCTCAGACGGCAGAGCGTCTCCATGGTAAGGAGAAGGTCCACGGTTCGATTCCGTGAGGGGGCTCCATCTTCCTGGCGGCGTAGCTCAGGGGCAGAGCAGGCGGCTCATAATCGCCGAGTCGGTGGTTCGAGTCCACCCGCCGCTACGACCACCGATTCGCCCGTGCCGCGCTCAACTCAGGGCGCCTGGATACCGAAGAAACACTTGGAGGTATTTGGCATATGGCGAACAGATTCTGCAACCACTGCGGCACCGACGTCGAGGACGTCGGGGGCTTCTGCCTGCTGGGGCACCCGCTCCGGCACCATGCCCCCGTCACCCCGATGACCGAGCTCAGGAGCGAGGTCGATCGAGCCTTCGAAGACGCCCGCACCCAGGTGACCGAGGCTCTCAGTGGGACCCGTGACGCAGCGATCATGGATCATCCGACCCAGGGAGCACCCTCTTGGTCGACGCCCGCCCCGCAGCGCGTCGCCGTAGGCGTGGGAGCTGCCACTCGCCCCGCCGCCCGAGCCTCCGGCCCGCCACCCCCGCCCCCTCCGCCGCCCGCACCCCGGAAGCGCAGCGTGTGGGACCTCGCCGCTCAGCCGGCCCCGGACGGACCGGATCCCATCGCCTCCTTCTCGCCGGCCCCCCGCATGGACTGGGGCCCGGAGCGATCCGTTTTCAAGCGCTTCCTCAAGACCGCCCAGGCCTGATCGGCGGCTCGGCCCGCTATACTTCCTCTCTTCCGAGGTTCTCAAGCCTTTCAGCGCGAGGTGAAGCATGGCCAGTGATCGCCGCGTCCACGTGACGCTCGAATGCACCCAGTGCAAGCGGCGCAACTACATAACCGAGAAGAACCGGCATAACAGCCGCGACCGGATGGAGCTCAAGAAGTACTGCCGGTGGTGCACCTCTCACACCGCCCACAAAGAGACCCGGTGACCTGGGGCGCAGGCCTGGGTAACTAGTCAGGTTCGACGCTTTCGACGGGGTAGGGGCTAGGGATTTTCCACCCGCCCAAGGGGTTGAGTCCGCTCCACAGGCGACCGAAGATGTTCTTAAGTCTTCAGATGGACACCCCCACCGTCGAAGGCGTGTTTTGAAAAGGCCCTCGTTCGTCCCGACGAGGGCCTTTCCCTTGCCCGGGTTAGCCTCCTCCGACACGACAGGAGGAGATCCCCATGGCGACGAAGCCCGATAGGCCCGAACCACCCCATGCAGGCCCGGAGAAGGACACCCTCGAGGGTTTCCTCGACTGGCAGAGAGCCACCGTGCTCTGGAAGCTCGAGGGCCTGAGCGACGCCGACCTACGCCGCCCGATGACCGCATCCGGGATGACGATGCTGGGGGTCGTGAAACACCTGGCCTACGTAGAGCGCTGGTGGTTCCAGACCGTCTTCTTAGACCGCGACGTCTCCTACCCCTGGACCGACGAAGACCCAGACGCCGATTTCCGCATAGAGCCCGAAGAATCCACGGCCGACGTCCTAGCCGTCTACACCCAAGAAACCGCCGAAGCCCGCGCGATCGTCGAGGCCGCGCCCCTGGACGACGCCTCCACCCACCCGAAAAGAAGTGGCTACTCCCTCCGCTGGATCGTCACCCACATGCTCGAAGAAACCGCACGCCACAACGGCCACCTAGACCTAATGAGAGAAGCCATAGACGGAGTAACCGGCGAATAACCCCACTCCCCTCCCTCCCCGCCGTCGAAGCCGGCCGGAGGGGCCATGGCGCCAGGAAGCCGCAGGCGGTCCAGGGAAAGGAAAAGGGTCCGATCTGGGTTTGCCTTTCCCGGACCCGCGGTCGAGCTGGGTCGACGGAAGAGGAGCCGGAGGGGAACGTCATGCCGGAGGCGACTAAAAAACGGTGTGGAGCCGGAGCGCATGGCGTTCCCCGGAGGCGTCCGAGAACGAGGTTCCACGGCAAGAGAAAGGCCCCCGGAAAACCGGGGGCCTTTTCTGTAACTAAGGGACAGGGGCTAGAAGTCCATGCCCCCGCCGTCCGGCATCGCCGGCATCGATTCCTTTTCCGGCTTGTCGGCGACGATCGCCTCGGTGGTGAGGAACAGTGCGGCGATCGAGGCTGCGTTCTGGAGCGCGGAGCGGGTCACCTTTGCTGCGTCGACGACTCCGGCCTTGAACAGATCGCCGTAGTCACCGCTCGCTGCGTTGAGGCCCTCGCCGGGGCCGAGCCCGCGCACTTTCTCGATCACGACGCCGCCTTCGAGTCCGGCGTTGTGCGCGATCACCTTCAGCGGCTCCTCGAGGGCGCGCTTCACGATCCCGGCGCCCGTCGCCTCGTCGCCGGTGAGCTCGACCTTCTCGATGGCTTCCTGCGCGTGCAGGAGCGTCACGCCCCCGCCCACGACGATGCCCTCTTCGACGGCCGCCTTGGTCGTCTGCACGGCGTCTTCGATGCGGTGCTTCTTCTCCTTGAGCTCGACCTCGGTCGCAGCTCCGACCTTGATGACTCCAACGCCGCCGGCCAGCTTCGCCAGGCGCTCCTGGAGCTTCTCGCTGTCGTAGTCGGAGTCCGAGCGTTCGATCTCGGCTTTGATCTGATTGATGCGTCCCGCGATGTCGTCGGCGGATCCTCCGCCCTCGACCACCGTGGTGTCGTCCTTGCTGACGACGATCTTGCGGGCTTTCCCGAGCATGTCGAGACCGACCGACTCGAGCTTGAGCCCGATCTCCTCAGACACGACCTGGCCCCCCGTGAGGATGGCGATGTCCTGGAGCATCGCCTTGCGGCGGTCTCCGAACCCGGGGGCCTTCACCGCAGCGGCCTTGAACGTTCCGCGGATCTTGTTGACGACGAGGGTGGCGAGAGCCTCGCCCTCGAGGTCCTCCGCCACGATCAGGAGCGGCTTACCGGCCTGCATGACCTTCTCGAGCACCGGCAACATGTCCTTGACCGCCGAGATCTTCTGGTTGGCGATGAGGATGTAAGGCTCGTCGAGGACGACCTCCATCCGCTCGGCATCGGTTACGAAGTACGGCGAGATGTAGCCCTTGTCGAACCTCATCCCCTCGACGAGCTCGAGCTCGAGACCGAAGGTGTTGGACTCCTCGACCGTGATGACGCCGTCCTTGCCGACCTTGTCCATGGCCTCGGCGATCGTCTCGCCGATCTCCGGGTCGTTGTTGGCGCTGATCGATGCGACCTGGCTGATCTGCTCGCGCCCCTCGACCTCACGGGACGTGGAGCGGATCGATTCGACGACGGCCGCTACGGCCTTTTCGATCCCACGCTTGATCGCGACCGGGTTCGCTCCGGCGGCCACGTTGCGCAGGCCCTCGTGAACCATCGCCTGGGCCAGGACGGTGGCCGTGGTGGTCCCGTCGCCGGCAACGTCGTCGGTCTTCTTGGCTACCTCTTTGACGAGCTCGGCCCCGATCTTCTCGTAGGGGTCCTCGAGCTCGATCTCCTTGGCGATGGACACCCCATCGTTCGTGATCGTGGGAGCGCCCCACTTCTTCTCCAGCACGACGTTGCGGCCCTTGGGGCCGAGCGTCACCTTCACGGCGTCGGCGAGCTGGTTCATGCCCCGCTCGAGCGCCCTCCGGGCCTCGTCTTCAAAGGCGAGGATCTTCGACATTGGCTTTACCTCCCTGGATGCGGCTTGCTACTCGTTTAGCACTCTTATGGTCTGAGTGCTAAAGATAGCTCGCACCCCCTCGTTCGTGCAAATCGAGGGGACCGGGTGGCCTAGAACTGGATCGCGGTGCTCGAGACCGTCCCGACGACCCCGAAGCCGCTGGTGCTCATGAGCGCCGGCGAAGGCGTATAGGTCGAGGTAAGGACGGTGTTGACCCGGCTGGGGGCGGCGCCTCCGCCTACTCGTTTCCCCAAGGTGACCGTCAGTTTGCGCGTTGCCGCATCCCAGGCGATGCTCGATGCGTCGGCGCCGGCGCCTCCGAAGCTCGAGTTGGTGGTCACGAAGTCCGGGGACCCCATGTCCAGCGCACCGAAGTTGAAGACCCCTCCGCACGAGGCGGCCGAGGTCGTTACGTTCAGCTGATCGTTCCCGCTGGGGGCCGCGTTGTTCGCGAGGGTGACCGTAACGACATCGTCGGCAGTGATCGATTGGTTGGTACCGTTCCCGCTCCACGTCGAGCACATCGATGCCACGCTGAGAGCCTGGTTGAACACGACCTCGACCCGGTCGGCCTCCTGTGGCCTACCGGTCTGGTTGCCGCCGTTCGCGTTCAGCAGAGCGGTCGGCGAGAACGGAGGCACGTTCACCGTGATCGATGCGGAGGCCACATCACCGCTGCTCCCGATCGCGTAGACGGTATGGACCCCGTTGGGCGTTCCCGGCGGGACCGTCGCTGCGATCGTCGCAGTACCCGCGGCTCCGATCGTGGTCGGTGTGGAGGACCCGGCGAGCACCGTACCGGTGGTCGGGTCGTCGAGGCGAAACGTAAGGCTCTGACCGGATGCGTAGTTGGCTACGCTCCCGTTGATCGCGCCGGGCAGAAGGGTGAACGTCGTGGAGCCGCTGAGGGTCAGGGATGGAGCCTGAACGGTCACGGCCGTGCTCAACGAGCCGGGCGATCCGATCCAGTTCTGGTGCACCGGGGTCACCGAATAGCGCCAGTTGCCTCCGGGGACGCCCTGCTCTGTGCAGGTCGTGCCCGTCACGGTGCCGTTGCAGTTCGAGAGCATCGTCTGCGGGGTGTTGGTGGCGACGTCGTAGCGCGTTACCCGGTATGTGTTCACGGGGGTGCCGGTGGGGAACTGATTCGCACTCCAGCTCACGGCCACGTCGCGCACGGTGACCGAGGCCGTCGGCACGTACCCGGTGGGCATCGTGCGCCCTTTGGAATGGCCGTTTGCGTTCGGGGATGCGGGACTCCAACGCGCCGAAGCCGTGCCGCTCACGCTACTGATGAGCGACACCACGGTTACGACGAGGGCCATCCTTCGGAGGAGCTTCATCGCTTGCGCACCGCTCCTCCGCGGAACCGCAGTCGCCAGCGGGCGCCTTGGCATGCCCCCGGCGCGGTTCGCTTCATCTTGACCGGGAGGGAGGCGAAGGCTCGTGCACGAGCGGGAACCAGGAGGGAGATGCGGAAGCGCTTGCGGGCCTTGAGCCACTTGGGTCCGCAACCGGGCTTGCTCGAGCGCTTCACGACAACGCGCATCTCTTTCACGACGATCGGGAAGCGGTTGGGGTTCTTAACCTTGATCGTCATGATTTTTCGCTTGCCCGGATAGAGACCCTTTAGCTTGCCGGCGATCCGGAAGGATGCCGAGGAACCGACCCTTCCACTGAGGTTCTCGAGCCGATCGCGTTCCGCCTGCGCGAACCTGTGCGCCTCGGGGCTCGCCAGGACGGCAACAAGCAGCAAGGCCCCTAGACCCTGCAGGAACTTTGTTGCCATCCTGGCGAACCGCGATGACGGATTCACATCTCTCCTTCGAAAGGGATCCCCTGTGGGATCGTCTGAATCGAAAGTGGCGGGAGGAGCCTGGGCCCCACCCGCCACCATCCATGCGATTGTTCGGTCGACTAGTTGCTGGCTGCCGTGAAGGTCACCGGGATCGTGAAGGTGGCTCCCTGGCAGGCGTTGACGGAGGCGTTGCTCATCGCAGCCGCGTTCGACAGGCTGAGCGCAAGCGTTCCATCGGTGCCACCGCTCTTGGCGGGGACGACGTTGCCGGCAACAAGGTTCTGCGTCGTGAAGCTGACGCCCGTCGCCTTGGTGGGGTCGGCGCCGACGTCGGTGCAGTTGGCGTTACCCGATACGGCTCCGTTGGCGGACACCTGCGTGACCTCAACGGGGAACGGGTTGGGGTTGCGGACCGTTACCTTGACGTCACCGTTGCCGCCCGGGTAGAGCTGGGCGACGGTCGTTGCGCCTACGTCATCCGTGTACAGCGCCTGCGAGCTGGTTGCCTTGGCGTAGCCGTTACCGCTGCCGGTTACGACCCAGGCCGCGAAAGCGACGCTGGCTACCAAGAACGCGAGCAGGGTGGCGCCCGTGATCATGAGCTTCTTCGAATACTTCTTCACTAGCGTCTCCTTTCGGGAGGGTCGGAACCACTTCGATGTTTTTTGGACCTGTTGAACACATCGACATCGGTGGAGCCGTGGCCTATACGCAATCTGAGTGGTCTCGCGCTAGACGCTCTACCAGGGCTTTCGTCTTGGGTGACTAGTCAGGCACTTGTCCGAAATCGGGACAAAAGCCATCTCGTGCCTAGGTGGCGTTGTGGACGCCGGAGCTAGAAGGAGACGAGCGCCGCGATCGCGATCGCTCCCAGGGCGAGCGCATTCACCACCCGAGGGACCTTCGTGCTGGAGAGGTTCTCGATCCTCACCAAGGCGTCGTTCGGGGAGGAGGTCCCCAGGGACCACGCGATGACCGAGAGGCCGCGAGCCAGCCCGAAGGGGGCGCACAACGCCGCGCCCAGGAGCGGATCCCCGAAGAACAGAGCGGCCGCGGCGACCGCGACGTAGGTCCCGAACGAGAGGTACGTGAGGAAACCGACCCCTAGACCGAGGCCGTAGAGGGCGGCCGCCACCGGGGGAGAGTAGAAGGTCCGCCACCACTCGGGGACCTGGCGATGCCGGTCCGGGACGGGGATGGGAAGCCGGAGCGACTCCCTCAGCGCGTACAGGGTCGCCACCGAGGCCAGAGCGACGAACGATGCCACCCCCCACGGGGCGCGCAGTCCCATCCCCACCGCACCGAGGAGCGCGCCCACGGCGGCGGCGGCGGCCGTTGCGGCGACGCTGTGAAGGAGGACCGAACCCCAGTAGCTCTTACGGCGCCCCCCGTGGACCACGGGGGCGATGGTCTCGACCATCGACATGCCTCAGGGGTCGAATGCGGTGGAGAAACCGGCGATCGCCGAGGCCAGCAGGACCGTGACGAAGACCGGTTCGGTCAACAGCGGGTATTGGTGTCGCGGTATCCGATGCAGAAGACCTTGCGTCCCGCGTGGCAGTAGCCGGTCAGCGACGCGTCACCGTTGATCCTCCGGTCGGAGTAGGAACAGCAATCTGCGATCCGCCGCACACGTCCACCGCAACAACGAGACCATCCGCCTCCGAACACGGGAGAGCCCGTGTACGGGTACTTGGACGGAACGACCTCCTCGCAGATCTGCCGGCGGCTCTGGGACCGTTTCGTGTAGATGCGACCCCGATCGTCGACCGGATACCCGTACTTCGGATGCACGGGGTAGCCGTACTGGTCCACCCGGGACTGAGGGCGGAAGGGGTGGGGGCACGAGCCCGTCGTGTAGGTGTGGCCGCAGATGTGATACGCCTCGGCGCGCCCGGGGGCCAGGGCCACCGCCACGTACTGGCCACCGACGAGCGCGATCATCCCTTTTCCGATGCGGCCCAAGAAAGAGCGGCGACCGCTTCGACCCGCCAGACCCACCGACGCTTTCTCTATGACGCTTTCGATCATCAGCTCGCCCGCCTCTCGGCGTCCGCTTCTTCAGTGCGGCGCACCGCTGTGTCCACCAAACCCTCTAATTGCTCGAGGTTGTTGACCGTGCCTTTCGCTCTCACAATCCCTCGGTCGTCAAGCATCACAACATAAGGGGTTCCCGGTATCCCGTACGCTCGTGCGATCTCGGGGCCCGGTGTCAGAGGGGCCGACGAGGAGCGCTTGCCCGCGAACGCCGCTTGCGTATCGACCCGGTCCACATCCGCGATCACGTGAGGGGCGAACGACCCCGCAGCGGCCGCCGCGGGGATCCCCGGCATGACCTGGTGGCAGATGTGGCATCCCGGGGAAACGAACAGCAGGAGCTGAGCCTGCCCGGGTCCCCCGATGCTGATCGGTCCCCCCTCGACGTCGCTGACGTCGAAAGGCTGTGGAGCCTCGCCGAGTGGCGGCCCTTCCGCGTCCATCTCGAGAGCGCCACGGGGGCCGAGACGGAGATGAAGCGTCCCGATCTGCCGGGCGAGCGCCACGATGACGATGCAGAGCATGACTACGAGACACCACAGCACCAGATACGAAACCGCCCACCAACCTTCCACGTTTTGTGTCTGACTCCTTGCTTCGCCCGTGCTCCGTCCGCTTCGCATTCAGGCTATCGCGCAGCCCCGGGTACTAGGCTCTCGTCCCGTGGAACTTCTCGTCGGCCGGATCGCTGGGTCTCTTCTCGTCGCCGTTTTCGGCTGGGCCGCGCTGGCCAAGGTCGCGGACAGGGCGGCGTGGAGCGCCGCGCTCGAGGGCTACGGGCTCGGGCGCGCGACCCGGATGGCCGCTTACGTAGGGGTTCCCGTGGCGGAGGCGGGCATCGTCGTCGTGATGCTGGCGTTCTCCACGCGGGCCGCCGGGGCGCTCACCATCGCTCTGCTCGCATCGTTCTCACTGGCGGTGCTTCGGGCCAGAGAGATCAAAGGAGATCGCCTTCCTTGTGGTTGTTTCGGTAAGGCGACCGACCGCGACTACCGATCGATGCTATTGAGGAACGGCGGTTTGGGCGTGCTGGCCGCCATCGTCTTGCTGTCCGGCACGGAAGAGGGTTTGCTGGCGGAGGCGTCGATGCCGGACGGGGGCGAGATTGCGCCCGCCGCTCTGGCACTCGCGGGTGTTCTGATCGCATGGTGGACCGTTAAACAAACTACGAGCGCGTGGCGCAAGAAGGAGCCCAGATGAAACGTGTGTCTCTCATCTCGATATTGGTGGTGGCGATCGTTGTGCTTCCTCTTGGAGCGCGGGCCAGTCATCTGGATCTCACCGACCCGAACGATGCGAGCGGTCCCCTGGACGTGCAGGAAGTCGGCATCTGGGGTAACTCGCCCCCTCGCTGGCGCGTCTTCACCTACAACGGATGGTCCAACGCCCAACTCTGGGACACGGGCTACATCGTGATCTACTTCGACACCTTCGGGCCGCTTAAGGGCAAGGACGCGCGCTCCGACTATTACGCGCTTCTTTCCTCGAACGGTCGCCGGATGAAGGGCCTTCTGTTCCGAGACTTCAAGTCTCGCAGCGACGTGAGGATCGGCGGGCTGCGAACGAGGAAGCCCGGTCGTAGAACCGTCACGGTCAAGATAGCCGTCAAACGCAGGATGGAGATAGGCGGCGCGCGCGAGGATTACAAGTGGTTCGTCAAGACGATCTCGAACGGATCCGGGTGCGGCCACGTGTGCATGGATCGCGTCCCTAACGACGGAGGCGTCGTGGAGCCGCTCAACCCGAACGCGCCGGACGCGTAGCCGAAAGTGGCTCCCCGGCTCATCGTTCTCGGCTGGGATTCGGCCACCTTCGAAGTCGTCGACCCCCTCATCCAACAAGGACGCCTTCCGGTGCTCGCCGGGATGGCGGAGCGCGGGTCCCGCGCTCCGCTGCGTTCCACCTGGCCCCCGATGACGGATTGCGCCTGGACGTCGGCCTTCACGGGGCGCAACCCGGGCTCGCACGGCATCTTCGGATCCTGGTACCGGGCGCCGGGCGCGTACGAGTGTCGCTATTTCTCGTCCCGGGACCGCATGGCTCCGGCCGCGTGGGAAGTGGGGAGCGAGCGCAGGTGGCTGCTCTGGAACATCCCGATGACCTTCCCGCCGGCGGCGGTTAACGGAGTGATGGTCGCGGGCTACGGCGCGCCTCCTGGGGCTCGATTCTGCTCTCCGGATCCGTTCCAAGACGAGCTCGAGAACCGGTGGGACATCGCCGACCTTCTCGATCGCGCGCCTCGTGGTTCCCTCGAACGTTTCCGTCAGGAGCTGCTCGACGGGCTCGCGCGACAGGGCGAGGCACTTCCTTGGGCGGCGCGCGAGTCGGGAGCCGATTGCGTCGCCGCGGTCTGGCCCCACGTGGATCGGGCGCAACACTTCTTCTGGAAGTTCCGTGGGACGAGTCACCCCCTCGCCTCCGTGGTCGACGAGGTCTACGAAGCGATGGACCGCGCAACCGGGCGCGTTCTCGAGGCTTTTCCCGACGCGGATGTGCTGGTGGTCAGCGACCACGGGGCGGGTCCCCTTCGAGGGGACGTGAACGTGGGGGCGTGGCTCGCCTCCACGGGGCGCGCCCGGTACGGCAGGAGGAAGACTTCGCTGGCCGTCAAAGCGGCGTGGGCGATGCCCGCTCCCCTTCGACGGCTCGGCCGGCGGCTGGCTCCGGGCGCAGCTCGCAGAACGATGGGAGCGACGCTCAGCGGACAGCTGGGGTCATTCGACTGGGAGCACACGGACGCCTTCCTGGGGGTTCATTCGGATCTGTGGCTGAACGTCGAAGGACGAGAGCCACTTGGCCGCGTCCGGGCCGAGACGGCGCCGGACATGTTGGAGGAGATCAGCGCCGGCCTTCTCGGCCTGCGGGATCAGCACGACGGCGCGCCCGTATTCGCAGCCGCGCACCGGCGGGACGACATCTACTCGGGGCCCGCACTCGACCTGGCCCCCGATCTGATCCTCGACTCCTGGTCCGCGGGCTATCGCGTCGCTCCCGGACGGGAGGCGTCCGATCGATTCGTCGTGCCGCCCACTCAGCTGGCCGGTGTGGGGGAGGCGTGGTCCTCGGATCACCGACCACTCGGGATCCTGGTCGCGGCGGGCCCACGGATCGTTCGTGCCGAGAGCGGCGAGCGGGCTCTCTACGACGTGTGTCCGACATCGCTGGCATTGCTCGAGCAACCGGTCCCCCCCGGCCTCGACGGCGAGGTCGCAACGGGAATCATCGATCCGGAGTGGCTGGCCGCCCATCCCGTCGAGCGGGGCTCGGATGGCGGAGCCCGCAGCGTCGGTGGCGAGTTCTCGCAGGACGAGGCGGATGCGGTCGCGGCGCACCTCAAGGACCTGGGCTACATCGAGTAGCCGACGCCCTCAGCCGCGAGGGACCCGCCGCGTCGGCTGGGTCCTCGTATCCGCGTTCCGCCGGCGAGCCGCTCGGGGTCTTTGCCTCTGCTGCCTCGCTGCCACGCGTTTCATATTCTTCGTGATCGCTCTCGAGGTGAGGATCCACCCCACCGACACGGCCACGAGGAGCACGCACGCAACGGTCAACACCGGGTCGCTCACGAATTCATCTATGCGCCCCTGGGCCACCCACGATGCCGCCGCCACCATCATGGTGCCAACCGTATAGGCACGGCTGGCATGATGGGCGCATGCAAGGTGGGTTGGGAACGAAGACCTCGGTTCTCGCGAAGACCTCGGCTCTCGAACGAAGCCTCGAGGAGTTGGGAGCGGTCGTGGTCGCTTACTCCGGGGGGATCGACTCTGCGACGTTGACGGCGGTGGCTCATCGAGTCCTTGGACCCGCGACCCTGGCCGTCACGGCGGTTTCTCCCTCACTCGCTCGGCGCGAGCTGGCCGACGCGTCGGAGTTGGCCCGCCGGTTCGCGTGGGCGCATCAAGTCGTCAGAACCTATGAGGGCGACCGTGAGGAATACACGCGCAACGAAGCGGATCGCTGTTACTGGTGTAAGTCTGAGCTATTCGACGTACTCGGTCCGATAGCGAAGGCGAGAGGCGCGCACATCGCCGTTGGGACCAACCTCGACGACCTTGGCGACTACCGCCCTGGCCTGCGCGCGGCCTCCGAACGGAACGTCGCGACTCCGCTGGCCGACGCCGGCTTCACCAAGCACGACGTTCGAGCTCTCGCGGCTCGGCTCGGGTTGCCCGCGCCGCAGAAACCCGCTTCCCCGTGCCTGGCGTCGCGGTTCGCTTACGGTGTGCGGGTGACTGAAGAGGGGCTTGAACGTGTCGATCTCGCGGAAGAGGTTCTGCGGGCTTTCGGGTTCACCGTTTTCCGAGTGCGCGATCATGGGGATCTGGCCCGCATCGAGGTGCAGCCGGAGGAGATCGAACGGGCGGCGTCCTTGAGGGAGGAGCTGACCGACGCTCTTCGAGAGTTGGGTTTCCGTTACGTCGCGTTGGATCTGTCGGGCTTCCGTTCGGGAGCGATGAACGAAGTGCTTCCCGCGCCCACGCTGCGAAACGGATCCGGCTAGAGCTCGACCACCGGACACGTGAGGGTTCGGGTGATCCCCTCGACGCTCTGGATCTGAGCCACTACGAGCTGTCCGAGCTCATCCATGTTGCGTGCGCTCGCTCGGACGATGACGTCATAGGGGCCGGACACGTCGTCCGCCGATTCGACCCCGTCTAGCTCCCGGATATCACTGGCGACCCGAGCAGCGTTCACCTGAGCCTGAATGAGGACGTAAGCCGTCACTCCTCCCGCCACTGCTGCCTCCTGTGTCGCTCGTTCACCACGGAATCGGTTGACCGGATTGTATCGCTGGAAGATGAGGCGTCCCTCACGGGTGACTAGAGTGGCGCATGATCGATTTTCGGATCCCGCCCGAGCTCGAGGCGGTGCAGCGTCGAGTCGCCGACTTCGTCCGCGTGGAAGTTCTGCCGGCGGAGGGAGCGCTCGGCTACGGGATGGAGTCGGACGAGGCCCTGGAGACGGTTGCAACGCTCCGCGCGACTGCCCGCGCGTCGGGTCTCTGGAACCCTCACCTTCCCGCGGAGTGGGGCGGTATGGGGCTTGGGCCGCTCGGCATGGCCCTCGTGTCGCAGGAATGCGGCGCCTCGGGTCTGGCCTCGATGGCTCTCAACGCGATGGCTCCTGACGAGGGCAACATGCACCTGCTTCTCCATGCTGGCAACGCCGAGCAACAAGATCGATACCTTCGGCCCCTGGCCGACGCGGCGGTGCGATCGTGTTTCGCGATGACGGAGAAAGCCGCCGGCGCGGACCCTTCGGGGATCGTGACGACCGCCCGGCGCGATGGCTCTGGATGGGTCCTCGACGGCGAGAAGTGGTTCATCACCGGCGCCGCAGGTGCGGCTTTCGCCATCGTGGTCGCCCGCACCGACCGGGATGCCAAACCGCGTGACGCTTACACCTTGTTCATCGTCGGCGCCGAGACCTCGGGGTGGAACGTCATCCGGGAGGTGCCCGTGATGGGCACGCACCTGCCCGGGGGGCATTGCGAGGTGGCGATCGAGGGATGCCGCGTCGATGAGGCTTCGGTGCTGGGCGATATCGGCGAGGGCTACCGGTTGGCGCAGGTGCGCCTGGGACCCGCGCGACTGGCCCATTGCATGCGATGGGTCGGTGTGGCGCAGCGGGCACTGGACCTGGCATCCGAGTACTCCCTGAAGAGGGAGACGTTCGGCGAACCGCTGGCTCGCAGGCAGACGGTGCAGAATTGGTTCGCCGATTCGGCCATCGAGCTCTACGCCTCGCGCTTGATGGTTCTCCACGCGGCCTACCTTCTCGAGAACGGGATGGAGGCTCGTCAAGAGGTTTCGATGGCCAAGGTGTACGTATCCGAAGCTCTTGGTCGCATCGTGGATCGCGCTATCCAGGTGCACGGCGCCCTCGGTTACTCGGGAGACCTTCCGCTCGAGCGTTTCTACCGGGATGCGCGTGCCGCGCGGATCTACGACGGCCCATCCGAGGTTCACCGCATGGTCATTGCTCGCAATCTCTTGAAGGCGGCGATGGAGGGCGACGGAACCAAGCGCGCCACCGGCGATCTCGCATGAACGATGTGGGTGCTTCGCTTGTCGAGACGGTGGCCCTCGAGTCGTACCTGAACGCTCAACTCGGAGGAGAGGTGCCTGTGGTGGTCGAGCGTCACCGTGCGGGCCATTCGAACGAGACGTTCTTCGTGACGAGAGGGGGGCGCGAGCTGGTGCTGCGCCGTCCACCCGGCGGGGCCTTCCTTCCCACAGCCCATGACGTCGGACGCGAGTACAGGGTCTTGAGCGCTCTCGATGCCACGGACGTCCGATCGCCGGCGACGGTCCTCATGTGCGACGACGAGAGCATCATCGGCGCGCCCTTCTACCTGATGGAGCGCGCCCGGGGGTTCGTCGTGCGCGACAAGGTACCCAATGGGTTCGGTCCCACCGATCTCGGGGGCTTCGGCGACGAGATGGTGGACGCGCTGGTGGCCCTGCATGAGGTCGACTTGGAGGCCTGCGGTCTCGGTGGATTCGGGAAGCCATCGGGCTACCTCGAGCGGCAACTCCGGCGCTGGAGCGGCCAGCTCGAACTGACCATGCCCTTCACTCGTCCGCTGCCGGACCTGGAGATCATCGGGGAGTGGTTGCAGCGGAACCTTCCCGAGTCACCGTCCGCGACCCTGGTTCATGGCGACTACAAGCTCGACAACGTGATGTATGCAACGCGGCCCCCGGCCCGGCTCGTGGCGATCCTCGACTGGGAGATGTCGACGCTCGGCGACCCCCTGGCGGACCTGGGTTGGATGGTGTCGTTCTGGGTGGGCCCAGATGAGGGGGGCGGTGTCTTCGGCGAACTGAGCCGAGTCACGGGACGCCCCGGATTCCGCACGCGGGACGAGCTCGTCGAACGTTACGTTTCGGCGAGCGGTCGCTCGGTTGACTCGCTCGACTGGTATCGCGTGCTGGCGATCTGGAAGCTCGCGATCTTGCTCGAGGGGTCCTACGCTCGGCATCTCGCAGGGGCTTCGGACGATCCGTTCTTCGCCCGCATGGAGCATGGGGTCCCGGAGCTGGCGGGTCACGCTCGCGCCCTGGCCGGCGCATGAACGGGTCGAACATCGATGCGCTGATCATCGACTTCGGAGGCGTCCTGACCACTCCCTTGCAGGATGCAATGGCGGTCTTCGCGGAGAGTCAGGGCATCGAGTTGCAGGATCTGGTACGCGTGGCCCTCGGGCTATACACCGGAACCGAGGATCGACTCGTCCATGACTTCGAGACCGGAGCCATCTCGGAAGAAGACTTCGCGAAGGGTTTCGCTGCGCGTCTGCAGGAGGCTTCCGGGGTTCGGGTGTCGCCGGAGGGGTTGGTTCAGAGGATGTTCGCGGTCGACCTGGAGGAGGACATGTTGTCGGCCGTCGGGGCGGTGAAAGCGGCGGGGTTCAAGACCGCATTGCTGTCCAACTCCTGGGGGTCGAGTCTTTACCCGCGAGCGCGACTTGCCGTCCTCTTCGACGCTCTCGTCATCTCGGGTGAGGTGGGGATGCGCAAGCCCGACCCGGACATCTACGCGCTGGCGCTCGAACGGATCCAGGTGGAACCACACAGGAGCGTCTTCGTCGACGACCATCCCGGTCACCTAGCAGCGGCGCGCGAGCTCGGAATGCTGACCATCTTGCACCGTTCTCCCGAGGAGACCATCGCGGAGCTCCAGTCGGTATTCGGCGTGAGGCTGATCAGCGGTAGTTCGTGAACTGAAGAGGGATGCCGAAATCCTCCCCCTTTAGAGCTTCGATCACGTCCTGGAGCGTGTCCCTGGACTTGGACGACACCCGGACCTGTTCCCCTTGGATCGCGGCTTGCGCCTTGATCTTCATCCCTTTGATCTGCTTGACGATCTCCCGAGCCTTCTCGGTAGAGATGCCCTGATTAAGGGTCAACACCTGACGCGCTGTTCCTCCGGCGGCGGGCTCGATGTCACCGCGTTGAAGTGCCTTGAGGGCCACCTTGCGCTTCACGAGCTTCTCCTCGAGCACCTTCACGCAGTCCTTGACCTTTTGCTCGGTGTTGGACTTCACCGTGATCGTGTCGCGCTCTCCATCCTTCGAGAGCTCGACCCCTGACCCGGTTCCTTTGAAGTCGAAGCGCTGTGAGATCTCGCGCTGCGCCTGGTCGACCGCGTTCCTGACTTCCTGAAGATCGACCTCGGACACGACGTCGAAAGAAGATTCTTTGGCCATAGAGAGGGAGGTTAGCGACGGCGGGGGGTCGAACGCAAGTTCAGTGGAACAAGTATTGGTGGGAACGGGGGTCAATGGAACTGGGTCAGTGGAAAAGGGTCAGTGAAATGGAAGGGGTCAGTGAAAAAGGGTCAGTGAAAAAGGGTCAGTGAAAAAGGGTCAGTGAAAAAGGGAGACGAGCAACGGCATCAGCTCGACGATCCGATCCTTGTTCAGATACGCGTCCGCCCACTCGGGCCGGCGCTCGAGGATCGCCGAGAAGGCGACGATCTTGCTGCGGGGGGTCACGGCGCGGAGGATCTCGGCGGCCCCTTCCCCGTCGAGCCGGGGAAGTTTGTAGTCGAGGATCACGAAGTCCGGCTGGTTCTTGAGCGCGAGAGGCACCGCCTCGACGCCGTTGGCCGCCTCGCCCACGACATCAAGGTCCTCGGACTCGCATAGGAGACGGAGGACCTGCCTGATCTCCTCGTCGTCGTCGACGATGAGGACTGTTTTGTTCTGGTTGTCACTCACGACTTTGAGCCTGAGGTAGTCCGCCCCCATTGTCCAGAGGCTTGGGGTCACATGTGAAAAAGAGAAATCGGATTTTCCCGGGTGGCTGACCTGCGATAGCTCACCCTCTGGACCTGCGCGAACGCGCACCGTCCCCGACGGTGCTTGTGACTATCGGTCGCGACTGGTACCCATACGGCGCTTTTGACCGAAAGGGACCGCCCGAAAGGAGACGGATTTGCGTCTGGCCCCACGAAGTCACGTTGCGATCCTCGCATCGTTCGTTTCGATCGTGCTCGCGTTCCAGGGAGTAGCGATCGTGTCGGACCCAGGTCTCTCCCAGGCGAGGGAGACCGGCGGGAACCGTTACCACTTCACGCGCGTCGAGCGATGCTTGATGAAGAAGATCAACCGTCACCGTGCACATCGTGGGAAGCGCCGGCTCGAGTGGGACAAACAACTCGGTTACATAGGTAGACGCCACGCACGAAGGATGGCTCGGGCGGGATCGATCTGGCACGCCGGAAACCTTGACGACGCAGTTACGCGCTGGCGACGTCTCGGCCAGACCGTTGGCGGAGCCCGCCGGTGCAGGGCCCTCTTCCGCGCGTTCTGGCGCTCGACCTCCCACCGCAACATCATGATGGGACGGTGGCGGTTCGTGGGTGTGGGGACCAAGCGAAAGAACGGTTTCGTTTTCGTCCTGCAGATCTTCGAGAGCCGGCGCAACCCGGGAAACAGATTCACCTATCCCTAGTCGGTCAACGAGTCCCTATTCGGGCAACGAGCTGGGGAACAACGCGGCTGCTTCTTCCAGGCTGAGTTGAGGGGGTTCGGGTTCCGACTCCCCCGTCAACGGTTCGATCCAGCGTGCGTACCAGCGCGTCCAATCGCCGTCGCTCTTGGCCTCCGCCAGCGAGTCGTTGAAGTGACCCACGATCCCGGACAGCTCCGGTGAGGCGATCGCAGCCCAGCCGACGGTCGTGGCTTCGTCGCCGGTGAGTTCGAGGTTCGGATCCGCGCCATCGGCCTCGAGCCATGGCAGCAGCAAGCCATCCGGCGCGGACACCGCGTCGACGGTCCCGCGCCGAACCTCCATCACACAGGCCCCCACGTCGTTCTCCTCGGACACGTCGACCGGTTCGATCAGCTCACTCACGGAGACGCCGGTGATCTCGTGCACCACCTCACAGACCCTCTTACCCTCGAGGTCGTCGACGGCTTCGATGTCCGATCCCGCGGGAACCGCCAGCCTCTGGTGCGCGATGAAGAACGGATCCGTCAGGCTGTTGTTGCGGACGCTCTCCTCGGTGAGCTCGAAGGCCGCGAAGCCGAGATCGGCCTCACCGCCGTTGACGAGGCCGGCCACCTCGTCCGGCGATGAAGCAGCGATGAGTTGAGCCTCCATGCCCATCTCGCCGGCGACGAATCGGCCCAGATCCACGGCGAACCCCCGGGGTCCGTTCGCGTCTTCGTCGCCGAACGGGCGCCAGTTCGTGTCGACCGCGATCCGCATCGTCCCCGTCTCCTGAAGCTCGCCCAGCGCGGTATCGACGGGGAACCTGCGGATGGGGTCGGTCTCCGGCGGGACGCACGCCGCGACGACCGAGAGCGCGATGAGGAGCGCCAGACAGCTGCGGCGCACTCTCAGAGATAGCCCAGCGAGGTGAGCCGCTTGCGTACGGCTTCGATCTCGTCTGGGCTGAGCGGTTCGATGTCTTCCTGATCTTCTTGCGGAGCCGCCGGTTCGGGATCCACACCTTCCGGCTCCACGGCTTCGCGGGTCCACACCTTCTGGATCCACACCTTCTGGCTCCGGCCGAAGTCCGTAGCGCGCCGCCTCGCTGCGATGGGATACGAGGTCGCGCAACACGTAGACGGCGAACTCGGTCACGGAGTGGAACCCCGATCCCTGGATCACCTGCTTGAGCTGCTCGTACAGCGGGCGCGGGATCTTCAAGGTGACGTGAGCGTCGCGCGCGCCTTCTCGTTTCACTCGAAGAGTCCTGACAACGCAATGAGGGCCATCGGCATGAGGAACAGTGTGGCAGTAAATGCTGCCAGCCGCGGTTTGCTCTTCACTATCTGGCGCTGGAACTTCCAGATCGCAGAGCGGACCTGGGGATAGAAGAACGTCAATAGCACGAGGCAGACGAACGTGGTGCCGATGATGTCGGCGAGCACGATGCGAACGGCCGCCGGGGAGTGAAGGACGAAGGCTGCGAGCAGCGTATCCCCCAGGGTGGTGATGTTCGCTCCCATGATGTACGGGAGTATGTGCTCTCGTTTGACGTACTTCTTCGCGACGAGCGGTACCAGCACGGTGAGCGCAACCGCCACCGACATGGTTACCAACGCGACGAGGCAGCCGAGCCCGAACATCGGCCACTTCTTCTGCAGCCAGCCCACCCGCGAGTTCTCGATGTCCCTGTCCGAGATCGTGGGAAGCACGGTGTCGATCAACTTGAACGACACCAGAAGGATGCCCAACCCGCCCACGAACAGCAGGGCAGCCGGCAGGTCCTCGATCCTCGAGAGCATCGGACCGTAGATGAGATCGATCAGATCGCTGAACTGGGCGGGGAACTCGATGTTCAGGGTGCTGAACGGCCCCCAGCGCAGGAGCGCCAGTCCGATCAGGGAGCCGGGGATATACATCACGAAGGTGGTCGTGAGGGCCATCACCGCCGTGGAGACGGGCTTCATGCGCTCGCCCTCTCCACCTCGTAGCGCGTAGATCACGGCCACCAGCAGAACCACGAACGCGGCCCCCATTCGGGAGCCCGTGAGCATCGCGAAGCCCTCGATCTCGTTGATCGAATCCGCTGCCACCAGCGTCAAAGCCGAGGCGGCGATCGGCGATCCGGACAGGACCAGGAGGGCGCCGAGCCAGCCGAGCCCCAAGGTGGAGACGGCGTTCCGAACCAGCAATCCTCCGTGCTTGAGGATGTCCAGTTCCGCGGCTCCCGTCCTCATCACCTGAAGGGCCCCGACGAAGAGGAACAGAGCCGCCAGGAAGCGCACGAGCCACCACAGGGCATCCAGGGCGCGCCGAGAGTTCGACCGCTCCAGATCGTGGTTGGGGTCGGGTTGCGGCGAGGGGTCTTCTTGCGAAGCCGCCGGGGCCGCGAGGTCAGTCCGGTCTGTCCGGTCCATAGGCGCTTCTTATAACACTCCTATAGGAGTGGCAAGGATCGGTCCGGTCCCGAACGCAGGAAGGCCCCGCTGGGAGACGGGGCCTTCGTGCTGGCTGGTTTGGGGCTTAGGTTCGTGCTAGCAGGAGCGTGGTACTCGCAGGGTGGTTCCCGGGTCCCTGTGTGACTCGAAGACGACCGTGACCCACATCCTGTCGCCCTTCACCTTGACGCCGACCCCGACGTGGCGGTACTGGCCGAAGAGGACGTTGTCGCGGTGGGCGGGAGAATTCATGAAGGCCTGGTGCAGCGAGTTGACGGTGCCGCCCACACCCACGTTCTCGCCGAGGATGTTCCAGTGCGTGACACGCCGGCTCATCTTGTTGGAGGGGGTGTGGAACAGGCGGTTGTCTCTCACCATCGCTCGGGTGTGGACACGGGCGACCTTGGTCAGTTGCTTGTCGAGGCGCATGTTCCGCACACCGGCTCGGTCGCGGGCCCCGTTCATCTTCTGAACGAAAGAGCGCTCCGATGTCCGGTAGCGCCAGCAGCCGCTCCGTTGCGAAGTGGTTGCGTTGGCGGTGAGGCCGGGGAACATCGCTGCCATCATCACGGTGGCCACGAGGCCTCCGGCGAGACGCTTGGTCAGTTTCATAACTTCCTCCCAGTTCGGTGGCTGGGCTACCCGCTCTGATGGAGCGGGCCCCTGGCTTTGCGCCCCTGCGTTGCCGCAGGTTTGCCTTTTCGCGTGGGTCTTCTTCCTGGGGTTCTATTCGACACAAGCGCTCAGATGCTTGAGCCCTTCGGATCAACCCCTCTCGACTAGCACCTGGGCATGTCCATCCGGGTCCCCGGGTCGCGTCTGGCTTCGAAGATCACGGTGACCCATCGCCGCCCGTGTGCCCGAGAGATCGCGACCCCCACGTGCCGGTAAGCGCCCAGGATGTTCGCTTTGTGGGCTGCGGAGCGCATGAACCTCCGATGCATGCCGCCCACCCTGTGGCCGTAGGCGACGTTCTCCCCCAGCCGGTTCCAACGGGTCACCCGACGGGCGAGGCGCCTCGAGGGGGTATGGAACAGCCGGTTGTTCTCGGCCATCGTCCGGGAGTGGGCGGCGGCCACACGGGACAGCTCTGGGTCGCGGTGGATACGTCCCTTACCCGCTCTGACCCTCGCTCGGTTGATCTTGCGGACCATGCGTCTCTCGCCTGGACCATGGCGGTAGCAACGGGAATCGGAGATCGCAGTGCCCGGCGCCAGCACGGCCGCTGCGGTGACCAGAGCGGTGATCGCAAGGATCCGTTCGGTCTTGTGCATCGTTCGCTCACCTCCAGCAATTGGAATGGCAGGGCGAACGGGGCACGCTAGTAGAGGCAGACCATCGGGGCAAATCCCTCGATAAGGGGTGAAAGACTGCCCGGATGGACCTCAGGAAGACCCGAACGAGTGACCTTCCGTCAGGTTCGGTCCGGCCGGTGGCCTATCGAGGTGGTCTGAACGACCTTTTCAGCTGATCGAAGATCTTCTGGGAGCCGGCCCAATCCTCTTCAAGGGTCTGGAAGTAGAGGGCGAACCCGTAATCGTCGTAGGCGAAACCCAGGTCGAGCGTGTGCAGGCTGGCGCCGCCCTCGCTGTAGGTGAACTCCCAGATGGCGGCCGTGTCGGCCCCCTTGAAGCTGGTGTCCTCGATCGTGATCTCCCGGTAGTTGTCGTGGTCCTGGGAGAAGTCCGCCGCCTGTTCCTCCCACGCCGCTGCAGCGTCGGTCCGCGGGGTGACGGTCCAGTCGACCCGCAGGTAGGTGCTCGAGGCCGGATCCTCGAAGTCCGTCGACGAGGAATCCACGGAATCCTCCGAGGTCGTCCACCCCTCGGGATACGCGATCCGGTATCCGGTCTCCGGGTCGGTGTACTCGGTCCAGCCCGCGGGCACGCTGCGGCTGCGCCGCCGGCTCGGACTTCTCCGGCGCGGCCGACTGCTGCGACTCCGCTTCGTTCTCAGAGGTGGGGTCGTCGTCCGCGCTGAGCATTACGAAGATCAGGGCCGCCACGACCGCGAGGGCCAGCAGCGTGACCACCACGGGCAGGGGACCGCGGCGTCGAGACACCGGGGCCGTCGTCCGCTGAGGCTCGGGCTCGGTCTCTCGCGGCGCGGCATCCGTCCGGGGGGCCGCGCTCGAGACGGGCGGTCCGGCCCAGGATCGCGTCGCGCCGGGGTCGGACGCCTGCTCCTCGGATACGGCCGGCGCACTCCCGGCGGCCACGGCCTCGAGCGCCTTTGTGAGCTCCTCGGGAGAGGGCCGGTCGCCGGGGGACTTCCGCAGCAGCGCGCGGATCACGGGTTCGAGATGTCCGGCGCGCGCCGGGGTCGGCATGTCGTCGTGGAGCACCGCCGTCAGGGTCGGGATCGGCTGACCCTTGTCGAACGGTGGGGATCCGTCCACGGCGAAGAACATCGTCGCCCCGAGGGCCCACAGGTCGGCCTCCGCCCCGCTGCGATGTCCCTCCGCTTGCTCGGGGCTCATGAACGAGGGGGACCCGAGCACGAGGCCGGTTGCCGTGATCTTCGGATCGTCTTTGAGGGAAGCGATCCCGAAGTCGGCGAGCTTCACGCGGCCGTCGCTCAGGACCATGACGTTCGCCGGCTTCACGTCTCGGTGAACGATGCCCTGCTGATGAGCCGCCTCCAAGGCCGAGAGGATGCCGAGGGCGACCTCCGCGGTTTTCTCCGGCGTGAGGGGGCCCTGGGTTCTCACCATCTCCTCGAGGGTTGGCGCGTCGACGAGCTCCATGACGATGAACGCCCGCCCGTCCTCCTGGTGCACGTCGAACACCGTGACCGCGGCCGGGTGCCCGATCCGCGCGGCCGCGCGCGCTTCCCGCAACGCGCGCGCCTGCATCGAGGCTTGCTCGCTCTCCGGCAGGGTGTCGGGGAGCCGCACCTCCTTGATGGCCACCTTGCGCTTAAGCAGGGTGTCGTTCGCTCTCCACACGACGCCCATGCCGCCACGACCGAGCTGATCCTCGAGGTCGTAGCGACCGGCGACGATGGTCCTACTGGAAATGGGCATCCGTTGCTGTCTACCCAATTACACCTAGACCATTCGGCCGCTCGTTCTCGGTGAAGAATGTGGTCATGAGGCCCTCTCACGAGCTCTCGGTCGCAGAGCTGGCGGCAGCCGTCCGCAGAGGCGACGTCGAACCGGTCGCGCCCATCGAGGTGGCCTTCGAGCGGATCGATGCCCTTGACCCCATGCTGAATTCGTTCATCGAGCTGAGAGCCTCCGCCCCCACCGAGGCGCGGGATGCCGGGGGCCCGCTCGGGGGCGTCCCGATCGCGGTCAAGGACGTCTTCGTCGACGATGGGCGCGCGCCCACCGCCGGTTCCCGAGTTCGGCCGTCCTGGCTCAGTGGGACGGCGCTTGCCCTGAGTCGCTTGCGTGACGCGGGAGCGGTGATCGTCGGCTACACGAACATGCACGAGTGGTCGCTGGACATGACTTCGACGGTGAGCGCATTCGGCGCGGTCCACAATCCGTGGGACGCGTCGCGCGTAGCCGGCGGATCCAGCGGAGGGTCGGCTGCCGCCGTGAGCGCCGCGCTGGTTCCGGGGGCGATCGGAACGGATGCCGGCGGTTCGATCAGGTGTCCGGCGGCTTGTTGCGGCATCGTCGGCTACAAGCCGACGTGGGGGTTGGTGCCCATGGATGGCTACACGGGTGATCAAGGACCCTATGACCATGTCGGTCCGATGGCCCGGTCGGTCGAGGATGTCTCGCTCATGCTCTCGGTGCTGGCGGCGCGACAGTTCGGGGACGCCGACATGGATGGAGCGAGCGTTGCCGTCGCCCGGACGCCATTCTTCGATGAAGCGGCGGGGGATGTGCGCGCGCTCGTTGAGGATGCGGTCGCCGCGCTCGCCCGGCGTATCGGTGCGGTGCAAGTCGTGACCATGCGCGGCTTGGAGGACGCGGTCCGGGGTGTCTCCGACCTTCTGGCCCTTACCGCGTCGCGTATGGGCGAGACCCTCGAGACGCGCGGCGGCGATCTTCAGCCGTCGACCCTTCGGTTGCTGCGATGGGGAGCCGCCGCCGGTGGGAGTGAGCTCGCAGCACTCGCTGCTGCCCGTCGTCGGGTTCGACGCCGGTGGGACTCGACGCTGGCGGACGTGGATCTCGTGTTGACGCCGACGCTCCCCGCCACGCCTCCGCCGATCGCAAAGCCCGACGTCGAGCTGCCCGTCGGCGCGCTGCCCGCTTCGTTGGCCTATCTGCGATGGAACGCGCCGATGAACGTGGCCGGCGTTCCGTCGCTCTCGTTGCCCTGTGGCATGACGCCCGCCGGGATGCCCGTCGGCATCACGATCTCGGGCCGGCGAGGCGCGGACGAGCTGGTGCTCGCTGCCGGCGTGGCCCTCGAGGACGCGCTCGACAGGCGATACGTGAATCAGATCCCGCCGGTGGGGTGATCAGAGGGCGAGACGCGCGATGCGATGCGAGATCGACCGCTCGACCTCTGCGGCTTGCACCGCATCGAGCTTGCTGCCCCACGGCGTCCGAACGTAGAAGACGTCTACGACACGATCGCCCAGCGTGTCGATCTTCGCAACGTAGATATCCAATTCGAGGTCGCTGAGTCCCGCAGCTATCGCGTAGAGAAGCCCGAAGGCGTCCGTCGCTCGTACTTCGATGACCGTTGCTTCTTGCGAGGCGTCCTGCAACACCCTGACTTCGGGGTGGATGGATCCATCGGCCCCGTAGTCGGTTGCTTTCCGCGCGACGCGCGCTTCGACGGCAAGGGCTCCGGAGTAGGCCGCTTCCAGGTCGGTAGTGACGCTCTCCCACGACCGGGACCGCGGCGGCTGAACGATGAAGCGCTCGAGCGCGTACCCGTCGGTCGTCGAATAGGCCTGGGCTCTCATCACCGAGATCCGGTGTAGCGCAAGGACGCCGGCGGTCCGTGCGAGCGTGCCGGGACGGTCCACGGCACACACGGTCACGACGGCCTGGTCGCTTTCCGTTCCGCGATCTATCCGGTACGTAACCCGCCCCGGACCGGGCCGCTGAAGCAGGAGCCTCACCTCGTCGACCATGTCGGGTATCGATGCAGAGGACAGGTAGCTCGCGGGTAAGGAATTAAGAACGGCTTCGGACCTCCCCGCGAGCGTCGGTTCGTAGGCCTCCAGCTCGCGCACCGTGGCTACGACGTCGCTCCGCGAGGGGATCTCGCCCGTCTCCAGGGCCACGACCGCCTTGCGATACAGCTCCAGGACCAGAGCCTCCTTCCACGGGCTCCATGCTTCCGGACCCGTCGCACGTGCGTCGGCGATGGCGAGTATCAGGAGGAGGCGCAGGCGCCGAGCGTCGCCGACGTTCTTGGCCACCGATTCGATCACCGCCCCGTCCTCGAGGTCCCGGCGGGTGGCGGTGTCGGACAGCAGCAGGTGATCCCGAACCAGCACCGATACCTCTTCTGCGAGGGAGGGGCTGGTCTCCATCCTCCGGCAGGCCGCGCTCGCCAGCACTGCCCCCGCCACGGAGTGATCCTCACCCGAGCCTTTCCCGATGTCGTGCATCAGGGCGGCGAGATAGAGCGCGTCCAGATCGTCCACCTCCGTCGCCGCGCGGTGGGCAAGGGGATGCTGCTGGATGACACGTGTGACCTCCGCGACGGTCAAGAAGGAATGACCGTCCACGGTCAGCCTGTGGTACGGGTCGTGTTGGGCCCGCCCGCGGATCCCCTTCCATTCCGGAAGTAGCGCATGCCAGCCACCGACCCGATCGAGAAGCTCGAGAGCATCGATGACGTACTGACCCCTCAACGTCTCGAGGAAGAGCGCCAGCATCTCGCCGTTCCATCGGGTGACCGGATCCCGGTCCAGCATCTTGCGAAGCCACTCGACGCTTCGACGAGCGACGGGCCGTCCGGTTCGCGAGCGCGCCGCAAGCAGTTGGAGGACGACCTCGAGACTCGGGTCTTCGGTGTTTTCCTCCACGTGCAGAAGCCCATCCTCGATCGCGACCCCTGCTCCCGCAGAGCGCGCGAAACCCGATCTGCGTGGGCCCCCGGAAGCGCGCTCGGTGAGCATCTCGAGAGCATCCTCGGACCGGGTCTCGATCGTTCGGGCACAGCCATGAACGCGCGCCATCAACTCGTCCAGGGCGTCATCGCCGGTCAGACCCATATCCGCCGCTATCGCCGGTTGCAGTCCGAGGTGGATGCGGTCGGTCTTGCGTCTCACCCGCGCGTGGAGCGCTTCGCGGACTCCAAGCAGCACCGACCCGGCCTCCTCCAGGACGACGTCGCCCTCGTGCGCCCCCAGGATCGCGTTGAGCCAATCGACCGTATGGAGGTCCCGCAGTCCTCCTGCGTCCTCTTTAATGTCTGGAGCCAGAGCCCAACCCGCTCGTTCGCCCTCACGGTGTCGCTGTGAGCGAGCATCGAGGATCCTTCGGACGAGGTGCCGGGCGTCGCGCCTGACCCAACGCGCGCGTCGATCGATCAGTTCATCGAACAGTGTGGCGTCCCCCGAGATCATGCGCGCGGACAACAGGGCCGTGGCCGCGTGCAGGTCGCAGGTGCACCGCTCGATCGCCTCCTTGGGCGTCCGTACCGCGTGGCCAACCTGGAACCCCGCGTCCCAAAGTGGGTACAGGAGGCCTTTCAGATCGGTTCGAGCCGAGCGTCCGCGTCCGGTGAGGATGAGGAGGTCCACGTCGGAGTGGGGCGACAACTGGCCGCGGCCGTAGCCGCCGACCGCCACGACCGCGATGCCGTCTCCCAAAGACGACTGCAGCATGAGGTGCAGCGCGCGATCGAGTCGCACCGCGCGCTGCACCGCCACCTCCGCTCCCGCATCCAGGCCGACCGGTTGCGGGAGCCTTATCTCAGATAGCGTCGGGACCCTTCTCACCCGTTCGGATCCTGACGACGTGTTCGGCCGGGACGACCCACACTTTGCCGTCGCCGATCGAGTCGCTGCGCGCCGAGGCAACGATCGCCTTCACCACTTCGTCAACCTGCTCGTCGTCGATGGCCACCTCGATGCGCGTCTTCGGGATGAAGTCGACCTGATACTCCGCACCGCGGTAGACCTCGGTGTGTCCCTTCTGCCGTCCGAATCCTCGTGCATCCGTGACGGTCATACCCTGGATACCGACGTCACCGAGAGCGTCCTTGACCTCCTCCAGCTTGAACGGCTTGATGACCGCGACCACCAGCTTCATCAGGCCTCACCTCCCTGGGGAACCCGGACCGGATTGAGCGCGTGGGCCGGAGCAGGAGGGGCGTGAACGGGGGAGCTCCCACCCGCTCCCTCGGCGAAGGCGTAACCGACCTCGGCGTGCTGCGAGAGGTCCAAGCCGTCGACTTCCTGGCTCTCGGCAACGCGCAGACCGATGGTTGCCTGGACCAGCTTGAGGATCAAGAAAGTGGCGCCGAAAGAGAACGCCAGGGTTACGACCACGGCGATCGCCTGCTTCCCGAGCAGCGCGGCCCCTCCTCCTGCGAGCAGGCCGTCCGCCCCCGCGGGGTTGATCGCCACGTCGGCGAAGATGCCGGTCAAGAGGGCTCCCAGGAGTCCTCCCACCATGTGAACGCCCACCACGTCGAGCGAATCGTCGTACCCAAGCTTGAATTTCAGCCCGACGGCCCACGCACATACGAGCCCGGCGACCAGGCCGATGGCGATCGCCGAGAGGGGAGAAACGAATCCCGCAGCCGGCGTGATGGCCACCAGCCCGGCGACCGCCCCGGATGCCACGCCCAGGGTCGTCGCCTTCTTCTCGCGTCGGGCATCCACGAACGCCCATCCCACCGCGCCCGCCGCCGCTCCCAGGTTCGTCGCGAGGAAAGCGGAGGCCGCGAGGCCGTTCGCGCCGAGGGCCGAGCCTGCGTTGAAGCCGAACCACCCGAACCACAGGATCCCCGTTCCCAGGATCGTCATCGTGAGGTTGTGGGGGACCATCGCCTCCTTACCGAAGCCTTTTCTCCGGCCGATGACCATCACCGCTGCGAGGGCGGCGATCCCTGCGTTGATGTGCACCACCGTTCCACCCGCGAAGTCGAGGGCGCCCAGCTCGCGGATCCAGCCACCCGGCGCCCACACCCAGTGGGCCAACGGTGAGTAGACAAGAACGAGCCACAGGGCGGTGAACGCGACGTAACCGGAGAACTTCATCCGCTCTGCGAAGGCGCCGGTGATCAGAGCCGGCGTGATGACCGCGAACATGAGCTGGAACCCTGCGAAGGCGACGTGTGGGATCGTCGGGGCCAGGTCGACGTTAGGCGTCTGGCCGACGCCCGCGAACCCAAGGAAGTCCAGCCCTCCGATGACGCCCCCCACATCCGGGCCGAAGGCGAGCGTGTACCCGATCAGGACCCAGAGAATCGAGACCAGCCCCAGGGCGAACATGCTCTGCATGAGCGTCCCGAGCACGTTCTTGGTTCGCACCATCCCTCCATAGAAGAGCGCCAGCCCCGGAGTCATGAACATCACCAGGGATGACGACACGAGTACGAAAGCGGTGTCGCCTGTATCCATCCGAGCTCCTTCCCCAACTTGGTCTGTTCTGGGGGATTCAAAGGAGCGGGTGTTTCGGAAGTGTTTCGCGGCCGTTTCCCGGCCGTAACAATCTGTAACAACCCCGAAGATCAGCTGAGGCGGGCGGTTGCCGGCTCGTCCAGCAGGAAGGCCGCGTCGGGATGATCCGCCAGAAGTCGGGCGGGGCAGTCCGCGGGATCCTCGTCGCTCTCGATCACTCGCCTGACGGCGTCGGCTTTGGTAGCGCCGGCCACCAGGAGCAGGATCTTCTTCGCCGAGAGCATCGCGGGGGGTGTGAGCGTCAGGCCCTTCATCCCATCTGGCCGGTCGACCGCCCGGCATAGGTTGTGGTGCTCATCGATCGCGGGCGAGCCCGGGAATATGGCTCCGATGTGGCAGTCGGACCCCATCCCAAGGATCAGGAGGTCGAGTCCCGTATGGACGTCCTCCTCGATATCCGAGTGGTACTGGGCCGCGGCGGCCTCGGGGTCGTCTTCGCCGCGCATCCGCCGAACATCGGCCGTGTCGAGCTCCGGGAGGAGCGTTCGTGCCATCCGATAGTTGCTGGCCTGGTCGCTCGGGGGCACGCATCGTTCGTCCGAGAACAGGACCACGAGACGCGTCCAGTCGATCCCGTGCTCCGTGACGAGATGTGGGTAGACCTTCATGGCGGTCGTTCCCCCCGTGAGGACAAGCGACCCTTGCGAGGGAGCGGCCTCGGCGATGACTCGGGCAGCAAGCCCGGCGTGCTGGTCGGGGGCGGCGACGAAGATCCCGAAACTCACGCCCAGACCTCATCGAGCCAGACGCTTATTTGCTCCGAGAGCCCGTTCGGCGGGAAGCGCAGCTCGAGGAAGGATCTGGCCTGGACGAGCTCGGAGTTGCGCAGCTCACGGTGGAGGGCGGCTGCGTCCGAGAACGGATGCAGCAGGTCGCGCCCGTGTCCGATGATGAGCGCGGGATGCTCCAGCTTCTCCCGGTCGGCCGGATGCGGGGCCAGGCGCCCGGTTAGCAATCCGTGCAGCACCGCCGCGGAGGGCCCGGGATCTCGAGACAGAAGGTCGATCAGCACGTCGCCGTAGACGGAGATCCCCCCCGGCACCACGGCGCCGAGACGTTGCAGGGCCCGGAACACGACCGGCATCTCGGCGTAGGCGATCGTGAGCGGCAGGAACATGGCGGCGGCGGCCGGCGCGGCTCGCTCCAGGACGGGCATCTCGATGATGAGGCCGCGCACCCGGTGGGGCGAATGAGCCACGACCTCAAGGGACACGTTTGCGCCCAGCGAGGTCCCCGCTACGACGGCCTCCGGAAGATCGAGGTGGTCCATGAGTGCGACCACCTGCCCGGCGAAGAGCTCCATCGAGTAGTAGCGGGAGTGATCGGCCATGTCGCTCTCGCCGTGCCCCAGAAGGTCGATCAGGATCACGCGGTTCCCTCGTTCGGCGAGTGCATCGGCCAGCAGGTAGTGGTGCTTGCGCGGCAGAAGAAGCCCGTGGATCAAGATCAGGGGACGCTCGGACGCGCCTTTCCTCCGACCGCGCTGCTCGTATGAGAGTGAGAAGCCGTCGACGTTGAACCGTGGCATCTAGCCCTCTTCGGCTTGCTCGATCAACTCGCGCTTGAGCACCTTGCCGGTGGATGTTCGGGGCAACTCGTCCAGGATCTCAACCCGCTTCGGGACCTTGTACGAAGCAAGCTGATCCTTACAGTGTTTCTGAACCTGCTCCACCGTAACGTTCCCGACGACGAACGCTCCGAGCACCTCTCCGTACTCATCATCCGGGACGCCCATCACGGCGACGTCATCTACCCCGTCCAGGTTGTCGAGGGCCTCCTCGATCTCGACCGGATAGATGTTCTCCCCACCCACGACGACCATGTCGTCGGCGCGACCCTCGATGAAGAGGAACCCCTCGTCGTCGACGTATCCGAGGTCTCCGATGGTCATGTAGCCATCGCGCACCTCCTTGGAGTCTCCTGACGTGTAACCCTCGAACATCACGTCGCTCTTGATGTAGATCTCGCCGACTTCGCCGGCGTCCAGTCGATCGCCATCCTCGTTGTAGATCGCTATCTGGATGCCCGGGACCGGTTTCCCCACGGTTCCGGGGTGCTCGAGCATGTCCTCCGGCCGGGCGATAGCGACCCAGCCCACCTCGGTCGAACCGTAGAGGTCGTAGAGCACGTCCCCGAACAGCTCCATGGCCGCCTTGCGCATCTCGGTTGACATCGCGGAGCCACTCGCCATGACGATGCGAAGGCTCGAGAGGTCGTAGCGGAATTTGATCTCGTCGTCGAGGGTCAGGATGCGCTTGATCATGACCGGCACTAGGGAACAGGCCGTTGCCTTGTGCTTTTCGATCGCGGCGAGCGTTTCCTCGGGGTCGAACCTCTCCGGTAGGACGAATGTCGTGCCGAGGGCGGTACCGAACGTAAAGGTCGCGAGACCGAACGAATGGAACAGGGGTGCGGGCAGGACGACGATGTCGTCGCGCCGGTAGGGGACGACGCTCAGAAGGTCCGCGAGCGCGCCGACGCCGGCCGCCGACGAGTTGCGGGAGGCCCCCTTCGGAGTGCCCGTCGTGCCGGACGTGTGGATGACGACCTTCGGTTTCTGCGCCTCCGAGGTGAGGAAGGGGGGTGGATTCACGGACTGGTCGTTGAGCAACTCTTGATACGAGTACGAGTCCGCCGAGGCCTCGTCTGAGCGGCCGACGTAAACGAGCGGTAAACCCTCGGGCGCGCACTCCTCGACCTGCTCTGAGTGCTTCGTGTCGTAGATCAGGACCTTCGCGTCCGCCTCGCTCAGCGTGAACTTGAGTTCTTTGGGCTTGGCCCACGTATTCAGGGGGCAGGCGACCATCCCGAACTTCTGTGCTCCCAACGTCGACTCGACGATCTCACGACCATTCCGCAACAGCATCGCGACGCGGTCGCCACCCCTGACCCCGAGCTCCTCCAACATGTGTCCGGCCTGGTTCGCGCGCTTGTCGAGCTCACCCCAGGTGAGGCATCCGTCACGGTCATACAGAGCCGGTTTACGCGCCAAAGAGAAACCGTGCATTTGAGTGATGATCCCGAGCGACGGACCTCGTCCGAGCAGCCAGGGGAGCGAGAGCAGCATCGCGATCGAGTTCTTCGGATCGAGCGCGTTGGCTTTGTGAAGTTGCAAGATCGTGCGGGGGTGAATGAACTGCCTGATCTGCTTCAGGCCGTCGCCGGCGCTCGAAAAGGCACCCATCAGCTGATTCGCTTCTTCTTCGCGGGCTTATTCGCGCGCGCCAGATCTTTGAGCACGGGGTGGTGCAGATGTTCCTCGACCAGGCGGATGGTGCCGGTCCGAGCGGATTCGACAACGGCCGCTCGGTCGTGATGGCGCATCGAGTTCGTTCCGTGGTCCCTCAACTCGGTCAACCACGGTCGGATGACGAACACGTCGATGCCCAGCTCGCGCGCATGAGTGACCTCGCGCTTCAGCGCGCGAGCGAAGAGAGAGCGGATCAACATCGGCGGCCACATCCTCGGATCGCGCGCCACCACGGTCTCGTCGGTTCGGTATCCAAGCGGTGCGATGCACAGGATCTTGTCGCAGCCGGCTTCGACCGCGAGATCGAGCGAGGTGGCGGTGGCGACCCCCCCGTCGACGTAATGGCGGCCGCCGATCCGCACCGGCGGAAACACACCTGGGATCGCCGTGGATGCGAGCACGGCATCCGGGAAGTTCGCCTTCGGGGCACCCTCTCGTCCGAACGGAACGCGTTCGCCCGAATACAGGTCCACGGCGCATAGATAGATGTTTCGCTCCGGCCACTCCGCAGGAAGGTCGTTATGGAATCGCTCGCGCGTTTCCTCGGTCGAGTACATGCCGGAGGGGAACGCTTTGCGAAGCAACGCCAGCGGCACGCGCCCGGTGGCGCCCGGTCGGAAATAGCCTCTAGCGGAGATCGCCGCGAACGCACCACCGGTGAGCCTTCGGGCCCTTTCGAGAGTGGTCGAGTAGAGGGGCGAGAAGAGGCGTCGAACCTCCGCCGCCTGATCGTCGTCACCCGCGACGGAGTTCGGATGCAGCCCGTGGGCGTAATCGTGGAAATCCTGTGGCGTCCACCCCGCGCTCAGGTATGAGCCGAGGATCGCCCCCGCGCTGGTCCCCACGATGAGATCGGCCCCCGAAGGGTCAAGACCCATCTCCGCCAGGGCCTTGAGTACCCCGGCGTGGTAGCCCATGCCGATCAGGCCACCGCCACCCAGCACCAACCCCCGCGTCATGCGCCCGATGTCCCCCTGTGGTTGACTGCGGGGAAGCTTAGCCTCCGGGCAGCGGCCCAGGGAGCACGCCGGCCGACCCGATCATCACCAACACGATAAGGAGTGGAACGAGCGCGTGGTTCGGAGAGGTATAGCGGGAATGTGTCTGTGCGCGGCGGTGCTCATTGCCGCCTGCGACCCTTCCGGCCGCGGCCCACAGGGTCCCGGTGCGGGAGGCTCCGACGGGACGCCGAGCTCCGATGGATGCGATCCCCACAAGATCCCCCCAGATCACGCTCTCGTAAGGACCGCCGCGGAGACGCCGTCGCTGGAGGGGTCCGGGGGTGAAGCCGCGACGAAGGTGGTCGTCGACGCGGGGGCCGTCATCGGTCCCATTAGCCGCAGCATCTACGGTGTCAATCATCGCTATCCGTACGGTGGATTCGGGATCTGGGACGAGGCCAACGAGGACTTCTATCCCCGCTTCATGCACAACTTCGAGGAGGCGGGATTCACCGCGGTTCGCTTCCCGGGCGGACGGATAGCCAACACCTACCACTGGAAGCGGGCGATCGGCCCCCAATCCGAGAGAACCCCTAACGTGAACGGCGGCGCCCTGCAGCCGGTCACCAACGAATACGGTCCCGACGAGTTCGCGGACCTGCTCGAGCGGACAGGAGCGGACGGGAACGTCATGGTGAACTTCGGCACCGGTTCCCGCGCGAGGCGGCCGATTGGGTCGAGTACATGAACAGCCCGGTCGGCGCGAACCCGAACGGGGGCCGCGATTGGGCCGAGTTGCGTGCCACCAACGGACACCCAGAGCCCTATGGGATCGATTACTGGGAAGTGGGGAACGAGTTCAACAGCGGCGACAAGGTCTATTGGGTGGGCAGCGATTCTTCGTTCCTCGAGAAGGCGCAGAAGTACGCGTTCGGCGGGAGCACCGAGTTCGCCGAGGACCGGGTGGCCGGTTACGCAGATCATCGCGAGGGGGCCGAGGTCAGCGATGGGTCCAAGGACCAGACCTTCTATATCCGGTATCCCCCCGTCGAGCCCGGCAGTGCGACCCTGTACGTCGATGGAACCGCGTGGACGCGGGTCGAGGCCCTGAGCGGAGCGGGACAGGAAAACATCTACGAGTTGAACGAGTCCACCGGCGAGATCACGTTCGGCGATGGGCAACACGGCAAGATCCCGCCCAAGGGCGCCCGCGTCACCGCCGCCTACACCTCTGGACCGCATGACGGATTCGTTGACTTCTATGACGCCATGAAGGGGGTCGACCCCACGATCCGGGTGGGAGCGGCGGTCCACAGTGAGGAGTTCCTGTCGACGATGGGGACCCAGTACCCGTACGACTTCATCGTGGTCCACAGCTACGGCATCTTCGACGAGAAGCCCGCCGGTCCAGGGCAGCTCCACGATCTGATGATGCGGCTTCCCAAAGACCAGCTCGGGTGGATGGAACACACGGAGGAGACGATCCTGCAGCACGCGGGGGCCGAACGGGCCGAGGACGTCGAGATCATCGTCACGGAGTACGGTCCGTCGCCGTGGTTGAAGAGGGGGATCGGCCAACTAGAGGATCCTCCGCCCCACTACCTTCAGAGCCTCGACGTCGCGCTTTACACCGGCCTTCTCATGCGCGATTGGATCGAGCTCGAGATCCCGATGGCCGAGAAGCACACGCTCATCGATTTCGATCCAGAGGATCCCCCCGAGGGATTCACGAGGGAGCACAAGGCAGAGCAGGCGGTGATCGGACCGAAGCCGTGCTTCGTTCCCAGCGCGACGTCGAGCATCTTTCGGATGTTCACCTCGATGATGGGACCGACGCGGGTCAACAGCTGGGTCACGGGTAACCCGACGAAGCGGATCTTCGAAGGCACCAACCTGGCGTCTCTCGTTCCCGTCTCGAGCATCGACGAGGAAGGGAACGTCTACCTCATCGTCATCAATCGCGATCGTTCGGACGAGGTCGAAGCCGAGGTGAGACAGCGCGGCGCGGATGCCGCCGGCCCATTGGAGATCTGGAGCTTGACCGGCCCGAGCTACCTCTCCATAAACACGCTGGACGATCCGGATCGCGTGAGCATCGAGAGATCGGTCGTCGAACAGTCGGGCGAGAGCGTCGTGTACACGTTCCCCCCACACTCCGCCACGGCCTTCAAGTTCACGCCGTAAGGCGGCTCAGGGGCAGTCGCGCTCCTCGAGAACCAACGGATCCAGCGGCTCTTGGTCGAAGTCGAACGAATCGAACATGGGGGCCGCCCGGCCGTCCCGTTCGGTCATCGGCGCCAAACCATGGATCATCTCGATGGTGCGCAACACGGACGAGAAATCGTAGGTGCGCTTGTCGATGTAGCCGGGTTTCGCCCACGGTGAGATGACGATCGCAGGGACGCGCGGCCCCATCCCGTAGAGATCGACGTGCGGCGGCGGCACGTGATCGTAGAACCCACCGTAGTCATCCCAGGTCATCACGACTGCGGTGTTCTTCCAGGCGTCGCTCTCCATCAGCGCGTTGAGGTACTCGACCGTCCAGTTCTCGCCGCGGCAGATCCCCGCGGCGGACGGATGATCGCTGCCGGTCCACGGCGGGATCAGCCAGGACACCCGGGGAAGCCGGCCCTCGGCAAGGTCCTCCTTGAAGTCCGACGCCGGAACGATCTTCTCCCACATGGGCCCGAACCTGACGTGCCGGACCATCTTCATCGCATGCATCGGGGCCACGCCGGAGAAGTAGTACTTCCACGAGATGCCTTCCTCCTCGAGCATGTCGGGAAGGATGCGGATGTCCGTGCAGGGCCACCTCTCGATCCAGAAGCGTTGCACCAGCTCGACGACCGAGGGGATCTCTTCGAGCTGGTACGCCTCGTCCTCCTCTTCCTCGGTCATCTTCTTGAACGACCACATGAGCTCTTCGTCGTCCTCGCAGAATTCGCGCGGCTCACCGGTACCAACCTGGTCGGGCCGCTCGAGGTCCACGAACCGATCCGATTGGCTTGAGATGACCCACATGTGTTCGACGGTCGTGGGCCCGTACACCGAGCTGAAGAAGCGATCGGCGAGGGTGAATCTGCGGGCGTATTCCCAATAATTCGGGATGTCCTCCTCCTGGTACTGAACGTAAGCGTTCAGGTTCCCCTGGCCGGCGCGGATCGTGTCGAAGCAATTCATCCGGCCCCCGTTGATCACGGTGAGCCCGGCAACGAACGAGTGATCGACGCTCACCGTCGTGTCGCCCGCTCTCGTCAACGGCACCGTCTGGTCGTCGCAAGTGAGACCCTCGGTCGCACCTTCGGCTCCCGGAAAACGTCCGAACATGTGATCGAAGGTCCTGTTCTCTTTCACCAGGAACACGAAGTGCTTGATCTTCTCCCGCGCTTGACCCAAGACATCGCCCCGTGCGAGCTCGCGTTCGACCTGGGCGGCGATGCCTTCGGACACGAACTCCGGAAGAGAGTCGATGGCGTTCTGATCCAGGCCGGAGGATTCCGATGGGCCGGGGTTCGACGGCTGGGGTGTTGCGCTCGCGCCGTCGGCTTCGTCCTCGCCGGGATCCGTCTGGCAGGCCGCGGCGACGATCATGAGGCACATCAAGGCGCTGGCACCCTTAAGCGGGAACCGCTTTCTGCTCACGAGCGCAAGATAACAGCGACCCTTCCTTACGTCGGATCACATCGCGTCCGAGGACGGCAGTCCGGTTCGACGCTTCAGGGCCAGGATCGGGAGAGCCGCCACGATGAGAGCCGTTCCCAGCACGATCGTGAGCGTGATGTCCTCGTCGAGGATGATGGCGGCCAGCACCACCGTGGCAACCGGTTCGAGCATGGTCGCTATGGACGAGCGAGCGGACCCGATGCGGGCGATCGATCCGTACATGAGCAGGAAGGCGATCACGGTGACGATCCCGAGGGCTGCGGTCGCGGGAAGAGCGGTCGCCGGCAAACCGGCCCGCGCAACGAGAGATGTGGTGACGAGCGCAAGGGCTGCGCCTGTCGCGGTCCAGCGCGCGGCCGAAGCCACGTCCGTGTCGCGCACGACGACCTGGGCCAAGGTGAAATAAACGGCGACCGCAACCGCGGCGCCGAGTGCAAGAAGGGGGCCGGCGAGGCCCGTGAGCGGGGTGGCGAAGACCAGGGCGACCCCCGCGGTGCCCAAGGCGAGCGCGCCCATCAGTCTCCAGGTGAAGGGCTCCAATCTTGCGGCGATGCTCAGGACGCTCGTGAACAGCGGGTAGCTGTAGAAGACGAGGCCCACCACCGCCGCCGGCGCCCTCTCGAGGGCGGCGAAGAACAGCAGGGACTCGAATCCATAGCCGAAGGCCCCCAGTAGTAGGAGCCGGAGACGGCTGGATGGCGTCCCCCTCGTGGCGGGGCGGCGGAACGCCGCGATGACCCAGAGAAGGATCGCGGCCAGGGTGAAGCGACCGGCGAGCATCGGCAGGGCCTCGGCGCCTTCCCGGTAGCCGAGCTTCGCGAAGATCGCCAGCGTGCTGAACGCGAGCGCGGCTCCCACGCCGAGCGCGACGCCTGCGCCGTCGTTCCGAGAGGATGGCACTACTATCTCCGTGACCGCGCCGTCGGGCGACGACCAGCTTCGCTGCGATCGCGGGCATATGCCCCTACGAGGCCCCTGGGAGTGACTTGGAAGTCGAGTGGTACTACTACGCGGGATTCATCGCGTTCGTCGTCGCGACGTTGATCGTGGACCTCAGGTTCTTCCATACGGAAGAGCACGAACCGACCCTCAAGGAATCGGCCACGTGGCTCGCGGTGTGGATAAGTCTCGCCGTCATCTTCGGAGTGATCATCTTCGTGTGGCAAGGCAGCCACATCGGGTTCCAGTTCGTGGCGGGTTACTTGATCGAGTACTCGTTGTCCGTCGACAACATGTTCGTGTTCATCGTCATCTTCAGCTACTTCTCCATCCCGCTCAAATACCAGCATCAGGTCCTCTTCTACGGGATCCTCGGCGCGATCATCTTCCGCGGCATCTTCATCGCCATCGGCGTTGCGCTCATCAACAGGTTCGATTGGGTCATACCGATCTTCGGTGCTTTCCTTATCTTCACGGCTTTCCGGCTCGCCAGGGGCGGTGGAGACGATATCCACCCCGAGGACAACCCGATCCTCAAGTTTGCACAGAAGCGATTCCCGTCCACACCCAACTTCGACGGTCAGAAGCTATTCACGATCGAGAATGGTAAGCGTCTTGCAACTCCGTTGTTCATCACGCTCATCTTCATCGAGATAACGGACGTCGTTTTCGCACTCGATTCGATACCGGCGATCTTCGGCATCACGCAGGAGCCATTCATCGTTCTAACCTCGAACGTCTTCGCGGTTCTGGGACTACGCGCGCTGTACTTCACCCTCGCCGGAGCGATGAACCGTCTACATCTGTTGCATTACGGTTTGGCGGTCGTCCTGGGGTTCGTCGGAGTCAAGATGATCGTCGAGTTGTGGCACTTCGAGATCCCCATCTGGCTGTCCCTGCTCGTGATCGTCGGGGTTCTCGCGATCACGACCGTACTGTCGTTGAAGATCACACCGAAGGATGAAGCGGCGAAAGACAACGACCCATCATCGGCGCATGACTAGCGGCCGCCAGGTAGGCATCTTGGGGGCGCCGCTGGATCTGGGTGCTTCACGTCGCGGGGTCGACATGGGGCCGAGCGCGATCAGGTACTCGGGTCTCGACGAGCGGCTGGTTCGCCTTGGGGTCGACGTGATCGACTACGGCAACGTGGAGGCGGAGATCCCCGAGGTCGCCGCGGAGGTCGATACGCAATCACGTTATCTGCCCGCCATCCTCGCCACCTGTGCCGAGATCGCCCGGGGGGTGCAGACGATCGCGGCCCGGAAGCAGATGCCGCTCGTCCTCGGCGGGGATCACTCGATAGCGATGGGAACGTTGGCCGGCCTCCATGCCGCTCACGGCCCCGGAGGCGTCCTGTGGGTCGACGCGCATGCGGACATGAACCGCCCAGACAACTCTCCGTCCGGGAACGTGCACGGGATGCCCCTCGCCGCGGTGCTGGGCCAATGTGGCTTCTCCATCGATGGTTTCGACGCTGCGCCGTGGGTGGATCCGAGTCGCGTGGTTCTGGTCGGGGTGCGTCTCCTGGACCCCGGCGAGAAGGAGCTCATAAAGGAGTTGGGGATCCGCGTCATGACGATGTCGGACGTCGACCGACTGGGGGTCGAAGGGGTCTTGACCGAGGCTCTGGAGGTAGTGAGGGGTCCGGGTTTCGTGCACCTCTCGCTCGACGTAGACGTGTGCGATCCCACGATCGCCCCCGGCGTCGGGACCCCCGTTCGGGGTGGACTGTCGTATCGCGAGGCACACCTTTGTATGGAGCTGCTCGCGGAAGAGGACGTCCTGACATCGATCGAGGTGGTCGAGGTGAATCCGATCGTGGATCACGCCGGGGCGACCGGCGCCCTCGCGGTTGAGCTGGCGGCCAGCGCGCTCGGGGAGAGCATCCTCTAGCTTCGATCCAGGACCCGTCCCTCCATGCCCCCCGCCACGGCGACCACCTGACCGGTGACGTGTCCCGATGCCGCGTCGGAGGCGAGGTCGACGACCGCGCTCGCGACGTCCTCGGCCCGCCCGATCTTCTTCAGCGGCATCGTTCGCGTGGCCCGCTCCACCAACGCGGGATCCTCGAGCGCTTCTCTTGCCATCTCGGTGGCGGTCCATCCCGGCGCGACCGCGTTGACCCTTCCATGGGGCGCGATGCGGACGATCTCGTTCTTCAGGCTCATCAACAAGCCCCCCGTGAGCGCGGATTTCGCCGCCGCGTAGTCGGCGTGCCCCGCCTCTCCGAAGAGACCGGCGGTCGATCCGATGATGACGATGTTGCCCTCACCGCTTGAAGACACGTGCCGCAGGAAGGCTCGGCAGGACAGGAAGACGGAGTCTAGGTTCGCGACGATCGTCGATCGCCAGCGGTCGTACGGGAGGTCCCACACCGGCTCATCGTCGGAGGGCCACACGCCGGCGTTAGCTACGAGAACGTCGAGCCGGCCCAACGCGGCCGCGGCCTCCGGCACCAGCGCATCCGCTTCCGCCTCGACCGTGAGGTCGGCGCGCAGGGCCACGCCTCCCACCTCGGCCGCGAGCGCGCGCGCCGCGGACTCGCTGGTCCTGTAGTGGATACCGCAGCGGGCGCCTTCGGCCGCAAAGGCTCGAGTCACCGCGCGCCCGATCCCGCCGGCCGCCCCGGTGATCAACACCGCCTTCCCTTCGAGACCCAGGTCCATGGTCTGACGCTACCCCGCTAAGGTGCTGCGGATGAAGGACGTAGGGATCGTCGGAACTCCATATGCGGGCAAGTCGACCCTCTTCACGGCGCTGACCCAACACGGCTCGTCGGGAGGCCGCTCGAACCAGGCCGTCGTGGACGTCCCGGACCCCAGACTCACGGTGTTGTCGGAGCTCGAGAGATCCAAGAAGGTCGTTGCCGCCAAGGTCCGTTTCGTGGACGTCCCGGGAGGGCTTACTGCGCAGGGCATCGCGGAATACCGACAGACCGACGCGCTGTGCATCGTTTTGCGCGCCTTCGGGCCGGACGCCGATCCGGCGAAGGAGCTGGCGGGCCTCGAGGCCGATCTGCTGCTCGCCGATCTCGCAAGCATCGAAGGCGGCGTGGAGAAGGCGCGCAAACGCGCGCGCGGCTCCCAGGAGGGCGCGGCCGAGCTCGCGACGCTCGAACGCGCCTTCGAGGTACTGAACGAGGAGCGCTTGCTCCGCGATGCGGACCTCGACGAGTCGGATCGCAAGGTCCTGCGCGGCTTCGGACCGTTGACGATGAAGCCGTGGGTGCTGGTGGCGAACGTGGAGGAGGGCGGCGATCTCCCTCCGGGGCTGGATCCAGGTGCCATCGCGATCAGCGCGGCGCTCGAGTCCGAGGTCGCGGGGATGGATGAAGGAGAGGCGGCCGAGTTGCTCGCAGGGTTCGGCGTCGAGGAACCGGGATTGAACCGGGTCATCGGTGCCTGCTACCGCACCCTGGACCTCATCACGTTCCTGACCACGGGCGAAGACGAGACGCGCGCTTGGGAGGTCCGCCGTGGTGCCAAGGCCCCCGAAGCGGCCGGCGTGATCCACTCCGACCTGGAACGCGGGTTCATCCGCGCCGAGATCGTGGGCTACGAGGATCTCGTCGCGGCGGGATCCTGGGACGCGGCAAAGACGCAGGGCAAGCTACGTGTCGAGGGCAAGGACTACACGGTCGCCGAAGGCGACGTCCTCAACGTTCGGTTCGCCGTCTGACCGCCTATTTGTCGCTCGGAAACACATCCTGTTCGGACTCGTGCCACACGGGGTGATCCCCCGCGGTCTCGACGTTGAAGCCGTAGTCGTAAACGAGCGTCCCTCCGTATGCAGCTCCGAACGAGACGAGTCCGCCGATGACCAGGGATAGGACCATGACTCCCCCCGGCGTTGCGTTCGAATCCGAGCCGATCCGAAGGAGGATGTCTACGAGAACGAGCGCGGTAACGGTGAGCATCACGGCCATGTGCCAGTTCGCGGTCCTCCACGCCTGGGTGCCCTTGGCGGTGGACTTGAGCCAGTCCCAGAAGCCCGTGAGCGCTGTGGGGATTGAGACGATCCCCCCGGCGATCATCGTGAAGGTTCCGGCACGGAAGAGGTCGTGAGCGAACTGGGATCCCTCGTCGCCGCGTCCGCAGATGAAGGAGATCAGGTCGAAGACGGCGGCGAGTATGTACGCCGCTACGGGGATGTCGGTCAGCGGTGGGTGCAAAGGCTTGCCGGCCCACCCGCGTAGTCCCTTGAACTTCCGGCCCTTGATGGTGAGCGTCGGCTTGATCGAGAACAACTTCGCCATCAGCATCCTCCCAGTGTCGTCGGGCGGCTACAGAGTAGCCGCCTTGTTCTCCTAGACTCCATTCCGTGTCGGCGCACGAAAAGGTTCGGTTCGAGATCGAGTCTTCCCGTCCGGTCCGGTGTCCACCCGGGACGGTCATGGACCTCATCCTGGATCCCGCCAGCTGGCCCAGATGGCAGCCCGAGATCGTCGCCACGGAGGGGCCGGATCGCCTGTCCACCACGGATGTCGTGCGAGGACGCGCGACCATGCTGGGCTTCAACGTGCAGGGACACAGCACCGCGACAGAGGTGGGCCCGGATACGTTCGTCGAGGACGTGATCGTCGGGGTCCGGATGCGGGTCACGTATACAACCGCAGCTTCCGCAGAGGGCGCCACGGTCACACAAAGCCTCGTCTCGGATCTCCCAACCGGCCTCTGGGGTCACGTCTTGTCGTTCTTTCTTCGTTCGCGACTACGGCGCATGCAGCGGGCCGCGTTGGACGAGCTGGTTCGTCAGGCCGAGGAGGCGAGTTCCTGAATCGATCCCGTCATGCGGAAGCGTCCTGTTCTTGGATAAATCGGTTCGTCAGGCCGAGGAGGCGAGTTCCAGAATCGATCCCGTCATGCGGAAGCGTCCTGTTTCTTGGATAAATCGGTTCGTCAGGCCGAGGAGGCGAGTTCCTGAATCGATCCCGTCATGCGGAAGCGTCCTGTTTCTTGGATAAATCGGTTCGTCAGGCCGAGGAATCCTGCTCCTGAATCAACTCGGCCATCGAGTCCATGAGGTCGCGCAGCGAGACGATGCCTTCCGGTCCGTCCATCTCCATGACGAGCAGGTGACGGAACCCTCCATCGATCATCGTCCTGACGGCCTTGAGGATGGTCCACCCGGGCGAGCCGCTCACGATGTCTCGCGTCATGACGTCGGCGACCTTCACGTCGTCCGGATCGAGGTCCGACGCCAGCGCATTCAGGAGGTCCCGCTCCGTGACGATGCCGCCCACGTCGCCTTGTTCCATGACCACGGCGCTGCCGACGCCCCGGCCGCTCATCGACTTCGCGGCTTGTCGGAGGCTGGCGTGAGGCTCGAGGGTCAGCAGGTGCTGGATCGCGACGTCCCGGAGAAGCTTCATGGCGCATCTTGGTCCGTTTCGGCGCTCCATGCAAGGGGTGGATGCTAGCGTCAGCGAGATGATCATCGGTGCTCATGTCCCGGACGAGGATCCCCTGGGAGCGGCGGCCGCCGTCGGGGCCGAATGCATCCAGTTGTTCGTCGGCCCACCCCAGTCCTGGAAGAAGCCCCCACCCCGTCCCGACGCGGAGCAGCTCAAGGCCTCGGATCTGCCCGTTTACGTTCACGCGCCTTACCTGATCAACGTTGCGTCGCCGAACAATCGGGTGCGGATCCCATCGCGGAAGATCCTGGCCGGAACCATGGAGAGGTCCGAGGAAGTTGGGGCGGCCGGCGTGATCGTTCACGCAGGGCACGCCGAGGACGACATCAGTCGGGGGTTCATGCGGTGGAGAAAGGTGTTCGAGGAGCTCGAAACCGAGATCCCGATCCTGATCGAGAACACGGCCGGCGGGACCAACGCGATGGGGCGCAGGATCGAGGTGCTCGCCGAGCTATGGCCGCACCTCGCCGACTTCGACAACGTTGGATTCTGTTTCGACACGTGTCACGCTCACGCCGGCGGCGAGAACCTGGACGATGTGATCGAGCGGGTTCTCGATGCGGTGGGAACCATCGATCTGGTCCACGCTAACGATTCGCGCGACCCGCCTGGGACCGGCGCCGACCGTCACGCCAACTTCTCGGAGGGGAACATCCCCGACGAGCAACTGCTCGCGATGGTTCAGGCCGCAGGCGCCCCGGCGGTTATCTGTGAAACCCCCTGGCCGCAGATCAAAGACGACGTCGCCTATCTTCGGGAGAACCTGAAATGAGCCGTTCGGCGCAAGCCCCCTCCGAGGGGTACGTGAGGTTGTGGCAGGACGATGACGGCGATTGGACGTGGGCGTACGTGGAACCCGACGCCGAGTTGGAGCTGCGGAGCAACGATTCATTCACCTCCAAGAAGGCGGCGCTCGCGGCCATCGAGCTGGCCTACCCACGCGTGGAGGTATGGGGGCCGGGCCCCGTCGAGGAGGACACCTCGGAGAAGGTCGATCGGAAACGAGAGGCGTGGCTGCTCCTGCTTGTCCTCGCCGCGCTGGCCATCTTGTTCTGGGGTTTGCGAAGCAGGAACCAGAACCAGGGGGACTAGACCGACAGCATCTTTCTGAGCTCGTCGATGTGCCCGTCCCACTTCACCCCGTACATCGCCTCGACGAGCCGGCCGTCTTCGTCGATCACGAAGGTGCTCCGGTTGGACACCGGGGGGATGTTCTTGCCGGGTCGCGCTTCGGGCCTCGCCCCGTAAGCCTCCGCGAGGGCCAGGTCCTCGTCGACCAACAGAGGGAAGTTGAGTGAGTGCTTCTGCGCGAAGGCCCGGTGCGAATCGGCTCCCTGTGCGCTGACGCCGAGCACGACGTAGCCAGCTTCCTTCCACTCGGCTTGGGAGTCGCGGAATCCACAGGCCTGAACGGTGCACCCGCGCGTGTCGTCGACCGGATAGAAGTAGAGGATGACCTTCTTGCCGCGCAGGCCGGAGAGCGTCCATGTGTGCCCGTCGGCGTCCACGGCGCTGAAATCCGGTGCATCCATCCCAGCTTCGAGCTTCATGTGTCGGTCCTTTCGCTGAACGGGTCAAGATTCTCCACCATCGTTTCCTGAAGCCAGCCCAGCCAGTGAAGAACCACCAAGGCCAGTCCATCCGGGTCGTCGGGATCCGGTTCCCGGCCCATGTCGTCCTCGGAGACGTCTAAACGAACTCCGATCGCCAGACGGATGTCGGTAAGAGCGGTAAGCCAGAGGTGCGCTTCACTCGTCGACAGCGTGGCGCTCACGCGTCCCGAGTCTCCCAGCGTCTCTCGCATGGCGGTCAACGCCCTGAGCTTGTTCGACTTCAGCTCGTCCCGAACCAAAGTGTTGTACTTCTTGGTCTCCTCGGGGTCCTCGAACGCATCCGGGAACAATCGTTCGTGTACCGGCGTCGCTTCTTCGCCTGCGATGACGTCCGTGATCTCGCCGACGACCTGTCTCAGCAGGGCCGCCTCTTCCGCGTTGAGTTTGATCTTCAGGGAATCGCTCCCCCCGCGCACCGAGGGCATCAGTCGGATCTCGACAGAGTGGCCCACAGGCCGTGGCCGTGCAGCCGGAAACAGTCGAGCTCGGCCTTCTCGCGGCTCCCGCTGGACACGACCGCCTTGCCCTGGTGATGAACCTGCAACATCAACTTCGTCGCCTTGTCGCGCGAATAGCCGAACAGCTTCTGCAATACGAAGGTCACGTACGACATCAGGTTGACCGGATCGTTCCAGACGATGACCAGCCAGACGCGTTCGAGGTCCGACCGAACGTCGTCCTCGATTTCTTCGATCGTGCCCGGTGCCGTCTGTGCCACACGAAAATCGTCGCATAAATCCCTTGACCGGCGGTTCGGGGAGTTGAAGGTCAATCTTGACCGGGCGTTCGGAGAACTGAACCCTATTTCTTGACCCGACGTTCGGAGACTTGCCAAATAGTTGGGAAATTGCGCGTCTTTCTCTTACTTTCCCTTGCAATCGGGTAACACAAGCGCATACACACGAGTCTTAAGAAGAAAGCAGAAGAAAGCTGATCTGCCTCGGGAGGGCACCCCACGATGAGATTGGACGCTCTAGACGAGAACGTCCTCGTTGAGGAACGGGACGATGTTCTTGCGGCGCGCGCGCCGCATGACTTCGACGCGTTCGCCGAGCTCTATCGACGTCATCTGGATCGCATCTACCGTTTCGTTCGTTCGCAGGTGCCGGACGACAGCACCGCCGAGGACCTCACGGCCCAGGTGTTCTTCAAGGCCCTGTCCTCAGCCGGTTCGTTCCGGGGAGAAGCCGCCTATCGCTCGTGGCTCTATCGCATCGCCCACAACGTGGTTGCGACGTGGGGTCGTCAGCGGGCCAGATCACCGCTCGTCGTGGAAGACCTGCCGGAGAGCGAGGACTTGACTCCCTCACCCGCGACGCAGGCGATCGCCGGCGAGCAACGAGCGATGGTGCGCGCGAAGGTCGCAGAGCTTCCTCCCGCGCAGCGCGAGGTCGTGGCGCTTCGCTATCTCGAAGAGTTCAGCATCGAGGAAGTAGCCGACGTCACCGATCGTAGCAAGGGTGCAGTGCGCATCCTGCTTCACCGCGCTCGCCTTCGGCTCCGTAGATCGTTGGAAGGAAAGGAGCTACACCGGTGATGGATCCTATCGACCGAATGGTCATGGGGGGCCTGCTGGGCGTCTCGCCGCGGCCCGGTTTCTCAGCCGAGCTATTGAGCGCGTTGCGCCAGGCGTCCCGTTCCCCGTTGCACCTCGTTGCCCTCGATCACGCGGGCCGCGGCCCATGGACGATCGCGGGAGCGATCGCAGGCGCGGCCTTGGGCTCCGCTGCCGCCACCGCGCTCGGCGTACCGTCGCTACGCTCGAGGACGGCGAGCATGAGGGCGGGCCTCTTTCCAGGTCAGGGGGTCCCGGCCCTCGAGGTCCTTAACTCTCTCCCCGAGAACGACGCGTCCTTGGCGCGTGCGAACGAAGTGCTGGGTTACGACCTTCGACGCCGGGTTGAGATCGCGTCCCGTCGTAAGGGTGCCGCGGTGCCGACCCTCATCGCCCAACCGGCGATGTTCGTCGCAGGACTCTCGTCGTTCCGTCGCCGTCAGGAAGAGGGAACGGACTTCCAAGCGTTCGCCGGTCACAGCCTCGGTGAGTACGCCGCCCTCGTCGCGGGTGGGTCCTTCAGTTTCGAGCAAGGTATCGAGGCGGTGAAGGTGAGAGCCGAGTCCATGCAGGCGGCGGCCCAAGCCAGCTCGGGAGGGATGGTCGCGATCCTCGGCCTCGACATCGAGCGCGTGTCTCAGATCGCGGGGTCGACGGAGATCAGCGTCGCCAACGACAACGCTCCCGGACAGGTGGTGCTATCCGGCTCCGAAGAGGGCCTTGCCGCCGCCGCGACGATGGTTCGTGAAGAGGGCGCTCGGTCTGTGCTTCTCGAGGTAAGCGGACCGTTCCACACAGAAGCGATGGCACCGGCTGCCGAAGCCTTGCGTGAGGCACTCGATCACGTCGACATCAGGCTTCCGGAGGTGCCCGTCATCTCCAACGTGACGGCCGCGCCCTACAGGGCCCCTGGTGAGATCCGCAAGTTGCTCGTCGAACAGCTGACGGGCCGGGTTCGTTTCCGAGAGTCCATCGAGTGGCTCTGGAACCACGGCTTCCGCGATTTCGAGGATCTGGGCCCGGGCCGCGTTGCGGCGGGCCTCGCCCAGAGGACCGTTCGCCCCTTACGTCGAGCGGAGGTGGGCGTCGGTGCATGATGCCATGACTGCTGCGCCGGAAACCGTCTTCGCGATGCCCGAGACGACGCCGATCCGTGAGCGGGTGATCGTGTCGCCATGCTCTGGGCGTTTCGTGTCTCTGCCACCCGAGACGTTCACCAGTGAAGGTGAGTGGGTCGAGCCCGGAACCGTCCTCGCCCAGGTTGTGAACAACGGCGACATCGAGCAGGTGATCTCGCCCTTCCGCGGTTGGGTGATGGGGATGCTCGCCATCCAGGGCCAGCCGGTCAAGTCCGGAGATGCGTTGTTCTGGATTAGGGGCTGTTGATGGGTTCAGCGATAACCGGATGGGGTGTGGCGTTGCCGTCGCGCGAGTTGCGCAACGACGAATTAGCCGAGACCCTTCCCGTCACGGCGGACTGGATACGTGAGCGAACAGGGATCGAAACGCGGCGCATCGCTGCCCCGGAAGATTCCGCGGCCAGTCTCGCGACGATCGCCGGGCGAGCTGCGCTGATCCGCGCCGGCATCGGCCCGGAGGAGATCGACATGGTGATCGTCGCCACGTCGACGCCCGACCACCAGATCCCGGGCAGTGCTCCGCTGGTCCAGCACGCGCTGGGGGCCACGAACGCAGGCGCGTTCGATGTGAACGCGGCCTGCTCCGGCTTCCTCTATGGGCTCGCGCAGGCCGAGGGCCTCATCGCCTCGGGTAGCGTCGACAAGGTTCTGTTGTGCGGCTCGGACCTGCTGTCTCGTGTCTCCGATTACACGGACCCGTCGAGCTGCGTGCTTTTCGGCGACGGAGCGGGAGCGGTCGTGGTCGAGCGGATCGAGGGTGCAACCCGCTTGGGGCCTTTCGTACTGAGATCGGATGGAGCCGATGCCGGGCTCCTGTGCATCCCACCCGGCGAGCCCTATCTGCGAATGCAAGGGCGCGAGGTGTACAGGCACGCCGTCGACGCTATGACGCGTTCCGTCACCGATATCGTCGAGCGCGCCGGGATGAAGTTGGACGAGATCGATCTCGTCGTCGCCCACCAGGCGAACGCCCGCATCGTCGAGGCCGTGGGCCAGCGACTCGGCCTTCGGCCCGAGCAGGTTGCGCTGAACATCGCGAGGCTCGGGAACACATCGGCCGCCTCGATCCCGCTGGCCCTGGCGCAAGCGTGGGATGACGGCAGCCTCGAGAACGGCGACCACGTTATCCTCACGGCCTTCGGAGCCGGCTTCGTGTGGGGGGCGGCCCTACTTCGATGGGGCAACCCGAAGAACGCGCAGGACGAGCTCGTGATGGCGGGTGAGACGAATGCCTGAGCAGGCGGCCCTGGTGACCGGCGCGTCGCGCGGCATCGGCCGGGCGGTGGCTCTCGCTCTGGCCTCGGAAGGTCGACCAGTAGCGATCAACTACAGGTCGGGCGCGGACGAGGCCAAGGAGACCCTCTCCTTGGTGGAAGCGCGCGGCGGAAGCGGCATCTGCGTTCAAGCCGACATAGGCGACGCCGAACAGATCGATCGGTGTTTCGCCGAGATCGAGTCCGAGCTCGGCATCGTGACCGTGCTCGTGAACAACGCTGGAGTGCGGGCGGACGGCCTGGCGCTCTCGATGACAGACGAGATGTGGGAGCGGGTCATCCGCACTAACCTCTTCGGAACGTTCGCGTGCTCGCGCCGGGCGCTCCGAGGGATGTTGCGGAACCGCTGGGGCCGGATCGTGAACGTGTCGTCGGTGAGCGGGATGCAGGGAAGTCCGGGCCAGGCGAACTATTCCGCCGCCAAGGCTGGCGTCATCGGTTTCACCCGCACCCTGGCCCGCGAGGTCGCTGCTAAGAACATCACCGTCAACGCGGTGGCCCCCGGCCTGGTGGCGACGGAGTTGACGGACACGCTCGGCGAGAAGCGATTGGCCGAGATCACCTCGCACGTCCCGCAGGGGCGTGCAGGAACACCGGAAGAGGTCGCGGGAGCGGTCCGGTGGTTGTGCGGCGAAGAGGCCGGCTACGTGACAGGAAGCATTTTTACATTGGATGGAGGCATGACCGCATAGGGCGGTCATGGGACGAGAGAGAGGAGCAACAACAGATGGATGAGAAGAGAGAAGAGATTCTCAAGACGATGCGCACCCAGCTCGCCGAGCGAGGTGTCGAGGCGGACAAGGTGCAGTACGACGCGAACCTCGCGCAGGACCTCGGTTTGGATTCGCTCGACACGGTCGAGATGACTCTGGGCCTCGAGGAGTCGTTCGGCATCGAGATCCCCGATTCGGACCTCGAGGATGTTGCCACCGTCGGCGACGCGGTCGACCTGATTCAGCGCAAGCTCACAGTAGGGGCGTGACGACACCTTGACGGAGGGTTCTGCCATGGATCGAGCGAGGAACGAAGTCGTCGTCACCGGGATCGGACTGATCACCCCGATCGGCACCGGAACGCTTGCGTTCTGGAGTGCTCTGATGGAGGGCAAGTCCGGCGCGGGGCCGATCCAGGCTTTCGACGCGAGCGAGTTCTCGACTCAGATCGCATCGGAGGTCCACGATTTCGATCCCACCGATTACATGCCCGCCCGCGAGGTGGGCCGGACCGACCGCTTCTCTCAGATAGCGGTCGGCGCGGCGAGCCTCGCGTGGGAGGAAGCGGGCTGCTCGAACCTGAGCGTCTCGCCCGAACGCATCGGGGTCGTCATCGGAAGCGGCATCGGCGGCCTTTCGACCATCGAGAAGGAGCACGCTGCCTTCCTCAAGGGGGGGCCGCGCCGGGTCAGCCCGTTCATGGTCCCGCGCTTGATGCCCAACGCCGCGGCCGCCGCCGTGGCGATGAAGCTGCAGGTTCACGGACCCAACTACGCTCCGGCTTCGGCGTGCGCCACTGGCGCGCATGCGGTCGGCGAGGCAACGCGGTTCATCCGCGAAGGCATCGCCGACGTGATGCTGGCCGGTGGCAGCGAAGCCGCACTCACTCCGTTGTCGGTATCGGCATTCGCACGGATGGGTGCTTTGTCTACCCGTAACGACGAGCCGGCCCGAGCCAGCCGTCCCTTCGATGCAGGGCGTGACGGCTTCGTCTTCGGTGAGGGAGCCGGGGTGCTCGTGCTCGAGAACCGTCGGGTGGCCGAGGAGCGAGGGGCACGGATCCTCGCCTCGATAGCCGGCTACGGCGCGTCCGCCGATGCCTACCACGTGACCCAACCCGACCCCGAGGGGAAGGGCGCTGCGCTGGCCATGCGGATGGCACTGGCCGACGCGGGAGCGAGTGCCGAGGACGTCGACTACATCAACGCCCACGGGACGAGCACTCCCTATAACGACCGCATCGAGACCGTGGCGATCAAGAGCGCGCTCGGGCAGGAGTCGAAGCGCATCCCCGTTTCGTCCACGAAGTCACAACTGGGCCACCTGCTGGGGGCCGCGGGCGCGGTCGAGGCCGCTGTCTGTGCGCTGGCCATCGAGCACGGGATCATCCCCGGCACGATCAATCTCGAAGAGGACGACCCCGACTGCGATCTCGACTACGTGGGGGATGGCCCGCGCGACGGAGCCATCCAGCTGGCGTTGTCCAACTCGTTCGGGTTCGGGGGCCAGAACGCCTGCCTCGCATTGAGGACGCCATGAGTCGAGATCAGACGGCCTGATGTTGGGCATCGACGTCGTAGACATCGAAAGGCTCAGGGATCGCCTCGAGTCCGTCCCCCGGCTCGAGGAGAGATTGTTCACCAAGGAAGAACGTATCTACTGCCGTTCGGTTTTCGACCCGGCGCAGAGCTTCGCGGGAACGCTGGCCGCCAAGGAGGCGGTCATCAAGGCTCTGCGACTCGGGCCACTTGTGGCCTGGTCGTCGCGTATCGAGATCGTCCGCATGCCCCACGGGGTTCCCCATGCCTCGGTGCGCGACGGCCATGGCCCACCCACGGAGGTAGAGGTATCGATCTCCCACGACGGCGGAGTGGCCGTGGCGGTCGCTCTCGCTCTCGTCCCTCCCGCCGTCTAAAACGGCTGGGCTTCGCCGCGGTCGATGACCGCGAGCGGACTCAATGATCGTTTTCGGCGGCCTCTGACTCCAGTTTCGTGACGTGAACGGTGCCGTCGGGATGCTCGGGAGGTGAATAGAGCGAGTAGAGCTTCACTTCTTTCTCACCCGTGTTGACGATGTTGTGCCACACGCCGGCGGGAACGATGAGGGCCCAGTCGGGACCGACGTCGTGCTCCTCGTCCACTTGACCTTCGCTGCGCCCGAACTCAGCGCGCGCCTGCCCCTGTTCGATGCGAAGGAATTGATCGAGATGCGAATGAACCTCCATCCCGATATCTTCTCCGGGGGCGAGACGCATCACAGTGAGTTGCGTGTGCTCGCCCGTATAGACGACCGTCCGGAAGTTGTCGTTGCCGAGCGTCGCCTTCTCGATATCGCCAACCCAACCAAGCATCGTGTCCTCCGATCAGTAGGTTCGATCATTTTGGATATGTCCTACCCAGGATCAGCGAGGACGGACGGAGTGGCCCCCGAACTGATGGCGTAGTGCGGCCAGCATCTTGGCCGAGAACGAGTCGTCCTGGCGCGACGCGAACCGAGCGAAGAGCGCCTGAGCGATGGCCGGCACAGGCACCGCGTTGTCGATCGCGGTCTCGACCGTCCACCGCCCCTCGCCGGAGTCCTCGACCCAGCCCTCGACGTGCTCCAGGCGCGGATCCTCCTCTAGAGCGCGCGCCGCGAGATCCAAAAGCCACGACCGCACGACGCTGCCGTGACGCCACACCTCCGCTATCTGGGCGAGGTCGAGATCGAACGAAGAGGATTGCAGCAGCTCGAACCCCTCCCCGTAAGCCTGCATGAGTCCGTACTCGACCCCGTTGTGGACCATCTTCGTGAAGTGCCCCGCGCCGGGCCCCCCGACGTGGGCGAATCCGTCCTCGGGGGCCAGTGCCGTGAAGATCGGCTCGAGACGCTCGACCGTGGCCCGGTCCCCGCCCACCATCAGGCAATAGCCCTCCTCGAGACCCCAGACGCCCCCCGACGTCCCCGCATCCACGAAGGAGATGTCCGCGCCCGCGAGCGACTCGGCGCGGGCCATGCTGTCCGTGTACCTGGAGTTGCCTCCGTCTATCAGGGTGTCGCCGGACGACAGCAACCGTCCGAGCTCCGCCACGGTCTGCTCCGTGACGTCTCCGGCGGGAACCATGATCCACACCGCTCGGGGGCCCTCGAGTTGTTCCACCAGATCCTCGAGAGAGGTCGCCCCGACGGCGCCTTCTCCACCAAGCTCCTCGACCGCTTTCGGGTCCACGTCGTAGACGACGACCTCGTGCTCATGCCGCAGAAGCCGGCGGGTCATGTTCGCACCCATCTTTCCGAGGCCGACCATTCCGATCTTCATGTCTTCTCCTTCCGGAGGGTGGGTAGCCTGTATGGGTACCGGCGATCTCAGGAGGATGCGTGCAGGAGACCCTCGCAGTGCCCGACGTCTCGTGCGATCACTGTAAGCGTGCCGTGGAGGAGGCGCTCGGCCCCCTCGACGGCGTCAAGAGCGCTACCGTCCGCGTCGCCGAGAAATGTGTGGACGTGGACTACGACCCCGACGTGATCGAACGGGACCAGATATTCCATTCACTCCAGGAAGCGGGTTACCCCGCCGCTCGCTGAGGCGCGATCGTGAACGGGGAACCGCCTCCCGTGAGATCGCAGAGCGAATCCCTCGCCTGGGCCAGCGCGATGTCCAGTTGTCGCGGCGGATCCGGTCCCGGGTCGTAGCGCCGCCCACCCGGCCGGAACCACAGCGCCACCGAGGCTTCGTCCAACGCCACCGTCCATCCATATTCGTGCACCAGCTTGTGATGGAAGCAACAGGTCAGCGTCAGGTTGCTCAGATCGGTGGCGCCCCCGTGCTCCCAGTGCACGATGTGATGCGCCTGCAAGAAGGCGCGCGTCCCACACCCCGGGAAGGTGCAGCCGTGATCCCGGTAGCGCAGCTGGCGCATGAGCCACGCCGGGATGTTGCGTCCCGCCCGCCCGATCCCCAGTGCGTTGCCGGAGGAGTCCTCGAGCACGATCTGCAGGCGTGCGTCGCACGACAGCCGCCGACCGATCTCGGGATGCACCACGGTCCCGTCCTCGAACCCGCACCCGGGCCCCTCCATGACATCACCTTCGCAACCACCTTCAGAGGTCGAGGACCCGGAAGCAGAGAGCGCGGACGAGTGATCTCCGGGTTGGAGCCAGCGAGGCATCGTCATAACTCGGATGGGGGACCGTGGGAGTCGGGAGCCGAGGGGTAGGGGACCGTGGGGTCGACCGGAGGCGCCTCGGACCGGTTCGGCAACCCGGACCCCGCCGTTCGTGACCCCGCGGGCCCCAGCACCGCCCACAGCCCCCGTGCGGCCCTCGAGGGTCGTGTGGACCACGACCGTGGCCCGGTCGACGTCGGCATCAGTGGCGATCGTGGTCGCCGCCAGGGCCCACAGGGCGTCGGCCCGCCGCTGTTCGAGGCGCTCCTCGGCGGAGTCCGGATAGCCCTCGTAGGAGAGGTCCGCGGGCAGCTCCGGGAGACGCTCGGCGACCCGCGCGATGGCCGTGGCGATGGCCCGTCCCTGGGCCGCGGGGAACTCCCCGTACAACCCCATGCGCCCGTCGTTGAAGCACCACCTGAGCGATCGACAGCGATCGTAGTCGCGCGCCTCCTCGATGCTCCGGCGCGCCGCGACCTCGGCCTTGTGGCGCAGCGCGGCGACCGACACCCGCCGGGCCCACGCGATCAAAGAGCCCTCGCTGGCAGAGGTCGCGAAGCGGCTCAGCTCGAGCACCTTGTCGAGCGACAGGCGTCCGTCCTCAAGCGCCACCGACATCAGCGGGAGCTCCTCGAGCGCATGGGCCGCGTGGATCCAGCGCCGGGCGCTCCAACAGGAGATGCCGAAGCGACCGGACAGCCACTGCGCCATGTCGCGACAGCCGTCCTCGAGCCAGCAGCTCGGACAGGTCCCAGCGACGTACCGAGGCGAGCAGTCGCCGCTGGATCGCACACAGCGCGACGAACTGCGAGTCGAGTTGTTCTAGAACTGCGCCTGCGCGGCGGTCATCGCGATGGCTCACCCAACCACTTCCGTCCTGCGCGGCACTCGTCGAACTCGTCACTGCAACACTTCCGTCCTGCTACGAGCCCCTCCTCGTTTCGGACCCCATCACCATAGCGAACATACGTTCGATAGTCAAGGCTTCCAAGGGAACTCTCGGTGACCTAACGGAGCTCCGCGAGGAGGCCAGGAAGGTGCTCCGGAGCTTGTGGTGCCCTCGACAGGATTCGAACCTGTGACACCCGCTTTAGGAGAGCGGTGCTCTATCCCCTGAGCTACGAGGGCGGGGCACCAAGAGTATCGGCCTCGGCGGCGGCACTCGCGTGCGCCGCGATCACCGGTTGCTGCGGCGGTGCGCGAACTGTCCGTCCTGGACGCCCGAGCCGAGGATGATCGGGTTTTCCGGGATGCGGATGGTCGACGGCTCTGGGCTCGAGATCCCCTGAAGTAGATCGTGGCGCGTGACCATACCCACCAGGCGACCATCGTCCACGATCGGGATCCGGTTGATGCGGTCGGCGACCATCACACGAGCGATCTCCGAGATCGGCGCGTCGGACGATGCCACTACGGGAGGAGAAGTCATGAGGCCCTTGATCCTGCGCGCCTCCCGCGGCAAGTCGCCTGCCGATCGGGTCGCTGCCGCATTGTGCGACCGCCGGAGCGCCAGTCGCACGAGCGGGTTGCCCAGAGCGTGCGCTAGATCGCGTTCGGAAATGACTCCGACGACCTGGTCGTTGGCGTCGACCACGGGCAACCCCGAGACGTCGCGCGATGCGAGGAGCTCGGCGACCTCCTCGAAGAACGCCTCCTCGCGACACGCGAGAGCGGGTGTCGTCATGACGTCAGCGGCGGTCAGCTTTCCAACCTGGTCCAGATCCATGGCCTCTCCTCACGTCCTTGTTCTCCTATCTTGAAGGAGCCACGGCCTTCTGGAAAGGGCCTAGGGGACCCTCTTTCCCCTCTACTCTGTCCCCGTGAGCGAGCGACTGGTCGTCATAGGGGGCGACGCGGCGGGGATGAGCGCGGCTTCCCAGGCCCGCCGGCGCCGGGGCCCGGACGACCTCGAGATCGTCGCGTTCGAGAAGGGCAACTTCACGTCCTATTCGTCCTGCGGGATCCCGTACTTCGCCGGCGGGGCGGTCAAGGATTTCGATGCGCTGATCACCCGCACGCCAGAGGTCTTTCGGCGGGAGTTTTCGATCGACGCCCGCATACGACACGAGGTCAAGGAGATAGACCTCGACCGGCGCGCGGTGAAGGTGTGGGACTCGGACGGCGCGACGGAGTCCTGGGAACCCTTCGACGACCTCATGGTGGGGACCGGCGCGATTCCGATCAAACCTCCGATCGACGGCATCGACCTCGAGGGCATCCACGGCGTGCAGACCCTCGATGACGGCCGCAGGATCTTCGACGATCTGGAATCCACAAGACCGAAGCGCGGCGTCGTCATCGGCGCGGGTTACATCGGATTAGAGATGGCCGAGGCTTTGCGCGCACGCGGGATGGACGTGACCGTCGTAGAGAAAGCCGCGCAGCCGATGTCCACGCTGGACCCGGAGATGGCCGCGCTGGTAGTCGACGGGATGACGAAGATGGGGATCGGCTTCCTTCCGGAGGAAGAGGTGACCGGTTTCGAAACGCGCTCCGGTCGCGTCTCCGCGGTGGTGACCGAGTCGCAGACCCTCCCGGCGGAGGTGGTGATCCTGGGACTCGGCGTTCGTCCGAACATCGAGATCGCCGAAGAGGCCGGGATCCCCATCGGGACCGCCGGCGGCGTGGCGGTTGACCGGCGGATGAGCACCGAGATCGACCGCGTGTGGGCGGCCGGCGACTGCGCGGAGAAATTCCACATCGTCTCCCAGGTCCCCGTGACGATCCCTCTGGGTACGCACGCGAATAAAGAGGGGCGCGTGGCCGGGATCAACATCGGCGCCGGCTACGCCACTTTTCCCGGCGTTGCCGGCACGGCGATGTCCAAGGTGTGCGACACGGAGCTCGCGCGCACCGGCCTGATCGAGTCCGAAGCTCGAGACGCGGGGTTCCAGTTCGTCACGAGCATGACCGAGTCGACAACCCGCGCGGGTTATTTCCCCGAGACGAAGGAGATCCGTACAAAACTGGTCGTCGACCAGCGGTCGGGACGACTGCTCGGGGGGCAGATCGTCGGAGAGGAAGGCGCCGCGAAACGCATCGACGTACTCGCTACCGCGGTGTGGAACGAGATGACGGTCGAGGAGATGATCAATCTCGATCTCTCCTACGCGCCACCGTTCTCGCCCGTATGGGATCCGGTCCTGATCGCAGCGAGAAAAGCTTGGGAAGCCGTGGAAGAAGCTACAGGGAGCCCCGCCTCCTAGAGAGTGGTCGGCGGAACCACCGCCGCCCATCAAGGGCAGCAAGGCGCGTTCTAAACGAAGATAGCGATCACGTAGGCGACGATCAGCAGCAGCCCCGTGAACAGGTGCAGTTGGATGTTCTTCCCCATCGCGGCCATCAACTCGTAGGGGCTGTCGTAATAGGTATCGAGCGCCTTGTACACCTGCCACCCAATGGGTGCGGTGAGCAGAGCGAGAAGGGCCCACGGCGTGGTGATGCCGGTCAGGGCTCCGATCGCGATCAGCAGGAAGGCCGCGGCGACGGCGAGCCCATACCCATTGACGATGGCGCCCTTCGAGAGCCGCACCACGATCGTGTTCTTCCCCGCCCTGGCATCCGCGGGCTTGTCGGGTATCTGGTTCACGTACAGCACCAGCATGATGAGCAGCGCTACGGGCAGAGACACCCAGAGGGCCTCGAACGAGAAGCGTTGCGCGAGCACGTAATACGTCCCCAGCACCATGATCGGCCCGAACCCCAGCGCGACGCAGATCTCGCCGAGCCCTCGGTGCACCAGCTTGAGCGGCGGGGCCGTATAGAAGATCGATAGGAACACCCCCGCGATACCGATCCACAGAAGCCCGATGCCTCGTGTCGCCACCAGATAGATCCCGATCGCGATCCCGATCGCATAGCAGATGACGGCGACCCGTTTCATGAAGCTGAGGCTCACCAGGCCGTACTGGATCATCCTGGAGCCGCCGGAGAACATCGTGGGATTGACGTTCGCCTCGTCGGCACCGCTCGTCGCATCGAAGACATCGTTCGCCACGTTCAGTCCGAGGTGGATGGCGCTTCCTCCGATCAGGGCCAGGGCGGCAAGCCACCACGATGAGAAACCGTGCAGGCGAGCCACGACGGCTCCCAACAGGATCGGCACGAAGGTGGCCGTGAGGAAAGGGACCCTGGTCGCGAGGAAGAACAACCACCCCGCAGAGAGGGTCGGCTTGACCGTCTCGCCGCGCTCCTCGCTGAGCTTCTGCATGTACCTGTGGGCCGCGGGAACGCTCCGCTCGCAGAGCTCGAAGAAGGACAGTCGCTCTTCATCCCAGCCGTGTGTGCGTCGCGGGTCCAGCTCCAAGCTCCCATCCACTGTGGTGATAGGTCCCCAGATGCTGACGTATCGCCGCTGGTCGTAGCCCACCCCAGGCTGGGGATGCACGTGGCTGAAGGTGACGTTCACCTCGGAGCCTTCGGCGGGCTGGTTCGGGACGCTAGGCCGGTCGAGGCGGATCGTTCCTCGTTCGGGGTTGGTTTCGAAGTCGGTCGCGACGTTCACCGGGTACCCATCGGGGTCGGTGAACGCGAGCACCGCGTGGCCGTAGCCGGCGATGTCCTCGAGAAGAGCGTCTTCCTTGACGGTGGACAGCGCCATCAGGCCGCGGCCCCCGTGAGGTCGAATATCTCCGGATCGCGGTCGGTGCGTTCGTCGGCCCACAAGAGCACACGTCGCGGCTTGATCTCGATGACGGAACGCTCCCAGAACAGCGGCATCGCGAAGCGCTTCTTGACGAGCTCGGCGATCACGGGCTCCTTCGCCGTCCACAGCGGGAGAACGCTCTCCCATCCGGAATGGAGATCGTCCTCGACGACCCGGGCATCCCCCTGGATCGTGACTCGCCGGAAGGGCTCGACCGGGGCTGCGGTGGCATCGGTGATCGTGACGGAGACGCGCGGGTCGGCCTTGATGTGCTCGAGCTTCTTGGAGAAGAGCACGCTCGACGTCATGTAGATGCGCTCGCCGTCGTAGAGCGGGATGAGCGGATAGGTGACGGGGCGCCCCCTCGGATCGAGGACGGTTAGCTCGGCCACGAGGGCCGCGTTCAGTAATTCCTCTACGGGTTCGGGCAGTAGTCCCATGTATTGGAGGATAGTCGTCCGGTGGCGCGCAGGCTCTGAACAAGCGACCACGGCTGTTGAACATCCACTCAAGCTCGGAGGCTCCGTGGAGCAGTTGATGGAGATCGCGGCGGACGGGGCACGGCGCGCGGGGGAGCTGTTGCTCGATCGCGCTCGAGGCCCGGCGAGGGGGGTGAGCACCAAGAGCTCGCCCACCGACCCCGTGAGCGACGCGGATCGCGATTCAGAGAGGCTGATCCTCGGGCTGCTCGCCGAGAACCGGCCTCAGGACGGGATCCTGTCCGAGGAGGGAGGGGGCGAGGAGTCGAGCTCGGGTCTCCGGTGGGTCATCGACCCCCTCGACGGAACCGTCAACTTCCTCTACGGCATCCCGGCGTGGGCCGTCAGCATCGCCGTGGAAGACCGGGACGGGGGCGTGGCAGGCGCCATCTTCGACCCGAACCTCGGCCACATGTGGACCGCTTCGAGGGGCGCGGGGGCATGGTTGAACGGTGACCCGATCCGCGTGTCCGACGTGAGCGATCTGTCTCGTGCGCTGGTGGGGACGGGGTTCTCCTACAACGTGGAGGCGCGGACCGCACAGGCGGCGGTGATCCCTCGCCTGCTGCCACATGTGAGAGACATCCGGAGAGGCGGATCCGCGGCCCTCGACCTCGCCGCCCTGGCCTGCGGGCGCCTCGACGGCTTTTACGAGGCGGTCATGGAGCCGTGGGACAGGGCCGCCGGCGAGCTCCTGATCCGGGAGGCGGGCGGAGTCGTAAGTCCTCTCGCGGCCCCCGCCGGCTTGTCGCCCGGCCTGGTCGCGGCCGGCCCGAACCTGCACGATCCCCTCCGGACCCTCGTCGTCGAATAGCGTTTCGCTCATGGATATCGTTCATCCCGACGTCGTCGCCTATATGAGCGCCCTCGCCTCCGTCGACGACGACCCGGTGCTCCTCGAGATGGAACGCCTCGCGAAGGAAAATGACTTCCCGATCATCGGCAGACTGTGCGGCCGGATGCTCGAGGTGTTCGCCCGCACGTCGGGAGCGAAGCGCATCTTCGAGATGGGCTCGGGCTTCGGTTACTCGGCGTACTGGTTCTCGCGCGCGACCGGCCCGGACGGCGAGATACACCTGACCGACACGGATGAGGACAACGGGAAGAAGGCGATGGACTTCCTGCGGAGGGCGGGTCTCGATGGGCCGATCGAGTTCCACGTCTCGGATGCCTTCGAGGCATTCGGGGGCACCTCCGGTGAGTTCGACATCGTCTACTGCGATATCGACAAGCACGGCTACCCCGAAGCCTGGGAACTGGCGAAGAGTCGGGTGCGCGTCGGGGGCCTGTTCATGTGCGACAACGTCCTCTGGTCGGGCCGAGTAACCGGCAAAGTGAGCGGCGATGTCCGGGAGGGGTACACCGAGGCCATCATGAACATGAACGAAGCGATCGCCACAGATCGAAACTGGCGCTCCACGATCGTTCCTCTCAGGGACGGCGTCGTGGCTGCGGTCCGCATCGCCTGATCCTCGACAAGACGAGGCGAGGCGCGCGGCGCCCCGACGAGGAATACGGAACTCGACCCGATGGTTCATTGGTTCGAGGCGAAACCGCGTCACCGCGGTAAGGAGAAGGAAAGCTCTTGCGCAGAGGCCATCGCATGGTTCCACCCGACACCCCAGAGCGCCCGGCGCGGCCGGGAACGTTCCGGCGAATCGTCGGCATCTTCGTTCCGTACCGGAAGCAGGTTGGCCTCGTCGCCGTCCTGATACTGATCACGTCAGCACTCGGTCTCATCAACCCGTTGCTCATCAAGGTGGTATTCGAGGACGTGATCCTCGCGAATGGCCCTGTCGATGAACGGATCCGCCTTCTGGTGATCGTGTCGATCGCGATGATCACAACGCCGATAGTGACGGGCGGACTCGGGCTGTGGCAGACCTACACCAACAACGTGGTCGGCCAGCGGGTGATGCAGGATCTGCGCAACTCTCTCTATTCGCATCTCCAGAACATGCCACTGCGATTCTTCACGTCCACCCGCACGGGCGAGATCCAGTCCCGTTTGTCGAACGACGTCGGCGGCGTGCAGTCTGTTCTTACCGACACGGCATCAAGCCTGCTGTCGAACATCACGATCGTCATCTCGACCGTCGTCACCATGCTCATCCTGAGCTGGCAGCTCACCGTCTTATCTCTTGCGATCATGCCGGTCTTCTTGGTCTTGAGCCGCAAGGTTGGCCGCGTGAGACGCGAGATATCGGGCCGCACGCAGGAATCACTGGCCGACCTAACGTCGATCATGCAGGAGACCCTGTCGGTGTCGGGCATCCTTCTCTCGAAGGCGTTTGGCAGGCAGTCGTACGAGATCGACCGCTTCCGCAGCGAGAACCGGCGCCTGGCGGAGCTCGAGATCAGGCGCACGATGGTCGGCCGGGGGTTCTTCGCCCTCGTTCAGATCTTCTTCTCCATCACGCCCGCCTTCGTCTATCTGTTGGGAGGGTGGCTCCTGCTCCGGGGGATGATCGACCAGACCCCTGCTGCCCTGGTGGGAACGATCGTTGCGTTCACCACCCTGCAGAGCCGGTTGTTCTTCCCGATGGGCCAGCTGCTCAACGTCAACATCGAGGTCCAGTCGGGCCTCGCCCTGTTCGACAGGATCTTCGAATACCTCGATCTCGAGAAGGACATCGTCGACAAGGACGGCGCGATAGAGCTCTCGGGGAAAGAGGTGAACGGCGAGGTTCGCTTCGACGACCTCTGGTTCCGTTACGAACGGGCCGGCAAGACTCAGTCGGGAGACGATCGCATCTGGACCCTCCAGGGCGTCGAGCTCACGGTGAAGCCGGGCCAGCTGCTGGCGCTCGTCGGCCCCTCCGGCGCGGGTAAGACGACGATGACCTACCTGATCCCCCGTCTTTACGACGTGGACCGGGGCAGCGTGAAGATCGACGGGATCGACGTGCGCGACATCCGGCTCGAGTCCCTGGGCGAGCTCGTCGGGATGGTGACCCAGGAGACATACCTGTTCAACGCGAGCATCCGGCGCAACCTCGCGTACGGGAATCCCGACGCCTCCGACGAGGAGCTCGAGGCCGCGGCGCGCGCGGCATACATCTACGATCGGATCACGGAGCTTCCCGATGGATTCGACTCGATCGTGGGAGAGCGCGGGTACAAGATGTCGGGTGGCGAAAAGCAACGCCTCGCCATCGCGCGCGTGATCCTGAAGGACCCGCGCGTGCTCATCCTCGACGAGGCCACGAGCGCCCTCGACACTCTGTCGGAGAGGCTCGTCCAGCAGGCGCTCAAACCGTTGATGACCACCCGCACGACGATCGCCATCGCGCATCGCCTGTCCACGATCCTCGCGGCGGATCAGATCCTGTACCTGGACCGGGGGCGGGTTCTCGAACGGGGCACCCACTCGGAGCTCCTGGCCAAGGACGGTGCGTACGCGGCCCTCTATCGCGAGCAATACTCCGACGGCAAGGTGGAGACCAGGTGCGAGGATGGGCTGATCCTTGCCACCGGCGAAGTCGTATCCGAGGAGGCCGTTTGAACATCGAAGGGAAGGTTGCACTCGTCACCGGCGGGGCCTCGGGCCTCGGTCTCGCGACGAGCAGACTGCTGGCGGGATCCGGAGCGTCGGTGGTCATCGTCGACCTCCCCGAGTCCGACGGCTCCACGATCGCCAAGGAGTTGGGCGACGTCGCGCGCTTCGTTGGGGCGGACGTGACGGTAGCCGACGAGGTGCAGGCGGCTGTCGACACCGCAGCGGCAGACTTCGGCGGGCTACACATCCTGGTCAACTGCGCCGGGGTCGGTTTCCCGGGCCGCGTTCTAACCCGCGACGGCGACCCGATCGACCTCGAACGCTTCGAGTTCGTAGTGCGCGTGAATCTGATCGGAACCTTCAACGCGATCCGTTTGGCCGCCGGGCAGATGATCAAGCAGGAACCGGACGGTGAGGAGCGAGGGGTCATCGTGAACACGGCGAGCATCGCCGCCTTCGACGGTCAGATCGGTCAGGCCGCGTACTCAGCATCCAAAGGGGGAGTGGCGGGCATGACGCTGCCGCTCGCTCGCGATCTCGCCAACAAGCTCATCCGCGTCGTCGCTCTGGCCCCCGGGACGTTCGATACTCCGATGCTGGCGGGCCTTCCCGAGGCCGCGCGGGCGAAGCTCGCCGAGCAGGTGCCCCATCCTCGCCGCCTCGGGCGGCCGGAGGAGTATGCGGCCACCGTGAAGCACATCATCGAGAACCCGATGTTGAACGGAGAGGTCATCCGGCTGGACGGCGCTCTTCGGATGGGCCCGCGCTAGCGGTTATTCATCGACGCGCGTCGGTACGGACACCTTCAGTTCAAGTGGGGGGACTAACTTCGAATCGTTCGTGAGTTGGTACGGCACCCCGACCCCGGCCTTCGAGGTGCCTCGGCCGGCGGATGCTCGTCCCCCGGCGAATCCGTCGGTCGACCGGCTCGCGTTTTCGCTCCGGGGCACAAAAAAACCGCCCGTCGGCGGTTAGGTGCGACCGGACTCTGCCGGGATCACGTGGAGTATGGCCTCCTCGCCGGCCCCCGACTCGATCACTTCCTTCTCGAGCTCCCGCCACTCTTTCTCCGCCCACCGCAGCTTCTCGACGGCGGCCGACAGGTCCAGGAAGTGGACCGGCACGATGTTCGCGCGCGGCCTCAGGTAAGCGTCTCCTATGAGGGCGTCCAGCTCCCGCCTGGCCTCCACTAGTCGCTCGTGGACCTTGCCGAGCCGCGTCCGTTGCTCGGGGGTGTACCCGGCGGCCCCGTCGTGGGTGGTCAGAAGCGCTCCTTGCCTAGGGTTGAGCTTCGATTCGCGACCCGATCGGGCGTCCTGAGGAGCCCGTCGGGGACGTATTCCGAGGGTACCTCGCGGCCGGAGCGATGCACAAGCGCACTTGTTCTTATGCCCGCTCGCGGCGGCTCGCCGCAGGCGAGCCTTGCTTACCGGCCGGCACTTCGTGCCGGCCTGCGGCAACCCGCTGGGGGATCGGTCGCCCAGGCGACCTACTCCCCCAGACCCCCTCGGGGTTGGCTGGCTTGCTGGGACCCGGCCCCGGCTCGCGATCCGGGCCCCCTTGACCGGCAGGGTGTTGTCACCCGGCCGTTAGGGTCGCGGGCATGATCGATCTCGACGTTGTGCAGCGGACGTTGGCGGAGGCTTTGGTGGGGGGTGGGGAGCTCGCCGAGGTGTTCGTCGAGGACCGCAGCTCGACCGCGTTGCGCCTGGACGACTCGCGGATCGAGGACGTCACGTCCGGTCGGGATGTGGGGGCGGGGATACGGGTGTTGTCCGGGGATCGTGCCTCTTACGCCTTTACCAACCTGTTGACCGAGGAGTCTCTGCGCACCACCGCGGAGGCCGCGCGCGCCGGCCTGGAGGGCGCCGCCGGCAGCGTTGCGACCGACCTTCGTCGCGTGGAGGGAGCGAGCCACCCGGTGAAGGTCCGGCCCGAGGATGTGGGTGCCGCCGACAAGGCGGCTGTGTTGCTGAAGGCGAACGATGCGGCGCGGTCGCTGGGGGCCGAAGTGCGTCAGGTGACCGTCTCCTACGCCGACGTGCGGCAGAAGGTCTTGATCGCGTCCTCCGACGGACGTCTCGCTGAGGACGATCGGACGCGCGTCCGATTCGCCGTGCAGGTCGTTGCGGCGCGCGAGGGCGAGATCGCTACCGGGTTCGAGGCCCCCGGTCACTCGGGCGGCTTCGAGCTGTTGCAGGTCTACGACGTCGAGGATCTCGGGAGGAGCGCCGCGTCCAAGGCGGTGCGGATGCTCGACGCACGGCCGTCGCCGGCGGGGGAGTTCCCCGTCGTGCTGGCGCCGGGAACCGGCGGGGTGCTCATCCACGAAGCGTGCGGCCACGGTCTCGAAGCAGACACGCTCGTGAAGGAAGCGAGTGTGTACGCCAAACGACACGGGGAGCGATTCGGCTCGGAGGCCGTGACGATCGTGGACGACGCGACTGAGACTGGGCTGTGGGGCTCGTTCGGGGTGGACGACGAGGGAACGCCCGCGCAACGCACCGTGTTGTTCGACAAGGGAGTCCTCGTAGGGCACATGAGCGACGTCCTCTCCGCCGCGAAGATCGGGCATCCCCCCACGGGAAATGGCCGGAGACAGTCCTACGCCCACCTGCCCATCGTCCGCATGACGAACACGAACCTGCTTCCCGGGGACGACGACCCCGAGCAGATAATCGGCTCCGTCGAACGGGGCGTCTACGCCGCTACATTCGCAGGCGGCGAGGTGAACCCGGCGACCGGCAACTTCGTCTTCGGCATGTCGGAGGCGTACATGATCGAGAACGGTGCGATCGCGTATCCGATCAAGGGCGCGCAGCTGATCGGCAACGGGCCGCACGTCCTGGGCGTGATCGACGCGATCGGTTCCGACTTCGGCCGCAAGGAAGGTGTGTGCGGCAAAGACGGACAGCACGCTCCGGTCACGAACGGGATGTCCACGGTGCTGCTCGGGAAGATGACGGTCGGCGGGACGGAGGCGGGATGACGCAGGATCTCCTGGGTCTTGCGACCGACGTCGCGGGGCGGGCCGGGGATGGCGAAGTCGTCGAGGCCTTCCTCACTCACGAGCTGAATTTCTACGTGAAGATCTTCTCCGGTGAGGTCGAGGCGCTATCCGCTTCCGAACCTCGGGGTGCAGGAGTCAGGGTGTTCTCGGAGGGTCGCGTCGGGTTCTCGTACACCACCGACCTCAGCACGGAGGGCCTCGGAGCGATGCTGGAGGCGGCCCGTGAGAACGTTGCCTTCGCGACCCCGGACGACGCCGTGGGGCCCGCCGAAGCAGGCGACAGGCAGCTCCCGGAGATCGAAGGGATGGTCGACCCGGCCCAGTCGGACATGCGTCCCGATCGCAAGGTGTCCTTCGCGGTCGAGCTCGATCGCGCGACCGCGGCTCGCGACAAACGCATCCGGGCCGTCGAGGAGTCGGTTTACTCGGACTCGGACACCACGATCGCGATCGCAACCTCGAACGGGATCTCAGGTACCTATCGGCGGACGGACGCGTGGTGCTTCTCGCTTGCCATCGCCGAAGCCGATGGCGACACGCAGGTGGGATTCGAGTTCGGGTTGGGCCGCGGACTGCAGCATCTCGAAGCTGAGAGCGTCGGGCGCCTCGCCGCCGACCGCGCCTTGAGCGTGCTCGGCGCGAGCAAGATCCCGTCGGCGCGGATGCCCGTCGTCTTCGAACCTTTCACGGCCGGACAGTTCCTCGGGGTTCTGGGGCAAGCACTGACGGGCGAGGCGGTTCAGAAGGGGCGCTCGCTGTTCGCCGGTCGTATCGGTGAGACCGTCGCCTCTTCCGCGTTGACGTTGTTCGACGACGGAGGTCTGCCCGGCGCGCCCGGATCCTCCCCATGGGATGACGAGGGGGTCCCGACGTCGCGCACCGATGTCATCTCCGGCGGCGTTCTGCGGTCGTTCCTGTACGACTCCACGAGCGCGCGGCGTGAAGGTCGAGCCTCAACGGGCAACGCGAGTCGCAGCGGGTTCAAATCGGTGCCGGCCCCTTCCCCGTCGAACCTGGCCCTCGAGAGCACAGGCCAGGCCCCCGACGAGGTGCTGGCCGGGGCCGGGAGGGCGTTGCTGGTTCAGGACTTCCACGGCGTGCATTCGGGGGCCAATCCGGTGTCCGGTGACTTCTCCGTCGGCGTTACCGGACTGCTCCTCGAGGGTGGTGAGGTGGTCCAGCCGGTCAAGGAGGTGACGATCGCCGCGCCCATGCTCGAGATCCTCAGCAACATCACTGCCGTCGCCGACGATCGTCGGTGGTTGCCCTTCGGAGGATCCTACGGAGGGGCGACGACGCTCGTATCCGAGATGACCGTCGGCGGGCTCTGATCTTCGTTACAGGATGATGTAGAACACGATGCTCGCGACGACGCAGTAAGCCGCGAAGGGGTAGAGGGTGCGGTGCTTCAGGTACTTGATGAGCGCGGCGATCGCGACATAGGACGCGATCAGCGAGGCCACGAAGCCACCCAGCGCCGCGCCGAACCCGACGGAACCTTCACCTAAGTCGGGGAGCTTCACGAGCGCCGCACCGAACAGAGCCGGGATGGCGAGCAGGAAGCCGAAACGTGCCGAAGCTTCGCGCGACACCCCGCGGGCCAGTCCGGCGGCGATCGTCGATCCCGAGCGACTGATGCCTGGAACGATCGCGATCGCCTGCGCCACGCCGACGAGGCTGGCGTCGACCGCGTTCAGGTCCTTCATTCGACGCAGATCCTGCCCATGGTGCGCTCGCTTCCGTTGGTGATAGCGGAGGGCCAGCTCGGCCGCTACGAGGATCGCGGCCGTGATCAGCAGCTGTAATGCCGCTCCTTTGGCGTCCTCGAACTGCTCTTCGAAGAGGTTGCCGAGCAACAAGCCCGCGAGGCCGGCCGGGATCGTGCCGATGAGCAGCAGCGCGGCGAGATGCCGCTGGTCGCGGTCACCGGCGAACGCCCCCCGTACGAGGTCCAGCAGGTCGCCGGAGAAGTAGATGAGCAACGCGATCAGAGAGGCCGCGTGCAGGAGCACGTCGAACGACAGGCCCGGGGAGTCCCATCCGAGCACCTCCGGGACGATCACGAGATGTCCCGACGAGGAGATCGGTATGAACTCCGTAAGGCCTTGGACGACTCCGAGGACGATCGCCTGGACGACGGACACGGGGCGGGACTATACCTCCAGGGCGGCGGGGTGGAAAGAAATGGATGCAGACACTACTCGTCGGAAACGCGCGCTCCGGACAGGGCGGTGGAGCAGGGGCATGTGCGTTCCTCGGGGATTCGTGGCACGAGCGAGAACAACAGGTTGCGGAGCTTCTCGTTGTTCGCCTCGAAAACCTTGAGCACCGCTTCGTGACTGACGGCTCCACTCTGGCCCTCGAGCCCAACGTCGTAGTCGGTGATGAGAGCAACGTTCATGTAGCACATCTCCAATTCACGCGAGAGATACGCCTCCGGGTACTGGGTCATGTTTATGACCTCCCATCCCGCGTCCTGGAACCATTTCGATTCCGCTCTGGTGGAGAAGCGAGGGCCCTGGATCGTCACGACGGTGCCGCGCTCGTGCACGGTGATCCCCTCCTGCTTCGCGGTGTCGATCGCCAGCGTTCGCATCTCGGGGCAGTACGGGTCGGCGAACGAGACGTGAGTGGTGAGGGGTCCGTCATAGAAGGTGTCTTTACGCCCGGTCGTTCGATCCACGAGTTGGTCGGACACGACGAAATGCCCGGGCTCGACCTCGGGCTTGAGCGAGCCGGCGGCGCACGGACCGATCACCCGCTCGACGCCTGCGTCCTTGAGCGCCCACACGTTCGCCCGGTAATTGATCATGTGCGGGGGCAATGCGTGCTCGAGACCGTGTCGCGGAAGGAAGGCCACGTCGACTTCGCCGATCCGCCCAACCGACAGCGGTGCCGAAGGGGGCCCGTAGGGCGTGTCGACCTCGACCTGCTTGACGTCGTCCAGGAAGGAGTAGAAACCCGATCCCCCGAAGACGCCGATGCGGGCCAGTGAGCTCACGAACTCTTCTTATCCGATGACCTGGACGAAGACGACGAGGTAGACGAAGACGAGGAGGATGAAGAAGACGAGGTCGAGCTATCCCCACCGGATCCGCCGGATTTCTCTTGCTTGTCCGACTTCTTCTCCGTCTTCGAGCCATCATCCGAGCCCTGTCCCTTGGACTTCGACGAGCGCCCATCGGTCGAATAGAAGCCAGACCCCTTGAACACGATGCCGACCGGGGAATACAGCTTGCGCAGCTGGCCCCCACAGATCGGACATTCGTCCAGAGGGAGATCGTCGAAGCTCTGTTTCGCTTCGGTCCGCTCTCCACAGGCGGTACAGGCGTACTCGTAGATCGGCATGGCGTGAATCATCCCACCCGCGCGGGCGAGGAGGCGCCCCGCCGACCGGCAGTGGGGGCTAAAGTGGCCGCGCTCGGTGCCCGAAAATGAGCAAAAGGGGGAAAACGCCATGTCCCTCCAGCGCCGGCTCACGCTCTTCTTCATCACGATAGTCATGCTTCCACTGCTGGCCGCAGGGCTGGTGGTGGGTAACGTGCTGGTCGGAGAAGCCGAGAAGCGTTCGGAGATGGCTTTGGGCCCGGCCCTCGATTCCACGCTCACGGGCTACAACCTGAGGCTCGCCTCGATGGACGAGGTCGTCATCGCCTCGGCCGCCCCTGGAGTGAGCGGCGATCTGAACCTCGGACGCTTGCTGCGCACCGGCGACCGGAACGAATTGGCCCGAAAGCTCGCAGCCCGGGTGGAGGAAGAGACCTCCCTCGATTTCATGGCCGTGGTCGACGGTAGTGGCCGAACGATTGCTTTCGAAACCAGTCGAAAGCCTGAGTTCGCTCCCGGCTTCGTCGTTTCGGAGGGCACCATCCTGGGGGCCGCGAAGAGCGCCGGGCCCAACGATCACATCGTGTTCGGCGACGGTTTCGCCACGACGGCCGCCTTCGAGATCAAGGATGGGTCGGGCACCACCCTGGGAAGCGTGCTGGGTGGTTTCTGGATCGACGAGGAGTCGCTGGCGGGAGCCAGCGAAGAGACAGATCTTGCGATCCGCTCGGGTGGCGAGATCATCGCGACCACGGCCCAGGGGGACACCCCCTTCGAGGGCGATGTCGCGAGCTCCTTCCAGCAGGAGGACCTGAACCGGGGGGTCCTGGTCGCGTGGGCCCCCGCTGAGGACCTCGGGGCGATCTCGAGGAAAGTGTTCATCCCGATGCTCCTGTTGCTGCTGCTCGCCCTGGTGATGATCGCGTTCCTGGCTTACTGGCTGGCGAAGTTGATCACCCAGCCACTCGAGGAAGTGGCTCACGGCGCAGAGGCCATCGCCCACGGCAACTACGACTACCAGATACCGGTCGATTCCTCGGATGAGGTGGGTCAGCTCGCGATGGCGTTCAACAACATGACCGATCGTTTGCGCGAGACCATCACCGAACTGTCGTCCTCACGAGGTTTGCTGCAGCGCGCCGTCCGCCGCGTGGGCGAAACGCTCCGATCCACCCACGACATGCGTCAGATCCTCGATTCGATCCTGCACACCGCCGCCGACGCGGTGGGGGGCGACGCTGCCGTTCTGTGGTCGTTCACCCCCGATCGGGCCGAGTTGTATCCGGCCATCGGGGCGAGCGTGAACGTGGATCGATTCGATCGGGTGCAGGTGGGGAGCGGTGTGGTTGGTCATGTCGCCGAGCGAGGGATCGCCATGTTGCGACCCGGAGGAAACGGCGGACCGTCCCCCTCAAGCGCCGAGCCGGACTACGACATCGCGATCGTCGTTCCGCTCTACAGTCAGGATCGCATCCACGCGGTGATCAGCGTCTATCGGAAGACCCCCGCGCAGCTCTTCACGGAGGACGACCTCGGAACGGTCGTATTCCTCGCCGAGCAGGGCGGGGTCGCGCTCGAGAACGTGCAGTTGCACGAAGAGGCCCAGCGGCTGTCGATAACGGACGGCCTCACGGGCGTGTGGAACCGTCGCTACTTCCAGATGCAGTTCCGTCAGGTCCTCGCAACGTCAACGCGTTTCGAGCGAACCTTCAGCATCCTGATGCTGGACCTGGACAATTTCAAAGGCGTCAACGACACCTTCGGACACCAACGAGGTGACGCGATCCTGATCGAGTTCGCCCGTCGAGTGAGCCACCTCCTCCGCGAGGTCGACACCGTCGCGCGTTACGGCGGTGAGGAATTCATCTGCCTACTCTCCGAGACGGACCTGGACGGAGCCCTCATCACGGCGGAGAAGATCCGAGACGCCGTGCGGTCGGCGAGTTTCGATCACCAGGGCGAAGAGCGGATCGATATCACCGTATCGATCGGGGTCGCTTGCTTCCCGGCCCACGGGGAGTCGTACCAGGGTCTCGTCGGCGCCGCCGATGCCGCGATGTATCGCGCCAAGCAGGAGGGCCGCGATTGCGTCCGCGTCGCGGAGAAGCCTTCGGGCAACCTGAAGCTGGCTAAGTAGCGTTCGGAGGAGCATCCCTCGTGAGCCTCTAGACTCGGCGTCTATCTATCGGAGGCGCATCGGATGACCGTTCGGAAGGCCGTTCTACCGGCAGCGGGATTGGGAACTCGCTTCCTTCCCGCCACCAAGAGCCAGCCCAAGGAGATGATCCCGGTCGTAGACAAGCCGGGGATCCAGTACGTCGTCGAGGAGGCCGTGAGGGCGGGGATCGAGGACATCCTCATCGTCACCAGTCGAGGGAAGAACGTCGTGGAGGATCACTTCGACCGCTCGCTCGAGCTGGAGCACCACCTCGAGGAAAAGGGAAAGCTCGAGGAGCTCGAGGAGGTGCGCCGGATCGCGGCGCTCGCGGACATCTTTTTCGTCCGCCAGAAGGAGCCCCTTGGCTTCGGTCACGCGGTGGCGGCGGCCAAAGCCCACGTCGGGGACGAGCCCTGTGTCGTCATGGTCGGCGACGAGATCGTTCCAGAGCCCCGCGATGGCGAGGAGCCCCTCATCGAACGGATGATCGAGGTATACGAGCGGCTCGGCGGGAGCGTCGTCGCGGTGCAGAGGGTCCCCAAGGAAGCGATCTCCGGATACGGCGTGGTTGCCGGAGACGAGGTCGAGCCGGGGATCGTGCGGATGACCGACATGGTCGAGAAGCCATCGCCGGAAGAGGCCCCCTCCGATCTCGGTTCGCGGGGCCGCTACGTCCTTTCGCCGGGGATCTTCGAGGCTCTGGCTCGGACCTCGCGCGGCGTCGGAGACGAGATCCAGCTGACCGACGCGATCAAGATCCTCGCCGAGACCGAAGACGTCTACGCCTACGTCCACGAGGGCCCGATGTTCGATGTCGGGAAGAAGGTCGACTACCTGAAAGCGACCATCGAGCTGGCTCTGAGACGCGACGACCTCTCGAAGCCGGTCATCGACTACGTTCGCCAGCTCGCTCAACGTCTAGCGTGACGATGCTGTCCGTCGATGAGGCACGCGACCGTGTCCTGGCCGCGATCCGTCCGGTGGAGCCGGTGGAATCCCTGGTTGGGGACGCGCAAGGCAAGGTTCTCGCCGGCGCTCTGCGCGCGCCGCACCCACTCCCTCGCTTCGACAACTCCGCGATGGATGGATACGCCGTGATCGCCACGGACGTCGCCGCGGCCACGCCCGAGGATCCCGTCGTGCTGGAGCTGGCCGGCGAGGTGAGGGCGGGGCAACCCGCCGTCGAAAAGGTTCTGCCCGGCACCGCGATCCGCATCATGACGGGAGCTCCGGTTCCCGAGGGGGCCGACGCGATCGTGCCGGTCGAAGACACGGAGGAAACGGGGGGCCGGGTCTCGATCGCGGCTTCAACGGAGGCCGGGAGACACATCCGGCCCGCGGGCGACGATCTGGCCGAGGGCGACGTGCTCGTCCGGGACGGCGTCGAATTGGGTCCGGGCGAGATGGCACTCCTCGCCAGCACCGGGATGTCCCCGGTGCGCGTGCGCGAAGCTCCCCGCGTGGCGATCCTCGTGACGGGGGACGAGCTCGTTCCTCCGGAGGCCACCCCGGAGCCCGGGTTCATCCGCGACTCGAACTCGGTCGCATTGAGAGCCCTCGTCGCCGAGGCCGGAGGCGAACCGATCCCCTTCCCTCCGATCCCCGACGACCGCGAGGTCGTCGTCGCGCAGTTCCGACGCGCCTCGGAACTGGCCGATCTGGTGATCTCTTCTGGGGGCGTCGCAGTGGGTCGATACGACTTCGTGAAAGACGTCGTCGAGGAACTGGGGCGGATCGACCTGTGGAGGGTTGCGATGCAGCCGGGTAAACCGGTGGTGCTCGGCTCGATCGGCGCGACCCCGTTCCTCGGGCTCCCCGGCAATCCGGTTTCGATCCATGTGGGGTTCGAGCAATTCGTCAGACCTGCGATCCGAAAGATGCGCGGTTGTCGATTCTTGCTGCGCCCGACGGTGGAGGCTCGACTAACTGAGACGATCCACAAGCCACCCGGACGGTTGCACTTCGTCCGGGTGCGTCTGCGCGATGAGGGCGATGGGTGGCTCGCCGAGCCGACGGGGGCACAGGGATCCCACGTGCAATCGAGTTTGGTCGAGTGCCACGGCGTTGCTCGTTTCGATCGCGAGGCGTCGGAGCTTCCGGAGGGGTCGAGCGTCGTGGTCGAAGTATGGAAGCTCCCCGAGGTCGAAGCGTGACCAAGCGTCATCCCGAATCCGACGCCAGGATGGTCGACGTGACCGAGAAGGATGTCTCGATTCGCGAGGCCATAGCCCGCGGACTGGTGCGGATGTCATCGTCGACCCGAGACCTCGTGGTGGAAGGGGAGCTCGAGAAGGGCGACGCGCTGGAGGTGGCGCGGATCGCGGGCATCATGGCGGCAAAGCGGACTTCCGAGCTCATCCCTCTGTGTCACCCTCTTCCGCTCGGCGCGGTGAACGTCAGCCTCGCGCCGGTCGAAGAGGGCATCGAGGTGAGGGCCCGCGTCCGCGCGACCGAGAGGACCGGCGTGGAGATGGAAGCGCTGACGGCCGTCGCGGTAGCGGGTTTGACGATCTACGACATGGTCAAGGGCACCGAGCGAGGCGTCGAGGTGACCGAGATCCACCTCTTGAAGAAGAGCGGAGGACGCTCCGGGGAATGGGTGCGTCCCGCAGCCGACTAGTCGGTGGCTGGTGGTTCGCCACCCTTGGGTCGCTTGAGGTAGGCCGTTGTTCCGGTCGCGGAGCTCTCGATCACCTGGATCAGCTCCCAGCCCTCTTCGCCCCACTGGTTGAGGATCTCCTGCAGGGCATGCGAGATCAGCGGCACGGTTGCGTACTCCCACTTCTGCACGATGTCCTCCTCGATGGTGTGACGTCATCCCCATTCATGCCCGCTTTCGGGGCGTAACTTACTCCACGTGACGGACGTCCTTCTTCTCTACGACGGGCGTCCCCTCGCCGACTCCATCGCATGGGCCCATTCGCCCGCGGACCGGATGCGCGGCCTCCTGGGGCGACGTCTCACGGAAGGCCAGGCCCTGGTCATCGCCGGCGCACGGCAGGTCCATACCTTCGGCATGCCCTACGCGATCGACGTGTTGTTCTGCGACGCGGGATGGGTCGTGCACCACAGGGTCGCTCGGATGGCTCCCCGCCGGATCACCCGATGGGTCGGCCGGGCGCGCTGGGCGATCGAGCTCCCCGGTGGAACCGTCGAGAAAGTACGCGTCGGCGCGAGCCTCGCGTGGAGCCCTGGTACTCCAGCCGCTCTCGTCGACCCTTCAGTGAGGGATCTCGTCGAAGCCGGTGGCGAAGGTTTCGCGCGGTAGGAAGAGCCACGTCCCTGGAACCTCGCCGACGCGTTCGCCGATGAGTCGGACCGTCTCAACGTGAGGGCCGAGACTCGTTCCCTCTATACGCAATCCGCCGCGGCGCTCCAGCTCCTCGATCAGGTCTTGTGTGGGATGACCTTCTATCTCCATGGCGCGCAGTCTAGTCGTGCTGTTCGCGATCCTCTCAGCGACCCCGGCCCTCCAGCCAGGCGAGAAGGGTCCGCGTTGCGACTCCCGTGCCCCCCCTGGAGTTCTCTTCGTAGTCGCTTTCCGCGCGCGATGGCCCTGCGATGTCGAGATGTGCCCACGGGATGTCGTCCTTCACGAAGTCCTTTATGTAAAGGGCTCCGATGATGGCTCCGCCATAACGGGGGCCCGAATTCTTGATGTCCGCGACCTCGGAATCCAGGTCTTTCCGGTAGTCGTCGTAGATCGGCATGCGCCAGAATCGCTCGCCCGCAGCCTCCGCCGCCTCTTCGAGCTCGCGAGCGAGGTCATCATCGTTCGAGAAGAAGCCGGTGGCCTTCGCTCCCAGGGCGACCATGATGGCGCCGGTCAGCGTCGCGACATCGACGATCGCATCAGGCTGCTGCTCACATGCATAAGCGACGGCATCCGCGAGCACGAGTCGACCTTCGGCGTCTGTGTTGTTGACCTCCGACGTCTGGCCCCCGTAGTGGACGAGGACATCGCCCGGTTTGATCGCGGTGCCACTCGGCAGGTTCTCGGAGCTGCTTACGAGTCCCAGGACCTCGACCTTGACGTCCAGTCTCTTGAGGGCGCTCATCGCTCCGATCACCGCCGCCGACCCCGCCATGTCGGTCTTCATCTGCTCCATACCCTTGGCGTCTTTGAGCGATAGGCCACCCGCATCGAAGGTGATCCCCTTCCCGATCAGGATGACGAACCCCTTGGGATCGCTGGGCTTATAGCGCATCTGTATGAATCGGGGCGGCTTCTCCGAACCCTGCGCGACGCCGAGGATGCCGCCGAACCCCCGTTCGGCCAGCTCCGCTTCGTCGAAGAGCGTGTACTCGAGTCCTGCGAGTTCGGCCATGTCCTGCGCGCGCTGCGCCAGCGACTCCGGGTAGATGGTCGAAGCGGGTTCGTTCGTCAGGTCGCGAGCCAAGAACGTGGCCTCCGCGCGCGCGAGCGTGTTCGATGGTTTCTTCCGACACGTCGCCGAGAAGAGAGATGTTCTCGATCAAACTCGGCTTGGGATCGGTCTTGTGCTCGGTGAAGCGGTAGGAGCCGAGGATGAGCCCCTCGACAACCGCAGCCGCTCCTTCGGGGCCGGCGTCGCGCGCCAACGTCGTTGCGATCGAGGTTCTCTCGGCGAGCCGCCGCGCGGCGGTTCCGGATGCACGCCGCAGCACAGAGGGGCTCACTCCGGAATCCGGCCCCAGTCCGACCACCACGAGAGACGAGGCCGGAAGTCGTCCGAGTGTGGGGATCACCACCGTGTCGCCGACGCCCGCTTTGAAGTTCGTCGCGTTCAGATACTCGGACACCTGACCGTCGAGGGCCTGATCGATCGCCTCGCCACCCATCAACTGTGCGGAGCCGTCTGACTTCACCGCGCCGATCAGCAGCGCGTCGCACGCGATGCCGGTGGGCTCCTCTCCGGAGGGAACTATCTGGATGGGCATGCCTTTCTCCTTCTGTTGTTTTAGGTCCGGCGCCAAGGTACCCCAGGGCGAACGAGGGGGGTCCTCACGCGGGGTGGCCGCGCGCCCGGCCGCGCGAAATCCGCGATAACCGGCAGGGTCAGGTTTAGCGTGAGTTTCGACCTCTGCCGCCGAGGCAAGGAAAGCGCTCTTGACGTACTGGTTCCTGCTGGTCCTCGCGCTCGCCTGGATCGCCGTTTTCCTCCCCGCCGCGATGCGGGCCCGACAGAACGCTCCTCTCTCCACCTCGGAACGCTTCCGCAGGCGAATGGAGCTGATCGCCCCACGCGCATCCGCGGGGAGATGGGTTGTGATACCCGAATCCGAAGATCGTCTCGCTGGAAGGTCTTTCCGCAAGGGTCAGCGCACGCGGCGTCGCATACTCGCCTTCCTCGTGGGGGCGGCGGTGCTGTCCGTGGGTGCCGCTATCTTCGCCGGCGGAGCCCTCTGGGAGCTGTCTCTTGCTTTCGGCCTCTCTTTGGCTTTATACGTCTCGCTCTTGCTCGAGGGGAAGAAGCGGCGGGATGAGCGAACCAAGAAGGTGCGGCGTCTGCAGGCGCGCTCGCAATCCGTGCAGCGAGCCCAGCCTTCGATGCGCGTCGCCGGCGGCGAAGGGAACGGCTACTCGGAGATCGGTTCGCTCGACGTCCCCGGCGCCGACGACCCGACGGATGATTTCGCCCTCGTTCCCGACCATGGCGGGCATTCGGATGAGATGACCTTCGACGAGCAGATCCGCGCCTTCGGCACGCGCCGCTTCTAGCGGCCCCCAGCTTAGATAAGGTCTCTCACGATGGATCTAGGAGAGGTCGGATCTCAGCTTCGGGAACAATTGGACGCCAAGACGTCCGCCCGCGAGTCGGGCTTGGCGGCGGGCCGTCGAGGGATCCGTGCATGCGGCAACGCAATCCGCGCGCTACACCGATACGAGAACGACAAGGCGATCGAGTTGATGAACGAAGCGCGCTCAGAGCTCGACGACGCCGCGCGATGCGCTGTCCGGACATCCCGACATGCTCTACGCGGGCTTCGTCCACGATGCGGAAAAGGAGTACGCGGAGGCACGCATCACCCAGGGACTCGTGATGGGGGAAGGCCTACCGGCCCTCGAGGATGTCGGAGTCTCCTCGCAGGCCTATCTGAAAGGCATGGCCGAGTCGATCGGCGAGCTGCGCCGTCACATCCTCGATCTGATGCGCCGGGGCGAGCTGAAGCGTTGCGAAGAATTGCTCGCGTCGATGGACGACATCTATTACCTGCTCGTCTCGATGGACTACCCCGACGGGATCACGTTCGGCTTGCGGCGCCTGACGGACGTGGCGCGTTCCATCATCGAGCGCACCCGCGGCGACTACACGACCTCCACGATCCAGAGCGGGCTGCGGGACGCGCTGGAGAAGCATCGGGCGGGCCTCGAGGCCCGCTGAGGCCACCCGGGGGACGGCTAATATGTCTCTCTCGGGCCAGTAGCTCAGTTGGTAGAGCGCACCCCTCGCACGGGTGAGGTCAGGGGTTCAATTCCCCTCTGGTCCACACTTCAAATAAGGATCGCTCTCGACCGGAGCATGATTCGGATATAGGCTCAAGACCTTGGTTGAGCACCCAGCCTGGAGGGATAAGGTGGCGGTGCAACTAACCCCCGGCGAGCTGTGCCTCTTCTTTTCCCTTTGCAGATCAAGACGTTGGGGGAAAGAAGTCAGGGGGGCGGCCCGGCCTCGTGGAGGGGGCTCGCAAGTTGGGATTGCGTGCCACAAGCTGCCCGCGATGGGGGCAGAAACCAAACCGTCCCCCTGCTTCTAAGCGTGTCCAAAAAGGGGACTTCAAGAATCCTAGGCGTTTTCGCCCCGATTTTGAAGCCCCCCAAAAGGGTCCGACTAGAACGGATATGGCTCAATCGGACTATTGGTCCACTTTCTCGACGGCCCGTGGTGCTCCTAGGTACTCCATTTCCTGGCAGGAGGTAATCAACCTGTGAGGGTGCTGGGACCCGCGCCGGCGACGTTGCCCTTGCCGGCGGTCACTCGACGGATACGTCCGGCGGCCTGATATCGACGATCACCGGTAGCGTCGACGCCCATGTGGTTCGCACTTGTCGTGTCCATCGTGGTCGTTGCCTATAACAACCTGATCAACCGGTGGCCGCCCTTCCACGGCGCTGCCTACGTACCGGTCAACCTTGCCTTCGCGACCATCGTGACCCTGGTGGTGGCCATCCCATTGGGCCTATCGCCGACACAGCTGGGGCTCGCGGCAGATGCGGTCGATGTCCTGTTCCCGTTGATCCTCGTCGCGATCGCAGCAACCGGGCTGCTCGGGATCGCACGATCGCGCCATGCACATCGCATCGCGGACCGGCGAGTCACGGATATGGACCGATCCGAGTTGGTCTGGTACGTCCTGGTGCGTATCCCCCTCGGCACGGCGGTTACCGAGGAGTTGATATTTCGCGGGGTGTTGTTCGCGGTATGGCGAGACGCCGGCGCCTCCACCCTCATCGCCGCTCTGTGTTCGTCGGTAGCGTTCGGACTCTGGCACATCAGCCCCACCGTTACCGGCCTACGTATCAACGAACTGGCGACGTCCGCGAGAAGGGTGTGGTCCGCGGTCGCGGGAGCGGTGCTGTTCACGACTCTTGCCGGGTTAGGTCTGACCTGGCTGCGGGTTGAGAGCGCGGGATTGCTGGGACCGGTCATTCTGCATGCAGGTGTCAACTCGGTGGGGGCGCTCGCCGCGGTTGTAGCGAGCCGGCGAAACCGTTCTACGAGTTGGGGTCAGTGAGGCGATATAGGCGGCCGAAGTTCAGGGTCCAGCCGACGCCCCAGACTCCCGGGGTGACGATCCGATCGTCGTCGGGGTTCCACCAGGCGGCCCTCATCCGCTCGAAGGTCGGGGGACGGAAGTCGTAGGGCACGATCCCAGCGACCTCTCCCTCCCAGGTCCTCTCGCCCTGGGGCTTCTGGAGCTCCTGCCACACCGCGGCCCCGGTCAGCGCCATGACGACCAGCTTGAAAAGCATCTGCATGCGGCTCTTACGCTTCATGATCTCCTCCTGTCTTGGCCCACCAGTCTCGCCGAAGCGTGGGCCCTGTAGATTCTCGGTTCCCAGGACGAGCCGGCCCTAAGCATCGAGAGGAGCGCCGTATGGCGAAGCAGCCCACGATCGTGTTCTTCCCGGAGGGCGCCTACGGGCCGACCAACAACTGCGTCGGCATAGCCGACGTGCTCGCCAGGCGGGGGGCGAGGGTCGTGTTCGTGGTCGAAGAGTCGTTCGCGGGGACGCTCGAGGCGAAGGGGTTCGAGGAGTCCCGAATGCGGCTCAAGCCACCTCCCGAGGTCGAAGAGGAGCCCGGCCAGTTCTGGAAGGACTTCATCCGCGATACCGCGCCGGAGTTCAGGAAGTCGACCCTCGAGCAGATCGAAACGCTCACCAAGCCGATCTGGGAAGAGTTGATCGACGGCGCGAGATTCGTGGACGAGCGCCTCCGGGCGATCTTCGACGAGGTCGACCCCGACGTGATCGTGCAGGACAACGTGATCGCGTTCCCCGCGGTGCCGGCATCCGGCCGCCCGTGGGTGCGGATCATGTCCTGCAATCCGCTGGAGTTGCCGGACCCCGAGCTTCCGCCGGTCTTCTCCGGACTTCCGTCCAACGATCGCACGGGGTGGGATGGGTTCAGGCGCTCCTACGAGGCGTCGCACTCGGCTCTGCATTCGGACTTCGATGCTTTCTGCCGGGAGAGGGGAGGCCCCCCGCTGCCGGATGGTCAGTTCATGTACGAGTCCGACTACATGAACTTGTACCTGTACCCGAAGGAAGCGGATTACCGGCGGTCGAAGGATCCCGCACCAACATGGCACCGGCTCGACTCGAGCGTGCGCTCAACAGATGAAGCGTTCGAGTTGCCCGAGGGGTTCGAAAGCGAGGGCGGGCTCATCTACCTGAGTCTCGGGAGCTTGGGCTCCGCGGATGTCGACCTCATGGGCCGGTTGATCGACCTGCTCGGCCGAACCCAACACCGGGTGATCGTGAGCATGGGACCGCAGCACGAGCAACTCGAACTGGCAGACAACATGATCGGAGCGGAGTTCCTCCCCCAGACCTCGATCCTGCCGCTGGCCGATGTGGTCGTTACTCACGGCGGCAACAACACGGTCACCGAATGCTTCCACTTCGGAAAGCCGATGGTCGTCCTGCCACTGTTCTGGGATCAATACGACAACGCGCAGCGTGTGCACGAGCTCGACTTCGGTGTTCGTCTGCCGTCGTACGCTTTCGAGGATGGCGATCTACACGACGCCATCGATCGGCTGCTGGGGGAGCACCAACGGCGAGAGCGGATGGCCGCCATCGCTGCGAGGCTCCAGTCTGATCCGGGAACGATCAAGGCGGCGGACCTGATCGAGAAGCTCGCGGATACCAAGGAGCCGCTGCACGCGTGACGTTCCTGTGGCGCACCGGTTTGCCCGCCCGATTGCGTAAGGTGTAGCCATGTTCACAGGAAAGGTGGTGTCGATCTTCATCTCGCCGACGAAGGGCGCGGCGATGACCGAGGTCGACGAAGTGAAGGCGATAGAGGGCGTCGGGCTGGATGGCGACAGGTACGCCCAAAACGCGGGGACGTTCTCCAAGAAGGATGCCCCGACCCGCGAGGTCACGCTGATCGAATCGGAAGCGATCGAAGCAGCCGCGAACTCGTATGGGGTCGAGCTCGGACTCGGGGACAGCCGCCGCAACATCGTGACGCGGGGGGTGCCGCTGAACCACCTCGTGGGGGACCGCTTTCAGGTCGGCGACGTCGTCCTCGAGGGCCTGAAGCTGTGCGAACCCTGCGGTCACCTCGAGGAGCTCACGCAGCAGCCCGTCCGCAAGGCCCTCGCCCACCGCGGCGGACTACGCGCCCGGGTGGTCAGAGGCGGTCCGATCAGGAGCGGGGACGAGATCCGGGGGGTCGAGGCGTCCTGAGGGTGAGGGCCGGAATGGCCGTCTTACTCGTGGCCCTCGTCATAGCCGCGGCGGCTTGTGGAAGCGATGAGGAGGGTTCCGATGGAACCAGCGCGGGAGGCGACGAAGCCTGCGATACCAGCGTGGTGACCACCGATTCCGGCCTTCAGTACGAGGACACGGAATGCGGGGACGGGCCGGAAGCCGCCGCGGGGGACGTGGTGACCGTTCACTACACCGGCAAGCTCGAGAATGGTGAGACCTTCGATTCTTCCGTGGACGGCGAGCCGTTCACGTTCCAGCTTGGAGTGAGCCAGGTGATCCCGGGATGGCAGGAAGGCGTGGCCGGGATGAGCGAGGGTGGGAAGAGGACCCTCACGATCCCGCCCGAGCTGGGGTACGGGAAGGCGGGGCGGCCCCCGGTCATCCCGCGCAACTCGACGCTGATCTTCGACATCGAGGTCCTCGAGATCCAGCCGAGCTAGATCCAGCACCACCCTTCCGGTGGAAGCGAGTCGCTGTTCTGGAGGACCGACGTTCGAACGGTCGTCTCATCTCCTTCGGTCTCCGTAACCGTTGTGGTCGTCGGCGCGCCGGTGGCCTTGTCGCAGTCGTCGAAGAGCCAGATCCTCGCGCGCCAGGCATCTTCGTCGAGGGGCACTTTGGTCAACACCGGATAGAGGAAAGCGAGCGCCGCTACCGCGGTCGCCGCGTAAAGTCCGATCGTGGCTCTCGCTTCCCACGATGCCCCGATGCGCGACGCGAGGTACGCCGGGCCCAAGAAGAGGAACGGAAGAACCGGGAGAAAGTAGAACAGGAAGACGGCGGATCGGTCTCCGGTGACGACGAACCACGGAAGGTAGGTCCACGCGACCGCGGCGAGGATGAATCCCTCCGGACGCCGAACACGCGCTCCGCGCGCTCTTACCCACGCGATGCCCACCGGGATGAGCGCCAGCATCGACGTCCACCACACGAACGGATTCCCGGTGCCGAGGATCTCCGCGTACCGGTCATTCGGCGTCTCGAAGTAGTACGAGACGGCGCGTTTGAGCAGCGGCCACGACCAGGCGGGACTTTGATAGGGATGGTTGCTCGACAGAGCTCTGCTCGTGTTGAACATGTAGTGCTGGCGATCCCACCACGCTCGCCACCAGGAGCCATCGGACCAAGGAGCCTGAAGGACCGAGCCCTCAACGCGGCCGGCGAACGTGAGCATGTAAGTCAGGAGGGGCACGATCATCAGCCATCCGACGATGGTGGGACCCTCCTCAGCCAGCGCGCGACGGAGAGCCTGGGGGGCACCGTCCCGACGCCGGTTCGCGACCTCCCAGACGATCGTCAGCACGACTATCCCGGCCACCGCGAAGAGACCGGACCATTTCGCGGACGCGGCCAGCCCCCCACCGATGCCCGCAGCGAGTCGCCACGGGCGCATCCCTCGGCCCTCACGCCGAGATCTATCCCTGTCGAAGACGATCGCGGCGAAAGCGAACAACGTGAACAACCCGACGAAGATGTCGAGCATCGCGATGCGCGACTGCACGAGATGAAGAGGATCCAGAGCCAGGAGGCCACCGGCGAGTAGTCCGGCGACGGTTGACCTCAAGAGTTTCCTCGCCAGTACGAACAGCAGCGCAACCGCCACGACTCCCGCGAGCGCGGAGGCGACCCGCCATCCGAACGAGTCGTAGCCGAAGAGATCGACCCCGAGACCTATCAGCCACTTCCCGAGTGGCGGATGAACCGGCGTTTGCTCTGTGCCCACGCCGCAGAGGCTCTCGGACGCCTTCACATACAGGCAACCGTCCGCCGCGTAATAGGACTCGTCGAAGACGAGCGTTGCGGGGTCGCCGAGCCGCACGAATCGCAGGATCCCGGCGAGCAACGTGACGGCTGCCAGCGCCAGCGCGTCGCCGCGTCCCCATCCGCGCACTTCCGGCTCTTGTTGGTGCTCGTGGGGGCCGTTTTCCGTCACGGGTCGGGAGCATAGTTAGTCTCCGGGCTGTGCGAGTCATCCGAGCCGGATCCAAAGCGATCAAGCAAACGCCGCTTGCGGTGGTGCCTTACGTGCTTCAGGCCCTTCTTGCGGCCATCGCGGTGCTGATCGGGCTCTTTCCGGGAGGACCATCCGGGGCTGCGGCGGCGGGGGCGTTCCCGTTTGGGTCGTACTTCGATGTCAAGCAAGGCCTCGCCTACACCGACGGATGGCCCGCTTTCGCGCTCGTGATCTCGCTCTCCATCCTCATCCGTGGAGGTGTGCTGGCGGCCACGCTGTTCCTGTGTGCGCGCGACCGTGCGTCGCTCCGCCTGGTGGGGCGGGCGTTCCTCCTCACCGCGATGACCACCCTGCTCCTGATCCCCGCGGCGGGAGTGTTCTTCTCCGCGGTCGCCATCCGGTACGCGCCGTTCGCTTGGGGGGCTCTCGTCCTCGGCGCAGCCCCCATGTTCTTCGGGGCGCGTTGGGCGGTCCGGCTCCGCCCTGGAGCCACCGGCGGCGGGGTGACGCCATCCGGTTTGCTGGTTTACGTCTACGTCATCGTCTGCCTGGGCGTCGCACTGGACCTACTGGTGGACGTGGGACCGTGGGCCTCGGCGGTCGTCATCGCCGTCTCGGGACCCGTGGCCGCTCTCTTCTTCCTGGGATGGAGCGAGCTGGCGGCGGAAGGAACGGCCCATCGAATGGCGCCGCTCGGGGTTGCGACGCTTCTGCTGATCGCCCTCCTCCTGGGGGCGGGGATCTACGATCGATTCCTCTCTCAACCGGAGAGGTTCGAGGCACGGAACCCGGGGACGTTGGTGTTGCTCGGTGGCGCGGACTCGACCTCGAAGGCGGGCGCCCTTATCGATTTCAGACCGGCCTGGGTGGGCTACGGCTCGGAGAGCCGGTTGCTCTCCTACAAGGGGGACGGTCGCCCCTATGCGGCTCTGGACACTCACGAGGATCCCGGCGTGGTGGCGTCCGCGGTCGCGCGTCAGTTGGAAGAAGCCGCACCCCCCCTCAACCTCCTCGGACATTCGCAATCGGGGTTGATCGTCGACCGGCTCGTTGCACGCGGTCTCACGGCTCCAGACCGGACCGTCGATCTGTCCCCCCCGCCACCGCGTCCGCCGCCCGTGGACGTTCCGCCCCCCGACCGCGCCGGACCGGGGAAGCCCGGCGGGGACTTCGCTCGGGCCTTCTCCGGGGCGTTAGACGTGATCGGACTCACTCCGTTCGATCTGGATGCCCCCGCCGCGCCCGCGAACCTGAAACCGGTCGTAGGGGTTTCCACAGAGACACGCCGTCTGACCGCGTGGGCGTTGGGGGATTCGGTGTGGTTGTACGGGGACTGGCGGCGTTCCGGCGAGGTCAACCTGGTGGCCCTAACGGATCACGTCGGCATCACCCGCGATGTGCGCATCCTGGGCGCCGCTCACCGCTGGTTCGCAGAGCGGCCGGTCATGGGGGACGAGATGTCGTGGCGCGGAGCGCTCGTCGAGTCGGTGAGACTCCTCTTCGAACCGTGGCGACCCGGGAGGCTCTGACTTGGCCGGTGTACTCACGTTGTGCGGCACGCCGATCGGCAACCTCGAGGATGCTTCCGAACGTCTCATCCGGACCCTGAAAGAAGCCGACTGCATCGCATGCGAGGACCCACGCCGGACGAAGAAGTTGCTCACGCATTTCGGCGTACAAGCGAGGGACCTCGTCGTATACAACGACGGAAACGAGCGACGGCAGTCGGTGAGATTGGTGGGCCGCCTGAAGCGCGGCGACGACGTGGCTCTCGTCTCGGATGCGGGGATGCCGGGGATGTCGGATCCGGGGTACCGGCTCGTGAGGGCCTGCGTCGACGAGGGGATCGATGTGAGCGTCGTCCCGGGTCCGAACGCTGCCGTCACAGCACTCGGCGTCTCCGGCCTCCCCCCGGGTCGCTTCGCGTTCGAGGGTTTCCTCCCTCGCAAGCCCGGAGAGCGCGCGCAGCGCGTGGCGGATCTGGTGGACGAGAGACGAACGATGATCTTCTACGTCTCGCCCCACCGGATCGAGGCGTACCTGGCGGAACTGGTCGAGGCGTGGGGGGATCGTCCGGCATCGTTGGTGCGGGAGTTAACGAAGATGTTCGAGGAGGTCAGGCGCGGCTCTCTCTCCGAACTGTTGGAGGGTGTGCGGTCGGATCCGCCGAAGGGAGAGATCGTTCTGCTCGTGGGTGGTGCCTCCGATCGGTCTAGGACGTTCAGGCCAGAGGAACTCGCCGCCCGGGCGCGCACCCTGATGGCTGAGGGAGTAGATCGGAAGGAAGCGATGAGTCGCGTTGCGCTCGAAGCAGGTGTCCAACGCCGACAGGTGTTCGACTCCCTGGTGGCCGACAAACAGGATTAACCTCGCACCAACATCATGGCGCGCAAGATTCCGAGCATTCCTGTCGATTGCTCCTAACATGCGGACGATCGATGCGATGCGAAGTGGGCCCGGGAAGCTGGCTGTTGCAGCCTTCCTGACGATGTGCACCCTGGCAGTGCAAGCAACGGGGCAGACGAGCGCGTCCGGCGCCAACAGGTTCACCATCCATAGGTCGCAGGTGTCCCCAGGGGTCAAGCTGACGAGGATCGTCGATTCCAGAGGCCCCAACCGGGTGAGTGTGCTCACCGTCGACCCGGAGCTCACCCCGACGCTCGACGTGGCCCTCGCGCGGAACAAGTTGCCCGGCAACCAGCGAACCAGCGTGATGGCCGAGCAGCACTCCGCGGTGGCCGCCGTGAATGGGACCTTCGGACTGCCGAACGGTAGACCGGTCGGATTGTTCGCCGAGGACGGGGAGCTCAAGGCGTCCTCTCTCACGTGGGGACGCGCCTTCGCGCCGGCTTACGACGAGTCGAACTACTACTTCGGGCATCCGGGTTTCTCGTTGAACGCCACCTCAGCCTCGTCGGGAAGGACCATCTCGGTCGCCAGCTGGAACGAAGGCCCCCCGACGAAGGACGAGATCGCGGGTTTCACGACGGCGGGAAGGCACATGATCCAACCCCCTTCGAACGCTTGCTCCGTGAGGCTTCTGCCCAAGTCCAGGAGGGCGTGGGCCGAGGGCGAGGATGGCCTCGAGCGCAAGATGACCGTGGACCGGGTGAAGTGCTCCGAAGAACGTATGAGGCGTCTCGGCGGCATCGTCCTGGCGACCCCCAGCTGGGGACCGCTCGCGCCGAAGATAAGGAGCTTCCTTCCGGGAGAGATCGTGCTGATGCACTGGTCCTACGGATGGCCGGGAGCGATGGACGTGCTGCCGGGCAACCCGACACTCGTGGAGGACGGCGTCAACGTCGGCTACGCGTGCCCGTCGCCGTTCTGCGCCCGCAACCCCAGGACGGGGGTGGGGCTGGATGCCGAGGGACGGGTCCTGCTGGTGACGGTGGACGGTCGCCGGCCCGGCTACTCCGTGGGGATGTCGATCCTGGAGTTCGCACGCCAGTTCAAGCGTCTGGGGGCGAAGTGGGCTCTCAACCTCGATGGAGGCGGATCCACGACGATGTGGGTGAAGGGCAGAGTCATCAATCGACCGACGGACCCGTACGGGGAACGTTCGGTGAGCTCAGCCCTGCTGGTCCTGAGAGGTGATGACCCAGGTGAGGGCGAGCCCCTCAGTTACGGTGCGCTCGCGTTCGGCACCCCGATGGGGGCCGGGTCGACGACCTCGCCCGCATTCGCACCCTCCATGGCACCCGAGGTCGAGTCCCCGGCGGCCCCGGTCGGGACGGCGGCGGCCAGCGATCCGGGCTCCACGGGAGGGTTGCTGGACGCGATCGATGCGGGCCATATCGAGCCCTCGGCACAGCTTTCGCCCGTCTTGCAGCGGATCGCGGACGGCTTCGAGGCCCATGGCGCGCGACCGTAAGGAGAAAGACGGATCGTTATCCTGAGGAAGAGGTCCTAGCGGGTAGCGACGACGTCTTCGGGGAGCTTGACCTCCATGCGGCCCTTCTGACCCAGCTCGCCGGCGCAGTTCTCGCAGACCTTGCGGTCCTTGTAGTCGACCAAGGGGGCCTCGGCGGCACAAAAGACACACACGTCCTGCCGCTTCTGAAGGATCACGCGGTCGCCATCGACGCTGATCTCGAGCTCGTCTCCCTCATGGATCCCGAAGACCCTGCGGAGCTCTGAGGGCAGAACGATGCGGCCGAGCTCGTCGATCTTGCGAACCACGCCTGTAGACTTCATAGGTGAACCCCTAACTTCCATCTGGTAGTTACTGGTGAATTTAATCTAGTCCCGGCCCGAAGGCCGGTCAATTTGCAAACGGGGCGAGTTAATTACCCGAATGGGTACGAAACTCCCCCAGGCGGTGCAGGCTCCGATCCGGCCCGCGGATCCTCCTGTAGGCGGCGGGTCCGGGGGTCTTTCGGATAGGCGCGTGAGAGCGGCTCCGTGCGCTCTCCTCGAACCTGGAAGAGATGGGATGAGCGAGCAGGTCTATTACCTGACCACTCCGATCTACTACATCAACGACGTGCCCCACCTGGGGCACGCCTACACGACAGTCGCGGGGGACTTCCTCACCCGTTTCCGGCGCCTCCAGGGCCGCGAGGTCCACTATCTGACGGGCACCGACGAGCACGGGCAGAAGGTGTCGCGTTCGGCGGAGGCCAAAGGAATCCCGCCGAAGGAATGGGCCGACCAGATAGTTCCTCGGTGGAAAGAGGTGTGGCGGGCCCTGGACGTCTCGTACGACGACTTCATCCGGACGACCGAGGAGCGACACGAGGGACCCGTTCAAACCTTCGTGAACGCGCTCCACGAACGCGACGAGATCTACCAGGGCACGTACGAGGGCCTGTACTGCGTCGGGTGTGAGGAGTTCAAGCAGCCGGACGATCTGGTCGACGGCAAGTGCCCGCTTCACGGGACCGAGCCGGAAGTCGTCAAGGAAGACAACTACTTCTTCCGGCTGTCGAAATACGCGCAACCCCTGATCGAACTGTACGAGTCGGAGCCCAGCAGGCTCCGCCCCGAGGCCCGCCGCAACGAGGTGCTCGGCAAACTGAGACAGGGACTGGACGACCTCTCGGTGTCGCGAGTCAGCTTCGAATGGGGGATTCCGATCCCGTGGGACTCGAAGCACGTCATCTACGTGTGGATCGACGCGCTTCTCAACTACATCACCGCCGTGGGTTACGGCTTCGACGAAGCCATGTTCGAGCGCGTCTGGCCGGCGAGCGTCCACCTCGTGGGGAAAGACATCCTGTGGTTCCACTCCGTCATCTGGCCCGCGATGTTGATGGCCCTCGATGTTCCCCTACCGGACACGGTATTCGCGCACGGCTTCCTGCAAGTTGGGGGCGAGAAGATGTCGAAATCCAAGTTGACCGGCATCTCCCCGCACGACCTTCTCGACACTTTCGGATCGGACGGGTTCCGTTACTACTTCATGCGCGAGATCTCGTTCGGCCAGGATGGGAACTTTTCGTGGGAGAGCGTCGTCGCGCGCTACAACTCGGACCTCGCGAACGACTACGGAAACCTCGCGTCGCGCGTTCTCTCGATGATCTCCAAGTACCTGGACGGCGCGATCCCTGCGCCTCCGACCGAGGAGGAGCTCGAACCGGGCGACAGGAATCTCCGCGACGTGCAACGCACGGCCCTGGATGAGATGAGCGCCGCGGTCGACGCCGTGTCGCCGACGGAGGCGCTGAAAGCCGCATGGGCGTTCGTTCGGAAGGCAAACGCTTACGTCGAGGAGGTAACTCCGTGGGCCCTCGCCAAGGACGAGACCAAGCGTCGGCGGCTGGAAGTCGTTCTATACAACCTCGCGGACGCGTTGCGATTGCTGTCGCTCATGACGTGGCCGATCGTCCCTAAGGCATCCGCCGAGCTATGGAGGCGCCTCGGACTCGACGGCGAGATCGACACGAGGGATCTCGGGAAGGACGGGTCGTGGGATCTGCTCCCCGCCGGCACCCGGGTGGAGACGGGCGATCCATTATGGCCTCGTATCGAAGACGAAGCGATCTGACCAACGCCCATGTGGTTCGACTCCCATTGTCATCTTCAGATCTGCTCTGAAGATCGTCCCGTCGAGGAACTTCTCGACAGCGCTCGGGGGGCCGGTCTGAAAGGCATGGTGACCGTAGGGATAGACGTCGCGTCGTCGCGCCGGGTGGTCGAGCTGGCCGACGGTGATCTCGTGTGGGCCTCCGTTGGGATCCACCCCAATTCCGCGGAGGAACTCAACGATGGTTCGCGCGCGGAGCTCGAAGAGCTGGTTGCCGACCCTAACGTCGTGGCGGTAGGTGAGAGCGGACTCGACTTCTATCGGGATGAGGCACCGCCCGCGCGCCAACGGGAAGCGTTCGCGGCGCACCTGCGCATGGCGAAAGACCACGATGTCGCACTGATCATCCACACACGCGCGTCGGTGAGCGCGGCTTTGGACTTCATCGAGGAGCAGGGACCTCCCGATCGGTTCGTCTTCCACTGTTGGTCCGGGGATGAGTCCGAGCTGCGGCGGGCCCTCGATCTGGGGGCCTGCGTGTCGTTCGCGGGGAACGTGACTTTCAAGAACGCGCCGGACCTTAGGGATCGGGCCGCCGAGGTTCCGGCCGAACGCCTGCTGGTCGAAACCGATGCTCCCTTCCTCGCTCCCGTGCCCAATCGAGGGCGCCCCAACGAACCGGCGTGGATCGGCCTGGTGGGCGCAGCGGTGGCCGGGGCCCGCGGCGAGGACCCCACCAGCGTCGCTCGTACGACCGAGAGCAATGCCCGCACTTTGTTCGCTCTGGATAGATGAGCTCCGAGTCCTTGTTGGGCGCGCGAGCGGTGCGGGAGCTCCTCGAGGAGCACGACATCAGGCCCCGGAAGTCTCTCGGCCAGAACTTCGTGATCGATCCCAACACGATCCGCAAGATCGTGACGCTCGCCCAGGTGAGCGCGGATGACGTTGTGCTGGAGGTGGGTGCGGGGGCCGGATCCCTGACGCTCGCCCTCGCGGCCGTTGCCGATCGGGTGGTGGCGCTCGAGAAGGATCCCGACCTCATCCCGGTGCTCGAGCAGGTCCTCGGCGAGCGCGACAACATTGACGTCGTTCGAACGGATGCGCTGGAGCAGGATCTGTCGGGCCTGGAAGCGACGCGCATGGTCGCGAACCTTCCGTACAACGTCGCCGCGACCGTGGTGCTGCGGACGCTCGAGACCGCACCCCGGATCGCGGATCTCACGGTGATGACCCAGCGAGAGGTGGGCGACCGGCTCGCCGCGGGGGTGGGGAGCAAGGCCTACGGGCTGACCAGCGTGCTCGTTGCGTATTTCGCGGAGGCGCGCGTGGTGGGCCGGGTGTCGCGCAGAGCCTTCTGGCCGGAACCGAACGTCGACTCCGTCATCCTCAAGGTCGTGCGGCGGCCAATCCCTGAGGTTTCGTCCGAGGTCCTCTTCCCCATCGTGCGGGCGGCTTTCTCGCAGCGCCGGAAGATGCTTCGGGGTTCTCTTCGGGGGATCGTCGGCCATCCCGAGCAACTCGAAGGCGCGCTCGCGAAGGCGGGGATCGAACCGACCATCCGAGCCGAGGATCTGGACCTTCACGGCTTCGTGTCGCTGGCGGAACAACTGCGCCCGTACCTCGTGAGCTCGCGGTGAAGATCCGCACGAACGCGAAGATCAACCTCTTCCTGGGGGTGCTGGAACGACGACCGGACGGGTTCCACGAGATCGAAACGATCCTCCACAACGTCGGGTTCGGAGACGAGATGGAGATCTCGGTCGAGGCCGGGACGGGCGTGGAGGTCGTGATGATCCTGGAGGACGGCCTCCTGGGACCGGCGCCGGCCCCCCGCGACAACCTCATTCATCGCGCGGCGCAACGAGTCTTGGAGCTGAGCGGGAGCACGGCGGGGGTCAGGATCGTCACCCGCAAGCGTGTGCCCATGGGGGGAGGGCTCGGCGGGGGGAGCGCGAACGCAGCGGGAACGCTCGTCGCGTTGAACGAGCTCCTGGCCGCGGGGTTGTCCACTCACGAGCTCGAGGGGGTGGCGGCGGAGCTGGGGAGCGACGTGCCTTTCTGCCTCACCGGAGGGACGGCTATGGGTACCTCCAGGGGGGAGCGGGTCCGGGCGCTTCCCTCTCGCTCCGGGGCGTGGTTCGTCCTCGGGCTCTCCGACCGGCCGGTGCAGACAAGGGAGGTCTACGGTCGCTGGCGCCCATCCGGTGCGTCGACCCCAGCGAGCCCCGCGCGCATGGCACACGCGATCGAGGGCGGGGAGCCCTCCGAGATCGCCTCTCTGCTGCACAACGATCTCGAGCCGTGCGTCTTCGAGATGAGACCCGACGTCCGCGCCGGGGTCACTCGCATGACGGCGGCGGGGGCCCTCGGCTCGCTCACGTCGGGCTCCGGACCGACCGTCTTCGGCGTCGCTTCGGACGAGGGGCACGCGCGCTCGATCGCGGAGGGGGTGAGCGGCGACTTCGACCGGGTGCGGGTCGTTGGATCCCGGCCCGGATGCGTCGAGCGACTGGTCTAGTCTTGCGGCTGAGATGCCCCGTGGGGTAAGTGGCAGCCCGAGGGATTTTGGTTCCCTAAGTTCAGGTTCGAGTCCTGGCGGGGCAGCTCTATCGATTCCTAGAAGGAGGCCGCGCTGAGCGTTGGAGGACGTGAAGTCACCGCCATAGTCCTCGCGGCTGGCGGTGGGACGCGGATGAAGTCCGACGTCCCCAAGGTTCTGCACCCGGTCGCCGGCCGGCCGGTCCTGATCCACGTCCTCGCCGCCCTTGCCCCGCTCCAACTGGAGCGGCGAATCATCGTGGCCTCGAGCCGCAAAGAGGAGATAGAGGCTGCCGTCGACGAGTCCTCGTTCTCCGGCGACCTTCTCTATGCCGTGCAGGATCCACCGCGGGGGACGGGGGATGCCGTGCAGGCGGCGCTGCGCGCGAGCGGGCCGATCGATGGTCTCGCCTTGGTGGTCCCCGGCGACACACCGCTGCTGGAGACCGAGACGCTGGACGCTCTCCTGCACATCCATACCGGGGGGGATGCCGCTGCGACGGCGCTGACGGCTCGGATCTCGGATCCGACCGGGTACGGCCGCGTCGTGCGCGGCGACGATAACGAGGTCGAGCGCATCGTCGAGGATCGCGACGCTTCCTACGAGGAGCGCGCCATCGACGAGATAAACGCGGGCGTGTACGTGTTCGATATGGAGCCTCTGAGCCAGGTTCTCGAGAAGATCGATCGTGAGAACGTGCAGGGGGAGTACTACCTCACCGATGTTGTGGCTCTTCTCCGATCGGCGGGCCACCGGGTCATCGGCCACCGAACCCATCCTCAAGAAGTCCTAGGGGTCAACTCGCGCGCGCAGCTCGCGCGCGTGGGGGAGATGATCAGGAGACGCGCCTGCGAACGGCTGATGGATCAGGGTGTGACGATCGTGGATCCGGCGACGACGTACATCGACCCTTCGGTTCGCATCGGACGCGATGCCACGATCCACCCCTTCACGTTCCTGGAAGGCGACACCTCGATCGAGGAGCGCGCCGAGGTGGGCCCGCAGGCGCGCATCGTCGACACGACGATCGGCGAGCGGGCCCGCGTGTCGTTCGCCGTGGTCCTCGGGTCTCACATCGGCCCTGAGGCGACGGTTGGTCCTTTCGCCTCGCTTCGACCCGGAACGCGGCTCGAGCGGGGGGCGAAGGTCGGGACCTTCGTCGAGACGAAGAACGCCCACATCGGGGAGAACAGCAAGGCGAATCATCTGGCCTACCTCGGCGATGCGGAGATCGGCCGGGGGGTGAACGTCGGGGCGGGCTCGATCACCTGCAATTGGGACGGCCAGGACAAGCACAAGACGATCATCGACGACGACGCCTACGTCGGGTCAGACACCATGCTCGTCGCCCCCGTGCACCTCGGCAAACGATCGGCGACGGGGGCCGGCTCGGTCATCCGGGGCGATGTTCCAGAGGATGCGCTGGCCGTCGGCGCCCCGGCACGGATACTCGAAGGCAAGGGAAACAAGATGGGCGCGTCCGAGAAGCAAGCGGGCGACCAGCCACCGGAATAGGGTTAGCGCGTAGGTGCCGCAGCGAGGCGGTGCCGCGGGCTCAGCGGATAGGAGAGGCTCGGTGCACGTTCCAACCTATAAGCGGTTGATGATCTTCTCCGGGTTGGCGAACAAGCCGTTGGCCGAGGAGGTGGCGGCGCACCTCGGGATGAAGCTCGGCGAGGTCGAGATCTCTACCTTTGCGAACTCGGAGACCTACGTGCGGTTCGCCGAGTCGGTCCGTGGGCTCGATGCGTTCGTCATCCAGAGCTTCTGCGATCCGGTCGACCACCACCTCATGCAGCAGCTCGTCATGATCGATGCGCTCAAGCGAGCTTCGGCGAAGCGGATCACGGCCGTCTCTCCTTTCTATCCTTACTCTCGCCAGGACAAGAAGACGCTCGGTCGCGAACCCGTGACCGCGAAGCTCATCGCGGACTTCTACGAGGCGGCGGGGGCCGACCGGGTGTTGTCGGTCGACCTGCACACCGGCCAGATCCAGGGTTTCTTCAACGTGCCGTTCGATCACCTCACGGCTCTCCCGATGCTCGCGGATTACTTCGCCGACAACCTGGATAGCCAAGAGCTGGTCATCGTTTCTCCGGATGCCGGACACGTGCGACTCGCCGAGAAGTGGGCGCAGCACATGAACGATTTCCACTCTCGCAATTGTCAGGTTGCGTTCCTCCACAAGAAGCGGCGGAGCGATGCACGGAACATCAGCGAAACGAGGGCCGTCGTGGGTGACGTCGAGGGCAAGGTCACCATCGTCGTGGACGACATGATCGATACGGCGGGAACCTTGGTCAACGGTTGCGAGACGCTGCTTGAGGCCGGCGCCACCGAGGTGTACGCGGCCGCCACGCACGCGGTGCTGTCGGACCCCGCGACGGATCGCATCAAGAACTCGGCCCTGCAACAGGTCGTCGTCACCAACACCCTGCCGATCCCCTCGGAGAAGGAGCTCGACAAGCTCGTGATCCTCACGATCGCTCCGACGATCGCCCAGACCATCAAGGCCGTTTTCGAGGAAGAATCCGTCTCCGAGCTCTTCCACGGCGAAAACCAACCCTGACGCCCTTACCGCCATCGCAGGCGAGTTGAGGGGGGCCTGGGGAGCGGGCATAATGGGTGCCGCCTCGGCTCTCGTTCGGGGCGGCCCCCACAGCAGACGTGGGTGAGGCGCGACAACGCAGCTAGATAACGACGGAGGACTCCAATGGCCGAAGTGAAACTCTCCGCCGAGAGGCGAACCGAGGTAGGCAAGGGCGCCGCTCGGCGATCGCGCGCGGCCGGCCGGGTCCCCGGGATCGTTTACGGCAAGGGGATGGAGCCCGTGGCCGTCGAGGTCTCTCGTCGCGAGCTCGTGACCGCGTTCCACAGCGACGCCGGGATGAACACGCTCCTGGACATCGAGCTGGAGGGAAAGACCACGCTCGCTCTGGCGCGTGAGCTGCAGCGTGACCCGATCAAGGGCACGCTCCTGCACGTGGACTTCGTGAAGATCGATGCCAAACAAGCTGTCGAGGTCGAGGTGCCGGTCCAGGTGATCGGTGAAGCCCCGGGCCAGAAGGAAGGCGGGGTCCTCGAGCACCCCTTGTTCCAGTTGCACGTACGTTGCTTGCCTCTCGAGGTGCCCGAGTCGATCGAGGTGGACATCTCGTCGCTCAACATCGGCGATGCCCTGCGCGTTCAGGACATCACTACTGACGCAAAGTTCGAGATCCTCAACGACCCCGAGGCAGCCGTGGTCGCGATCGCTGCTCCCGTATCCGAGGAAGAGCTCGAGGCCATGGAGGCGGCCGCCAGCGGCCCAGCCATGGAGGGTGTCGAGGTACCGGAAGGCGAAGAGGCTCCCGAAGCGGAGGCCGCCGAGGGCGAAGCGCCCACCGAGGAGGCTCCCGCGGATGGAGGCGATGGAGGCGATGGAGGCGACGGGGGCGAAAGCTCGGATTCCGAGGGCTAGGCCCTCCGTCTCCGCCTGATCGTGTCGCGCCTGTTCGGCCGCTCACGCTCCTCCGATCACGACGGAGGCCGCTGGGTGATCGTCGGCCTCGGTAACCCGGGCGACCGTTACGCGAAGACCCGCCACAACGTCGGCGTCATGACGGTGGAGCTGGTTCTCGAGAGAACCGCGGGCAGATTCAAGCGTCACAAGAGCGGCTGCCTCGTTGCGGAAGCGATCGTCTCCGGCGAGCGCGTCGTCCTCGCGCGGCCCACATCGTTCATGAACGAGTCCGGCCGGTCCGTTGGCGAACTGGTGCGCTGGTACAAGGTCGAACCTCATCGTCTCGTCGTGGTTCACGACGAGCTCGACATCCCCTTCGGCGAGATCCGCATCAAAGAAGGTGGGGGCACCGCGGGCCACAACGGTCTCGGATCCCTGGTGTCGCACCTCGGCACGAAGGACTTCATCCGAGTCCGTGTGGGGATCGGTCGCCCTCGGGGAGCCAAGGATGCCGGCGATCACGTTCTGGCCGCGTTCTCGTCGGCCGAACGCAAGGAGTTGGACCTGGTGCTGGCCGAGGCGGCGGACGCGGTCGAGCGCATCGTCGAGGTGGGGGTCGAGCGAGCGATGAACGAGGTCAACACCCGGGCCACCCCGTGACTCCCCGGGGTGTCGTCGGAATCGCTCTGTCCCTGACGTTCGTCGCGTGCACAGCCGCCGCTCCCCCTCAAACGACCGCCGAGCCACCGGAGTCGCGCAAGCCGACGGCAGAAGGTCGATCCCGGCGCGCGTGCGAGGACCTTCCCACGCAGGTCCGGCGCGTCGCTCGGGGTTATGTTCCAGGTCTATCGCCCGACATCTCGGTGATCCCGAGAGAGCCGAACTACGTCGGCCCGGCGGAGATGCCGGTCCACTCGGGGCCCTGGGACTACCTCGCTCGTGTTCCGCTGGTGCTCTACGGCCCCGGCCGCATCGCGAGCGGTTCGTATGACGCTCCGGCCACCATGGCTGATCTCGCGCCCACATCCGCGCGGATGATCGGTTTCGACGGCTTCCCGTCCCGGGACGGTCGGGTGCTGGACGAAGCTTTGCTCGTCCACCCGGATCCGGCGCGGATCATCGTGACGGTCGTATGGGACGGAGGCGGGTGGAACGTTCTGAACGAACACCCCAACGCGTGGCCCTTCCTGAAGCGCTTGATGGCTCGCAGCGCGACGTTCCCGAACATGACGATCGGATCGTCACCCTCGGTTACGCCGCCGATCCACACGACACTGGGCACGGGGGCGTGGCCCCGCCACCACGGAATCCCCGCGCTGAACATCCGGACCGAGGAGGGGGAGTTCGTCGATCCGTTGCTGTTCCTGGATCCGAGTCGCATCCGGGTGCGGACGCTGGCGGACGCTTTCGATGCAGCGCGCGGGAACGCGCCGAAGATCGGCTTGCTCGCGTCGAGCAATTGGCACCTTGGGATGATCGGTCACGGTGCGAGCGCTCCCGGCGGCGACGATGACGAGCTCGTGATGCTGCGTGAGGACGGGTCGCTGGAGACGAATCCGGAGATCTATTCGCTACCCGCGATCGACGACCCCGCAAAGCTCGAAAAGTTCACGCGGGCCCTGGACTCGAGCGATGGCGAGTCCGATGGCGAATGGCGGGAACATCCGCTTGACGACCCGTTCGTTCGATACTCGACCCCGGCTCAGGTTCAGTACCAGCAATTCCTTCTCGAGGAGATGCTCGCGTTGGGCGATTACGGGCGCGACCCCCAGGCCGACCTGATGTTCGTGAACTTCAAGTCGACCGACGATGCGGGTCATCGTTGGGGCATGACATCGCCCGAGACGGCGACCACTCTGCGGGCGATGGACAAGGCCTTAGGTCGATTGATCCATTACCTGGACGCGAAGGTGGGCCACGACGGGTACGTGATGATGCTGACCGCCGACCACGGGCAGACGCCGTACCCCGAGGAATCCGGAGGCTGGCCGGTGGCGGGTGGCCAGCTGAAAGACGACGTCAACGACGAGTTCGATCGAACCGACAACGGGGTCGACCTCGTGGATCGTGTGGTTTCCGCCGGGCTGTACGTGAGGCCCGACGAGCTGCAGGACCGGGGATGGTCAATCGCCGAGATCGCCGACTGGGTAGCGGGCTACTCGGCGAGGGAGAACCTCCTGCCGGGGCAGTCTCTGCCCGAGGGGTGGGAGGGTCGAGGCTCCGAGCCGCTGTTCGACGCCGTCCTAGTGGGGCGGAACCTCGCAGGTCGGTCGTGCGCGGCCGGGTAGCCGGCGATCACCTCGTAGACTGGTCCCGTTCGTGGCATCTCTAGCACCCCTACTGGAATTACTCCCGGACGAGCGCGTTCGCGCTCTCCTAGACGCGCGCGCCGCTGCGGTGGTTCCGGAGCCGGCCCGCCCTTTCCTTCTGGCAGCCCTCGTCTCCCACCTCGGGCGTCCGGTTCTGGCGATCGTGGGCCGGGCCGAGGAGGCGGACAACCTCGCCCGTGACATCCAGGCTTTCTCGGGGGGTCGTGGCGCCGAGGTGTTCCCCGGTTGGGAGGTGCTTCCCGGCGAGCCCGTCTCACCGTCGATCGAGACGATGGGGCGTCGCCTCGAGGTCCTTCACCGGCTGCGGGCCGGCCAGCGGTTCGTGGTCGTCACCACGGCTCAAGGAGCCACGCAGCTCGTAGCCCCACCCCGCCCGAACGTCGAGGTCCTCACCCTGCGTGCCGGCTCCGAGGTCTCCGATGACTTCACTCAACAGTTGATAGATCTCGGATACGAGCGCAACTACATGGTGGAGCGCCGCGGCGAGTTCGCCGTGCGGGGCGGCATCCTGGACGTCTTCGCTCCGGGAGCCGAGAGGCCGGTGCGCGCGGAGCTCTGGGGGGACGAGGTCAGCTCCTTGAGGGAGTTCGCCCTGGCCTCGCAGCGATCGCTCGACGAGATCCAAGAGGCGGACATCTCGCCATGTCGGGAGCTCCTGGCGGATGACGCTATGCAAGCGAAGGCGGCCGAGCTCATGGCGGAGGATGACGACCCCGCTCTCGCGCAACTGGCCGAGGGTGTTCTGGTGCCGGGCGCGGAAAGGCTCCTTCCGTTGCTGGTCGGCGGTCTTCAACCGTTGATGTCGCTCTTCCCCGAAGGTTCCCCCGCAGTGATCCTCGAGCCGAAGCGCGTGCGCGACCGGGCCGACGAGATCATGGAACAGGTTGAGGAATGGGGTCGCATCTCGGGGTCGACGCAAACCCATTACGCCCCTCTCGAGGTGACCCTGGCCCGCGCCTCCCGGGTCGTACTGATGTCCAGCTTCGTCGAGGCGGGGGCCGAGCCGATCCCAGCCGAGACATGGACTGCGATGGCCGGCCAGCCGGAGCAGCTCGTGAGCCGCTTGCGCGAGTTGGTGAGAACCGGTTATCGGGCTGTGGTCGCGGCGAGCCTCCCCGACACAGCCGAGAGGCTTGCCTCGAACCTCCGCGAAGCGGGTCTCGACTTCACCGTGGCGGACGTCGCGCCGACGCCGGCCTCCGATGCGGCGGGAACGGTGGTCGTCACGGAGCTCCAACGCGGCTTCGTGTTGCCCTGGGCGCAGCTCGCCCTGGTCGCCGAATCCGATATCACGGGACGTCGATCGGGTGCCGCACGACGTCGCATCCAGGCTCGCCGCAGGGAGATCTCGGGACCGCTCGACCTCGTGGACGGAGATCTGGTCGTCCACGAGCTTCACGGTATCGGGCGCTACATGGGCATGGTCGATCGCGATCTCCTCGGCGTTCATCGCGAGTACCTCGTCATCGAGTACGCGCGCGAGGACCGGCTTTACGTCCCGTCCGACCAGATCGACCTTGTCTCCAAGTACGTCGGGGGCGAGGCTCCCAAGATCAATCGGCTGGGATCGAACGACTGGGGCAAGACCAAGTCGCGCGTTCGTCGTAAGGCGCGGGAGATCGCGGCGGAGCTGGTGATCCTTTACGCGAAGCGGATGGCTTCGAAGGGTTTCGCCTTCGGACCGGACACGCCGTGGCAGCGGGAGCTCGAGGACTCGTTCCCGTACGAGGAGACTCCGGACCAGCTCCGGGCGGTAGACGAGGTCAAAGACGACATGGAGACCGAGACGCCGATGGATCGGCTCGTCTGTGGCGACGTCGGTTACGGGAAGACAGAGATAGCCGTCCGAGCTGCCTTCAAGGCCGTGGCCGCAGGGAAGCAGGTCGCCGTCCTGGTTCCGACCACGATCCTCGCCCAGCAGCATCACGCCACGTTCGTCGATCGCTTCCGTCACTTCCCTGTGCGCGTCGAGATGCTCTCTCGGTTCCTGTCCGGCGGCGAGGCCAAGAAAGTCATCGAGGACGTGGGGAAGGGGACGGTGGAAGTGCTCATCGGGACGCACCGTCTCCTGCAGAACGACGTGCAGTTCTCGGACCTCGGACTCGTGATAGTGGACGAGGAGCAGCGATTCGGGGTCGAGCAGAAAGAGAAACTCAAGTCGCTCCGTGCGAGCGTGGACGTCCTGACGCTCACGGCAACCCCTATCCCGCGGACGCTCGAGATGGCGATGGCGGGGATACGCGACATGTCGATCGTGGACACTCCCCCGGAAAACCGGCATCCTGTGGTCACGTTCGTTGGTGAGACGGCCGATGACATCATCATCTCGGCGATCCGGCGCGAGCTCCTGCGCGACGGCCAGATCTTCTACGTTCATCATCGCGTCGCCACGATCGATCATGTCGCCGGCCGCATCCGCGACCTCGTACCCGAAGCTCGAGTGGGTGTCGCCCACGGCCAGATGGACGAGCGCCTCTTGGAGCAAGCGATGCTCGACTTCGGGGAGGCGAAGACCAACATCCTGGTCTGCACCACGATCATCGAGTCCGGCCTCGACATCCCCACGGTGAACACCTTGATCGTCGAGCGCGCCGATTTGCTCGGTCTGTCGCAGATGTATCAGCTGCGTGGACGCGTCGGTCGGGCGCATGAACGAGCGTATGCGTACCTGTTCTTCCCTCCCGACCGTTCCTTGACGGAAGCGGCACACGAGCGTTTGAAAACCATCGGCGAGCACACCGGCCTCGGGTCGGGATTCCGGATCGCGATGCGCGACCTCGAGATCAGAGGCGCGGGGAATCTCCTGGGTGCGGAGCAGCACGGCCACATCTCGGAAGTCGGCTTCGACCTCTACGTGAAACTGGTGGCGGCCGCGGTCGACGAGGCGAAGGGCCAACCGTGGCAAGAAGACCTCGGGGTCCGGATCGACCTTCCCCTGCAAGCGTTCATCCCGAAGTCGTACGTCGCGGACGAAAACCTCAGGCTCGAGGCGTACCGCAGGATCGCCTCGGCGCGCAACACCGACGACCTGGGTGAGGTCCGCTCGGAGCTCGAGGACCGTTACGGCGCTCCGGTCCCCCGGCCGGTGGGTGTTCTGTTCGAGCTCGCATCGCTACGGAGGCTGATGACTTCGTTGGGCATCGAAGAGGCCGCGACCGTCGCGCGCAATCTGCGCATCCGACCCATCGAGCTGGAGGATTCGAAACAGATCCGGCTCCAGCGATTGTTCCCGCAGGCGACCTGGAAGCCGGAGAACCGAACCCTTCTGATCCCCGAGCGGTCCGTTCCGAAGGAGGGGGTCGTGACGTGGGTGACTGATCTACTCCAGCAGTTAACCTCGGCGGCATGAAGCGAACGACACTGATCCTGCTGGTGTTCATCGCCCTTCTCGCGGTGGGCTGCGCGGATCTTCTGGAGCCCGCGGCAGCAGTGGTGGGAGGCGAGAAGATCCCGGAATCGCAGCTGACCGGGGCGGTCGAGGAGTTCGAGAAGACCGAATGCCCGTTGTTGGAGGAGCAAGGGGTCGACCCGAAGGAGGGCGCTCGCCAGCTCGAGCAACGGCTTCTCTCCAATCTGATCCGGCGCCACGTTCTGGAAGCCGAAGCGCAACGGCTCGACGTCGAGTTGCCTACGAACGACGCGGTGACTGATGAGCTCGACCAGGCGAAGGCCGAGTTCGCGACACCCGAGGAGTTCGAGCAGCAGCTGGTCAATCAGTGTGTGACCGAGGAGCAGGCGCGGGACATCATCTATCTTCGACACCTGGAGGAAGCCGTGCGGGAGGAGGTGACCGCCGACGTGGCTCCGTCGGAGGACGACCTTCGCGATTTCTACGACGAGAACGTCGATCAGTTCCAGGAAGCCCGCGTATCGCGCATCGTCGTCGCGAATCTTCCGAGCGCCAAGGGGCTTGTCTCGGATCTGCAGGCAGCGTCGGGGGACCGGGTCGACAAACTCTTCAAGGAACTTGCGCGAGAGAATTCCCTCGACGTCCCCAGTGGGAAACGTGGCGGCGACCTCGGGTACATCGATCCGCAGACCGCGCCACCTCAGATCGTCTCCACCATCGAGAACCTCGACGAAGGACAGATCTCAGACCCCGTTCAGACGGAGGACGGCTACGAGATCATCAGGTTGACGGACCAGCGCGTCATGCCGTTCGCGGATGCTCGCTCGCGGATCGAGGACAGTCTGGGGACGCAAGAGATCGATGCGGCGTGGCGACGGTGGCTCCTGGACGCATACGACGCGGCCGATATCAAGGTGAACCCCCAGTACGGACAGCTCGATCTCCAGACCCAGATGGTGGTGAACACAGGCTTGGGCGACGTCCCCGGAGCCGACCTGCAGCCGACGCCGTCCACGACGGCTCCCACGCCTCCGGTCCAGCCGACCCCCTGACGGCTCGCATGCCGCTCCTGGTCGTTCCCGTCGCTCCGGCTGAGACCGATCGGCTGACGCTCGCAGAGTGGGATTCACTCGTTGCGGCCGACAAGGTGTTCTTCGAGCGGATCGACCACCCCCTCATCGAGCGATTGGCCGCGGCGGGGGTCGATGTGGGCTCCTTCGACGATGAGCCGAGCGCGGGATGGTCGGGCATGGCTCTGGTCGCGGATCCGACGTCTCCACGCGTGATCGAGCTGGCGCGCGCCGGCGCCGACGTGAGCTCCGGGCCCGGGGCCTCCCCCGATGGTCTTTCCGCCGCGATCGCCGCTCCTGTGCTTCGTCGCGCCGCTTCGGCCCTCGCTGGTCTCGTCGTCGTCATGGCACGACTAAGGAGTGATGACGGCTGTCCGTGGGACCGCGAGCAAGACCACGAGTCTCTGAAGGTGCATCTCCTCGAAGAGACGTACGAGGTCATCGACGCGATCGATCGAGGCAACACGGGAGCCGATCTCGAGGAGGAGCTCGGCGACGTGCTCCTTCAGGTGGCGTTCCACGCCAGGATGGCGGAGCAGGAGGGCCGCTTCGATCTCGCCGGAGTGGCGAACGGGATCGTGAACAAGCTGATCAACCGGCACCCTCACGTCTTCGGGGAGGTGGCCGTCTCGGGATCCGGCGAGGTCATCGCGAACTGGGAGGCGATCAAGGCCGACGAGAAGAGGCGAACCGACCCGTTCGAGAGCATCCCCGCGGCGCTTCCGGCGCTGCTCGCCGCCTACAAGACTCAGAAGCGGGCTGCGTCGAGGGGCTTCGAAGCCAACGCGGACACGGCCAGGGCCCGGGTCGACTCCGCGATGGAGCGTCCTCTCGACGCCGAGACGCTGGGTGAAGCCTTGTTCTGGCTCGTCGCCGTGGCCCGAGCGGCGGGCCTCGATCCCGAGGGCGCCCTCAGAGGGGCGACCGCCAGGTTCCGCTCCACCCAGTAGTTGGCTGGTATAAATCTGTTACTGATGTTGAAGGAGTAAACGTATGAGCGAAATCATCCAGATCCGGGCCCTCCAGATCCTCGACTCTCGTGGCAATCCGACCGTCGAGGTCGAGGCGCGCCTCGACAGCGGCGCGATCGGCCACGCGGGGGTGCCCTCCGGCGCGTCGACGGGGGCCGGCGAGGCCGTTGAGCTGAGGGATGGGGGAGACCGCTACCGGGGAAAGGCGGTGACGCAGGCGGTGGCGAACGTCAACGACACCCTCGGGCCCCAGCTGACGGGGCTGGATGCGTTGGATCAGAGAGCGATAGACACGCTGATGATCGACCTCGACGGCACCGGCGACAAGGGCAAGCTCGGAGCGAATGCGATCCTGGGCATCTCGCTGGCGGTGGCCAAGGCGGCCGCAGTGGAGCTGGACGTTCCGCTGTTCCGGTATCTGGGGGGGCCCGACGCGCACATCTTGCCGGTCCCGCTCCTCAACGTCATCAACGGTGGAGCTCACGCAGACAATGCTCTCGATTTCCAGGAGTTCATGCTCGCGCCCGTCGGGGCAGCGTCGTTCGCCGAGGCGATCGAATGGGGCTCGGACACGTATCACTCGCTCAAGGCACGGCTCGACGATCGCGGACTTTCCACCGGGGTCGGTGACGAGGGTGGCTTCGCCCCCGACCTGCGCGCCAACTCGGAGGCCCTCGAGTTGCTGCTCGAGGCGATCTCGGGGGCGGGCTACGAACCGGGACGGGACATCGCGATCGCGATCGATCCCGCGGTCTCCGAGATCAAGGAAGGTGAGGCGTACGTCCTGGCTTCCGAGGACCGGCGCCTGTCGAGCGAGGAACTGGCGTCCTTCTGGATGGACTGGGTCGAGCGCTACCCGATCGTGTCCATCGAGGACGGTATGGATGAGGACGATTGGGACGGGATGGAAGTCCCTCACGGATTCCGTCGGCGACAAGGTCCAGCTCGTGGGGGACGATCTCTTCGTAACGAATCAGGAGATTCTCGAGCGCGGCATCCGCGAAGGCGTCGCGAACTCGATCCTGGTGAAGCCGAACCAGATCGGCAGTCTTACCGAGACCCTCGAGTGCGTCCGGACGGCGCACCGCTCCGCTTACACGACCGTCATCTCTCATCGTTCTGGTGAGACGGAGGACGCGACGGTCGCGGACATCGCCGTAGGGACGAACGCCGGTCAGATCAAGACCGGCGCGCCCGCTCGTGGCGAGCGGACGGCGAAATACAACCAGCTCCTTCGGATCGAAGCGATCCTGGGGGATTCGGCTCGTTATCCGGGTGCGCGCGCCTATCCGAGGTCGGATTTCTCGTGAGCACCGCCGCACCCACCCGCCGCCGACTCGGGTTCGGCCCGCAGGCCGTGATCCTGCTGCTGATCCTGTGCCTGGCGGGCGCGATGGCCATCCAGCCGACCCGTCAACTGTTGGAGCAACGCGCGCGGATCTCGGGGATGAGCCAGGACCTCCACCAGCTGCGTTCGTCCAACAAGCAACTCGACAAGCGGATCGAACGCCTCAACGACCCGGATTATCTCGAGCAACAGGCGCGCGAGCAGATCGGCCTCGTGAGACCCGGCGAGGTCACCTATCGCGTCATGCCTCCCCGCGCGGCGCCCCGCGCGAACGCCGCACGTAAGAAGGTCGCAGCACCCGCCGAGGAGACATCCGCCGGCTGGCTAACCCGCCTGGTCGACTTCATCGGGTTTTGATGCCCCTGTTTTTATGCCCGCTCGCGGCGGGCTGCTGACCGCAGCCCTTGCTTACCGGCCGGCATTTCATGCCGGCCTGCGGCAACCCACTGGGGGATCGGTCGCCTAGGCGACCTACTCCCCCAGACCCCCCTCCCGCGCGGCTGGCGTGCTTTGGACTCCCCCCAGACCCCCTCCCCGCGGCTGGCGTGCTTTGGACTCCCCCCAGACCCCCCTCACCGCGGCTGGCGTGCTTTGGACTCCCCCCAGGCCCCCACTCGTCGCAGGCGAGCGTGCGACTGATTAGGTTTGGTTCATGACGCTCGAACATTCTTCTGGTGACGAGAGGGTTGTCGCGGCTCAGATCGGGCGGCCGGCTCGGGGGTCGTGGGGGGTCGCTCGTCGGTGTCATCTCGGGGTCCCGATGGTCATCGAGAACGCGCCGCGGCTCGAGGATGGATCGCCTTTCCCGACCTTGTACTGGCTTACTTGTCCGATCCTCATCAAGCGGATGAGTCATCTCGAGGCGAGAGGAGAGCTGGCCGCGCTGTCCGAGCGCCTCGCGGAGGATGGTCCGCTGCGGGACAGGCTGGCGCTCGCGCTCGACCGCTACAGGGAGCGCCGTGACGGGCACGAGGTGATCCCCGAGTCCGGTGGCCCCCCCGGTGGGGGCCCGGATCGTGTGAAGTGTCTGCATGCGCACGCGGCGCAGGAGCTTGCGGACCCGCCGAATCCGATCGGATCCGTCGCTCTTGCTGAAGTTGGATGGCCGGATTGCGTGCTGCCATGTGTGGAGCCCGAGCAATCGTGAGGGTCGCGGCGATCGACGTCGGTACCAATTCCACGAGGTTGCTGGTCGCGGAAGAGCAGACGGGTGGCTTCCGATCGCTCGACCGGCGCATGACGATCACGCGGTTGGGCGAGGGGGTGAACGAGCGCAGGGTGCTCTCACCCGAGGCACTCAAGCGCACGTTCTCGACCATCGCCGACTACGCGGCCGTCTGTGGTGAGTACTCGGTCGAGCGCTTGCGCGTCACCGGCACATCTGCCGTGCGCGATGCGCGCAACCGCGATGATTTCTTCGAGGGAGTCAAGCGGCTCACCGGGCAGCTGCCGGACCTCCTATCCGGCGAAGAGGAAGCCCGGACGACGTTCCGGGGGGTGGTGTCCGACCTGGGCGGGGGGGATCCCATCCTGGTCGTCGACATCGGCGGCGGCTCCACCGAACTGGTCGCCGGCAGCGACGAGCCCGATGCTCTCGTCTCGCTCGATTTCGGATGCGTGCGGATGCTCGAGAAGCATCTCCATTCCGACCCACCCAGTGAGAAGGAGCTCCAGGCCATGCGCAACGACGTGACGCAGCATCTCGTCGAGGCCAAGACGAATCTGGTGGTGCCCCCCGGGGCGCGTTTAGTCGGCGTTGCCGGGACGGTCACGCAGCTGGCGACGTTAAAGGTTGGTCTGCCTCTCTACGATCCCGACGTTACGCATCACATGGTGATGTCGCATGGAGACGTCCGGCTCCTGTCGAAGAGACTGGCGTCGCTACCGTACGAGAAGCGCCGGCGCATCAAGGGCCTCGAAGCTGGACGCGTAGACGTGATCGTCGCGGGGGCGGAGATCCTCCTTCAGATCATGGAGGCGTTCGACGCCGCCGAGGTCCTGGTCTCGGAGAAAGACATCCTCGACGGTCTCGTGATCGGCCTGCTGGACGGCCACTAGGGCGCGTCAGCTTTCCCTTACCAGGCGTAGTCCTCCGGCGCGGAGTCATGGCCCGGCCATATCTCGTCGAGCGTGGACAGCTCCTCATCGCCGAGCTTTATCTCGAGGGCTCTCTGGGAACCGTTGAGCTGCTCCTTCGTCCTCGGCCCGATGATCGGAGCGGTGACTGCAGGCTGATGCAGCAGCCATGCGATCCCGACGTCGGCCGGCTGCTCGCCGAGCTCGGCGCAGAACTTCTCGTACCTCTCGACCTGTGACTGGTGTTCTTCGAGGAAGTCCGCGGAGCGACCGGTCCTGCGACGACTTCCCTCCTGTTCCTTCGCGAGGACGCCCGCGAGCATGCCGCCATGCAGGGGACTCCACGGGATGACTCCCAGCCCATAGTCCTCGCACGCGGGTAGTACCTCGAGCTCCAGCTCTCGTTTGGCGAGGTTGTAGATGGACTGTTCTGAGACGAGTCCCAGGGAACCGCGACGCTCCGCAGCACCTTGTGCTTTCGCGATGTGCCATCCGGCGAAGTTGCTGGACCCGACGTAGATAACTTTCCCCTGTTGACGTAGTACCTCCATCGCCTCCCAGATCTCCTCCCACGGAGTGGAACGGTCGATGTGGTGCATCTGGTAGAGATCGATGTGATCGGTCTGGAGCCTCTTGAGCGACGCGTCGCACGCCTTCCGGATGTTCAGGGCCGATAGGAACGTGTCGTTGGGCCAGTCGCTCATCGAGCCGTACAACTTGGTGGCGATGACGGTGCGCTCCCGGCGGCCGTCACCCTTCGCGAACCACCGCCCGACGATCTGTTCGGTGACGCCCTCGCCTTTCTTCCAGCCATAAACATTGGCGGTGTCGAAGAAATTGAGGCCCAGCTCGTGGGCCCTGTCCATGATCGAGTGGGAGTCCTCTTCCGACGTCTCGGGGCCGAAGTTCATGGTGCCTAGGCAAAGCCTCGAGACCTGCAGGCCGCTGCGTCCCAGATGTTTGTATTCGATGACGATCTCCTTGGTTGACCTTCCTGAAAACCTAGCAGGGGTGCGGTCCAGCAGGGGCATGGTGGAGCTCCTACCGCTCGGTTCGTCGAGGGTTCGCGGTAGCCTCCAAAGCGATGAGTGACCACAGGTATGCGTGGGAGCCGACCCCCGAATACATCGAGGACGCGAACGTCACCAGGCTTATGCGCGCCCATGGGATCGACGATTTCCACGAGCTGGTAAGGCGGTCGCAGGATGACATCGAGTGGTTCTGGGATGCGGCGATCAAGGACCTGGGGATCGAGTTCTTCACCCCATACGATCGGATCCTGGATGCGTCGGGGGGGCCCGAATGGCCACGCTGGTTCGTGGGCGCCACCGTCAATCTGACCTACAACTGCGTCGACCGGCATGCACGGTCCATCCCCGATGCGCCGGCGATCCTCTGGGAGGGCGAGGAGGGCGCCACCCGAACGGTCGGGTTCTCGCAGCTAGAGGCAGACGTGAACCGGATAGCCAATGGCTTGAAGGAGTTGGGGATTGGAGAAGGTGACGCGATCGGCGTCTACATGCCGATGGTTCCGGAGGCGGTCGCAGCCGCTTATGCCGCGGCGAAGATCGGGGCGGTCTATCTGCCGATCTTCTCGGGATTCGGAGCTCCGGCCATCGCGACGCGACTACAGGATTCTGGAGCGAAGGTCCTGATCGCGGCCGACGGGTTCTACCGGCGCGGCAGCAAGGTCTCGATGAAGGCCACGGCCGATGAGGCCGTAGAGCTATCCCCGTCGGTCGAACACGTTGTGTTGTTCCGCAGGTTCCCCGACGACGAATGCAACTACGGGCCCAAGGATCTGTCCTGGGACGACGCATTCGGCAGCCGGTCCCCCGAGCTCGAAGCACCGCATCTCGATCCCGAGACGCCTTTCATGATCGCTTATACGTCAGGCACCACCGGCAAGCCCAAGGGAAGCGTGCACGTGCACGGTGGCTTCCTGGTCAAGATCGCGCAAGAGGTCGCTTATCAACTCGACATCAGGCCCGCCGAGGTCCTGTATTGGGTCACGGACATGGGCTGGATCATGGGTCCCCTCGAGATGGTCGGTGGTCACGCGGCGGGAGCCGCGGTACTCATGTACGAAGGGGCTCCGAACTACCCGAAGCCCGATCGTCTTTGGGAGATGTGCGCACGCCACGGTGTGACGACCCTCGGTGTGTCGCCGACCCTCGTAAGAGCGTTGATGCCCGCGGGCGAGGAAGCGGTGCGCGCGCACGATCTATCCAAGTTGAGGGTTCTCGGCTCGACCGGTGAACCTTGGAACCCGGAGCCATATCGGTGGTTCGCGGAGGTCGTGGGCGGAGGACGGTGTCCGATCATGAATCTCTCCGGCGGGACCGAGGTGGGCGCATGCTTCCTCGGGGCGTCCCCCGTCATCCCCACGAAGGTCTGTTCACTCGGCACCCCATCACTTGGCATGGCGATGGATGTACTGGGCCCCGAGGGCCAGCCGGTCCGCGGAGAGGTGGGCGAGCTCGTGTGCACGAAGCCATGGCCCGCTCAGACGCGCGGTTTCTGGGGCGCGCCACAGCGCTACCTCGACACCTACTGGTCCCGCTGGCCCGGCGTGTGGGTGCATGGAGATTGGGCGTCCATCGATGACGATGGGTACTGGTTCCTTCATGGGCGGTCCGATGACACTCTCAACATCGCAGGGAAACGGATTGGGCCGGCCGAGTTCGAGTCGGCGGCCGTGGATCACCCGGACGTGATCGAGTGCGCGGCGGTCGGCATCCCCGACGAGGTGAAGGGCACTGCCGTGTGGTGCTTCTGCATCCTGCGTCCTGGCATCGAACCGAGCGATGAGCTGGCCGCCGACATCAAGAAGATCATCTCGAGGGAGCTGGGGAAGGCGTTCGCGCCGGCCGCGATCCTGTTCGTGGAAGAGCTGCCGAAGACCAGATCCGCCAAGATCGTGAGGAGGGCCATCAGGGCCAAGGTGCTCGGGGAGGATCCCGGTGACATGTCATCGCTCGAGAACCCCAGCGCACTAGAGGCGATCGAGAAGTCGCTCCCGTGACGCTCTTCTATCTCGTGCGGCACGGTGTGACGTCCCACACCGGACACAAGCTGTCGGGATGGATGCCGGACATCCACCTGACCGAGAAAGGCTTGGCGCAGGCCGAGGCGGTCGCCGAACGCCTCGCTTCCGTCCCTCTGAAGGCCGTCTACTCGAGTCCCATCGACCGCACGATGGAGACCGCCCGGCCGATCGCCGCGCGCCACGGACTTTCGGTCCGCTCTCGCCGTTACATCGGCGAGGTGGAGTTCGGCAGATGGGAGGACCGGTCGTTCAAGACTCTGCGGCGGACCAAGCTATGGAGCAGGGTCCAGCGGTTCCCATCGGGGGCCCGCTTTCCGGACGGTGAGACATTGCGAGAGGTCCAGGTGCGGGCGGTCGACGAGATGGAGCGGATCAGCGCGGAACACCCTCGGGATGCAGTTTGTTGTGTCTCTCATGCGGACGTCATCAAGCTGGTGCTAGCGCACTACATGGGCCTTCACATCGATCTCTTCCAACGGCTGGACGTCGGGCCCGCCTCGGTGTCGGTGATCACGGTTAGTGGAGATGGCCCAATGGTGCATGCGATGAACCTCCCCTCTCCCGTGGGACAGGATCCCCCGTGAACGGATCATCGTTCGCGCCCGAGGTCTTCACGGCCGACTACACCGGCAAGCCGGGCGAACGCGTCTTCTACCTGCAAGCCAGAGCGGACGTAGCGGCTCACACGTATCTCGCCGAGAAGCAGCAGATCTCGGTCCTGGCCGAGAAGATGAAAGAGCTTCTGCTGATGGTCGATGCGAACGACACCGTCGCCTCGGCTCTTCCGGACCGGGATCCGGCTCTCGCCATCCAAGAGCCGGTCGAGCCCGAAGCGCGGCTTGGAGCGATCGGGCTGGCTTTCGAGGAGCAAGAGGATGCGGTGATCGTTTTCCTTCAACCCGCCGAGGAGGGTGATCTCGAGGTCGGTGAGGAGGATGACGAAGACGAAGATGAGTTCGAGGTCCGACTCGAGCTTCGTCGCGACCAGGCGAGAGCGTTCGTGCTGCACGTGAACGCCATCGTGGCGGAGGGACGCCCGACCTGCCAGCTGTGTGGGCTGCCGATGGACCCGGCGGGGCACCAATGCCCCGCATCGAACGGCCATCGGCTGGGAGCGTGACGATCCATGCCTCTCACACCGCCCGAGGTGGATAAGACTCTCGAGACGCTGCGCGCCGGCGAGATCGACGTCCTCGGCCTCTTGCCGTATTCATCGAACTACGTTTTCCTCGCCCGCCTCGAGCACGCCGGCAGCGAGGAACTCGCGGTGTACAAGCCTCGTAGGGGTGAAACCCCGCTGTGGGATTTCCCCGAGGGGACACTCGCCGCGAGAGAAGTGGCGGCCTTCGTGGTGAGCGAGGCGGCGGGGTGGAATCTCGTTCCCCCTACCGTGCTTCGTGACGATGCTCCGATGGGCCCCGGATCGTTTCAGCAATTCATCGAACACGATCCCGAGCGCCACTTCTTCACACTCGCCGAGGAGCGGTTCGATGACTTCAGGGCGTTCGCTGCGCTCGATGTCGTGATCAACAACGCGGACCGGAAGGGTGGACACATCCTGGAGGACGCTGAGCGACGTCTCTGGGGGGTCGACCACGGCCTCTCGTTCAACCTCGCCCCGAAACTACGCACCGTCATCTGGGCGTTCGCGGGCGATGCGATAGACCAGACCATCCGGCGCCATCTCGAGGCGCTCACCCTCGGATTCTCGACGAGTGAAGGGTGGGGCGCGGAGCTCGGCCGGCTCCTGTCTCCCGCGGAAGCCCGAGCGACGGTGGAGCGCGCGACCGGTCTCCTCGACGAAGGGATATTCCCGTGTCCCGAGACGTCCCACCATCTTCCGTGGCCGCTGGTCTAGCGCGTATCCTGACGTTCCCGCCCGGGTGGTGGAACTGGCAGACACGGGACCCTTAAAAGGTCCTGGCCTTCGGGCCGTGTGGGTTCAAGTCCCACCCCGGGCACACCTCTTTATGTCCGCTCGCGGCGGCTCGCCGTGGGCGAGCCTTGCTTACCGGCCGGCATTTCATGCCGGCCTGCGGCAACCCACTGGGGGGATCGGTCGCCTAGGCGACCTACTCCCCCCAGACCCCCCTCCCGCGCGGCGGGCGCGCTTTGGACCCCCCTCCCGCGTGGCGGGCGCGCTTTGGACCCCCCCTCCCGCGCGGCGGGCGTGCTTTGGACCCCCCTCCCGCGGCGGGCGTGCTTTGGACCCCCCTCCGCGCGGCGGGCGTGCTTTGGACCCCCCTCCCGCGTGGCGGGACTCTTCGGACCCCCCTTCAGACCCCGCGGGGTTGCTGGGTGCGCGCGGACGTTAGTTCGAGGTAATGGGTTTTCGTTCCAGATGAGCGCGTTGGTATTCGTACCCATTCATGCAACACGGGTTGTTTCGGGGTGCCGGCAGGCATAGGGTTTGAAGTCGGTTGAGCAGGCAGCCGCTACCGGTCGCTCAACTTTCTCCCCGACCCTTCGTCGCTCAGATCGATCGAGCTCCGGTGGACCGCATGAATGACCTTGTGAGGGGGGAAATGTCCGCGGACTTCTACCTGTCGATATTCGACAGGGGACGCACTAAGACTCTTTCATGTTCGGGAGAGCTCGATCTTTCTACTTGTCAGAAGTTAGAAGACGCTTTCTCGCTTTGTCTCGAGAGTCATCCCACTGCGCTTCATCTGGATCTATCTCATTTGTCGTTGTTGACGAGCGCGGGGATCGATTCTTTGTTGCGCATCATCGAGCGCGCCTACCATCAGGAGATCGAAATACAGCTCTCGCTGAGTGCGCAGGCGCGGCGGATCCTGGACCTAGTCGGTTTGTGGTGGATCGGCGTAGTCGACGATGGGGTGGCCATCGATGCTGCGCTCGCGAACGTTCATCGGAGCTATCTGGAGGCTCGTACCGAGACCCACAAGGGTCCCTCGCCGCTATAGGCGCCCTCTAGGGCTCGACGGGCGGGTACGGACCACTCCGCGAGGATGTGTGATCGCTCGGCACGGCTGCCGTCGGTGCGGCTGCGCGACGCGCCTTTCTCTGACGATACGCATCGTAGAGCCAGCGAGCGATGCCGAATAGCACTCGCAGCCGCAGGAGCCTGTAGAAGATCGCCATCCTCACGTCATACCCCATTAAAGCCGTGTGTAAGAGGCTTGGATGAGATCTCCTGGCGGATGTAGTCGCGGTGGTCGAGTATCTGAGTGGCTAGAAGCGGTCGCGGAGCACCGAAACGAGGATGTACGCCGCAACGGCGTACTGCAAGAGGACGGCGAGGCCGACAAGTTTCATTCGTGTGATCGCGCTCTGGTTCTCCCACGGCTCGGGTCCGTCGGCGCGCAGCTGACGCTCCACCCAGGTCCCCACGCGGCCGCGTTGTCTGTCCTTGCGGATCTTGGCGCGCCATTTGAGCGCAGCGCCCGGCGCGACGATCAGACACAAGCCGATCAGGCCCCCGAGGTATAGGGGCGCGCAGACGATGGCGTAGAAGAACGTTTCGTTGCTCAAGCACGTAGCTTCCAATAATTTCGGGACGGCCGCATGCTCTCCCGGCCTAGGATGACGGCATGACCTCGATCTATCCCTCTCATCGCGAAGCGGATGTAGCCCTTCGCGATGGATCCACGGTCCGGGTCCGTCCCGTGAGACCTGAGGATCGTGATGCGGTCCTGGCGTTCCTGGGCGGGCTGTCCCCTGAGTCACTCTGGCTCCGGTTCTTTTCGGGCGCTGCCAACGTCGAGCGAGCGGCGTCGTGGATCGTCGAGGTCGACTATCGGGATCGCTACGGTCTCATCGCGATGACTGGGGATCGGATCGTGGGTCACGGTGCCTACCAGCGAACCGATGATGGCAGGGCCGAGGTCGCGTTCGCCGTCGCCGATGAGATGCAGGGGAAGGGGCTCGGGACCATCCTTCTCGGCCACCTCGCCGAGGTAGCCGAAAGCAGCGGCATAAGGACGTTCGAAGCAGATGTGCTTCCGCAGAACCACAAGATGGTCGAGGTCTTCCGCGAGAGCGGCTTCCCCGTTCGCCTTACCTCCAAGCCCGGCACAATCTGTGTTGAATTCCCGGCGTCGTTGTCGCCCGAAGCCGTAGAGCGTTTCGAGGGACGCGAGCGTGTGGCCGCCGGAGCGGCCCTGAGAGCTTTCTTCTCCCCTCGCTCCGTCGCAGTCATCGGCGCCTCGCGCGCCCGGGGGACGATAGGCGGCGCGGTCTTCCACAACCTATTGGCCGCCGGATTCAACGGACCCGTCTATCCCGTGAACCCAAAGGCCGAGGTGGTGCAGTCCGTGGCTGCGTACCATTCCGTCACCGAGGTCCCGGGTCCGGTGGACATGGCGGTCATCGCGGTTCCGGCCGCCTCCGTCATCGACGTCGCGGAGGAGTGTGCGCGGAAACGGGTACGTTGCCTCGTCGTGATCTCGGCCGGGTTCTCGGAAACCGGCGAGGAGGGCGTCCGGAGACAGAGGCGGCTGCTGGCAGTGTGCCGGGCCAGTGGGATGCGTCTCATCGGACCGAACTGCATGGGGATAATCAACACCTCTCCAAGCGTGATGTTGAATGCGACGTTCGCTCCCCAGTTCCCTCCCAACGGCCGAGTGGGTTTCCTTTCACAGAGTGGCGCGTTGGGTTTGGCCGTCATCGACTACGCGGGCCAACTTGGGCTCGGATTGTCGTCGTTCGTGTCGGTCGGGAACAAGGCCGATATCTCCGGCAACGACCTGATCCAATACTGGGCCGACGACGACGAGACGGATCTGATCCTGCTGTATCTGGAATCCTTCGGAAACCCGCGCAAGTTCGCGCGTATAGCCAGGCAGGTCGCTAAGACCAAGCCGATCATCGCGGTGAAGAGCGGTCGCTCCGCCGCCGGGGCACGCGCTACGGGATCGCATACCGGAGCCCTGATCGCAGCATCCGACGTGACGGTGGACGCGTTGTTCAGGCAGACCGGTGTGATCAGAACCGACGTCCTCTCGGAGCTGTTCGACGTCGCTGCCTTGCTGGCCAACCAACCCCCGCCCACGGGCCGCCGGGTCGGCATCATCACGAATGCCGGGGGACCCGGGATCCTATGTGCCGATGCCTGCGAGTCGAACGGGTTGGAGGTCGCCGAGCTTTCGGAAGAGGTGAGAACGGAGCTGGCTGCGTTCCTGCCCCCTGAGGCATCGACCGTGAACCCCGTCGACATGATCGCCAGCGCGTCTGCAGCCGACTACCGGCAGGCGATCCAGGCACTTGCCTCGAGCGAGGACATCGACGCGATCGTCGTTATCTTCATCCCACCTCTAGTGACGCTGGCGGAGGACGTAGCGCGGGCCATCCGCGAGGCCGTCAGCAACCTCCCTCGGGAGGTGCCTCTGCTCACGGTGTTCATGTCCGCTCATGGTGTCCCGGCAGAGTTGAGCGGCGTCGTTCGGGTCCCGTCGTATTCGTTCCCGGAGGATGCGGCTCGCGCTCTCGCCCGGGTGGTCGACTACGGGATCTGGCGAGAAACTCCCGACGGCGTGGTCCCCACGTTCGACGTACGGGCCGATGAAGCCGCCGGGTTGATCGCACAGGCCTTCGCCGAAGGCCGGAGTTGGCTCGCGCCCGAGCAGGTCGCTCGCCTCTTCGAATGCTATGGGCTGCCTTTCGCCCGCTGGAGGTTGGCGGCCACCCCGGAAGAGGCCGGCGAGTTAGCCGAGTCTTTGGGGGGACCCATCGCCCTCAAGGCCGTCTCGCCGAACCTCGTCCACAAGACCGAGGTGGGTGCGGTCCGGCTTCAACTCTCGGGACGAGACGAGGTCACGACCGCGGCGAGCGAGATGGCCGAGCGCGTCGGACGGATGGGACACGACGTGGACGGATTCGTGGTCCAGGAGATGGTGCCGGGCGGTGTGGAGATGCTCGTGGGGGTGGTGCACGACCAGAGCTTCGGTCCCGTCGTCGCGTGCGGATCGGGCGGCGTTGCCGTCGAGCTCCTCAAAGACGTCGAGGTTCGGATCACGCCGCTGACCGACGAGGATGCGCGGGAGATGGTGAGGGCACTCGCCACCTATCCGCTCCTGGAGGGCTATCGCGGTTCTCCGGCGGCCGACGTCGAGGCTCTCGAGAACCTGTTGCTGCGGGTGAGCACGATGGTGGAGAACCATCCGGAGATCGCGGAGATGGACTGCAACCCGGTGAAGGTCCTACCCGAGGGGGCGGTCGTGGTCGACGCACGGGTTCGACTCGAGGTCGTTGCGCCCGGCCCCCCTCTCGCCGCCCGGACCCGGGCTTAGCCCTGGCCTGAAGGGTGGCCCATCACTCCCGGGCGCGACTGCATCGCTCTATTCTCCGCAGCATGTCGCCGGGGAACGCAGCCGAGAGCAGGTTCTCGTCCCCTCTGTTGCGATAGCCACGAGGCAAGGTCGCGCTGGTCCAGTTGTCCCTCAGGGTCAGCGTGTTGAGAAACTCCGCCACGTCGCTTTCGGTAACCGACATCTTTGCCATCACGTCGCGATCGAGGAACAGCCCGGTGGCCGTTGTATCGATCACCAGCGTCTCGCCCTCGGATGTATCGAAGTGTCGATCGACATCGGCGCGGACCTCGCCTTGCCGCACCGGCCAGCCTCCCGAGACGCTTGGCGGAAGGGTGTGCCCGTGGTCCGCGGTCAGGGCGACGACGTAATCCTCCACGCGTCGATCGAGGAGACGTAGCAGCTCGCCCAGAGCGCGGTCCTGAGCGCGCAGGATGTCCCTCATCTCGGGTGAGGTGATCGAGTACCAGTGACCCGCGTAATCGGTCATCTTGTAATTGAGGAAGAGCAGATCCGGAACCTGGTCGCGTCCGTACCCCTCCCGCCGGATCATCGTCTTGACGATGTCGTTCTCGAACTGCACCCACGCGGGGCTACGGGTCTCCGCCAGGATGTCATGGCCCATCCAACGACCGTCCGCCTCGCCGTCCTTACGGTCGAGAGCGTCTACCCGGCGTTGGAGGGTCGGGAAACCGTCGACGTATCCGGGCATGGAGTAATAAGACGTGTTCGTAGCCACCCGTGAATCGAGCAGGATGATCGCTGCCTGGTCTGCGTCGCCACCTGCTTGAGCGAGGCCGGAGCCGAGCATGCCCAGGTGCCAGCCGCCCCAGCCGACGAGCCCCACCTGCGGCTCGTTATCCAGGGCTCGGTCGATCTCATCGGCGTAGGTGGACCGGTCGAGATCCGTCGGTGCGTACCCTTCGAAGGACTCCACGAGCGAATCGCCTCGCCTCATCCAGATGCCGGTCACGTGGTGATCCTTTGGCCAGGTCCCCGTTCCCAGGGTGGAATGAGTCGCCGGAGTGATCGACGGCGAAGAGCCGACCGTCGCCCTCATGTAAGAGGTTCCCTCGCGCTCCATGCGAGCCAGGTTCGGCCACTGCTTGGGCCAGAGCTCGAGGACGTTGCGCCCCACCCCGTCCCACACGATCGTGACCACTAGCTTCGGCGCGCCCGCGGCCCGTGACCAGAGCTCCGGACAGGGCCGAGCCCGCGCGAGGGGGAAGGTCGACGCCGGTGAGCTCGCCCATCGTCGGGAACACATCCGCCAGCGTCGCCGGGGTCTCTACCGGTCCCCTCGAGGCGATGTGCCCGGGGCCGTACAGGACGAGGGGTACCTCCTGCAGGTACCGCCACGGCCCGGAGTGGTTCGGCACGTCGAAGGAGCCCGCGTAGTTGGGATGCTGGGGCACGATCAGGACGTCCTCGGAGCGAGGCGGATAGAACCCGCGCCGGATCCGGGCGAGTAGCTCCCCGGGGATGTCGCAGGCTCGTTCGAGGATGTCCGACGACTCGAACGCCCGGTCCCGATCCGCCAATCGGATCGCAGCCGACGTATCCATGCCGGGATCGCCGGAACGCGAAGGGGTCGCCTCCCCCTCGCAGGCGATCGCGATCAAAGCCGCCGCGGCCAGCGTGACCACGAGCTTCCGAGCGGCGCGATGACGGTGGGCGAGAAGCACTGCCGCACGATATCCAAGAGGGGGGCCCTGTCCATGCAGTGGCACCGAGCGCCTCGTGAAGGTCCACTATGTCCTGCCCGGACCGGAAGGCCGCCTGCTACGGTCGAGGCTACCTTTTAATCCGGGTCAGGAGGGAAGCAATGGCGCTCATGAAACTCCAGAACTTCATCGACGGTTCGTACGCGGACGCATCGGGCGGAAAGACGTCGACGCTCGTCGATCCATCCACGGGGCAGGATTTCGCCGAGGCTCCCGTGTCGGGCCCCGAAGATATCGACCTTGCTTGCCGCGCCGCCAGGCGGGCCTTCGAGGAGACGTGGCGTGACGCGATCCCCGCGGAGCGCAGCCGGGCTCTGCTGAAGATCGCGGATGCTATCGAAGAGCGGGCGGAGGAGCTGGTCAAGCTCGAGTCGCAGAACACTGGGAAACCGGTACAGCTCACGATCGAGGAGGAGATCCCTCCGATGGTCGACCAGATCCGTTTCTTCGCTGGGGCGGCCCGCATGTTGGAAGGTCGTTCCGCGGGCGAGTACATGGCGGGATTCACGTCGTTCATCCGGCGGGAGCCGGTGGGCGTTTGCGCTCAGGTGACGCCCTGGAACTACCCGATGATGATGGCCGTCTGGAAATGGGCGCCCGCGATAGCGGCGGGCAACACCGTCATCCTCAAACCTTCGGACACGACGCCGGTTACGACGGTGAAGATGGCCGAGCTGATGGCGGAGTTCCTCCCCCCCGGGGTCTTCAATGTGATCTGTGGCGATCGCGATACCGGAGCGAAGTTGGTATCTCACGAGATCCCGGACATGGCTTCGATCACCGGGAGCGTGCGCGCCGGCCGGGCGGTAGCCGAGTCGGCAGGGCGCGACCTCAAGCGCGTGCATCTCGAACTGGGCGGAAAGGCCCCCGTCATCGTGTTCGACGACGCGGATCTGGATGCGGCCGCCGAGGCGATCGCCATCGCCGGGTACTTCAACGCCGGTCAAGATTGCACCGCGGCGACGCGTGTCCTCGCGGGTCCGAAGGTTCACGACAGCTTCGTCGATCAGCTTGTCGGACAGGCGAAGGGGCTCAGCACCGGAGCGCCGGATGAAGAAGACATCTTCTTCGGCCCCCTCAACAACGCCGATCAATTGGGACGTGTGCGCGAGTTCCTGAAGCGGAAGCCGGGACATGCAGAGGTGGTCTTCGGTGGGAACCAGGTGGAACGCGATGGCTTCTTCCACGAGCCAACCGTCGTTGCCGGGCTCGAGCAGGACGACGACATGGTGCAGAACGAGATCTTCGGCCCGGTGATAACCGTGCAGCGATTCGATGACGAGGAGAAAGCGCTGAGGTGGGCGAACGACGTCGAATACGGGCTCGCGTCCAGCGTGTGGACGAGGGACCACGGGCGGGCGATGCGCATGTCTAAGGGCCTCGATTTCGGCTGCGTCTGGATCAACTGCCACATCCCGCTGGTGGCCGAGATGCCCCATGGGGGGTTCAAGAATTCGGGACACGGCAAGGACCTCTCGATGTACGGCTTCGAGGACTACACGCGGATCAAGCACGTGATGAGCAGCATCGAGGCCTAACCGAGACCCGTTGGCGCTACGCTCTGGGACGTGAAGAAGCCGCGTCTCGGGATCGCCGCCGGCAATGAGCTGGGCGCCAGCGCCGCCGTAGAGGTCGCCTCGGCCGGGGGTAATGCAGTCGATGCGTGCCTCGCCGCGGCGATCATGGGGTGGGTCGCGGAGCCGTTCTTCGCCTCGATCGGAGGATCGGGGTTCATCACCGTGCGTGCCCCCGATGGAATCGTCGAGGTATTCGACGGTAACAATTCGATGCCTTACACGGCACCGGCTCAACCCGGCCAGGGTCTGAATCGGGTCTATCTCGAATACTCGAACGGGATGTACACCGGTATCGGTGGTGGCTCCGTAGCCGTGCCCGGGATCCTCGCGGCGGCCCACAAAGCGTGGGAAAGTCACGGCGCGATCGAATGGGCGGCGCTCTTCCAGCCCGCGATCCGCGCGGCACGTGACGGGTTCCCCTTTCCTCGGTCGTCCGACTACTACCTCTCCGAGACGTGGAGAAGGATCTGGGCCAGGTACCCGGGGGCCCGGGCGCTGTTCGGAGAAGAGGAACCCATGCGCCAGGGCGAGACCCTGGTGCAGGGCGATCTCGCCGAGTCTCTCGAGCAAGTGGCCCAGAAAGGGCCGGACACCTTCTACCGGGGCGAGCTCGCCGAGGAGATCGTGGAATCGATCGCCGCAGACGGCGGGTTCCTCACGGTCGACGACCTTGACAGGTACAGGGCCGAGATCCGGGCGCCGATCGTCACTGATGTATTCGGGTGGCGGGTCGAGTCGAATCCTCCGCCGGCCGTCGGCGGTGTCGTGCTAACTCACATGTTGTCGCTGCTTCAGACGGCGAAGCTCGACGAACCGCTCGATCGGTTGCGATCGATAGTCGAAGCCGAGCGAGCCGCCATCGGATACCACGCGGATCACTTCCAAGAGCCGGGTGAGATCGCGGGCGGGCACGAGGAGGCGCTGACACGAGCTCTACGAAGGACGGGCTCCCCAGAGACCACACATGCCTCGGCGGCGGACGCCGACGGCTACACGTGTGCGATCACGGAATCGAACGGTTATGGCTCCGGTCTTGTGATCAACGGGATGCTGTTCAACAACACGTTGGGGGAGGAGGAGTTGAACCCACTCGGCGTTCATCGCTTGCCTCCCGGCTCGCGTTGCCACTCCAACCAAGCCCCCACGGTCGCTTGTGGCCCCGACTCCTCGATCGTTGTGAGCCTTGGTTCCCCGGGGGCCGAGAGGATCGTGGGCGCGATCGCTCAGACCTTCATCGGGATCGCCGTAGACGGGTTGTCTCTCGTCGACGCGGTGTCCGCGCCGCGTGCGCACCTGGCTCAGAAGCCCGACGGTCCCCTGATGTGCTTCGAGCCGGGTCTCCCCGGGGAGGAGCTCGGCTACACCCCCCGGCCCTACGACGATCTCCACATGTTCTTCGGTGCGGTCCAGGCGGCGTCGGTGACCGCCGACGGCGAGGTCGATGCCGCCTGCGACCCCCGGCGCTCGACCGCCTCCGCGCTCGTCTAAGCGAATTCGACAATCATTTTCACTTAGCCTAGGCTCGGGCCATGCCCCGCTACTTCCTCTCGATGGCAGTCGTCGTGCTCGTGACACCGTTGTCCCTGGCGTGCTCGGGATCCGACGGGGCCTCGGGCGAGCCCAGGGTGGTCACCACCGTCTATCCGGTCTCGTTCGTGGTGGACCGGGTTGCCGGCGATCGAGTCGACGCCGTCGACCTCGTGCCCGGCGGAGCGGAGCCGCACGACGTTGAGCTGAGCCCGGGCCAGGTTCGGACGCTCGCCGAGGCCGACCTGGTCTTCTACGTAGGGGGCGGCTTCCAGCCGGCGGTCGAGGATGCGGTCGAGGACATCGAAGGAGATGCCGTCGACGTACTCGAGGCGGCCGACGTTCGTAACGAAGAAGGGGTCGATCCTCACGTGTGGCTGGATCCACTGCGCCTGGCGCGCATCGCGGAAGTGATGACCGACCGCTTGGTCTCGGAGGATCCGAAAGGAGCCGGCGCATATCGCGCCAACTTCGGCCGGCTGAGACGGGAGCTTTCCGGGCTCGATGATGAGCTCGCGCGCGGCTTCCATGGTTGTGCCCAAGGTGAGTTCGTGACGTCTCACCGGGCCTTCGGATACCTCGCGGCTCGCTACGACCTGACCGAGATATCCCTCTCGGGTCTCGATCCGGAGGCGGAGCTCTCTCCGACCCGGTTGGGCGAGGTCGCACGCGTGGCTCGCGATAGCGACATCTCGGTGATCTTCTACGAAGAGCTCGTGTCGCCGGCCTCCGCCGAAACGCTGGCTGCGGAGATAGGTGCTAGGACCGAGGTCTTGTCGCCGCTCGAGTCGGTCCCCGATGATGGCGATTACTTCACGGTCATGAGGCGAAACCTGGAGGCGCTCGAGGGGGCGCTGGCCTGTGACTGACGCGACCGATCCGTTGCGCATGACGAACGCCGATGTCCTGCTCGGCCGCCAGCTGGTGCTTCACGACATCGATTTCTCGGTGGGAGCCGGCGAGTTCGTGGTTCTCCTCGGCAACAACGGCTCGGGCAAGACGACTCTGGTCAAGAGTCTGCTGGGTCTGATCCCGCTTGCTCGAGGCCGCGTCGAGCTGTTCGGTGAACCTCTCGGAACGTTCAAGCGCCGCGAACTGATCGGCTACGTCCCCCAACGCCTCACCGCCGCCTCTGGGGTCCCCGCCACCGTCATGGAAGTCGTTATCTCCGCTCGGGCCCGTCGCTCGGGCTGGGTTCGCCCGTACAACCCCGACGATCGCGCGGCGGCCATGGGCGCGCTCGAGGCGGTGGACCTCGTGGAGCTGAGCGATTCGCCGGTCGGGCTCCTGTCAGGCGGACAGCAGCAACGGGTCTTGATCGCTCGAGCCCTGGCGGTGGAACCGCAGGTGCTCGTGCTCGACGAACCGGTCGCAAGCGTGGACCTCGCGCATCAGGAAACCTTCGCCTCCACCGTTCGTGACCTGAACCGCCGCGGGACCTCGATCCTGCTCGTGGCCCACGCTCTGGGTGCCATGGAGCCACTGGCTCGCCGCGCCGTCGTCCTTCAGGGCGGGCACGTGGTGTACGACGGGCCCCCGAAGGGGCAAGGACGCCTCGAGGTTCACGCCCATCACCATCACCCCGAAGTCGAGCGGACCCAGAGACCGTCGATGGGTCCGTCGTGAGCTTCTTCCAGTACGAATTCATGCAGCGCGCGTTGATCGCGGGGGTTCTCGTGGGACTTGCGGCACCGGCGATCGGCGTCTACATCGTGCAACGGCGCCTTTCACTCCTGGGGGACGGTATCGGACACGTCGCATTCACGGGTGTGGCGGCTGGTCTCGTGGCGGGGGTCTCACCGATCGCCACCGCGCTCCTCTTCGCCATGGGCGGCGCCGCGATCATCGAGGTATTGAGGGAACGGGGTCGAGCTGCAAGCGATGTCGCTTTAGCGGTGATCTTCTACGGGGGCATCGCGGGCGCCGTCTTGCTCTTGTCCCTCGGAGACGTATCGACGGTCAATCTCTACAGCTACCTGTTCGGGTCGATAGTGACGGTCAGTCCTTCTGACGTGTGGCTGGTCGCGGGAGTATCGGCTCTGGTGCTCGCCTTTACGTTCGCGTTCCGCAAACAACTGTTCGCCGTCGCTTACGACGAAGAGGTGGCGCGAGTGTCGGGGCTCCCCGTTCGAACGCTGAATCTGGCGATCGCATTGACCTCTGCGATCGCGATCGCCATATCGGCTCGCGTTGTTGGCGTCTTGCTGGTGTCGTCTCTTCTGGTCCTTCCGATCGCAACCGTCCAGCAATTGACCCGCAGCTTCCGGTCGACCGTCATCGCCGGTTTGGTCCTCGGCGCCTGCCTTACCGCACTCGGACTCGTTCTGGCCTATTACGTCGACGTCCTCCCGGCCGCGACGATCGTTCTCTCCAGCATCCTCGTCTACGGATTCGTGTCGCTCATCAGCGAACGGAGAACGGTTCGATGACGGGTCCAGAACGAGCATCCACACCTCGCCCCAAGGCCACCCGGCAACGGGCCGCGATCGCGCAAGCTCTTAGCGCGGCAAGTGGTTTCCTTAGCGCGCAGGAGCTACACGACCAGCTGAGAGCCGCGGGCCACAAGCTCGGGCTTACGACGGTGTATCGAACCCTCCAAGCGTTCAACGAAACCGGAGTGGTCGATTCCATGCGCAGGGAGGACGGCGAGACCATCTACCGGCGTTGCGCCACGGAGATCCACCACCACCATCTGGTGTGCCGTTCTTGTGGGTTCGCCGTGGAGATCGAGAACGAAGAGGTCGAGAGGTGGACCCGGCGGACCGCGGACGAGCATGGGTTCGAGGACGTTACTCACGACGTCCAGGTGTTCGGCCTCTGTCGGGCATGCTCCGCCGGTTCATGAACGGGTTTGCGTTATCACTCTTCGACCCCTCAGCGGGAGGCGGTTTGTGCTACCGTTTTGGCCGTTGTGGCGGGGGTCCGAAAGCAAGGAATGTTGCTTGCTGCTCCCGCTGAAGGAAAGGATGTTGGCAGTGGCTGAAGGAACAGTGAAGTGGTTCAACAACGAGAAGGGCTTCGGTTTCATCTCGCAGCCCGACGGTGAGGACGTTTTCGTCCACTTCTCGGCGATCACCATGGAGGGATACAAGTCCCTCGATGAGGGGCAGGCCGTGGAGTTCGAGGTCACGCAAGGACCGAAAGGCAAGCAGGCCTCAAACGTGCGGGCGATCTAAACAGAGAACCCACGATCTGAAAAGGCCCCCGGCGACGGGGGCCTTTTTCTTTCCTCTACATTCTGGCGAACCGGCACCGCACCAGGACTCCGGCTCGCTCGTGACAATGAGGTGCAACAGAGGGCAAAGTAGGGGTTGAGTGTGATCGATCGGGGTGTGATCGATCGAATCGATCGAGAGGTGATCGGATGGTGCTCGACATGCGCGCATACGGGATGTACGTCGACGGGCGCTGGATACAAGCGGCCGGAGAGGGCACGTTCGAGGTCGTTGACCCATCGACCGGCCGTACCTTCGCCACGGTGCCAGACGCCCAACCCGAAGATGTAGACCGCGCCGTCGACGCGGCCAGGCGCGCATTCGACGAGGGGCCGTGGCCCCGCTTCTCGGAGCGCGAACGGGCCCGCGCCCTGCACAAGGTCGCGGACATCATCCGGCGGGAGCACGACCGCCTCGCCGAGCTCGAGGTGACGGACAGCGGAAAGCCCCTTGCTGAAGCCGAGGAGGACATCGACGAGGCCGCGTTCATGTTCGAGTACTACGCGGGGTGGACCACGAAGGTGATGGGCGACATCCCTCCGGTCGGTCCTGATGCGATGAGCCTAGTGATCAAGGAGCCGATCGGCGTCGCCGGGCTCATCGTCCCGTGGAACTACCCGTTGCTCATGGCCGTACAGAAGGTTGCACCGGCACTGGCCGCTGGCTGCACGGTTGTGCTCAAGCCCGCGGAGCAGACGCCGGTGACGGCGCTCGAGCTCCCTGCCATCCTCGAGGAGGCGGGGGTTCCACCGGGCGCCTTCAACGTCATCACGGGTTTCGGACCCACAGCCGGCGCGCCGCTCGTCCAGAATCCGAAGGTCGACAAGATCGGTTTCACCGGCTCGCTCGAAGTGGGCAAGATCGTGATGCGTGAGGGCGCGGACACACTCAAGCGTGTGACGCTGGAACTGGGCGGTAAGTCGCCCAACATCTTCTTCGCGGATGCTTCCTTCGAAGAAGCGGTGGAGGGAACCTGCAACGGCATCTTCTGGAACCAGGGTGAGATCTGCTCTGCGGGCAGTCGCGTGTTCGTGGAACGAGCCATCTACGACGATGCGTTGCAGGCCATGGTGGACCACGGTAGAGACGTGAAAGTCGGAGGCGGACTCGACCCGAAGACGACGATGGGCCCACTCGTGAGCAAGGATCAGCAAGAGAAAGTGATGAGCTACATCGATCATGGGCGAGGGGAAGCCAAAGTGGCGTTCGCCGGCGAGCCTCCGGACGATCCCGAGCTAAGCGGCGGCTATTTCGTCCCTCCGACGATCTTCTACGACGTCAGCAACGAGATGAAGATCGCTCGGGAGGAGATCTTCGGTCCGGTGATGTCGGTCCTGCCATTCGACACCGTGGACGACGTGTTGCGTCTTGCGAACGATAGTGACTATGGACTGGCGGCTGCCGTGTGGTCGCGCGATATCAAGAAGGCCTTGAACACCGCCAAGGCTCTCAAGGCGGGGATCGTGTGGATAAACGATTCTCAGCCCGCCCCCACCGAAGCTCCCTGGGGTGGGTACAAGCAGTCCGGGGTCGGCCGGGAGCTCGGCCCCTGGGGCTTGGAGGACTACCTCGAGGTGAAACACATCTATATCAACCTCGACAACCCGTAGGTCATGCCCGAGCCTCGCGCGCTTCAGATCTTCGGAGAGCACGACGCCAAGACGGTCCAGCAGATAGAGCAGGTCGCCCAGCCGCTTCTCATCCGGAATGGGGGTATATCGACCGCTGGTGTGGATGAGAAGGGTTAGACGTCTTGGCTCGCCGGGGAGTGGCGGCCGTGCTACTTGAGGAGGAAATAGTCGCAGATGAAGTCGGTTTAGGCGCCGGATCGGGGGTCGAGCTCCTTGGCCACCTTCATGCCTTCGCCGATCTTTTGGACGACGATGTATCCATCACCTTCGTGAACGATCCGCTCGACCTCAGGGATGTCGTGTCCCGTAAGGAGCACGAAGCGAGTTGCGTGCTCCCGGACCGATTCGTACTCCTGGGTCGTCAAGCGTACGAAGTCAGAGCAATTCGCCGAACCGCACTCGCAGACGTAAGTGATCTTTTCGTCGGGACGAGCGTCTGGCTGTGCGGCTCGTTCAACCCGTTCGTTCGCGTTCCGGAAACGAGCTTCGTTCTTCCCGAGGCGTGCCACCCGTCGCTCGTCCAGCTCGGTCACCATCAGTGGGGTAGAGCACACAGGGCAGACGCGGTCGTCTTGCTCCCCCATGTGAACGGTCCTCTGACACAAGGGGCAGAACCCCATGACACTGGCCAACGATTCCCCCTCTTTCGGTCGGACACGGCACTTTAACCGCTGGGTGCGCGCGGCCCCTTCAGTACCGACTCGGGCAGGCCGACCCACTGCTCTAAGCTCGTTCCGTGGATGAGGACAGGCTGCGACGGTACAAAGAGAAGCGAGACTTCGGCCACACTGCCGAGCCCTGGGGCGGCTCGCGGCGGTCGCGCGGCCGGCGGTTCGTGATCCAGAAACATGACGCCACCTCGCTGCACTACGACTTCAGATTGGAGGTGGATGGGGTGCTCCGCTCGTGGGCGGTTCCCAAGGGGCTCTCGACCGACCCGAGAGACAAACGTCTCGCCATGCCCACCGAGGATCACCCCATGGACTACATCGATTTCGAGGGCGTCATCCCGAAGGGTCAGTACGGCGGGGGGCCGGTCATCGTGTGGGACACGGGCACGTTCGAGAACACCACGACTCGAAAAGGCGAGTCCATCGACATCGCCGACGCGCTCGACGCCGGTCATGCCACGGTTTGGCTCGTGGGACAGAAGCTGACCGGTGGTTACGCGATCACTCGTGTAGCCAAAGGCAAGGGAGAGCGCTGGCTTGTCGTCAAGATGCGCGACGAGGCGGCGGACGCACGTCGGAATCCGGTCAGCACCCAACCCGAGTCCGTCTTGAGCGGCGTAACGATCGAGGATCTAGCCCAACGGGAGCCCGGGTGACGGACGGCTGGACGGAAGGGATCCCGGGCCCTGCTCCGAGTGAGGCTCCCGGCTGACCTGGATCCGCCCCGGATTCAGGCGGGCTCATATGGGGTAAAGGGCGCGCGAGGGCATTAATAGAAGCTCAAGGACCTGGACCCGGCTGATATCCTCGAGGCTTCCCCCCAGATATTTCGCGGGTTCAGCCGTCATATGGAGGGATTCTCAGGAGATGGCCGAATTCATCTTGATAACTCAACGTAGTTGTGAGATGTTTCTCCGTAGTTGGGAAAGTATGGGTTCGTTGGGAACGAACCAAAGGAAGCAAGGGGACAGTGGCAAGGAGCGGGAACGCCATGACACCGGCGGGACCGCAGGGACTAACGATGGACATCGAACAAGTTGCTCGTGGGGGTTTTGAAGATTCAGACTCGAAGAAGACACACGTGGGGCCGACCTTTCGCGGGACGGAGTCGCCTTAGCGAGGACGACACGTTGACCGTCGTCGACTCGGAGCACGACCTTCAGGTTCATCGTGGGGTTCGAGACGACGCTCATTCCGATGATTGGGTTCGGCTCGACGAGCAGCCGGTTCAAGGAGAAGCGAGCGGAGCCCTCCCTCGCTACCGTCGCATCGCGTTCGGTCTCGCGGCGACCGATCTGCTATCTGCAGCTGGGGCGCTGTTACTGGCGGGCGCGATCCGATTCGAGGGTGGCATGGTTCCGGGTGTATACCTCGTGGCTCTTGGGATCGCACTCTTCATCTGGGTGCCCGTGTTCCGTTTGTACGGCCTTTACGCGGTTCGTCACCTGTCACCCGCCGAGGAGTTCCGTCGAGTCATCGGTGCGTCGAGCATCGGAGTGTTGTTCATCGTTCTCACCAGCTATTGGACGCACACGTCCCTCGCGCGCCAGTGGGTGGCACTCACTTGGGGGTTGGTGCTCTTGTTCGAGCTCACCTCCCGCCGGGTGTGGCGCCATGTCGTGTGGAAACATCGTCAGGATGGGCGCCTTGCACTCAGGACACTGATCGTCGGCGCAAATTCAGAGGCGGGCGACCTGGCCGTCGCCTTGACGGCCAAGGGCCTAGGTTTCGAACCTCTTGGTTATGTGGCGGTGAGCGGTGAAGCTATTTCAGCGAACGGTCTTGATGTAAAAGGTGAGGTCTCCGGGTTGCGACACCTGATCCGCCAGAATGCCGCGGACTGTGTCTTCGTCGCATCGTCGGCGGTCTCCTCCCAAGACATGTTGACCGTCGTCCAAGCATCACGACAGGCTGGTGCGGAGGTGAGGGTAACCGCCAATCTTCCACAGTTGCTTGCAGATCGTCTCTCGGTGCAGCCTTTGGGATCCGACGTAATGGCGATTTCGCTCAAGCCCGTGCGCCTCACGGGTGGCCAAAGAGTAACGAAGCGGGTCTTCGACTTCGTGATCGCCTCGGCGAGTCTCCTGGTTCTTTCTCCCGGCCTGGCTCTGATCGGGCTGGCTATCAAGCTCAACTCGAAGGGACCTGTCTTTTTCCGTCAGTCGCGGGTGACGAAGGGAGGCAGGGAATTCACGGTTTACAAGTTCAGGACGATGCGGACCGACGGGGACGATCTGCTTGCCGAGCGCGGCGTCGACACCAGCGCGGCCTTCTTCAAGATGCGGGAGGATCCCCGCCTCACCCGACTGGGCAGCTTCCTGCGAAAGTCCAGCCTCGACGAGCTTCCCCAGCTCATCAACGTCGTGAAGGGAGAGATGAGCCTGGTTGGCCCACGGCCTTTGCCGACGGACCAGGTGGCAGCCAATCCGGAGCTCCTCGGTCCTCGCCACGAGGTCCCCGCTGGGGTCACCGGCTGGTGGCAGATCAACGGTCGAAGCGAGGTCTCCCCCGAGGAGGCCGTCCGTCTCGATCTCTTCTACATCGAGAATTGGTCGTTGACGCTGGACCTCTACGTCTTATTGAAGACGGCCGGCACCATCCTGGCGCGGCGAGGTGCCTACTGAGAGTGGTCCATTGACCGATGGGACCTCATAACCAGGAAGCCACTGCCCCTCTGGATACCGTCGCCCAGGGAACAGCCCGCTTCCCCGAACTCCAGTCTCGATCCATCCTCGGCATGAGGGTGGATGCCACGAGCTATCAGGACGCCGCCGACCGCGTTCTCCACTGGGCCAGGGAGGGGGAGTCGAGGACTCTCTCCGCCTCGTCCGTCAACAACGTGATCGAGTCACACGATGATGCGGCCTTCATGGGAGCGATGAATCGCATGGATCTCGTTACCCCGGACGGCATGCCCCTTGTGTGGGGCTTGAAGTTGCTGGGGGTCACCGATGCAAGCCGAACCTACGGTCCGACGCTCACCCAGGCCCTATTCGGACGCGCCGAGCGGGAGGGAATCCCCGTTGGCCTCTACGGAGGACACCCCGATGTGTTGCGTGAGCTGCTGGGCAAGATCTCCGAACGGTGGCCTCGGCTCGAGGTCGCTTACCATCGCAGCCCGCCGTTTCGGACGCTTTCGAAGGCGGAAGAATCCGAGACCGTTCGCGAGATCAACGCATCGGGCGCGAAGATCATTTTCATCGGACTAGGGGCCCCCAAACAGGATCTCTGGATGGATCGGCAGAAGGGACTCGTGCACGCCCCTATGCTCGGCGTTGGCGCGGCGTTCGACTTCATCGCCGGCAGGAAGAGGCAAGCGCCGGCGATGCTCCAGACACTCGGGCTGGAGTGGCTCTTCAGATTGGTAACGGAGCCCAAGCGATTGTGGCGGCGTTATCTGTATCGCAATCCCAGGTTCCTCGTCCTCTTCGGGGCTCAAGTGATCAAGCATCGGCTCCGACGAGGGCAACAGGAGGATCGACAGTCATGACCCAAGGATTAGGGGGTTCACAATGAAGAAGACAGCTTTGGTTGCGGGAGCGGGTGGCTTCATTGGGCACCATCTCGTCGGTTACCTCAAGGACAGGGACTATTGGGTTCGCGGAGTGGATCTCAAACGCCCTGAGTACGAAGACACGGCGGCCGATGAGTTCCTCGAGCTCGATCTCAGGCGCTGGGATGCTTGTCTCGAAGCCACCGGAGGTGTCGAGGAGATCTATCAGCTTGCAGCGGACATGGGCGGGATCGGCTTCATCACCGGCAACCATGCAGACATCGCCCGCAATAACGTCCTCATAAATGCCCACATGCTGGAGGCCGCTTTCATCAACGAGGCCACGCGATACTTCTACTCATCGTCCGCGTGCATCTATCCCATGTATCGACAGGAGAGCCCGGAGATGGGTGGTCTCAAAGAAGAGGATGCTTATCCCGCCGATCCCGAGGAAGGTTATGGGTGGGAGAAGTTGTACGCCGAGAAGTTGTGCCAGTACTACGACGAGGACGGCAAGCTCCCAACACGCGTGGCTCGTTTCCATAACATCTATGGCCCTCTGGGGACTTACGATGGCGGACGTGAGAAGGCGCCGGCAGCGATCTCGCGCAAGGTTGCTCTCGCCAACGATGGCGACTCCATCGAGGTCTGGGGCGACGGTTTGCAGACCAGAACGTTCACCTACGTCGACGATTGTGTTGAGGGGATCTACCGGATCATGCAATCCGACTATTCCTTGCCTCTCAATCTCGGGACCGACGAGCTCATCAGCGTCAACGGGTTGGTCGACCTCGTCGCCTCCATCGCGGGGAAAAAGATCGGAAAGGACCACGACACCAGCAAGCCTCAAGGGGTGCGAGGTCGCAACAGCGACAACACCAAGTTGCGCGAGGTCCTCTCATGGGAGCCCGGTACTACGCTCGCCGAGGGGTTGGCCCGCACCTATCCGTGGATCGAGGCCCAGTTGGCCAGGTCTCACGACGTCGGAGTGGGAGTCCCAAGCTAGTTTGGAGACTCTCGTAGATGAGAGGTCGTCCTGAATGCAAGTCGGAAGGGATCAAACTTGAAGATCGGAGTTATCGGCACGGGTCACGTTGGTCTCGTCACCTGCGTATCCATGGCCGCGCTGGGTCATGAGGTCGTCGGGAACGACTCTGACCAGGAAAAGATCTACCTTCTCGAAAAAGGGAGCTCACCTTTCTTCGAGCCTGGCCTGGACGCGCTCCTTAGTGAATCGCTCGATTCGGGCCGCCTTCGGTTCTCGATCGACCTCGCGCCTGCGGTAGAGGGTGCCGACGTCGTATTTATCTGCGTGGGTACGCCTCCGCGCGCTTCGGGGGAGGCGAACCTCGCCGCGGTGGAGACGGCGGCGCGAGATGTCGCCCTTCTTGCCTCGGGCCCCACTCTCATAGTCGAGAAGTCGACCGTGCCGGCCGGAACCTCCAAGCGCCTCAAGACTCTGCTCGCTAGGGCAAGGCCCGATCTCGTCGACGATCTCCACGTCGCCTCCAACCCAGAGTTCTTGCGTGAGGGCTCGGGGGTCCACGATTCACTGCATCCGGAGAGGATCCTGGTAGGGGCGGACTCCCCTTGGGCCTTCGAAAAGATGAGGGACGTCTACCGAACCCAGATCGATGCGGGTAGCCGACTGATCGAAACCGATATCGCCACCGCAGAGCTCGCAAAGCATGCCTGCAACGCCTACCTGGCCATGAAGATCTCATACGTCAACGCCCTCGCGCGGCTGTGTGAGCGTTCGGGAGGCGATGTCGTGGCGGTCGCTGAGGTCATGGGGTCGGACCCTCGCATCGGACCAGCCTTCCTCGACGCCGGCATCGGTTACGGCGGTTACTGTTTCCCGAAAGACGTCCAGGCTTTCGAGAGACTTGCCGCACAGATGGGCTACGACTTCGGATTGCTTCGAGAGGTAGCACGCATCAATGACGAGGCGGTGGACGCGATCGTCACTACCGTGGTCGAGGCGCTGTGGAACCCCGAGGCCAAGAAGGTAGCCCTGCTCGGTCTAGCCTTTAAGCCGGGGACCGACGACGTCCGCTGCGCCCCTGCGCTGGCCCTGGCCAAGAAGCTGCTCGATCGTGGGGCGGACGTGGTTGGCTATGACCCCGAGGCAGGAGCGAACGCCAAGGCTGAGCTTCCTGGACTACAGATAGCGCCAGACCCGTACGAAGCCGTTACGGGGGCCCAATGCATCGTGGTGTGCACCGAGTGGCCCGAATTCCTGTCCCTTGATCTCGAACGAGTCAAAGAGCTCGCCGCCCATCCGGTGTTGGTGGATGGACGTAACATCTTCGATCCGGAGTTGATGCGGGCGGCCGGGTTTACCTATCACCCAACGGGCCGTTCCTGAGCCAACTGAGGTCGTCGGTGTTTGAAAAAATCAGCGTCAATGTGAGTGGCGGTTCCTTCGCGCTCGGCCAGCGGGGCGGATGATGGTGGCTCCGGGCACCGGCTCACGGAGCCGGTTGCGGGCATTGAGCGGGCGCGCCGGCTGGGGGCTCGCCGATCAGGCATTCTCGAGCCTGACGAACTTCGTGCTGGGTGTTTTCGTGGCCCGATCAGTGGGGATCCGAGAGTTCGGGATGTTCGGGCTGGCCTTCGCCGCCTATTCGGTTGCCATGGGGATCACCCGGGCCGTCGCAGGCGAGCCGTTCGGAGTCAGGTACAGCACATGCCCGACCGATGAATGGCGCCGGGGCGCGCGCGATTCGATGGGAGCCGTTCTCGCGATCGGAGTTGCGGTAGGGCTGATCTGCGTGGTCGCCGGGTTGTTTCTCGGGGGAACCGTCCGAGCCGTCCTGCTGGCCCTCGGCCTGGCCATGCCCTTCCTGATGGTTCAGGACGGATGGAGGTATATCTTCTTTGCATCGGGTGAGAGCAAGCGGGCGTTCGTGAACGACCTCGTCTGGAGTCTGCTCCTGATCCCCTCATTCGCCATCGTCATCCTGTCCGGTGTGGAATCCGCGTGGAGCTTCGTTGTTGCATGGGCCGCTGCCGCTGCAGTTGCCGCAGTCGTTGGCTGCTTTCAAGCACGTTTAGTTCCTCTGCCGACACGCTTCCTGACCTGGTGCCGAGGCGAGCGTGACCTGATCCCCGGATTCCTCGGAGATTTCGCGGTTCGCAACGGTACCCAAAGGGCGACGGTTTTCCTCGTCGCCGCTATCGCTGGTCTCGCAGCCACCGGGGCGCTGCGAGGCGCCGACATGCTGCTTGGGCCCGTGACCATCCTTTTCATGGGGGTTAATCCGATCGCGGTTCCAGAAGCCGCGCGACTGATCAAACGGAGACCTGCGCGCTTGCCCCGAGCCATGGCTTTGCTCTCCTGTGTCTTGTCCGCATCGGCTGTCTTATTGGGAGCAGCCTTGCTCCTCTTGCCCGATTGGATAGGCCGGACCCTTTTAAGTGACACCTGGGAACCCGCGCGCGAAGTGGTTTTTTGGTTGTCTTTGGCCTTAGCCGCCAGCGCCGCCAATACCGGGGCGATGATCGGGATGCGGGCGCTGGGCGACTCGAAACGGATGTTCAGGACTCGTCTTGTGGCAGCTCCCACGATCTTGGTCGGCGTGGTCATCGGTGCATCGGTAGGAGGGGCAGCCGGAGCTGCCATAGGGAATGCAGCGGCTACCTCCCTGACCGATCTCGTTTGGTGGAGGCGCTTCAGAGAGTCGTTCAATGAACGGGCCGGGAAACCAGTGGAAGAAGGTTCCAAGATCTCGCACCGACTGGTTGCCGACCAGATCGCCAATTCACAATAGTCTCGCCGTCTCTATCTGGAGGAAGAATGAGCACGTTCAAAGCAGCACTCAAGCGACAGAGATTTAGGAACAGGTCTCTCAGAAGACCGCTGACTTGGTACAGGCATCGAGGATTGAGCGAATCTGATGTTTTCCTCGCGACCTTCCCGCGCTCCGGCACTACATGGACGCGCTTCATGCTCTACGAGATCTTCACTGGAGAGCAAGCGGATTTTCGAGCACTCATGAAGGGGATCCCGTACATCGGTCAGCAAGAGGACGCTCCTCGCTGGCTCAAAGGCGGGGGCCGGATATTGCAGACCCACGAACCTTTCTGTGATCGGGATAGAAAGGTTCTGTACATGGTGAGGGATCCCAGAAGCGTCGTTGTCTCTCAATTCTATTGGTTGAAACGCAGGAACCAGGTGGACGGGGAGATCGCCGAATTCGTGCCGGAATGGCTCAAGGGAAGGCTCATGCCATGGGGTACCTGGAGCGACCACGTCAACTACTGGTTGGACTCTGAGCCCGCTCGATCGGAACGTCTTCACCTGATCAGGTACGAAGAGATGAAGGCAGAGCCGGAGGACCAGATCAAGGGGATCCTTCGCTTCCTCGAGGCGGAAGTCGAGCCGGGACGGATCGATCGGGCGATAGAGAACAACACTCTCGAACGCATGAAAGAGAAGGAAGACGACGCTCCCAGGATGAAGAAGGCAGCGCGGCCCGAATTTCGCTTCGTTAGGAGTGGTTCGACCACCGGGTGGCGCAAGGAGCTCCCGGAAGAGAGCCAGCGGCTCGTGATCGAGGCTTGTCGTGGTGCGATGCAACGCCTCGGTTACGCGACCGAGGCGTAGTTGCGGATAGGGATAGCTCACTCCAGGTATCTCTCGGGACCGATCTCCGGCGAGAACAGGGTTGTCGAGGATGAAGCAAGCCTTCTGCGGGAGGCGGGCCACGAGGTATTCGTCTGGTCGCCGATCCCCGAAGCGGAGTCCAAGAGAGACCTGCTAAGGGTCGGAGCACAGAGCACGTGGTCCCTTCGTGCCACCAAGGAACTCACGAGACTAGTGACCGAAAACGATCTCGACGTGGTCCATTTTCATAACTTGTTTCCTCTCGTTTCCCCCGCTGGGATCAGAGCGGTGGCCTCGAAAGGGGTGGCCACCGTCATGACCCTTCATAACTACAGATTGTTGTGCCTGCCCGCTGTCTTCGTAAGAGACGAGCGCGTGTGTGAAGACTGTTTGGGTCACGTTCCATGGCGGGGGGTGGTTCACCGGTGTTACAGAGGGTCCGCTCTTGGAAGCGCCTCCTTAGCTCTCTCGCTCTCTTTACATCGGGCGATCGGCACCTTCGAACGGATGAGTCTCTTCTTCGCAGGGAGCCGATTCGTAAGGGACAAACACGTCCAGGCTGGCATCGACCCAGCGCGTATCGAAGTGAAGCCCAATTTCGTTTGGCCGCTCGAGCGTCGTAAAGGCCCCGGCGAGTACTACTTGTATCTTGGCAGGATGTCTCCCGAAAAGGGCATCGATCGGCTGGTTGCGGCGTGGAGATCCATCTCGAGCCCTCTATTGGTGGTCGGTGATGGACCTCAACTCGAGGAAGTCCGCAGGATCGCCCCTCCGAATGTTCGATTCACGGGGGGCGTGGAACCTGGGGCGGTTCCCGAACTAGTTCAAGGTGCTCGCGCTGTGATGATCCCATCAGTGACGTATGAGTCGGCGCCACGTGCAGTGCTCGAGGCGTACTCGGCAGGAGTGCCCGTGATCGCAAGTCGTATAGGTGCCCTTCCAGAGGTAGTCGAGGATTCGGTGACCGGCATCTTGGCCGACCCCTTCGTAGCTTCTGACTGGCCTTCCGCGGTGCGAACGCTTGACGACGACCGCGCATCGGAAGCGATGGGAGGCAACGCTTGGAATCGTTGGCGAGCGAACCATAGTCCCGAGCAGGGTCTGAAGGGGCTGGAGCATGGCTATCGCGAAGCGATGAAGCGATGAAAGAGAAACCTAATGTCTTCCTGTGGGTTATCGATTCCCTGCGAGCCGACGCTATTTTCGGTTCCGAGATCGCCACCCCTAACTTGGATGCGCTTGCCGATCGGGGGGTCGCGTTTACACAATGCATCTCGACAACGTCATCCACCACGCCATCTTTCGCATCGATCCTGACCGGTAGATATCCCCCTCGTCATGGTGTTCGCGCCCTCAAGGGTCACCGGCTCTCGTCAGAACTGCCGACCCTCGCGGAGATCCTCTCTTCGAATGGTTACAGCACCTACGCCAGAACGACGGGCCCGTTGGTTCCCCAAACCGGCATCCTGCGGGGCTTCGATCGTGTGGAGCATCATCGGGGGGAAGACTTCATGGCGTGGAGGTCAGGCGTGTTCGATCTCATCAAGGCGTTGAGAGCTCCATGGTTCGTACTTCTCCACACCTGGGAAGTACACCGCCCCTACAGAGCGCCTCCTGATTTCAAGAGGCGTCTGGGGCGAAAGGGGTACCGCGCGTCCGTTCAGGCGGTCGACGATATGTCGGCCGAGCTATTCGATTCGTTACGAGGCAGCGTCACCTTTGTAACGGGTGATCACGGCGAGGAGTACGCAGATTCCTGGATGGGAGACCGGATAGCAGCCTTAGCTCGAGAGATCAGGCGACGAGGGAAACTGAAGAGCCTGGCCCCTTCGCTGGAGAGACGATTCGCGAACCTGGCCATAGGACACGGCTACACGCTGAGTGAAGAAGTCATCAGAGTTCCGTTGCTCGTTGCCGGACCTGGGATAGCGGAAGCTACGGTCGCCTCTCAGGTACGCCACGTCGATCTCTTGCCCACGATCGTAGATCTGGCGGGTACACCCGTCCCGGAGGGAGCGAACGGTCGAAGCTTGACCCCCTTGTTGAGAGGTGAATCACTGCCTGAGGAGCCCGCTTATCTGGAGACGGGTGGCGTTCGAGGTGAGCACATGATTGTGGGAGCCCGCACTTCGAAACACAAGCTTCTGATCTCGCCCGGCCAAGAGCCCACCCTCTATCGAGCTAAGGGCAACGGCGTTTTTGACGAGCGGCGAAGTCATTCTCGAGAGGATCCCGACGTGGTGAAGGAACTGAGGGCATTCATCGATGACGTCACGAATGCTTCCGTTGATCCTTCATCGGGGATGACTCCGGAGGAGGAAGCCGTTCTCGAGACTCAACTAAGGGATCTCGGCTACCTGTGAGAGCCGAGCCTAGACGATGAGGGTTGCCGTTCCGGCGAGAACGTCGCTAAACAGCTGGGCGATATCTGGAGTGGCGGTGGGCGCCGCCGTCCTGCTGAGCCAGATGCTGGCCGTCGGTCAGCTCGAGATACCGATCGCGGTTGCGGGCATGATCCTCGGACTCGCCCTTTTTGACAAGGTCACTCTCACCCAATGGTGTGTTCTGTTATTGCTATCAAGCGTCGTTTCGAGGACGTTGGTCGTCCTCGCGGGCCTTCCCGCGATACTCAACTTCGTTCACTATCCGATCGCGTTTGGGATGGGACTGGCCTCACTCAGGTACCCCCGTGATCCGCAGAGCTCCCGTTCATCGCCGGGCGCTTGGATCTTGGGCCTGTTGGTGCTGTCACTGATTTCCCTTCTGGCGGCATTCTCGCATCCGGTCCGAGCGGTGGTCTTCCTGGTCATCCTTGGAGAACCGCTGGTGGTGATGTTCGCGATCCACCGCTGGGCCCCCGGCACCACCGAACATCTCGACGTCCTCAAGAAAACGTGCATCGCCCTGCTCGCGGTCGAGATCGCCGTGGGCCTGTGGCAAGGGCTGTCGGTGGGCTGGGGAGACGACGTGAAGGGCACGCTGATGGACCAGTCGGCGGGAGCGCACGTTCTTGCGGGTCTCTTCGCTATCGGTGTTTTCCTGATCCTTTCGCGGGTCCTGGCAGGCAGGATGAGCCGCGGCCTCGGGTTGGTGATGAGTGGAGCGATGGTCGCGATGATCCTGGCTGCGGATGCTCGACAGGTGCTATTGACCATGGCCGTCGGCGTGGTGGCCATCGGGGTCCTAGGTCGCCCAGGGGTACGCGCCGGCCTCAAGCGCGTCTCCGACTGGTCCTTGGGACGCGCGGTGATGGCTTTGGCTGTGGCGGCCGTTTCATTGTTCGTCTTCGAGCAGATATTTCCCGGGAGCTTCGAAAGAGCGCGTGGACTGGCCAAATACGACGAGCTGGCCGAAGTGCAGCTCATCGAGGATCGTTGGGGGGAGCCGGTCACTCTCATCTTTGGGAGCGGGCCGGGCACCTCCGGCAGCCGGGCAAGCTTGCTGTTGACGCCCGGCCAGTTCAAGGAGGACTCGCCACTCGCTGCACTCGACCTTCCACCTACCGAATTGGGATTGGAGATCGCCGCAGAATCGCGAAGCCAGTCCTTCGGGGGCTCGAGTGAGTCCGCGGCGTCGACGTCCCTCGGCATCCTTGGAGATCTTGGACTGGTGGGATTCTTTGCTATGGCCTATCTGTTCGTGAGGCTGTGGTTCGTCCTGGGACGGGGAGAATGGCTCGCCACTGCGGCACGCGGGGCGCTGATCATGACGGCGGGGCTCATCTTCGTGGACAATTGGCTCGAGTATCCCGAGTTCGCGGTGCCTCTTTCCGTTCTCGCGGGCCTGGCTCTGCGTGAATCCAGGTTCCCTGCCTCTCCGAGGGTTGAAGAGATGGTGCGATAGAGATCGCAGCGGGCCCAGGCGTTCCCCTGGTCCGTGGGGTCCGTGGGTTCTCCGGCCCGATCGAGGAAAAGTATCGGGCTTTTCTTCGCCAACCCCGTTTCCTTTTCCTGCCATAGGGGTAGAAACTGATTCATAACCGCAGTGCTCGGACCTATTGGTCGCGGGAGAAGGTGATCTGTGGGGTCCGATCCTCGGTTCGCTCGAGGAAGATTTCGCTCCCTGTGCAGCCGAAAGGGGCCTCGGGCGGGTAGTGGGGAATGGCGTAACGCCGGCGTGGTTGACGTCGTTAGGCCGGAAGTGCGGAACCAGAGCTTGAAGAGGATGTAGATGAGATCCCGTTCGTTATTCCTAATAGCGGCCCTTTTGGCGGCTGTCGTATCGCTGGTCGTGGATGCCCCGCGGCCGATCGCGCACGCGCAGGTACCCGCCTTGGGCCCGATCGACATAGCTCGGGATAGCAACCTCTTTGAGTACACGCGCACATTTTCGACGACGGTCGATGACTACGATCAAGATGGGGACGAGGATGTTTTCCTCGTTCGTCACGATCCCCAGGCTCCCGGGCGGGCGGAGCCGATCCCGACCTCGGGCCTCTATCGCAATGACGGAGACGGAACCTTTACGCCGGTCTCTTTCCCCGGCAACACCGATCGCCACCAGTGCGTGTGGGCCAACGTGGACCATAAGAACGGTTTGGATCTCTTCTGTGCGGTGGGCTTGACCACAAACTCGGTGAACGAGCTATGGATCAGACAGGCGGATGGCAGCTACGTGAACCGAGCGGCGGCCTTCAACCTGACGCAGAACACCAAGGGGCGGTATCGCACAGCCACTTTCATCGACGTTAACGACGACGGCTGGGAGGACATCTACGTCACTCGTTTCTATGGCGCAAATGGGGACCCTCTCAATCCAGGCGACCCCGAGGACCCGCCCTACCCGAACGAGCTATGGATCAACCAGGGTGGGACGTCCTTTGCGAAGGACACGACGCGTGGTCTTAGCGTCGGCATCGGAGCCCAGAAGGACAACAAAGCTTGCAACCAGGCGGTCGACTATGACGGTGACGGAGATGAAGACCTTCTGGTCTGTGCGCAAACGTCGATGATCCTCTATCGAAATGACGGCACTCGCTTCAACGGGGTCGCCGGTGCTCTTGGGATAGGGGGTTTCTGGACCGACGCCGAGTTCGCGGACTTCAACCAGGACGGCTTGCTTGACCTTGCACAGGTGAAGGGCGCAACTGTCCGCATCATGATCGCCAACGATCAGGGAACTTTCACGAACGCGTTCTCCCATTCGATCACGAATGGCTTGAACCTGGCCGTGGGCGACTTCGACGGCAACACGTTCCTGGACGTATACGTGGTGGGGAGTTGTGGGAACGACAAGAAGATCCGTTATCCGGACGACAAGGCCGACTTGCTGATCTCCAACGGCCTCACCGGATTTTCAGCCGAGGTGATCCCGGCAGTCAATCCGACCGGCGGTTGCGGGGACGACGTCACGTCTATCGACTACAACAACGATGACCGCGCGGAGTTCCTCGTTGTAAATGGTCGCCGAAAGGAACCCGGTCCTGTGCAGCTGTTTACACATGCGCCCGATGTGATCCCGGAGCCCGACAACGACCCTCCCGCGATCCTCCCCCCCTATAACGATTTCGACCTCAACGACATCGCGGGTATCGATGGAGGCGTGCCCATCACCGTCACATGGTCGGCCACCGATCCCTCCGGGGTCGACTACCGCCTGGAGAAGAGTTCCGACGGTGGGCAGACCTTTGTTAACCAGCGTCTCATGTCGGGCCTGACCTTCTCCAAGACGCTGTTGATCCCCCAAGGAGACGGATACCAGTTCCAGGCTTCGGCCACGGACGGTGCAGGCAATCCGGTCGCAGCAACGGGGCCCTTGACTATCGCTCGTAGTTATCAGGAGGACGACTTCACTTATTTCGGCGACTGGCTGGCTGCATCGCCGGCGGGCGCGAGTCAGGGCGGTGTGATGAGCGCGAATGCCGCAGGCTCCCGAGCCACTCTCGGGATCCCTGCGGGAACCCATCAGGTGGCCCTCATCTCCAACCGGGGCCCCGATGGCGGCAAGGCCGAGGTGTACATCGATGGAACGCGCTTCGGCCGGCTTGACCTATACGCTGCCTCGCCGCAGCCACGTCGGATCGTCTTCGCCAGGGGAGTCAATTTGAACGCCCACACGCTGGAGGTTCGGGTCCTGGGAGAGTCGAACGAACTGTCGACCGGAACCCGTGTGGACGTCGACGCCTTCATGACGACAACGCCCTGATCCGTAGAATAGGGGACAGCAGAGGAAGAAAGCGGCGAAAAGGAACGCGCGAGGGCCTCGCCTGAGGTGATCTTCTGACCAGCGAAGTGGGTGGCCTTCGTCGATGTGGGTGAAGAGGGGCCTTGTCTTCGGGGCAGCCGCGGCTCTGCTGATCGTCGTTGCTCTCTGGTTCAACTCTCGTGGCGAGTCGTGCGCGGGCCGAAAGCTCGACCCGTCACAGGACTACCTGCGTGTCATCTCAACCAGCCCTGCCGGGACGACATTCTGCTTCGGACCGGGCGTCTACCGACTGTCGGCCCCCATCGTGCCCCAGCCGAACGATTCCTTCATCGGAGAGGAAGGGGCCGTACTCGACGGAGCCAGGAGGCTCTCCTTCGAGAGGGTCGGCGAATATTGGGCCGCCGGGGGGCAGTCTCAGGAAAGGAGGACGAGAGGCCGCTGCGTTGAGGGAGACATCTGCACGCGGCCAGAAGCGCTGTTCGTGGACGACGAGGAATGGAAACAGGTGTCCAGCCCTTCCGAGCTCGGCGAGAAGACCTTCTTCTTCGATTACGTCGCGGACCGGATCTTGATCGCGAGCGACCCCGGACCTTCCGCTGAAGCCTCCTTTGCGCCCGGAGCGTTTCGTGGATCCGCCCCAGGGGTGACCGTCCGGAACCTCGAGATCATCCGGTTCGACAACGCCCCCGGGCGCGGAGCCGTGGACCTGCGCGGACCGGGAAGTCAGATCGAAGGCAACGAGATCGCTTTCAATGGGGGCATCGGTGTTTGCACCGGGAGTCGTTCGAGGATCGTCGACAACCATGTCCATCACCAGGGACAGCTGGGGCTATGCGGGAGCGGAGTCGACATCGTGGTTCAGGGGAACGAGATCTCCTTCAACAACACACAAGGTCATCGCTACGGATGGGAAGCGGGAGGAGCGAAGTGGGTTAACACGAGTCGCCTACACGTGAGCGACAACACTTCGCACGACAACGAGGGCATCGGCCTTTGGACCGACCTGAATAACATCGATACCATCTACGAGGGAAACACGGTGAGCCATAACCGGGCGGCAGGAATCGTTCATGAGGCCTCCTATAGAGCGGTGATCCGGGATAACGTCATCTCGGACAACGGTTCCTCGGATGTGGTGCCATATGACGGTGCGGGGATAAAGATCGCCGAGTCTCCGGACGTCGAGATTCACGCCAACAGGATCCTCCGAAACAAGGCGGGAATCGCTGTCACCTTTCGTGACAGGAGTGCGACCTCTGCAGTTCCCGTGCGCCCCCTCTACGGGGCGCACGAATCCGTCCGACTTCTTGTTCATGACAATCTCATCGCCACCGACGGCAGTACCGGCTTCGCCGTGGGTTTCGTCTCGATCGTGCCGGCGCCGACGTTCGATCTATTTTCACCCCTGAATGGCAACGTGTTCGAGGGCAACCAATATCAAGTGTCGGTGGCACAGCCGAGGAGCTGGCGATGGCTCGACAGCCTCACCTGGGAGGAGTGGCGCGCCCTCGGTTTTGATAGCGAGAGCACCGTCATCCAGGTGTCGCCCTGAGTGTGCCAGCGCGGACTTGTCGGGGATAGGTCCTGAGCTAGCAGCCGAACCTGAAACGGCCGTCGCGGTCGTTTCCAAACTTTCTCCACGCGCTCTTGGTCACAGCCCCGCCCGTCCACCGAAAGGCCTTGGCGCCCTTCGATCCGAGGCGGTAGCGGTTCGTTCGAAACACGTTTCCATTACCGAATAATGCGGCTCCGGCGACGGACTCCACCGCCCCAGTGTTCCCGGAGCACGACATGCGATTCCGGCGAACGCTTACGTCGTGGATGGAGTTTCCCGCTCCCCGTGCCACTTCTAGTAGAACGATTCCGTTCTCGTTCCGCGACATTTGATTTCTAACGATGGCCACGTTGCTCGAGTTCGAGATGAGGATGGCTGCACCGCCCATCGTCCACCCGGCTCGCCGTCCGTTGTGCCGCAGCATGTTCCCCCGGATGGTCGCCTTGTAGCTGATTTCGTGAACGATGCCTGAGAGGGCGTTACGCACCACCTTGTTGCCCTCGTAGAGGACGTCGCGCGAACCCATGTCCGTCCACAGTCCATGGCCGAGATTGTGATGAGACCGGTTTCCTCGGACGACCAGGTTTACGGCGTTCATGAACTTAGCGCCGCCCGACTCCCACATCAGGCTGTATCTAGCCGTGTTGTTGTGATCGATCTCATTGCGGATCACGCGGACGCCGGATCCCTTGCCGCATAACCCCATCTGCCCGTTGTGGTGGACATGGTTCCTCAGGAGCAGACTTCCTCCCGTGGCACATATGCCTATGCCGGCATTGTGCACGATGTTGTTCCGCGTCACCCGCCACCCGGGACCAGATGCGATCGCGGCGGTTCCCGACGGGCTGGCGAACTTTTCGATCCGCAGCCGCTTTAGGGTAACCCCCCGGATCCCCGATGGACCGCCTTGGAAAGCGGCAGAGGTGATGCTGGTTTCGAGCTTCTTTCCATTGGGGTTGTTGGCGATGAAGATCTTATTGGCGGCGTAGTCGAAGAAGAAGCGCCCGGGACGGACGGCGGTCTTCGTGGAGACTTGTCTTAGGTTTTTCCCATTAAGGAAGAGCTGCTCGGGGTAGCGGCAGATCGTTGTCGAGAGATCGCTGCAGTTACCGCGGTTGTGATCGGCCTCCTGCGTCTGACCGGAGGCCACCCAGAGCCGCCCGGATCTCGACCACGATCTCACTCGGCGAGCGCCGCTCAGTGCCGCACCCTTCTGTCCGATGAATCTCTGACCATCCTTAGGCCTCAGGGGCGCAGATATCCGATAGGTCCCCCGATGCAGACAGAAGGTCGCCCCGGTCGGTTTGAGATTGATAGCCCTCTGTATCGATGCTCCCGGCCGAAGATGATTGCCTCTACAAGCCCACCCACCAGCCCTGGTCGGTTGAGCCATCTGAGGAACCATGGCCATCCCCGCAACGAGGGTGAAGAGAAGCGCTGCGAGTCCCTTTTTCCTGTTTTGTTCTGCTGATCGTGTCCCCATACTTGGAGCCTCCTGTTGCCAGGTCTCTCCTATTTCATTCGGCACGGAGTGGCTGAGCCTTAGCGTTTCCTTCGAGCCCAGATCCGGCATCGGCCAGAGAGAATGGCCGCCAAACGTGGGCGGCCATCGACATCTACCTAACGATCTGGGTCATGCCGGTATTGTTGGCGAGTTGCATGTCTCCAGGGATCGTGATCGATGTTTCGACCTTCAGGCTCTGATTGTTGAAGCTATTGCCACTGACCTCGATGCCCGTGCAGTCCCAACCCTGATACGTCTTGCCGGCCGAGTCCCTTGCTAGCAGTGCTCCGTTGTTGTTCCCGGAAAATCGATTGTTGAGCACGTCGAGGTTTCGGGACCGCGCGATCTCGAGTCCCTGAAAGCCCGTTCCGTTGACGGTGTTGTTGCGGATAACGCCCCGTTGGGACTTCTCGGCGACGATCCCATAGAGGTTGACGTTCACGATCTTGTTCCCTATGCATTCGTAGTCTTCGGCTCCGTGGTCCCACCACAAGCCATGGCGAGCACAGTCGTGCACGTAGTTGTACCGAGCATGGGTTCTCTTATGGCTCTTCATGCCAGATGCAACGGCCCACTGGCCGGAGTTCGAGAAGTCGCCCCCGCAATTGAAGATCTCGCATCGTTCCAGGAGGCCACTCCATGCAGCAAGTCCTGCGATCTGTGCGTCGGAAAACCGACAGTGGCGGAAGGTTGCGTTCAGGTGACCGGTCACGTTGCAGCCGGTACCGGCCACCCACCCGCGCGTCGCGTCGTACTTCATCCGTGCCCCCGAAAACCAGATGTTTTCGCAACGGATACCGTGGCTGCGCCGAGCCAGAAGGGTGTGACCCCTGGTGTGGATATGAGTGCCCACCGAACTCAGATATCCATCGGAACCCAGCTGATATCCGCTCCCGATGATGGAGACGCGGTCGTCGGGCCGCAGTTCGTATCCGGTGACATCGTAGAAGCCGGCCCTTACGTTAATGACACTGCCGGGTGGGACACTATTCACGGCTTGTACGAGGTCTCTAACGGTACCAACCGTCTTTGTGACAGCGTTTGCCGGCACACGGGGTAGGAGTTGCAAACCAATCGCCCCCGCTCCGACGGCAGCGGAACGGACGAAGCTTCGACGCGACACCTTGGCCATATCACTCCCTTTGTCGTCTAGTAGCGGGTGCGACTGCCTTTTACCGATGTCCGCCGGTTATCACCCCTATATCCATTTCGGCGGGCATGAAACCAGGCCTTTCTTGGCTTGTCGAGTCAGGGTCGCAACGAAGAGTGGTCTGCCATTGACGCAACGTGAGTCGCCGCAGGTCAGAGGGCCGCAAAATGGGCCGAAATTTTCTACAATCGACTTGCTGATGGTCCGCGTTTGTACCAAAAGTAGGCAGCCAGGTTCTGCCAAACGTAAGAAAACCGGGCGAGAACGCAGTGTGCGGGATCTGCTCCGCCGCCTGGTGCCCCCCTTACACGGGCGTTCGGGCCTCACCACCGGCCGCTCTGACCTGAGCCACCCAGAGGGATCAAAACCTACCCAGGATCCTCCCAGTGACGGGTCGGCCCGTAGGGCCATCGCCACATTGCCCTCTGTATCGTTTGGGGAGGCGTCGGCTTTAGAGATCGTGGCCTAGCGCTCGCCACTGGTCCCATCCCAGGATCGCCCCGCACCACCTGAAGCCTTTCGATCCGGATGCTGAGAAGCGGTACGTGTTGTTCCCGAACCGGTTATTGCTCGATGCGGCGCAGACTCCATTGTCGCCGGAATAGTTCCACCCACCGGAGATACCCGAGGCACCCAACGGAATATTGATCTCGTTGTCATGTGCGTGGTTGTTCCGAGTTGAGGTGAGGTCCATGAACGGGAGCGACGTAAGCACCCGAAAGCCCGCGGTCGTACTGGATGTACACGATCGCATTCCGGTTCCCCGAGATCGTGTTGTTGAAGATCTCCACGTTGGGAGATGAGGAGACCTTGATCCCCGAACCGTCAGCCCACCAGTCGACCCCCCAACCGTTGTTTGCGATGGTATTGCCGCGGATCACCGCGTCGTAGCTGACTTCGTGATAGATCCCGATAGCTTCGTTGTCAGTGACCACATTGTTCTCGTATGTAGTCTCGATGTTGTTCAGATCGGTCCACAGACCCAAACCGTAGTTGTGATGTGAGTAGTTGTTGCGCACGATGAGGCCGACCGTGTTCGTCCATTTCGATCCACCAGCTTCCCAACCGTAGCGATGGCCCTGCGTGTTGTTGTGATCGATCTCATTGTTGGCGATCAACATGTTGTCCCCGTTCCCACACATGCCCATCTGCCCATTGTGGTGAACGTGATTCCGCACGACCTGACTTCCACGGCCGCCGGTGCAGACTCCGATGCCACCGTTCTGGCGGATCTCGTTGTCGAGGATCCTTGAACCGGACCCGTAAAGATGGATCGCGCCGGCTCCCGCGGGATTGTCGAACATCTCGATCACCAGTCCCTGGACCGTGACGCCATCGGCCGATCCCTTGATGGCGGCCGATGAGAAAGTGGCCTCCACCTTGTGCCCGGACGGGCTGTCGGCCAGAAAGAGCTCGTTGTCTCCGTAGTCGAGGTAGAACTCGCCGGAGGACAGGGCATTCAAGCTCATGACTTGTGTCAATTCGTGATTGTCGACAAAGACCGCTTCCGGATGCAAACAGGCCCCGTCGGGAAGCTCGCACTTGCCCCGCAGCTCTCCTTGTTGAGTCTGACCCCCGATCACGTAATTCGAGCCTCGGAGAACGAAGTTGGTCAGGATCCGGGCGCCACTGAGTTCTGTGCCCGGCTGCCCGATCAAGGACATGCCCGTCTTCGGCGTCAGAGGGGCCGTCAGACGATGGACGCCGTTGTTGAGGCAGAACGTCGTGCCCTGAGGCTTGGAGTCCACTAGGCCGTTCAGGTCGGCGCCGGGTGCCACGTTGACTCCGGTGCAGGTGGTGGGTGGGGCGTCGGCGTCGGCGTTGGAGTGGGAGTCGGAGTCGGAGTCGGCGTCGGCGTTGGAGTTGGCGTCGGAGTCGGACTCGGACTCGGAGTCGGACTCGGAGTCGGCGTCGGACTGGGCGTCGGACTGGGCGTCGGCGTGGCGCTCGGGCTCGCGCTTGGAGCGGGTGTCGGCGTCGGGCTCGCTCGGAGCGGGCGTCGGTGTGGCGCTCGGGCTCGCGCTTGGAGCGGGCGTCGGCGTGGGGCTCGGGCTGGGTGGTGGGGTGGTCTCGCACTCCACGGAGAAGATGCCCGACAGGTCGTTGCCGGCGGCCTTCCACTGCTGGGTGGTGATCGGGCCATCCTTCCACTGGAAGAACTTGCTCGTCGAGTCTGCGAGACAGTAACTGTTGTTTCGGAAGAGATTGCCCATCGAGGAGTAGTAGTCGCCCCCACCACTCAACACGATCATCCCGGTCCTGCCCGACATCATCTGTGTGTCGTTGTCGTGCACATTTACGTTCCTGACCTCGTAGACGCCCTGCGTCCCCGAGTCCTGGCTATTCTGGACGAGGACGATCCCTCCCGCGTTGTCGGTGAGAGTGTTTCCCGTTACTTCAACGTTTGAGGAGGAAGCAACCCTTATCCCCGCGCCCTCCGCGACCGCTGTGCCCGCCTCGGAGCCGTTTCTCAGCGAAGTGTTGTTCCTGATGATCGCCGAGTAGCTGGTCTCGTACACGATCCCGGACAGCGTGTTGTCCTGGACCACATTGTTCTCGATCAGGGCTCCACTGTTGTTGGCTGCCAGCCAGATGCCGTTGCCGGTGTTGTCGCGGACGGTGTTTCCCCGCAGGATCAGATTCTGAGTTCCTTGCAGTTTCATTGCGCCGGCATAGCGCGTGGCGAGAAAGCCTCCAACGTTGTTGCCGGCGAAATCGTTGTTTATGACGACGTTCGACGGTCCGTTTGCGAACAAGCCGGCCTGTCCATTGTTGCGGATGATGTTGTTTTCGATCCGTGTTCCTCCGTTGGCGACGATCGCCGCGGCGTTGTTGAGGCGGATGTCATTGTTCCTAAGAAGCCAACCGGAGCCCGCCACTATGGCACCACCGTTACTCGGTGTTGCGAACTTCTCGATCGCCATTCCGCTCAGAGTCACATTTGAGGAGGGTCCGTTTATCGCGGCGCTGGTCACCGCCGCCTCGACCACCTTTCCTGCGGGGTTGTCCGCTACGTAGATGCGGTCGTTGGGATAGTCGAAATAGAACTCCCCGGTGGACAGGGTGGAGAGACTTGTTGCCTGCCTTAGAGGCTCGTTGTCGAAGTAGAGCTCCTCCGGAAAGACGCATCCGCTGTAGTCGGGCTCGCAATAACCCTGCCGACTGGGGTTTTCCTGAGTCTGCGCCTGGGCGATCCAGTAAGCGCCCGACTGAGTGAATCCTGCGAGTCGCTTGGCGCCCGAAAGGACTACCCCGTCTGCTGCGGCGATGAGCTGCGTGCCGTCCTTTGGTCGCAAGCTTTCGGTGAGGCGGTACGTCCCGGGGGCCAGGCAGTAGGTGGTGCTCCGCGGACCGCTTTTCAAGAGGCTCGCGAGGGGATCGCTTGGGGATACGTTTTGGCCGCTGCACCCGGTTGGCGGGGGTGTGGGACTCGGCGAAGGCGAAGGCGAAGGCGCAGCCGGCGCGGCTTCCAGAGAGACCGACACGACGCGCCCGTTCTGCTTGACCAAACGTCGGGCCGCCCCGAGGGTGGGAGCCGACTCGTGAGCTGGTAGCCCCCAAGGAGGTGGTCGCCCCCAAAGAGATGGACACTCCCCCCAGCGTCATGGTGGCGACGATCAGAATCGATACAACGCCTCGTGACCTTCGGTTCGTACGTGACATCTAGCACCTCTTTCGGCGGCCGGGCGGTCTCTCAGAGATCCCTGGCTTTGCGTCCCCACCTCGCGGCGGGTTTGCCCTTTTCGTTGGGATGACTAGTTAATTGACGACCTACATAACTAGTCATTCGACCGGTTCCACCCATGTCTTGAACCCGGTGAGGAGGTATTGGAGCTTTGAGGCGGAATGATGCTGAAATGCTCGTGGTGCGGCGTGGTTGGAAGGACGCCTGGCTGCGGGCGACGACCGAAGGTGCCTCTGCGCTGGGCTAGATTGGCGCCAACCTGCACCGGATCGGCCTCGGTGCAGCCTTCTAAGGACGGATCCAGACCATGACATCCACTAGTGCTCGGGACGATTCGGGTCCCAACATCGGGGGGAGGCCCGACCTCGTCTCCATCCTGATCGTTAACTACAACTACGCTCGCTTCCTCCCGGAGGCCGTAGAAAGTGCGCTGCGACAGACCTACGAGGCGGTGGAGATCGTCATCTGCGACGACGGATCGAAGGACGATTCTCGAGAGGTCATCGAGTCCTACGCCCGAGACCACCCCCAACGGATCAAGACCGTGTTCAAAGAGAATGGGGGGGTGGCGAGCGCCCTGAACGCCGCTTTCGAGGCCAGTTCGGGACATATCGTCACACTCCTCGACGCGGATGATCGTTTTGGCGAGGACAAGCTGGCTCTCGTTAGCTCCACGTTCCAGAGTGACCCTGCGATCGGGATCGTGGTCAACCGAATGGTCAAGTTTTCGTCGGATGCGGAGATGACCGGTCTGATACCCCAGGCGGGCGGGCTCGACAGAGGATGGATCGGAAACAAACTGTTGCGTTCAGGAGGGCACTGGTCCTTCGCTCCTGCTTCAGGTATCTCGTTACGGCGCGACTGCGCGTTGCAGATCTTTCCCATCCCCGAGCAAGAGTTCCGTAGCGAGGCCGACTCCTACCTCTTCACTCAGGCTCCGCTCTCCTGGGCGGTTGGCGCCATCGACGACCCCGTCAGCTTTTATCGTCTGCATTCGAGCAATCTGACCTCCTCCGACCGCATAACGGTTGAGTACGCTCAACGGGTGCTGGCGGGCATCGAAAGGATGTGCCGGGCTCTGTCGGCAACGGCGTCGAAGAAAGGGCTCCCGCTGCCTCGGGTTGAGGACAACCCAGTTCACGCGGAGATGACCTTAGTTCGCGATTACCTCGAGGGTGCGGGGATCCGCGTGATCGTCCGAGATCTACGTCGACTGTGGCGGGCGGCCTACCGAACGACAACCGCGGACAGATCCAAATGGAAGGTCAAGCCGTTCGTTCTGAGCGCCACTGCACTACTGCCGCGGCGCGTAGGGGTGGTCGTCCTTGAATCGATGTACTTGCCGACGAACCTGCGGCAAAGGTTGGCGGGAAGGAAGTTGCGACGGGAAGGGGCTCAGACTCTCAAGGGGTAGCCGTAGCGGAACAATAGTGGCGCGCCGATCATCGTTGTGGTGCGCTTGTCCCTCCGGCTGAGCTGCTCCTTCCACGCGTCGTCGCGTCTTATTCGAACCTCTCCGGTCTTGAATCGACTTGGGTTTCCCCAGGCCGTGTGATTGCCTTTCAGGATCGCGAGGTTGTCGTCGCTGATGTTTGCTCCAGAGTATGGCTCCCCCACAAAGCTTGCTATCTCTCGTAGCGTGGCCTGCGGTCGGCTTACCAGATCCTCGTAGCGAACCCTGATGCATCTCTCTGGACCGTACTTCCGGCGCACCAACTCCGCCGCCGAGTTCCATTGCATCCATAAGCGGGCGCTCCTCTTGGAGGAGGATTTCGCCATCTTTGCTGCGTCCGCTTCCGACTGAGGTTGCATGCTGACGTCTCGTTGCATGGACATCGCTACACCCCGTGGGTCCCTGACGAGGTGTAGTAGATAAGGGTCGATCCCGGGCAGAAGCCGCAAGACCGCAGCTTCCGTTGGGCGTTTAGAGGAGTCGATCAGGACACGCGCGTGGGTGACGCTCTGGATCGAGAGAAACAGGTCATCCAAGGCGTCGGTATACCGGTTCAGATAGTCCCATTGTTGTGTCCCCGGAGATTCCGCCAGCACCTTTCTGAGGTGGGATAGGTCGGTTGCTTCCTGCTGCAACGCGATCATGGTGCTCGGGTCGGTCGGACGCCCTCGACGCCTCTCGAAGTCCGCCAGCACCGCCGACCAGACCTCGCACGTCGTCAGTGGCTGCCCGCACCCGCAGAGCCGGCCCCGGATCAGTCCATCCAGCCACAGCCTTCTGATCTCTCCTCCAGAGAAGAATCCATCGATCTGCCCCAGCAGGACATCCAACAGCGTGCTTCCGCTGCGCGCCGTGCCGGCGACGAAAAGGACCTTCATGGGGCCAGCCTGGCTTGCCGTCATCCCCTCCCCTTGCCAAGCGGATAGCCGTAGCGGGCCAGCAACGGTAAGGACATGGCAGTCGAAACGAGCCTGTCTCGAGTGGGGAGATCTCGTTTCCAGACGTCGTCGTTCCGGATCTCGATCGCTCCCGTTTTGAAACGACTGGGGTTGCCCCACACGGTGTGGTTTCCTTTGAGTGTGATGACTCGGTCGTCGATCAGGTCTACACCATCGAAAGGTTCTCCCACCATCCTGGCGATGGCGCGAAGGGTGGTCGTTGGGCTTGCGACCAGGGACTCGTAGCGGATCGTCGCCGAGCGCGCCGCTCCGTAGTTCCGTCGCATCACCTCGCCGGCGACATTCGCCCGGATCCAGCCTGCGGCGCTCTCCGCCGGACGGGAGCGAGGCATCTCTACGGGGTCTGTCTCCGATTCCTGCATGAGCATCTCCCGTTGCATCGAGCGCGCCACTCCACGAGGATCTCTCACCAGGTGAATCAGGTAAGCGTCCACGTTTGGAAGCAGCCGAAGCACGGCGGCGTCCTGCGGAAGCTTTGAAGAGTCCACGACAACCCTTGCTCCGGTGACTTCGGCGATCGACCTGTAAAGGCGATCCTGGATCCCAACGTACTCGCGCAGCTCCGTCGGCAACCTTGCGGACTTTTTCTGAAGCCGCAGGAGCCGCGGAAGATGCCGCAGCCGGACATACGACTGCTGAAGGGCCCAGATGCGCGCCGGATCATCCAGTGGGCTGGGGTTCAGTTCTCCGTACGCTCGCTCTAGTACCGAGCTCCAAACCTCGCATTCACCAACGGGCTTCTTGCAGCCGCATTGCCAGCCGCGTCCGAGCCCTCTTTCCCAGATCGATCTCAGTTCCCCGGCCGAGAAGAAACCGTCGACCTCTCCCAGGAGCGTGTCTAGAAACGTGCTCCCGCTGCGGGCCCAGCCGGCGATGTACAGAACCTTGACCCTCGTCATCGTAGCGAATACCCGTAGTGCTTCATCAGGGGGAAGGTGAGAGCCGTGACCAAGCGTCGATCCTTCACGGACAGCTCCCGCTCCCATTCATCATCGACTCTGAGCGCGACCGTACCTCTCTTGAAGCGCGCTCGGATTGCCCCACACCGTGTGGTTTCCCCTGAGCTCGATCGACGATGCATCCGGCATCCTGAGACCCTCGACAGGCTCCTCGACCATCGCGGCGATGGTTTCGATGGTGGCTCGAGGAGACCAGATCAGATCCTCATACCGAAGGAGCAATGTCTTTGCCGAGTCGTGCCGCGCACGCACCGCGCTTGCGGTCATGTGAAATCGCGTCCACCTCGTGGCACTTTGCCGAGGACTCCACTTGGCCATCTCGACGGGTTCTTTGGGGTCGGGTTGAGACGTCTTGTCTCGAAGATTCGAGTAAGCCACAGCTCTAGGATCTCTAACTATGTGAACGAAGTAAGCGTCGATACCCGGGACCAATCGCGTGATCGCCGCGTCCTGGGCGAACTTCGAGGAATCGATCACCACGTTCGCTCCCGAGGTCTTTCCGATGGATCGATACAGTGAACCAAGGCGCGACACGTAGTCGTCCAAGGCCTTCCACTCGTAGCCTGTTCCCGGGGTCTGCCTCAACAACTTGGGTAGCCGCTTGCTGCGAACCAGCTCCAGGTGCAGTTGGGCTATCTGATGGGACGGTACCTCGTCCGGTGCCACCCCGAAGGCATCCCGGATGACGGAGGTCCATACCTCGCACTCCGGTAGAGGCTTTCCGCACCCACACATCCAACCACGCTGTAGTCCTCGATCCCAGATGTAGCGAACCTCGCCCGCAGAGAAGAAACCGTCAAGCTCGCCGAGCATTACGTCGAGCAAGGTGCTGCCGCCCCGCACCCACCCGATGATGAAGACAACCTTTACTGCATCGTTCATGAGGATCGACCCTGCACGACTTAGCTGTTCCGGGCCGCGGTCGTCGGCAAACGACGTAGCAGTTTGCGGATGTGTTCCTTGGTCCGGGACTGCGTTAGGCCGGCGGTGATCCAGGGCGGTCGGAATCTCCGGGGAAGCAACAGCGAAGTCCCGAAGAAGAAGATGCTCAGCGCCTTCCGCGAACGGGTGTAGAGGGGGTCTCTCACCACGTGCCGGGCGTAGCGCAGGTAGACCTTGGCGGCACTGCCACGCGCAGCGTCCTTCCGGAAGAGACGAAGCATGAGATCGCTCTCGAGATAGCCAAGGTTGTCCTCTGGTCTCAGCGAGACTTCGGGGGCGCCGAGTCCCCGCATGCGATCGCTTACTCCGCCGGCGAGGCGTCTATACCCGTCCATAGCCTTCGCACCGTGATCGACATCCAGGGCATCGAATCCTGAGACGTTCGCCCCATGGATCCGGTAGTGGGCAAGGATCTCGTCTACGAACCCAACGGGGCTTAGAAGTGCACCGACAACGCACAGGTAGGCGTCGGCCCAGGTGCGAAACGAGTCCTCGGGGATGGGAAAGGCGAGCTGGGCTACGGAGCGCCTGAGACAGACAGCGCTGGCCTCCATGTAGCTCCACCGTCCTCCTCGAGCGGCGACCCGATCCCCGATCCATCCGGCTTCGAAGTTGCTGAAGGCAGGTTTGCGCTGGACCTGCCGGCCGTCACCGTCAACGACGAGCAGAGGGTGGACGACCACACCCCAGGAGTGAGTCTCGAACGCGCTTACCACGTCGGCCAGCTTGGTGGGGAGGAAAGTGTCATCGGCGTCCAACAAGCAGATGATCTCCCCGGAACTCTCATCGAAAGCGCGGTTGAGAGCGGAGGCTACCCCGCCATTGGGCTGGGTGAAGAGTTTGATCCGAGGATCCCTCCGTACAAACTCCGATATCACTTGCGGGGATCGGTCTTCCGAGCCGTCGTCGCACACGATCACCTCGAAGTTGGAGTACGTCTGCGCGACCATGCTTTCGAGGGTCAGGGCGATGTATCTCTCGTAATTGAAGTTGGCAACGAGAACGGATACCAGCGGGTCCTGGGTCAGCGGCTCCAAAAGCAGAGGTCGTTGCAGATCGGTCATCTCTTCTCCCGGGGATCCTTCTTACTCTGCCATGGTTGCTTACGGTCATGGGGCGGCGCATCGGAACAAGAGTTCAAACGCACGAGACGGATAACCACGTTCATATTCGACGGGCCACGCGCAGACCGACTCAACCGATCGTCTTCGAGTCCCTGCTTCGTCGAGGCAGGAGGGCGATCTTCCGCCGCGGCTCCTGTTGGTACGCGTAGTAGCCATCGTGATGTTCCGAGTAGCCTTTCGCCTTGCTTGCATCGAAGTTGTTGAGGACGGCTCCCACCAGCCGGGCGTTAACCTGGTCCAACTGACGGCGAGCGCGTTCAACGGCATCCCCCGTGGTTTTTGACGCGTCGGCAACGAACAGGACGGCGTCGCTGAGGGGCACCAGGGTCATGGCGTCGGTGACGGGCAAAACCGGCGCCACGTCGACCAGGACGAAGTCGGCGATGTCACGAAGTTCTGCCATCAGTCTGGACATCTCTTCGGAGCCCAGAAGCTCGGCTGGGTTCCCTGGAACTGGACCACTTGCCAGCATCCTCATGTTTTCAAGCCCGGCGACCGAGCGAAGCGCCGTGGCTATGGATGCCTCACCCGCGAGCACGTTCGTCACCCCGGTGTTCTGGGCTCCACCGATGAACGTCTGAAGACGAGGTTTGCGCAGATCTGCGGACACCATGACGACTCTCTTGCCCGCCTGGGAGAGAACGACGCCAAGGTTTGCGCTGGTCGCCGTCTTGCCTTCTTCCTCGTCCGCGCTCGTGACCATGAGCGTCTTTATGTCCCGCTGGGTGGCGGCGAACAGGATGGCGGTTCGGAGGGTTCTGTAGGCTTCAGCCGCGATCGATCGTGGATCCTCCAGGGTCACGACGTAGGGCTTGTCTCGTTGCTTCCAAGCCCGGATGTGTGGCACAACGGCAAGGACCGACGCTCCGGCGTGGGTTTCAAGATCCGCCCGTCCCCCCAGCCTGTTGTCCAGTCGGTCTCGCAGGAGCGCCACACCGCACCCGAGGATCAACCCAAGCACGAGCCCGAGGGCAGCGCTCCGGCGAGGCTGGGGTGACACGGGGGCCGAGGGCAAGAACGCGTCTTGAACGATCTGGCCCACGTCGACGGACGCCCCGGAGTTCACCTCGGTTAGCTTCTGTTTGAGGCTCTGGATCTGGAGCCGGATGAAGCCCGACCGCTGTGTAAGCGTCGTGCGTTCCACCTCATCCACCGTGGTGGAGATCTGCTCGTTGATCTCGCTCAGTCGGCTTTGTAGCTGCGAGATCCTCTCGGCGACGGTTTGCGTCGCCTCCTCGATCTGCTCGAGCGCTCGATCGTTCCGGGCGGCCAGGTACCCCTGAGCGTAAGCGTCCGCTTGGACCTTAGCCGAGCGCGGCTCGGTATGAGAGACCGAGAAAACGAGGATCTCAGTGCCCGTTGTGTTGGTGACGGACAGGCCGCCGTCCAGGTCTTCGTCGGGTGGCAGCTCCTCGAGCGCGAAGCCGGCCACCTCTGAGGATTGCGCGATGAAGGTTTCGGTCTGCATATTGAAACAGGGCCCAAAGGTGCATTCGGTAGTGGGTTTGACCAGCACTTCGGCCGAGGAACTGTAGACGGGCGTCTGACGGAGGCTGAAGAAAAGAGCCCCCGCCAAGGTCACAACCGTGATCGCGAGGATGGACCATTTCCTGACTCGCAGGACGCCCAGGTAGTCCCGAAGCGACGAGCCTTCCTCGGGGGAACTTCGGAGTTCGTTGAAGGACAACGGATACGCTCTCTCTCTTGAGGCGGGCTTTCGCTCGGACATATGGGTCAGCGAGGGCCGCTCTAGCTTCTCTGCGGTTCCTCCTTGTAAGCCCTATCGTTCGTCCTCGAATCGACGAAAGTCTCAGCCAACTAAAGAGGGCAAGGGAATATTACCGCGGAATCCCCTCGTGGAGGCAATCTGGGGCGGGATGTCGCGAAGTTTTGACCATGGATGGGGCCGGGATCCCGGGGGCTCTCCGCCCCGAGCGTGAGAGGTCCTGGGCCTCAGACGGCGGGAGCCCAATGAGGAGCCCCCTCGAGCCATGGCTCAGAGGAGGGGATCGTTCAGGAAGCGGGAGATGCCCGTCAGGAGCGCGGTCAGTCCCGTCCTGGCGTCGGGACCCGCCTCGAACTCCAGAGGCCCTTTCAGGGTGCCGGTGAACCTCAATGAGCCGGCCTCCACCGTCGAGCCCTCAGGGCCCCGTAAGGTCCAATCGGTCGGTGTGGACAGAGCCACAGTCAGTTGGGCGTCTCTCGTCAGGGGCTGGGGGAGGACCGACAGCGCGTAGCCTCGCTCGCTCGTGGGGAGCGAGTATCTGACTTGCATCACTTGCTTTTGTCCCCTCGGGATCTCGAGATAGGCGCCGATCGCTCGATAACCATCCTCGGCGAGATTCGCGAACTGAACCGGGCTCTCGTCGACAGTGACGCTGTCCAACCGCGCCCCCTCGGGAACGTAGATCTCGACGAAGTTCTTGAACAAACCGTAGGGCTCGTACTGGTATTGGAAGCGCGTAAGGCCTGTGGGGGTCTGGTTGTCGATCTCAGCGATGGTGTCGCAGGTCGTCGTCTCAATGCCGACGTCGCATCTGTGTTCCACCGATCGTCGGGCGTAAAGATCGAGTTTGTTGCCGCCGAGGTTCTGGACGGTCACAAGTGCACCGTCGGAGATCGGAGTGCCGAGCTCGCCGGCGACACCGGCCGCGACCAGAGCCTCCTCCTCCTGCGCCCGAAAGGATACGAATCTCAGATGCTCGGCGGCGAACGAGGCGGCCGTCGAATTGATGACCGGTTGCCCTTTGAGGCCCGTTTCGAGGAGGTTCTGGAAGGCGACCTTGCCGATATCGACCAGGCTGTCGCGCCTGAGGTCCGTGGCTCCACCCAGCGCCTGATAGGCGTCCGAATAGACGAACTGAGGAATCGCGTGTGCCTGAAGTCTGATGCCTCGGGACGGGGCTCCTACCGGTGTGGATGGGGGCAATAGTGAGGCCAGTCCCTTCGGGTCCATGATGAACGCGCCGTCGGTCTTGGTGTTTGCGGAGACCTCGTACAGGTTTCTCGCGACGACGGCGACGTCGGGGACATCCGGGGACGAGCTGGTCGTGACCCAGCGCGTCGTGTCCGCTCTGAAGGTCCCGAAATGCTCACGGTAGTCCTCAGGCGCTGGGACTCTCTCGAACGGAGGCGTCCCCGAAAGATCTGCGTAGTGAGTGAAGTCACCCAACTCGAGCCGCCCATCGTCAACCGACACGGTCCCAACCCCTGACAGGATGCCTCCGGCCCCACGAAGCTCGGTGTTGTTGATCATCAAGATCAAATAGGTTCTTGGCTCCTTCCGGCCGAGTAGGTCGCCTGCGAGGGACACGATCTCGGCTGCCGAGGCCGCCGAGTCACTGAGAGTCTCGGTCCGCTCCAACAGCCCGTCGAGCTCGGACCACAGGGCTGGCACGATCCACCCGTTGCGGCTCTGCTTGAGCCTCTGCTCCAAGAGAGCCAGTGCTCTGGCCTCGGCGTGCAGGGGATCCTCGAGCTGCCTTATAGCGCCAAGATCGACCTGGCCATCGCTGATGAGTCCCTCGCCAAGAATGCTTTCGCTTAGACGTTTCAGTTTGAGGCTTGCGTCGAGAACCGGCACGAGTGAGTCCGCGGTGACCTGGAGGGCGTGGAGGTTTTGGCGAACGACCGGAACGACGCCCAGCACCCTAGCCGGGATCGAATCGAGGCGGTTGGCGGCACTCGCTAGGTCAGCACGAGCGTCGCTCAGCTCGTTTGCGCTGAGATCCTGCGGGGGCGATGAAAGGGCTCGCCTGGCACTGACGAGGCTCAGTCCGACCGGAATCATCACGATCGCCACGAGCGCGGCCACGGCAAGCAGCGCCACCAGCACAATGACTGCGATCCTTCGTTTCAAGCCGTCCCATCGATCCATTCGAGTAGAGGTAGTTCGGAAGCGTACAGAATTCCTCCTAACGCCGGTTTGTCGTCGCCCGACAGCGGGCCGACGCCTCGAGGTGGCCCCGAGGGCGCCCCCGCCTGGGGCATATCGGCAGAAAACGGGCTAATCGGTTAGAAAAAGTACCGCCAACAGGATTGCGGCGAAGACAGGGTGGCATATACTCCTGAGGCAGTCCTAAAACAGGTGGACGCCCGGATCAGGGGGTATTGGGTTGAAGAAGATGAATCTTTGGGCCTTAGCGGCTCTAACGGTGTTGCTTTGCACTCTAAGCGGTCCTGCGCTTGCGCAGTCCGATGACAATCCGCCGCCCTTGGGCACTCGGATCCACAAGAACAATCCCGATGTCCTAGGCACCCGGAACGCGACCGCTCCTTCGACCCTTCCATTCACGGGAGCGGATTTGATGCTCACGGTCGTGGTCGGTCTGGCCTTGATAGGCACGGGCACCGTGCTCGTTCGTCAGTACCGTGTCAGGCGGACCCTGCACTAAGGCATCATCCTTCACGGACAACTTAACTCGCAGGTCCTAGTTTAGGCGGGCCTCGTATCAGGCATCCCGCTGTGGCCCCTCAGGGACGGTTTCACCGCGAGGACTTGATGGACGTTGAGGCGCCCCGCTTCGAAGTTCACGGCCGATCCTGCCAGGTAAAGAAGCCAGATACGCGCTCGTGAGCGTCCGACGTTCTGAACGGCTTCCTCCCAGTTGTTCTCGAGGTTCGCCACCCAGCGTCTGAGGGTGTGGCCGTAATGCTCTCGCAGGGAGTGAACATCCCGCACCTCGAGACCGTGCTCTTGCATCGCGGTGACGACAGCACCCACCTCATGCAGCTCGCCGTCGGGAAAAACATAGCGAGCGATGAAGGAATTCTTGTCGAAGCCGCTCGTTCGGCCGGCGGGTCGGGAGATCGCGTGATTGAGTATGCGGCCTTCCGGACGCAAGCGTGCGTGAAGCTGTCCGAAGTAGCGGCCCAATTGCGACAGCCCCACATGCTCGAACATGCCGATGCTGGAGATCGCATCGAAGGGTCCATCTTCGACCTCGCGGTAGTCCTGCAGCCTTATCTCCACACGATCGGCGACCCCCGCCTCCGCGACCCGTTTCGCAGCCAGTTCGGCCTGCGCCGAGGAAACCGTGATCCCAAGAACGCTGACACCGTGATGGCGTGCCGCGTGGATCGCCATGCCACCCCATCCGCAGCCGACATCCAGCAGTCGCATCCCCGAGCTCAAGCCAAGCTTCGTCGCGATCAACTCGTACTTAGCCTCCTGGGCGCCGTCCAAGGACATTTCCTGTTGAGTCCAGTAAGCGCATGAATAGGTCATGCTCTCGCCGAGGATGAGGCGGTAGAACTCGTTCGAGACGTCGTAGTGGTGGGACACGGCGCTGGCATCTCGACCGATGGAATGAAGGGCCCCACGTAGACGCACCTCCTCGAGAGGCGGAGGAAGCGGGCGACCCAGGATCCCGAGTCCGCGACCCGCCCGCAAGAGCTCGATCCGTCCGAGAGCATCCAGCTTGAGTGAGACGTCGGCGTGGGGACCTGATATCAGATCGCGTAGGTCGAGGAGGTCGAAGATGCTCCCGTCGACGTCCAGTTCTCCCGCCACGTACGCTCGCGCGAATCCGAGCTCGCCGGGGGAATAGAGGATCCGCCTGAGGGCGTCCGGGGTCCGCAGGACGATCCGGGTTCTCGAGCCCCGGTCGCCAAGCACGCTGCCGTCCCACGTCTGCACCGCCACGGGTGGATCGTCCGTCCCAAGGATCCGCCGCAGGATGGGGGCAAGTCGCGTAGCAACGGTCTTCATGATCGCAATGCTTGAACGAGGGCGAGCTATCCCTTATTCCCGCCGGCGGTAGCCTTTCGGCATGAGGGCGCTGGCGAGCGGGCTGATCCTGGTGGCGATGGTCCTGGGTCTGTTAGTCGCCGGCTCGTCCACATATGGCCAGATCCCGGCCTACAAACGCGAAGCGAAGAAGATCAAGAAGGCGCTCGTGAGGTTGGAATTCGACCACGATGACGTCAGCGCGGAGCTGGATCGGTTGCGGGACGGTCTGTTCGCCATGGACGAGCGGATCGCCGCCGAAACCCGGGCTCTGCGCTCGGTCGACACCTCCGGGTTCGGGCCTTCGTTCGATCTCGCCGCCGCGTCGTTCCGCTTGAATCTCGCCCGTGAGGAGAAGGCCGGAGCCGATGCGAGGATCGTCGAGCTCGCCGCACGATCCGAGGAGCTGGTGGCTCAACGGGAGGCCAAGATCGCCGAGCTCGAGGAGATCGTCGAGCAACGGATCAGATCGAAAAGGGGGGCCTCGGCCCTCACGGTGAACGGGTCCCTGGTCACGTACAGCGCGGATTGGGAGGCGGTCTCAATGTGCGAATCATCGGGCGGCTGGCACGTCGATTCGCAGTTCGACGGAGGATTGCAGTTCCATCCCGTTACCTGGCTCGGCTTCGGGGGGGCCGAGTTCAGTCGTTACGCGTACCAGGCATCCAAGACCGAACAGATCGCCATCGCCGAGCGCGTGCTGGCGATCCAGGGCCCTAAGGCGTGGCCCAACTGCTTCGAGGCCCTCCCGTTCCACTTCTGAGTTGGTTAGCCGCCGCCGGCAGACCCCATGTAGCCGACGCGGGATCCGGGCCGGCGCCGCAGCCCCATGTAGCCGACGCGGGATCCGGCGCTAGCGCCGCAGCCCCATGTAGCCGACGCGGAGATCCGGCGCCGCAGTCCGATCGTCTCGACGATCGCGCAGATCAATCGTCTCGACGATCGCGAAGATCAGACGATCGCGCAAATCAGTCGTAGCGGGGCGCGCGACCTTCGATGAGCGCCGTCACCGCCTCGAGCAAGTCGGGAGATGCGAATATCTTCTTCTGGGAGCGCGCCTCCTCGTCCATGGCCTCGGAGCGCTCTGCCCGCCCGGCCACGTTCACCAGGCGCTTCGCCTCACTCACGGCGAGGGGAGAAGCGGCTGCTAAGCGCGCAACGATGTCATCGACCGTCTCGTCGAGGCGCTCCGGATCGACGGCCACCTCAGCGATCCCGATCCGTTCCGCCTCGGCCCCGTCGATGCGCTCGGTCAGCCAGATCATCTTCTTGGCCCGGGCCGGCCCCACCAGGGCTGTCAGAGCCTGCGTTCCTCCGAGGTCGGGGATCAGCGCGAACTTGCCCTCGAGTAATCCGAGTTGCGCGTCGCGGGTGACGACGCGGAGGTCGCACCCGAGCGCGAGTTGCATGCCTGCGCCAAGAGCGTGACCCCTGACCGCCGCGATCGTGGGAACAGCAAGTTCGCCCAGAGCTCTGAAGGGGGCCTGTGCCCTCTGGATCATCTCGGAAGGGTCACCCTGTACGTCCCCGATGATCGTCGTGTCGATGCCGCTCGAGAACGATCTGCCCTCGCCCGCAATGACCACGACGCGAACGTCTGGGTCGGAGGCGACGGCCTCGATCGCTTTCGTCAGTCCATCGAAGACGTCCCAGTTCATCGCGTTGAGCACGTCCGGGCGACGGAGGGTCAGGTCCGCCCGGCCCTCGGTGATGCTGAGGTCGACGCTCACGCGGCCAGACGCTGAGCGTGCTCTCGAACCACCTCTACGAGGAGGTCGATGTCGGCTTCCGTCATCCGCCAGTTTACGAGCGCGGGTCGGAAGGCGACCATCCCTCGGTAAACCGTGGTGCCGACGTAAACGCGGCCGTCTTCCAGGACGGCTTGGGCCAGGTGACGGTTCAGCTCGTCGAGCTGGTCGTCGGAAGCCCCTGGAGGGTGAAGCCTGAAACACACGATGTTGAGCGGAGCGTCCCCGAGCCGTTCCAGCTCGGGTGCCTCGTCGATGGCATGCGCCAGGCGCTGCGTCAGATCGAGGTGTCGCTCGACCATCTGACGGTAGCCCTCCGACCCGTATGCGCTGAGCGTCGCCCAGACGGTGAACGCTCGGGCCCTGCGGGAGCTCTCCGGTCCCAGCATCGCGAAGTTTGGCTGTTCGTCGCCCCCGCCCACCAGATAGGCGGCGCCCGAAGTGAAGACGCCCTCGAGCAGGGAACGGTCGTGGACGAACACGAAGCCGCAATCGTGCGGAACATTCAACCACTTGTGCCCGTCGGCGATGACGGAGTGCGCCCCTTCGATCCCCTCTGTAAGGGGGAGGGTTCTAGGTGAGACGCGGGAAAAGAGCCCGAACGCGCCGTCGACGTGAACCCAGGCGTTGTTTGCGCGAGCCAGTTCGACCACGGGTGCCATCGGGTCGAAGTCCCCCGTGTTCACCTCTCCAGCATTCACAATGATGATCGACGGAGCCCCTCCCAACGAAGTTAGACGTGAGCGCAATCCGGCGACATCAAGCCGCCCGGCGTCGTCGGCGTTGAGGAGCTCGATGTTGCGGCGGCCGATCCCCAGCATCCCCAGGGCTTTGACGGCGCTCGCGTGAACGTAGCCGCTCGAGAAGACGGGGACCTGCGGCCCGCCGGCGAGCCCTTGTTCGTCGACGTCGATGTCGTGCTGACCACCCCACCAGCGACGGGCTGCGGCGAGGCCGGTGTAGTTGGCCATGGTCGCTCCCGACGTCAGTAGCCCGCCCCATTCCGCCGGCAACCGGAAGAGCTCCTTGAGCCAGTCGATGGCGATGACCTCGAGGCCGCTCCCCAATGGAGAGGCAAGCCACATACCGACGTTCTGATCCAAAGTGGAGGCGAGCCAGTCGCCCCCAAGGGCGGCGGGAGTGGCCCCTCCCACGACGAAAGAAAAGAAACGTGGACCGGACGAATGCGTGGCGGCGTCAACGCTCGCTTCGATCAGGCGTACCAGGGCCTTCGAGGTTCCATCTCCCTGCTCCGGGAGAGGACCACCGAGCGCGGCCAGAGCTTCCATCGGCGTCCGGCCGGCAACCTCGCGCTCGGTCAACGTTGGGAAGTAGCCCTTGGCGGTCTCCGCGAGAAGATCGATGACGTGGTCGAGTTCCGACGACTGGCCGAGAGGGTCGCTCACCGGCTCAGCTTAGCTGAGGCCTCCTTCGGGATGTGGTGCCGACCCCTTGTGAGAAGGTCCATCAGACGAGACGGGAATCGGCTCTGGGTCGGCCTGAGCCTTTCGAGTGATCCCTTCGTGGGAGGCTGGACCGATCGTCACGCCTCGTAGCCCCTGAACAACGCGTGGAAATCGTAGATGGTGGCCTCAATGGAACACTTCGAAAGGGGAGGAACGATGACCGGGTCGGAAGCGGACTGGGACCAGGTGAGCGAGCAGTTCAGATCCTTGGGGGAGAGCCTCAAGAAGCATTTCAAGGAAGTTACCGTGGGCGCCGATCAAGCGACGAAGAAGGAGGTCAAGGCGGCTGTCGACGAGTTGTCCGCAGCCGCCAACCGTGTCGCTACCGCCACGGGCAACGCCTTGAGAGATCCGGGCGTTCGGTCGGACGCTCGTAAGGCGACGGAGACTTTGGTCAAGGCCGTCGGTGACGCTTTCACGGATCTAGGTAACGATCTCAGGAAGAGGACCGGGAAGAGAAGTGATGGCTGAGCCCTACGGCTTCGATCGATCCGCTCTAAGGATCGACTGACGCATCCCCCTCGAAGAACGGACGACATTGGATCGATGAGACCATCTAGGAGAATAGGACCGGGTCGACTGACCGACCGTCCCGATCCCAGTACACGCTTCGACCCCGTCGTTGAAGTGGCACACAGTCTCAAGGCCGATAGGACGACCTGTGAGATCCTCGACGTCTTCCGCAGTGCAGGGCATCCGCTCCATCCTTCTCAAAGGGCCGTCGTTCGCTCGGTGGCTCTACGACAATGAAGGCGAACGTCCCTATCGCGACTCGGATCTCCTCGTTCAAACCCGATTGGTCGATGTCGCTGAGGACCTGCTGGCCGAGATCGGCTTCGCGCATGCTCCTTTGGACGACCTACCCCACGACCGGCCCTGGCACGCGCATGCATGGGTCAGGCCCTCGGACAACACCGGAGTCGACCTCCACAGGTCCCTGATCGGTATCGCGGTCTCTCCCGGACGAGGCATGGTCGGTCCTGGCCGAGGAGACAGAGCAGATGGATCTTCTGGGCAGTGAAGTGGAGGTGTTGGCGCCGGCGGCGCGTACTCTCCATGTCGCTCTACATGCCGCTCAGGACGGCCGGCGACTGGGTAAACCGATCGAGGACCTTCGGCGGGCTCTGTCGCGGGTCGACTTCCCCATGTGGGAGCGAGCCGCGCTCCTGGCCGCCAGCCTCGGCGCCCTGTCCGCCTTCGTCGCCGGTCTCCGGCTCGAGCCTGAGGGTCAGGAGCTCTTGGAACGACTCGACGTTCACGCGAAGGTCTCCATGGAAGACGCTCTTCGGGCGGAGGGAGCCCCCCAGCTCGCCCTGAGTCTCGAATGGCTGACCCGCGCTCCCGGGGTAAAGGAGAAATTGTTGTTCCTTGCGAGGCGCGTTGTGCCACCGCCAACCTTCATGAGGGCGTGGTCGTCGATGGCCCGGCGCGGGCGGCTTGGTCTGTTGTTGGCTTACCTCTGGCGACCGGTGTGGTCCCTTCTGCAGATAGGGCCGGCGCTGCGCTCCTGGAGACGAGCCCGAAAACAGGTCAAGACCCCGTGAAGGAACTCGTTCCCCCCACGGCTCGATCGTGGTTACGGACAAAGCGACGTTGGCTTCGCCAGCGCCCTCCCACGGGGCTCGTCCGATGGGGCAGCTTCAAGCGAACGTCTCCCATCAGCCGCTACTGGGGTTTCGATCGGGGGACGCCGGTCGATCGTTACTTCATCGACCGCTTTCTCACACGGCACGCGAAGGACATACGAGGTCACGTACTGGAGATCGCCAACAACACATACACGAGCATGCTGGGGGACGGCGTCACCAAGGTCGACATCCTCCACGTCGAGCAAGGTGATAGTGAGGCGACCATCGTCGGAGATCTACAGTCTGCTGATCACATCCCCTCGGATACCTTCGATTGCGTAGTCATCACGCAGACGCTGCACGTCATACCCAGGCCTTGGGCCGCCATCGCAACGCTTCACCGCATCGTCAAGCCCGGAGGAGTCGTCCTTCTAACCTGTCCGGGGATCACTAAGGTGAGCCGTTACGACATGGATCGTTGGGGCGATTACTGGAGGTTTACCTCGCGGTCGTTGAGAATGATGCTCGAAGAACATTTTGCCCCCGAGGAATTGACGATCGAGGTCTTCGGAAATGTTTTGAGCGCCACTGCGTTCCTCTACGGGCTCTCAGCTGAGGAGATCGATGACGCTTTGCTCGATGAGTGTGACCCCGACGTCGAGGTGCTTCTCGGCATGCGGGCCACAAAAAGTGTCAGGACGAAAGGAAGCTGAGTAGGCGGCGTTGGAAACCCTCGCTCGTTGACGATCGAGGCCACACGCGTGGAAGCGTGTAGGGATCGGATCCGTTGTCAAGGGGACGGCCGTCCGTCGTGCAGGCGCGTTCGAATCCCGCTTCGCGCACGAGCGCAATCGTTTGCTCGTCGTATGAGGAGGCGAAGCCGTAAGGGTAAGCGAAGCTCGACGGAGCCCGGCCGAGAACTCGACGTAGCTCGTCGCGGCTTCCCTCTATCTCCTCTTTCTGCCTCGGCACGCTCACACCCGCGAGGACACGATGGGTGACCGTGTGTGCTCCGATCTCCACGAGCTTGGAGGCGCCTAGCTCGGTGAGCTCGTCGCGAGTCATCGTGCGATGCGAATCGCGTCCCCTTAGCTCCAGCCCGGCCCAGCCAACCAGCGCGTTCAGTGCGTCCGCGATCTCCTTCGGGGAGCGCCGAATCAGCAGGTTGAAGAGTTCGACGTAGACCTTGTGTCGGGCGGTTGGCTCTGTGCTTCCCAGCATCGACCAGCCCATGTGCGCCTTTGCCTCACTAGGCTCATAGGACGACGCGGACTCCAGATCGAAATGGTGCATTCGACCGGCCACCTCAAGGCTCAATTCCCTCGGCAGCGGACCCGGGGACAGCAGGACCTTCTCCAACTCATCCCACCAAAACTCTCGTTGACGACCCACTGCCGCGGAGGTGACGAAGACGGTCGCGGGAATCTGGTAACGCTCGAGTAGGGGAAGAGCGACATGCAGATTGTCTGCGTAACCATCGTCGAAGGTCACGGCAACTGCCCGCCGGGGAAGTCGCCCTTCCCCTGGATGCTTCGGTCATCTCGCCGAGGGTCATCGGGTTGAAGGCACTCGTTAGAGTGGCCATCTGCTCTTCGAAGTTCTCGGGCGCGATCGCTTGCTCAAAGGGATCGCGGTCCAAGCTGGCCACTCGGTGGTATAGCAAGATCAAACCCCGGGATCGAAGCCTTCGCCTGATCCGTCGTGCCGTGCGCAGCGGGCGGCGAAGGCTTGCTCGGGCGGACTTCATCAGGTCCGCTCCGGGCATGGCTTGATCAACCAACCGAGAGCCTCCGCGAATAACAACGTGCGTTCACCCTCTCTTGAGGAAGTCGAAGCTCAGGTACGAGCCCGCCCACCAGCGCTCGGTCATCTCGAAGCCCTTGCACCATCGTTTCAATCCACTCTCCGAGATAAAGAGATGGTCCGGTTGTACCTCTGGCCGTCTGATCCTCAAAGAGACAAGGGCCTTGTGCTTGAGGTACCTTGCGATCCCTCGCTTGCTGGACGCGGTCTTGGACATCGAGAGGATGTCACCCCAGCTCGGCTGCATGTCCTCCAGCACCAGGATGCAGCGGCCGCCGGTCCTGAGCACTCGTCTCATCTCTGCCATGAAGACGTCCGGATGCAGAGAGTGGTTGAGAGACCACAGGGCTAGGGCGACATCGAAACTCTCGTCATCGAACGGAAGATTCTCTCCGACGCCCTGCACGAAGCAAGGATGGGTTGCAAGACACGGCCACTCGTCGGACAGTTTCGTCCAGTCGGCGTCAAGCCACGACATACTTGGATCCACCGAGACGTAGTCAACGGTGTCTGTCAGATAACAGCGAACCATCCCATTGCCGCCACCGACGTCGAGGATCCGACCGGAGAGCTCTCGGAGTTTTCCGGCGAACATTTCAAGATCTGACTTGAACGCGGTCGACGCGGCCATATCGTCCGTCAGCATCTCCCTGTACCACGTCTCCATCAGATGCTGACGGTCAGACCACGATCGTTCGGCGGACCCCGGTACTTCCACACGGACAACGTAACGTGTAGCCATGGTTGAAACAGGATCGTCCTGCGGAAGCGGGCACGGCAACAGGAGACGATCGGTGCTCAGAGGCGTACTCGACAACCTTGCCGGCGCCGGCGTTCCGGTGCTATTGCTGCGGGCCCCGAGCCTCAAACTGGTCGACGGACGACCCGAGGATCCTGAGGATTACGAGGTTCATGTCCTAATCCACGCGAGTTACTGGAGGGACGCGGAGGCAGCCATGGAGAACTCGTCGTGGCGCTTCGAGATCGCTAACCGGGGTTTGTGGCGTGTTACCTGCACGGTTGGGTACGCGTGGGACGACGGGCTTGCCGTCTTCTTGCATCGGCGCCTTCCCGCCGCGCCATTGCCTTCACGATCCTTAAGCGCTCTGGAGCGGCGCCTGTGGGAGCAGGCGACCACGACATCGTTAACTTGGCTCGAGCCGGACGAAGCCGCTCTTACGGTTTTCACAGCAACCCAGGCGTGGCGCCCCGGATGGGGGCGAGACACGTGGCGCCGTGATCTTGAGCGGCGAGCGGGCCGAGCGGGCGACGCCGTGCGAGTCGTAGAGCTGGCCTCGGAGACGGGCGTCCTAGGATGTCTCAGGGGAACCGGATTCGAGGTGCGACGCTCGCGTTCTGCCTTTCGGCTCGGGTTCCGACCCCTCGTCTGGCTACTGGCTCGTGGCGCGCACCGTAGAGTCCGGTCTCGAACGATCAAGGGATACCTGGCCGGCTTGCCGCTGCTTGGACGGGCTCAAACCCGTTGTCGCTTTCGAGGCATCACGCTGTCTTTGGGTCCGCGAGTGTTCGTTCCGCGTCGAATCAGCGAGGGTCTCGTCACCAAATCCCTGGAGCTGATAGAGGGAGTTCCGCGTGCGACGATCGTCGAGCTTGGAACAGGATGTGGCGCAGTAGCGTTGGCTCTGGCGAGTGAACGGCCGGAGATAACCGTCCATGCAGCCGACACTTCGGCGCGCGCCCTTCGCTGGGCTCGGTCCAACCGTCGTCGGCTCCGGGTGGGCAGCGTCACGTTCCATCGTGGATCGCTCCTGGAGCCCCTTCCCGAGAAGCTATGGGGCAGAACGGACGTGCTCGTGGTCAACGTTCCATACGTCCCGCCTTCCCTTGGTAACGCGGCCTGGAGCGACGCGCCGGGGTCCGTCGGAGGTGTCGGGGTCGACGGACTAGGGCTTCAGCGTAGGCTCGCGGCGGAGGCGGTGACCTTACTGCGCCCAGGGGGCTTCCTTGTCATGCAACTCCTCGGCGATCAATGGCAGGGCTTTTCGCGGGAACTCGTGAAGCTCGGCTACGACATCGGCGGCACGCTGGGCGACGACAAGACGGATGCGATCGGATGGGCCGCCCTCCGCTGATGAGGAGGGTTTGTTGCGCGCAGGGGGGTGACTTTGCGGCGTGGCAATCACGGACGCCATCCCGCACCGGCTGAAGCGACAGAGCGGGTCTTCAGCGCGGCTCGCCGGACGACCTTCTTGATTGCATCAGCGTTATTCCCCTCCGTTATGGACTGTAGACACCAGCCGCAACGCCACGCACGATAATGGGCCCGCGCGAACGATGCTCGACTCCGACGGATCCGAAAGAGGAGAGTCGTCACCAGCCAGGCGCACAGCCGAGCCACAAGGAAAAACGGTTCCCCGACGCCGGAGGTGAGCGGCGGGTTGTGGTCCGGCGCGGGCACCCCGTGAGCGGCGCGCCAGTGGTCTGTGGTTCCTCGACTGAAGGCGCGCCGCATCACGTAGCCGGGAGAAACGGTCGATCGTTCGACCCGATGATGGAGTCGGGCATCGGAACAGAAGAAGGCGGTGCCTCCTGAGGATCGAACGCGATCGACCAGCTCGACGTCCTCGTACGTGCCTCGAAGGTCGCCACTGCGACCCAGCTCGACGTCCCAGGGACCCAGCTCGTCGAAGACGCGAGCAGGGGCTGCGATGTTTGCACCCCAGAGGTACTCGAATGGCTTTAGCGGACGAGTCGCACGATGATCGAGAAACGGGAGATCGCGCAGGGCTTCGTTCGGGAGCCACGATGGCCATCGCCCGAGGTCGTGCGGGATCGGATGGATGGGTCCGCCCAAGATGAACATTGGGTTGGATTGTCTCTCTGCGCACTTTGCGAAGGAATGGAGCCACCCCCGATCGAGCACCACGTCGTCGTCGGTGAACACGATCAGGGATGAGACAGAGGCTCGCACGCCGGCGTTCTTAGCGTGGCTGAGCCCGACTTTCTCCTCGATGATGTAGCGAAAGCGGTCATCCCGCTCAACGAACTCCCGGACCAGTTGAGGAGTGTTGTCGCTCGAGTCGTTGTCGACCACGACGACCTCGAAGGCGACCGGGCAGTCCTGCGTCGCGAGCGACTCCAGGCACGTCTGCAAATAGTGGCCGCGATCCCTTGTCGAAATCACCACCGACATGGAGGGCGGCACCCTTGGTCCCATCAGTTCGGCGTGAGGGCCGGGATCATTCGGGCTTGTGGTACCAGCCCCCGATGGTGTAGCGATGGCGGGAGTCGTCCGAGGGCGTGATGCGGTCGACGTAGTGTGTCGTACCGGCCAGTGTGTCGAACATGACCATGCCGTTGAAGGTCGCGCCGACAGTGTGCTGGTTTCCGCCACGGTCGACGACATGGAGGGCCCCGCCCTCGTCCGCTTCCCACCCTGGAGTTAGGTACACGACGATCGCCAAACGCCGGTTCTTATTGTCGTCGTCGTGCTGTTTGAGGAAGTCCCCTTTGCTCATTCGGTGCGACCCGAAGTCGTCGCTGACCCCCAGCGGGAGGCCCGAGGCGGATTGGAAGAACTCCTTGAACCGAATGTCCTGAAACGTCTTTCGAAATTGCAGATAGGTCAGCGCGTTGGGGCTGAACTGTGCTTCAGGGGAGATTCCGGTCAGTTTGCCAAACCTAAAGAATCTGTCCTTCTCTTCGGCTGCGTCCCACGCTTCCTTGTCTGCTCCGTCTTCCACGGAATAGAGACCGAACTCGTACTCGAACTGAGCCTCGGTGGCGAGAAACTTGCCCAGCTTCTCGGCCTTGTCCTCGACCAGAAAATCCTCGATAACCGCCATACGGGCGGGATTGGACCCGAATGCTTCTTTATATCCATCCAGCGCACCGGGCTCGAGGTGTTGGGGCTGGATCCATGTGGACAGAAAATCGTTGTCGACCATTGTCGCTACTCTCCATGTAGAGGCGTCCGCGCTGGGGGGAGCCTACAGCTAAGGTTTCCCCGACGAGCGCGATCAACTGCGTCGCAACCCAACGGCACCAAGCGCAAGGCGACGAAACAGGGCGGATGGTCTCCCCAGCAGCGGCGTCAGAGCCCCGTTCTCATCGGCAAAAGATTGAATGACCCACCCCGAAAGCCATGCCGAGCGGCGCGCTCGCTCGAACCACGCGGGCCGGCCGATGAGTCCGAATGCCACCGCCCAGGCCAGTGCCGCCATCAGATGCCTCCACACGAGCACAAGGCGGAAGAGAGTCCCTTCGTCAGCCGATCGGCTACGTCCGGGCGTTCCCAGTACCACCCCACGTTGGTGAAATACGCGCTCTCCTGGCGGCCTCGGCCGAAGGCCGTGGTGAGGATGCGGCGGGGAGTCACTTCTTCCCGCCTGACCCGGTGATGCACTACGGGCTCGGGAAGAAACCAAACCGCCCCTCCCTCGGCTCGCACCCGATCGTTGTAGAAGGCGTCGGAAGCGTGCCCAACTCGCGGGGCGGGAAAGGTCTGGCTGCGGTCCCCACTGGGTCCGAGTTCGACGTCCCAGGGACCAACCAGATCGAACGTTTGAGCCGTCAGGCCGAGGTTGGCGCCCCACACATACTCGAAGTCCTCGTCCAGGCGGCGCTGGGGCCCGTGGTGTAGCTGAGTCGGTACGTCGGCGATGCCTGCTACGGACAACCATTCGGGCCACGGACCCAGGTCCATGGCCACCGGAAGGATGGTTCCGCCGGCGAGCACCATCTGACGCCCGACCGACCGGAAGAAGAGGACGTAGTGCCTGATCCACCCTGGATCCAGGATGACGTCATCGTCGGTGAACAGGAGCAGATCGCCTTGTGCGCTCTCGATCGCGAGGTTCAGGGCCCGGGCTTTGCCTAGAACCGGTTGGTAAAGAGGCTTGATCCGATTGTCCCTTTTGCTCCATTGCTCCAGTATCGCGGCGGTCTCGTCGGTGGATCCGTTGTCCACCACCAGTATCTCGAAAGACCCTTCATAGTCCTGTGCCAGGGCCGATTCGAGGAATGCGGCCAGGTAGTGACCCCGGTTGTGGGTTGCCACGATCACGGTAACCATCGATTCCTCCAGCGCCACGGGGCAAAGCTACCCGGGATGTGTAGAATCTGACGCCAGGGGGTAATCCCCCTAATAGTTGGGAGTAACTGGTTGACGGAGGGTGAGCGTAGCGGTACGCTGCGCATCACAAAGAGGGAAGCAGTGGAACATCGAAGAGCAGCGGAGCATCAAGGAACAGGGGGCACAAATGCTGTACGAGAAGCCAGAAGTGATTGATTACGGCCCGATCGGAGATCACACCTTCGACGTGCCGGGTGGCAGCTTTAAGGGTGAGTGCGGTTACGACCCGATGTTCGCCGAACCGTCCTGCCCGTCCGACTGACGCAGTCGGACAGTACGATCTGAAACCAGCCCCCTTCGGGGGGCTGGTTCGCGTAAGGCCTTCCTTCTGTCCGTTGCCGGTCCCTTGCAGCCCACTTCGTCCGGTAACAATCGAAAATCTCGGCAGGCCTACACTCGTCTGAAAAATCATGGGATCCATCTGCGCAGCGCTAAGTCGCACCGGCGACATCGATCGAGAGACCGTTGTCCGCATGATCGCGGCCTCGCCCCACCGAGGGAAGGTAGACCGGATCGATCGCATTGAAAACTGCTGGCTCGCTTCAGGAGAAGCTGAAGATCTCCACGAGACCGATCTCTTCGTTTCGCAGGATCTTGCCGCCGTGTTCAATGGGTCGCTTGACAACATCGCCGACCTGCTGGTGATGCTCGAAAGGGCTGGACAAACGCCTCCCAGTCCCACTCCCGCCGGAATCCTCATCGCCGGCTTTCGCGCCTTCGGAAGATCGCTTCCCAACTATCTGAGAGGGGCGTTCGCGGTGGTCTTGACCGACGGGCACAAGATGTGGGCCTTTCGCGATCATCTCGGTTTCCGCACGCTGTTCTTTCGCGACGATGGCCAATCGATCTTCGTAGCAACAGAGGCTAAGCAAGTTCTCGCCGGGGCGGGGATCAAGCGTTCACCCGATGCCGAAATCCTGGAGAAGATCTTCTTCAACGAGCTGCTCGACGAGTTTCCTTGTGCCCTCGAAGGAGTCAAAAGACTGCCCAAAGCCCAGCTCATGGAGACGCAAACCCACGCGTCCACGTTCGAGCGGTATTGGAAACCGGAGTCTCTGCTCGAGACCGGTCGTTACTCATACGAGGAGATCGCCGAGCGTTTCGACTCGTTGTTCGCGACCGCGGTCGAGCGCACCCTAACCGGCACGGATGTCGTGTCCCTTAGCGGCGGCATCGATTCTCCGCCTCTTGCGGCCTATGGAATGAGGCCGCATCTCGAGATGAGTGGCCGGCCACTTTCGGCCCTGTCGGTGGTTTACCCCGATCAGCCCTCTGTGGACGAGAGTGAATATGTGAGGGCAGTTGCCGATTACCTAGATATGCCTCTGCACACCTACGAGAGAACCGCACAGCCGCTCAGCGATCTTGCCCGGACCGTCCAGGTTCTTGACGGTCCGGTGCCCAAGATCTTCGTCAATGACACAGAAGAGCACTATCGCAAGGCGCGTGAGCTTGGCTTTCGGACGATGCTGACCGGTGAAGTGGCCGAGCTCGTCTTCGATCGACGGGCATACATCGTTCCCCATCTCCTCTTGCGAGGGCGATTCCGGGCGCTGGGCCGCAACCTCAGGAGTCAGAAAGAGAATGGAGTATCGATCGCCAACCTTGGCCGGCAGATCGCTGCCTCATTTGTCCCGCGACAGGCGGCGGTCGCCTATCGGAAGATGCGGATGCCATTTGGTTCTGCACCCGTTCCCGAATTCCTCGACCGAGAGAGATTCAAGCGACGCCAGGCCGAATTGATTGTCGGAGTCCGAGGCCGGTGGCGCCAGGAGCAGCAGTGGGCATTCGTCGGCCCGGGGCTCACGATGGAGGCCGACGAGATCATGCAGAGCATCTGCGGGATCCGGACACGTAGACCGTGGGCCGACGTGGATCTATGGGAGTTTTTCATCTCGCTCCAAGCCGAGGACAAGGCTCCCGAGCACGGTCGAAAGAAGCTGGTGCGCAAGCTGCTCCGAGGAAAGGTCCCGGATGTGATACTCGACCGGAAGCACAAGACCGGGTTCGACGAGTCCATCCTCGCTCGGGTCGACTATGACGAGCTCCAACGCTGGCTGACGGAGCCAAGCTTCATGATGCCCGGCGTAAACTACGATCTTCTACGGAAGCGCCTCATCGACAGGGATCTCGACGTCGACGACTTCATGTGGGCGAAAGACCTCGCGGCGATCTCCGCCTTCGTGAGGACCGCATGAGCGGGCGGCGCTCCGAAACCCTGGAGAGGGAGGGCGGGTCCGAAACGGCTAACGGTGGGTCGGGCGAACCCGCCATCCGGGTAACCAACGTGTTCAGACGATTCGGTTCGACCACCGCTCTTGACGGTGTCTCTCTGGCCATCGAGCAAGGAGAGATCCACGCGCTCCTGGGGCCCAACGGCGCGGGTAAGACCACCCTCATGCGCATCTTGGCGGGTCTCGTTACACCCAGTGAAGGCTCTATCTCCGTTTTGGGCGTGCCATCGAAGCACCTGATGAGCCGGGCCTCGAGGCGAATGTTCGGGCTCGTCCCATCGGGCGATCGAACCTTCTACTTGCGTCTCTCTGCATTGGAGAACCTGACGTTCTTCGGACGCCTCCATGGCCTCCGGCGAGCGGAGGCCATCCGCCGGGGCATGGAATGCATCGAAGCCGTCGACCTCGCCGAGGTCGCTCGCAAACCGGTGGGGGAATACTCGCATGGGATGCAGAAGCGACTCTCGGTGGCACGGGCGCTGCTCATGGATCCCGCGATCATGCTTGTAGACGAGGCGACCCACGACCTGGATCTCCAGGCCGCCCGGCGAATCCAGGACTTGATAGCCGACCGCGCCGCGAGGGTGCAGCGGTCGTGTGGGCGACCCAGCGCATCGACGAGATCCGAGCGTTCGCCCATACAGTCACCCTTTTAAACCGCGGGCGGGTGCGTTTCGAGGGAAGCGTTCCTCAGCTCATGGCGACGACCGTCGCCCATCGCTACCTGCTGCATCTCGATCTCTCGCAAACGGATGTTGCGGCTTTATTGGTCAAGGCGCGTTCGGCCCTGGGACGACGGGGTGATATCGAACAGAGTGGCCGGTTTTCGTCAGAGCACTTTCTCTTGAGCCTCCGGGACGGAGAGGTCCTCGGCGACGTTCTCTCCTCGCTCGCAACGTCCGGCATCAGGATCCTAGGATGCCGCGAGGAGCGTTCAGAGATCGAACGCGCTTTCCTCCATCTCACTCGTGAGGAAGAGCAGTGAGCATCTCGGCGCCTTCGGCGCGCTTACCGGTAGCTCTCTTCGATGAACTACGCAAGATACCCGCCTTCTTTCGTCGTGACTGGCTCACGATGTGGACCTACCGATTCGCTCTGTTTGGCGACTGGCTGAACCTGATCGTCCAGGTCGTCATCTTCTTCTACGTCAGCAAGCTGATCCCCCCAACCAATCTGCCGACCTTCGGAGGCGTTCAACCTAACTACATGGAGTTCGTCGTTACGGGGATCGTGCCGACGGCCTTCCTGGCCATCGGCATCAGCCGGGTTGTGGCCGTCATGCGCCAGGAGCAGTACATGGGAACGCTGGAGCCGCTACTTACCTGTCCGATGTCCCCCGGAACCCTCCTTCTGGGCTCGGTCGTGTATGACCTCCTCTACGTTCCTCTTCGATCCCTGATATTTCTTGGAGTCTCGGCTGCTTTGTTCGAAGTGCATTTCAACGCCTCCGGCCTGCTGCCTTCTGGGGCGCTCCTCGTCTTGTTCATTCCATTCGTTTGGGGATTGGGGATGATCGGATCGGCGACCGTCCTGACCTTCAAGAAGGGTCTCGGAGTGGTGGGCTTCGTGGGCACCTTCATCACGATCGGATCCGGTACCTACTTTCCCCTGACGCTGTTTCCTGTCTGGGTCCAAACGGTGATGGAGCTGAACCCCGCAGCCATCGTGCTGGAGGCCACCCGCGACACCCTCATCGGTGGCGCAGGATGGGCGGATATCGTCCCAGACCTAGCGGCGCTGGCTCCCATCTCGGCTCTCACTCTTGCCCTCGGGCTCGTATCGTTCAACCTCGCCATGAAGCGTGAGCGGCGACGTGGAAGCTTGGGCCTGTATTGATGACAACGACTCGAAGGAGAGACGAAAGATGATCGAGCAGGAAACGTCCATCAGTCGCAACCCCCGGGCCACATTTCGGAAACTCCAGGAGGGAGCCGGGAGCGTGATTCTGCACCTCGACTCTGCGGAGTATCACGGTGTGAATGAGGTGGGCTCGCTCGTATGGACGCTGCTCGAGGAGGAGAGAACCTTTTCCTCGCTCATCGGAGAACTACGTTCGCACCTCGAAAGCCCGCCTCCAACTCTCGAGGACGACATCTCGGACTTTCTCGGAGAGCTCGCCGATAGGGATCTGATCTTCCTGCGGGAAGCAGACGCAGAGGAGAAGTCTCAACGGTAGCGGGCCAATTCCTCATGACGAGATCCGCCGGGGGGTGGACCTACGTCGACCCCGTCGATCTCGATCCAGGCGTGACCGTCTTTGTCTCGGGGCTCCCTGGGCAACCCGATGACGAGCTCGGCCGCAACGCCCCCCTGCCGCAAGAGTCTGAACAATACAAGCGACGTATAGAGGCATCGGGCCCTCTTCCGGCGGAAGCGCAGCAGTCTGAAGATGATCCTTCCCAGACGCACGGGCTCGACCTCAACCTCGCGCCGGCCCCTTCGGCCCAGCCGTGCGATCGCCTGTGGCATGGGATGGGACCTCAGCTCCGCATGAACGCGGCCGTAGGCCGCGTATATCCGTAAAGCGAGCATCGCCCTTGCGATCGGTGAAAGCGCCACGTCATCCAGTGCAGGCATGGATGATCTTGTCAACGACGGCATTCAGATTCTGGAATTCGAGACGCCGGTATAGGTTCCAGACCGGTACGCGGGAAGAAAGCGCAGCGATATCCCCGAACGCCTGAGTGCGGTGCTTGTCTGTCGGAAGATTCAGGCCAAGTGACCAGATATCGCGCAGAGAATCCACGGACTTGGCTCGCTCGAGTCTCATCTCGCCCTCAGTGCGACGCAACAACACGATGCCCCGTATAGGAAGTGGGGAACTGTCGCCGCGAAGCTCCTCGTCGATCGCCAAGTGTACCCGGTCGGGATCCTCCGTTGTGAGGTAGGTGCCAGGGAAGTCCATGGCTTCGTAGACGTCGCGCCGCAGACGAAGGGTTGCCGGCCCTGGGTAGACGACCGGATCTGCTCCGGGGTGACAGCAGCTGCGATCCTCGGATAGCAACCGAAACCCCCGGCGCAGGAAGGTTGCCGCCAAGGTCGTCTTCCCGAATCTTCCGGGAGCTGCGAATAGCAACGCCCCCCCGTCGATCTCCACTGAAGCGGCGTGCAGATCGATGTCCCCGCGCGCCCCGAAGCAGAGAGCGATGGCGGTCCCCCAAAGTCTCGCTTCGAGCCGGGCGGTGTCCTCGAAGGGCGGAACCGTGATCCTCCGGGCATGTGGATCGATGCTGAACCAGCCGAAGCGCTTGAACCACAGACGATAGATGCCGTCCTGCTGAAAGAGTTTGCCGTGCAACTGCCTAGCCTCGTGGGGTTTCCATTCTACGAGCGGGGGGACGGCGGGCTCCTCGACCTCCTCATCCGACTCAGCGACACTCAAGGATTGACCGCCGCCGCCCCTCAGGTAGTTGAAGGAGAGCTCCGATTCGATCTCGAATCCATAGCAGGTGCTCAGCTTCACCTGTCGCACCGCACTCGAAACTGTCTCAGGTCTCCTCTTCTCAGGTCTCTGGAGGACTTGCCATGCGCAGCAAGTCAAGTGATCAAGCACACGTTGCCAGCCTAATGCAGCAACCGTGCAGCAATGATCTGTCGTCATTCAGGTGTGACGTATGCCGCCGTGAGCCCCCCATCGACCAGGAAGGTCGACCCGTTGACGTAGGACGACTCGTCGCTCGCGAGGAACAACGCCCCGAACGCGATCTCCTTCGCTTGCGCGAAGCGGCCCATCGGCAGGTGAACCGTCCTTCGTTCGAGTGCGCCAGGCGAACCCTCGAACAGCCGCATCAGAAGGGGGGTCTCGACCGGACCCGGACAGAGGGCATTGACGCGCACTCCGCGACGCGCGAATTCGACGGCGAGTTCACGCGTCATCGAGAGCACCGCCCCCTTCGAGGCCGTGTACGACACCTGAGATGTCGCGGCCCCCATCAGTGCAACGAACGACGCGACGTTGATGACGGATCCACCCCCCCGGTCGAGCAGATGAGGGATCCCGTACTTGCAGCACAGGAAGACACCCTTGGTGTTCACGTCCTGGACCCGTTGCCACGCTTCCACTTCGGTTTCGAGGATCGACGCGTCGTCTTCGGGCATGATCCCGGCGTTGTTGTAGAGAACATCGATTCCGCCGAACCTGTCCGTGGCTGCGCGGTACATCGCATCGACGCTGTCCGCATCGGAGACGTCCACCTCATGAAACATCCCGTCCGCGCATTCCGATGCCGTCTGTTGGCCGGCTTTAGCGTCTACGTCTCCGATGCAGATCTTGGCGCCTTCGTTCGAGAAGAGCAGGGCCGCTTCCCGGCCCATGCCCCCCGCCGCATCCGGTGATCACGCAGACCTTTCCATCCAGGCGACGCATACGGTTAGCCCTCCGTCGAGATGAAGACGTTCTTGACGTCCGAGTATCCGGCGAGCGCGTGCATCCCGAGCTCCCGACCGAATCCGGATTGCTTCATGCCCCCGAAAGGAGTGGAAGGCCGCACGGATGTGTTCGAGTTGACGGAGAGAACCCCGGCATCGACTCGCCTGGCCACGCGGACCGCTCGGCCCACGTCTCGGGTCCAGATCGATCCCGAGAGCCCATAGGGGGTGTCGTTCGCGATCCGAACCGCTTCGTCCTCATCGGCGAATGGGATGAGACATGCGACCGGACCGAAGATCTCCTCCTGCGCCTGTCGTGCATCGTTGCCGACCGGGCCTAGGACCGTCGGCGGATACCAGTAGCCCGTCCCCTCCGGTACGTCGGCTGCGAACATCACGTCATCGTCGACGTACGAGGCCACCTTCTCCCTCTGCTCCTCGGAGACGAGGGGGCCCATCTCCGTTGCATCGTCCTCCGGGTCACCGACCCTCATCTTGGCCGTTGCCTCGACGAACAGGGACGCGAATGAGTCGAAGGCTTCCCTTTGTACGAGGATGCGGCTTCGGGCGCAGCAATCCTGTCCCGCGTTCCCAAACACGGCCGGCGGCGCGGCGGTCGCCGCCGCCTCGAGATCGGCGTCCGCGAACACGATGTTGGCGGATTTGCCACCCAGTTCGAGGGTCACCCTCTTGATGGTGTCGGCGGCGCCCTTCATGATCCCCGCGCCGACCTGGGTTGACCCGGTGAATGCCACCTTGGCAACGGTTGGATGCTCCACCAACCTCTTGCCTACGATGCTCCCGGAGCCGGTGACCACGTTGACCACTCCCTCGGGAAAACCCGCCTCGAGGATGAGCTCGGCGATGCGGAGCGAGGTGAGGGGGGTTATCTCCGCGGGTTTGAGTACGCATGTGTTTCCACACGCTAGTGCCGGCGCGAGCTTCCACGAGGCGATGTTCAAGGGGAAGTTCCATGGGGTGATCAACCCCACCACTCCAAGAGGCTCATGGAAGGTGGCGTCGATCCCGCCCGCAACCGGGATGGTCTCACCCATGTGCTTGTCGACGGCCCCCGCGTAGTAGTAGAAGACCTCGGCGACCATGGCGACCTCGCCTCGCGAGTCTGAGATCGGTTTGCCGACGTTCTGGGTCTCCAGGCGCGCCAGCTCCTCGCCGTTCTCCTCGACGAGCGCGGCGACACGACGTAGCAACCGTGCGCGATCGGCAGGAGCGACCTCGCGCCAGGACTCGAAGGCCTTGGCGGCGCGATCGACGGCGGCGTCCAGGTCTTCGGTCGTGGACTCGTGGACCTGGGTCAGCTCTTTCTCGGTGGCCGGATTGAGCACAGATTTCATCGCTTCTCCTGCCGCTCTCGGGCTTCGGCGACGAGCGCCTCGAACAGGGCCCTATCTTCTCCCTCTTCGGGATGGCCCAGCACCCCGATCGTGAAGGGGTCGCTCGGGTCCTCGATCCCCTCGACGATGCCGTCGGGCGACCATGCCACGGGCTCGAGCCCGATCCCCAGGCGTCCAGGAGCCTGATGGTGATGCGAAGCGATCGTCGCCTCGGTCCCGACGATGGCCCCGAGCTTGCTTCCATCCGAGACCTTCACCTCGTGGGTGGCGAAATGGCCCGGGTCCGCTTTGTGTTCGCGTCCATCGGTCACCTCGTCGAGGTGCTGGATGAGGTCGCCGCCACGTACGACGTTGAGCAGCTGCATGCCCCGGCAGACCGCCAGCACTGGCAAGTGGCGCGCCAGGGCTCCCTCCAGGAGAAGGGTTTCGCCGGCGTCCCGATCGGGTCGGAACTGCGTCGAATCTTCGTGAACCGCGGCCCCGTACATCGAGGGTTGCAGATCGGCGCCGCCGCTGAAGACGATCGCGTCGAGAGCGTCCAGGGTCTCGTCCACACCTTCCGAGGTGGGAGGGATGAGAAGGGGTCGCCCCCCGGCCGCCTCCACCGCACGAACGTATGTCAGCGGGACGAGAGCCGCCGGAACATCCCAGACGCCGAAGCTCGCCTGCTCCACGTAGCACGTGATCCCTACGACCGGCCGCTTCACTCCGGCGTCAGATCCGCTCGAAGTTCCGTTGCAGCTCCCAGTCGGTGATCGTCTGATTGAAGCGAGCCCATTCCTGCTTCGCCGTGTTCACGAGATGGAAGTGAACGTCCTCGCCGAACGCATCGAGGGCGATCTTGGAGTTCTCGAGTTCCGTGGTTGCCTCGACGATGTTCCATGGGACCCGTGCAACGTCCTCGGCCTCGTAAGCGTTGCCGTTGTACGGATCGGGAGGCTCGATCTCTTTCTCGATCCCATGCAATCCGGCAGCGATGGTGGCCGCGAAAGCCAGGTAGGGGTTCGCGTCGGCACCGGGGATGCGAGATTCGACGCGGAATGATTTCCCGTGCCCGACCAACCGGTACCCGCAGGTCCGGTTGTCGATCCCCCAGGCGAGGGCCGTGGGCGCCCACGACTCCGGCTGATAGCGCTTGTAGGAGTTCACGTAGGGCGCGTACATCCACGCGAGCTCTCGCCCTGCTGCGATCCATCCGCCCAAGAAGTTCCGGAAGGTCTTCGACATGTGATCCTGCGCGTCTTTATCCCACATCATCGAGTCCTTGCCTTCGTCATCCCAGATGCTCGCGTGCAGGTGGAATGACGAGCCGGCCTCCTCCATGGAGTGCTTGGCCATGAATGTGACGGCGCGCCCGTTGAGGTCGGCGATCTCCTTGACACCGTTCTTGTAGATGGTGTGCCGGTCCGCCATCTCGAGGGCGTCGGCGAAGCGAAGGTTGATCTCCTGTTGCCCGCGGCCGAATTCGCCCTTCGAGAATTCAACCGGAACCGCCGCTCCGTCCATACCGTTGCGGATCTGACGGATCAGATATTCATCACGGGTCGTCTGGAGGATGTGGTAATCCTGGATGTGCGCGCTATGCGGAACGAGGTTCTTGTACCCCTTGTTGCCCGCCTCCTCGAACGAATCCTTGAACAGGAAGAACTCCAGTTCGGATCCGCACATGAACGAGTAACCAGCGTCGCTTGCACGCTCGATCTGTCGCTTGAGGATCTGTCGCGGCGAGACGTCCACGACATCGCCCTCTTCCGTGTATACGTCACAGATCACCAGCGCCGTCTTCTCGAGCCACGGGATGACTCGGAGCGTGGACATGTCGGGGACGCAATGGAAATCGCCGTAGCCCAGATCCCAATTGGCGTACCTGTAGCCGGGCAGAGGCTCCATGTCCACGTCCACCGTAAGGAGATAGTTGCAGCCGTGCATCCCCTCGTCGCCGGTCATCTCCTCCATGAAGAAAGGACCGGTGACACGTTTTCCCATGAACCGGCCCTGCAGGTCGACGAAGACGACCAGGACAGTGTCGATCTCGTTGTCATCGACCATCGTGCCGAGCTGCTTCAGCTCGAGGTTTCCGGCCACCGTGCCCCTCCCTCGTCGTCCGCTCAGCCTACCCAGTGGACGTCGGGGTGGTCGGGCCGCCCGTACCCGCCCCCGAGGCGTACCGGCCGAATGCGCGCTCCGCCCATGCTTCTCTCGCATGTTCACGGCGAATTCCTCTTCCGGCGAGAACACCAGTCGGTTGCGTCCGCCCACGGCGAAGTACAGGAGTCCGACGGCAAACCAGAGAGCGGTTCCGACCACGCCCGGGCGGTAGTCCTCGTTGAAGAAGAGGGAGACCATAGAGACGAGGGCGATGATCGCCGCGACGATGGCGCCGGCATTGCCCAAGGGACTCCGGTACGGCCGCTCGATGTTCGGAAGGTCCCTGCGTAGCAGGACGAAGGACACCATCTGCATGAAGTAAGAGATGACCGCTCCAAAGACCGCCATCGTGAGCAGCGCCGCGCCGACGCCCGACGTTCCAAACTCGTACAGGATCCAGGCGGCCACGAAGCCGATGGCGCCTCCGACGATCAGAGCGATGTGAGGCGTCTGCCGGTTGCGAAGCGTCGGGGACAGCCAGTGCGGGAAGTAACCTGCACGCGAGAGGGAGTAGATGTTGCGACCGTATGCGTAGATGATCGTGTGGAAACTTGCGACGAGTCCCGCCACTGCGACGAGGGCGAGCAGCGACGCTCCCATTCCATCCCCGAAGATAGTCTGGAAACCGAGGAATAGGGGTTCGAGGGATTCCCCGACCTCTTGTGCACCCGGCTCGATCCCCGAGTTCAGGAACAAGGTAAGGAACGCAGCGATCCCCAGGGTCAGCAAGCCCAGCAGGATCCCTTTGGGCATGTCTCGTTGAGGGTCGTGGGATTCCTCGGCGGCAAGTGGTAGTTCCTCGATGGCCAGGTAGAACCAGATCGCGAACGGCAGCGCCGCGAAGATCCCTCCGATCCCCTCAGGGAACCATTTCGAGTTGCCGCCCTTCGGCGCGATGTTCAGCGCGAGGTCGAGGTCGAAATGGGGGATCGCGCCGATCCAGAAGACGAGCAGGATCCCCAGGGCGATGAACGTGATGGCGATCGTGAACCTGAAGCTGGCCTCTGCGCCGATGATATTCAGGCCGATGAAGATGGCGTAGAAGATCAGCCACCAAAGGGGTTGAGGGATCGTCCAGCTGAACAGGTCGTTGAGGATCGATCCCATGTAGCCGCCGATGCCCACGACGATGACGGCGGGCGTGAGGATGTACTCCATGTTCTCGCCGAGTCCGGTGACGAAACCTCCCCACGGCCCCATCGCGGACCGGCCGAACGAATACGCCCCCCCGGTGTGGGGAAGGGCAGGGGACATCTCGGCGATCGAGTAACAGAGTCCTATGTACATGATCGTTATGACGATCGTGGCAACCAGGAGCCCGCCGAACCCGCCAGACGTGAGCCCGAAGTTCCAGCCGAAGAAGTCCCCGGAGATAACGGCGCCGACACCCAGTGCCCATAGGGAGAGAACGCTCGCGACTCTTTTCAGTTGCCGTTTCTGGAAATAGTCGTCGCCAGCCTTGCGATAGGTCACGCCGCTGCTGTGTTCGAGAACCTCGAACCGGTCGTTGCGTTTGCTCACGCGAACCTCCCCCGTAGTCCTGCTCGCCGGGGTGCCGAGCCGCGACGAGCGTTCCTAGAACCCACCGCTTGCATTGATCTGGGAGAAGGCTGGTCCCTCAGCCAGTTCCTGTCAAGTGGTGGAGGGGGCCGAACCCCCGGCTCACTCGCAACGGTGCGCCGAGAGTCCGGTCTCGCTCCGACGAGCCGTCGCCCAGTCGCGGCCTCGATTAAGGTCGGCTGGTGGATGTTCAGGAGGCCCACTCGCTGCTGGGCAGCGCCCACTTCCTCGACGTGCGGAAGGATCATGAGTTCGCCGCCGGACACATCGCCGGGGCGATGCACATCACCCTTCAGGAGGTGTCCCTCCGCTACCCGGAGCTACCGGACGACCGCCCCGTGATCGTCACCTGCCAGGTGGGACAGCGAAGCGGACTGGCGACCGAGTTCCTCCGAGAGCGCGGCATCGATGCACACAACCTCGAGGGCGGGCTCGAGCTCTGGCAGAGCCAAGGCCTGCCGCTGGTCGTCGACGACGCCCGGCCCGGGCGTGTGGTCGATGGCTTGTTCGAAGTCTTCGAGGCGGACCCGCGAGGTCCCCGTTCCTCAGGTTGAGCTGGGCGGTTGCCCGGCGCCGGGAGGCTCCCGGTGACCCGTGGGCGGTTGGCCCTGGGTCGTGGGGGGCTGGCTCTGGGTCGTCGATGGGGGACCACCCGGAGCCGTCGACTGCGGGGTAGCTCCCTGCGCCTCGGCCAGACGGTAATAGAGGATCGTCCAGGCCGCAGCGATGAATGGCGCCGTGATCGTGCCGCTGATCAGGTTCGAGAAGAAACTCGCAACCCCATCGTCGAGCGGCGCTAAGAGCAGGGCCAGCACGATGGTGAAGGCGAAGAGGATCAGGAAGGTCAGCACGATCACACCGAACACCGGGAACCCGTGACCTCGCACGAGCTGCTGGCTGCGACCGAAAGAATCGAACACACCTTTGTTTTCCAGGATGATCACCGGGATGATGACCGACCACAGGGTCAGGAGTATCAGACCGGGCACGAGCAGCAGCACGAAACCGATGGCGATCCCGAGCCCCGCCAGGAGACCGGCGCCGATCACCGCGCCAAGCTTGGGGCTCACCCGCCGGAAGGTGTCGCCGATCGAGAGATCGGCCCGCCCATCACGAACGTCCGCGACCGCCTCGGTCAAGGCCCCCTGCATGAGGTAAAGCCCGACGATCGAGACTGCGCTTACGAGTAGGGCGCCGATCCAGCCCAGGGTGGAGAAGAGAAGGGATAGAAGGCCCACGATCGCGTAGACGACGAACGCGATGGGTAATAGGTGTTTCCAGTGCTTCGTGTAATGGTCCCAAGCCTCGCTGATGACTCCGGTGGTGGGATTCAAGGTCGCCTCCATTGTTGGATCTGCGGATCGACAGAATCGAATCCTACCGAACGAGCCTCCAGGTCACGCGGTTTGCCTCCGAGGCCCTAATCCGATCGGGTCGTTGGAGTCGGGACCCCGGCGCGCACCGCCTCGAGTTGGGCGGCCACCGATATGCCGAAGAGGACGGCCCAGGAGGAGGCTAGGGACCACAGGAGCATCCCGATCATCCCGGCCAGCGGACCATAGGTTCTCCCGAACTCGCGGCTCTCCTCGAGGTAGGCCGCGAGAAGGATGGTCAAAAGGACCCACAAGAGAACCGCGAGACCCGAGCCCACCAGCAGCCAGGAAGCGTTCGGCTGAGCCCGGCGGGGGGCGTACCGGAACAGGACGGCCATGGCTCCGACGATGAACGCAACCCCGAGCGGCCAGCGTGCAACGGACCAGATCGTCAGGGCCGTCTCACTCCACCCCGGGGTTCTGCTGGTTGCCTCACGGATAGCCGAACCGGCGAGGAAGATCACGAACGACAGCAACAGCAGCACCCCCGCGGTGCAGGCGAGAACCAGCGCCCGTCCGTACTTCCGCAGAGGCGGGCGGTCGCTCTCGATCCCGTAGATGCGATTGACGGCTCGTTCGAGCTGGCCCATCGCCACCGTCGCCGAGACGAGGGCGGCGATGAGGCCCGTCACGATCGCAGCGCTCGAGCCGGTTGCCTCCGCCCCCTGTTTGAAGGCCTCGGTCAACGTCTGGCTTGCCGGTCCGGGAGCCAGTGACAAGAGAGTGTCTTTGAACACCGTGCGAAGGTCGTCTTGTTCCAGTGCCGTCGCGATCCCGACGCCGGCGATCAGTGCCGGGAGAGCCGTCAGAGCGATCTGGAACGCCAGCGCCCGCGCGTGACTGAAGCCGTCGGCCGCCCGAAGGCGCGGCGAGCGCATCCTTGAGCAGCCGTCCCCACCCGGTCGACCGCAAGGTCTCGAGGGCGTCGTCTCCTTCGAGCTCTCTGGTGGAAGGGATGTGAGTAGCGGTGCTCATCTTCGGACCCTACTCATTGGATCGCGCTCCACCGCATAGAGGTAGTGGTGGTAGTTCTTGTAGTCGACCTCACGATCGATCGTCATCCCGATCTTGCCGGCGAGGCCGCGCGAAGGGATGTTCACCGGCCGGATCAAGGAGACGACCCTCGGGATATCGAGCGTGGCGAAGGCGTAGTCCCGGCACGCCGAGGCCGCTTCGGTTGCGAGGCCCCTGCGCCAGTGCGAGCGCTTGATGTGCCACCCTAGCTCGACCATCCAGACGTCCTCGATCAGGCGCCACGCGGGGCCGCAGTTCCCCAGGAACTCCCCTGTCGTCAGCTCTTCGACGACCCAGAGGCCGAAGCCGTCCTCTTCGTAGCGTCGCATGTTGTCTTCGATCCATCGCGAGCTCATCTCGCGCGTGAAAGGGGATGGGTAGTACTGCATCGCCTCTTGGTCACCCAGCATCGAATGGGCGTCGTCGAGATCGTCGGCTCGGTAGCGACGGAGGCGGATTCGCTCGGTCTCCAGCAGGGATGTCGTCTGGCTCACGACGGGAGCGTAATGGCTCCGAACGTCGAGAAGGTACCGCCAACCCGTTAGTCGCTCAGCCTCGTGGGTAAACCCGCGCGATGTCATCCGTCGTGAAAGTCATGGCGCGGGCATTGCTCATGTGGGTGCTCTTCAAGCGCATCAGGGGAGACCGGGCGGGCTCGCCGCCATCAACCACTCCCGCGGCGGTTGGATACTCGGACGGGCCGAGCGGAACGAGGGGAGCGATGAGCGAGCAGACCATGGAACGAACGAAGGCACCTTCCACCGAACAGGGGATCCCTTCTCAGACCGGCGCCGGGCCGGGGCCCGATACGCCGCTCGAGCTGGGAAAAGCCGATTGGAAGGAGACGCTCAAGAGAACGGTCAAGGAACTGAAGGCCGACCGGGTCACGCTCATCGCGGCCGGCATGGCTTACTACTTCTTCCTTGCCATCTTCCCGGCATTCATCGCCCTCATCGGGATCCTGGGTCTGGCCAGCGTCGACACGTCGGGGTTGCAGAGCTCAATCGCATCAGCTCTGCCGGGAGGAAGCGGCGACTTCGTCCTGGACGCCATGAAGCAAGCGGATTCAACGAGTCAAACCGCCTCGGTCCTGGCGGCGATCACCGGTACGGCGCTGGCTCTGTGGAGCGCGTCGTCCGGGATGGTTGCCCTGCAGTCGGGCCTGAACGTCGCGTACGACGTGCCGGAGGACAGGAAGTTCATCGGAAAGAGGGCCGTCGCTGTCGTGCTCATCATCGCGACAGGGATCTTCGGGGGAGTACCTTCGCCGGTCTTCACATTCGGTGAATCGACCATCTTCGTGATCCTCGGCTGGGTCCTCACCGTCGTTGCCGTCATGGTGCTCTTCTCCCTCTATTACTACCTGGCCCCCAAACGGGACAAGCCATCGTGGCAGTGGGTGAGCGTGGGAGGGATCCTGGGCGCCGTCCTATGGATCGCTGCATCTCTCGGCTTCGGCTGGTACGCGAATAGCAGCTTCGCCAACTACAACGAGACCTATGGGCCCATCGGCGGAGTGATCGTTCTCATCTTTTGGCTCTATCTGAGCTCGATCGCGATCCTGGTGGGCGGGGAGTGGAACGCGGAGATCGAACGGCAGGCTGCGACCAGGGCGATTAGTTAGAGGAGATTTGGGGTAGAGTGAGTACATCCTCCGCCGTGGCGTAACCGGCCTCGAAAGGTAAGCACCAAGAACCCCCAGCTCCTTGCCCCTCGTTGCATCCTTACTATCCCAATGAAAGGGATGTCATGGCTCAAGCCCTCGAAGCACCTCCCTCCTCGCGCGCGACCGACGTCCAAGGCGTCATCGAACTGGATTCTTCGGAAGCGAAGTTTCAACGGCGCGCCGTATTGATCCTGACGATCCTGCCCTTCGCGGGCGTCTTTCTGGCGATCCCGTTGTTCTGGGGGGCGGGATTGAGTGCGGCCACCGCGGTCATCGCCCTCACCTTCTACATCTTCAGTGGGATGGGGGTCACGGTTGGGTTCCACCGCCTGTTCACACATCGGAGCTTCGAGGCGCGCCGCGGTTTGAAGGTGGCGCTGGCGATCGGTGGTTCAATGGCCGTGCAAGGGTCGATCCTCAGCTGGGTGGCAGCGCACCGCCGTCATCACGCTTATTCCGACCGAGAGGGCGATCCGCATTCACCCCATCTGGACGAAGGTCCCGGAATGCGCGGCGTCATCCGAGGTCTGTGGCACTCCCACATCGGATGGCTCACCGATCCCGAGAAGACCGACATCGAGAGGTGGGCTCCCGATCTCTTGAAGGACCCGGATCTGGTGAAGATCGATCGCTGGTTCCCTCGTCTAACGATCGTGTCGTTCGCACTTCCAGCACTCGTGGGATTCGCCGTCACTCGATCTGTCTGGGGAGGGATCGCTGCGTTCATCTGGGGTTCGTTGGTACGCGTGTTCTTCCTTCACCATGTCACCTGGAGCATCAACTCGATATGTCACTTCTACGGTGAGCGACCTTTCAAGAGCCTGGACTTCTCGACCAATAACTGGGTTCTCGCGATCATCTCGTTCGGCGAGTCGTGGCACAACAATCACCACGCCTTTCCTAGTTCGGCCCGTCACGGCATCGGCAGGGGCCAGATCGATGTCAGCGCTGGGCTGATCTCCCTCTTCGAGAAGTTGCATCTCGCTCGCAAAGTGAAGATCGTCAAGCCCAAGCAACTTGCGGCGAAGGCGATTCAAGACTTCAAGGTCCGCCGGAGCATCCTGGACCACAACTAGCTCGCTACCTGCTGCGGGCCACCTCGACGACGGCCCTCGCATGCCGGCGTGCCGAGGCGCGCGTCATCGGCCCGCCGGGCAGCTCGACGACGAATGCCGGTTTATGTGGGAAGCGATGGTTCTGCCATCGCACGGCCGTGCCGGGCAGCGGATCGATCCTCCGAAGGGGGAGACCCACGAGCCACGCGTAGCGTCGCTTGACCGCGACGTGCCCCCCGGTCTTGACGACCAGCGCCATCGCCTGGTGATACCAGATCGTGAGATCTGGCTTCTCATCCAGGACGAACGAGCGGGCTGCACGTGTTTCCGGTTCCGACCACTTGCGGGGGCCGGAGTAATAGGTGGACCACCGGCTCCCTATCGCGCGCCATCTCCGACCGAAGTTCCTGTTCAGGTCGACCCCTCGTGAGTTCTGACGCGTCCCGACGGACATCCCATCGGGATTGAGCGTCCACACGATCCAGATCTCGAGATTCTCCGGGGGAGCCATGTTGCGGAGACGCCTGATGATCCGCCTGCCGGCACGCTCATTGCCGTGTATGCAGCCCACGACGAGAACCGAGCGCCGGCTCCCGGCGTCCCCGACGCGTATCGCCCGGATCCGGCGTCCGTCGACGGACCGGCCGATCGTCACTCGCCGGGTGGCAGCGGGGGTGGCCGAGTTCAGCCGGATGGGTTTCTGTGGCGGCGCGATCAACGCGGCCATGGCTACCGGTGCCAGGATCCCCGCAAGAGCGCGACGCACCGGGAGTCCGCTCATGATATCCGCTTCAGCCTGCGACGGAACTCCCTGACCTCGCGCCACATCCAGTCGGTGTGGTCGCTCCTCCACCCCATCAGGTCCCTGAAGAAGGGGCTGTTATTGGTCATGGCGTGTCCGATGACATGTCTCATCCTGATGTCGAAGCGGAGCCTGAGATGACGAACGAGCCGGAGCGCTGCGCGTACCTGGGGGCGCCGTTGGAGGATCTGACGCGACGCCCAGTGTGACCCCCGCCCGGCTACCTGCACCATCTCGATCCCGATCGCTCGGTGATTGAGTCCGATGGCTTGTCGACAGCGAACATGGGGGCGGACCAGCTCGCCGATCCTCCCGCCTTTCCCGATCAGGTATTGCGCACATACTCCTGGGTACTCGCCGCGATTTGGTGTATTCGAGGCGAACCAGCCCCGTGCACTCGAATAGCTGCTGCCCGCCGTGAAGTGAAGAACGATCGCCCTGGGATCGCGCAGCCGCCAGGTGCGATGGCCGTAGTGACGCCGTGAGTAGCGGGCCATCTGAGCCTTCCGCTGTGCGCCGTAAGGGATGTGGTCATCCACGATGCGCGGGCGCATGTTGCCGGCCACCGCCGGAGTGATGGGCGACAACGCCGCGAGCACCGATACGAAGAGGCACGCGGTGAGGTAGGAGGCTAAGCAACGATGCATCATCCGGAATCCTATTCGGCAGCCGGAACCCGTCGTCCCCGGAACTGAGAACCCTCTCCTCGCGCGGTTCTCGTCCAAGGGAACCAGGGCACGAGGTGAGCAAGCCGCGGATCGGACCCGTAGACGAGCAGAACGAGCATGGCCCCGTAGACCGGCAGATGCCCGATGAGCTCGCTTGCTCCTAGAAAGAACAGCGTCGCGTTGAACGGTATCCCGGCGACGATCACGACAACCTGAGGCAGCGCTCCGGAGATGATGAGAAGACCGAATAGCAACTCCACCGCGCCCGATAGTCGAATGAAAGCTTCATTCGAGATGTCGAATCCGATCGTGTGAAGGATGTTGAAGGCCGGGTAGCGCTCGAGGAACGCGATCGCAAGATCGGGCCGAGCCAGCTTCTCCGTGAATGCGAGCACCACCAACGCTCCACCGACAAGCAATCGAAGGCTGAATAAGGCGGTTGCCAGCCGCGGGGGCTCCGCTTCAACGCGTCCTGCCGGAGTGCGATCGTCCGGTGGAAGGATCGCGAGGAAGAGCGCTATGCCCAAGAGGTCGATCCGTTCCAGGAGCGGTATCAGCCCGTAGCCCACCACGCCCAATGGGCCGGCGATCACCAGGAGCCAGGCCGCGGGACGGACACGATAGCCGGCGATGAGCCAGATCCCCGTTACCGCTTCTAGGACCGCAAGGAAGGTGCCGAACCAGTTATCGGGAAGCTCCAGTGAGGGGGCGAGGTAGGAGCCGCTCGCCGCCTGAGACAACAGCGATACCCCTGCATGCAGCCCGAGAAGACGCGGGATCCATGGTGAGAGGCGCCCGAGCGGAGCGAGGAACGGGAGCTCCGGGCGGGGGAGACGTGTCGCCGCCTGTCGCCAGAGGATGACGACGATGAGGACCAGCACGATGGCGATGATGGTCGCTGGATGAGCCACGAAGTCCCACGAGTAGCCCGGTCTTCGATCGGTGAACCACGTCTCGTGCGCGAGATGCATCACTGCTTTTCAGGCTAACGCGTGCAGTAGAAGCTCACTCTCAAGTACTCGTACGACGGACGTGTAGAGGATGGTTTCTACGCTCACGAGGCCCTCGAACACCTTCGCGCTCTCGTCGAAGATCCGGGTTCGGCGGGTGCCGTCTAGCCGCTTTGGCCGCCTTGGAACGTTCATCCGAAACTCGCAAGGGACGTTTCCGCCATTCCTGTCATGAGGCGAGATTTTTCGGTCCAGACTTCATTACTCTTTGTAGTTGCACAAGGGACTGTGCGGCGAAAAAACAACGAAGAGTGAGTGGAATCAACGGAACGGGGCATGCTGCACGTTGGCATAGATCGAGCGGGAACCTGAGGGGGTCGTAATGGAGCATCAACCGCGCGCTACACGCATAGGGGAAGAAGGGAAGCCCGAAACCTGGGACCCGACCGAACCCCCGGTACCGGCCGAGATCCCCGCCGAGCCGTCCCCCGAACCGAACGTGCCCGTGCCGGTATCGAGGCTCGCCGCATGAAGATCGAATACGTTCCCAACACCCAGCAGGTTTCGGATTACGCAGGGACGATCGAGGGATGGCGACTTTGGATCGCCGCCCGCCACGAGATCAAATATTTCGATGGAGGCCGAGATGCACGCAAGAAGTTGCGTGGGCCCTACCTCTTGCGCAGCGTCACGGCCGAGGATATGTGGCGGCCGAAGCAGCCGATGGTTGCCGACTGCAACATCTCGCTGGGGTACCGCTTCGACATCACCCACGGGGATGAGGATCACGCGTGCCCAGATTCAGAGTGCAAGTGCGGGATCTACGCCGTGGGTTCCCTGAATAAATTGATGGAGATGTACGACGGAGTGTCACGGGCGTACTTCCGGTTCGACATGGAGCGTCATATCGCTGTAGTCGGCAAGGTCAAGCTGTGGGGGAAGGTCATCCCCGCTCAGTGGGGCTGGCGGGCCCAGTACGGGTATCCCTCGGATCTCTACATCGTCGACACATTCATGGGGCGGATCCGCAACCGCAGCGCGCGGGTGAAAGAGGATCTGAAGCAGTACGGCGTGCCCATCGAGTACATGAGCACCCAAGACCTGATGGGTTACACGACGATCAAGGGCTCGAAGGCTCCGCCAGAGATTCGCCTCGAAGACGGCGATGACCGGGTCATCGATCTAACCGCGCTGGAGTCTAGACCGCTTACATAAACGCTCAGGGCTCGTCGACCGAGAACGTGTCGCAGGCATTCGGGTCGCCATTCTCGTAGCCGTTGGTGAACCATTCCACCCGTTGTTCTGAGGACCCGTGGGTCCACGACTCGCGGTCTATCTCCCCGGTTGCCGCCTCCTGTAGCCGGTCATCGCCCACTGCGGCGGCAGCATCCAATCCTTCCCGTAGGTCCCCGCTTTCCAGAAGCTCTCTCTCGTAGGCCGTGAAAGCCCACACACCCGCCAGGCAGTCGGCTTGGAGCTCGAGGCGGATCGAGAGGTCGTTCGCCGCATCCGGGTTCGCCTCCTGTTCCCGTCGAACCTGCTCGTTGATCCCCATGACGTTCTGTACGTGGTGCCCGATCTCGTGCGCCAGTACATACGCTTGCGCGAAGTCACCCGGTGCCCCGAAATCGTCACGCAGGTCCTTAAAGAAATCGAGATCGATGTAGACGTTCTGGTCGGGGGGGCAATAGTGCGGGCCGATCTGCTCGGTCGCACCCCCACATGCTGACTGCGTGCCGGCCTCGAACAGAACGAGTTTCGCTCGTGGATACTCCTCGTTCGAGGCGGCGAAGGTGTCGGCCCAGAAGTTCTGTACGTCGTCGAGCACGAAAGACATGAATCCAACGAGACGGGCATCCGGATCGGGCCCTTCGAGCGGAGCTTCCGCGCGGGGGTCTCCACCCTGGATGTCGTCGAAAGGGCTGTCGATGTTCGTTCCTCCTCCGCGGTTGAGGAACAAGACGAGAGCGAGGATGATCAGGCCGGGGATGCCCAGGCCACCGATGGCCAACCCAGGACCCCCGCCGATGCCGGGGGCGCCGCGACGGTCGATGATGTCGCCGCTGACCCGTCGCCGGCGGCGCCACTTCACAGCTTGGTTCCCTTGCTCGTCATGCGGACAGACCTACCCGGTGGGGCGACGGCGCACACTCGCGGCCTAGGTCTGAACCAAGGCCCACGCCAGCCAGCACAGGATCATCGCCATCCCCGCGCCCAGCTCGAGCAACGCGCCGATCCCGAATCCCACGATCACTCCCTTCGTCGAGCGCCACGCTGCGGCCCATCCGCGTGTGCGCCGGTACTCCGCCACCAGCACACCCGCGATCCCCCCCAACGGGAGCCCGACGATCGGCACGGTGAAGAACCCGATCACTCCGACGATCGCGCCGAACACGAGGGTCGAGTTGGGGGCTCCGCCTGCTGCCGCGCGTCGTTGCGGAACCATCACCTTGGCGATCAGACCTGCGCCGAGCAGCAGCGTGATGGCCACCATCGCTATCCATCCGATTACTCCGAAGCCCTCGAAGAATCCGTAAACGAGGGCGGTCAACCAGATGAGCAGGAGGCCGGGGATCGTGGGGAAAACGGTTCCGATGAGCCCGATCGCCATGACGAGCCCGAAGATCGGTATCGGCGAGCCAACGACGACCTCCAACTATCGGTTCCTCCGTCGGTGTTGCATCGGGCGGTTCAGAAGCGTCGGTTTTTCCGGAGCCGCCGGGGCCGGCCGTCGGGATCGACGAAAGCGCGCAGCATCGCCGGCGCGGCTGCATCCGCCCACCGAGGTTGGGCTCCCGGATCGTGCGACCTCACCCGACCCGCCGGACGCGGATCCCCGCCGGCCCCAGCGTGCCAGGCGTCGAGCTCCGCGGCTGCGTTACGCCAACGCTCGAAACCCTCCTGGGGGTCGATGAGTCCCGCATCCGAGTCCACACCCAGGTGCTCGCGCCAGAGTTGGAGCCGGAGGTCGCGCGCGAAGACCCGGGACCCGTCACCGAGCCCCGCTGGATCTCGTGGTTCGCGCTCATCGAGCGTGTCATCGAGGATCGAACAGGAGAGCTCCGAATCGTGCGTCCAGGACCTGATGTTCACGTTGTCGGAGCCAACCTCGGCCCATACATCGTCGATGATGCAGACCTTGGCGTGCACGTAGATCGGCGTCTGGCGTTCGTTCTCGATGTCGTACACGCCCACCCTCTCGCCGCCCGCCGCTTTGATGATCTTCATCGCCCGGCTCTGCCCGTAGCGGGGCGCGGCGCTTGCGATGCGTCCCCCGGCCTCGAAGTAGCGGGGGAGAACGATGATCACTCGTAACTCGGGTTGGGCGTCCAGGCGCTCGGCTAGGAGCTTGGCGATCTCGATCGACCAGAAGTACTGATCCTCCACGTAGATCAGAGAGCGGGCCCACGAATAGGCCTTCTCGTAGGCCCTTGCGATGCTTCGCTCGCCTTCGCGGCGAACGGAAAGGCGGGGCGCTTGGCTGGATAGGTGCGAAGGATCTGTATGGCATGGGGGCCCTCCTCGTGAGGGTTCTCCGGCTGCGGCGGCAGAGCGCTCCGCTGCTCGGGCTCGTGCCCTCTCCGCGCCATGGCCTTCCGGTAAGGATTGCGATGATCGAGGGGCGTGGGATCGTCCCATCGTTCGCGGAATGAGATGGCCAGATCGGTGACCGCGGGGCCTTTGACCTCGAGCTGGACGTCGTGCCAGGGCGGCGTTCGCCCGTAACGCTCGTCCAGCTCGTAGACCTGAGGGTCGCCGAGATGCTTGGCATCGTCGTGCCTGCTGTGACACAGGTCGATCCCGCCTACGAACGCGACATCCACGCCGCGTCCCTCCGGATGCCGGATCACGAACAGCTTCTGGTGATGGGACCCTCCGCGCCGAACACGTTCGTCCAGCAGTACCTCCCCACCCTGTTCGTTGATCTTCTGGGCGAGGTGGAAGTTCGCCTCTTCACTGAATTTCGTCGCCTGGGGATGCGATCGCCACATCAACCCGCGAACGTGGATCCCGCGCGCGGCGAGATCCGCGAGCACGACCGAGACCTCGGTGTTCGGCCCGGCCAGTCGCTCGTCGGGATCGCCCCGCCAATCGGTGAAGTGAACCCACCCGCCGGGTTCGATCCGGCACAGCTCTTCGTAGAGGCGCGCGAAGTAGGTCGCACCGTGCACGAGGGCCATAGCGCGATTCCCAGTCGTCCACCCCCGATCGGCGTCCTTGTAGGCGTCGATCTCGGTATGTGGGTTCCCGCGCTCGGGCGCGGTCAGGAACCAACTGCGTCTGATGCTCTCAGCGGCCTCGGCGGTCACCCAGGGAGTTTGACTGGTTTTTCAGTCCCCTGTGCCTATGCCCGCGCGCGGCGGGCGCTGACCGCAGCCCTTGCTTAACGGCCGGCATTCCATGCCGGCCCCATGCCGGTCCGCGGCAACCCCCACTGGGGGGACCGGCCGTCGAGACGTCCTACTCCCCCCAGACCCCCTCGGGTCTGCCGATAGTGGGGGATTAGCAGGAGTTGTTTGATTCTCCGTTGGTGCATGTGTCGTTGCCGGGTCCACCGAAGAGCTCGTCGATGCCGTTCCCGCCATTGAGCTCGTCGATTCCCGGGCCCCCCGCAATCTGATCGTCGCCGTTGAGCCCCAGTAGCGCATCGTCCCCGCGTCCCCCGAAAAGCCCGCCGTTCAGGTCGGGATCGGCGGTGTTGCGGTCGTTCCCCGGCCCCGCGTTGAGGACATCGTGATTGCCTCCACCGATGAGCAGATCGCGCGAGCGGCCTCCGGCGAGCAGGTCTTGGCCTCGTCCGCCGAGCAGCTGATCCTTGCCCGGGCCCCCGAACAAGCCTCCGATCCGGGTGTCACCGACGGTGTTGTCCCCTCCGCCGTTGCCGAAGATCCAGTCGGGGCCGCGTCCGCCGACGAGGAGATCGCGGCGCCCGGCTCCCCTGATCAGATCGTGGTCGGCGTTGCCCTGCACGAAGTCCCTTCCGGCCCCGGCGCAGATCCGGTCATCTCCGCCCCTCCCTTCGATCCGGTCGGCTCCGCCCCGGCCGACGATGACGTCGTCCCCCGGGGTCCCCTGCAGGTCGTTGTTGCCGGGTCCCCCGACGATCGTCGCCGGACTGCCGAAACACGAGGGCCCCTGGGCGGAAGCGGGGCCCACGACGAACAACGAAGCGGCCACCAGAAAGCCCGGGATCAGAATGGTGAGGGTCTTCGTCATCTTCATCTTCCAGGCTCCTTAGTTCGGCGATGGAAACCCAGATAAGCACAACGTTCCTTGGGGTCAAGGGTTTGAGGCCCCATTTCCCCCTCGGAGGCGTCCTGGAGAGGGCGCAGGCTGGGTGGGATAGGATGAGCCTTGTTCTGAACGTAAGTGCGGTTCGGCATACAGCCTTCCTTGCTCGTTCGTGATCGTTCAAGGGAGGTGTTTTTTATGGCAAGCGGAACCGTCAAGTGGTTCAACGACGCGAAGGGTTACGGCTTCATCACCCCAGAAGATGGGGAGAAGGACCTATTCGTGCACCACTCGAGTATCTCCGGCCAGGGCTTCAAGAGCCTGGCTGAGGGAGCAAAGGTCGAGTTCGACACACGTGCCGGGGACAAAGGTCCCGAGGCAACCAACGTGTCCGTCGTCCAATAACCTTCGGGTAAATCAGAGGCCGTCACCGCAAGGTGGCGGCTTTTGCTTTTCCCAATCGCTGGAGCGTCGACGCGGATCCGATCATGGGGAGTTGGGCGGCTAGCCGTTCAGTTGCGCCACCGCGGAACAGAGCTCGTCATATACCTGGCGCTCGGCCTCGAGTGGTTCGAAGATCGAAACCTCGGCGACCGCTTGGGCCCGCGCTCTCAGGATCTTCACGATCGCGCGACGGCGCCGGTTCGCTCCGACCCGCGCGACGGATCGACTGACGAGCGACGCCAATAACCCGGCGAGCGAGCCGCCGATCAAGAGCGCGGTGGGTACGGGGATGCGTTCTATCTCGTACGTCGGGGGATCGGGCAGGTTCAGCCACGCGATGACCCACAACAGCAGCAACCACAGAGCCCCCGCTGCTGCGATGAGGATGAGGATCCGCTGCAACCATCCGACCATCGTGAACCACACCGGCGTTTTGCCCGAGGACAAGCGCGTTGCTCCGATCTCTCGCCGGAGCTCGGATTGGACGCCATCCTGGCGATCGACGGTGACGCTCCTCATCAGGCTCGGCCAGGGTCGCGGCAGCCCTCGGGATGCTCTATCGGAGAGAGCGTTGAGGCGGAGTGCGACCTCAGCCTGCTGCGCCGCCGACGCGTCCGGCACCGATGTCGCATCCTCGGTGCCGGCCCCCAAGTGCATCCGCCGCAAGGGATCGGGTCGAACCCGCGCCAGCCAGCGCGTTACCGGCCACCCCGTGGCGAGCCGTGACTCACGCATGTGTGAATGTGCCACGGCTTCCGAGACCACGCGGGCGCCCGCGGCGTCGGCGAGCGCATCAACGAGGCGTGCCCGTTCTCCCGAGGTGTTACCTGCACTCCCACCGCCGCTCGAGCAGAAGCGACCCAGCCCCTCCGCGGTCACCTCGAGGTCGGCGGACAACCGATGCAGAGCGGCCTTGCGTTCGTGGACCCTCGTCGCTATCTCTGACCTGAGCACCTTCATGCCGTCTCCGGTGACGGCGGAGGTTGCGAGGATGTGTGGGTCGCGCAAGCCGTCATCGCGAAGCACTCGCCTGAGGTCGGCGATGCAGGCGTTGAGCTCGTCACCGCCGAGTCTGTCTGATTGATTCAGAACGAACAGGGTTACCGATTCATGGGGGGCCATAGCTCTTATGTATCGATAGTGGAGCGCGGCGTCCGCATATTTCTGCGGATCCAACACCCACACGAGGAGGTCGACCACCCCGGCTAGACGGTCCACTTCGAGTCGATGAGCGACCTCGGTCGAGTCGTGGTCGGGCAGGTCGAGCAGGACGAGGCCATCGAGTCCCTCGTCCCCGCCGTCCATTCGGTGTCGCCTCGGTATCGCCAACCATTCCAATAGCTCGTCGCCCTCCGACGCCCCCCACACGCACGCTTGGGCTACACCAGTCGTCGGGCGGCGTACTCCCACGGTCGACAGCTCCCGCCCGGCGAGGGCATTGAAGATCGAGGACTTCCCGCTGCCCGTGGCCCCCGCCAGAGCGATCACCGTGTGTGCGAGACCCAGATCCAATCTGCGGCCTGCGCGCTCTACTAGGTCCCGGGCGGGCCGCACGTCGTCCTCGGGCAACCGACCTTCCGCCAGCTGGACCACCCGAGCCAACGAGTGCAGGCGTTCGTCCAGCGGGAGCGACCCGCGCCGCCTCAAGGTCTTCAATCCAGGGCCGCTTGAACCGCTCGGGCCGCGTGCGTGAGAGCCGCGGCATCCCCTTCACCGGGGGCGTGCTCCGCGAGGGCCTGGTGGTAGCGATCGGCTTCGACCGCGAGTAGTTCCTCGATCCGGGCCGTCAGATCCGCCCTTGCCGTGGCGGTTAGCTCGCGTACGGCTTGATCTCCGAATAGTGCTTCGAGAACCTTGTGGCTCAGAGCCGCGGTACCTCCGGCGATAACAACCTCGCCTCCGGTGAGGCCGCCCGTCTGGGCGAAAAGAGCGACCATCAAGGCCGCTCCGATGCCGTTCACGCCGAACGACAGGATCCTCCCCGTCGTGCGCTTCTCGGCCCCCTCGGCGGTCACAAGTTCCAGCACTCGTCGTTGCCACTCGCGGATGTGTTCCGACGCCTGAGCGCGCAGTCCGGATGAGGCGTGTTCCAGAGGCGTGGCAGGAGGAAGCAAAGCCTCTCCGGCCGGCGTCGCGGTCCACGAGTCGAACGATCGTTGAGCCGCTCGCTCGGCGCCCGCGGTGACGATCAAGGCGATGCTGTCATTGAGCGCGACCTGCACTTCTTCGGGTGGAGCGGGGCGGCCGGTGAAGGCGTCCCTGATCCGATCGCGAACCCAGCCGATGCGCGCTTCTATCGTCCGCATGAGGTCACCCGTCCCGAGGAATTCGTGCCAGCGAGCGAGGACCTCGCTGCGCAACAACGTTCCACTCTGGAAGGATTCTTCGACCTCCCCGAGTGCCGCGGCGTACGAGCGGTCGACCGTCTCGCGTAGCTGCCGCGAGGCCGCGAGCTCCGATTCCACTGTCGAGGCGATCCCGGCAACGCGCGCCGGGATGCTGACGAGCGCCCCATGGAGGGTTCGTCGTATCAGGTCGGTGCGCGCTTGCGCGTCGGCGGACAGATCGTGGAGCCACGATCGGAGAGGGGCCAGGTCAGCGTCCGGAATGAAACCTCCTGCGAGGTCCACTTCCCGGATCGGGAACAGCGGGGCATCACCGAGATCATGAGCCCTGAGCATCTCCCCAAGATGCTCGGGGACCTCGCGTTGAGCTTCTGGAGGTATCCGGTTGAGCAGGATAGCGATCGCCGTGCTGCGACTTGCCGCCGTTCTAAGGAACTCCCAGGGGACCGCGTCCGCATAGCGAGCGGCGGTCGTAACGAACAGCCATAGATCGGCCGCGGCGAGTAGCTTGGCGGCCAGCTCCCTGTTCGAGGAGACGACCGAGTCGATGTCCGGCGCATCCAGTAGCGCCATCCCCGAGGGAACGTCGTCGTCCAACACGACGTTCAGCACGCTGCCGGCGGATGACGAAGCTCCGGTGACGCGAGCGAGGCCGGGCAGGATGCGATCGTCTTCGAACCACGAGGCGTCCGAGGGATTGCAAACCAGGATGGGAACCCGGGTTGTGGGGCGGACAACTCCCGTGGCGGTTACATCGTTACCGACAAGACTATTGACGATCGTCGACTTGCCGGCGCCCGTTGACCCACCGATCACAACGAGCAAGGGAGCCTCGAGGCTGCGCAACCGAGGAAGGAGGTGATCGTCGATCTGTCCGACGAGCTCATCGCGTGTTCGGAGGGCTTCCTTTAAACCGGGGACGGCGAGAGTTAGACGCGTAACCTCTAGTCGGTCGCGTAAGGTCTCGAGCGCTCCGGCAACCTGTGTTGCTTCACTCACCCCTGCCACGCGACAAGGGTACCCACCACGCGGCGTCTAAGACCTTGGAGGGGCTTGTCAGTCCTCGATGCCGTGCCACGCGGACACCTCGACGCGGCGCTCGTCAGGTGGGCCACTCAATCTGACCCGTCGGGTCACCACATCGTTCGAGGCGTCTCCGTCGTAGAGATCCGCACCCGGGTTGACCGACGTTTCGAGGAGGTACCGGCCGTTGGGCACGTTGGTGATGTTGAAGGCCTGCCCTGCAACCGACTGGAAGTACGTGTCGCCCCAACCGGGCTGTAGCACCTCTCGTACCCAGATCGAGGTGTCAACACCGCACCAGCTTCCGAAGCCCAGCTCGTAGGGATTGAGTGACGCTCCCGGAACGGTCAGGTCCACCGGATCTGTAGGCGCGATGCAGAAGGACTGTTTATGGCTGCGAACGACCTCGGTCATGTCACCGGGAACGAGGAGGCGATACCGGGCGAACTGCAGGAAATGCCAGTGATGATGGCCGTTGCGGTCGTCGTAGTCGAAGCTACCGACCGGCGCGCGGCCAACAGCGGCGCCGGTGGAGTCATAGAAGTACTGGAACGCGTCCATCTCGTCATCGTCCGAACCACGGAAGCCCTCCACCACGAGCGGCGAGGGCCCCTCGTTCCATGGGGTCGCGGCGAACGACAGGTAGTCATGTGCGCCGTTCCGAACCCTGATGTTCCACGCCGGTAGAGCGGCGAGGTCGGGGAGCGTGGCGGGATCCGGCGCCGTCACGATGGGCACGTCTCCGGCTGAGGTCCCCGCCTCTTGCTCCGCAGACTCGCCTGCGAGGGATGCACCGGCACGGGCGACCCCTCCAGAGCCCCCGCCCCCGGCCAGGACCTCGAGGCCGACGGTCGTCCTTTCGTCACCCGGGGCGACACCGAACAGGTCGACGTAGTGCTGCGCCAGGCGCATCGTCGCCGTGTACTCCCCGGGTCTCAACGACGCGGAGGCGGCGCGGTACCCCACCCCCGTGAAGGCGGAAGTGGCCCAACCCTGCTCGATGCCCCAAACCGTGCCCCGCGTGAACGGGAAGAAGTTCCTGCACTCCTGGGCCGGGTAGGTCGGAACGGCGTCTCCCGAGTCATCGACGCGCTCTTTGTCGTATGAGTTGGGGCAGAGGTTTAGCGTCTTGTCTGCGACGATTCGCCCCGCCTGGTTGCGGACCGTGATCCTCAGGAAATCGACGAACCCTTTCCACCCGTTCAGATCCTCAGCCGGGATGGATCGAAGTACGCCCTTCGTCGTGGAGTCGACCTGGGACGCCGTAAGCGGGTCTCCGTAGTCCTCCATGCCGACGTGGACCTCGAAGTCCCCTCCGGCCGAGGCCAGCCACACCCCCAGATCGAGCGGCACCCGATCACGGTAGGTCTTTAGCGTGACGTTCGAGCGTGAACGCACCAGTCGAAGGGATGGTGCGGGATCGGCGGATGCCGAGGCGAGCGGCGTGGTCGCCGCCAGTATGCCCACCGCAAGCAACATCGAGGCCCTGCGACGGGCCGGCCGTGACGAACGCATCTGGGTTCCTCCCTTGAGACTCTCGGCTTGTGAGGTTTAAGACGTGCGGGATGCCCGAGAGGTTGCGTCCGTCACAGACAAATCATCGGTCAGAGCGGGACGAATCACAATAGGATCCCAAAAATCGTGCTCAGATGGGATCCTCGGGGCTTTCGTCGCGATCCACGACTTCCTTGCTGCGGTACACGGCCGGATCCATCCCATGTCGGAAGGCGAGACTGATACGGGGGCCGGCCCGGGCGACCTTGGGAATGCTGTGCTCCCAGGTGCGCTGAGTCATCCCGCCCGTTACCAGCAGATCTCCGGGACCCAGCATGAATGCCGTTGAAGCTCCTCCGCCTTTGGGCCGCAGCAGGAAGCGACGAGTATCCCCGAGCGAAAGGAGGGCAACGATCGGTTCCTCGATCTCCTTCTTGATGCGGTCGCCGTGCCAGGCCACGCTGTCGCGTCCATCGCGATAGAGATTGAACCCGACGGAGTCGAAGTCGACCTCATATCGATTCGAGAGCACTACCCGCATCCGCTCGATCAGGGGAGGTTCGAGCGGTTCGCCGGATCCAGCGGACCAGGGGGAGGTAAGACGAGGCTCCAAGACTCGCTTGTCGAACATCTTCCGCACTCGCTGACCCCAGTCGCGACTCTCGAGCACCTCCCCGAAGAGCTTGTCGGCCCCCCTCACCCACCCGGGAGCGTGATCGACCCATGCCATGGGATCCAAGAACACGCGCTGGATGTTGGCGAACGACTGATCGAATCTCGGCTCGTCGGCTTCGAAGAGCGATGGTTGCCAGGTGAAGCCCAACGATCCGCTCATCGATGGTTCTTATCCGAGGTGGAGACTCGGTCAGGAAGCCTTGCTCGACGGTTCGAGGGAGTGGAGTAGGCGCGCCGACACCTCTGTTATATCGGCGACCGCACGGTCGAAGGCCGGTTGATTGACCTTCGAGGGACTCCGGAACCCACTGATCTTCCTCACGAACTGCAGCGCGGCGGCCTCGATCTCCTCACCATTCGGTGGGTTCTCATAGTCGCGCAAGACCTTGATGCTTCGGCACATCGGCTCCTCCCCTCTCTGAGTTTCCCCCAGCCTAGGCCGTAGCATCGCCTTGTGGAGACAGGGCCTTAAGACCGCTTCTCTCCTTGGCCCTCGAGGGTGTACTTGACCGCCTGAGTCCTCGTCATCGCACTTCCTTCACGTCGAGCCTCATCGAAAGCCACCTCGCCGATCGCGACCCGCGCGGCCTCGATCCAGCGCTCGAGCCTCTCCATGTCTATCTTCGCGAGAGGTAAGCCAGCGGTACGCCGGAGCTCGCCGGCGGCCCCCGCGATGCGACCGGCGCGAACGAATCTCTCTTGAGCCGTGGCGATCCCCGCGAAGGTCTCGAGAGCCTCTGCAGTGCCGTCCGCTTCCCCCATCTCGTCGAAGCGGCGAAGGGCCTCCCCCGTGGTCGCCGCCGCGTCATCCAGATGGCCGCGTTCCAGCTGGATCACACCCTGGTTGGCGATGCTCACCGTCACTCCCCATTCGTCACCGCGGGCTCGATCCAGAGCCAGAGTGTCTTCCAACAGGTCCCACGCCCGGTCGTATTCGCCTCGGTCGATGGCCACGATCGCCAGGTTGCCGAGACTCGCGGCCGCGCCTGGTTCGTCACCGATCTCGCGACGGAGCCTCACGCTCGCTTCGTACAGATCTTCCGCTGCATCCAGGTCACCCAGTGATCGGGTCACGACGCCGAGACTGTTGAGGCTCGAGGCTTCTCCGCCTCGATCGCCGATCTTGCGGAAGAGGCCGAGCGCCTCGTCGAACAGAACCCTGGCGCGTTCCAGGTGCCGTTGTTGCTCCATCATGATTCCAAATAGGCGCAACGCGCGGGCACGGTCGGCGTCCGCAGCCTCTCCTCCGGCCGCGCCGAGCGCGCGTTCGAGCCAGCGGCCCCCTTCGACCGCGTGTCCATGCGTGTACCAATATCTCCCCAGAGCGATCGTCAGTCTCAGAGCAAGGCCGGGTGCCTCCGGATGGGAGCCATCGGCGCGATCCAACCACCACTCGAGAGCGGAACGCATGTTGTCGTGCTCGGAGTCCAACCGATCCAACTGAGTGGGGCGAGAGGATGCTTCAGCGGCGACGGTCTCGGCCACGTCGAGGTAATAGCGCGCGTGTCGCTCGTAGAGGGAGTCCCGCCCCGGATCTTCGGCGAGGATCTCGAGCGCATATTCGCGGATCGTCTGGAGCATCCAGAAGCGCATCTCGCCCTCTGCGTCGCTCCTCAGCCTCAGAAGACTGTGGCCCACGAGCGTCGTCAATGCGTCCAGGGAATCCACACCGGCGCCGGCGACGGCTTCAGCCGCCTCGACCGTCGCTCCTCCGTTGAACACGGCCTGGTCCCGGAAGAAGCCACGATCCTCCTCGCTCAACAGATGAACGCTCCAGTCGATCGTGTTGCGAAGGGTTCGGTGACGATCCGGCCTGTCGCCGGACCCTCCGGTGAGGAGGGAAAGGCGGTCGTTCAAACGACTCACCAGGGCCTCCGGCGAGAACAGTTTGAGCCGCGCCGCGGCGAGCTCGAGAGCGAGAGGTAACCCGTCGAGCAGGGCGCAGACGCTGGCGACGGCTTGCGCGTTCTCGTCGGTGAGGACGAAGCCGGGGCGAGCCTGACCGCCCCGTTCGATGAAGAGTTGGGCGGCCTCCGATCGTTCGACGGCCTCTCTCGATCCGTCGTCGGGAAGGCCCAGGGGGGCCAGAGGAAACTCCTGTTCGCCTTCTATGGAGAGGACGATGCGGCTCGTCATCAAAGCGACCAGGCGGGGAGCGTGATGGAGGAGCTGCGAGACCACGACTGCGCCGTCGAGGGCCTGCTCGAAATTGTCGAGCAGCAGGAGCATGTGCCGGTCATGCACCTCCTGAGCGATCGCGTCGGCGAGTGGTGTGCCTCCTTCGTCCTGTACGCCGATCACCTGTGCAATCGCGGACGAGACCAACGAAGCGTCTCCGGCCGCCGAGAGATCGACGAAGAGGACGCCGTCTTCGAAATGATCCAAGAGGTTCAGCGCCACGGCCGCGGCGAAACGCGTCTTACCGGTTCCGCCGGGACCCGTGATGGTCACCGCGCGAGCTCCATCTCGCAACATCCTCTCGAGCTCCTGCTTCTCGCTCGAGCGACCCACCAACACCCCGACATGACGCGGGACGTTCGTGGGCGGCTTGAGCGAGCGAAGAGTTGGGAAGTCGTTCAGGAGCCCGTCACCAACCACCTGGTAGAGGTGCTCAGGGTGCTCGAGATCCTTCAATCGGTGCCGCCCCAGGTCGGCGAAGCGGAGATCGACTGATGCGGTTTGCCCAACGATTCCGGCGGTGGTCTCCGAGACGACGATCTGGCCTCCGTGTGCTGCGCCGCAGATGCGCGCTGCGCGGTGGACGTCGATGCCGACGTAGTGGCCCTCGATCAAGAGTGGCTCTCCCGTGTGGATGCCCATGCGAACGAGAACCGGTTCCCCGTGGGCCCAGGGGTGTTCCAACAAAGCTCGCTGAGCCTCGCAGGCGGCTGCCACGGCTTCCCGCGCTCCGGAGAAGGCGACGAAGAACGCGTCCCCCTGCGTGTCCACCTCCCGACCGCTGTTGCGCCTGAAAGCCGCGCGGAGGAGGGTTCGATGCGTCCCGAGGACCATCCCGTACGAATCGCCCAGACGGCGCAACAGCTTCGTCGAGCCCTGGATGTCGGTGAACAGGAAGGTGACGGTCCCCTGAGGGAGCGTCTGCTCGGCGATCCCGTGGGAGCTTTCGGTCATCTCACGCCCAACTCTAAAGGCGGCACCTAGATGTCGCACCGTCTAGCTACGCTGGGTCCATGTGGCACAGCGGTCCTTCGTTCTGGCTGGGGGTAGCGGAGCTCGTCGCGCTGGTCGGCGGGGGCCTGTGGGCGCTATTCATCTACCGGAGCTCGCGCCGGGGGCAGGTCTCGATCGCGATCGAGCACTCGGCCCGGTTCGTGCATGACTTCGACGAAGGAGTCAGCGTGATGCTGCTTCGTGTCCGGATGCGGAACACGTCAGGGGTCCTCTGGCGCCATCAGGACGCGGTCGTCACCGTCTTCGACGCCAGGAAGCTCGCCGACAACGGGGCGGTACGTCTGGCTCCCTTCTCGGAGGACGATCCTTTCCTACCTCTGTACGGGATCATGTCGGAGGACCCGAACGACATACCAGCCGGCGATACCTTTCGCTATTTCGAGGGACAAGAGATCACGCTCGAGCCGGGTGAGGAGGTTGAGTCCGAGCTCGCGTTCCCACTGGATCCCGACAAACTCGGCCTCATGGCCGTCAAGATCTGGTTCAGCGGGCTCCAAGGAAGAGCGTCGCGGCCGTACGAGTGGGCGACGTTCTTCTACGTCGACCCGGACGAGGAGCCGGGCGGAGGGCAAGGTTAGGATGGAGCGATATGAGACCAGGTAAGAACCCAACGCCACGATCGCATCTCGATCTCAAGGCACTGTGGCGCATGCTGAAGGAAGAGCCACCCGGTCGCGTCCAGACGCTTGGACGCGACGTCGGCCCCCCACCCACTTCCAAGCCGGCGACCGCCTCGCCGAACTGAAGTGGCGAACATCCTCGTTCACATCACGCACGGACCCGAGCATCCGACTCGCGCCGCGCTCGGGTTCCTCGTGGCCAAAACCGCTCTGGACGAAGGGCATGAGGTTTCGATGTTCCTCGCGGGTGACGCCGTGCAATTGATCCGTGATGCGGTCCTGAACAATCTCACCGGCCTTGGTACGGGGAAACTGAGGGAGAGTTTCGACGCGATCGCATCGAGCGGGGGTCGCTTCTACCTCTCGGGGATGTCTGGGAAGGCTCGAGGTGTGACCGAGGCCGATCTCGAAGGAAAGCCCGCCGAGTTCGCGATGCCGACGAAGCTGCTCGCCCTCTCACTCGAGGCCGACAGGATGTTCACGTACTGAGCTCGGCCCCTCGCCAGAACCTGGTCGTTTAGCGTTCGTGCTCCGGCAACGAGCGGAGGACGAATGCGGGCACCGGTTCGTCCTTCCCTTTCACGCGCAGGAGGGGAAGTGTTTCCGCAACGGTTCCCTCGGGTAGCGCCTCGTAGGTACCGCGGCCGACTACTACCTCGCCCACGGGGGCCTGTGCTTCGAGGCGCGCCGCGAGGTTGACCGTGTCGCCCACGAGCCCGTGCTTGCGGTGACCGCTCTGAGCGCCGACAACGCCGGCAAGGACCTCACCACTGTTGACGCCGACCCGGAAGCGTGGCCAGTCCGGCCGATCCTCGGCTATCTCCTTCGCCTCACGTTGCAGGGCCAGGCCCGCCCTCGCGGCGAGGAAGGCGTGATCGGGTTGGTCGCCTCCTTTGTTGAACACGACCATCAACGCGTCCCCGATGATTTGATGAACCTCCCCGCCGAGCCGCTCCATGGTGGGAACCAGACGAGCGAAGTATGCGTTCAGCATCTCGGCGACCGCTGCGGGCCGAGCCTTTTCGGCGTAACTCGTGTAACCCTGCAGATCGGCGAAAAGGATGCTCGCTTCTTTGGCCCCCGCCAGAGTCTCATCTAGATAGATCGCGCTGAAGCGTTCTTCATGCCACTCACGTCGCGCCGACAGAGCGATGATCGCGAACGCGCCCAGCATCAGCGTGTGCCATTCCCACCACGAGATTCGCCAGTTCTGCGCGAACGCGATGACGACCATCGCTTCGGCAAGCAACGCGAATGCGAACGTGACCGCGAACACGAAGCGCGCGGGACGCCTCCTGTAGAGGCGGAAGTAGCCCCAAGCCGCGACGGCATAGAGGAACACACCCAGCGCGCCGAGCGCGGTCTGCCAGCCGTCGAGCTCCTCACCCTCGAGAGTGGAGTCGAGAGGGCCCACGCGCGAGAGGGAGGCGACCGCCCACGCCACCAGCACGGCCACGACCGCTGCGATGAGCCAGTTCCACCGGCCGATAAGCCGATCCGAAGTGGTCGGTCCGAACTCGATCGCCGACGCGGCGACCAAGGCGCCTCCGAGGAGAAGACCCACCGGCGTGGCGAGCTCGAACCCGGCATTGGGGCCCAACAGGACTCCGGGAGTCGCCAGGGCATGAAGTCCGAGGAACCCCGCGCTGGCGATGAAGCCCATCGCGACGAGCAATAGCCGAGCGTCTCGTCGCGTCCGCGCGGCGACGCTCACCGTGAAACCGAGCGCCACCGCGAGTGCGGATGCCGTCAGCACTAACCAGAAGTGGGCGGGCTGGTTCTCCCATTGAGCGTCGAGCTCGGGCTGCAGGCGCAAAGCCCCGAGCACCAACAACGGCGCGATCGCCAGTAGTAACCAGCGTCCCCTGGTCTCACGCGACGTGGACTGCGATAGAGGGGAGTCCGTCGGCGGCCTCGCGCTTGCCATGCTTCGAGTCTACGGCTTGCGCACTACGGCACGATGGTTGGTTGGACTCCCCAGTCGGCTTGTTGATCGACTACCCGGTTCGAAGTGACGATCGTCTTGGACCCGCTGGCGACGTTCTGCTTTATCAACTCAGAGTCTTCGTCCTCGGGTCCTCTCGAGTAAACGAAGAACATCCCATCCGGCGAGTACGCGGGCATCGAGTCGTAGACCGAGTTGTTCGTGTGCCTCTTCTGGGTCCCAGTAGCCAGGTTCTCGACGAAGATCTCCGAGCCGCCCCATCCGGACTTGAAGCGGTTGAGGACGATCTTGTTCTGCGTCGGGTGCCACTTCGGGGATCCGTCGCTGAACATGGGTCCTGGGCCAGTGACGTTGGTGACGTGGGTCAGAGCGAAAGTTGTTGGGTCGATGTCGGCCACGAATACCTTGCCGTCACCGACCTGGCGAACGAATGCGATCTGGGTTCCGTCGGGCGACCATTGCGGCTGAGCCTCGTAGGCCGCGGTGAACGTGACTTGGGTGACCGTTCCCGTCGCCACGTCCAGGACGTAGATGTCTTGGTTCCCTCCTCCAGCGCTGGTGGCCCGTGCGAAGACTAGGTGACTCGAGTCTGGAGACCAGCTCGGCCAGGCGTAGTTGGTGTTCGGCGGAGCGGGGTAGCTATCTATCTCTGTGGCGGGAGTTCCAGCGGGGGCGGTCGACTCGATGATCACGAGGTCGCTGATGTCGGTGTCGGCGTTGTAGCGATGGAACGCGATCATCGTGCCGTCTGGCGAGACGGCCGGGGCCACGCTGCTCTGGATCGCATCCGTGGGCCGGAACGTAAGTCTCGTCCTGCCGGTGCCGTCGGGGTTGACCGTGTAGATCTCCTCCAGGGCGTCGGCGCGCGGGTAGCTCGCGTACGCGATCTTGCCGTTGGGGCCGGGGAACGCCGCGTGGGTCGGCATCGCCGTCCAGGAGATCGCGGCGATCAATGTCGCTCCCAGCAAAGCCTTGATTCGCATCAGAGAGGGTGTCCTTTCGGGGAAATGGATTATTTCCATGAAAAGCCATGAAAGAGGTCTTTTGGATACGCAATACGACGTAGGGCTCAGGGCTAGGCGACCGACCCCCGAGGCGCGAGAATGGCGGCCTGGGATTTCCAACCAAAAGGATGATGCTTCAGATGATACGTAGGTCGATCGCAGCAGTAGCGCTCGCAACGGCCCTGGTTGTGGCTTTCGCCGCTCCCGCCTGGGCTCCCCGCACCTGGTTGCTCCCCTCCGTCCAGGGTGTGGCCTGCTCGACCCCCGACGGTCAGACCGGGTCCTTCACCGGCGAGATCACGGTCGACAGGTTCGTCATCGGCAAGGACGGACCCGAGGCTCTCGTCCAGCTCACCGGGACCTGCGTCACCGCCTCCGCGACCGAGTTGCACGTGAATTCCAACCTCCTGCGAGTGCCCGTAACCATCGTCGCCTCCGATTGTGAGCGGCTCGATCTGCTGTTGGGCCCCGCGGTCGACGAGACACGGGGTGGCTTCGTCACGATCGATCCCTTCAAGTTGTCGCTCGAGAGCGACGGTTCGAAGAGCCTTGGGGGAGCGCTGTGCTTGACCTCTCGCCTGGTGCCGGGAGCGGCCATGCAGGCACAGGTCGTCGCGCTCAACAAGGTGCTGAACGCTTCCTAGAACATCCGCCGCTGACGTCGAGCCCCCTGTCGAGGAGAACTTTAGACTCGCGCCGGTGGGCGACTATCGAGAGGCACCATCCCGTGATGCTCGCGGCGAGCCGAAGGACGGCGAAGCCGCCGCTCCTCAAGGGGCTCCTCGGATAAGCGCCGAGGTGGGAGAGGACCTGCTCGTCGTGAAGAACGGAGAGTTCTTCATGTGCTCGGGTCGCGATGGTGACGTGACGCCCGATCCAACCACCGGCGAGGGCTTGTACGCTTTCGATACGCGTTTCCTCTCCGAATTGTGTCTCACGATCGGCGGCGTGAGACCCATTGCCCTGTCTTCATCTGCCCACCAGGGGTTCGAGGCTTTCATCGACGCGAGCAATGCCAACATCTCCGAATCCGGTGAACCGAACATCTCGCAGATGGAGCTGAACCTGCGACGTTCCCGGCTCGTATGTGGGGGGGTTCATGAACGGGTCGAGATGACCAATCACGGCCCCACCCGGGCGACCACGGAACTTCGGGTCTCCATGGCCGCCGACTTCGCGGACATCTTCGAGGTTCGAGGGGTGACCACCCCGCCCGCCCGGGGGAGGGACGTAGCTCCGAGAATTACCGAGGAAGGTGTCTTCTTCAGCCACATGGGTCAGGACGACGTTCGGCGTGAGACCTGTGTGACCTTTGACCCACCGCCGGCCCGCCTCGAGAGCGAAGGCCAGCGGGTCATCGCCATGTGGCCGGTGCAACTCGATCCCCGCGGCAGCGCAACCGTGGATCTGCGGATCGCATGCACCCTGGATGACGATCGACTGCCCGGGGTTGCCTTCGCCGTCGCAGCAGCCAGGAGTGAGTCGGAGGCTGCGGAATGGATGGCGTCGTCCACCTCGATCGAGACCAGCAATCGGATGTTCAATCGTCTTCTGGGCGCCACGATGCGCGATCTCTATGCCCTTCAGACGCCCATGAACGGGGGGCGTATCACCGCCGCGGGGATCCCATGGTATGTCGCGCCTTTCGGACGGGATGCGTTGCTTACCAGTTACGAGTGCCTGCTGGCGACCCCCGCGATCGCTCGGGACACCCTCCTTCTCTTGGCCGCCCATCAAGCGCGAGCGGACGATCCTCGCCGTGACGCCGAGCCGGGAAAGATCCTGCACGAGTTGCGGAAGGGAGAGCTGGCGGGCGCCGGGCTGGTGCCTCACACCCCGTACTTCGGGACGGTCGACGCCACCCCGTTGTTCCTCGTACTGGCCGCCACCTATTACCGGTGGACGGGTGATCTGGAGACGATGGTCAGCCTGAAGCCGCACCTCGAAGCGGCGCTCACGTGGATAGATGAGTACGGAGATGCGGATGGGGACGGATTCATCGAGTACGAACGCCGTTCGCCCGACGGTCTCCAGAACCAGGGTTGGAAGGATTCCCACGATTCGATCGTCCACGCGGATGGCACTCGGGCTCGAGGTCCAATCGCTCTGTGCGAGGTGCAGGCATACGTCTATCTAGGAAAGCTTCGGATCGCAGAGGTGTTCGAACGACTCGAAGAGCCAGACCGCAGCAGCGACCTCAGGAAACAGGCGGATCTGCTGCGGGAGTCGTTCAACGATGTGTTCTGGATGGAGGAAGAAGGCACCTTTGCACTCGCCCTTGACGGCGAGAAGGACGTTGTCGGAAGCGTGACATCGAACGCGGGGCACTGCCTCTTCACTGGGATCGCCGACGAGTCGAAGGCGCAAAAGGTCGCCGATCGACTGATGGCTTCCGACATGTACTCGGGATGGGGGATCCGCACGCTTTCTTCGGAGTCGCCCGTCTACAACCCGATGAGCTATCACAACGGGTCCGTGTGGCCGCACGACAACGCCATAATCGCCGCGGGCTTGAAGCGTTATGGACGGACTGAGGATGTCGAACGGATCGCATCGGCGCTTCTGGACGCCTCGATGCATTCCAGGGAGTCGCGACTTCCCGAGCTGTTCTGTGGGTTCGATCGTCGCGCTGAGATTCCCTACGTTGCCTACCCGGTGGCATGCATCCCGCAAGCGTGGTCCTCGGCAGCGCCTCTGATGCTCCTACAAGCCATGCTGGGCGTGTCGGCCAACGCTCGCCAGGGGAGCTTGGACGCCTTTCGACCCTCTCTCCCTGAGTGGCTGGGGCGCGTGGTTATCTCCAACCTCCAGGTCGGCGATGGGCGCGTGTCACTGGCCTTCGAGCGTCACGCTGAAGCCACCTCTTTCTCCGTTCTCGATCGCGCGGAGGGGATCCGCATCTCGATGCGGGACTGATCCGTTTTCTCCCCCGAGTTCGGGGTACATACGACAGGGGCGCTAGGCACGAAAGAGGGGGACCGTGTTGTCGGCGTCAGCGTCATCAACTTCCACATCATCTGCGACCGCATCCGCATCCGCGCCGCTGCGCATTGCGTTGATCGCACCTCCGTGGTTCCCTGTGCCCCCGGGCTCTTATGGTGGTATCGAGCTCATGTGCTTCTGGCTCGTCGAAGGGCTGCTCGCGCGCGGTCATGAAGTCGTCCTGATCGGTGCCGATCGAGATAGCACCGAGGCCGATTTCATCCCGACCTACGAGAACGCGCCTAGCGAGAGGCTCGGAGAGCCCTTTCCAGAGGTTGTGCATGCCGCGCGCGTCGCCGTTGCCCTTCGAGAGCTAGATCCGCAGATCGTGCACGACAACTCGCTTGCAGGCCCCCTCCTGGGGTTCAACGGGACGGTCGAGACCGTCGTCACCGCCCACGGTCCGATCGAGGGCGACATCCTCCGCTACTACCGTTTGCTGAGCGAAGCCGTGAACATGGTGGCGATCTCGGATGCCCAGAGAAAACTCGCCCCCGACCTGTCATGGGCCGGCACCGTACACAACGCGATCCGGGTCGAGGAGTATCCGTTCGCCGAGGAGAAGGAGGATTTCGTCCTCTTCCTCGGGCGCTTCAATGCCGACAAAGGTGCTCACCGAGCCATAGATGCTGCGAAGGCGGCCGGTACCCCTATCGTCCTAGCCGGTAAATGCAGTGAGCCGGCTGAGAAGGATTACTTCGAGCGGGAGGTCAGGCCTCGGTTGGGCCGCAACGTTGAATGGTTCGGAGAAGCGGACCCGGACCAGAAGAAAGACCTCTTCTCGAGGGCACGGTGCCTCGTGTTCCCCGTCCAGTGGCACGAGCCCTTCGGGCTTGTGATGGTCGAGGCCATGGCGTGCGGAACGCCGGTGGTGGGCACCAGGTGGGGCTCGGTTCCGGAAGTGGTCGAGGACGGCATCACCGGTTTCGTCGTAGACGACGCCGCCGAGTTGCCGGCGGCGATCGAACGGAGCCGGGAGATCGAGCCGTCGGCTTGCAGGCGGCGCGCCGCGGACCACTTCGATGTCGAGAACATGGTGACCGGTTACGAAAACGTCTTCCGAGCGGTGATCGAGCGCGATGGGGCACCCGTGAGGGCGTAACGAGTCCTCTCTCCTGTGCCCCTCCGGATACGGTTGGGGTGTGTTGACCGTGACCGGACTAGACAAAGCTTTCGGAGCGCGCGACATCTTCGTCGATGCGCAGCTTCAGGTGTACGCGCGGGATCGCATCGCCATCGTGGGACCCAATGGCTCCGGGAAGACGACCCTGCTGGACATGATCGTCGGCGACCAGCAACCCGATGCCGGCGAGATCCGCCTCATCAAGGAAGCCGTGGTGGGATATCTCCGCCAGGAGACCGACGTCTTGCGGGGGAAGCCTCTTCTCGAGGAAGTGGCCTCGACCGGCAATCCCGTAGCGCAGATGGGGCACCGCCTCGCGGTCCTTCATGCCGAGATGGGGGAGCTCGAGCCGGGTGACGAACGCGACAAGGTCGTGGCCGAATACGGACGGCTCGAGGACCGGTTCGCCTCGTTAGGCGGCTACTCCCTGGAGGCCGAGGCGAAGGCGATCCTCGCCGGCCTGGGCTTCGCCGAGGACGACCTCGGCCGGATGACGGAGACCTTCTCCGGCGGATGGTTGATGCGTATCGCCCTCGCCAAGCTCCTGGTGGCGAACCCCGACCTGCTCATGCTCGACGAGCCCACCAACCATCTCGACCTCGAGTCGGTGGTCTGGCTCGAGCGCTTCCTAGCCTCGTACGAGGGAGCGGTGCTGCTCATATCCCACGACCGTGACCTGATCAACGCATTCGCAACGAAAGTGGTTGAGGTTCGCGACCGGCATCTCGCGACCTACCCCGGTGACTACGAGAGCTTCGTGACAAAGCGGGAGCTCGAGCTGACTCAAGCTGAAGCCATCGCCCGCAATCAAGCGCGGAAGATCGCCCACACCGAAGCGTTCATCAATCGTTTCCGTTACAAGGCAAGTCTGGCCAGCCGCGTCCAGAGTCGGATCAAGAGCCTGGACAAGATGGAGAGGGTGAGCGCGCCGGCACGGGCGCGCAAGACGATGAGATTGTCATTCCCTCAGCCACCGCGGCCCGGGCGCGTGGTCGTCGAGCTCGAGAAAGTCCTATTCGGCTACGACGAGCGGCCGGTTTACGAGGGCCTCGATGTCGCGCTGGAACGGGGGGACAAGGTCGCGCTCGCGGGGCCCAAACGGCGCAGGGAAATCGACGCTGCTCAAGCTCTTGGCGGGCGAATTGGAGCCAGAGGCCGGGAAGCGTCGCGTCGGCCACAACGTGACACTCGGATACTTCGCTCAACATCAGATCGAGGCGCTCACTCCAACGAACAAGGTTCTTCAAGAGCTGCGTTCGGCAATACCCTCCGGGGTTGACGTCGACGCGCGCAGGCTGTTGGGCCGCTTCCTGTTCTCGGGTGACGATGTGGACAAACGGGTTCAGGTCTTGTCGGGGGGCGAGCGAACCAGGCTGGCGTTGGCGAAGCTGCTCGTCTCACCGGTCAATCTCCTGTTCCTGGATGAGCCTACGAACCACTTGGATATGTGGAGCCGGGACGTTCTCGAGGATGCGCTTCAGGAATACGGGGGAGCGATCGTCCTGATCACCCACGATCGTCACCTGATCCGCAACGTTGCCAACCGCGTGATCGAGGTCGTGAACGGACGCGTCACATCCTTCGATGGGGATTACGACTATTACCTCTCCAAACGGGAGCGCGAGGAACCGCAACCGGTGGTGCCCGGGCCCCGAAAAGAAACAAAACCTCAAAGCTCCGGACCCAAGAGCAAGGAGCAGAAGCGGCTCGAGGCGAAGAAGCGCGCCGAAATGAAAGCGGCGCAAGACAAGGTGAGGAAGCTCGAGAAAGAGCTCGAACGCCTGACTGTCGATCTCAAGGACCTCGAGGAGACCCTCGCCCAGCCGGACACCTACATGTCGGGGGTCGACGTGGCGGAGCTTTCCCGAACGTATCAAGAGGGACGAAGACGCCAGCAGAAGTTGGAGTCGGCGTGGACGGACGCTATGCAGGCTCTCGAGGCAAGGCGCGGGACGCTCGGAGTCGGGTGAGCCGCTGGGCCTAGGAGCTCGTCGCGGGCCGGGTCGCGCCCGAGTGGCCACCTGTCTCGGCCAGGCAGGCATCCAATCCGGCGACGATCACATCCGCCTCCTCGTGGGTCAGCACCAGTGGCGGGCGGATCTTGAGAACGTTCCCAGCGGGGCCGGTGGTTCCGATGAGGACACCTCGTTCCCGCATCCCGTTCATAAGTGAAGCGGCCAGAAGCGAGTCGGGCTCGCGCGTCTCGAGGTCACGAACCAGCTCAACCCCGATCAGGAGCCCGACCCCGCGCACGTCACCGATCGCAGGATGGCGCGACTTCAACCCATCGAGTCCCTTCCGAAGATGGGATCCGACCTCGAACGCTCGGGTCACCAGACCCTCGCTCTCGATGACGTCGAGAACGGCCAAGGCAGCTCTGCACGCAACTGGATTGCCGCCGAACGTGCTGAACATGTCGCCCTTGTGTGCGAACCGCTCAGCGATCTCTCGGCGCGTTACTACGGCTGCGACGGGGTGCCCATTGCCCATCGGTTTCCCAAGCGTCACGAAGTCCGGCGTGACCCCCGAGGCTTGAAAGCTCCACAGGTTCGAACCGCTGCGGCCGAATCCACACTGGACTTCGTCCGCGACCAACAAAGCGGCCTTTTCCTCCAGCAGCTGTTGCAGCGACTGGAGGTAGGCGGGCGTTGGAGCGAAGATCCCGTCACTCGTGAAGAGCGAGTCGACGAAGAGCGCAGCGCAACCCACGCCCCGTCGCGCTAGGTCATCGAGGGCCCGCCGGGTCGCGGGGGCCGGATCGACCGCGTCCTCCCCACCCCTATAGGTGTCGGGGGGAGGGATGGTTTCGATGTGCGCGGGCTTCTCGCCGTCGGGCCACCCCTCGGGGGAGAAGGCAACGGTGGCGTCGGTAACGCCGTGGTATGCGTACGTTGTTGCGATGCCTCCGGCAGCCCCCGTGTAAGAGGTCGCCAGTCGCCACGCGATGTCGTTCGCTTCGCTCCCGGAGTTCACGAACATGACCGTGTCGAGCTCATCGGGCATCGTCGCCACCAAGCGCTCGGCCAGCTCGATAACTGATCCGTGCAAATACCGCGTATTGGTATTGAGCGTTCGGCTCTGTTCGGCGATCGCTTCCGTGACCCGTGGATGGCAGTGCCCGACGACCGGAACGTTGTTGTACGCGTCGAGGTAGGCCGTGCCGGCTTGGTCGTACATCTTTGTGCCTCGGCCACGGATGAGGTGAAGCGGCCGGTCGTAGGTCAGGGGGGATAACGCGGGGCCAAGCACACGGCTCCGCCGTTCCATCAGCTCCTCTACCGATGACGGAGGCGACGATGGATAGATGGCTCTCGAGAGGCATGCCGCGCGCATCCGGTCCGACACCAGCGGCCAGGAGGCGGAGTCGAGGTGCGCAAGCAGTCTCCACGCGAGCTCTTCGTTGTCCGTGATGTAGTCCGCGTTCTCCGGATACTCGTTCACCCGCCAGCGAGCGATGAGCCCGAGAGCGGTTAGGCGAGCGCCGACGAGATCCGCCAGTGCCCCTGCCTCCCCCTCTTCGATCGGGACGACCGAGGAGTAGCCCGCGATCGCGATCTCGCAAGCCGCCAGCGGGTCGGATCTGCCCCACATCAACGACACGAGGGCGATCGCGAGGTCGCAGATCAACGCCGTGTGCGTGAGATCTCCGAAGTCGACTATCCCACTCACCTGGTGCGAGTCATCCAGGAGAACGTTGTCCAGCGTGAAGTCGTTGTGGATCATCTGAGCTCGGAACTTCGGCAGGTCGGGCGCCACGAGACGATCGAATCGGTCCAGCGCGCGCTCGGCAATGTCACGTCGAGCCCGATCCGACACGTGCTTCAAGAGGGGTTCCAGTCGGGAGGTGTGCTTGAGATCCCAGAGGATCTCGTATCCGCCCGCCGGATGAAAGAACCCTCGGAGCGCGAGGCCCATCCGGGCGACCGTCGTCCCAAAGATGAACAGAGCGGGTGCCTCAACCTCCTGGGTGTCGACCGCACGGCCGGGAAGGAAGGTAAAGAGCCGCACGACGTGATGACGACCGTCCAGTCCTTCGACTTCGACGTGGAGTCCGCCCTCGAGCGAACGGAGTGGCTGCATCACCGGGAGGCTGGGATCGGTTGCGGCGACGTGGAGCATCGCCAGGTTCTGCATCTCCAAGGCCGCTGGGTCATCGGCGGGGTTCGAGATCTTCAGCAGGTAGGCGTTGCCGTCGTCTGCAGCGATGCGAAGGTTCTGATCCCGCTCGCTTCCGAGAGGGGTCGAAGGCCCGACGATCCCGAACTCACGCTCGGCGATCTTCCGGACGGCGTCCATCGCAAACGCCGGGGGAGGCGTATCCAGGGGATCGTTCTGCGCCGCAACAGTCGCCTCTTCCATCGCGCGGAAGCCTAGAGCCTCGAGTTGGGCGGGTGCATCAGATGAGAGGGTTCGCGTGATTCTAGGAGACTCGCTCCCTCAGGCGCTCCCGGAGGAAGTGACCCGATGGCCCGAGCAACAGCAGAGCGTCCTTCTTGCCTCCCCCGTCCTTGCCTCCGAGGTCGAAGTCGACCCCGAGCAGGACGAGAGGCCAGAGAACTATGGCCAGCAGGATGTTCACGAGGTCGAAGACGCCGGAAACGTCGCCGAAGTAGTCCTTGGAGGCCGCCACTAGCACGCCGACTACCAGATAGATCAAGGTGATGATGCCCGTACCGCGCAATGCGGCCTCCTTCCGGTCCGGTCCGCTCCGCTCCCCTGCGTTCTACCCCATCTCTACCCAGACGACGCCGGGGGAATCGGGCGATCCATCAGCCGTTCTCCTCCTTTGCGCGCGAGGGCGATGGTCTCCTCCAGCGACAAGCGGCATCCTTCTTCCCAGGCCGCTTCGACCTCCTCATCGGACAGCTGCGCTCGCGCGAGCTCCTTCGGGTCGTCCAGTTCCAGCAGCTCGGGCGGGGCTCCGCCCCCGTACTCCTTCTTCGCCTTCTCGGCTCCGGCCGCCAACTGCAGTCCCAGCTGAGCATCGCCGACGGCGATGTAGCTGTCTGCCAGCAGCTCGATGAGGCTCGATATCGATGAGATATCGTCGGCGTTGCCGCGCATATCGAGCGATCCGATCATCATGCGAAGAGCCTCCTCGTGATTGCCCTTCATCCTTTCGACCTGGTGGAGGATGAATTCCGCGAGGGACTGACCGAACCAGTTCTCGAGCCTGTCGAACGTCTCTTTCGCCTCCAGAGCCATCCGGCGCGCCTCATCCAGGTCGCGGCACTGCAGCTGCGCCAAAGCGTTCGCCCACTTCGAGTAAGCGACGCCGCTCTCATCTCCAAGCTGTTCGTAGAGCGCCAGACTCCGCCGGTGCGTTTCGAGGGCTTCGTCGGGGTGGTGCTCGAGCAAGGACAGGAATCCGAGGTTGTAAAGGGACTCCGCCAATCCCGCCGGATCATCGATTGAGCTGTAAGCATCATGAGCTTCCTGGTAGTAGCGACGCGTGGACTCGAAGTCGTTCTGCCAGTAAGCGAGGCCCCCGATCGCGTTGAGGGCGGGCGCGGTAAGCGAGGGTTATCGCGCGCCTCCTCCATCTCGAGCAGTTCGCTCAGCTGCCGTCTGCCCTCGGCAAGGTGGGAGCGCACCTGGAAGAAACGCCATATGCAGGTCGCGAGCTCGAGTCCGACGGCTGCGTTCCGCGTTTCTTTGGCCCACCGGAGGGCAGCGCGGAGGTTGTCGTGCTCGACCTCGAGGCGATCGGGCCATTCCATCCCCTCGACGAACATGTTCTGCTGCGCTTTTCGGGCGATACCCAGGAAGTACAGCGCGTGCCGGTGTCTCAGGTCCTCTCGTTCACCGACCTCGCCGAGACACTCGAGGGCGAACTCTCTGATGGTTTGCAACATAACGAACCGAGCGCTGTGGGTGACGTCGTCCTCACGCATCACGATGAGGCTGTTGTCAACCAGCGTTTCCATCCCTTGGAGCAGGTCGCCCGTCGGCGTGCCATCGGTCGGGCACACGGCGCCCGCGGCCTCGAGGGTCCATCCGCCCGAGAAGATCCCCAGCGTCCGAAGGAGGGCCCGGGCTTCTTCTGCAAGCAGCCCATAGCTCCACGCGATCGCGTTGCGAAGGGTCTGTTGTCGGGCCGGCCGGTCCCGCGAACTGCCCTCGAGCAATGTCAGTGCGTCTTCCAACCTCGCGGCGATGTCCGCTGGGGTGAGGAAACGGGACTTGGCGGCGGCGAGCTCGATCGCGAGAGGGAGACCATCGAGCCGCGCGCAGATCTCAGCCACCGCCTTCGCATTGCTCGGACTAACGGAGAATCCAGGCCGCACGTCCCGAGCCCGCTGTTCGAAGAGCGTGACGCCCTCGTAGGTTAGGAGCTGCTCAGCGCTCTCGTTCCGCTCGGGAACGGGGACGCTCATCGGTGGGACGGGGTACTCCCGTTCCCCGCTGACGTGCAGTGATGCTCGACTCGTAACAAGGATCCGTAGAGCCGTGCTGGACGTGAGCAATGACGAGACCAGCGGCGCTGCGTCGATCACGTGTTCGAAGTTGTCCAGGATCAGCAAGACTTCCCGATCGCCGAAGAAGTCGTGGAGTGACTCGATGATCGGGCGTGCCCCAACCTCGCGTATCCGCAAAGCTTTCGCGACGGTTGCCGCAACCAACTCGTGGTCGGCGATGGGCGCCAGCGGTACGAAGAACGTTCCCCCTAAGGATGCTTCGGACAGCTGCTTGGCGACCTCGATGGCCAAGCGTGTCTTGCCCGTTCCGCCCGGTCCGGTAAGCGTCACCAACCGATCTGAACGGAGAAGCTCGACGATCTCGGACTGCTCCCTTTCTCGCGGAACGAAGGTCCCCGATGGTTGGGGCAGATCGACGGGATGATCGAGGGTCGATGGAGGCGGGAAGTCGCCGGGGAGCCCATCGATGCTCAACTGGAAGAGATGCTCGGGCTGCTCCAGATCCTTGAGCCGGGAGGGGCCCAGATCCTTAAGCCGGATCCCAGGGTCGACCGTCGCCGATGAACGGACGTGTTCGGCTGTAAGCCGGGACACCAGGATCTGGCGTCCGTGGGCGGCGCCGGCGATCCACGCGCGGCACGGTGCACGTCGATGCCTACGTACCGGTCGCCCATACGGCGCGCTTCTCCGGTGTGGATGCCCATCCGGACCGCGACCTCGGTGTCGGGACCCCAGTCGTTATCTTGCATCCTTCGCTGCACGTAGAGAGCCGCGTTGACGGCGTCCGACACCTGAGCGAAGACGACGAAGAATGCGTCGCCTTCGGTGCCGACCTCGATCCCGTTCTGTCCCGAGAGAACGTCGCGGAGGATGGTGTGATGCTGTGCCAGCACCTCCCCGTACCGGCTTTCGCCGAGAGCCTGCAGCAGCTTGGTCGAGCCCTCGATGTCGGTGAAGAGAAACGTCAGAGTTCCCTCAGGAAGGGTCCCCCCCGGCTCGTGTTCCGTGCCGGTTGCGTTACGCATTGGCCTGCGAGCCTCTCGCGGGTAACGGCGGTCCCTCCGCGTTCTCGATGGCTCCACTTTTCATGAAATCTCGGTCGCTGATGCCGGCGCCGTTGACGGCGGCCCCCGCGAAACACAGGAGGGCCGAGACCAGCATGGCCAGATGGAACGAATCGGTTGAGGCATCCTCAACCGCGGAGGCGAGCTCGGGACTGGCATCGGCCGGCGGTTGGTTCAGTGGGCTGATCTCGCTGGTTGTCGACCCCGCGTTGGGGGCGACGTCCGCCAGTGCGGCTGTGAAGGTGGCGCTGATCGCGATGAATAGGAGTGCACCCACCAACTGAGGCCCGACGCGCGAGATCGCATTGTTCACGGCCGACGCCACTCCCGAGTTATGGACGGGTACCGACCGCATCAGAGCCGTCGTCAAGGGAGCGACCATGATCATCAACCCGATCCCGAACACGATCAGAGCCGGGAGAACGTCGACGACGTAGTCCGCGGGGGGCACGAAGCTTCCTGGGTCTGACAGGCCGACGACCCACCCCTCGCTGCCGCCGGGTATCCGGGTCAGCCAGAGAAGTCCGAGCCCCATCACGGCCGGACCCGCGGTCATGTAGAGGCGGGGGCCATGCCGCGCGGCGAGGGCCCCGAACTTCGTGGAAAAGAAGACCAAGGCGATGCTCCCGGGGACCGTGGCGAGACCAAACCCCAGCTCGTTGTACTGAAGCGTTCCGATCGCGAACAGTGCAAGGAACTGCCCCATCACGTAAAGCGCGCCGTACACGACCAAGGTGGAGATGTTCGTGATCGTGAAATTGCGGGACTTGAAAAGTTGTGGGGGGATCAAAGGATTCTTCGCACGGTGCATGATCGTGGGCAAGAACAGCGTTGCGATCCCTCCCAATGCGAGAGCGATGAAGGGGACCGGGCTACCCCAGGATTCCGCCTGTCCCCGTATCGCCCCCAGGGTGAGTCCGCCCACCGCGACCGCCACGGCGATGGCTCCCAACCAGTGGAAGTGCCCGGAGGCTTCCTCATCGCGTGATTCCGGAACGTGGCGCACGGTCGCCCATATCCCTACCAACACCAGCGGGACGTTGATGAGGAAGGCGGCTCGCCACGAGACACTCGCCACCAGGGCGCCTCCGACGGCCGGCCCCAGGATCGTCGTGACCCCAGACGCTCCCGCCCAGACGCCGAACGCGCGTCCCTGCTCTTCCCCTTCGAAGGACGCGGTCAGGATCGCCAGGGACCCCGGAACCAGGATCGCACCGGCCGCCCCCTGCAGGAATCGCGCGACGATCAGCATCTCGAGGTTGGGGGCGATCCCGCACATGACCGAGGTCACCCCGAAGCCGATCATCCCGATCAGGAAGAGGCGCCGCCGCCCGTAGAAGTCCGCGAGCGCCCCGGCGAGGATCAACAGTGCGCTCAGCGAAAGCAGGTAGCCGTAGTAGACGTAGCTTTGACCTTCCAGCACCCCGAGGCTGGTGCTCGGGAGGTCTCTCCCGATCTGAGGAAGGGCCACGTTCACGACTGTCGAGTCGAGGAAGACGATCCCCGACCCAAGGATGGCCGCGGTCAGGATCCATGATTTCTGGCTCATACACGTTCCTCCGATGGACACCCCGCCCGACATCGAATACTAGCCAGCAACCCGGGCGCCGGACAGGTGCTTCCCGACGGTTTCGCGCAGCCCCCTGGCCCTAATGGCAGACCATCCCGGCTGGTTCCCCGAGAGGGTTCGGCCCTAGGGACCGGGGAAAGCTATGGAAGCACTAGCCCAACGAAGGAGGACAGGATGCCGGATTGGTTGATAGTCGTGTTGATTGTGGCCGCAGTCCTGATCATCGGGGCCATCGCCTACAGCGCGATGCGCAAGAACCGTGAGAAGCAGGTCGTCCAGCGCCGCGAGCAGGCGGAAGAGCACCGCGAAGAAGCCGTCGGCGCCGCGAGGCACGCCGGCGAAGCGGATCTCGCCGCTCGGCGAGCGGCCGAGGAGGCCGAGCGCTCGCGGGAGCGGGCACAGGAGCTGGAGCGGAAGGCCGCGGAGACAGACCCGGATACTTCGCGCCGGTAGGGAAGTCCTCGCCGCCTTTCGTCCGGTCATTCAGTCCGCGTGGAAGGCGGCGAGCCGCTCGGCTTCGCCATCCACTTCCGTTCGAACCGCTCGGGATAGACGCCCGAAAGGGGACACCTTCACGCGCCCCTTCTCATACCGCCACGTGCCCGCGACCTGTCCATCGACCAGGAAAGTGGGCACCGAGTGCGGCGTCTTCGTGTTGAAAACGCGTGGACGTAGCTCTTCAGGAAGTATCTGCGTACGACGCGCGTGCACCAGGAGGGTGGCGTCCCACGTGGGCAGGAACCTCACGGGGGCCGGAGTGTCCGCATCGGCCAGGGGTGCGCGGGGGAGATCCAGCAGCTCGGCCCCGGCTTCGTCCCTGAACCGGCGCAGTGTCATCTCTTCGATCACCGGGCGAAGCGCGGTCACCTTCAGTCCCGCCCAGCTCGCGATGTCGCCAGCCGTCGCGGGGCCGAACCCGCTGAGGTAACGGCGCACCAGCTGCTCTATCCCGGCTCGCTCGTCGTCCTTCCACGAGCCGACCCAGTCGTCGGCAAGCCCGTACAGATCCGCGCGTCTTCTCTCCCACGTGCCGGACGGCGGCACCCGGATCAGATCGACCCACAACCCCGCTCCCGACCAGGCGATCCTCGGGAACCCATCTGCCTCGAGCAGCTTCACGATCTCGGCCTGTTTGAGCGGGCCCTTCGAGAGATACTTCCTGACGCTCCTCGCCACCGCCGGCATGTCGAGGTCGTCCGCGTGCTGCCGGTGGTAGGCGAGCCACCCCTTTCTTCTGCTCTTCCGGGTGCCGGAGTTGAATAGCTTGTAGTCGTCGGGGGTGGCCATATGGATCGTGATCCGCATCATCGTCGCCTGGACGATGCGGCGCTTCTCGAGCGCCCGTGTCAGCGACTCTTTCCGGAACCCGCTCAGCCGGGACCACAACCCGATGTAGGCGGAGGGTGCGTACTGGGTCTGCAGCCCACCGATGCGCTCGAGCGCCTTGGTGAGGGAGAGTTCCGACCGCTCGAGGAGGAGCTGACGAGCGAGCAGGGCTCGGTTCAGCTCACGGGTTGAGAGAACGCGTTCGGCCATCTCGCCATCCTTCAACGAGACCGCTACGGGGTGCAAGCGCGCGCGGTGAGCGTTTATTCGCCGTACGTGTGGATGCGGATCGTCCGATCTTTCGGTTCGTCGAGCTCGAAGAGGAACAATCTCTGCCACCTGCCGAGAACCGGCTCCTCGTTGGAGATCGGGATGGTATGAGATGTCCCCCCTATGATCATGCTCACTACATGGGCGGGCCCGTTCCGCCGTTCGTCGTCGGTCAGGTTCTGTGTGCGCACCTTCAGATCGTCGTGGGCGTAGTAGGCATCGTCAGGAACCAGCTGCGCCACCTTGGCCGAGAGGTCCGCGAGAACGCCGCGTTCCCACTCGTTGATGATCAGGGCACAGGTTGTGTGGATGGTGTAAACGATCGCGAAGCCCTCGGAGATCCCGGCCTCTTCGATCGCCTTACGCAGCTCATTAGTGACATCGATGAAGCAACGCCGCCCGGGCGCGGTGACATCGAAACTCGAGTGGGCAACCTTCACTGGATGTCTTTCTCGTTCACGGAGACGCTTTCGGGAGCGTGATGGTCACGCGACATCCCGACGGCTGCTCGTCCTCGATCGCGATCGATCCGTTGTGAAGGTCGACTATCCAACGCACTATGGATAACCCCAGACCGGACCCGCCATCGCCCGACCGAGCTTCGTCGGACCGGTAGAAGCGCTCGAAGATGCGGTCGCGTTCCGACTTGGGGATCCCGGGACCCTGATCGCGGACGTCGATCCTGATCGTGCCGTTAGAACGCGCTCCGACTGTCACTTTCCCTCCGGGAGGCGAGTGACGGATGGCGTTGTCGATCAGGTTCGCCACGACCTGATGAATGCGTTCCGGGTCGCCGTACATGCTCAGGTCGTGGGGAACGATCGCAACCTGTAGCTCGATGGGTGGTTCGTGAAGGGCGGCTTCCTTGACACTCTGTTCCAGGACAGGCGCGATCATGAACTCGCGGCGTTGCAACGGTGAGGTCCCCGACTCGAGTCGCGATAGGTCGAGTAATTGGGAGACCAGCCGGCCCAAACGCTCGACCTGATGCAGCATCGTCCGCAGGGTGTCATCGTCCGGAGGCACGACGTGGTCCACGAGATTCTCCAGTTGAGCCTGAAGGGCGGTGATGGGTGTTCGCAACTCGTGCGAGACGTTCGCGACCAGGTCTCTTCTCATCCGGTCGACGGCGGCGAGGTCCGTCGCCATGCGGTTGAAGGCTCGCGCCAGTTCTCCGACCTCGTCTCGGGAGGTCTGCGAAACACGTTTGCTGTAGTCGCCGGCCGCCATCGCGTGAGTGGCAGCGACCATGTCGCGCAACGGTGAGGTCATCCCCCTCGCGAGGAACTGCACCATGGCGAGTGCGAGGATGCCGGCGATGAATCCCAGGAGGAGAAGCGGGATGCCGGCGCGAACGCCGAGAGCCACGACGGCGATCGTTACGCCGACCGCGGCAACGATGACTGCACCGAGCTTCGCCTTGATCGACGAGAGTCGGTCGAGGGGCCTCATCCCGGACCTTCGAACGAGTATCCGACCCCGTGAACGGTTCGGATGACGTCTTTCCCGAGCTTCCTTCTCAAGGATGCGATGTGAGAGTCGACGGTCCGCCCGCCGGAGACGTCGCCGTAACCCCACACCTCGCTCATTAGCTGGTCCCGTGAGAAGACCGACTTCGCCCGCGTGCCCATGAGGTGCAACAGATCGAATTCCGTCGGCGTCAGGTGCACGGGCTCCCCACCCTTCGAAACGAGGCGCCTGTCGGGATCGACGACCAGGTCACCGCTCTCGATCCGGTCGGCCGGCTCGCCCCGCCGCTCCACTCGTCGAAGGAGCGCCTTCACTCGAGCCACCAGCTCTTTAGTGGAGAAGGGTTTCGTGACGTAGTCGTCCGCGCCCACTCCCAGGCCGATGACCTTGTCGACCTCCGAGTCCAGAGCCGTGAGCATGATCACCGGCATGTGACTCTTCCCCTGGATCCGACGACAGACCTCCAACCCATCGAACCCCGGGAGCATCAGATCCAGGATCACGAGGTCCGGCCGGATCCGTTCACAGAGGGCTACGCCGGTGGGGCCATCGTGAGCCAGCTCCACCCCATATCCCTCCGCCCGGAGCCGCGCGGCGACCGCGGTGGCGATGGCGACTTCGTCCTCGATCACGGCGATGGTCGTCGGCATGGGGGAAGTCTAGGGACGGGATGTCCGGATGGGGTGGTCCACATGTGGAGATTCCGTGCAGAACCGCCACGGGTTCCCGGTTTCCACTCCCTGGCAGGAGTTTGAAGGTCCCTCCTACGGGGCATCTCCTTCTGTAACTTGTGGGGGACTAGGCGGTCCAACGGACTAGAAAATGGTCCCGACGAAGGAGGTTCGATGGGCATCATCGCCTTTTTGATTCTGGGGTTGCTCGCAGGAGCCATCGCCAAGGCGCTTCTACCTGGGGACGATCCCGGGGGCATCATCGTCACGATGATTATCGGTGTCGTGGGTGCTGTGCTGGGAGGCTTCCTGGCCGGCGCGCTGTTCGATGCTGAGCCAATGGACGAGTTCTTCGACATCACGACGTGGCTCTGCGCCATCGGCGGATCTCTGATCTTGCTCCTGATCTACCGTGCGGTAGCAGGCAACAGAGGGCGCCCGCGAGGCACCGTCTAGCTCGAAGGCTTCATGAGAAAGGGAGCGGGGAAACCCGCTCCCTTCTCGCGTTCAACGCTCGGCTCGTGGAGCCCGGCTATCGCCTCTTGGCCCTCTTCTCGAGATCGCGAACCAGAGGTTTCAGGTCTTCCGGCAACTCCGCTTCGCCGATGCAGACGTCCACCGTTCGCTCTCCGTGTTCGATCTTCAGCTCGTAGACGAACCGGTCGGGGACCCCCGGGCCGGAGCTCGAGTCCTGAGGCATCCGATCCAGATCGAGCCGCTCGACCATGGCGCGGACGTCCTTGCTCTCGTCCTCCGAAAGCTCGTCGACGTCCACACGGGTGGTGAGTTCCACCCCCGCGAATCCGCCGGAGCGCTTGAAGTCGATCTTGAGGTGCTCCGCCAAGGATCTCCTTTATATGTGGAGGCCGACGCCCTCCCAGCCCTGCAAAACGGCTTTCATCTCGGCGCCGCCTCCGCTGTAGAGCGATGTCGTGGCCCTCACAGTAGCCCGCGCGAAGGACGCGAAGCGAGCGTTCGGGCGGAGTTGTGGGTCACGCAACGCGGCGTACCAGATCTGGCCGGCGCGTTCCCACGCGGAGCCTCCGAGGGCCGTGGCCACCAGATAGAACGCGTGGTTGGGGATCCCTGAGTTGATGTGCACGCCGCCGTTGTCCGAGAGCGTGTCCACGAAGTCATCCATGTGCGCCGGCTGCGGATCCTTGCCGAGAACATCGTCGTCGTATGCCGTCCCGGGGGCCTTCATCGAACGGAGTGCGACACCGTCCACTTCTGGGCCCAGGAGCTCTGCACCGATGAGCCAGTCGGCCTCGTCGGCGGTCTGTCCGAGCAGTCTCTGTTTCACGAGCGAGCCGAGCACATCGGACATGGACTCGTTGAGGGCACCTGGCTCCCGCCAGTAGATCAGGCCGGCCTCGTCCTCGGTGACTCCGTGGGCGAGCTCGTGACCGATCACGTCGAGCGAGGAAGTGAACCTGTTGAACAGTTCACCGTCGCCGTCGCCGAAGACCATCTGCACGCCATTCCAGAAAGCGTTGTCGTAGTCCTCGCCGAAGTGAACGGTTGCCTCGAGAGGCATGCCGTCATCGTCGATCGAGTCGCGCTCGAACGTTTCCCAGAAGAAGTCGTAGGTCGCGCCGAGGCCGTCGTAGGCTTCGTCCACGGCGATGTCCCCATTGGAGTCTGCGCCCTCGGCGCGAACCGACACGCCTGGCAGGGTCTCCGTGTTCTGCGCGTCGTAGATCGTCCGGCGCTTGTTGCCACAGGTCTGCTCGAGAGTGGCCGAGGTGGCCCGTCGTGCGTTCCGGATCTCCGCTACGTGGAGACGGGCCATCCGCAGGGAGTTGTCCCGAGCGATCGTTTTGAGAGCCCGATCGCGCTGCCTCTCGTTCCCGTTCCGTGCGATCCGGTCGAGCACGATCGGGGGCACGATGCAGTGGAACGGGTTGCGACTATGCATGCACATGCTTCCTCCCTTTCCTAGCTGACGTCAACGCTTACGGTTACTGGCTCTGCCTTTGCTCTGCCGTTCACGGGCACACGACGTGGCTTCAGCCACCTGTGTTTCTTCCACTCACGTATGTGCCACAGGTTCACCTCCCCCTCGAGAGCTCGACGGAGGCCCTCGATGGCGCTGGGCTCGGAGGGGTCCGCGTTCAGGACCCTCAGGAACGGGTCGTAGAAGCTCGCATCGTGGCGACGACCCACTTCACACGCGTCGATGAGATCGGTGGCGGTGCGGATCCCCAGGCGCCGGAGCTTGGCCCTATCCGTTTCGGCCTCGTCGGAGGTCCCCCCGCCGACCCGAAGATACAGATAGGCCTGATCGATCCAGTCAACGAGGCGACCGATCGGCATCCTCGTGTAGAGCATCAGATCGACGAGGTTCGCCGTCGTCAGGTTCTGCATGTCCTCGATGCCCTCTTCCATGAATCTCGCCTGGCACCACACGTTGAGACCGTCGAGGTCTCGGAGTGGGTACCGCTCGTCGAGCGTCTCGCCGTTCCGAGTGAAATTCGACAATCGGTTGCGCAGCAGGCGGAATCCCATCTCTGGGAAGAAGCCCAGGAAGAATGCGAAGGCAAGCTCGACCTCTTCGGGTGCCCCAGTCAGCGCCCAGATCGGGTGGATCGCAACGATCAGTGCCGTTACGAAGACCACGCGCGCGATAGCGCTGACATAGGCGTGGTTCCGAAGGTCCATCTGGAAGTAACGACGAACCATGTTCTGCAGGATGAATGCGTATGCGCCAAGGAATCCGAAACGAAGTGCTTCTTGTGGAAGGTCGGGGAGCCCCGATAGGGGCAGGCTCACGAAGATGTTCAGGTCACGCGCTAGCTCGGGCTGTACGACGACGGTCCACCCAACGGTGAAGAGCGCAGTGGCGAGGACTATGGGGGAGAAAGCATCGGTCCCGATGCGTTCGGACAGCTTCCGGCCGCCTCGCCGGAGGTTGTCATCGCGCGTGCGCCGGCGGCGCGACTCCGGCACGGTTCCTCGACCGTACGCGGCCTCGAACTTCTTCAGATAGATGTTCCGGGAGACCGCCTCGTCGCCGATGTCCTTCGGGATGGCATCGTCCCATTCCGACCAGTAAGTGGACCCGGGTGGAGGCTTGGGCAGGTTAGTGAGGTCGTCGATCCGCAGGCGATAGAGGTTCAGGACGTACTCGTCGTACAGACCGGTGCCCTTGACGGAGATGAACTGGAGGAACAGCCATCCCGGCAGCAACGAGAGGAACAGTACGAGGAAGATCTTCAGGAGGAACACCTGATCCGCCCGGTCGAGCAGGGTCGTGGAGAGAACCGCCAGGGCGATCACGAACAACAAGACAAGCAAGCGAACCGTGCGTGACAGCGAGCTGGCCCACCGCTGTTTCCTGGAGGGGCGGTCGATATCGTCACTCTCGTCCAGCGCGCCGGAGCCGTTGGCCGTCGTCAGGTGATCTGTTCGGGTATCGCGACCCAACCTCACATCGATCTCCCCCACCTTTTGGTATTACTCTCACCTAATAGATGGGAACGAAGCGTGTCACTCCCCGAACTGAGTCACTTACTCATCCCGCTCGGGGGAGTTGTAACCGGACTTTTCGTCATGAGCCGCACGTATCCATCGCGACGGGGCAGAGAGCCTCGACCGGCCGGCCTTTCAAGCGCGCGTGAGAGGCGACCTGACCGGGTTCGGGCCGGTCAGGTCGAACGCATAGGCCTCCTTGAGGGCCGTTTGTCCGCTGTTGGTCCAGATCAGCAATCTGTCTCCATCGGTTCGTACCTTCACGATCCCGAACGCCGCTCGGCTGAACGCAAAGAACGAGGGTTCGGCGGCCGGGTCGACCATCACCGTTCCATCCTCGACCATCGCCACCCCGTCATCGAGTTTGTGGAACTCGGGCCGAACCCATCCTTCGGTTTGGAAGAAGGCGACCATCTCGGTCACGAAGATCAGCGGTTGTTCGAGTCCTGGTCTCGAGTACTTCCCCAGGGAGCCGACCAGGGTGGCTCGGGGATGTATGTATTCCTGTTGCGCGCTCTCGTCACCCGACGAGACGACCGAGACGACCGGAGCGACCGCGCGGAGAAGGGGCACGGAGAAGTCGGCGGATCCGTGATGCGGAGCCTTGAACACCTCGGATCGAAGGCTGATCCGTCCTTCCTTGTGCTGCTCGGTGAGGGTTTCCCCCGCCTGCTCGTTGAGGTCGCCGGTGAAAAGGAAACGGGCGCGACCGTAGGTCATCTTCAACACGACGGAGTGCCCGTTGATCGTGTGGGACGCGGAGCTTCCGGAGAATCTCTCGGGCCGGGTGGGCTGGCCCCCGAACTCTTCGTCGGTTCTGGGGGTGCCCAGGAAGGGGAGGCCCGGCTGGTCTCCGACCTCGATCGGGATCGGCCCGAGCACGTCGACATCGAGATCGTCCTCGCCCAGGAAGTCGAAGGCGTCGTCGTCGCCGATCTGGAGCCGTCGCGACGCCACGGGAGCGCGTTCCCCGTAGGCAGCGAGCGCTTCCTTCCAGTCACGGAAGGGCTCGTTCATCTCCTCATCCGGTACCGCCGTGAGATCGTCGACGAGTCCGACGATCACGGTCTCGCCTTCGTGAGTGACCGTCGGGCCCAACATCTCTTTCTCCGGCACGGAGCGTCCCGCGATCGTTGAAGGTCGCTTCACCAGCCCGTTGTGAAACACACGATCCGGCTGGATGAACAATCGCTTGTAGCCGGTGCCGCTGGCTTCTGATGCATGTATCTCGGTCAGGCCCTTGAAGTGATCGGCGTCCCCGTGCGTGACGACGATCGCGTCGATCCGCCGAGGCTTTTCGCTGGAGGTGCTTCGAAACCTGCCTGCCAGATATCGAGCGAACAATTGATTGATCCCGCCGTCGATCAAGATCACCTTGCCGCTCGGAGTCTCCACGACCGCGCCATCGCCCTGCTGGACGTCGACGAAGTCGACCTTGAGGACGCGCGATGCGGATGTCTCGATGACGCAGTCCGCGGGAGAGAGATCGCTTGCGTCCGGCGGCTCGATGAAACCATCCAGCCAGGTCCACCGGACGCTTCCATCGGCTTGCTCCTCGAAACCGGCGGTCCTGATGCGCACGAAGTCGTCGGTGATCTCCGCGACCTGGACGGGGTCGCCCCACGCGACCGTGCTCAGATACCGGCGATCGCCGTTCTCGTTGCGGGCCCAGACCTTCGCAAGATCCACATTCAGCACGTGCGTCGCCATGTCGGGGGCCTTAACTCACCGCGCGACGTCTGCCGCTCGACCTCGGTCATCAGTGGCCGAGCGGTCGTCAACGAGTCTTTCTCCTCATCCAGAATCGCGGTGAAGGCGCGCCGGCACCAGTCCTCGAAATCGGGATGCTTGCGGTCCAAAAGGATCGAGATCATCCGTTCCGCGGCGTCCAGACGACCCCACAGGTAGTCGTTCTCGCGATGGGAACGTTCGAAGAATGCCGCGAAGTGATGAAGACCGACTCCCTTCAGCTTCTCCACCCCATCCGGAACGGAGAGAACGCGAGCATCCTTGGGACTCATTCGCATGACCTCCACGAAGTCACGTTCGCCCGCTTCCGTAAGAGCCTGGATCGGGAACAGCAGGACATCCCAGAACGGGAACCCAAGGTAGCGAACCAGCAGGTCCCGCCGAACCTCGTCGCTCCAGCCACTGGTCAGCTTGAGGAGGTCCGAGTACAGGTTCGTACTCAGCCCTTGGAGGGCCTTGCTGAGATAGGTCCGCGTCGTCTCGGACATGTGGTCGAGCTCTTTCATGTGCCTCTCGACGAACACGTCGACATCGAAGCCGGGGTCCGCGAGGAAACGCTTGAGGGCCTCCTGCCCGAAGCAGGTCTGGATCTCGCCCCCGAGGTCCTCATCCCCGGCGGCCGCGCTCTTCAGGACGTCCATCGCCTCGTATAGACGCGCCTTCGCCGCGTCGAGTTCCTGTCGCTCGGGAAGGCCGGGTTTACCGGCTTCCCGGTACCACCAGCTGACTGCGGAGATGACGAAGGCCAGCCTCCGTCGTCCGTAGTCGAGATCGAAGTCTCTCAGGAAGTCGATCTGCTGTTGCGTTGGGACGGTCGTCTTTTCGAACAGACCCTTCTTTGCGGCCCACTTCCTGAACACAGCGCGAACGAAATACGCCTGGTTGCATTCGACGGGGTAATCACAGAGCCCGCACGCTATCGCTGAGTACCGATCGACGACGAAGCCGATCTTGGTGCGGATATAGGTGGCGTAGGAGAACCCGGCGTCACTCTTGGCATCTTCGTTCACCTTGTTGGCCCAGGATCCGAGCTCGGTGGCATCGGGCTCTCGCGGCAGGGCATTGAGGTCGCCCAACACCTTCGTTACACGTTCTGAGATGTCGTCGAAGCTCGTGACGATGATGTCCTGGACCCGTCGAACCTTCTCGTTAAGAGAAGCGAGCTCGATCAGGTCATCCAGGATGGGCTCTTTCTTCGGGATGCCCGACACCGAGCCGAGGACGGTTCCTATGGGTTTCGGCGCCGGTCCGGCATCCGGCCCTCCCTTCGGGCCGCCGGGATCGGGCTCGAGATAGAGGAGCACCCGGTCGACTTCGCTCGCGGCCGGACGTTCGCGGATAGCCCGAACCACCAGCCCAAAGGGACTGTTGTCCAGCACGCCACCGTCGACGAAGTACGTGTTGTTCACGTCCGCGTCCGCGAGGTCGTAGACGCGGAAGGCTGTTTGGCGGAAGTCGTCGAGCTTGATCCCCTCGTCTTTCAGGTACTCTTCGAAGCCCGCGATGCTCACCGGCGGGAAAGCTCCAGGGAAACACGATGTCGTTCGCGCGGCGAAGGCCAGGGCGGCGTTGTACTTATCAGAGAACTGATCTTCCTCCGAGGAGTATCTAAAGGTCAGAACGTGCTTGTGTCTCTTGTCTCGGATCATCTTCGGATCTTGTAGCGATAGCTCGCGGGCGTAACCAAGGAAGTCGGTGACCGTAACGAACAGTTGAAGCTCGTGGTCGTCCGGCACCAACGACCTGTTCGAGCCATTCGAAGACTCCATCCCCTGGAGCGCCTTATAGAGCCACACCGCCATGTCGTTACCGCGAAGGGGGGTGTGCTTCCTGATCCGGGCGAGAAGGTAGGGGATCTTCAGCGGTTTGGGCAGCCAGGACGGAGCGTCGATGAGCTGCCCGATGTCCCCTCGGTCGAACCACAGATCTCGCAGAGCGTCTTGCGATAGGTCGTGCGCCAGGGCCTTGGCGAGATAGATGCCGTTGATCCCTCCCGCCGACGTCCCGGCGATGATGTCGATGATGACCCGCGTGGTGACGCCGCTGGGATCCTTCTGAGCCATCTCTTGAAGCAGGTCGCGCCAGACCCGTTCGCTCGGGAGGGCCGGCTCCTCGTCGCGTTCGTGCGCCACCGATCCACGCGCGAGCCGGTTCAGCTCCTTGGTCTGCCCGTGCATGTAGATCGCCAGGGAGACCCCTCCGTAACAAACCAGGGCCAGTCTTAGTTCTCGCACCGGACCGGGCGCCCCGCGATCCGTGCGATCCGGCGAAACGGTGGTGTTCGTCATCCACTTACCCCCAGTTGGAAGTTCCTCTCAGGATAGTCACGCGGCCGTCCGACCGTGCTGTGTGCGTGTCACCCGCTCGGGCCAACTTGTTCACCCCTAAGAGTGAAGCCGGTTCCGTTTCTTTCCAGAAGAACACTTTCCAGATGGGGCCGAGCGCGCGGATGAAGTCCATTCCAATATCGGGCGAGCAGCAGAGGACGGCCCTGTCGGGCTGCCCCTTTCTTTACTCCCTGACCTAGGCCGGCTGCGGTTGCGGCGGCAGGTTGGCGAGAGCCGCCTGGAGATCGTCCTCGGCCAGGGCGACGTCGCCGAGCTCGCCCGAGAGGTAGGCGTCGTAGGCGCTCATGTCGAAATGTCCGTGCCCGCAGAGATTGAACAGGATGACGCGCTCCTCGTCGGCCTCGCGTGCGGCGAGTGCTTCATCCATCGCGGCTCGTACCGCGTGAGCGGGCTCCGGGCCCGGGAGGAAGCCTTCCGTCCTCGCGAACTGGACGGCGGCATCGAACACGGGAACCTGCGCGTACGCCTTAGCTTCGTACATCCCAGCCTTCACCAATCCGCAGAGGCTCGGAGCGTCCCCGTGATACCGCAGTCCACCGGCGTGAACGGGGGCGGGGACGAAGTCATGACCGAGGGTGTACATGGGCATGAGCGGCGTTGTGCCGGCCGTGTCTCCGAAATCGTACGCGTAGGTGCCGCGCGTGAGAGTCGGGCACGCTTCAGGTTCGACCGCCAGGAAACGCATCTTGGCCCCTTCGTTCAGCACGTCCATCGCAAAGGGGTATGAGAGGCCCGCGTAGTTCGAACCACCTCCCACGCACCCGACCACCACATCCGGCGGGTCCTCGAACGCCTCCATCTGTTTCTTGGCCTCCAAGCCGATAACGGTCTGGTGCGTGCAGACGTGATTGAGGACGGAGCCGAGCGAATAACTCGTGTCACCGTTCTGCGCTGCGATCTCTACTGCTTCCGAGATGGCGATCCCTAGGGAGCCGGTGGAACCGGGGGACGACTCCAGGATGTCGCGTCCGGCCTGGGTCTCCTTGCTGGGGGAGGCGTGCACCGTTGCTCCCCATGTCTCCATGAGCACTCGCCGGTAGGGTTTCTGGTCGAAGGAAACCTTCACCATGAAGACTTCGCACTCGAGATCGAACATCGCGCACGCCATCGAGAGCGCGCTTCCCCATTGACCGGCCCCCGTTTCGGTCGTCAAGCGTCGGATGCCGGCTTCCTTGTTGTAGTAGGCCTGAGGAACGGCGGTGTTCGGCTTGTGCGAGCCGGCGGGTGAGACGCCTTCCCATTTGTAGTAGATGCGCTGCTTACCGCTCAGCCCCAAGCTCTCCTCGAGCCGTTTCGCTCGGTAGAGCGGCGAAGGCCGCCATGTGCGGTAGATGTCCAGCACCGGTCCGGGGATGTCGATCCAACGTTCCGAGGAAACCTCCTGCATGATGATCGATTCGGGGAACAGCGGAGCGAGATCCTGGGGGCCCACGGGCTCCATCGTGCCGGGATGCAGTGGCGGCATGGGCTCGCCGGGGAGGTCCGGCAGGATGTTGTACCAGGCGGTTGGGATCTCGGATTCGTCGAGAACGATCTTCCTTACGTCATCGCGTGCCATTCACGACCTCCTCTTATCGGTTCCGAAACCGTGCGAACTCAAGCCCCCAGGTGGTAGACCTGCCCCGGATCGATGTCCAGGCCGTTGGCCACCTGCCACAGGGCCCCCAGAGCTTTCAGGGCGTTACGTTCCTCGAAGGGGGCCAGGTCCTCGCGTCGATCCGCGAGGACGCGCGCCAGCATCCCGTAACACTCCATGAGTTCGGCTTGGGCCGGCTCGAGCTCGTCTCCGATGACGTTCTTCATCAGGTTTGCTTCCTTTCTCCCGAACCGCCGGCGATCTCACGTTCGTCGAGCACGCGTTTGGCTTTCAATTCGAAGCGCGGCAGTGACTCGTTCTCGACCTGCCGGACGGCGAACCGCAATCCCTCGTGAGCTTCGGATAGCGACGTCTGGAGCCCGGGCAAGATGCGGTCGCCGTCCGAGCCCGGATCCGGTATCTCCACGAGGACCTCGATCTCGTCTCTGATGCCCTCCGCGGTATAGAGGTGGATCTGAAACTCGTCGATCTCCTCGTACTCGCGGACTATCGCTTCCACGGCGCGGGGGTAGACGTTGGTCCCCCGCACCAGCTTCATGTCGTCCACGCGACCGCGGATGCCACCTTCGTAGATGTCGAAGGTCCGTCCGCACGAACAGTTGTCCGCCGGGATCTTCAGGACCAGGTCCCGCGTGCGGTAGCGGATCACCGGGATGAAACCTCTTCCGAACGACGTGACCACGCGCTCACCCGGTTCGCCATACGCAACAGGGTCACCCGTGGCCGGGTCGATGACCTCTTCAATGTAGTGATCCTCGATGATGTGCGTGCCGCCGGGCTGTCGTTCGCACTCGAACATCATGATGGTGCCCAGTTCCGTCATGCCCGCGGTATCGCCGGCCTTCGCACCCCACTGTTCCTCGATCAACTTCTTGGTCGCCGGGATCGAGCCCGCCGGTTCTCCGGAAAGGATCAGCCGCTTGACCGGGCCATTCACCAGGTCGATCCCGAGTGACCGTGCCTCTTGCGCCATCCGCAGCGCGTACGTAGGGGTCGAGCACACCACCGTCGCATTCATGTCGATAATCTGCTTCACGCGGCCCTCTGTCGTCATGTTCCCGCCGGGCAGCACGAGACATCCCATCTTCTCGCACGCATAGTGGGCGCCCCAAAAACCGACGAAGGTTCCATAACTGAAGGCGAAGAAGACGGTGTCGCTTGGCCGGATGCCGAAACCCCAGAAGCCGTAGCACCACATCTCCGCGATCCACTCCCAGTCCTTCATCGAATCGAGGACCCGGATCGGGGTCTTTCCTGTGGTCCCCGAGGTGAGGTGGTAACGGATGGCGGACTGTTCGGGGGCGGCGAGGATCGGTCCGTAGGGCGGCTGTTCGAGCTGCCCGTCCATCCACTCCTCACGAGTCATGAACGGGATGCGCCGCAGATCGTCGAGGGAGTCGATCGAGTCCGGCGTCACTCCAGAGTCCTGTAGCCGCTTGGAGTGGTAGGGGACCTGTGCCGTGGTCCACTCGAGGAGGTTCCGCAGTTTGCGCACCTGCAGGGCCTCGATCTCGGCGCGCGACATGGTCTCGTGGCGCGGGTTCCAGTACGGCGACTCCGTCATCGCCCCACCCCCTTTGGAGAAACGAGTAGTCCGGCCAGCGTATTACGAGTAGCGTCTCTGGTTCATGGGCAACGAAGACTTCCCGCTGTTCCTATCGTGTGAAGCACGCGAGATTTTGGTCGAAGTGCGCTCGCTCGCCGCGTCGGAGCTTGCTCCCATCGCGGCCGATGGCGACGCTGGCAGGGTGAACCGGCCGTTGCTCGAGGCTCTCGGGTCTCACGGTGTCCTGCCGAGGATCTTCCCCGCCGATCTCGGGGGCGAGGCCACCGGCGAGGTCTCGGCCGTCATCCTGTGCCTGTTGCGCGAGGGGCTGGCCGGGGGGTCGACGGCTGCCGAGACCGCTTTCGCGCTTCAGGGACTCGGGAGCTACCCCTTGATCCAGGCTGGCTCCGACGAGGTTCGCCGCAGATGGATCCCGGACGTCGCCGCAGGGACAGCCGTTGCTGCTTTCGCTCTGACCGAGCCGGACGCCGGGTCTGACGCCGCCTCCCTCGGACTGCGGGCGGAACGCGTCGATGGTGGCTACAAGCTGAGCGGTTCGAAGAAATGGATCTCGAACGCTCCGGAGGCGGACATCTACTCTGTCTTTGCGCGGACGACACCAGACGCGGGAGCGCGAGGAGTGACGGCGTTCGCCGTCCCCGGTGAGACGACGGGTGTCAGCGGAACATCACTCGATCTGCTCGCTCCGCACGCGATCGGGATCGTTGAGCTCGACGGAGCCTTCGTTCCGGACGATCACGTTCTCGGGGAGGTGGATGGTGGATTCGCGGTGGCGATGCGCACGCTCGATCTCTTCCGTCCCAGCGTTGGCGCTTTCGCCGTTGGTATGTGTCAGGCGGCACTCGATGCATCCGTGGAGCACGCCGGTCTACGCCAGTCGTTCGGCAGGCCTCTTAGGGAGTTCCAAGCCATCTCACAACAACTGGGCGAGATGGCGGTGCGAACGAAGGCGGCGCGCTTGCTCGTCTACGAGGCGGCAGCCGCGTACGACGCGGGCGAGCGGGTGACGAGGGCGGCGGCGATGGCGAAGCTCTATGCGACTGAGGCCGCTCAGACCGTCGTGGATATGGCCATCCAGATACACGGGGCGCAGGCGCTCGAGCGCGGCCATCTGCTCGAGCACCTGTATCGGGACGTCAGGGCAACGCGCATCTACGAGGGCACTTCCGAGATCCAGCGCGAGATCATCGCCCGCGAGCTGTACCGCTAGTCCGGGACGACCGCAACGCAGAGCAGCTCCACCTTGGCCGCTTCGTCGAAGAGACCCTTGACCTCGAAGAGTGACACCGCCGGATAGTGACGGCCGAAATGCCGCTCGTAGGAGGCCGACATCTCGTGGAGCCGGGCCCGGTAAGCCACGATGTCCGTGATGAAGATGTGCATCGACACGAGATGCTCGGGGCGGCTGCCGGCCGCCGCCAGCGCTTCGACCACGTTCGCGGCAGCTTTATCGAACTGCTCTGAGACCGAGTCGCCGACGATGTGCCCGTCCTTGTCGTGCGCGGTTTGGCCCCCGAGATAAACGGTCCGGCCCGGGGCCGGGATGACTGCGTGCGAGAAACCAACCGGCGCGGTGAGCGAGTCGGGGTTGAGGATCTCGTGGGGCGAGGTCACCGGCCGATCCATTTCGGCTTGCGTCCCTCGTTGAACGCGGCGTAGAACTCCGCGTGATCCGACGTCGTCATCAGTAGGGCTTGCGCCATGGCTTCTAATTCGAGAGAGCCGCCGAGGTCCATGTCCAGCTCGCGCGTCAGGAGCATCTTGGTGCTGGCGTAGGCAAGGGCCGGCCCCTCGGCGAGTCTCGTAGCCAGCTCCCCGGTCACCCCCCTGAGATCCTCGTCGGCCACCCGCGCATAGACCAGGCCAAGCTCGGCCGCGGCGGCCGCGTCCAGCGTTTCACCGAGTATCAGGAGCTCGGTGGCCTTGGACAGGCCGATCAAGCGCGGGAGCAGGTAGGCGGAACCCATGTCCGCTCCCGCAAGTCCGACCTTGGTGAACAGGAAGGCCAGGGACGACGAGTCGGCCATCACTCTGAAGTCCGCCGCGAGCGCGATGACCGCGCCGGCTCCCGCAGCCACCCCGTTGATCGAGGCGATTATCGGAAGAGGGCACTCCCTCATCCTTTGAACCACGCTCCCCGTCATGCGGGTGAAGTCCAAAAGCTCGCGCGCGTCCTTCTTCAGCAACTCTCCGATGATCTCGTGAACGTCCCCCCCGGAGCAGAAGCCGCGGCCTTCGCCCGTGATGACTACGACCCTGGCATCATCCCTATGAGGCAGCTCCGACAAGAGGTCCCGCAGGTCCGCATAGACATCGAATGTGAGGGCGTTCAACTGCTCTGGTCGCTCGAACGTGATCGTGGCGACCCCGTCCTCCACCTCGAAGCGGAAGTGCTTCCAGTCTTCCGTGAAGCCGGGGGTCCCCCGGAACGGCGTCATCACGTGTAGGCGCGTAGACCCGTGATGGTCTCGCCCAGGATCAATGTATGGATCTCGCTCGTCCCCTCATAGGTGAGAACGGACTCGAGGTTGTTCATGTGGCGGATAACCGGGTATTCGAGCGTGATCCCGTTCGCGCCCAGGATCGTTCGAGCCTCGCGGGCTATCTCCAGCGCTTCTCGAACGTTGTTGAGCTTTCCGAAACTCACATGTTGGGGGGTGAGCTTGCCTTCATCCTTGAGGCGACCAAGGTGGAGAGCCAGGAGCATCCCTTTGCTGAGTTCGACGAGCATGTTGACGAGCTTCTGCTGCGTAAGCTGGAAGCTCCCGATCGGAACGTCGAACTGCTTGCGTGTCTTCGAGTACTCGAGCGCCGATTCGTAACAGGCGCGGGCCGCCCCCATGGTTCCCCAGATGATCCCGAAGCGCGCTTCGCTGAGGCAGGACAGGGGCCCCTTCATCCCGGTTACTTCAGGGAGGACCGAGTCCGCGGGGAGCCGACAGTCATCGAAGATCAACTCCGACGTGACGGAGGCACGCAAAGAGAGCTTTCGATGGATGTCTCGAGTTTGGAAGCCCGGGGCTCCGCGCGGGACGAGGAACCCGCGCACGCCGTCATCGGTCCTCGCCCAGACGATCGCGACATCGGCGATCCCACCGTTCGTGATCCACATCTTGCTTCCGTTAAGGATCCAGTCGTCACCGTCACGTTTGGCCGAGGTGCGCATGCTCGCCGGATCGCTGCCGTGATCCGGTTCACTGAGCCCGAAGCATCCGATCGCCTCACCGGTCGCCATCCGCGGCAGCCACTCCTGTTTCTGCTCTTCGGACCCGTACTTCCAGATCGGGAACATCGCAAGGCTCCCCTGGACCGAGACGAAGCTGCGGAATCCGCTGTCGCCCGCCTCGAGCTCCGTGCATGCCACCCCGTAGCTCACCGCATTGGTCCCGGCACAGCCGTAGCCCTCGAGGTGCATGCCCAGCAACCCCATGGATCCCAGCTCGGTCGCCACCTCGCGCGGGAACTCACCCTGCTCAAACCACTTCTCGATGCCTGTGAGCACTCGGTCGTCGACGAAACGTCGAACGGTGTCGCGGATCATCCGCTCTTCGTCCGACAGCAGTGCATCGATCCCGAGGAAGTCCAGAGGGTCGGGGGTCATTGCTCCACGCTAACTGACCGTCAAAAGCTCGGCAGCCTGGGGGCCGGCGCTCAGCAGGAGGTCGCGCTGGTCCTGCGTCCATTCGGCCGTGTCCCCGTCGGGCGCGAGCAAGACCGCCACTACCTCGGCCTCAACGCAGAGCTCCTCGTCCCGCCAGATCTGGAAGTCGTAGGTGATCGAGGTCTCTCCGATGCGTGCCACTTGGATGTAGCAATCGAGGAGATCTCGGAACCTCAAGAGCTGCCTGAAATCAGCGCGGATGTGCACCCGAGGTAGCCGGCCGTAGATCTGCTGCAGCAGGCCGATCCTCTCCAGAAGGGCGGTCTCGGCGACCTCGATGAGCCGGAAGGCGGCCGTGTTGTGCCAGTGGCCGGAGGCATCCGTATCCGGCCACTCGATACGACGCTGTACGTGGATGCTCGCCGGTGACCGTCCGCCCTCATCGTTCACCAGCTCAGCCTATGCGGGCACCCGGAGGCGATGCACTAACTTAGGCCGGTCCGGAGTCCGGGCGGCGGGTCGACAACGATGGGAGGCCGAGTTTGAACGTTGGCGTCGGGCTGCCGACGTCGGTTCCCGGCACCGGCGCAGACCGGCTCTTGGAGTGGGCCCAACGCGCGGAGGCAGACACCTTCTCGAGCCTCGGTGTGGTCGACCGACTGCGGTACGAATGCTTCGAGCCCATGACCTCGCTCGCAGCGGTGGCGGCTGCGACCGACCGCATCGGACTGGTGACGATGGTCGTCATAGGGCCGCTACGCAATAACGGTGTGCTGGCCAAGGCCGCCGCGACCATCGACGCGATCTCGAACGGGCGACTCACGCTCGGCCTCGCCGTGGGCGCACGGGGTGACGACTACGACGCGAGTGGGATACCCGCCGCGGGCAGGGGACTCCGTCTCACCGAGCAACTGGCCGAGCTCCGGACCCATTGGGAGCGCACCGAAACCCAGGGGATGTTGACCGAGACTCATGGTCCGAGACTCTTGGTCGGCGGCATGAGCGATGTTGCCTTTCTGCGAATGGCACGCTACGCACAAGGTTACGTACACGGTGGGGGCCCGCCGAGGACCTTCGCGCGCGCGGCGGACAAGGCACGGACGGCATGGTCGGAGCTCGGACGCACGGGTGAGCCCGCTCTCTGGGCGCAGGGCTACTTCGCGCTGGGGGACGATGCGACCATCGAGCGGGGACTCGCATACATGCGCGACTACTACGCCTTCACCGGCCCGTTTGCGGAGCGCATCGCGGAAGGCATGCTCAGAACTCCTCAGGCGATCGCCCAGTTCATCCGCGGATACAAGGAAGCCGGATGCGACGAGGTCGTGCTCCTGCCTGCGGTCGGCGAGTTGGATCAGCTCGAGCGTCTACAAGACGCGCTGACGGGAGCCTGAATTGAAAGTCGCCGTCGTGGGCGGAGGACCCGCGGGTCTGTACCTCTCTCTACTCCTGAAGAAGGCACGTCCAGAGCACGAGGTCGTCGTCCTGGAGCGCAATCCCGTCGGTGCCACGTATGGCTGGGGAGTCGTGTTCTCGGACCGGACCCTGACCTCGTTCCGCGAGGCCGATCACAAGACGTACTCACAGATCACCGACGACTTCATCATCTGGGACGCCATCGATGTTCGCTACAGAGGCGAGGTCATCCGGTGCGGGGGCCAGGTCTTCTCGGGGATCTCGCGTAAGGCTCTGCTCCGCATCCTGACAGGGAGGTGCGAGGAGCTCGGAGTCGACCTGTCCTTCGAACATGAGGTGGCCGATCTGACGGATCTGAGCGACTACGACCTCGTCGTGGGAGCGGATGGGGTCCGCAGCACGGTTCGCGCGGCTAACGAGAAGACCTTCAAACCCTCCTTCGTCGAAGGCAGCTCTCGTTACATATGGCTGGGGACCCGGCACCCCTTCGACTCGTTCACGTTTGCGTTCAGGTCCAACGAAGATGGTTTCTTCCAGGCGCATGCTTATCCGTTCGACGGTTCTTTCAGCACCTTCATCGTCGAATGTGACGAAGGGAGCTGGCGTCGAGCCGGCCTACACGAAGCGGATGAAGCTTCGAGCATCGCCTACTGCCAGGAGCTCTTCGCCGACGACCTCGGGGGACAGAGGCTCGAGTCCAACAACTCGAAGTGGATCAACTTCGTGACCCTGAAGAACCGGCGATGGCACCACGAGAACACCGTCTTGCTGGGGGACGCGGCTCACACCGCGCACTTCTCGATCGGCTCTGGAACCAAGCTGGCGATGGAGGATTCCATCGCTCTCGCCGAATCTCTCGAATCCCGCCAAGATATCGCTGCGGCCCTGGACGATTATCAGCTCGAACGGAAGCCGCGGGTGGAGCGCTTTCAGGAAGCGGCGCGCCAGAGCCAGTCGTACTTCGAGAACACTTCCCGGTACCGGCACATGGAGCCACTGCAGTTTGCATTCAATCTCTTGTCTCGGAGCGGACGGATCGACTACGACAACCTGCGGTTGCGCGACCCACACTTCGTCGGCTCGGTCGATCGGTGGTTCCGGGAACAAGCTATCGACGATCGTCCCAGCCCTGCTTTCGCGGCGCCGCCGGCTTTCGCTCCCTCCCAGGTGGATCTCCTCCCCGCCCCGAATCGCGTCCTCGTGGCGACGGAGCCGTCCTACTCGGCGGTGGACGGCATCCCGGCGGAAGACGAGCTCGAGCGAGCCGCGCGCACGGGGGCCGGGGTCGTTCTCACGAGCATCGTGGCGGTATCCGAAGGAGGTCGCATGACTCCGGGATGTCCCGGCATCTACTCGGATGCTCAGCGCGACGCATGGGGTCGCATGCTCGAACGAGCGCGTCCTGCGACCGAAGGCTCTTTCTTCATGACCCTGAACCACGCCGGCCCCCGAGGAGCGACGCGACCGCGCGTGCTGGGCGCCGACTTTCCCATGGGGGCCGGGGCGTGGGACCTGCTGGCGGCGTCGGCGACCCCCTACACGGGTCGAAGCGCGCCGCCCAAGGAGATGGACCGGGACGACATGTTGGAGGTGCTCGAGGATTTCGGTACGGCCGCCGCGCGTGCTGTCGACGCCGGGTTCGATGGGCTGGAGCTCCACATGGCTCACGGTTATCTGTTGTGCTCGTTCCTATCTCCGCTGACGAATAACCGGTCCGATGCGTTCGGGGGTGGGCTCGAGGCCCGGATGGGTTTTCCGCTCGAGGTATTCGATGCGGTTCGGGGGGCCGCCGGCGCGCTGCCGGTGGGGGTCGCACTCAACGGGAGCGACTGGCGCGCGGGCGGGGCGCGGCCGGAGGAAGCCGTGACCATCGCCCGAGCCCTCAAGGATCGGGGATGCGCATTCATCCGAGTGGTCGCGGGGCAGACGGTGCCCGTATTCGATCCTCGCTACGACCCGTACTTCTTGACCCACTACGCCGACCGGATCCGCAACGAGGTCGGCATCGCGACGATCGCAACCGGCGATATCTCGACGATCGATCACGTGAACACGATCGTTGCCGGGGGCCGGGCCGATCTCTGCGCGGTGCGGTTCCCCGCCTAGGACCGATTCGTGCCTGTGACGATCAGTCGACGCAGCAGGCCCTCCTCGATCGCCTCGATCATCGAACGACGGTCTCGCTGACGCTCGTCCCATTCTTCGGCCCCCAGGACCTGCTCTAGATCGCGCCGGTACTCGTCGAATCCTCTGAACCAAGCTCGAGCCGTCCGCAGGAAATCCTCGGTGACGTCGTGCAGCGCAACACCGGAGAAGCGAGCGGCAGTCATCAACTCATCGGCCGGGCTCGAGGAAACGACGGCGCGCGGTCCCCGTATGGCGGCTTTCCTATGTTGGGTCTTGGCCAGGCCCGGGGAGATTTCCACCGTAATGAACGCCATCCGTCCGCCTGGTCTCAGAACCCTTCTGCAGGCTCTCAACACGGAGAGCTTCGGCCGGATTCAACACAAGACGTCGGTGTGGATCACCGCATCGAAGGTCCCCGGCCCGAATGGCAGTTTCACGGCTGAGCCGACCACTGCGCCGGTGGGCTCGAGTTCTTCGCGGGCTGCTCGGTCGATGGCGTATCGGAGGCCCTCGATCGGCAGGTCGCTCATGGTGAGCCTGCACCCCGTCCTTTGCGCCAGGTAAAGGCCCGGCCACCCCCGCCCGGTACCGAGATCGAGGAGGTGTGCCGAAGCGTCCAAACCGACCGACTCCGCGAGCAGGTTCGCCTGGGACAGCGTCGTGAACCCGTTGGCTCCCCACGCCGTCCCGATGACCCTTTGCTCGAGGGCGTCAAGGACGTTCGATGGTTCCGGCGAGTACCGGTTGGCGAAATGCCGTCTTGCTTCGCGTTCGTCTTTGCTCGCCGCCATCGGCATCCCCTTTCGCGTTCCCTCTCGTAAGAGCACCTCACGGCGGGAAGAGGTTCCGGCGCACGTGACCTGTGCCCGTATAGCTTATGACCCTGATCGTTCGGATGGGAGGGAACCACATGGATCTCGAGATCGATCTCCTGGCGGTTCTGCTGGCGACCGTCGCTCACCAGGCGCTGGGGTTCCTCTGGTACGGGCTCCTTTTCAGTGGAACGTGGCTGAGGGCCATGGGGAAGTCCAAGGAGGACATAGGACAAGGTGGTGGCCCCGATGCCACCGTGGCGACCGGCGCGTTGTTGTCTCTGGTGAGCGCCCTCGGGATCGCGCTGCTGCTCACGCTCGCAGACGACCCGACCGTTTCGGACGGCATCGCGGTCGGAGCTGTGTGCGGCGTCGCGTTCGCCGCGGCGAGCACGTTCATGATCGGTATCTACGAACAGAAAAAGATGATCCTGGTCACCCTGTTCAGCGGTTACCAGATCGCTGGATTCGTAATCATGGGCGCCATCATCGGAGCGATGCAGTGATCTCGCGCGCGGGCGCGGTGAGTCGCTAGTTCAGCGAGCTCAGCTCCTTGTGCATCCGACGAGCGGCGAGCCGCAACTCGAGCTCGTCCACCACGATCTTCGACAATTCCTGAAGGATCGTCAGCTCGTCCTCGGACAGCTCGCGCGGCTGCTGGTCGATGATGTTCAGCGTCCCGAGCTTGAAGCCATCGGCCGTCACCAGCGGAACGCCGGCGTAGAAGCGCAGGCCGAGATCGCCCAGTACCAGGGGATTCTCCAGGGTTCGCGGATCTTTTTTGGCGTCTTCCACTATCCAGGGCTCGTCGCCCAAGATCGCCGAAGCGCAGAGCCCGGGATCGCGATCGATCTGGTCGGCCTCCAGACCGGTGGCCGACTTGAACCAGATCCGATCGCTATCGACGATGGTGACGGTCGAGATCGGAACGTCGAATATCTTCGAGGCTAGAAAAGTGATCCGGTCGAAGGTGCCGTCTCGGGGGGTGTCCAGGATCTCGTAGCGATTGACCGCATCCATGCGCTGAGCTTCGTCGGGCGGCAGGAGCGAAGGATCGACCTTCGAAACGGTTTGGGGGATCGGATCCTCAACGACCGTACGACCGGTCTGCATCAATGGAGACGCGCACACGGGACAGAATTCATCAGGGTTCGCATACACAGTGCGCAAGCACGTGCCACAGAAAGACTCGGTGATCATCTTGACCTTTCGGGCTGAGCGTGCGGAGTAGTAGGGCCGCGATCCCCTCAAATGGCTCAACCAAGCGGAGGCGAACCTATTCCCGAGTTACCATCGGCTCGGACTGCTTAGGGGAACGCTTCAGTCGGTTTCGAAACTCCTTTCAACCGGGAAAGAGCATCCTGTGAATAGATCGAGGTTGGGGTCACAAGGCCCGGAGATCACCCGCGTAGGCTTAGGCGCATCGTCAATCGGTGGCCAGGGCTGGGGCCCGGTCGACGATGAAGAATCGATCGCGGCGATCCGGCATGCGATCGAAGGCGGTATCAACTGGGTCGACACCGCGGCCTCCTACGGTCAAGGGCATTCGGAGGAGATCGTTGCGCGGGCGATTGACCCTTACACCGCAGGTGAGGACGTTCTGGTCTTCTCGAAGTGCGGATTGAGGTGGAACGATGACGATCCGGGTACCGAGAACAATCTCACCCCGGAGTCGATCCGTCTCGAATGTGAAAAGAGCCTCGAGCGTCTCGGTGTGGAGAGGATCGATCTCTTCCAGTTCCACTGGCCGGACGAACTGGGAACGCCCGTTGAGGATTCCTGGGGCACGATGGTCGAGTTGATCGAGGAGGGCAAGGTCAGATGGGGCGGTGTCTCGAACTTCGACGTCAAGCTGCTGGATAGATGCGAAGCGATCCGGCACGTAGATTCCGTGCAGCCGCCCCTGAGTCTCATTGATAGGGAAGCTCTGCGCGAGGTCATCCCCTGGGCCCACGAACACGGTACCGGCGTGATCGCTTACTCGCCGATGGCGTCGGGGTTGCTCACCGGCAGGTTCACGAAGGATCGAGCGGAGTCCCTGACAGAGGATGACTGGAGAAGAGATTCCCTCGCCTTCCGGGAGCCAGCTCTCTCCGAGACGCTGGCCGGCGTCGAGCGGCTGAGGACCGAAGCCGAATGGATGAGCGCGACCGTTCCGTCGCTTGCGGTCGCATGGACGTTGAGGCAGCCCGGCGTCACGGGAGCGATCGTGGGGGCGCGGAGGCCGGAGCAGGTCGACGGGTGGCTCCCGGGCGGCGACCTCGAGCTCGACGACGACACAGCGCGGGACATCGAGGCGGCCTTCTCCTAGAACCTCGCGCGTCTAGCATTCCCACATGCGCACGCGAACGCTGACCCCGGCAGGGCTGGAGGATCTCTCGCAGCTGCTCGGGCCCCGATTTACGACCTCTGATTCGCATCGTGCGCAGCATGGCCGTGACGAGTCCTCACTCGATCCGGCGGAGCCGGAGGGGGTTGCCTATCCGTCCTCAACGCAGGAGATCTCGAGGATCGTCGCCCTGTGCTCCGGGCACGGAATTCCCGTCATCCCCTTCGGCGCGGGCACGTCTCTGGAGGGCCACGTTCTGGCTTCGTCCGGGGGTATCAGCCTGGACATGACGCAGATGAACTCGACGATCGCCGTTCGGGCGAGCGATATGGATGCGACGGTGGAGGCAGGGGTTACGCGCTCGGCTCTGAACGATCGGCTTGCACGGGATGGACTCTTTTTCCCAGTGGATCCCGGGGCCGACGCGACGATCGGGGGGATGGCTGCGACGGGAGCGTCGGGCACGACGACCGTTAAGTACGGCGCGATGCGGGAGAACGTGCTGAGCCTTCGGATAGTCCTGGCTGATGGACGGGTGGTGGACACCGCCCATCGGGCGCGCAAGTCGTCGGCCGGTTACGACCTTACGAGATTGTTCATCGGGTCCGAGGGAACCCTGGGCGTCATCACTGAGGTGACGCTGCGTGTGTATGGGCTTCCGGAAGCCATGTCCAGCGCAACTTGTCACTTCTCGGAGATTGAAGATGCCGTGAACGCCGTCACCGCCCTCATGCAGACCGGTGTCGACGTCGCGCGGATCGAATTCCTCGACGAACTTTCGATGGAGGCGATCAATGCATACTGCGGATCGGAACACGCGGTAGCACCCACCCTCTTCCTCGAGTTCCATGGGACCCCCGAAGAGGTAGCGCTTCATGCGCAGGTCGCGGACGACGTCGTCGCCGGGTTCGGCGCGTTGGATTACAAGTCGTCAGTGGATCGCAAGGCCGGGCTTGATCTCTGGCGAGCACGGCACAACCACTTCCATTCGTCTAGAGCTTTGCGCTCTGGGGCACGCGCGATCACGACCGATGTATGTGTTCCGCTTTCCCATCTGGGGGAGGCGATCGTCGCGGCCCGCGCAGACATCAAAGCGTTGTCGTTGACGGCCACGATCGCGGGACATGTGGGCGACGGAAACTTCCACGTAGTGATCCTGGTGGACCCCGAGAACGAGGACGAGATGAGACGAGCCGAGGAGATGAACCATCGCATGGTCCAACGAGCCCTCGACGTGGACGGAACATGTACCGGCGAGCACGGGATCGGATCGCGCAAGATGAGTTTCCTCGCGCGGGAGCTCCCCGAAGGCGTCGAGGTCATGCGTTCGATCAAGCGAGCGCTCGACCCGGGCAACATCATGAATCCCGGCAAAGTGGTGGGGCCGTTTCCACCCTGAGGAGCGACTCTCGGGGATGAGCCGTCGCACAGCTTACCGAGCCCTTTGGATCGTTCCTTATCGCACGAGAGCGCGCGCAGTGGCGAGCGCGTGAGAAGGTACGTGCGGTGTCAGTATCTGGAAACGAGAGGGGAACGATGAGAACCCGTTTTGCCATGGCTGCTTTGCTCTGCTGCGCGCTGCTCTTGGCCGCCTGCGGCGACGAGGGGGGCAGCGACTCCGAGGGCGGGAACGCGGCGCCCGCGGAGGAAGAGAACGTTGTGGAAGTTGGACTGATGGAGTACTCGTTCGACATGGTTGAGGAGGCCGAGGCCGGGACCATCACCTTCGATGCGACGAATCAAGGCGATCTGCCTCACGAGATCGCCTTTGGTCAGATCGAAGGCGATCGGACGATGGACGATGTGATGAAGGCCCTCGAAGGGGGCCGCCCGCCCAAGTGGTTCAAGGACATCGCCGGGGTCCCGGTGCTCAGCCCCGGCGTCAGCGCGTCGATGACGCGGGACCTGGACGAGGGCCAGTACATCTTCCTCTGTTTCCTCCCGACCCCCGAGGGCGGGCCCCACGCCGAGGAGGGGATGATCAGGCTGTTCAACCTCACCGGAACCTCGGATGCGGAGGCGCCCACCCCGGACCTGACCATCACGGCAACCGAAGACGGTTTCGACGTGCCGGACATCTCCGCCGGGACCCACACGATCGAGCTGGTGAACGACGGGTCGAAACCCCACGAGTTCGCGTTCCTCTCATACGAGGAGGGCATGACCGAGAAGGACATCGGCAAGTGGTTCCAGTCGGGCTATAAGACGGATGCCCCCGCGCTCTTCCCAGGTGGGATGCAGAGCATCAAGCCCGGGACGTCCGTGATCGTCGAGATGACCTTCGAGTCGGGCCGCACCTACACGCTCGAGGATTTCGAGGCCAAATTCACGAACGAGATCGAGGTCGAGTAACGGCGGAGCGTCGCTCCGCCCATTTCCTGGATGAGGCGGGGCGAGCGCCCCACAAAGCGTCCTAGAGGTTGCGCGCGGGTGAACATTTCCGCCGTTTCGGGGGAAATCTTGGTCTAATCCCCTACGCAATTTGCGCAGTCCGTCCTCCCGCGACCTCCGAAGTCTTTAGCCTGAGGGCACAACAGAGAAAATGCAGGGCGTAAGCGGGAACATTAGGGAGGCACGGATGCTGAATCGTCTGGCGCGATGGAGCTACAGACGCCGTTGGATCATGGTCGCTCTCTGGATAGTGGCCCTCGTAGGGTTCATTTTCCTGGCCTCGACGGCCGGTGGCGAGTACTCGCAGAATTTCTCGCTTCCCGGGTCGGATTCCCAGGAGGCGTACGACCTGCTGAGCGAGCGATTCCCCGAGCAAGCGGGTGAGACGGCCGAGATCGTCTTCCAGGCCGAGGGTGGCGTGGCCGACCCGGCCGTGCAATCGACGATGGAGGGCCTCTTCGGGCAATTGGAAGAAGTGCGATACGTGATCGGCGTGGACTCGCCCTACGCCGAGGGCGCGCAGCAGATATCGCAGGATGGCTCCATCGCTTTCGCGACCGTTCACTTCCAGGACCTAGACGGCGAGGCCGTTCCTGTCCCGGTCGCGGACGAAATCAAGGAGCTATCGGCCGAAGCTCAAACGGACGCCGTGACGATAGAGCCGGGCGGGTCCGTGATCGCCTTCTCCGAGTTCGAGGAGCCGGGAGGCGCCGAAGGCATCGGCCTCATAGCCGCGATGATCATCCTCCTGATCACGTTCGGCTCGGTGCTGGCGATGGGGCTCCCCATCCTCATGGCTCTGTTCGGGATCAGCATCGGATTGTCTCTCGTCTTCCTGTTCGCCAACTTCCTGGACGTCCCCGACTTCACACCGCAGCTTGCGATGATGATCGGGATCGGCGTGGGTATCGATTACGCGCTCTTTATCGTCACTCGTTACCGGCAACAGCTCGAGCATGGTCTCGGACCCGAGAATGCAACGATCGTCGCGATCGCAACCGCGGGGAAAGCCGTCCTGTTCGCGGGTACGACGGTCGTCATCTCGCTCCTCGGCATGCTCCTGATGGGCTTCGCCTTCGTCGAGGGCGTCGCTGTGGGAGGTGCTGCGGCGGTAGCCGTGACCATGTTGGCGTCCGTAACTCTGCTGCCGGCGACCCTCGGCTTCGTCGGCCGGGGGATCGACAGGTGGCGCTTGCCCTGGTTCAAGGGCGAGAAGAGGGCCTTCGAAAGCACTCTTTCGTACCGCTGGAGCAGGACGATCCAGCGCCGTCCGGCCGTGATGACCGTCATCGGATTGGTCGTCCTGATCGTCCTGGCCATTCCCGTGTTCCAGATCGACCTGGGCTTCGCGGACGCGGGCTCGGGATCCACCGAGCGAAGCAGCCGCCGCGCGTACGACCTCTTGTCCGAGGGCTTCGGGCCTGGATTCAATGGGCCGCTGCTACTCGCGGCGGAACTCGAGAGCCCCGAAGACATCGCTGCGTTGGAGCAGGTGGGTCAAGCGCTCGCGACAACGGACGGGATCGCGGCCGTCACGCCGCCGTTCCCGAACGAGGCAGGAGACGCCGCAGTGATGACGGCGTTCCCGACGACCTCCCCGCAGAATGACGAAACGACCGCTTTGGTCGCGGACGTTCGGGAGAACGTCATCCCGGATGCGCTCGAGGACTCGGACGTGGAGGTGAACGTCGGGGGGGTCACGGCCTCGATCGTCGACTTCTCCGACGCGAACGCCCAGCGGCTCCCCGTTCTTATCGCGGTCGTTCTCGCGCTCTCGTTCCTGTTGCTGGTGGTGGTCTTCCGGTCACTGGTGGTACCGATCAAAGCGGTGGTGATGAACCTGCTGTCGATCGCGGCCGCGTACGGCGTGATCGTTGCGATCTTCCAGTGGGGGTGGGGCAAGGGTCTCATCGGCGTCGAGACCACTGCGCCGATCGAGGCGTGGGTGCCGATGATGTTGTTCACGATCCTGTTCGGCCTCTCGATGGACTACGAGATCTTCCTGCTCTCCAGGATCCGCGAGGAGTATCTGAAATCGCACGACAACGCCACAGCCGTGGCCAACGGGTTGGCGCACACAGCGCGGGTGATCACGGCGGCTGCGGCGATCATGGTGACGCTGTTCCTGTCGTTCGTGTTCGCGTTCGACGAGCGGGCGATCAAGCTCTTCGGGATGGGACTCGCCGTGGCGATCTTCATCGACGCGACGGTGGTTCGGATGGTCCTCGTACCGTCGACCATGGAGCTTCTCGGGGACGCCAACTGGTGGCTCCCGAAGTGGCTGCAACGGATACTGCCGGACATCCACATCGAGGGCGAGGAAGAGGTCGTCCACGAGGTGGTCCTCGACGAGCCCGAGAAGCGCGAGGAGCCGAGCCTCACCTAACTCGGCCCACGGTCACAAAAAGAAAGGAGCGGCCCCTCGGGGCCGCTCCTGCTGTTTCCGATGCCGTGAGGGGTTATTTGCTCTTGAAAGCGTCCTTGACCTTCTCGCCGGCTTGCTTCAGGTTGCCCTTCGACTGGTCGGCTCGGCCTTCCGCCTCAAGGTCCCTGTCACCGCTGGCGCGGCCGGCGCCCTCTTTCACGTTTCCTTTGACCTCTTGACCCTTGTTCTTCAGCTTGTCGACTTCACTCATCGTGACCTCCTCGCGTGATGGGTTACCGCTGGGAGGTTCATACCCTCTGGGCTCTCACAGGAAACGGGCGTGACGGCCAGGTTCTCAGTCATGAAGGAGAACTATGCTGGTTCCATGACCGTCCCCGGGGACCGTCCGAGCGGGACATCCGCCGAGCTGTGCCGCTCCTGCGGCGTCCCCCGTGTAGTCGCCCGGATCCATTGCGCATCGTGCGGCGAGCCGTACGAAGACGACGGCGAGCTCGCCGATCCTCGAGGCGACAACGAGGTCGATGAAGCCTCTATGGGGTCCTTCCCGGCCAGCGATCCCCCCGGCTGGTAACTGCGTCGTCGAAGGTCTAGAGGGTGCAGTCGCCCCTCTCGAAGAGCAGGTTCATCGAGGCTGAGTGGAGCTCGACCCGGTTGCCGGTCGGCGACCGCCACTGGAGCTCGAAAGCGTGATCGTCGAGCCCCTCGAAAGTTCCGGTGTTGTTGACCGCGTTGTACGCGAACGTCGTGGTGCCGGCGCCCGGGTTGAACCGCGCCCGGCCCGGATCCATCGTGGGTCCGGAGTCCTGCAGGATCCTGATCTGAACGGGTGCCCCCGTCACGTCGACGGTCGCGGCGGCACTTACCTCGCCGATGCTGCAGATCAACTTGTGCATAGCTCGGATCGTCCGCCAGTCCTGGCTTGAGGTCGCCACCGTACCGGTGCGCGAGACCGCGCGCTGACGTTCGAGTTTGGACCCGACCCGCGTGGTCGCCGCGATCACCCCAAGTGGTATCGCGAGCATCAGTCCAACAACGATCACTGCAGCGACCCATTTCCGCACGAGAGCCTCCTTCGGACGAGTTGACTCCCTACTCAATCACGAGGTTGCGGCGGTTCGCCAGAGGGTCGGTCGAACACGCTCAGATGGTCGGGTCGCGCCGGGGGAGAAGCAGGCAACTGTCTCCGAACTCGTGCCATAGGTAACCGTTCCCGAGCGCCGCGGCATAGGCCCGGTCCACCAGGTCCGCGCCCGCGACGGCTTCGAGGAGTAGTTGGTGAGACGCATCCGGCGCATGCCAGCCCGTGACCAATCCGTCGACCACCCTGGCCGGCCGGTCGGGTGAGAGCACCAACTCGGTCCATCCCTCTCCCGCCGAGACGGTGCCGGCATCGTCCGCCACCGATTCGAGCGCCCGGGTAACCGTCGTGCCGAGGGCGATCACGGCCCCTCCGGACGCCCGCGTGGCATTGACCAAACGAGCGGTCTCCTGTGACACCCGGAATCTCTCCGGAAGAGGCCCCTCGCCTCGTTCGAGCGATGACACGCCCGCGTGCAACGTGATCGGGGCGAGACCGGTGCCTCGCGAGACCATCTGGGTCACGATCTCCGAAGTGAACGGCCGGGCCGCGCTGGGCATCTCCGCGCTCCCGGGGTCCAGGGCGAAGATCGTTTGATACATCGCCAGCGGGTACCGGCCGTGAAGGTAGGGATAAGCGATCGGCCGGCCGAATCGTTCGAGGTACGGCTCGACCCGAAAGCCGTTCGCCGCGACGCGTAGTAGGCGGCTCCTTCCTTCGGGGCCGGTATGCGCGGAGACGACTTCGAGCTCACCGCCGCCGTCCAGGCGGATGCGTTCTCCCGACACTCCATCCCGCAGTGGCCCGGAGACATCGGGGGTGCGTAGCTCGACCGTCCAGGTGCCGTCGTCGAGCCGGGACGAGAAATGGATCACTACGGGCCGGCCGCCCTTCCGCTGCCCATCGATCGCCGCAGGCAATGTCGCGGACGTGTTGAACACTACGAGGTCCCCCGGGCGGAAGAAGCGCGGGATGTCCCGGAACTTGACGTGGTGCAACCCGCCGGGGTCGGCTACGAGGAGCCGGACGCCGTCGCGGGCCAGGCCGCGCGCCTCGGGCGGCTCGGTCGCGGCGCGATCGTCGGGCAGATCGAACGACGAGCGGACGTGCGAGTGATCCGCGATCACAGCGCTGCTCCACTCGCGACCGGTTGTTCGCTCGCCCGGTAGCGTCCGCTGGGAGGCGCCGTCTCCACCAGGCGTATCAGCGACGGCACCACCGTCTCCGGCTCGGCCCGGTCGGAGATGTCCTCGCCGGGGAAGGCCTCCTGGTGCATCGCCGTTCGCATGTCGCCGGGGTCGAACGCGTAGACACGGATGTCGTTCTGCTCCGCACCGAGGATGGCGGAGATCTGGTCGAGGGCGGCCTTGGAGGATCCGTATCCGCCCCAGCCCTCGTAGGGCTCGACGGCCGCGTCGGACGTGATGTTGACGATCGTCCCCGCAGCGGCCTGGAGCTTTGGAAGCAGGAGCTGAACCAGCGCCAGAGGGGCGATCGTGTTGATTCGAAGAACCCGCTCCAGATCGTCGATGGGGTAGCGGGCGAGCCCTGGGAGGGGGCTGGGCCCCAACACGCTGGCGTTATTGACGAGGAGATCCAATGGACCGATCCGATCCACCGCTTCCGCCAGCTCTCGCCTGTGGTCTGGGTCCACGACGTCCCCGGGGATCGCCGTGACTTCGCCGGGACCCAGGCTGGACGCGGCCTCCTCGAGCTCCCGCTCGCCCCGGGCGTCTATGACGAGTTTCCATCCCCGGCGGCTGAGCTCCCGGGCCAGGGCGAGACCCAGGCCCCGGGAACCGCCCGTGATCAGTGCAGTTGACATATCGGTCCTCCCTGTTCGACTTGGCCCAGACTAGAAGTTGAAGTAAGGTTTAAGTCAAGTGGAAGGAGGATGGCCCTATGCCCAGCGACTCCCTCACGGTTGGCGAGGTGGCGCGACGTAGCGGGTTCGCAGCCTCAGCGGTGCGGTACTACGAGCGGCAGGGACTCATCAGCGCCGAGCGCACCGAGGGGGGTCAGCGCCGCTTCGACCGTAGAGTGCTGCGTCGACTGGCCTTCATCAGCGCCGCTCGCCACGTGGGCTTGAGCCTGGACGAGGTCAAGGAGGCGCTTGCTCAACTTCCCCGCTCCAGAAATCCAACCGCTGCCGATTGGACCCGCATGTCGCGGCTGTGGCGCGCTCGGCTCAACGAGGAGATCGACGCCCTCGTGGCGCTCCGTGACGGTCTAGATTCCTGCATCGGCTGCGGCTGCCTCTCGTTGAAGCGTTGCGCCATCTCGAATCCACGCGATGTTGCGGCGCGTAGCGGACCCGGGGCTCAATACCTGCCGCGACAACTGCGGCAACCTCCGCCGGCCGAAGCCTTGTCGCGCGGCTGATCCCGGGCCTAGGAAGGACTTGGCCGCGCCGGACCCTGCGCGAGCTCGAACTCGAGATCGGATCTGTCGGGATCCGCTGTCTTGAGCTTCACGCGGACCCGGATGCCGAGCTCGAGGCCGGGGCACTTGCAGTGGCCCACCACGGCTCGCTTCAGGAGTTGAACGGAACCACTCTTCTCGCCGGCTTCGACGACGAGAGCGTCAAACTCCTGGCCCACATGGGGCTCGAGGATGGCGGCTTCGACGAAGTCGACGATGCGTCGCTCGAGCTCTCCATTCCTCCGATGCGATTCCTTCATGATTTCGGGCATCTCCACCAAGGCGTCACGGACCCAGGTAGGGGGTGCCCGGCCTCCGCACAACGACAAAGCCACTTCGTTCGCGAAGCGATCCGCCAGCCGTCGCAGCGGTGCGGTCACGTGCGCGTACGCGGAGGCGATCCCTGAATGGAGTGTCTCATCGGGAGACGAGTCATCGAACGCGACGTAGCTCGCACCGCGGAAGAGCCTCAGCGCAACGTTCATGAGGGCCGCGTGACCCTGATCCGCCGGGTCGACGCGATGCAGGAACTCCTGGTAGGTGAGCCCGTCGGGCCACTCCAGATGCAGGGTCTGCGCCGTCCGGCGCAACGCATCGAGACTCTCTTTATCGGGTGGCGGCATCGTTCGGAGGATGCCCGTTCGTCCTTCGAGCATCAGGTGAGCCGCCGTCATGCCCGTCAGCAAAGAGATCTGCGCGTTCCACTCCTCGACGGGCAGGGGCCCTCGGAAGGCGAGCGCGTAATCGCCGGCGGGCCCGCTCACCTCCTGTTCGGGCAGCTCGATGTGGAGTCCACCGCGCTCTCGCTCCTTCTCTTGTCGTAGCCGCCCGATCTCCGCCAGCAGGTCGAGCGACCCACGCGCCGCGCCACCATCGATCTCGCGCTGAGCCTCCTCGTAGGCCATCTGCTCGCGACTCGTGACGAGAGCTCGGTTCACATCAACCGCGCTCAAAGCGCCCGTACGGTCGAGGGTCATCTCCCATAGGACCGCCGGGCGGACCTGACCCTCTAGGAGACTTGCGGCCCCCTCACTCAAGACCGGAGGGTAGAGGCGCACCCTCGCGTCGGGGGCGTACAGGGTCTGGCCGCGCCGTCGAGACTCGAGATCGAGTGGATCGCCCGGCGAGATGAACCAGCCGGGGTCCGCGATCGCGTACCTGACGATGAAACCTTCTCTGGTTCTCTCGGCCTGAAAGGCCTGGTCGAGGTCCTTGCTCCCTGGGGGATCGATCGTGATGAGCTCAAGCTCGGGACGAGGTCGGTGATCATCGCCTTCCTGGGGCTTACGAGCGGCGGCCATCTCGGCGGCGTCGAGCACATCCTGAGGGAATCCATCGGGCAGCTCCATCGCTGCGCGGATTCGCTCGAACCCTCGGACGAGATCTGCGGCGGTCGGTGCAAGCTTCAGTCTGGATGCCGGCATAGGGCATGTCCTACCCCATCGCCGAGTGCGCACCCAGCCTCAGGAGATCAGACGTCTCCTCATGAGCCAGATCGCCATCCCGCTCGCCATGACGAACATCGCGACGAGATAGACGACGTGCCAGAGGGTTCCGGGTCCGACCTCGCCCGTCGTCATGGATCGGAGCAGTGAGGCCGAGTGGTACAGCGGTGTCGCTTGAACGATCGGACGCAGATAGTCCGGATAGAGCGACACCGGATAAAAGGTTCCGGAGAAAAGGAACAGCGGAAACACGACCAGGGTGATGACTTTCTCGAGAGAAGAGATCTGTTTGGTGACGCCCGTGAGGACCATGGCTCCCGCCGAGAGCGCCGCGCTGGAGAGCATCACGGCGGGCAATGCCAGCAGGGCCCACGGTGAATGGATCAGTCCGAAGGCGAGCATGACGATCAGGAAGCCGGCCCCGTAGATCGTTCCCCGGATCAGCGCCCACGCGACCTCGCCCACCGCGATGTCGGAGATGTTCACCGGCGTCGTGATGATCCCGTCGTAGGTCCTCATCCAATTGAGCTTGAAGAACGGGCTGAAGAAGCCGTCGAAGAGTGCGCCGTTCAGGGTGGACGCCGCCAGCATCCCCGGCGCAAGGAACGAGGGGTAGTCGAGCTGACCTCCGCCGAAGGGAACGCCATCGACGAATTGTCCGACCCCGAAGCCCACCGCAAGCAGATAGAAGACGGGTTCGAAGAACCCACTGATGAATGCGATCCAATAGTGCTTGTAAGCGAGCGCGTTCCGGTACACGAGTTGCCCCGCACGGTGGATCGAAGGCCGCGGATAAGCCCTCGTGGGCGCCACGACGGCCATCAGGGCCGTAACCTCCTCTCGAAATTGCGGATGGCGAGCACGATGCCGATTCCCAGCAACGCCAGGAGATACCCGAGGTGCCAGAGGGCGGAGAGTTCCAGGTGGTAGACGGTGAGTTGCCGAACGAGCTCGACCCCGTGGAATAGAGGCGTGAGGTGAGCGATCACCTGGCCCCAGGTGGGGAGCTGATCGATCGGGAAGAAGGTTCCCGACAGAAGGAACAGCGGCGTGATCACGAAGCGGAAGATCCAGGTGTACGCCTCATCGGTCTCGAGGGTCGCCGTGAACGCCATCATCACGGCGGCGCAGCCGGCCCCCATCAGCACCGCCACGGGTATCGCGAGGATCCCGAGGGGCGACTCGACGGTCCCGGCCAGAGCCATGACGGCGAAGAACGGAACCGCGATCTGAGTGAGCATGACCGCGGACCAGGACACCTCGCCGAGGAGGATGTCTCTCACGTTAAGGGGTGAGGCAAGCTGCGCTTCGTAGTTCTTCTGCCAGACGATCTTGTTCATGATCGCGTACATGCCGCTGAACGCTCCGGACTGCATGCAAGTCGCGGCGAGCATCCCCGTCGCAAAGAACGCGAGGTAGCTCACGCCACCGAAGGCACGTTCCTCTTCGATCAGGGAGCCCAGCCCGAGACCCATCGCGGTAAGGAACATGACCGGAGATAGGACCGCAAGGAACAGCGAGCTCCGCCAGGCTCGCCATTGGACCATTGAGTTCCGCCTGACGATCTTCATCGCGTTCACTCGATCAACGACCGCCCGGTGATCGTAAGGAAGACATCCTCGAGCGTGGCTCTGCGAACGAGCGCGCTGTACGTTTGGATCCCGGAATCGTGGATGGCCGCCAGCGTTGCGTCCCCCGTCTGCGTGTATAGAAGAACGCGATCCGGCAGCCACTCCACACGCTCGGCCAGGTCGTCGGCCGATGTGGCCAGCTTCTCTCGCGCGTCATCCGATAGGCGGAGCTCCAGGACCTCGCGCGTGCTGTAGGCAGCGATTAGGTCGGTCGGCGATCCCTCCGTGACGATCTTGGCGTTGTCCATGACGACGAGTCGGTCGCACAGCTGTTCGGCCTCATCCATGTAGTGCGTCGTGATCACGAGCGTGACTCCACGTTGTTTGAGGCGGTAGAGGCGATCCCAGACCAGATGTCGGGCCTGCGGATCCAGACCCGTGGTCGGTTCGTCGAGCAGCAACAGATCCGGATCGTTCACCAGGGCGCGGGCGATGGTCAGCCGTCGTTTCATCCCGCCGGAAAGGGGCTCGACCTTGCTGCCCACCTTCTCCTGGAGGTGGACGAAGTCGATCAATTCGTCGATGCGAGGACCCGCGACCTCTTTGGGGATGTCGAAGTAGCGCGCGTACATCTCGAGGTTCTCACGCACGGTGAGCTCGATATCGAGGTTGTCCATCTGGGGCACCACACCGATCCGGGCTTTGATCTCGGAGGCTTGCGACACCGGGTCCATGCCGATGACGCGCAACGATCCGCCCGAGGGCGGAGAGGTGCATCCGATCATCCGCATCGTCGATGTCTTGCCCGCTCCGTTGGGGCCGAGGAACCCGAAAGCCTCTCCCCGTCGCACCTCGAAATCGACCGCGTCGACCGCCGCCAGCTCGCCGAAGTGCTTGCTGAGGCCGGTGGCTTGGATCAGTGCGTCGCTCGAATTACTTCCCGTCGAAACCATCCGGGCATCCTAATGAGCCGTCACCATCCCCTAAGCAAATGGGGCCGGCGTGATCTTGCTGCGACGGACTCAGCCGTTCACGGCGGGCTCCATGCGGGGGACGAGTCGTCGGCTTCGATGCGCGTCAAGCGCTTCTGGCCGGTGCCATCCGCGTTCATCACGAAGAGGTCCCGCTGACCTTCGTCCGCCGAACACCCGGCTTCCGAGTCGTCTCCGGGGACGCGGCGATCGCTCCCGAAGACGATCTTGCTGCCGCTCGGGGACCAGCTCGAGTGGCGATCGTCGTCCGAGTGGGCGGTGAGGTTCTCGGTTCCCGTTCCTTCGGGAGTGATCGTCCAGATGTCGAAGTCCTCGCCCCGTCGGAGCGACTCGAAGGACAGCAGGCTTCCATCTGGAGACCACTGTGGGTCGAACTCGTTCGATGGCGCGCCTCCGAAAAGGTCACCGGTGACGTTCTGCGGCTCAGTGCCGTCCGCGGTCATCACGAAGATGTCGGATTGACCCTCGACGTCGCTGGCATAGGCGATGGAGCTCCCATCGGGAGACCAGTCGGGGGCCACGTTGTGGGCTCCATCCTCGGTCAACCCCACCGCCTGCTTCTTCCTGGCGTCTACGTTCAGCACGTAGATCTCGGAAGCGCCATCGACGACGCTCGAGAACGCGATCTGCAGCCCATCCGGTGACCAGTCGGGACCCCGTTCGATGCCGGGATGATCGAACAGCTTCTTTTCCCTGTCCTGGGCCAGATCGAGTGTGAAGATCGCGGAGCCGCCGTCTCGATCGCTCGCGTAGACGAGCTGGGTGCCATCCGGAGACCAGTCGGGCCGGAGATTCGGACCGCCGGAGTCCGTTAGCTGTTCCTCGCCCGAGCCGTCGGGGTCGATGACGTGAATCTCGCAGCTTCCCGAGGTGTCACTTATGAACGCGATCACGCCCTCCTCGGCGGCCACGGAGGCGCCGGCGGCGGCCGGAGTCTCGTCGTCATCGTCTGCGTCGCCTGACCGGAGCAGGAAGGCGGTGACTCCAATGAGCGCCACGAGGAGGACCGCGGCCACGGCCAGCTGGATGCCGCGCAGGCCGGCGAGCCCGTTCTTCTCGCGCTTCTCGCGCTCCTCGCGCTCCTCGCGCTCCTCGGACGTCTCGGCCGTGTCGGAGGTGTCTGACGTGCGTTCACCAGTCCGGGATGACTCATCCGAGGTCGTGGCACCCGGGCGCCCCAGCGACTCCTCGATGGCCTTCGTCAAGCGGCCCACGTCGTACTTCCAGCGCACGTCGCTCAGCTCGATGGCGTGGCGCCGGGTCAGCAGCTGCAGGTCCGGGGGAAGCTCGCTCGGCGAAGGCATCGTCGCTCCCTGCACCAAGACCGGAATGACGCGGATCCCGGACTCCAGCGACCGGGCCACCTCCATACGCACGAAGTCCTGCTCGCTATCCAACCGCCTTCTTCCGGCGGCATCGGTCGCCGTCGTCCATCGTCGTCCGATGAGCGCGATCACCACTTTCGAGGAGGCAAGCGCGCGATCGATTACCTCGATGAAGTCGAGACCGGGATCGATCGTGTCGATGTCCATGAAGATCTGATCCGCGCCGAAGGACTCGCTAAGCTTGTCGAATAGACGGCCCGCGTGTCCCGAGCTGTCGTCGCGCCGGTAGCTGATGAAGATCCCGGTGGTTGTCATCCCGTAGGTGCCTAGGTCGAAAGACCGGCGCTAAGAGCCATCTTCATTCATCGTCCTCCGCCAACGCTTCTTCTTGCGCCGACACCCACTTGGCGTGCTCTTGCGACACCATCCCCTCGATACGTTCTGCCAGGATCGCCCGCCGCTTAGCTGCGTTCTTGTAGGGGCCGGCATGAGCCAGATACAGGTACTTCTCGTGACGCAGGGCTTCGCACGTGGAGCGATAGTTCACCCAGCTTTGCTGGTACTGGTTCAGTTGTTGAAGGCCCTCGAGCGCAACGATGATGACTCCAAGGGAGCCCGTCAGGGGAGTGGGCGCGCCGAACCCGGCGAACAAGGGAACGAGGGCGCCGGACACGATCTGGATCGTCTTCAGGGTCTTGAACACGCGCTGGTTGTAGATGCTCTTTTTGTCGTACCAGGCGATCTGGTCCTCGAGGCGCTGCATCGTCGGGTCCATCCGCGCGTCGGTCGAAGCCTCGCCGGTTTCTTGGTGAATAGCAGTCGTCACGAACATAGGAGCAATCATGGGGTGCCGAGCACGGGGCTTCAAGGGCCGAACCAAAACCAGGTTTTTCGACCTCGGCCCGGGCCAACCAAAAAATGGGTGAAGGTCGAATACCTCCGATGTCCCTATTAAGCGGGAGGTGCCGGGTCTAAAGTTGGCTTGAGCGCATCCCCGCCGCAGCGCGGCGGAAGGGCGATGCGGTTGGGCTCAGGTTTTTCTTTCAGCGGTGATCAACAATAGGAGAAGCCCCGTGACAGAGTTCTCGCAAGCGTCGATCGCAGGTTCGGGTTCCACGGTGGACATGATGCTCACGATGCGAACGAAGGAGCTGGACACCCTCTTCCATGACAGCTCTGCCGGCGACATACCAAAGGGTCGGGGGAAGGGGACGGTCCTCTTCGCCCCTGGCACGATCATCGCGCGTTTCGTTGCCTTCATCGCCCACCTCGTTGCGTGGCGCGGGAAGGTCTTCGATCCCCAACGCGGAGACCTTCTGAATATCGTGTCCCCGTTCGGGGTACGCGCCATCCGGGCCAAGGTCTATAAGGAACAGAGTTGGATCGACGACCGGGAGTGTGTGGTTCTCGATTATTCAAAGACCTCCCGCGTTGCGCATTGGATCCGTGACGAGATCAGAGAGGTCGCGCCGGGTGCGTTCCTCGGCCAGGTTTTCTGGGGACGCCGGAAGATCCTCATGTTCGCTCTGGAGTTTCCGCCGGAGGGATGACCGCACATGTCGATCTTCCATCGCTTGTGGACGACCTCGGCGAGAGCGCTTGACCGGAGATTCGGGTGGGATCGTTTGCCTCGCCCGCTCAGCATCTACACCCTCGCCGGTGTACGCAGCCTCTATCGGGAGCGGAACCTGTACGACACCGGCACGACGGAGCCGACCAGGGAAGCCGTCGCGAAGGAACGACGTCCTGAGAACCTCAATACCCGGACGCTGGAGGGCAGCTACAACGACCTCGACAACCCGGCGATGGGAAGCATCGGCAGCCGTTTTGGCCGCAACGTTCCGATCGAGAAGACCTACCCCGAAGCGGAGCCCGACATCCTCGAACCAAGTCCGCGCGTGGTCAGCCGCGAGCTCCTGACGCGCAGCGAGTTCATCCCGGCGACCACCTTGAATGTTCTGGCGGCCGCATGGCTGCAGTTCGAGGTCCACGACTGGTTCAGCCACGGTAAGAGCGCCGAGGAAGACCCGTGGGAGGTGCCGCTCGGAGACAACGACGATTGGGCCGACGATCCCATGAAGATCCAGCGAACCCGCCGGGATCCAACGTCGGAGCTCGGCTCGGACCTGCCGCCCACGTTCACAACCGACGACAGCCATTGGTGGGACGGTTCGCAGATCTATGGGAGCAGCCAGGAATTCGCGACGAAGTTACGAGCGAACGAGGGCGGCAAGTTGCGGATCGATACCGATGGCCTCCTCCCCGCCGATCTCGAGGACACCGTCGATCTGACCGGAGTGGCCGAGAACTTCTGGGTCGGATTGGGCCTGCTACATACGCTTTTCTCGCTCGAGCACAATGCCATCTGTGATCGGTTGGTGCAGGAGCATCCACAGTGGTCGGATCAGCAGCTCTACGATCACGCTCGCCTGATCAACGCAGCGTTGATGGCGAAGATCCACACCGTCGAGTGGACCCCAGCCGTCATCGCACATCCGACGACGAAGCTGGCCATGAACGCCAACTGGTGGGGCCTTGTAGGCGAGCGATTCACGAAGCGGTTCGGACGGATCGGCTCGAGCGAGATCTTGAGCGGGATCCCGGGATCCCCCGTGAACCATCACAACGTTCCCTACTCTCTGACGGAAGAGTTCGTCGCCGTGTACCGGATGCATCCACTCCTGCCGGACGACTTCACGTTCCGCTCGTTGGAGGACGACTCCGTTATCGACGAGAGAACCTTCCGCGAGCTGGGCGCCCTGCAAACCCGATCTACGTTGCAGGAGTTCGGCATGCCGAACTCGTTCTATTCGTTCGGCGTCGCGCATCCCGGAGCGATAACGTTGCACAACTATCCGAAGTTCCTGCAAACGTTGAAGCGGGCAGATGGATCGTCCATGGATCTGGCGGCGATCGACATCATGCGGGTCAGGGAACGCGGTGTGCCTCGGTACAACGAGTTCCGCAGGTTGTGGCATCTCGAGCCCGCGGCGTCGTTCGAGGACCTGACCCAGGACAAGGCGAAGGCGCAGCAGCTGAGTCGCGTGTACGACGGAGACATCGAACGCGTGGACCTGATGGTCGGCCTCTACGCGGAGCCCCTGCCAACCGGCTTTGGCTTCAGCGACACGGCGTTCCGCGTGTTCATCCTGATGGCGTCGCGGCGCCTGAAGAGCGATCGCTTCTTCACCGATGACTACAGACCGGAGGTGTACACGAAGGCCGGCATCGACTGGATCAGCAACACGACTATGTCCGACGTTCTCTTGCGGCACTATCCGGGATTGGAGCCGGCCCTGAGAGGAAAGACGAACGCGTTCGCTCCCTGGAACCGTGTGGGGGGAGCCGCTTAGCCCTCCTTGCGCTGTCCCACGGCTAGCACGTTCCCCTCTGAGTCCTTGAACCAGGCGGCCCACTCGTCCTGGAGTTCGGCGATCCCGCCGACGGTCTTCAAGCCGGGCAGGTCGTATTCCTCGAACACCACTCCGTTGTCCCGGAGGCTCTTCACCGTTGCTTCGATGTCCTCCACCATGATCCCCATCTGGGTGTGCTCGCCCGAGGGCTCTCCGAAGGAGGGGAACACCGAGAACATCGAGTCGCCCACCATGTAGATGGCTTCCTGCTCACTCTCCTCCGTGGGCTTGAGCCCGAGCTTGTCGGCATAGAAGGCTTTGGCGCGCTCGATATCCTGCGCCGGCAGTGTCGCCCCGGTCGCGATCGGCTTGAACATGGCATCTCCTTATCCGAGGTCCGTCAGCACGAGCATGGGCCAGACACCGCCGCACCGCAAGAGAGAGTGCCGTAAATGCCCAATGTCCGGATGCTTACCTCCGGCCCCCGGACCGGGATAGAGGATGATGTGCCGATGGCTCACAAGACGGTGGTGATAACCGGGGCTTCGACGGGGATCGGGCGAGCTTGTGCGCTCCTCCTGGACGGTCGGAGGTGGGAGGTCTACGCAGGAGTGCGCAAGGAGGAGGACGCGGCCTCTCTCCAGGCCGAGGCTTCCGACCGGCTGACGCCCGTCATGCTCGATGTCGCCGACCAGGGCTCGGTGGACGAAGCCGCCCGGAGGATAGGCAACGCCCTCGGCGACCGACCGCTGGCCGGCCTCGTAAACAACGCCGGCATCACGATCCAGGGGCCACTGGAGTTCCTCCCGCCCGACGAGCTCCGCCGCCAACTCGAGGTGAACGTGGTGGGCCAGTTGTCGGTGACCCAGGCGTTCATGCCGAGGATCCACCGCGCGAAGGGTCGCATCGTTTTTATGGGGTCGGTGGGCGGACGAACGCCGTCGCTTCCCTTCCTGGGGCCCTACATCGCATCCAAGTACGCGATCGAAGCCATCGCCGAATCATTGCGGCTCGAGCTCCTGGCGACGGGCGTGAAGGTGTCGATCGTGGAGCCCGGCACCATCAAGACACCGCTATGGGAGAAGGGCTACGAGGTCTTCGACGAGATCATGGGATGGGTTCCTCCCGAATCCCGATCTCGCTACGAGGGGTCGATGAAGAGGTCCATGGAGTTCGCCCGCAAGACCGAGGAGCGAGGCATCGAGCCGGTGAAGGTGGCCGAGCGGGTCGAGCACGCGCTTACCGCCAAGCGCCCACGGATCCATTACCTCGTGGGGGCCGACGCGAAGGTCAGGACGGCAGTCGAGCCCTTGCTGCCCAAGCCTCTCCGAGATCGACTCATGACCCGTTTCCTGCTCCGTCCCTGACGATCGGATCACCTATCCAGGTCGATCACGAGCGCGCCTTTCGCAGGGAGCGCCACGGTGATGCTGGCGGGAGCGAATCCCTCGGCGGCGCACGTCACCTTGTAGCTCCCCTCCTGTGGAGCGGTGAGGGAGAACCGGCCGTGGGGGTCGGTCAGCGCAGCGATGTCCGAGAACGATCCGGGCCCGTCGACTATGAAGACGCGTGCATCCGCGACGGCCCTGCCCCCCGCCCTTACCTCACCGGAGATGACCTGCGGTGTCGACGCGCTCATCCCAGCGCCCCGACGCGGTGTGTTGGCCACACGCATCGACCTTGGATGACGCCGGGGTCTAGGCCTTCCACGCGAGCATGTTGTTGGCCACCGCCGAGATGACTCTCGTGCCGGAGTTCGTGGTGGCGCCTCCATACGCGTGCACCGCTACCCCGTATCTCTGACCGCCCACGATCCTGTAGACGGCGCTGCCGCTCTGGCCGCCGACCGTATCGATGTCGTAGTACACCTTGCGCGTGTTGACGGACGCCGTCCTGTTCCAGTGGTACCAGAGCGTCCCGGGCGGTTTGTCGCCGGGGTAGCCCACCACATTGAGCGTGTTTGCGAGAAGGTCGGCGTCGGAGACGACGGAGAACCCGAACCAGCCCGTCGAGGCCCCAAGATCGGACGGCAGGATGATCGCGCCGTAGTCGTAGTTCTGGTCGCCCGACGATGTCCATCCGGTAACCGATCGAAAGCTCGTACTGGCTACGGATCCGTATGGAAGGGAGGCACCGTTGCGCCCGGGCATCACGTCGATCCGCCGTACCCACCCGTCGCGGCCTGGGACTCCACTGTTCTTGATGTAGACACAGTGGCCCGCGGTGATCGCGGTATGGGGGCCGATGAACCAGGCGGTGCCGATCCAACGCGAGCCATCTGCCGCCGTGATCAATAGAGAGGAGTGCACGCGCCACGGGTACACGTTCGTCGTCGTTATCTGGATCCGGTCGTCCGGTCCGTGCACGGCTTCGGCGATCGGGGGCGGGGGACCAAAGGAGGCTTCCCCGATGTCGGGAAGCTGGATGCTCGGGGGCGTGAAGAGATCCTCCTCGGCCGCAACGGCCGCCTCGATCCGTTCGTATCCCTGAACTTTTTCGGTGCCTTCGTCCGTGACGCCTGTGGTGTTCGGGTCGATTCCCTCGTCCGGCGGCTCCTGGAACTCGGCGCCGACAAGGATCTGCTCACTCGGTTGATTGGAAACAGGTACGTGGCCCAGCACTGGGTTGTCGCCGGCGACGGAGCCGTCCGTCATGAGGTCCCCTTTCCACGATCAGCGCTCGGATGCCGGTTGAACGTGCGGCCGGCGGCCCCAAGTATCGGGTGCCCGAAACGAGAGGGCAAGGGAAAAGTTGTAAGCGTGGAGCCGGCTGCCGGATTCAGCCGGAGCCGTCGGTCACCTCGTAGTGGTTCACGGCCGTCTCCCGATCCACCAGGAAGCGGTCGTCCTCCGGATAGAAGATCGCGGTGTCGACCTCCTCGCCGGCGAAGGCCTTGATCGACTCGAGGTCGTCCCAGAAGGACAGCGTGACGAACTCCGTCCGCGCGCCCTCCTCGCGGCGCAATAGGAAGGCGGACCGATTCCCGGGGGTCGCTCGATAACCCTTCATCCCGGTCTCTTGCAGATATTCGACGTATGCGTCCGCGTCCTCCGGGCGCGTCCAGCCTCGCCACGTTCTGGCGATCATCGTCGGCTCCTCTCCCTAGCGGTCGTCAAAGGGAGCCCGCCGGAGTCCCGGGCTCCAGCGTTCACGAGTGCTACTGGCCCAGCGACCCCCACAACGTGCGGGGGTCGGAGACGGCTTCGTTGAGGCCGGTTCTCAGGTTCGTTCCGGCGGCTTGAGCGCGTGGCCTGATCGCATACTCGCCCTGAGGCAGCAGCTCGTGCCCCCGGCGCGTGAGCTCGGCGAGGTCCGCGGATGAGACCCGAACGTCTTCGATCTCGAGCTGGGGCAGTCCTCGTAATGCGTCCATCCTCTCGGCATCGACGGCGTGAGCGATGTCCATGCGGAAATCGATCGTGTTGAGGACCGTGTGGACCACGCCCATGATGATCCGCGCTCCACCCGCGGCTCCGGTGACGAGGATCGGCTTCTTCCGGTGAACGACGATGGTGGGACTCATCGAGGAGCGCGGCCGCTTGCCTGGCTCGGCCTCGTTGGCGGCCCCCGCGCCGTCGAAGTCGGTCATCTCGTTGTTCAGCAGGAAGCCGGTTCCCGGAGCCACAACCGCGCTGCCGAACTCCTGCTCGATCGTGCACGTGAGCGCGACGGAGTTGCCTTGCCGGTCGATCACCGAGATGTGCGTCGTCGATCCTTTCCGGTTGGCCTCACTCTCAGCGGTCACCGAAGGAGACCCGGTACCGAACTCGCCCGGCGCGTATGCCTTTGCCCTGAACCTCTCGATCTCCCGGCGGCGTTGATCGGCGTAGGACTTGCTGATCAGCTGCCTCGTGGGAACGTTCTCGTAGTCGGGGTCTGCCACATAACGCCCACGGTCGGCGAAGGCGATCTTCTGGGCCTCGGCGACGTGGTGGAAGTGGTCTGCACTCGAGTGGCCCCACGAGCGAACGTCATAACCCTCGAGGATGTTCAACATCTCGATCAACGCGATGCCTCCGGAGGTCGGAGGGGGCATCGCCACGATCTGACGTCCGCGGTACTTACCGGACAGAGGAGTGCGCCATTTTGCCTGGTAGCCGGCGAGGTCCCCTTCGACCATGAGCCCCTCGTCGCCGGGGGCCACCGGGTTCTGCCTGCTGTTCTCCATGTCGGCCGCGATGAGCTCCGCGATGTCGCCTTCGTAGAACGCCTCTGGGCCCTGCTCGGAGATGAGCTTGAGCGAATCGGCCTGATCCTCCTGGACGAGGACCGATCCTGCGGGATAAGGACTTTCCCCCCCGACCAGATAGATCTCGCGCGTGGCGGGGAACCTCCGGATCCTGTCGCGGTTAGTAGCCATCGAGGCGGATAGTGCTTCGTCGACGACGATGCCGGAGCGGGCGAGCGACTCCGCCGACACGATCGCGCGCTCCCACGAGATCGTTCCGTAACGGCTCAGCGCCTCGAACATCCCGGCGACCGTGCCGGGGACGCCCACGGTCCTGTGGCCCGTGAATTCCCTGTTGATGCCATCGCCCGCCAAGGAAGTCGGCGTCATGGCGGCCGGAGCCGTTTCGCGGAAATCGAGTGCGGCGGTGGCTCCCCCCGCGCTGCGGTAGACCATGAAGCCGCCTCCGCCGATCCCGCAGGACTGCGGCCGGGTAACACTCATGGCGAACACCGTTGCCACCGCGGCGTCGACCGCGTTGCCTCCCTCGTTGAGGATGTCGCGCCCCACGCGAGCGGCCTGTATCGACTCGGTCGCGATGACGCCCCCGGTGCTGGTGACGGCCGGCCTGAAGCGGGTTCCCTGGTCGGCGGTCGCCACGGACAGAGACCCGGCCAACAGCCCGGCCACGACGAAGATCACGAAGATACGGCGCATGTCCCACCCCCAAATCGGACGAAACCCCACGATACCCACTCCGGCGCAGCGACCGCGACGCTGTCACGATGGACCACATGAGCCGCCCATCCGGCGTACCTGGCTGGATCTGGAAGGCGTGCGGTCACACGACGGGAAGGAAGGACGACGTGTCGTACACGGGAACGAATGGAGAGCTCAGCGCGGTGCTTCTAGGCGGGGAGGAGGTCGACTCTCTCCAGATCGGTTCTGCGACGACCGCGCGCTTCGTCGCGCCGGGGTCATCGACCGATGGCCGCTTCGGCCTCTTCAGGTGGGACATGACCGGAGGAGCCGGCGGCGCGGACGCTCATTTCCATCGCACGTTTTCGGAGTCCTTCTATGTGCTCGAGGGGACGGTGCGCCTGTACAACGGACGGGAATGGATCGACGCGGGCGCGGGAGACTTTCTCCACGTGCCGGAAGGCGGCATCCACGGGTTCCATAACGAGGGAGACGAGGCGGCATCGATGTTGATCCTGTTCGCTCCAGGGCCCCCGCGCGAGCGGTACTTCTACGAGCTGGCGGAGATCATCTCGTCGGGCCGGGAGATGAGCCAGGAGGAACGGACCGACTTCCTCGCCCGGCATGACCAGTACATGGTCGATATCCGTCCGTAAGGGCCATCCCTGCAGAACTTCCGCCATCCCGGCCACCTTTCTCGGCTCCCCAAGGACCTCCGGCCCCACCCGGACCCCAGCCGGCGACCGGGGTTGGGAGGAGGCCACGGACCCCCGGTGTGTGGTGGGGCTGAGAATTTTTACCTGCCCGAAGTGCCTTGTTGACGCTCCCGGACGGTCCCAAGATGGCACTCCAAGCCAGACATTGGGAGGTCGGACGATGTTCAGCAGATCCAAGGTTACGTCGGTGGCGGTCGCCGCTCTCGCGGCGACGATCCTGACCCCGATGACCGCAAGCGCGACGTTCCCCGGTGACAACGGCCGGATCCTCTTCAACCGAGGGACGATCGTGAGCCCGACGTTCATCGCTTCGATGGAGCCGGACGGGTCCGACGTGCAGCGTCTGACCGGCCCGCAGACGTCGTTCGGCGGCGCGTGGGATCCCGACGGAACCCGTTTCGTCTACGCCCGGACGAACGACGATGGAGAGGTCGACCTTTTCTTGCGTGACGCCGATGGGAGCAACCGGACGCGTGTCACCGACACACAAAGGGATGAGGTCCAGCCCGCCTTCGCTCCCGCCGGCAACCGGATCGTCTACCAGAAGTGCGGGTTCCGCTGCGACCTATTCAAGAAGAACCTGGCGACCGGCGTCGAGACCCAGCTGACCGACACGCCACGGGCGGATGAGCTCGCGCCTCAATGGGGCGTCGACGACCTGATCGTCTTCGAACGGGCGCCGCGGCGGGGAGACATCGAGATCTTCACGATGCATTCCGACGGCACCGTCGTGGATCAGATCACCGACAACCGGAGACGAGCGGATGTCTCGGCGTCCTGGTCGCCGGACGGAACGAGGCTCGTCTACAGCCGCTGCGGCACCGAGGGAAACTGCGAACTCTTCACGATGGACCCGGACGGCTCGGGCAAGGACAGGATCACGAACACCGTGGGCGACGAGTTCGGCGCCAAGTATTCGCCCAACGGACGCTCGTTCGTGTTCTCCAAATCTCGCTCCGAGTTCCCGAGCGACCTCTTCCGGATGCGGACGAATGGAACTCGGCTCAGGCCGCTCACGAACACGCCGAACAAGTTCGAGGTCGACGTCGACTGGCAGCCGCTCGAGTAAGGAACGGCCGGCAGTCGGGGCTACGCCCCAGCGGTCCTTCTGCCCTCCGGGTGCGTGAGTAACCGTTAGGGCCGTCGGGAGCTCAGTGCGTTCCTTCGTATGGTGTCCACATAGTGTCCGGTTACTTCCTGCATGTCGACCTCGACGAGTTCGTGGCGGCCGTGGAGATCCTGCGCCGCCCCGAGTTGCGCGGCAAACCAGTTGCGGTTGGCGGGCGCGGCGACCCCACGAAGCGCGGGGTCCTATCGACGGCGAACTACGAGGCTCGTCGCTACGGTCTTCATTCGGGCATGCCCTTGCGAACCGCCGTCCGCAAGTGCCCCGATGCGGTGTTTCTTCCGGTTGACCGGGAGGCATACGAGGGAGCATCCGAGCAGGTCATGCGGGTGCTTCGCCGCTTCACCTCCGCCCTCGAGGTGTGGGGCTGGGACGAGGCCTTCCTCCAGGCGCCCGGGGACCCGGAGGTGCTCGCCCGCGAGATCCAGGCTGCGATCTCGACCGCTACGGGCCTGTCGGCGTCGATCGGCATCGGCGACAACAAGCTCCGCGCCAAGACGGCCTCGGGATTCGCCAAACCCGCCGGCGTCTATCGACTGACCGCGGCGGAATGGTTCGAGGTGATGGGAGACAAGGAAACCGGAGAGCTATGGGGGATAGGTAAGAAGAGCGCACGAAGGCTGGGGGCTCTCGGCATCACGACCGTCAACGAGCTCGCCGCGGCGGATCCCGATGCGCTGGTTCTCGAGTTCGGCCCCCGCACGGGCCCATGGCTGACAGCCCTGGCGCGCGGTGAGGACTCGTCCCCGATCAACTCGGCTCCCCGGCGCGCCCGGTCACGGAGCATGGAGCTGACCTTCGACGAGAATGTGGAAGACCCCACGGCCATCAAGGCCGAGATAACGCGCATGGCGGGTTCGCTCGCGGAGCATGCCGCTGCGGCCGAGAGGCTGGTTGCCGGGGTGGTGGTCAAGGTGCGTTTCGCGCCCTTCTTCACGACGAGCCGCAGCGTCCGGCTCGATGGATCTTCCGCGGAGGTCGCTCCCATCATCGAGGCGGCGACCCGCGCACTTGGACGGTTCGAGCTCGACCGGCCCGTCAGGCTCGTGGGCGTCAAGGTGGACTTCGAGTGACGGACGAGCTCACCCTTCTGGTCGATGCGCCCAGCCTGATCTACCGGGCTTTCTTCTCGACACCGAACTCGGTGAAGGCGCCGGACGGGAGTCCGATCAACGCCGCTCACGGTTTCCTGAGGATGATGGCCCGCCTCGTTCAGGATCACGACCCCGATCGCATCTGCTGCGCGGCGGACGAGAACTGGCGCCCTGAGTGGCGCGTGAACCTCATCGAGACGTACAAGACACATCGAACGGAAGCGGGGAGCCTGCAGCAGCAGACGGATGCCGAGGTCTCCCGGCAGGTTGCGATCATCTACGGGTTGCTGGCGTTGTGCGGGGTCCAGGTCATCGGCCACCCGGATCACGAGGCGGAGGACGTCATCGGCACCTTGGCGACCCGCGCCCCAGGGCCCGTTGCGATCGTTTCGGGAGATCGGGACCTGTTCCAGCTCGTACGGGACCCCGATGTCTGGGTGCTTTATCCGAAACGAGGAGTCAGTGTTGTCGATCGGGTCGACGAGACTTTCATCGAGAACAAGTTCGGGATCCCCGGTCGGGCGTATCTCGACTACGCGGTGCTGCGTGGCGACGCATCCGATGGACTTCCCGGCGTCCGCGGCATCGGCGAGAAGATCGCGGCTTCGCTCGTGACGAAGTACGGGAGCCTTGAAGCGATCCTCGAGGCGGCGAGCGATCCGAAGCGACAGGGGGTCGTGATCCAGAAAGTCCGCAGCGACCTCGATTACCTGCGACGTGCCGTCCAGGTGGTGACGATAGCGAAAGATCTGCCGATCCCCGACGAAGATCTCACGCGGCCACGCGGCGAGCCGCATGCCTCGGTCCACTCGCTGGCGAGGGGCTTCGGTCTCACGAACGCAGTGAACGGCCTCATCGCCGCCCTCAAATGATGCTCGGACTAGAGAGAAAAATCATTGCCGTTCAGCCGGCCATGGACTACAACTGTTTGACCGGACCGCCGGTTCGGATCAGCCGCTTGAAAGGGGATAGGCATGAAGACCAGCCTCGTGGTCGCGTTCGCGACGATATTGTTGGTGGCCTCGCTTCAGATCGTCGCCACCGCGGGAGTTGATGACCCGTTGCCCTGCCGCGCAAACGCGGACGAAGAGCTCGCCGACAAGGTGAGGGCGCACGTGAACGGCGGACGGAATCGCATCTGTCAGGTGGGCAGCGACACCGCCGTGGCTACGGTCACGAAGCAAACTCAAGATGATTCGATCGCCGCCACTCGCCACGTGATTAACCTGCAACTGCGTCAAGGCGCGTGGAGGGTGATCATGGACCTTCACCTCCAGAGGTGCCAGCCCGATCGCGGGCACCGGACCTTCTCGCGCGCAAGGTGCATCTAGCTAGCTAGGGCCCTACTCGGGGACGCCCCGTTTCTCATCCGCGGAGGGCAGCTCCGGATGTCGCGGCAGCGTCCGGAGCGTGTCATTCGACGCGGTCGTATGTATGTGGATGTGGACCTCGTTGACGTACACGTTGACCTTCTGATGTGCAAATCGTTGTGTGGATAGATGTCTGGCCATCTCGACCAGGAACATCACGAAGCCACCGAATATCACCAGAGCACCCGCCAGGGCGTACAGCCCCGACGCGACCTCGACCAGCCACACGATCGCCCGCCCCATATCACCATTATGAGGTCTCATCCGTGAAGCCTGGCCGGGTGGGGTGGGCCGGCTGCGCGGGATGAAGTGCGATCACCGGGATGTAGTAGGACTGAGGGATCCCAACCCAGGAGGTCGACCATGCCCGATCCGGTAGTTCATTTCGAAGCCATAGGCCCCGATGGACCCACGCTCATCAGGTTCTACGGCGACGCGTTCTCGTGGAGCATCGACGCCGACAACCCGATGGGCTATGGGATCGTGGACAACGGCGGCGCCGGCATCAACGGGGGCATCGGCCAGGCGCCACCCGAGGGTAGTGGGCGGCACCTCACCTTCTACATCCAGGTGGACGACCTCGACGCCGCGCTGGCGAAGATCGAGAGCCTCGGCGGCAAGACGATCAACCCTCCGATGGATATAGACGGCGGCCCGAGGGTCGCGCACTTCGAGGACCCGGGCGGGAACTTCGTCGGCCTAACCGAGGCGTGGACCCCTCAGGGTTGATTCCTCTTCGTAAGGCGCGGCCCGGACCTCGGCTAATCCTCTTGTGAGAGACGCTCCGGAAGGTCGGACCCCATCGCGTGGTACCCGCCGTCGACATGGATGATCTCGCCGGTGATCTGGGATGCCCAGTCGGACAGCAGGAAAGCGACCGTCCGGGCGACCGGCTCTGGATCGTTAACGTTCCACGTCAGGGGGGATCGCTTGGACCACGCCGCCGCTAGCTCACTGAATCCGGGGATGCCCTTGGCGGCCGCCGTCCGAAGGGGGCCGGCGGAGACGCAATTGACCCTGATCCCGTCAGCTCCGAGATACCGGGCGAGGTAGCGCGTGATCGACTCCAGCGCGGCCTTGCTAACCCCCATCCAATCGTAGATAGGCCACGCCACCGTGGCGTCGAAATCCATCGACACGACCGATCCACCTTCCGACAACAACGGCTGCATGCCTCTGGTCAATGTCTTGAGCGAATACGCACTCGTCCGGAATGCGGTTTGGACGCTGTCCCAGGGCGTGTCCAAGAAACCCCCGCCGAGTGCGTCCGGAGGAGCGAAAGCGATCGCATGCAGCAGCCCATCCAGTGATCCCCACCGCTCCTTGATCTCCTGCGCGACATCATCGATCTGCGTCTCTTCGTTGGCGTCCATCTCCAGAACATCGACCTCGCGGGGCAAATCGCGCGCAGCTCGCACGGTGAGCGAGCGCGCCTTCCCGAACCCGGTGAGGACGATCTCGGCGCCCTCCTCCTGTGCCACCTTCGCGACGTGGAAGGCGATGCTCTGCCGCGTAAGAACGCCGGTGATCAAGAGTTTCTTGCCCTCGAGCAGCACAGCCCCCCCTGGGTTCGCCTTGCCCTTCTTTGTCTGAGCAGCAATTTACCGCGAAGTATCACGGCTCAGGCTGCGGCGCTCCTACCTGAAAGCCTTGTGAGCGAGAAACGCACACCTTTACGTGTACGGGACCTCGGATCGGGTCTGGCCGGCGAGGCACGGGGTTGGTCGCAGAGCCCATGCACGGGCATCGGGTACCTCATCCTGGCTGGACTCGGTACCCGATACCCCGTGCTGCTCAGCAGCGCTTGGGCTTCAGTGGCTCACACTCGAACGGTCCGAGCGTTTCTCGACGTCTGTAACGTCCACGACGGCCGGTTTGTCTGCGGTGGCCGGAGCGGCTTCGCCTGAGACCTCATCCCAGATGCGTATGTGATTGGTCTCTTTGAGCATGAAGAAGCCGACCACGGCGGTCATCGTTGCGATCCCTATCGGATACATGAGCCCCCAATAGTCGACCGAATCCTCGCTTCCAAGTCGCTGGACCAGGAAGGTGGCGATGAGGGGGACGCCGCCACCGAACCAGCCGTTGCCGAAGTGGTAGGGGATCGAAAGTGACGTGTAACGGACGCGTGCCGGGAACAACTCGACAAGGTACGCAGCGATCGGTCCGTAGACCATCGTCACGTAGATCATCTGGATGAACACCAACCCGATCAGGAACAGGTAGTTGATCTCGTTGGTCAGGTCGGAGAAGGAGTTCATCGCCGCGTAGAGCGGGACGTACGTGATCGCAGCAAGCACGCAGCCCAACAGGATGATCGGCTTCCGTCCGACGCGATCCGAGAGCTTGCCGAACACGAGGAAGAAAGGCGTGCCGAGTAACAGTGCCGCGCCGACGATGAAGCTCGACGCCATGACGGATATCTTCAACTCGGTCTGCATGAAGACCAATGCGTAGAACTGACTCGTGTACCAGACGACGGCCTGCCCCGCGGTGGCACCGAGCAGGATGAGCAGCATGCGCTTCCATCCGCCCTCCTCCATCGCGTGCTTGATGGGTGTGACGGATTGCTGCTTCGCTTCTTTGATCTTCGTGTAGAGGGGCGTTTCACGCAGGCTCAAGCGGATGTAGAGAGCCAGCGCCACCAGCGCCCCCGAAAGCAGGAAGGGAACCCTCCAACCCCAGTCGCTGAAGCGCTCTTCGCCGAGGATCTCGCCCGTGCCGACGACGACCAGGAGCGCCAGTACCAGGCCGATCGTGGCGGTCATCTGGATGTACGAGGTGTAGTGGCCGCGCTTGTCGTCGGGGGCATGCTCGGCCACGTAGATCGCCGCGCCTCCGTACTCCCCGCCCAGCGCTAGACCCTGGAGGCATCTCAGGACGACGAGGATGATCGGCGTGATGATCCCGGCGGTCTCGTAGGTGGGAAGGAAACCGATTGCGAAGGTCGCCAGACCCATGATCGTGATAGTGATCATGAACGTGTACTTGCGACCGATGAGGTCGCCGATGCGTCCGAAAAAGAAGGCGCCGAAGGGGCGCACGAGGAATCCCACGTAGATCAGAGCGAAGATCCCCAGCAATCGGAGAGCGTCGTTACCCGGCGGGAAGAACTTCTCGCCGAGGATCGCAAAGAGACTTGCGAAGATGTAGAAGTCGTACCACTCGATCGTCGTACCGGCCGAAGAGGCCGCTATGACTTTCCCTAGCTTGTAGTCGTATACGTCATGACCATCGAGTCGTGCCGCTGTTGCCATGTTGCCCCCTTCGATCGGACGGTCTGCTGAACGGCTGATCGTCTGAACTATCCGTTTGCGTTTCCCGCTCCTCCTCTCGTCCCATGGTGGTGGCTGGATCGCGTCGCGCTCGTGACGGACGGGACCGGTCCCTTAGCGGGGAACGGAACCCGCGCGTTGATGTGGCGCGCCGCGTTACGCCGCGCTGAGGGTCGGAAGAGAGAGGATCGAGAGGGTTGCAACGGCGCTCGCAGGGGTTTCGGGGTGCGTTCTAGCCCGACCTTGAGGCCTCCGCTTGCGAGTACCTGAGTCGCCACCATGGAACCCCCCGGATCCGGCGCAGACCCGACAATATTCGTCTAAGTGAAGGAAGGCGTCAAATCGGGACAGACCGTCCGAGCCGAGGGTCGGCGGCAGGCTTCGAACGCTGTTAAGCGGACCGCACCTTCGCCTGCGGCGTGGCCGGCCGGCTCGACGGCACGCGTGACGCGGCGTGCTTCACGATGCGCTTTGCGTCTCTCTGGACGCCGGTGATCGTGTCCGACGTGGCCGCGTAGAGGAAGTGCAGACCGACGAAGTACAGGCCCGGCTCTTGCGGGACGACGCCGCCCTCGTGCATGGGCTCCTGACGATCGCCGAGGATCGGGAGATCGATCCACGAGAATCCGGGTCGGAACCCCGTGCACCAGATCACGTTGGCGACGTCGAGAACACGCCCGCCCTCCAGCATGGGGGCGCCCTCCCGAACACCGGCGACCCGGGGCACGCGCTCGATCCCCGCGGCGATGAGGTCATCAGGCTTGACGCGTACGAGCGGCGCAGCACCGACCAGGAACTTGGGGCGGATCTTCCGGCCGATCGGTGTCCTCACCGTCATGATGCGGTGTCCGACAAATCGCACGAGACGTACCAAGACGTTCCGGGCGAAGAACCCTTCGATGCGGAACGGAACGTGTCCGAACTCCTTGCCGGCCATCACCGTCGGATGAGTCTTAGAAACCTCGATCGCGATGTCGGCTCCGGAGTTGCCGGCGCCCACCACGAGCACCGGTCCCTCCTTCAACTGCGAGGGATTCCGGTAGTCCTCGCTGTGGATCTGAACGATGGCAGGATCGAGGTCCTTAGCGAAGGCCGGAACGCGCGGCACCTGATAATTGGCCATCGCCACGATCACGTTGTCGGCTTCGAACTTCAGGCCACCCGCGGTGACGACGAACGTCTCCCCGTGCCTGGATAGGCCGTCGACCTTGACGCCCCTTCGCACGGGTAGGTTCATCCGCTCCGCGTAGGCCTCGAGGTAATCTGCCATCGCATCTTTGGTTACGAACGTGCCACCGCTCGCGGGGAAGCGCATGCCGGGAAGGCCGTTGAGGTGTGCGGGTGTGAACAAGAGGAGTGAATCCCAGCGGTTGCGCCATGAGTCCCCGGTCCGCTCGTTTCCGTCCAGGATCACGAAGGGCCGGCCATGCTTCGCTAGGTAGTAGCCGACGGAGAGGCCGGCTTGCCCCCCGCCGATGACGACGGTGTCGAACGACTCCACCTCACCGGTCTGACGCTGTCTTCGGTTCGCCAGATCATCCGTGCTGTTCATGGTCGCCTCCAGGTTGACTGTTCGGACGTGGAACGCACGCTATTCAGGATCCGAACAGGTGGCATCGGGCGAATCACCCAAATGTACGAATGAGAGAATGGGTCATTCTGCGTAGCCGTTCAAGCGAGGTCATGCTTATAGGCGTAGGCGGTCGCTGCCGCTCGAGAAGACACGCCCAGCTTGGTAAAGATGTTGCTGAGGTGTCGGGCAACCGTCTTTTCACTGATGACGAGCTCGGCGGCGATGTCGCGGTTGGTCTTGCCGGTCGCCACTTGGGCCAGGACCTCCACCTCGCGACCGGTCAGCCCACCGGCGATCGCGCCCGTGGCCGCCAGCTCCTCGATCAGGGCCAAGTCCGGGCCGGCCCCGAGTTGCGAGAATGCCCCGCGCGCTGCATCTAACTCCATCTCTGCCGAGTCTTCATCCCCTAGTGCACGGCAGGCGAGGCCGAGGAGAACGCGTACGCGGGCGACCTCGTATGGCGCCTCGAGCTCCCGCCACGCCGAGTAGGCGCGACGAAGGACCGTCAGCGCGGCCGGTGCATCGCCTCCTGCGAGAAGGACGGCCCCCTCCGCTCGAGCCGCCATCGCGGCCAAAAGTGGTGCATCGGACTCCTCGGCGATCCCACGTAGCTCTTTGGCTGAAGCGCGCGCAGGGTCAAGATCGTTGGCTGCCAGCATGATGTCGACGTGCGCGGCAAGCAGGCGAGATCGCGTAAGCCGATCCTGGGTTTCGTCTAGCACTACGCGGATCGCCGTTTCGGCGGTTTCAACGCGACCCTGGGTCAAACGGAGTTGCGCCAGCCCCGGTTGCGGCTGACGTCCGAACTCGTTTGCCCGGCGGTAATTTTCCTCCGCCGCCACGAAGTCGCCCAGCAGCCGATGGAGCTCCGCCATCTGATAGAAGGCCGAACCCACCGCGGTATGGCCGGGATGACCGAACAGCAGTTCACTCGCACGCTCGGTTTCATCCAGAGCCTGAGCCCAATCGCCGCTCAACTGCATCAGCGCTGCGCGATGGACGAGACACTGTCCTCGGAAGGGGACCAGTTCCGGATGCGAGGAGCACCAGTGACTCAAGGCTGCGGTCCATTCTCGAGCGCGCCTGAGATCGAGGATCTCCCAGCAAGCTTCGATCGCGGCGCAATACGCGATGCCGGTAACCGTTGGAGACACCTCGCCGGCTGTAACGGCGACGATCACCTCATCGAGAAGCGCCAGACCCTCGTCGATCCTTCTGAGTTGGATCAGAGCCTGTCCTCTTCCCAGGCGGCCGAGAGTCATGAGGTCGTGCTCGTCGAGACGGCCGCCTATCTCGGTGGCTCGGGCGAAGATCCCTTCGGCCGTCTCTGCATCGCCTTGCGCCAAGGTCTGCAGCGCGGCAGGGAGGAGAAGGAATCCTTTCTCCGGACAATCTTTTGGTTCTCCCTCGAGCAACCCATGGGCTCGGGCGAGCCATCCTCCTCCGCGCGCCATCTCGCCGGTGTTCAACAACCGCATCCCCAGCCAGAAGGCGCAGCGCGCGGCGCCGACCTGATCCCCCCGCCGGAGGCACTCCTGGTGTGCGCGCGTCCAAAGGTCGTCGCTCTCATTGTCACGACCCACCAAGGAAGCTGCGGTCGCAAGCAACTCGAGATCTTCGACGCCGAGCGGAACCTGTTGGTCCGCGACCGTCAGCTGAGCATGAGCTTCCGCCCACGAGTCGTTTGCGAAGAGCTCACGGCCCAGCTCGAGCGCGCGGGTCTCATCCATCGCGTCTCGGGCAGAAGGTGTCATTCAGTCCCTGTCGTTGTGAACCGCTCTGATCTCCTGGACCATTCTCGTGTCATTCCCTCCGGGTGACAAGAAGATGGCGAAGGTGGGCGCCATCTGCTGCGATCTATGGTCCCTGAACGGTCGATCGCCTCGGCGGGAACCTACCAGTCGAAAGGTTCGAGACGTGGCCCGACGATGTGGTCGCCGTTTCCGTGGGGAGAGTGACGGAAGTGACCCGCGTACCAGACCACGAGCCGCTCGTCTTTGACGGACTGGCCGTTGACGAACTGATCTATACGGGCGCGGTTCGGACCGAAACCGTCCTCGATCTGGCCCGGTCGCCTCCTCACAACCCATACATCTCCGACCCCGAAGTCGTCCGCTCGTCCGTCCCCGGCGCCCGGGATCAGCTCGTAGCCCTTCCCGTCTGAGTTCCGTACGCGCCACTTGCGATCACTCGAGGGCCGTTTCTGGCGTCGCGTCTCTCGCTCGATGTCGTGCCAGTTGCGGTCTCCCTCGAGCGGAGGGTCGTTGAACTCCTGCGCCGTGGACGGTTTCTCGTCGACATCGAAATCGAATCTCCAGTAGGCGTGGTGATGGTGAGGCTTGCACGTGCATGGGTTGCGGACGGCGTTGAACCCGAAGCGCGGGCGGATCGTGCCGTCTTCATGCAGGCGCCATTCGCTTGCGTAGCGGTACCAGCCCGCTGCGAGCTCACTGACCAGGTACAGCTGCTGGTTCCTGATGTAGAACGCAACGCCACGGAAGTTGCCTCCATCACGCCCGCTTTCGAAGATGGTCTCGGCGGGTTCGGTGCAGGCCCGGTAGCCGGGAAGCACGTTGTCTCCATTCGCCTTGAAGCAGGCTTCTTCGTCTTGCCAATCGCGGTAGGAGGGACCACAGCCTCCCAAGTTGCCCGTTCTCTCGTACTCGACGTTGAGGATCGGGACGTGGGCGCGGTGAAAGACCTTCTGCCCGCGATAGCGGACGCGCCTTAGTTCGACCCCCGAACCGTTCTCTCCCGACGAGATCGAGGGCTTTACCACGATCAGGCTCCACAGTTCATCGGAGCCTTTCGTCACCGTGACCTTTACTTTTCCGGATCCGCGACCCGCGCGACATGGATCGGCCCCAAGGACTCCGCAGTCGCTGGGGTGTTCGTGCGGTGCCCCGGAAGGCGCGTGGACCGTTCTGCCCGTCACCATGTTGACTGCAGCGAACCGGTGACGGATGTCGCTCTTGGCGGAGTAAAGGCCGACGTTTATCGTGCGTTCGACGCTCCCGTCGGGGAGCGTGACGTTCAGCAGCGGCGGCATCGCCTGATAGGGCTCGATCGCTCCCGACGTGATGTCCGGGCCGAGGTCCGTATCCCGCTTGAGGATCTCGACCGCCTCGGCGAACTCGTCTTCATCGGCACGCGGTTGTCTGCTGGTCTCCGTTACGTCCGCGGTCGATGGATCGTCCACGTTGCCGGATGCGACCAGGGTCCGTCTGTTGCTGTAGTCGTAGACGGTCGCCTGGAAGTTGACGGGTTCGTCGGTGTCGTCATCGTCCTCGGTCTTGAAGGAGAGAACGCGGTGCTTCGCGCCATCCAGTTCCGAGGCGAGACTCGAGTTGGCGAGGAATCCCTGCGGATCCTCGCGGATCCCCTGCCCTCCCGTGACGGGCTCGATCTTGACCTTGAGATCCCCACTCTCGAGCACCTGTGTCGGCATTCGGATCACCCCCAACGATCGGCGCGGTCGGTCCAATGCTCGTCCTACGGCAAGTGGTCGTCAAATTCAAAGTCGTGTCTTCGACTGTGGGGAAATCGAGCCGCCGGCTCCAACCGGCTCTAGGCCGTCTGGCCCTCGGGCGCCGCCTCGGCCACCGCGCGAGTGTCCGCGGGGGCGTTCTGTCGTCGGGACAGGACGAGGAAAGGCAGAGCCACGGCGGAGATGCCCGCCCCGATCAGATAGGAAGTGGCGTATCCCCACATGTCGGCTGCCCGGCCCAGGGCCGGCTGGGCCCACACTCCGCCGCCGGATTCCATCAGCGAGTCGAACGACAGGATCGCCACGCGCTGTTGAGATGGGATGAGGCCGTTGATGTAGGTCTGACGAATCGGGATCGAGGCGGCGGACAGCAGAGCCCATACGGCGATCAGAACGACGACGGCCAGGAAGCTCTCGATGAGACCGATGAGCGCGAGCGCAAGGACGCCTAGAGCGGTCGTGACGATGATCGCGGAGGTGCGGCGACGCCAGATCCGGCGGATCCTCGGTGCGGCGACTCCACCCACGATCTGGGCGCCGGCGACGATAGCGGCGACCAGGCCGGCGATCTGGTACGCGTTCGGATCACCGTAGAGCTCAAGGAGGTATGGCTGTAGCGCGTAAAAGGCGTAGATGCCCACCCCTCCGGTGAAGAAGGCCTCGACCATCAGCCACCTCACGGCCGGCACCCGCCATCCATAGTCGACCGTCGCGACCGCGATCCTCCGCATCCTGGCTCCGGTCCGGCCGCTCTTGTCGGGTGTGAACCCGACGTCATGCATGAGCCTGAACGCGGCGACGAACATCACGATCAGGATGAGTCCCCGGAGTACGAACGGCACCCCCAGACCGGCCTGCTGGGCGATGAAGCCTCCAGCGACCGAGCCGGTGAGCATCGCGACTCCCATCACGATCTGGCCGCGCCCGAAGACCGCTTCCATCTCGCCCGTGTAGCCGGTGGCCGTCAGCGCGTCGACCAGCCACGCCTCGACGGCGCCGGAGAAGAACGTGAACCCGAGACCGATCAGGATCGAGACCACGGCCCACTGCCAGAACGGTGCTTCGATCTGCCACAGAAGTACGTAGAGGAGTGTGGATGCGCTCAAGGTCAAAGTGCCGAGCAGATACGAGAAGCGGCGACCAACGCTGTCGGCAACGATCCCCGTGGGGACCTCGAAGACCATCATCCCGGCGGTGAAGAAAGCGTTCGCGGCGAACGCCTGAAAGTTCGAGAGCCCCGCATCGAGCAGGAAGATCGTGTTGATGCCCCAGATGAGCGACGCCGATAACGTGTTCCCCAGCAGGAGCAGAAGATACGTGCGTTGGATCGAGCGCGGCGTCGGCGCCGGTTTCCCGTCGGCTACAGGAGTCGGAGTTTCGTTCATGACCTCGCTTCTCGAGTAGATGTGACCGGGCCGGCCGGCTCCCTGTGCCGAAAACTGCGAGTAAGGCTACGGACCCAGGGTGGCTTCTGAAAGAATGATCACATGACGATGGAACCGCAAACCCATGGCGAACGTTCCACAACGCAGGGGTCGGGCCGAGGATTCCCCGGTATCGTCGCCATCATCGCCGGACTGTCCCTCATCGGTTTGGGACTATGGGCGTTTCTCGATCCTCGCTCCTTCTTCGAGCAGCTCGCGACATGGCGTCCCTTCAACGAGCATTTCCTTCACGACCTTGGTGCCTTCCAGATCGGGCTCGGCGCGGTCCTGCTATTGGCCGCTGTGTCTTCAGATGCTCTGGTCGTCGCACTCGGAGGCGTAGGGATAGGGAGTGCGATGCACGCGCTCTCCCACCTGATCGACCAAGGGGATGGGGGCAGGGATTCCGATCCCATCGTCTTCGGCGTCCTGGCGCTGATCATTCTGGGCGCAGCGTTGTACCGCTGGAAAACGCTGCGACAAGCGACGTAGCCCCCCGGCTTTACGCCTTCGTTAATCCGATGAGGTTGCCGGCCGGATCCGTGAACTGCGCGATCGTGGTGTCGGTGCCGGGGATGTCGGCCGGGGGCATCACCGTCTTGCCTCCGAGTGCCTCGATCTTCTTGAGGGCCTCGGCGGGGTCGGACACCGAGATGTAGAACGTAACGTGCCCGGGGTAGCTGGCGTCCGGCGGGCCCCCGATGCCACCGTTGATGCCCTCACCGCCGTTGTCGACGATGCCGTAGTTCAACGGGTTGTTCGCGTCGATGTTCCAACCGAATACGTCCGTATAGAAGGAATGCAGCTTGTCAGCATCCTTGCTCACGATCTCGAAATGGATCACGGGGTCTGCCATGGATCCTCCTTGCGCTCGTTCTGTCCTTCGAACCGTCCAAGACTATGCCCCTAGTGAGATGTTGGCCGGGCCGGTCGTCCGGAGGGCGATCGGCTCCCCGTTGGGTCCCCGATGTGCGTATCCCATCGCGGACGGGCGCTTGGTCCGAGCCACGGTGCTAGGTTTCAAAGAGGTCTAGACCACCGGGGGAGAGCAGTTTGATCGGAGCATCGATGAGGGCCGAGATGGCCGAGCAGCCCGATGTGCTGGCCCGTCTCGCCGGCCGCGCGGACGAGATAGAAGCGTCCGTGAGGAGCGCTACCCCCGAGAAACTGACTGGGATCGTTCTCGTGGCGCGCGGGTCGTCCGACTACGCCGCCATCTACGGGCGTTATGCGATCGAGATCGCGTCTCGCCGTCCCGTCGCTCTAGCGGCTCCCAGTATCCAGACGCTTTACGGGTCGCACACGGACCTAACGAACTGGTTGGCCATCGCCGTCAGTCAGTCCGGCAGGACGCCGGAGATCGTGACGATGACGGAGAAGATGAGGGCCTCCGGCGCGCGCGCCATCGCCGTCACGAACGCCTCCGAGAGCCCTCTTGCCGCGGCGGCGGATGTCACCATCGACCTCGCGGCCGGCGAGGAAAAAGCCGTGCCTGCAACGAAAACCTTCACGTCGTCCTTGCTGGCATTCGCTTTGATCGCTCAGGGCCTCGGTGCGGAGGAGTTGCGTGACCAGGTTGCGGGAGCGAGTGGTTGGGCCCAGTGGGTGCTCGACGATCCCGCTTCCGCAGAGAGGGTCGCCACCGAGCTCCATTACGCAGAAGGTTTGATATCGGTCGGAAGGGGCTACATGTTTCCCGTCGCGCTCGAGGCAGCGCTCAAACTCAAGGAGACAACCTCGATTCTGGCCGAAGGCTATTCCGCCGCAGATCTGCGCCACGGTCCGATCGCGGTCGTCGAACGAGACTTCCCGGTCCTAACGTTCAGCGTGCCGGGGCCGGCAGCGCGGGATATGGACGAGCTAATCGAGGCGCTCACCTCGGAGCCTAAAGCCAGAGTGATCCAGGCTCACAGTGGCGAGGGTGCGGATCTTCCACTTCCGCCGGATTGCCCTGAGGCGCTCGCGCCCATCCCGGCCGCGGTGCGCGCTCAACAGGTCGCGCTGCAACTCGCCCTACGAAAGGGACTCGACCCCGACAAGCCCGAGAGATTGACCAAAGTCACAGCAACCAGATAAGGAGCGCCCGATGCCGGAACAAGAGATCACCCTCGACAACGAAGTCGGACTGCACGCGCGCCCCGCCGCGGTCTTCGCCAAGAAGGCCGCTTCCTTCGATTGCGACGTCACTTTGGTGAAGGACGGTAACGAGGCCAACGCGAAATCGATCATGTCCGTCCTAAAGCTCGATGTCACCAAGGGCGATTCGGTCACCATCAGAACGGAAGGAGATGGCTCCGAAGAAGCTCTCATCGACCTCGTGAAGCTCGTCGAAACGCTGTGAGAACGCTGCAGGGAATCGCGGCATCACCCGGTGCCGCCGTCGCACCGGTGTGGATCTTCTCCCGGGGCGAGCTCGACCTGCCAAATGAAGCGGTCGAGGACCCTAAGAAGGAGGCCAAGCGGCTCCGCGACTCGGCCGAACATGTCGCTTCTGACCTCGAAGCGAAGTCCGCCAAGGCCGGGGGCGAGCTTGCCGAGGTGCTCGAGGCCCAGTCGATGATGGCGCGCGATCCAGAGATGATCGTCGCCGCGGCCGAGGAGGTTCTAACGAAGCGAACGCCCGCGGCGCGCGCGATTGTCGAAGCGGGAGAGACCTACGCGGCAACTCTCCAAGCATCCGAGAGTGAGTACATGGCGGCTCGAGCTGGGGACGTGCGCGATGTTTGCGTGCGCATCGCACGCCAACTGTTGGATATGGAAGACACAGTCGCCCAATCGGATGAGCGTTCCGTGGTCGTGGCCGACGAACTCCCTCCCGCCGACGTTGGAGACCTCGATCGCGGTCGGGTCGCCGCGATCGTCACCGCTCAGGGCAGTCGCACGAGCCACACCGCGATCGTGGCTCGCGCCCTTGGCATCCCCACGGTGGTGGGCTTGAGCGAGATCGACGTGGAAGCGGGCGTCGTGATCGCAGTCGATGGGGATTCCGGGCAGGTCTTCGTGCAACCCAACGAGGCCATCCGCACCGAGATCGAAGGTCGAGCCTCCCGGTCGGAAGAGGCCCGGCGCCGGTTGATCGAGCGCGCGGCCTCGCTCGAGGGTGCCACCCGGACCCGCGATGGGCAACGAGTCGAGGTCGCCGTGAACGTCACCACGGAGGTCGAGCTGCGGGCCGGGCTCGAGGCGGGGGCCGAGGGAGTGGGTTTGTACCGAACCGAGATCCCGTACCTCGATCGCAAGGAACCGCCCTCGCGCGACGAGCAGAGCGCCGCCATTCGGGCTCTACTGGATCTTCTGGAGGGCAAGCGCCTGGTGATCCGAACCTTCGATTTCGGCGCCGACAAGCCGGTTCCCTTTTTGAACCTGCCGCCGGAGGAGAACCCCGTAATGGGGGTCCGTGGTCTGAGGATCGCGCGCGACAAGCCGGAGTTGCTCGACGATCAACTCAGTGCCATCGGGGACGCGTCGTCCAGCGGCGACAGGATCGCGATCATGGCTCCGATGGTCGCCACGGCGGAGGAAGCTCGCTGGTTCTGCGAGCGAGTGGAGATGGAGGCCGAGGTAGGAGTCATGATCGAGGTGCCGGCGGCGGTGCTCGCAGCTCGTGAGATCGCAGACGTGTGTGACTTCCTCTCGATCGGCACGAACGACCTGACCCAGTACCTGTTCGCGGCCGACCGGCAGCACGGTCGCCTGGGCACCTTCCAGGACCATTTCAACCCTGCGGTGTTGCGCGCGGTGAAGATGGTCTGCGACGCAGCCGATGGCCGCGCCTGGGTCGGAGTGTGTGGAGAAGCGGCCGCCGATCCACTGTGGTCGATGGTTGCGGTGGGTCTCGGTGTCGAAGAGCTGTCCATGGGACCTGAATCCGTACTCGAGATGCGCGTTTCGTTGTCCGATCGCTCGATGGATGAATGCCGTGCCGCTGCCGCCGCGGCGCTGGAGGCGCCGGACGCCGCAGGTGCCCGTCGGGCCGCAGAGGACGCACTGCCATGACGCGTCTACTCGATCTGTTCGGCCCAGAGTTCGCAGCCATACGGGGCGACGCCCTGGTCCGGGCCATCAAGCTGTCGGAGGGCCGCACGATGCTTGCCGAGATCGGCGCCCCCCAGCCCCCGATCGCGTCCCCGGCGTCCAACCTCGAGCTGGTCGCGGCGTTCGGCGCGGATCTCGTGTGTTTGAACATGGTCGACCCGACGGCGCCCCGGGTGACGGGCTTGGACCGGGCCGGGTTCACCCGGCTGGGCGAGTCGATCGGGCGCCCCGTGGGGCTCAACCTCGAACCGGACGTGTCGGCGGTTCCTCCCGAATATCGGGCCACCAAAGACAATGCGGTCGCTGCTCAGGATGCCGGAGCCGCCTTCGTTTTCCTCACTGCGAACCCCGGGCGAGGGGTCACGATGTCCGACCTGGCAGCGGCGACCGAGACGTTCCGCGGCGCGGCCCCCGACGTGATCTGTATCGCGGGCAAAATGCATGCTGCGGGTCAAGACGAGGTCATCGACGCGACCTCGGTGCGACCCCTCCTCGATGCCGGTGCTCAGGGGTTGCTGATCCCTCTACCCGGCACGGTCCCCGGCGTCACGGAAACAGGGGCGCGAGACATGGTTCGCGCGGCGCACGATCGAAAGGCATTGGCAGTCGGAACCATCGGCACATCCCAAGAAGGCGCGGACCGCGACACCATCCGTGCGCTTGCGCTCGCAGCTAAACGGATCGGCGTGGACGTGCATCACATCGGAGACTCCTGGATCTGGGGTGTAGCGTCGCCGGAAAACATCTATGCGTACTCGGTGGCGATCAGAGGCGTACGACATACGTGGACCAGGATGGCTGCGGGGACGCGAGTTCCCTGAGAGAAGGAGAGTCGCTATGAGCTTTCGTGAGAAGGCGGAGCAGGTGCTCGAGGGGTTGGGCGGAGGCGACAACATCAAGACGATGGAGCCGTGCATCACGCGCATAAGGGTCGAGTTGCACGACCAGTCGAAGCTCGACGAGAAGATCCTGAAGAAGGCCGGAGCCCATGGGGTGATGAAGATGGGAAGCGCCATCCAAGTGGTGATGGGAACCCAGAGCGACAACATCGAGGCGGAGATGCGCCGCGTGATGGAGGGTAAGTGACCGAGGTCATGAGTCCCTTGACGGGTCGCGTTGTGTCTCTCGACGAGGTGCCCGACGAGGTCTTCTCGGAGCGCGTCATGGGCGACGGCGCAGCGGTGCGGCCGGACGACGGCGAGGTCGTCGCGCCGATGAAGGGACGCATCGAGAAGCTATTCGAAGGGGGGCACGGCTTCGCGGTCGAGAACGAGGCGGGGCTGCAGGTGCTCGTGCACATCGGGATCGACACCGTTCATCAGAAGGGCGAGGGCTTCTCACTCCATGCGAGCGAGGGCGACGATGTCGAGGCGGGCGACCGCATCGTCTCGGTGGACCTCGACGCGTTGACGAGCAAGGGGATCGAAATGATCTCTCCCATCGTCGTCATCTCGGGCCAGACGTCCACGGTGGTCGCCGGCGATCGGGTGGCAGCGGGCGAGCCGCTCCTATCGGTCGAATAAGAAGGTCAGGCCCCCTCTCAGGTTCTGTAAGCTCCACCCGCAATTCATCCCCTACCACTTCAACCGACACGTCGGACAGATCTCGCACCACGGCGTGAGCGCCACGCAGATCGTTCCCCTTATAGGTGGTCGCCACGCCCACGACGCGCATCCCCGCTGCATCGCCTGCCTCGATGCCGGGTGGCGCGTCCTCGAACACGACGCAATCGGCCGGAGCCACCCCCAGTAGAGCCGCTCCTGCGAGGTAGCCCTCGGGCGCCGGCTTCCCCTGAGCGACGTCGTCCCCTGACACGAGGGCCGGCGGGTCGGGCAAGCCGGCGTCGGCGAACCGCGTCCTCGCCAGGTGGGTAGGGGCGGAGGTGACGACTGCATATCGACCAGCGGGGAGGGATCCGAGGAGCGAAGCGGCCCCAGGTACGGGTCCTATGCCGGCGTGGTCCTGCTCGTCGCGACCTTCGAGCAGCGCGACCTCTTCAGCGGTCGCCAGGTGCGGCGCGACGGATGCGAGAACCTCCTCCGTTCGCCTTCCGTGCGCGATCGCGAGCACCACGTCGGGATCGACATCCCGTTCCTCGGCCCACCTGCGCCACACCCTGTCCACGTGCGCTGTGGAGTCGATGAGGACCCCGTCCATATCGAAGAGCAGCGCCCGGCACATCAGGATCACGATGCGAACGCTTCCCGCCCGGAGATCAAGGTCCGCACAACTTCCAGCGCGTCATCCAGTACGACCACGTCCGCGGGACTACCGGGCTCGAGGTCGCCAAGCTCCGGCCGCCCGATCGCGCGCGCCGGCACGGTCGTCATCGCGCACACGGAATCCTCCAGAGTGATGCCCACCGACACGAGATTCCGAAGCGCACCGTCCATCGTCGCCACGCTACCCGCCAGCGTGCCATCGGCCAGGCGCGCGGCCCCCCCATCGACCGTGACGCTGCGATCGCCGAGGGTGTACGAGCCATCCGGAAGGCCGGCGGCCATGATCGCGTCCGTGACCACGACGAAACGCTTACGGGTGGCGCGCCATGTCGCCAGAACGGTCTCGGGCGCGAGATGAACGAAATCCGCGATCGCCGTCACGATGACGTCGTCGCGTGCCAGCGATACCCCCGCGATACCCGGATCCCTGGACGACCAGCGACGTTGGGCGTTGTAGATGTGCGTGATGGCGCACGCTCCGCGCTCGAAAGCGGAATACGCGGTTGCTGTGTCCGCGTCGCTGTGCCCGAGCGACACGACGATCCCTCGGGCCAGGAGCCAGTCGAGGAGATCAAAGCCGCCCGGGCTCTCCGGCGCGATCGTCATGTAGGTGACGGGTCCCCGCTCACACAGTCGATGAGCCAGCTCGAGGTCGGGCGGCACGATGTTGTCGGGGTTGTGGGCTCCCGGCCACTTGCGGCTGAGGAACGGACCCTCCAGGTGGACGCCGAGGATGCGGGGACCGCTCGCGATTTCCTGTGCCCCGGCGGCGACGTCGAGCGCGTCGAGTACGTCTTGCTCGGGCGAGGAGATGAAGGTGGGCTGATAGGCGGTGACGCCCGTGCGGGCGAGCGCCTTCGCGGCCACCTCGTAGCCCGCGGCATCGGTGTCGAGGAAATCCACCCCGCCGAACCCGTTGACCTGAAGGTCCACGAAGCCCGCGACCGCGGTGCCGCCATCGGCGGCGGGCGCCGCGCCCACGGCGGCGACCGTCCCGTCGGCGATCTCGACGTCGCCGGGCACCCTCCGGCCCCCGACCACGGCGGACGCGACCCCCAATCTCACGCGGTCCTCCCTCGAGGGATTGACAGGTGGTATAGACCAATTTAGCCTGATCTATACCGATTTCGGGACTTTCGTGGTCTAGACCACTGTACCCGGCCAGATGCCGGCCCAAAGCGGGCGCCTCAAGTTCACGAGACGACGCATTCTGAGCGCATCGAGCTGGGTGGGCGTACGTATTTGGAACGAGGCAAGGGCAAGTGCTACGGTGGTCTAGACCACTCGTGTAGAAGGGGGAAAGCATGTTTGGGGTTCTCCAGCGCATCGGCCGGTCTCTGATGATGCCCATCGCCGTGCTCCCGGCCGCGGCTCTGCTCTTGCGACTTGGCGAGTATTTCCAGCAGGTCTCGTGGCTCGAATGGGGCACGGACATCTGGGTGGTGATGCAGGCCGGGGGGCAGGGTGTCTTCGACAATCTGCCGCTTCTGTTCGCGATCGGTGTTGCCATCGGTTTCGCAGAGGGCGCTGGCGCCGCCGGCCTGGCGGCCGGCGTTGGTTACGTGGTCCTCGCCGGGATCAACGGCATCACGATCGTGCAGGAAGTCGAGGGTGGCGAGCCCGTCACCGCGGACATGGGAGTGCTCGGCGGAGTCATCATCGGTCTGATCGCGGCCGTTCTCTATCACCGCTACAAGGACATTCGCTTGCCCGATTACCTGGCGTTCTTTGGCGGTCGTCGATTCGTTCCGATCGTTACCGCGTTCGCGGCGATGCTCGTCGGTCTCATAGCGTTCTTCGTATGGCCTCCGATCGGGCGCGCCATCGACAATTTCGGGGACTGGATCGTTGGGGCCGGAGCGTTCGGAGTGTTCGTCTATGGGATCGCGAACCGCGCGCTATTGCCCGTCGGGCTGCATCACATCATCAACGCGCTCGTGTGGTTCGAGTTCGGCACCTACACCCCCCGGGGGGTGGAGAAGCCGTGCATGGCGACCTCACTCGCTTCTTCGCCGGGGATCCCACAGCGGGGATCTTCATGGCCGGTTGGTACTTCATCATGATGTTCGGTCTGCCGGCCGCGGCGTTCGCGATGTATCGCGCTGCACGTCCTGAGAACAAGAAATCGACGGGGGCCATGATGTTCTCGAGTGGCTTCACGTCGTTCCTCACCGGGATCACCGAGCCGATCGAATTCAGCTTCCTGTTCCTCGCGCCCGCGCTCTATGCGGTACACGCCCTTCTATGTGGGATAGCGCTAGTCCTGGCTCAGTCGCTCGACATCCTCGTTGGGTTCGGTTTCTCCGCGGGGTTGATCGACTATCTGTTGGCCTACGGCTTGTCCACGAACCCGCTCCTGGTGTGGCCGATCGGGCTCGCGTTCGCGGTCGTCTACTTCTTCCTGTTCAGCGCCGCGATCCGCGTCTGGGGTCTGACGACTCCCGGCAGGGAGACGGACGACGAGGACGAAGCGGTGTCGACCGCGCCGCCGCACGGCAGCGCGGCACCGGCGCCTGCCTGAGGATCCTGGGGCGCCCGGACGACTATCCCGGGCGTCCCGCTATCTTCGACGCATGAACAAGGCCCTGCTGGTAATCGTGATGGCGGCCTTGTGGTGGGCGCCCACATTCATGGGCCTAACGGATCTGCAGAACCGTCACGGCGTGCGCCGCGTGCTGGTGTGGAAGTGGACCCTGATCCTGTGCATCCCCGTCTTCGGATGGTGGTGGTACAACCGCAAGGGGCGAGCCGAGGTCGATGCGGATGTGGGGAGAGGCTGAGGTGGCGGGGGAGCTTCCGGAAGAACTTTCCTTTAAGCGACCGAAGGGCGAGCAACTCGGCGAGTTCCTCGAGGCATTAGCGGTCTCGCTGAGTCCCGGAACGATGTTGCCTTCGGAGCGGGCGCTCGCGGAGCGTTACGGCGTGGCGCGCATGACGGTCCGCCAGGAGCTCGAGCGACTGGAGGCGAAAGGATTCATCTTCCGCGTCCAGGGCAAGGGCACGTTCGTTGCGGAGCCCAAGTTCACGCAGTCGCAGGAGCTGACTTCGTTCAGCGAGGACATGCGCGCCCGCGGGATGGTTCCGGGGTCTGTGGTTCTCTCGTCGGAGGTCACCGAGGCTCTCGAGATAGTCGCGCGCGAGCTCGACCTCGAGGTTGGCGACCCGATCGTGCGCATCGACCGCGTCCGTACTGCGGATGGTGAACCGATGGCATACGAGCGAGCGCACCTGCCGGCTGCCCGCTTTCCAGGTCTGGAGAACGAGGGCCTTGCCGACGCCTCCCTCTACACGATCCTGCAATCGAAATGGGGCGTGCGCCTCGGCCGCGCCCTCCAGAGAGTGTCGGTGGTGACCCTCGACGACGAGGAGGCGGAACGTCTTCATGTGTCGCCCGGTAGGTCCGCGTTCTTGTTCGAACGCACCACGCTTGCCGTCGACGGCAGCACAGTCGAATACGTTCGCTCCCTCTACCGCGGCGACAGGTATCAGGTCGCGACGGAACTCACACGTTCACAGTGAGCGAGCAGCCAAACCAACGGCCCACCACGATCGATGAGGTGATCGATCGCCTCGACGAGTTGATCGGCTGGGCGGCCGCCGAGAAGAGCCGCCTCGGCTATTTCGCCGCCCTCTACAGAGGAGTGACCGTCAAGGTTCGCGAAGGCGTCGCGACGGGGGCGTTCGAGGACGGCCCCAGGATGGAGCGGTTCGATGTGATCTTCGCCAACCGCTACCTGGATGCAGTGCGCGTGTATCGGGAGGGCAACAACCCATCTCGCTCCTGGTTGTTCGCCTTCGAGAGCGCCAAGGGTGTCAGACCGGTCGTCCTCCAGCACCTTCTGCTCGGCATCAACGCCCACATCAACCTGGATCTGGGCGTTGCCGCAGCCGAGGTCTCCAAGGACGGCGAACTCAAAGATCTGCGGCGAGACTTCCGCACGATCAACGAGATCCTGAGCGAACGAGTCATCGAGGTGCAGGCTCAGATCAACCGCATCTCACCTCTGATCCCCCTGCTCCGGCGGATCGATCCAACGGCCGACCGCGCCGCGATCAACTTCAGCATCGAGCGGGCGCGCGAGCAGGCGTGGACCGTGGCGGAGCTCCTCTCGTACGTCCCCGCGAGCTCTTGGACGAGTCGTGTCGACGTGCTCGACCGGACTACGACGTCACTGGCCCGGCTGGTCCGTAACCCCCCGGGGTGGATCCTCAACGCCGGTCTCGGCCTCATCAAGATCTTCGAGAGTCACCGCGTTGCACACGTGATCGAGGTCCTGCAGGACATCGCCACAGACGAGGCGTAGCCGCTGATTATCGGCGATGCCTTATCGCGTGGCGGTTCGCCTGGCCGAGTGCACGGTGGCTGACGTCTGGAACGAAGATCCTTTGGCCCCCCCGGCACGGGATCGGGTTGAGGAATTCCCTGGCGCGACGTAGGACCCAGTGCCAGGCGCCTCGGGCGGCCCACTCGCTCGGATAGCCGGTAACGACCTCGACGAGCTCGACGCTTCCGATAAGGCGGCCCGCCGGCAGTGAGTCGGGCAACCGGCGGTAGAGACCCATCTCCCAGAGGGCCTTGAACCCGTCGGGATCTACGTTCCTACCGGCGTGGATGAAGAAACGGCCACGATGTGTCGTTCGCCACGGCCTGTTCTCGACGTCCTTGTAGCCCTGCACGACCGCCCAGGCCCACGGTTGTGCGATGGTCAACGCGCGCGGTTCATCCACGTCGCCATTGGAACACAACCAGAACAAGCGGCTCGATCTCGCACCGCGTCGAGGACGATCCCAACCTGGTGGGCCCTGGAAGTTCCCTTGCCCATGGTCTCGCCTGTCGCGCTATGGTCGGGGCTACGGAACCGGCCCCGCCCAGGGATGGAGTTACGGCGGCCGGGAAATCACGGATCTGGGGGGTATCGATGAGACGCGTATGTATTCCGCTTGTTGTGGCCACGTTGCTCGGGGCGCTTCTAACGGGGCCGGTGACGACGGCCGGCGCCCAGCAGGCATGCCATCCGATCCAGACGCAGGCCGAATTTCGCGGGACCACTCCGACGGCGAAGCAGGTCCTCGGTTTCAACATCGGTTCGAAGGAAGTCACGACCGCCCAATCCGATCGCTATCTCGCCGCGGTGGATGCAGCGAGCAATCGTGTCGTGACCGGAACGGCCGCGGTCTCCCAAGAGGGGCGCGCACTGCGTTACGCGATAGTGGGGCGCCAGCAGAACGTTACCCCGGCGGGTCTCGCTCAGATCCGCGCCGACGCGGCTGCACTGCGCGACCCACAAACCAGCGACGCGACGGCTGCAGCCATCGTGAATCGGACGCCGGCGATCCTGTGGGTCGCGAGCAACGTCCACGGGGGCGAGGAGAGCGGCACCGACGCATCGCTCAGGGTGCTCTACGAATTGGCCGACCGGGAGGATTGCGCGGCCGATCAGATCCTCGACAACTCGCTCGTAGTGCTGCTTCCGACACAGAATCCCGATGGCCGGGAGGCCGACACTCGGCGCAACCACTATGGCTTCGACATGAACCGCGATTGGTTCGCTCGCACCCAGCCCGAGACAGACGGCAAGATCGAGTTGATGCGGGACTACCCCCCCGTGATGTTCATCGACGACCATGAGATGGGGTCCGAAGATTTCTTCTTCCCGCCGAATGCCGATCCCATCTACCACGAGATCACGGACGAGTCCGTGGACTGGATCAACAACACGTACGGGGCCGCACTGGCCGCCGAGTTCGATCGCCAGGGCATCCCATACTTCAACCGCGACATCTACGACCTGTTCTACATGGGTTATGGAGACACGGTGCCTGCGACCGGCTTCATCGCCGCGGGCATGACATACGAGAAGAGCAGCGGGGATCCGATAGTCAAGCGCGCGTACGAGCAGTACGTCGCCCAGTGGGTCTCTCTGAGCGAGGGCGCGGTCGACAAACAATCGATCCTCACTCGCTGGCATGACGCGTGGGTGGAGGCGTTCGAGCAGGGAGAGGACGGCTTCCTCGAGCCGAACGAGATAGTGAACCCCGGCAATTCGATCGTGACCGAGGTGCCGACCGAGCCCTTGCGCCACTACTTCATCCGCAACGACAACCCGAACAAGACCGCCGAGACGCGAGCGCTGGTTCGCAGGCTGCAGCGGATGGATGTGGAGGTCTACCGGCTCAGTGCACCTCTGAGTGTCCCGGACTTCACTCCCTACGCTCGGGCGTCGCAAGCGACGACGCTTCCGGCCGGCACCTATTGGATCCCGATGGCGCAGGCCCAGAAGCATTGGGTGCAGGCGATGCTCAACGAAGACACCTACACCCCATTCCCGTACTTCTACGACGTGACCGGGTGGAGCAGCGCGTTGCTTTACAACGTCAACGGCGGTTTTTCGGGGGCCGAGCTCGCCCCCCAAGCGACACCCGTAAGCCCGGTGTCGCAGCCGGCTGCACCTGCGCTTCCGTCTCCCGCTCCGGTGGTCGGGGTGTATCAGATCTCGACACTGTCGACCACGTCGATCGAGTCCACAGGATGGTTGCGTTACCTGCTCGAGAAGGTGTGGCACGTGACTTACCGTGACGTCACGGCCCAGTCGATCGCACGCGGCGGCTTGAGCGGCATAGATGTGTTGCTCGTCGGCGACGGTTCGGCCTCCGCCGCCCGCAAGGATCTGGGCAAGAAGGGCGCGCAGGCGCTCGTGGATTGGGTCAATGAGGGAGGGCGCTACGTCGGCTGGCGCAGGGGAGGTACGCCCCTCGCCGCAAGCATCGGCCTGAGCACGGCACAACTTGCCGAGCCCTCATCCGACGTGCCGGGGAGCCTCTTCAGGGTCGCGCTCGATCAATCGAACCCACTGGCGGCGGGCATCGGGGCATTCGCGTGGGCCTTCTACGAGTACGACCTCGTGATGACGGCGGCCGATCCAGCCGACGTCGCCGTACGGTTCCCCTCGGCGAACAGCGAGGACTTCTTCGTGTCCGGCTTCGCAACGGGCGAAGAGGAGTTGGGCGGGACGGCGGCGGTTATCGATGAGGCCGTCGGCTCTGGGCGCAGCATCGTGTTCTCGTTCGAGCCGAACTTCCGGGCGTTCACCGACGGAACCCAGGAGATCCTGTTCAACGCGATCTTCGGAGCCGACCAAGGCGCGGCGAGTGCGGCGCGTTCCGGAGCACCGAGTCGAGCTGATGATGAAGTCGCGGCGCGCCGCGCAGCAAACCGGCTCCTGTCGCTTCAGAGTCCGATCCGCTTGAGCGTGCGCCAGGGAGGTGCCTCGGAGGCCGAGCGCATAGTCGGCCGCTTCACCGACGACTACACCGTTCAGTCATCGCGTGGACGCGTCTCATTCGTCATCGCCAACCGAGAAGGTCTCACAGCAGACGAACACCCGTTCGCGTTGCGGCTCGGCCGGGCGCTGGTTCGCGCGGACGCGGCGGTCATCGCGTACGACCTGCCGTAGATCTGTATCCAAGCCCGGGGCGGACGATCGTCCGCCCCGGAGCGTGGGCATGCCACTTAGATCAGCTACAGGCGCGTTCTTCGAGCATCAGCGGTTCAACCGGTGGCTGATCGAAGTCGAAGAACTCGAGCATGTCGTTCGCTTTGCGGTCCCTCTCGGCGAGCGTCGGCAGATCGAAGACGCGCTCGATCATCTTCAGCACGGAAGAGAACTCGAGCGTGCGGGATTCGATGTAGCCAGGTTTGACCCACGGCGACATGACGATCGCAGGCACTCGGGGCCCGAGGCCGTACAGGTCGACGTGCGGTGGGGGAACGTGATCGTAGAAACCTCCGAAGTCGTCCCACACGAGCACCACGACGGTCGACTCCCATTCGTCGCTCGACTGTAGGGCGTTCATCGCCCGGATCACCCAGTTCTCCCCCTCGCACATGCTCGCCGGGGGGTGATCGGAAACGGTGACGGGTGGGATCAACCACGAGACGGCTGGGAGCTCGCCGGTCTGCACGTCGGGGACGAACTGGGTCTCGTCGACCCTGTGCTGCCACATCGGGCCGTTGCGGACGTGCCGGATCTGGCGTAGGGGATCGGCCCACGGGTTGTCACCGCGGTAGTACCGCCACGGGATGTCGCGGGCCTCGAGCAGGTCGGGAAGGATCGGGATGTTGATGCACGGCCACCTCTCGATCCAGAAGCGTTCGATGAGTTCGCCGATGAGCTCCCGTTGCTCCTCTATCTCGTAGGCCTCAGCCTCCTCGAGTTCCGATAGTTTCCTGAACGAGAACGCGCGCTCCGCAGGATCATCGCAATACTCCCTTGGTTCGCCGGTTCCTTCTTGACCGATGCGCTCGTGATCCACGAACCGATCCGACTGTCCCGAGATCGTCCAGAGGTGCTCGGGTCCGGTGGGCCCATAGATCGAGCTGAAGAAGCGATCGGCGAGCGCGTAGTGGCGCGCGTAAGCCCAGTAGTTGGGGATGTCTTCCTCGCGATACTGGACGTAGGCCTCGAGGTCTTTACCAGCGTGAAGCTGATCGAAGCAGTTCATGCGCCCGCCGTTCATCGCGCGCAAGGCCTCGTCGAAGGAATGCACGGGCCCGGGGACCCTGTCGCTGGCGCGAGGAAGAGGGATCGTCTTGCCGTTGCAGATCTCCCCGGTGGTCGTTCCCTCGGCGCCCGGGAAGCGTCCGAACAAGGTGTCGAAGGTGCGGTTCTCCTTGATCATGAACACGATGTGCTCGATGTTTTCCCGAGCGAGCGACACCTGGCGAGTCGACTCGGCGACGTCCTTCCGAGTTCCTTCGAGGGCCCGCTCCAGGAACTCATCGGCCTCACCGGTGGGGGCCGCTTCCTCCGTCGGTTCGGAGTCGAGCCAGATCCGCTCGACGGCTACTCCCGCCGCGAGACCGAGCAGGGCGAAAACGATCGCGATGAGGATGAGTTGGGGGTTGGTCCGTCCGCTCACGGGTGTCTTTATAGCGCCCGCTCCCCCTGAAGCCCTTGACGGCGCCCCGCGAGTGGTGTTTAGTCGGTCGTATTAGTCAGTCGTCTAAGGAGACGAGATGCCCGACACCCTTGCGAAGGCCGAGCCACGGACCGCCCTTCTGGATGCCGCCGAGCGCCTGCTGATCTCGACCGGATACGCGGGTATCAGCACCCGTCGTCTGGCGGACGAAGCGGGGATCAATCACGGCCTCGTTCACTACTACTTCGGCTCGATGGACGAGCTCTTCGCCCAGGTCCTCGAGCGGTTCACCGAGCAGTTGATAGTCCGGCAACGGGCGATGTACGCGCGGGACGTCCCGTTCATCGAGAAGTGGCGGGCCGCCATGGGGTACCTCGATCAGGATCTGGAGTCGGGGTACCAAAAGGTATGGCTCGAGCTGCAGGCGCTCGGGTGGAACAGGCCGGCGCTGCGCGATCGCGTGGCGCGTGTCGACGAGGAGTGGCGAGCGGTCGTAACCGATGCGATACGCGCTGCGGTCGAATCGTACGACCTCGACACGACGGCTTTCCCGCTCGAGGCGATCGTCTCTTTGGTCGCGACCTTCAACCTCGGGATGATTCTGGAACGACATTCGGGGATCTCTTCCGGCCACGGAGAGCTGCTGGACGCCATCGACTCGTGGCTGCAAGCCCTGGATGGAGCGAAGTCGTGAGGGCCCGCTATCCGGATGCCGAGGGTTACGTCGAGCGGGACGGAGTGAAGATCTTCTACGAGGTCTACGGCGAGGAAGGGCCGACGATCCTGCTCCTCCCGACGTGGTCGATCATCCACTCGCGCCACTGGAAGGGGCAGATCCCGTACTTCGCACGCGGCCATCGCGTCGTGACCTTCGATCCGCGCGGCAACGGACGGTCGGACCGGCCGCAAGACCCTCTCGCATACGACGAAGACGAGTTCGCGGCGGATGCGGTCGCGGTGATGGACGAAACGGATACCGAAAAGGCGATGATCGTGTCCCTCTCCAAGGGCGCTTTACGGGCTCTGGTGCTGGCTGCCGAGCACGCCGATCGTGTCGAGGGGGCGGTGTTCATCGCCCCGGCCGTGCCTCTCACTCCGCCTTCATCGAAGCGCGCGGGGATCAAGGAAACCTTCTGGGAAGAGCTCGACTCCTACGAGGGGTGGGCCAAGTACAACGCCAACTACTGGGTCACGAACTACCGAGACTTCCTCGAGTTCTTCTTCTCGCAGATGTTCAACGAACCGCATTCGACGAAACAGATCGAGGATTGCGTCGGGTGGGGATTGGAGACGACGGGGGAGGACCTGGTGATCGGCGAGAAGGCCCCCAGGTTCACGAGGGAGCGTTGCCTCGAGCTCTGTGCGCGCGTCCGGTGTCCCGTTCTCGTGATCCATGGGTCGGACGACGAGATCATTCCACACCAACGCGGCGAGGCCCTGGCCGAAGCTACAGGGGGAACGCTCTTCACCATGGAGGGCGCGGGTCACGGCCCCCATGCGCGCGATCCGGTGAAGACGAATCTCCTGATAAAGGAGTTCGTGGGCGGGGCGGACCGACGATCCACCTCGTGGACCCGAGGTAGGAGCAGACACAAGCGAGCCCTGTTCGTGTGCTCACCGATCGGGTTGGGTCATGCGCAACGCGACGTGGCCATCTCGAAGGAGCTCAAGAAGTTGGTACCCGACCTGGATGTGCAGTGGCTCGCGCAGGATCCGGTCACCCGTGTCCTCGAGCAGGAGGGCGAGACGATCCATCCCGCGAGCAGGTTCCTCGCGAACGAGTCGAAACACATCGAGAGCGAGTCCGCCGAGCACGATCTGCATTGCTTCCAGGCGTGGCGGAACATGGACGAGATCCTGGTCGCGAACTTCATGCTGTTCCACGACGTGGTCAACGACGAGGCTTACGACCTGTGGATCGGAGATGAGGCATGGGAGGTCGATTACTACCTCCACGAGAATCCGGAGCAGAAGCGTGCGGCCTACGGGTGGCTCACCGACTTCGTTGGGTGGCTGCCGATGCCGGATGGAGGCGACCGCGAGGCGGCTCTGACGACCGATTACAACGCCGAGATGATCGAGCACATCGCTCGGTATCCGCGGGTCCGAGACCGGGCGATCTTCGTGGGGGATCCCGAGGACATCGTCCCGTCCGACTTCGGACCCGGCCTGCCCCCGATCCGCGACTGGACCGAGCAGCACTACGACTTCTCCGGATACATCACGGGTTTCGGTCCGGAATCCTTCGCCGACGGGGAGGCCATCCGACACGAGCTCGGATATCTCCCCGATGAGAAGGTCTGCATCGTGACGGTGGGGGGCTCCGGTGTGGGAGAGCATCTGCTTCGCAGGGTGATCGAGGCTTACCCCGCGGCGAAGGCACAGGTCCCGGAGCTGCGGATGATCGTGGTCGCCGGCCCCCGGATCGATCCCGCCACCCTCCCGCAAGAGAGCGGCCTCGAGATCCGGCCCTACGTCCACAACCTCTACCGACACCTCGCGGTGTGCGACCTCGCGGTCGTGCAGGGGGGCCTGACCACCTCGATGGAGCTGACGGCGAACCGGCGCCCCTTCCTTTACTTCCCGCTCCGGCACCACTTCGAGCAGAACTTCCACGTCCGGCACAGACTCGATCGGTACGGGTCGGGCCGGCGCATGGATTTCGATACCGCCACGCCGGAGGTCATCGCCGAAGCGATAGCCGGCGAGATCGGAACCGACCCGTCGCCGCTGTCGGTGGGCACGGAAGGAGCAAAGCGGGCGGCGCGGCTCCTGGCCGATCTGCTGTGACGAGAGCGGCCCGGAGTTCCGGGCCCTATTTCGTCCCGAGTATGTAGGTCTCCTTGGTTCCCCGCTGTAGCAATCGCTCGCAATGGAATCCGGCACGTCTCAGAAGATCGAGACAGCGCCTCTCGAGTTGCTCCGAGTGAGCTTCGATGATGATGCTCGACCTGAGCGTCGCCAGGCATTCGGCCGCCCCTTCAAGCAGCTCGGACTCTGCGCCCTCTACGTCGATCTTGATGAGTTGGGGAGTCCCATAGCTCTCGATCGCGTCCCCCAGGGTCACCACGTCCACCATCAGGGGCCCGGGCTCCGACCCGAGCTTGCCCCTGCTGATCCTGGAACCGGGCGTGAAAGGTCTGGACTCCGAATGGCGCCCGACCGCTGTATTGACTGTGCCGATAGAGGCTCCGAGTCGATCTTCATTCTGTGCGATGTTGCCTCGCAGATACTCAACGACGAGAGGATCCGGTTCGAAGGCGACGACATGACCGCCGGGACCCACGCGTCGCGCCATCAGCAAGGTGAAGTATCCGACGTTCGCCCCAATATCGAACGCGATGTCCCCTTCTGACAGGTGCCTCCAGATGAGATCGGCAACGAGTGGCTCGTGCCGCCCGATCGCCATGTCGAGCGCGTGCGGATACATGTCCATCACCAGACCCTCGAGCCGGCCGGCCCGTATGCGCACCGACCTGAGCGTCCTGAGGGGAATCAAACGGTCAATCAGCCGCAGCATCGCATCACCGACGAACGGGGTCTTTCGTATGAGATGGAAAACGTACGGGGACAGACGACCGAGGAACGCCACCGCGATGCGCTGACCCCGTGAAGGTCTAACCGTTGACAGTCGGAGCTCCTTTCGGATCTATGGACCGACGTTCCCTCTTGTTGGGGTCGATCTCACCCGTCCTGGGGATTGCTGAGCAAAGGGCCGCGCGATAAGGAATGCCTGGGAGCTTTCTGGTAGAAATCTGGGGACCCGTATGACCATCGTCGACGACGATCTTCGTGTTCACACGACCACATGTTGGCGCGGCTGGGGCGGCCCCTGGAAATCGAAAGCGGTTGAGCTAGCCCCTTCACGTCACGTACCGGGCGGGCACTTCATCGGGTCGCGTTTGGCGGCTGATCGACGATCGAAGCATCCAGTAACGGTATCGCTCGAAACTGCATCTATCCGCGGGATCGGACGCCGGTACGCGAGGGCGTCCTCCTTATTCTCCGCTGACGGTCATGGAGGAACCGCGCGGCCCTAGTTCGGTCAACACAACCCGGAGGGAGGACGAATGTGTGGAAGTAAGAACCACGATGAGGGTGGCTGGGAACTCTATCCTCCACTCCCTGAAGGACTCCAAGAGGTCGCGGGCGAGATCAAGGAGAGACTGAGCGAAGGGACGCTTCCGGAGGACATCTATACACAGATCCTGGAGTCCCAGTGTGGCGCCACCGACGACTCCCAGGCGGTTGAGCAGTACAACGGCACTCTTGGGGTGACCACCGCGTTCGTTAATGCCCATCAAGCGCCGGTAGGGCAGTTGCAGTGGAACGCCAACCTGGCTTCGATCTACACCGACGCGGGCGACGTAGCGGGCGTGCGCTGGTGCACGGGGACGTTGCTCGCCGGCAACCTGTTCCTCTCGGCTGGGCACTGCTTCGACAGCGTCCCCAGAACCCCTGGTAGCTGGCAGCTCCCGCTCACCAACGGAACCACGAACGTGATTCCACCTCCAGAGATCGCAACGAACATGCACGTCAATTTCAACTTCCAGGTAGATGCGAGCGGGAATCCGCGGCCCGAGCAACAGTTCGCGATCCTGCAGCTAACGGAGCACCGATTGGGTGGTTTCGATTTCGCGATCATCCGGCTGGCTGGGAACCCAGAGGCAACGTTCGGATCGTCGATCGTGGCCGCCGCGGACCCTGCAACGAGCGACATGGCTTGCATCATCGGTCACCCCGCCGGGGTCAGGAAACGGATAGAGGCCGGGCCCGTCACCGAGTTGAATGGGAGTCAGATCCGTTACAACGATATCGATACGTTGGGCGGGAACTCTGGGTCCGGGATCCTGCGCTCTCCGGATGGCACGATCGTCGGGGTCCATACGAACGGTGGGTGCACCACGGCCGGAGCCGGCTTCAACTTCGGCGTGCGCGTGAGCACTCTGCTTGCCAATTCGCCGACGCTCCGGGGCCTGTCGCGTCCCAAGGTCTCGGGTCCAGTTGTGTCGTGGGGGTCCGGCCGGCTCGACGCGTTCGTCACCGGCACCGACTCGGCGCTGTACCACAAGTGGTGGAACGGATCCGCGTGGGGACCGTCGCTGACCGGATACGAAGGCCAGGGCGGCGTGTGCACCAGCCGCGCCGAAGTAGCGGCGTGGGGACCGAATCGGCTCGACGCCTTCGTCACCGGCACCGACGGGGCGCTGTACCACAAGTGGTGGAACGGATCCGCATGGGGACCGTCGCTGACCGGATACGAACGCCAGGGCGGTGTGTGCACCAGTCCGCCGAAGGTAGTGGCGTGGGGGCCGAATCGTCTCGACGTGTTCGTTACCGGCACCGACTCGGCGCTGTACCACAAGTGGTGGAACGGGTCCGCGTGGGGGCCTTCCTTGACCGGCTACGAGAACCAAGGTGGCATCTGCACCAGCGCCCCCGAAGCCGTTGCGTGGGGCTCCAACCGGCTCGACGTCTTCGTGATCGGCACCGACTCGGCGCTGTATCACAAGTGGTGGAACGGATCCGCATGGGGACCATCGCTGACCGGATACGAACGTCAGGGTGGCGTGTGCGTCGGCCCCCCGAAAGCAGTGGCGTGGGGACCCAACCGCCTCGACGTGTTCGTAATCGGAACCGACCGCGCGCTGTATCACAAGTGGTGGAACGGGTCCGCGTGGGGGCCATCGTTGACGGGTTACGAACGCCAGGGTGGGATCTGCATCAGTCCACCTGAAGTGGTGTCGTGGGGACCCAACCGCCTGGACGTGTTCGTGATCGGAACCGACCGCGCGCTGTACCACAAGTGGTGGAATGGCTCCTCGTGGGGACCTTCTCTCACCGGGTGGGAGCGCATGGGTGGTGTCTGTACGAGTCAGCCGCGGGTGGTGTCCTGGGGACCCAACCGCCTCGACGTGTTCGTAACCGGCACCGATCGCGCGCTGTACCACAAGTGGTGGGATGGGTCGGCTTGGGGTCCGTCGTTAACGGGCTACGAACGACAAGGCGGGATCGTCATCGACTTCTAGCGGTCCGCCTCCCGTACAACCAAATATTTCTTGGGTGTCTTCGGATGCCCCTGGATTGTGCGCCGCTACGGTGACAAGCTGGCTCCCTCGATAGCGCTCAGATCGAAGGAGGTTCGAAATGCTTACGAAGCTCGGTGCCCACTTCAAGGCGAACGCGATCGGCTACCTAGCGTTGATCGTTGCGCTCAGTGGCACCGCGTGGGCTGCCGCAAGTATCGGGAGCAGCCAGGTCATCGACAACTCCTTGAGAAGTGTCGACCTGAAGGACGACGCGGCGGTCAAGAGTGCCGACGTGGTCGACGACACGCAGCCAAACGGTGGGCTTCGATCGACCGATCTTGCGGCCGACGAAGTCCGAGCGGAGGACATCGCCGAGGATGCCGTTGGCTTCAGCGAGCTGGCTGCCGGGGCTTTCAACGCAGACATCGCGGAGCAGGGTGGCGTCTTCGGCATCCCCAACGACGGGATACAGGGCTTCGAGGTGGAGGACGGAACCCTCGGCGGAAACGACGTCGATGAGTCCACTCTTACGGGAGTGGTGAAGGGCCGCGGTGAGGCCTTCTGCTGCTCCATCCGCGGGGGGATCCTTCACACCGAAATTCCTTACAACGCCGGAGACCCAGCGACCTTTCTCGATCTGGGGAACTTCGATTTGCGCAGCACCGCGACGGGCAATCCCGACAGGTTCAATCTATGCAACCCACCCGGCGGTGTGAATTTCGGCGCCGCCTACACCGTCTACACGGGTGGGAGTTCCTCGAGCTCCACGGACACTCGTCCGCGTGGGGGATTCCCTGCCCAGGGCACCTGCAGCACCATCGATGTCAATGGAGTCGATACTTCGGGAATAGGTGACTTTCAGATGTGGATCGTGGAGCGTGCGTGGGAGGGGATGCATATCGAGGGAGCATCATTCGGCACCAACACCGGGTTCACGATCTTTGCGATAAGCCTGCACTGATCCGGAAACGCGCCCTCTCAGGCGATCGAACGAACGCGAGCTACGCCATCCAGCAGGGTGTAGATCGCGGACGCTCCGGCCTGGGCGCCCGAGCTGGGGGCCTGGGCATCCCCGATCGTCGCGCCCTCGGCAGCGATCGCGCCGGCAAGCTCTTTGGAGTGCTCGACATCGAGCTGCCCATGAAGCTCGAAGTAGGCGAGTGAGTCCCCCGAGAACCCGTAGTTGTCCCGCAAGCCCGCGGCCTTAGTGACCGCGACCTCCGGTGTCTGTGACTCATAGCCATAGAGCATCCCCAGGGCGAACGTGGGCTCCGCGCCCTCGGCGGCCTCCTCGAAGGCCGCGACACAGGAGCGCGTCTCCGGCTCGGGCGGGGTGTCGTCGAGCTCGGTGCGGCTGACTCCGAAAGCCTCGGCGAACTGGACCCACAACCCCGCATGGTCTCCGTCGGTCTCATCGGCCAGGTTCGCCTCGAGCGTGTGCCGGGTGCTCGACTGCGCCACCCGGGGCAGCAGCGCGCTCAGGTAGCCGGGGAAGGCTTGGACCTGGCGCCAGTACTGGGATGCGTAGAAGGCGAGATCATCATTGCTCAGAGAGCCCGCGACCCAGGCTCGATAGAACGGGTGGTCCAGGAGTCTGTGACGGGAAACCGCCTCGTCCAGCCGTGCGGTCAGCTCGAGCATCGATTGCACTTCGACCTCCACATCCGATTGTCGTCCCGGTTTCGGGCTGGCCGCCGATACTAACGATGAGCGCAAACCCGAGGCTCTCGCCTCGAACCTTCGTGGCGTCGCGGAGTACGAGATATCGGCATATTTGTGACCGCGCTGCACTCTTGGTACGGAGGATCACTCCGTTTATTGTCGGGCGATGGGGAGTCAGGTCCTTCTGCTCGTCCTTGGATTCGTTCTCACCACCGTCCTCGGCGGGGCCCTCGGCTACTACTTCCAGCGTAGGACGTGGGAGGCCAACCGCCGAGAATCGGAACGGGTGGCAGCGGCCACCGTGTTTGACGAGATCAGTCGGGCCATGGACGAACGCCTGTATCGGATGCGTCTTGTGTATTGGGCGTTGAAGGCGCACGACCAAAATCGCATCGAGGGCGCGATGACCGAATACCGGAGCGTCCTGACGAAGTGGAACGACAACCTCAACCGCACTCTTGCCCTTGCCTATCGTTATTTCGGACCGGACGTCTGGACGTTCTTGACGGAGGTCCTGTACGAGGAGTTCGCGATCGTGGGCCGGCACCTCGAGGCCCGCTACCGGCACCGAGGAGACCCCGAACCCGACCCCGGATATCAGGCCAGTCTCTTCATCAGCGGCAGGCGACTGAAGGCGCTGAGCAACGACATCTACAACCTGAATCGATTCATGGTCTCGCTGATCCAGCGAGGTGGGGTCGGCCTCTATCTGGTTGAGGGAGACCACGGCGACGAGCCGCCGCCATGGACGAGGGATCTTTCCGAGGGGGCCCGCTCTACACAGGTCGCGAACTGGCAGCGCGGTCTGGTCCACGCCGGATTCGGTCCGGTCGACGTGGACGGGTGGTTCGGGCCGGCCACTACAAAGGCGACCCTCGACTTCCAAACGGCGAACTCGATGGAGCCGAACGGAGTCGTGAGTGGCCCCACCCGAAGCAGGATGGCCGAGGCCGCCAATTCCAAACCAGAGGTTCCGCAGGCACGTCGGGCGTAAAGCCCCATCAGCCTCATTAGTTGACAGCGGTAACTAGCGGTCGATATCGGCTTGGCGGGTCGAGCACACGCTGGATGTGTGCTCCCCTTTGATCTGCGCGATCGTCGAGACGATCGCTACCGTTCCTTAGAAAACACGTCCGGGGCATAGGAGGGGGCTTTTGCCTCTTTTGCCGGTTCAACCCCCTAGCCAATCGTCGCCGCTACTGACATTCTTTGGAAAGAGAACCACATTGAAAAGGGAGAGAGACCTTGAGGCGTGGCGACATGGCGGGCTTCTGGCGACGAGATTTCAGTCGCCGAGAATTCATACGGAAGTCCGCGGCCGTGTCGGCGACGCTCTCGGGCGCGGCGGCGGTCCTGGGCGCCTGCACCACGGGCCCCACAACAGCCAGAAGGCAGGAACTGGATCTAGCCCGCCCCGACGCACCGGTGACGCTGCCGCTTCATGACGACAATCCCCCTCTGGAGGATGGTCTAGAGCCCGAGTCGGGCGTGACTCTCAAGATCTACAACTGGGAGGAGTACCTGTGGCCCCGGATCGTTGACGAGTTCGCAGCCAAATACGACGTCAAAGTCGAGATCACGAACTTCAGCGACATGGACGACGCCTTGGCAACACTCCGGTCCGGCTCTAAGTTCGACGTCTTCTTTCATCGGACTGATGTCATCAGCAGACTGGTTGCAGACAAGTTGTTGCAGCCTTTGAATCACAACTACGTCTCCAATCTGGCCGGTAACGTCTGGCCGGTGTATCAAAATCCCTTCTACGATCAGGGAGCGCGTTACGGGGTTCCGTACACCGTCTACACGACGGGACTCGTGTGGCGCATCGATCGCGTCGAGGAAGACATCGCGGGTCTCTCCAATCCATACGAGATTCTTTGGGACCCCCGATATCAGGGTCGTGTCCACTTGCTCGATGACTATCGCGAAACGATCAGCATGACGCTGTTGAAGAATGGAATCACCGATCTGAACACCAGTGAGGAAGCAGAACTCGACATCGTCGCCAACGATCTAGCAGGGCTTGCGAGCAACGTTGGGGCCTTGGATATCGATGCGTATACCGACGTACCGCATGACGAGGCGTGGATCCACCACGCGTGGTCTGGTGACGCGGTCGCATCGCAATATTACTTTCCTAAGGGAGAGGACACCAGCGTGATCCGCTACTGGTTCCCGCCGGATGGCGCCGGGGCCGTGGCAAACGACTGCATGGGAGTCGTACGCAACGCGGAGAATCCGGTACTTGCGCATCACTTCATCGACTATTTGCTCGACAACGATGTGGCGACGAGGAACTTCGGCTGGAACGGGTACCAACCGCCCCAAGTCAACCTCAAGCCGTCGAAGATGGTGGCAGACGGCTACGTGCCCGATCAACTCAGGAACACCATTACCCTTACCAGTTCCTTCAACAGGGGTTTCATGGAGATGGAGCTCAGTCCTGAGGCGGACGACAGCTGGCATCGTGTGTGGGAGGAGTTCGAGACCAGTGTCTGATCAAACCAATCGAAGGCTTTCGTCCATCACCTTGCTGGTCATATTCCTCGCGTGCGTGTCGATCTGGGCGGTTCCCGATACGGCTGAGGCGGAGACCCAGAGTCTGGTCGTCGAAACCGTGCCTGCGATCGAGGGTATCCAGTTTCAGCTCGATGGTGAAACCTTCGTCACCGACGAGGCGGGTGTGGCGCAGATGACGACGGAGACTCAGAAAGGATATGGAATGTTGGAGGTTGCCGAGCACTCATTGATCGGCGATTCCCAGCGAGTGGAGTTCGAGGCGTGGTCGGATGGCGTCGTGACTGCCACTCGGGCCGTCGAGTTTCTGGAGTCGAACCCGCTCCAGGTCGGATTCAATGTCGACTACCTTGTCGACGAGCATTTCCGCAGTTCGAATGGCGAAACCATCGACCCGCAGAGTGTCGATTCGTTCACCATCGTGGATGATACGAATGATTCCACAACCTTCAACGGCAGCTCTAACGGATTGGCGGGCCCAACCGCGCAGGTGTGGGAAAGGTTCCCTCCCAACACAAGATGGTTGAGAGCCATTCGCATCGTCCGCCAGGATGAAGCCATTGAAGCAAAAGAAGTTTCTTACAGAGTGCTGTCGGTAACCGTTGAAGGTGAGCGAGCGACGGTGGCCCCCGACCCATTCGTTCCCTCCACGGGCGCGGCGTTCCCGATCACCGTGGACGCTTCGTCGATTTCGATCGCCCCCATCGCAGTGGGGGCTGCTGTCATCCTGTTGTTGGCCGGCTGCGCGGTTTTCTTGATCCGCGCCGGGCGTGGGTCCGAGGCCCCGGCCAGACGCGATCCAGTTCTCTCACCGGAGCCCATTCCCCAGAAGGCCGTTCCGCCCGAGCGATCCAGTAGCACCGTCCGCGTCAAGCGGGGGCCCGTCTCCGAAAGGATCGCTCGCCGTCGGCCTCCAGCCGAGGTCTACGTTCGAGCCAAGTTGCGGAACGGTCGAACCGTTGAGGGATGGAAGATGGAGGTCCCGTATGCGCAGGATTCCCAAGCCATCAACGTCAACGTCAGATACGTCTATGGCCCTGACGGGGAGCAAGTAGCTCCTCGCCCCCTCGATTCCTTCTTGTTGACTTCTCAGATAGTCGATCTCCAGATACAAGAAGATCAGCCTCGCGTTCCCGGCTAAGTCCAACCTGCTCGGCAGAATGACGCTGCGATTCACCGATCAAGGGTGGTCTGAACGCTTGTAGCACGGCCCCAGCCCGCAGTGCCCCACTGTCGGTATAGTTGCGGGCCTGACCCGGTGACGGTTGGGGGCCGGGCTGACGCAAGGGGGATCCATTGCTAGGTAGGTCTGGACGCCGTATGCATGCTCGCGCCATCCTGTACTTCGTTGTCGCTCTCTTAACCGCACTTCCGCTCTTTGCTCCGATTCCGGCAGTCGGCGCAGGCGACGTTTCCGATGCAACCGACGGTCTCGACGATCTCGACGCCCGCGCGGGATCGGTGGCGCCAAGCGCGACACAGAAGAGCATGGCCAACAATTTGGGCGCCCATGTGCGGTGGAACCGATTTGGCACGCCCGCGTCCCTCATCAAGTATGGCGGCTACCTTGCTACAGGCCTGAGCGGTTCCCCTGTTCAGGCCGCCCGCAGTTGGCTCCGGTCCAAAGCGGCACTCTTTCGCCTGACCGCGACCCAGGTCGACAACCTTCGAGTGATCGGCGACTCCGTGCTGTCTGATGGTGTGGGACACGCGGTCATGTTCCGCCAGCGCTTCGGCGGTCTCGATGCAACACAGGACGGCCAGATAACTGTCGCGATCAAGAATGGCAGGATCGCCTACGTGTCCTCCTCGGCGGCCGGCAATCAAGGGACACCGGCAGCCGCGACGCTCACAGCGGAAGAGGCCTGGTTGGCAGCAGCGCAGAGCGTCGGTCGCTCAGGTGTTTCGTTGGGCGACATCGGCCCGATCCGTCAAGAGAATGGGTGGACGACTTTCCGGGTCGACGGTTTTGGCACGCCCGTTGTTGATCCCAGCGATTCGGACCGGCGCGTCGATCAACGCGCTAGGTTGGTCGCCCTGCCGACCTACACGCAAGGCGCGCGGCCCGCATACGAGGTCAACGTCTTGGACGATCGGACTGGTCACCCCGTCATGGGCTACATCGTGTTCGTCGACGCTCGGACGGGAGAGACCCTGTTCCGCCACAATGCCGTGGATCAGGCTGCCCTGGGTATGGCGCTTGCACCCCATAGTGATTTCTTCACCGGCGACTACCCTTCGACCCCTCCGGAGTGTGGTCCGCAGCACAACCTTCTGGTGGACGCTCAGAACCGGACACTCGGCGTGACCGCCTATCCGGTCAACGGCATCAACGACATCCGGTTGATCGTGAGGGACCCAAGCAACGCCGAGCGGGGAACCTCGGACAACACCGGCACGGGCATTCCGGAGGCCGTCGTAGTGAACCTGGCGAACACCGGAGCCGATGCAGGGACGTGGACGGCTCAAGTATGTGAGTCGGCCAACCCCGTCGCCGATTCCCTCCCTCCCACCACGTACGTCGGCTCCTACTCGGCCGTCGATCAGTCGCAGCCGGGGGCCGAAGTCTTCGCCTTCCCGCCACAGTGGAACTTCTTCACCGCCAACCCCGCACTGCCCGACGGGCCTTTGAATCCGGGAGCAAGCTTCAACTTCCCGGAGACCGACAACAGGACGAACGCATGCTGGACCCTTCCTCCTGCAGTGGGTGAGCCTTCGCCTTGCGAGTACGACCTCACTCCCAATATCGGGGATACGAACCTGGCGTCCCGAGCCCCGTGGGATCACAACGTGCAGGCGAACGTCTCAAACTTCACGACGTTCGGTAACAACGCCTTAACCGCAGAGGGATGGAGCACCGATCTGGTCCCAGGCCCACTGTCGCAGCGACCGCTCGACCTCGATCGCACCTATGGGTTCCTCGAGGTCCCGGATGCTGGATCGCAGACGGGTGCGTTGGAGGGTTGGACGAACTCCTGGAACAGGCTCAAGTGCAGCCCGACGTCATTGACGCCCCTGGAGAACAACGCCGACGTGCTCGCCGCGACCACGACACTGCACGCCGGTCACAACCGTTTCCACGATTTCTCGTACAACCTCGGCTTTACCGAGCGAAATTTCAATATGCAAGTAAACAACTTTGGAACGACGTCGCCACCGGGGCCGTTCCCCATCGGGTCCGAAGACGACCCGGAGATCGGTGACGTACAGAACGGGGCCCTTCTCCCTGCCGCGCTAGGGCTTACTCGTGACAACGCCAACCAGATCACCCTGCAGGACGGGATTCCGGGAATCACCAACCAATACCTCTTCCAGCCGATCGCCGGCGGCTTCTACGCTCCCTGTGCCGATGGCGATCTGGATGCCGCGGTCTACGGCCACGAGTACACGCACGCTATCTCCAACCGGATGGTCGCCGGACCCGATTCCGGGCTCTCCGGAGCTCAGGCGGGCGCGATGGGAGAGAGCTGGTCGGACCAGGTTGCGGTCGAGTACCTGAACGCTTACAACTTCGTGCCGACCAGCGCTGGAGAGAACCCCTTCGCGGTTGGCATCTACGCAACAGGCAACAAAGAGAGGGCGATCCGGAACTTCGGGATGAACAACAGCCCCCTGAACTACAGCGACATCGGCTACGACATCGTCTGCACGGCGACCCTGATCGGCCCACCTGTTGAGCCGGAGTGCGAGGATGACGAGGGCCAGGTCCATGCCGACGGCGAGATCTGGAGCGCGACGGGATACGAGATCAGGCAGGCGCTGGTCCAGAAGTACAACGGAGCGTTCCCCGCAGGCAACGCGACGTTGCAAAAGCGTTGCGCGGACGGCATCCTTCCCGCGGACCAATGCCCTGGGAACCGCCGTTGGATCCAGATCATGTTCGACGCCTTCCTGCTGCAGCAGAGTGGCACCAGCATGCTGACGGCGCGCGACGCCTACCTGGCGGCCGACCAGCTTCGCTTCAACGGAGCCAACCAAGTGCAGCTATGGCGCGCCTTCGCGAAGCGCGGCATGGGAAGTTGCTCGCTCAACTCATCTGCGCCATGTCACGCGACACGGTCCGCTCAGACTCAGGGGACGGATGACGATAACCCGCAGCCCAGTTTCGAGTCTCCCGTGGAAGGCGAGAAGACCGTTACGTTCGTGGCGAGGTCTGCTGGTACTGGCGCGGCCATAAACGCGAAAGTCTTCGTGGGCCGCTACGAGGCCCGGGTGACTCCGATCGCCGACACAAATCCGAACAGCACTCTTTCCAGTACCGCGAGGTTCGTGCCTGGGACTTACGACATCGTGGTCCAAGCAGACGGCTTCGGTCTGAAACGATTCCGTCTTGAAGCAGCCGGCACGGCCGCCGCCAATCTCGTCTTCAACATGTCTTCGAACTCGGCGTCCCAGACGAATGGAGCCACGGCGTCGGGCGACGGAAGCAACCACGATGACCTCATCGACGACACCGAGGGCACGACCTGGGACGCGACGACCTCCGGCGTCAACGTAAGCGACTCGAGGCCACAGGTCATCGTCAATCTGGCCGGCACCACGGCGCAGATGGTCCGGTCCGTGCGGGTAAGCGCCATGCTGACCCCGGGGGAGGACGCCCGGTTCACCGCCCTACGGCAGTTCCGGATCGATGCCTGCAACGCATCGGCGCCCGTCAGCGACGATTGCAACAACAGCGCCAATTTCGACACGATCTTTACGAGCTCAGCGAATGCGTTCAATGCTGTCGCTCCTCGACCGGTAAGTCCGGAGCTACTCATCAAGTCGTTCGACGTGAACGACAGCGCCGCTACACACCTCCGGTTCGTGGTGCTTCACAATCAGTGCACTGGTGGGCCGGATTTCCAGGGCGAGCAAGACGACGACCCGCTGAACGACACCGACTGCGACACAGCGTCGGCGCGTGGAGAAGAGGTTCACGTCGCCGAATTGCAGGCACTGGCCGCGGGGGCTGACGGCGCTTCACCGCCGCCTCCTTCGGGACCCAGGGACCCGGTGGTCACCCTGACTAAGAGCGGACCGCTGACGGCTGCCGCCGGCTCGCAGCTCACCTACTCACTGTCGTACGAGAACCTCGGACCGGCGGCGGCCGGCTCGGCCAGATTGGTCGACACGCTTCCGGCCGGGGTGTCCTTCGTATCGGCGACGAACAGCGGCACCTTCAATTCGACGAGCCGCAAAGTCACCTGGAACCTCGGCAATGTCGCCGCCGGCGCGTCGGGCACGAGGACAATGGTGGTCCGGGTGCCGGCCGGTACCTCAAGCGGGACGTTGTTGTTGAACCAGGTGGAGTTCCTTGCGCCGTTGACGATCAGCACGCCCGGAGCCTTCCTCACCTTGATCCAATAGATTGTGCGCTTGAGGAGGCGTGGGTGCCTCCTCAAGCCTCCGTCCGCATCCATTGTCGACAATGGCGTGTTCGTTCACAATGAGGACCACGGACGGGAAAGGCTCAACACTTGAACACTGAGATCTTCGAGCGCGTCGGATCGTATTCAGACGAATTTCTCTCTGCGCTCGGTAAGCGCAGGGTTGCGCCAACCGCAACCGTGGATCAGTTGCGCGAGGCGTTCGGGGGCCCGCTCCCGGATCGAGGTACCGACTCCGCAACGATCATCGATGAACTGATCGAGGCCGCCGAGCCGGGCTTGTTGGCGACCTGTGGCCCGCGCTTCTTCGGGTTCGTGATCGGCGGATCGCTCCCAGAGGCGATAGCCGCCGAATGGCTGGCGTCGACGTGGGATCAGAACGCCGGTCTCTACGTGGCAGCGCCGGCGGCGACCGTTGCCGAAGAGGTGGCGGGGAAGTGGCTTCTGGAGCTGCTCGGATTACCCGAGACATGCTCGTTCGGTTTCGTCACCGGGGGCCAGATGGCCAACTTCACCGGCCTTGCCGCCGCGCGTCATCACGTGCTCGCCCAGGAAGGGTGGGACGTCAATGCACAAGGGTTGCAGGGCGCACCACGTGTCCGGGTTCTCGCGAGCGAAGAGCGACACGCCACGATCGACAGGGCACTCCGCTATCTGGGTCTGGGAACTGACTCGCTTCAGCCGATCGAGGTGGACGACCAGGCGCGGATGAGGCTCGACGCCTTGGAGAGAGCACTCGAAGAAGGCAGTGGTCCCACGATCGTCACGTCCGAAGCGGGCAACATCAACTCGGGTGCATTCGATCGCTTCAACGAGGTCTGTGATCTGGCGCATGCGGCTCGCGCGTGGGTACACGTGGACGGCGCGGTCGGTCTGTGGGCGGCCGCCTCGACCGAGTGCAGCGATCTTGTCGAGGGTCTCGACAGGGCTGATTCGTGGGGAACCGATGCGCACAAGTGGCTGAACGTGCCGTACGACTCCGGGCTGGTCTTCTGCGCGCATCCCGAGTCGCACAAGGCGGCGATGAGCGTGCACGCCGACTACCTCGTTCACACGGCGGACGACCGCGAGCGGGACCCGATGGACTGGAACCCGGAGTTCTCGAGGCGGGCCCGCGGGTTCGGCGTCTACGCGGCCCTTCGTGCGTTGGGGAGGACCGGGGTGGCCGAGATGATCGATCGCTGTCGTTCCCACGCCCATCTCTTCGCCGAGCGACTCGGCGCGGAGCCCGGCGTCGAGATCCTGAACGAGATCCAGATCAACCAAGTGCTAGTGCGCTTCATGGCCCAGAACGGCGATCACGACGACCGCACCCGTCGCGTGATCAAGGCGGTCCAGGAGGACGGCACCTGCTGGCTGAGCGGAAGCAAATGGAAGGGAACCCACGTTATGCGCATCTCGATCTCGAATTGGTCGACGACGACCGAGGACGTCGAACTGTCCGTGAAAGCGATCCTGAGAGCCGCCGAGGCCAATCCCTGAAGGGAGTTGGGCTTTTCCCCCGAATGACGGGACAGGAAGGCGTTCCTGGAAGGATGATGGAGCCGAGCATGTGATCTGAACCAGCGGGAGGAGCCATGGCCAACAAGGACAAGGGCGGCTCGAAGGGCGACAAGAAGCAGCCCAAGAAGAGCCTGAAGGAGAAACGAGCCTCGAAGAAAGCCAAGAAATCGGGGGGTGGCGGCGGGAGCTCGATGCCCCAGGCTTAGGCCCGGGTTCTAGAAGATCACGTACAGCTTTCTCAACGTCTCGTGGATCTCCCAGGTCCCCTTCCAACCGCGGGGAAACATCGCGGTGTCACCCGCCTTCAGCGTGACGGGTTCATCGCCTTCCGCCGTTACGGTCATGCTGCCGCCGACGATGTGGACGAACTCATTCGTTTCCAGGGTCCAATAAGAGGGACCCGGCGAGCACACCCACACGCCTGAGGAAGCGTCACCTTCTTCCCACAGGGTGTATCCGGAGGTCTGCATCTCCGGTCCGGTGGCTTCTTCGAGCGGACCCCAATCCTCGAGCTCGGTCATGGTGGCGGCCTGGGCCAGGAACGGGGTTGCTGCGCTCATGGTGTCTCCTCGTTTCGTGGGTGTGCTCGAACCTCCGCACCGTCCCACACGCGCGCCGGGATCACAAATGAGGCACGTCGCGCCGTGGAGATTCGCGCTGCGTGTCAGGACCTCGATGAGACCGGATCCGTCCCGCGGCACACCTTGACAGTGGTCGAGGGCTGACGCACCATCGTGAGATATCGGTGTGCGGAGGATGAAGGGACGAGATGGCATTCGTCGATTACTTCCTGAAGATCGACGGCATCCCGGGCGAAAGCAAGGACGCCAAACACGCGGATGAGATCGACGTCGGAGCCTGGTCGTGGGGCGAGAGCTCCACGGTATCGACTGGCCCCGGCGGCGGTGGCGGCGGCAAGGTCGCGATCCAGGGTCTTCACTTCACGTCGGTCATCTCGAAGGCGAGCCCGCTTCTGATGCTGGCATGCGCTTCCGGGAAACACATCAAGAGCGCCGTGCTCACCGCTCGACGGGCCGGCAAGGGCCAGGCCGAGTTCCTGGTGATCACGCTCAGCGAGGTTCTCGTGTCGTCCTATCAGACCTCTGCTGGGGGCGGGGAAGAGGGCGGACCCGTCGACTCGGTCTCTCTCAACTTCACGCAGATCGAGGTGGAGTACAAGGAGACGAAGCCGGATGGGTCTCTGGGTCCCTCGGTCAAGTTCGGTTGGGACCTCAAGAGGAACACGCCGATCTAGAAGACCTTCGTCTTCTCCCACCGCACCCTCGACTGGCACGAGCGAGAGCTAGCCCCTGATGTAAGGGCTCGGGCGGGCGTCGCCCGGGGGGCACTTCAGCGACGGGCGCGAGAGATCTCCTTTCCCTTTGGATCCCGTAAGTCAATATCCAGTGGCTCCCGTTCCGATAGGCCCTGGAGGGCGCGCTGTCGTTCGGCATTGAAAAGCGCTCCCAGCAAGATGGCCATGTTCGAGATGTAGAGCCAGAGCAGCGCCACGATGATCCCTCCCAGGGAGCCGTAAGTTTTGTTGTAGGAGGCGAAGTTGGCGACGTAGAGGGCGAAGCCGATCGAGGCTGCTATCCACAAGATCACGGCCACCACGCCGCCGGGAAGTCGCGCGCATGCTGGGCTGGCGGGCGTTAGGAGCCGCGAAATAGAGAAGCGAGAATGCGACCGCCGCCACCAAAACCAGGACCGGCCACTTGGCGATGGACCAAACCGTCACCGCGGTGGACGCGAGACCCAGTGCTCCGCCGACGGCCTCCATCAGGGGGCCGGTCAGAACGAGCGCGATGGCCACGGCCGCCAGCAAAATCGTCATCATGACGGTCAGCCCTAGGCGGACGGGAAGCTTTCGGATCAAGCGGCGGTCTTTAGGTACCTCGTAGATGTCGTTAGACGCCCGCATGAAGGCGGCGACGTAGCCGGAAGCGGCCCACAGAGCTCCAAGCAGGCCGATGCCAAGGAGAGCTCCGGCGCCACCTTTGTTCCGGACAACGCTCTCTACAGTCCCCCTAAAGGTCTCAACCGCAGTAGATGGTCCGACCGTCTCGATGATCTGCAGGATCTTGTCCGTGGTTTCCGGATACTTCCCGAAAACACCGACCAGCGCGATCACTGCTATCAGGGCGGGAAACAGGGAGAGAACCGAGTAGTAGGTCAGAGCCGCCGCCCTGTCGGACATGTTCTCCGCCATATACCTCTTAACTGCGCCCTTGATCGCCTGCATCCGGATGTCCGATCTCGCTTGGCGGTATCGCTCGCGCGCTTACCCGCCAAGCTCGGAGCCAAACCGACCGTGATCCTGCACATCCGGTCGGCGGTGTCGCTATCGTGGATGTCAGATCTGCGAGGGCGGCCTCCCAGCCATGAATCGCGATACCCTGCATCCGCTCAGCCCGCCAGAATCGATGATCGATGGATGCCACTGGAAGTCCTAGCGCTCGTGGAATGGGTCCGACTATCTGGCGCGCCTTCTTGCGGGACTCGAGACCGAGACGCTCCCCAATCCGATGGAAAATGGTGACACCAGACCCCATGGTTGATTATTGAGGACCAGGAGGACTGAATGACGGCTCCGTCTCAACAGCTAGTCGATGAACTGTTCGAATACATCCGGATCCCTTCCATCTCTTCGGGAGGAGGAGACCCGGCCGCCCTGACGGCTACGGCGGAGTGGCTCAAGGGCAAGATCGAGAACTCCGGAGGCGACGCGCACCTGGTGACGGACGTCGGCAATCCTCTCGTCGTGGGCGACCTTCGAGCGTCCGGCACGTCGGCTCCTACCGTGCTCATCTACGGCCACTACGACGTTCAGTCGGCCGACCCGGTCGATGAATGGACTTCGCATCCCTTCTCACCAGAGATCAGAGACGGGCGCATATTCGCCCGCGGAGCCAGCGATGACAAAGGCAACTTCTACCCGCTTCTCTTCGTCGCTTGCGAGCTGGCGAAGGCGAACGAGTTGCCGGTGAACGTCCGCTGCTTGATCGAAGGCGAGGAGGAGTCCGGAGGAACGAGCGCTCACGCATGGGTCGAGGGCGACGATCGTGGAGCGGACTGCGCCATCGTCTTCGACTCCGATATGCGTGACGAGATGACCCCCGCACTGACGATCGGGGTCCGAGGCGTCATCTCGTTCTCGATCGACGTTCGATGTGCCGAGCACGATCTACATTCGGGGCAATACGGCGGGGTCTCGCTGAACGCACTCCATGTGCTTCATCAGATGCTGGATCAGGTGCTCCCCGGCCCCCACGGCGTGCTGCGCGATGAGCTTCGTTTTGGGATCGTTCCACCGAGTCAGGAGGAGCTCGATTCGTGGGCGAGCTTTGGGCCCGGCGAGGATGAGATCGCCACTGCCGGCGGACGACCCATCGACGATCTAGCGGCGTCGGGTTTCTACGAGCGAACCTGGGGCGATGCATCTTTGGATGTCAACGGCATCGCTGGAGGCGATGCCATCCAGAAGCGAACGATCATCCCCGCCACCTCCATGGCCAAGTTCACGATCCGTCTCGCGCCGGGACAGAGCGCGGCCGAGATAGGAGCTGCGGCCGAAGACCTCATGCGTGCGGTCGCTCCGATGAACGCGGACGTCAACATCGACTGGGCGGGGGTGGATGCCGCGGCGTTCGACCCCAGCGACCCGGCTCTATCGCTCGCTGCGGACGCGCTCGAGGAGATCAGTGGCGTCCCTGCGGCATTACAGAGGAGCGGAGGTTCGATCCCGATCCTCAAGGACTTCTACGACCGAGGGATACCCACGATCCTCAGTGGATTCCGCTCGCGGAGGATGGGATCCACGGTGTCGACGAGAGCTTCCGGTTGGAGAGCCTCGCGTTATGTGAATCGGCCGCCCACAAGCTTTACGAGAAGTTGGTCGCGCTCGGAGCCGATCGCTAGCCTTTCTTACCTTCCCAACCCCGCCCCCGGGACCTTCAAGTCCACCCACACGAGCTTGTGGTCCGAGCTGGGGAATGGGAAGGTCCCGACGAGTCGGAACAGCGGGTCAGTGTTGAGCGGCCAGAACACCGCAGCGTCCAAGATCTTCAGCGGCCTGCTGGGCAGCACGTAGTCAACCCGTACGTTGCCGGGGGCCGAGTCGGCGAAGTCGGCGGTGTCGAATGAGGGGTCGCCGGTTTGAGTCGCGTTTGCGCCACCCTGCAGTTCCGCCTGCTGGGGCCCGCCGAGACTGTCCGGAGTCACGTTGGTACGGACCGAAGGTAGTTCGAGGATCTGCTGCGCCGCCCCCGGGATGCTGTCACCGTCGAACGGATCCGAGTTGTAGTCGCCCATGATCACGAATCGGGATCCGGGTTTGAGGCCGCCGGTTCCACCAGCATCGTCGTAGATGTAGTCACCCGCGTTGGGAGTCACGTAGTCCGCCCAGAATCGGATCTCGTCGAAGTTGCGGCGACCATTGCGGTCCTCGTCTCCATCGAAAACAGGTGGAGTCGGGTGCGCGGCGAGCACGTGGACGACCTTCTCACCTATCTGGATCGGGATGTCCCAGTGGCTCTTGGACGACAGCGGCAGAACGGCGAGCTCTTCGGATGAGTACCAGTCGGCGGCGTCTGGGGTGGAGTCGTCATCAGGAAGCAGACGCGCCGGGCATGTCTTTCCACAGAAAGGTTTGGAAGGTCCGGATGTCATCCTCGAGGATCGGATAGCGAGAGTAGAGCGCCATCCCAAACTGTCCGGGGAAGAACCCGAAGCCAAGCGCATCGTCAGGTCCTCCCACCGAACCGTCGTTGTTGAGGTCGAAGCCCGACGGGATGCCGGTGTTGGAGGGGGCCGTGTATCGATATGGGTACGTGATGGGGTCGGCACCGTTGTGGGGGACCGAGAGGTAGTTATCCTGGAATAGCCTCAGCGCGGTCCCGCCAGCGTCGAAGTCGAATTCGTTGACAAGTACCACATCGGGTCGCGCGCGCTGGATCACCTCGGCGATCGTCGCGGCTTGCTGGTTATCGGGGGAACTGAGATTGGCGATCAGCTCGCCGGATGTGCTGCGATTAAGAGACGCGTTATAGGTCGCGAAACGCACCTCAGCTTGCGATGCGACAGCAGCGGCGGCGGGCGCGTACGGCATCACAGACAGCGACAACGCGCCGGACAACAACAATCCCAGAGATTTCCTCATTCTCTTACCCCCGTTACGTGGATGCTTTCCCGACTAGGTAGGACCTCGTTTGGAGCCCTGTATCAACCGAAGCGGGGCTCATGACGACGAGACGACGATACTCCCCCAACCTCTCGAATGGGGCAAATAGGGCGGCCACCCCAAATGAGACGGCATCGCCAACTAGGATTTCGTCGCTGGCCCAGGGGCCGGCCGTCCCACGGACCAAGGAGGATTTGTGTGAGTCATCTGGGGTTCAACTTCTACGTTCCCCAAAGGTGGAACAAGCTGTGGCTCCTGACGTGGTTCGCCTTCTCGGTCGCGCTCGTTGTCCTCGCCTTCCTCGTCCCTTTTTGGCCAATGTGGCTTTTGAGTTCCATCCCACTGTTCCTCATCCCGGAACTGGTCAGCATCGCGAAACAAGATGACTCTCTTCCTCCACTCACTCACACGATCCGACACTTCCTCCCGAACTGGGTCGCTTTCCCGCTCATCTACTTCTTGCTCGGGACGATCGGTGCTCAATGGTTAGGGTTCCAACGTCCCTTTCATCTGGGTGGACTATTCGCGCTTCTGGGCTGGCTAACCAATCACCTCTCGGTTGCCTACTCACGGCCGGATCCCTTCCCGCACTTCGAGCGACAACGGATGACCGTAGAGGCCCTCCCGTCCGAGCTCGACCCCCCCGCCGCGCGTTCTGACTAGATCAAAGAATCTGGACGAAGGCGCGCCAAACCCTGGGTCATTCGCACCCAGAAAGCGTGTCGGCGCCCGGGCCCCCGTCGCAGGAGTCCGTTCCGGGTCCTCCGTTGAGGGAGTCGCCGCCACGTCCGCCCAAGAGCCTATCGGCGCCATCCTCGCCCCTCATCCTGTCCGGCCCCGGACCCCCGACAAGCCGGTCGCCGCCACCGGCACCCGTCATGATGTCCTGGCCCCCGCCGCCCGAAAGAGTGTTCGCGCCGCCCCTCCCTTGTAGACGGTCGTTGCCCGTTCCACCGGATGCGTTCTCAACGTCGATCGCAACATTGTCGTTCTCGGCTGTCGCACCGTCGTCGGGTAGGCCGTTGTAGGCGACCCCCACGGAACTCGAACGGCTGCGGTAGTCGATGGTGTCGCTACCTGGTCCACCAAACACTTCATCCGAGCCATCATCCGCCGACCCCTGCTCGAATGTGTCGGCGCCTGCGTCGCCGAACTCGCGATCGTTGCCGACTCCTCCGGCCAGGAGGTCATCGCCGCTCCCGCCATTGAGCTCGTCGTTACCACCCATCCCCAAGATTGTGTTGTCCTCATCATTTCCGGTGATGTCGTCGCCCGCGGAGCCACCGCGCACATTCTCGATGTTTCGGAGATCGTCGTTCTCATCCGACACGCCGTCATCGTCGACACCGTCGAACGAAACCGATACCGGGTCGGTACGGTCGGAGTAGTCGACCGTGTCGCGGCCGCCCCCACCCTTGAGCGTTTGGGGGCCGGGCCCGCCCGACAGCGAGTCTGCCGCGTGACCTCCGATCAGGATCTCGCCGTCCTGGATGTGGTCGCCCTCGCCGGGTGCACCGTCGTTGTTCAAGCCGTCGACCTTCAGCGTGACACTCCTCGCGCGAGACGCATACGTGATCGTGTCGATGCCGGAGGCGCCGATCAAAGTGTCTGCGCCGTCGGGCATTCCGGCCTGCAGGAGTGTGTCGTCGCCGGTCCAACCCTCGAGCTCGTCGTTGCCGGCACCGCCGTCAAGTAGGTCGTCGCCGAGGCCGCCGAAGAGATGGTTGTTCGCGGCCCCTCCCACCAGTACGTCGTCGCCTTGCCCGCCCCGGAGATCTTCGACGTCCGAGTGGATGTTGTCACCCTCTCCCGGGACCATGTCGTTCGCGATGTCGTCGGTCGTCATGGACACCGAGTCGGTGAGACTGACGTAGGCCTCGACCTCGTCGATGCCGGTTCCACCGAAGAACTCAGTGGGGGCCGTGACGCCCACCTGTTCGGAGAACGTGTCGTCGCCGCCTCCCCCGTTCATCAGGTCCGCACCGGCGCTCTCCTTGAGGAGATCGTTCGCCGCGCCTCCGCCTATGTCGTCGGAGCCGCCGCCCCCATCGATGGTCATGCGCCATGGATAGGGGAGGCGGGCGACTGCGCCGCCCCTGAGGATGTCGTTGCCGTCGAGACCCGTGAGCATCGACGTCAGGATCCCGACGTCGTTGTCGATCGCGATGTCCAGGTCGGTGTCGGTATTGAGAAACGCGCCGGACGCGCCGGAAGGTGCCTGGATCGTCGGACCCGTGAAGCGGATCGAGTCGGAGCCGGAGCCGCCGCGGATCTCGAACCTATCCACGGATGGGATACAGAGACAGCCGCCGAGGTCGACCTGGAACTCGATCTCGGAAGTGCCCGATCCCTCGTCGAGTATCCCAGGTGCGAACTGTCCTCCGGCGAGATCGACGATCACGTGCTCGGCAGCGACGTTGCTGCCCCTGTTGATGTTTACGGTGTTGACGTTCGTCATAGTGCCGCCGCAGCTGGTTGGGCCGTCGTCGTCGGTGAACTGGAAGTTGGAACCGTTGCGCCTGATCGTGAGATCGACCCCTGCCCAGCTGTTCACGGTCAGGGTGCCGGCGGTGAGGGTGCAAGCGAGGGTTGCGTGAGCGGGGGTCGTTGGGACGAGGGAAGCCGTCAGTACGACCGCCGCGGATAGCGCCACCCGAGCGTGCGCCCCCCCACTGCGGCTGCCTAGCATCTTCATCGTGGCGCCTTCCAACGATCGGCGTACGACTTCAATATGTTCACCGCCTCGAGTGGGCGCAAGGGGGTACTAAAAGATCGGTTGCTAGAGTTTGGCGGCACGCCCCCTGATCGGGGCAGTTCCGGCCCAGTTGGGATGCGACGTCATAAGGAATGGGCCTATCTAGAGCACTTGCCATCTCGCTTCGTTGGCTACATCATTCCTGAATGAACGGCGGAGCATGCGAAGCCGACATTCGTCCCTTTCCCACCCTTATTTGGCCTCTATGGTCGCGCAGGACTGCAGACGACTCGCCGACCGAGATCTCTGGACGAGGCCATGTCGCCTGAGTCGGCCATCGGGATGGTCGCGGGAGTGGTGTCGATCTTGGCTGCAGTCGTTGCGGTGACGCGCCACATAACGAAACTCCACTACGGGATCGGCCAAGAGAAGCTCGAGGGACAGAAAGAGCTTGCGGAGAAGCGCTATGAAGACCTCGACGCCCGGTATAAGGACCTCCTCGATCTCGTCGCCGCGTCCCGAAGGACCGGAACGGAAGCCCTCGCCAAGAAAGCCGATATCGACGAGGAGCTAACCTCCGTGATGGCCAAGATGCGGGCCACCGCATCTTCGATCTACGTACCGCTCCTCGACTCGGCCGCCCGGCGGCCATCGGGGCTCGTGTTCCTGTCGATCCAACCATTCAACCGCAAGGCCTCAAGCTTGAAGCGCAAGACGATACCAATGAAGAGCCTCGCAGGGCAGTGCTTTGAAGGTGGTCAAGCTGTCGTCCGTCCCAACGCCAAGACGGATCCGAGCCACTTCGATCGCGCAGACCAGGTGTCGGGCTACCAGACCCAGGACATCTTGAGCTTCCCGCTGCGGCATTCGGATCAGATCGTCGGTGTGCTTCAACTCCTCAGCAAAGAAGGCCCGGAACCATTCGATGAGGCGGATGTCGCTGCCGTCGAGGTTCTCGCCTCGGCGCTGGGCACGAAGGTGGCCGGGTTTATCGCCAATCCGTCGAACTTCGAGATCCTTGGGGTGGCGAAAGAGACGAGCTCCCGCGAAGCCGCTTGCATGGTGTGTGACCTGACTCGATCGGCTCACCTATTCACCGAGCTGGGCAGGCCGTCTGCGATCCAGCACCTCAACGAGTATCTGGAGCGTTCGTGCGACATCGCCATCCAGCACGGTGCGACGGTCGACAAGTACGTTGGCGACGGGGTGATCTTGCGTTTCAACGTCCCTCGTGAGGTCGACGACTACCGGTGGGCTGCAGTCTCGGCGGCTTTGGAGATTCGGTCGGCATTTATCGACATGAAGAGCAACTGGATCACCATGGGGGAGAGCCTTTCGGATGTCTTCCTCCGCATCGCTATCGCGTCGGGGGAGGTAACCGAGGCCGTGATCGGGCACCCGCAGATGCAACAGCTGACGCTTATGGGACCGCCTATGAGCGTCTCAGCCAATCTGTGCGATGTGGCCACGCGCGATCGAGACGTGATCGTTTTGGATGACAACACTCACGATCCGGTGTCCATGAGAGTCATCGCACGCCCCATTCAAGATCCGTCTCGGCTTGGCAAAGCCTCTGCATTCATCTCATCGGCTTACGAACTGGAAGGGGTCCGATGAGGGGCAGCGGCTGCCAATAGCCAGCTAGGTGTTGACGTGACCCGCCGTTCGGGTCCAGCTCCTGACGCTCGCGCCGAGAGCTCCCGCCGCAGCGGCGACCGCGACCACCATAAGAAGGGGATGACTTCCTAGATCGACGCCGCCGACGAGGACAATGACGGCGCTCGCCCCCACTCCGGCGAGGATCACCTTCGTCAGATGACGAGCCCGAGTGACCAGGAAGTCAGGGGTGCAGACCGTCCCCGCGTCCAGAAGGGCTAGAAGGTCCAAGCACTCGAGCGCGATCAACATGACCGGCGCCAGGATCAGGGTTCCGCTCTCGATGCCATCGTGGCCCCGGACGAGAGCGATCCCGTACTCCGCCACGACGATGCCAACCCAAGCCCGAGGCCCGATGCGCCGCGGCACTGCGACGGTGATCGCCAAGGCCAACGTCCCTGCGGCTGCGAGCCAAGCAACCACCGCAGAGGAGTCAAGTGCGAGCGGGTACACGAGCGGCACCACCCCGAACATCCCTGCTGCCGCTCGGATCCACTTCGTCATCTGAGGGTTCCTGCTCTTCGGCGAGGGGCTCGGGCTAGGCTTGCATCGATGCCCTCACCCGTTCCCCAAGCCACGACCGCGACGCCAAGCTGAGCGAAGCGGTCGCGCGCCATCGCGCGTTGCATCCTCCACAGCCGGTGAGCAGTCCGGTCTGCGGCGCCCGACCTAGCAGGGACCGCCTCCTCGTCGAGGGTGTCGACGACCACCAGGGTGAAACCGCGTGCGCTGATGTCGGCGAGCGCTGCGACCGACCGTTCATCGATCATCGGCGATAGGGCTATCACGACGGAACCCGCTGGAAGTGTGCCGGGCGGAAGCTGATTGAGATCCTTCCAGGCATAGCTGAAGAGCTCCTGGACCTCGAGCAGGAAGTCCGCGATGCGGTAGATCTGCGTGCGATCCATGGAGGACGTCAACCATCGGCTGATCGCCCCGAAGCCGATGAGGCCAACGCGATCGCTTCGTCGGAGGTGATAATGCGCGATCGCTGCCGCCCCCCGGACGGTTCTGTCCAGGGTCGTTTGATCGGCGACCACTGCGTCGGTGAACGTATCCAGGAATATCAGGACGTCTGCATCTCGCTCGGCATGCGTCAGGTTCACGTGGAGCTCGTTCTGACGCGAGGTCACTCGCCAGTTGACTCGCCGAACGCTGTCGCCGTAGGTGAACGGCCTTACCTGAGCGAATTCGATGGCATCTCCGATGAGGCGTGAGACGTAGTCGCCGCTGAAGAGATGGGTATCCGCCGGGGCGATGCTCCTCTTGATCCGGTCGTAGGCGGGATAGACCTTGAGCCGCTCGTCGCCGTGGACGACGCGATCCACCACCGTCATGTGGCCGGACGCCGACGTCCTCAGCGCGATCGTGCCGAGGTGGTAGTTGCCCCAACGTTTCGCTTCCAGCCGTAGCTCGTGGCGGACGGTGTCACCCTTGGAGAATGAGAGCGCGATCCGGGGATCGCCGGTTACCGCCTCCAATCCACGTGGGAGTGGGATACCGAGCTCGAGCTCGCCCCCGTCAGTTGCCGCTGCGGTGACCACCAGCGTCGTCTGTTCGCCCTCGACCAGCATGGGATCCGAGAGCTCGACTTTGATGTCGGTGAGTTCCGGAACCTTGCTCGTCGACGAGAAGGCAAGTGCGATGGCGAACGGGCATGCCAGAGCTACGAGTTCGACCTTGCCGAGGGCGAAGGCTCCGAACAGAGACACGATCGCCCCCGCGAGGCAGGCATCGAGCTTGGCGGTCCGGCGGTTCATCCCGGTTCGGGAGGTGGAGTCGGGACCGACGCGAGCACCGAGGTCACGACCTCCTTGCCCCCCACGCGCCTCACCCACATCTCCGGTCGGAGTGTGAGGCGGTGCGCAAGGGCGGCCTCGGCCACGTTCTTGACGTCATCGGGGGTGACGAAGTCCCGGTCCGACAGGAGCGCCCGGGCGCGCGCCGCCTTCATGAGTGCGAGGCCACCGCGCGGACTGGCCCCGACCTGCACGTCGGGATGCGATCTCGTCGCGGTTACCAGATCGACGATGTAGTAGCCGATGCTCTCCGAGAGGTGCACGTCCTCGACGCTTTGCTGCATCTCTACGAGTTCTCCGGCGTCCACGATCTTGTCGAGGTGTGCGCTTTCCGACTTTCGCTCCACACGACGGCGAAGGATCTCCCACTCCTGATCGCGCTCGGGATACCCGATGCCGGCGCGAAGGAGGAACCGATCGAGCTGAGCCTCGGGAAGCGGGTAGGTGCCCTCGTACTCGATCGGGTTCTCGGTTGCGATGACGACGAACGGCTCGGTCAGCGGATACGTCACGTCTTCAACCGTCACCTGGCCTTCCTGCATCGCCTCGAGGAGAGCCGCTTGGGTCTTCGGTGGAGCGCGATTGATCTCGTCTCCGAGAACGAGGTTCGTGAAGAGGGGGCCTCTTCGAAATTCGAAACGGCCCTCTCGCTGGTCGTAGATCGAGGACCCCGTGATGTCCGCCGGAAGAAGATCCGGGGTGAACTGGATGCGATTGAACTCCATCCCGAGCACCTCGGCGAAGGACCGGGCGATCAGGGTCTTCGCGAGCCCGGGGAAGTCCTCGAGGAGGATGTGCCCACGCGCCAGGATGCCGATCAGGATGAGCTCGAGGACGTCACGTTTGCCGACGATGACTCTTTCGATCTCGTCGAGGAGTCGGGTGCTGCGTTCGACCGTCTGTTCGAGGGTGGTCATCGTGACCCTTCGAGCTCGTCGAGCACAGACGCGATATCCGGAACCTGGATGTTGCTCTCGAAGATCTCATCCGCGGGTTGCGGCCCGGCAAGAGTGTTCAAAAGGGGGCTGAGATCGGATGAGCGGCGCGCCCTTCGATGCTCGATCAGTTCTCTCAGCATGGGGCGCACCCTGACGTCGAACTCACGGGGCTCGAAGATGCGCACTCCCATGGTTCGCTCGAGGCGTCGTAGGTCTGCGGGTCTCTCCGGGGGAGGTGTGTTCACGCGCATCGCTTCTTCGAACGGCGACTTCCACGGGTCCGACAGGGACCTCACCCTTCGCAGGGCGGCGTTGCCCGCGTGAAGGAACACCAGCAATGCCCACGCCCACACGATCAACTCGACCCAATCGGGGAAGGTAAGCGCCAGCACGACGGTAACGATGCTGAGAAGGATGAGCTCTATGCGCATCTGCCACATCAGCCGACAGCTTCCATCATCTCGGCGCGCACTTCCTCCAGAGCCACCAGTGCCTCGCGACGCATACTTTCGTCGATCTGATGCGGACTGAAGCGGGCCTTCTGGAACAGCTCAGTCAAGCGGGTCGAGCTGCTCTCCGAAACTCGATGACGTTGCAGCAGACGGGCCAGTGTTTCGACTGGGGTGTCGGAATCATCCAGCTCCGTCCCCGCGGATACCGCGACTCTGCGCATCTGTGCGTAGCAGGCGATGACGGCCTCGCGTGGATCGTCGATGCTCTCGAGGTCGGTTCGGCCGGCATCCATCGCTTCTCGGAGCGGGATCGCATCGGCATCCTCCTGCGGGGTTCGCTGCGAACTGAACATCCAGTAGAGGGTGGCGCCGAAGCCCAGGACGATGATCGCAAGAAGGATCGTTAGAACCACGCCGAGAACTTCGGACCGATCGTTCGCCAAGGGTTGGTCCCCCTCGCTAGCGTCTCCGCCGGAGGACGACGCCCCACCATCGCCGCCGCTGAAGTCGATCGCGTCGATGAGTCTGCTCACCCCCTCCTGAATGGGGGGGAACGCCGCCCATAGAGCAAGGGCGACGAGCAGGACCGCGATGAAACGAAGCCCATGACTGCGTCGAGGCCGTTCCTTCCGTTCGAAGCCGACGGAGATCGATGCGAATATCCCCATCGCTAGGAGCGCGACCAGGAGGACGTAGAACGCGATCGGGAGCTGGGGGATCACGATGCGAGGGTCGCCTCGGCCCGACAGGGCTGGGCCGTCCGGGAGCGCGAGGGCGGCGGCCACCAGCAGGGCCACTGTCACGAAGATCAGCCCGCTACGCCTGGACACCAGAGTCCCTCCCGCCGTCTCGAAGACCCAGCTTGCCACAGTCGATGGGCAGCTACTAGTGCCGTAGTAGCCCCGACGCCGGGCTTTCCAGCTCCGAACGGCCGGTTTCGATGATTCATTTCGGGTATCCGCCATCACCGCATCGCTCAGCCAGCACTACGTAGAAATGCGCATAGCGCTGGGCCCCCATAACTAGTCGGATGTAACTACCAGATTTGGTTACAAAAGGCTCTTTTTTCCGAAGCCACCCTAAGGTTTCATTCCTTTCATGTTCGAGGGCGGATGAGTCCGAACCAAGGCTCTTCCGGGGGCCCTCGAGGGGCGAGCAACCAAGCAGAGACGGGATGACGGAGTAGCCACGATGTTCCCCTTGCCAAACCCATATCGGGCTCGCAGAGCTGCCGTCTCTCTGGTTCTCATCTCCTTGTTTGTGGCGATCCTCATCCCCACCGAGTCGATGGGGCATCCTCGCCACCACTCGTGCTTTGGCCGTCAGGCAACCGAGCACGGAACCCCTCGAAAGGACAGGATCGTCGGCACTCCGGGAGACGACGTCCTTATCGGACTGGGCGGCGACGATTGGATCAAGGGGAACGGCGGCGACGACCTGATCTGCGGAGGGGCAGGCATCGACCGGCTCGTGGGTGACGGTGGCGAGGACCGGTTGGCGGGCGGCGGCGGTCCCGACACACTCAAAGGTGGGCGGGGACCGGACCGGCTCTCTGGAGGGCTCAACTTCGACGGGCTGACCGGAGGCTGTGGCGACGATTCCTTATTGGGAGGCTCCGGCAGGGACCTGACACAGTTCGGTGTGTGCGGGCCCTCCGGGCGGCGCCCCGTCAACATCAGCCTGCGTCAGGGAGTTGCTATTGGGGATGGCACCGACAGGGTGGTCGGCGTGGAGGACGTCTACGCGAACGACTCGGCTCCAACGGTGCTCGAGGGCGACAATCATGCCAACACGCTGGTCAGTTCACGGGGCGCGGATCAGATCTACGGGTTTGGAGGGGACGACGTACTCGATGGTCGGGTCGGTGACAACACCAATGATGGAGGGCCAGGGCACGACATCTGCCTGAATCCTGACGGTGAAGCAGGTGCGGCAAGCTGCGAGAACTAGCTCCTAGGTCGGGCCGTTCGGCTCGATGAGCTAGCCCCAAAGAGGCGTGAACAAACACGCCCGGTGAATCCCACAAAGGGGCGAGTTAATGAGTGGCCGAGCTCTCGTTCTTACGGATTCGACTGCACAAAACCTCGAGAAGCTTGAGCGTTAGATGCGGTTGTGATTCGAGGATCGTACGGAAGCTCCAGGACGGGATCGAAAACGTGTTGACATCGGTACTGGCGGTAACGGTCGCCGAGCGAGGACCACCATCGAGAAGGGCGATCTCACCGAAGAAGGATCCGGGACCAAGGCGGGATTGGCTCTTGCCCTTTACCTGCACTTCGACCTCGCCGTCGGTTACAACATGCATGCCGACGCCTGCCTCACCCTCCCTGCAGATCACCTGGCCGGCCGAGTGAGGCACATCCCTCCCGGCGCCGACGATCGCCCGCAACTCGGAGGCATCGCATTTGGCAAAGAGTGGGACGGTCCCCAGGAACTCTGCCCGACCTTTCGCTGCATCTGAACGAGCCATCGATCCTCCAATCCGAGAACGTGATGGGTATCTTGCCTCAGAGGTACGTCTCTGTGAAGCCCGTTGCTCGGGCATCTGCACGCCGGTCGGGTTTACTGAGGACCCACCCTCGTAATTTGCCGACCCGATCGGCCCGCTCATCACTGACTGCCTTCCACCTGGTGGCGAAATCTGCGGTTATGCGTAGAAAGCCTGTTTCGGAGTATTTGTCGGAGCATCGTGCGAATCCTCGCAATCCCCCTTACATACGGGATTGTCCCGGCGTAGCCTGCATACGTAAGAGGGGGGTGGGACGTGTGCTGCGGTTCTTTCGAGAACAAGGACGGAAAGAAGCGCAATCCTACGAGGGAGGATCGATGAATCTCGCAGATAGTGCCCTGGTTTCGGGTGGCCGTACCGGCAGCGGACGCCGCGCTCGATTGCTGCTCGCCGCCGCGCTACTGGCGAGCCTAACGATCCCGATCTCCTCCGTTTCCACGGCGGCGGGCGCATGTGACCCGCGTCAGCCGCAGGCGGATCTGGAAATGCAGCAACACGCGAGCTCGCCGAGAAGCGGTGTCGTCTCGTACTCCCTGAGTGTCAAGAATCTCGGTCCTTGCAACGCCGACGGGGTCGTGCTGACCGACACGCTTCCCGCCGGTGTATCGCTCGAGACGATACGAGCCACCCCAAGCAGCATGCTGTGTACTACTCTCCCGTCGGGGCCGGGGACGGACGTCCGCTGCGAGTTGACTGCCAACACAGGCGTGCCGGGCAACGTCTCGCTTGAGCTCACGGGCAGTCTTCCAACAGGGCCGGCCATTACAAACTTTGCCACCGTTTCGTTATCGGGAGCGACTTCTGATCCGGACGATCGCAACAACAGTTCTTACGGGGCCTTCGTGGGGACCCAGGGGGGAACGGTTGGAACCGGTCCGCTGGTCCCCGAAGACGAGAGCAACCGGGTGGTCCTGCCGGCCGGTGTGGCGGGGGCAGTGGGCCTCTCTCGCGGCCATCTTGACGATCCTTGTCCTCCGGCGTTCCCGAATTGCAGTGGAAGACCCATAACCATCACGTCACCGACTTCGACTGCGACGTCGGGTCCGATCAAGTTGATCTTCGACAAGGATGCAACCCTTCTCGAAAATCCAAGTAAGCAGCTATTCATCATCTACCTTCCTGATGGCAGTCAGAACTGGATCCGAGTTGGAAAATGTAAGGGAGGGAGCGCCTTTCCCTGCCTGTCCTCTACGGAGCGCATGATCGATCCAACGCTGAAGTCTCCCGCTAATCCAAGAGGGTATTTCTACCGATTGACGGTGCTGACCCTTCACACGAGTAGGTGGCGTTAGGGGGCACACCCATTGCAAATCTGTCCTAACTGCGGCGAAGAGAACCCAAACCGGTTCCGTCTGTGTGGTTTCTGTGGCTCGCAGCTGACGTTCGCGCCGCGCAATGATGTTCGTAAGACTGTCTCGATCGTCTTCTGCGATCTGAAGGGTTCGACCGATCTGGGCGAGAAACTCGACAGCGAGTCCTTGCGCGAGATGCTCGATCTCTACTTCGGGGAGATGCGTTTGATCCTCGAACATCACGGCGGGACCGTCGAGAAGTACATCGGCGATGCCGTGATGGCCGTTTTCGGCCTTCCCAAGTTGCACGAGGACGACGCGCTGCGCGCCGTGCGCGCCGCGGTGGAGATGCAGGAGGTTCTGGAGTCACTCAACGATGAGCTCGAGGAGCGATGGGGTGTTCGCCTGGCCAACCGCACCGGTATCAACACCGGGGAGGTTGTCGCGGGGGACGTAAGCGTGGGGCAGAGGCTAGTCACTGGTGACGCCGTCAACGTTGCGGCGCGTCTCGAACAGGCCGCCCCTGAGAATCAGATACTGATCGGTGCTCCGACCTACAGGCTCGTCCGTAGCGCGGTCGTGGTGGAGGAACTGGATCCCCTACCTCTCAAAGGCAAACAGGAACCGGTCCGTGCTTACTCTGTAACGTCGGTAACCGATGGTGAAGGAGTGGCGCGCAGGACCGACACACCGCTCGTGGGGCGAGCGCGCGAACTTGACACGCTTGAATCTCACCTCCGGCGAATCAAGAACGACGGAACCTGCGAAGCCCTGACCCTGGTCGGACAACCCGGCATCGGCAAATCTCGTCTGGTTGAGGAGTTCTTGCGCCGATCGCAGAACGAAGCCGAGATCCTCATCGGTAGATGTCTCCCGTACGGAGACGGCATCACCTTCTGGCCCTTCACGGAGATCGCAAAACAGGCTGCGGGCATCAACGCGGGGGACGATCAGCTCACGGCTTTAGGGCGGCTCTCTTTTCTGGTTGGGGACGGAGACCCCGATATCGTCGCTCGAGTAGCCGGGATCATCGGCCTGACCGAAACAACGGTGTCGCTCGAAGAGACGATGTGGGCGGCACGCAAGTTCATCGAGTCGATCGCGCGAACGGGACCGCTGGTCGTGGTTTTCGAGGACATACACTGGGCCGAGGAAACCTTCCTTGACCTCATCGAACATTTGGTCGATACGACCGTCGCCCCCGTCTTTATCCTGGCCACCGGCCGAGATGAGCTTCTGGAGTCACGCCCCGAATGGATGCAGGAAAGGGCCAACGCAGATCGCTTGACCCTCATCCCGATGACTCCCGATGAGACTGGAGAGATCATCACGAATCTGCTCGGATCGTCCACGCTTCCCGACGATCTTCGTTCCAGGATCGTCGAAGGGTGCGGGGGGAACGCTTTCTTCGTCGAGCAGATGCTTTCGATGCTTCAAGACGATGGAGTGCTCGATCGAGCCAGGGAAGGAGCCTGGAACGCGGATGAAGAGTTGGATCGATTGGATATGCCTCCAACCATCTCGGCTTTGATCAGCTCCCGTGTTGACCGATTGAGCACTGAAGAGCAGGTCGTCCTTCAAAGGGGCTCGGTCATCGGTCAGTCCTTCTACCGGCAAGCCGTTGTGAGTCTTTCTCCGGAACCGTTGCGGCCGACCGTAGACCAGAGTCTGTCGGCGCTCACGAACAAGCAACTCCTCGCCCCGAAAGTCGAAGCCTTTCTCGACGACCAAACCTTCATGTTCGTTCATCTACTCGTGCGAGACACCGCCTACCAGAGACTTCTAAAGAGGGACAGAGCCCAACTTCACGAGGCTTTTGCCAACTGGCTTCAGGAGAAAGCTGGGACGCGCGCCTCCGAGTACGTCGAGATACTCGGCTATCACCTGGAACAGGCATTTCGCTTCCGGGTCGAGACCGGAACGATCGATGACGAGGCTAAACGCCTCCGCGATTGCGCTGTCAACACGTTGACTGCAGGAGGCAAGAAGGCGTTCGCCCGTGGCGATATGCCGGCGGCAGCCAACCTGCTTCGACGGGCGGCTGCGCTCATGGAGCCCGCAGACTTGGCGCGCCTTGCACTGATACCCGACCTGTCCGAGGCCCTGATCGAGGTTGGCGACTTCTCATCGGCCGAAGACCTGTTGAGTGACTCCTGTGAACTGGCGCATGCCAAGGGCGACGCACGGCTCGAAGCCGAGCTTTATCTCGCTCGGATGCTCCTTCGCTTCGCTATCGACCCCGATACCAGGGTGGACCGGGTGCAGCGCGGTGTCGAGGGGGCTATATCCGTGCTCGAGCCGGCCGGTGATCACGTGTCCCTCGCGAGAGCCTGGCGTCTCATCGGTTCGGTCCATGGGAACGCGTGTCGCTACGGATCCGCTGAGGAGGTGCTGGAGAAAGCCGTCTTCCACGCCAGGGAGGCGGGCGACCGGCGCCAAGAGACCCGAACCCTTCCCTCGTATGCGCTATCTGCCCTTTACGGTCCTACCCCCGTCCCGCAGGCGATCGCCAGATGTGAGCGGATCCTGGAACAGGCGCGTGGCGATCGGAGGGCCGAGGGCTTGGTCTTAGGCGCTCTCGCGCACCTCAATGCGATGTCCGGAAAGGTAGACATGGCGAGGCAGCTCTACAGGGCGAGCCGCAGCACCTTCGATGAACTGGGCGCGCAGGTTCTCGCCGCCTCGTCGGCATTCGACTCCGGCGATGTCGAGATGCTGGTTGGTGATCTCTCGGCTGCGGAGCATGAGTTCCGCCGCGGCTTCGATCAACTCCTGGAGATGGGGGAGAAGAATTTTCTCTCGACAACTGTCGGTCTGCTCGCTCAGTGCCTCTATCTGCAAGGACGGTTCGACGAGGCCGAGGACATGGCCGAGATCAGCAAGAATGCCGCGGCACCCGACGATCTGGAGTCGCAGGCCCTTTGGAGGGGGGTAAAGGCCAAAGTGCTAGCGCAGAACCGCCTCTTCGGAGAGGCGGAGGAACTCTCTCGTGAGGCCGTGGAGCTCATCGGCACAACGGACTCTCCGATCATGACCGCGGGCACGCTGATGGATCGCGCTGAGGTTCTCGAGCTGGCGGGGGAGCGCCAGGACGCGGTCTCCCTGATCGAGACCGCCGTCGCGCTGTACGACGGGAAGGGCGATGTCGTTTCTAGCGAACGCGCCCGAGCCAAGCGGGACGCGCTCGTGGCTCCGATAAGGACAGCTGGATAAAGTCTGCTCCTATCCACTCGGTGGCCCATGACTGGTGCCGTAGTAGCGGCGGCTTCGATCCAGAGAGGAGCACTCGCTGTCGGCTCTACGGGATCTGCCACACGAGACCGACGAGACCGTCAGCCGGCTGCATCGACAACCTGCGCAAGTCGCTTCCGTCGGAACCCACCAGGAACAATCCGGTGCCGTCTGCATCGGCACCGTCCAGGTCCACTGAGAAGGCGACGGATCGCCCGTCGGGAGACCACACCGGAGCTGCCCAACTCACGAGACAGCAGCCCGACCGGTAAACCCTGGTTTTTGCTTTGCCGTCCGCATTCATGGTCCACACCTCTGCCATGTACGCCCCCACAGTCCCGATCGTGTCGGAGAAGACGATCCGCGTTCCGTCCGGAGACCAGGAAGCCGCTGCGCGGTCCTGCCCGACCAGGCGTCTCACCGTCGGGTCAACTTCGTCCACCTCCACTACATAGATACCGGCGTTAGAAGAGAAGAGGATCCGGTTCCCATCCGGAGACCAAGCCAAGTCACCCGCCCCTCTAACAGAAGCGATCTTGCGCTTGGCCGATCCATCCGAATCAACCAGATAGATCCCGTCCGATTGGCTGAATGCGATCGACGAGCCGTTCGGTGACCAGGCGGGATGAGAAGCACGGCACGAAGGGCACCCGGCGAGTTGCTTTAACCCGCCGACGTCAGGATCGATCACGTAGATCGATCCCTCTCCGGCAAGCGCGATCTTCGCACCGTCGGGGGACCACGAGATGCCCGAGCCGTACGCGGTATCGCAGGTCCGATGTTTGGGACAGGACGAGATCTTCCTGATATCAGTGCCCCGGGTGCTCATGACGTAAAGCGACATGTTGCCCGGAGAGATGCCGCCGCCCGGTACGCCGAACACGAACGCTATGCGGTCCCTTGTAGGCGACAGGCTGGACTCGAAAATCATTGAGCCGCACTCGGTACACGTCGCCGATGCAAGATCGCCGCGAGACAACATAACCTCGGAGGCTCCCGAGTCGGGGTCGACCGTCATGAATCCAAGCGCCCCGAAAAAGAGAATCTTGCCCTGTTTCTCAGGAGACGGCGCGGGTCGGACGGGACGATCCTCGAACAACGACCGGCTCGCAGCGGTACCACCGATGACTAGAGCCAACAGCAGCATGGCCGAAACTGCGATCGTGCCTGCCCGCTTCACACGGGCTCGCCGGACCAGCGATTTAGTCGCAGGCAGCGCACCTTCCAAGTCGTTCGTGCGATTTCGCATCATGGCCCGAAGGTCCCGCTCGAAGTCGGTCATCGCGTCTCACTCTCTTGCTGTAGCCGCATCGCGCTCATCCCCCGCGACACTAGGGACTTCACCGTCCGGACGGAGCAACCCATGGCGTCGGCCGTCTGTTGTTCGGAGAGATCTTCGTAATAGCGGAGCACCAACGCGGCACGCTGTCGTGGTGCGAGCCTCTGGAGCTGATTCCAGAGGCGATCGCTTTCCTCAATATCTGGGGGTTCGGGGGTTGCTTCCGATGCGAATGTGCTCTCTACGCGCAAGATAAGCGCGTGCTACTCGTCGGCGCCTAAGTTGATCGTAGGAGAGGTTCACAACGGTGCGCTTCAGATAAGCATCGAAAGACTCGAACTTCCGAAGGTCTGCGAACCGTCCAATCAATCGGACGAACGCGTCTTGGACGAGGTCCCTAGCCAGCTCGCGGTCGCCGGTTATCAGGTACGCCAGGTGGAACGCGGCACCAGAGTGCCGCTTGTACAACTCGGCGAGTTGGCCTGATGCTCCATCCATCGATACCCGATCAGCCTCCAGGGTCATGACTCGCATCCTCATGCTTTATAGACGCTCAGCTCATGGGGGAGGCTTCGGTGTCTGGGCCGGGAGCCACAAGCTCCGCAAACGCGCGACCCTTCGAAGATCGCGCCATTTGTCGGGATCGTGGCCGCCAAGGTGAGGATCCGCGTCGGTTCTCCCGACTAATCCCGGCGAACCGCAATCCAAGGGCTCATCTGAGAACGAACGCAGTCATGAGCAGGGCCCAGAACGGGCCCGACGATCTGGGAGGCGCCCATGACCCGTTCGGTAGTACCAAGGATGCCCGGGAGGAGGGCCTGGCTCGGAACCGTCGCCGCACTCGCCGCAGTCGCACTGGCGATGACGACACTCGCGCCGAGCCTCTCAGGGGCCTCGAGCCATCGAGAGGCACCCCTGACCGCGGCCGACCCGCAAGTGGACAACACGGATGTCTACGCTTTCGTGAGTCCAGACAGACCCGAGACGGTAACGCTCGTCAGCAATTGGATCCCCTTCGAGGAGCCGGCCGGGGGCCCGAACTTCTACGCGTTCGCCGAAGGCGTCCGCTATGACGTAAAGATCTCGAACGACGGCGACGCCAACCCCGAGATCATCTATCGCTGGACGTTCCAAGACCATTACCGCAACCCAAACACCTTCCTCTACAACACCGGAGAGGTCTCGTCTTTGCACGATGCCGACCTGAACTTCTTCCAGACATACACGCTGAGGAAGATCCAGGTTGGGAAGAGCGCGAGAACGCTGGTGCGCAACGAGATGGTCGCTCCCAGCGACGTGGGTCAGGCTTCGATGCCCGATTACGAGGCGCTTAGGGACGAGGCGGTCGTGCCGGCAGGCACTGCCGGGAAGTCGTTCGCCGGCCAGACCAATGACCCGTTCTTCCTCGACCTTCGGGTGTTCGACCTCCTCTACGGAGCAGACTTCAGCGAGGTCGGCGATGACACGCTGACGGGCTTCAATACCAACACGATGGTGCTCCAGGTTCCCAAATCCCAGGTGGCCAAGGCGCGCGACGCCGAGTCAAACCCGGTGGTCGGCATATGGTCGACCGCATCGCGTCGTAGCACTCGGATCCAAACCGCCGAGGGCTCGCAGAGTTTCCGGGGGCCGTGGGTACAGGTATCTCGTCTTGGCATGCCTCTCGTCAACGAGGTCGTCGTTCCGGTTGGAGCGAAGGATTACTTCAACGCCTCGAGGCCGAAGAAGGACGAGCAATTCCTCGGAGCAGTCAACGACCCGGAGCTCGCCCGTCTGATCGAGGCGGTGTACGGGATCCCCGCGCCGGACACGGATGACCAGCAGCCAGGCATCCAGCGTGCGGACCTGATCCAGGTCTTCCTTACTGGTGTCCCGGGTCTGAATCAGCCGGCCCACGTCGAGCCGGCCGAGATGTTGCGTCTGAATCTGAGCATCGCCCCGTGCAAACCCGGGACGTGCGCAGACTATTCAAGGCTGGGCGTCATCGGGGGAGATCAGGCGGGGTTCCCCAACGGTCGACGTTTGGCAGACGACGTGACCGACATCGCGCTGCAGGTCGTCGAGGGTGAGCTCGCCGGCAACCCGAACAACCTCGGTGATGGCGTGAACGCGGACGAGGAGGGCTTCTCGTCGACGTTCCCATACGTGTCACTTCCGACGCGCGGTTCCGCGGTGAGCCCGCACCAGGAGTAACCCTGGCATGTCCACAGGTGTGCGGGAGTCTGCCATGGCTCCCGCACACCTCCCACCTTAGGAGAGAAATTGAAAGCGCTGTTGATCGCAACCACAGCACTGACCGCCGGCGTCGCCCTGCTTCTGCTCGGTGCGCTGGGTCCGCTGCGAGCGGATCGGTCGAGCGCTGGGCCCCTTGAGCCGTCTGAGGCTGCCATAGACCCCATCGCTCCCGCAACGTCGGAGGGGTTCGATGCCTCGATCGCGGCGCTCAAGGACGGCGTCGATGCGGACCCGGAGAACCCCAAACCGCATGCGCAGCTTGGGCTCGCATATCTGCAGCAGGCACGCAACGAAGCCGATCCGTCCGCCTTGCCGCCTGCAGAACGAGCTTTTCGTCGCTCGCTCGAGCTGCAGCCGAGGAACAACCTCGAGGCATTCGTGGGGATGGCCTCGCTCATGAACGCTCGCCACGACTTCTCTCGTTCGGTCACGTGGTCGCGTCGAGCGATCGAGATGAATCCATATAGCGCGTCGGCGTACGGCCTGCTCGGCGACGCCCTTTTCGAGCTCGGCAAGGTTCACGCTGCCGACGTCGCCTATCAAGAGATGGTCGATCGCAGGCCCGACGTTGCGTCCTACGTGCGTGCGTCCTACGCATTGCAGCACCACGAAAGATTTCGCGCAGCGATCCGAGCGATGCGCCTCGCCTTGCAGGCTGCGGGCCCCAGCGGCGAGACGGCGGCTTGGGTCCGTCATCAAATGGGCGATATCTACGCTCAGCTCGGTGACACAGCAGAGGTCGCGCGCCAGAATCGCTCAGGGATCGCGATCGCGCCGGGGTACGTGCCCCCAACGGTCGGTCTCGCGGAGGCGCATATCCGCGCGGACGCCTTGCTTTGGCGCTTGAGATCATGGAGGGGGCGGTCGATCGGCTGCCTTCGCTGGAGTACATGATCAAGCTCGGCGACCTCTACCAGGCGACCGGAAGAGTGCCACAGGCGAAAGCCCAATACGTCGCGGTGGCGGAAAAGCTGGCCGAGTACAGGTCTGCCGGAGTGCTGCCGGATGCCGACTTCATCGTCTTCTACGCCGATCACGAGCTGCGGCCCGCGGCGGGGTTGGAGGAAGCGTTCGCCATCTACAGGAATCGACCGACGTCGAAGATCACCGACGCTCTCGCGTGGATGCTGCATTCGACAGGGCAAGATCGGGCCGCGTGGCGCTACGCGCGCGAAACGATCGACGCCCCAAGTAAGGATCCTTCGATGCTGTTTCACGCCGGCATGATCGCTCGATCTCTCGGTCGCGAAGATGATGCGAAACGGCTCATGAGCAGAGCGCTGATGCTCGATCCAGGATTCTCTTTCCTCCACGCGCCGATCGCGCGCCGGGTTGTGGCGGGCTCATGACCCGCTGGAGGCTTGTTTGCGCAACATTGGCAGCATTGATCGCGTTCGGGGCTTGCTCCCAAGAGCCCCGGAATCATGACACCGTGGCCGCACTCTCGGACGCGGTCTCCGATGCGGGCGTGTCGTGCAAGAAGATCGAGCCGGGTCCCGAGGCCAAGCTGGTCAAGGGCAGCGGATCCTGCGTCGGATCTGCGGTCGCCCTCTACGTCTTCGAGAACCCGCGAGACCTGGAGGATTGGTCGAAGGTCGCCGCCCGACTCGCCCCCACGGCGGTCGGCCCGAGATGGGCCGTCACCGGCGAGCACCACCTGGTCGAGACGGTCGCGAACGAGCTGAATGCGGAGCTATTGCCGTCCGGGAACCCGTAGCGCCGATGGGCGATGTGCTCGATGGTCAGGCTGGCTAGCCGCCGCCACCGCCGCCGACGGTTCCACCGGATCCGTCGTCCGTTCCGCCGCCTCCGCCGCCACCGCCGTCTCCATCCGGACCGCCCGTACCAGTACCGCCCGAACCACCTGAGCCGCCAGTACCGCCCGAACCACCGGAACCGCCAGTACCGCCCGAACCACCGGAACCGCCAGTGCCGCCCGAACCACCGGAACCGCCAGTGCCGCCCGATCCACTGGGCGAAGTGTCGGTACCACCCGTCGATCCAGATGTGACCGGGGAGGTGCCACCGGTTGCAACTACGACACCTGAGTTCGCCCCGTCGGTGTCGGGAGCGAACGCCAGGCTGGGCTGGCTGGCTCCATGCGGGCGCTTCTTCTCGTGTTTGCCGCCGCTTCCTTTCTTTCCTTGTTGCTTCTTTCCATCCCGCTTCGGCTGCTGGCGTGGAGAACTCTCGAGCGACGCGACTCGGCGGTGCGCCAGATCGTCTTGCCAGCTGACGCCTTCGACGCTCACTGAAGAGCCACGTACGCGATCGGTGAGGGGCCGGATCGCGCCGCCGCCTACAGAGGAGGGGTCGCCTGTTGCTGAAGCCACCCATCCCACCCCGAGCCCAATCACTATCGCTCCGAGCACCAACCACCGATCGCCAAACATCAGGCGACTCATGACCGGGCGCGCGCGAACCATCTCGTGTGTCGGGCCTCCGATTGCCCTTCGGTCTCTCATGGTCCGTCCATGATCTGGGGCGAGGGTGAGGGCTCGTCAGAAGCGAGGAGTTGGAAGATCGCGGTAACGCTGCGATCCTCATCCATGACGATGTCGCAGGCTTCAGGTCCCGAGCAGTCGCCTTCCCACCCAGCGAACGTGTAGCCGGGGTCCGGTTCGGCCGTCAGGGATACCTCGCTATCGGCAACATATGAGCCCCCACAGTCGTCGCCGCAGTCGATCTTCCCATCCGGAGTTCCGTCCGTGAATGACGTGACGGTGCCGCCTCCCTCGTTGGTAACAGACAACGTGAATATGACAGGTCGGCGGTCAAAGGTGGCGCTTACCGTTCGCGGCCCATCGACGGTGAGGTCGCACGTCAAAGATCCATCATCACATGTCGCTCCCGACCAGCCTGCGAAGTCGTAGCCCGGATCTGGATTTGCGGTCAGCGTCACCGCTGTTCCCACGGGATAGTCCCCTTCACAGGCGGGCTCACAGTCGATGCCTCCCGGATCGCTCCGGACCGTTCCTCCCTCGCCGACCGTAACCGTGAGCGGGAACCGCCGATCGTCGATCCGATAGAGATTCGATCGGGTGCTGTCCTCGCAGTCGAAACGATCGAAGAAGACCTTTGCGCCGAAATCGTCCGAATCGACATACGTGTCGCCTATGTGCTCTCCGAATGGGACCTCCATCACGGGGCTCACGTCTCCATTCTGATAGCGCATGAGTTTGTTGGGGACCTCACAGACCTTGCCGTCCGAGCGCTCGAAGTAGACCGTGCCGTCCTTTGACACCGAGGGGGCTCGCTGGTACCTGTCCGCATCTGGCAGTCGCAGTTTCGTTTGGGTTGAGATCTGGTATCGGAAGACGTCGCACTTCTTGGTTGGGGTACAGCGATACCAAACCGCGTAGTCCCCGTTCACCTGGCCCGGCGCCACGTGAGAATTCGCGCCCACTTCGTCGAGTTCTCGACTCTGCTTAGTGACGAGGTTGAACAGGATTATGCGCCGGGTCCCGGCAGCATTTCGTCTTCCATACAGGAGCCAGTCGCCGGATTCCGATGGCCAGTACTCCCACGAACTGGTGTTGACCCCCGCTGGGGGTGAGGACCGGTTATGCGTGTTGAGATTGAAGAAGTAGAGGTCGGAATCGCCGCCGTCCCACTCTTGATAGACGAGCCGAGTTCCGTCGATCCCTCCATTCGCCGCGTTGGTCCCGTTGCGGTTGACCTTCGTCTTGGAGGCACTTCCCCCCGTGAAAACGTCATAATGGTTCGGCTTCGTGGGAGAATTTTCCTCCCAGGCCACTCGGTCGCCTGCGACGGCCGGCTGGTACTGCCCGCCCCGTCCGCCAAGGAATTGAGTGGCCTCCGCCGCCGGGGCGGTGCCCACCAGCGGAGGCGCGACGAACAAAGCCGAGATCAAGGCGAGATAGAGGGCCCCCACCGAGAGGCCCTTTCGCCTCCCTGGCTTGGCGCCGGCGCTTTTCGCGCTCCCAAACGTCACAAAGAACACTCCACTGTTACGGCCCAACGAAGGCGGTTTTGACTGATTTGGGGGTCAGGCTACGGCAGGAACTGGGGTCTTGGCGAGGGACTTGAGCCGGATTTCTTGCCACCTTCGCAAGAGGGGCGGGGAGTCCCGAGGGAAGCCATTCTCCTTCTGGGTCCAGGGACGCGAAAATCGGACCGCCCTCCCCGACCCCGTCTGGGTGGAGCCGCCACCGGACCGCCGCTTAGGTACCCCAGTTCCGGGAGCGTTGGCTCAACGTGGCCATGCCTCACCGTCGGGCACCCGGCCCGACGTTGCATTCCAGTAATCACGTTGCTCAACGCAGAGCCCTCTGTCCGAGAAGCGCAACATGTCGCAGCCCGCGATCGTCGCCTCACCGCCCATTGAATCGTCATTGAGCGTCGCCATGTAGACCGTGAGAGCTTGAGCGCCCGAAGCCGCCCAGATGCTGAAGCGGGACTTGACCTCACTTTCGTCGGGGAGACAACGGTCGAGGTACCCGGCGACCCCACCGGCCTCCGGGTCGCGGAGGGGTGCCGAGCGGTGAACCGCGTCCGTCTCGTAGGCCGCGACGATCGGACCGGGGTCGAGGGCTTCCCAGCCCGCCTTCCAAGCGCTGGCCCAACGAGCGGCCCCCGCCCTCGTCGATTCCGTATTGCCTTGCGTTAGGAGTCCCCAACCGTCATAGGGCTGGACGGCCCTCTTCTCTTCATGCCAGTACTCATTGAGACGTGCGCATCGGTCGCCTTCGAAATCGAGTAGAAGACAGCCGGGCACAGTGACGTCATCGTCGTCTTCTTTCATGACCGTCCACCATTCGAGGGCTACCCGATCACCGTCGACCAGCGGATCACCCATCCACACGTGCACGTTGCTTTGGATGCTGGTCACTCGCTCCCAGTAGGCACGGATCCCGTCCGCACCAGAATGTGGTTCATCGAAGATATTCGATCGATACGTGGCGTCCGGCGTAAAAAGCGCAACTACGGCATCCGCGTCGGCTTGTTCCCACGCTTTCGCGTAGGAATCCCCCCACCCTCTAACGGAGCTTTCGTCCACAAACGATCACCTAAGGATGCACGATCGGCAGGCGCTCATGTTCGGCTTAGAGCACCCGGTAGCGTGTCGGCACCATCGTCTGCTCGCTCTTCGGGGTCCTTACGTAGGCGCGCTTCTGCCGGGGTGGAAGTTTGATCTTCGGCTGGGGGATTGATTCGTACGGGATCGTGTCCAACAGGTGCGCGATCACATTGAGTCTCGCCGAGCGCTTATTCGTCGCGTCGACGACGAGCCACGGGGACTCCTTCGTATCCGTGACCTCAAACATCTGATCCTTAGCCTCCGAGTAGTCCACCCAATGGGCGCGCGCTTGGACGTCCATCGGGCTCAGCTTCCAGCGCGTCTTGGGGCTTTTCATACGAGCCTGGATCCGGCGTTCCTGCTCTTTGTCGTCAATCGACAGCCAGTATTTGATCAGAACGATCCCAGAGCGGATCAAGGCTCGCTCCAGCTGCGGGCACGTTCTCATGAACTCCTCATACTCTTCGTCCGTACAGAAGCCCATGACACGCTCGATCCCAGCACGGTTGTACCAGGAGCGATCGAAGAACACGATCTCACCCGCAGCGGGGAGATGCTCGATGTAGCGCTGGAAATACCACTCGGTCTTCTCGCGATCGGTAGGTGTGTCCAGCGCGGCAATCTTGCAATAGCGAGGATTGAGGGGCTCCATGATCCGCTTGATCGTGCCCCCTTTGCCGGCTGTGTCTCGCCCCTCGAAGATGACGACCACTTTGAGGCCCTTGAGATGTATCCACTCGGCCATGCGCACGAGCTCTTCTTGGAGATCACGCAGTTCCTTGTTGTACTGCTTGCGCGTCAACTCCTTAGTCCCTTCCTTCATGTGCCGCGACTCTACTGGATTGAGCTGGCGGAATCGCGGGCCGCATGCTCACGAACGTTCCTACAGCACGATCACGACTCTGAGTCGAGCGGCTCCACCCTGTAGCGTCCCTCATCCAGAACGACGCAAACGCCGGCGCCTTTCGCCAGAGGCTCAACGACTTCGCCCGTCACTCCGTACACCGCGGCCTCCTGCATCGGCGAATGGCCGACCACCAATGCGCGGCCGCCGGCGGGAAGAGTGGCGAAGACGTCTTTGAGCGCGTCCCCGAATGCTCTGGATTCACTTGCGACGAGGTCGGGATCCGCCTTTCTGAGCGATTCGATGTCCCCGGCTCCCGCCGACTCGTATGCGTCCCTCCACCTGTCTTCGATCTTGCTTCTGAAGCGGTCGTCCGCAACAACACCCTTGGTGTACGCGTTGACCTGATCCGGCGAGATAGCACGCCAGCGTTTGCGTCGAGCGTTGGGCACCCGAAGAGATGAAGATCTCGTAGGCCGACGGCAGGCGGGCGCCAACTTCGAGGGCCGTTCTCACACCCTCGTCCGTCAGAACATCCCCGTCTGCGGCGTGATGCCTCCTGAGCTCCACCGTCTTAGCCACGTGCCCTCCTTTTCAACGGCTCGTATGCCTAGAGGCCAAACTCATGCCGGATCGGCACCGGCCTTACTTCCGTTAGTAGCCGCCGGTTCCGCCACCCCCGGATCCGCCTCCGGAATAGAGCATGAGCAGAATGACCACGACGGCGGCCAGCACGGCTACGCCGACCGCGATCCAGAGAGCTCGGCGATTATCAGAAGTTGAGTCCCGCATGGTCATCACCTCCTCGCCCCATTTACCTACCCCGTTTGGGTCCTAACGAACGGTGCCTTGCTCTGCTTGCTGCTCGAGGCTCGCGCTGGTCGGGGGCCGTGACTCCACGACCCTCTCGTGCTCAGCGATGCATCTGATTGACGATCCGATGCCGCGAGACCGCAGAAGAAGTTCTGTCAACTTTCGTGAAGAGCTTTAGCCCGGGCCAAGGCTTCCTCTGGGTGTGCCGCGGATTCCACGTCCGATGGGAGGGGTGGGATCTTGGGGGTGAGCTCCCGCATCGCTTGAGCAAACACCACGAGGTTCCGCGCCATGTGCTGGCCCATGTATTCGACGGACTTGTGGCCGCGTCCCGAATTGGCGTAGTTCGGTCCGGGTGAATCGTCGGTCCAGCCGGTCCAGTACACGCGCGACTCCGGAGGTAGAACGAATCCAACGTCGTTGAGCGCCTGGGCGCATTCCGCGAAGACATGATGGCCACCATCCTCATTACCGGTGATGGCGACTCCCGCCACGCGCCCATAGACCTTCTTCCGTCCGAGTTCGTCGTAGGAGAACAACCAGGCGTCCATCCGCTCGATGACGCGTTGGGCGATGCTCGAGGGATGTCCGATCCAGATGGGCGTGCCGAATAGGAGGACCTCCGCAGCAAGGATCCGCTCGCCGATCTGCGGCCAATCGTCGCCCTCACCTTCGTCCCACTCAACGCCAGGCTTGACGTTGTAGTCGGCGACGCGCACCTCCTCGTACTCGATCTCATCGTGCTCGCGCATCCAATCGACGACGTCCTTCATCATCACGGAGGTGTTCGACGGCTTAGCTGAGGACTTCAACGAACAATTCAATCCGCAGACTCTTACTGGCATGATGCCTGCCTCCAATTCATGTGACGTCGCCGCTGGCCGAGCCAGCTTTCCCTACCCCCTGGCCCTTTGCAAAGGCCGGATGGCTCGGCTCGATCAACTGCAACCCGAAACCATTCCATGAGCTCCGCGCCCTGCTCGGATTACGTATCCGAGCTGGGCTCGTCGGCGCAAGACCAGGCGGTTAGGCCGCCAACTTAGGAGAAAAGTTAATAGCGCACTGGGTGCATCCGATGATTCAATAAGGCATATCCAGCCTGGGGGAGACTCGGCATGGCATCACCGACTACGTGGGCGAAAAGGACTGGAGGCGCACTTTGTCTCTTTGTCCTCATCGGCGCGTGCTGCATCGTCGCTCTCACCCTCCTCGTGAGGCTGTTTTCACCGGTCTATAGCTCTGGAGGGACGGTGGGAGCGGCAGTCTCACCCCGCGGAGCGATTCCCACCCTTCGGGTGGCCGGCCCGACGGCGCCCGGGCGGGGTCGTGGTCCTGCCGAATCGGGGGTCCCCATCGTGAGTGCGCCGGATGTCGGATTGCTGAGCGTCGCGCCGAACAGCCCCCAGGAATCTCCACCTGGGCCGAGCGTCGGAGCACCACCAGACGGCCCGAACGAACCTCCTCCGACGGCACAGCCCCCCGGACCCTCGCCCTCGAATCCGCCTCCAAGCCCCGAACCACCCCCGCCAGAAGAGCCGGTCGTAGCCCTCGCCGACAGCAGCGTCGCGTCGGGGCACATGTCGTTGGCGACGACCGGGGATGCCGGATCGGCCGTGATCTCCCTCGTGATCGGCGATGACCCGGATGAGGCCTGTCCGCCCGGTAGTTCCGATCTTCGAATCGGGATCGGCTCGTCCGACGAGTCGGTCGCGATCGTGACCCCATCCATCGTGTCCTACTCGTGCACGGGCACCCAGACGGTGACGATCCATCCCGTGGGTCCCGGCACGGCAACCATTGAACTAGAGGCACCCGCTTCCGAGCCCGGGACGGAGTTCGATCTGGGCGGTGCAACCTTTGAGGTTCTGGTGTCGAGGGAGGCGCCGAGCAATACCGCGCCTGAGCTAACGACTCCCGATGATCTCACCGCTCAGGCGGACCACGGCAGCGCGATCGTCACGTGGGACGCGAGTGCAACCGATCTCGAGGATGGATCCCTGACGCCACTGTGCACTCCGCCTTCGGGATCTTCGTTCGGAATGGGGACCCCGTGGTGACCTGTGCGGTGACGGATTCCGGAGGGTTGTCTGCCGCGGCCGATTTCGAGGTCGAGGTGACGCCTCCTGGAAACGGGCCTCCAGAGGAAGAACCCGACCCCGCGTCCGAACCCGACCCCGCGTCCGAACCAGACCCCGCGTCCGAACCAGACCCGGCGTCCGAACCCGACCCCGCGTCCGAACCCGACCCCGCGTCCGAACCCGACCCGGCGTCCGAACCAGACCCGGCGTCCGAACCAGACCCGGCGTCCGAACCAGACCCGGCGTCCGAACCAGACCCGGCGTCCGAACCAGACCCGGCGTCCGAACCAGACCCGGCGTCCGAACCAGACCCGGCGTCCGAACCCGACCCGTGCCGGTCACGGACGTGGATGCACCGGAGATCGCCAGTGTCGTGCCAGGACGAGGTGATCCTCGGAGAGGATGCGTCGCCGCAGCTGACCGATACCGACATTAGTGTTGGCAAGACTTCCGCCCTCAGTTGCTGATCGTTCCGGTTTCGACTTCCTAATCGCTAGCTCCCACCTCGTCGAAGCTCGCGCAGCACGTCCTCGAGCAGCGACAGGATGCGCTTCTGCGCGAGCAGCACGTCCTCCATCACCCTTACGAGGTCACTGAATCCGCCCGATCCCGACACTCTTCACCTCCCCGGTGAGGCCACCAGAGGATCTGGGGGCCCGGTTCATGTCTCATTTCAGACTTTAGGGAGGGGGTGTGACACAAATCCTTGACAAGGGATGTAAAGGACCGGGCATCGGGAAGCCGCCAAACGAATCCGTCTTCGAAGAAGCTCACCATTAGAGGCGCCCTGTCGATAGATGAGGAGCTGATCCGGCACGCCGGGTCAGATCATCCAACGATTCAGTGCCTTTTCCTACTTGCCTTCTGTTCTAGGGGCCACAGATGGGGGAGTCCCTGCAGGGAGGTTCCAAATGGTTCGAAACGGTCTTTCACGCGCGATGGTCAGACGACTCATCGTCATTCTCGCGACAGGGGCGATGCTCCTGCCCATCTCGGCATCGGCCGCAACGGCGGGCCCGTGGTCCGCAACAGGCTCGATGGCCACTGCCCGCTCGTCTCACACCGCCACGGCGCTTGCCGATGGGAAGGTACTAGTAGTCGGTGGACAAAGCGGCAACACTCGGCTCGCATCCGCCGAGCTCTACGACCCGACAACGGCCAGCTGGTCCTCAGCGGGATCGACGGCCGAGGCACGGATCCAGCACACCGCGACGCTCCTTGCCAACGGCAAGGTCCTCGTGACGGGCGGAATCAGCCAAACCAATTACCTCGCGTCCGCCGAGCTCTACGATCCGACGACTAACAGCTGGTCCTCGGCGGGTTCGATGAGCACCATCCGCCAAGGGGGCCACCGAGCGACGCTTCTCTCCAATGGCAAGGTCCTGGTGACCGGGGGATATGACACGGGCTCATCCTTCATTCTGGCATCCGCGGATCTCTACGACCCTGCAACGAACAGTTGGTCGCCGGCCAGCCCGATGACGACGGAGCGGACCTATCACAGTGCTACGGCCCTCTCCGATGGGAAGGTCCTGGTGACCGGCGGGCGAGCCCTCAGTGGCGAAGCCGCATCCGCCGAGCTCTACGACTCTGCGACGAACAGCTGGTCATTCACCGGTTCGATGAGCCTTACCCGCCGTAGTCACACCGCGACCCTTCTCCAGAATGGCAAGGTTTTGGTAACCGGTGGCAACGTTGGAAACTTTCTCGATCGCGCGTCCGCCGAGCTCTACGATCCGGCGACGCAAACCTGGTCGTCGGCTGGTTCGATGGCCAGTGCCCGGTTCGACCACACCGCCGCCCTTCTTTCCAATGGGAACGTCCTGGTTAGCGGCGGCTACTACACCAGTCCCGACTTTGGCTTCCCCGCGGACAACATCGTGGCCCCCGAGCTCTACGATCCCTCGACTAACAACTGGTCTTCGGCCGGCCCGATGATCACACCGCGAAGCCACCATTCGACTACCACGCTCGCGGGAGGCAAGGTTCTGATAGCCGGCGGACGAAACGGCGGCGGGGATCTCGCGTCTGCCGAGCTTTACGATCCTTCCTGGACCGACACTGACGGGGACGGGATCGGCGATTCCACCGACAACTGCGTGGACGTAGCGAACCCCGGTCAGGCCGATGTCGATGGTGACGCGACTGGCGATGCCTGCGACTCGAATAACAACGATGGCCCCGGCGGCGACCTAGACGGTGACGGCACGATCAACTCGGAGGACCCCGACGACACCGATGCATGCATCCCGGACGCCTCGGGCAGCCCCGATGCCGACGGTGATGGCTCGCGTGACGCCTGCGACGCCGACGACAACGACGGCCCCACCGGCGACCTCGACAGTGACGGCATCATCAACTCCGAAGACCCCAACGACAACGATGGCCCCACCGGCGACCTCGACGGTGACGGCACGATCAACTCCGAGGACCCCAACGACACCGATGGCCCAACCGGCGACCTAGATGGCGACGGCATCATCAACTCGGAGGACCCGGACAACACCGACGGCCCGACCGGCGACCTAGACGGTGACGGGGTGTTGAACGGGGACGGGACAAGCGCAAGCGATGACAACTGCCCCTCCGTTGCGAACCCCACTCAGGACGACACCGATGACGATGGCCAGGGGGATCTGTGTGAAGGAACACACGAGCGCTCGATCACGCTGTCGTTCGACCACGTGAGGGTCAACGGCGACCGGAAGTTGAAGCTGTCGGGAGACATTTCCGTGGCGGACACCGCGTCCAGGTGTGAAGAGAGCAGGCGAGTGTTCCTCGAGCGCTACAGCCAGAACACCGACGGATGGGTTGTCGTCGGCGCCGGCGAACGCATCGAGACTGAGGATGGGCATTACGCTTACAAGGCCGCAGATGTGGCGGCGAAGTACCGGGCGAGAGTCAGGGACCGGCACGCCTACTACGGCGGCTCCATAAGTGATTGTTCCTCCGCCTCGACGACCGAGAGACACAACCACTGATCTGAACCGAGGACGATCTCTGACGCCGACGCGGCCGAGGCACTGGCCGCGTCGGCGAGATCGGTCCATGTGGTTTCCCGCCAGATCCCTGTGGCCAAGGGGGCTCGACCCCCTTCTAGTCCTTATTGCTTATTCCCGATGAGGGGGTCAGGGTCCAGACTCTTCCATATGTCACGAAAGCGAAATTTGGTCGTTCTGCTGCTCGCTTGCGTCTGGGCGTCCCTCGTGGTCGCGCCCCAAGCGCAGGCGGACGCGACGTTCGTAGTGACCTCGACGGCGGATACCGAGGATGGGACCTGCGACTCGAACTGCACCTTGCGGGAGGCGATCACCGCAGCCAACGCCGCCGAGGGGACCGATGAGATCGACTTCGCCTTGCCGGGGCCCGGTCCGCACACGATCGCCCTGTCGGCGGAACTGCCGCCTACGGATCACGTAACGATTGACGGTCTGAGCCAGGCTGGAGCCTCACCGACTTCGCCGAACGTCTCCCTGTCTGGAGACCCGAGTGTGCCCGAGGCGATCAGTGTTGCTCAGACGACGATCAGAGGGATCAACCTGATCGGCTTTGCGGGGTTTTCAGCAAATGCGATAACGCTTCGAGAGGACAACCACCTCTACGCGAGCGTGATCGGGTTCGTGCCGGGTCAGCCGGCGCCGACGCCGGCGGGAACGGGGATCGTCATCCTCGGCGACAACAACATTGTGGGTACGAACGGTGATGGAGTGAACGACGCCAACGAGCACAACGTGATCTCTGGGCGGAAGGACGGGATCATTGTTTGGGGTGGCAACAACCGGATCGCCAACAACTACATCGGCACGAACATTGCGGGCACGGGTGCGATCCCCAACGGCTCGGCTGCCATCACGCCCTCTGGCGGTATCCGCGTGGTGGGTCCCGATAACGGAACGGTGATCGGAACGAATGTGGACGGCACCTCGGACGTGCTCGAGCGCAACGTGATCTCCGGGAACAACGGCACCGCGGTGTCGTTCGGTGCAGACGCTGGGAACGGAACCGTGCGCGGCAATTTCATAGGCGTGAATGCAGCGGGCACCTCGCCGCTTCCGAACGGCGACGGTATCGACATCGACACGAACAACATCGTGATCGGCGGGACGGCTCCTGTTGCCGGGAACGTGATCGCTCACAGCCCACGGCCGGCCTTGTTCCCCACGAAGCTTGGCATGGGCGTCTCTGTCGGACAGGATCAGACTAGAACGCCGGTGGGCGTCATCATCCGAGGGAACTCCATCTTCGGGAACGAGCAAGGGAACCTCGGGATGCGTGGTGGAGGCGGGGCCAACGACGCTCTGGACGCGGACGTGGGTGTCAACGGCATCCAGAACTACCCGACCCTGTTCGCGCAGACGAACCAGGCCGGCGGAACGACAATCGAGGGAACGCTCGCGAGCAAGCCGAATGAGTCGTACGACATCGACTTCTACAAGAACGCAACCTGTGGCAGCCAAGACCTCGTGCAGTTCCGCGGGCTCGAGACCTATCTCGGCAGCGTCACCGTTCAGACCGACGCGGCGGGCTCGGCCGACATCGTGGCCGACTTGCCTCTGACGCCGTACGCCCCGATCGTCGCTACCGCGACGGGGCCGGAGGGCACCTCGGTGCATACGCGATGTTTAGGTGCCCGGCTTCAACTGTCCGGTGACGAGGGCGACCTTGGCCTCACCGCGCAGGTTGGAGAGGACTTCACTTACTCGCTTCAAGTGTCGAACGGTGGGCCGGCCGTCGCTCCCGGATCCGTGGTCACGTTCCCGCTCCCGCCGGGTGTCCTTGCCCTCTCGACCTCGACGCCACAAGGCACCTGTGAGATCGAGCCCGGCCTCGTGACCTGCGATCTCGGAACGCTCGAGCCCTCGACGAATCTGGTGATCGACATCGATGCGGTCGGGACGCAGGCGGGTAACTTCCACATGCTGGCCGACGTCAACACCGACGATGCGTACGACATCCTGGATGCCCAGAAGACCATGTACGACACGGTCATCAAAGGAACGAGTTGCACGATCGTTGGCGGACCAGCGACCGAGACGATCACCGGCACGTCGGGCGACGACGTCCTGTGCGGACTCGGCGGGATCGACACGATCAACGGCCGAGGAGGTAAGGACATCCTCTATGGCGGGACAAATGCCGACATCCTCGACGGTGGGGGAGGCGCAGATGTCATCTTCGGAGGCATCGGTGACGATCTCGCCACGTTCGACTCGTCCGCAGCGTCGGTGGATGCGAATCTCGATACGGGCTTGGCCTCGGGGGCCGGCGCAGATAAGCTGAGAGACGTGGAGGATCTGTTCGGATCGCCGTTCGCGGACAAGCTCACCGGTAACGGTGGCGGTAACGAGCTGTTCGGCGGTGGTAAGGGCGACAAGCTCTTCGGTCTTGCCGGAGCCGACAAGCTCTCGGGTGGAGGCGGGGACGACACTCTCAACGGCGGGGCCGGCCAAGACAACTGTCTTCAAGGACCTGGGACCGGGCCGAAGACCGCCTGCGAGTGATCTAGGTTCGCCTCGGCGTGCGTCCTGGATCGTAGAGCGGGGGTTGTGAGGATATGGACTGGGAGGCCGCGGTCAGGGCCATACCCCTCGTCGCCGGTGCAGCGTATTCCCTTTACCGTTTCCGAGACCTCAATCCTCGGTTGCGGTCAAAGCTCAAGTCTGATGTTGAGATCCTTTCGAAGCTAGATCCAGATTCGAAAGCGTACGCAACGCTCAAGAGCAATGTCGAGATCGCCGTAGAGAAGCTCTATCCGTCGTCCGAACAGCATGAACAGAAAGTGGTTGTTTCGGACGTCGCTTTCGGTGTGATCTTCCTGGTGGGGTTCGGGTTCTGGACCGCCCACTTGGTCAGTGATGGTTTCTCCTATTGGGCCTTGCTGACCGGATTCTTTGCGGTGACGGGTGTGGGCCTGCTGTTGCTTGGCTTTGGTTATGGATCTACGTTGCCGGGTGAAACAGCGGGAGCCGCACGGCAACGGGGGAGCACGACAACACAACGCGAACCATAGACCGGCCGCGAGTCCAAGAGTGGCTAGTTGCCCGACTCGGATCGAGTATGGCTTTCTTTTCCAAGCTCCCAAGCAATCTCTGGCCGTCATGCAGTCGAGGCCGTGCGCCTTTTCGACGAAGCTCAAGAAAGACGAGAATTCGTAAGTTGTGCTGTCGACGAAACCTTCCTTCGCCCATGGCGAAATAACGAGCAGTGGGACAGCGCGGACCCAATCCCATCTCGTCGACGTGTGGCGGCGGCACGTGATCGTAGAAGCCGCCGAAGTCATCCCAGATGATGAAGACCGCGGTGTTCTTCCAATACTTCGACCTCATAAGCGCATTCATGTGGCGGACGGTCCAGTTCTCGCCCATACAGACACTGGGGCCACTGGGATGCTCGTTGTAGCCGGGCGGCGGGACGACCCATGTGACCTCCTGCAGGTCACCGTTCTTGATGTCGGTGAGGAAGTTATTGGGCGGCACTACGTTAGGGCCCCAATACTTCGAGAACCTGATGTGCTTGATAGCAAGCATCGCGTTGAACCATGAACCGTTGTAATCGTAGTAACGCCACGATATGCCCTCCGTGTTCAACTGATCGGGGAGGACCTCGAAATCGAAGCATGGCCAGACCTGCTCCCAATAGGCCATGATTTCGTCGAGCCGTACGTTCTCCTCGAGCGTCATGATGTGTGCGCGCTCCTGATCCGTTAGGCGCTTGAATCTGTCGACACGCTCGGTCCTGTCGTCGCAGTAGCCACCTTCATGCGGCACGAGACCGAGTTTGTTCGACACGACTCTGCCCGATTGCGCTCCGACGGTGTAGAGGTGTTCAGGAAAGGTTGGTCCGTACATGGACGAGAACATGCGATCGCCAAGGACGAAGTTGTCGGCATACCGCCAGTAGCCTGGGATGCCGGCGCGGTCGAATGATGTGTAGGCGTCGAGACGCTTGCCTTGACGGACAAGGTCGAACCCGTCCATCTTTCCGCCATTTATCGCCTTGACCCCATCGGTAAAGTGATGACCGAGTCCCACTTCGAGGATGTCTGTCGCCGGAGTCAGGGGTACGCGCTCGCCGGTCGAAGTCATCCCATGGGTAGCCCCGTCAGCCCCGGGATAGTTGGCGAAGTAATTGTCGAACGTGCGATTCTCTTTGATGATCAGCACGATGTGCTTGATGGGAAAGTCCTTGGAAACCTTTGCGTTGGGCGGACTCTCGCGCACCTGGGTGGGCTGAAGTCCGGTTAGGCGCGAACCCTCAGGGTTGCCGCCTCGCGCCAGAATGATCGTTCCAATGACGCCGACGGCCACCAAGAGCGTCATGATCGCGACGCCGCGGGCGCCCGTGAACCTCGAAGGCCGCTTAAGCATGCCGGCTACCATGCTCGGGTTCCCACGCTCGAACCTTCGCGCTGGGACGTTCACCGCATCCCGGAGCGGCGACCCGGCTAATGGTGCTCTCATGATCGACCCTGCGCATTGACCCTCCAGCGGATGTGAGGATCCGATTCTCCTGGGCGACCGAGGGCGCGACAGTTGGCAAGCTAACAATTCGGGATTTGGGGAGGACGCCTATGGGACTGCCGGTTAACCGTTCACCCAAGGCCGAATGGTCGGTGTGGGCAGCTCCTGCCCTCCTGCGAATCGTGTCGTTAGGGGATCGCTAGATGACGGTTCACAATCCTCGGTAGGACGTAACGAACTGACGATCCGACGGGTTCGCCGCAGGACGCAAAAAGGCAGAACGGGGCGCTTTCTGAACCGAGGGGGGCGAAGCCCTTGCCGGAGCAATGGCTTTCTTTCCCAAGCCGAACTCTATTGCCGTTGCGAAACCCGTATGCATTAATCAGAGAGGTACAACTGCCGACTAACGGGACACGATATGGCAGACGTAGTCGAGCTGCGCGTACATGGGGTTGGCGGCACATCTCCTGAGGGGATGCTCGGGGAAGGGTCTAGCGCCGCGGTGATCCGCGTCGCTGGATCGAACAAAGACGGTTTCTACGCCCGCCTAAGACAACCTTCGGTCGAGGGATACAGCTGGGGCAAGCTGACCTCGGGCAAACGTGCGCAGGTGTTTTGGCTGTTTCTACTTCCCTTCACTATCTTGAACGCTGCAGGTTGGAGCCTGCCTCCCATGAGCAAGGGGAGAGAGCGGGTGTGGCGCGTCGCCCAATTCGCGGTCGCGCTGGTTGGGCTTAGCCTCACGATCGCGTACGCCTTTGGTGCGTTCTCACTGGTAGTCAAGCGGGTCTTCTATCAATGGCGTCTCGGTGGTCTGATCGAGAACGGCTCGCTTGCCCTCTGGCTCGGATTCGCCGCCACTTTCCTGCTGGGGGTGGTCGTTTACCGATTTTCGCGCGACCGTCAGAAGAAGTTCGAAGGTGTGATGGGGGACTATCCTGACCCTAGCTCGGACGGCATCCGAGAGACCCTGGTCAACGACAGAGGCTTGGATGATCTCGAGTTCTGGAGGCGCCAGAGGTTCGCTCACCGCCACTTGAGACTGCACATGGGCGTGGCCTTCGTTGCCCTCGTGAGCGTGACGTTGCGCGCGCAGCTCGAGTCAGACAGGACGCTCGGCCTCCAGGGGCCGTTCATATGGCTCGGGTTAGTGCAAGGGGCTCTTCTCACCGCCGTCCTGATCGCGTCGTGGACCGGCTTCCAAGGGCAGGGGGGCATCGAAGACCAGGGTCGTTTGCGATCGTTCCGGCCGTTCGCACTCGCCTCGCTCGCGGTTGGGCTGACCGGCGGGATCTTGGCGGGCCTCGCAACCGTTCTTGACAAGGTGCTGGACGTGCAGGGTGGCGGTCCAGAGTTGAATCTCAACCTTCCGTTTGGGCTATCGGCACTGGCCTTGATCATCGGGGTCGCTGTGACCTTAGGGGTATTGCTGTGGCGCGCCCGGTCGGTTCTACGCAGAACCCGCCACGAACCGCCGCGAGAGGAGGAAGCGACCGCGGGAGCCGCACCGAAAGGACTCTCCTCGTTCACGCGGCTCAAGATCTTCCGGAGCCTCTCAGATTTCGGCCGTCATATCGATATCGCTTTGGTATGCGCGACGGTCGTCTTCATGGTGTCAGGGACGGGAGTGCTAGCGGCCATGCTCTTCTCGGGTTCTGGAGCCGCATCGGGTCCCGAAGCCGCAATCGTCGAAACCGTCGGCGGTGAGGAGGCTGCGCAGCAGGATGCTGTCGAGGCGGTTTCGGAGCGAGCTCCATTCGGTGTCGAGCTCGGACGTCTTGCGTTCCTCGGTCGAGTCGCTTCGGTCGTCACGGCGGTGGGGGCGTGGGTCGTCCTCACGCTGGGAAGTCGCATCGTCTTGTACCTGCGAAAAGGTAACAAGAACCTCGCTCTTCGCAGGAACGTAGGGATGCTGTGGGATGTCTTTTCCTTTTTCCCGCGGCGTTTCCATCCCCTAGCTGTGCGCCCGTATTCCGAGCGGGCGGTTCCTGAGCTGCAGGCTCGGATCGAGCACCACATCGCTGAGGGCGACTACGTGATCTTCTCGACTCATAGCCAGGGGACGGTGCTTGGTTACGCCGCGCTATGGCAGCTCCGGCCGCAGGATCGACGAAAGGTGGCCTTCATGACCTACGGGTCGCCACTTTCCCAGTTGCACGCCCGCTACTTTCCACGGCTGTTCTCATCGAGTGATTACAAGGAGCTGAAGGACTCGCTGTACGAAGGTTCGGTAAGCGGTATCGAGGCGACGGACTGGTGCAACTTCTATCGCCTCAGCGACTACATCGGGAAAGAGGTTCGATTTGAGGCTCGGGCGAAGGGGGCACCGCCTCTCGAGGACGCGAGCAACATAATCGTGTCCGATCCGTGCGAGGACGCCGTCTCCCGGGATTCCGAGACGAAGGAGTGGCCCGGCTATCCCGACCCAGTCCGGCTCCCATTCGACGCCATGGCGCTGCATTCCTACTACCCGAGCGAGTTGCGTCTCAAGAACCATGTCTCCAAGTTGAGAGAGGCGATGTCAGGAGCTGAGCCGAAGGTCGTACGCTTACACGCCGAGGCTGTGAAACAAGACTGATCCGGTCTCGTCCGCCCGATTCGAGTCCGATCCTCTTGGTCTAAGCCAGAGCCGACCTAGGGAGAATCGGATAGCGAGTCCGATGGTTGCCATCATGGTTTAGGGAATTCGGTGCTCTGGCAACAGAGCCTAGAGGGAAGGGCTGTAGAAAAGGTGGTGGAAAACCCCCGCCAGCTCTACATTCATTCCCCCTTGTTTAAGCCTGCTGCCCATCAGAGGACTTAAGCAAGAGATCTGGAGAATCCTCTTTAGCGCTGCTCTACTGAATCTCGACTGCACGTCGAGAGAGACGCCCGAGCTGGTGGTACAGCCGGAATAAGTGGTTCTTCCACCTGTAAACCTGAAGGTAACGATCAGAGAGGTCAGTCGAAATCAGATCCTCGAGTCGGTCCGAGGCGAAACGATGGAGCTGATGATCGAGCTCGTTGCGAGCCAACAGGATGTCTCGAGCGACATCTAATTCCTTTTGGGGATAGGGGTGTGGCGCCGACCTTGAAGCTTGAATAAAGGGGAGCTTTCCACCCCAACCGACGAGCCATCAATATGAGGCTTTCATCAAAGCGCTCGGTAACGCCTGCAATAGCAAAGTGCTGCGAGAGGTTGCGCTTCGCTACCTCAAGCGTGTTGTCGGTTGGGGAGAAGTTCTCAGCCAGCAGCGGCCCGGCCAGCAGGCGGGTCTGGCCGTTGTTAAAGACGCCTGCTCCGGATGAGCGAATCGGATAATCCGACAAGGTGAGAGCAGATGTCACCGTTTCGTTGTGCAGTACGGCGTCGGAAGTACGCAGGACGTATTGATAGTGTGATGCGATACGAGCAACGGGCTCCCGTAGCAGAGTCACGTACGTCACAGGCTCTTCGAGGACCTCATGCCACCCAAACGGCATGTGGCCGAAGATTACGTGGATGTCCTTGGTGCGCGCACGCGAAAGTCGTTTGTAGCGCCGAACCGAGGCGCCGACATCGAAACCATCAACGGCGAATATGGAGTGGGTTCCAAATTGGCGGATCAGGATTTGGCGCAAGGTGGTCCCGCCCGTTTTCGGAAGATGAATGAAGACTAGCTTGGTGCGGGTGATGTTTCGTGCCCTCGGGTGGAAATCGTGGGTCCAAGATAGGCGCCTGCCTGCAAGCGGAACATCTCAGCGTAGCGGCCGTTCATCTCGATGAGCTCGTCATGACTCCCTGTTTCCGCGATGCGACCCTCATGAAGAACATAGATGCGATCCGCAGACCGCACGCTCGAGAACCGGTGAGAAATCAGGAGCACGGCGCTGTCTCCGGCAAGCTCTTTCATGCTGGCGAATATCTCGTACTCGGCTCGCGCATCGAGGGAGGCGGTGGGCTCGTCCATGATTATGAACGGAGCGCTTCGGAAGAAGGCTCGTGCGAGCGAGATCCTCTGCCATTGGCCGATGGAGAGATCTATTCCGCCAGTGAACATTCGGCTCAGCAACGTGTCATAGCCCTCGGGAAGTTTGGCCAAAAAATCGGCGGCCTTCGCCTGATGCGCGGCGCGAATGACTGCCGCCCGGTCATCGGCTTTCTCGACACGGCCGAGGGCTATGTTTTCGTGCGCCGTGAGGTGGTAATGGACGAAGTCCTGGAAGAGGACGGCAATCGACGCGCGAACCTGATCCGGGTCGCAGCCGGCGATGTCAGTGTCATCCCAGAGGATCTGACCCGAGTCGGGACGATGGAGGTCGGCGAGAAGCTTGGCGAGTGTGGTCTTGCCCGATCCGTTGTCCCCGACGAGCGCAACCGTCTCTCCTTCTGAGATCACGAGATTGACGCCGTCGAGCGCCGGATGACGGCTCTCGGGATAGGTGAAGGTAACGTTCTCAACAGTGAGCCGCTTGAAGCGTGCGGGGGCCGGGTTTGTGGGCCTGGTTCTCTCGATTCCTGGTTTGAGGTTGATGAAGGATGTGAAGTCCTCGATGAAGAGCGCCGACTCATATAGGGAGCCCGCTCCGGAATTGACTCCGCGCAGCCGCTGTCCAAGGATGACCACGGCCCAAACGGCCGAAGCGGTTTGCGCGGCGGTCATTTGCCCACTGAGGAGCAGGAAGATGGCCAAGCTCAAAGCCGCCGCCGACAGAAGGGAGCTGCTCAGGCTCGCGATTAATGAGCGCCTCAGGCGTCGTTTCACCACCTCTTTGAGGCGTTCTACCCTCTCGTCATATAGCTCTCGATGCCTCCGCCGTAGGTGCCGGCCGATCCCAAACGCCCGGACCTCCTTAGCAAATTCTCTGCCCGTGAGAATGCTGAATAGATAATTCCTTACTCGATCGTCCGGGGTGATGCCATAAGAGAAGTCATAGAAAGCCTTGCTATTCCTAGAGGTTGCGAGCCAGAAAGGAACGAAGGCGAAGATCGCCAGCGGCACCAGAAATGGCTGAATCGCAATCAAGGCGATGACAACTCCGATGATGCTAAACAGGGCGGTCATGAGTCGTAAGAGACCGCTCACCATCAACAGCGGCCGATTTCCCGCATTGAACTTGGCTCGTTGAAGCCGGTCGTAGAAGTCCGGGGTTTCGTAGGCGATGAGATCCGCCCGTTCGGCCACCTCGAGGACCTCGTCAGACGATTGCCTTCCGACTAACTCGCCGAGGACGCGCTCCTGTTCTGCTCTCAACAAGGTTGCGAGTGACAAAAACATCGTGATCCCTGCAAGCATGATTAACCTTGGAAGCACAGCCTCGAAGCTGGCACCTAGTCTGTCGGCTTGGAGGATGGCGTCCAAGACCGTTCTGGCAATTAGGAGCTGTGCGGCGATCCCCACTCCGGCAAGAACCTGGAGGCCGGCGGCGAACAAAAGTTTTCTTTTCCCAGCACGCCAGACAAGACTGAGGGCCCCTCGAATCAAGCTGGGTAGGAGCTTCAGACTCTTCTTGTCGGGAGGAGTCCTGGCAACGTCGTAGATGGAGACGTGACGTCTTGGGGTGGGCTCATCAGTCACGGTGGTTCGTCCGGAAAGTCCTGGTTAGGAGCTCACGCGGGATGTCTTTTCCCCATAGGCTTTCTAAGTGTCGCATGCCAGAATCGTATGCCTTCTTCCTGCCCGCAACTGCAGTCTGGACCTAGAAGGATATTTCGAGTCCACAGCGCGCTTCGCAGACGCGGTGGTCGCGCTCGATGACGGGAGCTTGGACGACACCGGCTCGGCTCTGGAATCTCAGCCACTTGTGAAGGTGTTGCTCCGAAACCCAGTGAGGCACGGCTACGCCGGGTGGGATGACAGCTTGAACCGAAACCGGTTGCTAGAGGTCGCAGCGGACCTCGAACCCGACTGGATCATCTCCATCGATGCCGACGAGAGACTGGACCCCTCGGATGGGGCAGCCGTTCGCGAGCTGGTCGAGTACGAGGCGCTCCCAGACCACGCGTACTCGTTTCGGGTCTGCCGCATGGTGGGTGATCTGAACCATTACGACCTCGATCGGACTTGGGTCTGCAGATTATTTCCGTTCAGGCCCGGTACATCCTTTTCACGTGACCGCCTTCATTTCGCCGCCGTGCCGACGTCGATCCATCGCAGCCGGTGGCTGAAGACAACCATCAGGATTCAGCACCTGTCGGGTATTTCGGCTGATCGGCGTCGAGCAAGGTGGGAGAAATACGGAGAGGCCGACCCGGAAAGAAGATGGCAAAAGAGCTACGATCATCTTTTGGACGCGCCGGGTGTCTTGAAACTGTGGAAGCCTCGCCCCTCCGACCTTCCCCTCTTGCAGAATGGCCGATTCAGGTCCGGTTACTCTGCGGTCCCCTCGCAGGATCCGGCTTTGTCACAAGTCATGATCAATATGGGCGAGACTTTGCACGCGACAGTCTTACCCGGGTCGCTTCCGAACACTGAATTGATAAGGGTCATGAGCCCGAAGGGGAGACTGTCACGGGAGCACGACGAACTTGACGATTCAGTCGACGACCTCGGAGCGGGCGCGGCCAGGCGCGCCGGCATTCATCTAGCCAGGGGTGACTTCGTGATTTTCCCGCCCGGGCTAGCAGAGCCAACACCTGAAATAGTAGAGACTCTGATAAATTCCCATCAGCTTGGGTTCGCCCTCGTTACTGGAGCGGTGGTGAATCGGACGAATCGCTGGCCGATGTGGGCGGACTATTTTCTCGCTGCAAGTAGATGCTTGCCCGGAGCCCCGGAGGGACCCGTTAAGTCTAAAAGCCTTCCCTACTCTTACCTTCGGGAGCCCCTCGCGCGATTGAAGGAGGGGCTGGGAGATTTGGTCGTCATCAATGCTTTGCTGCTCGAGCGTGGGTACGGGGCGTATCGAGTGTCGAGCGAGCTATTCGAGCATCATTCCGAGGCCCAGACGATTGCTCGGCTTGTCAGAGAGAGACTTTCCAATGGACGGGAAACGGTTGCCTCAACACGACGGCTGGCCGCCGTCGGTCTCGGACCTCCTTTGAGTCGCCGGCAGGCGATTGTCTATGGGCCGCGTAGATTGTTGCGAATCACGAAGCATGTCGCGCTTTGGGGTCAAGGGGTGCGCTTGCGTTTCGTGCTCGCTTTGCCGCTGATCACGCTTGGCTGTATCGCCGAATGGACAGGGCTGGTTCTGGCTTTGCTGCCAAACCGCCGGAAGGTCACGCGTGTACGAGGATAGGATCGACCCCGGGGATCGAACGCTGTCGGGGGACGCCGAGGCTCGTGACAAACAATGACAACTCCATGAAAGAACCTATTGGGGATGCTTTGCGCTCCGCAAAGGCATTGGTATTGACTCATGCTCGGCCCTTGCTAGCGACTCAATTGGTCAAGTCCCTCGTGGAAGACGAGGGGTTCGACCCATCCGATGTTGTTCTGGTGATCAATGGCGATGGCGGATTATCGGATTCGGCGCTTCAAGAGAAGGTGCATACAATCGTTCTCCCCGAGAATCTCGGAGCTGCTGGAGGTATGCGGGCCGGACTCATCTACATCAGAGACCACTCGAAGTGTGACTGGATCTATGTATGTGAGGATGACGTCCCGCTTGCCCACTTGCGCATCCCTCGAGTAGCTGAGCTGATCCGCGCTGTTGAGGATCAAGAAACTCATCCACACTCAGCTCCGATTGGAGCTGTCTCAGGTTGGGGTCTACACCTAGATATCTTGACGGGATCTTCCCGAGTCCATGAGCTACAGGGGGACCGGCGGTTTCAAGCAGTCGACGTGTCGGGGTGGGGGGCTACTCTTCTGTCTCGTCGCGTTCTCGATGCGGATGTCCTCCCCGATGCTCGTCTCTTTTTTGGATATGAGGATTGGGACTTTTGGCTGCGTATGCGACGAAAGGGTTTCGAGCTTGTGATCGACACGCAAGCACTGGACCCTGCTATCTATGGCGCCAGAAGAGGCTTTGTTCGCGCAGAGCCGCTGCACGCTATTCCGTGGCGCGGCTACTACCAGGCACGCAACTTCTTCGAACTTCGCCGCCGCTATGGTTGCCGTGCCTGGACCGCTCGGCACTTCGTGCGTTCGTTTCGCCGGATCAAGAAAGCACGCTCATGGTCCCGTCGAGCGGCGATCCTCCTCGGGCTTGCGCACGGATTGAGTGGTCGGCTGGGCAGGAGCTCCCGGTACTCTGGGCCGCCGCCCACGCCGGTGAGGGTTGGGGGGAACCTGACGAGCCCACCCATTCTGGTGGGCGATGGCTCGGACGCTTCAAGGAAGCGCGACGAACGGCTCAACCGGCGCTACAGTCGCCGGAGCTCGTCAGCGCCCCAAGGGGCTCCTCGCACCACCGTCCGCGCGGAACCACGAGCCGCGAATGGTGGGCAGGACATGGTCGGAGCGTCGGAGCCGCCCCTGCTGTCCGCAGTCGTCATATCGAAAGACGACGAGAGACGGATCGAGGCGACCGTTCGATCTGTGCTAAGCCAGCGGTGTGACGACCCCTTCGAGGTCATCGTCGTGACCAGCGGCACGGACAGGACAGCAGACATCGTTCGCGAGAAGTTCCCTAACGTCCACATGATCGAGCTGTCGGAACCTGCACTCCCCGGCAAGGCGCGAAACGTCGGCCTCGACGCCGCACACGGTGACATCGTGTCCTTCCCGGGCTCCCATGTGGAGTTGCCCCATGGGAGCCTGGCAGCCCGCATGCGGGCGCACCGCCGTGGGTTCGACATGGTGACCGGGTCTGCCCTCAACGGAACGAAGACGGCGTCGGGGTGGGCCGCTTACTTCTTGGATCATTCAACCGCATTGCCGGGCCGACCGTCGGGGGAGCTCGACCAGCCACCTGTCCATTGCTCATACCTGGCGCGACCGTTGCGTGAGGTAGGCGGGTTCCCGGAACAACTCCGAGCCGGCGAAGACACGATTGTGAACCACGTACTCATGAGGCTGGGTTACCGAGCGTATCGTTCCCAAACGCTAGCTTTCGTGCACCGTAATCCCTGTGGTAATCCGATGGCGCTCGTGCGGCATCGAGCTCTTCGTGGTCGTGCGCTGGGGCGAATACTGATCGACAAAGAACCGGCGGATGTCCGCCTGCTGAACAAACGACTCATCATGAAGGCTGTCCGCTTTGTGCCTCGACAAGTCATCCGCAAGACCAGGGAGGTCATGTTGTGGGGAGAAGGCTATCGGTTCACCTACTGGCGGGTCTTTCCTTTCGTCGTAATTGGAATTCTGGCGGCATGGACAGGGCTTTGTAGTGAGATCTTGAGCGGGGCGAGAGAAGACTTTCTCGGCCTGCACAACCGCTCGTGGTCGTCAGATGAGCCACGCGACCGCGCCCCGAACGAAGGGTAATGTGCTTGTTCCCGGTTCGGGATTGCGTGAACTTTTGCCCGAATCTTCGAGTCGGTAGCGCGGCCGAGGAGGAGTTTGCGTGGTCCATAGTCGCTACCGCGACTTCTCGGGCCTGGCAAGGAATAGGCAGGCTCAGCTAGGGACCAGCCTGTCGGCGGCGTCGAGACAGCCTTGACCCCTCCACGTAGTAACCGGCCAGTCCTGCAATCCGCCCTGCCACGATCCAGGGAAGGCTGACGATGAGACGCATGCGGGGACGCTGTTCATAGCGCCAACTCGTCTCGACCGTCCAACGAACCTTGTATCTGAGCCTGCGGGCGAAGCCGCGGACCAGGCCAACGCCGCTCGTTCCGAGCACATCGACATGGACCTGCTCGTGTCGGCTTTGTCTCGCTCCTCTGCGATAGCGCTCCCTGAGCATTGCTACGGTCCCTGAGGGGCCCCAATGACACGTTTGCACCGATGGTTCGAACCATATGTCGATTCCGAGGTCCCTCAACCGACGTCCGGCCTCGCTGTCCTCACCTATCCTCAACGACTGGTCGAAGGGCCCGAGCTTCTCTCTCGCACCTTGGTCGAGCGAAAGGCCGTGGGCGGCTGGATCGGGGTACTTCACTACGCCCGAAGGACGACCGGGGAGACGAGCCGAAAACATGATGTAGTGATTGGCCCACGCCCATGGCCGGTTGGGACCGGCCAAGGTGACGGCAGAGGCAACGGCTGGGTACCCGGCGCGATGGGCGTCCAGACGGCGGCTTATCCAGCTCTCGTCGGCGACACAGTCTCCGGCGAGAAAGGCCACGACATGCCCTCGCGCTACCGCCAGGCCGGCGTTGCGAGCGGCACCGGGTAGAAGCCTCGACTCGGACGCCACGAGCGTGATCTCGGGGAACCGTCGGCGTACCAGTGTTGCGGATCCGTCGTCGCCCGAAGTAACGACGATGACCTCGAACGGGTCCGATACCGACTGCACAAGGATCGACTCGACGGCATCAGAGATCGTCTGACGATTGTTGTATCCCATCACCACGATCGATATCGCCGGAGGCTGAGCGCGATGCGCGCCGAGCTCGACGGTGTGCGCAAAGGGCAGCTCTCGCGCGGTCACCTAGAGCCATTTGCAGTGGGTAGCGAAGAGTCCACGTTCACCGAGTATCTTGAGTGCTTGCGAATGGGGCTCTCAGATGCGGCTCCCTGGTCACCGCGGAGGGAGAAGGTTTGGGCATTGACGTATTGAGGCGGGCCAAGGATGCGCCTTCTATGGTGGCCCTCACGTTCGATGACTGCAACCAAGAGCATGCGTGGACGAGCGTAGTCGATGCCCTTGCCGGAGAGGGAGCTCGAGCCTCGTTCTTCCCGTGTGGGATGCGAGTCGAGGAGTTCCCAGAGGCCGCTCGCGCCACGCTTTCCGCCGGGCACTCGGTCGGCAGCCACGGATGGGACCACTCCGTCCTGCGTGGCAAGGCGGCATCGGACGTGAGGGATAATCTGCGCCAAGACCTCGCCGCGTGGGAGCGCGTCGCCGGCCTGACCTCTCTTTCGTTCTTCCGCCCCCCGTATGGCGCCTACGACGCCGTCGTGCTCGAAGCAGCCGAGAGACTTGGCTTTTCTCATATGGTTCTGTGGGACGTCGATCCGCGCAACTGGACGCGACCGGGCCGCTGGGAAATCGAGCAGAGGGTTGTCGGCGAGGCTCAGCCCGGATCGATCATCGTTATGCACGCCATCGATGAAACCGCCGAGGCGATCCCCGCGATCGTGGACGGGCTCCGCTCCAAGGGGCTCGAGCCTGTCCCCCTGTCGGCCCTATCGAACCGCGCCGATGAGCAGAAGAAACGGAGACCCTGAACGAAGGTGCGTACGAGACTGTCTCGGCAGATATCGGAATCACGTGGGCCTGAGCCTCCGCGGGTCGCTCTTCCCCTAGACGAGCCCGCCGGCTTTATGCCGGCGGGCCGCCCGGGATTTGGCACTGCCGTTAGTTGAAGCAGTAGTTGCGCAGGTCCTCAACGTTCTCCTGCGTGACCTCGGTCGGAGGCACAACCACCATAGAGGGAACCTCGGGCTCGGTGAGGTCTGAGAAGCCCTCACCCAGGGCGATCAGCCGCGCCATGTTCACGGCCGAACCCGCCATGGTCGGGTTGTAGAGGTAGGTCGACCGGTACAGGCCGCCCTCCTCGATCGCGTCGAACGCGTTGCACGATCCGCCGACGCCCGTGAGGAACATCTCGCCCTCGCGGCCGGCGTTCTGGATCGCGGCAACAACGCCCTCGGCCATGTCATCGTCGTGCGTGTACACGGCGTCGATCTGGTCCTCGGACTGGAGGATCGCCTCCATGACCTCGAGCCCGGTATCCGGGTTGAAGTCACCGGGCTGCTGGGCGACGATCTCAACGCCGCTGCCGCAAAGCTCGCTGATGGTGTCCTCGAACCCCTTGCTGCGGTCCTCGGTGACCGAGATGCCAGCAAGGCCCTGGATCTCGACGACGTTGCCCTCGCAGTCCAGTTCCTCGGCGATGTACTCGCCGGCCTGAACGCCGATCCCGTAGTTGTCGCCCAGGATGGTCGCTCGCGCGGCCTCGGGCGTCGAGAACAAGCGGTCGACGTTGATGACGGCGATACCGGCCTCCATCGCCTTTTCCGCGACCGGGGTCAGTGCCTCGCCGTCATGCGGGAGAACGACCAGCGCGTCGGGTTCCTCGTTGATTATCGTCTCGATCTGCGACGCCTGCGAATCCGCATCGGCGGCTTCGACCAGCTCGAACTCGACATCGTCGAACTGATCCGCAGCCTCCTGGGCGTTCTTCGAAATCGCGCCCAGCCAGCCGTGGTCGGTCGGCGGCACGCTGGCCACGATCGTCACGGTTCCACCCGAACCGCTGCTCTCTTCCTCGGTCGACGCGGTTTCGCTTCCGCCGCTGTCGCCTTCGCCATCGTCATCAGAGTCGCACGCTGTTGCGACGAGCGCCAGCACGAACGCCAGCATTAAACACATGAGTGGTCGCTTGAACGACATGTAGAAACTCCTCCTCGAGTTGGTGTGGTTTGGTCCTAAGGTTGCCGTGTGCCCCGGGATGCGGCGATTGGTCGCGGCTTAGATGCGCTCAGGGCGCTGAATCAGGACGGCCGCGAGGATGATCACCCCCTTCACAATCTGCTGCCACTCGGTGGCGAGATTAAGTTGGGTGAGCAGGTTGAAAATAATGGCGAACACGATCACGCCGAAGAACGTCCCTAGGATGGTCGCCCGGCCGCCCGCAAGGCTCGTGCCGCCGATGACAACGGCACCGATCGCATCGAGCTCGAGCAAGTTGCCGCTCACTGGCGACGCGCTGGCGAGACGGGCCGACAGCATGATCGCCGCGAGCCCAGCGAGAAGCCCAGAGAGGCAGTAGACGCTGAAGATGATCCGCTGCACCGGGACGCCGGCGATGCGTGCCGCTTCCCGGTTTCCCCCCACAGCCACCACGTAGCGCCCGTAACGCGTTCGGTTTAAGCCAACCCAACCGAGGGCGGTAATTAACAGGAAGATTAGGATGGACACCGGGACGGTGACGATCTCACCGGTGCCGAACCAGCGGACGCCGTCGGCGCTGAAGAGGCTGATTGGAAGCTTATCGCTCATCAGTAGGGCAAGTCCCCGCGCCATTGCGAACATTGCGAGGGTCGCGATGAACGGGACGACTCGCCCGTAGGCAATCGCGCCGCCGTTGAACACGCCCAACACGAGCCCGAAGGCGAGCGCACCGAAGATGAACGCAGCGGAGCCGGAGTCGACAAGCAGGCCACCGGCGATGCCCGCCGCTGCCAACATCGAGCCGACCGAGAGGTCGATCCCCGAGGTGGCGATCACAAAAGTCATCCCTACCGCGACGACCCCAATGACGCTTGCCTGCGTGAGGATCGCCCGGAAGTTGTCGACGGAGGCAAAGCTGCCTCCTTCGAGGATCGCCCCGACCACGATCAGGATCGCGATGACCCCGACCATTGCATACTCCTGGGTCCGCAAACGCCCTGCCCCCAAGCTCGGAATCGACAAACGTTGCGTGCTCACTGAGCCTCCTTCGCGATCTCATCTCGGTAGTCGGCCTGACCAGTCGCCGTGACGGCGTGGCGCAGTAGGTCGAGCTCACTGGTTTTCTCGCCCGCAACCTCGGCCACGAGCCTTCCCTCCTGCATCACGAGCACGCGGGTACAGATGCCGGCCAGCTCGTCCAGTTCCGACGAGACGACGACAACCCCGATCCCGCGCTGCGCGAGGTCGGCAATCACCCGGTAGAGCTCGGCTTTCGTCGCCACGTCCACTCCCCGCGTGGGTTCGTCCAGCAGAAGGACCCGGCATTCGCGAAGAAGCCAGCGCGCTAGGACGACTTTCTGCTGATTGCCTCCGGAGAGCTCGGCGACAACCCGCTCTATGTCCGCCGGAACCGTATTGAGCGCTTCTAGCTGGCGGTGGGTCGCCTCGCGCTCGGCGCTAAGACTCAGGAGCCGCCGGCGGAGGAACTTGCCGAGACTGGCCAGGCTCACGTTCTTCGCCAGGCTCCACTCCATGAGGAGGCCCTGGGACTTGCGGTCCTCAGGCGCTAGCCCGAGGCCGGCGGCAATGGCCTTGTCGGGTCGTCCGGCCTGAAGCAGCTGGCCCGCGACCCGGACCTCGCCCGCGTCCCGCCCGTCGACGCCGTATACGGCACGGAGCAGCTCGCTGCGCCCCGCCCCCACGAGTCCGCCGATCCCAAGCACCTCGCCGGCGTACACGTCGAATGACACATCGCGGACGTCTGGCAGGCGCGATAGCCCACGGGCCTCGAGTAGGACTTTGCCGGAGCCCTGGACTCGGTCCGGGTACAGCTGATCAACCTTGCGACCCACCATCAGCTCAACCAGCTCGTCTACCGGGGTGGATGCAGGTAAGCCCGAGGCCACGGTCTGCCCGTCGGTCAGCACAGTGACCCGGTCTCCAAGACGTCTGATCTCGTCAAGGCGGTGAGAGATGTAGATGACGCCGACCCCCTCGGCAATCAGGCGGCGGATGACGCCGAACATCGTCTCGATCTCGCCATCGTCGAGGATCGCGGAAGGCTCGTCCATGATCAACAACCGCACCTTGCGCGATAGGGCGCGAGCGATCGACACCACTTGGCGGGCTGCTGGTCGCAGGTCGCGAACGAACGCGCGCGGCGAGATCCGCTCGTGATCGAGGCGCTTCAGTATCGCGCCCGTCTCCCTTCGCATTGTGCCCAGGTCGAGCAAGCCTGCGCGACGAGGCTCGTGGCCGAGAAAAACGTTCTGCGCGACCGAGAGGCCCTCGACCAGATCAAGCTCCTGATAGATCGTGGCGACGCCTCGGCCAATGGCCGCTGAGGGACTACCCACCGCCAGCGGCTCCCCTTCGAGGAGCACCTGGCCAGACGTTGGCTCGACCGCGCCCGAAACACACTTGATCAGCGTCGACTTGCCCGCACCGTTCGGGCCGACGATGCAGTGGACCTCGCCGGCGCGCACGTCGAAGTTCACGCCCTGCAGCGCCCGCACGCCCGGATACTCCTTCTCGAGCCCTCGAATCTCCAGCAGGGACGCCGTCTCCATCATTCGACCACTAACGGGCGGAGACTGTGATGGGCGATGCGCAAGCCGGCCTCGACCTTCTCGGGGGTCCCGCCCCAGACCGGGTCCTCGTGCTCGACCGAGAGGACACCATTGAAGCCGCCCTCGTACAGGGCATCGACATAGCCGCGGAAGTCAACTTCCCCGAGCCCGGGCACCCGGTAGCGCCACCAGCCCATGTCCCACGGATCCTCCTCGCGAGTCGACATCCTGCCGAAGAACCCGTAGCGGTTTCGGTCTTCCGGAAAGGTCTCGGCATCCTTAGCGTGCGCGTGCGGGATTCGGTCCACGTATGGCCTGACGGCCGCAACTGGATCTATCCCGAGCCACAACAAGTGAGATGGGTCGAAATTGAGATACAGGCCAAGGTCGAACATCCACTCCCAAAGCTCCGGGGAATAGGCAAGGTTTCCAGGATTGCCGTCAGGGTGCCAGCCCTCCATGACGCAGTTCTCGACCATCAGCTTTACGCCGCGCTCGCCGGCGTAGTCGACTAGGGGCGGGAAGACTCGCTCGGCCTCCCGGAGGTTCTCGGCGACGCTCCGGCCCGGATCTCGACCGATAAAGGTGCCGACCGGGACTCCGCCGAGCGCGGCCGCAACATCGATGCATGCGCGGACGTGAGCGTGGATCGCCTCGCGGTCCGCGGCTTCCGGATGGAGGTTGTTGTCGTAGTAGGCGAGTGCAGAAAGGATCAGTCCGTTTGCCTGCAGCGCCCCTCTGACACGGTCGGCTTCACCCTCATCGAACGCGTCTGCCGCTACGTGGGAAGCGGTGAACGGACGGTTGCCGATCGCAGGCCACGCCGCAAGCTCAAGTGCCTCATAGCCCTGGTCGGCGGCCAAGGCGGCGATCTCCTCGAGCGGGCGGTCCGGCATGCAAGCGGTCAAGAAGCCCAGCTTCATCCCGCGACCTCCGCAGTCTCTTGAGTCGGAACAGCGACCCATGTTTCGCTGCTAGCCGACTCGAGCACTGCGGCCGTGATCTCGGCCGATCGCAGGCCATCCGCGAAGACCGGTGTGCCCTCAGGCAACTCCGCTCCCCGGATCGCCGCGTATACGTCGGCGATCATCGCTTCGAAGCAATCCGCGTAACCCTGTGGATGGCCCGCCGGGAGCGTTGCAAACCTTGCCGCGGGTTCGCTCAACAGTCCTGGATCGCGATAAGAGATGTTGGCCCCATCGCGCCGCCCGGTCCAGAGCTGCTCCGGGTTTTCCTGATCAAAGACGAGGGACTCGTCGGAACCGTCGAGCTCGATCCAGAGACGGTTCCTGCGACCTGGAGAAACCTGGCTCACGACGACAGAGCCCAGAGCTCCCGCATCAGTTTCAAACTGAACCAGGGCGGCGTCCTCCGTCTGGACCCGGCGCACCGTGCCCCCGCCGTCACCGCGCTCGAAGGCGCGCCTCCCATCGGTGCGCCGCCGTTCCGGCAGTGTTGTCGTAGTGCGCGCAGTCAGCCGGGTGATCCGGTGGCCCGAGACGAATTCGATCAGGTCGCACCAGTGCGATCCGATATCCGCAAAGGCACGGGACGCTCCCCCGAGATCCTCCTCGACGCGCCAGTTGTGGTCGTCAGGATGCGAGAGCCAGTCCTGCAAGTACGTGCCATGCAGGAGGCGCAACGGCCCAGTCGAGCCTCGGCGCACGCGCTCACGGGCCTCGCGCACCATCGGGTAGTACCGGTACACGAGTGGTACCGCCGCCTGGAGTCCGCTGCCCGTTGCGGCTTCAACGAGTGAGTGTGCGCCGCCGACATCGAGCGCCAGTGGCTTTTCACAGATCACATGCTTGCCGGCGTCCAGCGCCGCGCGTGAGCGAAACGTGGAGATGGTTTGGCGTGCACACGTGGACGACATCGATCTCGTCCGACTCGGCCAGCGCTTCGGCCGATTCAAAGGCTCGGTCTGCGCCGATCCTGTCCGCCGCCGACCTTGCACTCTCGGGCGATGAAGCTGCCACCCCGACAATGTGACCCCCGCTCAAGCGCGCTGAGCGAGCGTGCACCGCACCGATGAACCCAGCGCCGGCAATTCCGACGCGGATGTGAGGCTCTCCAGCCATAGATCGCATCGTTGCAATACTTTTGCAAGGTGTCAAGCAAAACTTTGCAAAGAAATGGGCTAGAGGCGTAAATCAGCTAACAGAAGCTTGTCCTATTCCCTCGGAAGTTCTGATTTACTGACCTCGTGGCGCATCCAGGTTCCCTCCCTCACGCAAAGCCACCGCAGCCCGGCAGCGCGGGAGCGGTCCTCCGCCTGATCCGCGAGCGGGGAGCGATGACAAGGGCAGAGCTCGCCCGACAGACCGGGCTTGCGCGGTCCACGGTGACCCAGCGGATAGAGGTGCTTCTCGAGCACGGCCTCGTCTACGAGGCGGGCGACACCGCATCGACGGGAGGGCGGCCGCCCGGGACACTCGCATTCAATGATGAATCGGGGATCGTCCTCTGTGCCGATCTCGGCGCGACCCACTCCCGGTTTGCGGCATGCGACCTCGGGGGCGAGCCCCTTAGTGAGCTCTCCGGGGAGATGGACATCGCTCAAGGGCCAGATGAGGTGCTCGACTGGGCCCAGAAGCACTTCGTAGACCTGCTGAGCGGCCTCGGGCGAAAAGCGTCTGATGTACAGGCGATCGGGGTCGGTGTGCCCGGCCCGGTTGCTTTCGAGAGCGGCCAACCGACTAGCCCCCCGATCATGCCTGGGTGGGACGGGTTCTGGATACCGGGTTGGTTCGCCGCTCATTACGACGCAGCTGTGCTGGTCGACAACGACGTCAACATCATGGCGCTGGGTGAGCACTGGACTCACTGGCGTGACCGCGAGCATCTCATGTTCATCAAGGTCGGAACTGGCATCGGCTGTGGGATCGTCGCCAACGGGGCTATTCATCGCGGCGACAATGGCGCCGCCGGCGACATTGGACACATCCGCCTTGCTGAGAACGATTCTGTTCTCTGCCGGTGCGGGAACACCGGCTGCCTGGAGGCCGTTTCCGGGGGGAGGGCGCTTGCCCAGCGGCTGTCAGCCGAGGGCATCAAGGCCGCCACCACTCGCGACGTCGTACTTTTGGTTCGCTCAGGGGACCCGGCGGCGACACGGCTCGTGCGTGAGGCAGGAAGGAACCTTGGTCAGGTGCTGGCGGGCTGTGTGAATTTCTTCAACCCTGGCGTAATCATTATCGGGGGCGACCTCGCTCAGGCACCGGAGCAGCTACTCGCCGGAGTGCGCGAAGTTACGTTTCGGCGTTCACTTCCTTTGGCAACAGAAGGCCTTCGAATCGTTCCCAGCGGTCTCGGCGACCGAGCTGGCGTCATCGGCGCAGCGATCATGGCCATTGAGCATGTCCTGGCTCCGGACGCCGTTGATCAAGCGATCCGCCGCAGCCTTGGCGTGTAACGCCTCAGAGCGCTACTCGCAGTGCAACCTCGGCGGCTACGAGCGCGATCTGCCGCTGCTCGTCTCCCAAAGGCTAGAGGAAGCCCGGATTCCCAGTCTCAGCTAAGCATCGGATTATGAATCCGATGCCAGCCCGGATTGGTAGCGAGTCCGATGCCCAGGTCCCTTCAGGTTGACGATCCGACGCTTTGGTCCTTCGACACTCTGGTGGCCACCAGATGAGAGAACGCCGGGCGGTCTTCTACTGGGTCGAAAAGGCACGATGGTCAGTAGGATCCAGGCACGCTTTGACACCTTGGTCCGGAGGCTACGAACGTGAAGCTTGGTTTCGCCGTGAAGGTGATTGGCCGATCGGGGTTACGTTCGCACGACACCCGACGATGGCAATCGAACCCCAGCCTCGGTGAGTCAATCTCCTACCTGCACGCGATCTTCGACTATCTCGATCAGATCGACGTTCGCATGTATCGGATGGCGTCTGCGATCGCGCCATACGCGAGCCACCCCGACCTTAAGGTCTTCCGCGATCAACCGCAACGTTTCGCAGAAGACCTTGCGAATTTGGGCGATCGTGCCAGGCACTTGAACCTCCGCCTATCCACGCACCCGGGTCAGTACACCGTGCTGAACTCCATCACCCCCGCAACTGTCGACGCCGCACTATCTGAGCTCGAGGTGCACACGGAGATTCTGGACGCGATGGGTCTTGGACCAGAATGTGTCGTCGTGTTGCACGTGGGAGGAATCAGCGGCGACAAGCAGGCGGCTAAGGATCGCTTCGTACGCGGTTTCGAACGGCTGAGCGAACGGGCTCAGCAACGGCTTGCCATCGAGAACGACGACCGCTCGTTCAGCCTTGCCGATGCGCTCCAGGTTTCGAGGCGAACGGGGTGTCCCGTCGTCTGGGACGTACTCCACCATCATTGCTTCGACCCGGATGCCATACCGGACGACGAAGCGCTTCGACTCGCGGTCGCAACCTGGCCGCAGGGGGTGACTCCGAAGATGCACTTTTCATCCCCGGTGACGTCCCTGCTGGTGCGCAAGGTCAAAGAGGGGCGAAGGACGATCGAGGTGCCCTCGCCACCACAGCTGCGCGCCCACGCCGACATGATCGATCCCGTTGCGTTCTCGTGGTTTCTCGACCATGTGAAGAGAGACGTCGAGGTGGACGTGATGCTCGAGGCAAAAGCTAAGGACGTCGCCTTGATCGCTCTGCGTCGCCACCTGAGCGGGCTGATTAGCACTGACTTCGGACCGGTGAGGGAGGGTTCGCCGTAGCTGGGGCTAGGGCCCGACGGCGACGTTCCGTCGCCACACATGGCCCCCCGCCTCATTGACCGAGCCGAGCTAGGTCGAGCTCTGTCCCCGCGCGACCTGGTCCGCACTCCATCCCCGCGCGACCTCGTCGGCGGCCGAGACGGGATCCATATCGAGGAGCTCCACGCCGAGCGTCACGGCCGCACGGACCGCTCCGCGACCGGCGAGGATCAGCCGGTAGCGATCCGATAGTTGCGAGAGAACGGACTCTTGCCCCGCGAGGTGGTCCGGATCCGAAGCGGCCAGAACGATGGTGTCGGGCGACGTGGACTCGGCGGTCGATGCCAGGGTGTCCAGGGGCGTGTGGGCGCCGAGGAAGGTGATCCGCCACCCGCGCCGCGCCAGTGCCACCCCGAAGAGAACGAGTCCCAGGTCGTGGAGCTCGCGTTCGGGACAGGCCAGCAGGGCGCGCGGACCGTATCCGGCGTCCCAGCCGCGAGCGAGACCGAGCAGACGCGCGCGGATCAGGTTCGACGCGAAGTGCTCCTGGGCGACCGTTACCTCACCCCGTGACCAACGCTCGCCCAACTCGTGGAGGTACGGGATCAGCAGGTCGCCGATGACCGCATCGAGGCTGTAAGCATCGAAGGCCTCGTCGAGAACTCGTTGAGCTCCCGATTCGTCGAATGATCCCAGCGCGCGCCCAAGTGCGGCGTGGAGCTCCGTGATCGACCCCTGCGACCGGCCGGCCGGCTCCGTGGAGGAGGCGAGCCTGGCCGCCTGCGCGGCCGCTATGCCGCGGGCCATGTGCTCCTTCATCCTCAGGACCCTGGCCTCGTCGTCGGGGGAGTAGAGGCGGAAACCGCCCGGGGAGCGTTCCGGCTGTAGGAGGCTGTACCGCCGCTGCCATGCCCGCAGCAGCTCGGGACTGACGCCCGTGCGCTGGCTCAGCTCGCCGATCCTCAGAAGGCCCTCCGCCTGTCCCATCGCAACACTGTACAGAGTCTGCGCGTAACTCTCAACAACTGCTTGACAAAGGAGGTTTGCGGTGCCACACTCCTGGACAGACACTATACAAACAGTGGACAAAGGAGGTGAGAGATGAAAACGCTAAAGGCACTGACCGGGATCCTCGTGCTCGTGGGAGCCCTCAACTGGGGGCTCGTGGCGTTGGCCGAGTTCGATCTGGTCGCCGCCCTCTTCGGGATGGAGTTCGGCGAGACGAACGCGCTGACGCGGGTGATCTATGGGCTCGTCGGCCTGTCCGCGATCGTCCAGGCCGCCGCTCTGGTGAGCGGGCGGGAGATGTCGAGCGCGCAGGGCGCGCGCAGCGCTGCGTGATCTTCACCCGGTGGGGTGGCATCGCCACCCCACCGTTCCAGCACTCGACCCTTAGAGACACGAAAGAAGGAGAAACGAGATCATGAGGAAGAGGATCCGAACGAGGGTGCGACGCGCGATCTGCGCTCGCGCTTGCGATGGTGCTCGCGGGACTGGCGCTCGCTCCGACAGCATTGGCGGCAGACGAGGGGCGCGTCACGGTCGTACACGCGGTGCCCGACCTGACCGTGGACGTCTACGCGAACGACGGCCTCCTGCTCGAGGACTTCACTCCGGGGTCGATCACTCGGGCTTTCCGGCTCGAGCCCGGCAGCTACGAGCTGGATGTGACCCCGGCAAACTCGTCGGACGTGGTCCTGTCCGCGACGGCCCCGGTCACCGACGACACCGACGCGGCGGCGGTCGCCTACCTCGATGAGGGAGGCTCTCCGAAGCTCGGGCTGTTCCCCAACGACCAGCGCCCGGTAGCGCCGCGCAAAGCGCGGGTGACCGTGCGGCACACCGCCGCAGCGCCGGCGGTTGATGTGCGCTTCAAGAGGATCGGCGGCAAGTGGAAGTACGTGACGAGCGACCTGGAGAACGGCGAGCAGGCCACCCGTCCCTTCAGGGAGCGCTCCTACCGGTTCGACGTGGTTCTGGCCGGAACGAAGCAGCGGGTTCTCGGTCCCATCACCGTCGAGCTCGAGCGACTCCGGCACGTGTTCGTCTATGCATGGGGCTCTGCGAGCGACGACAACCTCGCTCTCAACAGCTCGATCAGGCGGTTGACGGCGCGTCCGTAAGCATGCGTTCGCGCCGGGGCAGACGCCCATCCCGCTCCGGCGCGAGCGCCCCACCTTCCTCGATCGTGAGGCTCCTGAAAGACATGCTGGAATCCGGCGCCTAGGGCGCTTATCCGGAACTACGCCTGGTCGCAGATCGCTTCGTATCGCCGGCCCTCAGGGTGAAGGGGTCAGGACGGGGGCGGGGGGCGAAGCGGAAGGCGTACTCGCAGCACCGTCTCGCCCGGCCGCGGCTCGATCGTGATCTCTCCGCCGTGCCGGTCGACGATGATGCGCCGCGAGATATCGAGGCCCAAGCCTGTTCCCTTCCCTACTTCCTTGGTGGTGTAGAAGGGATCGAAAGCGCGAGCCTGCACTTCCTTGGGAATCCCTGGGCCGGTGTCGGCAACCTCCACGACCACGCCGTTCTCGTCGGCGCGGGTCGATACACGAAGCGTGCCCTTCCCGTCCATCGCGTCGATGGCGTTGTCGATCAGGTTCGTCCATACCTGATTCAGCTCGCCCGCGATCGCCTCGATTCGGGGGACGTTGTCGCCGTAGTCGCGCACGACGGTGATCCCATCCTTCATCTTGTGGGCAAGCATCACCAAGGTGCTCTCGATCCCTTCAGCGAGGTCCATCTGCTGTATCGATGCGCGGTCGAGTTGAGAGTAGGACTTGACCGCGGCGACCAGATCCGAGATGCGCCTGGTCGACTCCTTCACCTCTGAGAGCAGGGTTGCCGTCGAAAGAGAATTTGCGACCCATTCAAGCCCCGCCCCGAGTGGTGGAGCATCGCCGAGCAGCGCCGCCACCCGTTCGCACCACTCGATGTCGAGCCCGGCGGCGGCGAGGGGCGGCGCGATGAGCCAGCTGCGCTCGACGCCGTGCTCTTCGAGCCAGCCCGCCAAGGCATCTTCGCGGTCGGCAACGGTCAACGGGTCCATGCTCGCGGACTCCACCTTTCCCTCCCGACGCAACCTGTCGAGCTCGGTGAACTGGGCTGCCGAGATCTCACCCTTTGCCAGGCGTCCGAGTGAGTTCAATAAGGCCTCGCACGTGGTCTCCAGAGCGTCGACCGAGCGAGTCGCTGCTGAGGCCGGATTGTTCATCTCGTGCGCCAGCCCGGCCGCAAGCGTGCCGAGCGCGACGAGTGCCTCGCGCTCGGCGCGCCATAGACTCGATGTTTCGCACGGTGCTGACCAGTCCCTTGATCAGGTGAACGCCGAAGGGGAACCAAGCATTCGCCCGCTCACGGAGCCGCTCAGCCGGCACCCGGAGGACCCGACCGGGCGCGGCGCCTCGACCGGTGGCCAGATAGACGCCGTTCGGGTCCCACGCTTGGAAGCCACCGGCCCACTGGCCGGGTGAGTTCATCGTGCCGAGCACGGTCTCCTCGTGGCCGACCACGCGTATCAGACTGATGCTCCCCTCCAGCAGCGCCCACCAGTGGTCGGCGGGGCGAGCTTCATGAAACAGCTCCTCATCCCGGGTGAAGTGCAGCTCTTCACCATCCGTTAGGAGGTCGTTCAGCTGATCGTCGCTGAGTCCATCGAACAAGGCGATGGCGCGCAGGTCTTCGATGCTCATCAGATGGTCGCCAGGTAGCGATGGACCAGGTACACCGACATAGCGCCTTCACCGACGGCCGATGCGACACGCTTCATGGAATCCAGCCGTACATCCCCGGCGGCGAATACACCGGGCACACTGGTTTCGAGCGCGAACGGTGCACGAGACAATGGCCACTCTGGTGCTTGCTTTGAGGACACAAGATCCTGACCGGTGATGACGAAGCCATTCTTGTCGCGCGCCACCTCATTTCCGAGCCAATCGGTTCGTGGCGAAGCACCGATGAACACGAAGAGCCAGCTTGTGGGCACCTCTTCTTCGGTGCCCGCCGCTCGGTCGGCAAGCTTGAGGGTCTCGAGGTGGTCACCACCCCGAGCTGCCATGACCTCGGTGCGCAGCCGCACTTCGATGTTCTCCATGCTGTTGATCCGTTCCACGAGGTACAGCGACATGGTGTCCTCGAGCCTGCTTCCCCGAACCAGCATCACCACCCTCTTCGCGTAGCGTGCGAGGTTCAGAGCCGCCTGGCCGGCCGAGTTGGCCCCGCCGACGACATAGACATCCTCGCCTTGGCATTGGGTCGCCTCGCTCGCGGTCGCGCCGTAATAGACGCCACGGGCTCCCAATTCCTCGATCCCGGGCGCATCCAGCCGACGGTAGGACACGCCGGTCGCGATGAGCAGAGCGCGTGCTTCGACCTCACCCGCACCATCGAATCGCACTGCTCTGACGGGTCCCCGGGTCTCGAATCCCACCACATCGCGCGCGAGCACCATCTCGGCGCCGAAGCGGGAGGCCTGAGCTACCGCCCGGTGAGTGAGGTCGGCCCCCGATAGACCCTTCGGGAAACCGAGGTAGTTCTCGATCGACGCGCTTTGTGCCGCTTGACCCCCCGGTGCATCCCGTTCCACCACGATGGTCCGCAATCCTTCGGATGCTGAATACACGGCTGCAGCAAGTCCTGCTGGACCGCTGCCAACGATGCACAGGTCGTACAACGGCTGTTCGGCTCGGGTTCGCAAGCCGAGCGCATCTGCCAGTTCGAGTGTGGACGGGGTCCGAAGTGTCGCCCCGTCGGGGATCAGCACCAATGGCAGATCAGCGGTTTGAGCCTGCGCCAGGTCGAGTAGCTGCTCCGCCTCGTCATCCCGTTCGATGTCGACCCACCGATAGGGCACGTGGTTGCGCGCAAGGAAGGTCTTGATCTCATGGCTTCGGTCCGACCAGCGGTGCCCGACGACCCGCACCTCAACGGTGTCGTCGGGATGCTCCCGGCTCCAGTCACTCAACAGGTCATCGATCACTGGATACAGGTGCAGCTCGGGCGGGTCCCACGGCTTGAGCATGTAGTAGTCGAGCCCGATGTCATTGATCGCCTTGATCGCGACATCGGTGTCGGCATACGCCGTCAGCAGCAGGAGCTTGGCATCGGGAGCCTGCTGGCGAACCTCTTCCAACATCTCTATCCCCGTCATCTCCGGCATCCGCTGATCGGAGGCGACCAACGCCACCGATCGGTCGCGAAGGGTCAGATCTCCCACCACGGTGAGGGCTTCGGGACCGGACGTCGCGCGGATGATCGTGTAATCCGCGCCGTACTGGGCGCGTAGGTCGCGGGTGATCGCCTGTGCGACAACGGGATCGTCGTCAACTGCCAAGATCGTCGGTTTCATCGCCAGTTCAACTTCTTGAGGGTTTCGCGGAAGTCGAAACCATGGATCGGGCGGGGGCGAACTCTGCGTACGTGGCGGGCGCCACCCGCTTGCTACTAGGCCCTCGGATCATTGGATCGTTCGATGTGCAACCGGAAGGCCCTCCTAGAGACCCCAATGTTCGGCCGCACAATAGCGTATGGCGCTCAGAGGAAGGGCGCCACGAAGCTGCCTGCAGGTGTCCAATGGGACTGCCGCTAATGCCTCTTGGTGCGGCGGTCCCAGCTACCTTGTGGTCGGACGCGGGGGCCGGGTCTCGGGCCAGCTCCGTCGCGTGTGTCCCTTTCCCGGAAGGAGCGTCACAGGAGGAGCTCTTGACGCACGCGTCGGAGCTCGCCGGGTTCTCGATTCAGGTATCGACGCGCTGGGCGCTGTTATTTCGTCGGACTTGGCAGCCGATCCGCTGCTCCGCTCCCGGGCGAGATGTTGGAGTTGCCCCTGGTGCTTTCCAGGCACAAAAGCCCTCGTCTGGGAAGGACGACTGTGTGATGGCAGGTCGCCGAGCTGCCTATGTAGCCAGCGTTCCCAGTTACCTCGGTCCGCTCATTTACCATCGTGCTTCTACCGGGAGCCATGATGGCCGCGCTCAAGATGCAGACCAATGCGACCAGCAACATCACTACCCACCTTCTGTTGATGTGGACGTGGCCGATCGCCTGTCTCTTAGCGATGGATGCCATGGCGACTCTCCTCTCCTCCGACTGGTTGCGCTTTCAACCTAAGAACACGGCATCCATAGGGAATCGGGGATTCCCCTACGCGATATGCGGGACGGCCCTATGAATCGCGCACGACTGCGAGTTCGTCATTGGTGAGTGCGTCCCGGGGGCGCCTCACTCGAAGGAGCTAACGCGGCCGCTAAGGCTTGCTAGCTGCCTTCGTCGGTCATGTCGGATAGTCGTCCCTGTGACGCCGCGATCCGGACGGTAAGCTCGGTGCGGGAACGAACCCCGAGCTTGTGGAATATGCGGGAGAGGTTGGCCTCGACCGTTTTCACTGAGATGAACAAGGCATCTGCCACCTCTCGGTTCTTCTTCCCTTCCCCTACCAACTGGGCGATCCGCTGCTCGGTGGGTGTGAGTTCGCCCGGGGAAACCGGCGCGCCGCGAACGCGGGCCAGACCATCTCGCGCCCTTTCGGCCCACAACGGCGCACCGAGGCCCTCGAGCACACCAAGCGCCTGCTCAAAGCTAGAGCGGGCGGCTGCCTTCTGTTTGGCTCTCCGCTCCACCTCGCCCTTCACCAGCAACGTCCGGGCCAGCTCGAAGGACTGCGGTAATCGTCGATGCTCAGCGCGAGCCTGGTCGAGTGTTGCGCGCGCCCTCGACAGATCGCCGCCAGCCGCGGTAAGGAGCCCGCGGCATCGCGCTGCAGTAGCGATGGCCCAGGGTCGATCCAGAGTTGTCCCTTGGCGCTCGAGTCGATCGGTCAACTCCTCGGCCTCCTCTAGCCTTCCTAGGGAAACCAGGGCCTCGATCGCGTCGGGCGCGCAGGGGATGATGCCAGGCTCCGCCGCCCCCATGGCGTGCAGGAACGACAGCACCGGTTCAAGATGCACCATCGCTGCAGAAGGCTGCGACAGCGAGAGCTCGAGGAAGCCCAGCACCGCCCTATTGCAGCTGGCGGTAAGCAGGTCTTCGTTAGCGAGCGAGATCCGCAAGCCCTCGCTCGCGTCCCGACCGGGCGGACTCGACGTCGCCCCGGAGCGTCGCGACTAGAGCCCTCGGAAACAAGTGCAGGCCCCGACCTTTCAGTTGCCCCGAGTCCGCCCCAATCTCGACGGCCTCTTGAGCGTGTCGGGCTGCGACGTCCCAGTTCCCAGCCCGAGCTTCCACCTCGGCGAGGTAGCAGTGCAGCTCGTCCCTCACCAGGTAGCTTCCGCGCCTCTCGTATTCGGACAACTCCTGGTGAAGGAGCGTTCTGGCGGCATCCAGACGGCCAGCCCACAGCAGCTGAAGTCCGTAACAGGTCCGGGCTGCAGTGAACACGGTTGCCTGGATCCCCGTAGGCACTGCCGTTCCGAAGCCTTGGAAACCCACTGCCTCCGACATGAAGGTCTCCGCCGGCCGACCCCTTAAGAACTCCACCATGCCGTAGGTCGCTAGAGAGTCGGCCCGAACCGACGGCTCGTTCGTCCCTTGTGCCTGCTCTAAGGACGGCCTCGCATGCCTCGCTGCGAAGGAAAGGTCACCGCGGTAGATCCCCACCCAGGCCAGATGATCATTGATCGATGCCAGGAGCTCGGCGTCGTCTCCCGCCTCTTCGAGGGCTTGCTCGGCCAGCTCCTGAACCCGGGGCAAGTCGAGCCAGCTGATGGAAGCCAGGCGGAAAAGGATGCCCGCTCGCTCGCGGCCGGGCCGCATGCCTGCGATGGCGGACTCGAGCAGGGCTCTCGCCCGTGTCGCGTCGCCTGCGTCAAAGTGATGCTCAGACGCCGCCACGGCACGGCGGAGGATGCCCGCGGCGTCCTGTGGCGGCGTAAGTTTCCGGGCCAGCTCCGAGAGTTCCGCGGCCGCATCCGGGGCTCCCCGTGCCCGCGCGTACCGAGCCGCCTCGTCCAGCGCTCGCGCCACGTCGGCGTCCGGCCGGCTGGCCGCGAAAGCGAGGTGGCGCGCCTGCTCCTCTGGGTCGCCGACGAGACCCGCCAGGCGGCGATGGACCCTTCGTCTGGCCTCAGGCGTGGCCGTGGCGTAGACCGTCGACCCGAGAAGTGGGTGGGTGAAGCCGATCGGCCCGCCGGCCCCCCGTATGATGCCCGCCTCTTCGGCCTTCCTGATGGCGGCCGATGCCCGGTCCCGCCGCGCCGCCGCCGCGACGATCAGCTCCTCCGTGGGACGTGCGGCCGCCGCGACGACGAGGAGACAGTCCAAGACGGCCGCCGACTGTTTGGCGAGCCGGGCTCCGATCAGATCTTGGAGGTTCTCGGGTATGGGCAGAGGTTCCCCGGGCGCCGGTCGGAGACCCTGCTCCGTGAGCGCCCTCGCGATCTCTAGGGCAAAAAAACGCGTTGCCTCTCGAGATCCGGTGCAGCCGAAGCAAGATGGGGCGGCTGAGGTTGCCCCCGGCTCGATCCCGCAGGAGGCGGGTCATCGCCTCCTCGCTCAATGGACCTATGGTCAGCCGACGAAGGCGCATCGCTGGCGCCGTCCGAGACATGCCCATCGGGTCGCTGGCCGTGCCGGGGCGCAGCGCGAGCAGAATCGCGATCGGCTCGTCTTCTATTCGACGAACCACGAACGAGAGCACCTTGGTGGTGGGTGCATCCAACCACTGGATGTCGTCGATCGCGATCACCAACGGGGGCGGACTGGGCGAGCGTGCGCAGAACGCCAAGCGTCGCCACCGACACCGCTCGCTGGTCGGGTGGGTCCTTCACCTCCACCCGCAAGAGCGCGGCGTCGAGGGCACGGCTCTGCGGAGCTGGGAGATCGGGCAACTCGAAGTCGAGGAGGTCTCCGAGGCCCGCATAGGAGAGCCGCGCCTCCGATTCAGCTGCGCGGCACGACAGGACCTGATAGCCGCGCTTCTGGGCGAAGGCCACTCCTGCCTGCCACAGCGTGGTCTTGCCGATCCCGGCCGCGCCCTCCAAAATCGTGGCTGAGGGTCCCGCGGGGGCGGACTCCGCGAAGTCCTCCAGCTCGGCGAGCTCGGCGTCTCGCCCCAGGATCAACGGCACCTTCTCTTGCATCCGTGTACCCCCCGATCGGCGGCTCTGTCATCGTAAGCCGCGTGCCCGAGGGGAACCTCGGCCCAAGTTGAGATGCGGTCCATCACAACTGGGTGACCGAGTGTGTAGAACGCCGGATCCTCCTCTCTACTCCGCTCCTCGCGGGTCCACCATGCGTGGAGCACAATGGGGGCGTGCTCCAGAAGATCGTTTCTCCGGTGGTGGTCGGGCGCGACGAGCAGCTTGATGACCTCGAGGACTCTCTCTTGGCCGCGAACCGGGGCGAGAGCCGCTTCGTCGTGCTGGCGGGAGAAGCCGGCATCGGGAAGACCCGTCTTGCCGGCGAGCTCGAACAACGCGCCCACAAGCTCGGAACAACAGTTCTTTGGGGAGGTTGCAGTGAGGCCGAACTTACCTTGCCGTATCTCCCCATCCTCGAGGCGCTCGGCAACTACATAGCCCTCCAAGATGCAGCGGCCCTCGCCGAGCGCCTCGGGCCGGCGGGGCGAGAGCTCGCCCAGCTCTTTCCTCAGCTTGGCGCGCCGACGACCTCATCTGCGGCGGATCCCACCCAAACCCAGCTCCGCTTGTTCGAGTCGATGATTTCGCTACTTGCGCTTCCCGCGAAAGAGACCGGGCTGCTGCTCGTGATCGAGGACATTCACTGGGCCGATGCGTCAACGCGCGAGCTGCTCGACTATCTCGCCCGCCGGCTGCGCGGCCTTCGTATCATGGTGTTGGCGACCTATCGCGACGATGAGCTTCATCGCAGGCATCCTCTACTTCCGACCATCCAGGGGTGGCGGCGGGCTGGATTCGCCGAAATCCTGGAGGTTCGAGAGATGTCGCACGATGAGGTCGGGGACATCATTTCGGCGATCTTTGACACCTCCGACCTGAGCGGCGATTTCATGGACCTCATGCACGAGCGAAGTGAGGGCAACCCGTTCGTGCTCGAGGAGATGCTTAAGGACGCGTTCGACCGCGGTGACATCTATCGTACCGAGTTCGGGTGGGAGCGAAAATCGCTCGACGAACTCCGCCTGCCCGATAGTGTTCGCGACACGATCCTTTTGAGGGTGCAGCGGTTGTCCGATGAAGAGATCGGGGTCTTGCAAGTTGCATCGGTGCTCGGCCGCAGCTTTGCCTACACGACGCTTGCCTCCGTGGCGGATCTCGACGAAGCGGCCATCCATGCTCACCTCGAGGCCGCGATCCGTGAGCAGCTGGTAGAGGAGGACCCCGCCGCGCCGGCGCGCTATCGTTTCCGCCACGCGCTTACGCAGGAGGCGATCTACAACGACATGATCATGCCTCGGCGTATCCGCATACATTCCCGCGCTGCCGACACCCTCATTAGTCCGCCGGGAGGAGAGGCTGTCGAGATCGCCAATCACCTGTTGGGTGCCCGACGCTTCGAGGATGCCGTACCCGTGTGTATCGAGGGCGCCGAGCAGGCGGAGCGGACCCACGCATACAAAGAGGCGATCAAGCTCTACGAATACGCGCTCGAGCACGTTACCGATCCACGGCTGGAGGCAGAACTCCCCTGCCTTATAGGCAGGGCCCTGTGGTTCGATAGCCAACCCGCTAAAGCCAACGACTTCCTCACCGACGGGGTCGCGGGCCTCGAGGCTCTTGGGGAGGAAACGCTCGCTGCGCACTACCTGATAGTCCGAGGGCGGTGCAGATGGGAATTGTCGCACCCCGACCTTGCGGCCCACGACTACGAACGAGCCCGGGCGATCCTCGAGCCTAGCGGCCCGAGCACCGATCTCGCGATCGCCTATCTCCGTATCTCGGGGCTACATACTTTCGAGCTCGAACCCGAAAAGGCCCTCGCGGCGGCGCAGAAGGCGGTCGACCTTGCTGCCCACATGCATGACACTCAGACGCACGCGTGGGCGCTCGGTTTTCTCGGCCTCGCTCAAGTCCACCTCGGGCAGAACGACGATGGATTCAGGAACGTGGATCTCGCCTACCGGGAAGCCGTTGATGCGGGTCATATGTTCGTCGCGACCAACACCGCATACAACGACCTCTGGATGAGAGTTCATTTGATGCACCCGCTGGAGGATCGTCTAAAGCGACTCGAACGAATGAGGGACCACACGGCGGGAAGCTTCTTTCTCGGGTCGGTCTATCTATGTCAAGGTTACGTCCGCAACGCGCGCGGAGAGGTCCAAAGCGCGCTGGATGCGGCGCAGAAGGCGCTCGACCTGTTCGAAAGCCTTGGAGCGAACAAGTTCAAGTGGCGCGGCGAACTGCTGCTCGCGCAGGCTCTTGCCGAGAACAACGACATCGAGACCGCCCTCCTACATCTACCGGACATCTCGAAACGCGTCGAGATCCAGGACATCATCTACGACTCCCCGGCGCGCGTCCGCTGCATGACGGCGACACAAGACACAGCCATGCTGGCCGAGATGGCGGGCTCGATCCTCGATGCAGCTGACAGCCTCGAGGTGTTCCAGGTGACGCTGTCGCTGGGAGTTGAAGCCTTTGTGGAGGCAGGATTGATCGATCAAGCTGCCGCACTGCTCGAGAAACAGCAGTCAGTTCATCGGGGAGTGGGGGAGCCTTTCGTCGATCGGTCAAGAGCACTTGTGGCCCTGGCCGAACGCCGGCTCGATGACGTGGCCGAGCCAGCGGGCCGTGCCATCGGTGCGTTCGCGGGCGCTGACTACAAGCCGCTCGAGCTTCGCACGAGGCTCGTTCTCGCGAAGGGGCTCGCCGGCCGCGGTGACCCAACGGCCGCGACGAACGAAATCTCTGTTGTGATCAAGGAGGCACGCGCTCGGGACGTGCGGCTCATCGAGCATGAGGCATTACGGGCAGCGGACGAGCTCGGGCTCGTGTTGGATCTGGGTCCCGATGCGCCTCTCACCGGTCAAGCTGTGGATGTCGTCACGGAAGAGCGGTTCGTAACCGTGATGTTCGCCGACGTGCGTGGCTACACAGCGATGTCGAACGAGCGGACACCGCGCGACATAGCCGAGAAGATTACGTCGCTGCAGCGGTGGGCGGTACGTGAGATCGACCGTCACGGTGGAATAGTCGACAAGTTTGCGGGCGACGCGATCATGGCGACGTTCAACGTCTCCGGTGCCCACATTGAACACGCGGAGCATGCGATGGAGGCGGCGATCGCGCTCCAGGACAAGGCAGCACTCCTGAACCTAGGACTCGGTGTGGGTTTGGCGGCGGGACCGGCCATCGTAGGAACGTTCGCACCGGGGAGCAACATGAGTGTCATAGGCGAGACCACTAATCTAGCGGCGCGGCTTCAAACGCAAGCTGAGGCGGGTGAGGTGCTGTTGAACGAGGGTGCACTCAAACGACTCACTGGATGGCTCGAAACCAGAGACTTGCCTGTGACTACTGAGGAGCTGACGGTCAAGGGTTTCGACGCAGCCGTGCCCGCCTACCGCGTTAGGCGGCCGGACTATGCGGGCGGCGCACGGACCGCTCCCTCCTGACCTCCAGGTTGCGGCGACCCCAGCGACCCCTTAGCGTTACGAGTTGGCGGCGAGGCAGTTCACCGGGGGCGGTTCGTCGGAAAGGGGTTTGAGATGTGTCTCCCAGGCACGGTCGAAGCGGTTGCGGCGCGCGCACGACGAGGAAGGTGCGGCGCCGATCACGAGACGAGCGGCGCTTGCCGCGGCCGCCGGAGCAGTGGCCGTCACGGCCCTCCCTGCTCCGATCGCTCGCGCGCGCCGGATCCCCGAGAAGCGGACGCGCGACCTGACCCACGTGTTCACGGAGGGTTTCCCCGTGTACACCTTCGATCCGCCGAGGCGGCGGACCCTCGTGACCGTCGAGGACAACGGCTTCTACTCCCAGGAGTGGACCTTCGGCGAGCACTCGGGGACCCACATCGACGCGCCGGGGCACTTCATCGCCGGCGGACGCTTTTCGCCCGAGCTCAGCCCGGCCGAGCTCGTCGCCCCTCTCGTCGTAATCGATATCTCGACCAAGGCCGCGGCGGATCCGGATGCCGCCGTCACCCGACAGGACGTCATGTCATTCGAACGGGGTCACGGGCGCATCCCAAGAGGCGCGATCGTCGCCATGTATTCCGGGTGGGAGTCGCGGATAGGCGATCCCGCCGCTTACAAGAATGCAGATGGATCCGGCACCTATCACTTCCCCGGCTTCGGGATCGATGCCGTCGAGTGGCTCCTTGCGCGCCGTCAGATCGCGGGCATCGGCGTGGACACGCTGAGCCTGGACCCAGGCCGGTCGCAGACCTTCGACGTTCATGTCGGGTTGCTCGGCGCCGATCGGTACGGGATCGAGAACCTCGCGAACCTCGGCCGCATCCCGGCGCGAGGGGCGACCGCCTTTGTCGGACTCATCCCGTGGGAGGAGGGCTCCGGAGGCCCCGCGCGGGTGCTGGCACTCTGGTAGTCGTTCCGGCACTAGGCAAGGTGGGTGTCGGCGTGACGGATCTGGGCGGCGTCTTCAAGCTCGATGATTTCGAAGAGCTGGCGCGCGAGACCCTCTCATCCTCGGCCTTCGCCTACTACGCAGGGGGGGCGGGCGACGAGATCACGTTGCGAGACAACGTCAGCGCGTTCCGGCGGCGCAAACTCAGGCCCCGTGTGATGGTGGACGTCTCCACGATCGATCCCTCTACGTCCTTCCTCGGGACCCCCACTGCCCATCCCAGTCGGCCTCGGCCCCACTGCTCAACACCGCTTCGCGCATCCGGAAGGAGAGGTCGCCACGTCGCGCGCGGCCAAGAAAGCAGGCGTATTGATGTGTCTCTCGACGATCGCCAATCGTTCCCTGGAAGATGTCGCGGCGGTCGGGGCTTCGCCACGATGGTTCCAGCTCTATATCCATAGGGATCGAGGGATCTCGAAGGCGATGGTCGAGCGAGCGGTCGCCGCAGGCTATCGAGCCATCGTCATCACGGCAGATCTTCCGTATCCCGGGTACAGGGAACGGGAGCTGCGTCATCCTGTTGTCTACGAGGGGGAGGCCGCCTTCGGGAACTTCGCGGGGATCGTGGATAGTGAGGGGGCCGAGCTGCTGCAGCTGCTGGATGAGGTCGTCAACACCACAGTTACCTGGGACGATGTCGAATGGGTGAGGGAGTTGTCGGGCCTTCCGGTGCTAATCAAGGGGATCATGACCGGCGAGGATGCGGCGCTCGCGGTCGAGTATGGGGCGGCTGGCGTCGTCGTGTCGAACCACGGAGGTCGCCAGCTCGATCGTGTCCCCGCCTCGATAGACGTTCTCGAGGAGGTCGTCCGAGGAGGTTTCCGGACGATGCGAGGTCTACCTCGACGGCGGCGTGCGTCGCGGAACGGACGTCGCCATCGCGCTTGCGCTCGGGGCTCAGGGCGTCTTCATCGGCCGGCCGTATCTCTTCGCCCTGGCCGCTGCCGGCGAGGCCGGGGTCCTTCGTGCGCTGGAGCTCCTATCGACGGAGTTCGTGAACGCCCTCGGGCTTCTCGGAGCGACGCAAGTCCGGCAACTCAAAAGGACACATGTCGTGTGAGGCACTGAAACATGTCATTGGTCATCGCGAGCATGGGTTCGCTCGCGCTTAGGTTGGCGCCCCTCGTCTACGGACCGATCACCGCGTGATGCTTGCGAGCGCGTCGCACAGTTCCTCCAGGCTCTTGACGTTGTGCCCCGACAGGAAGCGGTCGACGTGGGGGAGTGCAGCCGCCATTCCGCGGGCCAGAGGTTCGTGTCATTTCGGGCCCGCAGCCCGATCTCAGGCCGTAGACGCCCCTTCGCTGCGCCGGGCTCTTGAACGGACCCAGTGTCGGCGGACGACTTGCCACCCACCCCGCCTAGTCGCGCAGTCCTGGCGGTCGTATCCTTAAGCCCCTTTTGTGGAAGGAGCAGGGAGTGGCAACCCAGTCAGACAGGATGACGGAAGTGGGCGCTCGCCCGGGAACCTCGCTTAAGCAGGAGCTCTCCGGCGCTACGCAATTCGAGGAGCAGCGCGAGGACGGCACCCACAAGCTGACGACGGTCCTTCCGGACGGCACAGTCTCTCGAACCATTGAGCGAACGGATCCCTCGACGGGGATCACAACGAAGGTAGTTCGGCATCCCGACGGTCGCCTCGAAAGGAACGTCGAGTATCCCGGCGGGCAGACCGAGAGCACGACTCAATATCCAGACGGCAGCAGCGACGGCCACCGGACCTTCTCCGGTCCGGATGGCTCATCGTGGTCACAGGACGTGGATAAAGACGGGCGCCTATCGACTTCACACGACGCCTATCAACCCGATGGGACCCTGCGACACACGGTCAAGAATTTCGATGGATCCATCGGGGTCACCAGAACCAAGACCACCAAGCTCGAAGACGGCTCGGAAATGACTAAGGTGACCTCGGATAGAGGCGACGAGACGACGAAGATCGCACGTCCCGATGGATCGTCCGAGCTCATAACGCGTCATAAGGATGGGACGTTCGAGAGCACGACGGTGACTCGCACCGAAGACGGCAAGATGGTCACGCACTCCCGTGCCGCCGACGGTACCGAGTCCACCGTTACCCAATTCACCGACCTGGACGGTCACGAACACCGGACTGTGGAGAACGCGGATGGCTCGACCCAGACGTTCGAAGACTGGGAAGACCGACTCCCGGATGGAACGACCGTGCAGCACCACAACGGGCCGGATGCAACCGAGACGATCACCAATCGACCGGATGGCTCGGCAGAGCGCATCAAACAACATACCGACGGTACGACGACGTCGTTCACTCGGACGAAGGAAGCCGACGGCTCGATACACGAGCACCAGGTGCGCGCGGACGGATCGACTCGCGACGCGACGTACACTCAGCAGCCCGACGGGAGCTTCACCACCCGGAGTCGCGGACTTCGACGGCACTGAGAGAACGACGGACGTGGGGCCGGATGGACGGGTCGAAGTGCACACCATCAACCCGGACGGGGGCCGGATCGACAGCAGTTTCAGCTCCGACGGCTCGGGGCGGACAGACGTCCTCGATGCGGGTGGCAACATCGACAAGTCCATTCCCGTTCGCCCTGACCCGAGACCAGTCCCACTCGGTGGCCACGACCCCGAGAAGTTCATAGACAACGCCCACAAGGAGTTGGGACCGGATGTCCCCATCGATCCGCCGGACTTCACGGGAGAAGCGGCAGGGTTCGCGGCGGCGCCGCTGTCCGAAGCGGAGGTGGAGTTCCTTTCGGAGCGGGGCATAGTTCCGCCTGGTGACCCGGCGGTCCCGTCGGACCCGCCTGCAACGGACGTCGCATCGGCCCAACCGCCATCCACCGGCGCAGTCGCATCGGTCCAACCGGCTTCGACCGACGCGATCGCGTCGGTCGAGTCGACCCCTACAGAGGCCGTTCCAGGGAGGACGCTGGAGAGAAGCCCTGGGGCCACCATGCTCAGCGAGGACCTTCCAGACGGCACGAACAAGCTCACCAGTGTGATGCCGGACGGCAGCGTTTTGAACATCATCGAGAAGACCGACCCCTCCACGGGCATCACTACCAAGGTCTCACGCGCCACAGACGGGGACGTCGAAACGACCATCGACTCGCCGGGAGGGATGCGGCAGGTAACGACCCGTCATCCGGACGGCTCCGAGGAGATCTTCCGTAGCGGTCTCGCCCCGGACGGGAGCCAATGGGGCCAATCCATCACCCCCGACGGTGTGCAGACAACGCACATGACGTTTGACCCCGATGGGACTCTTAGATCAACCGTCAAGCTACCGGACGGAACCAAAGAGGTAACGACCAGCAAGACCACATACAACGATGACGGCACGAGCCTCTCCGAGGTGCGTTCCCCCAATGGTGACGTGTCGACGATGGTCAGCCGGCCGGACGGGTCTTCGGAGATGCGCGTCGTACACCCCGACGGATCGGAGGCGGTCTCCACATCCACGATCAACCCCGACGGCTCTACGGTCCGACGTTTGGTGACCGAGGACGGTTCAGTCACGACGACAACCGAAAGAACGACACCGGACGGTCATGACCACAAGACGATCGAACACCCCGATGGGACAACCGAGTCGTTCGAGACCTTTGGGGAAGTACGGCCGGATGGGTCGAGTTTTGTGACATCGATCGGCCCCTCCGGAACGGAGACGATCAATTACGCAGCCAACGGCTCGATCGACAAGATCAAGACCAATGCAAACGGCTCGACCGAGACGTACAAGCTCACTAAGAATCCCGATGGGTCGATGGTCGAAACAGAAACGCGAGCCGATGGAGCGACGCGCGAAACCCACTACGAATCAAAGAGCCTCGACGGCAGCTACACCACGGTTACCCGCGACTTCGATGGCGTCGAGACCAGGACGACGATGGATGAGAACGGCCGGATAAGCGTCCGAGAACTCCAAACCGACGGGACGAGCACAGAAACCGACTACAACCCCGACGGTTCTGGAAGCACGGTCACAATCGACGCTGCAGGCAACGTCACCGGCGAGAGCACCATAGAGCCAGTCCCACCGCCGGTTCCCCGAGAGTTCGAGCCGGACAAGTTCCTTTCCGACGCGCAGCGTGAATTGCCGCCGGACATCGGCGGCCCCGTCTCCGTGGGAACCGAGCCGGAGTCTCCCGTTCTCACCGATGCAGAAGTCGATGTTCTTTCGGAGCGCGGTATCGCACCGATCGGTGACGTTGCCGCCACCGATCTCGACGACGCTACTGTCGGCGCAGCGTTCACGGGGGCAAAGGCGTTTGAAGGGGCGGGGGTAGACCTCGAGATGCCCGCCGGGGCTCTCGGGGATCCCGACAGCCTGGTCAACGTCTATCGCACCGAGCAGATCATCACCCCCGAGCCCTACCCGGAAGAACAGATCTGGCCTGGCGAAGAGAAGATCGAGGGCATGGATGGGGAGGTCGAGATGGAGGTCGACCCCCTCGCCGTTGACGGTCCGGAGGAGGACATAATCCTGCCGGAACCGAATCAGGAGGAGCAGATCTGGCCGGAGGAAGAGCAGATCGAGGGCATGGATGGGGAGGTCGAGCACGATCCGATCGGCCCAGACCCTGCGGTCGAACAACCAGAGCCGTAGGCCGCCTCTACCGCAAGGATCTGGTTGCGCCGGAACCTTAAGGGGTTGACAACACTTCCGGCGTCGGCGTGTCGACAACTTCCGGCGTCGGCGTGTCGACAACTTCCGGCGTTGTCTCCTCCTCCGGCTCCACCGGAGCCTCAGCCGGCGCCTCGTCCTGTGGTTCCTCGGCCGGCTCGTCGGAGTCCTCATCGGGCTGCTCTGTCTGCGTGGGGGTCTCATCGCCGGCAAAGGGACCCAAACCCAAAGCCCACGCGGCCCCGGCGAGCAGAACCACCAGGAGCACGATCGCCCCTAGGATCGCCGGCACCTTGGAGCGTGATTCCGAAACGAAGGGCGCTTCCTTTTCGAGGGGTGTGGTTTCGTCAAGGCCCGGGGGCGGGGCGCTCGCCGCGACCGGCGCTACCTCAGATGGTTCCGGAGGCGGCATCTCCACCGTCGCCTCCTCGGGCTCGGCGGCCACTCCTCCGGCGGCAATGGCTGCACCCAGCGGGATCGCGTGCTTCGGATGGGCATCCACGGCAACGGGTCGTCCGAGCTCGGATGAAACCATCTGCGCGACAAGGGGGATCCTCGACGACCCTCCCACGAGCAAGACCTTCGATACCTCAGCAGCTGAAACGCCGGCAGATTTGAGAGCACGACGCAGCACGGCGATCGTCTCGCCGATCGAGGCGCGGATGATGTCTTCGAACTCGCTTCGAGTCAGCCTCACCTCCGTTTGCAGGTTGGGAAGCACAACTGGAATCGACGCATCCGTGTCGCTGGAAAGCGCCTCCTTGGCGTCGACGATCTCTTCGCGCAAACGCGAGGCGGCTTTCGCGTTCGCCTGATCGGCAGGATCGAGAGCGCTCAACGCGCCGTCCGTGGACCGGTCGACTCTGGCGAGGATCGCTTGATCGAAGTCGATCCCCCCCAGATGTTCGATCCCCTCAGGTCGCCCCATGATCTCGAAGCCCTCCGCCATTTTGCGCAGCACAGCGGCGTCGAATGTGCCGCCTCCGAGGTCGTACACGGCGACGATCGTTCCCGATTCGACTCTCTCGTTCGAGGCGTAATAGATAGCGGCCGCCTCGGGCTCGGTGATGGTTTCGGCTTCCGTGAGCCCTGCCAGACGCAGTGACTGCTGAAGCAAATCTCTTTTGTATTGACCCCAGTTCGCCGGATGCGACACGGTCACGCTGTCGGCAGGACCGCCCTCCCGCTCCTCGACCGCGTCGACGACCCAACGCAAGATCTTTGCGGTGAGTGCATCGGCTGCAAAAGGAGAGCCGCCGAGTATCAACGGCGTCGGATCGCCAAAACGACGCTTGAACTCGCGAGCGAGCCGGGCCGGGTCGCTCGCTCCCCGCCGTGTCGCGGCCTCCCCGATAAGCAACCCCTCGCCCTCTTTGACGAAGAGGACGGAAGGCACGGCCGCGGCGCGGCTTCCTAGTTCGACGATTTGGGCCCGGCCGTCGCGGAAGACGGCTGCCGCCGTGTAGGTCGTGCCAAGGTCAACCCCGAGGTGGTAGGTCACCCGCTGTTTCTACAATCTCGTTGTCCCATTGGCGACGCGGTCCCTAGAACGGCCAGAGGTCTTCCAAGACCTCCACCGCCACTTCGCCGGCATCTTCCGCCGCCCCACCGACCCAGTCGGCAGCGTCTTCAGCCGCTCCCCCGGTCCATGTGGCGGCATCACCCGCTGCTCCGCCCGCCCACTCGAACGCATCGTCAACACCGAGATCACCGAGGCCCTCACCGATGAACCCCCCGGCGAACTCTCCCAGCGTCGCCCCGATGGGACCCCCGAGAAGGCCTCCGGCAGCCCCCAAGAATGTGGCGCCTAGCGCCTCGGTGTAGTCGCCTTCCATAACGTTGTTCAACGAGCCGCCCAGCCCCGGGAGCCCCAGCGTCTCACCCGCGGCGCCGGCACCGGCAACGGCCGCCGCCTCGAGGTCGCCGTCGAGAATCTGTTCCGCGGTGTTCCAGTGCTCGCCGTATCCGCCTGCCATGGCTGCTTCCCTGCCCGCACCCACGAAGTCGCCCTCGGCGATGTTGTCGGTCGCCGCGCCGAACTGGTCGAAGCCAGCTGCGGTGAGAGCGGCTCCGGCGGCTCCCTCGAGATCGCCCGCCAGTAGCCGTTCGGCCGCCTCGGCATGATCCCCGTATCCCGAGGCTTGCGCGATGCCTCTCCCAAACTCCTCTGGGTCCCCCTCGAGCAGTGCCTGGCCCGCGCGCGCAGCGCCGAGGAGTGGATCCAGCTCATCGTCGAGCCCCGCAGCCTCGGCCGCAGCCGCAAAGTCTCCATCGGCGATCTTTTCTGCGACGGTGATCGCTCGTTCTGCAACCTCCCCTGCCAGGGCCCGATCTCACGCTTCCTGCACGGCGCCGTCGAGTACCTCGCGGGCGCGCTGCTGATCGCTGCGCCGTTCATCTTCAGCTTCGACGCGGGCGCCGCGGTCGCGGTGTCCGTGGTCGCCGGCGTCCTCGTGATCGCGATCGCGGCGAGCACCGACGGCCCGACGTCGCTCGTGAACTCGCTGCCGCTGTCGATGCACCTGCTGCTCGACTTCGCGCTCGCGGCCGTGCTGATCGCGTCGCCGTTCCTGTTCGGCTTCAGCGACGAGAGCGCGCCGACGGCGTTCTTCATCGTGCTCGGAGTGCTGCATCTGCTCGTGACGATCGGGACGCGCTTCAAGCCGGCCAAGGAGACGGCGCCACCGGCCGAGGCGGGCGACATCGCCGACGGCATGTTCCGCTAGCACCGAGCCGGGGGGACGCGGCGAGGCGATGGTCTAGATTGCGCCGCGATGAAGTACGTCGACATCGAGTCGCGCTTCGGCGACGTCACGCTGCGCGTGACGCCCGTCCCGCATCCGTGGGAGGACGCCAAGATCGCCTACGACGTGCAGCTCACCGGCGTCATCCTCGACGCGTCTGCGGTCTACGTGGAGGCCGACGACGCCCCGCAGACGCTGATCGGGTTCTGCCGCGGGCTCGCGGACGACCACAAGGGCTTCGACGGGGAGCGGACCTGGGAGTCGGCGGGCGGCGCGCTGAAGCTCCGCGCCGAGCACGACCAGATCAACACCACGCGCCTGCACGCGACGCTGACCGGCGGTCCGGTGCCGCCGTGGACCGCGTCGGCCGAGTTGCACGTCGACCCGTTTCGCTTCGACCGCGTCGCGATCAACCTGGAGCTGTTCGCGCAGGAACTGCTCGCCGGTGAGGTCGAGGATCCCGCCCGGGAGCCGTCGCGGATCGATCCGCGCGAGCGCGAGCGCGGGCCGCGGAAGAAGATCGGGACGCCGAACCCGTCCGGCTGAGCGTCGTCGCTCTGCCGGTGGCGGTTGCCGGTTGGCTTGAGAAACGGCGGCGATGAAGGAAGGGTGGGCCGCCGCGCGGTGGCGTGATCCAGCGACAGCCGTGCGCGGCGGAGTGACACGATCGTCACTCGATCACGCATGCGGTGATCGCGCGACACCCGTGTGCAGTGCAGGGGTCCGATCGTCACTGGATCACGCACCCATGGGCTCAAGCGGGGGTCGCCGTAGACCAGCAGCATCAAGACCCTCGCCTCCTTCATCGATGCCGTTTTTCACATCCCCGCCCGCGCCCCGCAGGACGCCGTCCCGAGCCAGGTATGCGGATTCCCCGCCCAGCACCAGCCGAGCTTCGGCGCACCGTTGCTGATCCACAGCGCGCACACGCGGCGATCGCCGCAGCGTGAGCCGGCCAGCGAGAAGCCGCCGTTCGTCGCGACGGCTTCCGGGAACTGCGTGACGAGCGCGATCCCCTCCTCGATCGTCAGCGGCGAGCGCCCGGCTTCGAGGATCGACGCAACCGCGTCGTCCGGCGTGCGGTTGCGGTTGTCCGCCCCGGCCTCGACATCGCACACCAGATACGCCGGACCGGCCGGCAGCGACACCACCTCGAGCGGCACGAAGGACGCCAGCTGCGCCGGCGTCAGCAGCGAGAGGTGGCCGGCCTTGCCGCGGCGGCGGACCAGCCCGATCGACGTGCTCGCGTCGACGAGGCCGCTGCTCACGACGATCACGCAGCCGTCGCCGAACGAGGACCGCAGCGGTTCCAGCAGCCCGACCAGTTCGACCTCAGACAGCGCGGCGGCGCGCGCGTAGCCGCGCTGCACCAGCGTCGCCACCTGACGATCGAACTCCGAGGGCGCCACCGCGGGCGCCCGATGGGGTGTCACATGCTCACTCCGCCACGGCCCACAACAGACGCGCCGACAGGTGCGGCGCGCCCGTCAGAGTAGCCGGGGCGAGGTGCTACGCCTTCGCGAGGTTGGCCGTGAACTGCTTGATGAGCTGCTGCAGCACCGCCTGCACCGTGCCCTCGCCCATCGACGCGGCCTTGCCGCTGACGTTCGCGGTCGCGTCGACCGTGCCGCCGTCGCCGCCGATCTGGATCGTGACGGTGCCATCGGCGTTGGACTGCCCGCCGGCCTCCTTGGCCTTGGCCTTGATCACGGCGCGCTTGGAGCCGTCGTCCTGCTCGACGATCTCGACCGGGCCGCTGAACTTCATCGCCATCGAGCCCATGTCGACCTTGATCTCGGCCGTGGCCTTCGTCGGGCTTTCCGCGGAGACGACCTTCGCCCCGGGCACGCACGCCACGAGCTTGTTGACGTCCGAGACCACGCCCCATGCCTGATCGGGGTTGGAAACGGTGAACTTCTCCTGCAGTTGGGTTGCCATGAGCGGCTCCCTTCGTGTGGGTTTCCTCCCTCTCGGGTTGGCGTACCCGCGCTCGCCTCAAGCGGACTAATCGCCACCGAGTCAGGCGGGCGTGCGTCGAGGCGAAGCGCCCGCACGCACTGCACGGCGGCGTCGATCGTCGGCCCGAAGTCGCGCTCGCCTCGGCGAGCATCCGCAACCAGATTCCATCGGCCAGGGAGAACAGCACGTCGACGACCGCCTCGGGCTCGGCGCTGAGGTGCAGCACGCCCTCGGCCTGCTTGTCGCGCAGCAGCGCCGCCGACCTGCTCGCGCAGGCGGCTCAGCAGCTCGCGGAACTCCGTGGCGACCTCCTCGTGGCGGCGCGACAGCACGAACAGCTCGAAGAGCAGCGTCACGAAGCCGGGGTCGTTGCGCACGACGTCCTCGAGGCTCGCGACGAGGACCGCGATGAAGTCGTCGGCGGTCTGCGCCTGCGCGAGCGCCGCGTCCAGCGACGCCATCCGCACGTCGCAGTCGTGGCGCACGACCTCGACGAGCAGCCGCTCCTTCGTGCCGAAGTAGTAGTGCAGCAGCCCGCGCGACACGCCCGCCGCCCGGCGACCTGGTCGAACGTCGATCCCGCGGTGCCGCGCTCGGCGACCGACGCGCGCATCGCGTCGACGATCCGCGCGGCCTTGTCGCCGGCGAGCTGGCGCTCGCTCGTGGTCGCAGCTTCCATCACCGGCCGAGCGACTGGCTGGCTGCGCGGCTGGCTGGCCGGCCAGCAACGACGAAGGCGCCCCGCGGGGCGCCCTCCTGGCTACGGCGGTCACAGCGACGCGCGGTCAGGTCGTCGGCGCGGGCGCCTCGGCCGGCGCGGCGGGCGTCGTGTTGGAGGTGTAGTCGAACTCCTCCTCGGCGCCGAACAGCGCGTCGAGCACCTTGTTGCGCAGGCCCTCGCTGACGGCGATCGGCGACCGCGCCGCCGACGATCGCGACGAGCAGCAGGCGGCCGAGGCCGCCCTTGCGCTTCTTCTTCGGCGTCGTGTGCTTGGGCGCCTCGCGCAGCGCCGCGGACGCGTCGCGCAGCGCGTCGGCGGAGCTTCTTGAGGTTCGCGTGCAGCTTCTTGTCCTCGATGAGGTTCTTCGCCGGGGACTTGCCGTGGTTCAGCCGGTTGTACGCGTTCCGCGCGGCCTCGAAGGCCACAACCATGTTGTCGCGCAGCTCGTCGTCCTGGATGACCCGCTGCAGGTACGGGTTCTCCTTCGCGGCTTGGGCGGCTGCGGCGGCCTTGGCGGCCTTGTCCTTCGCTGCCATCTAGTTCACCTCGGGTTGCTTGCGTTGAGGGCGTTGACGTGAGCATATACCCGGCTTCCGTTGCCGCCAGACGCGGCCGGGCGGCTCCAGCGCGGCGTCGAAGACCTCGCCGATCTCGCTGACGAAGCGGAACTCGAGCTTCTTGCGCAGGTGCTCGGGGATCTCGTCGGTGTCGGGCTCGTTGAGCTCGGGCGCGATGACGGTGGTGATGCCGTTGCGCTGCGCGGCGAGCGCCTTGTCCTTCAGGCCGCCGATCGGCAGGACCTGGCCGGTCAGCGTCATCTCGCCGGTCATCGCGAGCGTCGTCGCGCACGTGGCGGCCGGTGAGCAGCGACACGCAGCGCCGTCGCCATCGTGATGCCGGCGCTCGGGCCGTCCTTGGGGATCGCGCCGGCCGGGACGTGGATGTGGATGTCGTGGGTCGCGAAACCAGTCCGACGGCAGGCTCGGCGCGAGCTCGCGCAGATGGCCGCGCACGTAGGACAGCGCCGCGGCCGCGGACTCCTTCATGACGTCGCCGAGCTGGCCGGTGATCTGCAGCTCGCCCTCGCCGTCGAAGGCCTGCGCCTCGATGAACAGCACGTCGCCGCCGACGGGCGTCCAGGCCAGGCCCGTCGCGACGCCGGGCACGCGCGTGCGCCGGCGCGTCTCGGAGTGGTAGCGCTGGCGGCCGAGCAGCTCGCGCGCCCGCGCCTCGCCGATCGAGCCCTTCGGCGTCTCGCCCTCGGCGACGCCGCGCGCGACCTTGCGCGCGATCGCGCCGATCTGGCGCTCGAGCTCGCGCACGCCGGCCTCGCGCGTGTAGTCGGCGATCACCGCGCGCAGCGCGGCGTCGGTGATCCGCAGCTGGCTGCGCTTGAGGCCGTTGCGCTCGGCCTGGCGCGGCACGAGGTAGCGCTTGGCGATCTGCAGCTTCTCGTCGGCGGTGTAGCCGGCGATCTCGATCATCTCCATGCGATCGCGCAGCGGGCCGGGGATCGTGTCGAGCGTGTTCGCCGTCGTGATGAACATCACGCGCGACAGGTCGAACGGCAGGTCGAGGTAGTGGTCGCGGAAGTTCTCGTTCTGCTCGGGATCGAGCACCTCGAGCATCGCGCTGGCCGGGTCGCCGCGGAAGTCCGAGCCCATCTTGTCGATCTCGTCGATCATGAACAGCGGGTTGTTCGAGCCCGCGTCGCGCAGCGCGCGGATGATCGTGCCGGGCATCGCGCCGATGTACGTGCGGCGGTGGCCGCGGATCTCGGCCTCGTCGCGCACGCCGCCGGCGCTGATGCGCTCGAACTCGCGGCCGAGCGCGCGGGCGATCGACTTGCCCAGCGAGGTCTTGCCGACGCCGGGCGGGCCGACGAAGCTGAGGATCGTGCCGCGCGAGCCCGCCTGGCGCCGACGAGCTTGCGCACGGCGAGGAACTCGAGGATGCGGTCCTTGACCTGCTCGAGGCCGTAGTGGTCCTCGTCGAGGATCGTGCGCGGCGTGGTCGAGGTCGAGGTTGTCCTCGGTCGACGTGTTCCACGGCAGCGACGCGATCCACTCCAGGTACGTGCGGATGACGCCGTGCTCGGCGGCCGCCGGCGGCAGGTTCTCCAGCCGGCCGAGCTCGCGGTCGGCCTGCTTGCGCACGTCCTCGGGCAGGTCGATCGCGGCGAGCTGCTCGCGCAGCTCGTTGGCCTCGGCCGCGGACTCGTCGAACTCGCCGAGCTCCTCCTGGATCGCCTTGAGCTGCTGGCGCAGGATGAACTCGCGCTGCGTGCGGTCCATGTCGGACTGGACCTGGTTCTGGATCTCCGAGCCGATCGAGATGACCTCGAGCTCGCGCGCGAGCGCCTCGGTCAGGCGGCGCAGCCGCTTGGCGACGTTGGGCTCCTCGAGCAGCGCCTGCTTGTCGTCGGTCGGCAGCCGCAGCGAGCCCGAGATGATGTGGCTCAGCGCGCCGCGGCTCCTCGACGTTGGCGACCGCGATCTGCAGCTCCTCGGGCAGGTACGGAACGGCCTCGACGATCTGCGAGAACGTCTGCTGGACGTTGCGCATGAGCGCCGTCAGCTCCGGCGACTCCTCGACGACGTCGGGCAGCTCGGAGATCTCGGCGACGAGGTAGGGCTGCTCGCTGGCGCCAGCGGTCGATCTTCACGCGCTGCGCGCCCTGGACGAGCACGCGCAGCGTCCCGTCGGGCACCTTGAGCATGCGCGCGATGACGCCGACGACGCCGACGTCGTAGAGCTCGTCCGGGCCGGGCTCCTCGAGCTCGGGCTGGCGGCTGGCGACCATGACGAGCATCCGGTTGCCGGCGAGCACGTCGTTGACGAGCTGGATCGAGCGCTCCTGGCCGATCGCCAGCGGCGTCAGCGTCTCGGGGAACGGGACCGTCTCGCGCAGCGGCAGGACCGGCAGCGTCTCGGGCAGCGGCTGGCTCATGCCGACCTCGATCTCGCGCGCGGCGTTGCCGTCGCTGACGACGTCGATCATGGCTGCTCGACGTCTCGGCGCGCGCCGCCGCGCTCGATCGGCACGCTGCGGGTGTGCGACTGCGGGATCGGCGAGCGGCAGCTCGACGCGCAGGATGCCGTCCTGGTAGGTCGCCCGCGCCTGCTCGGCGACGACCTCCGCGCCGAGCTCGATCGTGCGCCGGAACGGGCCGTGCTCGATCTCGAGCTGCTGGTAGACGCGGCGCCTCGGCGTCGGCCTCGCGGCGGTGGCCGGTCAGCGTCAGCGCGCGGCCCTGGATCTCGAGGCCGAGGTCGCCCGCGTCGATCCCGGCGAGCTCGGCGTGGACGACCGCGCGCGGCGGATCGTCGGCGTAGAAGACGTCGACGGCGGGGCTGAAGCCGGTGCGCCGCGAGGTGAGCCCGACGCTGCCGAACACGTCGCCGAACAGCTCGTCCATCTCGCGGCGCATCCGCTCGAAGTTCGCGAAGAGATCGCGCTCGCGGGCCATGACCGCGCAGCGTACCCACTGCACGGCGGCGCGCCCGCGCGCGACTCACACCTCGTAGACGGCGCCCTCGCGCGCGAGCTCGACCGGCCCGCGAACGCGCGCCGCGCCTCGGCGAGCGCCCGGTCGCCGTCGAGCTCGTCGGAGATGTGCGTCAGCACGAGCCGCCGCGCGTTGCAGCGCGGCGGCGTGCTCGCCGGCCTCGCCGGGCGTCAGGTGCCCGCGCGGGCCGTCGCGCTCGGGCCGCGGCAGCGTCGCCTCGAGGAACAGCAGGTCGGTGTCGGCGGCGAAGTCGTCGAGCGCGTCGGTCGGCCCGTGGTCGGCGCCGAACGTGAAGCGCCCGCCGGCCGCGCAGCGCACCTCGACGGCGTTGGCGGGCACGTAGTGCGGGACGGGCTGGAAGCGCACGGTCAGCGAGCCGACGCGCGACCGGCTGCGCCGGGTCGTACTCGGTGATCGCGAACGCGCCGTCGAGCAGGCGCGGCTGGCCGCCGGCGACCGTCAGCGTGCGCAGGAGCTCCGTCGCGCCGGCCGGGACGAGCAGCTGCGGGCGGCGCGGGCCGTCGGTCCCGGCCAGCGCTCGACGGGCACGGGCTGCTGGCGCGGCGCGTAGGTCAGCGCGCACGCGTACGGGACGAGGTCGAAGAAGTGGTCGGCGTGCATGTGCGTGATCACGACGGCGTCGACGTCGACGTAGTCACGACAAGCGGCGCAGCTTGGAGAACACCCCGCTGCCGCAGTCGACGAGCAGGCACGTGTCGCCGTCCTCGACGAGATAGCCGCTGCACGCGCCGTCGACGTCCTGCCATGCGGGCGACTTCCCAGCACCGTGACCCTCACGGCGCGAGACTCTATGCGGGCGCGACCGGCGCGCGCTGGCCGTCGCGCTCAGCGACGCGTGCAGCGTGGCCTGCTCCTGCGCGCTGGGAAACGCCCAGGCGGCCTGCGTGCGGCGCTCCTGGCGAAACGCGAAGCGCAGCTGCTGCGGCGGCCGCAGCCCCTCGGGGCTGTCGGGCCGGAACGTCGGGCAGGGCTCGTCGAGCTCGCAGCGCGCAGAGCAGGTTGCGGCGAAAGAAGCAGTCCTCGCATGCCGCCTTCTTCGTCGTCGTCCGCGTCTTGGCCATGCGTCCCCAGCACCCCTTCGTCGCACACCCGAACCGGGTGCCATCACAGCATGCGCCGACGGCACGCTCAAGGGGTCGCGAACGGCCGTTCCCGCTCCGTATGGGGTTTTTGGATCCGGCCAGCTCCGCAAATGGCGGACGAAACCATGGCCTTCCCGTGAGAGGTGCCGGGCAAGCAGATCTCGCCCCCTCGCGCGAGCCGTCGATCGCCGCTCTTTGGGGAGACTTTCGCGCGCGATGCCCGCCGACCGCCACGACACGATCGTCGTCGGCGCGGGCATCCTCGGGCTCGCCGTCGCGCGCGAGATCCTCGCGCCGGCGCCCGGCCGAGCGCGTGCTCGTCGTCGAGCGCGAGGCGGCGCCCGCGGCGCACCAGAGCAGCCACAACTCCGGCGTGATCCACGGCGGCATCTACTACGCGCCGGGCTCGCTGAAGGCGCGGCTGTGCGTCGACGGCGCGGCGCGGATGTACGCCTACTGCGAGGCCAACGCGATCGACGTGCGCCGGATCGGCAAGCTGATCGTCGCGCTGCGACGCGAGCGAGCTGCCCGCGCTCGACGAGCTCGAGCGGCGCGCGCACGCCAACGGCGTGCCCGGCGTGCGGCGCCTGGACGCCGCCGGCCTGCGCGACGTCGAGCCGCACGCCGACCGGCATCGCGGCGCTGCACTCGCCGGGCACGGGGATCGTCGACTTCGGCGCGGTCGGCGCGCGGCTCGCCGCCGACGTGCGCGCGGCCGGCGGCGAGCTGCGCTGCGGCTGGCCGGTGAGCGGCGTCGACGCGCGCGACGCTCGATCCGCCTGCGCAGCGGCGACCGGCGACGAGGCCCAGGCCACCCGCGCCATCTTCTGCGCGGGCCTGTGGTCCGACCGCCTCGCCGTCCTCGCCGGCGCCGACCCCGATCCGCGCATCGTTCCCTTCCGCGGCGCCTACCTGCAGCTGCGCCCCGAGCGGCGCGCGCTCGTGCGCGGCCTCATCTACCCCGTGCCCGACCCGCGCCTGCCGTTTCTCGGCGTCCACCTCACCCCGCGCATCGACGGCGAGGTCCTGCTCGGCCCCTCGGCGCTGCTCGTCGGCGCCCGCGACGGCGTACCGCGCTGCGCACGCTGCGCGCCGCCGACGTCCGCGACACGCTCGCCTGGCCCGGCACCTGGCGGATGGCGCGCGCTGGTGGCGCACCGGCCTCGGACGAGCTGCGCCTGGCCGCCAGCCGCGCCGCCTTCGCCGCCGCGGCCAGCCGCTACGTCCCGGCGATCGCGCGCCGAGGACCTGCTGCCGGCGTTCGCCGGCGTGCGCGCCCAGGCGGTCGCCCGCGACGGGCGCCTCGTCGACGACTTCCTGCTCGTCCGCGACGCCGCGCGCGATCCACGTCCGCAACGCCCCCTCGCCCGCCGCCACCTCGGCGCTCGCGCTCGCAGGCGCTCATCGCCGACGCGCGCCGACTGCAGCTCACGTGACGACCGCGCCGGCGCGCCCATCTCGTTTGCCAGCCCGGCGATGGGCGACGATGGCAGCCCCATGCGCATCCTGCTCACCGGTGCCAGCGGCTCGATCGGAGCCGCCCTCGCGCCCGCCCTCGACGCGAGCCGGCCACGAGCTGCGCGGCTTCGGCCGCGATCCGGCGCGCGTGCCCGCGACGCTGGAGTTCGTGCACGGCGACGCGATCACCGGCGCCGGCCTCGACGAGGCGCTGGACGGCATCGACGTCGCCTACTTCCTCATCCACTCGATGGAGGGCGACGGCCGCGCCGGCTTCGAGGACAACGAGCGCGCCGCGGCCGAGAACTTCGTCGCCGCGGCGCAGCGCGCCGGCGTGCGCCGCGTCGTCTACCTCGGCGGGCTCGTGCCGCAGGAGCGGCGCGCTCTCGCGTCACCTGCGCAGCCGGCTGGAGGTCGAGCGGATCCTGCTGGCGGGCGCTGCCGGAGGCGGTGGCGCTGCGCGCGTCGATCGTGATCGGCGCGCGCTCGCGCTCGTTTCGCTTCATGGTCCACCTCGTCGAGCGGATGAAGGTGCTCGCGCTGCCGCCGTGGCGCGAGCACCGCACGCAGCCGATCGACGCGCGCGACGTGGGCGCGTTCCTGCTCGCGGCGGCGACGACGCCGCACGCCGCGCGGCGGGTTGTCACTGGATATCGCCGGACCCGACGTACTGACCTACGGACAGATGATCGAGCGCATCGCCGACCTCATGCTCGTGCGCCGCCGCGCGCTGCGCTTCGGCGCGCAACGCGACGCCGCTCGTCGCGACCGATCGCCGCCGCGATCGCCGGCGAGGACACGGGCTTCATCGCGCCGCTCATGGAGAGCCTGGCGGGCGATCTGCTGCCGCGCGACGATCGCGCGCCGGCCTGCTCGGCGTGCGCCTTCACCGCTTCGACCGCGCGGTCGAGCGGGCGCTGCGCGAGTGGGAGGCCGGCGAGCCGCTGGCGGCGCGATGACGCCGTCGACCTCGCGGCAGCGAACGCTAGGTTCTTGCGCCCCGTGTCCGTCGTGATCGCCAGCATCGACATCGACGCCCCGCTGCAGGAGGTCTGGGACACATCATGGACCCGGCGAACATGGGCGAATGGGTGACGATCGTCGACCGCATCGACCACGTCGATCCCGGCCCGATCCGGCCCGGCTTTCGCATGAGCCAGACGCTGCATCTGCGCGGCATGCCGTTCAAGGTCCAGTGGACGCTGGAGGAGCTCGACGCGCCGCGCTACGCGCGCTGGGAGGGCAGCGGCCCGGCGCGCGCGAAGGCCGTCACCGAGAACCGTCTGAGCGAGCGCGACGGGCGCACGCATTTCAACTACCGCAACGAGTTTCGCACGCCGTTCGGGCCGCTCGGCGCCGCCGCATCGCGGGTCATCGTGGGCGGCATTCCCGAAAAGGAGGCAAACGCCTCGCTGCGCCGGCTCAGGGAATTCTGGAAGTCCGCCGTCTGAAAAACGGCCCGCATCCCGGCCGCCATCGACCCGCCCGACCGGTCTATGCTTTAGGCTCTGTGACGGTAATTGTCACTGCCTGAACGGGGACGAACATGGCAGATTTCCTTGACGAGAAGCGAAGCGAGATCGGCGCGCGGCTGAAGGAACTCAAGCCGCTCGTTGACGAGTATCAGCGGCTTGAGGCCGCAGCCGCGGCTCTCGACGGCGTCCCGCAGTCCAATGGCGGCAGCCCGACCGCCCGCCGCGCGCCGGCGCGTCCGGCGCCGAAGCCCAGCCGGCGGCCCAAGGGCACCGGCCGTCGTGGCCGGCCCAAGGGCAGCGGCACGCGCGGCGCCGAGGCGCTCGCGCTCGTCCGCAGCAAGCCGGGC